>CAVRSD010000003.1:0-1223896 GCA_963723765.1 Terriglobia bacterium | reverse complement strand
TGTTCTGGTGGTGATTGTCGGCGGACGAAAGCTTCTGCATCGCCAGTCGGAGGAAACTCCTGCCCAGGCGGTTCAATCCTCCGCCACTCCGTCATCGAATGAGTCAGAGGAGCCGAAAGCAGTCGTCCCTGAAACCGCAAAGCCCGCGCCGTTGCCTGTGTCCCATCATGCCGACAAGGTCGCGCCGCCGCCCGCACCTGGTTCTGGCTCCGGCTCGGTGGTTCAGCAGGTATTACCCGACGTATCGCGGAGTGCGAGAAACACTATTGAAGGCAGGATAAAAGTCAGAGTTAAAGTTGAAGTTGATGCATCAGGAAACGTGACCGCAGCAAAGTTTGAATCCGCCGGCCCCAGCCAGTATTTTGCCAATAAGACGCTGGAGGCCGCCCGGCAATGGAAATTCGCGCCCGCCCAGGTGGATGGTCAGGCGGTTGCGAGTGAATGGGTCCTGAAATTCGCCATTGGTCGAACGTCGACCACCGTCCAGTCCGCCCAAGCGAAGCGTTAGAGATACAGCACTACCTCTAGCCGCAGGCCTGGGAAGCCCTGCTCCATCAAAAAACTCTCTAGGCACGAACAAAGTCAATGTAGCCCTGTCGAACGTCGGCACGGGTCAGCTTGACCCGCAGTTTGT
The DNA here is from genome assembly GCA_963723765.1 of Terriglobia bacterium. Classification (GTDB taxonomy): domain Bacteria; phylum Acidobacteriota; class Terriglobia; order Terriglobales; family Acidobacteriaceae; genus DATBAX01. The sequence continues at coordinate 1,223,262 of CAVRSD010000003.1, read as the reverse complement.
CTCCGACATCGAGGCCTTTCTGTCCCTGCACCAGCATGCCTTCCGCGCGCGGTTGCAGCACCCGGACAAAAGTTCCTTTCTCGGATGCGCCGGTAACGATCGCATCGAAAGTCTCCCCGATGTGCCGGGTCATGGCCATCGCGGAGAACCGTTTCGCCATCTGGCGTTCTACTCTTCGCGCGGCATCGCCCTTCTCGGTGCAATTGCTGGCGATGGTGGATAGTTCGGCGTCGGAATAAGGGTTGGGCTTGCCAGCCAGCATGGCTTTGATCAATCGTTGGGTGACGATGTCGGGGAAGCGCCGGTTGGGGGCCGTGGAGTGCGTGTAATCCTGAACCGCGAGGCCGAAGTGGCCTTGCACCGGATCTCCCGGACGCTCCAAAACGTATTCGCCCGGCCCAATCAACTTGATGACGGTCAATGACAGATCGGCGAAGTGGTCGGGATCGGCGGCTTTGCGCTGTATCAGCAAATCGTTGAGCGCTTTGGAATCGGGTTGCGCGGGAAGCTTTATATTGTGCGATGCGGCCAGTTGCACGATGCGGTCCCAACGCTCGGGAGTCTTCACGATGCGGCGTATCGAGGAAACTTTTTCCAACATGCGCGCCACTACTCCATTGGCCGCGATCATGAAGTCTTCGATCAACTGCGTGGCATGGTTCTTTTGCAGATTCACCACATCCACAACCTCCTGATTGAGCAGAATGGGTGTCACTTCGACAGTATCGAGATTGAGTGCGCCTTCCTGTAAGCGGTGTCCTCTGAGCTTTTGTGCTACTTCATCCTGCAATTTAAGTTGCGCTTGCAAGTCGGCAGACGCCGCCACCTTCGGCGGCGCCTCTCCCGTATTTTCGAGCCAGGCTCCCGTTGCGTTATACGCAAGCTGCGCCTTGTTGCGTACGATGGCGCGATAAACAGTCTCGGATCTGAAGGTGCCATCCGGTGCCACTACAAATTCGGTCACCACGCTGAGCTTGTCACCGTTTTCGAGCAGGGAAGTCGTGCCTGTGGAAAGCTCGGTTGGCAACATGGGAAATATGCGCACTCCGGTATAAACCGAGGTAGTCTCTTTTGCGGCGTGCAGATCGATGGGAGTGTCTTTGGCTACGAACGCATCCACGTCGGCGATTCCGACCAGCACTTTGACGTCGCCATTGGGCAGCCGCTCGGCCACTTCGATCTGGTCGAGGTCCCGCGAAGTGTCATTGTCGATGGAAGACCAGAGCAGATTTCGCAGGTCTCGCACCGCCGGCCCCGCCACGATCTGCGGCGGATGGGCTTTTATATCCGCCAGTTGCTGCGAGACTTGAGGCGGGAAATCCGGCTCGAAACCGTATCCCATCATGATTTGTTTGGCGATGGCCTGCAGGTCAACACTGGAAGGATGAAGATCGTTCATGAAATCCCCGTGAAAAGAAAGAATGAATAAATATTGGGAGCCTAGAGAGGCTAACACGAGGCTCGTTAATCAGCTCAGATGCCTCTCCCGCTCGCTAGGGAATTGCGTCTTAGACTGAAAGCGGCCGAACCATCCGGAGACTGCGAGGGCGCCAATGGGTTTTGCCGCTGGGTGAAGTGTGATATTCGCATTTTGGCATAATATTGCAACATTTTGCACAGCGCCTGGGCAAGAATTCACAAAATGGATGTTGACATATCTCCGCCGCCGTCAGAAACTTAGAGCTGCCCGCCCCCTCAACTTAAAGTTTCGTAAGTCACAGTAAGGCGTGTCACGTCAAAGTGTCCTCCCCCGGCCTTTCTAACTCAATAATTTTGTAGTGGAGTTATGTCGGCATGCCCAATGAACAGCTGCAAACAGGCTTTCTTCTGGTGGACAGCAAACTCAAATTGCTGATGTTCAATTCGGAAGCGGTAAGAATTCTGGCTTATCCCACCGCTCCCGATCGAATCAAGAATCTGGATGTCTTTCTTGCCGACCGGGTGAAGTCCAGCCTGGCTACGGGCCGCTCCGACGACTCGCTCACGTTCTCCAAAGAATTCAAATCTGGATATCGCCGTTATGTTTGCCGGAGCTTTCCGCTGGAATCCCATGTGAGTCAATCGCTCCGGAACTCGATTGTTTTGCTGCTGGAGAGAAATTCTTATGGGGTGGGCGCCTTGTCGCAGGCATCTGAACTATTTGGACTCACTCCGCGGGAGAATCAAACGGTCGAGTTGTTGTTGCGGGGATTGACCAGCAAAGAAATCGCCACCCGTTTGGAAATCAGTCCGAATACGGTGAAGGCGTTTGTGCGTTTGGTCATGGTAAAAATGGGCGTGACTACACGCTCCGGAATTGTCGGTAAACTCTTATCTCAGGCTTAGGGTTGTTGGGATGAAATTCCTGCCTTGTATTCATCGTAAACTCGTCGCACTTTCGCTGGTAACCGTTCTCGTCCCCGCTCTTGGCGGAGCTCAATCCAAGCGGGCGGCGATGGAGGCTGCTGCCAATCAACCGGACCCGGCCGTCGTGTCGCGGGTAAAAGTGATCCTCGAAAACGGCGCGCCCACGGTTGAGATTACGTCCAGCCGCCCCATCGTTCCCACGGCTACCAAGTTGGAAGATCCGCCGCGCCTTATCATTGACTTGCCCAACGCCAATATGAGGGCCCCCGAAAAAGAGATCGCGGTCAAAAGTGAAGACATCAGCGACATTCGCCTGCGGCAGTATCTGATGATTCCACCGGTGGCCCGCGTCACTATCGATCTTCTGAAGCCACTCAGCTACACCATTGAGCCTTCCGGAAACCGGCTTACGGTTCGCTTGCGTGCTGAAACTGAGGAAGTGACCACCAAGCCTCCTACCGTTTCCGCGCTTACCAAGAGTGAGGAACCAGTCGCGGTTCCGGTTAGTCTCGCGAGTACGGGCAATGTGGTGTTTGCCGACAATCTTGCTTCCGGCGCTGCGGTGACCGGAGGGAACCAGACAACCGTCCTCAAACTGGCGCGCGGCGGGGAAATCCGTGTCTGCCCCGGAACGACTGTCTCGGTCACTCGTTCGGAGAATGGGCACGATCTGATGGTGGGCATGGGCACGGGTGCCATGGAAACCCATTACGCATTGAATGAATCGTCGGATGCCGTCCTCACGCCCGATTTTCGTATCCTGCTGCGTGGTCCGGGAGAGTTTGACTATGCCATCCGCGCCGATGCGCGTGGCAATACCTGCATGCGGACCCTTCCGGGAAACACCGCTCCGGCCGTGGTCTCAGAGCTGATGGGCGATGGCACCTATGAAGTGCAGCCCAGCGAGCAGATTGTTTTTCACGGCGGCCACGTGGACGCTGCCGACACCGCATTGCACACCGGCGGCGCGCACACTATGGAAGTAGCCATGCCGACCGATTGTGGTTGTCCGGCGCCGCAAACTCCCATGCTGCTGGCGTCTGCCGCTCCGGTCAGCGCGGATGCCAATGAACTTCAGTCCATGCATTTAGGGCAACCGAATGAAGTGCCCAAGCCAGATACCGCGCCGACGCAGGGTAGCGAAGCTCGCGGCACCACGGCTTCCGGAGCGCCTGAGCCCGGATCGGAAACTGCCGCTGTGCCGGCGTTAAAGGCGAATGAGAAGCGTGTCCATATTGATGTGACCCCGATCGTTTACCAGGCTTCCGCGGAGGAGCCTGCGACGAGATCCGCCCCGGCTGTTGTCCCGCCACAGATCCAGGCAGGGAAGCCCTCCACCAGCTCTACGATGGCGACTTCTGATACCCTGCCACCGACCCCGACCGTCGCGGCACCCACCAAACGAGGCCACCACGGCTTCTTCGGCAAGATTAAAGGATTGATGGCCAGGATCTTCTAAAACAAAGGCTTCTGGTAGGATTTATAAAAACAGGAATCGATCTAGTGATGGGCAGCGCGGACATGAGTGGAACGTCAGTTCTTACGCCCGGACAGCGAACTCATTGGTTTCTTCTTCAGCTTTATCGTTCTCGTCCTTCAATAATGGCGCGACCACAAGCAGTGCGTCGATCTCTGTTCTTATTCGCGCAATGTTCAGTTCCTTTTGACGTAGAACCTCATAAACATCTTTCATGACAAGCCTCCGAAGGTGGCGGAGTATAGCTCCATCCGCCGAGTTCCTTCAATAGCGCAGGCGGATTACTCTGATATGGTTACGCCGCCACCCTTAACCCAGGGGATTAGTTCTTTTGGGGGCATTGCGATTATGGCCGGGGCAGGATATAAAGCCGAGGAAACTACCAGTCACAATTAGGGATTTTCTGGCCGCTGAAGGATTATTTGTTGAGTAGCGCCGAACAAGATTGGATCGAGAAGTACAGGGCAGCCCTGCACGCCTCGGCTCGAACCGAAGAATCAAGGTTCAGAAGTGTTGTGCGGGCGATTGCCAACGCTATTATTTCGCCGTTTCGAAAAATCTCGGGCCGTCCGGCCATCATTGAAACGCCGCAGTCGCCAAAACTTCCGCATCCTTCAAAGCCGCAGTCCTCGACCTCAAAGATAAAAGCGACTTCCGGCAAGAACCGTTCCTCCCAGCCGCAGCGTAAGCGGAAGGCAAGTTAAATCCTGATCTTTGTTTCAGTCTCCGGTACCGCAGCTGCAGACTCCGTGCCCGCTACCCAGCTTTTGCATGAAAGCACAATCGGTTTCCAGGTCTGTCAGTTCCGAAGAGCTTAGGGTGGACATCTGGGGGCCGGCTTCCGTGACCGCAAAGCTGCCTGGCGCGAAGTACTGGATGTGAGTGGCCCAGGGCAGGATTAGTCCTGAAGGAGCGACCGTTCCCGCGTTGCAGGTAGGGTTGTTGGTTGGATCGGCCGCGACGACTCGGATCACGCCGGTATGGAGTGTAGTCCCGGTAAGCGGATTGGACGTGAGATCGTTATCCACGGAAAGCGTCCGGATCCCCTCTTTTGAGATCAAGCACCCGCAGCATTCGTTCATCTCCTGGCTGTTGTCGAAGACGTAAATCATGGCACACAGGTCGTCGCCGGTGAGACTTGTATTGACCAGGCTCAGCGTACCGTCGGGCGCATTCACGTTATGCGCATTGGAAAAATAATCAACGGCCGCTTCTGGCAATACCACGATGGTGCCCGACGCGCTGAGCCCACCCGAGCCGGCAGAAAACCCAGTGGTACCAATGCTCCAACTTATCGCGAGTCCGCTCTGGGTAATAGTGGCGACCGCAGGCTTTACCGATTTCCAGGTGGCGGAACTGGTCAGATCCTGCGTGCTGCCGTCACTGAAAGTGCCGGTCAGACTCAGTTGCTCATTATTTCCCAGCCCAACCGATGATTTCGCCGGCGTAATGGCGATCGAGGTGAGTACCGGCGGGGTCACGGTAAGCGAATCGACGCCGGTGATCGAATTAGACGTGGCCGTGATGGTTGCTTTACCGACCCCCAGCCCAGTCGCCAGCCCTGCGCCATTGATGGAGGCTATGCCAGCGGCAGATGTGGTCCAAACCACCGTGCTGGTCACATCCTGCGTGCTCTGATCGCTGAATGTTCCAGTGGCCGCAAACCGCTGAGTATCACCCTTGGGAACGGATGGGCTGGCCGGAGACACCGTAAGCGAAACTAGCGTGGGAGTCGATACGGTGAGGGTTGCTGAGTCACTGACCGCGCCCGACGCTGCGGTAATGGTGGCCGTACCGGCCTGCTTGGTGACCACCATCCCGGGTGAACTGATGGTTGCGATCGTCGGTTGAACGCTTGCCCATTTCGCAGTTTGGGTTAAATCCCGTTGACTCTTGTCACTGTAATATCCGGTTACAGTGAATTGCTGGCCACCGCCCAGCACCACGGTCGAAGTAGCGGGAGAAATAGAAAGCGATTTGAGGGTTACCACACTGGGAGAATCTGCTTTCCCGCCGACCCATGCTGCTTCCACAGCTGGATAGCCCCATCGCGCACACGAATACGATGACCGCTGAAAGCAGCCTGTTTTTCGTTTGTAGGAACGCATGGAACGACATAGTCCAAACCCTGTGGCGGGTTTTGGGGCCAGGGTATAGGAGGGAGGGCCATGTGCACTTTACTGCGACTGTGCAAATATTGTGAATCCCCCGTTTGGCTTACCGCAAAAACACTAGTGAAAAAATACTAATGAGAAGAAGCTAGTCAAGACGACTAATCCAAACGGGTAGGTAGGGCGGTGTCTGCTCAAAGCCTGGAAAAGCCTTTGGAAACAGTCGATCTAGAACAGAAACTGCAGACCGGAAAGATAGCTGTTCGATTCGACGCCTTGTTTCTTGGTCCAACGAACCAGCAACAGAGTGGGAACAGAAAGCGGTACGTCCGACATGCCGATTTCGCACCGCAAGAGGGAAGCCCGCGTGATCGGTTGCGAACTGAGAAAGCAGATGCCGCCCTTACTCATGTTCTGAATTCTACCCAACACCGGAGGCTTGGCTTTTTCTTCAGATTTGAGCGGAAGCACTTCATGGGCCTGAATTTCCAGGAGTTGAGGAAATCTGGGATGGCTTCTGCGGTCCGATTCCAAGGTTCGTTTCACGACGAGTGATCATCGCCCCTGCCAGGGTTGCCGTAAATTCCTCAAACGGATTAGTTCAGGAGGGTCATCTTTCGCTCGCTCTGTGTTTTCATCACAAAGCGACCGACTTCAGGACTTGCCCACCACACGCCCAACAATTCCGGAGCGGGTGGAAACACCCATCTTCACCATCACCAGCCGCAAAAAAGCTTTTACGGTGTTGGGGCTGATGTTCATTCGCAGTGCAATTTCCTTGCTGGTCAGGCCTTGCAGAAGCAGTTCCACGGTTTCGCGCTCCCGCTCGGTGAGAGAAAATTGTTCCGACATCTGCGACAATGCCGCCACCCCTGACGCATACCGCTCGAGCAGGACCGCTACTGTGCGCTGTCCTCCATTGTTATCGTGGCCATCTAACTGGAATGACCGGCAAACATAGCGGCGCTTCCCGGATTTAAATTCCTTCACAAACTCTAACGAATCCCGCGATTGACGGCTGACCAGACCAGACCGGATTTTGTCGGTCAGGAAGATGTCCAATTTCTTGATTTTTTCCGGCGTACTTGGAAACGTGAGAATTTGCACCGCTCCCGCATTACAGGCGATGGGATCCAACGAAGGACTCACGAGCAAAAAACCTGGTTCTGAAGTTCCAATTGACACGTTTACTCCTCGACCCTCATTCGCGATTCCCAGCGCTTTTTCTCAGCGCGGCATTTTCCACCCAGAGACGAGCGCGCGATCATCACGTTTAGACCTCACTAATCCGCGCACTTCTAATTGGGGTTTCAAAAATTTAACGCTTCAGGAGATTCAACCGTCCGGTTGATGCGAGTGACAACAAACACAACTCGATCACCGGACTAAGCTCTCTGGGGGAGAGAATAAAGACGAGGCGGAGTTTGCCATCTTCGCCTGGAAAAGTCAACAGTCAAGATGCAGCGCGGGTTCCAGAGCAGTCCGCCTTTAAGGGAGTAACCCAAAAGGGTTAACAAACGAGGCTAGTCATTATGGCTACTACAAGGGCGGTATTGCGCCCGGCCTGGTGGAGTGATCTACTATTGCACTTGGGATCAAGTTGGCGGCAGGGTTAGTATCTCTAGCGTTGACGAAATTCCCCAGGAGTGTAATGCCATGCGGCGCTTGGGCAATCATTCTCATTACGTAACAGGCATGATGCTGACAGGGATGATGCGATCTGCATGTGTGGCGTGCCTGCTTGTCGCTGTGGCTCCTTCTTTGTCGGCCGAACCTAAAGCAAAAGAAGCTTCTACGAAGCCAACGTCTGCCCCGGAATTGAAACCCGATGCCGCATCCCCCAGCGCTACCGTGGAAAAGGTTGCGGATCCGGCGATTTGCATTCCGCCGAGTGATGCGCAAGTGTCGGCTGGCGAGAAAAACAGCGCGTCTTCCGCGAACGCTTCTGCCAGCGAGAATGACGCTGCTGCTGAATCCGGCGAAAAGTCTAGCGGGGAATTTATGAAGGACAAGTTAAAACTCTCTCTTGGCGGAAAAACCAGACCAGCCTCGGATGAGCCACTACAATGCGGAGTGGATGAGGCTGGGTCGCAAGCCAAGGAAAGTGATCAGGCGTCGTCGAAATAATCGACGGATTGAAATACTAAGGAATTAGAATCTCATGGTTGGCCGGCCACAATTCCGATTGTTGTTTTGCGTTTTAGTGATACTGTGCGTCTCCACCGCAGTGTGGGCACAGGCTCCTGTTACGGTTGCGCCGGCTGCTTCCGCACCGCTTCCCGCGAGTCCCAAGATTACTTATAGCAATGGCCAGTTAACCATCAGTGCAGTGGATGTGAGCCTGGGAGATGTATTGCGAGCCGTCAGTGTGAAGACGGGCGCGGTCATAGAATTTCCTTCGGATCGCGCTCAAGAACATCTCTTTGCCAATGCCGGTCCGGGTCCGGTGCGCGAAGTTCTCGCCACTCTACTAAACGGATCGCGCTTCAACTACGTGATGCTGGCATCGCCAACCAACCCAGGCATCCTGCAACGCATGATTTTGACAACTTCAGACGAACCGGCGAATGCATCCGTTGCGAACCAACCGATCCAGGCTGCAGTGCAGATGCCGGTAGTTAACGCGACCCCCGCACCAGGGCCTGCCGTGTTAATTTCGCCCTCCGTCGCTATTGAGTCGCAGCAGTTGGAGGCGGAAGCGCCTTCACAACCGCTTTCCCCAGACGCGGTTGCGGAAATGATGAAAGCTCGCAGAGAGGCACGAAAGCTTCAGCGTGAACAGGAAGCCGGTTCGAGCCCTGCGCAATAATTAACTCCCTCGAGAAAATAAATCTCAGACCGGTTGTACGCACTGCCCTTGAAATGATTTCGTAGAAATACCAAGCGGCGGAGTAAGTTTCAGCAGACACCGGTTTGTTGCAAGTCAATGCCGGGTGAATCAAACAGGCGAGGAAGAAGATGAAGAAAAAAATTCTGATATTTCTGTTCTTATTGGGGACGGTTGAGTTGCCGGCGCAAACCATCGTGCAAGAGCTTTTCTCTGTGGGTGGTCCCAGCCACATTTCAGATATGGATGTCAAAGCGCCGACCAGCGAGGGCAGTATTCTCATTGCCATGCCAGGGCCGCTTGCTCCAGGGATCAAGGTATTAGGTATTAACGACAATGCGCCTGGTGGAGGCAACATCTACAAGCAAGTTCCGGAAGCTGCCAGCTCATGTGGTGGGAAAGTATCTCTGGATGTTTGGTACTGCGAGAATTGCAAGGGCGGCGTAACCGAGCTTAAATATCATTTCTCCGGGCACGTTCCGAGTATTAATGCTTTTCTGGAAGTTTCCCAGCTGGCGTCGCCCGCAGTGATCGACGGAAGCGGAGCCCACCTGAGTGACGGGACTGTAACCAGCACAGGTTCCGAGGTTGGCCCAACTATCAAGACAAGCGCCAACGATTTTATTATTGCCCGTTATTTTTCCAGCGATCCGGCTCCATCCGGCGTAAGTCCCGCAGCATGGAATTTCAAGACAACCTATGTTTATACAAGCGGAGCTGCTGGAACCTATCAACCAACGCTCACCGGGGGGAAAGCGGAAGCGGGTAATTTTTTTTGCATGAGCGTGGCCGCGTTTAAGACTGGCGCATCGACGGCTATTTCGCAAAATGAATCCGGCAGCCGGCATTCCCGCACTAAGTCCACTCTTTTCTCTGATGACGAGATGGCGGGAGACTAAAACGCCAATTAATTTTATGCAGTACCTGGAAGTGCGACGCATTGCCAGGACGTCATAACTTAAGCTACAAATGTACCTTCGCGGTAACCAGTCGAGTGGATTTATTTAACTAACCCAAAATGGTTAGTCATTGTGCTTAAACTCCGCGACTAATGCGATCGGGGCATTGTAGAACTAACCCATTCGAAGTAAATTTGTGGACCTAGTGAGTTCGACTAAGCCAGGTGGGTGATTGTAAAGATCAGTCAAGAAGCCGATGATTTTCCCGCGCATCCTTAGCTGAACAGTTCTCCCCCCAGCCGGCAGCGCCCAATCACAGGAGGATCTTCAATGAAGAAAGTACTATGTACCTTGCTTCCCATACTGGCCATTGCCCTGGTGCTCGGAATGACATCAGCGGTGGCACAGAACGCGCCTGACGATGTTTATGCTCTGGGATATTACTCCGGCGCAAACGTCGTAGGTAACCCTGACACCACCGTGCGTGTAATCAACGACGGCAGCGCTGGCGAAGCCGATCTTTGCGCAGCGTTCTACGTTTTTGATAACAGCCAGGAACTGCAGGCTTGCTGCAGCTGCGACGTATCGGCGGATGGAATCATCTCCGAGTCCGTCAACAAGAACCTGCTGTACAACGTTCTGACTTCGAACGTTAACCATGCCGGCGTCATCAAGGTTCTGTCGAACGCCAACCCAGGTTCCTGCACCGCTTCGGCGAAAGGCGCTGGAGCACCAACCGCTGGAATCCGTGGATGGATCACCCACATCCAGGCTGGCAAGACTGCAGCAACACCGCAGATCACCGAAACCGAATTGAAGGATTCCAACGCTACCGCGATGGAAACCGGCGATCTGGAATTGGAATGCCAGTACTTGATTCTGCTTGGCAGCGGCCACGGCCAGTGCTCTTGCACCAACGAAGACACTGCCTGGTAGTTTTTAACGGGCTGAACCGCACTGAGCTCTAGCTCAGATACGGAGACGCCGCAAACGGGGGGAGAGATGGCTCAAAGTTGGGGAGTCCTCTGCCTACATTCGAATCCAACATGCACCGGGCGTCGGGTTTCCACTCGACGCCCGGTCGTAAGTTCGATAATAAAACGGGGGAGTGTTCGCAATGTCAAAATCGCGTTTTGTCATGGCGCTGGGACTTGGATTAGCGCTAAGTATGATTTCCAGCCAGGCTATTGCTCAGGAAAAGGCAGATGTAGTGGCCGAGGTTGGCAACCAAAAATTAACCGCAGGCGATCTTCAGGAAAAGGAAGCCGGCAAGCTTCTGCAGGCCCGCTATAAATTTTATCTTGCCGAGCGTGACGCTTTGGATTTGCTCATCGATCAGCAGGTATTGGAAATGCAGGCTGCTCGTGAGAAAGTCACAGTCGATGAACTCATTAAGCGCCATGTCACGGTTGCTCTTAAAGACCCGACGGAAGATCAGCTCAAGTTTTATTATGAAGGCCTGAGCAGTGAAGAGCCCTACGAAACGGTACGGGCAAAAATTCTTGATTCCGTGCATGATATGCGTTTCAACAAAGCCAAGGCTGATTATGTCACCAGTCTTCGCGACCAGTTTGGTGTGGTAGTGGAGCTCGGCCAGCCCAGTGCGCAGGTCGACATCGCCAACGCCTACCGTCTGGGTCCAAAGGATGCTCCGGTCCAGCTCATCGAGTTTGGAGACTACGAATGTCCTTATTGCCAGAAGGTTCACGTGGAGCTTCACCGTCTGCGCGATCAATTCGGCGATAAAGTAGCCATCGTCTACAAAGATTTCCCCCTTCCGATGCATGCTGACTCTCAAAAGGCCGCGGAGGCCGCCCGGTGCGCTGGTGTACAGGGTAAGTTCTGGGAGTTCCACGATGCATTATTCGAGACCAAAAGGCTCCAGGTGGCCGATCTGAAAGAAGAAGCCCGCACCCTCAAACTCGATGGCGCCCGCTTCGATCAATGCCTGGATTCTGGCGAACAAACCGCTGCCGTGAAAAAGGACCTGGAACAGGCAAAGCGGCTCGGATTGTCCGGCACACCCAGCTTTTTTGCGAATGGCCACTTCATGAGCGGCGCAATCGCTTATCCCAAGCTGCGTGAGACGGTCGAGTCTGAACTCGGAATGCCATCGACAGGCAAACAGTCTGTTGCGGCATCCGCAGCCGTGAATGGTAATAGCAATAAGCAATAACTAGGAACGAAAATAGGTTTGGTGTCCCTCCCCCACCTCCCCCTATTTTCTACCTAAGAGAAGCAGTCTTCGACGAGCTTGTAACGAATTGACGGGCGCAAGCCGCGAAGACTACTATGGCGGTGCATTTAGAGAATGGTTTGCATCCCCCGCAAAACATTTCTTTTGTGAAGACCGGCTGGCGTTGTCCCCCATTCTCCAGTCGAATTTCTGACTCCACGAGATGAAATCAATGAAAACAATTGTTCTGATGATGTTTGCAGCTATATTTTTGCCCCTGGCTTTCAGCCAAGCGAAAGCTCCTAAGAAGATCACTGCCGCAGAAGCAAAAGATCATGTCGGCGAAACCGTCATGGTGTGCGGTATGGCCGTAGACACGAAAATCCCACTTTATGCGATTGGGAACAAAGGCAAACCGGTGGCGGTCGATATCGACCAACCTGAACCGAGCCCGGTATTTTACTTTGCGACATTTCCCACAGACCCGCACAAACCTCTCGAGGTGGCTGCAACCTACAAGGGAAAGCGGGTTTGCGTAACGGGTGAAATGCAGATCGCAAAGGTGCCGTTTATCCTGGTTCTGGATCCTGCCCAGATCAAGATTCAGGCCGACGACAAGAAATAGATATTCCTCATAAGGGATTGTCCAAACAGCCACGGCGGGGATATTGGCTCGCCGTGGTTGTATTTGGCCATTTCCATATATGACCCAAATAGGTTAATCCCAGCGGCTAGACCACCTGGAGACTACTCGCCGTGGTAATTAAAGGTTAGTTTCCTGAGGGGCACCGACTGGACTCGACCCCCCTCCGTTCCAGATTCCTCAGCCCCCTGAGGTGGATGATTCCCTTGAGATCTCAATCGGCGAAGTGTGTCGCAAAGTCCACGCTCGTTTGCTTATTCCTGGTCGGGATCTCCCTGCTGAGCAGCCAGCTCTTGCTTGCCCAGGCCGAGGATGCATCACCAGTGGCCAATGCTCAGGAATCAGCCCCAGCGGCATCGGCAGCGATTGTGCCCCGCTTGATCCGGGTGACGGGAACCTTGGCGGAGAGCGCTGGTAAATCCTCGAATGGGGTCATCAGTGTGAGCTTTGCTTTATATAAGGAGCAAAACTCCACGGATCCGCTCTGGCAGGAAACACAGAACATCCGTCTGGATTTCGCCGGGCACTACAGTGCATTGCTGGGAGCGACCAAAGAAGAAGGCCTTCCTGTGGACATATTTGGTTCAGAAGGGGCCCATTGGTTGGGCGTCCAGCCCGAAGGGCAAACTGAACAGCCTCGCATTCTTTTGTTGAGCGTGGCTTATGCGCTGAAGGCTGCGGATGCGGACACGCTGGGTGGACTGCCGGCTTCCGCCTTTGCGCTGGCGGGAAGCCAATCACCAGTGGTTGCGCTAACGTCCGGAAGCCAGAGCAGCCTACCAGTAGGGGCCGGGCTGAACGCGGGTGGGTTAGGTCCCACGCCGCAGGCAGCCTGCACCGCCATCACCAGTGACGGCACAGCCACAGCCAATCAAGTTGCCAAGTTTACGACCGCTTGCAATCTGGAAAATTCCGCCATTTTTGAGAATGCCGGCAAGGTGGGCATTGGCAACAAGGCTCCCGCAGGTGCTCTTGATGTGACCGGCACGGCTTTCATCCGCGGATTATTTACACCGGAGGCAGGCGAGGAAATTCCACCTCTCGGTACCGCCACGACTACGCAGGGATTCAACTCGAATCCGGTGGACACCGAGGCGTCAGTTTTCGTTCCCAGCTTCGGCGCCGCCACTTATCTCTATCGCTGGCAGGCGGAGCCGGTCCAGAACAATAAGGCGACCGCAGGCGCCAGCTTGAATTTGATCTTCGGCGTCCCTGGGCAGGTTAGTGAAACCGGCTTGTCGATTAACAGCAGCGGAGTTCTTTCGTTCGCACCCGGACAAACATTTCCTGGTTCGGCGACTGTCACCAGTGTGGCCACCGGTGCAGGCCTCACCGGCGGCCCAATCACCACGAGTGGGACCATCAGTATTCCTTCCGCCGGGGTGACGAATGCCATGCTGGCGAACCCCTCGGTGACTGTGAAAGCTGGCACCGGGCTGTCCGGTGGAGGAACCGTGGCCCTGGGTGGCACCGTTACACTTACCAGTACTGCAGTTGGCACCATTACAGGCGTGACGGCAGGCTCGGGCCTGACGGGTGGTGGCACAACCGGAAATGTGAGTTTGAGTCTGTTGCAAACTTGCAGCACCGGCCAGGTGCTGGTCTGGAGTGGCACGACCTGGGCTTGCGGCACACCGGGCACTGGAATCCTTGGCTCGGGCACAGTCAATGGGATTGCCTACTTCTCGGGCGCCGCTACTCTGACTTCGACTGTCGTGCCGAAGAATGGACAAATCCTCATCGGTTCTACTGGGAAAACACCAGTACTGGGCACGCTCACCGCCGGCGCGAACGTCACGATCACCAACGCTGCGGGAAAGATTACCATTGCTTCCACCGGCGGTGGAGGCGGCGCTACTACGCTGCCCTTGTTTATTACTGCGTCGGGACGTACCGGGAGCACGATTGGACCTGGCGTAAATTTAAATACGCTCTGGGGAATTCTTCTGCCCTACGATGTGACCTCGACAGAAATCACCTACGACATTATGACCGTTGACACCAAGGCCAGCATTTACGACCTTGGTTTGTTCGACAACACAGGCAATCTGGTAGTGGATATCGGCCCCACCGCGGCGGCGACTTTCTCGGCGGTCAAAGGATTCAAGACTCTTTCCTGGGCGCAAGGCTCGACCACCTTGCCGGCCGGTCGATACTACTTGGGATTCACCACCAATTGCACCGCAACCTGCGCCAAGATTGCGGCCGCAACCGCCGTGATCAGCTTCGCTATTAATAAGTCTGCCGGCGCCAGCACTGGAGGCGCGCTGTCCGACAGCATCACGCCGCCAGTGGATATTTGGAACACCGGCATCCAGCCCGCAGTGGTGATTCAGTAGCAAGAGAATCCCCGCCCCAGCGGAGCTTGGACGGGGGCACCCTCCAGAATGATCAACTTAATTCAGATCCAGCCGCCGTCGATGATGTGGTTTTGATTAGTGATGGCGGAGCTGTCGTCAGCGGCGAGGAAGAGCAGCAGGCGGGCGACGTCCTCGGGAATCAGGAGCCGTTTCAGGGACTGACGACCGAGAACTTCAGCTTCATATTCCGGGGACATCCAGAGGCGGCGCTGGCGTTCGGTGACGATCAAGCCGGGGAGCACGCAGTTCACCCGAATGTTGCCGCTGCCGAGATGGTGGGCGAGGGACCGCGTCATGCCGATGATGGCGGACTTGGCAGTGATATACACCGATAGCTCGGGAGAGGGAATCATCCAGGCAATCGAACTCATGTTAATAATCGATCCGCCACCAGCGGCCTTCATCCCTGGAGCCACTGCCTGCGCAGCGAAAAACTGGTGACGTAGGTTCACATTCATCCGCTGGTCCCAATATTCGGGAGTGATGTCTTCAAATTGGTGGCGATCATCACTGCCGGCATTATTCACCAGGACGCGCGGAGCGCCTAGCAGCGAAGTGATCTTTGCCACGGCTGCCTGCAATGCTGGGATATCGGTCAAATCACAGTCGACAAATAAAGGCGCATGCGGGCATCGTGGGGACAGATTTGCAACCAGTTCGGTTGAGCAATCAACTGCCAGATCGATGAACGCGACCTGGGCGCCTTGCAAAGCGAATTGCTCGACAATAGCGGCGCCGATACCGGATCCGCCGCCGGTGACGAGAACGATCCGGTCACGCAGACTCGGATAGGACGCAAAAGAGTTATTGTGCATAGGAAAGCCTGAAGACCTCCGTTGTAAACTGAATGAACAACGAAAGCTGGAAATTAAGGCCCCGTAGCTCAGCTGGATAGAGCAGCGGTTTCCTAAACCGGAGGTCGGGTGTTCGAATCACCCCGGGGCCACCATCCTATCCCAAGGAAGGCGCGTTAGTTAACGGCAGGGATGCCGTGGCCTTCCGTGTGCCTATTGCCACTTGGTGGCCAGATGACGACTCCGGCGGCTCATCCCATTTCTCGTTACTGTAGAGGAGCGAGAGCTCCGACCGACGCTCCATCATGCGATGTGTCCAAACGTGTCATCAAGCCAGTCATAGATTCGTCCGAACGCAAGGCGATGGGCACCTACCTGGCAATGAGCGCCAGCGCCTTCAGCAGTGCTAAAACGCATCAGCGTTTTAGCACCGGTGAGGTGGTTGTAAAGCTCCTCTGGCTGGCCCTTGAAGAACATATCTTCCTCGGCGTCGAGTACCAGGGTGGGACAGGAGATCTTTTCAGCAATGCCATCGCGAAGATTGTAAGCAAATGTGGCTGCGATGTAGGCCCGCGGCGTGGATGTTCCCGTAACGAACATGCCATGGGTAAGGGCCCACGCGGCGGTTGGCGAGGTTTTCATCACCCCTTCCAGATTGCGGTCGAACTCGGGAGATTCTTTTGCTCTGGCCGCGGCCTCGACAACAGCTCTTGCCCCTGTTGGAACAGGGCCAAGGTTGGAGACACCATAGTCGTAGACGCCATCGTTGGCGACGAGGGCGGAGATCCGCTTTTCAAACGCTGCGGCGCGAGGTGCAAGATAGCCGCCGAGGCTGACGCCCATGAGCGCGATCCTTTCAGGATCGACACCAGGCAGGGTGAGCGCGAAGCTGACTACGGGGGTCACGACCTTCTCCCAGTCGGGGCGGAAGGGTAGGCGTTGGCGATGGATGGGGCCGTACTGGCCAGGGCCGTCGAAGGTAAGGACGTTATAGCCGCGCTCAATACCGGCGCGCGCGCCTTCGCCGTGGAGCTCTTCGGCGGAGCCATCAAAGCCGGAGTGCATGATGAAGAGTGGGCGCTTGGTGTCTGATTCGTCCACCCGATGGAGGTAGCCGGGAAGCGTAGTGTCCTCGTAAGGAATCTCTACGGGCAGGATGGGCGGATCGTAAAGAGCGCAGCAGGCTTTGTAGGCCTGGATGGATTTTTTGTAGGCGCTATAGATGCGTGGATCTTCGGGACTGCCGTGGAGGAAGAATTCAGAGGTGCGGAAGTAAGTAGTGGCACGGAGGTAGCTATCACGGGCGCTGATGCGATGGCCGGCGGCTAGCTGACCCTGGGCCTCGGCGAAGACGCGCTCGGCGGTGGCATTCCACTCGTTGTACCAGCTGTCATTGTCGCCGGAGGTGATGCGATCGACGGTTGCCATGACTTCGCCAAACTCGCTGGCGCCGTAGCTGCTGGCACCGAAGGCGCGTTTAGTCTCATACCAAAACTGAACATTGTCGGGGAAAAACGGGTATTTCTGGTCTGGCATAGAAATCACTCCGTAAGGTGAATAAAAGGTAAGTCCGCCCCACGCATTCGCGCCGACAGTATAGACGAGTGTCGCGGAGAAATAGAAGCAGTGCGACCGATCCGCGGTAGTCAACAAATTGCCGCAGGTTGAAATGGAAGTCTCCCGAAACTCCAGTTAAGATGAGCAGGTACAACGCCAGCAAGATTCGTTCAGAATTCTAAATCGCCAACTCGGCGAAGCATCCGGCCCCTGAACTTTGAAAAGACAAATCCTCTTTTACGGGTTTCAATTGATGGCCATCGCCTGGGCTGGAGTTGTGCTTATGCGAACCGTGACCCTGGGATGGGGACCATTTGCCAGCATGGGCCTGGCTGTTGCTGGTGGCCTTCCTATTTCTTTTCTCGGAATCAGGATGAATTCCAAGCAGAAGAAAAGAGCAAAAACCGCTACGACTTCGCAATCCTAGATCGACGGCCGAGCTTTCCTTTGTGCTCTAGTATTCCAGCAATGACCACAGCGATGACAATCCCCAACGCGACTTCTAGGAAACGGTAGCCAGCCGTGACCCAGGCGGAATTCGTGGAACTGATGAGCATGACGATCGCGACCGTCACACAAGCCAAGCGATAGCTATCCTCCAGATTCAGGGCCTGGCAGAGCAGTACGGTGAGAACCACCGCCAATCCCATCCACAAGGGATGAGTTCCCACATAACGAACGAAAAGCGCGCCAATCAAGGCCCCAATGGCCGTCCCTATCAGACGGTTACGTGCGGCGCTGAGGGTTGCAGCGACATTGGATTGCAGCACTATCAGCGAGCTGATGGCCGCCCAATAGGCCTGAGGCAATTGTAGAAACCGGGCGGCATACAGCGACACGATTCCGGCGATCCCAGTGGCAATCGCCAGCTCGAAACGGGCACGAGTGAATGTTCTGAAGAACCGCATACTTATGATCGATTGCCAGTGTTTGGACTCTATTGGTGTGCCTAGTCTTGGTCAAGTCTATGGATCGAAAGGTGGGTTGTCTCTGGAAGTTTGGGGTACCTCACAATGAGCTTGACGGGCGCACGGTAAAACGGCAATATGCGAAGCTCGGGGGTCTCGAACTGACCGATCCCCGCTGTCTCCCCCAGGCAGAAGTGACATTCCCCGGTGCGATTGCTCGTAACTTGGTTTCTCAGAAACAGCAGGAGTGCTATGAGTATTAGTCGTGGTGTGAGTGTCTCTCGTCTTTTCAGGTTTGTACTTCTATCAACCTTCCTCATTCCAGCTTTGTCCCTCGCGCAAGGAGGTGCGGTTCAGCCGCTCATTGTCCAGCCATTGGACTTGACCAAGTTGACTGTGCTCAAAGGCAACACACATCCTCTGGCCAAGTCGCAATATGATCAGGGCGCCGCTCCGGCCAGCCTGCCGATGGAGCGCATGCTGCTGGTGCTGAGGCGGAGCTCCGCGCAGGAAGCCACTCTGCGCAAGCTGCTCGACGACCAGCAGGACAAGTCGTCGCCGAATTATCACCAGTGGCTCACGCCGGAACAGTTCGGCAAGCAGTTCGGTCCCGCGGACAAGGACATCCAGACCATTACCAACTGGCTGCAATCTTACGGATTTCAAATCGGTCAGGTAAGCAATGGCCGGACAATCATAGAATTCTCCGGTACGGCAGGACAGGTGCAGGCGGCGCTGCATACCTCAATTCATAAATATGTAATGAACGGGGAAACGCACTGGGCAAATGCGAGCGATCCCTCGATTCCCGCGGCGCTGACGCCGGCGGTGGTGGGAGTCGATTCGCTGAACAATTTTGAGAAGAAGGCACAGAACGTTTACGCCGGCACCTATTCCAAGCTGACGAAGCGCTTGACTCCAGCGAATCCGAACTTTACGGGATGCGAAGTATTTCAGGGTTGCTATGGTGTGGGACCGTATGATTTTGCAACCATCTATGATGTCTTGCCGCTGTGGAACTCAGGTACGAATGGCACAGGGCAGACGATTGCCATTGTGGGCCGAACCGATATCAATCCGCAGGATGCACCTGATTTCTGGAGTTTGTTTGGTCTTGACGGCGTTCACGCTCCCCAACCCACCCTGCAGATCACCTATAACGGTCCCAATCCAGGTATTAATGGTGACGAACCAGAGGCGGACATCGATACCCAATGGTCGGGGGCGGTTGCGCCCGGCGCGATCATTAATTTCGTAACCTCTGCAACCACCCTGACAACCGATGGTATCGATCTATCAGCCATCTATATTGTGGACAACAATCTTGCTCCGGTGATGAGCGAGAGCTATGGAGAGTGCGAACTCGGGCTCGGAACCGCGGGAAATCAGTTTTACAGCTTGTTGTGGGAACAGGCGGCGGCACAAGGGATCAGCGCATTCGTTTCGTCTGGAGATAACGGCGCAGCGTCGTGTGACAATCCTGGCGGGCCGGCGCAGTACGGATTGAATGTGAATGGACTCGGCTCCACGCCTTTCAATGCTTCTGTTGGGGGAACCGATTTCAATGAGTTCAATCAATGGTCGAACTACTGGAATCCGACCGACGATCCGATCACACAAGAATCGGCCAAGGGCTACATTCCGGAAACCACATGGGACAACTCTTGCACGAACCCGCTGCTCGCAACTCTGACCGGCGGCAGCACTCATGCCGAAGCCAATTGCAATAACCCAAATTTCGCAGGTTTTCTCGATAGCACGGGGGGCAGTGGGGGGAAGAGCAATTGTGTGGAAAACTCGCAGGAACTGGGGAGTTGCACGGCGGGCTACGCCAAGCCCTCGTGGCAAAGCGGAGCTGGTGTTCCGAACGATTCCCTGCGCGATATGCCTGATGTTTCGATGTTTGCCAGCAACGGGTTTGTCGGCAGCATTTATGTAATCTGTCAGTCCGACGCGGCGCCATGCAGCTTGAGTGAATTGCAGGGGTACGGCGGCACCTCCGTGGCTACGCCGGCTTTTGCAGGAATCATGTCTCTGGTGAACCAAAAGATGGGCGAACCGCAAGGCGTCCCTGGGTTTGTCCTATATAAACTTGCGGCCAACAAGCCGTTGTCTTTTCATGACACTCCAGCCGGCTCCACGATCGCGATGCCGTGTCTTGCCGGCAGCCAGGATTGCACGGTGGCTACTACCGGCCATCAGTATGGCGTGTTGTCTGGCTATAGCACAGCCGCGGGCTACGATCTCGCGACTGGGTTGGGATCGGTGGACGCCAATAATCTGGTGACCAACTGGGACACCGTGACATTCACTGCGACGACCACCAACCTGACGCTGAATTCCGGCACCCCGGTGAACATCACTCATGGGCAATCGGTGAATGTGAATATCGGCGTGAGTCCGACTGCTGCCACCGGGGATGCTTCCTTGCTGGTCAGCACCGGCTCGGGGACGAGCACGGGGCAGGCTATCGATGGTTATACCCTGACCACCGGCGCGGTTAGCGGCACCACCAATTTGCTTCCGGGCGGGACTTATAACGTGGTTGCACACTACGCCGGAAATGGCACGTATGGCGGAAGCTATTCGAGTCCTGTAAGCGTGACCGTGGCCAAGGAAAATAGCACGGTGTACATGCCGGGGGTGCTTTTGGCTGGCAGCGGTGGAACAGCCACTACGGTGACTTATGGATCACAGTATTGGGTGCGGGTGGACATGCAGAATTCTCAAGCTGCTTTCTGCAATCCGCTACCGTTTGGCGAGGTTGCCTGCCCGAGCGGAACGGTGACTCTTACTGCCGATAGCGTCCCGATTGGTCCAGGCACATACTCGTTGAACAGTGCAGGATCCCTGGAGACCGTAAATGTAACAGAGATCGAACTCACAGGCGGTACCCATACCCTGAGTGCGCAGTACAGTGGAGACAACAGCTACAAAGCAAGTTCGACCTCAGTCGTCATCACCGTAAACAAATACACTACCTCCATGGCTGCGCCAGGGGTCTCTGGATCCTTTGCTGGCCAGCCGGTTACGTTGACAGCGACCGTCAATGATGGCAACGTCGTTTTCTATTCGGCCGCGCCGACTGGGCAGGTCAAGTTCTATTCGAACGGTACGTTGATCCCTGGAACTGTGGTTTATAACACCAACTCCGGCTTTCTAAATGCGAGTTTGACTGCCACCATTGCGAATCCTGGAACCTATGCCATAACCTCGGCATATAACGGAGACGTAAACTACACGGCAGCAACATCCACGGCGACTTCGCTCATATTGACTTATCCTGCGCCGACGATGTCGTTGACTCCGGCCACGCAAACCGTGTCGGCTGGCAGCGCCGCTACACTCACGGCGCTGGTGGATACTGGAAATACAGCCACCCAGGCGACGGGGACGGTTTCATTTATCAGTCAGTTAACTGGAGTTGCGATTCCTGGAACTCCGACCTATACACAAATCACTGACGGAAGCGGCAATTTGGAAATGAAGGCCGTTTTCTCGTACACTCCCACAGCTTCGGATAGTGTCAGCGCAAGTTACAGCGGGGATACAAATTATCCGGCTGCTACTTCTGGTGGCGTGCCGGTTATCGTCAGCGGGAGTGACTTCACCCTCTCCGTGAGCCCGAGCTCGCTGTCGGTTCAGCCCAGCCAGGGCGGATCACTGAGTGTCCCGGTAGGCTTCCAATCGACTACGGCGGCAGTTACATTCAGTGCCACGCCGTGCGCGGGTTTGCCTGCAGAGAGCACCTGCAGCGTGTCTCCGATAAGCATCACCTCCGCGACGACGGCGGTGCTTTCCGTTACCACCACAGGACCCCATCAGGTTGGCGCGAATCGGTTCCCGGGATTAAAAACTCGCGGCATCTGGGCTACAAGTTTTGCCATGACCTTTGCTGGAATCTTCCTGATCGGCGGGTCGAAGAAACGCCGACACTGGGTAAGTTTGCTGTCCCTCGTGGTTTTCGCATTTCTCCTGATCCTGCCCGCTTGCGGTGGTGGTAGTGGAGGCGGCGGTGGTGGGGGCGGTCATACCGATCCCGGCACCCCGGCCGGCACCTACACCATAACCGTCACCGCTGCCAGCGGAAGTATCACGCATACAGCGACTTTCTCCCTGGTCGTGCAATAGTCATAGGCTCGCCGTTCCGGATCCCATCTCCCGACGGCGAGTTCATAGATAGGGAATGCCCGCCTATCGAATATGGCCCTCCCAAAATGGGGGTTTGGCCGTCTAATCCTTAACGTTTGTTCATGAATGTAAATCCTTTCCCGTCATGGCAAATGAACGTTTAGTCTTATAGATACGTACATATAGATACGTCGATACTTCCATGCGGATACTTTTCGAAATTTTCGGGCAGACCCTGAGCACGTTGTGGGCGCACAAGCTGCGTTCGTTCCTCACTATGTTTGGAATTGCCTGGGGGGTTGGCTCACTATTGCTGCTGGTCGGCCTGGGGGAAGGTTTCCGGTCTGGCAACCGAAAGCAATTCGATGAACTGGGCGAGAACGTGATGTTCATCTGGGGAGGCCGCGCGCCGGCGATGAACGGCAGTTTTACCAGTATGCGGTCCTATTACCTTACGTACAAGGATTACCAGGACGTTCTGCTTTGTCCAGACGTGAAAGCTGCCACCCCTGTCATTCAGCGGGCGGATATTCGCGCCGTAAGCGATTTCTACCAGAGCAGCGGAAAGGTTCTGGGCGCTCTCGCCGACTATAGCCAGATTCGCTATGTGCCCATGCAAGACGGACGCTGGCTCAATGAACTTGACAACTCGCAGAGACGGGCCGTGATTGTGCTCGGAGACGAAGCCCGTCGTATTTTATTCCCGGGGCGTCCATTCCTGGGCAGTTTCATTCTGCTCAATGGAATTCGTTTTCAGGTGATTGGTTCATTGAAGCGCATCGGACACGGCGATAACAGCAACCAAAATTTGCAGAGCTTCATTCCGTTCACCACCATGCAACAGGATTTTCCACCGCTGAACGTCGGCGAGATAGACGACGCCATTTCTTTTCTCAATTACCAGCCGAAATCTCGTGAGGCACATGAACTAGCTCAGCTTGAGGTCCACAAGGTCATTGCACACAACCACGGATTTGATTACACCACTCCCGAAGCTTTTGACGAATGGGACACAATTCGTACTGTCGATCAGGTGGGGAAGATCTTCGATGCCATGAATCTGTTCCTGGGTAGCGTTGGCCTGGTGACGCTGGCCTTGGGGGCGATTGGCATCATCAATATCATGCTGGTCGCGGTGGCGGATCGCACGAGAGAAATCGGATTAAGAAAAGCGTTGGGCGCGACCAATCGCAGCATCCTATTTCAATTCTTTACCGAAGGCGCATTTCTTACGCTGGTGAGTGGTGGGCTCGGAATGGCCGGAGCCTGGACATTGATGGCCGCACTTTCCACTTTGCCGTCGCCGCCGGGATGGGACACCCCGAAGCTGGTGCCTTCAACCGCGGCCCTGGCAATAGCGTCGCTTGCACTCGCAGGGGTGGTGGCTGGTCTGTACCCCGCGCGCAAGGCTGCCATGCTACAACCGGTAGAAGCGCTGCGGAAGGAATAGTCATGAAACGGGATCTGTTACAGCAAGCTTACGGAGCGATGCGGCACGATTTGCGCAAAACTCTGCTCACGATGGCGGGAATGGCGTGGGGAATCGCCACGGTCGTACTCTTGCTGGCCTATGGAGACGGGTTTGGCACTGCCATCGAGAATATTTTTAAGGCCTTCGGCGCCAATGCGGTGGGCATCTTTCCCGGACGTACCTCGCAACAGGCCGGCGGCAACAAAGCCGGTATGGCGATTCGTTTTACCGACGATGATGTTGAATTAATGCGCAATGTTTTGCCCCTCGCGCGTCATGTTTGCCGTGAATCCGACAAACAATCGACGGTACAGTACGGGTCTCGTTCCTTTTCCTTTCCGATTTTCGGCGCCGATCCTTGCATAGAGAATATTTGGAACCTGCAAATGAATGAAGGCAGGTTTCTCGACGATCAGGACAACCAGAGCCACGGATTTAACGTAGTGATCGGTTCGGAGGCCAAGGACAAACTGTTCTCGGGAATTTCAGCCCTGGGAGAGTCGATCCGCATTGATGGGGTTAGCTTTAACGTTATAGGGGTGATCCAGCCGCGCATGCAAGAGGGCGACAACGATGAAAACCGAACGATCTACATTCCTTACAACACCATGAACGTATTGCAGGACAACCATTATCTAGGCGGGATCTGGCTTGATTCTCAAGGCCTTGACCATGCCAAGCTGACCGGAACCATCCGTGGCGCATTGGCCATTGCCCATAACTTTAAACCGGACGATGAACGCGCTGTGTTCGTTTTCGACGCTCAGAAAGCAGCTGGCGCAATTCGGCATTATTACTCTGGGGCTGAAGATACTGTTGGCAT
The DNA here is from genome assembly GCA_963723765.1 of Terriglobia bacterium. Classification (GTDB taxonomy): domain Bacteria; phylum Acidobacteriota; class Terriglobia; order Terriglobales; family Acidobacteriaceae; genus DATBAX01. The sequence continues at coordinate 1,198,739 of CAVRSD010000003.1, read as the reverse complement.
TTATTGGCACGATCACGCTGGGGATTGGTGGCGTGGGGCTGATGAATATCATGCTGGTGTCGGTCACGCAGCGTACTCGTGAAATCGGCGTGGAGAAAGCGCTGGGCGCTAGAAAAAGCGACATTCTGTTCCAGTTTCTGGCGGAAGCCATGGTCATTACCGCAGTGGGCGGGGTGCTTGGGATACTTCTGTCTTACGCTGTAGCTTTCTCGGTGGGCACATTGACTCTTTACAGTGCGTTGGCCTCACACGCCGAGGCCGGCGACATTCACCTGCTGGTTGCTCCCAACGTCGTGATCATTTCCACAATTATTCTTGCCCTGGTAGGCATTGTGAGCGGTATGTTTCCCGCGATGCGAGCCGCGAATCTCGACCCGATCGAGGCATTACGGTACGAGTAGCGGTCCTCCTGGTAGCGTGATGCTCGGGAGGAATCGCGGTGCCTTTCTCGCCTGGATTGTTTGTTCGAATCCATAGGCGATCTTGAGAAGAGTCGGTTCACTCCACGCCCTGCCGAAGAATGAAATTCCCACGGGCAGATTGAAGACAAACCCAGCAGGGACGGAGATATCCGGATAGCCCGCCACGGCCGCGGCATTCGAGCTGCCACCAATGGCATGGTCGCCAGTAGCATAGTCGTTGACCCAGGTTGGTCCGGCCGTAGGTGCGACGATTGCATCCAAATGGAACTGGTCCATCACGGCGTCGATGCCTTCTTTTCGGGATAGGCGATGGTTTGCCTCCAGCGCGTCCAGATATTCTTTGGTTGTTAACGGACCCTTGGCTTGGGCCCGAATGAATAAATCCTGCCCGAAGTAAGGCATTTCTCTGTCTTTGTTGTGCTCGTTAAAAGCGATGATTTCTTCCAGGGATTGCGGAGCGCCTGGGCGGCCAGCCAGATAGGCATTCAAGTCGGCTTTGAGTTCGTACATCAATACGGTTAATTCCGTATTATCGAATTTTCCGTGGGAGTCGAGGTCCGCGGGATCGACGATGATGGCGCCGCGCTGCTTCATTTCTTCGAGCAGATGATTCATTAACTCGTCCGTCGCGTCGTTGAAGCCGAAGTATTTTCGTGCCACACCAATACGAGCCCCGCGTAGTCCGTCCGGATCGAGAAACTTTGTGTAATCGGCTTCCGCTTTGCCTTTACTCTCTGCGGTCGCACTATCTCGGGGATCGATACCTGCCAGCGCGCCCAGCAGGATGGCTGCGTCTCGAACCGTGCGCGCCATGGGGCCGGCGGTGTCCTGACTATGCGCGATGGGAATAATGCCGGCGCGGCTCACCAGACCCAGCGTCGGCTTGATGCCGACAATTCCGTTGGCCGATGCCGGACAGACTACCGATCCATCGGTTTCTGTTCCAACCGCGACTGCACAAAGATTTGCTGCTACCGCTGCTCCGGATCCTGAACTTGAACCACAAGGATTACGGTCGAGTGCGTATGGATTCTTGGTTTGACCACCACGCCCGCTCCAGCCGCTGGTGGAATGGCTTGATCGAATGTTTGCCCATTCGCTGAGATTGGTTTTCCCCAGAATCACCGCTCCAGATTCCCGTAATTTCTGCGCGACAAAAGAATCTTTCAGTGGCTTTGATCCCAGCAAAGCCAGCGATCCGGCGGTGGTTTGCATGCGATCGGCAGTATCTATGTTGTCTTTAATGAGAAGAGGAATTCCATGCAAAGGGCCGCGTGGGCCTTTTTCCCTGCGTTCTTTATCGAGCGCATCCGCGATGGCCAGAGCATCAGGATTGAGCTCGATGATGCTGTTCAAAGCCGGCCCCATCTTGTCGATTTCTCCGATTCGCGACAGATACTTTTCGGTAAGCGAGCGCGCGGTCAACTTACTCGATCCAAGTGCTTTCTGTAGGTCGGCAATCGTGATTTCATCCAGTTCGAACGGTTTTACTTCAGGCTTGCTTCCAGCGTCGGGCGCAAGAACACGGGCTGCCGCGAAAGCTGGCAAGGCGGCAACGCCCATGCCGCCGAGAAGACTTGTCCGCAAGAATTGTCTTCGCGCCGGTAACGGAATACTGTCATTGGAGGGCACGGCTTTGTCTTGGAGGAAGTCCGGCTTCTTGTTCAGATCAGATTCTTGGCTCAAGTTGGCTCCTAATCAGGTAAGGGAGGAAACGAGAGATTATAGGCGATTGCAAGTCCCTGCGAAGCCGCAGAGAGAAAATTGACAACTGCGGGACAAATCTTTTGGAAAAAGTGAAGTCAACTTGACGAGGCAAGTCAGCGCCGCTGAGATCCTGAAAAGCTCAGCAGATGTGCGGTCCTTAAAAAATGTCGGATATTCAGGTTTACTTTGCTTCGAGCTTCTTGCGGATGCGCCGGAGTTCCATAAACGTCAGCGCGCTGGTGGTGCAAAGCACACTACCAAAAAGAATCATCACAATTCCGTCCATTGTCGAAGCCCCCTGGTTCGTGGCTGCCTAACGGCACGGAGTAGCAACCCGATGTACAGCATGTTATTACGAAAGCCTGGCGAGCGCCGGGATACTTGAGTTTGCGGTTATGGTTCAGGAGCTGGATCGAGCCCTGACGTAACTGCCAAAACCACCGTAAAATCGTATAATAAACAAGAGATGCCCAAGTACTCTATCGTTGTCCCTCTGCACAATGAGCAGGAGAATGTTACCGATCTCTACGACCGGCTGAAAGCGGTCATGGAGATCAATGGCGAAAGCTTTGAGATCGTTCTAGTGGATGACGGTTCCCGCGACCACACCTTCCACATGTTGCGTGAGATTGCCGCAGTGGACAGCCGAGTCACTGTGGTCAAGTTGCGCCGTAACTTTGGCCAGACTTCGGCATTGGCAGCGGGTTTCGACCATTCTCGCGGCGAGTACATCATCGCCATGGATGGCGACCTGCAGCACGACCCGGCGGATATCCCCTTGTTCCTGGAGAAAATCGCCGAAGGCTACGACATTGTCAGCGGCTGGCGCAAAGTTCGCATCGATAATTTATGGCTGCGCCGTATTCCTTCACGGTGTGCCAATTGGCTCATGGCCAAGTTGAGCGGCGTGGACATTCATGATTTCGGAACCACTTTCAAAGCCTATCGCCGCGATATTCTGGAGCAGATTCCGCTTTACGGGGAGTTGCATCGGTTCATTCCAGCGCTAGCTTCATGGCATGGCGCGTCAATTTGCGAAGTGCCAATTCGCAACATGCATCGCGAGCATGGCGTTTCGCACTACGGAATTACGCGAACATTCCGAGTATTTTTCGATCTGATGACCATTCGCTTTCTGCTCCGCTATCTCTCGCGGCCGTTGCATTTCTTCGGTACCTTGGGGATGCTGAGTATTTTCAGTGGATCGGCAGTGGCTGCCTGGCTATTGCTGGCGAAGTTCCTCTATCACTCGCACGTGATGAGCGAACACGGCCCTATGATGATTTTTGGTGCGGTTCTTCTGTTGGCCGGACTAAATCTGCTGGCAGTTGGCTTGCTGGGTGAGATGCAAGTGCGGCATTATCACGAGCCCACGCGCCGTGCGCCGTACTCCGTGGATCGCGTTCTGCGGGCCCAGAGCAGCGAAGAGCACACCATCTCAGAATAGCGTAGTTGTGTGGCGCGGACGCCCTCGTCCGCGGCTCTTGACGTTACTTCCCGAACGCTTCTTTGTTCACCACGAACGGCATCTTTCGTAAGATCTCCGCCGTAGTTTCCTTCCAGCACATCCATCAGACCCTGAACGCAGCGTCCCGCCATGCCTTTGTCCGGATCGGTGGAGAGACGCGTGATCTTTCCCGCACTGGCGACGTGGGGATACAACCGGCAGCGATCCTCAATGGCTGGATCCAGCAGCGGCGAGTCTTTGGGCAGAGGTTCCTTCTCGAACACGTCGAGGGCAGCGCCGGCAATCCAGTTTTCTTGCAGCGCTTTGACGAGAACAGTTTCATCAATGACTGCGCCCCGCGAGGTGTTCACAAGAAATGCCGTAGGTTTCATCATCTTGAGCGTACGTTCGTTGAAAAGGTGATAAGTCGGCGCAGCACTCTCGCCCTCGCGGATTAACGGTACGTGGATGCTGACGAAATCTGCCTGACCGAGCGCGTCTTCCAGGGATACATACTTGATCCAATTCCGGTCTTTGGAGATGCCGCGGGCATGGCGTAAATCCATGGTTTCCTGGATCGCTTTAACAAAATCGTGATTCGGGTGCGCCGGGGCATAACACAAAATGTTCATGTCGAACCCCGCGCATTTCTTGATCATGGCCTGGCCAATGCGTCCGGTGCCGATGATCGCAATTGTCTTGCCGGTGACCTCGTCACCAAGAAAAGGACGAGACAGGTGCCAGTAATTCCATCGATTAGCGCGAATCAGTTGTTCCGCCGTCCAGGTTTTGCGGGCCACATCCCCGAGCATGAAGAACGCAAACTCGGCAGTAGCTTCGGTGAGCACGTCCGGAGTGTTGGTGAACGGGATCTTGTAGCGATTAGCATCCGCGCGGTTGATGTTATCGAATCCCACCGCGCACTGAGCAACCACTTTCAACGTTTGTTTACCGGCCTCGAAAACTTCAGCATCAATGGGATCGCGCAGGGTAGTAATCAAGCCGTCAATGCCTGACTTTACTTTTTCGACGATCAAGCTCTTCGGGGGCGCTTCCAGATGAGGATAAACTTCGACTTCATAGCCTCGCTTGCGTAGTAAATCGATGGATTCCCCAATGTCGCAGGTGGCAAAGACGCGAAAAGTCTTGGACATAGCTTTCCCTAATTCACTTTCCAAACTTCCACCGTGTGGCCCTCTTGGCAAATGTTTTCTCGGCCATACCGAAAACTTTGTTCGGGCGGACCACAAATATAGGTTCCTTTAGCGAAATCATTTCTTCCGCCATTCCTGACATGTCCAACTTATACTTGCGGTCATAAACTGAGAGAAATTTACGAATGCGGCGAGCATCACGCATCCGTTCCGCAACTCCCTCAACGATGACGGCCTCATCGGCATCTTGGTTGCAAATAACGCAATGCGGATTTTTTTCCAGGTTGCGGGCCTTGCGCGACTGACTTCCCGTGCTGAAGCAAAATGCATTTTCCCACCACAGCCCCCACACCACCATGACGTGAGGCGAGCCGTCGGGACGGGTAGTCGCGATCCAATATTCGCGGCTCTTGGTGAGCCTGTCCACCGCCCATTTCCAGGGGAGCAGTCCCTCGCTGGTTTTTGGCAGTCCATATCCCGGAGCATACGGGCGGGAGGCTTTGGGGGCTGCCGGTTTGCGGACGGTTGTTTTCTTTGGCATAGTCGGCCTCTAGAGATTCCGTTTTGTCCATTGGTCTATGCGATCCAGAGCCTTCACCAGGTTTTCCAGCGAATTGGCCACGCTGAAACGCAGAAACCCTTCTCCAAACTCGCCAAACGAGGCTCCGGATAAGCACGCCACTCCGGCTTCTTCCAGTAAAGCATCTGCCAGCTTTTTCGATTTCCACCCGGTTCGCGGTGATATTCGGAAAAGCGTAAAACGCTCCTTTCGGCATGCGGCAGGAGAAGCCTTTGATTCGGTTCAATCCGGCGACGAACACGTCGCGCCGCCGCTGGAATTCCATTCGCATCCTGTCTACGGATGACTGATCGCCGCGCAGAGCTTCGATCCCGGCCACTTGTGTGAAACTGGCGGTACAGGAATTAGAATTTGTCATCAGCCGTGAAATGTGGTCGGCAAGATCAGATCGCATCACGCCATATCCCAGGCGCCATCCCGTCATGGCGTAGGTTTTCGAAAAACCGTCGAGCAGGATTGTGCGTTCTTTGAATCCCGGCACGGACATGATCGAGTAGGGCTCGCCTGCGAAAACCAGCCGGCTGTAGATTTCGTCGGAGAGCACCATAATGTTGCGGTTGCCGATCACGTCGGCAATGTCATGAATGTTCTGCCGGCTCAGCACGGCACCCGTCGGATTCTGCGGGGAATTTAAAATAATGAGCTTGGTCTGGGCATTGATGAGCGACGCCAGTTCGTCGATGTCCACGCCAAAATCCGTTTCCTCGCGCAAGTGCATGGGCACTGCCCGCGCTCCGCTGTAATGAATCATGGACTCATAAATGGGGAAGCCGGGGTTGGGATAAATGACCTCATCGCCGACATCAGAAAATGCCAGGATTGCAAAGAAAATAATAGGCTTACCGCCTGGCACTACCACCACTTCGTCGCTTGAAACCGGCACTCCGCGAGTGCGGCTGACTTCTTCAGCGATGGCTTGGCGCAGCTCGGGCAAACCGGCGGATGGTCCGTAATGTGTCCACCCTTGTTGCAGGGCTTTGACACCCGCTTCAACGACATTGGCAGGCGTATCAAAATCCGGCTCGCCTATTTCCAGATGGACGATTTCCTTGCCCTGACTCTCAAGGACGCGGGCCCGGCTGAGGACTTCGAAAGCGCTTTCCGTGCCCAGTCGCGACATACGTTCGGCCAGGCGGAGTTCGTTTTGAGCGGTTGGCATAGTGGCAAACGGATTATTGTACGCTCAAATAAAGCCTGCCCAAATAAAGTTGAGTGATCCGGTATGATCTGTCTCTATGTTTTCCCGCCGCACCGACTGGCATTTGACGCCCAATGGTTTTACCAAAGCCCAGCGTGAACTACAGCGTGCGGGCAGGGAAGTGCTCGACCTTACCGTGTCGAATCCCACGCGTGCGCAACTGCATTACGATGCGGAAACAATCTTGCGCTCGCTCGCCAATCCCCAAGTGATGGATTACGATCCGCAGTCGAAAGGCCTGCCTAGCGCGCGCGAAGCCGTGGCGGAATACTATCGCGAGCTAAACCCAGGCGTTGATCTTGATCCAGAATCCATCGTGCTTACCACCAGCACCAGTGAGGGCTATTCATACGTCCTGCGGCTGCTCTGCAATCCGGGCGATGAACTCCTGGTACCGAAGCCGAGCTATCCGCTCTTCGAATTTCTCGCCGACTTGCAAGATGTGAAGCTTGTTCCCTATCCCTTACTTTACGATCACGGCTGGCAGATTGACATTCCGTCCCTTCACCATGCCGTTAACTCCCGCACCCGTGCCGTTGTGCTGGTTCATCCAAATAATCCCACGGGGTCTTACGTCAGTGCGTCTGAGCGAGAGGCACTCAATGAGTTTTGTAATGAGCACGACTTGTCGCTGTTGGTGGATGAAGTCTTTCTCGATTACGCTCACGACGGGGTTATCAGGTCGAGCTTCGTCACCAATCGATCCGCGCTCACCTTTACCCTCAGCGGACTATCCAAGATCGCAGGCCTGCCCCAGATGAAATTTGCCTGGATCGCGACCAGCGGCCCGGCGGAAAAAGTTGCCCCTGCACTGGATCGCATGGAAGTGATCGCCGACACGTATCTGTCGATGAATGCCCCCATCCAACTGGCCGCGCCTGCTCTGCTGGCCCAGCGGAAGAACATTCAGCCACTCCTCAGGGACCGCGTCCGGGTGAATCTTCAGGAATTAGACCGCCAGCTGGGGGCGCAGAAAAGCTGTCAGCGGCTCGCTGTCGAAGGGGGATGGTATGCCGTGCTGCGTGTCCCGGCTACGCAATCCGATGAAGACCTGGCCATCAAGATTCTGCGTGAGGCGTCCGTGCTGGTGCATCCCGGACACTTCTACGACTTTCCCAGCGACGGATATCTCGTAATCAGTCTGATCACTCCGTTGCAAGATTTCGCGGAGGGAATTCGCCGCCTGCTGGCTCTCTTTGATCAATGAGTCCCAACCGGCCCTCCTGATAGTTTCTCTCTCAGCAAATCTTCCACATCTCCCAGCTTGTCGCCGAGCAAATTCAGTTTGTTCGCCAGCCCTTGAATTTCCGATTCCGCACGTCGATTTACGTCGTAATCCAATTCGCCTCGTACGCGGTCTTTTGTGTCCTGGCGGTTCTGGCTCATCATGATGACTGGTGCCTGAATCGCGGCAAGCATCGAAAGGAACAGGTTTAGCAGGATGAATGGGTAAGGGTCCCAGGCCCGTCCGCGCAAACTTATATTGATGGTCGCGTAAGTGACCAGCACAACCGCAAAAATGATGATGAACGTCCACGATCCGCCGAATTGGGCAACCGAGTCGGCGGTACGCTGCCCAAGTGTCGATTCCTCTTCGATCACCTCATTGGGATTTCGATTGGCGCGAATACGAATAAGCTTCTGCGAGGCGTGAAACTGCCGTCCCAGCACGGTCAGCATGTCCATTCCAGCGTGGGGCTTGCGTTGCAGCAGGATTGTGATGTCGTTTCGATCTACTTCAATGCACTCCGTTTCCTCGAGGGCAAGAGCATTGGTTTGATGGGGCGTCTGCTCCAACATGGAGGCAAAGCCAAAGAATTCGCCGGGTACCGGCTCATCCACCACGACTTCCTGATGGTCTTCGTCCACGGTAGTGATGCGAACCTTCCCTGCTACCATCACGTAGGCTCGTCCGCCGGGATCGCCGATCTTGTAAATACGTTGCCGCGGGGCAAATCTCTTGACCTCGACTTGTCCAGCCAGAATGGCAGTTTCTTCGGCATCCAGCAGGGCAAAGAGCGGGACTTGTTTTAAAACATCGGGATCGCAGGCCATGGTTCACCTCATCGGATAAAGTGGAAGAGTGGACAGGAGTTCTCCCGTCCATGCCTGAGCATTTTATCTGGATTGTTGTTTTAACGACGGCCGGAGGCTACTTCAGTCTTTCAAGTACGGATTGCTTTTCCGCTCTTCGCCAATGGTGGTCAGTGGCCCGTGTCCAGGGACGACCACGGTATCGTCCGGCAAGGCAAGAACTTTTTCGTGTAGCGAGTCAATGATCTTTTCAAACGACCCGCCCGGCAGGTCCGTACGGCCAATACTTCCGGCAAAAAGCGTATCGCCAGCAATCAATTTCTTCTCCAGTGGAAAATAAAGACAAATACTGCCTTCGGTATGACCTGGAGTATGAAGGACGCTTGCAACTAACGGCCCAGCTTTTACGGTATCGGCCTGCCCCACACTTTGGTCGATTTCAACTTTACCAGGCGATGCCATCCCAATCCACGTAGCTTGCACGTCCAGCATTTGGAGCAACGCATAATCATTCTGGTTGAGCAGGATGGGCGCGCCGGTGATGGCCCGTAACTTCATGGCGCCGCCCACATGATCGATGTGGGCATGCGTGATGACAATCTGTTTTATTTGGAGATTATGTTTGCGAATCAGGGCAAGCACGTCGGCAACGTCGTCGCCGGGATCGATGACCATGCCTTCCAGTGTGGTCTCATCTCCGATCACGGAGCAATTACACTGCAACGGGCCAACGGGAAGGATTTCGTGGATCATAAGACAGTCGTTGGTCCTTGGTCGTTCGTCTTTGGCAAAATCACTCTATCCTGAGCGTTCAGATTTCCGAGAGTTTGCCAACGACCAAAGACGAACGACCAACGACGGTTGGCTCTCTATTTCTTCGGCTGTGCCGGAGTCAGCCGGCTGTGATTTGGTTTGCGACGAACTCAATCCCTGTAGTACTGACGATCCCCCTCCACTCCTGCGCTGGGCAAGAATCGAGAGCGTGATTGCGGTCAGCATAAAGATGATCGCCGACCAGGTGGTTGCACGCGACAAGGCTGAGGCCGCCCCGCGTGGACCGAAAGCAGTCTGACTGCCCTGGCCCCCGAATGCCGCTGCGATATCACCGCTCTTGCCGCTTTGCAGCAGAACGACAATAATCAGGAAGAAAGACACGATGACGTGGATAACTGTCAGCAGTATGATCATGATTTCAGTAATTCGCCGGGCCCGGCTTACCGGACGTTCGGTTCTGTATCTCCATGGAAAATAAGTACATGGTGCGGAAGGGGGGATTTGAACCCCCACGCCTTTCGGCGCCACCCCCTCAAGATGGTGTGTCTGCCAGTTCCACCACTTCCGCACAGGGCGCAAAGATCACGTAGAGGCAGCTTGCATTATAACAAAACCCACACTTTGTCATCCTGAGCGGAGCATCTGCTTCGCTACGCGAAGCGGATCCGAATCCCAAGGCGCAAGGGGCTATTCTGCTGCCAGGGTCTTTCGACTCTGCGGGATCATTCGGAAACACGAATGATCCCGCTTCGCACAGGATGACAAGTTAATAATTTGTTTGTCCGAATTACGCGACCAAACCCAAATTTCAGTATCTAATCATTATTCGCGCATAGCAGAAGTCTGCAATAATCTCATTTCACCCAACTGGGTCCGATTATGGCGAAACCAATCTTACTGAGTGTGGACGACGACTCCGACGTTCTCCGATCCATTGAGCGTGATTTGCGGTCGCAGTATGGCGCCGAATACCGTGTCATTGGAAGCGATTCTCCCGAGAGTGCGTTGAATCTCTTGAAACAGTTGAAGGTCCGCAACGACAGTGTGGCCCTACTGTTGGCCGATCAGCGTATGCCGCACATGGACGGTGTGGAATTCCTGAAGGAAGCCACGGATCTTTTTCCCAAGGCGAAGCGCGCGTTGCTCACCGCTTACGCCGACACCAATGCAGCCATCAGTGCCATTAATCTGGTCAGTATCGATTATTTTTTCTTGAAGCCGTGGGACCCGCCCGCCGAGCATCTTTATCCGCAATTAGACGACCTACTCGATGATTGGCAGGCTTCCTACAAGCCAGCCTTCGAGGGAATCCGGGTGTTGGGTACGCGCTGGGCGCCAAAATCGTATGAGCTGCGGGACTTTCTGGCGCGCAATCGCGTCCCCTATCAGTGGATTGACGTGGAGCAGTCCGCGGGCGACCCGGAAACCAAGCGTCTGATCGAAGCCTTGGGCGTAGACGCCGCTAGTCTTCCCATCGTGCTTTTCCAGGACGGATCGAAACTTCTGGAAGGCGTCCCTGCCGATGTTGCCCAAAAAGTCGGTTTACGAACCCGCGCTCAGACTGACTTTTACGACTTGGCGATTATTGGTGGTGGCCCGGCCGGATTGGCGGCTGCGGTCTATGGTGCATCGGAAGGCCTACATACGGTCATGATTGAGCGCGAAGCCCCGGGCGGCCAGGCCGGGATGAGTTCGCGTATCGAAAATTATCTCGGATTTCCGGCCGGCCTCAGTGGCGGCGATCTCGCCCGGCGGGCGGTGGCGCAGGCCCAGCGTTTTGGCGTGGAAATTCTCTCGCCCCAGGAGGCGGTCGGCATTCGCACCGAAGGTTCTTACCGTTTTATCAAGCTGGCCGATGGTACCGAGTTTTCCTGTCATGCCTTGATGATCGCTACGGGTGTGCAATGGCGGCGACTGGAAGTTCCCGGAGTCGACCGTTTACAAGGTGCGGGAATCTACTATGGTGGCGGCGCGACCGAAGCCCTCTCTTGTAAGGGCGAGATTGTTTACGTTGTGGGTGGTGCAAACTCTGCCGGACAAGCGGCCATGAACTTTGCCAAGTATGCAGAGCGTGTCGTAATTCTCGTTCGCGGCGATTCGCTCGCCAGCACTATGTCGCAGTATCTGATTGACCAGATCAAGGAGACCCCCAACATTCAAATTTGGGCCCACGCGGGAGTGTCCGAAGTGCATGGTGATTCACACTTAGAGGAGATCTCCGTCCTCTGTTCGGACACCAACAAACTGGAGCGTGTGCCTGCGACTTCGATGTTTATTTTTATTGGAGCCATGCCGCGGACCGATTGGATGGCCGGGATTGTCGAGCGGGACGACCGCGGGTTTATTCTTACCGGACCCGATCTTATCCAGGATGGGCAGCGTCCCAAAGGCTGGACGCTTGACCGCGATCCCTTCCTACTCGAGACCAATGTGCCCGGTCTTTTCGCTGTCGGTGACGTGCGCCACGGCTCCGTCAAACGCGTGGCTTCCGGAGTTGGCGAAGGCTCCGTGGCGGTGCAATTCATTCATCAGTATTTGAGCAAGGTATAAATGGCCACTAAAGAAGAACTCCTTCGCGTCCCCATCTTTTCCGACCTGCCAGACGACCAGATCTCCTGGTTTCTTGACCATTCGACAGAAATGTCCCTGAAGGCGGGCGAAGCTTATTCCCGCCAGGGCGATCCTGCCGACACGATGTTTGTAATCCTCGAAGGAGAACTTCAGGGCCGTGGCGAATTCAACGGCGAGACCTTCATATTTAGCACCAAGGCGGGGGACATCACTGGAGTTTTGCCCTTTTCGAGAATGAAAACGTTCACCGTCGGCGGGCGGGCGGTGCAGGACAGCCGTGCTCTCCGCTTTAAGGCTTCACAATTTCCCGAGCTAGTGCAGAAAATGCCGGAACTGACGCAGCGCCTGGTCGGCATGATGTCCGACAGAATTCGCGAGACCACGCGCGTCGAGCAGCAGCGGGACCGTTTAGCCGGCTTGGGGAAACTTTCCGCTGGCTTGGCGCATGAACTCAACAATCCGGCTTCGGCAGCCAAACGCGCCGCCGGCCTGCTTCGAGAAGTGTTCACACGAATCAAGCACGCGAGCCAGGAATTGGGAAGGCGTGATCTTACCCAGTCCCAGCGGTCGGAGATCGAAAAACTGGAAGCGTCATTCATCCAGCCCAACGAACCTCCGCCCGACACGCTCACCATCACCGACCTGGAAGACCAGATCGATTCCTTGTTGCGCAGTCATGGCCAGAACGACCTTTGGCAATTGGCAGCTGATCTTGCCCGCAAGAACGTCAAGCCCGAAGTACTGGAATCGTTGTTTGCGAATCTTGGTCCTGACATTGCCCGCGCCGCGCTGGTGAGAATTGCCGCGTCGGTGGAGATTGCCAACTTGTTGAATGAAGTGGAGAGCAGTACCTCGCGAATATCTGATCTTGTGCGCGCCATCAAGGAATACACCTACATGGATCAGTCGGCCGCGCAAAATGTCGACGTTATTAAAGGCCTGGAAAACACTTTGACCATCCTGAACTACAAGCTCAAACGCGGAGTGACGGTGCACCGCGAATACGAAAAAATCCCTCTTCTCGTGAATTCTTTCGGGAGCGAGCTCAATCAGATCTGGACTAATCTTATTGACAATGCCATTGACGCGATGGGAGCAAAAGGCGACATTCGTATTCGCACTTATCGCGAGGACGACTGTGTTGTAGTTGAGATCATTGATAACGGTCCAGGAATTTCACCGGAAGTGAAGGCCCATATTTTCGAACCATTCTTCACCACCAAGGGTGTGGGCGAGGGAACTGGGCTTGGTCTCGACACCGTCCAACGCATTGTCCGCAAGCACCAGGGAACCATCCAGGTGGATTCTCAGCCCGGGGACACGCGTTTTCGGGTTTACCTTCCACTGGTGGGCGGTCCTCCCAGGAATACGATTCAATATAAGAATCCCATGGCCTAAATCCTAGAGCTTAATACTTCACAATCGCAGCAAACGATTTCGGGTCTAGACTCGCCCCACCCACCAGCGCGCCGTCGATTTCTTCTTCCGCCATCAGAGATTTAACGTTTTCCGGTTTCACCGAGCCGCCGTAAAGAATGCGCAAATTGTCGGCCAGTTCCTGACCGAAGGCTTTGGCTGCTTCTCCGCGAATCAATGAATGCGCGTCAGCCGCAAGTTGAGGAGTGGCGGTTTTGCCAGTACCGATCGCCCAAACTGGCTCGTAAGCCACCACCAGGTTATGAGCTTTTTTCCCGGAGATGGCGTAAAACGCCCGCAAACACTGGCGCCGCAAGACATCTTCCGTGAGATTCGCTTCGCGTTCTTCCAACACTTCGCCCACACAAACAATCGGCGTCAGGCCGGCTTCCAGCGCAGCTTTCAGTTTGAAGTTGACGATGTCATCAGTCTCGCCAAAATATTGCCGCCGCTCCGAGTGCCCTATGATCACATGCGTGCATCCCGCGGCCAGCAGCATAGCCGGGCAGATTTCTCCGGTATACGCGCCTTCTTTTTCCCAGTGCAAATCCTGCGCCCCAATGGCGACATTTGAGCCCTTGGTCACCTTCACTGCGTCGCAAATATCGATGTAAGGCGGACAAATCACAATTTCGTCGCGATTATGTCCCGCCACCAGCGGCAAGAAGTGATGCAGGTAGTCCCGTGTCTCATCGGGAACTTTGTACATCTTCCAATTTCCAGCCATCAATTTCTTGCGGCCCATAAATTCCTTTCAGAAAACTTCTTACGCCAGATAAATCTTGCCTAAAAAAACTAAATGTCGAGAACCAGATAGCTGAAAGCTGATAGCTTTCCTTACTTCTTCTCCGTCAACGCTTCTACGCCCGGCAGTTTCTTGCCTTCTAAAAACTCGAGCGATGCGCCGCCCCCAGTGGAGATATGGCTCATCTTGTCGGCAACCCCGGCAGCGTGTACCGCGGCAACCGAGTCGCCTCCGCCTACAATTGAGATCGCAGCAGCATTATCGGCAATTGCGTGCGCGATCTTGAATGTGCCTTTGGAAAAGGGTGAAACTTCAAACACTCCCATCGGTCCGTTCCAAATAATGGTTCGCGCCGTGGAGATTTCTTCCGAGAAGAGTTCGATCGATTCGGGCCCGATGTCCAGCCCCATCATGTTCGCAGGAATCGGCTGTTTGCCGCTCACCGTATGCACCACGGCATTCACATCGATCTTCTCGGCAACGATATGGTCCACCGGCAGAAGAAACTTTACTTTATGCGCTTTGCCTTCCTGTAGAAGTTGCTTAGCCAGATCGATCTTGTCCTCTTCCACGCGCGATTTTCCAACGTCCGCGCCCTGCGCCTTGAGGAACGTGTACGCCATGGCTCCGCCGATGATCAATGCATCCACTTTGGTCATCAAATTCCGGATCACGCCAATCTTGTCGCTCACTTTTGCGCCGCCCAGGATCGCCACGAACGGTTTTTCGGGATGCTGCAAAGCCTTGCCCATGTATTCGAGTTCCTTTTGCATGAGCAGGCCGGCTGCGGATTTCTTCACAAACTTGGTGATCCCCACGGTGGACGCATGCGCACGGTGCGCGGTCCCGAACGCGTCATTCACGTAGTAATCCGCTAGACTGGCCAGTTGCTTGGAAAATTTCTCGTCGTTTGCTTCTTCCTCCTCATGGAATCGCAGGTTTTCCAACAGCAGGCATTGTCCTTTTTCTAGCTTGCCGGCCATTTCCTCCGCTTCCTCGCCCACGCATTCCGGACAGAACCCAACGTTTTCGCCGAGCGACAATTCCTTGTCCAGCAACATACGCAGGCGTTCCGCCACCGGCTTGAGGCTCATCTTCGGATTGGGCTTTCCCTTAGGGCGTCCCAGGTGCGAAGCCAGAATGAGCCGCGCCCCATGCCGCAGCGCATATTCAATTGTCGGCAGAGTTTCGCGGATGCGGGTGTCATCCATGACCCTCCCATCTTCGAGAGGAACATTAAAATCCACGCGCATAAAAATGCGGTGATCGCTGATGGGTAGATCGCGGATGGAAAGTTTCGACATATGCGTGAGTCCTTAGAGGCGGATTTGTCGAAGCAATGCTTGTCGAAGTTACGAGCTCGTCGAAATTATGAACTCTTCGAAATATGAATCTTCTAAATATCGCCGTTCGATACACCATGACCTCCGTTGCGGAGATCATGGTGTATTGGAATGACAATGGTTCAAAGCGAACGAAGGATTACCCGTGCGCTAAAGGCCTTTGCCGGCCATGAAGTTAATCAGGTCGCGAACGCGGTTCGAGTATCCCCACTCGTTGTCGTACCACGAAATGACCTTCACGCAGTTGCCTCCTACGACCAGGGTCATGGGCGCATCCACGATGGAAGAACGCGGATCGCCTTTAAAGTCGGCGGAAACCAACTCATTCTCTTCGTATCCCAGATAGCCCTTCAGCGGTCCGGATTCCGACGCCTTTTTCAGAGCGGCGTTTACTTCTTCCTTGGAAGTTTTGTTCTCCACCCACACCACCAGGTCCACCACCGAAACGTTCGGCGTAGGCACGCGCATGGAGAAACCATCGAGTTTGCCGGCTAATTCAGGGACGACCAGTTTCAAGGCTTTCGCCGCCCCAGTTGTGGTCGGAATCATGGAAAGAGCCGCCGCCCGCGCCCGGCGCAGATCTTTGTGCGGAAAGTCGAGAATGACCTGATCGTTGGTATAGGAGTGAATCGTCGTCATGGTGCCGCTGACGATTTTGAAAGTGTCGTTGATAACCTTGGCAATCGGTGCCAGGCAGTTTGTGGTGCACGAAGCATTCGAAATAATGTGATGCTTGGCGCCATCGTATTTGTCATGATTGACGCCGAGCACCAGGGTGATGTCTTCGCCCTTGGCCGGTGCCGAGATAATGACTTTCTTCACCGTGTCGCGCTTGTGTTTGCTGGCTTCGGAAGCGTCGGTAAAGCGGCCGGTGGACTCGATCACCACCTCCGCCCCCACGGATCCCCACGGCAGCTTGGCCGGATCTTTTTCGGCGAAGACTTTGAAGGTCTTGCCATCGACGGTAATGCTGTCCGCGCCGGCCGCAATCTTGTTGGGCAGGTTGCCCAGAATCGAATCGTACTTCAGCAGATGGGCCAGAGTTTTCGGGTCGGTGAGATCGTTGACCGCGACGATCTCGATATTGGGGTCTTTTAGCGACGCACGGAACACATTGCGACCGATACGTCCGAACCCGTTGATGCCAACTTTAACCGCCATTTCGCCTCCAGAATGAGATGGTGAAGAACACACTTAACAGAATTGCCTGAAACTTAGGGAACTAAAAATCTTAACAGGGGAATGCAGCAGGGGCAAATTGAAGAAAGATATCGAGCTCATGGGCTGGGCTTATATTAAAAAACCCTTAATCCTTACCACTTCACCCCGTCGCTTCAATTTCCAAATACACGTTGCTTTTCCGCCACCATGGCATCCGCGCCAACCAATATTTTCTGCGGACGGCAGCGCGTCCTCGTGGACTTTCTTCGGGAGGCAGAATCCGCGCCGTCGCCTCAAATTCCGGCCCGGTAATCTTTCCCCGGATCGTGCAGGGAGCTACTTTCACTTTCGGATTGTTCCTTATCCGTTTGCACTTTCCCGCATCGTGGTTGCTCATGACGTAGAGCTTGCCGCCGTCTTCGCCGAACCACACCGGTGTGGATACCGCTACACCATTCTTGCGGAAGGTCGTCAGCGAAATATATTTCTGTCCTGCAATCTCGGGAGGTATGGCCATGAATATATTGTACGAGACTTCCCCAGGAAGGCGATACGAACTGAAGGTGAAAGCATGGCAGCTTGAACCGCCGTCGATTCGGTTAAGCCAGATTTACTTAGGGCTGTCGACAACCAGAGCGCTCCGCTCTGTTCGCCTATGTTTGTGCCGGAGGAAATAATATTCATTGATGGGACGGTCATCCGTCAGGGCGGGAGTTGCAGGAGATTTTGCGATGATGTCATCCACATTTACTTCTCGCTCGAGCATCACCCCAAATTCTTGTTCGGCGCTCCCATAGCTACCCCATTCCAGTAGATCCGCGACAGCCGCCGCAGGCAAACGGCTGGCCAGTTCCGCCGCCGTGGGACTGGGAAGAGGAGATTCACTAGCAAAATAGTGTGTGCCCCAGCCGTGCAAGGAGCCAAACGCTTTTACGTAGGGGAACGACTCTTTGATTGCCTTAGTCACTGCGGCCTGGGTCTCGGGATCGCCACCGGGCAGCCATTGCGCCAGTATCCCGCCAGGCCTGAGTTTGCTTTTCACGACTGCATAAAATTCTTTGGAATACAGCAGGCTCGACCCGGCTGCCTGCACCGGAGGCGGCGGGTCGATAGTGATTAAGTCGTATTTTTCCGGCGTCCACTCGAGGTATCTGCGGCCGTCGTCTATGATGACCCGGCCTCGGTCAGACTTCATCACTTCCGCTGCGTCGGAGTGAAAGAAGTAGAAAAGCTTAGGTACGCTTGGCACCAATTCCGCCGCATCCACACGGATGCCCCACGACATCAGCGAACGAAATGTCGTCCCCATCCCAAAGCAGATGTCCAATGCCCGCTCCGGCGGTCGTCCCAAATAAGCCAGAGGGAAGTGGGCCATGATTTTCGTAATCGGATCAAGCTGGGTAATTCCCACGCCATTCACCAGCAAACGTTTGTTGGTGCGGGTTTCGCCCATTGCCATGACTGTGGCAGTGCTGTCCCGCAGAACAACATGAATGGGAAGCTTTTGGGCAAAACTTTCCGTGAAGTAGGCCACGAGAATTCCAGCGAGGATCATCCCGTAGGGCGCCAGGATTCGCAGCCTTCTCGTTGGCAATTGCTCAGGTACGCGATAAAAAGCAATTCCAACCACGAACCATACCGACGAAAGTAGAAATAGCGAGCTGCGCTCACTCATGAGAGGGAGCAGGATAAATCCAGCCAGCAGCGGGCCGAGAATGCAGCCGAGCACATTCACTGCGTAGGCTTTCCCCGCTACGTCCGGATCTCCCTCGGAAGCCTGGTCCACCAGCATGGGCGTGAGGAAACCCAGGAGCCCGGTGAAGGCCATCACTCCCAGCACGATGCGCAAAGCGGGAGAAAGATGTAGCCGCGGGTCGGCCGCGATCATAGGCAGCAAGCCAGCCAATCCCAAAGCCGCCCAGATGACTCCTGACTGAAGCAGCACACGCGTTCGCCATCTTCGGTAGACGATGGACCCCACATACGTGGACAGCAAGTAATAGCCAAGAATCGCCGCCAGGGTATAGACCACGGTGCCCGACGTCGGCGTGTAAATCCGAATCCACAAAACTTCCATGGCCATGCTGGTAAGACCGGTGCCGAACAAGAGCCATAGATTTTTATTTGCAGCCTGCCTCGGCTGGGTTCCTGTGGCGATTGGTTGCGTCGATGTTTCTTGATATACCGCTGGTTTGAGTGAGCTTAAAGTCCAGGCGCAGATTCCCAATGTCAGATTGAGCAAGCCTGCATATCGCAAGGTTGAGTGGAACCCCACCAGTTCGATCAGAAACAACGGGGCCCAGGTTCCCACCACTGCTCCCAGCACATTGGCCAGATAGAGATAGCTAAAAGACCGGCCGCCATCTTTGGAGGTTTGCTGCTGGGAAATCTGTTCCTGCACCGCACGCATGGCGAAGGGAAACGTGGCGCCCATGCACGCGCACCAGGGAACCAGGGTGACGAGCATCCAAATTCCGGCGAGCAAATAGTAAAGCGACAAGCTGTAGGGAGGATGCAGCGCGATGTGCAGCAGCGAATGTCCCCAGGAAAATTCGGACTGCACCGCGATCGACGAGACCCCAATCAATATTTCGGCCAACGCATACAGGCGGAGCGCAGAGAACGTCCGGCGAGATTCATAGCGGCGGATGAATTTCCCTCCCTGCCATGATCCGATTCCCAGGCCGGCCATGAACATGGAAAGAACAATCGAGACCATGGCCGTGGTCACGCCGAACTGCGCCATCGCCAAACGCAGCCAGACAATTTCATACAAGATGCTGCACAATCCTGAGATGAAAAAGAACCCAAAGAACCATCGCCGCGACATTGGGCTGGGAACTCTTTGAAGCTTATGAGGGGTAGGATCGCGAGCGACCATGACAGGAGGTGTGTTTTGGGCTGAGTTCATTCGGGAGGCCACTTGGCCACGTCATGATGACATCCGACGACCTCAGTGGGCAAGCCGCAAGGAAGGATCACCGGCTGGTTCCATTGGGAAAGGCAGTCTGCAAAATGGAGAAGTGTTCCCCGGGGAACATTTTGTACCAGCGGAATTGTACATACAAACCTCGCATCTTTTTGAAAAGAACGGAAGTGCCAAAAGGGGAAAAGATGGACATGATCTGGCAGGACGATTGGTTTACGATGCGACGGAAAATCTCCGCCCAAGCCGAGCTCCGGACGGGGCACCCTCGAGTTTAGATGGGGGTGAAATGATGTCTCCAAGCTGCCGGGTTTGGTTCGTATGTGATGGTGCGCATTGCTCGCCGGGCTCCCACTGTGTTACAAGCCAAATATGAGGAAATGGATGACCGAGCGCTTAAAGCGCCGAAAAAAAGAGCCGGAGAAGGCTTCCGGTGAAAAAGCACAAGCTCCGTTGCAGCCCTCTTTCTACGATACGGCTCCTCCCGAAGCGGCGGCTGCGGCTCACGAACCTGTCATTCATGAACCCAAGCATGAACACAAGATCCACGAAAAAGAAGAGTCCGGGCAGGCAGAAGAGGCTTCTCCAGTGCAGTCGCATGGAATGACTAGCCGTCAGCCGGTTGGCGATGCGGCGCGTCCGGCGAGACGCCGGCGGCGAGGCCGAGGTGGTCGAGGACGAAGTCGTGGGACCTCCGAAGCAGCTTCGCCAGCGAGCGCAGGGCTTGAGCCCGAGGCGACGCCCGCCGCGTCACCAGGGAACCAAGCTGGATGTGCCGGCAGCGGCTCCGCGGCCGTCCAAGGGCGTGGTGATTCTGGCAATCGGGCTGCCTGGGTCAGGGAAGAGCTCGTGGTTCAAGCGAAACAAGATTACGCCGCTCTCGACCGATCTGCTGCGTGCGATGCTGTTCGACGATGCCAATGAGCAGCGGTTTCAGGACCTGGTGTTTTCCAATTTGCGATCCATGCTGAAGGCCCGGCTGATTGCGCGGCGTCCTACGAATTATGTGGATGCCACCAACCTTACCCCGCATGAGCGGCAGGGCTGGATCAAGCTGGCCAAGGATTATGGCTATGAAGTCCAGGCCGTCTATTTTGATGTGCCGCTGGAAGTTTGCCTGGAGCGGAATAAGAAACGCGAACGAGTGGTGGCCGAAGATGTGATGCGCCGCATGGCGTCCAAATTTAAGGCCCCGACGTTTGAAGAGGGATTTTCGAAGATTACGGTGGTTAGGGTGAAGGCGAAGGAGTAGGGCGGTTGGTACTGTTACAGTTTGAAATCTCACAGCCGATACAGCTCTGCACCGATCACATCTGGACACTGCACGAATTACTTGGTTTACTTAGAAAC
Source organism: Terriglobia bacterium (assembly GCA_963723765.1). GTDB lineage: Bacteria > Acidobacteriota > Terriglobia > Terriglobales > Acidobacteriaceae > DATBAX01. The sequence goes on along the minus strand of CAVRSD010000003.1, from coordinate 1,177,911 downwards.
GCCAAACTCAATCGCTGTCCATAAGGGGGCGCATGTCCAGAGTTCTACTTGGCGTCATCTGTGGGTTGGTTTTCGGAACCATCGACATCGGAATTATGATGCCGATGAGCTTCCCCGACAAAAAGACGGCAATCACGGGCGGGTGGCCCACCCTTTCGACCGCGAAAGTATATCTCAGGAAACTTCTCAACTGTCGCCACTGGGGGTGCCCCGTTCCTTGCGCTTTTTGCAAGGGGCGGGGGTCAGCGCCATGACACCTTTCCGGGCTCGTGGGCACTTACACTCTCCCCGTCCCAAGGGTCGCAACCGACCTTATGGCGATACCTTCGCTGCCCGCAGCATCGTCTCCCACCCTTGCAAAAAACGCAAGGATGGGGCACCCCCCTGCCGGGACGATTGCTGATGAGATCAAAACCTTAAGGGTGGGCCACCCGCCTCCGTGGAAAAGGCTAAGCCCTTCGGAAACAGCGCCACCCCCCGGAATCAGTCCTATCGCATCAATCCCAGCGCTCACAGCCCCTTTGGCGAGCGCACTCATGATGCAGGAATTCTTGTACCACGGTAGGCGAGGAGCAGCACCGATGGTAAGCCCGTTGTTTGCGGCAACTGTCAGTCTGCTACTTGACGGCGATGTTCTCGTATGCGATTGAAATATTCCCGATTTGCTGTCTCTGAGCGTTGATGTGGTCCCTGTCTATAGTTGAGCCATTGCATCTGATAGTCAGCTTATTCTGGCCGTTCCACTGAAGGGTCAGGCAGTCATCAGTTAATGCGCTGAAGACAACAGCATTACTGTAGTACGCATGTCGCAGCTCGACAGGAGTGAATGGCTGATTTCCGATAAGCACAAAATAGTCAAGCCCGCCTAGCGCCTCACGATCTAAGCGTTTGGCTACCATCGCCACCTGATTTGTAGAGGACCGTTGAACTCGCTTGATCTCGAACTGACCATGATCGAAATATCCGTGAAACAGCGCGTACAAAAGGGCTATCGCCAAGATTGCAACCGCCCCCACTCCCCCCAACGACATTTTTAAAAATCGTTTCATTCGTGGCATCCCGCAGCCCTCATTGCTTGTCCGACTCGAATGCCGGCGTTGTCAGGCGGGTGGCCCACCCTTTCGACCGCGAAAGTATATCTCAGGAAACTTCTCAAGTGTCGCCACTGGGGGTGCCCCGTTCCTTGCGCTTTTTGCAAGGGGCGGGGGTCAGCGCCATGACACCTTTCCGGGCTCGTGGGCACTTACACTCTCCCCGTCCCAAGGGTGTCGCAACCGACCTTATGGCGATACCTTCGCTGCCCGCAGCATCGTCTCCCACCCTTGCAAAAAACGCAAGGATGGGGCACCCCCCTGCCGGGACGATTGCTGATGAGATCAAAACCTTAAGGGTGGGCCACCCGCCAGCAGCAGCCCCTTGAAGAGTATGGGCAGCGTTTATATCGACAACGTGAGAGTCTTCGTGCGCGAATGCTTTCAAGCCGACCGCAAAAATGTCCCCTGTCGACATTCCAGCTGTGAAAGCGATATTGCTGTTGCTTAGAGTGGTCTGCGTTCCTGCCACTTGTCCTGGCTGGTTGCCTGCAAGCGCCGTGGTAGTTCCGTTTGTGACCGCAATCTGGTTTGTTCCAGGAACCTGATGTCTGTCGAGCGCGCCCTGGCTAAAGAAATTTGGTTTGGGGTTGGCAGATATTGCCCGGATCATCGCCGCCCCCTCAGGGCTTCTCAACATTGTGGAAATGTACTGCTTGACCTGAGCCTGCATCTCAGCAGCCACCACGAAGTACATCCCCGTGGGATCGACGTATCTCAGCGGGTTGTTCCGGGTGTACGTGTATCGGTTTAACGTCTGAGGGTCGCGCCAGATGTACGGACCTGGATCGGTGGAACTGAATCTCCCCATTGAACTTGCGTAGTAGCGTTTGCCGAAGTTATCCAGGCCGCTTTCACTATCGCGTTCTTTGCCGGTAGAACGGGATGCGATTAAAGCGCACGAATGCACAAAGTGTGGAGTGCAGTCGTGGATGAATTGGTCAGCATCGTAGTGATGTCTCATGTTCAACCGCGCTACATTGGAGTGTTGTTAAATCCATTTAGGCACCCGTCCTGCAACTGCCACCTCCCATCCTCCTTTCCCTGTACCAGGAAGGAATCGATATCCTGTTGGTTCACTTTGTCAGGAACATCAACGGCCAAGAGCATACCAATTTCCTTCTCGACCCCAAGGCCTAGCTTAGACAGTTCATTCGCTATATCGTCTATTTTCCCCTGAGAATCTTCTGGCAAAAGGAGGCGATACGTATTATGACCACCTCGGGTCAAAACTCTTCTGAACGTGAGGAAATCCTCCTCTACCACCTCGACAATGTCTCCGACCGAAACGTTCTTCAGATAGAACGGTACACTCTGTACCACATACCCGACGTCCGTTTTTTCGGTGAATAATCCCTCCCAGGCTTTGCTTTCCGGGTAACCGTCAGCATCTTTTTCGATTTTGAACCACACTTCTACCCAACTATTTTTACTGGTTTCATGGGTATGACTTTGTCTATTGGACATATCTCTCTTTCAATTCCTATTTCGGGCGGGTGGCCCACCCTTTCGACCGCGAAAGTATATCTCAGGAAACTTCTCAAGTGTCGCCACTGGGGGTGCCCCGTTCCTTGCGCTTTTTGCAAGGGGCGGGGGTCAGCGCCATGACACCTTTCCGGGCTCGTGGGCACTTACACTCTCCCCGTCCCAAGGGTCGCAACCGACCTTATGGCGATACCTTCGCTGCCCGCAGCATCGTCTCCCACCCTTGCAAAAAACGCAAGGATGGGGCACCCCCCCTGCCGGGACGATTGCTGATGAGATCAAAACCTTAAGGGTGGGCCACCCGCCATAATTACATCAGTCGAGCACGAAAGATGCCGCTGATGCCAGTGCCCGCCGTCTCCGAAAAGAGGCAGAGTTGAATGCAGTAAATAACGGAGCGACTGTCCTACGTGAAACTCATCAACACAACCTCTTAGAATTGATCGCTGACTACCTCGAAGAAATCAGACTAGGCAAGAAGTCCAAGACGCTGGCGGCTTACCGGACCGCTCTCGATTACTTCACCCAGTCGTGTAAAAAGACTTTCCTCGATGACATCGAGCGACGGGACATGCTTCGATTCTCGGGGGAAGAGGTTTATTCAGTGGACCCGAAACGGTCCTTTGTTCCAGCCTATTGTTTTTGGGAAAGCTCGGGACGGTCCCCGCTTACGTAGGGATAGACGACAGCGACCCTCTCAGGCCATTCCGAAGGAACCCATAAATGCCCGCCGTCATCTCCGGTTGAACGCAATGCATGAACGAACCAACCCATCGATGGCGGAACGATGACATATTCCGAGTAGATGATTCCCGGAGCATCAGCCTTGCTCTCAGGTGGCCCCTCGTTCAGCATCTCTATGAATTCATCATTGGACATGCCACGTTCCACCTCGACTACGGGATATCGTTTGAAGAAGCGGTGATAGTAGTACACTGGATCGGGTCGAAGAACAACGAAGGAGCAAGCATCGTCTCCCGACCAGACAAGTAAATTTTGAAGAAGCCCAGCGAACGCAGCCGAGCGCAGATCTACATCATTGAAAGTCAGCCGTCGCAGTGAAGTTGGAAGCCTACCGCTGTCGGTAGCAGCGCAGTCGAGCGCCCGCTGATAAAGTGCCTTGAAGTTAGCTTCATCCTCACCCCGTTCCATACGCCTCCCTCCTATTTGAGCCTGATTTTAGCTACCACTTGGCCGTCAATGGCAAGATTTGCGGCTGGGCCGCCCGTGGAGGCCGCGTTCGAATAGACAGAGTAAATCTGATTGCCCTTCGAATAAAGCGTAGTTACGCCATCCTTTGCAACCGATTTCGTGTAACCGCTGGCCTCCAAATTGGCGGGTGGCCCACCCTTTCGACCGCGAAAGTATATCTCAGGAAACTTCTCAAGTGTCGCCACTGGGGGTGCCCCGTTCCTTGCGCTTTTTGCAAGGGGCGGGGGTCAGCGCCATGACACCTTTCCGGGCTCGTGGGCACTTACACTCTCCCCGTCCCAAGGGTTCGCAACCGACCTTATGGCGATACCTTCGCTGCCCGCAGCATCGTCTCCCACCCTTGCAAAAAACGCAAGGATGGGGCACCCCAAGTTGAAAAGATCCTTACAATTGCGAAAAGGTGGGCCACCCGCCGGGTTCTGGTTGACCCCAACCGGGACTGCCCATAGAATTGGGCTGGTGGTGCTTAAAAGCACCACTTCCATCCGCTGTTGCCCCCTCGTTCAATGGTAGGACACCTGCCTCTGGAGCAGGTTATCGGGGTTCGAATCCCTGGGGGGCAGCCAAGTCCACTACAAATTAGTGTCCGGTGAGGTCCCTCGCTCGGGCTCGGGATTTCGCCAGCAGGCTCCCGCTTCGCTCACGCCTGCTAAACGGCTCAAGTTCGAATCCCCGCAGCCAAATATCCCAGAAGTCTGCGCCATGCACAGCGAGAAGCGTGATCCGGACGGCTGAGTTCGGTTGGGTGGTAGGGGTCCTTCGACTTCGTGGATGCTTCGCGTTCGCGAAGCATCCACTGCGCTCAGGATGACAAGGGGTTGCTCAGGATGACAAGGTTTGATCAGTCGGACGTTTCGTCTTCCCGGCGGCTCTTTTGAATGTCCACTCCCAGCTGTTCTGCTTTTTTATAAAGATGGCTGCGCTCGAGGCCCAATGCCTTGGCTGTGTTTGTAATGTGGTAACTATGGCGCTTTAGTTCCGTCAATAACACTTCCCGCTCAAAATTCTGCACCCGTTCCGCCAGAGGCCCCGAGGTTGTGCTGACCGCGTGGGGTGCGTCGAGGGTTTGCGGCAAAGCGGTGCGGACAGTGTCGGTGTCAACCTGATTGTCGGTCGAGAGCAACATCAGACGTTCAACCACGTTGCGAAGCTCGCGCACATTTCCCGGCCAGGGCTGGGCTTGCAGTGCCTGAATGGCGTCCGCGGTAAAGGGAATGGGTTTCCAATTGTTCTGCGCGCAAACCTGGCGGGCGAAATGTTCGATGAGCGCAGGAATGTCTTCGCGGCGTTCACGCAGCGGCGGCAGCACCAGAGGAAAAACATAGACGCGGTGGAAGAGGTCCTGGCGGAATTTGCCCTCGCGGACCAGTGTTTCCAGAGTACGGTGAGTGGCGACCAGGACGCGGACATCGACGCGTATCGATTTATCCCCGCCGATGCGTTCGACCTCGCCTTCTTCGAGCACGCGCAGGAGTTTGGCTTGCATGGCGAGAGGCATGTCGCCAATTTCATCGAGGAAAATTGTTCCGTGTTCCGCCTGCTCGAATTTTCCCAGGTGGCGGCCGGCGGCGCCGGTGAAGGAGCCTTTTTCGTGTCCGAAGAGTTCGGACTCGATGAGTTCCGCCGGAACCGCGGCGCAATTCAGCGTGACGAACGGGCCCGAGGCGCGCGGACTGCGTTCGTGCAAAGTGCGGGCGACCAGCTCTTTTCCCGTGCCCGTCTCACCCAGAATGCAAACGCGGGTTTCACTAGCGGCCACACGCTCCACCTGCGCCATGATTTTCTGCATGGTGGGGCCAGTCCAGATAATTTCGTGTTTTCCGAGTTGCTGGCGGAGTTGACGATTTTCGGTCTCCAGATGCCGTAGCTTCAGGACATTCTCAATGGTGAGCAGCAGCTTTTCGGTGGAGATCGGCTTTTCCAGGAAGTCGAGCGCTCCCAGTCGTGTTGCCCGCACCGCCATTTCGATGTGGGCCTGGCCGGACATCATGACAACCGGTGTGGTAATGCCTTGTGCGCGGAGATCTTCGAGGAACGCGAGGCCGTCTTTGCCTGGCATGACTACATCAGAAAAAATGAGATCGAAGTTTTGCGATTTGACGAGATCGAGGGCCTTGGTGGCGTTGTCGCAGACGGTTGCTTCGTGTCCGCCAAGACGAAAGGCGCGAGAAAGGGAAGCCAGGGTATTGGCTTCGTCGTCGACGATTAGCAGGTGTGCTTTCTTGGCCACTAGGTTATCCCTCACCGTGTAAGCCTTGTCATGCTGAGCGAGCGAGCCGCGTACTTGCGGCGAGAGAGTCGAAGCACCCCTATACCTGGCAGACATTTAGCCTCTAGGGGTCCTTCGACTCCATGACAGCTTCGCTTCGCGAAACTGTCACTGCGCTCAGGATGACAGATTACTGTTCATTTCATTAAATGCTGCTGCTCGGTAGCTCAATGATAAAAGTCGTGCCGTGTCCGGGTTCGCTGCGAACACTGACGCGTCCGCCATGATCGCTCACCACGGACTGAACTATGGCCAATCCCAGACCCGTGCCGTGGGTCTTGCTGGTGTAGTAAGGAGTGAACAAGCGCTCGCATTCTTCCGGCGTGAGCCCGGTTCCGGTGTCGGACACTTCGATAAGAGCGTGGTCGTCATTCTGATGTGTATGCAGAGTCAGAACGCCGCCTTCGGGCATGGCGTCCATGGCATTCAATACCAGATTCGAAAATACCCGGTGCATGAGTTCGGGATCGACGGCGATGGGTTGCATGGATTCGGCGAGTTCCAGTTTACATTCGATGGGCGGGTGTCCGGGAGTATGCAGTTGGGCCTGAAAAAGGCGGGCAACATTTTGCACCACGTCATTCAAGTTGACGCTCTGAAGATGGGGCTGGGGCATGCGGGAAAATTCGCTGAAGCGGGAAATGATGGTTTTGAGATTGGAGATTTCCGCGAGCAAGGTGGAAGAACTTTCCTGAAAGGTTTCTTCAAATTGTTCGGGACTCTGTTGCCGCGCCCGCAATAAGTTTTCGACAGTCAATTGCAGAGGAAAAAGCGGGTTCTTCAGTTCGTGCGCTAGACGGCGCGCCAGCTCCCGCCACGCAGCCACACGCTCGGTCTGCACTAGTCGTTCTTTTTGTTCCAGCAACTCGTGAGTCATGCGATTAAAGGATGCGGCGAGTTCGCCCAACTCGTCGGTGGATTGGACGGTCACTTGCGCATTCCAGTTTCCATCCGCAACCTCGCGTGCAGCCCGGGCAAGTTCTTCGACGGGCCGGGTGACTCGCGCTGCGGCCCATCCACTGAGCAGGATGGCGAGAATCATGCCCGCGCCTCCCGCTAGCAGCGAAGCCGAACGAATGTGCTGGCGAAGCTCCACATAAGGACGCCGTGAACTCCCGACCAGCAAAATTCCCAGTAACTGGTTTGCCTGTCCGTTGAGGGGGATGGCATGGAGGGTTTCGTCGTCGGCTGGATTAGACGACCAGTGAACTAGCGCCGTAGTTTCCTGGCGCTGTCGTTCGACCTGCTCGATCAATTGCGCGATTCGATCGGCATTCGGAACAGGCCCGGAGGCGTCGGTTAAAAACTGGGGCGCGAAAGGGATGTCGCCGACATTTCGATAAAGCAGGGCCCGCATTCCGGTGGGAAGTTCGAGGCTGGCAAGGAAATCTTTATCCAGGCGGCGACCTCCAATCACGTAGAGGGGACGGTCGCCGACATTCACCTGACGGATTGCCGACAATGCGAGCGTGGGATCTTCAGAAGGACCTTCCTGCTTGAGGAAAGCATCTTTGGGAACGTTGGCGGTGAAAGCGAAATTGTCCTTGTATCCGAAGGTTGCCGGGGATTGGGCTGACGAAATAATTGTTCCCTGGCTGTCCACAAACTCCAGAAAATCTAACTGCTGATTTTCTGCCAGGGATTTCGCTTCATCGAGGTAAGCGCTGTAGTCCGGAGTGCCATGGTTTAACTTGAGGGCCATGCGGGTTGCGGACTCACTGGAGGCGATGGTCTCCACCCGGCGAACGACTTCTTCGCCCCGGCGGTTGAATTCGCGACGGAATTGGGCGACCAGCGCGGTGGTGCTTTCTGCATTGGCACGCTCAAAACTGCGACGGGTCATCGCGGAAACGATCAGTGCGACCGTGGCCACGGACAGGAATACTGTCAATGCAAACACAGCCAGAAGTTTGCGCCGGAATTTCATGGCTTGTCCGCCCCCGGTGTTCCCAGCCAAACATCGGGCAAGCTCCAGTTGCCATCGCGAGCTTCATGCCAATTCTTGACGGAGGCGTGTACGGCCGAAGCTGTCCGCAGATGAAGCAATGGAATGACACGCTGCGATTGGAGCAGAGTGTTTTCTGCTGCGTAAAGGTCGTCTTCGGAATTGGAGTTGCCATTAAAGTTCGGCGGGGGAAGCCCGAGGGACTTCGCCAATTCAGCGAGTGCAACGTGAGCGTTGAGCGAAACCAGAGGAATCCGGACCAATCGCAGATCGGCGGCGCCTGAGGTCGGTTGGAGCGACAAGCCGGCATCATGGGCGTTGAGCGCGATTCTCTCGGCGATGACTCGTGCTCCGGGATCAACCGTGTCGTAACCCAGCGTTATGGGTGCGGATTGTTTTAACCCGGCGAGGTTTTTCCGGGCGCGGGCGAGATCGACACCGGCGGGAAAAACAAAAGCGTAGCCCGTCATCCACTCGGGTAGCAGTGCGGCGCAGGGTTCGCCGCCGCTTTGCAGCACGACTTTATTGAGCGATTCGCGATCAATGCTGAGCGCGAGCGCTTCCCGGATGCGCCCATCGTCGGTGGACTGGCGATCACGCGTGAAAACCAATGCCATCAACTCCATGGGGTCAGAAGGCTCGATGCGATTATTCTCTGCGCTGGATCGATGCAGTTGGTCGGGTGCGATTTCGATGACGTTGGCCTTGCCGAGATCCAAAGCGATCATCTGGTCGTGAAAGCTTTTGCCCATCTCGATTTCTACCGAATCTACAAAAGGCCGTCCGGCCCAATAATCGTCGCGTGCGGCGAGGGCAAGTTTCTTGCCTGGGTCCCATTGGGTGACGGTAAAAGGCCCGGTTCCGCTGATCTTTCCACTATCTCGCCTGATGATGCTGTTGCGCGGCAGCGCCAGTTCCGCGGGCAGATTGGGAGCGGGGGAATCCCGTTCCACGATGACGGCTTCGCCCGATGAGAGAACCTTCCAGGTGGGATTCACGGCGCGGAGCGAGGCTGCAACCGCGTCACTGGTAAGAGCGGTTCCATCCTGAAAAGTGATGCCGTGACGAATGGAAAACTGCCAGCGCTGGTTGCTCGGTTCGGATTGCCACGACGTAGCCAGGGATGGCTGGGGTTTTCCGTTGTTGTCGAGGGTGATGAGAGTATCAAACATCAAATGCGAAAGATTACGAGAGCTGTACCAGTTGGATGAACTGGTCCCAGCGGGGTCGAGCGATGTAGGAGCAGCCTGCATGGCCACTCGCAAGGTGCCGCCATAACGCGGCCGGGTGGCCGCATTCGCGGTCGTTGTCATGGGGAACAGGGCCATGACGAACATCGCGATGGCGAGCGCGGCCGCGCGGAGACTATTGGCCGCAAGTAATTGTGAGGCGATACGCCGCATATGCTCCCGTTTCCGAATCATGTGAGACAGCAATCGCACTACTTCCGTCTGCCTCCGTCCACAGCGCAGTGATGTCGCCTCTGAAGTCTGCGGGTTGGGTCACGGCCGTGGGCTCGCGATCCGCCATCTCGAAAGCGCGTACTGTGTCGTTTCCGCCATCGTTTGTGCCGGAGGTCAACACTTGCCAGCCCGATCCACAACCACTGTGCACGCTGGTGATGTCGCTACCCCAATCCAGCTTCCCGGTGGTTTGATCGGTCACGCCGTCGAGCATGTACACCTGTTCGTCGACTGTGGCGAAGAGCCAGAGGGTGTATTTGTCGTGGGGCAATGGGGCGGCCGAATAAAATGTCGGAGCCGTGGTTTGTTTGCCCACTCCGGGAGTGAGTCCACCGGTAAAGAAGTTGCGGGTGTGGGCAAAGAACGCATTTAAAGGAAACTGGTCCGCGCCCAGGGGCCAGGGATCGTCGCTCTCATAGCAATTCAGGGTCAAGGGCACGGTCGCTGTGCTGCGGCAGTAAACCCCGGGCAGGTAGGCATCAAAAAGGTGGTCCTTGCGCAGCAGCAACCGCGCCCGCAAATCGCGCGGCCATGGATGCAAATGGGATATGGCGAAAGTTTGCTCGGTTTGCCAGCGGTTGTCCTGAAATTTGTACAGCGTGACGTTGTCTGCATCGAGAACGATCATCTGCTGCGGATTGCCGGGACCAAGGGCCACATCGAGTATCCGGCTTTCTTGCGTCCAAAGCAGAGTTTTGCGGAGGGTCAGCGCGGAAGCATCCTGAGCGACCGCAGACGTCTCCGGACGCGGCATGGCGATCATTACTACTGAGGGCTCATCTGTGCCCCGGCGGATTTCTGCCAGCCACACGTAACTCTGCAAATCCTCCGAGAGAGAAACCTGCACCGTGGCGGTGGCCTGGTCGGCATCGACAAAGCGAATACCCAGGGAAGCCAGTTCGGTAAGAAGCCCGCGATGAATTGTGTCCGACTCGGCACGGCTGAGGGAGGAACGATTAATTACCTGTAAAGCGACAGCGTCGGGGCCGGTAACGGCAGCAATCTTTTCTGCGAGTTGGTGTTCCGGCGCACGCCAGTCCGTCGCTCCCATGGCAGGCATGCCAAGGAGCAAGAACAGCAGGGAAGCGGCGGCGCGCGTGAAGCGTGATGGCGCAATCGGCATGTTGGGAATGCGCGCATTATAAACCGCGAGATGGCGTGTGCTTGGCATACACCCTGTACTGGTTAGAGTCGTCGGTTGTGCCTAACGCGGCTGCCCAGATTTGGCCTGAACCGTTTGCCGGGCAAAGAACAGGCGGAAAACCTTGCCGAAAATTAGCTCCTCCACCAGAAGTGCGATTGCTAGTGAGAAAACCATCCCGGCCATGACTGCCATTGCGGTGATTGCGAGTTGCATTGTGATCCTCCTATGAATTCGTTGTGCTGCTTACTGTCCACCGCCGCCCTGGATCGGAGAGGCGGACTTCTCCTGCGCTACTGCGGAGGTGTCGGTGTCGGCTACGCCACCGAAGATCTGAGCGATTTGTTCATCACGCTCACTACGAATAGACACCGTGTCGCCCACGCTCACCATTTGAAAGAACCGCACGATGTCGCGATTGTTAAGGCGAATGCAGCCGTGCGAAGCAGCGTGACCGATGGAGTGTGGCTGGTTTGTCCCGTGGATGCCAAAGCCCTTCTGGCTAAGGCCAATCCAGCGTGGGCCGATTGGGTTATCGCCGCCCGGCGGAATCACCGTACCGGGGTGGTAGTAGGTGGGGTTGGCCAGCCGATTGACAATCTGGAACTCGCCAGTAGGGCTTGGACTGACCGCCGCGCCAACCGAGACGGAAAAAGTGCTGATGACCTTGTCATTTTCGAGGACTGCCAGTTTCCTGTCGGAAATACTGACAATGACTTGCCGATGAATCGGCGTGGCCGTGGCGGGGCTTGATGAGGATGGGTTTTGCGCCAGAGCGGGGGTGCTGAGGGCGCTCATGAAATGGATAAGAACCCATGCTGCGATTCTGCGAATTTTCGAACTATTGATCGTTCTGGCCATGATTTGCCACCTGATTGGGCGCTTACGCCTAAACAAATGGCAGATCATGAACCAAAGGGTATAGAGCTTGTTTTTATAGAGTTACGCGGTGTTTGTAAGGGGTGATTCGTGGCTTGAAACAGACGCTGTGTCAATCCAGCAACACTTTTTGTAGCGCGATACGCCGTGGTCATCTCAGCTAATTTCGGGGAGAAATCGCTGCTTGGGCCATCAGATCCTTGTAGACGGGATCTTCGTGCAGATCGTTGAAGGCAGAGTCCCCGGAGACAGACAGCAATCCCATGTCCCGCTGGTTGTAGGCATCCTGCAGGAATTGCAAGGCTTCGCGGTTTCGACCCAGAAGGGCATAGGTATGGGCCAGAGGATATGCCCCCAGAGACCCTTCGAGATAAAGCTTCTTTTGAATGGGCAACATGCTTTCCACCATTCCGTGAAACCCACCCGCAACAAAACCTGACTCCGCAGCTTTTTCAACGCTGAGATCTTTTTCATCTTGAGTGGAAATCGCTGTTTCTTTCCATTCCGCGAAATAGTCGGGGTAGTCCTTGTGTTGGTAGGCGATCATGGACAAGTAACGATGGGGAGAAACGAATGATGGATCCGAAGCTTCTATTTGTTTGAGAAGAGTGACCGCCGCATCCGGCTGGCCCGCAGAGAAAAGGATCACTCCCTTGTCGGCCAGAATTGCTTTGGAAGCAGGATCCAGCTTTTGTGCAATTTCAATTTCTTTTAGCGACTCGGGGAAACGTCCGAAGGCCAATAAGGCCGTGGCATACCAGTGATGGGCTTGCCCATTGTTGGGATCCAATGCAATGGCCCGCTTGAACTCACGCTCGGCGCCGGCCTCATCCAAATTCGCATAGAGAAGAGCAAAAGCCAGGGAAGTGTGGGCTTCTGCGGACCGATCGTCCAACTCGACGGCTTTTCTGGCGGCGGCCAAGGCTCGGGGGAAAGCTTCACTGGAGGGCATGGCGCTAAATTCCCGCAACAGGTTATAGCTGTCCGCCAGTCCTACGTAAGCTCTTGCGTAGCCGGGATCACGAACAATTGCTTGGGTAAAGTAATCGACAGCCTTGTTCAAATCATCCGGTGTGCGTTTGTTCCAAAAGAAACGGCCTTTGAGATACAGGTCTTCCGCTTCTGCTCTTGGGGTGCGCGAGGAGGACCGAGAATCTGCCGCACTTGATTGCGCAGCCTGCCGCAATTGCCGCTTCAGAACCCACGTTACCGAGGCGACCACCACAATTCCAGCGGCGCCCCAAATAAGCCAAGTTTTGAGACGCCGCTTTCGCTCAACCACAGGAGGGGGGGAGGGTTTCGTCGGGGAAACGGCACCACTCTCATCGAGTGGCATTCCCAAGCCTTTTGCATTTGCGGAAGCAGTTTGTAAGCTATTCCCGAGGCGTCCTGCATCTGCCAAATCATTCGGTGGTGCAGATTTCAGCCACGCGGTGAGTTCCTCGGTGTAGGCAAAAACTCCGCCGCGTTCTCCACCTGGCATCCGATGGACTGGCAACCCACGTCGCTTCTCCCAACGCTTGACGGTACGTTCGTCACGATCAAAGAAAGAGGCAATCTCTTTCCATGAATTCAGACGCGGGTTCAGGTTCCGCTGAGGGGAATTCGATTCCATAACCTAAAATGTCCTGAATTGTCCTGCTATGCCCTTTGTAGTGGGGGAGGGCTGGCAGATTATAGCTTGATTGTCAGAAGGATGACCAGAAAAAACTCCCCATTGACGGGGAGTTTTTTTGTAACCTGAAATGTCTCAAATTGTCCTGAGATGCCCTTTGTGTTAATTGGGGGAGGGCAACTAAAGTATAGCTCGATTATTGTTCTTGTGGCTAGAAAAAAAATCCCATCCGTCTGATATCTTGCAAGTCCCCTGTCGCAGCTTGCATTTGACTGCAAAGTTTTGCATATTTTCCAGAATCTACCGGCCTGACGGTGAACCGTGGGTGGCTTTACCGTCAGGAAGACGAAGTTTACGGTGACCACACGCCCGGGCGCCGAAGGGTTTTTAGTCAAAATAAAGGCAATCGTTCTGTTTGCTTCTCTCCGGGACAGGAGCGCAAACCCCTTGCGCTTTCCTGTCCCGAATTTTTCGGTTGCCAGAGCCTAGTCGCTGGGCGGGCCCTGGTGCTGCATCATTCGGTCATGCTGTTCTTGTTGCATCTTGTCAAATTTCTTCTGCTGATCTTCGTTGAGAATGGCTTTTATCTGGGTGTCCGAACCCTGACGGATGTCGCGCATCTTGCCGAACTTGTCTTCGCGCGCGATGGACGAATCGTTGTGCAGAGCTTCCATTTTGGTGTGCTGATCTTCCAGAATGGCCTTCACTTTTGGTTGCTGGTCATCACTTAGATTCAACTTCTTGGTGAGGTGCTGGAGTTGTTCGTCCACACTGGGCATCTGGTGATGGCCGCCCATTTTATGACCGCCCATCTCTCCGCCCTGGGGAGGAGGAGCCTGCTGGCCTTGATCGTCCTGGCTGAAGGCGGTGCCGGTGAAAAGCGAGAAACTCATGGCGAGGGCGAATGCGGCCGCAACCAATTGTGCCCTCACTCCGATTTTTGACCATTTCTGGCCGATTCTTGTAGATGACATTGCTGTTGCCTCCAGATGCTGATTTGAGCTCATGCGCAAAAAGGTTCCAACGCAGGGAGCTTACTTATCATACGAACACTTTGGATGGGGGAATATGCGTAAAGAGTTGGTAAAGTCACGTAAAACTTCGTAAACCGAGGGCGCTGCATCTTATGCGATCAAGGAAGATCCAAAGAGACTGTACAGCAGCACGACCAGCACGATCAGGGTAAAACCCACGTACATCCAGTCTCGTTCTCTGGCGAATCCAAATACGGAAAACATAACGCGAGCCACCGGAGTGGCGATGAGCAAAAGAAGGCCGAGTTGAATCAAGCCGCGACCGTGGCGGTGGAACGCATAACCGATAATGCCTTGCACACTCTTCAGGTCCGCGGGCTCGCCTCGAAACACGCGATAGTCCGCCGGCGAAAAACCATGCCGGGTCATGTAAATGATCGCGCCAAGCAAAACTACTGTAGCCGAGAGGAGTACGCCAGTACGCAACAGATTCGCGATAATCTCTTCAAACTGCTGGTCAGTCCACTTGGATAAATTCTTCATATTAGTTATTCCTGCTCAGGTGTTCTCATTCAAATCGCGATGCTTATATCTTTCCGGCGAGTCCCTGGTAAATCATTTGCAATCCCAGCAACACGATTACAATGCTGAATACGAGCCGCAATTGTTTGGTTTCGGTTTTGACCAGAAGACGCGCGCCAATCAGGGAGCCAGCCAGAACGCCCAGCATTACAGGCATAGCGAGACCGGGATCAATGTAGCCCCGGCTAAGGTAAATTCCCGCGCTGGCTGCCGCGGTCACACCAATCATAAAGTTGCTGGTGGTGGTGGAGACCTTGAACGGGACTCGCATAGCCTGATCCATGGCCAAAACCTTTACTGCGCCCGAGCCAATGCCGAGCAGTCCTGATAAAGCGCCGGCCCCGAACATCAGGCCGAAGCCGGTGGGTACGTTGTACACGTTGTAATTCCGGATGCCCTCGGTGGTGGGGAAACTGCCATTCAATTGCAGGCGGGTTGCCAGGGGATCAGGAGGATCGTCGCCAAGCGATCTGGCGCGGGTGCGGCGTGACAGATATGCCGAATACAACAGCACTGCTCCGAAAATAATAGCGATCGCGCTGGTAGGCACTTTGGCGGTCAAAAACGCACCCAGGAGTGCTCCCAAAGTGGTGGCAATTTCCAGAAACATGCCAATCCGAATATTGGAGAAACCTTCCCGGACATAGGCTGCGGCTGCGCCGGAAGAGGTTGCGATCACGGAAACCAAAGATGCGCCGATGGCATAATGCAGATCGACTTTGAAGAAAATTGTGAGCAGGGGAACCAGGACGACCCCACCCCCGAGGCCGGTCAGCGATCCGAGCAGACCGGCGAGCATGGATCCGATGCACACCAGAAAAGTGAACTCGAGTACGTTCATTCCGTTTTTGCCATGATGATAGTGTGCCACAGCGCGTGGAAATCGGGAGGCCTTATGGGAAGAAGCGGTGGCACGAAGTCGATTTTCCGGCGACAATGATCCATCAAAACAAACCCATGTCTTCTGCTACCGCAATCGCACTCAAGAAAAGCGTTCGCAAAAAAGCCGGTCTCGCGCTGTGGATGGAGCGCGTGCTCGAAGAATGCGATCGCGCCGGGGTGGATTTGGCTGCTGATCCAGTACATGACCTGCGTGTGGCTCTGCGCCGCTGCCGCTCTCTTGCCGATGGTGTCATGGCGCTTGATCCCGATCCCAATTGGAAGCAGATGAAGAAGGCGGGCAAGCGGCTTTTCAGCAGTCTGGGGGAACTGCGGGATGTGCAAGTCATGGAGGAATGGGTACAGCGCCTCGGATCGCCTGATGATCCCGTAACCAATAGCGTGATGCAATTTCTGGTAAACAGCGAAATTCAACTCAAGCTGGAGGCGGCCAAAGCCTTGCAGGAGTTCGATCGCAAGCAGTGGAGGCGCTGGACCACAGCATTGCCACGCCGGGCTACCAGACTTAGGCCGGGAAGCGCGTTGTTCAAACATCTGGCACTGGAGCACTGGACGAACGCCCACGACTTGCATCGCAAAGCTTTACGCAATCGGTCCCAGGTGGCTTTGCACAGCCTGCGGATTGGGATAAAACGATTTCGATACATCGTGGAAAACTTTCTCCCGGAACAACACGCGGCGTGGAAGGACGATCTCAAACATCTGCAAGATCTGTTGGGCGAAGTCCACGATCTGGATGTGCTTTGGGCAAAGCTGCTGCAAGTGAACGCATTTCCCGGGAACGAAGAAGCGCGCTCTCGCTGGCACACGCGCATCATGGAGGAACGTGCCCAGAGAGTTGAGAAGTATCGTGGCAAGATGCTGGGCGGAGCTTCGCTATGGAACGTGTGGCGTGCAGAATTGCCTCAAGGCAAAGAGATCGAGTCCATCGCCGTGCGCCGGTTGAAACAATGGGCTGCGTTTCTTGATCTCGGATTTCAGCATTCCCAGCATGTGTCCCGCCTGGCGCTGCAACTCTATGATGCACTGCCCATGCCAATACGAAGTCCAAGTCCACCCGGGCCGGATTTACGCGCCGTTCTGCAAATAGCCGCTTTGCTTCATGGCGTGGGACATGCAACTAAGGAAAAGAAGCCGGAGAAAGCCACCTACCGTCTGGTTGAAAAGCTCAAACCACCCCTGGGCTGCAATGCCGCGAATCTAAAACTGGCTGGAGTCGTCGCCCGTTATTATCGCGGAGCGTTGCCGAGAGCAGGACAAAAAGCGTTGTTTGGTCTGACCCCAGCTCAACGGCGAAGTGTCTTGCATCTGTCAGGGATTCTCCGTCTGGCGGGTGCCTTTGACTCTGACCACAGCGGTCAAATTAGGCGCCTCGAAATTGGCCAGAAGAATGGCTCTATAGTGATTGCGGCAGAAGGCTATTCTGCGCGTGATCGGATCGCGGAAGAAATTGCTGGGGCTCGTCATCTGGTTGAGTTGGTCTACCGGCGGCCGGTGATGGTGAAACCGTTACGAGTTCCGAAACCAGCACGGCGGAGTTTGCTAAAAGCTCGAAACTAGTCGGGCACTTCCTTCTTTCTTCTGCTGCGAGTAAAAATCATCTATACGAAAGCCGAAGATTTCATGACCCATGCTCAACTAGTTTCCCAAGCGGTAGCGTGGTTGCGGAGGTATCGCTGCGGAGTGGTGCTGTCCGAACAGGCCTGCGCCAGCGGCGAAATGCCCGATGCCATTGGGTGGAAGAAGGCTTCCCACTCCGTACTAGTGGAGTGCAAGATCTCGCGAGCTGACTTTCTAGCTGACCGCGTTAAGCCTTTTCGCCAGAAGCCGGAAAGCGGAGTTGGCTGTGAGCGGTTTTATCTGGCTCCTGCGGGGCTTATCCGGCGGGAAGAATTGCCTGCCGGGTGGGGACTGCTGGAATGCCGGGAGCGAAAAATTGAGGTAATCCAGCGTTCGGCGAAGAACTTTCGTACGGCTGTGGGGTTCAACTATGAGATGAATCTGTTGTTGGCCAGCCTGCGGCGGGTGGAAATCCGCATAGAACCGCAGACCATTACGGACTTCCTGAAATGGAAGAACCGTATGGCCGCGTACAACCGGGGTGCGTTGCCGAAGGGCATCCAGCCGATGGAAAAAGAGACGAACTTTTTCCTGGAAACGGAACTGGAGCCAGTCGGAGGCGATGAATCCCGCGAATAGGAACTTAAGGAGAAATTACTTTGGGAAATAAATTCTTAGGCATGTTTGGGAAGCGAACCATGTTAGCGGTCATACTTCTAAGTTGTGCTGCCGGGTTTTCGGCCTATGCGCAAGACTCTGCTCCAACTACATCTGTAAACGCAGGCGGAAAATGGGTGCAAATTTCCTCTCAGGACAAGATGACGCTCGCCAACAGGACCCGATTCGAACTGGAAGCGGATAATTTTCTGCGCGATAGCTCCTACCATAAGCCGAAAATTCAAATCTTTTGCGAGAACGGAAAATACAAATTCGCCAATTTCGTTCCCAATGTGAAGCTGGGCTATCCCAACCAGCCAGGATTTTGGGGACAGCCGCAATTGAGGGTGCTGGTTCGAGTAGACAATAGCCACAGCAGTCACGGCTGGAATTGGCTCCGTGGCCGGGTGCTTTCGATGGACAAGGGCACCGTCCGGGAACTGATTGGCGCGAATGTATTCAAAGTCGAATTCAGGACTCCGGATGGGAATGACATCGCGGAATTCACACCGGCAAGTCTTAGCCTGGATCGCATCGGAAAAGCCTGTGATCTGAACGCCAAGAAACCGAGCAACGACGATTAGTTAGATTTCGCTCGAGAGTATTTCTCAATACGAAAAAAGAAAACCGGGCTGGTTGGCCCGGTTTCTTATTGCGTCGGTTGAGATGCGTTTACATCACAGCGCGGCGCGGGCTGTCGCTGAAAGCGCTTCCGATCCGTTTGTGACCGGATAGATCCCCCATGCGCTTCCTCGCGTCAGCCGAACCCAACCAAATCATTGAGAAGAGAGAAGGAAACATTGTCTGGGGAAGGTGCAACTAGGGGGCCAAGAGGGAGGCTGCCTTTATTGGATCTATCGCTTTTTACAATTCGTCTAAGTGTATGTGTATAAAGGCCTTAGATTGGCATCGAAAGAGTCGATCGGGTGCATTCGCCGATTCGGTAAGGCTCGACCGCAAATTCTTGCACATCTTGGAAACGCTAGCTTCAACAGGGGTTTGGAGTTTTGGCCTGGAATTAGAGATCCCGACGGCCTTCCATGGCTTTCAGCATGGTGATTTCGTCGGCATATTCAATGTCACTTCCGACAGGCACTCCAGTGGCGATCCTGGTTACCCGAAGCCCTGCGCGTCGCAACTGTCCGGAAAGATAGGTCGCTGTAGCCTCACCCTCCACCGTTGGGTTGGTGGCAATGATGACCTCATCCACCTGCTGGTTCTCGACCCGGATAATCAAGTTTGCAATCCTCAGATGTTCCGGCCCCACTCCATGGAGTGGCGAAATTGTGCCATGCAATACGTGGTAGACACCGTTGAAATTCCTGGTCTTCTCGATGGCAGCAATGTTTGTTGGTTCTTCCACCACGCAAACCAGGCGCTGGTTGCGGGTTGCGCTGGTGCAATAAATACAGGGGTCAACATCCGTGATGTTGTTACATACGGAGCACAAGCGCAAATTGGCTTTGACGTCGCGGACGGCGATGGCTAGCGCCTCGGCGTCATCATCGCTGGAACGCAGAATATGAAATGCCAGCCGCTGGGCGGTCTTGCCGCCAATGCCCGGCAGTTTTTTCAATTCATCGATCAACCGCACCATGGGTTCTGCAAATTTAGACATGAATTGGAAGTGTCCTTGAGAAAACGGGTTGAGGAATTCGAGTGATTAAAAATCAAAAACCTAACTTCTGAAATCTGCTTCCGCCCTATAGTCCTGGGATTCCCATTCCGCCAAGCATGCCGCCCATGGTGGATTGCATGGCATCGTCCACTTTGTGTCCGGCGCCATTCACTGCAGCGGTGATCAAATCCTGCAGCATTTCCAGGTCACCGTCTTTCACCACTTCGGGGTCAATCTTGATGCCAAGAACCTGCTTGCGGCCGTCCATCTTGACGGTGACACTGCCGCCCCCAGATGTGCCTTCGACCACCGTCTCCTGCAATTTCTTCTGCAGGACCTCATATTGCTTTTTGGCCTGCGACATGAGCTCCTGGATGTTCATTCCGTCCATAAACGTCCTTCCGGATCAAACTCTCTTGGTGTAGTCGATTACAGTTCTGATTTTCGCGCCGAATTTCTCTTCCATCTTGCGGACAATGGGATCCTGCTCAGCCCTGCTGCGGCCGCCACCGTTCGAGGATGGCGTGCGGTTCTCCGGCACGTTCTGCACGGTTCCGCCGGAAATCACTTTCAGCTTTACCGCGCGGCCCAGCACACCACTAGCTGTCGCAATGGCAAGTCGCCGTGCGTCGGCGCCCAGCGACATCTCAATCACGGTCGGGGAGGTCGCTACCTTGATCACAAGCTCATTGCCCTCGACCTTCCATTCGCCGGTCTCGAGCATCGCAACCAGCATGCGCTGGGCTGAAAGTGCATTGAGCACGGCGCCTCGTAAAGTATCGATTGGGCCGGCATTGTCACTCGGCGCTATGTCAGGAATTGCCGGGAGATTGGCTGCTAACGCTGGAGCTGCTACTTCATGCAATTTTTCCTGAGGCGCTTGCACCAACGATGGTTCGGCTTCGTTGACCGTTGCCGGCGCCGCGGAACCCATGACTACCTGGGCAGTGGCTGGTGTTCCAATGCTGCGAGGAGGGGCTGCCGGAGTATTTTCGACCGAGAGCTGCGGTTTCGATCCACCCTTGCGAGCGGAATCCGCGGCGAATGGTGATACGGCAGCGGGACGCGATGCGGCGGGCAACTCCGGTTTGCGCGCGTCGGGAACCATGGACGGTTTGCCGGGCAGCCTTGGGGTGTTCGCCGCCGGTAGACCCGCGTCACTCAGCAATTGTTCGATCGGCAATAATCGTTGTGCGTGGGCGAGCTTGAGCAGTCCCAGTTCGAGATGGAAGCGTTGTTCCTGCCGGTATCCAAGTTCGCTGTGAGTACGCAGCATGATTTGCAGATGCCGCGCCAGATCTTCCTCACTGAACAGTTCCGCCACACGTGTTACCCGATTGCGTTCGTCGCCGGAAATCTGCAGCAGGGAAGACTCGCCACCGGCAATTTTGGAGACAATGGTGTTGCGCAGAAAACGCACCATCTGACGGGCAAAGTGCGATGGATTCTGGCCATCGCTAATAAGCCGGTCCACATGCCGCAATACCGCTTCGCTCGATCCCTCCGCCACGGCCTGCATCACTTCTTCCAATACTCCCGAGGGAGCTGCTCCCACCAATTGCCGAACGGCTTCGGCGGTGAGACGGCCGTCGCAGGAGGCGATGGCCTGATCAAGAATGGAGAGCGCATCGCGCATCGAACCATCGCCGGCTTCGGCGAGCAGTGCCAATGCATCTTCATCTGCGTCAATGTTTTCCCGAGACGACAGATCTTTTAATTGACCGAGAATTTCCTCGAAACGCACTGCCCGGAAGCTGAAGTGTTGACAACGCGAGCGGATGGTCTGCGGAATGTCTTCCGGCTGTGTGGTGGCCAGCATAAAAACCACGTGGCTGGGAGGTTCCTCCAGCGTCTTCAAAAGCGCGTTAAAAGCTGCATCGGTGATCTGGTGGGCTTCATCCAGAATATAAATCTTGAAGCGGTCGCGGGCCGGACGATAGCGGGCGGCCTCGCGCAATTCGCGGATTTCGTCGATTCCGCGGTTGGTGGCGGCGTCAATTTCAATCACGTCCACGGAATTGCCGGCGCGAATCTCGAGGCATGAATCACACACTCCGCACGGCTCAGTTACGGGCTTGTCCGAAGAGCGGCAGTTGAGCGCCATGGCCAGAATGCGGGCCACGGTGGTCTTCCCGATGCCCCGGTGCCCGCTGAAAATATAGCCATGGGCGGTGCGGCCCTGTTCAATGGCATTTTTCAGGGTGCGGGTGACGTGCTCCTGGCCAATAACCTCGGAGAACTTTTGCGGACGGTATTTGCGGGCGAGAACCTGATAGCTCATGGGACAGACCATCCGATTATACGTGATGAAATGCAGAGATTCCGGGTGATAGGTTGGTTACGAAGTCCTTGCGAAGATTGCACCTGACAATATAGGCTCTTGGTTTGAGTCGGCGTTCCTGCCGGCGATAAGGAGTGATTCCATGCAGTTGACCATGAGCATCAAGCCCACCCATGATGACATTCTGGTGCTGAATTGCGCGGGCCGTATTGTGTTCGGCGAAGAGTCCGCCAGTCTGCGTGACACCGTAAGAAAGCTGCTCACGTCGAATAAGCGAATGGTGCTGAATCTGGCTCAAATCACCTACATCGACAGCGGTGGCTTGGGAACCCTGGTTGCACTCTACATCACCGCGCGCAACGGTGACGCTTCCATCAAGCTGGCGAACCTGACGCCACGAGTCGGCGACTTGCTGCAAGTGACCAAGTTGCTCACCGTGTTCGAGGTTTTTGACAGTGAGGAAGCGGCGCTTGATTCGTTTCGGAAAGCAGCATAGGAAGAGCAATGCTTGGGTGCATGCTTTGGATGGCATGCCAATGACTTTTCGCCAAGAGCCGCTGATCTTTGTTTCGACGACCCCGTTTCAACAGCCCTGTCTCGTCCACTCCGATGACCATGCACAGTAGCATCTTGGCCACGATCCGGAAAATTCCGCGGGGCAAGGTTTCGAGTTATGGCGCGATCGCTCGCGCTGCCGGTTATCCGGGCGCGGCCCGGCAAGTTGTCGGAGTGTTGCATCGTTCGGTGGGACTTCCGTGGCAACGAGTGTTGGGGGCGGGAGGAGAAATCAAGCTTCGGGGCGATCATGCGATGGAGCAGCGATTTCGCTTAGAAGCAGAGGGCGTGACCTTCCGCGGCCGTCGAGCGGACATGAAGCGTCACGAATTCCGTTTTCCCCGCGTGATCACGCGCAAGAAGCCGACAGGTAAGAAGTCGCGGAAGACTACTTAACGCTGGCTGAGTTCCTTCGCAAGAACCTTCTGATTGAACTCGTCCGACTTGTTCCGGGGCACGCTCAACGACTTCCATTCCCGTCCCTTGAAATGTTTCGCCAGAAACACGATTTGTCCGCAGTGATAGGCGTAATGAGCGATCTGACGGTTCATCGCCTGCATCACGGAGTGGGCTTCTCCCCGGATGTTGACTTTGCTGTCCATATTTGCATCAGTGAGCGGCTCCAGGGCGACGAAAACATGATGCCAGCCTTCCTCCCATACTTTCATTAGGGATTGGCGTGATGATGGAGGTTCTTCAAATTCAGTATCGCGATTGCGATTCGGTTTTTCTCCGTCACTCGTCAGAAAATCCGTCCAGCGGGAACGCATATTGCCGGTCATGTGCTTGACGATGATGGCGATCGAGTTCATCTCTTCGTCTAATGTCACGAACAACTGTTCATCAGTGATCTGCTCGATCGCGCCCTCGGCCATTTTCTTATAGTGACGGAACAGAGCGATGGAGTCTTCGAGATAAGAAGTCGTGAATTTGTGTGCCATGACTTAAGCCTTAAACTGTTCGTCGATTTCTACCTGATATCCGGCAACCAGGCGATTGGTTTCGTTCGCCATGCCCACAACCGCCATCAATTCCTTGAACATTTCATCAGTCATGCCTTTCTTTCTGGCGGAAGCGGTGTGAGAAGCGATGCAGTAGTTGCACTGATTGCTGACGCTGACAGCCACATAGAGCAGTTCCTTGACGAGAGGATCGAGCGCACCGGGGGCCATGATCTGCTTGATGTCTTCCCAGGTCCGCTTCAGCGTGGCAGGATCGTGCGCGATCGCCTTCCAGAAATTATTGATCCAGTCGATCTTGCGGGTGGCCATGATGTCGTCATAGACCGCGCGTACTTCGGGGCTGGCGTCTTTGTATTCGATGAGTCCCAGGGTTGCCATTCTTTATCTCCGGCAAAAAAGTTCGTTTCACCACGGAGGCGCGGAGCCACGGAGAAAACCTAAATTCTTTCTGGTTTCTCTGTGACTCTGCGCCTCTGTGGTGAAAGCTTTAGTTCTTTTCCTCTTCCAATTCAGCTTTCTCTTCTTTCTCTTCCATGCCAAGCTTTTGGGTATGGAACCAGCTCATGTGCGGCAAAGTTCGTTCGGAGTGGCGTCGCATTGCAATCAATTCGGCTGTGATGGCGACTGCAATCTCTTCCGGGGTGATGGCACCAATATCCAGCCCGACCGGAGCATGCACTTTGTTGAAAAAATGCGCAGGAATGCCTTCTTGAGTAAGTTCACGGAAAATCGCGATGGTTTTGCGTTTGGAGCCAATCATGCCTATGTAGCGCGCCCGGGTTTTCACCGCCCAACGGAGTATCCGCATATCATCACGATGGCCGCGAGTGACAACCACAATCGACGATGATTCATTGGGCACGATCTCAGCCATGGCCAGCTCGAAGTCCTGGGCGATGACAGCCTTTGCCTCGGGGAAACGCTCACTGCTGGCGTAAGTCTCGCGGTCGTCCACTACGGTGACATCGAATCCCGCGTGGGCGGCGCTGCGGGAAAGACTTGCGGAAACGTGCCCTGCGCCAAAAATATAAAGTACCGCGGGAGGCAAGATCGGCTCGAGAAAAATGTCGAGGGTTCCACCACATACCAAACCCGTATCGTATTTGGGATTCTGGTTGAGATTGAAAGTCAGGCTGCGGGGTTTTTCGCTTTCCATTACTTCGCGCGCAGCCTGCCATACTTCGGCCTCTACGCAGCCGCCACCGATGGTGCCGAAAATGGAACCATCGTCCCGCACCAGCATCTTTGCGGTTTCAAACGAAGGGATTGATCCGCGTACATTGACGATAGTCGCAACCGCGCCCCGGCGCCCTTCCTGCCGTAGCTTTACGATCTCTTCATAGATGTCCATCTGAGGGTGATTATTGGGTTTTCCACATGGCAAGTCAAACCGGGAATGAAGTATGATGAAACCAGCCACGGCGGGGTTCGATGGCGGGAGCGCTCTGCTTACCGTAGACCCCGATAGCCGGGGCCGGTTTTATTTGGCTCTGGACTTCAACCCTGGAGCTTGCCATGAAAAAGTCCGACCTGCTGCACACCACTGTGGACCACTACGACATCAAAGCCGTTAACGTCATCCCCATGATCGACATGATGGAGAAGACCGCATTCCAGGCGCGCAACCTGGCTCGCGCCGCCAAAATCGTCGATGAAATGGTTGCCGATAAAGGCTGCGGCATCATTCTCACTCTAGCCGGCAGTCTGATTTCCGCTGGACAAAAGGGAATCATTCTGGACATGCTTCGCTCAAACATGGTGGATGCCATCGTTTCCACCGGCGCGAATATCGTGGACCAGGATTTCTTCGAGGCCCTCGGATTCCGTCACTATCAAGGCACCCCGTTTTCTTCGGACAACGATCTGCGCGAACGCCACATCGATCGTATTTACGATACGTACATTGATGAAGACGAACTGCGCACCTGTGACGAGACCATCCATAAGATTGCCGAATCTCTCGATCCCCGTCCGTATTCCAGCCGTGAGTTTGTTCGCGAGATGGGCAAGCATCTGGACAAAAACTTTCCCAAGGCGGAAAGCATCGTGCTCGAAGCTTATCGCCGGAACATTCCAATCTTCGTGCC
Organism: Terriglobia bacterium; assembly: GCA_963723765.1. Classification (GTDB taxonomy): domain Bacteria; phylum Acidobacteriota; class Terriglobia; order Terriglobales; family Acidobacteriaceae; genus DATBAX01. Next base: position 1,152,635 of record CAVRSD010000003.1, on the reverse strand, counting down.
TGCATTTTCGGATTGCTCAGCGGGATTCGGGCTGGTCTTCCATCAGGTTTCGCGCCAGCAAGAGGGCAAGCCGTATGTTTCCATTGACTCGGTTGCGGACTTTCGCGAACTGACACAGATCAAGATCGAGAGCGGTGTGACCGGTCTGATCATGCTGGGCGGCGGCGTGCCCAAGAACTTTGTACAGGACATTGTGGTCTCCGCCGAATTTCTCGGATACGAAGCGGAAATGCACAAATATGCTGTGCAACTTACTGTCGCCGACGAACGCGATGGTGCGCTTTCCGGTTCGACTCTGAAGGAAGCTAATTCCTGGGGCAAAGTCGATCTGGCTAAAGAACAGATGGTTTACGGAGAGATCACAGTTACTCTTCCGCTCATTGCCGGCTACGCCTACCACAAAGGCTCGTGGAAGAATCGCAAGGCGCGCAATTTCGCGGAGATTTTCTCCAAGCCTTCTACTTTAAAGGCCGAAGGTTACGCTGAACTGGCTGCCAAGTAATTTGTTCAATTAAGCCTAACGAGAAAAGCAAAGGCCCCGGATCATCACTCCGGGGCTTTTTGCGAATGTATGCTAGGTTGATTCTTCGAGGGTGTTTCCATGAAAGCTGTTCGCATTCACGAATTTGGTGGGCCGGAAGTTCTTCGCTACGAAGAAGCCCCCGATCCAGCCGTCCGAAAAGATCAGGTGCTCGTCCGGGTGAAAGCCTGCGCCATGAATCACCTGGATATTTGGGTGCGCAAGGGGCTTCCTGGGGTGAAGCTCCCGCATATTCTCGGCAGCGACATCGCAGGCGAGATCGTCGAAGTTGGTGAGTATGTCACAGGTTTCAACCCTGGCCAGCGGGTACTGCTTGCACCCATGCATTTCTGCAATCACTGCGCGAAGTGCACCACCGGGCTGCAGAATCAATGTCGCGAGTTCACCGTGCGCGGCAACGGTGTGGACGGCGGCAATTGCGAACTGATCGCAGTGCCCGCCGTGAGCGTCATCCCTATTCCCGATCATCTCGATTTCACTCAGGCAGCCAGTGTGCCGCTTGTCTTCCTGACCGCCTGGCACATGTTGGTGGGCCGGGCAGGGATTCGTCCCGGACAAACGGTCTTGATTCTAGGTGCGAGTTCCGGCGTGGGGATTGCCGCCATTCAAATTGCCAAGCTATTCCAGGCCCGCGTGATCACCACTGCGGGTGACGAGAACAAGCTGGAGCGAGGCCGCGCGTTGGGCGCAGACTACGGTATCAACCACTACACCCAAAAGATTTCCGAAGAAGTGAAGAGGATCACTAATAAAGAAGGCGTGGACATCGTGGTTGAGCACGTGGGTGCTGCCACGTGGGAAGAGAGTGTGAAATCCCTCAAGCCCGGTGGCACGCTTGTCACATGCGGGGCAACTACCGGAGTGACGGGGGCGATCGATCTACGTTTTCTCTATTCGCGCCAGCTATCGATCCTCGGCTCATATATGGGCACTATGGGCGAGCTGTACGAAGTGTTGGGGCATGTTTTTGCGGGACGGTTGAAACCGGTAGTCGACCGCACGTTTCCCCTGAGCGAGGCTCGTGCCGCCCACGAGCACATGGAAAAGAGTCAAATGTTCGGCAAGATCGTTCTGGTTCCGTAGGTTTGGCTGCTGTGCCATTTTTCTGTCCTCCGTGCCCTCCGTGGTTTAAAATAAGGGAAATGAGCAAAGACCTGAACTTTGGCCCATACGTTTCCGTCGAGGATGGCAAGAAAGTCGTCCATGACCTCACCTTTGGCAATCCCACGCCGGAGGGTGTGGTGCTCACCACGGTGGACAACGTCATCAACTGGATGCGTAAGAACTCCATCTGGCCCATGACTTTCGGGCTTGCGTGCTGCGCCATTGAGATGATGTCCATGGGTGCATCGCGTTTTGATATTGCCCGTTTCGGCGCGGAAGTGTTCCGGCCATCGCCCCGGCAATCCGACCTGATGATCATTGCCGGACGTGTCTCAAACAAAATGGCGCCAGTCATCCGTCAGCTTTGGGAACAAATGCCGGAGCCCAAGTGGGTGATCTCCATGGGTGCCTGTGCAACTTCTGGAGGTGTATTCAATAACTACGCGCTGGTACAGAGCGTAAACCAGGTCATTCCGGTAGATATTTATGTTCCCGGATGCCCGCCGCGTCCCGAACAATTGATCTATGCCATTACCCTGCTGCAGGAAAAAATTCAGAAAGAGCGGGGTACGATCAAGCGAGCCCTCAACCTTTCCTAAGCCTGCCCATCCTTTGTGGCATATAATTCCGCGGCTGAGTAACTTCCATGCAGAAGATTATCCACGCAACGAGTAACCCTAGCATCGTTGCGCAAGCGCCGTGTCGTGCCGATCTTGCCGGAGGCACTATCGATCTCTGGCCGCTCTATTTGTTTCATTCCGGAGCGATCACGCTCAATTTCGCGGTGAATATTCTCACTACGTGCCGCATCACACCTCTGAAGGGCAGGGGCATACATGTGCGCTCGCTCGATACCAACAAGGAAGAGCATTTTCCTAATTTTGAGGCATTGCGTACGGCCCGCCGTTTTCGCCTTCCCCTGGCTGCCCGCTTGCTGCAGTTCTTTGCGCCGAAAGAAGGTCTACTGATCGAGACCGATTCGGAATCGCCGGCGGGGGCTGGAATTTCCGGATCTTCTGCATTGATGATCGCCACCACGGCGGCGCTGGCTCGTTTCACTGACAGAAATCTGACACTCGAGCAAATGCGGGTAATCGCCCAGAACGTTGAGGCCCAAATCATTAACGTTCCCACCGGTTGCCAGGATTATTACCCGGCGCTTTACGGCGGAGTGAGCGCAATCCATCTCGATGCAGACGGCATTCATCGTGAAGCTGTGCCTATCACGCCGGAAGAGATCGAGTCTCGTTTCGTGCTGGCTTACACTGGCGCGCCTCGTCAATCGGGCATTAATAATTGGGAAGTATTCCAGGCGCACATCAATGGCGATAAGCGAGTCTTCCGTAATTTTGAGCGCATCACAGAAATCGCGCGTGCCATGCACGCATCTTTGGCGCACGGCGACTGGGACGAGGTGGCCCGCCTTCTACGCGAAGAATGGAAATTGCGCCGCACCAATGCTCCTCGCATCACCACCCCGCTGATTGACAAGCTCATTTCGTTGGCCGCCAGGAATGGGGGCGTAGCCGCCAAGGCCTGCGGGGCGGGCGGCGGAGGCTGTGTGATCTTTTTGGTGGAAAAAGGCTCTGCCAGCCGCGTGGCCACGGCCATCGGCGAAAACGGCGGCCACGTATTACCGTTACAAGTGGCCAGAGATGGCCTTCGATTTTTGTGAGTTCAGAGCTATAATCGGGATAAGTCAGCGGCCCGGGGTGTTTCATGAAGCCGTGTTTTCCGAAGTTTTACCTTCCGGCTATTCTTAGCTTCCTACTTGTCTGTGTGGTTGCGTCCAGCGCCGGCGATTCCAATCCTCCTCACCTCTCCTCGCAGACGCGTAGAGATCTCATTCATGGTTTCGATGATGAACTGGTTTACATTCGTACTCAGTTCCCCATGGGGAAAAAGGGTTTAACCCTTAAGGACGGTAAGCTCTCACCAAACGGCCAGGAACTAGGACAACTGCTTGAGATGTGGGGACCGTCGGTCAAGCCTGGGGACCTGGCGCGCATCAGTGGGATCACAATTAAAAGTGACCGCATTCGTTTTGAAGTGAATGGCGGCCCGATTAAGAAGCAGAAGTGGTATCAGCATATTTCTGTGAACGGCGGAGGCGGCGACGTCCCGCTTGCGCCGAGCGACTCACAAGCGAACCCGCGGGGTTCCTATGTGGACCTTTTGTTCGATCACTACGTCCCAGACCTGAAGCCACAAGATCTCAAAGACCTGTTGTGGCCAGTTTTTGACTTTAAGTCGAAAACATCATTGGAGTCATATCTAGAGACGGTTCCGCCCAAAGTAAAACAAGCCATTCAAACCCATCAGGTACTGGTCGGCATGAACCGGGAAATGGTGATCTATTCCAAAGGCCGTGCGCCCAAGAAGATCCGTGAGAAGGATGGCGAAACGGAATACGAAGACTGGATTTACGGCGATCCGCCGCAGGCTGTGGATTTCGTCCGCCTTGTGGGTGACGAAGTGGTGCGAGTGGAAACCATGAAGGTGAATGGGGAGAAGGTCATTCGTACCGCAAGAGAAGTAGATCTCGCTCGTCCGACCGTCGCCAAGGGGCCGGACCAACCTAGTCGTCCGGTCGCTGCCCCCAGTCTGCGACGTCCGGGAGAAGACATGCCGGAGATGCATCCCGTGGGAAATCCGAATGGCCAACAGCCGATGCCGATACCAACTCCCGATCCGGGTGGGGGTTCCACTCCTTCCGGACCTTACCTCAGCAGCTTGCTTGGGAAGCCGTAGATCTGTCTCACCCAAATCCTCAAAGTCCTTGCCCCTAGCCCTGTACAAGCATGCGCATTTTCGTATATGAATAGAGTCCCTGATGGATATAAGGTTCACGCCAAGTGTCTTTCAGGATGCGTTTTCTGACTCCAAATCAATTTTCGCAATGAGCCGCATGAACAAATCCTCGAACGGAAGGTCTTTTCCGGATTCGTCTCATCCCAGGTAGTTCCACTGTGTCTCTATCCAGGTTTCCTTTAAGGAGAAATTTATGAAGTTGCAAAAGTTGTTCCGAGAGATGGCCCTTACCTCGCTGATCTCGCTTCTGGCTGTGGCAGGCTCCTCGGCCTACGCACAGTCGGCTGAAACCAACGTTCCTGCCGGCATTCGGCTTTCCCACGACCTCGGGCTAGCCGATCCAACCAGCCAAATCAACATTACGGTTCATCTCAAACTTCCCAACCGGGCCGCTTTCGACAAAGCCGTCGACGCGCTTTACAACCCCGCTTCGCCAACCTTCCACAAATGGATGACCAACGCCGATCTGAAGAAATATGCGCCGACTGAGGAACAACGGCAGGCTGTCCGCAAGGAGCTCGAAAACCACGGACTGACTATCCTCTCCACGGACGCCATTGGTTTCACGATTCGCGCTCACGGCGCGATGGGCGATGTGGCCAGCGCCTTTAATACTGAGATTCACCAGTTCCAGCACAATGGAAAGGTCTTCCGCGCCAACATTCAGAATGCAGAGCTCAGCGGGGAAGCGGGAAATTATGTTTCCAGCGTGGCGGGTTTGGAAAGCCATCAGGCGCGCCCGCTCTATGCGCGTGCTCTCGATCCGCGCACCAAGAAACCGTTCAAGTCCATACCGGTCAGCCAGCTTGGTGTCCATTCGGATTTTCGTAGCTTAACCACTACCAACTGTCTCTCCGATCCCACAACCTACACTTTGCAGTACGGCAAGAATCCGACGACCGGTGTCTACTCCGGCAACGTCTATTCCGCGAACCATATTCTCTGCGACTACTTGCCCGACCAGTTGCAGACCGCCTATGGTCTTAATGACGTTTACAGTGCGGGTTTCGACGGAGCAGGTCAGACCATCGTTCTCGTCGAAGCCTACGGCTATCCTGACCTCAAGAAGGATGCCAACGCATTCTCCCGCGTCATGGGTCTGCCCCGGTTTACCACGGCCAACTACAACATTGTTTATCCGGAGGGCAGACCGGCCGATCCCGGCGCGGCCGCACTTACCGGTTGGGATGTGGAGATGGCTCTCGATATTGACTCTTCGCACGCCATTGCTCCCGGCGCCAATGTCATCGTAGTCGCCGCCGCCGGACAGGATAGCGAAGATTTTCAGGACGCTATTTCTTATGTCGCCACCAATGATCTCGGCAACTCAGTTTCGAATAGCTGGGAGCTTGATCTCGACCTGATTGCCGGACGCCTGGAACAGACTTCCTGGGATGAAACCCTGGAGGTCGCCACCGCCAAAGGCATATCCGTCAACTTCTCTACCGGCGACAGTGGAGACGATGGTCTTGGCACTCCGTTAGGCGCACCCGGCGTTCCATCGGTTGCTCCGCATGCTACCGCCGTCGGTGGTACCGCTATCCTCAACGACGTTAGCAATCCGGGATCGACCATCACTCTCGGTTGGGGGGACACGGGGGTTTATCTCGCCGCCGGCGAAGTGGTTTTGGATCCGCCGGAAGCCGCAGGCTTCGTCGGCGGTGGGGGTGGTGGAGAGAGTGTCTTCTTCCGCAAACCAGCCTGGCAGAAGTCTCTTCCTGGCACCGGCCGGCAAACTCCCGATGTTTCCGCGCTAGCTGATCCCTACACCGGCGTGCCCATCGTCCTTACAGAGGGTGGCTTACAGCAAATTCAGTACGGATGGGGCGGCACCAGCCTCGCCAGTCCAATCTTCACCGCTTTCTGGGCGATTGCGAATGAGAAGGCGGGCCATCCCCTTGGTCAGGCGGCGCGAGCCATTGCTGCTCTGCCAGCTGGCGGTATCCAGGATGTTCTTCCCACCACCGATAGCACACCGACCAATGTTTCGGGGGTCATCACGGACTCGAGTGGTTCCACTACTTACTCCGCTACCGACCTGTTCGACGGATTACTCGAAGGCAATACCGGCTTCACCAGCGCCATCTGGCCATTCGTGGGTGGAGGCACGGTCCTGGATTTCGGTTTCGGACTGGACTCCTCCCTCACGGTCACCACTGGCTGGGACAATGCCACGGGCTACGGTACGCCCTACGGGTTGACCTTCATCAATGCGGTCACCGCTAAGAAGAAGTAGGCAGTTTCAAATAAGGTGCTTGTTCACGGGCCGGAGAAAATATCTCCGGCCCCTTTTTTAGGTGATCGCCATCATGCGCCGCTTCCGCCCTGACTTGGCTGCCCAGCCCTGCACCTTTACACTGGAAGGGTGAAGATTGCGTTGGGCCAGATCAATCCTACGGTCGGTGATTTTACCGGCAATGCCGCCAAGATCATCGACTTCGCCCGCCGCGCGCAAACCGCGGGTGCGGGCCTGATCATGTTTCCGGAACTCTCCGTCTGCGGGTATCCGCCGCGCGATCTGGTGGAACGGACTTCGTTTGTCAGCCGGAACCGGGAAACGGTCGAACGGATCGCGGCCGAAACCTCCGGAATTGCCGTGATCTGCGGATTGGTGACTCCGGCCCATGCTGAGACCGGTAAGTCGGTGATGAACTCGGCAGCACTTCTCAGAGACGGGCGTGTCGCGTTTCTGCAGTCCAAGATGCTCTTGCCCACTTACGACGTTTTCGATGAAATGCGAAATTTTGCTCCGGCGAAAAGTCAGGAACTTTTTTCATTCTCTGGTAAGCAGATGGCCCTCACCATCTGTGAAGACGCATGGAACGACAAGCAATTCTGGAATAAGCGTCTTTATACATTCGATCCCGTCGAAGCCCTGATCCAATCTGGTGGCAACATTCTGTTGAACATTTCCGCTTCGCCCTTCTGGCTGGGGAAGCGTGAGTTACGGCGCGATATGCTGGCGACCATTGCCCGCAACAAGAAAGTGCCCGTGGCCATGGTGAATCAGGTTGGAGGCAATGACAGTCTGGTTTTCGATGGCTCGAGTCTGGTGCTGGATCGAGCCGGAAATGTCATCGCGCAAGGCAAGTCGTTCGAGGAAGACCTCATTTACTTCGATTCCGACAAGCTTAGCGGGGAAATGCACACCCAGATCGAAGGGGAAGAGGCCAGCGTATATGCCGCTCTGGTGTTGGGCACTCGGGATTACGTCCGCAAGTGTGGCTTTCGGCAAGTGATTATTGGACTCAGTGGCGGAATTGACTCTGCCCTCACCGCAACCATCGCCGCCGATGCCGTCGGGCCTGAAAACGTAATCGGAGTCGGCATGCCGGGCCCGTATTCCTCGGAAGGATCGATCGCCGATGCTCGCCAGTTGGCGGAAAGCCTCGGTATTCGTTTCGAACTGCTCTCAATTAAAGATATGGTCGTGGCCTCGCGCAAAGCGCTAGGGAAAGTATTTGAAGGCCTGGCCGAAGATGCGACCGAAGAAAATATTCAGGCGCGTACCCGCGGAATTTTGCTCATGGCGCTTTCCAATAAATTCGGCGCAATTGTTCTCAGCACTGGAAACAAGAGTGAGTTGGGCGTCGGTTATTGCACTCTGTATGGAGACATGGCCGGCGGTCTGGCTGTGATCTCTGACGTGCCCAAGACCATGGTTTACCGCCTCAGCCATTACGTGAACTCGATACGGTCTGTGATCCCACAGGCCAGCCTGGAGAAACCTCCTTCGGCTGAGTTACGGGCAGGCCAGAAAGACAGCGATAGCCTGCCACCTTATGAAGTTCTCGATGCTATCCTTGAAGATTACGTGGAGGATTCGCGCACAGCCGAGTGGATCGCCGAGCATCGCGGCTTCGCTCTTGATTTGGTGAGTCGAGTTGTCCGCATGGTGGACAAAAGCGAATACAAGCGTCAGCAGGCTGCTCCAGGGCTCAAAATCTCGGCCAAAGCTTTTGGCTATGGCCGGCGTTTTCCCATTGCCGCCAAGTTCGATGTATAGAACCTCCGTCATCATTTGAAAGGAAACACATGCACCGTAAAGTGACTTGCCTGTCGATTGTCCTGCTGTCAGCCCTGCTCGCCGGCGCTCAACAGAAGCCTGCCGCGAAACCGGCTTCCACGACCGCAGCCGCCGCGAAAGCCAAGGGGACGACAACTCTTCCAACAGAAGAAATCGTGAATGCGTTTCTACAACAGACTTTCGGCTACAACCCTCAATTGAGTTGGAAGGTGCAGGACATCAAGCCATCCGCGGCCGAGGGACTGGCTGAAGTTGATGTCGTGATCGTTAGTCCTCAAGGTGAGCAACCCAACAAGTTCTATGTCTCAGCGGATGGTGAGCACGCCGTCGTTGGCGACATCATTCCCTTTGGAGCGCATCCTTTCGCGGCTGATTTCAAAAAATTGAAGAAGGGAATCGACGGCCCCGCGCGCGGCCCCGCCGATGCGGCGGTGACCCTTGTGGAATTCAGCGACTTGCAATGTCCCCATTGCAAAGAAGCCCAGCCCACCATCGAGAAGCTTCTCTCCGAGGAAAAGAATGTCCGTCTGGTGTTCCAGAATTTTCCCTTGCCCATGCACAACTGGGCGGCCAAAGCCGCAGCCTATGCCGATTGCGTAGGGCGTGCTTCCAATCCCGCCTTTTGGAAATTTATCCAGGGTACTTACGACGCACAGGCCGACATAACGGAAAGCAATGCTGACGACAAACTGAACGCCATTGCCGACGCGGCAGGAGTCAAGAGTGCGGATATTGCCGTATGTGCGGCGAAATCTGAAACGGTGGGCCGAGTGGAGCGTTCCGTGGAATTAGGCAGAGCACTCAATGTGACCAGTACTCCCTCGCTTTTCATCAATGGACGACTGGTGAGCGTCGGCTCGGTTCCGTACGACACGCTGAAGAACCTGGTGGACTTTACCGCCCAGCATCCCGACTAAAATGTCTGGGTATTACTTTGTCATCCAAATTTCGGTGCTCGCACTCTGAGTAGCGCTGTTGAGTACGTGCGGCGTAATCACCATTAGCAGCTCATCTTCATCCACTTCCGAATTAACGCCATCAGGCACCGGAACTCCAAGCAGAGGAATTCCGCTTAAGCTGCGTTGGTCGCTGCGGGAAATTGCTCCTGCCACTACTGCCGGCTCTCCCTCTTGAAGCGTGATACTGCCTTTATATTCGCGGTTGGCAATAATGGGCACTCCATTGACGGATTGCCCTACGAGTGAGCGCAGTTGCATTTCTAGTTGCAGACTGATGTCGGAATTTCCGTTCACCGTGGGTTTGACTTTGACGTCCAGTCCCAGGTCCTCATAGCTGAAAGATGGAAAGGGCGCCTGATAACTATTGTTCTGCAGAACCTTGGATATCGCGGCAGAATTAAAAACCGGCGCAAAACTCGCATTCTGCACCGGGTAGCGCGACCCCATCTTGAAAGTTGCATCGTTGCCTTGTGCTGCACGCAGCGTGGCATGGTCCAATGACTTGACCCAACTTTCATTCAACGACAATGTCGCTCCGAGAGTTCCCAGGCTCAGTCCTTCAAGCGTTAACCCACCACCAAAAGTCGCCACCGGCTGGCTGAAGATCGAACTCACTTGACTCTGGAGTTGGGCTAGCAAGCCTGAGATGGCCTGACTATTTGCCTGGTTAATCCCGCCGCCGGAGATCAGTTGATTGATGAGTTGTTGTATGTTCTGTCCGCCTAACCCTGCCAAGGCTGCAACTGGTATGTTGAACAGATTGAATTGGTTGGGGACCTGCAGTCCAATGTCGCGGGTGAAATTGTGGCTGATTTGATAGATATTGATGTCTAAAACTACTTGCGGACGCGCATCCCCCAGAGTTTCGATGAATCGGGTGGCGGCGTCGAGAGCATTCTGCGGTGCGCGTACCACGATCGTTCCATTTTCTGGATGCGGAGTCACCAACTTTATTTCAAACAGGTTATGCAGCACATTCACAATATCGGTTAGGTCGGCTGGGGCAGTAACTCCAGGGACATAAAAAGTTCGCAATCCCATGCGATCGAACAAACGATGATTCTCCGGCGATTCGGAGGCCAGGAGAATCTGTTTCTCCTCCATCGGAGTCCAAAATGCCTTGGTTACATCGCCGGCCGCGCTCATCGCCGTATAAAAATCTACTTCTTCAATATCGAACCAAACTCGCCGGGAGACAACAGAGTCGTCAATTTGTGCAGTCACTCCGTACGAATTCGCAACTTGAGTCAGCAGTTGGCGCGAATCGCCACGAAAATGAAAGTCGTGTAGCTCCGCTCCGGGCGAGACCCTGACTACTTCGTCCTCGGCGACCACCCGAGATGGTTCGGCGACTTTCGGCGCCCACTCGCCCAGTGCATCCCGTAGACGTTGTTGAGCAAAGTCATTCTGCGGGTCGAGGTGGACCGCACTGCGAAAATCAGCCAGGGCTTCGATCGGCTGGCCTTCGAGTAATGCGGCATTCCCTTTTTTGAGGTAGTCGGACGTCATTTGCTGACGAACCAGCTCGCGCGCGGTTACATATTCGACATTTCGCGGCGAGAGGCGTGCGGCAGTTTCAAATTGATCGAGGGCTTCTTCGGGATGTTGCGCTTTCTGGAGTTTAAGAGCATGGGAGAAAGCGGTGCTTGCCTGCTTAAGTTCTTTCTTCGAAGGCGCACACGAAGGATGGCTCGAATCCCCTTGGGCACAGGGCAAAACCGACAGATCCTGGGGCTGGTCGACGCAAAAAGCCGCCGTTGCCATCGCCGCAAAAACGAACATGAACCATGCCCAGCGCATGCGTCGATTGTAACCGGGAAGAGTGACCATTCGCAGTCGTTTCAAGGGGTACTTGAACCTTAGTGCTTACGGAACGCTTTACCAGTCCGGAACTTGCGGACAAAAAGTGAAAGGACGAGGTACCTTCGGGAGTTGGAAAAGTCAGCGGAAAAGCGTATAAAAGCTAGTTGCGACAGCACTTCCTTCCCGTGCGGCAACAACCAAATCCAGGCGATTGAGCGAGGTTTTATGTCCACCACCATGCAAGCTCCCAAGGGGTTGGAGGGAGTGGTTGCCACAACATCCGGCATCTGCTATATCGATGGCGATCAGGGCGTTTTGGCATATCGTGGCATCGATATTCACGAACTGGCGGACAAATCCAACTTCGAAGAAACCTGCTATCTACTCTGGAATGGCAAACTTCCCACTGGCGATGAATTGAAGAAACTGCGTTCTCGCCTCGCCGAAGAGCGCAAACTGGATCCGGCAATCATCAATCTTCTGCGTACCGCGCCCAAGGATGTCCTGCCCATGGACGTTCTGCGCACGGCGGTTTCCGCGCTTTCCTTCTACGATCCGGAAGCAAAAAAGAACGATCATGACGCTAACGTGAACAAAGCGATCCGGCTGACTTCACAGATCGCGATGATCGTGGCGGCGTACGACCGTATCCGCAAAGGGAAGAGTGTGGTAGAACCAGACCGCTCGCTGTCCCACGCAGCCAATTTCCTGCTGTTGCTGAATGGCACCCGTCCTACGGAGACTGCCGAGCGTGCTTTGGACATTGCCTTAATCCTGCACGCCGACCATGAGCTGAATGCTTCGACATTTGCGGCACGAGTTACAGCAGCAACTCTTTCTGACATGCATTCCGCTGTCACCTCAGCCATCGGCACACTGAAAGGGCCATTGCACGGTGGCGCGAACGAAGCCGTATTCCACATACTCGAAGCCATCGATGCCGTTAAAGCCGAGCCGGTGGAATTCATCAAGAAAATGCTGGCGGAAAAGAAAAAAGTTCCGGGCTTCGGCCATCGTGTCTATCACACCGAAGATCCGCGTGCCACGCACCTGCGCAAAATGTCTCACGATCTATGCCATTCCAGCGGGCAGGACAAATGGTACGAAATGTCGCACAAGATTGAAGAATTCATAAAAAACGAGAAGAAGCTCAACGCCAACGTGGATTTCTATTCCGCCTCGACCTACCACACCCTCGGGATTGACGTTGACCTGTTCACCCCGATCTTTGCCGTCTCCCGCGTCAGTGGCTGGACAGCCCATGTCATCGAGCAGCTCGACGACAACCGCCTGATCCGTCCTCGTGCCGACTACATCGGTCCTGCCTACCCCAATCATTATGTACCGATTGAGCAGCGTTAGGGTCTGGGCTTTTAGCACTTAATTGTCCAGCGAATCTGGTGCTCCACGGACGTAACTTGGATAACCATGAAAGTCCGCGATATCATTAAGTTGCTAGAGCGGGATGGCTGGTATCTCAAAGCAACGAAGGGCAGCCATAGACAATATAAGCATCCAACGAAATTGGGGCGGGTAACGTTGCCAGGTCATCCTAAAGACGATCTACCACCCGGCACGTTAAACAGCGTTTTGAAACAGGCAGGTTTAAAGTGATTAACTACGTTGTCGTTTATGAGAAATCCCAGACTGGTTGGGGTGCCTACGTACCCGACCTTCCCGGAGTGATCACGACAGGGCGCACTAAACAAGAAACGCAGCAACTGATCCGCGAGGCCATTGAGTTCCATCTGGAGGGCCTCCGGGAAGATAAACTGCCGATTCCAGAACCCACCGCTGAAGCCGAAGTTGTAACAGTCGCATAGTAACAACCTCCCACCCCCTCACAAGCGTAAAATAATCTTAGGTCATGCGCCGCGTCTATCTCGACAATAACGCCAGTACCCCAGTGCTTCCCGAAGTCTTAGAGGCCATGCTGCCTTACTTCGGTGAGCACGCTGGCAACGCTTCGTCCATCCACCACCATGGACAGGAAACGCGGGCGGCGGTCGAGCGAGCGCGTGAATCGGTTGCCGCCCTTCTGGGATGCCGCGCTTCCGAAATCGTTTTCACCAGCGGTGGCACTGAGTCAGACAACCTTGCCATTTTCGGCCTCGCCCGTCCCGGCGATCATGTCATTTCATCCACCATCGAGCATCACGCGGTCCTGAACTCCTGCAAGCAACTCGAAGCCCTCGGATGCGAAGTCACCTATATACCAGTGGATGGGCGCGGGCTGGTCGACCCCGGCGACGTCCGCCGAGCCCTTAGGCCGAATACCAGACTCATCACCATCATCCTGGCCAACAACGAAACCGGTGTGTTGCAGCCGGTCGAGGAAATTGGCAAGATTGCCGCCGAGGCCGATGTCTATTTTCATACCGACGGGGTGCAAGCGGTTGGCAAAATTCCCATAGACGTAAGAAATCTCGGCTGTGATTTGCTGTCGCTCTCCGGACACAAGATTCATGCGCCGCAGGGTGTGGGTGCTCTCTACGTCCGCAAGGGAACTCTCCTCCAGCCGATTCTCCATGGTGGCCGTCACGAACGATCCCGTCGCGCCGGTACGGAGAATGTTCCCGGAATCGTCGGTCTGGGCAAAGCTGCGGAATTGGCCATGGAAGCCTTTCGGCGTGGCGATGACAAGAAAGTCGCCGCCATGCGTGACCACCTCGAGCAGACAATTCTCCGCGATGTCGAAGCCACAGGGGTGAACGGCGCAGGCGCTCCGCGAGTTCCCAACACCACCAACATCTATTTCGATTACATCGAAGGCGAAGCTCTGGTGATCGCGCTCGATTTGAAGGGACTGGCCGTTTCCACGGGCGCTGCCTGTTCTTCGGGAGCCCTGGAGCCGTCCCACGTCCTCATGGCGATGGGAATGCCGCCAGACCGCGCCCGCGCCAGCCTCCGCTTCAGCCTGGGCAAGCAGAACACACCGGAAGACGTAAATTTTGCTCTTTCCCTCATTTCCGGAACTGTGGCTCGCCTACGGGAGCTGTCGCCGGTTTACAATAAGACAGCTTCTAGCTACTAGCCACATCCACCAGCCTATACACCGAGGATGTAGCTCGAAGCTAGTAGCTAGCAGCTGATCCCAATGCCGCAAGCCCGAACCATCGCCGTCGCCATGTCCGGAGGAGTTGACTCCTCCGCTGTCGCGGCCATGCTGCGTTCTGAAGGTCACAACGTCATTGGACTGACCATGCAACTCTGGAACCAGCGCCGTCTGGCGGGTCACGAAGGCATGCCAGAGGCAGTACACGGCCGCTGCTGTTCGCTGGACGACGTCTACGATGCCCGCCGCGTGGCCGAGACTATAGGTATCCCCTATTACGTGGTCAATCAGGAAGATCGCTTTGAGCAGGATGTGGTGCGTCCCTTCGTGGCCGAGTATCTTTCCGGACGTACGCCCATCCCTTGCAGTCTCTGCAACAATCACTTGAAGTTTGATCAATTACTCATTACCGCCCAGCAGATTGGCGCCGATGCGCTCGCTACCGGCCACTACGCCCGCGTAGGGTTCGATGAAGGCAGCGGCCGCTGGCTGCTCAAGCGCCCGACTGATTCCGCTAAGGACCAAACCTATTTTCTGTTCGGCCTAACCCAAGACCAGCTCAGCCGGACTCTGTTTCCCTTGGGTGAAATGACCAAGCCGGAAGTTCGCGAACTGGCCCGGCGGTCCGGATTGGCTCTGGCTGAGAAGCGCGATTCGCAGGAAATTTGCTTCGTTCCCGGTGGTGATTACAAGAATTTTATCGATGCTTACCTCGGCGAACAGGGCGAGTCTTTGCCCGACACCGCCGGCGAGCTTGTCACTACCGACGGGCAAGTAGTTGGCGAGCACGGTGGCATCCACAATTTCACCGTCGGCCAGCGCAAAGGATTGGGCGTGGCTACTGGTTCGCCTTTGTACGTGATCCAGATCAAGGGAGACACTCGCCAGGTCGTCGTCGGCAAGCAGGAAGATCTCTATTCGAAGAAGCTTCGCGTCCACCGCACCAATTTGATTTCGGTCGAAGACTTGGCTGGCCCTATGCGGGTCACCGTGAAGATTCGTCATCGCCACGAAGGCGCTCCCGCCGTAATTGAGAAGTCCGGCGATGACAAAATCCTCGCCACTTTCGATCAGCCCCAGCGGGCCATCACCCCCGGCCAAGCCGCCGTGTTCTATGACCGCGAGACCGTCGTTGGTGGCGGCTGGATTGCTTCAATCTTGACCACCTGAATCTGCGTTCCCCAGTGTTCGGTAGCGAACACTCATGGCACTTTCGTTCCATTGTCTTCCCAGTGCTGGTATTCTATTTTCCTCAAGTGTCGAAGTGGAATATCAATTCGCTCTCTGTCGCCATCCTGGTAAGCATGATGCTGCTTTTCGTCCTGATTCTGGTATTGCCCCAGGTCGATTTGCTGGATACCGCTTTTCATCGCGACAGCGCGCCCACGGCCATCAAGGCGCGTTCCACTTCAGCTCCAGTGTTCGCAGTCGTAAATGCTGCGTTGCAGGTTTCGCCTGTGGGACTTTCGTTTCCGGGGAGTAGCAATAAGCTACTTCTGCCGGCTTCTGATTCCACCGAGGTCGCCTCTCTTCTTTGTATTTTCCGCTGCTGAATATCCAATTCTGCGTCCATCAAATTTGAGTTTGCTCCGTATGCATGGGTCTGCGGAGCGGATGGGGCAGCGCGGAATTCAGTGGGGACTGGGGAGTACCCGGATTTCCCGACTGCCCCTTTTTCCATCCTCGGCTTTTCCGCGTCATCAATTCCGTTACCACCAATAAAAAGGGCAGCGCCGTGGCGCTGCCCTTTACGATTCAATTCGAAGATACTTAGATAAACATCTCATCCTGCGGCACATTGACTTCGTCCCGCTGACGCCGCCTCGATCCCACCAGGAACTCCAGCCCTGCCGTCACGCCTTGGATCAATCCCGAGACTTGGCGAATGGGCGAGATTACGGTTTTGTGCACCACATCCCTTGTTTGCTCCAGACGATCCATGGTCCCGTTCACCAGTTCGTCCGCGCGGATTACTTGCAGCCGCGTACGGTCGATCACGTCGCTGACCGTGGCATCAATTCGCTCGATTTGTTCCCGAACCATGGTGCTCGATTCGGTGACGTTTTCCACCATGGTCTCAATCTTCGGCCGTAGATCCAATAGCATGGAGTTTGCTATTTCAACCGTTGGCAGAACTTTGGTGGTCACGGCTGCCGCCAGCGCTTCCACGCGAGCAGACGTCTTGCGGACGGCCAGGAACAGCCCTACAAGTATGCCCGCCTGCAGCACGACGGCTGCGGCCGTCACACCCACGAAATAGGGTAGATAGTCCATAAGGGTTACTCCGCCTCACTGCACCTTCACTACCGGTACGTCGAGGCAGATCAACTACACATTCTTCGCGCCAGCGCCTTCGGTGGTGGTTTCGCGATAAGCTTGCTTGCCCGCTTCGAAGGCCGACCGGAACTGTTCCTTCTGTTGATTCAGGGCATCTTTGCCGCGTTCCGTCCACTCCGTGGCCTGTTCGCGGGCCTGCCGGGCTCGAGCCTTTACCAACTCCCGGCCCTCTTCCGCTTTGGCGCGAATCGCCTCACGGGTCTCACTGCCGGATTGGGGTGCGTACAACACTCCCGCCAATGCGCCAACTCCTAATCCCGCAAGAAACCACAGAAAACTATTGCTATCTCGTTCTGACATAAAATCGGCCTCCGCCAATGACTGCAACTGAGATGCTGCAACTAATCGGATGGTAGCATCGGCCCTGACGAAATACAATTCTGCCAGCAATTCTTCCCCCCGCTCCTCAGACCCGTAACTAGTGCTTCTGTCAGGTTCGCTCGCCGCACTTGTAAGGACCGCGTACAAGCGAGACAATGTCATCCGAATCGGAGGGGACGAGTGTCAGAACAGAAGTACCGTCAGCACGGCTATCAGGACAGTGGACGGAAAAGTGATCGCCAGAAAGAGTCAAGAGATGCAAGCGACCGTCCTGCCAAAAAGGAAACCTTCGGGCCGCGAGCCCTGCAGATGCCGGGTACGCACAATGTCACACGGTGCGCGCAATGCGGCACGCTGCTGAACTCTCTTCCCGATCCGGTGGGGAAATGTCCCAAGTGTGGTTTCGACCTTCATTCCTGCAAACAGTGCACGTATTTCGATACTTCCGCCCACTTCGAATGCGCCCAGCCGATCCTTGAACGGATTCCCCGCAAGGACGAGCTGAATCAATGTACGTTCTACTCCACCAGTGTGCGGGTCGAGAAGCAGACCTCGACCCCGGCCACCGCCCGTCCCATGGACGCGCGGCAGGCCTTCGAAAATCTGTTCAAGAAGTAGTATTGTGTTTCGGTCGAGTAGTTGCGGCCAGGAAGTTGTCCGAGACGAGCGAGGACTCAGCCAATGAAAAAGCTTGTGTTATGCATGTTGTTTCTTCCGCTGTTCTTATTGAGTACGTCGACGGTGTTTGGACAGGCCTATACCGCCACCAAACTAGATATTCCGTATCTTAACGGCGGAGGGTCTGGCATGTGGATCAATGCCTCGGGGCAAGTCGCTGGTTCTTTTTCAACCCGCCACAAGGGAACAGTAACTTGCTGCCATGCTTTTCTCTGGAGCAAGTCTGCTGGAATGGTTGATTTGGGGTCTTTGGGAGGCGGCGGTAGCAGCGCGTACGCTTTAAACGACAGCGGCGAGGTCACCGGTTGGTCTGCAACTGGCGAACCTGGAGCGGTTACTAGTATTGACGTCTTCGTTTGGACACAGGCAGGGGGCATGCAGGATTTAAGTTTATTATCAGCTTGTTGCTTCGGTCAGGCGGGGCTTAATAACGACGGCCAACTCGCGGGTACGTACAATGTGACTGGCGGGCAGCACGCTTTCTTATGGAGTCAAAGTACAGGAGTGAAAGACCTCGGTACGCTTGGCGGAAATTCCAGCTTTGCCACCGCGATAAATGGCAGCAGCCAAGTAGTGGGCTACAGCATGACGGGAAGCTCTCCAATCTATTATCTTGCGTTTCTTTGGACAGAAACAGGAGGGATGAAGCCCTTCCTCGATTCAAGCTTTAATAGCTTTGCATCCGGGATAAACGCGAGCGGCGAGATCGTAGGGACCTTCAGCACAGATGATGTTAACGAGAACGCATTCTTTTGGAGCCAAACTGGCGGGATGCAGGATTTGGGTCCGGCAGGCTCGTGTTGCGGCGGCAACTCGCCGGCAATCAACGGGAAGGGCCAAGTCGTCGGCATGCGTCAGACGAGTGATCTCGAGGTAGTGCCGTTTGTCTGGACGCAGGCGGCCGGCATGCAGGATTTGAGTACGCTGGTTCGTCAGAACATCAAACTCACTTCCGTGGGGTCCATCAACGATGCAGGGCAGATCGTGGCCTCGAGTTTTGCGGCCGCATTTCTTCTGACTCCGAAGATGAGTGTGACGATTGCCTCTTCCGTGAACCCTTCATTGGTGGGACAAGACGTGACGATCACAGCCACCATGTCATCGGTCGCCGGGCCGCCGCCAGACGGCGAAAATGTCACCTTCACCTCGGGAACAACCGTGCTTGCAGCGGTGCCCATGGTTAACGGAGTTGCGGCCTTCTACACCTCGACTCTCAAATCGGGGCCCCATAGCATTTTGGCCCGGTACGCAGGAGACGCAACTTACGCATCGTGCAGGTCAGCGTTTTTGAAGCAGATTGTTACCAAATAAAAGTCGTTCTTCGTTGTCTATGGTTTCAACGTCGGCCTGAGTAACACCTCGCTCACAAACGATTGCGGCGCCTGCGTTACCAGCATGGCCACCACGTGAGCCACGTCATCCGGCTGGAGCATCTTGGCTGGATCTTTGCCTTCGTGCGGACTCAGTTCGGTCTGTACTGACCCCGGGCAAACCACCGAAACTCGAATGTTATGAATCCGCAATTCTTCTGCGACCGAGTAACTCAACCCATTTAGTCCCCACTTCGAGGCTGCGTAAGCCGCGCCGTTTGGGAGAGCATTTTTTCCCGCGAGCGAGGAAATGTTCACGATATGTCCATTGCGGGCTTTGATCATCATGGGGGCAAAGCTGCGGATGCAGTAATAAACTCCCCGTAGATTCGTATTCAGAACTTTGTCCCAGGATGCAGCTGGCATCTGATGCAGCGGCTCTTTAAACGCTCCCACCCCGGCGTTGTTCACCAGAATATCAACACGTCCAAAGCTCTTGTCCACATACGCGGCGAGAGATTCTACCGAGTGCAGGTCGGAGACATCGCAGGCCACCACATCAGTCTTTCCTCCGGCCTGGGAAATCGCTGCCGCCGTGGAATCCAGTGGCCCTCGAGTGCGGCCACACAGCACCACCGTAGCTCCCAATTCCGCGAGGCTGCGGGCAATCGACGCACCAATGCCCCGTCCAGCTCCGGTGACCACTGCTACCTGCCCAATTAGGCTATTTTCATTGCTTCCTGACATAGCTGACTGTCCCCACATACCTTTTTACGACGGCGAATACTGGAAAAACTAACAGAAGTATCCTCTTCTGCATCTTACTAAACTGCTGGGGAGGTACGGGAAAGCTTGCCTTAGAGGAAGGACATACTTATAATCCCGCTCACCAGATGTTCGTAAGAGCTCGGGTGAATTAGACTTAGAGTGGCAGTAGGTTGTACCGATTTCGCGGAAAATCTCATTTCCTCATATTCCAAGGAGCCATCCGAATGAAGACCAGTTTAATGGCGTTTGTGATTGCATTTGCTGGAATTGCATCCAGCCAGGCGACACCATCACAATCGCAGCCAGCCGCACCCCAAACGGCAGCCCCTGCTGCCGCGCCTGCCGCGGCGGCGCAACCACAGCAGAAGAAGGAAATTAAAGATCCCGCGGAATACAACGCCTACGTCGGCGCGTTAAAGCAGACCGACGCGGCGGCCAAGATCAGCGGTTTGGAATCATTCCTCGTCACCTACCCCAACAGTGTCATGAAGGAAGACGCGTTGGAACTGCTCATGGGAACCTACGAGCAGGCTGGCAATCAGGCGAAAGTGATTGACACGGCCAACCGGTTGCTGGCCGCCAATCCCAATAGCGTCGCTGCGCTGGTTCTGCTGGCCTATAACGAACGCGCCCAGCAAAAATGGGCGGATGCGGAACAGAACGCCATCAAGGGTCTGCAAGCCCTGCCCAATATGCCCAAGCCCGAGGGCAGTACGGAGGACATTTTCGCCAAGCAGAAAGCTCAAATGAACAGCGTTCTGAACGCAGTGGCCGGATTCTCGGCGCTGCAGCTGAAGGATTTTGCGTCGGCCCAGAAATATTTGCGGGCTGCGGTGGAGGCGGAACCAGCCAACGTGGAGAACATCTACCCACTGGCTTTGGCTTACCTTTCGGCTACTCCCGAGGACGATGTGAATGGGCTCTTCTTCATCGCCCGCGCGGTTAACTTGATTTCCGATCCCACCGGCAAAGCCGGGGTCTTGAAATTTGGTCACAGCCGATATGTGAAGTACCACGGTGCAGAAGACGGCTGGAATGAACTGCTGGCCCAAACTGCCACCACACCGCTACCGCCAGCCGGATTCACCATCACTCAGTACGTTCCGCCCACACCGGCCCAGCAGGCGCACGATCTGGTAAAAGACAAAACGCCTGACGAAATCAAGAAGCTGAGCTTCGCGGAATGGGAACTCGTCCTTTCGGCCGGCGTCCCCGAGGATGCTGACAAGGTTTGGAGCGTCATTAAAGGCCTGCCGCTGCAGATGGAAGGCACAGTTATGACGGCCACCAGTACCGAATTGGGTATCGCCGAGAGCTCGGACGACATCGACGCTAAAAAAGTTGACATCACGCTGACCATGGCGGGGCCAATCCCCACCAAGCTGATGCCGACTGAAGGAGGCGTGCTTGATTTCCAGGGTACTCCGACGACCTACACCGCCAGCCCCTTCATGATGAATATGGAGAATGGCACTCTGCTGACCAAAGCCAAGCCGGTGCCAGCCAAGAAGCCGGTGGTGCACCACAAGGCGGCGGCGCAGTAGTTCAGGTGTAAAGTACAAAGACGAAAGGGCAGCCTGTGTAGGCTGCCCTTTTTATTTTGCTGGAGAGGAATGTAAGACGACGAACCTAGCGGACGGCCTTCTTCTCGTAAGGAAGCGGACGCGCGCTGCGAGGTGGACGCTTGGTCCCGTCGCGCAACTGACGGACGTCAATCTTCAGTTCGGTGATGGTACGGCTCAGGGTATTGCGATGCATGCCCAGCTGGCGGGCGGCGCGGCATTGGTTGCCTTTGTTCTCTTGCAGAACGGTCAGGATAAAACGTTTCTTGAACTCGCGCACAGCCTCGGAATAGAGGATGTTGCTCTTGTACATCTGCATGATAAGTGCTTCGAGCTGATCTCTCACGATGTCTCTCTTTCTCTTGTCTTTCGTGAAAAGCTTTTGCGAAACGAACTATGAATGCTCGTTACTTCGATTCGTGTTGCTGTTGACGCAGCAAATCCAGCCCCTGGTAAAAGCGTCCCCGCAACTCTGCAGGCGCCACCCAAATGGCGGCACGCCCCACCACCAGGAAATACGGAGCCAAAGCCGAGTTATCGAGCCATTTTGAGGTGGGAGTAAATGCGGCCATGCCTACCAGCACTACCGCTATGACTAACGCACCCCGTAATAAACCGAGGGCTCCGCCCAAAACGCGATCGAAAAAACTAAGGCCGGCTTCCTTCATGGCCCAGTGGGTAATCCGTCCCGCAATCCCCGCCAGGATCATGACCGCAAAGAAAATGAGCAGGAAGCCTGCGATTTCCCCCAGCCACAGCGACTTCAGGTAAGGCTCGAAATGCTCAGCCACGCGGTGGTATTGCCACGCAGCCAACAAATACCCGCACACCAAGCCAGCGATCCCGAAAGCCTCTTTGAAAAAGCCCGAGCTCGCAGCATGGATTACTGACAGCAAAATGACCGCAATGATTAACCAATCCGCAACGTTCACCGGGACCTCCCGCGAACGCCGTTCCCGCTACACATCCAGGTCACGTCCGGTGAGCTGGCGATACGCCTCGAGATACTTGTCACTGGTCTTGCGGGCCACTTCTGGGGGAAGGCCGGGAGCGGGTGGCTTTTTGTCCCAGTGAATTTCCTCAAGGTAATCACGAACATACTGCTTGTCGAAAGATTCCTGTGCCATGCCCGGCTGGTATTTGTCCGCCGGCCAAAATCGCGAGGAATCGGGGGTTAGAACTTCGTCGGCGAGGGTGATGCCAGCGGGGGTCATTCCAAACTCAAATTTGGTGTCGGCCAGGATAATGCCCTTACCGCGCGCGAAGTCTGAGGCTTTCTGATAGATCGCGAGCGTGGTGTCCCGAAGCTTCTGGCTGAGCTCAAGGCCGAGCAGTTTGACCATTTCCTCGAACGAGATGTTCTCATCGTGTCCGGTGGTCGCCTTGGTCGCGGGCGTGAAAATCGGTTCCGGCAATTTGTCCGATTCCTTCAGTCCGGCCGGTAGCTTGATACCGCATACGGCACCGCTGGCCTTGTATTCCTTCCACGCCGAACCGGAAATGTAGCCCCGGACCACACATTCCACCGGGAACATGTCTGCACGCCGCACCAACATGGAACGGCCCTGTAGTTGGTCGGCATACTTCTGAACGGACTTGGGATATTGGGTTACGTCCGCCGTGACCAGATGGTTGGGTACGACCTTGCTTAGGAAGTCGAACCAGAAAAGAGAAATCTGGGTTAGCACACGGCCTTTGTGGGGGATGCCGGTGGCGAGCACATAATCGAACGCTGAAATGCGGTCGGTGGCAACAAAGAGGAGATGGTCTTTGTCGACGATGTACACGTCGCGGACTTTGCCGCTGGCGTGCAGCTCTAATTCCGGGAAGTCGGTGCGCAACAAAACGGTATCTAAAAGTTCGGGGCTCATGTTGGAATTCTACAGGCAGGAAACGTTGCGTATTCTAGCGCGAGGAAAATATTTGTCAACGGTTTAAGTCAGAGTTCAGAGAAAAGCACGCATCCTATTCGAGGGAAAACAGTTGACAAGATCGAGGTGCCCCGAAATCGGGCACCCGGCAGGGCTTTCCGGGCACATGCGTTGTGGAAAAACTGAGGAGAAAGTGGACGATAGGGAAGAGCGGAATAAAGCCATGGCACTCACGCGTCACGCAACAACCTATCGAAATGGGTTAGGCCTATGCCGTCGCCCCGAAACGCACCGACACCAATTTTGAAACGCCTGGCTCTTGCATGGTCACGCCGTAGAGTACCGGCGCGATGCTCATCGTCTTCTTGCTATGAGTGATGAGGACGAATTGCGTCTGCACACTCATCTCTTTCACCAGTTCAGTGAAACGGGCGATGTTGGCTTCGTCGAGCGGCGCGTCCACTTCGTCGAGGATGCAGAATGGGCTCGGCTGATATTGGAAAATCCCCACTAGCAGGGAAAGAGCGGTCAGGGCTTTCTCGCCACCGGAGAGCAGTAGCACATTCTGCAGCTTCTTCCCGGGAGGCGATGCCACCACGTCAATACCGCTTTCCGCGCTGTTTTCTTCGTCGGTGAGCCGCATAAATGCGTGGCCGCCGCCGAACAGCTTTTTGAAGGTGGCCTGGAAGTTTTCGTTGATCCGGTGGAACGCTTCTTCAAATTTCTGCCGCGAGAAAACGTCAATTTCCTTGATGGTGGCCTGCGTATTCTCGATCGAATCGAACAGATCTTTGCGCTGAATCTCCAGGAACATATGGCGTTCGGCTGTTTCTTTGTACTCATCGAGCGCCATCATGTTGACTGGCCCCATGGCGTCGAGCCGGGTGCGCATCTCGCGGTAAATCTGGTCTTCCACGGTCAGCAGATCGCCGGTCATGATCGGAATGGTGCTGTCGGCGAGCAATTCGTGGCGTTGGACGCCAAGATCGTTCAAGCAAATTTCCGCCATGTATCCGGCATCGGACTGGAGTTTCGCAGCCGCCGCGGATAGCTCACCCCGCCGGTCACGCGCCTGATCGAGCAACTGCCGGGTATGGCGAAGCGCTTCATCGATTTCGGCCAGACGAGCCCGCATCTGCTCGGATTCGGCCTGTAGCAGTCCGTCCCTTGCTTCGCTGGCATTGCGTTCGGTTTCGAGTTCAACCAGTTGCGTCGCAAGCTGCTCGTTCTCAGCTTCGCGCCGCATTTGTTCCGCCGCTGCCGCTTCGATCTGCGAATGGAGTGCAGTTTCTCGTTCGCGCATTTCGCCGACCAGCAACTCGATTCTTTCCAGCACGGCAGCGGCAGAGCGATGGCGTTCTTCCAGAGTGGCCGCTCGCGCAACGTGCTGCGAAGCGTTCTGTGCAGCGACATCGCGCCGTTCCCGCAGAACAGTTAGTTGATCGTGCGCAGTAGCCGCCAGAGTCTCCAACACTTCGCGTTTTTGTTGCAGCGCGGCAATCTCACCTTGTCGTCCGGCAATCAAAGCTTCCTGCTCAGTTCTTTCCAACGCTAAGCGCTGTAGCTCGCTCTGGCAGGTGGTCAGCCGTTCGCTCACTCGGTCCATCTCGGAGTCGAGTTGCTTCAGCAGATGTCCGGAGGTCATGGCCTGATTGTCGGCTTCGCGCTTTTCGTTTTCAAACCGTTCCAGCAGGGAAGTGAACTCCTTGATTTCGCGACCCAGAGTCATTACGCGGGTTTCTTCGTGACGTAACGCCTGTTCGAGTTCTCCGAGCAGCCGCGTCACATCGCGGAGTTCGCGTTTCATGGAAAGCGGGCCTTCGGAGCGTTGTTTGCCACCGGTTACGGTCACATTGTGGAAGCACTCACCGGATTGTGAGAGAAAAAACGCATCTGGATTTTCCAGCGCCAGTTCGCGGCCCAGCTTCGGATCGGGCACGATGTATCCATCGCGCAGCTTGGGGAGAATCACTTCGAGCGACTTGCCAAACCCATCGAGCACGCGGATAGTGCTCTTCAGTGGCACAATCGAATGGCTCGGCGGAGCGTGGTGCGCAGCCTCATCAACCAGGAACGAAAACTTGGCCTGCGAATCTTCCGGATGCACCAGGAAAGTTGCGCGTCCATCCACATCGGTGCGCAGCAGCCGCAGACCTTCATCGGCAGCGTCCCACGACTTCACTACGATGTAATTCAATTCATCGCGCAGGAAATCTTCCACTACGCCTTCGTATTTCCCTTCCACTTCAAGGAAGTCGGCGAGCACGCCCACAGGGGCTAGTCCACCCTCCATCACGCCGGATTGAAACAGGCGGCGAACTGACTCGGTGGAATATCCATGTTCGGCGATGACGGCTTCGAGCGATCCGCGTTTGCCTAAAGCAGTCGCGAACTCAGCCCGCAAAGTATCGAGGTGGCCCTTCCGCTGGGTTTCTTCCTGTCGCTTGGATTCAATTAACGTCCGGGTCTGCAAAATCTCTTCGCTCAATCCCGAGAGCTTTTGCGAAACCGTTTCAAACTCGATGGCGATTTGTCCACGCTGGCCGCCGAAGGTTTCTACCTGCAAATTTGCTGAGGCCATCTCGGTCTGCAAACGTAGAGCTTCGCGATCCACTGCCGCCATGCGCTCTTCCGCCTGGGTAAGCTGATTGCGTAAGTTGGCCGTAGAAGCTACCGCTTCCATGATGGCGATGCGCGACTCTTCCTGTTGCTGCTCCAATGCCGTCAACGCGTTCGTAGCGTCCATCGCCTCTTGCTGGCAGTGCGCCAGTTCGGCATGTGCGACCGCCACATCAGAGGCGGCTGAATCCAGAATCTGCTGATTCGAATCGCGCTCCGCGACCAGTACTGTGAGCCGCACCTGTGCCTGCGCCAATTCGGCTTCCGCAGAAGTCGCACGCACTGTCAGTTCCGCGCATCGTTCTTCGTTGTGGCGGCGCTGGGCAATCGCGCGATCGGATTCCAGCTTGATCTGATTCAGCCGCTCCCGATTTTCCCGGATCTCAGACTCAATGGCGTAGCCACGCTGCATTCGTTCGCCATGTTCAGTCTCCAGCAACTGAACTGACTCGGTCTGTTCCCGCATCGCTTCAGAAAGAGTATGAATTTGCGTATCGATTTGCGCGCTCTCCATGTCCAGTTGCGCAAATTTACCTGCAAGGACAATCCGAAGCTTGGCACGCATCTCTTCGCGCAGCTTGGCATAGCGTTCCGCTTTCGAGGCTTGCCGCTTCAGCGAATTCATCTGTCGCGTGACTTCCTCAAAAATGTCGTTCACGCGAGCGAGGTTTTGCTTGGCGTCTTCCAGACGAGCTTCGGCCAGCCGTTTCTTGGTCTTGAACTTGGTGATGCCGGCTGCCTCTTCGATGATCGCCCGGCGGTCGGTGGGACGGCTGCTCAGAATTTGCCCGATGCGTCCCTGTTCGATGAGCGCGTACGATTCCGGCCCCAGCCCCGTGCCCATGAACAATTCCTGAATATCGCGCAGGCGGCACAGCTTTCCGTTCAGGAGATATTCACTGTCACCGGAACGAAACAGCCTGCGAGTCACTACAATTTCGCCAGCCTTGAAATGCTGCTGGAATTTGCGACGACGAATCTTTAGCACGACTTGCCCCGGAGCGGCCGTTACTAAAATCGGTCCGGCAGCGGGAGGGGTCATCATGCCGCGGGCAAAAAATGGCTCGTCTTCCTCTTCCAGGTCAGCGCTTCCTTCCATTTGACCCGGCTGCGCTTCTTCGGTCAGGCGCTCCGTTTCTTCTGCCGCAGAGGCGCGGATACCGGCTTCGTCCCAATCGGCGACTGGGCCACTGGGAAACTCCTCCTGCACTTCAATCTCGGTCGGATTCCCGGCGTCCGGCGCATCGTAAACTTCGGGATCGATCAGCGTGAGCGCCACTTCCGCCATGCCGGTCGGCTTGCGATCGCGGGTCCCGGCAAAGATGACGTCTTCCATGCGTGAGCCGCGCAGGGTCTTGGCCGACTGCTCACCGAGCACCCAGGATATGGCGTCCGCAATGTTGGACTTGCCGCAACCGTTGGGGCCGATGATGGCCGCAATGCCGTCCCCGTGAAACTTGAGTTCGGTTCGGTCGCAAAACGACTTGAACCCGAGAATGTGGAGCTTCTTTAGTTTGAGCAACTTCTACTCCTTCTTACCGCGTGCGTGGAAGGTGAACGGTCGAGCGTTCCGATGGTTGGCGTCCTCTAAAAAACGGACTCCACCACCGAGGTTACTAACTAGATTCCGTCAGCGTGTACTCGATGCAACACCGACCAAGGCTGGGTAGGGCGGGCACAAATTAGACCTACTCTACCGATGAAATTGCGCCGGGGTCAAGTAAGAAAACACTATATCTGGTATGACCTTACGCCAGGCCCCGTCAGATTGCACACACAATGCAGCAGTTGGTCGGAAAATGGATGGTGAGGGAAGGAGGAAGGGAGATCGCGAGAGCAGGATAACGCTAGCGCAACCACGGTGGGGAAGCAAACTGATTTTGCTAAAGCCTTACCTTCCAATATCCGGGCCTTCGGCTCGTATGGGCAACGGCGACAATCTGAATGTTCGCTGTGGTGTGTTCGCGGTAAATCAGAGTAAAAGGGAATTGTCGGAGCAAGAACCTGCGAGTCGAGTAGGGGCCTTTTGCCCAACGCTGAGGAGATTGAGTGATCTGCATCAGCGCACGATCTACTTCGGCATCGAATTCCAGAGCAGCATCGGGACTGCGTTCCAGGTACCAATCGAATGCCGCGTCATATTCGGCGGTGGCCGCCTCGTGAAACCTCGCATGATTAGTGGGCACGGGGTAACTTCGCCAAATTCCGTTTCCGTACTTCTGTCCAGGAAGTAGTCTTGGCGTTGCCAGAGTCTAGCTCTGCGACTCGTTTCCCGATCTCAGTTTCCCAAGCCGCCTGTACTCCCTCGTCCACCTTGCCGCCGAGATTGGAGATCAGGGAATCCGCCAACGCTTCCTGTTCTTCAACCGATAGGGACAATGCTTGCTCGAGCAACTTGGAAACTTCGGGTGTCATCTGCGCCATTATTGACCTCGATCCGCCTATTTTATCGCATTTGGCAGCCGATGCTGGATCTCCACCATCTACTGAACGAGTACATCCCCTAGACATCAGAACCCTTAGGAGCAGACAATTGTTCTGATCTATTGAGGCTAGAAAACCGCGAGCCCTTGCCGGAGGTTTTGTGCCATGCAGTTCAGGAAACAATTACGTGCGAAATCGTTTTTCTTTTGGACATTGGTCCTAATGCTTAGCGTGATCGCGGTAGGGCAGGAAGCGGGGCAGAAGCCCGAGACCGCAGCCCCGGCAGCCGCGCCTGCCCAGCCCACGACAACCTTCAAAGCCAACTCCAATATGGTGACGATCGAAGTTGTCGTGCGCGATAAGCAGGGCCATCCTGTGCCCGGACTGACCGCGAAGGACTTCGAGGTCTATGAGCAAATCCCTCCCAAGAAAGATCAGAAACCAGAATCGATTGCGGCTTTTCAGGCTGTCAGCATGGCGGACCTTAGCGCGCGCAGCCGCAAGGCGACGCAAATGCCCGCCGGGGTTTTCACGAATCTGGTGACGCTGCAGAACATGACGGTGCCCCCTACGATCATGCTCATTGACGGAATCAACACCGATATCGGCTCGCAAATGCAGATGCACCGGCAGATGGTCAAGATGTTGGCCTCGATTCCGGACGATGTGCCAGCCGCGATCTTCCTCATGGACCAGCGCCTGCACCTCTTGCAGAATTTCACTACCGATCCGAAACTCCTGCGGGAAGCGGCGCGCAAAGCTTCGTCCCTGGAATCTTCCGGAAATGCGGACGTCGATCCCCGCGACGATCCCAATGCTTTGTCGGCACTGATGGCCGACGCGCAATCGGCGCAAGGCGAGAACGGAGCCATGGCGTCAATGCAGCGCTTTGAACAAGAAACTTTTGCCCTGAACATGGATGTGCGAGTGCAAGAGACCCTGGATGCACTGCGGGGGATTGCCAGATTTCTCTCCGGCTACCCCGGACGAAAGAATCTGCTCTGGATTTCGTCGTCGTTTCCTTTGGTAATCGGTCCTGACACCGACAACAAGTTCACCTCGATGCGAATGTATCAATCGCAAATGGATGACGTGGCCACGGCGCTTGCGGACGCGCAGGTAGCGGTCTATCCCATGGACCCGTCCGGATTGAAAACGCAGTCTTATTTTAGCGCCTCCACGCGTGTAAACCAGCCGGGCATGACCGGTGCCGGAGCCAGCAGATCGGTGCAGCGAGAGGACGTGAATCGCTTCTCCTCGCAGGCCTCCATGGAAGTACTCGCCCAGGAGACCGGTGGCCGCATCTGTGTCAACAACAACGATCTCAGCGATTGTGTAAAGACCGCAGTGAACGATGGCACGTCCTACTACGAACTTTCCTACTATCCCGACTCCAGCAACTGGCATGGAGAGTTTCACCGCATCGTGGTGAAGACCGGTCAGTCCGGAGTGCATTTGGCCTATCGCGAGGGTTACTATGCGCGGCCGCAAGGCGGGGCTATCGGTGATGACGCAGCCAAACAGGATGCCGCCCTGCAACAGGCGGCTTGTCAGGATATGCTGAGCGCGACTGCGATCCTGGTCATGACCGCGGTCCGTCCCACCGGATCAACCAAGTCAGGCGAAGTATTTTCTGGCGATTGATCCTGCCAGCCTTACCTTTACATCGACGGATGATGGTGGACGCGATCTGCGCTTGGGTTTTGCTATTTGTACGTTTGATAAGACGGGAAAACCGCTGCAATACTTTCACGATAGTTCGGAGTTGAAGCTCACCCAGCCGCAGTATGCGGCCGTGCTTACCCGTCACGGTATTCCGCATCCCGTGTCATTTATGCCGGATGCTGCTACCAAGCGGGTGCGATTGTTGGTTCTCGATAAGGACAGCGGACGCATGGGGGCTTTGGATGTCCCCTTCGGTGCGGACGCCAGCCCCGTGGCCGCTCCTGTGAGCAATGGGCCAGCTCCCAGTGCTGCAACTCCCCCGCCGGGGGCGCACTGAGTCTTAAAAACAGCTTGGACTTGATCATGTTTTCTTGCAGAACATTATTTTCCCAACTTCTCAAAAAACAGGCAGATCGATTCAATTCCCCGGTAGAAGTTTGGGATATGGAATTTCTCGTTGGGGGCGTGCAGGTTGTCGTCGGGAAGGCCGAAGCCCATCATCACGCTGGGAATCTTTAGGACATCCTGAAAGTCAGTCACGATGGGAATTGATCCGCCAGAGCGAATGAACACCGTATCTTTTTTGAACACCTCGTGCATAGCTTCGGTGGACGCTTTCACATACTTGTTGTCCGTACCTACGACGCACGCCGGGCCCTTGCTCCACGTTTTGATCTTGATTTGAATTCCTTTGGGAGTGAGCTTCTTCACGAATTTCGTGTACTTCTTGAGAACATCGTCTGCGTCCTGGTTCGGCACCAGCCGCATGGAAACCTTTGCCGAGGCTTTGGCGGGAATGACAGTCTTCGCGCCGGGAGCCGTGAATCCGCCGGGCATGCCGTGGACTTCGAGCGTGGGCCGCGCCCATGTTCGATATAGCACGGAGAACCCTGGTTCACCAGTCAGCACTGTCGAACCGACTTCAGTTTTGCGATAGTGCTCTTCATTGAAGGGAAGCTTCTTCCAGGCCTTCAGTTCGTCCTTGCTCGGTGCCTTCACACCTTTGTAAAAACCGGGGATCAGCACCTTGCCTTTGGAATCTTTCAATTTGCTGATGATCTCGATCAGAGCAAAGAAAGGATTCGGGGCCGCACCACCGTACATTCCGGAATGCAAGTCGGTTTTTGCTCCGACCGCTTCGATTTCGGTGTAAACCAATCCGCGCAATCCCACGCATAGGGTGGGAAGATCAGGAGCGAATAGCTCGGTATCGCACACCAGAGCGAAATCCGCTTTAAGCTTGGCTTTTTCTTTCCGGACATAAGCCGCAATCGATTCGCCGCCAACTTCCTCTTCACCTTCAATCAGGACTTTTACGTTGATCGGCAGCTTACCGCCGTGGCCTTTCATCAACGATTCCAGCGCTTTGATCTCCATCCAGAGCTGGCCTTTGTCATCGACCGCGCCGCGGGCATAAAGATTATTGTTGCGCTCAGTCGGGGCGAACGGCGGGCTGATCCATTCGTTCAGCGGTTCGGCAGGCTGCACGTCATAGTGCGCGTAGCAGAGCGCGGTCGGCTTGCCCGGTGCGTTAAGCCAATCTGCATAAACCAGCGGATGCCCCTTGGTGGGGATGATTTCGACATTTTCCATCCCAATGCGCCGCAGATCGTTGGCCACGAATTCAGCCGCTTTCTGGACATCACTTTTGTGCTGATCGAGCGTGCTGACGCTGGGGATGCGCAGCAAATCTTTCAATTCATTCAAAAAGCGTTGCTGATTCTGGCGGGCATAATCAAGTGCCGGGGAAGCCATAGCTGTAACCCTTTCTCGTGAAACAAACGTAAAATCCCGTGTCATCCTTAGCGCAGTGGATGTTTTGCGAAGCAAAACGTCCATGGAGTCGAAGGACCCTCGGAGCTAAACCGAATTCTGAAAACGATCCAGTATACCGAAAGGCTGTGACCGTCTCGCGGTTCTCAGCCGATCTAGAACTGAAATCGCTGGGGAGAAAAAGCGGAAAGATCGTATTCCGGACCTTGACCCATCGCGGCTTGGGCCATTACAAGCGCGGTAACAGGGGCCAGCAAAATTCCATCGCGAAAATGTCCGGTAGCCACAAAATATCCTGGAGTAGATGTCGCACCTAGGATCGGTAAATCATCGGGAGTTCCGGGTCGCAATCCAGCCCAGGCTTCGTGCATGCGCGCAGCGCTTAAAGATGGAACCAAACCAATCGCTGCCCGATGCAGGCGCTGTATGGTTTCTACATCCGTGCGCTTGTCGTATCCGGCTTCTTCGACGGTTGAGCCAATCAGAATTCGACCATCGCTACGTGGCACGAGGTAAATCTCCGGGGCGCGAATCACATGTTTGACCGCCGGGCCGCCGATTACCGACAGCATCTGTCCTTTCACTGGATGGGTAGGGAAGTGATGAGGCGGAAGCTGTCCAGACCAGGCCCCGGCACAATTGACCACAATCGGCGCGCTATAAGTTCTCCTCTCCGTGCTGACGCCGGTCGTCCGGCCTTCGGAAATCAATATTCCCGTTACCCCGGTTCCAGAAGCAATGTCGACTTCGCGATGTTTCGCTGCTTTGAATGCAGCCAGAGTCAAAGCCCGCGGATCCACACTGCGTTCTCTTAAATAAATTGCCGGACGCTTTGTGTCAGCCAGCGCTGGCTCAAGCTCAGTGCAACGTTCTGGAAGCAGTTGAGTGGTTGAACAATCCGCGAAATCCGTTGTGCTTTTGGAAGACAAAAACAAAATCGTGCCTTGATCACGCAGGTCAACCTTGATGCCCGATTCATCCTGCAACTCATGCACGAACTCCGGATACATACGTGCACTAGCCGTAGCCAGGGTTTGCAGCGCGGCGGGAGTCT
Organism: Terriglobia bacterium; assembly: GCA_963723765.1. GTDB lineage: Bacteria > Acidobacteriota > Terriglobia > Terriglobales > Acidobacteriaceae > DATBAX01. The sequence continues at coordinate 1,119,953 of CAVRSD010000003.1, read as the reverse complement.
CCATGATGCAGTCGGCCAACATTCCTGCCGCCGCATGAGAAGCCTCCCGTCCCGGTTCTCCTCTTTCCACTACCAGAACCTGTGCTCCCCGCTTGCGCAATTCAATCGCGAGGGAGAGTCCAATGATCCCCCCGCCAACGATGATGACGTCCCAGGTTTTCACGCTTTGTATTGTAGAGGAGTACAACCGGAAAGGAAGTTCGGTGAAGATCAGGTCTCAGAGCTTGTTAAGGAAATCCACAATCTCGGGCTCGCTCCAGTCCACCGGCCCAATAAACTTCCGGCGCACCATCCCCTTGCGATCGATAATGTAAGTCTCGGGAAACTTGAAGGTCCCGTACAGAGTGTTACTTTTCTTGTCGGCGTCGCGGACCGTTAGCAAATCAACATTGTAGTTTTTCAAAAAGCTGTGATAGGCATCGTCGCTATCATCGATACTCACCGCCAAAACCGTCACTCCCCTGCTTCGCATCTGCCGCTGCATCTGAACCAGTGACGGTACTTCTTCTACGCAAGGCTGGCACCAGGTGGCCCAGAAATTCAAGACCACGATCTGGCCCCGAAATTCGCTGAGTGTAACTTTGCGGTCGGAGTCCACCACGGTGAAGTCGGGCGCCGCAGTGCCAATGCCGGCCGGCCGCGATCCCCGGTAACATCCGCACAACAATATGGTTAGAATCCCAATCGGCAATAAGGCGCGTCTCACAAAGCTATAATACAGAATTCACCTTATGGAGACGCCCGATCCAGCGCGGGATGGCCAGACAAGACCCCAGGTGTCCATAGTTGTTCCGGCGCGCAACGAAGAGGTCAGCCTGGCGGCTTGTCTGGAATCGCTGGTATCTCAGCTTGGCGTTAACTTTGAAATCTTTGTTGTTGATGATGGCTCCACGGATGGCACGCGGAAGATTGCCGAGTCATTTACCGGAGTTCATGTCATCAGTCCCGGACCGTTGCCGTCTGGCTGGACCGGGAAGAACAACGCGGTTTTCTCCGGCGCGCAACACGCGCATGGGGAATGGCTGCTTTTTACCGACGCGGACACAGTCCATTATTCCGGCTCGCTGGCCCGCGCACTCGCGGAAGCCAATCAACACGGCATAGATATGCTTTCTTATTCACCAGAACAAGAAGTGCATGGATTCTGGGAGAAAGCGATTATGCCGGTGATTTTTGCCGAGTTGGCCGCGACCTACAATCCGGCGCAAGTCAGCGATCCGTCTTCTCCGGCCGCGGCCGCGAACGGTCAGTACATTCTGATTTCGCGCCAGGCCTACGATGCCATTGGGGGTCATGCTGCCGTCGCCAGCAGCCTTCTCGAAGATGTTGAATTGGCCCGCGCGATGAAAGCATCGGGTCGAAAGATTCTGTTCCGTTATGGCGGAGATGCGGTCCGGACTCGCATGTATCGCAGCTTTGCCCAGCTTCGCGAAGGCTGGACCAAGAATCTGGTGCTCTTGTTTCCGTCGCCAATAAAGCTGGCAGTCATGCGATTCACGGAGTTTCTGCTGATTCTCGGCACTATCGCGTTGGCGATTGCGACCTCTATTTTCAAACGGCCGGGAATTAATCAGGCGCGAGTGGCCGCTATCTCGGCCGTTCTTGCCGTTGTCCTTCTAAGTTTTCTTTTCAGGCGAATTCGCCGCGCCCATTTTTCCTGGGATGCGAATGCGCTGTCTTTATTTGGTCTTCCGTTATTTTCGTATCTCTTATTGCGCTCCAAGATCTCTTACAGAAGAAATAAAGTAAGCTGGAAGGGAAGAAGCTATACAGCGGGCGGACAAGTTTCGGCGGAAAAGTTAGACGTAATTCACGCCGGCGCATCCAAGCAACATCCGGCAAGAAGTGTCCAGCACTGAGGATTGAATGGTTTATCTCACTCGCAAAGCCGAATTCGCCGCTTCGCACTACTATCACAATCCGGATTTCACTCCGGAGGAAAACCGGCGCATTTTTGGCAAGTGCAACAATCCCAACGGCCACGGTCATAACTACACCTTGGAAGTCACAGTGAAAGGCGAAGTCGACCCGCGTTCCGGTTTCGTCGTGGATCTCAAGCAACTGAAAGAAACCATGCATCGTGAGGTGCTTGATGCCATGGATCACCGCTTTCTCAATAAAGAAGTTCCTGAATTCTTCACTACCATTCCGACTACGGAGAACCTCGCCATCGCCATCTGGCAGCGGCTCATGCCAAAGTTGAAAGCTGCACAATTGCATCGCGTCCGCGTGTACGAGACCCCGGATTTATTCGTCGATTTCTACGGTGAAGCATGAAGGCCTATTTGACTCGCCGCTACAGGTTTTCTGCTTCCCATCGTCTGCATAACGACGCCATGACGGCGGAAGAGAATATCGCGATCTACGGCAAGTGCAACAATCCGCATGGACACGGCCACAACTACACAGTCGAAGTCACAGTCAGCGGTCAGGTGGATCAGAGTACCGGCATGGTATGCAATCTGGTGGATTTAGATGGTTTTGTGCACCGGGAGATTGTGAATCGCTTCGATATCGAGAACCTGAATATGCTGCCGGAGTTTGCCACAGCCATTCCGACCACCGAGATACTAAGCACGGTCATTTATGAAATTTTGCAGCGCGGATTCACCCTGGCTCATCTAGAAAGAGTACGGATTCAAGAGACTATGATGAATTCATTCGAATACACCGGAAATGCGGAGATGCGGCGTTAGCCGCCGGAATGACTTCGAGATTACAGCCCTAGACCGTCCACTTTGATGGTAGAGAGAAAAGGCAAACATGTCCTCCTCTGTTGAGACTACATCTCTGACCAGCGCCACCTTCGAAGATCTGGTGCGGGAGATGATCGTGCGCCTCGGCGAAGATCCTACACGCGAAGGTTTGGAGCGCACTCCCGAGCGAGTTCACCGCGCCTATCAGCATCTGGTTAAGGGCTATAAAGAAGATCCCGAGGCCATGTTGAAAAAGGCCTTGTTCACAGTTACCTATGATGAGATGGTCATCGTCAAAGACGTCGAAATGTTCAGCCTCTGCGAGCACCACATGCTGCCATTCTTCGGCAAGGTACACGTGGCTTATATTCCGAATGGCAAAGTTATTGGCCTCAGCAAAATTCCGCGGCTGATCGAAATCTTTTCCCGCCGCTTGCAGATCCAGGAGCGTTTGACCACGCAGATTGCCGAGACTATTCAGAGCGCGATCCAACCTCAGGGAGTTGGCGTGGTGATTGAAGCGCGGCATCTGTGCATGATGATGCGTGGAGTGGAGAAACAGCATTCCGCGGCAGTGACATCTTCCATGTTGGGTTGTTTCCGGGCCGAGCAGGAAACCCGGTCGGAATTCCTGTCGCTCATCCGCAACCGGCCGAACGGAGTTTAGCTCTTGCTTAGAGCTGACGGCCGATAGCGACCTTCAGAACGCATCAATCCCCGTGATGCTCTGCCCAATGATTAACGTATGAATATCCTGTGTCCCTTCATACGTCTTCACTGATTCCAGATTCATCATGTGCCGCATGATGGGGTAGTCGTCGGCAACGCCATTTGCCCCCAGAATATCGCGTGACAGACGCGCACATTCCAAGGCCATCCACACGTTATTCCGCTTCGCCATGGAAATATGCTGATGTTTCACTGCATCGGCATCTTTCAATCGGCCCACTTGCAGCACCAATAGCTGTGCCTTGGTGATTTCGGTAATCATCCACGCCAGTTTTTCCTGCACCATTTGATGGGAAGCGATGGGTTGATCGCGAAACTGCTTGCGCAACTGGGAATACTGGAGGGCGCAGTCATAGCAAGCCATGGCGGCGCCGATCGCGCCCCACGATATTCCGTAACGCGCCTGATTCAAACACATCAGTGGCGACTTCAATCCGCCAGTCCCTGGTAGCAGGTTTGCTTCTGGCACGTGTACGTCCTGCAAAGAAAGTCCGGAAGTCACGGAAGCCCGCAGCGACCATTTTCCATGGATGTCTTCCGCCTTAAAACCCGGACGATTAGTTTCAACCAGAAATCCTCGAATCTTGTTGTCTTCGTCTTCGACTTTCGCCCAGATAATGGCGACGTCGGCAATCGAGCCGGAAGTGATCCACATCTTTTCGCCGTTCAGTACGTATTCCTTGCCGACTTTTCGTGCTTTGGTTCTCATACCGCCGGGGTTCGATCCAAAGTCAGGCTCGGTCAGTCCAAAACAACCAAGCTTTTCGCCCTTTTGCAAAGCGGGCAGCCAGGTTTGCTTGTGTTCCTCGCTCCCAAACGCATAAATGGGATACATCACCAGCGCCGATTGGACGCTAACGAAAGACCGCACTCCCGAATCGCCACGTTCCAACTCTTGAGTCACTAGGCCATATTCCACGTTCGACATGCCCGCGCAGCCATAGCCTTTAAGGCTTGCCCCGAAGAAACCCATCTCGGCCATGGGCTTCACCAGTTCGCGGGGAAATCGTCCGGCACGGTTGCATTCTTCGATAATCGGTATCAGATTGTCTTCAATGAACTTACGGGCAGTGTCGCGGACCAGGCGCTCGTCGTCACTGAGTAGCGTGTCGAATTCGATGAAGTCCACTCCACGGAATTTAATAGCCATGATTGCTCTCGATTCTGTTTCTTCGCTGCGACCGGCGCAGATAGTTAGGGAAGAGGAAACTCTTTAAGCTAACAAAGCGCCGAAGGCGGGTCAAACACGGAATCTCGCGCTATATTCTTGCGTAGAGACGTAGCTTGCTTCGTCTTACCACCAGCTGCGTCTCTACATGGCGAATTTTCGCAGGACACGCAGGAGAACAGCATCAGGTTCGATAAACCACGGCCACGGTCAAGCCCAGCACCAATGACAGGATCAACTCATAGGCAATTTGCAGCAGCACCACATGTGCCGGCCACGGCTGAATGGCGTAGTAGATCGAATAACGGCTGACTGAGGCGATGAGCCAAATCGCCAGTCCGTAACGGATGCCTTGTCCAGCCCACGGTTTGGTTTCGACTCCACGAGCATAAATCCACACAAAGCCCAGGCTGAAGAAGAAGAAACCCACCATCAAAAACATGGCATGCGCGCCAGAGTCTGCCTCATCCCGCATTAGCTGCGCACTCTGCAGATACAAAGGCTTGAGCAAAACTCCATGGATGACGAAATTAAGTAAAGTGGACGCCACAAATACGAGTCCAAAAGCCGCCAGAAACTTCTTCATAGTTCCCCCCTATCAAGTTACGGCCACGGATTTTACTCGCTTAACACTAAAATTGTCTTGCTGAATCGTCCTCTATCTATTTCTTGCAATCTTTTGACAAACCTCATCCTGCGCATGAATGTTAGCGCGTGTATGCTCTTAAGCAGCATGGCTGATCCTCGGACTCAAGCAGGTTTCCTGCTGGCGATAGTGCTATCGCTAACCTTCTCCATTAGGTCACGCGGCAGCCACAAATCCGACTTCCCCGCCTTCGCTTGAGCAGGGGTTTCATCTTCTTTACAACCTCGATTTTGATCACGCCCATCAGGTCTTTCTTTCCTGGGAGCATGCTCATCCAGACGACCCGCTTGGCCCCGCTTGTGACGCTGCAGGTTTGCTGTTCTCCGAATTCAACCGTCTCGGCATACTGGAAGGACAGTTCTACGCAGACGATCATTCTTTCGACAATCGTAAGAAATTAGACCCCGATCCCGCCGTGCACGACAGGTTTAATGCGGCCATCGCTCTGGCGGAAAAACTTGCGCACATCCGGTTGAGCAAGGATCCCAAAGACCAGAACGCTTTATTCGCGCTCACTCTGGCTTCCGGTCTGCAAGCTGACTACGCGGCTCTGATCGAAAAACGCAACCTCGCTTCGCTGCATTACACCAAGGAAGCGAACCTGTGGGCCGAACAACTTCTCGCCCTGGATCCGCATTGCGACGACGCTCGCGTGGCCACCGGCTTCAGCAAGTACATTATTGGCAGCATGTCGGCGCCGGTTCGCTGGCTGGTGCGAATGGGAGGCATCTCCGGCGATAAAACGGCAGGCATTGCCGACCTGCAACAGACGGCGTTACATGGCCACTATCTAGCGCCTTTCGCCCGAATCCTGCTGGCCATTGCTTACGTCCGGGAGAAAGATAAACCGCGTGCCCGCGCACTTCTCGTCGGATTGCGCGACGAGTTTCCTGCTAATCCTTTGTTCACCACCGAAATCGCGCGTCTGGATTCCGGTCACTGATGCGATGCAATTTTGTATCGCGCTAAGTTGTTGCCAAATCTAGGCTGTTTCGGCAATTCATCAGAAATTCACCGCTTTGTAACCGTCCTGTAACACTCGAAAAGTAGAAACAAACTACAAAACATTCCTTCCAGGAGGCACCAGTGATGCGAAAACTTGCGCTTTTGTGTCTGGCTCTGGCGTTACCCGCTCTGGGGCAGACCACATTAAATGGGGCAGGCGCAACTTTCCCTTATCCGATGTATTCCAAGTGGTTTAGCGAATACCACAAAGCTCATCCCGAAGTGGAAATCAACTACCAGTCCATCGGGAGCGGCGGTGGCATCCGCCAAGTATTAGCCGGGACGGTCGATTTTGGCGCCAGCGATGGCCCCATGTCGGACGAACAGCTCTCTCAAGCCAAAACAAAAATTCTGCATATTCCCACAGTTCTCGGTGCAGTGGTTCCCGCATACAACATTCCCGGCGTCAGCGGCGAAGTGAAATTCACAGCGCAGGCCTTGGTCGATATCTTCCTTGGCAAGATCACGTCCTGGAATGACAAGGAAATCACCGGTGCGAATCCAGGGGTGAATTTTCCCAACCAGGACATCATTGTGCTTCACCGCTCAGACGGCAGCGGCACGACATTTATTTTTACCGACTATCTTTCCAAGGTGAGTCCGGAGTGGCAGAGCGGCCCGAGCAAGGGGACATCCGTGAAGTGGCCCAAAGGGCTGGGCGGCAAAGGGCAATGAAGGCGTCGCTGGCATGATCCGCCAAATGCCAGGCTCCATCGGCTACATCGAACTGATCTATGCGGTGCAGAACAAGATTCCTTACGGCGTGGTTAAAAATGCCGCCGGGAACTTTGTGAAAGCCAGCCTGGATAGCGTTACCGCGGCGGCTGCTTCTGCTCCCAAAATGCCTGCGGACTTCCGTGTTTCCATTACCAACGCGCCGGGAAAAGATGCTTATCCCATCTCCAGCTTTACTTGGCTCTTGATTCCGGCCCAGTCCAAAGATGCGGCCAAGGGCAAAATTCTCGCCGACTTTCTGAGCTGGATGGTTGTCGACGGACAAAAAATGACTGCGGATCTCACCTACGCGCCGCTGCCTGACAGTGTCGTCGCGAAGGTCAAGGAAGCAATCAAGCAAGTGCGGTAATCCGAAATCGAGTTATGAGATCAAATAGCCTCCATTTGAGACTGGGGGCAAAAGGAGAAACAATGAAGTCCGTTCTGACCTGGTGTACCGTTCCGCTGCTTGCGACCGCCATGCTGGCGCAAGATGCGGGTACAATGCAACCCAAGAAAAAACCTGTAAAAAAAGCGGTTCCAGCGGTGACGGCCGCCGACGTGCAATCGTTGCGTGATGCCATTGCCGCCCAGCAGCAGCAGATTGAGCAGCTCAAACAGGCCTTGACCCAACGTGACCAGGCCTCACAGCAAGCCGCCCAGCAGGCGCAGCAGGCCCAATCCACAGCCACGGACGCGCAAAGCAAAGCGGATCAGGCAGCCGCGCAGACCAGCCAGCAGCAGGAAGTTGTCACTGCTCTGAAGAGCGACGTTGCTGACATCAAGCAAAATTCCACCAACACTGCCCTCAGCCTGCAAGAGACCCAGAAGAACATTACTGACGCACTGGAGAGTCCGCTCGCTCTTCATTTCAAAGGAATCACGCTCACACCCGGCGGCTTCATGGCGGCTGAAACTGTATGGCGGCAGAAGGCACTTGCTTCTGACATTAATACGCCCTTCAACTCAGTTCCATTTGGTGCCAGTTCACAGAGCGATCTTTCGGAATTCTTCGGATCAGGACGGCAATCCCGCGTTTCGCTGCTGGCCGAAGGCAAGCTAAAGAGTGCCAAACTGACCGGGTACGTGGAAGCGGATTTCCTCTCCGCCGGCGTCACCTCAAACAACAATGAAAGCAATAGCTATACCTTGCGACAACGGCAGGTTTGGGGCCAGGCTGCGCTGACCGACGGTTGGAGTTTCACCGGTGGCCAGATGTGGAGTTTGGTTACGGAAACCAAGAACGGTGTCGACAACCGTTCGGAAGCGCTCCCCATGGTTATCGATCCGCAGTACACCGCAGGCTTTAGCTGGGCGCGGCAATTTGGCTTCCGCGTAGCCAAAGACTTCGGCGACAAATTCTGGCTGGCGTTCTCGGTGGAGAATCCGCAAGCCACTCTCACCGCTCACGGCACCACCAACAACTTCCTTCTCGGTGCGGCCGGAACGAGCGGAGGTCTTTACAACGCATTCAACGGTACTTACTCCTTCAACCCGTCACCTGATTTCGTCTTAAAGGCAGTGTTCCAGCCGACGAAGACGATCCACGCGGAAGTCTTCGGATTGGTCAGTCAATTCCGCGATCGTATCTTTCCTTGCGCTGGAGCCTCCGCGACCACTCCTTGCGATGGAGCCACGGCGCCGACCACACTGGGCGCCTTCAACGCTTCCACTACAGGCGGCGGTCTCGGTGTGAACCTTCGTGCTAACCTGCTCAACAATCATGTGACCGCTGGAATCCACTTCCTCGGTGGCAACGGCATTGGCCGTTATGGGACAGTCGGTCTCTCGGATGCAACTGCCCGGCCCGACGGTCATCTGGCTCTGATTCGTAGCTACCAGTCACTCGGAACACTTGAGTACCATGCGAAGAAGCTCGATATTTACTCCAACGTGGGCGGTGAGTATGCAGCTCGCAATTGGACTCTAAACCCCGCAGGCACCGCAGGCGTCGGTTATGGGTCGCCCCTGTTTGCCGATTCTGGCTGCTCAACAGAAACGCTCCCGACAGGAAGTTTTGTTCCAGGGGCAGCATCGAACTGCACTGGAGATACTCGCAACCTGGTCGAGGGCAGCATCGGGTTCTGGTATCGCTTCTACAAGGGCCCGAAAGGCACGATTCAATGGGGACCGCAATTCTCCTACATCGTGCGTAATGCTTGGTCTGGTGCGGGCGGTCTCAACCCACATGCGGATGAACCCATGGTCTTAACTTCGTTCCGTTACTACCTGCCGTAAACGGAGTTTTGATTCCCGAGGCGCCGGGTAAACTCTGGCGCCTCCTTTTTCGTTTGGGCATCATCCAGCAACATTGCCGTAACATGGCTGATCTATACTTAGTTGTTCGTTATGAAGCATGATCTGGCCAATTTCTCCGTCTTGCTCGTTCTCCTTGCTTCCTGTTCCTACGCGGCTGAGAACCCGAGCGTGGTCGGCAAGATTGTGGATGTCCAACACAAAGTGCACACTCGGGCTCTTTACTATGTAGTAAATACACCGATCACCCAGGACGATCCTTATTTTGAAATATCGGTACAGATCAAGGACAAAATTTATACCGGCGAACATGCACCACGGCACGCTGCTGACACCCTGCCGGATGAGTGGGAGTCCGAGGCCGAGGTGCAGGTTCGGCTCGAAAAGCATGTCATGTTCTTGAAGCGTCCCGGCGGCGAAGAAATGGAATTCATAATCACCCGGCATATTGCGGCGTCTGCACCATCCCAGGCTCCGCAATCCGCGTCTCCACAGAAATGACGCGGCAGGTGCGACCTTGAGTGTAGTGCACTGATTCATGGCTCGAATTGCGCTCGATAGTCCGTCCTGTTACATCAACCGCGAGGCCTCCTGGCTGGCGTTCAACCGGCGTGTGCTGGAAGAAGCCGAGGAGGAAAACAATCCTCTGCTCGAGCGCTTAAAATTCCTTTCCATCACAGCCAGCAATCTGGACGAATTTTTCGAAGTGCGCATCGCTGCGCTGGTGCAGCAAATCGAAGATGGACACACCGACGCCGGGCCCGACGGCCTCACCTTGCTGGAGGAGCGGGATGTTGCCTCGCAAGTGATCCATGAGTTCGTGGGGGACCAATATCGCTGCTGGAACAACGAGCTTCGTCCTGCACTCACAGCCAATGGTATTCGCGTTCTCGGTCTGCACGAATTGGACGCCAAAGCGCAAGCTTTTGTGGACGAATATTGCGAAAAGGAACTGGATCTGCTGCTCACTCCGGTGACCATCGACCCGGCCCATCCTTTTCCGCGCGTGATTAATAAAGCATTGTGTGTGGCATTCCTGTTGCGTCGTCGCCGCCGCTCCGCGCTTACTTACACTGGCGTGGTTACCGTGCCCCGGGCCTTGCCCCGGCTTGTGCGACTGCCCTCGGAAGGAACCACGGACTTCATTTTTCTGGCTGACCTGGTCACCCATCACGCTTCCCGCATGTATCACGGCTACGACATTGTTTCCTCGGCGGCTTTCCGCGTTACCCGCAATAGCAATCTGTATCTGGCCGAGGAAGAATCCCGCAGCCTGCTGGAGTCGGTGCGGACCGAACTGCACAATCGCCGAAAAGGGGATGCGGTTCGCCTGGAGATTGATGCCGACGCCGATCCTGAGATCATCGAACGCCTGCGCACAAATTTCGAATTAGATCCCTGGCAGGTGTTTTCCGTGCATGGTCCGGTGAACCTGTCGCGCCTTTTCAATATTTACGAGCAGGCGGACCGCCCCGAACTCAAGTTCAAACCCTTTGCTCCGCGCGACCTTCGGCTTACCGCTAAATCGCAAGACTTATTCGAGGAGCTCCGGCGTCACGATGTGCTGCTGCATCACCCGTTCGATTCGTACGATGCTGTCGTTTCCTTCATTGAAGCCGCCGCTGAAGATCCCAGGGTCTTGTCCATCAAGCAGACTCTTTATCGCACCAACGAGCATTCACTGATTGTTCCCGCGCTCATCGCAGCCGCCGAGAAGAAAGAAGTAACCGCGGTAGTGGAGTTGAAAGCGCGTTTCGATGAAGCCTCTAACATCCGTTGGGCGCGCGATCTTGAAGATGCTGGTGTGCAAGTGTTCCATGGCCTGGTTGGCCTGAAAACTCATTGCAAACTATCCCTGCTGGTTCGCCATGATCCCGATGGAGTCACCCGCAGCTACGCACACCTGGGAACTGGCAACTACAATGCGACTACCGCTCGTTTCTATACCGATCTGAGCCTCATCACCGCAGACCCGGAAATCACCGGGGCGGTCCATGACGTTTTCAGCTTCCTGACTGCTTACGCCGAACATCCAAGTTACGAACCCTTGTTTGTTGCGCCTCTGGATGTGGCCGAGCATTGCCTGGCCTTGATTGCCCGTGAAACCGAGCATGCCCGTCGCGGCCGCCCCGCGCACATCATCGCTAAGATGAATGCCTTGCTCGACCAGAACATCATCATGGCTCTGTATCGTGCATCGCAGGCAGGTGTGGAAGTGGACCTCATTATCCGCGGAATGTGCGCTCTTCGTCCCGGCATAAAAGGTGTGAGTGATCGCATCCGCGTGCGCAGTATTGTGGGCCGCTTTCTTGAGCACAGCCGCATCTTTTATTTCCAGAATGGCGGGGAAGAGCAAATCTATTTAGGCAGCGCCGACTGGATGCCACGCAATCTTTACGAACGCGTCGAGGTGATGTTTCCCATCAAAGACCCGCTTCTGCGGGAGCGCGTTCGGCGTGAAATTCTTGACGCCTATCTGGCCGATACCCTGAAAGCTCGCCTTCTGCAAAAAGATGGAAAGTACATCCGTACATGGCAGGCGCAGGGCAAACGAAAACCAGTGGCAACCGCTGGTTTCAGCGCACAGGATTTTCTAATTGGCTTGGCGGAAGGGAAGCAGTCTCCCGAGAATATTCCAGTTCTGCCTGTGAGAAAAAGCAAAAGAACCCTGGTGCGAAAGGATCGATAAGACGAAATGGTCATTTATTTCTTACGTCATGCCAATGCCGGTGAGCGGTTGTCCAATCCCAAGAAAGACGAACAGCGTGCCCTCGACAAAGCGGGAATCGAGCAATGCGGATATGTAGGACGTGCCCTGGCTGCGCTTGACGTCCAGGTTGACGTCGTCATTTCCAGCCCGTTGAAACGCGCTGCACAAACTGCATCGCTCGTAGGCAATGAACTCAGCTACGAAGGCAAGCTTCAGTTTGAAGATGCTCTCCGTCCCGCCGCTTCCTTCGCGGACTTTCGTAAGTTGATTGATAAGTATGCAAAATACGAGTCCCTGATGGTCGTGGGACACAATCCGAATCTGAGTGAGTTTGTAGGACGTTCCATCAGCGAAGCCGGTTGTGAAGCGGTCGTCGAATTGAAAAAAGGCGCCGTGGCGAAAGTAGAAATGGGCCGCCACTCGGCCGCATTGCAATGGTGTTTGACTCCAAAAGTCCTGCGTGAACTCTATGACGCCGCAGCTACCAGCTCCCGGCCAAAAACTTCTCGGAAGTAAGTTTTTTCCTTCGCCACCGCCCACAGTTCCAGGTCCACACTGGCGCGTTGCTTCGGTATCAGGGTTAGCCGCACTTCTCCATCGCGAGCGCGAATCCGAGTCGTCCGCACCGCGCCGCTGCGTCCCAGGTTCAAAGCTCTTGCCAACCGCAGTAACACAGATGCCTTGGGCAAACACTCCTGATCTTCGGGGAGAAGTAATTTAATCGAAGCATCTTCAGGGGATGGTCTCGACTTACCCAGATATCGAGCAATCGCGGCAATGATCTGCCTCTGCTGCGGCGTGTATCCCAGAATTTCCGAATGCGAAATGATGTAGTACGTGTGCCGGTGCCTTCCGTTGCGGTTCACATAGTCTCCCACTTCGTAGAGCATGGCCGCCGCCGAAAGCCATTCCGCGTATTCCGCGGGTAAGCGGTGTACCGATTTCAATCCTGCGAACAGTTCCATGGCGGACGCTCGCACTTGCAGAGCATGATCGAGATCCACTCGGTAGTGTTCCACCGCCACTCGAATCGAATCCCACCGTTCCGATTCGATCTGTTTTCCCGAGCGAGTGCCGCGGTCATATTCTGCTGCCATTTGCGCCAGCAGCCCATCGCGGAGGCCAAGTGGGGAATAGCGGAATCCGCCTAGTTTGCAGCTCTCCAGCAACTCCGCATACACGGCAGCCCCAGCCACGATGATCTCTGCCCGACGCGGGCCCACGCCAGAAAGTTTTCTTCGCGCATCCAATGGTGAGCGGGCCAAGAGCTTAGCAATTCGCTGCATTTGTATCCGTGAAACCGACGCGGCCCGCGCGCCTTTGGTTTTGTACATCCCGTGGCAAACGGCTGCGAGTGATTCGGCCGTTCCCGAAGTCGCAATTGCAACCGTGGGACGTACTCGGATAATCCGTTGCGCGATCCGTCCAATTTCGCGTGAGATGAATCCCCGTAGTTGCAGCAGTTCGGGTTTTCGTGGCGGATCGTGCTGCAGGAATTCGTTGGTCAGTCGCACCGCACCCAGAGGCAAACTCACCGTGTCCCGGATATGACCCTTATTCGAAATGGTGACTTCGCAACTGCCGCCGCCCAGGTCGATCATCAATACCGGTGACGCTGTGACCCGCAAGGTCGAAACCAGTCCCAAGTGGATCAGTCGCGCTTCTTCCAGCCCGGATATGATTTCCACTTTCCAGCCCGTAGTCGAGCGCACCCATTCCAGAAACGCCCGCGAATTACGCGCATCCCGGAGCGCGCTGGTTGCCACTACGCGGACAGAGTCGACGCCTGCGTTCTGTACTGCGCGATGGAAACGCCGCAGCACTTTGACTGTATTCGCAATGGCATCAGGCGAGAGAAACCCGTCCTTAAATACCGATTCCCCCAACCGAGTCACTTCGCGATCTTCGAGAATTTCGTGCAACCGGTGTCCGCTCAGGCGGGAAATCTTCAAACGAACGGAATTGGAACCAATATCAACGGCAGCAAGGGTCGGCATAGCGAAAGTGTGAGTAGTTTACCGCGTAACGTCACTTGAATGGATTTACAACTTTCAATCCGAATTGCAAGAAGTCTCGTTCGTTCCGAGTGGCTAGGATTAACTGGTGGACCCTGGCTGTAGCGGCAATCATGGCATCTTCAAATAAGTGGTCAGGTTTTCCTTCCATCAGTCGGGCACACTCTCGAAAGCAAAGCGGGTCCATGGGGAAGATCTGATAGGAGTCGGCCAACTCGTCAACCCACAACTCAATTTCCCTGGCTTTGGATGAATCTTGCTTGCGCACTTGTTCGACCCCAGCCTGCAATTCCCCAATGGTCACGGCAGAAAGGAATATCTGAGCCTCTTGCTGTTCCTTAAGCCATGCCACCACAGCCCCGTGCGGCTTGGGTTTGCGCAGTTCCGAAACCACATTCGTGTCCAGGAGGTAGAGCTTCACTCCAGCTCCACCTTCGGACGGCGGCGGACATTTTTGCGATCACCGACAATGTTCTCGAATCTTGGCCCTTCACCCAGGAGTAGCGCTTTAAGGCTTGGGCGGGTTGAATTTTGCAGGCGGCGCCATTCTGCGAAGGGCACCATCACCGCCGTCTCAATCCCTCGCCGGGTCACCACCTGCGGACCATTCTTAAGTGTGGCGTCAAGCAATTCACTAAAACGTGCTTTGGCGTCTTGTACCTGCCATGAGGCCATCGATATCTCCTTTCCACTATTGTATGACTAGTCATATGACTAGTCAATTATAATTCTAAAAGGATTCGGATCTGAAGGGGGCTGCTCGCAAAGTAGGTTTTAGAGGGTGCTCAGTGTTCTAAATAAGGACAATCTCTTGCAGACTTTATAGATTAAGGATTTAGGCGACCGATACGTGCAATCCAGCAGATTGCTCGACAGACGGCCTACGAGTCGGGATTGTTTCCACCTTGACCGGCTTCTTTCCCGCAAGATTAGACCGCATCTCCACCACGGCATCGACTCCCTGCCGGAATTTCGCCCGGGTTAGGTTACGCAGAGCGGCCACTAAAGCGGAATCGCGTACTCCACCAAACAGTTCTTCAGCCCGTTCTGCAAGCTTCAACCAATCGTGCCAGTCGCCGATTACATCTTGCAGGGCTTTCAATTGTTCGATCACGCGCTGTGCTTCGGGACCCTTCCCGGCAAGCTCCGCCAGATAGCGGGCTCGCTTTCCGGCAATTCTGTACTGGTGCAGAGTCTTTTCCGTCAATGGGCCTTGCCCTCGCCCAAGCTGGATGAACTCGCGCATGGTCGCGTTCAACGGTTTTTCAGTCTGGGGAATTTCCAGATTGTCTGCCGCCCGCTTCAATCGTTTTCGCAGTTCACGTTTTTTTTCTTTGTTGAGCGATTGCGCCAGCTTCGTTTCTTGCTTCCCGCGCTCTTGCGCCAGAGCCCGCTGTAATTGCGACTTTTGTCCAGCTTCCCGCGCGATCTTCAGGCTTCGTAAATTGGACATCTGCACATCCAGATCACGCACGTGTCCGGCCTTCTTACGTAAGCGTCCCAACAGCTTCAATAGCCTTCTGTCATTGCGGCTTGGCTCCGGATGCAGTTCTTCCAGCAGCGCTTCTACGCGGCGGCTGTAGGTACGAAACTTGTGCACGCTGGTGGGATCTAATTTCTTGGCCACCTTGGTCAACTGGCGGTCCAATTTCTGGAAAACTATACGGCACTGGGTTTGGTCAACGGCCATGGGAATTCATTCGCGGTACGGAAAATATAAACTATGCCTGGGAAATACAACTGGTGTAGATTGGCTCCGGCAGATTTGCTGACAAACTGCCATCGCCGATCAAGCGTCCCATTTTAACACTCCTGTAACACGATTCTGATAGCTTCATTAAGATGGCCAATCAAGCACTAGGAGCGCCACGATTGCCTGGGCCGCAACCTGTTACAAACAAAGAATTTGCGGTCGCTGGAAAGGCTGACGGCAGCCTCCTAGCCAACGCTGGCAACAGCCAGTTTGCCGATCGCATTTTTTCCTGGGCAATGCTCTGCTGTGCCCTATGCGTCCTTGCCTTGGTCGGATTGATCATTTACGAACTTGCCACGAAATCCAGTCTTTCCTGGCATGCCTCAGGAATCAAGTTTTTTTTCCAAAATGACTGGGATCCTGTAAACGAGCATTTCGGTGCGCTGCCCTTCGTCTTCGGTACCATCCTGTCTTCGATTCTTGCCCTTGTGCTTGCGGTCCCGCTAGCGATCGGCGTAGCTGTATTCATCACCGAAATGTGCCCTCGCTGGTTGCGCGGAGCTCTGGCTTTCACCACTGAGCTGCTGGCCGCCATTCCCAGCGTCATCTACGGACTATGGGCCTTCTTTGTGTTGGTTCCTTTCTTGCGAGAAGATGTGGAACCCTGGCTGGCTCGCTCCTTCGGATGGACTTCGGGGCTAACCCACAAACTTGGTTTCCAGGGCCCATTTGAAGGCCAGCCTTTCGGTATAGGCATGCTTGCCGCCGCCATTATTCTGGCCATCATGGTCGTACCCATTGTTTCTTCAATCACGCGCGAAGTGATGACTGCCGTTCCGCAGCAGCAGCGCGAGGCCGTTCTCGCTCTCGGGGCAACTCGTTGGGAAATGATCCGCACTGGAGTTTTGCGCAATGCCAGGGCCGGCATTTTCGGCGGCGTGATTCTCGGCCTGGGCCGTGCCCTGGGTGAAACCATGGCTGTGACCATGGTGATCGGCAACACTCCTCAGATTTCCGCTTCGCTTTTTGCTCCCGGGTACACCATGGCCAGCGTGATCGCCAGCGAATTCAACGAAGCCTCCGCCGATACCTATCGGAGTGCATTGGTTGAAATTGGGTTGGCACTTTTTATCGTCACCGTCATCGTGAATATTCTGGCCCAGCTCCTGGTATGGACGGTAACTCGTGGCACTCCGGCGAGGGCCAATGCCTGACACTTTGACCTCCACTTTTGTATCGGCACCGGTCAGCCTCTACCGGCGTGGCATGAATCTCCTCGTAACCTGTCGCGGCTGCCGGTGCAGTGATCCTCGTTCTGGCTCCGCTGATTATTATTTTCGGATACCTGGTGTTCAAGGGCATGTCCTCAATCAATTGGGATTTTCTCACCCAGATCCCGAAACCGCCGGGTGAAGTGGGCGGCGGCATGGCCAATGCTATTGCCGGTTCGGCATTGATTTTATTCCTTGGAAGTCTGGCAGGCGTTCCGATCGGCATCGGTGCTGGCATCTATCTGGCCGAGTATGGACGCAATGGGTTCGGCAATCTGATTCGCTTTACTGCTGATGTCCTGAATGGAGTGCCGTCCATTATTGTCGGCATGGTTGCCTACGGCCTCGTCGTGGTGACGATGGGTAATTTCTCAGCCATCGCTGGGGGAGTCGCGTTGGCCATCATGATGATTCCCACCATTGCGCGCACTACTGAGGAAATGCTCTTGCTGGTGCCCAACGCCGTACGTGAGGCGGCCTATGGTCTCGGAGTCTCCCGTTGGCGCACCACGCTCTCCATCACCTTGCGCACCGCCACTTCCGGTGTGATCACCGGAGTTATGCTGGCCTTTGCCCGGGTTGCGGGTGAGACCGCACCGCTTCTGTTTACCGCGCTCGGCAACACGTATTGGAACTGGAAAATCAACCAGCCAACCGCGGCCTTGTCGCTGCAAATCTATACTTACGCTAATTCGCCGTATGATGACTGGCACAGGCAGGCTTGGGCAGGAGCGCTGATTCTCATCGTGCTGATTGTGGCTTCAGTAAGCGCTGTCCGCCTGGTTGCGGGTCGCGGTATGCTCAAGGGAGCGAACTAAACCATGGGTGAGGGCATCAAGGTCGAAAAGCTGAATGCCTGGTTTGGCAAGACGCAGGCTCTGTACGACATCACTATGGAGGCGTCTGCCAACCATGCCACGGCCATCATCGGGCCGTCCGGTTGTGGCAAGTCCACCTTCGTGCGCTGCCTTAATCGTATGCACGAGACGGTTCCGGACGCGCGCGCTACTGGCTCGGTTCGGATCGGGGATTTGAGTGTTTACAACGGAACCGCTGCCGTCCAGATACGCCGCCGCATTGGGATGGTGTTCCAGAAGCCGAATCCATTTCCCACCATGTCGATCTATGACAATGTGGCCGCTGGATTAAGGCTGAACGGGTTCACTGATCGAAAACGCCTGGAAGAAATTGTCGAGCGCTCTCTAAAGCTGTCTGCCTTGTGGGACGAAGTAAAGGACCAGATGCATAAGAAGTCCGGCGCCAGCCTCTCCGGAGGCCAGCAGCAGCGCCTGTGCATCGCCCGCGCCCTGGCTGTCGAGCCCGAAGTGCTGCTCATGGACGAGCCCTGCTCCGCTCTCGATCCCATTTCCACCGGCAAGATTGAAGAACTCATCTTCGAGCTCAAGGAGCGTTTTACCATCGTCATCGTGACGCATAATATGCAGCAAGCTTCGCGCGTGGCCGAGTTCACCGGATTCTTTCTGCTGGGTAAGCTGGTCGAGTTCGATAAGACCGAAAAGATCTTCACCACTCCTTCCGACAAACGGACGGAGGACTACATCACCGGCAGATTTGGATGAGCAAGTTGGATGATGAAGTCGGGTGATTAAGTTTAGATAAAGGCAGGTTAGACGAATGCGCAGCCGTTTTCACCAAGGACTCGATGAACTCCGGGCACGTTTGCTCCGCATGGGCGGACTGGCCGAACAGGCCGTGGATCGCGCCTGCCAGGCCTACATCGACCGTGATCTGGCACGCTGCCATGCTGTGCTCGAGGGCGAGACCCTCATCAACGCCACCGAGCGCGAAATCGACGAGCTCGCCTTCGATCTTCTCGCCATGCAACAACCCATGGCGGTCGATCTCCGCTTCATCCTCGCCGTCACCAAGATTAACTCCGATCTGGAACGCGTCGGCGATCAGGCCGTCAACATTGCCGAGCGCGTGATGGATCTCGTCGAATTGCCCAAGGTAGAACTGCCCGTTGACATTCCACGCATGGCTGCGGCCGTCGCCGCCATGGTTCGTCGCTCTCTCGAGTCATTTATCGAAGGCAAAGCGGAACTGGCCCAGGCTGTGCTGGAGATGGACAACGTCGTCGACCGCATGAAAGATGAAGCCTTCATCATCTTGGTCAAGGCCATGAATGAGCATCCGGAGGTTACCCGGCAGGCGTTGGACGCGCTGCTGGTCGCGCGCAATCTGGAACGCGTAGCCGACCATGCCACCAACATCGCTGAGGATGTAATTTTCTGGGTTCGCGGAGCCGACGTTCGCCACGGCGGAAATCCAGAATCATCTTCACGTCAGGAAGTTACGGATACTCATTAAGGTATGACTTGATGGTTTCTGTCAGACCGTCCCAGCTCAAGTAGGGACAGCCGCCTCGGCTGTCCAGGACTCGGCAATTCTCGCTTTAGCCTTCTGTGCCCTAAATAAAAAGACCCGGACGCTAATGCGTCCGAGCCCTCAATCCTTAACAACTCTACGCGCCGACCAAGGTAAGCTCGGGATCATAAATCGAGTGCCAGGACGTCGCGGCCTTCAACCGATCGTTTACATTGTTGATGTTTTTCACGCCTTCAGTTTCCAGCCACGAACGGAAAGCCGCCGCACCCTGCTTCGCATAAATAGCGATGCCGTCTTTCCAGGTTGCCCGTCCGCAGAGCACGCCGTTGTACTTCACGCCGGTCTCTCCAACCAGATCGAGTGTTTCTGTAAACTCGTTATTGCTGACCCCAGCCGAAAGATAAATGAAAGGCTTGGTGGCCACGTTAGCTGCCTGATGGAACAGGTCGACCGCCTCTTTCTTTGTGTAGGCTTTCTGTCCGGCAAAGGACTTCGTCCCTTCCACGAACTTCATGTTCACCGGAACTTCGACCTTGAGAACATCCACGCCGTAGCGATCCTTGCTGAACTCGCGCATGCTTTCAGTGACGATATGCGGCTTCTTCTTCGCATACTCGAGACCCTTTTCGTCTGCGCCTTCTTCGTAGCCGACAAATTCGAGGAAAAAGGGAATGTCATTGGCTCGGCACTCATCGCCCAGACGCTCGACCCATGCATGCTTTATGTTGTTAACGTCCTTGGAGTCGAACGGAGTGTAGTAGAGCAAAATCTTGATGCAGTCGGCGCCCGCTTCTTTTAAGCGGCGGACCGACCAGTGATCAAGCAAGTCTCCCAGACGTCCCGGAGTTTTCGCATCGTATCCAGTCTTCTCGTAGGCAAGCAGCAAGCCGGCATTCTTGGCGCGGCGCTTCGAAGCCGGCAGCCCCCACTCGGGATCGAGCAGAATGGCGCTAGCGTGCGGTGTGAGCACTTCGGTGACCAGGATCTTGAACTCCTCGATCATGGCGTCGCCAACCTCGCCGCCCTTTTCCTTGGCGAGAGATTTCTGCAGCGAACCGCGCTGGTCCATGGCAGCAGCCGCGATTACGCCTTTCTCGTTTGAGACTTTCTTCAACCCGGCCAGTTTGCCAGGAGTGAGCTTCATTGTTTCCTCCAGGGTGTTACAGAGTAGAGATGAGTGCTTGGGTGCGTTAATTGTAAACCATCGGGAAGCAGAATCGTCCGGATACCAGGCTACCCCCGACGGACAGACAAGAGCATCAATCTCTGAGTGAGCCCTGATTACTGCCTTAGCGTCAGCTTCCTCAACACCGCCTGCTGCTTGGCAATCAACGATTGCACGCCCTGACTGGCCAGCGCTGTCATCTTATTGAGCTGGGCTTCGTCGAATACCTGATGCTCGGCGGTGGCTTGCACTTCGACGAACTTATGGCCAGCGGTCATCACGAAGTTCATGTCCACGTCGGCGCGGGAGTCTTCTTCGTAACAGAGATCGAGCAGGATTTCGCCATCCACAATTCCCACGCTGACGGCGGCGACAAAATCGCGCAAGGGAACGGAGGTCAGGGTGCCGGCCTCGACCAGTTTTTCCAGCGCCAATCCCAGGGCGACGAACGCGCCGGTAATGGAAGCAGTTCGTGTGCCGCCGTCGGCTTGAATGACATCGCAGTCGATCCAAATGGTGCGCTCGCCAAGACGTGCCATGTCCGTGACGGCCCGCAGCGAGCGGCCAATCAGGCGCTGGATTTCGTGGGTACGTCCGCTGGGACGTCCCTTATTCACTTCACGCGCGGTACGAGTCAGGGTGGCGCGCGGCAACATGCTGTATTCGGCGCTGATCCATCCCTTGCCGCTGTTGCGCATGAACTGCGGCACGGTTTCTTCAATGGAGGCGGTGCAGATCACCCGTGTATTGCCCACTTCGATAAGCGCCGAGCCCTCGGCGGTCTGAATGAAGTCGGGAAGAATGTTTACCGGACGCAACTGGTCAGGAGTGCGATTGTCGGAGCGATAATGCATGTCAGAGATTCTAACAGTGGAGATACATGGGCTCTAGGCTTTGGGTGTTCGGCTCTAGGTCTTGGCCGGCCTAAAGCCCAGAGCCTAAAGCCCAGAGCCCATTGCCTAGCTACTGCAACTGCGCCGCCAGTTGATTCACGGCGGCGGTATCATAAAAATTTGTTAAGTCGGCGTGGCCGGCCAGGGTGTCGCGTTCTTTTCCGTCCACCAGAATCTTCACACGAGTGATTCCGGGAATGTTTGCAGAGAGCGTCTGCACCAACGAAGCCACGGTAAGCTCCTCCACCAGAATCCCCGAGCGGTGACTGTTGGCAAAAGCAGAATTAATGTCAATGACGGCGAGACCTGGATCCACCAGGTAGACGTTGCGTACCTCTGAACCTGCACCGAGCGTGTGCGGCGAGGACTTGTCCAGATACACGCCCAACAAAGCTCGCAGCAATTCTTCCGCACGTTGCTGGCGCGCTTCCGGCAACGGGATGCGGAATCCCTGCGGGCGCAAAACGCCGATGTCATCGTAGGCGACGTACAGTGTGACCTGTTCGCTCGGTCCCGAGACCGGAGGTGCGACGGGATGAGGGTTCGTGGTCGCAACTTCCATTCCGGAGATGCCTCGCATGTGCCAGACGTAAAAGCCCATGCCGAGCGCAACCATCAGCATAACTAACGCGCCGATCATCAGGTGGCGGGAAATCATGGAGCGGCCTCCAGTTTGGGGCGCGCGTCCAGAATCCCTGCGGCCACGGTGCTGGTGACGAGTTGTTGGTAATCAGGAGAGGACAAATCTGAAATCTTTTCGCCGGGAGGCGCGATCTCCACGGCAATAGCCGCAGTGGTGATGTTATTCAGAGGGCGCAAGGGCGTGGCCAGGGTGCGAACCGGGATCTGCTTATTACGCATTTCCCCAGCAACACTGGCGGCAGCAGTCTGACTGGCGGAAAGGGAAGAAGCCTGCGCGCTGTCCCAGGAAATGAAAGGGCCGCGGGATTCGCCGCCAGCAGGAATCAGTGCAGTGTAAATCCGAATCCCCATGCCTTGCGATGCAGCATGAACACAAATGTAGATCGCAGGATGGGTGGAATTTGTCTGTCCGGCACGCTGGTCAAGAGTGAGATTGATGTCGCCATCGCGCAAAAGTAATGTCGTGATCCCGCGGTTTTCGAGTTGCTGCCGCAATTGCCGGGCAAAGGCGAGGGTAACGTCTTTTTCCGCCAGTTGATCATTGAGAGCTGCACCGCGTTCGTCGCCTCCGTGGCTGGCGTCGACGACGGCAAAATATTGTCTTTGCACGGGAACTGGCGAGTTCGGAGAAACTGGAGAAAACGTGCTCCCGGTGCTCGGACTGAAAGCAGTGGTTCCGGAGGTGGTTCCAGAAGATCCGGCACCCGGAACTGCAGCACTCGGCGCAGCGGTTTTAGATTGCGTCTGCACAGCAGTTTGCGGAGGCGCGGTAATGGTGATCGTCCTGCGATCATTGCTGAATGCGGCAAACAGGGGAGCGCTGCCATTCACGGTAATTTCCGCGGTCCCATTATTTTCTTCGTAGCTGGCCGAGGGGATGGTCTTGCTGTCGAACGTGAGCACGGGCGATCCGGGCGCCACCAGCGCTTCCCGGTTGAAGTGCATGTGCAATTTGCCGGGCTCGGTGGCGATCGTGGGGTTTACGGGAGCAGTGAAGTTGATCACAAGCGCCGGATTCGACGTCTTGCTCACTTGCGCGGTGAAGTGTACGCCTGCGTTGCCAATAAATAGACGGAAAGAACTTTCGTGAAGAGTGACCGGGCCGCCAAGAATGTGCGAGAGCAGTTGCGGCAGGGATGACAGAGGAACCAGGCCGCGGTCATTTTCAAACAGGAAATTGGCAGGGAGTTCGTATTCGAGATGGCCGATGCGGACGCGTTTCTTGCCGGGAGTGAATTCTATGTCAGCGTTGTTATAGCGGACCCTCCAATGCTTACCATCGGTTTTTGCTGTAACTTTTCCCAGAGGGTCAAGCACTTCGAGCAGGCCAACGTAGTCCTGTCGATTGCGGTTGGTCAGGGGAAGGGAATAGTTGGCTACGGTTGAATAGATGGATAGGTGCTTCTCGGGGGTAGAGGGAGAATCAGTGGCGGATGTGAAAACTGCGACAGCAATTAAGACTAACGGTAAGCCCGTGTTTTTGCGGAGTCTGCGGCCGGCCCTGTCGCTACTCCAGAGCATAGATGGTGAGACCGCTGAGGAGCTTGGGATAAAAGTCGGTCGATTTTTGTGGCAGGACTTCGTTGCCGAAAGCGATGTCCCGTATCTGTTTCATGCGGGCTGAGTTCATTAGAAAAGCCACATTGGCGGCGCCGTTTCTGACTTTGGCGATGGCTTCGCCGGCGTCACGAATGTAGCTGAGATTTTCCTGGTTGCGGATCGATTCCTCCGACAGGCCCAGCACGCCTTCCAATAGACACTTGTGCAATTGCACAACGTCGAGCGATTGCTGGCGCAGCGAAAGGGAACCAAAAATGGGGGTACTGTCACCCTTGGGCCGATCGAACAGAAACGCCCGGTTCGCGGTGATGCCCAGCAGAGCGGTGCCGGTCTGGCCAGCCTCACGCAGTATGGCGTTGGCGCGGATAGCATCCAGTGAGGGGTCGACTTCTTCCACGCTGAAGTAGGCGCGCGCTCCTTCGCGTAATGCATCGGCCGAAAACGAGGGCAATCCGTGTACCACACGATGGGTGGGCAGAATGACCAGGCCAGGGCTATCCATATTGACAAAGGTCATCATGGCAAATTCGTAGGCAGGTATTTCCGGATCTCCGTGGCCGGCCAGGGCATTTTCTGCCGAGTGCTGGCGAGGAACTCCGCTGGGGTTGGACGATGCATCCGCCGTCCGCCGCTGGTTGCGATAGTTCAATGCGGTTTCATAACGATGATGACCATCGGCAATGATCAGCTTTTTGTCGCGCATCTTGCCGCGGACCAGGTCGATCAGCTGGGGATCGGAGACCTTCCAGAGCTGGTGCAAAACATCGTATTCGTCGCGCATTTCCATGTCCGGCTGGGTATTAGTGGTAAGCAGGCCTTCAATCTCGCTGGCGGGATCGCTGTAGAGCATGAAAATCTGTCCAAAGTGGGCCCGGGTGTTCCGTAATAGGTCGAGGCGGTCGGCCTTCGGCTTGGCTAAAGTCTGCTCATGCCGGTGAACTACGTTGGCGGCGTAGTCCTCCAGGCGGCCCAATGCTATAAAACCACGGCGCTGTTGTTCGGTTTTACTCCCCGGAGCTGTAAAACGTTCAAGATACGTATAGATAGAGGGTTGCGAATCCTGCAAAAAGACGCCCTGCCGCCGCCAATCGCCGAAGAATCCGGAAGCCCTGGTATATACGTTCTCGGTTGTATCGTCGGTGGGTTCGGGCTTGCCTAAAATAATGCGCACCAGATTGTAGGGGCTGGACGCGTAATAACCCTCCCGCATCTGGGGAGTGATCTTGTCATAGGGCTGGGTGGCGACTTGGGACAAAGATGCCCGGGCGGGGTCATAACGAAGAGCACGAAACGCTGAAATGTTGGCCATGGTCGAAGAAAAGATTGTACAAGAGCGGACCCTTGATTTGGGGATCGAGTTGCATAGGGATTCGCGTAGGAAAATATTTGCGCAGGTCCCGTTACCAAAAGCAAACTTTGACAAAAGACTGACATCTTCTTTTTGCGCGCTATGTTAGGATCAGCTTCTAGAGCGAGGTTTTCTATGGCCCGCCTGCTTGGGCGCTGGTCATTTGGCCCCAGTACCTTAGTCCGGTACGTCCACTCGGTCGCTTTCCCGAACCAGAGAAGTTTAGCTGTGCGCTGCTTAAGGCGGAATTTCGTTGTTTCTGTATGTCTGGTATTGTTGGCCATCTTCAGTTGCGGATCGGCTGCTTCGGCTTGGGCACAAACTCCGGCGAGTGTGGATGATGTGCATATCAACCCGAGGATTCAGCCGGAAAAACCGAGCGACTCCATCAGCGATCCTTCGCTAAAAACTCATACCGCTCCGATCAAAAAAGAAGTCAGTCTGGTGTTGGTGCCTGTCACCATTACCGACCCTATGAACCGTCTGGTGACGGGTCTCGACAAGGAAAACTTTCAGCTCTTCGAAGGCAAGGACGCGCAGGAAATCAAGCATTTTTCCAACGAAGATGCTCCGGTGTCACTAGGCGTCATCTTTGACATGAGCGGTAGCATGAGCAGCAAGATCGAGCGGGCACGGGAAGCTGTGGTGGAGTTTTTCAAGACTGCCAACCCGCAGGACGAATTCTTCATGATTACGTTTGCCGATCAGCCCGAGGAGATCTCCGACTTCACCCAGTCGGTGGAGGATATTCAGGGCAAGTTGGTGTACACCGTCCCCAAGGGAAGAACAGCCCTGCTGGATGCGATTTACCTGGGCGTCAGCAAAATGCGGCAGGCGAAATACCCGAAGAAGGCCCTGCTGATCATATCCGACGGTGGCGATAACCATAGCCGCTATACCGAGGGCGAGATTAAGTCCCTGGTGAAAGAAGCGGATGTAATGATTTACGCCATTGGCCTCTATGATCATTATTTCCAGACGCAGGAAGAACAGTTGGGTCCGGCCCTATTGAGCGAAATCGCCGAATTGACCGGGGGCCGTGCTTTTACCATAGACAACCCTAATGATTTGGGGGATGTCGCCACAAAAATAGGCATCGAGTTACGCAACCAATACGTGCTGGGATACCGTCCAATGAAACCTGGACACGACGGCAAATGGCGTAAGATAAAAGTGAAATTGATTCCGCCTAAAGGACTGCCGCCGCTCAAGGTTTACGCCAAAACGGGATACTATGCGCCTACGGAATAGCCGCGTTCTTTTTCTTCTAGTTGCACTTTTTTTCATTCATCTAGCTAGTGGGGCCCAGGAGCCGGCAGCAACTTCCTCCAGTACTGCTCAACAACCTCCTGCGGTTACACCCCAAGCCACACCTCCAGCGAACACCGCACCGGCCCAGCCCGTGCAAGATTCTACACAGTCACCGCCTGCTTCTACCCCGGCCAGCACTGAAGCTCCTCCGCAAGACGGGGCCCAGGCACCCCCTCCAGCCGATGATAGCGGGGTATTCGTTTTCAAGAAGCAAGTGGAGGAGGTTGTACTTCACGCGGTCGTGGTAGATAGCAAGATGCACCTGATCACAAATCTCAGCAAGGCCGACTTCACTGTACTGGAAAATGGTAAACCCCAGCCCATCACTTCTTTTCGGCAGGAAGATGTGCCGGTGGACATGGGAATCGTGATTGACAACTCCGGTTCCATGCGGGAAAAGCGCGATCAGGTGAATAAGGCCGCGCTGAACCTGGTGCGTTCCAGCAATCCCCAGGACCAGGTTTTTGTGGTGAACTTTAACGACGAGTTTTACCTCGACCAGGATTTCACCAGTGATATCAATAAGCTGCGCCAGGCGCTGGAGAAAGTGGAATCCCGTGGTGGGACCGCGCTTTATGATGCGCTGGTCGCCTCCTGGGCCGATTACCTGAAGAAGGACACCAAACTACCCAAGAAGGTGATTTTTGTGGTTACCGACGGCGAAGACAATGCCAGCCGTTCGACTCTGGAAGAGACCGTCCGAAGTTTGTCGGAAGAGAACGGCCCGACCATCTATGCCATCGGCTTATTGGGCGAAGAGAAGGAAAGGAAGGCCCGCCGAGCGTTGCAAACTCTTGCGGAACGGACCGGCGGAATTGCGTTCCTACCCAAGACACTCGGCGAAGTAGACGAAATCAGCAAGTCTGTGGCCCACGACATTCGCAGCCAGTACACCATTGGCTACAAACCAACTACGCCAAAAAGCGTCGGCGGTTATCGTTCCATCCATGTGGATGCCATGAAGAAGGGTGATGGCAGGCTTACGGTGAGAACCCGGAGCGGCTATTACGCCGGTCAGGACGCCGGCCCCGGCGGTAAGCCCTAGCCAGTGCAGCGCCACGTTAACTTCCTGTCGTCAGGCGATTGACCATTCCTCGACTGCTTCCGTAGTCTGTAGGGTGACCATCAAAACGATCCAAGGCACCCGCCTGCGTGTATCCGACGACATCACCCAACTAGTTGGTGAAACTCCCATCCTTCAATTGAAGAGCCTGGTTCCGGCGGGTTCAGCGGAAGTCTACGCCAAGCTTGAATATCTGAATCCCGGGGGGAGCGTAAAAGACCGGGCTGCGATTGGAATCATCAAGCGCGCCGAGGAACAAGGTCTCCTTAAGCCTGGCGGCACGATTGTGGAAGCGACGGCCGGAAACACCGGAATTGGTCTGGCTCTGATCGGAGTGAACCGCGGATACAAAGTTGCCCTGTTTCGTGCCTGAGCGTTTTTCGGAAGAAAAAGTAATCATCATGCGTGCCCTGGGAGCCGAAGTGACGCGCACTCCGGAAGACAAAGGCATGCTGGGAGCCATCAATCAGGCCAAGCAACTCGCCGCCGACACGCCAAACTCATTCATGGCGGGACAGTTCGACAATCCTGCGAACCCTGATTATCACTACGCAACCACCGCCCAGGAAATTTTTGAACAAATGGAAGGACGCATCGACGCGGTCGTCATTGGCTCGGGCACGGCGGGTACCTTTACCGGGGTTTCCCGATACATGAAAGAGCATTTGCCCAAGGTGCTGACGGTCGCGGTGACCACCCAGGGCTCGATTCTGGGAGGCGGCACGGCCGGGCCTCATAAGGTGGAAGGAATCGGGTCCAGTTTTATTCCGCAGAATTTTGATGCGTCGGTATGCGACGAAGTGATGGTAGCGAACGACCTCGAAGCTTTCGGCATGGTGAAACAATTAGCTGCGCGCGAAGGTGTGCTGGCAGGCTCAAGCGGCGGAGCCAATGTGTTCGTGGCATTACAGGTGGCGCGCCGGTTGGGTCCAGGCAAACGTGTTGTCACAGTCATTCCGGATTCAGCAGAGCGTTATTTGTCGAAGAAGATTTTCGAAGGTGGAATTTAGGCTCTTGTAGAGGCGCAGTTTGCTGCGTCTCGGGACCATGTAAAACTATGTCCAAGAATAAGAATTCCGGTTTCTCCACTCGCGCTATCCACTCTGGCCAAGAACCGGACCTCGAAACCGGCGCCGTTTCTCCTCCTATCTATCCAACTTCCACATATGTCCAGCAATCTATCGGCAAGAACAAGGGATATGAATACGCCCGCGTATCGAATCCTACCCGCACCCGGTTGGAAGAAAATTTGGCGGCGCTCGAAGGCGGAATCGCCTCTCGCGTCTTTGCCAGTGGCATGGCGGCGATCAATGCCATCACCACGATGTACAAATCCGGCGATCATGTCGTGTGCGGCAACAATCTATACGGAGGCACGCCGCGTCTATTCAACCAGGTGCTGGCCGGATACGGCATCGAATTTACCTACGTCGATACCTCCGGCGTGGAGGGCGTCAAGAATGTCGAGCGTGCGCTTCGCAAGAGTACGCGCATGGTTTTCGTGGAAACGCCGACCAACCCTCTGATGGCCCTCAGTGACATTCAGGCAATCGCGCGTGTATGCCATCGCAGCAGCAAAGCGGAACTGGTTGTGGACAATACTTTTATGTCGCCATATTTCCAGCGGCCACTCGCGTTGGGCGCGGACATGGTGGTGCACTCGACCACGAAGTTTCTGAACGGTCACAGCGATGGGTTGGGTGGGGTAGTGGTCTGCACCAAGCCGGAGCAGGTTGAGCAGTTAAGCTTTGTGCAGAAGGCTGCGGGAGCGATTCTGTCACCCTTCGAATGCTGGCTGATCCTGCGTGGGGTCAAGACTCTCGCAGTGCGCATGGATCAGCATGATCGCAGCGGAAGAATCGTGGCGAAATTTCTGGCTGGCCACAAGAAAGTAAAGAAAGTTTTCTATCCCGGATTGCAAGATCATCCGCAACATGCGCTGGCGAAGCGACAGATGAGCGGTTTTGGTTCCATGATCTCCTTCGAGACCGGATCGCTTTCGAATGCCAACAAGATGCTGAAGAAAGTACGCATCTGCTCACTGGCCGAATCTCTCGGTGGAGTTGAAACGCTCATTTCGCACCCCGCCACCATGACTCACGCTGCGGTTGGCGTGAAGGGAAGAAAAGAAATCGGCATCACCGACGGCATGGTCCGTATTTCAGTGGGTATCGAAAACGTGGAAGATATTCTTACCGATCTGGATCAGGCATTGGCTACCATCTAGCAAATCAGAAACCATCTCGGCACACCAGACGCTGTCGCCTAGGCTGTCCGGGGACACAGCTCTCCCTCTAATGAGTCAGAGCAATGGACAAAGGATCGTTTCCTGTTGCGGCAGTTCCCGCCGCAGTCAAAGTGCCATTACTCCTGATGCTATAGATCGAAAGTGTGCCGTCATTCTGATTCGCGACATAGGCAAAGGTTCCGGAAGCATTGACCGCAATGGGGAAGGCTCCACTCCCAGTCGCGATCGTGGCGGGCGTGTTTGGCGTCAGGTTCCCAGTAGTCGAGTCAATGGTGAACATGGAAACTGTGTTGTCAATTCGATTCACTACATAAGCAAATTTGCTTGAAGGGTCCACGGCCACCCAGCCGGGCTGGTTTCCTGCGGGGACGAAAGGTGGTGTGTTCGCCGTCAGAACGCCAGTGGTGGGGTCAACCGTGTACATCCAAACGTCGTTTCCATCTTCATCGGGCACGTAGGCGAATTTGCCAGAAGGGGCCACCGCCACTTTGAAGGGGAAGATTCCGGCGCTAACGTTGGCTGGGGGTACCAGCGTTAGGAGCCCCGTGTTGGAGTCGATCGCGTAAGTCGAAATGCCACTATCTTCATTCGTTACGTAGAGAAACTGGCCTGAGGGACTCACCGTCGCGAAGTCGGGACTTGTTTCAACTCCTGTTGCAATGGTAGGAGGCGTGGTCGCCGTCAAGACCCCGCTGCTCGAGTTGATAGTGAACATGGAAACTGAGTTGTCGTCGCTATTCGCTGTGTAGACGAATTTGCCGGAGGGATCGACTGCCATTCCCTGGGGAAAATATCCGGTTGGAATTGTGGGAGGCGTCGTCGGTGTCAAAACCCCAGTGCTTTGATTGATGGTGTACATCGAAATTGTGGCGAGGTCACTCGCATTGGACTCGAGATTTGCAGCGTAGACAAACTCGCCGGTAGGGTCGACGACTATACTTTCGGAGTTAAATCCGTTGCCGCTACCGGTAGCGATGGTGGCTGGCGTTGTCGGCGTCAGTGCCCCCGTGCAGGAATTTACGGTATACATCGAAATCGTGGCGTCCCCGTAGTTCGACACATAAGCAAAGGTGGCTGGTGATACGGGTGTACAGGAAGGTGGGGTGGGACCGAAAAGTGAACCGCTCCCCCCACAACTGGCACTCAACACGGCCAACAAACCAAAAACCGCAGTCCGCAAACAGATAGCTCGCATGTACTCCTCCGCGTGCTGCTTGCATTGTAAGACCCTCATAGATTCCGGACTGTATAATTTTGTACTGTTTGGTAATGTTAGGTCACTCTATAGATTCCGCGATCCACCGTAAATACTCTGTGCTCCCATCCTCTATCTCTAGGCAAATGCACTCCGGCAATTCGTAGGAATGTAATTCTTTGATGGTGTCTCTCACCTGAGCAAAAGCCTCGGTGGTGGTCTTGATCATCAGCAGCCACTCCTCTGCCTCTTCCACTTTTTCTTTCCATCGATAAATCGACTTAACCTGCGGGATGATATTCACGCAAGCTGCGAGCCTGCGCTCGACCAAAGCCTGCGCAATGTTTTTTGCTTCTTCTTTAGATGCCGCTGTTGTCAACACCAATTTCTTGTCGGTCATATAAAATCAGTTCTCCGCATCGTCACTTTATCGCGGAACTCCATAACCGGCGAGATCTTATGGCAACCGAGATCAAATTTGGCACTTCGGGATGGCGGGCCGTCATGGCGGAGGAATTTACCTTCGCCAACGTGCGACGCGCCGTAAGCGGAATCGCGCGCTACGTAGTTACCCAAAAACCGACAGGAGCGCGAGTCATTGTGGGGCGCGACCCACGCTTTCTGGGTGAGACGTTCTGTTCCATGGCGGCTGAAATTCTTTCCGCCCACGGTATTACGCCGCTGGTGATTGCGGAGGCCGCGCCCACTCCGGCGATTTCTTATGCCGTGACGCACGAGCACGCCGATGGCGCGATCAACTTTACCGCTTCCCACAATCCGCCGGAATACAACGGCATCAAGTTTTCCACCCCGGATGGCGCGCCAGCGCTTCCAGAAGTCACCAGGGCAATCGAAACTGAAATCGCCGGCTTTGATGCGGCAGGCATGTCGGCGAGAGGTTCTACAAACGGCCCCACTGCGCTATCACTCGATCCTCGGAGCACATATTTAGCCAGACTGCGGGAGATTGTCGATTTCGGCGTAATCAAGAAAGCAAATCTGCGGGTGGTATTTGACCCGCTTTGGGGTGCGGGCCGCGGTTATTCGGATGCAGCATTGCGCGCGGGTGGCGTGGAAGTGGCTACCGTGCATGATTGCCGCGACGTGCTTTTTGGAGGACACGCCCCAGAGCCTGACGATCACTTGCTGGAAGACCTGCGACAGAAAATGCAGTCCACGAAAGCTCACATCGGCATCGCTACCGATGGAGACGCCGACCGCTTCGGAATCGTCGATGAGGACGGTACGTTCTTCCAGCCCAACTACATTATTGCGTTGCTGTTTGATTACCTGGTGCAGAGCCGGGGATGGAAGAATGGCGTCGGAAAGTCGGTTGCCACCACCAACCTGATCAACGCCCTTGCCCAACATTACGGGATTGATCTGCACGAGACACCCGTAGGCTTCAAATATATTGGTGAACTCATCAAGCAGGACAAGATTGCCATCGGCGGCGAAGAAAGTGCCGGACTATCCATTCGCCATCATGTTCCCGAAAAAGACGGCATCCTCGCGGGCCTGTTGTGCTGCGAGATGGTGGCTAGCCGGGGCAAGCCGCTGGGACGCCAATTACACGACCTATTTGCCGAAGTTGGTTCCTTCTATCCTCAACGAGAGAACTTCCGATTGACGCCGGAGGTCAAAGAGAAGTTTACTGGAAAGTTACGGCAGGAACCCCAGAACTTCTATGGCCGCAAGGTTAGGGAAGTTGTGCGTAAGGATGGACTCAAACTGGTCTTCGAGGATGGTAGCTGGGTTTGCTATCGGCTTTCGGGGACGGAACCTGTGGTTCGCTTGTACTCCGAAGCTGGTAGTGAAGCGGAACTCGCGAAACTGAGCGGAGCAGCCAAACAATGGATCTTCGAGTAGGCCCACTTCCGAAAATTCGAGTTCTGCCCCGTCCAGAGACTAGCCTGCGAACTCTGGTAGAACGTGCCCCGGAAGCGGAAGCCTTTGCGGATCGCATGATGGAGAAGTCTCGTCCGGCGCTGACTTGGTTCTATGGAATGCGACGCAAAGGCGCCACTGCCGCTGTGACATTGCTGACCGTTTGGTTGTTTGTGCATGTCATGTTCGGCGCCAATGGCATGGTGGTCTTCCGGCAGAAACGTGCCGAATACCGGAGTTTGCAGGCTGAAATCGGTGGACTCCAAAAGGAAAACGATAGTTACAGCAAGCAGATTAACCTGCTCAAAACCGATCCCAAGACCATCGAAAAGGAAGCGCGCGAGAAATTGCATTACACCCGCTCCGGCGAGGTAGTTTACGTCGAGCCCACTCCCGTAACTCCGCCAAAGCCGGATACGAGAGCCGCCCGGAAATAGCCCTTCCGCAGACAACTCTACCCGTGCTCATGTGGTATATTTAGCGCGTTTCTTGCCCGAAGAAGGCCCGTTCCAGCGCAACGGTTCGTGGAGTCATTAAACCAAATCGGCGGCTTGGGGCCGCTCAATTCGAGGAGAATTTTGCCATGAAAAAAATCTTATTAGTTTGTCTTGGTCTTTCGGTTTTGTTCTTCATGATCGTCAGCGTATCCGCCGCAGCCGACAAGACCACCGTCAATGGCTGGGTCAGCGATTCCAAGTGCGGCGCCAAGGGTGCCAATGCCGGAGCGGAAGCTTGCACCAAAAAGTGTCTGGAAGCAGGCGCCAAGGTGGTGGTTGTGACCGACAGCGATTCGAAGGTGCTGGCTGTGGACAATCCGGAAGCCCTTAAAGGACATGAAGGACATCACATTGCCGTCACTGGAGTCATTACTGGAGATTCCATCCACGTCGATAGCATGAAGATGCTCTGAGGGTTAGCTGAATAACGTAAGGATTCAAGGGCGGCCTTACAGCCGCCCTTTTTCTTTGTAGCAAATTTACCGCACGACGCCTTCCAGTGGGGAACTGGCCGTCGCGTAGAGTTTTCTGGGCATGCGGCCAGCGAGGTAAGCTTCGCGTCCGGCGAAAACGCCGTGCTTCATGGCTTCTGCCATGAGCACTGGATCCTGCGCAGCGGCAATGCCCGTGTTCATCAGTACCGCATCTACCCCTAGTTCCATGGCGATGGTCGCGTCGGACGCTGTCCCTACTCCAGCATCCAGGATGAGCGGTACTCCCGTGATCATTTCCCGCAGAATTCGAATGTTGGCTGCGTTTTGTATGCCCAGCCCGCTGCCGATGGGCGCCCCCAAAGGCATGATGGCGCTCGCGCCAACGTCAATCAAGCGTTTAGCAAATACAATGTCGTCAGATGTATAGGGAAGAACTGTAAACCCTTCTTTTACCAATACCGCAGTCGCCTCAACCGTTCCCTGCACATCCGGATACAGCGTTGCCTGATCACCAATGACTTCGATCTTCACCCAATCGGAAAGCCCAACCTCACGACCCAGCCGTGCCGCACGGATAGCTTCGTCGGCGGTATAGCATCCGGCGGTGTTGGGGAGCATGAAATATTTTTTCGGATCAATGAAGTCGAGTAGAGACTCTTTGCTGCGGTCCAGGTTGACGCGTCGAACGGCTACCGTGACCATTTCCGCGCCGCTGGCTTCGAGGGCGCGCGCCGTTTCCTGAAAAGATTTGTATTTTCCCGTGCCGACGATGAGCCGGGAGCGAAATTCACGGCCGGCAATGATCAGATTGTCCATAGTAATTCCATTGTAATGAAAACCATGTTGCGATGGAGGTGGGCCGCCCCGCCCGTCCGTAAATGGTATCCTAACTGTCTTCGGGAAGCTGTCTGAACCGACCACGCTTTTATTTACAGGAGGAATACATGTCCAGTCCGAAATCTGTTGAGAACGAAAAAGAAATTACCCGCGACCAGCTAGCGGACCTATTGAACGAAGATCTTTCCCGCGAATACCAGGCCATCATTGCCTACGTGGTGTATTCCCAGGTGCTGAAGGGTGCGGCGTTTATGAACATTGCCGACCAGCTCCAAATCCATGCCAAGCAGGAGTTGGACCACGCGTTGATTCTGTCACGTCAGATCGACTATCTGGGCAAGATGCCGACGGTGAATCCCAAGCCAGTCAGAGTCTCGGAGGATTCCAAGGAGTTGCTGCGCTTCGACCTGGAAAACGAAAACGAGACGATTCGTAATTACCGCGTAAGAGTGCGGCAATGCGAAGCTCTCGGCGAATTTGCTCTTGCGGAACAGATCCGTCAGATATTAGTGGATGAGCAGGACCATCAGATTGATCTGGCTACCGCTCTCGGTGAAGACGTCCCTGATGTCGGTGGCCCCAGCAGCGGCGCGCGCCGGAAGTAAAGTTGAGCGCTGCAAACTTATTTAATCGATAGGTGCCCGTCCTTATCGCGTCCTTTGCGAAAGGGCGGGGTTTTTAATTTTAGGCATTACTCGCTCTGCTCCACTGGCCCTGCTGCTTCCGCTTTCGCGTACATCTCATTAATCTCTTGGCGATAGCGTTCCTCTACCACTCGGCGGCGAAGTTTCATACTGGCTGTCAGAGTGCCGTTCTCAGCGGAAAATTCATCTGAGACCAGGATTACTTTTTTGAGTTTTTCGAAGCGGGCAAGTTTCTGGTTACATTCTTCGACGATCCCCTCATATAACGCGCGCACTTCAGGTATAGCCACCAGTTCCGGACGCGAAGAAAAAGTCACTTTGTGGTCTCCGGCCCACTCTTCCAGCACCGGGAAGGAAGGCGCGATCAGGACAGCTGGAAACTTACGCTTATCCCCGAGCACTACGGCTTCGGCGATCAGGGCATTGTGCTTGAGTGAACTCTCGATGGGCTGGGGCGCAATGAATTTCCCACCGGAAGTCTTGATTAAATCTTTCTTGCGGTCGGTGATGGACAAAAAACCATCTGCGTCCAGGTTGCCGATGTCACCCGTTTTAAACCAGCCGTCCACGAATGCGTTCTGGGTTTCCTCAGGTTTGTTCCAATAACCTTTAAAGACAGACGGCCCGCGCACCAGAACTTCGCCATCGTCGGCGATGCGGACTTCAACATTCGCCAAAGGCTTGCCCACGGTCCCGAGTTTGTGAACTACTGGATTGTTGACCGCGATCACGGGAGAAGTTTCAGTCAGCCCGTAGCCCTCATCAATGCGAATGCCGATAGTGGCATACCATTCGGCAAGCTCGTGTCCCAGGGGCGCGCCGCCGGAGATAAAGGTCTCGGCGCGTCCGCCCATGCCATCCCGAATTTTTGAGTAAACCAGGCGGTTGGCGACTTTCCAGGCAAGGGATGTAGGCGTTTTTCCGGCGAGAATTTCAGGCCCGTGAGTTTGTCCCACCGAAAGTGCCCAGCGATAAATCTGCCTTTTCGGAAAACCTTTCGCTTTTTGATCCACTTGCGCATGGATTTTCTCGTAAACCCGCGGCACACAGACGAAAGTTGTGGGGCGTACCTCCAAAAGCGCGCGGGTGAGTTGCTGCGCCAAAGGAACATAAGCCAGCGTCACGCCGTGATACAGCATGACGAAATCCACGTGCCGCGCCGTAACGTGCGACAGCGGAAGAAATGAAATGCTGACCTGGCCAGGGTGGATATCAAAGCCATTTAACGAACAGGCAATGTTCGAAGCCATGTTGCCATGAGTCAGCATCGCCCCTTTGGGGGTACCGGTTGTGCCGGAGGTATAGATGATCGTGGCCAGATCATCCGGAGACACGGCGCGAGCGGATGCTTCCAGTTGCGGGTCGCGGGTTCGCGCGGCGTCGCGGGTCGAGAGCGGGAATGAGGTGGCGCCGCTGCCGCTCTCGACGGCGTCCATGATGGCGACTCGCTCGATCGCAGTCTGAGTCTGGATGGAGACGATCTTTTGTAGATGCTTTTCGTTCGAGACAAAAATTGCCTTCGCCCCGGAATCGCGCAGCATGTAGGCAGTTTGTTCCGCAGTCAACGTCGTATAAATCGGGACGACGACCGCTCCCAGTAGCAGGGAAGCGAAGTCTGCGATAGTCCACTCCGGACGGTTTTCGCTGAGAATAGCCACCCGGTCTCCGCGGGAGATGCCCCACTGCTGGAGAGTGTGAGCAACGGCAATAACTTTTTCGTGGAACTCCTGCGAAGAAATGGGGAGCCACTGATCCGCTTCCCGGTCCAACATCAGCTGCGATTGATTACGCTCGATGATGGCGAAAAAAACGTCATTGAGGGTCTGCAGGCCCATTCGCGAGTGAAGGTCTCCGATGTGAATGTACTGGTTTGCGGTAGGTAAGGCAACGCCGGGGGTGCACTATGAATTCAGTTGAGCACCGTGTTTAGGCCGCCGCGAGATAGACATAGCGCAGGATAAATAGCACGGTGAGAATCCAGACTAATGCATTGATCTCGCGAACTTTTCCCACTGCAATTTTAACCACGGTGTAGGAAATGAGTCCCAGGCTTAGTCCGGTGGCAATGCTGAAGGTCAAAGGTGTGGCCAGCATGGTGATAAATGCCGGTACCGCTTCGCTGAAATCCCGCCAATCGATGTGCGCAATGGATTGCGTCATCAATGCACCCACCAGAATCAGGGCTGGGGCTGTAGCGTAGCCCGGAATCGAAGCTGCCAAGGGAGAGCAGAACATGGCCAGCAGGAAAAGTGCGGCGACTACAACATTGCTCAGTCCGGTGCGGGCCCCCACAGCGATACCGGCAACGCTCTCAATGTAACTGGTCACCGTCGAAGTGCCCGCCAGGGATCCGAAAATAGTTCCTACGGCATCAGCCAGCAATGCTTTGCCGGCGCGGGGAAGTTTGCCGTCCTTCATGAAGCCAGCC
Organism: Terriglobia bacterium; assembly: GCA_963723765.1. Classification (GTDB taxonomy): domain Bacteria; phylum Acidobacteriota; class Terriglobia; order Terriglobales; family Acidobacteriaceae; genus DATBAX01. Next base: position 1,082,549 of record CAVRSD010000003.1, on the reverse strand, counting down.
TGCTCGCATACACCGACGAGAGTCCCGACATTGTCGAAAAGATCCACGAACAGGAAAGCGAACAGAATTTCAAGGAAACCGAGATGGATGGCTCCGCGAAGATCGAGTTGCAGAAATGTGGACGAAGGATGCGGCATGGCCACGATCGCGGTTGGCCATGGCGAGATGTGGCGGAACATGCCTAGAAGTGCAGTTCCGCAGATGCCTATCAAGATTGCGCCGTTCAGCTTGCGCGCCATCAGGATCAAGGTCAGGACGAGTCCGAAGCAGGCGATTTGCACTTCATGGTCGGCAAAACTGCCCAAACCTACAAACGTTGCGGCATTGGCCACGACCAGTTTTGCATTCCGTAATCCAACAAATGCTATGAAGAATCCGATGCCTGTGGCTGTGGAATGCTTCAGACAATCGGGCATGCCGTTGACGATTTGCTCGCGGACGCGTGTGACCGTGAGCAACAGAAAAATAATGCCGGAGAAAAAAACCACGCCCGAGCGCCGTCCGCCACGGCACGTGCATATTTAGGCAAACGTAATAGGTGAAGTAGGCATTGAGCGACATCCCCGGCGCCAGAGCAATGGGATAGTTGGCATACAGTCCCATCACCAGGGTACCGGCTGCGGCTGCCAGGCAGGTGGCGAACACCACGCCTTCGATGGGCATACCCGCCTGAGAAAGGATCTGTGGGTTCACGACGACGATGTAGGCCATCGTGAGGAAAGTGGTGAGACCCCCGAGCACTTCCCGGCCCACCGTCGTCTGGTTTTCAGCGAGCTTAAAATAACGCTCGAGCAATTTTCCCCCTAGCATTGTTACTGCCAAACGTATTAGTACGCTGTCTTCTTCGGTGTTTCTTCCCACGCGCGAAACGCTCTGAGCGCCTCATCCCGCATCAGTTGGATCATCGGAATTTCGCGTTGAGAATGCGGTTGTGCAATCTCCCGGTAGATCAATGAATCGTCAAATCCAGCTTGAGCTGCGTCAGCGGCCACGCTGCCATAGTAAATACATGAAAGGCGGGCCCAGTAAATTGCGCCGAGGCACATAGGACATGGTTCGCAGGACGAATAAATCTGGCAATCTTTCAATTCGAAAACGCCGAGTTTCTGGCATGCCTGGCGGATGGCGCACACTTCTGCGTGCGCGGTTGGATCATTGGTCACGGCCACTTGATTGACGCCTTCGGCGAGGATATTTCCGTCTTTGACGATCACTGCACCGAAAGGGCCGCCGCGCCCGGTCTGGACGTTTTCAATCGAAAGCTGAATGGCGCGGGCCATGAAATGATTATCCATGCTGCTATGTATGCCTTTGCGGACGATTGATTCGGGAGCAGTATAAGTGGTGTCTGGGAATTCCTGAAATGTTTCTCGGCTTGATTTCCCGATAGCGACAAGTTGAAAACCCTACCCCACCCTGTTCAGGTGGGGCGCTGGCACCGGAAAGTGGGTTCGTAAACCAAAGGCTTGTCAGCAGTGTCCAGCATGCGTATGATCCAAGGCTTATGGCTGCTGCAAACATTCCCCGAAACACTGGTCTCCGCGAGAAGGTCCAACTGATGTCGGCGTCAGAGATTGAACGCACGCTCGTCCGTGTGGCCCACGAGATCGTCGAAAAGAACGATGGCGTAGATGGTTTGGGATTAGTGGGCATCCGGCGTCGCGGAGTGCCACTGGCAGAACGGTTGGGTAGGTTAATCGGACGCATTGAAAATATTCCTGTGCCCGTGGGCACTTTGGATATCACGTTTTATCGCGATGATCTTTCCACGCTCGGGCCCAAGCCGGTGGTCCAGGAATCAGAAATTGGCTTCTCGATCCAGGACAAGAATATTGTGCTCGTGGATGATGTGCTTTTTACTGGACGCACAGTCCGCGCCGCCATGGACGCTCTGTTTTCCCACGGACGGCCCAGCCGGGTGCAGTTGTGTGTGCTGATTGATCGCGGCCACCGCGAATTGCCGGTAGAAGCTGCTTTCGTCGGACGTACCGTGCAGACAACGATGAATGAAGTGATCGAGGTGAAGTTGATTGAGATTGATGGCGCGGAAAAAGTTCTTCTCATGGAAAAGTAACTTGCGCGGAGCGGGGGCGGTCCCTACTTTCCACTCATTTCCTGTTGTAATTCTCGAATAATGTTCACCCCGTTGCTCGTCCCGATGCGATTTGCGCCGGCTGAAACCATGGCTCTAAGATCGGCAGCGGTCCGAATCCCTCCGGAAGCCTTGACTCCACATCTGGTGCCTACCGTATTGCGCATGAGCGCGATGTCAGCGACAGTTGCGCCGCCACCCAGAAAGCCAGTAGAGGTTTTCACGAAATCGGAGCCTGCGTCCATGCTGATCTTGCAAGCCGTTACTTTTTCCTCGTCAGTGAGCAGAACAGTTTCCAGAATGACTTTCAGAAGAGCTTCCCGCTTATGAGTGACTTCGGCAATCGCCCGGATGTCTGATGCAACTTGTTCGTGCTGGCCAGCTTTGAGTGCTCCAATATTCAGAACCATGTCGATCTCACGGGCTCCCAGTCGCAGGAGTTCAACCGCTTCACATTGTTTGACTTTCGTCACAGTGGCCCCGAGGGGGAACCCAATCACAGCTCCTACGATGACTTCGGAATCTGTGCAACTGCGAACTGGCCAGTTCGACGTAACATCCGTTGACCATCACTGATTTAAATCCAAATTCTCGAGCTTCATGGCAAAGTCGCATGATTTGATCCGGCGTCGCTTCGGGACGCAGGTTGGTATGGTCAATCATCTGGGCGGCAGATTGCCAGGTAAGGCTGTCGGGTGTTTCGGGGGTAGGCGACGTGTGATCTTGCATATAACCTGAAGTTTACTACGGGGGTTTCTGGCCCGGTCGATGTTCGTCTTGCATCCGAATCAAAAACTGTACCGCAAAATTGAATTGAGGTTTAGAATCGGCGCACTTCCGAGGATACTGGTTCGCATGAGCGCAGTAAGCAAAACTCTTTCCAGCAAGCAACGCGAGCAACTACTTCTGGCGGCCCGCAAAGCCATGAAGAATGCCCACGCGCCCTATTCAAAGTTTAGGGTAGGTGCAGCCTTGTTGACTGCAAAAGGTGAGATGTTTACCGGTTGTAATGTGGAGAATGCTTCGTACGGTCTTTCGAACTGTGCAGAACGCACCGCGATTTTTTCGGCCGTGGCTCAGTCCGGTCCCAAACTGAATATCCGGGCTATTGCAGTCGTGAATGACCAGGGCGTACCTTGCTCCCCTTGCGGCGCTTGCCGCCAGGTGATTTTTGAATTCGGTCCAGAAGCAATAGTCTTTTTCCAGAGTGCCGAAGGTTGGAAGGAGAGCCACATCACGGAACTCTTGCCGGAAGGGTTCCGTCTCAAGTGAATCAGCCGCGCGTCAATCAATCTGTCGGTGCCATCTCGGTTCTCGATGTCATTCGCAGGAAACGCGATGGCAAAGAGCTATCGGGCGTGGAGATCGAATTTCTGGTCAATGCCTATACCGCTGGGGACATTCCCGATTACCAGGTGTCGGCATGGCTGATGGCTGTCGTCCTGCGGGGTATGACCCGGGCCGAAACTTCGGCGCTGACGGACGCCATGTTGCACTCAGGGGAAATACTGGACCTTTCCGACTTCCCCGCCAAAAAAGTGGACAAGCACTCGACCGGCGGAGTGGGCGACAAAACGTCACTGGTGTTGGCTCCTCTTGTGGCGGCGGGTGGCTTGAACGTCCCTATGATCAGCGGCCGCGGGTTGGGACACACCGGGGGAACTCTGGACAAACTGGAATCGATTCCAGGATTCAACGTGAATCTCTCCGTTCCGCAGTTCCGTAGCGTCCTGCATGCATGCGGGTGCGCCATGATCGGTCAGACCTCTGAGATTGCTCCTGCGGATCGAAAACTCTATGCGCTACGCGATGTTACGGGAACAGTCGAAAGTCCTTATTTAATTTGCGCTTCCATTATGAGCAAGAAACTCGCTGAGGGAATCGACGCTCTGGTTCTGGACGTCAAGACCGGCTCCGGTGCTTTCATGAAAAAAGAAGAGGATGCAGCTTTCCTGGCGGAATTAATGGTGGAAACCGGTGAGCGCATGGGTAAAACGGTGGTCGCATTGATTACCAGCATGGACCAGCCGCTTGGGTTAAAGGTTGGAAATTCTCTTGAAGTCGAAGAAGTCCTTGATGTCCTGCGTGGCAGCGGCCCCGAAGATCTTAAAGAATTATGCCTTGAATTGGCCGCGTGGATGTTTAATCTTGGCGGAACTGCGGATAGCGTGGAGCAAGGAAGAGCTATCGCAGGAGAGATCCTATGTTCCGGTAAAGCGCTGGAGAAGTTTCGCCAGATGGTGGCCCTGCAAGGTGGAGACGTTCGCGTGATTGACAGTCCTGATCTGCTGCCGCAGTCCAAATATAAGTTGGATGTGAACAGCAAGACTAGCGGCTTTATCACGGCGATTAACTGTGAAGCTGTGGGTATTGCTGGTGTTGCTCTTGGTGGCGGACGTGAGAGAAAAGAAGACAGCGTCGATCCTGCGGTGGGAATTGTTCTGCATCGCAAGCTTGGAGATCTGGTCGTCGCCGGAAAACCGCTTTGCACAATTCACCACAATTCCGAAGAGCGGGCAACGCGGGCCACGAAATTGCTTCTGGAGAGTTTCCAAGTTTCCGATGTGCCTCCAACGTCGCAGAAGCCACTGATACATCGCGTGATTCGAGGAACGGGAGAAAAATAATATGGGTCGATACACCGGTATTCTCGGTTTGCTGACAATGTTAGGTCTGGCATTCGCCTTCTCCACGGACCGTCGCGCTATTCGCATGAAGACAATCTTTTGGGGATTGGGTCTGCAATTTGCGCTCGCTCTTTTTGTGCTCCGTGTGAAATCGGGCGCGTGGCTGTTTCAGTGGGCTGGCAATGGCGCGAAGAGATTGCTTGATTTTTCTTATGAAGGCTCCAGCTTCGTCTTTGGCGAGCTCGGCAAGCAGCAGTCGTCTCTAGGCCTGATTTTTGCTTTTCAAGTACTGCCGACGATTATCTTCATCGCAGCATTCTTTGCCGTGTTGTACCACCTGGGGGTGATGCAACTCGTCATTCGCGCAGGGGCTCTGGTCATGACCAAGGTCATGGGTGCAAGCGGGGCAGAATCCCTGAACCTCGCAGCCAGCATTTTTATGGGCCAGACTGAGGCTCCGCTCACCATCCGGCCATTCCTGCCTGATCTCACTCAATCCGAACTGATGTGCGTGATGACGAGCGGCATGGCGCACATTTCCGGAGGCATGATGGCTGCCTACATTCATGTGGGTGGCGCAGATGCCAAGCAACTGCTGACGGCGGTCATCATGACCGCACCGGGAACATTGCTGATGGCCAAGATGCTGGTTCCCGAGACGGGCAAGCCTCTGACCGCAGGCCGGGTGGAAATGCCCCCAATGGAGAAAGAGTCAAATATCCTGGGCGCGATTGCTCGCGGCACTATTGACGGCCTGCACCTGGCCCTCAATGTCGGCGCGATGCTGATTACATTTCTGGCGCTGCTGGCTCTCCTCAATGCCATCATGGGCTGGATTCACATACACGCCGGATGGTTTCCCTACAATCTTCAGGAAGTTTTGGGCTGGATCTTCTCCCCGGTGGCGTGGCTTATCGGAGTTCCGTGGCACGACGCCGCCAAAATCGGAAGTCTTCTGGGGACGCGTATGACCATCAATGAGTTCGTTGCCTTCGCGCAACTCGGCACCATGAAAAGTACTCTTGATCCGCGCACGTTCACCATCGCCACGTTTGCGCTATGCGGCTTCGCCAACTTCAGTTCTATTGGGATTCAGATTGGGGGTATCGGCGCTCTAGCACCGAATCGACGAGGAGATCTGGCTCGCTTGGGTTTTCGCGCAATGTTGGCCGGGACCATGGCCAATTTAATGTCAGCTTCCATTGCGGGCATGCTCATTTCATAATCGCTTCGACATCACCGATTCCATGATTTTGGCGTACCCAGGCTTGATCACGTTATAGATGATGTCACGGCGCTGGTTATAGGGAATAAAAGCGCTCTTCATTGCGTTGATAGTAAGTTTTTCGAAGTCGTCCAGAGTCAGGCCGAATGTCTCTGCGGCGACCTCGAATTCCCGGGTCATCGTCGTGTCGCTCATCAACCGGTTGTCAGTGTTGAGGGTGACACGAAACTTTTCCTGATGAAAAATTCTGAAAGGATGTTCAGCCACGCTCGGGGTAGCGCCGGTATGGACGTTGCTGATCAGGCAAATCTCCAGCGGAATCCGCTTGTCGAGAACGTACTGGGCCAGGTCGCCTAGCTTGACGGCTTTGCCGTCTGCGACAGCAATGTCATCGATCAGCCGCGTTCCGTGGCCAATGCGGTGAGCTCCACAATACTGAATGGCCTGCCAAATCGATTCCTTCCCATAGCCTTCGCCGGCATGAATGGTGATGTTGAAATTTTGCCGCTGAATATAATGAAAGGCATCCACATGCTTCTTAGGGGGATGACCGCCTTCCTCTCCCGCCAGATCGAAACCTACTACCCCGCGATCGCGAAAATCTACCGCCAGTTCCGCCATTTCCAGTGACACATCCATGTTGCGCATGGCACAAACGATCACTCCCGAAAGCACGCCAAAGTCTTTTCGTCCGCGTTCCAAACCCTTCAGCACGGATGAGAGCACCTGTTGGTGGCTCAATCCTTTCGTGGTATGAAAAACCGGAGCGAAACGAGTTTCGAAATAAACCACCCCATCCTTGCTCAGGTCCTCGGCTTGTTCATAGGCGACGCGCTCCAGCGCCTCTTCTGTCTGCATGACCGCGATGGTGTGGGCGAAACCTTCGAGATATTTGGCGAGACTTCCTTTATTCGCGCCTTGATGGAACCATTTCGCCAATGCCTGCGGATCGTGGGTGGGCAGCTCCAGATATGTTGTGGCGTCGGCCAATTCAATCACGGTTTGCGGTCGCAATACGCCATCCAGGTGCTCATGTAAAAGAACCTTGGGCAACGTTTTGAGTAATGCTTTATCAAGCTTCATGAGGAGAGCTCCGTTTATATCGCCGTAAGTAACAGTCCAAAGGAATATGAATCATAGAATACGCCGTCTCCAATGAAGCTATGAGAACAGCGTTTGTGGAGGTTGTTGTACACTACCGCAACTTCAATCACAGTCTGGTGGAAAGACAGGTCCAATCCGGCATGGAGCAACCAATACTGCCAACTCCGCAACCTGCAGAGGCAGGCTACGGGTTACGGCGCGAAATTCTTTCCCCCATGGAGACGTTGGCGCAGTCCATCTCCACCATTGCTCCCACGTCGACTCCGGCTGCCACCATCCCACTCGTTTGTGCGCTGGCCGGTAACGGAACCTGGCTCGCGTATGCTTTGGCGACCACAGCTGTATTGCTGGTCGCGTTATGTATTGCCCGCTTCGCCCGCTACTCATCTTCGCCCGGCTCGTTGTACACCTATGCATCTATGATTCTGCCACCATGGCTGGCAGCTGTGGTGGCATGGAGTCTGCTATTAGCTTATGTGACCACGGGATCGAGCGTCATAGGCGGTTTCTACCACTATGCGAATCTTTTGCTGCGTGATGCTACCGGGCATTTCTTGTCCACAGCATTGCTATCGGTGATTGTTACCGGTGTGTCCATGTGGATCGCCTGGCGGGATGTAAAGATTTCCGCACGGCTCATGCTGTGGATCGAAGCCACCTCGGTGACGGCGATTGTGATTGTGGTCACGCTGGTGTTGCTTAAACATGGCTGGCACGTGGACACAGAGCAGTTGCATCTTCGTGGGATGACTGGCAGCGGTCTGCGGTTAGGGATCGTGTTGGCACTCTTCAGTTTTGTCGGCTTTGAGAGCGCGACCACGCTGTCTTCTGAAGCGCGTAATCCTCTGAAAACCATTCCACGCGCAGTGATTCAAAGCTCGATTTTGGCTGGAGCGTTCTTTATCGTATGCGCCTACGCCGAAGTGCTCGGTTTTCATGCTGTTGGACAAGACCTGGGAACCAGTCCTGCCCCCATGCGTGTGCTTGCCATCGTCGGGGGCGTGCCGCCGTTGGGAGTACTGATTGATATTGGTGCAATGGTAAGTTTATTTGCCTGTACGCTGGGTTGCATCACCGCCGCTGCGCGCGTGCTGTTACTGATGGCCCACAACGGCCTTGCCCACAACTGGCTGCGCAATACGCATGCCCGCAATCACACCCCGGGCCGCGCCGTTGTCGTCACCGGGATTGCTGCCGTGCTGCCAGCAGCAATTTTGGCGTATCGCGGGGCGGACGGACTGGACGTATACGGTTGGATGGGTTCACTCGCAACCTACGGCTTCATTGTGGCCTATGCTTTGGTTTGCATTTCTCTGCCAAGCTACTTGCGTAACCACAATGTCTTTCGCCCTGGAGCGCAAATCATCCCATGGATGGCTTTTGCCGCCATGGTGCTGGCATTGGTGGGGAATCTCTATCCTGTGCCGGAAGGTCCTTACGGGAGGCTGCCCTACATTTATCTCGCCTACCTGGTTGCGGGACTGCTGTGGTTTCAGTTGCACGGACGCAGCAAGAATGGGGCGCGCACAGGAAGCTAGTTCTTGCTGGTCAAAATTAGCTTGGGACAAAAGGTCCGAGATATCCACAGGTCATAAAAATATCTAATCTCTGCGAAAGAATTTTTCACTGGACGACTCGCTTCTCCTCGTGATGAAATTCGCGTACATTTTGTGCAATCATCTTGTGCTCTACAAACTTAATCAAACATTTTTTGCTACGAATGACCGTTCAACGACATGGCGGCATGACTGCCGGATGGAAATCCTGCACCTGTGTCTGCACACTCCCGGGAGGTTCATACTGATGCTGAGAAAAATCAGATTCGCCGGCATTTTCCTCGCGTTATCGCTCTGTTCGCTTCTTGCCCTCATGCCCTGCGCGCAGGCACAGCAAACTTTGGGTGGCATCACTGGCACAGTCACGGACAAAACCGGCGGCGTGCTGCCGGGTACCACCGTGATCATCGTGGGCGATCAAACCCAGTTGACCCGCAGCCAGAAGAGCAATGACAACGGAAGCTACGATTTCGTGAACCTGCCCATTGGCACCTACACCCTTACTTTCACTCACGACGGCTTCGAGACACAAAAAATTCCTGCCATTCCGGTACAGGCGGACCGCACAGCGACCGTCAATACGGTCATGCAGATTGGTCAGGTAGGCACGACGGTCACGGTCCAAGCCTCTCCTCTGATGAATGCAGTGGATACCACCAACGGCTATATTTTGGAGAAAGATCAAATTGAGTCCATCCCTCTGCCTACCGGCAGTTTCACCGGAATCGCTATTCTTTCTCCGGGCGTCAACGCCGAGCTGCCGGCGGGGACGGGTGCCAACAGCGGCTTGGGCAACCAACCGATCTGGGCCAACGGCCAACGCGATACCAGCAACAGCTTCCTGTTGAACGGCGTCGACGCCAGCAACCTGTTCAATGGCAAAAGCACTAGTCAGGTCGCTTCCGCTCGCATTGTAAATAACACCGGCGTCGCCAACGCGGCCAGCACCAGTGCGGCAACCGTCCAAAGCTCGGCTTCCGTGTATCTGGCAATCGGCCAAGCATTGCCCACGCCTGCTCCTGAGACTATTGAGGAAGTTCGCGTCAACACTTCCATGTACGATGCGCAGCAAGGCTCGACCAGCGGCGCACATATCGACATGAGCACATCTTCCGGTACCAACAGTATTCATGGCAGTGGATATGTCCATCGCGGAACCGATTGGCTAAACGCCGCCCCATTCTTTTACAACCAGGACCCAAACATTCCGGCGAACGATAAGGTGCCCCAGTTGCATCGCTATATCGCGGGCGGAACGCTGGGCGGCGCAATTATCAAGAACAAGCTTTTCGGATTTGTGAGTTATCAGCATCTGCACGATTCCGACCAGGAAATTGGTCTTTCGCGGCTGCTGGTCCCTCCTGGATTCACCGCGGCTAATTGTGGTGGCTCGTCCCGTCCCGCTGGACCATTGGCGGCTTGTTTGGCGAATATTTCCAACACCAATTTCTTTTCCTCAATTACGTCTGCGAACATCGATCCGATCGCGCTTGCTATGTTTCAGTACAAGCTGCCCAACGGCCAGTATTTGATTCCATGGGATGATGGATTCACTCCTACGCCAAGTTTTCCCGAAAACGCAATTATTCCCGGCACGGCCTTTTTCAAGTCGGACCAGGCAGTCACCGATGTTGACTGGAACGCAAGCGCCAAAGACACATTGTCGGCAAAATATTATTATCAGCACGACCCCACCGTTGCACCGTATGCCTACTCCAGTGTTGCCGGATTTACCCAGAATCTGGACGCCGGCAGCCAGGTGGCTTCGCTCACCAATACGCAGTCGCTGAGGCCCAATCTGAGTGTGGCGGAAGTTCTCGGCATCCTTCGGGAGAAGGTTTACAGCACTATCGGACAGCCATTTTCCCCACAGTCGTTCGCCGCTCAAACCGGGACAACGCCGATTAACACTTTCGGTTCGACTGACTTTCCTGGCATCACCATCGTGGATCCTTATGGACTTTTTGGGCCGAACAACCCCGCTGAGATTGCCAACTATCAATTTCTAACCTTTGGTCAAGGCGCGGCCTCACAAGGGGCATTTACGGGCGTGTTTCAGAACCGCATCATGCCATCGGCCAATGCTATCTGGACACATGGCAAGCATACGGTCACTTTCGGAGGCAGCTACGCTTACACCCAACTCAACACGCGGGACGAAAGAACCAACCAGGGAATCATCGCCACGGCGGATCTTTCCCAGTTCCTGCAAGGCCTGGTCACCACCAACGACGATTTCACCACCACCAAGTTTTTACAGGGCAATGCCAACCGCTACTACCGTGCCGGGCAGACCGGAGCGTATCTACAGGACAAGTTCCAGTTTCGTTCCAACTTGAGCCTTACTGCCGGCTTGCGCTATGACTGGAACGGAGGCCTGACGGAAAAATACGGACGCGTCTTTAACTTCGATCCATCGAAATACTCCTATGACGACGCTACCGACTCCATTACCTCAAACGGATTCATCATCGCCGGCAACAATAACCTGTTCCCGACGAAAGGCGTCAGCAACACCACCCTCACTGGCAGGCAATGGGGATTCGCGCCCCGCCTGGGTGTTGCCTGGAGTCCGAAACACTTCAACGACAAGGTAGTCGTCCGCGCAGGAACCGGCATTTACTACGATCGCGGCGAACTCTTTACTTACCTTTCCCCGGGCTTTGCGGAAGGGGTCATCAATGGTGGCCCTTTCGGAGTAAACCAAACGCCGCCTTATGTGAACGCGTCGTCGTGCTCTACCTTCACAGCCGAGGCATATAACGGCTACATTCCCACGTGTGACCCGACAACGGCGGCTACCGGAACCGGTGGTTCACTCGAAAATCCGTGGGGCTCACGTCCCGGGCCGTATCCCAGTGGCAACCCAGCGAACATTACCCAGTACCTGCCCAACCAGGCTGCCATTGTCAACGGAGCGCAACTGTTCTCGTTTGCCACTTATAACCGCGCCAACAAGCTCCCTTACACCATGAACAACACCCTCGACATTCAATGGCAACCACGCAACGATCTTGCCATTGATATCGGCTATGTTGGCAACCTTGGCCGTCATGGGGTCATTCCCATCCCGTTCAACCAGCCCGGCATTGCTTCGCCAAGTCACGTCATTCATCCGAATTCCCAGTACCCTCAGGAATATACCTACGGCTATACCGTCCTCGATCCCAACACCTTCAACCCGATCCAGTTGCCCAATGGGCAACCGTTTCTCGCCAATTATGAAGGCGGCAATGTGGATCTACGCGTCCCCTACCTGGGATACTCGGCGGAATCGGAGAGTTACACCGCGGCCGGCGTGTCTGCCTACAATGCATTGCAAATGCACGTGGAAAAACGCATGAGCCACGGTCTGCAAGTCGGCGCTTCCTACACCTACTCGCATGCGTTGGATGAGCAAAGCGGCATGGGCCTGTTCTTCAACGGCAATAACCCGCTCGATCTGCGTTCGGCTTATGGATCGTCCGACTTTGACCGTACCCATGTTTTTAACTTTAACTACGTCTATCAATTGCCTAAGTTCTTCGGGATAACGACGTTGAAAGGCAAAATAGCGGACGGATGGGCCATCCAGGGCATAACCGTCATCCAGAGCGGCCAGCCTTACAGCGTCATCGACTACACGGGAGCGGTGGGCAGTATTTATTACAGCGTTTTCGATGGCATCACCAACCCAATCGTCCCGTTGGCTCCCGGCTGCACCGCAAAAAGCGCTGTTACTGGCGCTTCCGGCGCATTTGCCTACAACAGCGCCGGCGTTCTTAACAACAAGGAACTCGCCTTGAACCCTGCCTGCTTTACGCTGCCGCTGCTGAGTCCCGGCGACTTGGGTGGCGCCATTCCCGCCGGCGACACTTTCGAGACCAACTTCACCACCGGTCAACGCAACATCTTCCGACAAGCCTGGCAAAAACGCGCCGATCTATCGATCGTTAAGAACACGCAGGTTACAGAGCGGCTCTTGATGAAGTTCAGTTTTGATGTCTTCAACCTGACCAATACTGCAAGCTTTGACGTTCCTATCGACGATGTTTCCCAGAACGCGGCTTACGACAATTTCCCCGTGGAGGGAACAACCCCAAAGCCAACTGGCTGCGGTACCAACAATTCCACCAGCGGTTTCTATAACTGTCCCTCTGGGTTGGGCGTCGTGAACAAAACCATTGGCAGCCCCCGGCAAATTCAGATGTCGCTAAGCTTCATGTTCTGATTGGATCCTCCACAACTCGAACGGCGGCCAAAAGGCCGCCGTTATTTTTTGCAATTCTTTATTTCGCTAGACAGCTCTACTATTCCTCCCCAATATCCTCGTTCCACACCTCGGGATTCGAACTGATGTAGCCGGCCAATAAAGAGACACACGGCTCAGAATCAAGGTCAATCACCTTCACGCCCAGTGACTTCAACCACTCGACCCCGCCTTGGAAATTGCGGCTCTCTCCGACCACCAGCGTACCGAAACCAAATTGACGCACCAATCCGCTGCAATACCAGCAGGGTGCGAGCGTCGTCACCATAATAAGATTGCGATAGCTTCGCTGGCGTCCCGCATTGCGAAATGCATCGGTTTCACCGTGCATCGAGGGATCGCCATTCTGTACCCGCCGATTATGGCCGGCTCCAATCAGTTTTCCGCTGCCATCAAAAATCGCTGCACCGATGGGAATGCCGCCTTCCGCCAGCCCGGTCTGGGCTTCGGCAATAGCTACAGCCAGCATTACGGCGTAATCCGGATCAGCCTTCATGGTTCTAATTATATTGGTAGGGAGGTGCTTCTCAATTTTTGGCGCAAGAATTCGCGCTAGCGGCGATCCAAGTGAAAGGGCCCTCTCCATGGATATATTTTGCCTCGAACCTGCTCTGAATATCGGATAATAGGCGACTGTAAGCTTAAGGTGTGTCGGCATACACAAAACAGATGATCCGGCATGCATTCCTCTCAAAGTGAAATAACGACCGAACCAACCTCCCAGCCAGACCAGGCAGAGACACTCCCCGGCGCGCCTGACGGTCACCACTCACGATTCATCGGTGCCATGCGTTTATTGGTTGTGGCTGTGATTGTGCTGGTTGTCGGCTTTCTTCTATGGCTGGGCCTACGAACGAAAAGTCCTTCGACCAGGATTATTTCAGGATCATCGATCATTTCGCCCGACGCGATGCAAAGTTTGCGATTGAAAGGCACGACTGAGGCAGTCCTAACCCGTGCGATCCTGGCTCCAGTCCTTGCCGGTCAGCAAGTCGAAACCCTGACCATCACAAAACTGGCCGTCTCTGGAAGCCACGTCAGGCGAGGCGACTTGCATGACAAGCGTGCCCTGGAATTAGGAGCTCTTCCTCCCCTGGATATTTACCGCTCGGAATCCGAGGTTGCGTCCCGCCGCGTGCAGGTGATCCAGAGTGAGTATGCTCTGAAACAATTTGAGGATGCATTGCGTTTGACCATCGGCGCGGACCAGGACGATTATTTCCGGGCTCTCGACCTGGACCTGACGGAGAAGCCTGAACCAGAAGGTGAGTTGCGGACGATCGATGCCGCAGCGGCTATGCAGGAAGCGCTATCGCGGCGGCCGGAGTTTGAAGCCGTTCGCTATGCGCTTGCCAACGACGACACAAGCATTCGTCTCGCTCACAACCATCTCGAACCCGATCTGTCCCTGACCGGCTTCTATCAAAGCAATGGACTGGGTGGCAATCAATACAGCTTAACTACCAACCAACTGATTTCGCGAGGAGGTTTGGGCTCATCGTTCAATCAGGTCTTTGGTTTTGGTTTTCCCGGATACGGAGCTACCTTGACCCTGAATCTACCATTGAAAAATCGCGCTGGGCAGGCTGATTTAGGTGATGCATTGACGTCGCGCCATCGCGATTTATATTCCGCTCAACAAGTTCGGGAACAAGTCACGCTGGAAGTGAGCAATGCCGTCCACCAACTCGAACAATCCAAGCTTACCCTTGCAGCGGGTAAGACTGCCCTGGATTTGGCGCAGAAAACCCTTGCGGCAGAACAGCGAAAGTACGAACTTGGCGCGGAAACCATCTTCTTCGTGCTTGACGCTCAGACCAAACTCGCGCAGGCCGAGTCCGACCTGTTGTTGACGGAAGTGCAGTATCAAGCGGCTCTCGCCGCCGTCGATCATGCCACAGGTAGCTTGCTGGAGCCCTACCACGTGCAGATTGCGGAGCTCACTCAGTAAGCTCCGGCTGCACCCGTTGATCGCACTCGCGCCCTCAGTTGTTCCGATTTCGTAACAAATTCGGTTTTCCGTTGACTTTGAAATTGGGAAATAGAACTATTTGCTCGCGGCGGGAGTCGATGCTACTGGACGCGTCTGGGGGGACATTGGAGGGCTTGTGTCAAAGAACATCATTATTTGCTGTGACGGAACCGGCAATGAGTTTGGCGATAACAATTCCAACGTGGTTAAGCTCTACAGCGCTCTGATCATCGACGGCCAGAGACAGATTGGGTATTACCATCCCGGCGTCGGAACCATGGGAGCGCCCACGGCGCACAACAAGATCAGCAAAGCATGGTCTATCGTGATGGGACTCGCCTTCGGCGCGGGATTGCTGGCCAACGTGGGAGACGCCTACCGCTATCTTATGAGCGTGTACGAGGCTGGCGACAAAGTGTTTCTGTTCGGCTTCAGCCGGGGTTCCTACACGGCTCGGGCTCTTGCCGGCGTGCTCCACATGTTTGGCCTGCTCCGTCCAGGAAACGACGGTTTGATTCCTTACATTATTCAGCTCTATGCCAGGAAGTCGCGCAACGCTGCCGGGATGACACACACTTTCCAGGTTGCCACCAGGTTCAAACAAACATTCTGCCGGAACTGTCCATTGCACTTCGTTGGAGTTTGGGACACGGTGAGTTCTGTCGGTTGGGTTTGGGATCCTTTAAGGCTTCCGTACACCGGGCAGAATCCGGACATGGCCAATGGACGTCATGCCGTTTCCATCGATGAACGCCGCTGTTATTTCAGGAACAACTTGTGGGGAGATCAACTGCCAGGGCAAACCATCAAGCAGGTCTGGTTTTCCGGTGTGCATTCCGACGTCGGAGGCTCATACACGGAGTCGGACAGCGGACTATCCAAGATCGCGCTGGAATGGATGCTCTGCGAGGCTCTTCCGTTCGGGCTATTGGTCGATTCTCAGAAGGCTTCATGGATTCTGGGAAGGATTCCGCCCCCACCGCCGGTTGCGCCCGACGCGAATGCCGCACTCCATAATTCGCTCACGTGGAAGTGGTGGATTTTGGAATTCCTACCCCATTCTTACTACGACTTAGTCCGCAAAAAGAAGAGTTGGCGAATTCCACTTGGAGCCAGAAGGGTCATTCCCGAAGGATCGGTCCTGCACGAAACGGTGTACGAAAAACTCCTGGACCCGACTTACCATCCTCCGAACCTGCCTGTGAGCCGGGGTCTCGAGCCGAGAAGAGCCTGCCCGTTTCCCTAGCGATCAACGAGTGGCGAGAACTGACTTGATTGCTCCAATCTTCACCGCTGTCCTCATCTGCCCCGTATTAATTTGGCGCGCTTAGTTATCCCGCGGAAACGTCGCTTCCTCGACTCTTGCCCGGAGATGTGTCATTCTCGTGACACTTTCCGAAACTGTAGCGATTTCCGACTTCATTGATTTCGTTGCCAATCCAGATGGTCGATTCTAAACGGTGCAAAACATGAAGAAATACGCAAATGGATTTGTACTCTTGCTGATCTTAAACTCCACAGTTCCGATGACGGCACGGCAAGGCGCGATTCATCAACCAAGTAACGCCGCTACGGTTGGAGCAGCGTGGTCGGATCTGGAACAAGGAATGGAAAAAATGCACGCCGGGATGAGATCCATCAAGCCGTCCGGTGACAACGATGTTGATTTTGTGAGGTTAATGCTTCCTCACCATCAGGCTGCGCTCGACATGGCGAAGACAGAATTGCTTTACGGCCAAGATACCCAAATGCGCAGGCTGGCACAGGAGATTATCACCGACCAGCAATCAGAGATTGAATTGATGCAACTTTGGTTAAAGCAGCATGAGCCTAGCTCGCAGAAATAAACAAACGCTTGCCTGTCGTGCGAGCCGGGAGAAATAACATGAGAATCATCCGTTGGTTGTTGATTGTTTGTTTCGTATCATGCGCGTTTGCGCAACAAGCACCCTGGGGTAGCGCGGACATCCCGATCTCCTCCCATGATCGGGTTTACGCCGCTGACCAGACTTCCAATACGGTTTCTGTCATCGATCCTTCGAGCAACAAGCTTCTTGGTGTAATCAGACTCGGTGATCCGGTGCCGGGCGCTTTGAGTCCCCTATACCGAGGCGAATTGCTGGTGCACGGGCTGGGATACTCACCTGATTCCAAGACAATAGCGGTGGTGTCGGTAGCTTCCAATTCGGTCACGCTGATTGATACAGCGACCAACGCGATAAGGGGCAAAATCTATGTAGGCAGATCACCGCACGAGGCATTTTTCACGCCCGACGGCCGCGAGCTGTGGGTGACGGTGCGAGGTGAAAACTATGTATCTGTCATTGACGCGGCGCAAATGAAAGAAGTACGCCGCATCGAGACGGCCAATGGCCCGGGGATGACCATGTTCGGGCCGGATGGCAAATATGCTTTTGTTTGTTCGAGCTTCACCCCAGAGCTCGCCGTCATCGATGTGGCATCGCATCAGGTGGTAAAGCGCTTGCCGCAGGTGAGTCCATTCTGTCCGAACATTGCGGTGAGTCCTGAGAATGACGAGGTATGGATCACCCTAAAAGACGTGGGCAAAGTGCAGGTATTCAGCGCCAAGCCGCCATTTGAGCAAAAAGCGGTACTGGAGACAGGGCCAATCACGAACCACGTGAATTTCGTTAACAATGCCAACGGCAAGTTTGCCTACATCACCATCGGCGGAGCAAATCTGGTGAAAGTGTTCCGCAGGGGGGCAGCTCCGGAGCTGGTAGCCACGATCCCTGTAGGAAATCTTCCCCACGGCATCTGGCAGTCGGGTGATGGCTCCAGAGTCTATGTCGCGTTGGAGAATGGTGAGCAAGCGGTGGCGATCGATACCTTAACGAATAAGGTAATCGCCAACATTCCCATCGGACAAACAACACAGGCGTTGGTGTATGTGCCGGGCGCGGTGCCAAACGGTGCCGGCACTGACAACCTCGTATCCCTTGGGGAGGCCGGTAACACAGCACGCCTGCACCTTGAGGCAGGAGGAACTTCTATGCTGGGTGCACAAGCGTCCGTGGCCGTAAATTCACTTGGCCTTTTGGACCTGGTTCAAATTGCGGCTGAAGGACTCGCACCCAAAGCCCAGTATCAGGTGTATCTCGCGGATTCTAACCACGCACCTTTTGGAAAACTCGAAGCTCTGGCAGTCTTGAAAACCAATCCAGACGGAGCAGGAATTGTGCAAGCGATCGGCCCTCTGAAAACGCTCGCGCATAAGGAGTCCGGCACATCCGGCGCGCCATCCCGAAAATTTCTCGTCGTTACCGATATGAACGATCCGGCGCAGGTGGTACTGCGGCAAACCGACGCCTCCCCGGCTCACTAATTAAGGAGAAAATCATGACAACACGACCCCCACTACCTCCATTTAACCGCGAGAGCGCGATTCAGAAGGTGCGTCTCGCCGAAGATGGTTGGAATTCTCGCGACGCAGAAAAAGTAGCTCAAGCCTATTCGCTTGATTCGCGTTGGAGAAACCGCTCGGAATTTGTAAATGGAAGGCAGGACATCATCGCTTTTCTGGCTCGCAAGTGGACGAAAGAGCTGGATTACCGGCTGATCAAAGAGATGTGGGCCTTCACCGACAATCGTATTGCCGTGCGCTTTGCTTACGAGTGGCACGATGATTCGGGGAACTGGTATCGCTCATACGGCAACGAGAATTGGGAATTCAATGACGACGGACTAATGCGGTTGAGGTTTGCCTGTATTAACGATCTTCCCCTCAAGGAATCGGACCGCAAATACCACTGGCCGCTTGGTCGACGTCCGGATGATCATCCGGGATTGAGTGAACTTGGTTTCTGAGCAGGCGATGCACCACGGCCGCTTGCCATCTGAAGGACGCAGAATTGCAGATCAACTTGGGAGAATTCTGCACACTATTGAACGGAGTGAACCAAGAGAGCAATCTAGAAGCAACTCGACTGAAGGTTTTGATTCAGTAACTTAGGTTTTGGTTGCGGGGGTAGGATTTGAACCTACGACCTTTGGGTTATGAGCCCAACGAGCTACCAGACTGCTCCACCCCGCGAATTCATCATAACAACCTCGTTAAACAGCGTCAAACCTGGATGCTGCTTATGAGGCGTGACTTCTAGCGTTTTGCGAACGGAATCGAGACGGGAACGGGCGGCTTGATCTGAAAAGTCGCCGCGAAACTTCCTTGATTCACCGCCAAGCCAATATTTCCCCGCGAATTGATATACAACAGCGGCTTGTGGAGTGACACATCGCTGAAGGTTCGCACCAAGGGAAGGTCCAGTCCGGTGGTTCCGATCGCGACATGAACGGTTTGTCCGAACTGATAGCCGAGTTTTTGAAAATCAACTTCACTGATATTTGTTACCAAATTACCAAACGGTCCGTCCGTGGCCAGGACTTCTCCACTCAATCCGCGATCGTCGAGTTTGGCCGGGGTTAGATTGAGACGCACTAATTTGTCGACTTCCAGTTCAGGGCCTACCTCGGTCCAATCCTGTCCATGTGCCACATGGGCTCCGACCGGAGAAAAAATATCTCTGCCGTGAAAGGTTGACGATATTCCCGCGCCGATCATCCAAGCGCGATTCGTAATATCACGGACGGCCTCGATGCCGTCGCGGTCTTGCACCATCGTCATCAAGCCATTATCGGGAAGCACGAAATACTGTCCGCGTTTGGATTTCACCACCACGGCCTTGCGGGTGCTCCCGACGGTCGGATCGATAACAACCACGAAGACTGTCCCAGCTGGAAAGTAGGGAGTCGCGCCGTACAAGAACCTTGCGCCGTCAAGAATGGAAAAAGGCGTGACCTGGTGGGTAAGATCCACGATGCGCAGTTCGGGAGCAATCGAATACATCACGCCCTTACACAGGGCGACGGAATCGTCCACCGTGCCGAAGTCCGTCATGAACACCACGGTAGGCACACTGCCTGGCGCTGGCGGATCCGCGGGTGCGGCCCAGCTCTCGATTGGCACAGCAAGGAAAGCAATCACCAGTAAATAATGCGAGATTGTTCTCAACAATGATTGAGTCATGGCTGATTAGAAAATATATAGCAAAGCCGAAAAAGCGAACAGTCCTAAGGCAGATTTGGTGGATGGGACAGGGCATGGGAACGATCGATCACCCATTGGGGAAACACAGGAGTATTTCTCGGTGGCTGGCCACGAGTGATGGCCCAGTGGTCAAGCCAGTTTGTTCCTTCTTCGCCCACGTACTCATCCGGCATGCTATAAGCCGGATCGCCAAGAGCATCTTGGAGGGTGACGAAGCGATAGCCGCGCTTTCGGAGCAGATCCAAGAGCTCTCCAATGTGATCAGCTTCCAACCAATTGCCGTGCAGCAACAGAATCTGCGGCGGCTCATAACCGAGCAGGTCTTTGGAAAACTTTTCATAGTAGTCGAAAACCGCACTTGTATAAGAAAGATAGGAACCGACCAACTGCTGCTCCAGGGCCACGTCTCCACGCTTTCTGGCATCTTCATAAACTCCGGCATACATCCAGTCCCAAGCGTCCATGGTGATTGGTGCAATGCGATAGCCTCGATCCACGAGAAAGGCTTCCGCTTCGCGACGGGTTTGCAGATCGCGGCCAACATCAAGATAAGGATGCCGGAAATAACGCAGTTTCATGTTGTGCTGCGTCAGCAAGAGCCTGGTGACGGTTTCGCCCCGAACGACTTCCTCTTCCCATTCCTTCAAGCCGACACGATTCAGCGACGCGTGGCTGAATGTATGATTGCCAAGTTCGAATCCGGAGTCTACCCACATGCTTAGTGCCTTGATGCGATCGTCCACTTCGCCGAACTTGTAAAGTTTTTTTTCGTTGACGAAGCCGACTGCCGGAACTTTCTGATCGCGCAAGGTTGCCAGTAGTTTCGCCGTCATGTCGACGATTTCCTGGCCGGTCATCACGTTTGCGTTGGCGGCGGGAAGATCATCGATGGTGATGACGATTTCGCGTTGTGAAGGATTCTGCGCCAGGACAGGCAGAACAGCCGCCATCGCTAGCCAGAAAATTATGAGCAGTCCTTTGCGCATTTGGCATTCTCCCGCCGTACAAACGCTCTGACGAAGTTTTGATTGCGATTCAGTCTAAGGGCTGATGTTAGCCAGGGCAATACTTGTATCAGTAAGTTTTCATCTAATGAAACATGACTCGCGGTTCACGGTACAGGCAATTCAAGTCTTGTAACACTCGCTCAACATCTTTTAAACAAGGCAACTCAGTTAGAATACTCGGCGTGGTGCTCAGCGGAATGCTCAACGACGATAGGCTTTTTCCGGCAGATCCGAACACTCGCCCGATTGCCCAACGACTCTATGCCGCAGTTCGCGATCTACCGATTATTAGCCCGCACGGCCATACCCAAGCCCGTTGGTTCGCGGACGATGAACCATTTGCCGATCCTGCCCGGCTGTTCATCATTCCTGATCATTACATCTTCCGCATGCTTTACAGTCAGGGGATTTCGCTTGATGAGCTTGGACTTGGGACTGCATCGCTCGATGATCCGCGACGAGTTTGGAGAATCTTCGCCCAGCACTACTATCTTTTCCGGGGTACTCCCACAAGGCTTTGGCTCGATTTTGCATTTCAGGAGCTTTTCGGCCTGAGCGCTCGGCTTTCACCCGAAAACGCCGACCAGTATTACGACACGATAGTGGAGAAGCTCCAGAGACCCGAGTTTCGTCCGCGGGCTTTGTTCGAGCGTTTTCGAATTGAGGTGCTTGCCACCACGGACTCGCCTCTCGATTCGCTTACCCATCATCAAGCCATTCGTGAATCCGGTTTTAAAGGACGCATCATTCCGACGTTTCGTCCCGACCCGGTGGTCGATCCTGATTTCGATCGATTCCAGGAGAATCTGGCGCGCCTGGGTCAGGCGACTCAGGAGGACACGGGGAACTGGAAGGGTTATCTTTCTGCTTTACGAAAGAGACGTCTGGATTTCAAAGCACTTGGGTGTACGGCTACCGACCACGGTCATCCAACGGCGGCAACCGCTGATCTAAGTGCCGATTCGGCAGGCAAACTTTTTCAGCAGGTTATCTCGGGAAATGCTGATTCAAACGAGTGTGAATTTTTCCGCGCCCAAATGCTAACGGAGATGGCGCGCATGAGCCTGGAAGATGGATTAGTCATGCAAATCCATCCCGGCAGTTTCCGCAATCACAATGACCAGGTGTTCAGACGCTATGGACGGGATGCAGGCGCTGACATACCAACCCCTACGGATTTTGTACACGCCTTGGGACCGCTGCTAAATCGCTTTGGAAATGAGACTGGCCTTACCGTAATTCTATTTACACTGGACGAATCGACCTACAGTCGAGAACTTGCCCCGCTGGCGGGACATTATCCCTGCTTGCGACTCGGACCGGCGTGGTGGTTTAACGATAGTCCCGAAGGCATGATGCGCTTTCGTGAACTTACCACGGAAACTGCAGGCTTTTACAATACCGTGGGGTTCAATGACGATACGCGAGCTTTTCTTTCGATTCCGGCACGGCACGATGTAGCCAGGCGAGTGGATTGTTCGTT
The DNA here is from genome assembly GCA_963723765.1 of Terriglobia bacterium. Classification (GTDB taxonomy): domain Bacteria; phylum Acidobacteriota; class Terriglobia; order Terriglobales; family Acidobacteriaceae; genus DATBAX01. The sequence goes on along the minus strand of CAVRSD010000003.1, from coordinate 1,060,169 downwards.
TCTCGCACGCCTGGTGGCCGAGCATCGAATGGACGAGGACGAAGCTCATCAGGTAGCGTCGGACCTGGCATGCGGACTCGCACGAAAGGCTTATAAGCTATAGATTGTTAAAACCATGACAGCATCTTTTCCCCCACGGGAAAGTCCAGCGTTAGCTGGCAGCTTCTTAGTAAAAATAAAGTCTGAAACGGACGGAAAATTATGAATGCAAGCGCACGCATACGATTGGTTTCTCTTGCAGTGACAATGACCTTTAGTATGCTTTCTTCCCTCGTAGCCCAGAACGCCAACTTCCACAATGCCCCGGCTTCGGCAGGAAAATTGAAGAATCCCTATGCGGGGAGTGCGGAAGCGGCCACTGCCGGTAAAGCTCTTTATGCCAAGACTTGCGCATCCTGCCATGGAGCGAGCGGGCAGGGAACTGGCAGCATACCGCCCCTCAAAAAGGGGGCGATCCAGTCTGCCAAGCCGGGCGAGGTATTCTGGTTTATCACTCAGGGAGACGTGAGCGCGGGCATGCCTTCCTGGGAAAGTCTGCCGGAACAACAACGGTGGCAGATCGTCACCTATGTCAAATCTCTGGGCAATCCGGGGAAGACGGCAATTGTAGCCTCGAACAATGCCTCGGCCAGCACAGCCAAGTTGAACGCCCCGCCACCGCAAGCGCCCTTTACGGATTTCCGCTTCGAGGAGCCGGGGAAAGTTCGAAAGATTACCCCACAGGACTTGCCTCAACCCTTTGCTACCAAATCCTCGGGCAATGGTCCGACCGTTGTTCCTCGGCCGGAAGGCGCCTGGCCCAAGGTTCTCCCCGGCTTCAAAGTCGAACAATACGCGGTTGGGCTCGAGAATCCGCGATTGATTCGTACTGCTCCGAACGGAGATTTCTTTGTCGCCGAAATGGAGCCCGGACGCATCATCGTTTTTCGTGGAATTACCAGTGCAGGCAAGGCGCAACAAATGGAAACTTTTGCCTCCGGACTGAACGGGCCCTTTGGGATTGCCTTTTATCCTCCTGGTCCAAACCCTCAATGGCTATACATTGGCAACACAAACGAGGTGGTGCGTTTTCCCTATGAAAACGGCGATCTGAAAGCGCGCGGCCCATCGCAGCACATCGCGGACTTGCCAGGCGGCAGTGAAGGACACACCACCCGTGACATTCGCTTCTCACCAGACGGCAAGAATATGTTTGTCTCCGTCGGATCGGCATCAAATGTCGATGATCCCGACACCCATCCCAGCGAGAAAAATCGGGCCGACATTCTAGAGTTCAATCCTGACGGGTCTGGAATGCGGGTCTATGCTTATGGCATTCGCAACGCGGTCGGGTTGGCTATCAATCCTACTACCGGAGAATTGTGGTGTTCGGTAAACGAACGCGACGCACTGGGTGACAATCTCGTTCCTGATTACATAACTCACGTGCAGGATGGCGGTTTTTACGGTTGGCCGTGGTGGTACACCGGCGCTCATCAGGATCCACGACATGCGGGCAAACATCCTGAACTCAAAGACAAAGTCATTGTTGCGGACGTACTGCTGCAACCGCATAATGCGTCCCTTGAGATTACCTTCTACGATGGGAAACAATTTCCTGCCGAATATCAGGGTGACATTTTTGGCGCCGAGCATGGCTCCTGGAATAAAGCCACCCGGGCAGGATACGAATTGATCCGCGTACCGTTGCACCAGACCGGCCACGCCACCGGCGAATATGAAGACTTCATGACCGGTTTTGTGCTCGACAACGGAGATGTTTGGGGGCGGCCGGTCGGGGTGACCGTGGCTCCCGACGGCTCGCTTCTAGTGACAGATGACGGATCGAATTCGATTTGGCATATCAGTTACGTTGGTAAGTGAGCGGGGAAATACCGAGCTTCATCTTTGGGAGTCTACAACCCATTGGTTTGATGGGTGCAAATGCAGATCGCAGTTCTTTTTTGGCGCGCCCAGTTACTTCCGTAATGATTCTGTCTTTCGAGCGGTAACTCTACAATCAGCGGGTGGTGCTCCGCTTAAACGAGCTGGCGAGAAAATGGTGCGTGACCGCATCCCTGCTGGTATGCGTCCATCTATTCCTGTCTCTGCACCTGACGAACAGTTTTGCGCTGACGGCGTTTGGCGATCTTAGCCAATGTTTTCTGCTGTTAGTGGCTACACTTTCTATTCTTTCACTTGCAACTAAGTCCGCTGGTAGAACCAGGCTTTTCTGGGTGCTTCTGAGCTTTGGTTTTGGTATGTGGCTGTGGTCGCAGGTTTGGTGGACCTATTACGAAGTCCTCCTGCGCCAGGAGTCCCCCAATCCCTTTGCCGGGGACATCATTCTCTTTCTGCATATTGTCCCGATGATGGCTGCGCTTGCGGTTCAGCCCCAGCTAAAGCAGGAGGACCAATCAGCGCGTTTCGGATCACTCGACTTTCTTTTGCTGTTGGTGTGGTGGCTTTATCTTTATCTCTTCGTGGTCATTCCCTGGCAATACGTTTACCCCACCGAAGCCATATACGGCCGTAACTTCGATGCTTTGTACCTGTGTGAACATTTAATCTTGCTGGTCAGTGTGGCCTTGGTATGGCGGCGGAGTGCCCAATCCTGGAAAACTGTTTTCACTCATTTTTTTGGCGCGGCTGCACTGTATGCTGTGGGATCGATCGCAGCCAGTGTCGCAATTGATTTTCATCTTTACTACACCGGCAGCTTGTACGACGTTCCACTGGTGGCTGCCATGGCTTGGTTTACCGGTGTGGGGCTGATTGCGAGAGAACGCGTTCTTGAGGGGCAAAGCAACGAAAAGAAATTGTCTGGTCCAAGTGTTTGGCCGGCGCGCCTGGCGATGTTGGCGGTCTTCTCCACCCCGCTTATGGTGGTTTGGGCGGTTTTTAACACCCACACCCCACCAGCCGTGCGCATTTATCGGCTGCTGCTGACCGTGGGCACCATGCTGGTCATGGGAGTATTGGTTTCCATGAAGCAGCACTTGCTGGATCGGAACCTAATCCGTCTGCTTCGGACCTCACACCAAAATCTGGAAGAGATGAGCCGGCTCAAAGATGATCTGGTAGACAAGGAAAAGCTATTGCGCTGGCACAGCATTGAGTTGCAGCGCAAAAACCTGGAATTGCAGCAGGTCTCGTTCACCGATGCTCTTACCGGTTTGTGGAATCGCCGTTACCTGGAGGAAACCCTGGCTGCCGACGCCGCCCAGGTCACGCGAAGTTATCTTCGCGCTCAAGGTACGCAAAGCGGCAAGGCCGACTATCGCGATCTCACCTTTGTCATGATCGACGTTGATTTCTTCAAGCGAGTCAATGACGACTACGGACATTCTGCCGGGGACGAGCTGTTGCAAAAGATTGGCGAGCGTCTGGCGAAAGTCATGCGCAAATCCGATGTTCTCGTCCGCTGGGGCGGGGAAGAATTCCTGGTCATGAGCCGGTCTGCGGGCCGTCCGGGAATGGCAATATTCTGCAGCCGCATACTGGACATCATGGCTTCCGAACCCTTCGAATTGTCGAAGGGGATCAAAGTACGCAAAACCTGTTCCATCGGATGGGCGCCATTTCCCTGGTGCGGCGGCGCATTCGAAGCAATATGCGCGGAAGAAGTCCTGGAGCTGGCGGACTCTGCCTTATACCTTGCGAAGTCACTGGGGAGAAACCAAAGCGTGGGACTTCTACCTTCGGATGTCGCGATCGCTTCGCCACATAGAATTACGCTCGACAACCTTCGAAATGATCGTTCCGAACTGGTCAAAGTGGTCAGAACATTCGACAGTAGCAAAGGCGGGAACGGCTTGTTAGATGGTGAGGAATCCCCGCTGTCAGCCAACCAAACCCTGCTCTTGCCTTGATCGTCGCCGATGCTATTTCATCGGCTTCTGTAACTGATCAAGTGCGGCCAGAACTTCTTCACTGTGTTTATTTGGATCCACACTGGTATAGACTCGCGCGATCTTTCCGTCAGGGTCAATAATGAAAGTATGCCGGGAAGCGATCTTGATGACCATCAGCGATCCGTAGGCCTCCGAGACTTTCTTGTCGGTATCGGCCAGTAGTTTGAAGTTGAGTCCTTCCTTGGTGCAGAACTGCTTGTGGGAATCCACGCTGTCCACGCTTACGCCAAGAATCACGATCCCGCGCTTAGCATATTCCGCTTGATCGCGCTGGAAATTATGCGCTTCAATAGTGCATCCCGAGGTGAAGTCTTTGGGGTAGAAGTACAGGACCACCCATTTGCCTCGAAAATCCTTCAGGCTGACCTGGTTGCCTTCCTGCGAACTCAAAGTGAAATCTGGAGCGGTAGAACCCACTGCCGGGGTCGCATCCGCAAATACGCGCTTGGCCACAACCACCAGGACAATGATGACAGCCAGAGCGATCAACAATCGTGTCCACATGAGAATCTCCTCCAAAATACCGACACTCACTATAGATGCAAATAATTCGTCGCGGTAGTCAAAATTTGGTCAAATCTAGCCGTTAGCGACTTAGCGGCAACGAAAAGTGAAATACAGAACCGCTGCCCAGTTGGCTGGTGACGCTGATCTTGCCTCCGTGGGCCTCGACAATCGCTCGTGCAATTGCTAATCCCATCCCCGTCCCCTGTACGCGGTATCGCTGGTTTTTGCCGCGATAGAACTTGTCAAAGATGAGCCCCTGTTCCATGTCATCGATGCCAGCTCCGTGATCGGCGACACTCATCACCAGGTTATTGTCCTTGGCTTCTGCAGTGATGCGAATTGGTGCGTCCGCATCCGAGTACTTGGCGGCATTTTCCAGCAGCTGGATGAGGACTTCTTTGATGCGCTGCGGCATCCACCAGTACAGTCACGTCCTCTGGAACTCTGATTTCTATGGGATGTTTGCCGAGGACCTGTTTGATGTCCCCGACCGCCGCTTCCACGATTTCAGCGATTCGCCGTGGTTTGAGATCAAGCTGAAATTCGTGGGATTCAAGTTGCGCGATTTCCGCGGCTTCCCCGACCAGACGGTTCAAGCGATCGCTTTCTTCGTTGATAACCGTCATCAGCTCACGTCGGTCTGCTTCGGCCAGAGTCATGCCGGACATCAGGCTGGTGATCGAGGCCTTGATGGCCGTAAGCGGAGTTCGAAACTCATGCGTGATGGAATCAAGAATCGCGGAACGCAGCTGTTCGCCTTCCCGTGCGGCTTCGGACCGGCTTAAAGTCTCCACGGCAGTTGCTCGCTCAACGGCAATCGCAATTAAACTTCCCATGGCATCCAACGTCTGGCGCGATAGGCTTCCGGTGATCCCAATTGTGCCTACAGTCTTTACCCCCATTTTAAGCGGAGTAAAACTAAGATTTCGCTCTGCATCCACAACTGCTTCCCCGCGAGCGATTACAGATTTCAAGTGCTCGGCATCCAGGTCGCGGGTTTCGATTCCAGAGCGATAAATATCCCCTTTTCCAGGAATATAGATCGCTGCGGCCGACACTCCGAACGAGTCGATCACATACTGCGGCATGGCGTTAAGTAGTTGCAGAATATTGTCGGCGATCAACAATTGCTGGCTGAAACGGTAGAGCCGTTCCAGATCCTGGCGCCGGCGAACTGCCTCATCCGTTTGCTTCCGTGCGCGTTCGGAGAGTTCACTCGCAATCACGGCGGTGGTCAGAAAGACAAACAAAGCTACCCAATTCTGTGTGTCCGAGATGGTGAAAGTTCCGACCGGTGGAAGGAAATAATAGTTAAATGCCGCGGTTGCGATAAGCGCCTGAAAAAGCGAGCACAGCAAACCCCATCTTGCCGATACCACCAATACCGAAAGCAGGAAGGTCAAGGCGACCGTGGTGGGATTTACGTGAACCAGGTGGGTGTAAACGTAGACTACGGCGAATACCAGCGCCACACATACTGCTAAACGAAAGGCAACCTTGGCAATCGACGAGCGCACGATCACAGATTGTATCTGACATCGACAAACTTGTGGTTGTCAGGGACAATAGTCGGCATGGCCAAGACCCCTGAGCAATGGCTGGAAGAAGCTGCCCCGGAGAAAAGAGAGGGCGGCATTTTTAAGTTGTTCCTTGGCTACGCCCCAGGGGTGGGCAAAACCTACAACATGTTGAGTGAGGCCATCCGTCGGAAGAATCGCGGGGAGGACGTCGTGATCGGCGTGGTCGAAACTCACGGTCGCAAAGGAACCCTGGAGCTTGCTGAACAGCTGGAGAAAGTCCCCAGAAGGAAAATCGAGTACAAAGGCACCGTTTTCGAGGAAATGGACGTAGACGCGATCCTGGCCCGCAAACCTGCGGTGGCCCTCATCGACGAATTGGCCCACACCAACATCGAAGGCAGCAAACACAACAAACGCTATGAGGATGTTCTGGAGCTATTGGATGCCGGCATCCATGTCGTCTCGACCATGAACATTCAGCACCTGGAGAGTGTCGCTCCGACCGTGCAAACCATCAGTGGGATTACGGTTCGGGAAACCGTGCCGGACTGGGTCATGAAGCGGGTCACAGAAGTGGTGATGGCTGATGTCACGCCTGAAGCGCTACAGACTCGTATGCGGCGCGGTGACATTTACCCACTTGACCGCGTCGAAAAAGCACTTTCGAACTTCTTTCGCCCCAAGAATCTTATTGCTCTACGCGAGTTGGCTCTGCGGGAGGTGGCCGGGGAAGTCGATCGCAGTCTCGAAGCTTACATGGGTAAGGAAGAGCCGGAGCGCAATCTTGGAGTACGCGAAAGATTTGCGGTCTGCATCAGTTCCAATCCTTCGGCCCAACACATTATTGCCCGCTCCGCGCGCATGGCGAAAAGGCTGGATGCGGAGTTGTACGTCGTTTACGTGGATATCGCGGTGGATGACACGGAAGCCAATCAGCGCTCTCTCGATGCGAATATTCGTTTCGCTAAAGATGTTGGGGCGCAGGTTGTCCAGTTAAAGGCCACCACCGTGGCGGAAGCGGTGGCCCAGTTTGTGCGAGATAAGCACATTACGCAGGTCGTATTCGGCCGTTCCGCTGTAAAAGGCTGGAAGAGATATTTATATTTGAACACCATTCACAAATTTCTGAGAGACGCACCACCCGTGGACGTTCACATTGTGACCCAGTAATTCTCTTAACACTCATGCCTGCCAAAAAGCGCATCCTCGTGGTGGATGACGAGCCGCAAATCACGCGTGTGTTACGCACCGCATTGACTGGCAGCGGCTATGAAGTCCGCACCGCCGAAGACGGTCACGCGGGACTGCGATCAGCCCGGGAATGGCAACCCGATCTGGTGATTACTGACGTTTCCATGCCAAATATGACGGGAATCGAGTTGTGTGCCCAACTGCGTGCCGAGTCCGAAATCCCGATTATTGTCCTTTCCGTGAAGGGTGAAGAGCGAACCAAGGTTGAGGCACTCGACGCCGGTGCGGACGACTATGTCACCAAGCCGATTGGTATGGACGAACTGCTGGCGAGGGTAAGACGGAATCTGGCACGGGTGCACCCCTCCGAGGACGCTACCCGAAGAAAGATCGAAATCGGGGACTTTTTAATCGATGCCGATATATTTCGGGTAGTGGTGAAGGGTCGCGAAATACGTCTGACGCCCAAGGAATTCGAACTCCTGCTTTATCTCGCCCGGCACGCTGATCGCGTAGTGACGCACCGGGCGATGCTATTTGCCATTTGGGGTCCGAACAGTCTCGAACAGCCGGAGCACCTGCGTGTGCTGGTCGCGCAACTTCGCAAGAAGATAGAGACTGAGGGAACGCCTCACTACATCATCACCGAACCTTGGGTGGGCTACCGCTTCGAACCGGGCGGCGAATGATCGCCACGTAACTCCCTGGATTTCTCTCCTTTCAAATCCATCCTCGCCGTTAGTAACCTCCTGTAAGCCCTGGCCGTCACTTATGAACTCTTTACGCAATTCTTATCTCATCTTTACGGTTTGCGGTATCCAATGAATTAGGAGGCGGTAAAGCCGGAATTCATATATGTCGCATATTCAAGATATCTCTGCAGAACACCTGGCAAAACTCTTTCACCATTATCAGGAAGCCCTCACCCGTGATTTCAGTGGGTACATGAGGGAAGACCCCAGCGCTTCATGGGAAGAGACTCCACAGGATGAACGCAAGGTAATGATTGCTGCCGCACGCTTGACGCTGCTCGAATTGGTTTCGCCGCATGAAGAGAAGGCGACCGGTAGCTATTTCGCCAAGCCGGGAGAGGCCGAATGGGGCTGCTAAAAGCCATTTAGAACAATGCCTCGCCAATTTTTATGACTTTTTTATGTAGTTCTTACACAAATCTTACGTTCGAAACTATCCAATGGAGTGTGAGGCGGAAGGTGTGAAGCAAGGCAATAAGTCGATGAGGTGACAAAATGCCAACTTTCCTGAGTCTAGTTGATGATCCGGCGAAAGTCACGATGCTGCTGATTTGCATTGTGGGCGTTGGATTTATGAATTGGTTCCTGGTTGGGTTGTTCACCGATCTGACAAAAGTACACACGAAATATGTCCTGCGCTTCAAGCTTGGCGATGAGCGCTCAAGTGCTGCATTTGCGAACCAATTGTCCGATGAGGTCTTTGTTGAAGGCGCAAGGCTCGACGCAGCGAGGTTCCACCAACCTGATCACGTCCGCCATGTTCCTGTTCAAGTAAGAATCCAGCAGCGGTTCTAGCTCCGGAGGAATGAGTATGCGAGACATCATTTTTATCGCGGTATCAATTGCATTCTTTCTGATTGCCATCGCCTATGTGCGGTTTTGCGATCGAATTCGTTGAGGTGAAATGTCATGGGAATTGAATCGATCATCATGCTGGTCGTCACTGTGTTGATGATGGTTTATCTGCTGTATGCGTTGCTGCGGCCGGAGAGGTTCTAAAAATGACGGCAAACGGTTGGTTTCAGATCATTCTGTATCTACTGGTGATCCTTGCGATTACCAAGCCGCTCGGTGTGTTCATGGCACGCGTGTTCAACCGCGAACGGACCTTTCTTGATCCGGTCATGCGTCCGGTGGAGCGATTGCTTTATCGCGTAACCACCGTGGACGAAAATCACGAGATGCGCTGGACGGAGTATGCCATGTCCATGCTGCTGTTCAGCGGCGTCACCATGCTGGTGCTTTACGGGATAGAGCGTCTGCAACAGCTTCTCCCCTTGAATCCGCAGAAGTTTGCGACGCTCGCGCCCGATCTGGCTTTCAACACGGCGGCCTCATTTACCACCAACACCAACTGGCAAAACTATGCGGGCGAAACCACGATGAGCTATCTGACCCAGATGGCTGGTCTGGCATATCACAACTTTGCTTCCGCTGCCGTGGGTATCGCATTGGCCATCGCATTTATTCGCGGTATTGCTCGACGAGAAAAGGAAACCATTGGCAACTTCTGGGTCGATATGACCCGCACCACTCTCTGGATCCTGGTGCCGATGTGCATTGTCTACTCGCTGGTTCTAGTTTCGCAGGGCGTCGTGCAAAACGTTCGACCCTATGACACGGTGAAGTTAGTCGAGCCGCAACAGATCCCACACGTAGGGACGGACGGAAAACCAGCGGTTGGCCAGGACGGTAAGCCGGTCATGGATACCGTTACCGACCAAACCATCGCGCAAGGCCCGGTCGCCTCACAGGAAGCCATCAAAATGCTGGGCACCAATGGTGGTGGCTTCTACAACGCGAACAGTGCGCATCCCTTCGAGAATCCCACACCCTTAAGCAACTACCTGCAGATGCTTTCCATCTTTGCTATTCCTGCCGGTCTCACCTACACGCTAGGCCGAATGACCGGATCGCAGCGTCATGGCTGGGCAGTCTGGGCGGCGATGGCAGTCTTGTTCATGGCTGGCGTCTCTACCGCTTATTGGGCGGAAGCGCATGGAAATTCCCTACTGCACGGCGTCGATCAGCGCGCCAGTCTGACCCAGTCAGGCGGCAACATGGAAGGCAAGGAAGTTCGTTTCGGCATCGCCGATTCCACTTTATTTGCCACCATAACCACCGATGCGAGCTGCGGCGCCATTAATAGCTGGCACGATTCCTATACTCCGCTGGGTGGCATGGTGCCGCTGGTCAACATCATGCTCAGTGAAACCGTGTTTGGAGGAGTAGGCGCGGGCTTATACGGCGTTTTGATTTATGTCGTTCTGGCGGTATTCATTGCTGGACTCATGGTGGGCCGGACGCCGGAGTATCTGGGGAAAAAGATTGAGGCCTATGACGTAAAAATGGCCATGCTGGTCACGCTGGTATTCCCACTCATAATCCTGGTGCTCACCGGCGTTTCCTCAGTGGAGGGTTTTGGCACTTCCAGCATCAGCAACGCGGGTCCGCATGGACTTACGCAAATTCTCTACGCCTTTACTTCCATGGCAGGCAACAACGGTTCCGCTTTTGCGGGACTCAACGGGAATACTCTCTGGTACAACACGGCGGGTGCCGCGACCATGTTGGTGGGGCGCTTCTTCATGATCGTTCCCATGCTGGCGATTGCGGGAAGCTTGGCAAAAAAGAAATATGTTCCACCGTCACTGGGCACATTTCCCGTGACCACACCGTTATTCAGCGTTCTTCTGGTCGGTGTGATCCTCATCGTAGGCGCGCTGACGTTTTTCCCTGCTTTGAGCTTGGGACCGATTCTTGAGCACTTGCTCATGCAGGCTGGCAAGACTTTCTGAGGAGCTATGACAAAAAAGACTAAATCGAAAGCCATTTGGGACATGAAGATCGTGCGTCGCGCGGTCGTCGACTCCTTGGTCAAGCTGAATCCCAAGAACATGATGGCCAATCCGGTCATGTTCGTGGTCGAGGTCGGCAGCGTGGTCACCAGCGTCCTTTTGGTGCGCGACGTAATGCAGCACCAGGGGTCTTTTGGCTTCAACCTTCAGATCACGCTCTGGTTGTGGTTCACAGTCCTGTTCGCCAACTTCGCCGAAGCCATGGCTGAGGGCCGCGGTAAAGCTCAAGCCGAGTCGCTCCGCAAGGCCCGAGCGGAAACCGTTGCGAATCGGCTGACCGCTAACGGGCAAATCGAACAAATCGCCAGTTCCAAATTGCGTTCGGGAGACTTCGTCAAAGTGATCGCCGGCGAGTTTATCCCCGGGGATGGAGAAATCACAGAAGGGATTGCGTCGGTGGATGAGTCCGCCATCACCGGAGAATCTGCTCCCGTCATTCGCGAAGCCGGTGGAGACCGTTCAGCAGTTACCGGAGGTACTCGCGTTTTGTCGGACTGGCTCAAGATCAAGATCACCTCAAACCCCGGCGAGACCTTTCTTGATCGCATGATCGCGCTGGTGGAAGGCGCCGAACGGCAAAAGACGCCGAACGAAATTGCACTGAATATCCTGCTCGCCGGGCTCACGATTATTTTCTTATTGGCAGTTGTGACGTTGCAGCCATTCGCTATCTATTCGGGCTCTCCGCAGACGGTCTTCGTGCTTGTGTCGTTGCTGGTATGCCTGATTCCCACCACGATTGGCGGGCTGCTTTCCGCTATCGGTATCGCTGGCATGGATCGCCTGGTGCAGCACAATGTGCTCGCCATGTCTGGACGCGCTGTCGAAGCTGCTGGAGATGTGAATACGCTCCTCCTCGACAAAACCGGCACGATCACTCTGGGCAATCGCCAGGCCGCCGAGTTTATCCCAGCAGCCGGTGTTTCTGCAGCGCAGTTGGCCGATGCCGCTCAACTTTCATCCCTGCCCGATGAGACTCCGGAAGGCCGATCCATTGTTGTTCTGGCAAAAGAAAAATATGGGCTGCGCGGACGCGAGCTGGCTTCGCACGAAGCACAATTTGTGCCCTTTACCGCGCAGACGCGCATGTCAGGCGTCGATCTCGATGGCCTCGAAATTCGCAAAGGCGCAGCTGAAGCCATCGCAAAATACATTTCAACCGGAAGTGGAAATGGTCTTCCCAAAGATGTGCAAGCGCAGGTCGAACTGATCGCTCGCGCGGGCGGAACGCCGCTTGTGGTTTGTGAAAATCGCCGTGCCCTCGGTGTCATTTACCTGAAAGATATCGTCAAAGGCGGCATCAGTGAACGTTTTGCCCAACTCCGCGCCATGGGTATTCGCACCATCATGATCACTGGCGATAACCCGCTGACGGCCGCCGCCATTGCTCGTGAAGCTGGAGTGGATGATTTCCTTGCGCAAGCCACGCCGAAAGACAAAATGGACCTCATCCGTCGCGAGCAGGCGGACGGAAAGCTGGTTGCCATGACCGGGGATGGCACCAACGACGCTCCCGCGTTGGCGCAGGCTGACGTTGGGGTTGCCATGAACACCGGCACGCAGGCTGCGAAGGAAGCCGGAAACATGGTGGATCTCGATTCCAATCCCACCAAACTGATTGAAATCGTGGAAATCGGCAAGCAACTTCTCATGACGCGCGGGGCTCTGACTACATTTTCTATCGCGAATGATGTGGCCAAATACTTTGCCATCATCCCGGCTATGTTTCTGGGCACGTTCCCAGTGCTGAACGCACTAAATATTATGCATTTGAAAACTCCAGGATCGGCGATTCTGTCAGCGGTTATTTTCAACGCGCTGGTCATCGTAGCTCTGATTCCACTGGCGCTGCGCGGTGTGAAATATCGCGCCATGGGGGCGGCCGCGTTGCTGCGTCAGAATTTATGGATTTACGGCGTGGGCGGCATCATTGTGCCGTTTGTTGGAATCAAGCTCATTGACATGCTCATCACCCGGATCGGATTGGTTTAAAGGTAACGTTATGAAAAAGAATCTCGTAATTGCAGTGTTGATGACGATCGCCACTACGGTTCTGCTGGGATTGATTTACCCGCTGGTAATCACTGGGCTGGCACAGGTCTTATTTCGTGACAAGGCCAACGGGCAATTGATCACGCGCAATGGCGTCGTGGTCGGATCGCACATCATCGGGCAGCCATTCGTGAGTGCGGGATATTTCCACTCGCGTCCTTCAGCGGCAGGGAATGGCTATGATGCCGCGAACTCCGGCGGCTCAAATCTCGGACCCACGAACCAAAAGCTGATTGACCGTATTAACGCCGATGTCGCTACCGACCAGACAGACAATCCGGGTGTGCCTGTTCCTGTAGATCTGATAACCACTTCGGCTTCGGGACTCGACCCCCACATCTCCCCCGCAGCTGCCGAGTATCAGGTAAAACGCGTTGCCAAAGCGCGCGGGATTAGTGAAGATCGACTCCGCACGCTGATCGCCCAGAATACTGAGACCCGGCAATGGGGATTCATGGGCGAGCCGCGAGTCAACGTTCTGGAATTGAACCTTGCCATGGATCAGGCTGTTGGCCCCAAGTAATCCGTCCCCTCGGACTTGTTGTACACGGCGGTGACTTAGGACGCGGCTTGCTCGTTTCGTGTGTTCCCGATAACCTAAGTGAAATTCATCCATTCGGGGGCGCGAAGTCATGTCTTTTGGAAGAGTTGTTTCCGCAATTTGCCTGGGAGTGGTGTTCTTCGGCGCTGGTGTTTGTCCCGCGCAGGAGATCACGGTTGCGGCTGCAGCGGACCTTCAGTTTGCCATGCAGGACATTACTAGCCGGTTCGAGAAAGAAACGGGAAAGACAGTCAAAGTTATCTACGGTTCCTCCGGCACCTTCTTCCAGCAGATTCAGAACGGCGCGCCTTTTGACGTGTTTTTTTCCGCAAATCTGGACTACCCCAAAAAACTCGAAGCCGCCGATCTCACTGAAAAAGGCACCTACTACCAATATGCCAGCGGGAAAATCGTGCTTTGGGTTTCCAATGACTCAAAGCTGGATTTGAATCTCGGCCTAAGAGCGCTTTTGGATCCTGCGATTAAGAAAATCGCCATCGCGAACCCTCAACATGCACCATACGGTCAGGCCGCGATGGCGGCCATGCAGAAAGAGGGCCTCTACGATAAGGTTTCGGAGAAGCTGGTGCTGGGAGAGAACATTTCGCAGACGGCGTCGTTTGTAGTTTCAGGCGCCGCGGACGTGGGCATCGTCGCTCTTTCACTCGCCCTCTCGCCCAATATGAAAGATCACGGCCGCTACGTCGAAATCCCGGCGGCCGACTATCCGCCCATCCAGCAAGCCTGTGTTGTTCTGAAATCTTCGAAAAACAAGGAGATGGCGCGGCAGTTTCTGGTTTTCCTGAAAACGACCGAGATTAGCGAGCTCTTGAAGACCTACGGATTCGATGTGCCAGACGCCTCGGCCAAAGACCGCTAAAGAGTGGGCTTCCGCTATCGCAGCAGGCCAAGCTGAAAAGTGTAAAGGACACCCAAAGTGAGCGCCGCTAAGGTTAGTGCCCCTAAGACTATCTTTCGGAAAACCTTCCGCGGGGGCTTGGTGGCGACCGCAGTTCGGTATTTCTCGATCCAGGGCTGTTCACAATCCAGCGAAAGCAAACTTGGCGGCGCAAGGGCCGAGTCCACCTCGATCGGTGCGCGCTCGGCAGTGGCCGTACTCAGTTCTGCCGGGGACGGAGCCGAGCCCGGAATGGCTGCACGCAGTCTGCGATGATCGTTTTCGTGCAGGGAAACGAAGCGGAACGGTTGCTCATTCCAGGAAATAGGACGCAGCATTTCGGCCATACCCAGCACTGGACCGGTTCGTGTCAGGAACATTAATTTAGGGCGTGAACCCTGGTCCAGAAGTTTCGGCAAGGTCAGCAATCCGCCGGTGAGAGAAAAGAGCTCCAACTCGCCGGAAGTACAACTGCCATCTTCAATGCGGAGGACAGCCGGTGTGAACTCTGTAGGGCGAACTCTGGTAGGACGATGATAATGATGCTGTTGGGGGAGGGAATTCATATTGGTTAAGTATGTAAGGTTCTGTCCCAAATTGGGAGATTACTAAAGTGCTGACCGTGCAAAGTGACCGCGAAAATGGCGTCACTGGGAAACTTTCTCCCGTGTCTCACCGGATACAGTGTTTATCTCCGTGCACAATCTGCCTCCCATACCACTCCTCGAAGTTATTCACAATAAGGAAGTTAAGTTTGGGCCGAACCTTGCTTCATAGTTTGCAGCGCCCGGTTCGAGGTCTATAGTTCATTTCCTGAAAGGCAGCGATGAAGCGCTTATCATTAGCGTCTGTCGGTGTGGCTGTCGCGGCTGCTTTGCTCCTGGTTCTTACGGTGGGAGTGGTAGTCGTCTGGCATTCCTCGCGGGTACTGCATTCGGCAACCGAGGATGTCCGCGTAGAGCGCGAGATTCGTTTCATGGTTCGACCGCTTCCCCAACTAACCAATTCAGATTTCGAAGTGATCAGTTCCCCCGCAGTTTTCTTTCAGGCAACCCGCTTTCAAGATCATCTCTATATTGCCGGCCCCGCCGGACTGCTGGAATATGATCCCGCCGGAACTCTTCTTCACGAATACGGAGTGGGCCGCGAATTTCCTGCATCGTCATTGATCGCGCTTGCCACTGGAGTTCTGGCGGATTCCCGGGAATCTGAGCTGGTGATTGCCACTGCGCAGGATGGGCTAGTAGCCTTCAACGGCCGGACATTTCGTCAAATTTTCCCTTACGATCCCGACGCCCGCGCCATCACTGCCATTTTGCCGTGCCCGTCAGGCCATCTTCTGATTGGTACCAAGAAGCGCGGTTTGTTGATTTACGACGGTAAGCAGATCACAATTTTTCATCCCACATTAGAAGATATTTATGTGACCACGCTGGCCGGCGACGAGTCGGATCTGTGGGTTGGGACCTTGGATCGTGGTGTTCTTCACTTCCATGCCGGCGAAACCGACAGCTTCGCCGAACCACAAGGCCTTCCCGATCCGCAGGTACAATCGCTGGCCATCTCCGGTGACAAGACCTACGTCGGCACAGCTCTCGGTGTCGCTGTCTTCAATGCGGGACGTTTTTCTCGCGTGCTCGCTCCCGGCGTGCTGGCAACTGCTCTGCTCGCGACTCCCAGCCAGCTTTATGTTGGATCGGAAGATCAGGGCGTGATTTCGATTGCACTCGAAGGGCGGCATCCCAATCCTAGCCCTGACGCCGATTCGCAGTTGTCCGAAGTCCGGCAACTCTTCTTGTCGGACGACTCGGTGTTTGCCGTGGCCCGCAATGGGCTCTACCGCATGAATTCCCATGCTTTCGCCTGGCAGCGGGTCTTGCAGGCCAGCACAAGCATCCTCAGCGATCGAAATATTTCCGCGCTTGCGGCGGACGCGACTGGCCGCCTTTGGATCGGCTACTTTGACCGCGGTATGGACATTCTTGCTTCCGACCACCTCCACGCGACTCATGTGGAAAACGAACACGTGTTCTGCGTTAATCGCATCTTACTGGACGCCAAGGCCAATATGATTGATGTCGCCACGGCCAACGGCCTGGTTCGTTTTGATAACTCAGGCGGTGAGCAGCAGGTGCTGACTCGCGCCGACGGACTCATCGCCGACCATGTTACGGATGTGGCTGCTTACCGCGAAGGCTTGGCTCTTGCCACTCCGGCGGGCTTGACCTTCCTCGATGCCACCGGCGCACGAAGTATGTACGCCTTCCACGGCCTGGTGAACAACCACGTTTATGCCCTCGGAGTTTCAGATGACGAACTCATCGCCGGCACGCTCGGCGGTCTCTCGGTGCTCGACCAGGGCAACGTGACGGCAAATTACACGACCGTCAATTCCAATCTCAAACACAACTGGATCACCGCCGTGGTTCGTGTCGGTCCGGAATGGATGGTCGGGACCTATGGTGCGGGCGTTCTCGGTCTTGACCGTTCCGGGCACTTTCATTCTTTTGAAAAAGGTTCCGGACAGTTCGAGGTAAATCCCAACGCTATGCTGGTGACACCGGATTATGTGCTGGCAGGTACTTTGGGAAAAGGTTTGTATCTTTATGATCGCCATTCCGAGCGCTGGTCGGTGATCGACCAAGGCTTGCCGTCTGCGAACGTGACCGCACTCGCTGCCGGCAATGGCTATGTCTACGTCGGCACGGACAATGGCCTGGTTCGCATACCAGAGCGGAAGTTGCACCTATGAAAAAGATCGTTCTGCTGGTCATGATCTCGACGTTTAGTTCGGTCCTGCTGTTTGCCGACGCCGGCATCCTCATCCCTCGGGACAAGCAGCAGCCCGATCCCGCCATCCTCTCGCTCGAAGAAATGGAAATTACCATCCGCATCGACAACGGGGATGCCCGCGTTTTTGTGCGTCAGGTTTTTGCCAATCATACGGGCGCAATTGAGGAAGGGAACTACGTCTTCGCTCTTCCCAGTCATGCCACGATCTCCGATTTTGCCACCTGGGACGGGCCGACCCGGATTCCCGCAGTGATCCTCGAACGCAAGCGTGCCGAGGAAATGTACAACCAGCTCAAGCAACAGGCCATTGATCCCGGACTCCTGCAAATGGGCGAGCGCGGCTCTGAAGATGCCAAGCGAACGTCAGTCTTTAGCGCTCACATCACTCCCATTCCGGCATACCGGACTAAGCGCCTGGAAATCGAGTATCACGAGTCGCTTCCGGTGGAAAACCTCAAGTCATACTTTGCAATTCCGTTGCGTCCGGATGCCTACCAGGCCCAGTCCGCGCGTCATCTTCGTATCAACTTCGAATTGCACTCCGCGTACGCCATTCGCAACTTTCAATCGTCTGCCCAGGCTTTTCCTCTTCAATTCGATTTGAATACGCCCCACCTGGTTGAAGCCCACTTTGAAGGGCAGAACGTCAATCTGGGCGAAGACTTCGTGACTACTTACGATCTTGATCCCACGGCATCGGACACTCTTCAAGTCCTGACCTACCGCAGCCCGGTCAGCGGCCAGCCTTCGCCAACCGAGACCGCTCCCGTTCGTAGTACAAATGAACCTGGGTTCTTTGAAGCTGAAAGTGTTCTTGGCCTGGGATCGGCCTCAACTTCTTTCCAGAACACAACCGCCGGTAGTCCGAAAACTGTCATCGTTCTCTTCGATACTTCTCTTTCAATGCAATGGGAGAAATTGGAACGAAGTTATCAGGCCCTTGAGACTCTGCTGCGTACTCTTCGACCGGCAGATCGTTTTAGCCTGGTGCTCTTTAACAGCGAGACCCAGGTGTTGCCCCTGAGCGCTGCAGATGGGAAAAGCGTCCAGCATGCAATAGATTTCGTGCGAGGCAGCCGTCTGCGAGGAGGCACGGATCTACAGCGCGCACTCCAGGCTGGGCTGCAACAGGCCCGTGCTGCCGGTGCGAAGAACAATTATCTGGTGATTCTGAGCGACGGTGGCGCAACCCGTGGCCCCATACAGAATGGCAAACTAGCAGCCTGGTACGCGTCAGCCTGGAAGCAAATAGCCGAAACCCAGCGCCCTCGCACTTACATTCTCGCGGTCGGGGACGATGCCAACTTGCCCCTATTCCGCATGCTTGCACTCCAGGATGGAATTCTCGAACATGTCCTTTCCACCGAACCGACAGATTTTAAGCTGACTTCGTTTCTTTCGAAGATCGGGCGCAGCCCCATCGGAGAGTTGCAGCTTGTGGTCGCGCCCGAAGCTGCGGTTGACAGTGTCTATCCTCTGCAGGCCGCGACTTTTTCCGGTTCCCTGGCCTCCTGGATTGGCCGTTACCAGAAGCCGCAGGAGAACGTTAGCTTTAAAGTCCGCGGGGTGCGGGATGGAACTTCGCTGGAAATAGCCAGCAACGTCAACTTTCCCCGAGAATCGTTCGAACACTCACAACTACCGCGGCTTTGGGCGCGTGCCCGGGTTGATGCTCTGCTCGAAAAAATCGAACGTGATGGTGAGGACCAGGCCACCATCGACGAGATTATCCGTCTCGCACGCCAATATAAGTTTGTGACGCCCTACACGTCGTTCCTGGCCGTTCCACGCGCTTTGCTGCGTCCTCGTGTTATCCGGCCGGGAGATCCCGTGTTGCGGGTGAAGACTGATGAATCGATCGTTTCAGTGGTCGCGCTGTTTCCCTTCGGTTTGGTCCAACCTCTGCGCTATCTTTCATCCGAAGACATCTGGCAGACCCGTTTTCTTGCTCCCACCGACATGCAGGACGGGACCTACACCGTGCGTCTGATCCTGCGTGACCGCCCCGGACATACCTATCGCGAGTCAAAAACATTTGTGATCGCCAGCAAGCCGCCCGTGGTGCAGGTGAAGCTCGACCGCAAGCGCTTCCAGCGCGGTCAGGTCATCCACCTCAAGGTGAGCGCCTCACAGAGCACGCGCACTCTGGTGGCGCGACTGGAAGGTGCGGCGCCGGTCGAACTCAGGTGGGATGCGAAAACTGCCTCCAACACGGGCGCGCTAGTCATCTCCGGAGAAACAATCCCCGGCAGCTACACACTGACCGTTACGGCGGAGGACATCGCCCACAATATCGGAACCCAGGAGGTGCAGATTGAAGTACTTCCCTAGTTCTTCGCGCGGAAGCCGTCTCGCACTGGTTGTGTTCGTGGTCACTCTGGGCTCGACGATTGCTGCCTTCGGCGAGCTGCCTGCGTGGATTCGCAACATTGAGGCTACTAGTGCGCTGCAATCTGTCTTCTTCCGGATGATGTCGCTGCCTGGTGGCCCCGTACTTTTTCGCCGGCCCCCGAGTGAAACCAGACCTGCTCTCGGAGATCTCATCAAAAGTCAGCCTGGCAACGCCGACCTGTATTCCTTGCGCGCGCTCGAAGATGAACAGCAACTCGATTTTGTGGCAGCCGAGTCTGACTGGAAATCCTATGTTACGGCTTCTTCCGACAAGATCACCGCCCAGCTCGCACTTGCCGACTTTTACCATCGTCGCCTGCGCCCCGCCGACGAAATCGAAACTCTTTCGCTAGTCGCTAACGCGCCACCTATCGCCGCCGAAAAATTTACTCCAACGATGCAGCAACGAGCATGGCGCTCGTTTGAGCGTATTTTCCGCATCATTCAATCCCAGGGTTTGCCGAAAGATGTTTCCATCGCCCAGTACCACAGTTGGATCGCTCGCTATCCTGAAGAGCAATCGCTCCATGCGCGTTTTCTTCAATTTCTGGTTGCTCAAAAAGAGTACATAGCCGCCGGACAGCTCATTGCCGACTACCGTAAACAATTCCCCGATGACCAGATATTTCCTGTCAAAGCCATGGCCATGGTCGAATACCGCCAGGGCTCCGTGCGTGAGGGTCTGGCAGTTTATGAGCAAAGCTTCCAGCCTCTTTGGGACCCGGAACTAGTCAAAAGCTATTTTGATCTGCTGCGCGACACGCAGAACCTTCGCAAGTTTCTCGATGAAGCCCGCGCTTCACTTACCTCAAATCCTGAAGATCTGAATGCGATGGCGCGGGTCTTTTATTACTACCAGCAGCAAGGCAAGCTTGACGTGGCACAACAGGCCATTGCCGACTTTCGGCTACGTAAGGAAACGCGCAAATCGCCGTGGACTTCGCAGGAACTATACGTTTGCGCGCGTCTACTCGAAGACACACATGCGTATCCCGAAGCCGCTCGCTACTACTTTGCTCTCTACAACAGTCGAGGGATGGAGGACGCGCAGGAGCAAGCGATCGCCGGTCTTACCAATCTTTTGCTCACCGCACCGGAGACTCCGATGCGCTTTGGTTCCGGCGAGCTTTCGATGTACCGCGACATCGCCACCATGGACCAGGGGCCGGGATACTTGAACGGCATTCTTTCTTTGATCTTGAACACCGCCGAGCCAGCTTCGAAATACTCGGAAGAAGAAGAGCGTGCAGTTCCTTACTTTCATCGTTCTCGTGCTGCGGAATTGCTCGCGTTGCTCGACACTAGATTTCCTAACTCCACGCGCCGTCCCGAACTTCATGCCAGGATGCTGGAGTTTTATGCCAGCGCAGGGGAAAGCGATGCGGTGATCCAGAGCGGACGCCGCTTCCTCGCAAATTTCCCCAAGGCACCGCAGCGGACTGCTGTCGCCTTGTTCATGGCTGACGCGTATTCGCGTAAGAACGACACTGCCAGTGAATTTGCCATCTACGATTCCGTCCTGCAGGAACTGGCAGCCAAAGCGGAGAACTTGCCTCTCGGACTTTCTGCTGAAGGATTGAACTCGGCAAACGAATATGCTCGTGCCGCGACCAACACTCCGGAAATGGAAAGTGAACAGGAAGGGGAAGAGCAGGACCCCGATACACCGGAAGGCAATACCAACACACGGAGACAGGCGAACCAGGCGTTCCAGGTTGGTTCTCCCACCTCGCCGGAGAAAGAGACGGGCGCACGTTCCCCGGAATATGCCCGTGTTCTTGAGCGCTATCTGGCTCGCCTGGCGGAGATGAAACAAATTCCTCAAGGACTGGAAGTGTTGCGGCATGAGATCGATCGCAATTCCGATGATCCAGGATTATACGAACGGCTCGCGGTATTTCTCGATCAGAACCAGTTGGGGACCGAACAGGAAGAAGTTTATCGCCACGCAATCGCCCATTTTTCGGATCGTTCCTGGTATGACAAACTGGCGCGCTTCTACCTACGTTACAAGAAAAATGCTGAGTTTGAACAGTTAACCCGGGAGGCTGTGCAAAGCTTCAACGGCAGTGACCTGGAACACTACTTCGCCAATGTCAACAGCGGCAGCGCCGAGTTGTTCCTGCGGTTGAACCTGTATGCCAACCAGCGTTTCCCGCACAATCCGGTATTTGTTCACAATCTTCTCTGGGCGTATCAGAGACACGAGACATTCAATACTTTTGCCTGGGAAGCCCTGCTTCGCCAGCACTGGTTCGAAGAACCCACGCTGCGGAATCAGTTCTTTGAATATTTATCGCGCACAGGCAAGCTGGAATCGGAGTTGAGCGCATTGCGCCAGAGCGCGCCCGATGCAGCCAGTTGGGACGGCAATCCAGCAGCCGCGAGTTTCCTCGCCTACGCTGATCTCTGGCGCTCGCACTTCGAGGAAAGCGCTCCCGAACTGAAGTCACTCGCCGTTCAATATCCCGCCGAGCCTGAGATTGGACGCACCGCTTCGTCCGTATATCGCTCTCTGGCCTACTTTGATTCTGGAGATACCGCCCTAGCGGCAAAGTTCGAGGACAACCTGCTTCGGGCCAATCCCGGGGACAGCCAGATCATCGCCCGGATCGGAGACATCTATGCGGACCGTGATCAATTTGCCCTAGCTGCCCCTTACTGGGAGCGCATTCCGAAGGTTTCTCCGGGCGAGCCCGCTGGATATTTGGAAGCGGCCACAATCTATTGGGACTATTACGATTTTGACAATGCTCTCCGTCTGCTGAATTTGGGTCGCACTCACCTGGGCGACCCAACCCTGTACGCCTACGAAGCGGGCGCAATCTACGAGAACAAGCGCGATTATGCTCACGCCATCGATGAATATGTGAAGGGCTCACTTGCGGCCGCGGCAGAATCGTCCGCTGAAGGCAGGCTGCTTGCGCTCGCGCGCCGTCCCAAATTCTGTGATCTGATCGACAAGAGCACAGCCAACCTTGCCACAATCCCTAACCCATCCATGCCAGCAGTGTTGCTGCGCGTGAAAGTTCTGGAAGCGCAAAACCGCAGGTCGGAAATAGAAACCTTTCTGGACACAATCGTGAACAGTACCACCTCCATCGAGCAAGCTGAGGATATCGAAAACTTGGCGCAGCAGAAGTCGCTCGAAACCGTTCGGCAGTACGCGCTGGAAAAACAAGCCACGCTAACCACTGACTCCGTGACCCGTCTGCAACTCCGTTACACCCTGGTTCGGCTCTATGAGGGACGCAAAGACTTTCAGTCCGCCGAGAAGAACGTTGCAATCCTTTATAGAGAGAACCCAAAAATCCTGGGAGTGGTTCGCTCCACCGTTGATTTCTATTGGCGTGTTAAGAACTATCCCCAGGCCATCTCCGTATTGTTGCAAGCCGCCAGGGATGCTTATCCGGACCTGAGCAAACAATTCACCTATGAAGCTGCTCGCAAATCGACCGAAGCGAAGCAGTACCAGACAGCTCGTGACTTACTGGTACAGCTTTTGAAAGCTTCGCCTTATGATGGTGAATATCTCGCAGCCATGGCGGATACCTACGCTCAGTCCGGCGATGATCATGGTCTTCAGCAGTTCTACACTGACAAAATTGCTCTTTTCCATAACTCGTCGCTTCCTGGTGACGCACGCCAGGCCCAGATTGCTACTTTGCGGCGTGGCATGATCCCCGCTCTCACACGCATGAAGGACTATGCCGGCGCGGTCGATCAGTACATCGAGTTGATCAATAACTTTCCCGAGGACGATGCGCTGGTCTCTGAGGCCGCTTTGTACTCGCTCCGCTACCAGCGGCAGCAGCAACTTGTCGATTTCTATGCCAGAACAGTTGCCCAATCTCCTCGCGATTACCGGTGGTCGATGGTGTTGGCTCGCATCCAAACCAACCTCGAAAACTATCCGGCGGCAATCGACGTCTATGCCAAAGCGCTTGCTGTTCGCCCGGATCGCGCCGATCTCTACACAGCGCGCGCCGGACTCGAAGAACGCCTGATGCGCTTTGACGACGCCGTCTCCGACTACGAACATATCTATCAGCTCGCCTACAAAGATCCTCAGTGGATGGAGAAGGTCGCCGTAGTTCGCGCACGTCAGGGCAAGGCCAACGAAGTGGTTGCTGCTCTCAAAGCGGCGCTAATCGATGGCCGTCCCGAAAACGCTGCGAATTACTTCGAGGTTGCGCGTCGGTTGGAGTCCTGGGGCATGCTCGCCGAGGCTCGTAGCTTTGCAGAACAGGGAATCAAGACTGGCGGTGCGGATTTGCTGGCCGTGCCCGAATACCACGATGGCGCGAAAACCTATGTCCGCATCATGACCCGGTTACGTCAACCGGAGCAGGCTTACGCAGCGATGCAGGTTGCTCTGGCTGACGCCTCCTCAAATTTGCCTGTGCTCAAAGAGCAGATCGCGAAACAGGGGATAGTCAGCATTACAGACGCGCAGTGGCGCGAAAGGATCCGTCAGAGTCGGATTGAAGCGGCCGGTGATGGTATGTCCGCGGTACTTGAAGAGATGGGCAACACGGTCGACATCTACTTCACTCCCGAGGAGAGACAGGCATTCGCAAGCTTTGCCGAATCCAGGCGGAAGGGCATGAACCTTGCTGATCTTGAGAAATTCTGGATTCCGCTGGTCCAAAACGCCGCACTCGCCGAACAGGAAGCTCGATGGCGTTTTGAATTGATGATGCAGCCGGCAGTCGGATCCCCATATTCCTACGGGAAAATTCAACCGTTCGTCGATTTGCAGCGCCGCCGAGGCCGCTTCGCCGAACTTGGACCTCAGGTGGAACAATATGCAAATATGATCGCACCACAATTCCGCAGCGGAACCGCGCTTATTGCCGCTGACGCGTATCAAACCGCCGGTGACCAGCAGAACGAATTGCGCCTGCTCTCCAAGATTTCTGCATATAGTCTGGATGACGTTCGTCAGCAGCGGCTCTTCCAGTTGCTTCTAGCGCATGAGCCTCAACAGCTCGTAGGAATCACTTCGAGCTGGAACTCTCCGGCTGGTGAAAACGCCGCGGAGTTTGTTGTCGGAAACGGCGACGCTACTCTGTCACACGTTGTCGTTCAAGCTCGCGGACAAATTCGCACACCGGTCTGGACTAAGTCATACAACGCGCTCGTGGGACTCTACTTCGCAGAGCCGACAGCAGACGTGAACAACGCCTTCCTGGATGCTCTCGGCGATGCTACGATTGCCGAGCGTCTCGCCAAACCTGTCGATCGCTCTGAGCAACTCGCCGGGAGCACCTGGTTCTATTACGGTTCACGTTACGGCGAATACCTGGGAGCGACCAGGCAAGGCCAACCCGAGGACTTTATTCCCGCTATCTTGGAGGAGAGTCCGGCCACGTCCTCCGGATATCTCACCCTGGCCGACTATTACGCCGATGCTGGCGATCTGCAACACGCCATCGCCGACTACAATCACACTTTGGAGCTTTCTCCCAATCGTCCTGATGTTTATGACAGTCTTGCTGTCGCTTATTACAAGCAAGGGGATCGGACTGCTGCTCTAGCCCAATGGAAACAGGCTTTTGCCACACTCTCACGCCAGATCAATGCCTCACATACTCCTGAAACATTTTGGACCGACTTCGGTCGCACATGCGATCAGCTCCGCACTCACCACCTTTTTGCTGAACTCAGACCCGATGCCGGCACAATCATCCGCACCTATCTTCGCCATAATGGCAATTACCGCTCGAACGCGCTGTTGCAGCCGGCCTATCTGGCAATCGGCGAGCCCGCATCCGCAACCGCATGGCTTCTGGAGATTTCCTCTGCTGCAGACGATCCCACAGTGATTCTGGCCGACGTCGTCGATTCCTCCTGGATATCACTCGCTGAGCGGAGACCGCTCTATCAGCGCATTCTCAAATACAAAGAAGATACCCTTAGCAAGCTCACCGGCTTCGAACGCGAGAATGCACAGCAGGATCTCAACTCCTGGCGAGTGCGCTGGATCAAGTATCTTGTCCGTACCAAGCAGTACACGCAAGCGGCCGAGGCCATAGCGGCCTTGCCGAAAGACACGCGTGAGGCGCAAGCGGAGGCACTCGTCCCACTTGATCTGCAGGTCGCCGCGCAACTCGGGACTCTCGATTCCATAATCTCCACATACCGCGTCGAGCCGCAGAATATTCCTGCGTCGAACATCCTGCGAGCTGCCGCTCGCCGGCTTTTTGAGGCGGGTGATAAGCAGTCCGCGCGCAAGATTCTTGAATTCACCTTCGCCCATGAAATCGATGAGCATCAGCTGGCCGCCGCCAACTTCCTGGGTCTGGCCGAGATCCGGCTCGCCTCTGGAGATACGCCCGGCGCTCTCGATCTGCTGCGCCGCCTGGTGGTTGTGGTCGGAAATCCTTTTGAGAATCTGGATCCTGCTGCTGCGCTGCTTGAGAAAACTGGACACAACGCGGAGGCCATCGAGTTTCTTGATCAACTCGTCAAATCCGCGCCGTGGGAATCTTCCTATCGCTTGCGCCAGGCCAAGGCCACAATGGCTGCCGGTCAGAACCCGGTGTCGTCCCAAGGTGCACTGGCCTCAATCGCCTCAGGAGCGGAGGTTCCTTATGATCTCCGTATCAAGGCGGCCCTTTCGTTGGCTGCGGGCCAGTCCCACGCTGATCTCGGTAGCGGTGAACTGAACCTGCTCTCCGGAAACCCAGCGCTCATTCCTGCAACGACTGCGGACAAAATCTACTATTACGCAGCTCGCCTCAAGGCCGCGCAGAATACAGCGGATCCGAAGACGAAGGTTCAGCTTCTCAGCCACTGCGTCGTCGATTTTCCGCGTCGAGACGAAGCGCGCCTTCCCCTATTCGAAGCGGAAGCGAGCGTTGGATCCTACGAGTTGGCTCTCGGAGTTCTCGAACCGCTGCTACAGCGGCAATTCCTCGGTCGTCAGGTGTCCGTCGGGGATGAGGAACAGATCATCAGTTCTGGCTCGGATAACGAAGACAATAGCGTCGATGTGCCTACGCCCGACTCAGCGATCCTCACACTTTCGCGTGTTCAGCAGGCCGAGGCGGCTCACATGATTGCAGACACGATGGTCCGCCTTAATCGGCGATCCGATGCTCTCTCCTACTTTGAAATTGCCCGTCGTCTCGAGATCTCGCCCACCGCTCGCAGGAAGCTGACTCGCAACATCGCGGATACCATAGCCACTCTGCGGATCCAGCGAGAAAATGCTGCTCGCCAACCGTTACTCCATGAAGCTCTCGAACAGGATCGCGTAGTAAGACCTCGGCTTATTGCAGGGGAAACTCCGGCAAGAACCGCTGCCAAAGGAGGCTCAAAGCCATGAAGCGCATCGCCATCTTTTTCCTGATCGCTCTCGGATGTGGGGGAGTCGGCTGGGGTGCTTATCAGGCAACCGCTCCAGCGGCGCCTCAGCTCTCGAGGTTTGTGCCGGGAGGCTCGCTCCTGTATTTGGAGGCGAAAGATTTTTCATCGTTACTCGCAGACTGGAATTCTTCGCCACAGAAGAAACAATGGGTGGAGAGCGGTAACTATGGCTCTTTCTCCCGTTCACGTCTCTTCCTTCGGCTCAAGGGAGCTGGCGATCAATTCGCAACCGCAGCCGGACTTCCCCCCCATATGGATTTCCTTTCTCAGGTGGCCGGAACTCGTAGTGCTCTTGCTCTCTATGACATTGGAAACCTGCAGTTTCTCTTTGTGACCTACTTGCCGTCCGCGAAGTCCATGCAAACCATGCTCTGGCAAACCCGCTCTAAATTCGAACCCCGCAGCGCGGGCGGAGTAGATTTCTACGTTCGCCGCGATCCGGAGTCGCAGAAAGAAGTTGCTTTCGCAATCTCCGGAGACTATCTGCTATTGGCCACTCGTGCGGATCTTATGGCGGGTGCGTTGCAACTAATGTCCGGAAGCCAGGACCGTACCATCCAAACTGAGCCATGGTGGTCGCAATCGGTCGCCTCTGCCGGCCCGGCCGGTGACCTTCGTATGGTGATGAACTTGGGAAAGATCGTTCCAAGCCCTTACTTCCGTACATACTGGATCCAGCAGAACATTACTGATATGAAGCAATATTCCGCAGCGGTGTCCGACTTATTCCGCTCTGGCACTCAATACCGCGAAGAGCGTGTTTTGCTTAGGAAAAATACACCACCAGCCAATCCCGCTGGCAGCCTTGAAGCGACCGCAGATGTGGTTCGTTTCATTCCACAAAACGCGGGCATTTATGAAGCAAGGGCTTATCCCTCTGCTGACTACTGTTTCAACCTACTCGAAACCAAGCTGCTGGCACCGCATCTGGGTACTGCGCCGCCCTCCCAAACTGCTCCCCTGGTACAGCTCGGCTCGGGAGAAACCGAAGAGGCTTCCGACCTTGATACGCGCATCGATCAGTCGGCCGTCAAAGGTTCGATCGCGGAAGAAGGCACAGCGGCTTTGAGGGGTATCCTGAACAAGACCCAGATTCTTGCTTCACTCCAGGTGCAATCCACCGAGCGCGACCGGGCTGGCGTCTTCGTCCGCATCCACTCTGCTATCGTTCTCATTGCAGGCTCCGACTGGGATGAAGCTGCCACTCAACTTGCCCTGACTGAGTTCATTCGTCCCAACCTAACCGCCAGTGAACTCGGAGTCGCGTGGCAGCAAAAAGCCGGCTACCGGCAGCTTGATGGCCTATGGCCGCTTGTAATTTCCGTCCGCGGCAAATACTTGTTTGTGGCCGATGATCCTGCTTTGATGGATGCCATACTTTCGAACTTCGATCGTAAGTCTGACGCAAAACGGGCCGTTTTTGTTGCCGGTTTTAACCATGATCGCGAGCGTGAAAACTTCGCCCGCTTTTCCAGCGTGGTCGACCGCCCCAATTCGATGCAGGACAATGTTCCCGGCATGGACCGTCAGCCGGAGTTCTTTGCGGAGAATATTGCCAGTTTGAGTTCAACCCTTGCTGGCGTTTCCGCGGAGAATATCGTAGTTCGCATGGAGGGCGACAAAATGCTGGAAACGGTTACCTACGAATGGCATTGATGCTCACACTGGTGTTGAAAAAGACAAAGATAATGATAAAGCTAAGAACATTTGCGCCGCTGTCGCTGGCGTGCATGCTCGCCTTGACTTCTTCCAGTGGACGCACTCAGAGCTTAGTCTCGCATCACACCAACGATTCTCAAGCTTCTCTGTTTGATCAATCCGTTGGCCAGGTTTTGAATCGCAATTTCCCCAGTCCGGACATCTCTTTTCTTGTGTTGGATGCTCATAGCGGCGCCGTCCTGGCGTCTCGCTGGGACCACCCTGAAGTGCCGATCCCTCTTGGTTCACTGGTGAAGCCTTTCAGCGCTTTAGCCTACGGTGAGCGCCATGAATTTAAATACCCAACGCATATTTGTCAGGGGACGACCACCGGGTGCTGGCTCCCGCGCGGCCATGGCGAGGTTGATCTCACTTCTGCTATTGCCTATTCCTGCAACTCTTATTTCCGCATGCTCACCGCTGACATGACCGCCACGCAAGTCTCTCCGACTGCCCTGCGTTTCGGACTGCAGCCACCCGCTTCTGAAATTGCCGGCACTGCCCTCGCTGGTTTAGGCAATCGCTGGTTGATATCGCCCCTGAATATGGCTCACGCCTATGTCGAACTGGTTCGGAGTCGCGATCAACCTGGCGTACGCCTGGTACTGGCCGGGATGGCGCAATCGGCGTGGCAGGGAACTGGCGCCGAGGTGGACCGGGCTCTCGCTTATCCGGACGCTCTCGTCAAAACCGGCACCGCCGCGTGTACTCATCACCGGCACGCTCCGGGCGACGGTTTCACGGTCGCCATGATGCCCGCCGACCGACCAGAAATTCTCCTCATGGTCCGAGTTCATGGCGTCCCCGGGGCCCAGGCCGCAAAGATCGCTGGGCAAATGCTGCAGAGCATCGAGGAATGAACTGTTACGTGCGAAAGAAAATCTCACTCACGGTGTTTGCTTTCGTTCTGTGCAGTTCTTTTGTAGTCGCTCAAAATCAAATCAAAGATGAAAGTGTCCGGATCGGCGTTCTCGGCCTTTTTCATCCTTGCCAGTTCATGTTAAACACGGATGACGTCTCAGCTCTGATGGTGCAGACTGATCACGAATCCACGATCCTGGAAAAGAGCTCCAGTACGGATATCGTTCATATCCAGGCTCTCGGAAATACCGTCCTTCTTCGCACTGGAACCCGAACTATCAGATCTTCAAAACTCACAGCTACGGGCCGGGGAAACGGTCCCGTCAACTTCACACTTGGCATTCCTGGAAGGATTACTCGCCGCTACCGGGGGACAATCGAAATTAAGTCAATTTCTGGGACTCTGATGGCCGTTGTCAGTATGGATCTGGAAACGGCAGTGGCCTCGGTCGTGGCTGCGGAAAGCCTGCCTGGTACGCCTTTTGAAGCTCTGAAAGCACAGGCCGTGGCTGCTCGTTCGTATTTTGTAGCAGGCCGAGGCCGTCACCAAGGGTTCGATTTTTGCGATACCACTCACTGTCAGTTTCTGCGCGAGCCTCCAAGTTGGGACACGTCTATCTCCAAAGCCGTCATCGCTACACGCGGCCTGGTGATCGCCTACCAATCTGTACCAGTCGCTGCCATGTACACACGCAGCTGCAGCGGCCGTACCCACACCCCTGCCGAACTGGGTCTTCCGTCGGCCAACTATCCTTACTACTCTGTCGATTGTCGGTATTGTCGCGAGCATCCATCGCGCTGGGAGAGCCGAATCTCGGCTAAGGATATTGCTGAGATACACAACTCCGATGAGTCTGCGCGGTTGAAAATCGATCGTCGTCTGGGCTGGAGTGCCATTCCGAGCGACAGTTACATCATGCGAAAAGATGGCGAGCAGTTTCTGCTGCAAGGAACCGGACAGGGGCACGGCACGGGGCTATGCCAAGCGGGAGCCAAAGCCATGGCCCAGGAGGGTTCGGACTTCCGCCAGATACTTGCCCATTACTACCCAAACACTATGATCCGAAGTCTCGAACCCTCGGCAGACGGCTCTTCCCGTTGAGCAACTCTGGCGTGCTTTGGTTGCGACAAGTCCTGGAACAATGGCAGGGTAGACAAACGGTTTCTTATTTCGCCGCACGTTCCAGAGTGGATCGCTTATTGGCTGGCCAGCTCTTGCTGAAAGGTTGGGAACCGATGATCCCTTTTCCTTCCTGAATAGCAACGGTCTCGCCGGCTTTTACATTGGAGAGTTTGTCTACGTGGCCGCTCGGCCACTGCACTTCGAGGGTATCGGCTTGGATGGAAGATCCGAGGCCAAAGGTGAGGACAAGTTCACTTTGCGACAAATAGCTCGACCCACTGCGCAGCATCTTCCATTGTTTATCGCTCCCGGAAGTCAACCGAACCACAGCGCCGATGCCGTCACGATTGGATTGTGTTCCCTGCAACTCGATGCGCAAGCTGTGTCCGGTAGTACCTTCATTGTGGAAAAGATAAGCGCGTCCGCCGTTCGTGGTCACCAGCAGATCCAGAGCTCCATCGTTATCGATATCGGCATAAGCCGCGCCCCGCGCCACTTTGGGCAGATTAAAAGATTCGCCCAGCGATGAAGTGACTTCGTGGAACTTTCCTCCTCCCAAATTCCTGAATAAATGCGGCGGCTCGGCGTAAGTGACTCGTTTTTGGACGTGCTCCACATCGCTTTCAATATGGCCATCGGCAATAAAAATGTCGGGCCAGCCGTCGTTGTCGTAGTCGAAGAAGAAGCAACCAAACCCGAGCGTGACCAGGGTGGCGCGACCAACTTCCGAGGTTGGCGCTTCATCCACAAAAAGACCATTGCCTTCGTTGTGGTAGAGCGAGAGCATTTGGTTGGCGAAATTCGAAATGATGATGCTGGGTTTACCAGACCGGTCATAGTCGGCGGCGTCCACTCCCATGCCGGCTCGTGCAATTCCATCTTCACTGAAGGCGATTCCTGCGGAAACGCCTTTTTCTTCAAATGTGCCGTTTTGCTGATTGAGATAAAGCTTATTGGGCTGGGTATCGTTGGCAATCAGAATATCCGGCCAGCCGTCGCCGTTGTAATCCAGAATTGTGATGCCCAGGCTCTTCGACGTGGGATCAGAAAGACCGGCTTTCTGCGTGACATCTTCAAACTTGCCGTTTCCTAAATTATGCCAGAGCCGTGCTGATGTTCCTTTGTACGACTCGGGCGTGCAATAGGACTTATGAGTGCCATCCAGGGTACAAGTGAGATCGCCTTTGATCGACCACTGCACATAGTTGGCGACGACGAGGTCGAGCTTGCCATCGCGATCGTAATCCACCCAGGCTGCGCTGGTGGAAAATTCATCCGGCCCCCACAATCCAGCAGCCTTTGTCACATCAGTGAAGGTGCCGTTGCCGTTGTTGTGGAAGAGATGGTTCTGGCCGGCAGCGGTAATGAACAAATCGTCGTGGCCGTCGTTGTCGTAGTCGCCTACCGCAACGCCAAGCCCAAACATTGGGACATCGAGTCCGGCCTTGTGAGTCACGTCGGTAAATGTGCCGTCATGGTTGTTGTGATAAAGCTTGAGGGTAGTGACAGGTCCGGGATGACCGGGCCAGTTTTCTCCATTGATCAGCACGATATCCTGCCAGCCATCCCCATCATAATCAATGAATGCGCAACCCGGCCCCATGGTCTCCGGCAAATATTTCCCCCCGAAGGCGCCATTATTGTGGCGGTAGTGGATGCCCGCTTGTTCGGCGATATCACGGAATTGAATGCTCTGGGCTTTCGCAGCGACAATTACAGCGAGAACAAAAGCCAACGATACGCTGAGTTTCTTCATTTACCTGGAGCCACCTGAGGAAGGACTTTGAGCCACATGAGCTGGAGCGGCAACTTTCTTGGTTTGCAGCAAAGGCAGCGGAACGGAAACATGTTCGTGGATTGCCTGCCGTTCATTGTTGTCGTCGGGGTGCTTCTCGCGATAGGGGCCGGTGATGGTTTGCGCAGACTCATCAGCTTTGAATCTCAAGTAGCGTTCCTGATGCTCCCGCGCCTGCTTCTCGTCGCCGAGCCCACGATAACTCAGCATGAGATCGTAGTGCGCTTGCAAGTCTTCGGGGTCAATCTCCAACACAGAATTCAACACTTTCACCGCGTCTGCATATTTACGTTGCAGGAAAAGAATGCGGCCCAGATCATTCAGCGCCACGCGATCACGCGGATACTGGGCAAGCACAATATGTAAGTGCTGGGCTGCGCCGTCATAGTCGCCTTCACTGCGTAAAACGCGAGCATAGAAGTAATGTGTTTTCGCCAGGTTTGGATTGACGGATAAGGCCTTCTGCAGCACGGTGCGGGCGACATCCATGTCACCTTCCTGTACCGCGGCACGGCCAATATTGACCCAACCTTCGGGATTATCGGGAGCGATTTCCGTGACTTTCTGGAAAGCCGCCTGGGCGCCTTTCAAATCTCCCTGCAACAGCAATCCGATTCCGTAATCATTCCAGCGCTGCCAATCTTTGGCTTGCAGATCAAGTTTGGGTGCAGGCTCGGATGTGTTATGGCCGGCAACGTCGAGAGTGACCTGGTTTTCCGCCACGATTTCAATCGGCAGATCGGGAATCTTTTCTTCCTTGGCGGAAACGCCTTTGAGTGAGCCGGTAAAGGTGACCCTACGGTCATCATAACTCTCGGTGACATCTTCCGGCTTGCTGGTTTCGGATACTCCGGCAAAAGCGAATTGCGTGCCCCACCACCCAAACTTGCGGTAGCAGAGGCGAGCATGCAACGTGATTTTGTTTCCTGCGTTTTCCGGGATAGACAGCCGATAGTGCACCGTGTCCGCCGCGCCGGGAGGAATGAGATGCACATAAACGACCGATCGCGTAGCCCAGGCATTGCGTTTGTTGATGGGATTGCCATGCGCGTCGATCTGCAGCGAGCGATAGAAGTGCGCACCCGGTTCCACCGGCCCATGACCATTGTCTTCCACCATGCCGCTCCAGAAGACAGTCTGGTCTTTATCGTCGGTGGCTTTCAGCTCCAGCCAAGTATCGTAGGCATCCACTGTCCCGCCGGGGAAAAAGTGGCCGACGGTCTTGGTACGCACCACCACATCTACGCGAACGGTATCGCCACGACGTACCACGGGATGAACGCGATCCAGCGGCGCGGTAACAGGAACGACTTCCCCTGTGCTGGCAGAAGCGATGTTCGATTCCGCTTCTTCACCGACGGCGAAAGTCGTGTTCGTATCGGCTTGGTTCATGCCGATCGTCTTTCCCTGTTTCTGATCGGGAGAGAGCGCAAAAATGTCCACCGTCAGAGCCCCGCCCTTCAGGAAGTCTTCCACCGTTTTCAACTGCACCGCGTCTCCATTCGCAAAGGGCACGGCGGTGTTGGCTCCCGGGAAACGATGCGAATGAATAAATCCGTCGACATTTCCTTGATCGGCGGATTTTACGAGAGGCATGTGGCAATCGGCACACTGCTTCGGACTCGCCGGATAATAAAATGAGCGCGCACCCTGGCCCGAGACGCCGCTGGCTTGCCAATTATCGTATTCGTTAAAACCCCGAATCCAGCGATAGTGATTTACCGGCTGGTCCAGATGAACTTTATGGCAGGCCGAGCAGAACTCGGCAGTCTGGGTGCGCATGAAGGGCTTCAGAAAAACGCGGCGATGCGGCTCCGGATTCAGGTAGGTCAGGAAATCATGCAACGAACGCACTACCGGGTTCTTACTGGCAGCAAGTTCGTGCAGCTTGGGGTATTCGAGGAAAAAATCCGCCTGTCCCATGGTGCTTTTTACCTTGGCAATGGAGTGGCACATCATGCAACCCATTCCCGCTTGTGCTTCGGGACTATGTACGAACGACTTGATGGGTGTATCCATTTTTCCCGCGTAAAGCACGGCAGGATCGTGACAGCCACCGCACCACTTGGAAGGCTTGGTGCCAATAGTGTCCTGCATATATTCGATGCTTTTGCGATACCACTGATTGTTAAACGAGGAGAAGTGATGCACTGAACTGTTCCACTGGTTATATATATCCTGATGGCAACGCTGGCAGGAATCCGACTCCATAAAAAACTTGCTGGGTATCTTCTGATTGCCATACACCTGCGCGGAACTGGGGAAGAAGTTGCCGTTCGGACCATCTCCTTCACCACTCATATCGGGGGGAGCATCCGTCGGGTTCTCAATTCGTGCATTATTCAACCAGCGAGACTGCCGCAAATACCACGAACCAGCACTAAGACCTGCCAGCATGCTGAAGCAAATCACGATGCGCGCCAGAGATGCACCGGCGCCTGCGCCCAGCCATCCGCGCTTCCCAGCCCAGTCAGCAAACAAAATACCGGTACCTGCTATACAAAGGCCAATGTGGACGTAGAGAAGGCTGAATTCCGAGCGTACCGTGCCCGTGTAAATCAGCACACAGCCCAGAACTCCGCCTGCCAGCAGAAGCAGCCAACCGATGCGCGAAGTCAACCTGGCTTCCCTAAGTAATCCGACAAAAAACACCAGCATGAGGATGGTTGCAATAACACCAATGAACGTGTGCAACAAAACAAACACTGGATAAACCAGATTCGGTTGCGGGAAAGCGAAAAGATAAATTGCGGAGAGGAACAGGAATATTAGTTGCCGGAAGAGCGAGTGTTGTCCGAACAAGCTTTTGAATTTTGCCATGGCAGTTTGGCGACAGGGCACCACCGCAAGCGACCGAACCGGTGAAACTTATAACGCTCACAAACTACATTTTCAGGATGTTCGGGCGGACGGCCCATACCCTTGGGGCTCCGCCAACCCTCTAATCCGAACTTATCCGTTAAGACTAAGATACGAATGATCTTATGCATGTCTTTTAGGGTCAATAATAGATTCATATTAGCCAGGAAACATGCATTCGAGTCTTCCGCCTATATCAGGGCGTCATTTTCCCGGTCTCAAGATAGTTTTGGGCAGGAACGCCGAACGCGTCCGCGACTCTATTAAAAAATGCGAACATGGCCGTGATATAAACGGCTTCTGCAATCTGATCTTCTTTCCAGCCTGCATCTCGAAGTTTCTGAACATCTTCAGCGGTGGAGCGATAAGCGGCGTCGGTGATCAGCTTGACGTAATCCAACAAGGCACGTTCCGCCGCAGTCAGGCCGGCTTCGTCCAACTTGCCTTCGAGAATTGCGGTTACGCATTGATCGGTGGCTCCCTGAACACGCAGGAAGTAAGCGTGGCTGTCCAGTCAATAAGGACACCGATTGAGGTAGGAGACATAGCTGGCAATCATCTCCTTATAGCGGCGTGTGAGATGTCCTTCGGAGAAGTGAACTGTGTTGCCAAACTCGATCACGCGGCGCAGGAAGTCGGGGCGCGCTCCGAAGCACTTGATGATGCCGGGGACTTGCTGTCTACCGGAGCCTGCGCGCCAAAAATCATAGGCGGCGAGTGTGTCGCCGGTAGCTTCGGCGTCTTCGATGATTTTAATTTTTGTAGCAGGGCGGGGAGGCGAAGCCTGCTCTTCCGGAAGTTTAGGCTTATTGTCTTCGTGATCGTTCTTTGTCATGCTCAATTTCCCATTCCAGCATCATGCAACAGGTCTGCGCCGGAAAAGCTCATAGGCTGGTAAACCCGCGGCAAGCACAAGCACGCCGAAGAGTGCTTCACGCGGGCTCCTCACTCCAATCAAGACTAGCAGAATCACGATCATCAGCAAGAATGCAATGGGCGTGAACGGATAGCCCGGAGCCAGGATAGCTGGACTGCCATTTTCCTTATATTTATCCCTGCGCCGCAGCACAAACAATCCCGCCGCAGCTAGTCCAATAAAGCCGATCGCCGCAAAAATGACATAGGAAATGATCTTGTCAAAAGTGCCCACAGCGACCAGCACCGAGGCGATCATACCCTGGATCAAAATTGCATTTGCAGGGGAATTGAATTTCGGATGCAACCTGGCCACGGAATGGAGAAATAAACCGTCCTGGGCCATCGCATAATAAACTCGTGGCGCGGACATCATGAATGCCGCCAGCCCGCCGACCACGCACAAAATCACAATCGCCGCGAAAATGACTCCACCTGCCTGTCCAAACAATATTTCCCCAGCTTGGGCGACAAACGTCTGGTCCGATGTGACTTGATTCAAGGGAACCAGATACCAGAAGACCATGCTTACCAGAATGTAAACTCCGGTCACAGTCAACACGCCATAGAGTAAAGCGCGTGGCAACGTGCGGGCCGGATCACGCACTTCTCCGGCAATCTTGCTGACGTCCCACCAGCCCCCGAAGGAAAAGAATGCGCCTACCGTGGCTGCGGCCAGAGCCGGCAGCATGGGCAAAGATCCCGGACGGCGGTCCACGAAAGGAACAAAGTTCGACCAGGCTCCCAGATGGAAAGCGATCGCCCAAACACTGAGCAACCCCAATACGCCAAGTTTCAGCCAGGTAGTCCATCGTAAGAATCCGGCGCTGACTCGAATGCTCAAGATATTCATCAGGCAGAGTGCCCAGATAACGGCCGCGGCAGCGACCTTTACCGTCAGGGGAGACCAGTGGAAAATGTAAGCTGCATATCCGGCAATTCCCGTGGCGAGAGCGGCAGAAAGTCCGGGATCGAGAA
Source organism: Terriglobia bacterium (assembly GCA_963723765.1). Classification (GTDB taxonomy): domain Bacteria; phylum Acidobacteriota; class Terriglobia; order Terriglobales; family Acidobacteriaceae; genus DATBAX01. The sequence continues at coordinate 1,023,170 of CAVRSD010000003.1, read as the reverse complement.
CTAAAAGGCACATCCACCCGTAAAGAAACGCGATACGGCGTCCGAAGGTTTCCTGCAAATAGATGTACAGTCCGCCCGAGCGCGGAAAACGTCCCGCGAGTTCTCCGTAGCAGAGAGCGCCACTCACTGTCATAGCGCCTATCGCCAGCCAGACAACCAGAAGCCAGAATGGAGATCCCAGCGACTTGGCCATTCCCGCTGGCGTAAGAAAGATACCCACGGCAATCGACTCACCGGCTACGGCGGCTGTGGCGGAGGCGAGTCCCAACTGACGCCGCAACTTATCTTTCCCGATAGCAGCGGGCGGCGTGGAGGTAATGGTAGCCATCGTTAAAAAGTTAGTCGTTCAGAGAGGCCTGAGAATGGAGACATAGTAGAGTTCCGAAAATCTAAACCAGAGAATTGGTGGAGACAATAATATAAAAGCAGTACAAGTGCGCAGTACGCGGATTCGGATTTTCTATTCTGCACCTCAGTTCTCGCTCCGGCTGGATCAATACTATTTTCGCATTATTGACCTGTAGATTTTCCTCCCTATAATCGCCGCACTTCAACATCCAAACGATTCGAGGAAAAATGGGGAAACACATGAGTGCGCTTAGAGTCCTGGCCTGTGTACTGCTAACAATCATTGCAGGGGTGAACCTGTCTGCACAGCAAATCACGGGAAGCATTCGTGGAACTGTTCTGGATCCGAGCGGTGCCATCATCCCGGCCGCCACGGTCACTGCCAAGCAAATCGAAACCGGCCTGATGCGTACAGTGGTTGCGGACCGTCAAGGGGCTTACGTGCTGGTCGAACTCCCCATCGGGCACTATCAGTTGGCGGTCGAAGCGCGAGGCTTTGAAAAGTACTTGCAGCAGGGCATTTCCCTGAATGTCAACGAGACAGCGACGGTAAGCATCCACCTCAAAGTCGGATCGGAGACGCAGCAAGTCGAAGTGAACGCAGATGCTGAGTTGGTGCAAAGCACCATCAGCAGCCTGGGGCAAACCGTAATGGAGCGCGAGATCCTCGACCTGCCGCTGGACGGCCGCAACTTCGCCCAACTAGGACTGCTTCAGCCGGGCGTGGTGCCCTTGACCCCCGGACTTCTGCAAGCCGGAGGTCCGGCTCGCCAGGGCCAGCCTTACGCGGTCGACGGCCAACGGCCGGAATCGAATAATTTCCTGATCGACGGGGCCGACAATGTCAACGCCGTGGATGCTGGTTTCGTCCTCAAGCCTCCCATCGACTCAATCGCCGAGTTCAGAATTCTTACCCACAACGCGAACGCGGAATTCGGCCGCAACGCTGGTTCCACAACCAACATCATTACTCGCTCTGGGTCAAACCAGTTTCATGGCGCTCTCTGGGAATTTCTGCGCAACGATGCCATGGATGCGTCCGATTACTTCAGTCAGAGCGTCCAGCCTTTGAAACAGAACCAGTTTGGCGGCACTTTCGGAGGGCCGATCGTCAAGGACAAGACTTTCTTTTTCGGATACTACGAAGGCTTCCGCAACCGGCAGGGTGAAACTGTGCCTGCAACTGTGCCTTCAGCGGCTGAACGAGGGGGAGACTTCGGGCAATTGTGCACTGCCACAAGCAGTTTCGATGCCAGCGGCAACTGCGCGAATCCCGCAGGACAACTCACTTTCTTTGGCACCCCAGTGCCGTTCAACCAGATGACTATTTTCACTCCTATTGATCCGGTTGCGACAAATGTCTTGCCGTTATTCCCTCTACCCAACCGGGGAACCAATGGATTCGTCGCCACCCAGTCTCTAAGCCAGACCAACGACCAATTCGGATTGCGATTGGATCATTACCTCACCCCCGCCGACACTTTGAATTTTCGCTACATGTACAGCAGTGGCCCCACGGTCGATCCGCTTTCAACGGCGGGCGCCAACGTGCCCGGCTTTCCGGTGGGCCAGGATGATCGCTCGCAAAATTTTGTCGCCCAAGAAACCCATATCTTTTCGCCGTCTACGATTGGCGTGGTGCGCGTCTCGTATCTGCGCAACAAGCTCCTGCTTGACCAGCACATAAACCATGAGCCGGCATCGGATTTTGGCTTTACCTATGCCCCCACCCTTCCAGAGGCCGCTGGGCCGCCGTTCATCCAGGTAGCGGGTTATGCTTCGGTGGGAGACCCCATTACTGGACCGCGCAACTCGTTTCAGAACACCTACGACGTTTCCGGATCTCTGAGTTGGATCCATGGCAATCACGAAGCGAAATTTGGCGGAGGTTTTCGCCTCGACCAGATCAACGCGCTGCAGGGCATTGCCACCAACGGATTTTTCGTATTCGCCGGCATCCCCTCATTCGAGGACTTCCTCTACAACGACGGATTTGCCAACTTCCTTTCGGCCAATCCGGTGGTCTTCCTGCAAGGTGGAGGTAACTTTGATCGCCACATCCGTGACCGGGCCCTTGATTTGTATGGCCAGGACACCTACAAGGTCACATCTCGCCTGACCCTCAACCTCGGCCTTCGCTACGAACTGCCTTTCCCCTCGACTGAAACCAACAACCAGGTAAATCTGTTTGTTCCTGGGGCGCAGTCGAAAGTGATTCCCTACGCTCCGCCCGGACTTCTCTATCCGGGCGACCCAGGAGTGCCTGCAGGTTTGATCCCCACCCAGAAGACAGCTTTTGCTCCACGAGTCGGTTTGGCTTGGGACCCGCTCGGCGATAGCAAAACGGTGGTGAGTGCTGCCTACGGCATTTTCTACGAGCCCTACTACACCGGAGAGGGTGGTCCGCTGCAGGATCCGATCAGCTCGCCTCCTTATCTCAAGACTCTTCAGTTGGGCTTTCCCATCAACTCGTTTGCCAATCCGTTTTATACCCCGAATCCTTTTGGAGTTCCTTTCCCCCAGCCGATGACCCTGCTGGTGGTCTCCAAGGATCTGCATCTGCCCTATGCGCAGGATTGGAATTTGAACGTTCAACGGTCGTTCGGCACGAACTGGCTATTCCAGGTCGGGTACGTGGGCACGACCGGAGTGAGACTGCCGCGATTCATTGAAGGGAATCCGACGGTATACATTCCCGGTGTGGACACGACCAGCCCCGGCTGTACGCCCGCACAACCGTGTCCGATTTCCACCACGAACAACGTAAACCAGCGCCGCCTTTACTCCGGATGCACTCTGGCACAACCGAATAATTGCGTTTACGGCTCAGTCGGCGAGATTGCCGGCATCGCGAACTCCGCCTACAACGCATTGGAAACCAGTCTGCGAAAGCGCTTCAGCCATGGCCTTTCTTTCCTGGCGTCTTACACCTGGTCGCATTCCATCGACGACGTATCGTCTTTCAACATCACCGGATCAGCTTCACAGGACACCGCGGGAGAAAATGATCTGGCGCAGGACCCCAACAATCTCGCGGCCGAGCGCGGACGTTCAATGTTCGACGCCCGCCATCGCCTGGTGCTTAGCTATCAGTGGAGCATTCCGTACTTACAACATTCCAGCACCTGGTACGGACACGTTTTCGGGGACTGGCAGGTGAACGGGATTTTCACCGCGATGAGCGGCACGCCTTTTACAGTCTTCGATTCCGAAGATGTTTCCCTGCAAGGAACGGCGCCGGAGATTTCCGGGTTTTCCAGCAACCGGCCCAACGTTATTGGCAATCCAAATTCCGGCCCGAAAACTACTGCGGAATGGTTCAACGTGAGCGCGTTTCAGAAAATCATTCAAAACCCGCTTTCTCCCGTCCAGCAGTTTGGCGACGAAGGTCGCAACGCGGTCCAGGGCCCCGGTTACGTGAACTGGGACTTCTCGGCGTTTAAGAACATCCGGCTGACGGAAACCAAGGAACTCCAATTCCGCGGCGAGTTATTTAACTTTCTAAACCACACAAACTTTAGGTTGCCGGTCAGCGACATCGAATCGCCGACCTTCGGGCAAGTCCAGTCAGACATAAGCCCGCGGGTGATCCAGGTCGCGCTGAAGTTTCTCTTTTGAGGTTCGGAGTTTTGTTTGAGGAGGACCGCAGGATGGCGCACGTTGAATTCGGCGAAGGATTACCCGGCATACGCGGCCCGTTGGCCTATAGTCCCGCCACCACCAAGCCTTTGTGTGACTTGGTGCAGGTGTTAATGAACGGTCCGCACACGTTGACCCCGGCGGAACGCGAGATGATCGCGACTTATGTTTCTTCGCAGAACGATTGTCACTACTGCCAAAGTTGTCATGGCTCTACGGCGGCCCAACATCTTGGCGGTTCCTCAGCTGACTATGATTTCATCAGCCAGGTCAAACAGAACTACGAAGCCACTCCAATTTCCGACAAGATGAAGGCGCTGCTGGCCATCGCCGGTAAAGTCCAGAAAGGTGGAAAGCACGTGACTGGCGAAGACGTTGAGCGAGCGCGACAGCACGGCGCAAGCGACAAGGAGATTCATGACACAGTGCTGATCGCCGCCGCCTTCTGCATGTTCAACCGCTACGTGGATGGTTTGGCCACCTGGCAGCCCCAAGATCCCGAAGTCTATCGCGAGATTGGAAAGCAAACTGCAAAGTTGGGCTATGTGGCGCGGGACTGGAAGCTGCCTCTACAGGCGGTGATTTCCAAAATGATTTAAAAATCACGGAGGGTTTTGCTATGGCGCATATTCGACTCCCGGAGGGCATCCCAGGCATTCTCGGCCCAATGGCTTTTAGTCCAGAAACTGCAAAACCCCTGAACGCGTTGGCCGAGGTTCTTCTGCGTGGGCCGAACACTCTGACTCCAGCGGAACGGGAGATGATCGCAACCTACGTCTCATCGCAGAACGATTGTCATTTCTGCCAGAGTGCTCATGGCGCGGTGGCGGCACATCATCTCGGTGGAAATGAAAAGTTGGTGAATGAACTCAAGTTGAACTTTGAATCGGCCGCGATCTCCGACAAGATGAAAGCACTGATCGCGATTGCCGGCAAAGTCCAAAAAGGCGGCAAGCAAGTCAGCGTTGAGGACGTGGCACGCGCCCGCAGACAGGGTGCAACCGACAAAGAGATCCATGACACGGTGCTCATCGCGGCGGCGTTCTGCATGTACAACCGCTATGTGGACGGCCTGGCGACCTGGGCTCCTGCCGATCCTGAAATGTATCGTGAGAATGGCAGACGACTAGCTGAAGAGGGTTATGTGAGCTCCACGGATCGCTTGCCGGCGATGCAGAAGGAATATGTTTAGTTTTCGCTTGAAATTAAGTCCGTTCGTACGCAGACTCCTCCGCCGACTGTTTGTGGGTCTGGTTATTGTTTACATTTGCTTCGGAGCTTTCATCTTGTGGGCGATGCGCCAGCCTCCGGAGACCTTTGGACGGGTAATGGCGAAACTGCCGGGCCCTGTCCCATTCCTGCTTTTTCCGTTTGAAACTGCCTGGATGCAAGCTCGTGCTGGCAGCCTGCATGTGGGAGATCCGGCGCCGGACTTTTCGCTCCTCAAGCTGGACAAAAGCGATAGAGTCAAGCTTTCCGAACTGAATAAAATCCAACCGGTCGTGCTGGTATTCGGAAGTTACACCTGACCGCCATTCCGGCGGGAGGCTCCCGCTCTCAATAAGCTTTACGAGCAGTACGGCAAACGTGTCGCTTTCCTGGTGGTTTACATTACCGAAGCCCATCCCAGCGATGTTTGGCAGATGCAAAGCAACATCAAGGACTCTGTGGTTTTTAGCAGTCCGAAGAGCGAAGAGGAACGTGCCTTTATTGCCGGAGCTTGTGTGCGCAAGCTTGGCATTGAGTTTCCCGCTGTACTCGACGAATTTGGCAACTCGACTGAACAAGCCTATACCGGCTGGCCGGATCGCATCTATCTCATAGACTCGCGCGGTCGTATTGCCTACAAAAGCAAACCTGGACCGTTCGGCTTTAAACCGGATCAGTTGGCGAATGCGCTCACTCAGACACTCGCAGCGCAGGCAAAACAGTAAAGATGCCACGCCGGCAGCTTCCATAGTAATCTCTGCGTCATGCACATTTTTTATTCGCTCCGGCGACTGCAGCTGATCGCATTTTGCCTGCTGCTGACGCCATTTAGCATTGCGCAGCCCAAACCCGCACCGGTCCTAATCGTCATTATTCATGTGACCGTCATCAACCCGGGCCTCTCGTCCGTGCGTGCCGATCAGGCGGTTGTCATAACCGGCGACCGCATTACCGCCGTTTCCGATGCCGCAAAATTCCAGCCAGCGAAAAACGCGCGCGTGATCGACGGGACGGGCCAGTACCTCATTCCCGGGCTGTGGGACATGCACGTGCACTCCGCCTTCGGGGATTGGTTTCCCGGCGGGCGAGACATCATCCTGCCGCTGTTCATTGCCAACGGCGTTACCGGCGTGCGCGATATGGGGGGCGACATTCCGGTTCTTATGGGGTGGCGTAAGGAGATCGCGGATGGCCAAATTATCGGCCCGCGCATGATTATTTCGGGTCCCATGCTGGATGGCTATCTACCGGACGGCAAATTGCGCTTCCCCAGTTCTATCGCTGTCACCACGCCAGCGAGTGCAGTTGCTGCCGTGGACTCGCTCAAAGCGCAGGGCGTGGACTTCATCAAAGTCCAGTCTGTCATTTCGCACGATGCCTATCTCGCTGCCGCTGCCGAGGCTCACAAACAAGGCTTGCCCATTGTCGGCCATGTGCCAGACAAAGTTCGTATCAACGAAGTTGTCACGGCAGGACAAAAAAGTATTGAGCATCTGATGGGCATCTTCGAAGGCTGCTCGACTCAAGAGGACAAGTTTATTCAGGGTGAAGGCAGCCTCAAACTCCTGCTAACAACTCAGGACCAGCCGAGATGTGACGCACTTACCCAACTGCTCGTCCAAAACCAGACGTGGCAGGTGCCTACGCTGGCCTGGCAGCGCGGCGGCACATTTCTCGATCAGCGCGACCTGAACCACCAGCCTCTCGACAAGTACGTTCCTGCTTACTGGCGCGATGTAACCTGGCGCCGCTTCACCGAGGAAATGATGCCCGACCTTCTGCACGATCCTCTCGCACTACGCCAGGAATACTTCGCGCGCAATTTACAGATGGTCGGTGCGCTACATCGGGCCGGGGTGCCGTTCATGGCGGGCACGGACACTGCTCCCGGCGTATACATCATGCCCGGCTTCAGCTTGCACGATGAACTGGCAAATTTCGTCGAAGCTGGTTTCACCCCGATGGAATCGCTGCAGACGGCGACCAGCAATCCCGCGAAGTTTCTTGGGATGGAAAATAGCTACGGATCCGTCGAGTCTGGCAAGATCGCTGACTTATTGTTGCTGAGTGCGAATCCACTCGATGATATCCACAACACTCAGAAGATCACTACTGTGATCGCCCAAGGTCGGCTCTTTGATCGTGTCGCGCTCGATCAGATTCTTATAAAAGTAGAGTTTACCGCCAAGCAGCAAAAATAGATTGGCGTCCAACGCAGTGGGTTATGTCAGAACTGACTTCCGGTCCGAGACGAAGCGCCGAGCCAAGCGCAACTTTGTCTAAGTCGGCCATTTAGTCGATAATCTGTCCTTGTTCTGTGAACCAATCCTATGGAAACGCCAAAGATAGACCCCACAATCGGCGATTACTTGCGCAAGCGACTTATGCCGGTCGAAGGCGCAATCCCTCACTTGGCCGGAATCGACATGTATGGAAACTCCATACCTGCGGGTACTGTGGGTGGAGATCTCTTTGAATACATCAATTTTCAGCAGCGTTATAACATTGATGCCCGTATCGCGCGCGCTCTTAAGTTGTCTCGATTTTATCTGGATCCTCTTCCCGAGGGACAGCACCCGCGAAATTCAATTGATGATCATGTGCAGTGGCTGGAATCCAGGCCGGATTTCACCCCTCAGGCCGCGGTTGAATACAGAAAAGCAAAGAGTTCGGAACAAGTGAGAATCGCCGAAGTTCTGGTAGAGCTCCGTACGACGGCTGGAGTGCTGTTAGTCGATGCTCAGGGGCACGGGCTCATCTCGGCCAAAATCGCCTCCACGGTGCACGACACTTTTCATGCCCTCATGCTGACGGAACTCGATCGCTACGGGAAAACCACCCCCGGTTTCTTCGAAAAGATTAATGTCAGATTGGCGCAATCGGTCACCGCGCGCAACGCTCTGGGACGAAATCCGAACGACAGCGCGCGTGAGATCGCGACCATGCTTTACGGTGAAATGCGTCCCGAGGGCAATTTCCGCTTTGTGAATTTTGGTCATCCTCCACCGCTGGTCTTCTCGGCGGAATTCGGAAGGTTCATGGAGGTCGACAAAGACCACATGGTCCAATTTCCTCCACTTGGTCTGGAAATTCCCGAAGACCACCCTGACCGAAATAAATATTTTTCCATGAGCCTAAGAAAGAGGCAGGTGAACTTTTCAGACGTAGCGGAAATCACGCTCATGAGCCCGGGCGACATTCTGTTCCTCTATACCGACGGGGTTTATGACGGAAGCGATGAAGAGGAGCGTTTGCAGATCGAGGGTGTAATCCGCGATCACAAATCTGAGGCAGCCAAAGAAATCTGCAATGCGATTCTGCAATACGCCATAAAACAGGACGAGTATTTACAGCAAACCAAAGAAGTGGATCGGATCGACGACAAGACAGTCTTCATCATCAAGCGTAAGTAGCTGATGCTTTTGCGATCTCAACGAATCGGGTGGAAGTTATTGGTGGAGGCGGCGGGAGTCGAACCCGCGTCCGAAAATGTTACTGGTCAAGAGACTACATGCTTATTCCAGTTCATGCCCTGGGCATTACCCCAGGACGTTCGCGGCCGTCGCTCAGAACGGACAAGAAACGCCGACTGCTAGCCTGTGATCTTAACCTCTCTCCCCAGACGTAGAAGAGAAGAGCAGCTCTCTGTGTGACGTTCGCTCACCGCCCAAGAGCAAAGCGGTGGAAAACGGCTGCCTAATTAATTAGGCTGCGTATGCCATTTGTTGATTGGCAATTATCATTTTGCCCACGATTACAGGTGCGAGCACCCTGGCATGCCTCTTGGCCGCAAGCATCTCCGTCGAAACCGTGACGCCCCCACTGGTGGGAATTGGCCTGAAAAGAACCACTTCCAATCTAGGTCGCCCGAGAAGGGAAGTCAAATTACTGATTTAGATGACGAATTGCCTCCGCTCGCTTCACCATCGATTTTGACTTCATAGCACAAATATGCAAGAATAGCATGCATAGAGGGATTGAGTGATGCCTACTGCCGTCTCGAAGTCCGATTCCGACCGGGTTCGCCAACATGCTTCCGAAGTTTATCTTTCGGCGGCTCGGCGCAAGAGAAGTGAGACTTTTTCTGTGAACGTCGGCGAGGTCCATAAAGCTCTTCGCTTAAACAACCGAGTCCCACTGGTGTGTGCGGCATTAAGTTCCAAGAAATTCTTGAACCAGAATCGGCTGCGCTTGATTTCGCGAACCGGCCCGCCTTCGGGCCAAAGTACCACCGTCACGTTCACTTATGAGCTTATGGATCGAGAAAGAAACCAATCGGATGCCGTGGATTCATGGAGCGAACTGCGCGGTATTGCGAAGGAAGTGTTTGCTTCTTTGGGTGGAGGAGAGGCGTTCATTCAGCAAGAGCGCGCGAATTTCTACGGATCTTCTGATGACGATCCCCTCAGAAGGCGTTAAGTTATGAGCCGCGTTTATTGGGACACCATGCTCTTCGTTTATTGGGTCGAGGACAATCCACACTATGCTGGACGGATACTCCAAGTGATCGAAAATATGAATGTCCGGCGAGATCACCTCTGTACCAGCGCCTTTACCGTCGGAGAAGTTCTGACAGGTCCAATAAGATCCGGGTCGCCGCAAGTCGCCAGTAAAATCCGAGATATTTTTCAATCCTCCCTTGTCGAAGTTTTGCCGTATACGCCCGAAACCGCTGAATTTTATGCAGAGATCCGGGCGACCCAGAGAGTGTCCGCAGCGGATGCGATTCACCTTGCATGCGCCGCTCAGGCCAGAACTGATCTGTTCTTAACCAACGACAAGAAACTCGTTGGCAAGGTTATTCCTGGAATTCAATTTATCGCCGGTCTGGATTCGAATATTATTTGATCGCGCGAGCCGCATTTGCTTCCAGTTTTGCTTTGACCCAGGGCCATTCCTTATCCAGAATACTGAAGTACACAGTGTCCCGCAGCCGGCCGGTGTAGGTGATCATGTGTTGGCGCAGCGTGCCTTCTTCTTTGGCGCCGATGCGCAGGATCGCGTTACGCGATTTCTGATTCAGAGAATCGGTTTTCAGTTCCACACGCAGGCATCCCCACTGCTCAAAAGCATGCCGCAACATTAAGTATTTGGCTTCCGTATTGATGGCGCTTCGCTGCCAAGCAGGAGCGATCCAGGTGGATCCAATCTCAACTTTTCGATTGGCCACATCGATATTCATGTAGCGGGTGGTGCCAATCACCCGTCCGGAGCTTCGCTCCACAGTCGCAAACGGCAAGGACTCACCACGCTGCAACTCGGCCAAAGCCTTCTCGACTACTGCCTGGAAATCCTCGGGTTTCGCCATGGAGTAGGGAAGCCAGCGGAAAGTATCAGCCAGATCGTCTTTGACGACATCCCACAGCAGCGGTGCATGTTCGAGACGGAGAGGCTCCAACCGAACCGCTGTATCTTCTAAAGTGATCGGTTGCAGCAAAATTTTGCGTACTTCATTCATCAATGAGCATTCTCCTTTAAACCGGCGGACCATTCCGTGCATCCGTCTCAAACTCTATTGCCCATTCTAAACACTCCCTTTATACTTCCGCATGGGTCTGGCCGAGATAAGTCGTTTCGACTCTCCGGGTTTGCAGAACTATCTCGTCGATGAGGCCTACGACGAGACGTTCGACAGTTCCAGGACTCCTCGTGAGCATTACCGGGCGCTGCTGGACACTTTCACCTCTCTTCCAGCCGAGGAAATTCGCCGCCGCAAACACTCCGCCGACCTTTCGTTTCTGAATCAGGGCATCACTTTTACTGTCTATGGCCGCGAAGAGGGCACGGAGAAAATCTTCCCTTACGATCTGCTTCCCCGAATCATCACCAGCGCAGAATGGGCGCACATCGAAAAAGGACTGACGCAGCGCATTACGGCCCTCAATCTGTTCCTCCGTGACATCTACCACGAAGGCCGCATTCTTTCCGATGGCATTGTGCCGCGCGAAATTGTCTTTAGCTGTAAGCACTTCCGCCGCGAGATGCGTGGATTGCAGGTGCCGCGCAATGTTTATGTCGCAGTCGTCGGCTCAGACCTTATCCGCTTGCCGAGCGGAGAATTCGTTGTGCTCGAAGACAACCTGCGTGTGCCCAGCGGCGTTTCCTACATGCTGACCAATCGCCGGGTCATGAAGCGAATTTTCCCGCAGTTGTTTCTGCGTTACGGTGTGCGCCCCATCGAGCATTACACGCAAGCCTTGTTGAGCACTCTGCGGTCGCTTTCTCCAGAAGGCAGACCCGAGCCGACGATTGTGCTACTCAGTCCCGGCGTCTTCAATTCGGCGTACTTCGAGCACGCATACTTAGCCCGCCAGATGGGTATCGAACTGGTCGAAGGCCGCGATCTGGTGACGCACGACAACATCGTCTATATGCGGACAACCACGGGTCTACGTCGTGTGGACGTGATTTATCGTCGCGTCGATGACGATTTCATTGATCCGCTCGTCTTTCGTTCGGATTCCGTTCTTGGCGTCGCCGGATTGTTCAACGCCTATCGCGCCGGAAATGTGACGTTGGCCAATGCTTTCGGCACCGGTGTCGCCGACGATAAGGCCCTGTACGCCTACGTGCCCGCGATCATTAAATATTATCTGGATGAAGATCCGGTGCTGAATAATCTGGAAACTTATCTCCTCACCGACGCCGCGCAGCGCGACCACGTTCTGCAAAACCTGGACAAGCTGGTGGTCAAGGCCGTAGGCGAATCCGGCGGCTACGGCATGCTGATCGGCCCGCACAGCACTGCGAAGGAACGCGAAATATTCCGCGAGCGCATCCTCGCCGATCCTCGCAACTATATTGCCCAGCCGACCATTACGTTTTCGCGCGCGCCTTGCTTCGTGGAGGATCGCTTAGAGCCGAGGCATGTCGACTTGCGTCCCTATGTTTTGTTTGGCGACAAAGTAACCATCGTCCCCGGCGGCCTCACTCGCGTCGCGCTTCGTAGAGGATCTTTGGTGGTGAATTCGTCGCAGGGCGGCGGCAGTAAGGACACCTGGGTGCTCAACCAATAAATCATGCTCTCTCGCGTGGCTGACAATCTTTACTGGATGAGCCGCTATCTGGAGCGGGCCGAGCACACGGCCCGTCTGCTGGATGTGAACCTTAATCTCATGCTGGACGAGTCCGCCTCCAGTGCCGACCTGCGCTGGCAGCGGGTCCTCACCGCGTTGGGCAAGCCACCAAGTCTGGCGTGGAGTGGCGATGCTTATCAGATCGCACAGATCCTGACTTTCGATCCCAGTACGCGTTCATCGATCACTTCTTGCATCGCGTCTGCACGCGAGAACGCCCGCCAGGTCCGTGAGGAGATGAGTTCTGAGCAGTGGCAGCGATCTGAACCATCTTTTCCATCAAGTCACTCGCCACAAACAAAACGAGACCGAAGATGTTCTGCCGTCCGATTTTCTACTGGCGGTGATCGAGGGCGTGCATTTGTTTCAAGGTGTCACCGACTCCACCATGAGTCATGGCGAAGGCTGGCATTTTATTCAGGTGGGCCGCTACATCGAGCGGGCTTCGGCCACCACCACTTTGCTGGACATCTATCATCGTGAATTTTGGAAAGATCCAGAACAACCGCCGGAAGGGAATGAATATCTGGAATGGATTGGCCTGCTCCGTTCCTGCACGGCGTTTGAGGCCTATTGCAAGGTTTACACCGCCGACATGAACCCCAGCCGCATCATAGAGTTCCTGTTGTTGAATGTGGAGTTTCCCCACTCAGTCCGCTATTCGATCGACTATCTGCAAAACGCTCTCGAAGCCATTCACGGCGAAGGAGTATCGCGCCGGGCCGCTCCCTTGACTAGGCTTGGCGGACGTTTACAGGCGTCCCTGAACTTCGGACAAATTTCAGAAATCCTGTCCCAGGACGTAGGCACGTATCTGCAAAGTATTCTGCGCCAGTGCCAGGAAATTCACGAGATGATTTACGAGCTTTACATTAATTACTCGATTCAAAGTGCGTTGGCAGGTTAGCGGGAGAGAGCATTTAGCACTTAGCATTTGGCATTTAGCCCTTGGGACTTTAGATCCATCTGCACGGCCTCGAAAGGGCCAAGTGCCAAGTGCTAGTTGCTCGATTCCATCAAGAGAGGGAACGAAAGACGACATGTTTTATTCCATTCGCCATCTGACAAAATTCCGTTACGCGAACCCGGTAAGCGAAAGCGTGATGGAAGCGCGCATGCATCCGCGAAGCGAAGCCGGACAACGTTGTCTTACCTTCCACCTCTCCGTGAGCCCGCGCTGCCGGGTATTTTCCTACCGCGATCATTTGGGCAATAACATTCATCACTTTGATATTCCCGGACAACATCCGCAACTGGTGATTGTGGCCGAGGCGCTGCTCGAAATGCAGCCCTGGCAGGATGCTCCCTGGACTTTGCCGAGCGACGCCTGGGCTGAAATCGATTCCGCGGTACAAAACGGTGACTTCTCGGAGATGCTGCTTCCCAGTGAATTTGCCATGCCCACTCCAGCCTTACAAGAGCTGTCACAAAATCTGCATGTGAGTCGCAGGGACAATCCTCTGAGTGTTCTGCGCGAACTGAATGAAGATATTTACGAATGGTTCGAGTATGTGCCGCGCAGCACGAAAGTCGATTCACCGATTGACGAAGCCATCAAGAACCGCCGGGGCGTTTGTCAGGATTTTGCCCACATTATGATTGCCCTCGTGCGCAGCCTGCGCATTCCGTGCCGCTATGTCAGCGGATATCTCTACCGCCGATCGCACGACGAAGATCGTTCCATCGAAGATGCCACGCACGCCTGGGTGGAAGCTTTCCTGCCGCCGCTGGGTTGGGTCGGATTCGATCCCACCAACCGCCTGCTCGCCACCGACCGCCACATTCGCACCGCCATTGGCCGCGACTACGCCGACGTGCCTCCGACGAAAGGGATTTTTCGCGGGAAAACGGCCAGTGAGTTGTCTGTCGCCGTGCGCGTCACTGCCTCCGAGACAACTCCCGAACTCGATCAGGGACTGCCGGTTCCCGAGGATTGGTCGCTGCTGGTGGAAAAAGCCCAGGAACCGCCCCCGGCGTCTGCCCAAGGTTGTGCAGCAAGCGCAACAACAGCAACAATAGCCTCGAATTTCCCGTAGAGACGTAGCTTGCTACGTCTTGCGTCCAGAGGCACGGATCCGTGGTGGGAGACGTGGCCAGCCACGTCTCTACCGACCGAGCGCCACCTTTTGCATCCCACGGCCGTTTCCGCTCATCTGACTAAAGAACGCACCCTGTAGAATGGGCGTTGACTTCCCATGAACTCGACCGTCCAACAGTGTTGTCAGGAGATCCCCCGTTGAAGTCGCAGTGTTTGCCCTTCAGTCAAATTCCGCATACCACCAAGCTCTTCACGGATTTCCTTTCCTATTCTCCCCAGGTCCAGCCGTTTTATCCCCGTTCTCCTCGTTTCACCGAATGGTTTCACGACGAAGTTTCGGGGGTGAACTATGACTCCGCGCGCCGGGAGCGGGTGGCGGCGATTCTGGAACGCCAGAACAAAGTTTGGAATGCCGCGCCCAAGACTCTGGAGAATATCGCGCGCCTGCGCAAGGGTGCGGCCGCCGTGGTCACCGGCCAGCAGGTGGGATTGTTTGGCGGCCCAGTATTCGCGATTTACAAGGCTCTCACTGCGGTGAAGTTGGCAGATCAAGCCACGGCCGCCGGGGTCGAATCCGTTCCGGTTTTCTGGCTGGCCACTCACGATCACGATCTAGCCGAGGTCAATCACGTCTCGATCCCCGGGGCCGATGCCGTCCTGCAAACGCTCACGACATCGACTCACGGCGTACCAGATGCTCCGGTAGGGACTGTGCGTTTTGGCACGGAAATCGAACCGATCGTCGAAGCGGCCGTCGTGTTGCTCGGTTCTGAGGCCGCAACTTTTCTACGTGAGTCCTACAAGCCTGGAGAGACACTAGGCAGTGCCTACGCTCGTTTTTTCGCACGTCTCTGCGCGGACTGGGGAGTGATCCTGCTGGACGCCTCTGATCCCGAACTTCATCAAATCGCCGAGCCTCTTTTCCGTGCTGCGATTGAGCGCTCCGCAGAACTTGATGAAGCTTTGTTGGCTCGCGGCAAAGAGTTGGAAGCCGCCGGATACCATCAGCAGGTAAAAGTCACTGCTTCGTCAACGTTATTGTTTGCCATGCAAAATGGGGCGCGCATTCCGGTGCATCGCAAAACCGGCGCAACCGCAGGTGATTCCGAATTCCTGATTGGCGAAGAAAAGCTCTCTCAGGAAGAATTGTTGCGCCGCCTCGCCGCCGCCCCGCAGGATTTTAATCCCAATGTTCTGTTGCGGCCCGTAGTGCAAGACTACTTGCTGCCCACCCTTACTTACATCGGCGGCGCGGCGGAAGTGGCTTATTTTGCCCAGATTGCTGTGGTTTATCAGGCCCTTGCGGGGAGAATAACCCCCATCCTCCCACGCTTTTCCGCCACCATCTTAGACCATAAACATCAAGCATTACTTGAGCGTTATCAGTTGACGCTGCCGGAGATTTTTAACGGCCCCACTTCGCTCAGCGAGCATCTTGCCTCGCGCAGTCTCTCGCAGGAAGTGCAGAAATCTTTTGATCAGGCGGCGGCAGATTTACAGAACTCTTTGGCGGGCATCCGCGACTCTTTAGGACGTCTCGATCAGACCCTGATCGACGCCGCCAACAATGCCGGCTCGAAGATGCAGCACCAGCTCGATCAGCTGCGCTCCCGCGCCGCTCGGGCCGAACTGCGCCACAGCGAAATTTTGGGCCGGCACGCCGAACTCTTGAGCAACGCTCTCTATCCCAACAAAACTTTGCAAGAGCGGGAGATCGCCGGAATCTATTTCATTTCTCGCCACGGCGTCGAATTTTTACGGAATGTATATGAGGCGATCAATCCCGACTGCCTCGACCACCAAATCATCTCTCTGTGACCTCTGTCATTTAAATCTTGTCATTCTGAGCGCAGTCAGAGGTTCACGAAGTGAACCTCTGCCAGTCGAAGGCCCCTATAGCTCCGCTGCTCCAGCGTCCACTATCCCAAGCTGATCTTCCAACTCCTCCAACGACTCAACTCTGGGTAACTCTCTCCCGCGATAAGCCCCGCAAACATCCATCAGAATGGCCCTCATGCCCGCCGCGGTCGCGCCCAGATAATCGACAGAATAAATATCGCCGACATACATACTTTGGCCAGCAGCCACACCCATCTCCCGCAGCGCCGCTTCAAAAATTGCAGGATGCGGCTTCTCATATCCAATCAACCCGGAATCCACTATGACCGGAAAGCAGTCCGCGATCCCGCATCGTTCGAGCACCTGCGCGATCTTGCCGTCGGCATTCGAAATCACTCCCAGCCGGAATCGTTTGGCCAGTCGTAACAACCCATCGCGAGTTCCGGGACGAATCACGTTCCAGTTGGCAGAAATGCGAGTGGCCTTCACCAGTTGATCGCGGAGAGGGTCATCCTGAATGGCCAACGACTCCAACAGGTGGGAATAAAAAATGTACCAAAACCCGTGATCGACGGCGCTCCCACTTTGCAGGATCGCATCAAATTCATTCTTGGTCTTGCGCTCAATGGATCGCAATTGCTCCGGCGCGGGCACGATCTTCCTCTGGTGCAGAGCAGCCAACATTTGGCGCCAATCCGGAAAAAGCAGAGTATTGCCCACATCAAAGAAAATGGCTTTTAAAGGCTCATTCATAGTTGGATCTCATGGTTCGATCTCGAGGCTTCCAGTGTACTGTTTCGAGCTTTTGTGACCTTGTCAGGTTCAGTAAACCTTCGATCCCGCTGACTTTGCGCCGGGAAACAGGTAAGATTTGCGTTCGCCTTGACGCGGCTTGACCGGACTAGATTCGGTTGGGTTTTTTGGTCAGGCAAAGATAGCGTACTCATGATCAAGGCTTTCCACACCGCTGTTTCCGGAATCAAGCTCCCTCTGGCCGTGGTCCACGGCATTTCCGCACTTCCAGCGGTTCTGGTGATCCTGCTGGAGGAATCCGGCAAACACGACGGCCTCTATAACATCTTGTGGGCACTGGTCTTCGGCTTCGCCACCCTGAACATCCTGGGACTGCTGGCCCGGCGTTTTGAATCCGGACGGAACCGCCTTAGTTTCGGCGAGATCACAGCCATTCTTGTGGTCGTGGTTTCCGTCCTGCTTCTCGTGCTCGAAATGCTGAATGTGCTCAAGATTTTCCCCATCCGGCTGAACCCCCACTGAGTCTGCAATATGCGGTATGATTTCCCCTGATGGCTAAGAACCCACTTTTCGAAGTGACCTGCCCCTGCTGTAGCGCGGTGCTCAAAGTGGACTCGGAAAGCAAGGCCGTCATCTCCCACACCGCCGCCGTCAAACCCAAGATGTTCAATGACATGGAAGCGGCCGCCCGCGCTATGAAAGAGCAGGACAGCCGCCGCGATTCTATTTTTCGCCAGTCAGTCGAAAACCAGAAGCACGCCTCCGAATTGCTGGAAAAGAAATTCCAGGAAGCAGTCAAGAAAGCCAAGGAATCCCCCGATACCGGCAAGCCGATCCGCGACTTCGACCTCGATTAGTCCAGACCTCGGACAATTTTCGGACGGCAATTATGAATGGCCCATTACAGGACAAAATTGTTGTACTTCTGCGTTCCGCACACTGTCTGAAATAGGCATAGAATCGTTCATGGTTCCGGGCCTTCCCCTGCTACTCGGTCATCGTGGTGCTCGCTCTTTCAAGTCTGTCCCTGAAAATACTTTTGCTGCATTTGATCTTGCGCTGGAACACGGCTGCGATGGTTTTGAATTCGATGTACGTCTCACCGCCGACAAGCAAGCGGTCGTCTGTCATGATCCCAAACATGGCCGCAGTACGATCGCCCGTGCACAAAGTTTGCGGCTTGCGGATTTGCCCCGGCTAGACGAAGTCCTGCGCCATTATGGACAGCGTGTTTTTCTAGATATCGAATTGAAAGTCAGCGGACTGGAGAGCATCGTTCTTGCTGCCTTGCGGGATCACAGGCCAGAACGAGGCTACGTAGTTTCTTCGTTTCTTCCCGCCGTAATCATGGAATTGAAAGTCCGCAGCGCCGCCGTCCCCACCGGAATCATCTGCGACAAAGCCCGCCAACTCGCGTCCTGGCGCAAGCTTCCCATCGATTACGTCATCGCGGAAAAGAGCCTGGTGAAACCCAGCCTGGTCGAAGAAGTCCACGCTACTGGACGCAAACTTTTTGCCTGGACGGTCAACGACATGAAAGCCATGCGCTGGCTTTCGCGTTGGAATGTCGATGGAATTATTTCTGACGATACCCAGCGTCTGGTACGTACCCTTAAACTGCCGAGTGGAAAGCCGAGTTAACCCTCATCTACATACTGTTCCCAACTCATCCATTACAACAAGCTCGACAAAGGCGGACACTTTGCTGCGTTTGAGCAACCGCAACTCCTCTCAGAAGAGGTGCGCGCGGGCTTCCGATCACTGCGCCAACTAGCAAAAGCAGCATAGTCGCAGCTTTATTCAGATCGATAAACCTTGTGCGGAGTCCACGGACTCCGCACTTTTTTGGGGCTTCTGGAAAGCGAGAAAAAGAGCCTTTGTCCGGCTGACCGGCTACTCGGAAACTGACCCACTCCTGTCATTTGGAATTCCTTGCCCCGCTGCTGCCGATATGCTAAAGTCCGCGCGGGTAGGACTATTGGGCCCATTCGCATAGGAGGCAGCCCATGAATAAATGCATCCAGTTCGTTCTGTCGGCCATGATCGCTCTGGGCCTTCCATTGGTTGCCCAGACCAACGCGCAGCTCCAAGTCAATACTGCTTCACCGGTGCTTCATGCCTTCAACCACGACCCCGAGTTTGTTTCTGAGGCCGGTGGTGTCGAACCGGATGTAAATCTAAACTGCTGGTCGGGTGTCACGCTGTCCGCTTCAGGGTCACCCGCATTACTTTACAACGCCATAACTTTGTCGGCTCAGCCGGTTATGTCGACCAACTGCCACCACCTATCGGGGTTTTCCTGCGGCGGCACGGTTGCATTTTCCGATTACGGCACCCCGATCGGAACCGTTCCTGTGGACAGCCACTGCGATCCTGTGATTCTCCAACCCGATTTCGAGACCGCTGGGCGGCACCACATCGAAGCAGTTTTTCAACCGGATTATGCTTATTACCGTCCTAGCTCCGCGTTTGTGATGGTGTTTGCGGACAAATGGCCCGCACCCACCACTTTGACTTCGAGTGTGGGTACTTCTACCTACGGGCAGGACGTGACCTTTACGGTGACCGTAATCTCGGATATCGAGCAGCCACCCACCGGCCGGGTAAAATTCATCGATGGAACCACCACGTTTGGAAACGTAGCCTTGGACGAAAACGGCGTAGCCACTCTTACCAAGAAGAACCTTGCCGTGGGCACGCACTCCATCACTGCGGAATACTACGGCGATAGCCTGTGCGCGAAGACCACGTCTGCGGTTCTGACTCAGGTGGTCAATTCGGCCAGTACGACCGCATCGCTAGAATGAGAGTGTGAGATTAGTCCGCCGCGGCCAGCAGGGCGGCGTCCGTGCTCTTGGGTTTGCGCAGAAAAGCTTCCCGCTCAGTTTCGAAGGCTTCCAGTTCGGCGGCGGCCTGTCCGTCGTTCCATCCCATGACGGCCCGCACTCGGGCCGCGGCTTCCCGGCTGCAAGCCTGCGACCAGCAGGAGCCCAGCGCCACGGGTACGCGGCGCAGCAAAACATCCGCCAGCGTCACCGCCGATTCATTGACGAATCCATCGACCGCTTCGGCGACAATATGAACTGTGTGCGGACACAATGGCGTCCGCAACTCTGCGCTGCTTAGAGCCATGCGCGCGATGGCCAGGGCGCGCTTTCCGTGCCACTCCACAATTCCCCGCGCTGACTCTTCACTGATGCTGCCCGCCTGGGCGATATCCAGAACCCATCGATCGAGCAATGGGTCGAGACGGTCTTCTGAGACCAATCCGCCCACACCCGAACCGGCAGCCTCGCTTGAATTGGAAGATGTTTTCGCTCGGGCGCCAATCTTCGCCGCACACTCGCGAGCCAACTGCGCGGCGGTGGTCAGTTTGCCGCCAATCACGGAAATCATTTGCGCGGCGCCATCGTCTGCATGATCGTGCAGATAATGCTTGCGAGTCACCGCCGAAGCTTTTTGCTTCGGGGAAAAAGGCAGCGGTCTGACTCCGGCAAATGCGTAGCGAATGTCCGCATACGAAATTTTGATTCGCGGAAAAAGTTTCAGCAAAGAATTCAGCAAATACTCGATCTCTTCCGGCGAAGGTTGAGTCTTGGCCGGATCGCCATTGTCGGCAGCTTCGGTGGTTCCTACCAGCACCTGTTCATTCCACGGGATTACGAAAATTGGCCGGCCATCGATGGCTTCGGCGTAAACCGCGGCATCCGGCGCTCCCGCAAACCGGGGCAGCACGATATGGGAGCCGCGAACCCCGCCCACCATCGGCCCATGGGTGTCGATCCGCGAACGCTGGCACAGGCGGTCTGCCCACGGACCGGTGGCATTGATGATCCAGGTGCCGTGGACGCTGATTTCTTTCTTGCTGAGCTGATCCCGCAGCAGGACACCCTGGGCCCGTCCATGGCGGACATCGACGGCCAAAACCTGCATATAATTTCGTACTACCGCGCCTGCCTCGACCGCTTCCACCAGCCACTCCGCGACCAGTCGCTCGGGGAATTCGCATTGCGCATCTTCAAAATCAAGAATCGACCAGTGCCTGCCGGAATCAAGCACGCGTTCCAGTTTGTGTTTGCTTTCCGAAACCGTGGTGGCAAGAGATTTCCCGCCCATCCGGCGATAGAGCCAAAGGCCCGTGCGTATGCTGAGCGCACTACGTCTGCTGTTCTGATCGAGAGCCAGGAGAAATTGCAGCGGATTCACCAGGTGGGGATACTGCTGGAGCAAACGCTTCCGCTCCCGCAAGGATTCCCGCACCAACCCCAACTCGCCATGTTCCAGATATCGCAAGCCGCCATGGATGATCCGCGTGGAACGGCTGGTGGTCCCGGAAGCAAAATCCTGCTGCTCGATCAGCAAGGTGCGCCGGCCGGCGCGGGCACATTCCCGCGCTATGGCTACCCCGTTGATTCCCCCGCCTATCACAATCACCTGGAAGTGTTCCTCTCCCAAGGGCGCCCGGATTGTGCGTGGCATGTTCATAGAAGAAGGTTCATTAGAATTTCAGTGTGAAGCCCCGTTTGCAGGCTTTAATTTCGGTTCAAGGAATGAATCCCATATCCGGAATCATTGTTCCAGCCACGACCAAAAACCGCTCCGAATCCTTAAGTCTCCGCTCTCCCCAGCCTTTTGAGGTAGATAACCTTGGTTCATCTCCAAAGCCCAGTAATCGCCCAGTAATCAATGACTTCGATTACCCCGGCCTCGGTGTCCCCAGAGCCTGACGCCGAGAGCACAGAGCCTGCAAAGGACAGACTATAATCACCGAATAGGCCGGAAAGACCCTTCTATGTCCATACTTTGGCTGCGCGTCGCACTCGGCTGTTATGCCGTGGGCTTGCTCTATGCGCTGGTGGCCCTGACCCGCACCAGCGAGCTATGGAACCGTATCGCCTTGCATGCCGCCTACTTAGGGATGGTTTTTCACCTGGTTTCGCTCACCGAAACCGTGCTTACCTCGGGCCAGATCGCCATCACATCCGTGCAAAACGTCGAATCGGTGCTGGGCTTCCTGATCATGGTCGTGTTCATGGTGGTGTTTCTGGTCTATCACACGACTTCACCGGGGATTGTCGTCTTTCCCCTGGTTTTTCTGTTGACCCTGGTGGCGGCAACCGGGCAGCAGCCGATGTTGTCTCCCGGCGTTCACCGGGGATGGCTTTTCACCCACATCGCTCTGATTCTTGCGGGCTATGCGGCGCTGGTTCTCAGTTTCGGCGCCAGCTTGCTTTATCTGATCCAGGAACGCTCGCTCAAGTCCAAGAAATCAGGAGGAATTCTTTCCCGTCTGCCTGCCCTGGAAGTGATTGACGAGATCGGGTTTCGTTCGCTCCTACTCGGATTTCCCTTCATGACGCTGGGCTTGATCGTCGGCACGGTCATGGCGCAGGCGACTTTTGGACACATCAACTTCTTCGATCCCAGAATCTTTTTGTCCGTCCTGATGTGGGCGGTGTACTTGCTTCTGCTCTACACCCGCTGGACCGCGGGATGGCGCGGGCGCCGCGCCGCGTATCTTGCGTCCGGGGCATTTGCAGCAGCGGTGATTGCCTGGGCCGCCAACACGATCCACAGGTTTGTATAGATACAGACATCGACATAGCGTATGAATTTTCAACTCATCGGCGTGAATCATCGGACGGCGCCGGTCGAAGTCCGCGAGCGCCTCGCCATTCCCGAGTCGCGCATGGCGGACGCCCTGAAGCGTCTGGTGGGACATCCCGGCGTGGACGAAGGTTTGATCCTCTGCACCTGCAATCGCGTGGAAGTTCTGGCGCAAACGAAAAATGGCAGCAGCGACCTCCGGAGCTTTTTGCAAACATACTTCGAGATCAAAGTGCCGGAGTTGACGCCGCATCTTTATGAGTATCACGAACGTGACGCCATCCGGCATCTGTTCCGCGTGACTTCCAGTTTGGATTCCATGGTCGTCGGCGAACCGCAGATTCTGGGCCAGGTGAAAGAAGCGTATGCGACGGCACGTGCCGTGGGCGCGGTACATTCGCAACTCGATCAGTTGTTGACTCGCGCCTTCGCGGTGGCTAAGCGGGTACGCACCGAAACAGCGGTAGGTTCGTCGTCGGTTTCAGTTGCCTCAGTGGCGGTCGAACTGGCGAAAAAGATTTTCGGATCGCTCAACGGCAAGCAAGTGTATCTGGTAGGCGCGGGAAAAATGAGCGAGCTCGCCGCGCGGCATTTGATGGCGCATGGCGCGGCTTCTATTTTTGTAGCAAACCGCACCTATGACCGTGCCGCCGCGTTGGCGGAAAAGTTTGGTGGCGAGGCCATCCACTTCGAGGAGTTGTACGAAACCTGCGATCGCGCCGACATCGTCATCACTTCCACCGGTTCGCCGCGCGCAATCTTTCGCCGCGAACACGGCGAGCTTTTCCTGAGCCGGCGTAAGAACCGCCCCATGTTCTTCATTGACATCGCCGTGCCCCGCGACGTCGATCCGCAGATGAACAAACTCGACGGCATCTTCGTGTACGACATTGACGATCTCCAGCAGGCGGTTGCGGCCAACACTTCCGATCGCAGCAAGGAAGCCGAACGCGCCGAGCGCATCATCGACAACGAAATCGAGCGCTTTCAGGCTCGCTTGCAGACGCGCGATGTGGTTCCCACCATCGTATCGTTGCAAGACCATCTCGAAACTATCCGTCAGGCCGAAATTGACCGGGTGCGCGGCCGCCTGGGTACGCTTTCGCCCGAGCAAGAGCTTGCTCTCGAAACCCTCACGCGCGGCATCGTTAGCAAGATCATGCACACTCCCATCAGTACGCTGAAGACAGCGGCGCGGGAGAGCGAAGCCACTCCCATGATCGATGTGGTGCGGCGGATCTTTAATCTGCAAGAAAAAGAGAATCTGCAAAAGGAAGACAAAACCGAGGACGCTGAATCGAAGGATAAACTCTAGTGGCCCGGCTGCGCATCGGTTCCCGGGGATCGCAACTGGCGCTTTGGCAGGCCAACTATATAAGCGCATTGTTGCGCGAGCGCGGACACGAAGTAGCCATCGAAATCATCCATACCACCGGCGACAAAATTCTCGACGTCGCCCTGGCCAAAGTCGGCACCAAGGGCATGTTCACCAAGGAGATTGAAGAAGCACTGGCCGAGGGCCGCGTCGATCTTGCGGTGCATAGTTTAAAAGACCTGCCCACCGAACTGCCGTCTGGATTTGAAATCGCAGCGATCCCTCAGCGTGAAAATCCTCGCGATGTTTTCTGTTCCAGCAAGTACGCAAGCATCGAGCAATTGCCTAAGAACGCGCGGGTCGGCACCAGCAGTCTTCGCCGCGAGGCACAGTTGCGAGCGCTGCGAGCCCGATCTCGATATTCTTTCTCTGCGCGGAAATGTGGACACGCGTCTGCGCAAACTCGAAGCGGGCGAGTACGACGCCATTATTCTGGCGGCCGCTGGTTTGAACCGGTTGGGAAAAACTGAGTTGATCAAACAGATCATCCCTGAGGACGTCATGTGTCCGGCGGCAGGGCAGGGGGCTTTAGCCATCGAAATCCGCGCCGGTGATTCGGGCACTCGTCAGCACATCGCGTTTTTAGACGATCCAGCAGCCCGTACCGCGACGATCTGCGAGCGCGCCTTGCTCAATAAAATGGGAGGAGGCTGCCAGGTCCCGATCGGCGCGCTTGCGGAAATCCGTAATGGACGATTGCACCTGCAGGGGGTTGTGGCTCGTCCCGACGGAACCAAAGTTTTGCGTGAATCTTGCAGGGGGATCATTGATGATCCGGTGCACTTGGGCGAATCAGTCGGCGAAATGTTATTGCGCAAAGGCGGAGATGCAATTCTCGAAGATGTTTATCGAAGGGGCATCGTTGTGGCCGAAGAACCGTAATTCGCCATATAAAACTAAAATGTCATCCTGAGCTTGCGAAGGATCTGGCGTGGAGCGAGACACACTGTCTGCTTCTCCGCGCGAGATCCCTCGCCCGGCAGAAAGGCGCCGGGTCTTCGGGATGACACAACGTGGGTAAGTAATTTTTATGGCGACTTCCGCAAATCGACGGACCGGATCTCTGAAGGGTCTACGCGTCCTGGTTGGACGCGCCCGCCATCAGGCGAGTGCGTTGTCGGCTGGATTGCGCAAGCTGGGCGCGGAAGTGATTGAGATTCCATTCATCGAAATTCGTAAGCCGCGTTCTTACAAGCCGCTGGATTCCGCGCTGAAGCATTTGGACGAATACGACTGGCTGGTCCTGACCAGCGTCAACGGCGTGGACGCGGTTTGGGAACGGGCGAAGAAGCTCAAGCTGGGCAAAAAGCAGTTCCAGCATTTGCAGATTGCCGCCATCGGCCCCGCAACCAGCAAAGCAATTCAGAAGCGCGGGCTCAAAGTCGATGTAGTTCCGGAAGAGTACGTGGCCGAATCGGTTGTCAAAAGTCTCCGCAGGCAGGTAAAAAACAAGCGCGTGCTGCTCGCCCGCGCCAGAGTTGCCCGCGACGTGATCCCACGCGAACTGCGCAAGCTGGGAGCGCAGGTGGACGTAGTCGAAGCCTACGAGACGGTCATCCCCAAATCTTCCCGTTTGCGATTGCGCGCCGTGTTGAAAGACCCAAAGCGCCGTCCCAATGTCATCACCTTCACCAGTTCCTCGACGGTAAAGAACTTCGTGGCCCTGTTGGGGAAGAGTGTGCAGCTGTGGCGCGGGCGCCCCCGCCCGCGAAAGCCAGTACCCTCAACATTCGACGGCATCCAATTCGCTTCCATCGGCCCGATCACTTCGTCCACGCTGCGCGAACTCGGCCTTCCCGTGGATATCGAGGCGAAAGAGTACACGATTCCGGGACTCATCGAAGCTGTTTTCTTCTTGAAGAAGAAAGCCGGCTAAAACTCAGATCCCCGTGTTGGAATCTCAATCAACACTAATCATTGTCATTTCGAGGGAATTTATTCCCGTGAAATCTGTTTTTGCTGTCCCGGAAAACAGCAGATTCCTCCCTGCGCTTCGCTACGGATCGGAATGACAAATTCTTAAACGCTCCTACACGAGCGTACAATACGACCGAAGTAGCTTATTTATGAGCATAGCCACCCAGGTGATCTTTGCGGTTCTGGTCGCACTCGGATATCTTGCCTCGCCTATAGCGCTAATTTGGGGTTGGATACGATGGATTAACCTACCGAGGCTGCGGACTATCCCTTCCATGCTGTCTTTCGCTGGTTTCATTCTTGCCACGGCCTCCGCTCTGCTGGCAGTTTCCTCCATAGTGTACGCACAAATCCATCATTTTCCCTACTACGATCCGTTGCTGCTTAGGATATTTCGATGGGGGTTCCTGCTTTCATTCCTTGGAATTGTCTTTGGCGTTAGTGGCGTTTGGCGATCAAGTCCACTTCGCTGGCACGCTCCTGTTTCCGGATTAGGAATGCTAGCGTTCTGGACAATGGCTGCAGAAGGTGAGTAAACGAAGAATCAATAACTTAGCTGCTGGCTATCCAAAACGGCAACTTCCAGAAGAACTAACATGTCAAAGTAGCATCGCGACTGTCATCTAGAATACCCATTCCTGAGCCGTAAACCGCCCTAGCGTCGATGATCAAGGTTTGGGAGGATCACGAGGCCGTCCAGCTCTGCAACATCGCTTAAATCGACGCCTACGAAAAGTAATCTTTAAGCTAATAAAATGTTCTCAGCTTGCGACGCTGAAACTCGTCTTCCGCAGCTAACCCCTACTCCGTCAGCGAACACCCGCAATTCGCCGGAGGCACGTGCGCCTTCAGAAAATCGGACACACGTTTATAAGCATCAATCTGGTTTTCCACGCGGGCGAAGCCGTGGCCTTCGTTTTCATAGACTTTCAGATCGACCACGCCGTTGCGCTTTTTAACCGCGTCCACCACCTGTTGCGCTTCTTCCTTGGGACAGCGAGGATCGTTCCCGCCCGCCAGCAATAGCAGCGGCGCTTTGATCTGATCGACGAAGAAAATCGGCGACCGGTCGTGGTAAAGGTCTTTGTTTTTCTCGATATCGCCCATGGTGGCGAGATCGGATTGCTGCAGCACCGGGTCTTCATGCGCGATTTCGGTGAACCAGTTCACGAAAGGCACGATGGGAACACCCGCCGCCCAAACGTCCGGGGCTTTGGTGACGCCCATCATGGTCATGTAGCCGCCGTAGCTCGCGCCCATGAGGACGATCTTCTTCGGGTCAACATAACCAGTCTGCTTGAGAAAATCGGCTGCGCCGAGGACGTCCTGCAAATCGCCGCCGCCCATGTCGAACAGATTGGCCTGCTTGAACTCTTTGCTGTAGCCGGTGGAACCGCGATAGTTGGGCGCGATCACCATGTATCCCTGATTGACGATGTGCTGAATGAAGCGGTTGAACGAGTTCACGGTCTGCGAAGACGGGCCGCCGTGTACGTACACGATGGCCGCATTGGTTCCATTGCGCACCATGTTGTAAGTCACATAAACCCACGCAGAGATGGTCCAGCGGCCGTCTTTGCTGGGATAGTGCACCAGAAACGGCTCGACCATATCGTCCGCGTGCATGCCGGCCACCAGCGAATTCGTGACCTGGTGCGGTTTTGCTCCCGCAGTAAGGGGATAAACCCATACATCGTTGGGCGCATTGGGGCCGTTGTGATAACACAGCAGCCGCGAGCCATCGGGGCTGAAGGCACTAAATATCGCCGCCCAGGTTGTTGACGCCTTTGGGCAGAGGCAGGGAAGTCGTCTTTCCGGAAATCAGATCGTGCAGATAAATATCAGTGTTGCCGTCAACGTTCGCCGTCCAGGTGACGTGCTTGCCATCGGGCGAAAAGTTGCCGCCGTTGATTCGCCATTTGTCCTGCGTGAGCCAGGTGATTTTCTTGCTGGCGATGTCGAGCAGGGCGACGTTGTCATATCCGTTGGCGGCGTTGGAAGTGATGAGCAGCTTTTTGCCGTCGGGGGAAAAATCGTTGACGTGGTAAAGCTGTTCGCCACCGTGAGGCGTGACCAGGGTGCTCTCGCCACTCTCGACGTTGACGATAAAGATGTTTGCGTCCGTTCCTTTGGCTTGTTCCTGGGTGTAGGCGATCCACTTACCGTCACGCGACCAAATGGGATGATCGTTCAATTTGTCGGCGGGCGTATTGGTCGTGAGGTGTTTGGTATCACGTAGCACGGTGTCGTAAATGTCGATTTCAAATACCGATGACGTTTTCGGCTTTACCGTGTAAGCCAGGTAGCGGCCATCGGGAGACCATGCCGGATTGTCTTCGGAGATTTCCCGCGTATGGGTCAGGTTCACCACCTGGCCGGTTTTCGGAGAGACGAGAAAAATGTCCCATTGTTCATCACCGTCGTAGTCGGAGATGTAGGCGATCCACTTGCCATTCGGTGACCATGCGGGCTGCGTCTGGCGCTGATCGCTGATGGTCAACTGCATCGGCCAGCCGCCTTCGGCAGGCACCAGCCAGAGATTGTTGCGGCCGCTGATGTTGGAGATGAAGGCGATGGTCTTGCCGTCGGGCGACCAGGCTGTGTCTCCGACCGAACGAGTCATGTAAAGCTTTTCGATGGAAAGGCTTTGCTGGTTTTGCTCGACCTGCGCATTCATCTTGCTGACGATCTGTTTGGGATCGGTAATGGCTTGAGGGGCAGGCAAAGTCTGGGCCGAAGCGGCAATGACTGTATTCATCATGATGACCATCGCGAGGAAAGTGCAGGCGCGCATGAATAATCCTTCGAAGAATTAGAAGAAAAAGTGTAGCAGAGGACGGGCGAGCACTTTGCGCCTTCGGCGCGTATTCCGGCACCCGCTGGTACCCCGGACTTCCGTCCGGGGCTAAGCTGGAGCGCTCCTTCGAGCTGGCTTCAAAAAAGCTTTGAAACTTAAGAAGGAGAAACTACCGAACCACCAGCGCCGAAGGATTGGGTTGGACCGCTAACGGTCCCGAGGGGATGGGGCCCAGGAGCGGACCGGCCGCGCCCACGCCATAAATGGAAATCGAGGTTGCCCCGGTGTTGGCGACATAAACAAACTGACCAAAGGAATTGACTTGCGCCCAGGTGGGAGATACGCCCGCAGAAACTGTCGCCGGCGAAAGAACAAGCAATGATCCGGTGGCGGAAGCCCATTTGTACATGGAGATCTCATTGGATCCCTGATCGACCACGTAAACCCCGTTGAAGACTGGGTTTACCGCAATATAAACCGGGTTTAATCCGGCGGCATAAGGAGAATCGCTGAGTTGCGTGAGCTGGCCAGTGGGGGTAAGGCAGGTGGTCGGCGTCGCAGAGACCACATCGCAAATGGCAAAACCGCTGACGTTGTTCGATCCAGAATTGGCCACGTACAGGAAATGAGCCTGGGTGATCTGATTGTTGACGATGATGCTACGGGAGATGGCCAGGCCGGTGGGGTTTGCCCCCGCAGGATAGGTGAACGGAGCGAGCGCAGTGAGGGCTCCGGTACTGTCGTATTGAAAAGCGGAAACGGTGTTGGTGAACTGATTGGCTACGTATAGATAATTTCCCGTAGGGGTGACGGCCACGGAAGTGGGGCCAGTCACGACCGGGTTATTGGGATCCACGGCGTTAAATGGCGATCCCGCGAGTTCGGTCAGGGTGGTGCCGCTTACGCTAAAAACCGAGATGTTGCCGCATTCTTTTGCGGGTGTTATGCAACCAGCCGGAGGCGCAGTGTTCGAACCCTGATTGGCGACAAACAGGATCTTTCCGGTGGGATCGATGGCCAAACTTATCGGGTTCAAAGCATTGCTCAGGGTTGTGGAACTCCCGATCTTGATGGCGCCGTTCGAATTCACAACATAGCTGGCAATATCGTAGTTACCATTCGAGTCTGGGGTTTTACTGGCGACGAATAAGGCTGTGCCATCGGGAGAGATGACCATGGCGCTGGGTGTAAGGGTCCCGCCGACGGCATTGCCGTTCTGGGTGGCAGTGCCGGTAGCCTCATCCAAAGTGAAGGCGGAAACGCTGTTGTTTCCCTGGGACGCGACCCACAGATATCCGGTACCCGTGGGGCTTGTGGTGCTGCTGGTGTTATTGGAGCAGCTGGTCAGAATTGTCAGTGATCCCAGTAGCAGACTGGCAACGAATCGGCACTTCATCCGCATTCTTTCTCCCTAATTTCTTGCTGCAAGGTCATCCCAGCCCGCCGACATCCGGCTCGACCTGATAAAAGCATAAATAATTACCCTCATTTGTGTATCAGGAATGCACCGGAAGAGCAAACGTTGCAACTGGTTGGAACCAATACAAAGCGGGAAAGTTGCCTGCTTCCTGAATACTTTAGCGGGAAGCGGGTTTCAGTTGCGGTCGCTATTGAGCGCCGCCGGCATCACGATCAGCTCGCCAGTGGTGACGGGAACCATGGGAAGACGAATTTCTACCATCAAGCCGCCCTGCGGCCGGTTGAGGGCCCTGACATTTCCGCCATGCAGGCGAACGGCGCGCTCGGTGATGGCGAGACCCAGACCTACGCCGCCGGTGCCACGTCCGCGAGCGTCGTCGATGCGGTAGAACGGGCGAAACAGCTTCTTAAGAGCATCTTCGGGAACGCCGGGGCCGGAATCCGTGACTCGAACCACGGCTTCGGGGCCGGTTGCACCTTGTCCCGTCTCAAGACGCACCTGTACATCGGTACCTTCCTCGGTGTAGCGGGTAGCATTGCGAACCACATTCTCGATAGCGCTGTGCAGGAGGCTGGGGTCGCCCAGGACCACACACTCGTCGGCGATGACGCAATCGACGGCGCAATTTCGGTATTGGGCTTCGAAGGCGGCATCCTTGGCGATCTCGCTCACGATCTCGCTAAGCTGCACGGAGCTCCGCAGCAGTTCGGCTCCGCTCTCAAGCCGGGCGACGGTCAGCAATCTGCCGATCAGTTGATTCAGGCGGTTGGCTTCAAGGTCGATGCGTTCGAGAGCGGTGTGAGCTTCCGCTCCGGAACGCTGGCGCGCCAATTCGAGCGCGACATTCAAGCGGGCCAGAGGCGATCGCAATTCGTGCGAGATGTCGTTCAGCAAATGAGATTGGGCGTTGACTAGATTCTCGAGGCGCTCAGCCATACGATCGAAGTCACGCAGCAACTCCGACATCTCATCGTGACCACGGGCGTTGGGAACACCGGCTCGCGCTTTCAGGTCGCCATCGGCCAGGCGCTGTGTGGCCGCACGCAGGCGCATGACCGGGGAAGTCAAGTAGCGGGCGAGGACGAAACAGACTAATCCCGAAGAAAGCACGGCAATCAGAATGGCAATGGTGGGTATTCCGTGGGGACCAAACAAAATATGTTGCGGCGGCAGCTCAATCACTAAGGCATAGGTGTGTCCGTCGGACGCTTTCATGGTGGTGCGCAGAAACTGCCCTGGTCCCAGGCGTCCCCAAAAGCTGTCGATGGTCCGGATTCGTCCGCGGAATACGCCGTCAATCCATTCCGGAGGCTTGCGTCCGGTCAGCTCGTGTCCCTGATCGTCGAAGACATAAGCACGTATTTGTTGGCTGTCATGGATCGAGCGAAGATAGCGCCGCGCTTCTTCCTGGCCGCCGGACTGGTAAGCCTGAACCGCATCATTGAGAATTTTCGCCTGTTGTGCTTCCGCGTTGGCCGTCTCGCCCGGAGGACGCAAGGCCAGAGCGGTGAGAACCGCCAGAATCGCGAATAAAGCCAGAGCCAGCCAATAAGAGACGAAAATCTTAAAAAAAATACTTCTCACCGGCTTCCGCTCCTGACCGGCTCGCGCTCCAGAGTGAAAATGTAGCCCACACCGCGGACAGTCTTGATGTGGTCGGTACCGCTATCGGAATCGCCAAGTTTTTTGCGGATCTTGCTGACATGCATGTCAATGCTGCGATCAAACGGAGAAAACTTACGGCTCAATACGGTGTCCACCAGATTCTCCCTGGTCACGACCCGGCCGGCCTCGCGCAATAAAGCCTGCAACAGATTGAATTCGACCGAAGTCATTTCAATCACGGCGCCCTTCTGGCGGACGGTTCTGGTCGCGGGATCCAGTTCAATGTCTCCCACCCGCAGGACTTCAGGAACGGGTTCGCTCGATGGTTCCCCCGACTTGGTGCGTCGCAGAACGGCACGGATACGAGCGACCAGTTCGCGCGGATTGAAAGGTTTGGGAAGGTAGTCGTCGGCACCGATTTCCAGGCCGACGATGCGATCGACATCCTGGCCGCGGGCGGTGAGCAGCAGGACCGGGATTCGTGAAGTATTGCGAATGCGGCGTAGCACGTCAAAACCGTTGATGCCCGGCAGCATGACGTCCAGCACGACCAGAGTGTGTTCTCCGCTGAGGGCACGATCGAGGCCGCGCTTGCCGTCATGCACAGATTCCACTGGAAAGCCTTCGGGCTCGAGGTATTCGCTGACCAGGCTGCAGAGTTCTACGTCGTCATCGATAACAAGAATTTGATCCACAGGATTCGCTCTTTCGATCGCAGGCAATCTCACTCTAGTTCTACACCAGACCCGCGCAAATGCAGGTAAAGAATCGTCAATTTGAGAGGCTTAACCCTTTACAAAACTTTACCTCCATTGACCGACTCTTTACTACTTTTTGTGCCGCAAAGTGTTCTTATCAGCAGAGCATTTGCGGCCGGAGCAAGGCGGCGCTCAGAAACGAAAATGTCCGAGGAGGAAGAAGTGAAAACAAACAAATTTAAATTGATGACAGCAGCATTGGCGATGGCATTATTGGCAACGGTTGCGGTGGCGCAGGAAGGTCCACGTGGTCCGCATGGTGATGGATTCGGCGGCCCGGGGATGGGGCTCCGTGGACTGGACTTGAGCGACGCGCAAAAAACGCAGGTGAAGCAGATCATGACCGCGGAAAAGCCAACTTTGAAACCTCTCATGCAACAGGAAATGCAAAACCATCAACTAATGACTGCACTGGTTCGCGGCGGCAGCTTTGAGGAAGCCAAGGCGCAAACCATCGCGACCCAGGAAGCCCAGATCCATACGCAGATTGCGGTGGAACGGGCCAAAATCGATGCACAGGTGTACCAGTTGCTGACTCCGGACCAGAAAACCAAGCTGGCCGAACGGGAAGCAAAGCGTGACCAGTGGATGCAACAGCACGAGCAAGCTGGTCCTCCACCTGATGCACCGAACGAGTAGTGCGAATGTAGGGGGCACATGGGGGGAGGGGATGTTTGGTTCCCCTCATGTGTAAGTTTAACAATCACCCAGGCAGTTCTGAAAGGCGGGTGGGCCATGGCAACTACAGTATTAGCGACTGATTTCATAAATGTAGTGGCGAGCGAGATGGCCCATGGTGTCGAGGCCGCGGTAGAACGCTGGCTGGCGCAGATCGACCGGGCCTTAACGGATAGACATCTCACTACTTTGGGACGATTGAACGCCGTCCAGGAAATTTTGCAGGACTATAAGCGACTGACCGGGAAAGTACAACTTTAAATCCACTCGAAATTTAAGTTGATCGAGGCTCCCCATGGATGTTGACGCTCTATATTCAATTTTAATTAATTGTGGCAAGTTCTTCCTCGCCGGCTGGGCACTGATGCTTCTGCTGGCTTCCGTCATTGTGTTCAAACAGGATTTATCCTAAGAACAGCTACTAGCTACTAGCTTTTAGCTGAATCGTTGTTGGTTCAGCTAGAAGCTAGTAGCTGATCTCCAAAACCTGCATCGGCTGCTGGTAGAATCTCATCTACTAGAAGCACATGCTGCTCAAAAGCCTTCGTCCCCTGTTTCCTTACCTCCGGAAGTATCAAAGCAGCTATTGGATTGGTGCAGTGTGT
Organism: Terriglobia bacterium; assembly: GCA_963723765.1. Taxonomy (GTDB): domain Bacteria; phylum Acidobacteriota; class Terriglobia; order Terriglobales; family Acidobacteriaceae; genus DATBAX01. The sequence goes on along the minus strand of CAVRSD010000003.1, from coordinate 989,506 downwards.
CTGGTGTTGACCAATGGAGTTTGGATCTTGTTCCCCCAGGTCATCCAGCGGGCGATCGATGATCTTACGAAGGGATCCTATCGGCACACACTGGCGACCTACGGATTGATGCTGTTGGCAATCGCCGGCGCCAAGGGAATTTTTCAATATCTGACGCGGTCCATCCTGATCGGAGTATCGCGCGAGATCGAGTTTGATCTGCGCAACGACCTGTTTCAACATCTCGAAAGCCTTTCATCCTCTTTTTACCAGCGGACTCGCACCGGCGACATCATGGCGCGCGCCACCAACGATTTGAACGCCGTCCGGATGCTACTGGGGCCGGGGATCATGTACTCGGCAAACACCATTGTGTTCACGGTTGGGGCGCTGGTTTTCATGCACTCGATCAGTCCCAAACTGACGCTCTACGCTTTTTTGCCACTGCCCATTGTAAGCGTGGCTATCCAGTATTTCGGACGGCGCATTCACGAACGTTTCGAGAGAATTCAAGCCATGTTCTCCGATATCTCCGCCCGCGCGCAGGAAAATTTCTCGGGCGCGCGAGTGATTCGCGCTTATGTGCAGGAAGAATCTGAGATTGCCGAATTCGAGACCGCGAACCAGGAATACATTGCGCGCAGCCTGAAACTGGTGCGGCTGATGGGCATGCTCTGGCCGACGCTGGAAACCATGCTCGGTCTGGCCATTGTCCTGGTGCTCTGGGTGGGTGGGCGGGAAGTGATTCTGGGCCGCATGACTCCCGGAGGGTTTGTTGCTTTCAACACTTACATGGTGCAACTGACCTTTCCGATTATCGCGCTGGGATGGGTGATCAATATTTTCCAGCGCGGTACGGCGTCGATGCTGAGGATTAATGAACTGCTGGTGGAGAAGCCGGAGATTGCGGACTCTGAAAAGTCGAAGGCTGCGGGCGAAAAGTCAAAGGCGGCGGACAGGAGTGTCCGCCCCACACAAATTCAAGGGGATATCGAATTTCGCAATTTGAACTTCGCCTACAACGGGGCGGTGGTGCTGCATGACATCAATTTGAAGATTCCGCAGGGTAGTAGCCTGGCGATTGTTGGGCCAACGGGATCCGGAAAAACTACGCTGGTTAGTCTGATTCCGCGGGTTTATGACGCCGCGCCCGGTAGCGTGCTGATCGACGGCAGATCGGTGCGTGATTATCCGCTGGAAGTGTTACGGAAAAATGTCGGGTTTGTGCCGCAGGAAACTTTTCTGTTCAGCGATACCATTCGCGAAAATATTGCCTTCGGTGTGCCGGATGCGAGCGACGAGGCGGTTCGTTCCGCCGCGCAGGCGGCGAGTATTGCCGAGGATATCGAAAGCTTTCCAGAGCAATATCGAACCCTGGTGGGCGAGCGCGGGATCACACTCTCCGGGGGCCAGAAGCAGCGCACGGCGATTGCCCGCGCCATTATTCGTAATCCGCGAATTTTGATTCTGGATGATGCGCTTTCCAGTGTGGATACGCATACGGAAGACAAAATCCTCAATCATCTGCGGGAGATCATGCGAGGGAGGACTACGATTTTTATTTCGCATCGCGTATCTACTGTCCGCAATGCCGACAGAATTGCCGTGCTGTACGGCGGCCGTATCGTTGAATTGGGCACGCACGACGAGCTCATCGCGCGCAACGGCTACTACACCGATCTATACAACAAGCAGTTGTTGGAAGAGGAATTGGCGGAGGTCTGAGAGCGATCGCCAATTCAATTGACAGCGAATTGACAACTGTCCATCAAAGTTCTGCCTAAACTTATCTGCATGGAAAGAGCGGTCACCGCCGAGCTGCTCGATACTGATTCCGGCACGCCTGCCGAAGTCGCCGCTTCGCTCTCCGATTTACGACGCATCAATCGCTGGTTTGGCGGGATTTCCACCACCCAAGCGATGATCGAAGATGTTGCCCACAAACTGAATGCGAAATCGCTCTCGTTGCTGGAAGTCGCGGCCGGATCGGGTGATGTCCCAGGCATCGCCGCGCAACGGCTGAAGGATCGGGGAATCGAGTTGAAGGTAACGCTGCTGGATCGCGCCGCATCTCATTTGCAGGCATCTACTTCGGAGAACGGGCATGCGGCAAGGCGCGCGGTTGTGGGAGATGCGCTGGCGCTACCTTTTCCCGATGCCAGTTTTGATCTGGTCGATTGCGGGCTCTTTACTCATCACCTTTCGCCCGAGCAGGTTGTGCAATTCGTGAATGAGGGATTACGGGTCTGCCGGAGCGCGGTGCTGATTAACGATCTGGTGCGGCATCCGGCGCATTTGGCCTTGGTTTATGCAGGATGGCCACTTTATCGCAGCCGGTTGACTCGCCACGACGGTCCTGCCTCAGTTCGGCAAGCTTATACGCCGGATGAAATGCTGGCATTGCTGGGACAGATTAGAGCTGCGAGGGTGGAAATCCGGCGGCATTACTTGTTTCGCATGGGTGTGACGGTTTGGAAAAGGTAATCCTCTGGCAAGGATTTGTTCTGAGAATATGTACGATTTGATTGTCATCGGCGGCGGCCCTGCGGGAACATCAGCGGCGATTACTGCGGCACGTGCTGGCGCTCGTGTCCTGTTGCTGGAGCGCGGACGTTTTCCGCGCCATAAAGTGTGCGGCGAGTTTGTTTCCGCCGAGTCGCTCGATCTTCTGGCGAATCTGTTCGATTCCGACAGTAAGACTTTGTTGAGTGATGCGGGTCGAATTGCGCGGGCACGAATTTTTCTGGATGGGCACATGCTGCAGACTGTTACCGATCCTCCTGCAGCCAGTATTGCGCGGCTTGATCTGGATGCCGCACTGTGGAAATCCGCGATCGGGTGTGGCGTGGATGCACGACAGCAAACGACAGTGCAGAGCATCGCCGGAGACGGACCGTTTTACGTTAAGACTGCGGACGAAACATTGGAGGCGCGGGCGGTGATCAATGCTTCGGGACGATGGTCGAACCTAACCCTGCAGGCGAGCAATGGCAATGGCGGGGGAGTGAAATGGATCGGCGTCAAGGGTCACTTTGCTGAGTCATCGCCGTCTGAGTCCGTGGATCTTTATTTTTTCGAAGGCGGCTATTGCGGGGTGCAGCCGGTGGATCTGCGGACAGGAGACTCGCACCACCGACGGGTGAATGCCTGTGCCATGGTGCGGGCGGACGTTGCCAGCAATCTGCCTGAGGTTTTTGCGCGTCATCCTGCGTTAGCGGAGCGCAGTCGTCGATGGGAACCTCTTAGTGATCCAGTCAGTACATCGCCCCTAATTTTCAGGGAGCCGCAGCCGGAGAAATCTGGAGTTTTAATGGTTGGAGATGCCGCGGTTTTTGTCGATCCCTTTGTAGGTGACGGCGTGTCACTGGCTTTGCGCGGTGGATCGTTGGCGGCTGAATATCTCGCTCCGTTCTTCAAGAAGGAAATTTCATTGCAGGATGCGGTACAGGCGTACCGTTTGAAGTATCAAGCAAGCCTGGCGCCGGTTTTTCGAGCTTCTTCAGGAATTCGCAGACTGCTGGGCCTACCCCGGCCGGTGCGCAAGCCGCTGCTTTTTTTGTTCGGGAAGGCGCCGTCTCTCACTCGTTATCTCGAGAAAAAAACACGATGGGTAGCGTAGATAGTTAATGCGCAGCAGGTGAATTGTAGAACGGGCCGATGAAGTCGTTGATCTGTTTTAGCTTGACCGGGTCTGACTCGTGCTCGGCGGCTACTTTCAGAATCGGCAGTTCGAAGCGGAAATACTTTCCGATCATGACGCCGTCGTGAGTGAGGAATGCAGTTTCCAATGCCTGTTCGGTCGCCGGGGTGACCAGCTCAAGGCGTCCTACAAAAACTCTTGTCGTCTGTGCCGGTGCTGGGCGGATGGAGAGGGGCAGAATCGTATTTACGAACTGGCGGGGCACGATATAAAACAGGCGGCTGCCTTCTTCCGACCAGGAATCGCGCCACGTTTCAACCATAGCGTGCGCCTCGTCGGGGAAGAGGCCCTGGCCAACCAGGATTCCTTCCAGTTCGCTGTTGAGAGAATCGATGGTGCCGGTAAGTTCGGGAGGATCCAGCGTCAGTTCACTTTGCAGCATGCCGCCGATGCGATAGCCCAATTTCTCGCCACGGCGTTCGAACAGGATGACGTTTGGAACCGCATCCGCGTGAAGATTGTTTACGACTACTTTACCTTCGGGCGTCAACTTCGCTGAAAGCGGCACCGAGAACGTGGACACGCCACGATAGAAGAGAAACTTTTCCTGCTGGTACCCCGCATGGGTCTTGATGCGAAGCGGCGTGGATGAGGTTTCGCGGGCCGCGTAATAGCGGTTGCCGCTCTGCTCACGAGGGAAGTCTGCCGCAAGCGATGGCACAAGGTTGATCGCATCCCAGGCAATGCTTCCGTCCGCGTGATTCTTGTACAGAGACTCATCCTTGACCATCGCGGCTGGCTCGACGCGGCTGGCGTGCGGGTACCACTCTGTAATCAGTCCCTTCGAGAACGTTACTTTTACCGACAGCGTGGTTTCGTGCGGAGAGTAGAAATAAAGCACCGGCGTTTCCATGCGCACGGTGCCACGCAGATTGACTTTAAAGTTGGAACCCCGGAATTGCTCGACGAAGCTGGGGAGGTCGGAGCCATTCAAAGGCAGCCATTCCACTGCGTTACCATCACTGCCGGCAATGGAGGTGAATGTACCCCATTCGTGGGCGGTTAGATCGGGATCCACTGATTGGGTTTGTTTGCCCAGCAGACGAAACGAAATCGCAAAGCAGCAAGCGAAGAGCAGAAGACCGAACGCCAATCGGCGGAACAGCTTTGCAGGCATGGCAAACCCTCCACCAGCGGCCTTTTCGAACTAATTCTAACTCCGGCGAAGGTTAGCGGACAACCAATACTTCGCGGATGTTGTCGCGGGTGAGGAAGAATTTGATGGAGGCAAAGTCGCGGAAAAGAGTTTCGATATGGCGGTTGTTAAATACGCGCTGTAAACGGAAGCCATCGCCAATCGCGGTATGCAATGCGCCGGTGGGGCCGCGTCGCGCCTCACGCCGGGGTTCGATGCGCTGCATTTCTAAAGTGTCGGGACCCACAATGTGATAGCGGTGGCAGGGCGCATCCGGCCCGGCTTCGCGAGTATGAAAGAAAGCCAGCAATACGCCGCCCGGTTTCAGCATAGTCCATAGCCGTCCGACTACGGGTTTTACCAAACTTTCGTCCAAATAGTCAGCCAGGTTCCAGCATAAAACTGCGTCAAAGCGTGCAGCGGGATGGACCAGGTTTTCAGCCAGGAATTTCTTACTATCCAGAGTGGGCTGGCCTTGTTCGTCCTTGGTGGTAAGTGAGGGATCGGTCGAAGCATCCAGCAGGTCTTCGCTGTAGATTTTGTGTCCCAACTCAGTGAGATAGCGGATATTCGAGGCAGAAGTCGAACCAATATCGAGGACGTAAAGCGGTTCTTCCGGCTTGAGCACCCGCACCAATTCTCCCAGGCCACTGGAACGGCGGGTAAGGCGCTGAGCAGCCGAGGTGGTTTTGATGCCTGGGCCCTCGTCCGCCGATGAACCTCGAAAGAGTCTCATGAAGCCGTGCGATGCAGATACCATTGAACTTCCTGACTACCAGATCTTAAAATATAACGCAGTCGGTAACCCTTAGCCTGCAAAACCTCATGCGCCAGGTTACCGGAGTTTCCCTCGGGCTTCCAATTCGGTTATCAGCCCAATTCAGGACTGTTATTACTAGGACTTAGCCGCCGCCCCGTCTTTTTGAATATCCACTTTGCCCTTGAAATAAGCGCCGTCTTCGATGGAAATTCGCTGCGTGGCGATGTCGCCGGTGATCACCGCGGACTTCCTCAATTCGGTACGGTCGCTGGCACGAATACTGCCTTCCAGTTTGCCCTGCACGACCACGCTTTTGGCATTCACACTAGCCCGGACCTGCCCATGGGGACCGACTGTCAAACTATTGCCCGCCAGTTCAATGGTGCCTTCCACTTGTCCATCGACATAAAGGTCTTCGCTGCCGGAGAGTTCCCCCTTAATGATGACAGATTTGCCAATGTTTGCCACTTCCGTGGACTTCGGCGTCTCCATAATTTCGGCCTCCTTGGGCTAGTGAACTGCGGGATGCAATTGAAAACATCAGATTCCAAATTACCTGGTTACGCGCCGGGTGGCCAAAGCAGTAAACCGGAGCAGAAACATCCAGTAAAAACTTGCAAAACAGTCTTGTGCTGGGTTGTGATGACTATATCCTACGGCTGTGGTGATGACAATCTCGCATGACCTAATGTGCAGATAAATTCTTTCTTATAGTTTTTGTGGACTGCTCATTTTGGTACGGTATATCTGGGAATCCGGAGAATGGATACAACGGTGTGAACTGAGGGCTCGTCTAACCAGGCAGGTCTAACTCTATGCGGCTTCGGTGGGATGTCGTAACAACGCTGCTGGTGGCATTTCTGCTGGCGAATCCGGCAGCGATTCATGCCCAGCAATCGCCGGAAGCCGCGGCGGCACTGGTTCGGCGGACGGTGCAGAACGAGATCAAAGCCAACAACAACAGCTCCAAATTTTCCTTTCGGGAGCGCAGGGAATCGCCGGCTGGCTCGCAAGTAGAGCTCATGGTGGAAACACGCGAGGCCATGGCGGGGATGCTGATCGCCAACAACGATCACCCTCTGAATGCGCAACAACGCCAGGCAGAAATCGGCCGTCTGGATAATTTGGTGCGAGACCGGTCAGAACTTGAGAAGAAGAAGGCCAAAGAGGCCGAGACGAAAGACCGGATCACTCGCATCGTCAAAGCCCTGCCCGATGCTTTTCTCTATGAGTTTGATGGAACGGAAACGGGCAATCCGTTACTGGGCGGGCAAGCTGCACAACTGACCCGCCTGAAGTTCCGTCCCAATCCCAAGTACGATCCGCCATCCCGCGTGGAACAAGTCCTGACCGGGATGCAAGGCACGATGTTGATCGATGCAAGACAGGAACGGGTGGCGCGGATTGACGGCATACTGACCAGCGAGGTTGGGTTTGGCTGGGGCATTCTGGGGCATTTAAATCAGGGTGGACATTTCATGGTGGACCAGGCCGACATGGGCGGCGGCAATTGGGAAGTCACGCGCATGGGACTGGATCTTACCGGCAAGATACTTCTGTTCAAGTCTCTGGTGTTCAAATCGACCAAGACTTATAGTGATTTCCGCCCGGCTCCGTCTAATCTTTCCTTTGCCGAAGGGGTAGAGATGCTGAAGAAGCACGAAGCTGTCCTGGCAACGAATCAGTCGGAAAAGGAAGGCGAGAAGAGCCGTTAGTTACCAACCGCAAGAGCTTTTAACCGCAGAGATCGCCGAGAACTCGGATAAGACCTACTCGGCATTTTATTCCGCCCGGATGGTTTCCTGACGCACTGTCAGCTTCTCGATCCTGTCTTCTAAGACCCGGTATCCAGTTCCAGGCTCATCGCCGATCAAGATGGTTCCCTCAGGGGTGACTTCGACCTCAGGCTCGATGATGTCTTCTTTCCAGTAGCGTTTCGACGCCGACACATCTCCGGGCAAACGAAAATTCTCCAGAGTCGACAGAGCGATATTGTGTGCCCGGCCAATGCCGGATTCGAGCATGCCGCCGCACCATACCGGAACTTTATTCGCCAGACAGACGTCGTGGACTTTTTTCGCTTCGCTGAAGCCGCCGACGCGTCCGACTTTGATGTTGAGAATGCGGCAGGCGCCGGTTTCGACGGCCTGCGCGGCATCGCGGACGTTTTGGATGGATTCATCCAGGCAGATGGCGGTGCGTAATTCGCGTTGCAGTCTGGCGTGATAATAGATGTCGTCGTTCCACAACGGCTGCTCGATCATGAGCAGATTGAATTGATCGAACTTGCGCAGGTGTTCGACTTCGTCGAGGGTGTAGGCGGAGTTGGCGTCACAACTTAACACAATCTCCGACCAGCGCGAACGAATGCGCTCCAGAACGTTAATATCCCACCCCGGTTTGACTTTGATCTTGATGCGGCGATACCCGGCGGCGAGTTCAGTTTCGATCTTTTCTAGCAACTGCTCGATCGAATCCTGAATGCCGATGGAGACGCCACAGGAGATTTCGCGTTGCTTGCCTCCCAGCAGTTTCCAAAGTGGTTGTTGCTTTTGTTTTGCCTCGACGTCCCAGAGGGCATTTTCCAATGCGGCTTTGGCCATGCGATGTCCGCGGACCTTAGCCATGAGTGCGGCACAGTCTCTTGCGGAATCGACTGTCTTTCCCAGCAGAACGGGAGCCAGATAGTGCTTGATGGTGGGCCATGCGCTGTCAATCCATTCGCTGCTGTAAAAAGGATCTTCGCCGGCGACGCACTCGCCCCAGCCCGCGATCCCGTCGCATTGCACGTGGACGAGCAGAATCCGGCGGCTGTAGATGCGTCCGAAACTCGTCTCAAAAAAATTGACGAGCGGCATTTGAATTTCGCGGAGTGTGATGGCTTCAATTTTCATGGGTATCAGATCAGTACAAAGATAGCAGCAGAAGCCAAGGAGCAGGGATTCGCTCTGACCTTAGTAAGTCAAATCCTCGTCCCATCGGCCCAGTAGAAATTTTCCATTCCCTCTGGCGTCGCGCTCATAACCGAGGACCGCCAACCCGTCAGCAATGGCGTGTAGGAAATCTTCGCGGTTGCAATCCTGCACTTCTTTGGCTTGTTCTTTCGTGCCCGGAGATGCTTTCCATTCGTAAATTTGAGCTGGAACGGTAATTGTTTTCACCGTCTGAAACGACGGCCTGATTCCGTTGTTCAACAGATTTTCTACTCGCTTCGACTTCAACCACCACTCCGCCACGAGTCGGTCCGTAGGTAATCCCGCCTGCAAAGGGGAAGACGTGATGCCGTATTGATTCACGGTGTAGCGGCGGGCGATGGCGCCCAGCTTTTCAATATTCAGATAAGCGTTCTTGATCTCGAGCGGATCGAATGTCCATTCGATGAGTTCGAAGCCGCGAGCCAGCGCATCTTCGCGTTGAAAGAGTTTAATGCGTCGGCCCAGGCCGGCATTGCGGCTTTTCTTGCGTACCGCCAGCATGTGGGAATGCAAATAGGAATGTCCGTTGCGGAATCCTGGGACGGCCAGCGTGAAACCCGCCAGTTCGTTGCCTTCAAACGCACCGATGATCTGGCCTCCGATTTTTTCCGCCACCACGAACATACGCAGGGGTACGAGCTCGGCGTCGCTGAAACCCCAAACTTCTTTTTGCAAAGTCACACAGGCACGCAGTTCGTTGAGGCCCTGGCAATTGCGGATTACTACTGAATCCGTCACTGGCCGGCTCGTTCCTGTTGTTTGGCCTTTTGCCAGAGTGATTCCAATTCGTCGGTCGTAACCGTTTGCAAATCGCGGCCAGATGCGTGGAGTTGCTCCTCCATCCATTGAAAGCGGCGCTTGAATTTGCGATTAGTTTTCTTGAGTGCCGACTCAGAATCGAGAGAAAGATAGCGCGCGATGTTTACCAGAACGAAAAACAAGTCACCGACTTCTTCTTCCAGACGCTTGCGTAATTCTTCAGATATTTGCGGGTTTCCTGAGCCCGCCATGCCTTTGCCGCGCGGTTGTGGGCCGGGAGCAGGGAAGTGTTTGAGTTCCTCTCGTAATTCTTGAGCTTCTTCTTGAAGCTTGTCGAATAGGCCTTCTACATTCGGCCAGTCGAATCCGACGCTGGCGGCTTTTGAACTTAGCTTGTGAGCTTCGGGGAGGGCGGGCATGGCCGAGGAAACTCCTGCCAAAATGGATTCCGGCTTATTCCCGGATTTAACATTCCCGTTTGTGATCTCCCGTTTTTGCTTTTCTTCCCGTTTTAGGGCTTCCCAGTTTCGCACGACCTCCGTTGCCGTTTCGGCTTTCACATCACCAAACACGTGAGGATGCCGGTCGACCAGCTTATTCGAGAGGCGGTCGAGCACATCGTCGATAGAGAAAGTGCCCTGATCTTTGGCCATCTGCGCGTAAAAAAGAACTTGTAGCAGCAGATCGCCCAGTTCGCCGGGCAATTCCTCCCAGTCGCGATTGTCGATTGCTTCGAGGACTTCGTAAGTTTCCTCGATGGTGTAAGGCTTTATGGAATCAAAGGTTTGTTCGCGATCCCAGGGACAGCCTCCCGGACCCCGCAGGCGGGACATGATAGATACGGCGCGCTCAAAACGCTCTCCGGTGGTGGGCATGGGTGGAGTTACTTTAAATGACGGGGAGTAGGGTGGGCAATTGCCGCAGGAAGAGAGCACTTAGCATTTAGCCATTGGCACTTGGCCCATGAACTATATCGCGGCTGATCGGGGCTAAATGCTAATTGCCAACGCCAAGTGCAACTCAGTACGGTTTGGCACGATACGTGCCAATAGAAAACCAATACTTCTCGCTGGGCCCCCTCACGCGAGAGGGACCGAACCCGGGTGTATCCTCCCCCGGATGAATGTCTTCCGGGCCCGTACATGGGTCGGGCGCGTGAAGTGACATTCATCTGAAGCGCCGAATGGTCGGCAAAGGTGCCGACTATTCGGCTTTCAAGAACACAACCGCCAGCGGCGGCAAGGTTAGGCTTATCGAGTTCGGGCGTCCATGGGCTGCGATCGCTTCAGCTTCTTTGCCGCCAAGATTGCCAATCCCGCTGCCACCGTATTCTGTGGCGTCGCTGTTCAAGAGCTCTCGCCAGAATCCGCCGGACGGAACTCCTACGCGATAACCATGCCGCGGTACCGGAGTGAAGTTGCATACGATCAGCACGGTATCCTTCGTCGATTTCCCTTTGCGCAGCAACGAAACGATGCTTGCCGCATTGTCGTTGCAGTCCACCCATTCGAATCCGGCGGGATCGGTATCCAGTTCATGCATGGCAGGCTGGCTGCGATAGAGACGATTCAACTGCTCCACCCAGCTCTGTATTCCGTGATGCAGAGGGAAGTGTAAGACGTGCCATTCCAGGCTGGTGTCGTGTCCCCATTCGCGGACCTGGCCGAACTCGTCGCCCATGAAAAGCATTTTTTTGCCGGGCTGGGCATACATGTATCCGAAAAGCGCGCGCAGGTTGGCGAACTTTTGCCATTCGTCGCCGGGCATTTTGCCGATGAGCGAACCCTTGCCGTGGACGACTTCATCATGCGACAGCGGCAGCACGAAATTTTCGGTGAATCCGTACAGCATGCGAAAAGTAAGCAGGTTGTGATGGTAGCGGCGATGGATGGGATCTTCGGAAAAATACTTGAGCGTGTCGTGCATCCAGCCCATGTCCCATTTCATGCCAAAGCCCAGGCCGCCGACGTAGATTGGCCGCGACACCATGGGCCACGCCGTCGATTCCTCGGCAATGGTCTGAATGCCGGGATGGTCCTGATACGCCACCTCATTCATCTGGCGCAAAAAGTTGATGGCTTCTAAGTTCTCGCGGCCGCCAAATTTATTGGGAATCCATTCGCCGGCCTTGCGCGAGTAATCGAGATAGAGCATGGACGCGACGGCATCCACGCGCAATCCGTCGGCATGATATTTCTCCAGCCAGAACATGGCGCTCGAAAGCAGAAAGCTGCGCACTTCATTGCGGCCGTAATTAAAAATGTAAGTCTTCCAGTCAGGATGGAATCCCGAGCGAGGATCGGCGTGCTCGAACAAATGCGTGCCGTCGAAAAACGCGAGGCCATGCGCGTCTTCGGGAAAGTGCGACGGCACCCAGTCGAGAATCACGCCAATGTTGTGCTGATGCAGATAGTCCATCAGATACATGAAGTCCTGCGGCGTGCCGTAGCGCGACGTGGGCGCGAAGTAGCCCGTGGTCTGGTATCCCCACGACCCGTAAAACGGATGCTCCATCACCGGCAACAATTCCACATGAGTGAACGCCATGCGCTCGCAATATTCGGCCAGACGCGGCGCCATCTCGCGATAAGTGAGCGAACGGTTGCCCTCTTCCGGGACGCGCATCCATGAGCCGAGATGCACTTCATAAATAGAAATCGGCGCAGAGAGAGATTGCCGGCTGGCCTGCGTTTTCATCCACTCCTGCATCGCCCCACTGATAATCGAGGTCCCACACCACCGACGCGGTGCGCGGCGAGATCTCATGCCAGATTCCGAACGGATCGGCTTTTTCGCCGACGTGACCGCGATCGCGGGAAACGATGTGGAACTTGTAGAGCGTCCCTTTGCCGGCGCCGGCGATGAAGCCTTCCCAAATGCCCGAGCTGCCGCGCGGCTGCAACTGATGCGAATCGGGATTCCAGTTATTGAAGCTGCCGGTCACCGAAACCTTGCGCGCATTCGGCGCCCACACGCTGAAGGCCGTCCCAGCCTGGCCGTTGACGGTGGTCAGGTGGGCTCCCAGCTTGTCGTACACGCGGTAGTGGCGGCCTTCGTTGAAGAGATAGAGGTCCTGATCGGTGAGCAGGCTGGGGTTCGCGGGAGTCAAGGTTTCTGGCGGTTTGGTGATGGCCATGGGGACGCGGTTAGTTAACGCCTAAGTGTACCGGAAGTGGGAGGGGGAGATGCTAGGGCTGTTTCTGTTGCGCAATATATACTCGCACTTCCACTATAAGTCGGGCTAACCGATCTATCCGTTCTTGGTCAGGCGGAGAAACTCTTCGGAGTATCTTTACACCGTCTTCAAGCTCAACTAAGAAATTTGTGGCTAAAGTTATGTTTTGCATGTCACGTTGCCTCCGCATCGGGATGACTAAGGAGCTTTTTCAGTAGATTAGAAAATTACTGGTCATCGTTCTTTTACACGCACGTCCTTTAGGCATACATCGAGCCAAAGATCGTCTTCGCTTTGGCCTCCTAGAAGGTAGTTGTCACAGGCGGATGTGGCAGGTGGAGTCACAAGTAAGAATGTCTTTCCTATCTCTGGTGCGAAGCAATGAGCTTTATTATCGTTGCAGGAGAAGGTGAGCGTCAGTCCGTCAATGGAGCCCACTCCCCACGTCGTTATGGTCCGGACGTTCTTGCTGTTCACTGTGGTGCCGACGACAGTCACAGACTTTGTGCTGTATGGTTTGAGTCGAGCCCAAGCTACCGCTGTCGTCAAAACAACGCACAAACCGACAAGTGATGCTTTCTTCATAGGGAAAATCTCTTGAACAAGCCATTTCCTTGAGTAACACAACTTGGTTGCAACTCGTTTTATCTCGTGTCCTGCATTTTAAAGTCTACTTGTCCGGTACTCGAGTGGTTTTCCACGGTCGGTTTGGCGACTCTTCGGCTTGCGCAACGTGTTTCTCAAGCCACTTGATTTCTTTAGGTGCGTCGATGACGAGGTATTTGGCATGGTCCCAGACTACTTGGAGATTAGAAATCTCTGCTTCTGAGAAGACTCGAATTGCTGGAAAGCCTTTATCATCTCCGCCAGACAACAAGAATCCAGAATTATCATTGAAAACGTAGGGCGTCCCGAGCTCGCTGCCCTCGTTCTCTTCACTCTCGTATCCTCCGCCGCCAGCGCTGGCAACATCGCCAGAACATTTCATTTCCCGTTCGATGGCGTACCATCGTTCGGGCCAATGCCCATCTTCCGGCCACGGCCCACCGTCGATTCGAAATATTTGTACCCACTTTTCAGCTAGAGTCTTACCCATACCCAAAATCCATCTCGCGCTAAGTTTCGAAACACTCCATGCCTTCTTGAGGATTCTCTTCCTTTTGGTATGCAGAGCGCAGGTAACCGAAGTAATTCTTGCGCGGAACCCAGACTGTAGGCCGGGTGCCCCGTGTCTCGCCGATTTTGCGAGACGCGGGATTCCACAAAGCTCAACCTCTGGGATCTTGATCCTCAGGTCAAATCAAGGTCAAAGGCGACGGACAGGAGTGTCCGTCCCACACGGGCATGGATTGCTGGTTGGTAGGGCCCGTATCAGGGCGCGGCTTTCAGCCGTGCCGTGAATCGTGCAGCGCGTCTTTTACGGCATCGCTCAAGCGATGCCCTGATACGAACCACCTCGAGCCCATCGGCCACCGTGGAAGGCCCGCTCTTCCACGGCGCTGCATGCTGGGATCGCAAGCGCTGAAGCGACTGTGTCACCCAAAAGCTTCAATGCAGAGATCCTTCGTTGGGAGTCCCCGGCTTCGCCAGGGACTCCGCTGCCTCAGGATGACAAGGGTATTTAAAGCCGGGTGCCCCGTGTCTCGCGGATTTTGCGAGACGCGGGATTCCACAAATCTCAACCTCTGGGATCTTGATCCTCAGGTCAAATCAAGGTCAAAGGCGACGGACAGGAGTGTCCGTCCCACACGGGCATGGATTGCTGGTTGGTAGGGTCCGTATCAGGGCACGGCTTTCAGCCGTGCCGTAAATCGTGCAGCGCGTCTCTACGGCATCGCTAAAGCGATGCCCTGATACGAACCATCGGCCACCGTGGAAGAGCGGGCCTTCCAGGCCCGCGTTGACGGTGGACGATTTACGCGGCGCTTAAGCGCCGCTCTTCCACGGCGCTGCATGCTGGGATCGCAAGCGCTGAAGCGACTGTGTCACCCAAAAGCTTCAATGCAGAGATCCTTCGTTGGGAGTCCCCGGCTTCGCCAGGGACTCCGCTGCCTCAGGATGACAAGGGTATTTAAAGCCGGGTGCCCCGTGTCTCGCGGATTTTGCGAGACGCGGAATTCTGCAAGCTTAACCTCTGGGATCTTGGTCCTCAGATCAAGCAAGGTCAAAGGCGACGGACAGGAGTGTCCGTCCCACACGGGCATGAGCTCCAATGATTTGGGGTGGCGCAGCGCTTCCTAGCGCTGCGATCAAAGGCAGGCCTTTCTGTACGGGGTTTAGCGGACTGCCAGAAAACCTGTCCGTGCGACCTCAGGCGCTAAAAGCGCGGGCTGATTTTGGAAATCCTTAACGCAGCGCTGGGAAGCGCTGCTCCACCCAAAGCTGATTTATTGAGAAGGCTGTTTAGACAGATCAAAGGCTAAGGTCAAAGGCGACGGACAGGAGTGTCCGTCCCACACGGGCCTAGGAAGTCTTGAAAACGGGTTTGGGTGGGGAGCACGCGGATTCAAACCAGCGACTGATGTACACCTGGGCGTGGGCTTCGCCACAGAAATGGCGGGCGGTGGGGCTGTTGGCGGCGGTCAGGTCCCACTTGATGACGGCGAGCTTCTGATCTCCGCACTCGATCACAAACCAATGGATCGGGTCCTGGCTGACGATCCCGCAAATCTCGCATTGGAATTCTTTCAGACTGGTCATGCCTTCTTGTTTTCTCCTTCGAGACTGTTCGGGAAAAGACAGTATAGCGGGAAGGGCTGCGGTCGACATCAAAGTCAAGTTCAAAAGCAAAGGCGACGGACAGGAGTGTCCGTCCCACACGAACAATTTTTGGGGTTTGCCAGACTGCGAGGTTCTGGTAGATTGCCTGTGATTTGGAAAGGATTGCCAGTGAACCTCACCCGCATCGCTCTTGCATCCCTTGGCGGCTTTGTGGCGTATTTTGCCCTCGGAGGGCTTATCTTCGGCCTGCTGCCGTCGCTTAAGAGTGAGTTCCAGAAATTCCCCGCCGTCTACCGGTCTCAGCAGGGACAGATGAGCCATATGCCGGCTGGCATGGTTGCCATGTTTGTCGGGATAGTTGCGCTCGCCGTGATTTACGCCATGCTCTACCGGGGCGATGCCAGTATCGCCGAAGGGGTACGGCTAGGTGCCATTTTCGGAGCACTGATTGGACTCTATTCGGTTTGCTCATTTGTGGTGCACAATTATGTCAATTTGAATATCGGGTTGAAAGTGACTGTCCAACAAGGCGTCGCGTACTTTGTGGAATGGACGGTCACCGGCATTGTGATCGGCCTTATCTACCGGCCTGTTGTGTCAAGCTAGGTCTAAGCAAAAATCTTGTCATTCCGAACCGTAGCGAAGAGAAGAGAAGAATCTGCTGTTAGCTGACGCTGAGGAATCCAGGTTTCTCGCTTCGCTCGAAATGACAATAGGATGTGGGTCGGGAACTTTCGCATGAGACGTTTCGTATTCTGAGCTGGATTGGTAGTAGCTCGCCAAATCTTCCCCCGCATATACACTTTAGCAACACGAGGAAACTCTTGAACATTGAGATAGGCCAACAGCCCCCCGATCCCGGCACAACTTTGACGTCCTCCGAACCTCCAGCGCCACAGCCGTCAACACTCCACAAGATATTCTTCGGCAAAGACGGCTTGCGCGCCGGATGGAGCCTTTTCATTTTCATCGCAATTATTCGTACCATCGGGTTCTGTGCGCGCCTTATCCTGCACAAGCTCCAGCTTTCTGATCTAAAACCCGGCGCAGAATTGTCTCCTCAATTTGGATTCATCGGCGAGGGCATTCCCTTTCTGCTGATTCTCCTCGTCACCTGGGGCATGTCAAAGATCGAACATCGTCCCAACTCGGTTTATGGTCTTGGCGGAAGCCGCAAGTTGGCGCACTTCTTTGCCGGCTTGGCCTGGGGAGTGACCTGTCTCTCGCTGCTGGTGCTGACTCTCTGGAAAACTGGATTGCTGGTCATCGACAGCCGCCTGCTGCATGGTGGCGATGTTTTTCGCTACGGAGCCATCTGGCTGCTCTGCTTCCTGCTGGTAGCGCTGCTCGAGGAGTACGTCACTCGCGGTTACGTCCAGTACACGCTCACCCGTGGTCTCGCCGGCCTTTACCAGTGGGCTTTTAAAAGGCCTTATAGCAAAGCTCTAGGCTTCTGGACTTCAGCGGTTGTTTTTTCCGTCCTATTTGGCCTCGGCCATGGTACGAACCCGGGCGAGTCGCCCATCGGACTACTTTCTGCCGGCCTGATTGGCATGCTGTTCTGCTTCAGCCTCTGGCGCACCGGTTCGCTGTGGTGGGCGATCGGGTTCCACGCTTCGTGGGACTGGGCGCAATCGTTCGTCTATGGTGTTGCTGATAGTGGACTCATGGTGCAGCACCATCTTCTCGCCACACATCCTGTGGGTAAGCCTATTCTCAGCGGTGGAGCCACAGGGCCCGAAGGCAGCATTTTCATCATCGCTATCCTGGTGGTCGTTGCCCTCATTATGGTCTTCACGCTGCCAGCCCGTCAGTATGGGCAGGCCGAATAGTCTCTCAAGGACTTCGACTTCCTTAAAGTCTTGCGTCAGCGCCACCAACTTGTCATTCCGAACTGCGAAGCGAAGGGAGGAATCTGCTGTCTGTTTGCGCCAAGGAAAAGCAGATTTCTCGCTTCGCTCAAAATAACAATGGGGTGTGGGAGTGGACAGGTGTGTCCCTAATCGAACCATCTTCGTAATTTCTTCGCTCGCATGGCCCTCTCGCCACCTATACTGTCTAAATATGCACGAAGTGGATCTCCTTTCCCCGCTTCACCAATATTGGGGATACAACTCTTTCCGTCCGCTGCAAGAGAACATCGTGCGCAGCCTGGTCGGCGGACACGACACGTGCGTCATTATGCCGACTGGTGGCGGCAAGTCGCTGTGCTACCAGTTACCGGCATTGGTGTCGGGAAAGACCACGGTGGTGATCTCGCCGTTGATCGCGCTCATGCAAGATCAAGCTGCGCAACTGGCGCAGATGGGAATCCCGGCGGCGGTGTTGAATAGCACGATGTCCGGCGGGGAGCAGTCGCGCATCATGGCGAAGGCGCGGGCAGGCGAGTATCGGCTTTTGTATCTTTCCCCGGAGCGGTTGGCACGCGAGGACACGATTGGCTGGTTGCGCGAGGTTCCGATTTCTTTCTTTGCGATTGACGAAGCCCACTGCATTTCCGAGTGGGGACATGAGTTTCGTCCCGACTACCGGCAGCTAAGCCGTCTGCGCGCGCATTTTCCTAATGCGCACATCGCGGCGTTTACTGCCAGCGCGACCCAGCGGGTGCGTCACGACATTCTTCATCAGCTCCAGTTGCGCGCGCCGCATAAATATATTGCCAGCTTTCATCGTCCCAACCTGCGTTATGCGGTGAAGGAATGCAAGGGACAGGAGATTGCGCCTCTGTTGCTAACTCTCCTGCGCAATTATCCCGAAGGCAACGTGATCGTGTATGAGCCCACTATTGTGCGCGTAGAACAGACTGTGGATTTTTTCGAGGAGAATGGGATTGCCGCGACTGCTTATCACGGAAAGATGGAGTCGTCGGTTCGCAAGCGTAATCAGGAAGCGTGGATGTCCGACGAAGTACGGGTGCTGGTGGGGACCATTGCTTTCGGCCTCGGCATTAACAAGGCCACGGTGCGGGCGGTCATTCACATGTCGCTGCCTAAATCCATCGAACAGTACTACCAGGAAGCGGGACGAGCCGGGCGCGACGGCAATCCTGCTGACTGCATTCTGCTCTGGCAAAAGCGGGATGCGGCCCTATTGGCCCATTTCACGAACCAGATCGCGGATGGCGCGGAGAAAGACCGAGCGTGGCAGCGCTATCACGATATTCGCGGCTTTGCGGATTCGAAGCAATGTCGGCAGCGGCAAATCTGCGAACATTTCGGCGAGAAGCCCAAATGGGAAACCTGCGGTGTGTGTGACGTGTGCGCCGGATCACCAGCGGGATTGTCTGAAGTCACGCAACCAGCAGCACGAGTTGTGGCTATTACTAAGCCCGATGTTGATGAGGCCCTCCGAGAATACCTCCGTCAATGGCGCCGGGACACGGCCCGCGCTCAAGCCACCCCGGCTTTCGTCGTAATGCACGATACTACCCTCGAAGAAGTTTGCCGGAAGCAGCCAACGTCGATTCCTGAACTGTTGCAGATCACGGGATTTGGCCAGCGTAAAGCGGAAATGTATGGTCCGCAACTCTTCGCCGCTCTCGCCAGATATCGCGACGGCGCCCGGGCCAGCGCCCCGCCCAAACCAATCTCGCGCCCAGCGGCGGCTACAAAACGCCTGCTGGACGATGGTCAGACTTTCGCCGAAATTGCAGTCATCCGCGGACGTCAGATTTCCACCATCGTCAATTCTGTTGCCGAACTCATCGAGAGTGGAGATATCGAGTTTAAAGATGGGTGGATCGATCCCAACAAGCAGAAAGAAATTGAGGCAGCCTGTGCGCGTCTGGGCACGGGTGGGTTGCGTCCCATCAAAGACGCCGTGTCCGCGGAGATTACGTTTGATGACATCCGTTTGGTCGCGGCGCGGGTGCGGTGGGAAGGGAAGCAGCAGACGCAGGTAGCGGGGTAAAGGCTTCCAAAGCCGCGCTACGAAATCCAAACCCTTGTCATCCTGAGCGAAATGAGTTTGATCGTTTCACGATCAAACTCATGCAGTCGAAGGACCCCTACCTCTTTCAAGACTGCCGACCCGTTTCGTATACATCCATGAGCGCCAGCAAATGCAGGGATCCTTCGCCACGCAAAGGACGCTTCTCAGGATGACAATGAGGCCATGCTAGACTGCTTCTACCCTGTAGGGACTCGGAAATACACGTTAAATGCCTGTCCTACGCGTCATTGTTCTGTGGCACCAGCATCAGCCTTTTTACAAAGACCTGGTCACGGGCGAATACCGCCTGCCGTGGGTGCGTATGCATGCGCTCAAAGATTATTACGGCATGGTCAAATTACTGGACGAATTTCCCGACGTTCATCAGACTTTCAACCTTGTTCCTTCGCTGATCACCCAGATCCAGGATTACGTTTCCGGCAGCGCCCGCGATCCTTTTCTACAAGTTGCGACCAAGCCCGCGAAAGATCTCACGCCGGAAGAGCGCCAGTTCGCGCTGCGCTATTTGTTTCAGGCTAATGAGACGCATCTTATCGGGCGCTATCCCCGTTTTCGCGAACTATGGGAACGCTACCGCAGCTCTGGCGAGTCTCCCGAGCGAGCAGAAAAGAATTTTTCTCTACAAGATTTCACGGATCTTCAAGTGCTGTCGCAAATCGCCTGGTTCGATGAATTCTTTCTTCAGGATCAGGACGTTGCCGGATTGATTCGCAAAGGCAGCGGCTATTCTTTGGAAGATCAGCAGTTCGTGATCGCTCGCGAGAGAGAATTGATCGGAAAAGTGCTGCCGGCTCACGCCGAGGCCGCACAGCAGGGGCGAGTGGAAATCTCAACTTCGCCTTTTTATCATCCCATCCTTCCGCTGATTTGCGACACCAACATGGGCGCGGTTTCCACACAGGGCCTGCCTTTGCCGCAGGATCGCTTCCGCCATCCCGAGGACGCCCGCGAGCAACTCCTCCGCGGACTCGATCTGCACGAAAATGTTTTCGGGGTACGTCCCAAGGGCGTGTGGCCGTCGGAGGGCAGTGTTTCTGAAGAAGTTTTCGCCATCGGTCACAGCTTGGGCGTGAAGTGGATGGCCACTGACGAAGGCGTCCTCGGAAGAACGCTAAATGTCTCGTTTGCGAGGGATGGCAACGGTCGCTTGCCCGGCCATGCTGGCGAAAAGCTTTATACTATCCATCGCTATGAGAATGCTCAGACAGAGATGCATCTGGTCTTCCGCGATCACACCATTTCCGATCTGGTCGGTTTTGTGTACTCAAACGTCCCCCCGCAGGACGCTGCCAATCACCTCATCCATAACATTAAGCAAGCAGCTCAACCGGTTCTTGATTCAGGCCGTGATGCTGTCCTCTCTGTAATTCTCGACGGCGAAAATGCCTGGGAATACTATCCCCAATCCGGACGCGAATTCCTGCGACGTTTCTATGACGGATTGCAGCGCGATCCCGGAATCGAAGCGGTCACGGTTTCTGAGGCCATCGAGCGCCACAAGAATGTTTCGCCGCTCGGTTCACTGGTTCCCGGCTCCTGGATTGGCGCAAATTTCAATGTGTGGATCGGCGCGCCGGAAGACAATCGTTCCTGGGATTTTCTTTCGGATGCGCGCGATTTCTATGCGCAAGTCTCTCCCAACTGCAATGAAGAACAGCGCAAGCTGGCCTTTGAGGAACTGCTGATTGCCGAGGGCAGCGATTGGAACTGGTGGTACGGCCCCGAACATCACTCGGCCAATGATCGCGAGTTTGATGAGCTATATCGCAAGCATCTGTCGAATGTTTATCAGGCGCTGGGCGCCACGCCACCCGACTATCTGGCCCAGCCAATCATCGGCGGCTCAGCAAAACCGGCGTTCACACCACAGACCGCTTACATTCATCCCGGCATCACCGGCGACCAGGTTCGTTATTTTGAGTGGATGGGCGCGGCCCATTATGTGGCGGATCGCCGCGCTGGCGCCATGCATGGAAAACAATTTCTGCTGGATTCCGTTTATGCTGGAATCGATGCCACCAATATTTACGGGCGCCTCGATTTTGCCGGCAAAGTTCCCGAGTCTGATTTTGAGTTAGTGGTCAACCTCGAATCCTGGGCAAAAGACGATCCGCGCCCACGCCGGGTTTTGCGGCTGGAGGCAGCGGTAAGAAATAACGCAGTGTATGCCTGGAACGTGCGCGTGCCGGACGAAGACGCGCAAATCGTCAATTCCAGTCACGAGCAAAACGATGTGGCTATGGTGTTGGCACGAAGTTTTGAATTCAAACTGCCGCTGACTTTATTGCTGGCCACGCTGCCATCTTCCTCGGGCAACACCCGGGCCGATCACCCGGCCATTCATCTGCGTCTCCGCTTTAGCCTGTGGGAGAATCGCCTGCCCATGGACGCGCTGCCGGTCGAAGGCTGGATGGATCTGCCTCTGTTGAGTGAAGACGAATTGATGGCACACGGATATTGATGTAAAACAGAATTCATAAATCTCAAGGAAAAGAGCTGACAGAAAATGAATATTATTGATATCTTTGCCCGCGAAGTTCTGGATTCCCGCGGCAACCCCACCGTGGAAGCTGAAGTCACCCTTGCCGATGGAATTATGGGACGCGCCATCGTCCCCAGCGGTGCATCCACAGGCGAGCACGAAGCGGTCGAACTTCGCGATGGCGATAAGAAGCGTTATCTGGGCAAAGGCGTGCTCAAAGCTGTCGAAAACGTCAACGGCGAGATTGCCGAGGCCCTCGAAGAATTTGATGTCACCGACCAGCGCGGACTCGATCAGGCCATGATTGATCTCGACGGCACCGAAAATAAAGGCCGCCTGGGAGCGAATGCCATTCTTGCTGTTTCCATGGCTGCCGCCCGCGCGGCCGCTGAATCCTATGCCGTTCCCCTCTACCGCTATCTCGGAGGGGCCGGAGCCAATACGCTGCCCACGCCCATGATGAATATTCTCAACGGAGGCGCCCACGCCGACAGCAACGTCGACTTTCAGGAATTCATGGTCATGCCGGTCGGTGCAGAATCGTTCTCGGAAGCTCTGCGCTGGGGTGTCGAAGTTTTCCATACGTTGAAAGGAGTGCTCAAGAAGCGCGGTTACAATACCGCTGTTGGTGACGAAGGCGGATTTGCCCCTTCAGTGAAATCGAACGTGGAAGCTATAGAAGTTGTTCTTGAAGCCATTCAACAGGCTGGCTATAAACCTGGTGAACAGATTTCTATTGCGCTTGATCCCGCTGCCAGCGAATTTTTCAAAGATGGCAAATATGTTTTCAAGAAGTCGGACAACTCTGTTCGTACTCCTGAAGAAATGGCGCATTACTGGGCGGATTGGACGAAGAAATATCCAATTGTTTCCCTTGAGGACGGCCTGGCAGAAGATGATTGGGTGGGCTGGAAAGTTTTAAGCGACGAAGTCGGCAAGAAAATTCAGCTCGTCGGCGACGATCTTTTCGTCACTAACACGAAACGCTTGCAGCAGGGAATCGACAAAGGCATTGCCAACTCGCATCCTCATCAAAGTCAACCAGATCGGCACCGTCAGCGAAACCCTCGATGCCATCGACCTCGCCCGCCGCAACGGATACACCTCGATCATCTCGCACCGCTCCGGCGAAAGTGAAGATACGTTTATTGCCGACCTCGCTGTCGCGACTGGAGCGGGACAGATCAAAACGGGCTCGGCATCACGTACGACCGCATTGCCAAATACAACCAGTTGCTAGATCGAAGAGATTGGAGCAGAGTTCTGGGGTGAAGGCGCTGAACTTAAGGGGCTTGAGCGGCGAAGGGGGCGTAGCAAGTGAGGGAGTGATCATTACCCAGGCAGGCGAGCCTGTTCGCTAAACTCGTTCCATCAATCAACGAGTGTTCGGCTCGCGAAGGGGAATCTAAGGCGCTTTACAATTTTAACGATCCGTCGCCCGAGATCGAAGAGCGCTTCTACAAGTAGTAGTCCAGCACTATACCTCAGAACCCCATCGTGTCATCCGCCGACGGCCCGTAAGTCGCCGGCACGGCTTTCTCATTCAATCGCAAATACACGCCGAGTTGGGCGCGGTGGTGCACCAGGTGATTCAGAAACATTTCCCGGTAGGCGAGGAAGCGCGTGCCGTTGAAAATGGGCTTGCCCTGAAAGCTCAGCTTCCAGTTTTCCGTCCAGGCTTCGTCCGGCGTATTTTGCAAAGCGGTGCGGACCTTGGCTGCGCCTTCGTCAAAGCTCGCACCAGTTGCGCAGCGGACTCAAAGGGCAAAGGCTTCTGGCTGCTCTTTGCAGAAATCCAGTTCAGGAGTGGTCAGAATCGTGAGTCCGAAACCTGCCAGTTCGGCCACATGCGGTGCGAGTTTGCCCAGCGGCATCGATTTGGGATGCGGCGCAAAATCTTTCTTGTCTGCCGGAACGCGCTCCAGAGTCGACGCGCGTCTTTTTCATTTCTTCATCAAATTCAGACAGGAAAAGTTCGGTGATCGACATTCATTTCTCCACATTAAAAGTCTGAGCTATTAGTTTCAGCACTAGCCCAAGCTCGGTTAGCAGTCGCTAGAAGCTAGCAGCTTTGGTTACAAGGAATTATAGGCCTGACTCCGCACTTCTTATCTCCATGATAAATTACTTGATATGCCTCGTCCGAAACCACTGGTCCTCATCATCCTCGACGGCTGGGGATATCGCGCCGAAACCAAGCCAACGCGATCGCGCTTGCGCGCAAGCCGACCTACGATCGCCTGCTGCGCGAATATCCCAACACGCTGATCCACACCAGCGGCCCCTTTGTCGGCCTGCCCGACGGGCAAATGGGCAACAGCGAAGTCGGTCATCTGAACATCGGCGCCGGGCGCATCGTTCACATGGACATTACCCGCATCGAGCTGATGATCCAGAACGGCGAATTCTTTTCGCATCCCGTGCTGATCGAGGCCATGAAGAATGCGCGCAGTCGGCGGGCGCCGCCTCCATCTTTTCGGCCTGCTTTCCGACGGCGGCGTGCATTCCTATCAGACCCATCTCTATGCGCTTCTGAAGATGGCGAAACATGCAAGGCGTGTGACCGCGTCTTCGTCCACGCCTTCATGGACGGACGCGACACCCTGCCGACCAACGGCGCCGGCTATCTCGAGCAACTGCAGCAGAAGATGCAGCGAATACAACCCGGCAAGATCGCCAGCGTCAGCGGCCGCTACTACGCCATGGACCGCGACCGCCGCTGGGAACGCATCGCCAAGGCCTACAACGCCATGGTCAACGGACGAGGCGAAGGCGGCAAGTTCGTCGACCCCGTACAGGGTGTGAAAGATTCTTACAACAAAGACGTGACCGACGAATTCGTGGTGCCCTTCGTGTGCGTCGATAATCGCGGGCGAGCCGCTGGCCACCATTCGCGACGACGATTCCTGCATCTGCTTCAACTTTCGCGCCGACCGCGTCCGCCAGATCACCCGCGCGCTCACCCGCAACAGTGGCCTGAACGAGCAAGGCCGGGCGCGACCTTCCCGGCGCGGAGATCTCGACGCCACCATTCCTCGCGACCGCATACCCAAGAATCTGTCCTACGTCTGCATGACCCAGTACGACAAAAAGTTCAGCCTGCCAGTGGTGATCCCACCGGAATCGATGAATAACATTCTTGCCAATGTCATGGGACAGATGAATCTTGCGCAATCTGCGCGTCGCGGAAACCGAGAAATATGCGCACGTTACCTATTTCTTCAACGGCGGCGTCGAGCAACCGTTTCCCGGAGAAGACCGGGTGCTGGTGCCGTCCCACAAAGTTGCGACTTACGATTTGAAACCGGAGATGTGCGCCGCCGGGCATCGCCGATGCCGTCATCAAAGCCGTCGAAGACGGAACTTTCGATGTCATCATCGTGAATTTCGCCAATGCTGACATGGTCGGCCATTCCGGCAAGATCGAGCCCACCGTCAAGGCGGTCGAAACTGTGGACGCCTGTCTGGGCCGTATCGAACTGGCGGTCCGTGCCAAAGGCGGAGCCATGCTCATCACCGCCGACCACGGCAATGCCGAGATGATGATCGATCCCGTCACTGGCGGCCCGCACACCGCGCATACCACGAACCCGGTGCCCTTTATCGTGGTCGCGGAAAACGGCAAGAATTTACGCTCAAGCCCGGCGGCTCCTTGCGTGATATTTCGCCGACGTTCTTGGGATGCTGGGCCTTGACGAGCCGAAAGAAATGACGGGACAGGATCTGCGAAGCTGGCTGAAACAAAACTGAAGATTGGTTCGAGGCATAGTAGCCATTTTCACCATGGAAAGCATTTATTGGGTCACCGGCTCGGGACCGCTGCATCTCGCGATCATGCCTTGCCCCCAAGGAGGGAAGTGTTTGCAGGATGAGATTCGCGCTTTACAAACTGAAAGCGTAGACATTCTTGTATCTTTGCTGACCCCTGGGGAAATTGCCGACCTTGATCTTTCACAAGAACCTGAATTTTGCGCAGCCCACGGTATCGAATATCGATCTTTTCCTATCAAAGACCATGACGTTCCTTCTTCGCACACCGCCGTCGCTGATTTCGCTGGAAAGCTTGAACAGGAGCTAAAGGCAGGCAAAGCCATTGTCATTCACTGCTTCGCTGGCATTGGCCGTTCGAGCCTGATGGCCGCCTGTGTTTTAGTCATCCACGGGAGGTCAGCGATTGACGCCTTTAACCAAATTCGCCAGGTGCGGGGCTGTCATGTCCCCGATACTGGGGCGCAGTTCGAATGGGTAGAATCGTTTGCCAAACAGCTCTGCCAAAGATAGCAAGGATAGCCAAAGACAGCGGAGATAGGACCTGTTTTTTATCCAGATATCTCGGCGTCTCAGCGATCTCGGCGGTGATAGGGAAAACTTTCAACCGCTGCTTGCCGTAGTCGACAACCACAAGGGATACTGAGGGTATCGTGTTTCGTTCCCTCGTTGGCAGCCTTCTCGTCCTTGCGGCAATGAGTGTCGCGTTGGTGCATGCCGCCCCTCCCGACCCGGCTGCCAAGCTCGCCGTGCCAACTTTTTATCAAGACGTTTTGCCCATCCTTCAGCAACATTGCCAGGTTTGTCATCGACCAGGAGAAATCGCGCCATTCTCGCTCGTGACCTATGAACAGGCAAATTCATGGACGGATCAAATCAAAGATGCCGTCCGCGCGAAAAGAATGCCACCCTGGTTCGCCGATCCCTGTTGCGGACATTTTTCGAATGATATTTCGCTCACCGCAGAGGAAATCTCAACCATCTCGTCCTGGGTGGACGCAAAGGCGCCGGCGGGTAGTCCCTCCGATGCCCCTCCAGCACCACGTTGGGCTGCGGGATGGACCATCGCACAGCCGGATCTAGTTTTGAAAATGCCCCAGCCAGTCGCGATCCCTGCGACCGGAGACGTTGAATACACCTACCAAATCGTGCCCACAGATTTCACCGAGGATAAATGGGTACAGATGTCGGAGGTGCGCCCGTCCAGTCGTATGCATGTTCATCACGCGGTTATCTACATTCGCCCACCGGATTCCAAATGGCTGCGCGGTGCCCCGCTGGGTGTGCCATTCACTGCGACGAGTTTGAAAGACGAAAAGCTTCGTCACCAGGCCCATGAGACGGACACCGACATGCTGCTCGTCTATGCGCCGGGAAGTTCTCCCGACCAATGGCCGAATGGCATGGCGAAGTTTATTCCCGCGCACTCCGATCTGGTTTTCCAGATGCACTACACCACCAACGGCCGCGCAGCCAGCGATCAGACCAGCATTGGGATGGTCTTTGCCAAACAGCCTCCGAAACAGCGAGTGCTCACTTTGCAGCTAGCCAATGATCACGACACCATTCCCATTCCGCCGGGTGCGGAGAATTATCGGGTAGAAGTCCACGGGACTTTGCCCAATGATGCCACGTTACTCAGCTTCTTCCCGCATATGCATTTGCGGGGCAAGCGCTTCGAATACAACATTGTCCGTCCTGATAAGAGCATTGAGACTTTGCTTAAAGTGAACTATGACTTCTACTGGCAGCTAAGTTACCGGCTGGCAAAGCCCCGCTATCTCAAGGCAGGCACGGATCTCCAAGCTGTGGCCTGGTACGACAACTCCCGCCACAACCAGCACAATCCCGATCCCGATAGCGCCGTGACCTGGGGCGATCAAACCTACAACGAAATGATGGTCGGCTTCTTCGACGTGGCCGTGCCCGCCAATGTCGACAAGCAACAGTTCTTTATTCGCCATTAGCCCTAAAACCTTGGATGTGGCAGCAGTGTAGCGAGACGTGTGTCCTCGCCACGATGGGTTCCGGATTGCTAAAATAAATCTGCCCGAATGGATGAGACGTCTTTCGGGTCGCTTGTTTGTTCACGCCGAGGTCATAGTCATGTGCCGAAATATCAAAACTCTCTTTAACTTCGATCCCCCAGTTACGGACGATGAAGTGCGAGCAGCGTCGCTACAATTCGTAAGAAAAATCACCGGCTTTAACAAGCCGTCGAAGGCCAACGAGGACGCGTTTCTGGCAGCCATCGATGAAGTTGCCGGCATCTCGCTGCGTCTTCTGCGATCGCTTGAAACCACCGCCCCGCCAAAGAATCGAGAAGAAGAAGCCGCCAGGGCGAGGGCGAGGGCGGCGGAGAGATTCGGGATTTGAATATCGGCCGCCTGTGCTTTGTGACAACCGTCACTGACAGCGAGTCTCCGACCCTTTAGGCTTTCCTTTAAATCTTGTCATTCCGAATGGGCGTAGCCCAAGAGGAATCTGCTGGTTTGCGGGAGGCGTATGCGAGGCGAGAAGCGTTACTACGTTTATATCTTAGCCAGTAAAAGCCGTGTGCTCTACATTGGCGTCACTGGCTTTCTCATGTCGCGAGTGCTACAGCATAAGGCGGGTGAGACGGTAGGCTTCACACAAAAATATCGTGTGGATCGACTGGTGTACTTCGAGGTATTCCAATACGTGAATAACGCCATCGCCCGCGAGACCGAACTCAAAAAATGGCGGCGAGAAAGAAAAGTGAAGTTGATCGAGGTAGACAATCCTACATGGGAAGACCTGGCAGCCGATTGGGGCAAGCCCGCAGTTATGGATAAAAGCAGATTCCTCCGCTCCGATGTCGCTGCGGAATGACAAGGGTTATTAATTTGGAAGCTTTAAAAAAGCCCCACTCTTGCGAGCGGGGCTTTTGATCCAGCTAAAAGCTGACGGCTGAGAGCCGAAGCCCACGCAGCTTCTTAGTACATTCCGTCCATACCGCCGCCGCCGTGTCCGCCGCCTGCGGGAGCTCCCTTTTTCTCTTCAGGGATGTCCGCAACCAGGGCTTCGGTGGTCAGCATCAACGAGGCGATCGATCCGGCATTTTGCAGAGCGGTGCGGACGACCTTTGTCGGGTCGAGCACGCCTGCTTTTACCAGGTCTTCGTATTCGTTGCTGAACGCGTTGTAGCCGAAGTTGGCGTCTTTCGAGTCGAGCACTTTGCCCAGAACGATTGCACCTTCTTCGCCGGCATTCTCGGCGATCTGGCGCAGCGGTTCCTGGATGGCGCGTCGAACGATGTTGACACCAATCTGCTCATCTCCCTCGAGCTTCAAGCTGTCGAGAGCCTTCGCGCTACGGGCCAGTGCGACTCCGCCGCCGGGGACAATGCCTTCTTCCACGGCTGCACGGGTGGCGTGCATGGCGTCTTCGACACGGGCTTTCTTTTCCTTCATTTCGGTTTCGGTTGCGGCTCCAACTTTAATCACCGCAACGCCACCGACCAGCTTGGCCAACCGCTCCTGCAACTTCTCGCGGTCGTAGTCGCTGGTGGTCTTTTCGATCTGACCACGAATTTCCTTCACGCGGCCTTCGATCTCACTGTGCTTGCCTTTGCCTTCGACCACCGTGGTGTTGTCCTTGTCGATGGTGATCTTTTTCGCCTGGCCAAGGTCCGCGATCTGGACGTTCTCTAATTTGATGCCCAGGTCTTCGGTGATGGCCTTGCCGCCGGTGAGGGTGGCAATGTCCTGCAACATGGCTTTGCGGCGGTCGCCGAAGCCCGGCGCCTTGACGGCAGAGACTTGCAACGTGCCACGCAGCTTGTTCACGACCAGGGTCGCGAGTGCTTCGCCGTCCACATCCTCAGCGATGATCAAAAGCGGCTTGCCGCTCTTGGCGATCTGCTCGAGCAACGGGAGCAGGTCTTTCATGGAGCTGATTTTCTTTTCGTGGATCAGGATGTAGGCGTTTTCCTGGATCGATTCCATGCGCTCGGGATCGGTAACGAAGTAAGGAGAGAGGTAGCCGCGGTCGAACTGCATGCCTTCCACGACTTCCAGCTGGGTTTCGAGGGTCTTGGACTCTTCGACGGTGATGACGCCGTCCTTGCCGACCTTCTTCATGGCCTCGGCAATGATCTTGCCGATGGTCTCATCATTGTTGGCGGAGATGGTGCCCACCTGGGCAATCATGTCGCCGGTGACGGGCTTGGACAGTTTGTCCAGTTCGCCCTTGCCGCGCTCGCCAGTCTTCTTGTCGATTGCGCCGCAGATCACGCCGATTGCGCGTTCAATGCCACGCTTCAGGGCCATTGGATTGGCGCCTGCTGCAACCGTCTTCACGCCTTCGCGATAGATCGCTTGGGCAAGAACGGTCGCGGTGGTGGTGCCGTCGCCGGCGACGTCAGAAGTCTTGGAAGCGACTTCCTTCACCATCTGCGCGCCCATGTTTTCTCGTGCGAATCTTGCAATTCGATTTCCTTGGCTACGGTGACGCCGTCCTTGGTGATGGTCGGCGAACCGAATTTCTTTTCAATGACGACGTTGCGGCCCTTGGGACCGAGCGTCACCTTGACTGCGTCGGCGAGAATGTTCACGCCGCGGAGGATCGCTTGTCGCGACTCTTCTCCGTGTACGATTTGCTTTGCCATAATCTTATTTCTCCTCTTTTTGAAATGCTTTTAACCACGGAGGGCACTGAGGGTCACAGAGGACACCTAGGCCCTAAAATTTAGCGCTTGGACAATTCTTTCTTGCCTACGGCTGCGCCGGTGATTACGCCCAGGACTTCCTCTTCACGCATGATGATGAAATCTTCACCATCGAGCTTGATTTCGGTGCCGGAGTATTTGCCGAACAGAATGTGGTCGCCCTCTTTGACTGCGAGGGGGAAGGTCTTGCCTTCGTCGTTGCTCTTGCCGCGTCCGACGGAGATGATTTCGCCCTCTTGTGGTTTATCCTTGGCGCTGTCCGGAATGATGATTCCGCCGCGAGTGGTGCCGACTTCTTCTACACGCCGTACCAGAACCCGGTCGTGCAGTGGGGTAAATTTCGTAGCCATGCTTTGTGACTCCTTTCGTTCGTTTTTCGGTTAAGATGAGGGTTAAATTTGAGCGATGTACTGGGTGCTGTATCTGTTAAACCGATTGTTAGCACTCATTGTTTGTGAGTGCTAATTGTAGGAAAGTGTGGGATGGTTGTCAAGGGCATGGCAACACATAGCGTGTAACAAGCTTTATAATTAATAAGTTGCAGGCAAGAGTACGACGAATTCGAGGTTTTCTATGAAAAAGCTTTGGTTTGCGACGGTTGCGGTGTTCGTGCTAGCGGCTGGAGTTTGGGCCCAGAGCGGGTCTCCAGACGAGCTTCTATCGTCAGAGATACACTTTGTAGTGGTCCGAGACTACAACGGCAAGCCGATTCGCAATGCAGCGGTCGTCATGCATCCTGTGGCGAAGAACGGAAAACAGGAAAAAGGTGGGCTGGAACTCAAGACCGATGGCGACGGCAAGGCCAGCTTCGACGGCATCCCTTATGGCAAGTTACGGGTGCAGGTACTGATCCAGGGTTTTCAGACTTTCGGCGGGGATTACGACGTTAACCAGCCGACGACGGAAATTACGGTAAAGCTCAAACGGCCAACGAGAATGTATTCCATTTATGAAGACCATCCCAATGATGCGAAGGATGGTGGAAATGCCGCACCGGCGCCGACGCCAGATTCAAGTGAAAAACCGAAATAGAAAGCGATTGTAGATTTTGGATTTCAGATTGCAGATTTGAATACCGAGGTCCAAGGCCAAACAACGTATTGGATTTCCCAATCTGAAATCGACAATCTACAATCTGAAAGCACTATGGATTATCTTCTCAAAACTGAACCCTCCACGTATTCTTTTGCCGATCTGCAGCGTGACAAGGCCACTACCTGGGACGGCGTATCCAACCCCGTAGCGCTAAAACATTTGCGCGAGATGAAAGCTGACGACCGGCTGGTGATCTATCACACCGGGGAAGAAAAGAGTGCGGTCGGCACGGCGTCCGTGGTTTCTGTGGACACATCTGATGCGAAGAACCCACAGGTGAAAATCAAAGCAGGGAAGCCGGTGGCGAGGCCGGTGACCCTGGCCGAAGTCAAAGCGCACAAACTTTTTGCAGATTCGCCGCTGGTGCGACAGGGAAGACTCAGCGTAGTCCCGTTATCGAAAGAGCAGTTTAAATTTCTAACCGGCGAATAGTAGCTGGGAAGGTGTACGCGTTCCATTGGGAGGGTATGAGTGGCTGTCTTAGTGGTCGGAGGCGCAGGATACATTGGGAGTCATACGGCGCACGCGCTTAGGCGCAAAGGGTATGAGGCCATCATTTACGACGATCTTTCGACCGGACACAAAGTTCTGGCGGATGGGTTCGAACTGATCGTCGGCGATTTGTTCGATGGCGCAAAACTTGCCAAAGTGTTAAAGCGGGTGGACGCAGTCATGCACTTTGCGGCGTATGCGTATGTCGGCGAATCGGTAGAGAATCCACGCAAGTATTTTCATAACAATGTGGAAGGCAGTCTTGCGCTGCTGAATGCCGTCGTCGATTCCAAAGTTAGAAAATTCATTTTCTCGTCAACCTGCGCAGTCTATGGAAATCCGGTGAAGGTGCCGATTACGGAAGACAATCCACGGGTGCCGGTGAATCCTTACGGCGCGACCAAGTTGGCGTTCGAAAATGCTCTGGAAGCTTACGACCGCGCCTATGGCACGCATTTTGTGGCCTTCCGCTATTTCAATGCGGCGGGTGCGGACGAAGGTGGCACCATCGGGGAGATGCACGTACCGGAGACTCATTTAATCCCGTCGGTCTTTGAGGCAATCAAGGGCAAGCGCCCTGCATTGGATATTTTCGGAGACGATTATCCGACCCCGGATGGAACATGCATCCGCGACTACATTCACGTGAATGATCTGGCTGATGCGCATGTGATGGGGGTGGAATATCTAGCGTGCGGGAAATCGGCGCAAGTGAACCTGGGCACCGGGCACGGGGTTTCGGTCAAGGAAGTGGTCTCCACGATTGAACATGTGGCAGGCCATAAAGTACCGATTCGCATGGCCCCGCGCCGGGCAGGTGATCCGCCGGAGTTGGTGGCAGATCCTTCGCTCGCGAAGAAATTGTTGAACTGGGAAGCCAAGCGATCATTCGAAGAAATTGTTTCGACCGCCTGGAAGTGGGCGGAAAGAGGCTCTAAAAGTTGACAGTTCCAGCGGCTGGTCGTTCTAGTGATTAATCAGTGTGACCTGGCTGGCCACACAAATCCACATTCCATTTTTCTGGACCCAGATGTCCACGTAACGCTCACGCCGCGAATACGGCTTACTTTTTTCCACGCCCTTCACTCGATAGATCCCCGTCACAAGCGCGTTGCTGCCGAATATGTGGGCCACCATGGACTCGTTGACGCCCTGCTCTACGTGAGAACTCGAATCCTTCAGGCTGGCGAGATATTGCGTCTTACTCCACAAGGCCCCGTCATAGCGGACGTACACCAGCGAATTGTCGAGCAGGCTGTCGAGTGCTTTGGCATCCTGATGTTCTTCGGCCTGGCTCCAGGCATTTTCAAAAGCGAGAACTTTGGAGGAGTCGGCGCTTTCGTCCGTCTGGGTTTGCGCCGTAGTCAACATCGAAACGGCGAAGAGCAGCATGAAACAGTAGATCGATAGCCGCATACGCAACCTGGTTGAAAGGCAGAAGCGCTACCGACCCAACGTCTGCCTCGACGCTACGGTAGCGCTGCCGGAATACAATGTACGAAACCAGCTTCAGACTTTATGCTGTGGGATGCACCATTTCTAGTGCATTGTCAGATACTGGGTGGGCTCCTTAAACCTCGGAAGACCCAACTCAAACGGGAGCTTGAATGGGGCATGCTTGGATACGATGAGCTTACTTTTCGGCGTCTTCTTGGCTCTCAGCGGTTAAGGCTTTTTCTGGCCGTAGCAACGGAAACAGGATCACGTCGCGGATGGTATGGGAATCGGTCAGCAGCATGGCCAGGCGATCGACACCCACGCCCACGCCTCCAGCGGGAGGCATGCCGTATGACAATGCCCGAATGTAATCCTCGTCCATCTGGTGGGCTTCGTCGTCGCCCCGTTCGCGTTCGGTGAGCTGTCCTTCGAAGCGGCGGCGCTGGTCTTCCGGGTCGTTTAGTTCGCTAAAGCCGTTGGAGATTTCCATTTTTCCCGCAAAAATCTCCCAGCGTTCGGTCCAGTCGGGTTCATCCGCTTTCTGCTTGGAAAGCGGCGAGACCGCCGTGGGATATTCGTAGATGATGGTGGGCTGAATAAGATGTTCTTCCGCGACAGCCTCAAATAAATTGGCGATGGTTTTTCCCACAGGTTCCCTGGGATCGTAGGCGACGTGTGCGTTGGCTTTATTGAAGCGGTCGACCAGCATTTTCACCGAATCATGCGAAGCAAAATCTGAAATTTCCGGTCTTGCGCCGGCAGTTTCCGGCCAGTAATGAATGATGGCTTCGCGCATAGTCATGCGCCGCCAGTTAGCTTCCGCCCAATCGATTTCGATATCACCCCACTTGGTTTTCGTTCCGCCGGTCACATCGATGGCTGCCTGCTCGATCAGCTTCTGGGTTAGGTCCATCACGCCGCGATAGTCGGTGTAGGCCTGGTAAAACTCCAGCATGGTGAACTCAGGATTGTGTCGCACCGAAATGCCTTCGTTGCGAAAATTGCGATTGATCTCATACACCCGATCGAATCCGCCCACCACCAGCCGCTTGAGATAGAGTTCGGGAGCGATGCGCAGATAAAGATCGATATCGAGCGTGTTGTGATGCGTAACAAATGGCCGCGCTACGGCGCCGCCGGCGATGGGCTGCATCATCGGCGTTTCCACCTCCACGAAGCCCTGTGCGTCGAGCGACCTGCGCAACGATTGCACCAGCTTGCTGCGCTTGAGAAAGACCTCGCGGACTTCCGGATTCATCACCAGATCGACATAGCGCTGGCGATAGCGCAGCTCGACGTCGGTCAGGCCGTGCCATTTCTCCGGTAGGGGCAGCAAATCTTTTGACAGAAAAGTGATTTCGTCGACATGCACGCTGAGCTCGCCGGTGCGGGTGCGGAAGAGATATCCGCTGACTCCGATGTGGTCGCCAAGGTCGAGCAATTTGTAGAGCTCAAAGCCTTTTTCGCCGATCGCATCTTTCTTGACGTAAATTTGCAGCTTTTGTCCATTCTGCTGCAAGTGAGCGAAGCCGGCTTTGCCCATCAGTCGGATGGCCATGATGCGTCCGGCAATCCGCACGTTGACGCGAGGATTCTCCAATTGCTCGGCAGATTTGTCGGTGTAGCCGGACAAAATCGCGGCAATGGTGTCGGTAAAATCGTACCTCGTGGGATAGACCTGCTGACCGAGAGCTTCAATCTGCTTCAGCTTCTCGATCCGCAGCTGGTAGATGTTTTCTTCGAATGCCAATGGGTTCCTTTATCGTCAAAGACGAAAACCGATTATAAACAAGACTTGCAACGACCGGGTCTGTTGAATATTCCAACTTCTTGCTGCCCAAGCCTCCAGGCGTTAGTATGGCGTTGTCTCACGATCAAGTCATGACCGAACCAACCGCACAAACCGAGACCTTTACGGCCAGCCGCATGACCAAGGGAAATTTCTTCTTTCCTACTCGCATTGAGGTCAGTCCAATGCGGGTAAGCCGCGTCAAGGGACGTGCGTTCGGCAGTACCGATGAGAGTATTGCCATCGGGAAAGTTGCCTCGGTCGCCATTTCGACGGGAGTGATCTGGTCAACGATTCGCATCGAGTCCACCAGTGGAACCGATCCCATTACCAGCTATGGTCATCGCAAAGCCGACGCGCTGAGAATTCGCGATTTGATCGAGAGCTATCAGGCGGCTAGTCATCAGGGGTGAAGCGGGCTCTGCTAACCTCAATGCTATGGAGCCCGAAAATAAGGACGAGACAAAAAACAGCAATCCGTTGGTAGCCTACGCTCGTTATTCCGAGATCGGGTTCGTCATTCCAGCCGCCGTATTTCTCGGATTCATTATCGGCAAAGGACTTGATCATTGGCTGCATACTAAGTGGTTGTTCCTTGTGGGGCTGATATTCGGGGCGGTGGTCGGATTTATTGAGATGATTCGCATGGCCACCTCGCTTTCTTCGGACGACCAACGGAAAAACAAGTCATGACTGACGTCGGGCCGCTGGGTGTGGAATCCAGTGAGAGCGTTGCCTTCTATGGCGGCGCGGCACGACGGATTTTGTGGTCGATTATTGTCCTTAGCGCGATACTCGTCCCGCTGACCTGGGTGCGTTTCGGCAGGGTGGCTGCGGAAGGATTTTTTCTGGGTGCGGCCATTTCCTATGTGAATTTTCGCTGGCTGGAACGGGCCGTTAATGGTCTGGCGCGCGCGATTGTGGAATTTCAAAGCCCGGAAAGAGGCGGTCGAATCGTGTTTCGCTTCTTGATTCGCTACCTTTTGATCGCCATGGTGACGTATGTTACATTTATTGGTTGGCCAGGGGCGTTCCGCGGGATGCTTTGCGGGCTCTGTTTGCCGGTTGCGGCCATGATGGGCGAGGCTGTTTACGAGGGTTTTTCGCTCTCGCGGCATGGCATTTGATCTTCCCCATACATAACTTACTGCCAGGAATTTGAATGCACACATTACTGTTCACCGAGCTTCTGAATCGATGGTTTGGCGGTCCGGTGACGTCGCTATTGGAGTTGCTTCACGTCCATCCCAGCAATCCTTTGGTACCCATTCCTGATCATGTGGCCATGCAAATACTGGTGGTCCTCATTTTGACTACCTTGTTCGTGATCGTGAGGGCAAGCCTTTCAGTGGAGAGCCCCGGGGCGTTGCAGCACTCTATGGAGGCTGCTCAGGGTTTTGTGGGACAGTTGGGCAAGGAGATCATCGGACACGACTACGAGAGGTATTTGCCTTACCTGATTACTTTGGGATTGTTCATTTTCTTTTCGAACATGATTGGATTAATTCCGGGGCTCGGATCGCCGACCGCGAGTCCCGTGGTTCCGCTCGGATGCGCAGTGGTGACCTGGGTTTACTACAACTATCATGGGGTGCGGGTGAATGGGCCCATCGGGTACCTCAAACATTTTATGGGCCCGGTGTGGTGGCTGGCGATTCTGATGTTTCCCATTGAAGTTTTCAGTCATCTGGCGCGCCTGATGTCGCTCACCGTTCGCTTGTATGCGAATATATTTGCCGGCGAAATGGTAACGCTGGTATTTTTCTCGCTGATTCCGATTTTTTTCCCGGTTTTGTTCATGGGGTTGCACGTTTTCTTTGGGACTATTCAGACGTACATTTTCGTTCTCCTGGCAGCGGTTTATCTGGGGGAGGCGACGGCGAACGAACACTAAAAGTTATTCGGCTTCATTAAAAACGCTGCAAGCGTGAGGGCGTCTGCACGGTGACGTCAACCACCCACTAGCGGCAAATTCATTCACCTAAGGAGAGCACTATGCGTAAGTTTGTATTGGTTTTGAGTATTGTTATGGTTTGTATGGTGGTGGCGGTCCCGGCGTTCGCGCAGGGTTCGGAAGCTGCCGCGCACACGGGAGTGAACTGGGTCGCGATTGCGTCCGGATTTGGCATGGCGATCGCTGCCGGACTGGCCGCGTTGGGTCAGGGGAAAATCGGAGCGGCGGCCTGCGAGGGCATGGCGCGCAATCCCGCGGCACGCGCGAGTATTCAAGTAGCATTGCTGATTGGATTGGCGTTCGTCGAATCGCTGGTGCTGTTTACGCTCTTGATTATCTTTGTGAAGGTGGTCTAGCGGTTGGTCGATGTACTTCGCGAAATTCAAAAGCCTCTGCTGTGAAGCAGAGGCTTTCTAATTTTCTAATCTCTCTGGATTTTTCGGTTTAAATCTTGCGCGCGCCGTTCCAGTCGGTGCCTCTTGTCTCGGGCGCGTTTTCGACCGCTTCCATCAATACGCGGCGCAGGCGATAGCGGCTTTCGAGGTCCGTATTCACGATTTCAAAACCAACTTCATTGACCCGTGCCCGGCGCAAGAGAACCTGCGCCCGGATATGCTTCATGCCCACCGACATATCAAGATTGGCTTCCGCCCCGACGCGGAGATTGTCTTCCTTGATGCCCATGCCGCCGCCCAGACTAAGTTCGCGAATCGAAATGCCGGACTTCCCCCAGGAACTGCTGATGGTGGCCGAAATCGATTTGCGCAGGGCAATACGTTCATAGCGGCGCTGCCGCACCCAGGGACAGGCCGGAGCTGCGTCTAACGGCGCAATGGCCAGCTCTCCCGGCTCCAGACCGTTGTCAGCCATCACCTGGCTGCCGTAACGGGGATCAATCTTGGCCAACGCCTGTGCGGCTGCGATACGCAGCTCACGAGGGTGAATATATTTCCACATCTTTTTGGCTTCCAGAAGATTGCGCAGCACGGGAACCGATTCCGGTTCACGCAACCGGCCCAATGACTCCACCGCTTTGGCTTGAAGCAGCGGAGAGCGTTCCTTGGCCTCGCCCGCTTCCGCCATCACAATCAGAGGCGGGACGGCGGTGCGGTCACCACTCATACCAATTTCATCGAGAGCCTGCGGCAGGACCAGTGGATCCAGGACTTCCAAAAGCTCCAGTAAAGACCGGCCGCGATCTGGCGCAGCACCATAAGCGATCTGGCGTACAACAATGTCGTGATAGAAGCGGTTCCACTCCGGCAGCCGGGTGGGCAGCAATTCCAATAATGAGGGTACATCCAAGCGGCTCAATAGGCCGATCACAGAGGCCGCCGTCCGGGCCTGACCGGTGCGCAGCATTTCCCGCAATTGTCCAATGCCGTCGGGGCCAAGTTCTTTCACCAGCTCCACCATCCGGTCGCATTCATCGCGACGCATGCAACGGAAGAACCGGTCCGCCAGGTGTTCGACTCCGGCTTGCGAAGTGCGGCGAAGGACCAGAAGCAGATCGGCAGGAATCTTCGGTTCGCGCAAAGCTTCTTCGATGAATTCCGGCAGGCGATTTTCCACGCCGATGCGCGGTCGCAAGTCGCCTGCGAGTACAGGCCGCAGTTTGGCAATATTGTCGATGGCCTCGCAGACATCGTTCAAAGCGCCATATAGTCTTCGCGTGCTGGCCTCGGAACTCATGCGCACAAAAGCCGCGCTGATCATGCTCTGCAGTTCTGGATCCGGTTCTTTGCAGAGCGTCTCGCCAAGCTTCTTTACTGCCGTGCCCATCAAATCATTTCCGAGTGCAGCATATAAATCGGCGAGCTGGCTTAAGCCGGTGGCGATTTTGCGGCGTGGTTCCGTATCTTTCGCGTCGAGACAGTTGCAATAGTTTTGCAGGACGGCATTGGCCGAATCCTTGTCGCCTCGATCCAGGAGAACCTCGACAAACTGGCGCACGTTTCGCGGCGGCACGCAGGGAGCTTCATTGGAGAGAAGAACACTTTTCTTGCCGGCGTCGGGCACTTCGGCCCAGAACATACGGTCAAGGATATCCGCGTGCGACTCCACCAGGATGCCAGCCTTGCCCATCTTATCTTCCTGGATGCGCAAGATCTGGCGCAGCGTGTCCATCTGCCGGCTCATGTGCTCAAGCATCTGGTGCACCGCGTTAACTTTCACTTCACCCTTCTGGAAACGCTCCAGGGCAAAGCGAATGGCCATGTGTTCGGCCGCCTTCATCAGAAGGGGGGTATCGTTCTGTTGCGCAGGAACTGTGGCCGCCAGGCCTTCCAGTAACTGCTGCAGGTTGAGCTTGGTATTGGGATCGGTCTGGTTGAGTTCGGCCTGCAGCGATTCTGTCTTGGCATTCGGATCGCCGCCGACTTCGCCGAACCTGGTCAGCAAGCGAATTGCCTGAATGACTTCTTCTTCCTGTAGAGGAACTGTTCCGCCGGTCCAGTTTCCACCAGTTCCGGTTCCGCCCACGGCCACCGTGCCGTCGCCAGGTGTGTTGGGAACACTTCCAACAGGCGCACCACCCACAACGCCGGATCCGCCTTGATGAGCGCCTTCTGCAGCGGCAATGAGTTGAAGCAATTTCTGGGGATCATTCAACCATTGCTTGAACTCGGGCCCCAGGGTCTGGGCGGCAATCTGAGCAGCAATGGAGACATCGCCAGTCGCCGGGTCGGCAGCAACAAACTTGACTTCGTTAATTCTGATGGTGGCTTGTTTGTTGTCACCAAAGATTTCCTTGATTTGCTTGACGACATCCTGAGCTTTGGAGCTACCGACAGCGAAAGCTTTTACCAGGCGGCCAAAATCGTCGAGCGTGACGGTGTTTGTAAACTGAATGCTGGCCAGTCCGGCGGTATTCAGAAGGTGTGCGAAGCTGCGCTCCGCTTGGCCAGTCTCGAGGGCAATTCCGTCGAGTAAGAGTGTGTTTCCGGAAACCCCGAGAAGAAACCCGCCATCGCGATCTTTGGGTAAACCCTGCTGGAGTTCGTTCCAGGCGATTTCGAATTGTCCGGTAGTACGCTTGTGATCAAAGCCGTACAAACGCACGTATTTCACCAGAATATTCAGGCTGTGAATGAACGCCCGAGCCGATGCACTCCGGTCAGCTCTAACTGTGGCTGTAGTGGAAATACGGTTCTCCTGAATAGGGCTACTTACCGGACAAGGGTAATCTGGAAACCTGAGGCGTGCACATTACGGAGGTAATGAGACTTAGTGCGGAGTTTTCCGGGTTATTCACCGGTACTTCGGGACGATTGGATATCTTATAAATCGAAGTCGAGCTGGTAACGTGTGACTAGTTACTGGAACGGCGACTAATCTGCCTGAGTTACTGCAGGTATGACCGGTCTCGAAAGAGCAGGTTTTTTTAAGTCGGCCCGCAAACGATCCATGTAGAGGTAAACCACGGGGGTAGTGAACAAAGTAAGCGCCTGGCTCACGATCAGGCCTCCGACAATCGTAATGCCGAGGGGCCGGTGCAGCTCGGAACCAGTTCCAGTGCCCAGTGCTAAAGGCAATCCGCCCAGCAAGGCCGCCATAGTCGTCATCATGATGGGACGAAAGCGCATCATGCAGGCTTCGTGGATGGCGTCGATCGGTGACTTGCCTTCCCGGCGCTCGGCATCCAGGGCAAAGTCGATCATCATAATTGCGTTTTTCTTCACCAGTCCAATGAGCAGAATGATGCCGATCATCCCGATCACATTCAATTCGTTTCCCGTAATCAGCAACGCCAGGATTGCCCCTACACCGGCAGACGGAATCGTCGAGAGGATGGTAATGGGATGAATGTAACTCTCATAAAGGATTCCCAGCACAATGTAGACGGTGCCCACGGCGGCAAGGATGAGGATCCACTCGGTGGAGAGAGAGTCCTGGAACGCCGCGGCGGTTCCCTGGAAGCTGCCGTGGATGGTTGCAGGAAACTTGATCTCCGCTTCCGCGCTTTCGATTGCCTTCGTTGCATCACCTAAAGAGACTTTTGGAGCAAGATTGAAAGAGAGAGTCACGGCAGGAGCCGTTCCCTGATGGCTGACGGCAAGCGATGTGTTCGAGGGCGCAACGTGGGTGAAAGCTGAGAGCGGCACCATCGAGCCGTTAGAAGAGTGGACATAAACACTTTGCAGGGCGTCCGCACTCTGCTGATATTGAGGGGCGACTTCCATCACTACGTGGTACTGGTTCAATGGCCGGTAGATGGTGGATACCTGCCGCTGGCCAAAGGTGTCATAAAGCGCATTGTCGATGTCCGCGGGAGCGATGCCAAGCCGGGAAGCGGTATCGCGGTCGATGGTCACGCTGGACTGCAGGGCTTTATCCTGCTGGTCGGTGTTCACGTCGCGCAGTTGTGGGAGCGTGCGCAACTTCTGGAAGAGTTGCGGAGCCCAGGTATTCAATTCCGTGAGGTCCTCGCCTTGCAAGGTGAATTGATATTGCGCCTGACTCTGCCGTCCGCCGATGGTGAGGTCCTGCGCCGACTGCATAAACAAAGTGGCCCCAGGAACCACGGAGAGGCTCTTTCGCAAATCGCCAATCACCTGGTCGGCAGTCTTCTTTCTCTGGCCCAGGGGTTTTAAGGTAATAAACATTCGTCCCTGGTTGAGAGCGGTATTGCCCCCGGCGAAACCGACGATCGTCAGCACGTCTGGGTTTTTAATTACAATGTTGACGAACTGGTTCATCTTGGTGTTCATGGCAGGAAAAGAGATATCCTGCGCAGCCTGCACCGCCCCCGAAATGCGGCCGGTATCCTGCTGCGGGAAAAATCCTTTGGGAACCATGATGTAGAGAACAACCGTCAGGCAAGCCGTAGCGATTGTTACCACTAACATCACAGGTTGATGACGCAGTACCCATCCCAGCGCGACTTTGTAGATGTTCAGGATCCACTCGAAAATCTTCTCGCTGAATTTGTAGATTCGATTATGTTTTTCCTCATGCACCGGCTTAAGCAACTGCGCGCACATGGCGGGGGTGGTGCTGAGTGAAACCAGCAATGACACGGCGATCGCGATGCTCAATGTGACCGCGAATTCGCGGAAGATACGACCGACAATGCCGCCCATCAATAGAATCGGAATGAACACAGCGATGAGCGA
The DNA here is from genome assembly GCA_963723765.1 of Terriglobia bacterium. GTDB lineage: Bacteria > Acidobacteriota > Terriglobia > Terriglobales > Acidobacteriaceae > DATBAX01. The sequence goes on along the minus strand of CAVRSD010000003.1, from coordinate 947,530 downwards.
GGTGCTCATGGAGAGGACAGTGAAACCAATCTCACGGGCGCCACGGAACGCCGCCTCTATGGGCTGCATGCCTTGCTCCAGATAGCGAGTGATGTTCTCCAGCACCACGATGGCGTCGTCCACCACGAACCCAGTGGAAATCGCCAGAGCCATCAAGGAAAGATTGTCGAGACTATAGTTCAGCAGATACATCACGGCGAAAGTGCCGATCAGCGAGAGCGGCACGGCGATACTGGGGATGATGGTGGCACGGACGGTGCGTAGAAAAGCAAACACCACCAGAATCACCAGGACGATCGAAATGAGCAGAGTAATTTCAATGTCATGGACCGAGGCGCGGATGGTCGTGGTGCGATCCATGACCACCGAGATATGAATGGAGGGAGATATCGAAGCCTGAAGTTGGGGAAGGAGCCCGTAAACGTTGTCCACAACGTCGATGATGTTGGCGCCTGGCTGACGGAAAATAATGATCAACACGGCAGGCTGTGCCTTCGGAGAGCCGCCTTGGGGTGTACCACTAACGTCAGCACCCGCTGCCAACCCGGCAGTATGAACATCTTCGACTGAGTCTTGTACGTCGGCAACATCACCCAATCGCACGGCAGCGCCATTGGTTTTGTTGTAGGCGACAATCAAGCTGCGATATTGATCTGCCTCACTGATCTGATCGTTGTCAGTGATCGTCCATTGATTCTCAGGATTGGAAAGCTCGCCTTTGGCTTGGTTGGAATTGGCCGCGCCCAATGCAGTGCGGACAGTATCCAGGCCCACGCCCAGATTATTTAGCTGCATAGGATTGACTTCGGCGCGAACTGCAGGATTCGCGCCTCCGCCTACAAATACCTGACCCACTCCACTCACCTGTGCCAGCTTTTGGGAAAGAATGGAATTTGCCTGGTCATACATGGTGGGCCGGGGAATGAGGTCTGAGGTCAGCGCCAAAATCAGAACGGGTGCATCCGCCGGGTTTGCTTTTCGATAGGTTGGATTGCCCGGCAAATACGAAGGCAACTGACTGCGGGCCGCATTGATTGCCGCCTGCACATCTCTTCCGGCTGCATCAATATTGCGGTTGAGGTCAAACTGTAAAACGATGCTGGTCGAACCTAGCTGGCTGGTGGAGGTCATCTGGTTGACGCCGGCAATTCGTCCGAACTGGCGTTCCAGCGGAGTGGCTACCGCCGATGCCATGGTCTCCGGACTGGCGCCGGGAAGGCTTGCGCCCACCGAGATAACTGGGAACTCAACCTGGGGAAGCGGGGCTACTGGAAGAAAATTGAAGGCAATGACTCCCGACAAGAACAGCGCCAACGTCAGCAGTGACGTTCCAATGGGCCGTTTTATGAAAGGAGCGGAAATGCTCATAAACTAGTCCCCGATCGCTGGTTCCTCTACTTGACTGATCGGACTGAAACGTTCAAATCGCTTGGCTAGCCGGTCAAACCACAGATACACGACCGGCGTGGTGTACAAGGTAAGCAGTTGGCTTACCAGGAGCCCCCCCACAATGGTGATTCCCAGGGGATGGCGCAACTCTGATCCCGTGCCTCGACCGAGGGCCAGCGGCAAGCCGCCAAGCAGTGCTGCCATAGTGGTCATCATGATGGGACGGAAACGCAGCAGGCAGGCCTGAAAAATCGCTTCTTCCGGCGGCTTGTGCTCGCCTCGCTCGGCTTCGAGAGCGAAGTCGATCATCATGATGGCGTTCTTCTTCACAATGCCTATCAGCAGAATGATTCCGATCAGACTGACGACACCCAAGTCGTTGCCGGTGATGAGCAGCGCAAGAATGGCTCCTACACCAGCTGAGGGAAGAGTCGACAGGATGGTGATGGGATGGATGTAGCTCTCATACAGAACTCCCAGCACGATATAAACCGTCACGATGGCTGCCACAATCAACCAGGGTTCGGAGGAAAGCGAATTCTGAAATGCGGCCGCCGTGCCCTGGAAGCTGGTATGTATGCTGGCAGGCAGATTGATCTCTTTTTCTGCTGCCGCGATGGCCTTGGTAGCATCTCCCAACGATTTTCCGGGCGCCAGGTTAAAAGACAAAGTGACCACCGGGAATTGTCCCTGGTGATTTACCGCCAGCGTCGTGTTTGACGTTTGGGTGTGGGTAAATGCCGATAGCGGCACTTGCGTCCCAGTCCCTGATTTTACGTACAGGTCTTTGAGCGAGCCGGGGTTCTTCTGAAATTGTGGATCAACTTCAAGGACTACATGATACTGATTCAACTGCGTGAAAATCGTGGAGACTTGGCGTTGTCCGTAAGCGTCATAGAGAGTGTTATCAATCGCCTGGGGCAGAATTCCCAGTCGCGAAGCGGTATCGCGGTCGATCACCAGGTTTGCCTGGAGGCCGCCGTTCTGCTGGTCAGTAGCCACATCCCTGAGCTCGGGCAGCGTATTCAACTTGGCGACCAGTTGCGCGGTGTAGTTGGCTAACTCCGCCGCATCGGTGTCTTCCATCGAATATTGAAACTCAGTGCGGCTGACGCGATCTTCCACGCTCAAGTCTTGGACCGGCTGCATGTAGAGCGTAATGCCTTCCACCTGCTGTGCGAGTTGAGGTTGCAATCTGCGAATCACATCGGTAGCGCTGTCGCTGCGGTCCTCGCGCGGTTTCAGATTGATCTGAATGCGTCCGCTATTGGGTGTCAGGTTAGTGCCGTCAATGCCGATGAAGGAGGACAAGCTCTCCACATCTTTGTCCTTCAGGATCACACGCGCCAACGCTTGCTGCATCTCTGCCATGGCGGGGAAAGATGTGCTCTGTGGGGCGTCGGAAATACCCAGAATAAGTCCCGTATCCTGGACCGGAAAAAATCCCTTGGGAACGATCACATACAGAAACAGCGTAAGTACGAGTGTTCCCAGAGTGATCAGCAGTGTGATCGGCTGATGCTGGAGGACGAATTTCAGAGTCCGCCCGTAGGAAGCAACCACCCGTTCGTAGAACCTTTCCGAAGCCTGATAAAAGCGGCCGCGTTTTGCAGGATCCCGGTGCCGCAGCAGTTTCGCGCTCATCATGGGCGTCAAGCTCAGAGAAACTGCGGCCGACACCAAAATGGTCACTGCTAGGGTCACGGCAAATTCGCGGAACAGGCGACCGACAATGTCACCCATGAACAACAACGGAATGAGCACGGCGATCAGGGACACGGTCAACGAAATAATGGTGAAACCGATCTGGCCTGCTCCTTTTAACGCCGCTTCGAGCGGTGACTCGCCCATCTCTAAATAACGATCGATGTTCTCGATCATGACGATGGCATCGTCCACCACAAACCCGGTGGAGATGGTGAGAGCCATGAGAGTCAGGTTATTGAGGCTATAACCCAGCACATACATCACCGCGAATGTGCCCACGATGGAGAGCGGCACAGCGACGCTGGGAATGATGGTTGCGGCCAGATTGCGGAGAAACAGAAAGATCACCATGACCACCAGGCCAATGGTGAGCATGAGTTCGAATTCCACGTCCTTGACCGAAGCGCGAATGGTTTCCGTACGGTCGGTGAGAACGGAAACGTGGATGGCCGCCGGCAGGGAAGCTTGTAGTTGCGGCAGCAGCTTCTTAATACGATCGACCACGCCAATAATGTTCGCGCCCGGCTGCCTCTGGATATTCACAATAACGGCTGGAGTTAGATTCATCCAGGCGGATTGCATGACGTTCTCTATGCCATCGGTAATCGTGGCGACGTCGGTCAAGCGCACCGGCGAGCCGTTCCGGTAGGCGATCACAATGGGGCCGTATTGGGCTGCGGCCGTGAGTTGGTCATTGGCGCCAATGGTGAAAGATTGGCGCGGCCCGTTGATCGTCCCCTTGGCTTGATCCACATTGGCTGCGGCCAGTGCCGTGCGCACGTCCTCAAGACTCAGTCCATAGGAAGCGAGTGCTGTGGGGTTTGCCTGAATACGCACTGCCGGCTTCTGTCCACCGCTGATGGAAACCAGGCCAACCCCCGTGACCTGGGAGATTTTTTGTGCCAGTCCGGTGTCGGCAAGATCTTCAATTTGGGAGAGTGGCAGCGTATCGGAAGTGAGAGCCAGCGTAAGAATCGGCGTGTCTGCCGGGTTTACCTTACTGTAAATGGGAGGATTGGGAAGGTCAGAAGGCAGATAGGTGGTCGCCGCGTTAATGGCGGCTTGGACTTCCTGCTCCGCAATATCAATGTTCTGGTCCAGGTTGAATTGCAAAGTGATGACGGAACTACCCAGCGAACTGGTGGAGGTCATCTGGCTCAGGCCGGGGACCTGGCCAAACTGGCGTTCCAACGGTGAAGTCACCGAAGATGCCATGACAACTGGATCGGCGCCGGGGTAAAAAGTCGCGACCTGAATAGTCGGGTAGTCCACTTCCGGCAAAGCGGATACCGGCAACTCGCGATAGGCCACGATGCCCACGAGCATAATGGCCACCATCAGCAAAGCTGTGGCGACGGGCCGGAGAATGAACAGACGTGACGGATTCATTGCGCTGCTGTTCCTGAAGACTTGCCACCGGAACCCTTAGTTCCATGAGGTTTCTGCTGTCCTGAGTTTGCCGGCGCCGGTTGTTGTGGCTGGCCTCCACTTCCCGAAGCATTTTGATTTCGCGGTTTGATGGGGCTATTAGCTTGCAATTTATCCTGCCCATCGGTTACCACGACCTCATTCGGGGCAAGACCGTTGGAGATTACCGACTGATTGTCTTGTGTGAAAGCAATGGTGACCGAACGCACTTCCGCCGTATTGTCGGCCTTAGCCACAAAGACGTAGGTTCCCTGGGGACCGCGTTGAATGGCGGCCGCAGGAATCACCGTTGCGTTCTTTTGGGTATCCAGGAGCAGACGGATGTTCACAAACTGGTTCGGCCACAAAGCATTATCTTTGTTATCGAAGACGGCCTTTAATTTGCCGGTACCTGTGGTCTGATCGATCTCATTGTCGATGGTCAACAGTTTCCCACTGGCAATTTTAGTTTGATCGTCGCGGCTGTAAGCATCCACCGTCAGCGGCGCTTTGGCCATGTGTTGCGAGACGGCAGGCAAATTATCTTCCGGCAGCGTGAACAACACGGCGATGGGTTGCAGTTGCGTGATGATGAACATGGGGTTCGCATCCGCCGCATGGACGATGTTGCCAGGATCGACCTGCCGCAAACCGATTCGCCCACTCACTGGGGCGGTGATGTGGCAATAAACGAGATTCAACTTGGCATTGTCAATCGCCGCCTGATCATTGCGAACCGCGCCCTCCAGTGTGTCGGCTGTGGCCCTTTGCGTATCGACTTGTTGTTGCGACATGGCGCCCGAATCCTGCAAAAGACCTTGATAGCGGGTGTAGTTCAACTGGGCATCGCGCAGCGAAGCCTGGTCCTTGAACAATGTGGCTTGGGCCTGCTCCAGAGCCACCTGGTAGGGCCGAGGATCAATCACGGCCAGGAGTTCGCCCTGTTTCACGGCCTGCCCTTCTTTAAATTTCACATCGATGAGTTGCCCATCCACGCGGCTTTTGACACTCACTGTGTAGTAGGCAGTAACCGACCCCAAGCCAGTCAGGTAATAGGGCATATCGCGGCTTTCTGCAGTGGCGACGGTAACCGGCATCGGTTGGCCGGTGTTCCCGCGGCCGTTCGTAGGCTTGGGGCCGGAACTGCTGCAGCCCAACCAGAACGTGCTTAGGACTAAAATTATTGCCAGCCCAATAAACTTGGGAAAAATTGCGGTGCGTTGGGGAACCGGTGTGGCGGCTGGTTCGTTCGCCTGCACACAGCAAGCATTTATCATTCGCAGACCTCGTTCAAAATTCTAGAAATTCTCATTGCGCCTAGCTTGAGACGGCAACCAGAGGCGTTGGTTAACATATACACAGCATTTATCTTACGATGAATTTTGCCTCGAACCGTGGTTGTTGGAGTACTTCAACTCTTCTTTACAAACTTTTACTTTTCTTGACTAGCTGGCGCGGCCCCGGTTTGTCGGTTATATTGTTCGCCTTTACCAGCCGCCTATCAAATGCCCAAATCGGGACCCAAATCGGCCATCACCATTCGCGATCTCGCAAGTTTTGAAGATCTGAGGCAGGCCCAGTTATTGGAGAAAGAGATTTGGGAACTCTCCGACCTTGATGTCACGCCCATGACCCTGGCCATTGCCGTCCGGGAAGCAGGCAGCATCTGGCTAGGTGCCTTTGATGGCGTGAAGCTGGTCGGGTTTGCCTTCGGTTTCCTCGGCATGGAGCATGGCGAGCTTATTGTTCATTCCCATGTACTGGGGCTGCGCGCGGACTATCGCGATTCCGATTTGGGTTACAAACTGAAACTCGCCCAGCGCGAGCGGGCTCAGGCGATGCGGGTCCAGCAGATGACCTGGACGTTCGATCCTCTGCAGAGCCGGAACGCCCATCTCAATTTCAACAAACTCGGGGTAGTTTCGGATAGCTACAAAATTGATTTTTACGGCCCGGAGACTTCGAGCACTCTGCATCGCAACGGAACTGATCGTTTATGGGTGAAGTGGCCGATGGCTAGCCGGCGGGTGCAGACGCGGCTACAAGGAAAGAGCAACCGGGCCGAAATATTGGACGCGCTGGCTACCGTACTGCCCCTGGTGCAATTCAATGGGGATGGCAACCCGAAACGCACGGACCTGTCTGCGGCTTTATCCCGGCAACGAACCGTCATTGAAATCCCGAGTGATATTGGGTCGATTGAAAAAAAAGACCCGAAGCAGGCTCATGTATGGCGGCAGGCGACTCGTTGGGCCTTCACCGAAGCTCTGAAGGCCGGATTCTTCGTGGCCGAGTTCTGCCGGACGATCCGCGGACAACAGGGGCCAGGCGCATATCTACTGGAAAAAGGAACGCTGGAAGAATACGTGCCCGAATTGAGCAGAGGACAATGAGCAGCGAACCAGGCGCGGGCTACTGGTGATGCCGGTTTCTTCCGCGCATCCGATTGTCCTGTATGACGGCGTCTGCGGATTGTGTAATGGCTTCGTGCGGTTTTTGTTGAAACGTGATCTTCAGGACCGTTTCCGTTTTGCATCCCTGCAAAGTCGCTTTGCGGCGGGAATTCTGGAAAAACACCGCGCAAATTCCAGTGCTCTGGATACCATCTGGGTTGTCTTAAATTACGAATTACCGGATGAGCAGCTTTGCGCACGCTCGGATGCCGCCATTACTATCTTGCGCGAACTCGGCGGTATTGGGCGTTTCTTTGCAATGTTTGTGCGAGTGCTGCCAAGATTCGTTCGTGATTGTTTCTACCGCCTGGTAGCCCATAATCGTTACCGCATCTTCGGCAAATACGATTCATGTCCTCTCCCCGACCCGAAAGACCGGGTCAAATTTCTGGACCAGTAGTTGGTATTTACCATCCCGACCGCCGGGTTATTTGCCGCTTGCTGATAAGACAGGCCTGTGATAAATATTCCCGTCCCTCTGGGACGGTTGCGAGCCCCCGCCGCCGCTCCCTGCAGAGAAAGCTGTCGGAACAGTTTCATACAAAATCGTGGTGTGACACAGAAGCAAGTTTTTGTCGTAGAGGTCTAGCGAGCGCAACCTTGGGGGAGACTCATGTCCGGTCAGGCAAATGCATTGGCAAACAGTGGAAATGCTGAATACAGCATCTGGAAAGTGATCTCAGCCTCTTCCGTCGGCACCATGATCGAGTGGTATGACTTTTATATTTTTGGCAGCCTCGCGGCGGTTCTCTCGCTGAAGTTCTATCCGCCCGGCAATGACACGTTTGCTTACATCGCCTATCTTGCAACTTTTGCCGTAGGCTTTCTGGTTCGTCCGTTTGGGGCGCTCTTTTTTGGCCGCATCGGCGATCTTGTCGGTCGCAAGTACGCTTTTCTGATCACTCTTTCTATTATGGGTTTTTCTACTTTCGCCATCGGCCTTATGCCCTCGTATGCGACCGCTGGCTGGTTCTCGCCGATTGCGCTGATTGCCATCCGCGTATTTCAGGGCCTGGCTCTCGGCGGCGAATATGGCGGCGCAGCGGTTTACGTTGGCGAGCATGTTCCCGACAACAAACGCGGTTTCTACACCAGCTTCATCCAGATTACCGCCACGCTTGGTCTTTTCGTCTCCCTGATCGTGATCCTCATTACTCAATCCTCCATGACCACCCAGCAATTCCAGGCCTATGGCTGGCGGATTCCATTTCTCATCTCGATCATTCTCGTGGCAATTTCTCTCTACGTGCGCGTCAAGATGAAAGAATCGCCAATTTTTTCGCAGATGAAAAGCGCCGGCATGACCTCCACCCAGCCGTTGAAGGACGCCTTCACCAAATGGCCAAATCTGAAGCAGGTGCTGATCTCTCTGTTTGGAGCGACCGCCGGGCAAGGAGTGATCTGGTATACCGGACAGTTTTATGCCTTGTTTTATATGCAGACCATTTTGAAAGTGAACCCACGCAGCGCCAACATTGTCATTGCCATTGCGTTGCTGCTTGGTATGCCCTTCTTTACCGTTGTTGGGGCGTTGTCCGACCGCATCGGCCGTAAAAAACTGATGATGGCTGGATGTCTGATTGCCGTGGTCACCTACATCCCCATTTACAAAGCCATGCAGCATGCCGCGGGAAACAATGTAGTTACGTTAAAGTCCACGCGCAATAAAGTGACTGGCGCCATCAGCCTGACTCCACTTACCACGGACGCCACCGGCGCTCTGGTTCCCGCGAAAGAAGCTCCCAGCCCCAACCTTCCCCTGCTGGTGTTTCTCGTGTTCATCCAAGTGATTTATGTATGCCTCGTCTATGGCCCCATCGCCGCTTATCTTATCGAGGCTTTCCCAGCGAAAATTCGTTATACGTCACTTTCCTTGCCTTACCACATCGGCAACGGCGTTTTTGGAGGGATGCTGCCTTTAATTGGATTAAGCTTGTGTGCCGGTACCGGCAATATCTATGCCGGACTTTACTATCCAATGATCGTGGCGGGCATGACTTTCATTGTAGGAAGCTTGCTGTTGCGTGAAACTCATGGCCATCGCATATGGGACGAGATTACAGGCCAGAAACCCACGGCGGAATTGAAATAAATCTTGTTTTTCTGCGTTTTGCATTTCTTCTGCAATCTCAGCCGGAATACTTTTGTTCACCGCCGGGATGCAGACATCCCCTTTACTTCACGATAGAATCTGCATGGCAAAAAACACCGTGAGGAAATGAATGGCAGACACCCCTTCCACTAATATTGATTCCACCCTGCAAGAGCAGCGGAGATTTGAGCCTCCCGCGCACTTCAGCCAGCGGGCCCACATTAAAAGCTTGCAGGAGTACGAGAGCATCTATCGCGAATCGGTCGAGCATCCGGAGAAGTTCTGGGCACGTATTGCCGACGAGCTGCATTGGTTCAAGAAGTGGAACAAGGTTTTGGAGTGGAACCATCCCTGGGCAAAATGGTTTGTCGGTGGCCAGATCAATCTTTCCTACAACTGTCTCGACCGGCACGTACAGACTTGGCGCAAGAACAAAGCTGCATTGATCTGGGAGAGTGAACCCGGTGAAGTTCGTACGCTTACCTATCAGCAATTGCACCGGGAAGTACAGAAGTTCGCCAATGTGCTTAAGTCGCTGGGCGTAAAGAAGGGTGACCGGGTTGCCATTTACATGGGGATGACGCCGGAGCTTCCCGTCGCCATGCTGGCTTGCGCGCGTATAGGCGCTCCGCACACCGTGGTCTTCGGTGGATTTTCTTCCAACGCTCTTATCGATCGTATCCACGATTCGCAGGCCGTGGCTGTCATCACACAGGACGGTTCTTATCGGCGGGGAACTGAGGTCAAATTATTTCCCGCCGTCGAAGAGGCGTTGAAGTCCTGCCCGACGGTGAAGCAGGTTGTGGTTTATAAGCGCACCGGAACGCCCATCAACATGCAATCCGGACGCGATCACTGGTGGCACGAGCTGATGGCTCAGGCCTCGGACGAATGTCCCGCCGAGCCGCTCGACTCCGAACATCCCCTCTACATCCTGTATACGTCTGGAACGACGGGCAAGCCCAAGGGTGTAGTGCATACCACCGGTGGCTATTCCGTCGGCACGTATCTCACCACCAAGTGGGTGTTCGATCTCAAGGAAGAAGACACCTACTGGTGTACAGCCGATATTGGCTGGGTGACCGGGCATAGCTACATCGTTTATGGACCCCTGCAAAATGGAGCGACCAGCCTGATGTATGAAGGCGCGCCGAATTGTCCGGAGCAGGATCGTTTTTGGAGCATCATCGATCGCCACAAAGTGAGCGTGTTTTATACGGCGCCGACCGCGATTCGTACGTTCGTGAAGTGGGGCGATGAATGGCCAAAGAAGCATAAACTCGACAGCCTGCGTCTGCTGGGAAGCGTGGGCGAGCCAATCAATCCCGAAGCATGGATGTGGTATCGCGAAGTCATTGGGCACAACAATTGCCCCATCGTCGATACCTGGTGGCAGACTGAGACCGGACACATCATGATCGCGCCTATGCCGGGAGCAGTCGCAACCAAGCCGGGCTCGGCAACGCTACCGATGCCAGGAGTTGTTGCGGAGATTGTCGATATGAAAGGGAATCCTGTGCCCGAAGGTTCCGGTGGATTTCTGGTCCTCAAGCAGCCGTGGCCAGGCATGTTTCGCACACTTTATGGCGATCCTGATCGCTACGTGCAGAATTACTGGTCGCAAATTCCTCCGTACTATTTCACCGGTGATGGTGCGCGCAGAGATAAAGACGGTTATTACTGGGTGATGGGACGGGTGGACGATGTCATCAACGTTTCGGGACATCGTCTAAGCACCATGGAAGTGGAATCGGCGCTGGTGGCGCATCCCGCCGTCGCTGAAGCGGCTGTGGTGGGGCGTCCGGACGAACTTAAGGGTCAGGCCATCTCGGCCTTTGTTTCGCTCGATCATGGTCACAAGCCCACACCGGAATTAAAAGACGAGCTAAGAAAATGGGTCGCGAAAGAAATCGGCGCCATGGCGAAACCTGACGACATTCGCTTCACTGACTCGCTTCCGAAAACTCGCAGTGGAAAAATCATGCGGCGCTTGCTGCGTGAACTTGCGACCAACGGTCAGGTAAAGGGCGACACTACTACGCTCGAAGATTTCAATGTGATTGCCAAATTGCAGGAAAGCGAAGAGTCCTAAGTTCCCATTGTCATCTTGAGCGAAGCCATCCCTTCGCAACGCGATTGAATGGCGCAGTCGAAGGACCCCTATAGCGTCACAACAGTCGGTAGTTATGGGATGTTGGTCAGCCAGAAGGCAATGCCCTGCGAACCATGACCATCCCGAACAAACATTCCACTCTCGGATTTCTCGTCAAAGTTTCCCGCCCTGGCCTGTGGGCCACTTCTGCATGGTTTTACATGCTACCGCTCGGCCGCAAGCACGTCTTTCATTCCGCAGGTTTCTGGCTCGGATTGCTTTACGTTACTCTCCCATTGGGATTCATCATCTACGGATGGAACGATGTGGTAGATGAAGAGACTGATCGTCTGAATCCGCGGAAGGGAACTTTCCTGTTTGGCGCTCGTGGCACTCGCGAACAGCTGGCGTCCATGCCAGTTCGAATCGCGCTACTACAAGCGCTCTTTCTTGCCGCATTCTGGTATTTGGACGGCGCGAGAATGGTGTTATGGTTCGCCGGCCTAATTGCTTTCACTGCACTTTACAACTGGCCGCGTTATGGATTAAAAAGCCGGCCACCGCTGGAAGTCTTGAACCAGGCGGGATTCCTGCTGGTTTTTGTGTTGAGCAGCTGGTTGAATCATGCTCCGCAACTGCGTTGGGCCGCCATGCTCTTTGGCGCAATGTTCGCCATGCACTCGCATGTTTTCGGAGAGATTATGGACATTGAGCCCGATCGTCTGAGCGGGCGGCCGACCACCGCGACGATCATCGGAGCAGTCCCGGCAAAATTTGTGATCATGGTTTTTCTCACAGCGGAAAGCGCCCTGATCTATACGTGCTTTAAAGATATATGGATGGCGGGTTTCCTGGCCTTCGGCGCGCTTTGGTTCCTGCTGGATGCAACCGTCCTTTGGAAAAATCGCCTTTATTCCACCATGCAAATGCGCGCATTCCTATTGGGATGGAACCTGATCGCCCTAGCCAGTATCGGTTGGGTCTGGTCAACCGCGAGCTTGACTCGCTGATTGTCGACTCACGCGTGAGTTAGCGTTGATTTACTCGCCGCTGCCCAGCATCACGATTGGCATCGTTGGAGTCGTTGACCCTGCTTCCGGTTCAATGGTGATCGCAAACGCTTTCGCCTCAACTCCAGCCGGAAGCGGGGGATTCACGACCGTTGCGCTGCCATGAGCATTGGGTTTGAAAACTCCCGCCGGAATGGGCGCGCCACTCGCGGGAATCAACCACAGCTCATAAACTTTCTGCAACGGAAGATTCGGCATATTGTTGGCCAGGAAAATCAGACTTCCCTTATTGCGCAAATAGAAAGTCTTGCCCTGAGGTTGCGGCGGGGTCTTTGCTGCCACCAAGGTGATCTGTTGCGATTCCGCGGCGGTGAAAGTATCCACAACGGCTTTCGTCTGATCGAGCTGTGACTGCTGGTCGGCAAACAAAGACTGTAGAGCGCCAACGCTGGCACGTAGTTCACTGTTCTGCCGTAGCAGCAGCACGATCATCACTGCTGCCGCCGCAGTGGCAAACCACGGGACGAGAGTCCAGAATCCTCGACGTGCAGGGACGGACGCTGGAATATGCCGTGGCTCGCGGGCGACAGCATCCAGAAACCGTTGACGGGCGTGGCGTGGCGGAGCCGAGCCAGCGGTGGACATCGCCAGCAGCGCCATGTCTCCACGCAGAAGTCCCAACTCGCGACGGCAGTCGGCGCAGCTCTGTAGATGGGCTTCGAGCGCAACCAACTCATTCCCCTGCAACGAGCCTAGCGCGTGCAGAGCGAGATCTTCCGCGAATTGTTCGTGTCCGCTCATGCGACTACAGCCTTACGCAGCGCCAGCAATCCAGCGCGAATCCTGGTCTTGATAGTGCCCAGCGGCTCTCCTGTTTTGGCCGCAATTTCCGTGTGCGTCAATCCTTCAAAGTAGGCCATCTCCAGCGCGTTTCGTTGAGGGAGAGGCATGGTCCCCAGCGCGCCGCGAACTTTTTCCATGGCCCGGCCGCGTTCGGCGTCGCCCGCCATATCGGGTTCCACGGAAACAATCACATCCTCGATATCAGTTTCCGGACGCCGTTTGCGCAGCGAATCGATCGAACGATTCCGGGTGATCACGGCCAGCCACGGGGCGAGATTTCCGCGGCTCGCATCGAACAGACCGGGATTTCGCCATAACTGCATGAACACTTCCTGAAGCACGTCTTCCGCCGTGCCAGTATCGCCGAGCACGCGCAGAGCCACGGAATATACGAGGGAGGAATAGCGGTCATACAGCACCGCCATCGCGCTCTCATCGCCGGAGCGTATCGCCGTCACTAACTTGACGTCGGGCGAAACCCCTTGTGACTCACTCGACAAACGGTGATCTCTTTCCTATATGAATTACGGCTGAAGACGCTCTAGCGGATTGCTCATAAGGGCAGTACCGCTTTGATTTCAATCGTTTCAGCCCGTGCCTTGATTGCTACAAATCCGGAGCGGTGTCGGCGAAACAATAGCAGTTTTTTTACAGATTCGACAAGGGCCAATTATTGGCAATCAAAGCGTCATCCCGAAGTCCCCGCGCATTTCAGCGGGGCGAGGGATCCGGCGCGGAGCATCACGAAACTGACTGGTGATTGTGTCACTTCACGCGAGATCCCTCGACCGGCTGAAAAACGCCGGATCTTCGGGATGACTTGGGTATGAAAGATAAAGTTATTCCCGGTTGTTGACAGCCAATTGGCGCTCTCCTGGTGTCATCTGCTTCCAGAGAACTTCCAGATCGCGTGTAATGCGGTCGTTATTGGGATCCTGGTGCGAAGCTTTGGCAAACCAGCGGTAGGCGGTTGGCAAGTCGCGGCCTACACAATGTCCGGTGGCATACATGGTTCCGAGAACGCTTTGGGCTTTGGGGTTTGCGTGCTGCGCAGCGGAGAGCAAACTCTTTTCTGCCCGGGCGCAATTTTGCGGAACGCCATGGCCATAGAGATATTTCTCGCCCTCGGTTTCTGACGGATCTTGCAACGACGCGGTAGGTACAACTTGTGCCGGAGCAGCTCGTGGCGCTCTCGGCGTGACTTTGGCTACGGGCGGGGGAATTGCCGCAGGTTTCTCAGCTGGAACGGGGTTTGCCGTTGTAGTTGTAGATGCCGTGTCCGGTTTCGCAGCGGCATTGCTGGAATCCTCCGGGCCAGTTCCACTGGGTTGTTCAGGCTGGACTGACTTGGAAGCTTCATCAGTGGGTGCGCCGTTCGCCGGTAAATCGGATTCCCGCGGGGAACCATGTTTGGCTGGCACCGGCGGATTTGAGGTCGCAGTCTCTGGATTCGATGAAGTTGCGGGAGCGCTCCCAGCGGGGGTTGCGGAAGTCTCCGGGGCGGAGGCGTCGGGTGAATTCGGCGTCGGGTTGCCAGGAGTGGTCACGACCGCAGGGTGCGTTTGCGAAAAAAATCCGCTGTGACGCCAACGCCAGCCTAGCATCGCGACCGCTGCCACGAGCAAGACGATTGCCAGGTACATGCGGGTACGACTCGGTTCCGGTTCGTCCTCAAGTAGGTAGTCAAGGCTGCGATCAGGATAGGGATTCTGCTCCTGCGACAAACCCAGAAAAGACGGGACACTGGCTGGAGCTGGCGGCCGTTCTTTCACGGGTTCGGGGTTAGAGTTGACCACAGGTGCGGCTGCTCGGTGCAGATTTGCGTCGCGTTCACCGGATGCACTCGCCAATCCGTGGCAAAGCGACGCCGCACATGCCGCAGAAGCGGTATCGCTCTTCATTCTCGTAAAAGCATTGAGGGCAGCGGACGGACATGGAATTCACCATAAACTATACTCATTTTGATGGCTGATTTGCGATTGGCGTTGGTAATACTCAGTCACCGCGTCGGCTTTACACCTTGCTGACCAACGTGTTAACCTCATTAACGTTACAAACGAAAATCGAAAATCTAAACAGGAGTGCATCAGGTAAGTGCTAGCCAGAGAGCAAAAAAAATCCCTCATCGACCAGTACGGTACGCATGCTACCGATACCGGCAGCCCTGAAGTTCAAATCGCTCTGTTGAGCGAGCGTATTGGTCACTTGACGGAGCACTTCAAGACGCACCAGAAAGACCATGGTTCACGCCGCGGTCTACTCATGCTGGTCAGCAAGCGGCGTCGCTTGCTCGACTACCTCAAGATGTACGATTCCGATCGCTACAAAGGTGTGGTCACGAAACTCGGTCTCCGCAAGTAGTTTGCGGACGATCTGGTTTCACGCGGAATCATTCTGCCGTCCCCGGACCGCAGATTCCCAATGAGGCAACCGGCAAACGTGCGTTCCCGGCCACCCGCAATATCGCTACTGGCGGCTATTGATCATTTGCTTATGATCAGTTTCGCATCATCCCATTCCGCACAAACCTGCCCTCCTGGACACAAGGAAAACTCATGAAACAAGAAGTATCAGTTGAACTCACCGGCGGTAAACACATCTCTTTTGAAACTGGAAAACTGGCCAAACAGGCCCATGGCTCGGTCGTAGTACGTAGCGGCGATAACACGGTTTTAGCCACCGCAACCGCCAACCCCGATCCCCGCGAAGGCATCGATTTCTTCCCCCTCACGGTCGACTACCGCGAATACACCTACGCGGGTGGACGCATCCCCGGCGGCTTCATCAAGCGCGAGGGCCGTCCCAGTGAACGCGAAATTCTGACCAGTCGCCAGATTGACCGCCCCGTCCGGCCGCTCTTCGAAGATGGATTCAAGTGCGAAACCCAGGTCATCGCCTTCGTGCTCTCCGCAGACAACGAAAACGATCCTGACGTGCTTGGCATTAACGGCGCTTCCGCCGCTCTGACCATTTCTGACATTCCGTTCCTCGGTCCCATCGGTGCAGTACGCGTGGGATTGGTCAATGGCGCGTTCGTCATCAACCCGACTTATCCGGAAATGCGTGAGAGTCTGCTCAACATCATGGTCGTCGGCACCGCCGAAGGCATCGTGATGATCGAGTCCGGTGCGAAAGAAGTGAAAGAAGAAACGGTTGTGGACGCAATCGAATTTGCCCACACCGAGATTAAGAAGATTTGCGCCGCCATTAACGATCTGCGTGCGAAGGCTGGCAAACCGAAGCGAAAAGTCACCCCGCCGGAATTTGACCAGGCTTACTTTGACGATCTGAAAAAGCGCGTGGGCGCCGATTTGAGTGATCGTCTGGATACTGAAAAACATCCGAAGGCGGAAAGCGCAAACCTCGTCAAGGAGTTGAAGAAATCGCTGCAAGCTTCGATTCCGGAAGACGATAAGGTTGGCCAAGCCAAGCTCAAAACTTACTATGAGCATCTGCGCGAACGCATTTTCCGCGAAGAGGTACTCGCCAAGAAACGCCGTCCCGATGGCCGCGCCTTTGATAAGGTTCGCGACATTTGGGTGGAAGTGGGCGTTCTTCCCCGTACTCACGGTTCGGCGATTTTTACCCGCGGCGAAACCCAGGCTCTGGTCACCACGACCTTGGGCACTACCGATGACCGGCAACGCCTCGAAACCTTCGAGGGCGAAGCCAAGAAACGCTTCCTGCTTCACTATAATTTTCCTCCGTTCTCGGTTGGAGAGGTCCAGTTTCTGCGTGGCGCGGGCCGCCGCGAGATCGGCCACGGTGCACTGGCCGAACGCGCCCTCTTCGCCGTGCTTCCCACGGAGGAGAACTGGCCTTACACGATGCGCGTGGTCTCCGACATTCTGGAGTCCAACGGGTCGTCGTCGATGGCCTCGGTCTGCGGCGCCTCACTCTCTTTGATGGACGCGGGTGTTCCGCTGAAGTCTCCGGTTGCCGGCGTAGCCATGGGACTTGTGAAGGAAGGCGAGGAGTATGCCATCCTGACCGACATTGCCGGCGCAGAGGATCACTACGGCGACATGGATTTCAAGGTCGCCGGCACCAAGGACGGCATCACCGCTCTCCAGATGGACATCAAGGTCGGCGGCATCACAGCGCAGATCATGCGTGAAGCGCTGTCCCAGGCCCAGGCCGGACGGTTGCACATCCTGGAAAGGATGTCGAGCGGGATCACCGAACATCGTGAGAAGGTTTCGTCGTTCGCTCCTCGTATATACACTCTGCAGATTCCGGTCGACAAGATTCGAGACGTTATCGGACCAGGCGGCAAGATGATTCGCTCCATCATCGAGCAGACCGGCGTCAAGATCGATGTGGAAGATACCGGCAAGATCAATGTAGCTTCGAACGACGAAGCTGCGGCGAACAAGGCGCTCGAGATCATCCGCAATCTGACGGCGACTGCCGAAATAGGGAAGACTTACCTCGGTACGGTCACACGACTGGCGGACTTCGGCGCATTTGTCGAAATCATTCCCGGCACCGACGGCCTCCTGCACATCAGCGAAGTTGCCGAGCATCGCATCAAGGATGTTCGCGACGAGCTGAAAGAAGGCGATCAGGTTCTGGTCAAAGTGCTGGCAGTTGAAGGCAACCGCATTCGTCTTTCGCGCAAAGCAATTCTGAAAGAACAGCGCGCAAAGATGGGTGGCGGCGAGCTTCCACCGGATGAAGGCGGCTCGGAAGGCGGTAGCGACGCTGGTGGCGAGAGCCATCACAGCGCCGGTGCTCCGGCTCTGACCATCGAAGGCGGCGCGGATTTCGCTGACGATGAACCGAACTTCAACCGTGATCCTTCAGGCGGACCAGCTCCTGCTTCGGATCGTCCTCCGAGTGATCGTCCTCATGGCGATCGTCCGGGTGGCGGCGGCCGTGGTGGTCGTCCCGGCGGCGGTGGCGGAAGAGGCCGTGGTCGTGGCGGTCCCGGACGCGGTGGCTTTGGTGGTGGCGGCGGTGGTCGTGGTGGTCCGCGTCGCTAGAAACTTCTGGCCACGGATTTACGCTGATTCACACGGATGGTTTAAAGACAAAGGCCGCGATTAAAATCGCGGCCTTTATTTTTGGCCAAGATTGTATTTCAGGTCCAATGTCATCCTGAGCGCAGTATTCCTGCGTTCATCCCAAACCTGTAAAACGAACTTCGATTCAGAGGAAGGCTTATATTTCTAGGATAGCAGTCTCATACCGGTAAATGGGTCAGGGTGGCGTAGTCTTTTTTTGTCTTGTTATCATTGGGTTAGGGTGGAAAATCAAGACCGCGGGGATTGACAAGCTTCTCGGTGTCATCTTCCGCCTACAGGTTCGCGTGCAAGGGCGCACGCGCCACATTCACATCCCGGAAAATTAAAAAAGGTGTGGGCGCCTATCCTCGCGGCGCTGCAGCCCGCTTGGGCAGGATTTCTCCGATGCGGCGAATCTGGGCACCGACACCGCGCAATTTTTCTTCAATGTTTTCGTAGCCGCGGTCGAGGTGATAGACGCGGTCGATAATGGTCTCGCCATCCGCGACCAAAGCCGCCAGCACCAGCGAAGCCGAAGCTCGCAAGTCGGATGCCAGCACGGCCGCGCCGCTCAACTGAGACTTGCCGCGAACCACGGCGCTGCGTCCTTCAATCTTGATGTTCGCGCCCATGCGCACCAGTTCCTGCGCGTGCATGAAACGGTTCTCAAAGATATTTTCGGTAATGATTGAAGTCCCCTCCGCCTGGGTGGCGAGCGCCATGTATTGCGCCTGCATGTCGGTGGGGAATCCGGGATACTCTTCGGTCACAATGTCGGAAGCCTTGAACGTGCCTTCACCCATCACGCGAACCGATTCGTCGGAGTGCGCTGTTTTCACGCCCACTTCGTGGAGTTTCTGCAACAAAGCGCCCAGGTGACTGGGATCGCATGCAGCGACGTTCAAGTCGCCTCCCGTCAGAGCTCCCGCGATAATAAAAGTTGCGGCTTCAATGCGATCAGGAATGATGCGATGTTTCGCACCGTGGAGTTTATCAACGCCTTTGATGCGAATCGTGGAAGTTCCTGCGCCCTCGATGTGCGCCCCCATCTTGTTGAGTAGATTTGCCAGGTCCTCCACTTCAGGTTCGCGGGCACAATTCTTCATGACCGTTTCGCCTTCGGCCAAAGTCGCGGCCATCAGTAAATCTTCAGTGCCGGTGACCGTGATTTTTTCGAAAACAATCTCTGCGCCCTTGAGCCGCTTGGCGGTTGCCTCGATGTATCCGTGATCTTGCGTGATCTTGGCGCCCAGCAACTCCAATCCCTTGACGTGCATATCGATGGGCCGGCTTCCGATCGCGCAACCGCCGGGCAGCGAGACTCTGGCGCGGCCACAACGGGCCACCAGCGGGCCGAGAACCAGCGATGATGCGCGCATTTGCTTGACCAGTTCATAGGACGCTTCCGGACTGGACAGAACGCGAGCCGAAATGGTGGTGCGATGCTGAGCACGACCGTATCCGAGTTCGACTTCTGCGCCCATGGCGGCCAGCAGCTTGCGCGTGGTCTCAATATCACGAACCTGGGGAATGTTTTCCAGGATGACGGTGTCTTCAGTGAGCAGGGCCGCAGCCATTGCAGGAAGGGCCGCGTTTTTTGCGCCACTGACGCGAATCGTGCCCAGCAGCGGATTGCCGCCGCGAATTACTAGCTTATCCATAACGAGGTGATTTCCTGATCAGTCATGTGCGCCGGAAGAACGCGAGTTCGCGGCGCGTTTTCTATTCTAGCGGGAATGCACCCGTAAACAGTGGACTAGGGGTTAATCGGAAGGGCACGGTCTGGTGGGAGGGTCAAAGCTTGAACCGCTGAGGCCGCCAAGACCGCCGAGAAATTCGAGCTACATTGATTTGGCTGCGGTGATCGCCTGGCGAACATTTCCGGAAGTCGATTTCAGGGCCTGTTGTGCACTCGATTTGCTTACCTTGGCCTTTAGCATGACCAGGGCAATCGGAACACTGTTCCCGGACGATTTGAGGGCCTGTTTGGCGGCTTGTCTCTCGATGCCGACGGCCTGCTGAAGGATGGTTGCCGCCCGTTCCGCAAGTTTGTGATTCTTCATGCGGACGTTGATCATGAGATTGCCATAAACATAGCCGAGCTTCGTCATAGCTCCGCTGGAAAGCATGTTGAGTACCATTTTTTGGGCAGTTCCGGATTTCATGCGGGTGGAACCGGAGATAGCCTCAGGACCGACTTCGACCACGATTTCGATTTCGGCAGATTTGCCTAATTGAGAATTGGGGTTGCACGTCACCGCAATCGTCTTTGCGCCGCGACGGCGGGCATACTGGACAGCGGCAATGGTGAATGGCGTTCTGCCGCTGGCGGCGATTCCCACGACCACATCGTTCCTGCCTGGCTTCTTTTTGGCCATGGCCTGCTCGCCAAATTCGCGGGAGTCTTCATTGGCTTCGACCGCTTCGCCCAACGCCTTCACGCCGCCGGCAATAATGAACTGGACGGTTTTAGGATTGATGCCGAAAGTTGGCGGGATTTCGGCGGCGTCCAGCGCGGCGATGCGGCCGCTGGTGCCGGTGCCCACATAAATCAAGCGGCCGTGGTTTTTAATCGCATTCGCAATCACGTCGATGGCGCGGGCAATCTGCGGTAGCGCAGGCTTGACTGCGGCCGCAACCTTGGCGTCTTCGGCGTTGAGAATGCGAACGATTTCCAAAGAGGACTTGCGGTCGAGATCCTTAGACGCAGGATTCGGCTGCTCGGTGGAAAGCTGGCTAAGTTCGATGTCCGCGTTTCTGGTCACGCTCTTCAACGATCGGTCTCCAGTTCGGGATATAAAGCTTCGATCACGGCGTCGTGAAATTTCGGCCTGACCAGTTTAATGGCCTGGCTGCTGCAATCGGGCCATGTCCGGTTCGTCAGCAAGGCCACCGAAAGTTGACGCTCCGGGTCGATCCACAGCGAGGTACCCGTGTATCCGAGGTGGCCAAACGAACGTGCGGAAAAATATTTCCCGGATTGTGAAGGCGCGGAGGGTGTATCCCAGCCCAGGGCGCGCGAGGTGCCGGAGGGCGATGTTTCACGCTTGGTAAACAGCGCGAGTGTCTGAGGACGAACCAGCGGCTTCCCGCCGTTGAGCATGGCATGGGCGAAGATAGCGACATCCTGCGACGTGGCAAATACACCGGCGTGCCCGGCAATCCCTCCCAGTACGCTGGCGTTTTCATCATGGACTTCGCCCTGGATGATGCGGTTGCGAAATGTGCGGTCATCCACCGTCGGGGGAATTGCGACGCGCCATGTTCCTGGCGGATTGAATAAAGTTTGTGCCATCCCCAACGGTCCAAAGATTTCACGCTGGCAAAAACTGGCGAGTGATTCGTCGGCAATACGTTCCAGCGCAATCCCGAGAATGATGAAGCCAATATCGCTGTACTCGGCGCTGGTCCCGGGATCGGCGGTGAGTGCGACTGCAAAGGCGGCGGCAAGCAGGTCTTCCTTTGGTTTTTGCGCGGAGAAAAAGTTTCTCATACGCGGGTAAACCAGAAGAATGCGACAACAACATGTGGAAAGTCACTTCTCGGCGGCGCTTGTTATCTTTAAGTCCTCTGGAACGTGCGAAC
The DNA here is from genome assembly GCA_963723765.1 of Terriglobia bacterium. GTDB lineage: Bacteria > Acidobacteriota > Terriglobia > Terriglobales > Acidobacteriaceae > DATBAX01. The sequence goes on along the minus strand of CAVRSD010000003.1, from coordinate 925,946 downwards.
TCGGGGATGACCGCGACCACAGGCGCTTCGAGGTCCAGTAGCCCGCGCTCGTACAGAATCATTGCCATGCTGGTGGTGGCAATTACCTTGGAAACAGAAGCCAGATCAAAAATGGTGGCCGGCGAAACCTCAGAAGAATCCGGTTCATAGGTAAAACGGCCTAACCCCTTCAGCGCGACCAGACTGCCGCGATGGGTAATGGCCAGGGATACAGCGGGAAATGCATGATCCGCAATGGCCTGCTGCAAAATTTCAATGGCGCGCGCGAAAACGGTGTCCTGTTGCTCGTAGGCGGGAGCAGGGACTGGCCCGGCAAAGCTGTTGATCGTGCCCGGGAAGTGTTTCGGTGAGGATGGAGAATATTCGATATTCGATTTATAGCAAAGTTCGATGGGCGGGGAAAGGAATTGACCTGTGGCACAAACGGCACCCCTACACTTCGGTTCCTTGAGCAATACGGTGGACGTTGTTAAAGTCAGAGTATCCGCTCTTTAAACTCAAATTCGCGCAGGCCAGGTATCACAGCTTGTTTTCTTGCTCTTGCCTGCCTGATAGGCCTCCTGGTTCCTTCGAGTGTGGCTGCTGCAGCGGCGACCCCGCCGAGTCGCCTGGGCGTCCTCGATGCCATCGTCCTCAATGCCATTCACGACGGCCAGATCCCGGGCGCAGTTGTGCTGGTTTGGCACAACGGGCAAGTGGTTTATCGCAAAGCTTTTGGCGAGCGTTCGCTTGAACCGCGCCGCGAAGCTATGACTCTGGATACGATCTTCGATCTCGCGTCCCTGACCAAAGTGGTGGCGACCACCACGGCGGTGATGCAACTGGTGCAGCGAGGGGAAGTCCGGCTGAATGATCCGGTCGTGAAATATATTCCTGAGTTTGGGCAAAACGACAAAGATGATATTACGGTTCGCGAGTTGCTTATTCACCATTCTGGATTGACTGAAGATCTGGATTTAACCCAACCTTGGGAAGGTCGCGAGACAGCCTTCCGCATGGCTTTTGCCGAAAAGACCGTTTATCCTTCCGGCTCGAAATTTCTTTACAGCGACATCAATTTCATAACTCTTGGTGCGCTGGTTGAGCGGGTCAGCGGGACGACGCTCGACGCCTACTGTACAAAGAATATTTTTACTCCGCTACAGATGACCCATACGCGTTTTCTGCCGCCTGTTGGATGGCGTCCCAACATCGCGCCTACTCAATATGACGAAAATGAAAAGATGCTGCGAGGCGTGGTGCATGACCCTACGGCGCGTCGCATGGGTGGAGTTGCTGGACATGCGGGCCTGTTTTCAACGGCGGATGATTTGTCGAAATTTGCACAGGCGCTGGTAAATGGTAGTTCGATCTTATCGCAGCAAATTGTCGAAAAGATGACGACTCCGCAGCAGCCGCCGACATCGCAGGTACTGCGCGGGCTGGGCTGGGACATCGATTCGCCGTTCTCCAGCAATCGGGGAGATTTGTTGCCAGTTGGGTCGTTCGGGCACACGGGGTTTACGGGAACCTCGCTTTGGATCGATCCCACAACCCGCACCTACATCATCCTGCTGACCAATGCCGTGCATCCGCGCGGGAAGGGAACTGCGATTGCGCTGCGATCGAAGATTGCGACGGCCGTGGCGGCTGCCCTTCCGTTGAGTGTCAGCGAACAGGATGAGATGAAATGGAAGAGCATTACCGGCTATAACGAGGCCCAAACAGCCGCGCGACGGCTGGCGGTGAGAAACGGCGTGGTCCAGACCGGAATTGATGTTCTGGAAGCCCATAATTTTGAGGAGATTCGCGGTACCGACAATGACGGCAATGCGACCAAGAAAAAAATTGGGCTGTTAACCAACCAGACGGGCGTTGATGCGCAGGGACAGCGCACCATCGATGTGTTGGCCCATGCGCCTGGAATTTCTCTGGATGCGATTTTCAGTCCGGAGCATGGAGTTACGGGAACGCTAGATACTACGGCGATCGGTAACTCCCGCGATACAGCTACGGGAGTTCCGGTGTATAGCGTTTACGGGGGGAGCGATGCGGCGCGGCGGCCCTCACCGGATGTCCTGAAGAATCTCGACGCGGTAGTTATCGATGTACAAGATGCCGGGGTGCGCTTCTATACCTACGAATCGACGATGGGCTATTTTCTTGAAGCGGCGGCTAAGGCTGGAATTGAAGTCATTGTTCTGGATCGCCCGAACCCGATCACAGGTTCGTTCGTTCAAGGCCCCGTCTCCGATTCTGGGCATGACAGTTTCGTGAATTATTTTCCAGTGCCTCCACGCCATGGTATGACCATGGGAGAGCTGGCCAAGATGTTCAATATAGAACGCAATATCAACGCCAGGCTCACCGTGGTGCCAATGCTGGGCTGGATGCGTGGCGATTGGTATGACTCAACGGGATTGGCTTGGGTGAATCCATCGCCAAACCTGCGTAGTGTCACCGAGGCAGCCCTGTATCCTGGGGTGGGTTTGGTTGAGGGCGCGAACGTTTCCGTAGGACGCGGCACGGAAACTCCATTTGAGCTGCTGGGTGCTCCCTGGATCAAAGGGCGCGAGCTGGCCCAATATTTGAATGCACGAAACATCTCCGGGGTGCGGTTCGTGCCTCTAAGCTTTACGCCAACTTCCAGTAACTACGAGAATAAGAATTGCGAAGGAGTGAACATCCTCCTGGTGGATCGGAATGCATTGGATGGCCCGGAACTGGGAGTCGAGCTGGCTTCCGCATTGCACAAGCTTTATCCAGAGCAGTTTCATCTGGAGAAGATAAACGATCTTATTGTGAACCAGACGGCTTTAGCCGCCATCACAAACGGAGAAGATCCACGGCGTATCGCCGAAGATTGGCGCGAGTCGCTGGAGAAGTTTCAGAAAATGCGGGAGAAATATTTAATTTATAAGTAATCTTACCTGGTGACTGCAAACGTGGTCGCTACGAATTAGCTAGAATAAGAAGAGCGTCTTTGACGCAGGAGAAATGGAAAGCAATGGAAGTTGTAGCTGGTAGGTCTCCCGCACCAAATCCGTATTACCGATGCGCCGGGCCCAATTGCGGGACATTGAAAAATTCAGCCGATCGCTGGTGGCTGATGTGGACGTCGTTCGGTGAATTTAACCGGCCCGTGCTCTACCTGGCTCCCTGGGACGAAGAAATTGCCGCTCGTGAGGGAACCCTGCACGTTTGTGGCGAGCTTTGCTCGCAGCGGCTGCAGTCGCAATTTATGGGGAATGTCAGAGAAAGCCAACTGAAGCGGCAAAGCGGCGAGTAGTTCGGTAGTTTACCGTCCAAAGCGACGATTCTTGAACCAGCCGCATCCTACCCAGCATTGATTCACGCCCAGCATTGAGTCGCGGCTTCCGGATGTGTTTATACTGGGCGTCCAGAAAGCCTGCGGCCGTTTTGGGTTCAGGAGGTGTACGTGCGCTTGATTGTCACCCTGCTGCTGCTATCGGTGTGGACGAGTGCCCAAACTACGACACCATCACCGGTAGCCCCTTCGTCGTCAGCGTCCCAGGATTCTTCAACCCAGGATTCTTCAACCCAGGATCCTTCAACCAAGGATCCGACCAAACCGAATGTCACGGAGCCTAGCCCTGCGGCTTCGGTACCCGCTTCATCGGTACCGACTCCAGCCAACCTAAACACCGTAACGGTCCCCGCCGGTACTAAGCTGGCTCTCGAGCTAAAACATGCCATCTCGACCAAAGGTACCCAGGACGGAGCTGCCGTCTATGCGCAGACGACCTTTCCGTTCGCGCTGAACGACCGCATTCTTATTCCTGCTGGAACCTACGTGCAGGGCAGAATCAGCCATATTGAGCGTGGCGGACACATCAAAGGCCGCGCCGAAGTGCAGATGCACTTTACGACCCTGATCTATCCCAGTGGTTACACTGTGCTGCTGCCAGGTTCCCTGGAAAACGCTCCTGGAATCGACAAGACTGGCATGAAAGATAAAGAAGGCACCCTGCAACAGGACAGCCAGGCGGGTGACGAAGCCACAACGATTGGGACCAGTGCAGCCAGTGGCGCGGCAGTGGGTGCTCTAAGTCAAGGCGCGAAGGGGGCGCTCATTGGCGGGGCGGTGGGTGGCGCGATAGGAACAGCCATTGCCCTGATGGGCCGGGGCCGGGACGTGAATATGCCGGCGGGAACGACTTTCGAGATGGTGATTCAGCGCGAAGTGAAGCTTGATCCCAATCGTATTTCAGCGATTGCGAAGTAAGAAATCGTTGCCTCGGTGGCAACGGCGAACGAGATTAGGTAGAAGATTTGCCGGAAGAAGCAGACTTAGTGGGCGGAACGGAATAGGCAAAACGAAAAATCTGAGCATCGATCTCTTTGCGTAAATCTCCCCAGATATTTTCCGGCATGGCTAGAAAAGTTCGAACCACTTCAGGATCAAACTGACGTCCCGACCAGCGCTCGATTTCCTCGCGAGCGGCTTGCAGAGTCTGAGCCGCGCGATAGGGACGATTGGAAGTGATGGCATCCAATGTATCGGCCACGGAGAAGAGCCTTGATCCCAGCGGAATTTCGTCGCCCTTCAGTCCACGCGGGTAGCCGGTTCCGTCATAACGCTCCTGGTGGGAATACACGATTTCCGCGGCTTCGGCCAGGAATGGGATCTTTTTGAGCATCTGATAGCCGCGGTAACAATGCTCCTGCATGATTGTCGTTTCTTCAGGACTTAAGGCGGCGGGCTTGCGAAGGATCGCATCCGGGATGGCCATCTTGCCGATATCGTGCAAGAAAGCTCCCCGGGCTATGACACGAATCTGATCGGCGGAAAGTCCAACGGCACGGGCAATGGCGATGGTAAAAGCTGTCACGCGTTTGGAGTGGCCTTCGGTCTCAGCATCTTTAAGGTCAAGTGCGTCGCCTAACGCTTCCAGCGTGATGTCGTAGGAACGTTCCAGCGTGCCAATCGCTTTGCGCAACTGTTCTGTACGGGCGGTGACAAGAGCTTCCAGGTTGGTCTGATACTGGCGGTTCTCCGTCTTTAGACGACGGTTTTCCAGGGCACGGCTCACTGTAACCAGCAACTGTTCCCGCTCAAAAGGTTTCAGCAGATAGTCATAGGCGCCGTTACGAATGGCTGCCAGGGCGACCGAGATGTCGTTTACCGCGGTCACCATGACCACCGGCATGTCAGGATATCTTTCCTTGGTGCGTTCGAGCAGGCCAATCCCATCCAACTCTGCCATGATGAGGTCGGAGAGCATGAGATCGAATTCTTCGCCGGAATCGAGAATAGCCAGAGCTTCCAAACCGGAAGCGGCCTGACGGCACTGGTATTTAGCAGCCGTTAACAACGCGGACACAATCTCGCGGATTGGTTCTTCGTCATCGACTACGAGAATGCGGTCGGCGGGCATCGGGGACGATCTCAGTGTATCTCCAATTTTAACCTACTCCCTAGTACCTAAAGTAACTCCCTGAGATAGGAAATGGCTCTGGGAACCCCATTAAGCATGCTAATTAAAGAATAGCGATTTTGCGCCTTTCGCCAATGGATATCAGCGTCTTAACCGGCTGGAACCAAGTTAGCGGCCTGGCTGCCCCTACTCTCGTAGCCCAGGAGCCCGCTGTCCTTGTTGTGCTTGCCGCGAGTCTGCTGGTTTTCCGCACGTTTCGTGAACGTTATCTGCTGATCTGGATCGTCGGCTGGCTGGCCTATTTCGTCTCGCGGTGCACTCTCCACGGATTGGTCGGAGAACCACTGTCCTCCTATTCTTTGGCGATTGCCCAGGCGGAATTCATCCTGGCTGTTTGTCTATTCGCCGCGGCAGTGTTTGTGTATGCCCATGCCAAAGACCTGCTCCTGCCCTTGATGTTGATTGGAATCACGGTTATTTCCTATTCAGTGCTTCGGGTGCTGTGGTGGCCGGACTCGCTTACGCTTCGCGTCGCCCTCGAGGTTTCGTATCGGCTCATTGCGTTCACTGCCGCCATCGTCTTGATTCGTTTCCGATGGTCGAGGTGGGAAATTGGTCCCTGGTTATTGAGTATCAGCCTGCTCCTATTGCATCTGGATTGGATACCCGTAAACGTACACATTCCGGCTGGGTCAAGCTTGATTCTTGATCTTCTGTTCGGACTGAGCATGCTCCTCGTCGTGTTTGATGATTCCAAGATGCGTACCCGGCGTTTGGGAGCTGTCAATGCGCTGACTACCAGCATTACTCGGGCTCAGCAACATGGGCCCATGATGGCGACGGCATTAGAAGAACTTAAGGCGCTGATGGGTGCCAAGGCTGCATGGTTTCAACTGGTCGAGGGCAACCGGCTGGTACTGGCCCAACAGATTGGGTTGTCGTCTGATTTTTTGCGGGATAGAAATTCGGTAGCACTCGACGATACTCAGGAGCGCATTCTGCGGGAAGGGAATCCTGCGGTTATCAAGACCGCGACCGCCGAAGAAGGTCTGCGGGCCTATCTGAAGAAAGAACGCTTTCACCATGTGGTGACCTTGCCCGTATTGGGGAAAAAGTCAATGATCGGCACGCTTAGCCTGGGCAGCCGTTACTGGACCTCCTATACTCCGGATGAAATGGAATTTCTGACCACAAGTGCCCATCAGCTTGGGCTTGCGGTTGAAAATCTTCGTCTGGTGGAAGAGATCTTACGTTCCCATCGTCAGTGGACGAACACTTTCGACTCTATTCAAGATCTTGTGTTGTTACATGATTCTGAATTCCGGGTCATGAAGGCGAACCATGCGCTTTTGCGCCGCCTGGGACAATCACCGTCTGAAGTCATTGGAAAAACCTGCGAAGAAATCCTGCCGCGAACCCATAGTGAGTGGAAGGGATGTCCCTACTGTCGCCGCAGCGAAGAAGGATTTCACGAAGGACTTGATTCCTGCTTTGGTGGCTTTGCGATGGTTTCTACATCCTCTTACCTGGAGCAGGGCGGCAAGCAAAAAGGGACCATCCACGTGGTGCGTGACATCACCGATGGACGCATTGCGGAAGAAAAATATCGCCTGCTCTTCGAACAGGTGCAGGAAGGCGTTTTTGTAGCCACTCCGGAGGGGAAACTGCTCGATTGCAACGATGCCTTTGTGCGTATGCTTGGCCACAGTAGTCGCGAAGAACTCATGGCCTTGAATGTGGACCGGGAGCTGTATGCATCCACGGAGCAACGGGAAACTTTCCGCCGGGAAGTAGAAGCGCACAACTTTGTACGGAACTTTGAAGTCACGCTGAAACGCAGAGACGGCGCTCTGATAACGGCGGTCGAAAGCAGTTTTGCGACTCGCGACAAAAATAACAAGATTGAGCGGTATCAGGGGTTTCTGCTTGATATCACAGAGAAAAAACGAGCTGAAGACGAGATTCGACGGCGCAACCGGGAACTGAACGCACTCAATGCGATGGCAGTCATTGCGACCCAGTCGTTCGATCTCGATGAGATTTTGAACCTGACCTTGCGTCAGGTGGTTTCGTTATTGGGGGCGGAGACAGGATCGATTTATCTATGCGATGCCGATGAGGCCACCTTCCGCCGCAGAGCCGGGTGGGGTCAGCGCAGCATCGATCGCGCGCGTCTTTCGGAAATCAAGTTTGCTGACGGCTTTGGCGATCTGGTGACCCGCTCCCGCACCGAAGTGCTCACCGCTGAGTATTTGCCCCATGTGCCTCCACAGGTGGCGGAATTCATTCGAGCCGACGGATTAAGTTCATGGATTTGGGTTCTGTTGTGGGGGATAGACTATCCCATCGGAATCATGGGAATCAGCAGCCGCGAATCCCGGGAATACACCGGCAACGATGAGAATCTGCTGGTCGCGATTGGCCGGCAGTTGGCCACGACCATGGAGAAAGTGCGGCTCTACGAAGAGACTTGCCGCGCCTACGACGATCTCCGGCGCACCCAGGAACAGTTGTTGCAGAGCGAGAAAATGTCAGCCGTCGGGCAGCTCATCTCAGGAGTTGCTCACGAGCTCAACAATCCGCTCACCGCCATTCTGGGGTATGCGCAGCTTCTGGAAACCGAAGGACTGAGCGATCGGGCCACGGACTTTGTAAGCAAGTTATTCAAGCAAGCCCAACGCACTCATCGCGTGGTGCAAAGTCTGCTTTCTTTTGCGCGGCAACGCAAGCCCCACAAGCAGGAAGTTGATCTCTGCAAGGTGCTCAACGAAACCCTGGCCCTGCGCGACTATGACATGAAGGTCAGCAACATAAAGCTCGTACATGACACCGAAGCTGATCTTCCCGCTGTAACTGGCGATCCGCACCAGCTTGAACAAGTGTTTCTGAATATTATCAACAACGCCGTGGATGCCATGCTGGAAGCTGGGCAAGGTGGCACTCTGAAGGTCAAAATCTTCGCCAAAGATGGGCAAGTACACGCTGAGTTCCAGGACTCCGGGCCCGGGATCAAAGAACCCAACCGCATTTTTGAGCCTTTCTATACCACCAAGAGCGTCGGAAAAGGCACAGGCCTCGGACTGAGCATTTGCTATGGAATTGTCAAAGAGCATGGTGGGGAAATATCCGCACACAATGCGCCCGAAGGCGGAGCAGTTGTCGATATATGCCTGCCTTCCGCCGGACGAGCCGCCGCCGCGGACAGCAGCCTGCACGGACCTCGCCGGGAAATGGCGCTGGAAGGACGCATCCTGCTGATCGAAGATGAAGAAGCCGTTTTGGAGTTTGAGCGGGACGTACTGGCCGGCGCCGGGGCCCAGGTGAGGACATCCATAAATGGCGAACAAGTTAAAGCGCAGGTACTTGGCCAGTCGTTCGATGCGCTTATCGCGAACGGAAAAATGTCTGGCGGTTGGAGCGCTCCGGAGGTTTATAAGTGGATCGCCGAGAGTCATCCCGGTCTGGAAAAACACTTGCTGTTCACGTTCTCCAGCGTGGTCGAACCAGAAATGCGAACATTCCTACAAAACAATAGCATTCCTTACCTGGTGAAGCCGTTTGAAGTCGGCGATCTTATCGCCCAGGCGCGACGTTTGCTGCAAAAAACCCAGGCAGCGGTTGCTGGGTAAATAAACTACAAACTCTTCGACAATGCCTGCGTGAAGTCACGCAAGGCTGATTCCTTCCTTCGATACCACATCCACTGACCCAGCTTTTTGGCTTCGATCAGGCCTGCCTTCTTGAGGATCGACATGTGGTGCGAAATCGTCGGCTGCGTCAGGTGAATACGCAGTTCGATATCGGAGGCGCAAAGACCGACGTCTTTGCCGATCGAACAGGCGCCGCGTTCCTTGAGCGCTTGCAAAATTCGTCTGCGGGTGGGGTCCGCAATCGCGTGCAGAAAGCGGTTGAGTTTTTGTTCTGAACTGTTCATGGAAGATAGAAATAGAGGTTAAATCGATGAATGTCAATATGCCAAACACATTGTAGATTTTGGATTTCAGATTTTAGATATTTCATCCAAGCGGCGTTGTTCGAGACTTCAATCTGCAATCTAAAATCACAAATCTGCAATTGCAAATCTGCAATTATTTCTTCAGGATCGGATTGTAGCCATCGCCGAGCAGCTTGGTGCGCATGGACTCGGCGTCCTTGATGTCGGCAAAAGGGCCGACCTGAACGTGAAATAGCTTGTCGGTGGGCAGGCTGGCTGCCAGAGCCGGATACTGCTTCTTTTTAAGCGCGTCGACCAGAGCGTCCGCATCTTCCTGCTTGCTGACGGCTGCGACTTGTACGAAATAACCGCTGGATGGGGAAGGTGCTGTCGTGAGATCAGGAGGCTTGCTATCACTGGGAACTGCCGTTGTGCCGGCGTCGGACGAAGTGGGGGCGGCCTTCGGCGTCAGTTGAGCGTCAGTATCTTTTTGCCCGACTGCCTTATAAAACCCCAGGTCCTGCGCCGGAGCTGGACTAGCCGGTTTGACGGCGGAAGGGCGGGTGCCACCGGTCGCTGTCGTCACCGGCGACAGATCGCCAGCGACCGGCTTCGTGGAATTCTTTCCCAGCGAAAAACCCATTCCAAAAAACACGGCGCACAAGATCACCAGGCCGAAAAACAGAACCAGCATCTTACCGGTGCCCAGCGTGATTTCGGTGTCTTCAGATGCCGTTGTCAAGATTTCCGATCCTCATTGCGATTTGTAAACCGCAGCAAAAACGCTTTAGCCCTTGGTTGCATCTCCATCGGACTTTCCTAACATTTTTTGTAGGCCGGAAAAGAAATCCACGGGAACGGGGAAAATCACCGTGGTGTTCTTCTCTACTCCAATTTCCGTCAAAGTTTGCAGATAACGGAGCTGTACGCTGACTGGTTCCGTGGCCAGTAAATGAGCGGCATCCACCAGGCGCTGTGCCGCTGAGAATTCGCCTTCGGCATGAATGATTTTGGACCGCTTTTCGCGTTCGGCTTCGGCTTGTTTGGCCATGGCGCGCAGCATGGATTCAGGCATATCCACCTGTTTCACTTCCACATTCGTGACTTTCACACCCCAGGGGGAAGTGTGAGTGTCGAGAATGCTTTGCAGGCGTAGATTTATTTTCTCCCGATGTGAGAGCAACTCGTCCAATTCCTGTTCGCCGAGTACGGAACGCAGAGTGGTCTGAGCAAATTGCGAAGTCTGGTAGGTGTAGTTGGAGACTTCCACAACCGCTTTACGCGGCTCAATCACGCGCAGAAAGATCACGGCGTTAACCTTCAAAGTGACATTGTCGCGGGTAATGATGTCCTGGGGAGGAACTTCGAAGGCTTCCTGTCGCAATGATACGCGCACGATGCGATCCAGCGGGGCGAATACAAGAATGACGCCGGGACCTTTCGCATCTGGAAGCAAGCGACCGAGACGAAAGATAACGCCGCGCTCATACTCGGCCAGGATTTTGATGGAGCTCAAAATGTATAGAACAAAAATGACGATAAGGATGCCGCCAAGTCCAAAGAGTTCCATTGGAACCTCGATCTCTGATTGTCAGGAATGCTTCTGTGGCGGATTGTATCGCACTTCCGCGTACGGATGCTGTGTCCAAGGGGTTGTCAGGCAAGATGCGGCAATTGTCACCAGACCTTTGACAGTCGTTGGTGTTTCTTGAGACTGCCGAAGCCGGCTCAACCTGCAATTGCAAGCCGTTCACTCCGGCGGACCATCGACTGATTGGCCGACGGCCACTTCAGCCGAGGAGACTGCATCCCAAACTTCACCATGGACCAAGACTTTCCCCAGAGGAGACAGTGGCGACTGTGCCACCGCAGTTTGGCCAATCAATCCCTGAATGCCAGTGACAACCTTATTGGCGCGAGCCTTGAGTGCGATGGTCATCAGGAACACGGTGATAATCCCGAGCGGAATACTAACTCCCAGCGCGGTTGCCCAGCGCACTCGCAGCTCAGGAATCGGCCCATCCACCAGCAACAGTCCGCCCAATGTCAGGGTCACAATCCCACCGATGGCCAATACGCCATGCGAGGCGAGCTTGGCCTCCAAAGCGAACAACACAAACGATGCCAGAATCAGCACCACGGCGGCGAAGCGAGTGGGCAATAAATTCAAAGCAAACATGGCCAGCAGAATGAAGATCACCCCCACGGTGCCGGGTACGACGGTGCCGGGATGATTGAACTCCGCGTAGAGGGCAAAGACTCCGATCGTAAGCAACAGATATGAAATGTTGGGATCGATGATGAAGGTCAGGATGCGTTCCTTCACCGATAAATCCAACAAGCGCACTGGTTCACCCACAAGATTCAACGTGACGGTCTGGCCATCGAAGCGCTTTATGGTTTTTCCTTGTAGTTGTTTGAATAAATCCTGTTCGCTCGTAGCCACGTAGTCAATCAAGTGCTGCGAAAGGGCCTCTTGATCGGTGAAAGAAGTCGACTTGCGTACCACGCTCTCGGAAACCTCCACATTACGACCGCGTTTCGATACCACCGATCGCATCAGAGCGGCAGCGTCGTTCTCGACTTTCTCTTTCATGATGTCGTCCATCTTCTCGCCGCCCATGCTTACGGGGTGGCCTGCGCCGGTATTTGTACCGGGCGCCATCGCGGCCACATCGGCACTTTGCAAAATGTAATAGCCGGCGGATGCAGCCCAACTCCCGCTCGGAGTCACGTAGATGATGACTGGGACCGGAGAGGCGAGAATCTTTTCAATAATTTCGCGCGTGGAAACCATCAATCCGCCGGGCGTATTGATTTCGATCAGGATGGCCTTATCGTTGTTTCGTACAGCGTCATCGAGCGCACGGTCGATGTATTCGGCGGTAATGGGCTGGATGGTGTCTTTCACAACAATTTTGAGCACTTCAGCGGAAGACGATGGGGAAAAGACGAACAGCAGTAATCCAGTCAACAAGCCGTAAAGAATCCGCGAAACACGGAATGGTTTCATGAGTTCAGCAGTGGCGGCGCTTTCTGCGCGAGCTTGGCTGCAACGATGCACGGGAGCAACTGTGCGGTTCCCAGCAATTATACGGCTCCGGCTGACTTGCCGATTTACTTGAGAGCAGGATTCGAGGTTGCATCGGCCAGCGACTCACCAGAGTTCCCCGGAGAAGAGTCTTTCTCCAGGCGTAACTCTGGCCAACTTGGCAGTGTCTGATCGCCGGTGATCAGGCGAGCGCCACGCTCGTAAGTAAAATACGACCATGCCCACTGAATCATTACCAGGAGCCGGTTGCGGAATCCGATCAGAAAGAAAACGTGGATAAACAGCCACGCCAGCCAGGCAATAAATCCGGAAATATGAATCTTTCCCAGTTGCGCGACAGCCGCGGCCCGGCCAATGGTCGCGAGGCTGCCCTTATCGAGGTAACGAAAATCTTCGCGAGGTTTCCCTTGCAGGTCGCGTCCAATGTTGCGGGCGGTGGCCTTACCTTCCTGTAACGCCACAGGGGCGACACCGGGGAGCTGATTTCCGTTTTTATCTTTTAATGACGCGAGATCGCCAATCACAAAAATTTCGCGATGGCCGGGGATGCTCAAATCAGGACTTACCAGCACCCGTCCAGCACGGTCGAGTGGCACGCCAAGATTTTTGCCCAACGGCGAAGCTGCTACCCCGGCGGCCCAAAGAATGACGGCTGCGGGCACACGCTTATTGCCAATGATCACAGCCGCCGGCTCTACGCCGGTGACCATGGCCGAGGTTTGCACCTCCACGCCCAACTGTCGGAGCTGTTTTTCAGCACTGCGAGACAGGTCTTCAGCATAGGCGGGCAAAACCCGCGGACCACCTTCAACCAAAGTAATACGAGTGTGACGCGGGTCGATGGAGCGGAATTCATTGGCCAGCGCATGACGGGCAATCTCCGCCAGCGTGCCCGCCAACTCCACGCCGGTAGGGCCGCCGCCAACCACCACGAAATTAAGTGGGATCTGACCTTCACCGCTGGCGGCATGCCGTTCCGCCAACTCAAATGCCAACAGTACCCGGCGGCGAATTTCGAGCGCGTCTTCAATGGTTTTCAGGCCGGGGGCCATGGGTTCCCACTCATCATGGCCAAAATAAGCATGGCTGGCCCCGGCGGCCACAATCAGATAATCGTAGGGGATCTCGAGGTCGGCCAATTTGGCGATGTGTTTTTCCAGGTCGAAACCCAGCACTTCTCCGAGCAGCACTTCAATGTTGTCCTTACTGCGAAGAATGCCGCGGATGGGGGCCGCAATTTCTCCCGGAGAAATTCCGGCAGTGGCCACCTGGTAAAGCAGGGGTTGGAAAGTGTGATAATTCCTTTGATCGACCAGGGTAATCCGCACGGGATATCGAGCCAGTCGCTGCGCTGCCTGTAGTCCGCCGAACCCGGCTCCCACAATCAATATTCGCGGCATGGTTTTATTGTCCATGAAGTTTTTCCGCCCCAATATATAGATTCCTGCCGGCTCTTTCGAGGTGAAAAAGTTTCGTCAAAAGACCCACTAAGTCACTCGTGGCCAAGGCCTGGAATCGGATAACATGGGCGAGTTGAACGCGAGTATACCTTGTGTCGTCGAAACCTATGCAAATACGGCCTTCATCAGGTTCGAGCCCCACTTCTGCGTGGTTTCAATGGATTTCGCCCTCCATCACCGATCTCTTATTTCTGGTCATTTTTTTCGCATTGACTGGTGGTTTATTGGCTCCACGTCTGCTCTGGGATGCGGGAATTGGCTGGCACATCCGCAACGGCCAGCAGATGTTGCAAACTCATGCGATTACCCGCGTGGATTCGTTTTCGTCCACCATGAACGGGCAGGCCTGGTATGCCTGGGAATGGCTCTACGATGGGTTGATCGCGGCGATTCATGGAGTGATGGGGCTGAACGGCGTTGTATTTTTTTCCGCACTGGTGATTGCGGCAACTTTCGCATTCGTGCTCAGGCTCGCGCTACGCCGCGGAGGCAGCCTGCCGGTGACACCAATTCTGCTCTTACTTTCCATTGGGGCCTGCAGTATCCATTTGCTCGCGCGGCCACATATTCTGAGCTGGCTATTTGCGGTGGTGTGGTTCCAAATTATTGACTCTTCAGCAAGCACTCCCAATCCTAAGAAACGTCGTCTGTACTGGTTGCCTGCCCTCATGCTGGTTTGGGTGAATGTGCACGGCGGATTCGTGTTCGGGTTTGCGCTGCTGGCACTCTATATGGCAGGCGGGTGGATCCAATACTTTGCCAGCGGGGAAGCCGGCGAACGGCAAAGAATTGGTGAGTTGCACAAGCAGTTGGGAATCGTGAGTGGGCTTTGCCTGGTGGCGACGTTCGTGAATCCCTATGGCTACAAACTCCACCAGCACATTTACGGCTATCTCACGAACCGCTTTCTGATGAACCATATCGACGAGTTCCTTTCTCCAAATTTCCATCATTTCCCCCCGCAATGTTTTGAGATGTTGCTTCTGATCACCGTTGTGGCTCTCGCCATCTCTTTCCGAAAGCTGGGAACTTCGCAGTTACTGGTCGTCCTTTTCGCGGTTTCCAGCGGGCTGTATGCTTCGCGCAATCTTCCCATCTCGTCTCTGCTTTTGGTTCTGATCATTGCTCCGTTGCTTTCAGAGACCTTGTCCGAGGAGGGTTCGCGATCTGACGTTGCCTCTTGGCTGAGGAAATTTCTCATGCGGTTGCATTCGTTTGGGGCCCGCATGGAGAGGATGGAGCTGAGTTTCCGGGGTCACTTATGGCCCCTAATTGCAGTCATCTTCTGCGCATGGATTTGCGGACACGGCGGAATACTCGGCTCGAACCAAGTGATGGATGCCCACTTCGACGCCGGACGGTTTCCGGTGCAGGCCGCCGAAGTGATTTCTTCTCGTGGCGTCGGTGTCCCAATTTTTTGCCCAGATACGTGGGGCGGATATTTGATCTATCAGTTCTATCCAAAAACTAAAGTGCTTGTAGATGATCGCCATGACCTATATGGAAGCGAATTCTTCAAGAACTACTTGAAGGTTGTCCAGATTCAGCCAGGTTGGGACAAAGTGCTTGAGGAAGAGCATGTGACCAGGATATTGATACCGGCACAATCTTCGCTGGCTATCCTACTCAAGCAAACGACGGCGTGGGTAGTGGTTCATGAAGATGACACAGCCGTATTGTTTGAGAAGGTTGTACAGTAACTTCACGCGGCGAAATGCTGCTCCACCTCTAAAGAGAATTTAAGCCGTAAGATCAAGAGATGACGACTGACAGGAAGCAAACAGAACGGTGGCCTGCCCTCCCATTCGCGGAGTGGAAAGATACTTATGCGACGCTCCACATGTGGACGCAAATTGTGGGCAAAGTTCGCCTCGCACTCGGCCCGAACGTAAACCATTACTGGGGAGTTGCGATGTACGTAACGGCGCGGGGTTTGACGACGTCGGCGATTCCATACGATAAGGGAATCTTCGAGGTCCAGTTTGATTTCGTCGCCCACAGTCTGGAGATTACAACCAGCCTTGGTGAAAGCAGGGCATTCTCACTGATCCCTCGCACGGTTGCTCAATTTTATGCAGAATTTATGGAGGCGCTGCATTCACTCGGAATCGATGTGAAGGTATGGGACATGCCCGTCGAAGTGCCCAACCCGGTTCGCTTTGATCTGGATAAAAATCATGCCTCTTACGACCGCGAATACGCGCATAGTTTTTGGCAGATTCTCGCCAGCGTGAATCCAGTCTTTCAGGAATTCAGGGCAGGATTCCTTGGAAAGTGCAGCCCGGTACATTTCTTTTGGGGCAGCTTCGATCTGTGCGTCACCCGTTTCTCGGGCCGCCGTGCGCCGGAGCGTCCGGATGCGGACAAAATTACGAAGGAAGCGTATTCGCACGAGGTGATTAGCGTAGGCTTCTGGCCGGGCGACGGCGAGATCATCAAAGACGCGGCTTTCTATGCCTACGCTGCGCCAGAGCCATCGGGCTTTAAGGACAGCGTAGTGCGACCGGCGAAAGCCTTCTACAGCAAGGAGAAGAATGAGTTCTTCCTGATGTATGACGATGTGCGGTTGGCGGACTCTCCCGAAGCTGCTTTGCGGGAATTTTGCCAAAGTACCTACGATGCCGGGGCGAATCTTGGAAAGTGGGACCGGATAGAGTTAGAGCGTTAACCATTCGCAACGAGCTTTTCTTATGGCACAGACGGGGGCGTTCGTCCCTACGTGAGCTTATCGCGTATCAATGTCGAAGCCCAAAATCGCGTTCACTTCCACCGGCTGACTTCCACGTAATGCCGGACTGAACTTCCAGCTAGGTAGAGCGGCCATGACTCTGCTGGTGAATTCCGGTGCGCCGGCTTCCAGAACGTGCGCGTTTTTCAGTCCTCCTGAGCCATCCAGAACGCAGGCGATCACGAGCCTGGAGCGTTTCAAGTTGGCTGGTAAGGAAGCTCGTATGGGTCGCGGAGCGGTCAGATCTTCACCGCCATGCCCAACCGAGTTGGGATCGGCGAATTCCATCACCGCCGTGCCGAGAACGGTATCGATGTAAATCGTATAAACCTTGTCGCCTTTGAGCGTGCCGTAGAAATTAAAAGCTCCACCTGATCGAGAAGAAGCCACGACGGTGATTCCGGGCCGATCGTCTTTATGGGTGGTGGATCGTCCTTGATCCGCTGGTTGAGCGCTGTCAGTGCCAAAGCTGGGCAAGGTCACGATGTTGCTGCCTCCGCTCACGGAAACGCCCGGCATCGTCGGTTTTGCAGTGTTTCCGTTACCCGCCCCCCCGGTGCCGGGATAAGGCGAAATTCCGGAACGGGCGGTCGTGTCCGAGCCTCGACCGGTGCCAACTTTTCCGGCTCCTTCGTCTTTGCCTGCCAACCCACTTCCGGAATCGGTTCCTCGTCCTATACTCGATCCGCCGCCTGATCCTCCCAGGCCGGGCGTCGGGCCACCCGACGGAGACAGAGCCAAAGCCCCGGTTGCGCTTTTTGCGGGCACGCCCTTCGTGGATCCGGGCTGGCTGGAAACGACCACTCCAGTTCCCGCCGTGCTGCCGCCAGTATCTTTGGGAGGCGCTACCACGCCTGCGTCTGCCGGACTACCGAGGCCTGTGCCACGATTTCCGCGTGCCTGGCTTGATCCTCCAGAAATCGTTGGAGCTGGGGGCACGACAGCGGCACTCCCACCCAGTCCAGCGGAAGGCTGACGCTGCGTCGAACCATTGTTTAGCTGAACCGTGGGTGGCACCACATTCGCGTTACCCCCAAGATCGTTGGATGGGTGGCGCTGCGTGGAGCCATCGTTGAGTTGAACGGTGGGTGGCACCACGGCAGTATTGGTACCCAAACCGCCAAAGTTGCGATGGTCTTTAGAATTGCTGGCCACCTGTGCGGGCGGAGGCACCACCTGACTATGCAGTTCGTCGGCGCCGAACCCTGGTCCCGCAGTCACCTTTTCTCGCGTGATCTGCGGCGGCGGCGCGACCACTGCCGGAGCCGGTAGCGTCAATCGCGGATTCTGCGAGGTCAATTTTTCAGGAGCCGAGACCGGGGGTGGAACAACTTGCACCGGCTGATTGCCCGGCATTCGTGGGGAGTGGATGTCGCGTTGCGGCGCCACTGGAGCCGGAGGAACCACACTTGCGTTCAAGGTCAGTGACGATCGCATCTTGTCCGATTGGATCTCGGGCGCAGGAGCAACGGCCTGCATGGGCATTTGCGGGGCCCGCTGCGACGACTTGAGTCCTTCGGTAGGCGCGGGGCCAGGAATCGGCTTGTAGGCAAGCAGATTCGCAACTGCGGATTCCGATTTAGGCAGGTTTAATCTGGGTGCGTCCACGACTCTTTCCCGCAGTGTTTCTCCGCGTGCCACACGTATGGTCTGAGTCGGATGATGGGCCTGATGTCCTCCGGAACGCCCAGAGCGGCCGGCCCGTGTTCCCCCAGCATCTTCGGTGCGGGGCAATTCGTTCCCGGAAAAATAGATAACGTCCGGTTTGATCATGGCGGCAGGTTCAAGAGAACGTATTTCCGCCAGCCGCGCCGATAACATGATGGCTGCAATGACTAGAACAGCTTCGAACAGCCAGGAAACTAACATGCCCCGGTACGGAAACAATCCCACTGGAGCTTCCCCTGAGAGCGGTTCGGGAGAACGGCTGAGTGCAGGGCGAATCGCGGCGCGGAATTCGTGCCATGGCGACGACCACTCGACCAGGAAATTGGGCGCGTCGTTCACCTGAATGCTCTCGGGGAGAGTAATGAGTTCGCTCATCGGCTGACCGCCCGCGAGGATTGCTCGAATGAGATGTCAATCTTATCCCCGAGCGCGGTGCCGGTGGACTGGATTGTATTTCCCGGCAATTCGAGCACGGAAACTGCATGCCTGCGAACCGGAGCGATCCGCCAAGGCTTCAGTTGATTCTCGATGTGAAGCACGGTCTTGTCAGCGTCCAAGTAAATTACGTCGATGGGGAAACGCATGCCGAAAGTATGGACTCCACGGCAGGGAACGATCCACAAGCCGCATCCTGCGGAAAAATTCGCACCCTCGGTCCACATCAAGCCACGAAAGCGGGACCAGTGAGTGTCCGCGATCGACATCTGCGTGGCCAGATGGGCCTGTCGTGTCCGATTGAAGGCATATCCCGTGGACCCCGGTGACGACATCACAACTCCTGATTAGCAAACTCGTGGGGGAGTTTGGCGACTGCGGTGTTTAGTGTCCTGCAATGAGCGACCGGTACAACTGGATCAGTGCCGGCCCGATGCTCACAATCAAGATCGAAGGCATAATGAATAGGGCGAGGGGGATCACCATTTTGATAGTGGTTTTGGCGGCTTGCTCTTCGGCCCGCTGCCGCCGCTCCGTGCGCAGGGAATCCGAGTGCACCCGCAGCGCCTGGGCCACACTTGTTCCAAAGCGGTCGGTCTGTACCAGCGTGGCTACCAGAGAGCGAATATCATTGACGCCAGTGCGCTCCCACAAATTACGCAAGGCTTCGGAACGCGGCTTTCCGGCGCGCATCTCTAAATTGACCAGATGAAACTCGTCACTTAGTTCCGGGTGCGCATGCCGAAGGTCTTCGCCGACCCGCATCATGGCCTGGTCCAGTGCCAGCCCGGCCTCCACGCAGATTACCGTCAGATCGAGAGCATCGGCCAGTCCTATCGTGATGAGGTGCTGGCGTTTCTTGATGAGACGCTTCAGAATGAACCTGGGCAGGAAAAAACCAAAAGCCGGAACTCCCACCAACAGAAACAGGGAACTATTGCCGATGGCCAGGACGACCGCAAGCCCCAAGATGGCCATACCCACGCGGCTGCCAACGTAGATGGTCAAGTGCCGGGAATCGCGATAACCCGCCTGAATCAGCCAGGCGCGCGTCCGAGACACTTCACTCGGCGACAAAGGCAGGGCTTTACTTAATGGATCGAGCGCTTGTTCCAGACGATCTTTGAACGCCGGCTTTTCTTCCTTCTGGGTTTTCTGCCAACTGAGAGAACGCAAACGGGATCCGAGGACGGACGAAGGCGCGTAAGCCGCCGCCCCGAAAGCGAAGACCGCCAGGGCGATGGTCAGAAACAATATGATCGTCAATACAAGCGCCATACGTTAGACCTGAATCTGAATGACCTTCCGGATAATGAAATAACCCATCGTCTGCAATACGATTCCGATGACCAAAAACGTGTGTCCGATGGGGTCCGTAAACAACGGCCGGATAAACTCCGGACTCACAAACAACAGGGTCACCACGATCACGGGAGGCAGCCCCATCAAAAGCATCATGGTTAAGCGGCCCTGGGCGGTATAAACCCGGACCTGCCGCAGGATCTTGAACCGCTCTCGTATCACGTAAGAGAGATTGTCCAGGATCTCCGCCAAATTGCCGCCAGTTTCCCGCTGTAGCATGACCGCCGTGACAAAAAACTTCACGTCCACCAGGGGTACCCGCTCAGTAAGATTGATGAGGGCATCTCGTACCGGCAAACCAAATTTCTGCTCTTCAAATAGTTTCCGGAATTCGCTGGCGATCGGTTCGGAGATTTCATTCGCAATCAACTCGATCGCGGTGGTAAAGGCGTGACCCGCTCGGACGGCCCGGGCGAGCGTATCGATTGCTTCCGGAAAGAGTTCTTCGAATTTCTGGAAACGCTTGGTCCGGCGGTAGGATGCATACGCGTAGGGAAGAAATGCGCCCACCGCAGCACCTACACCCGTAGCAATCGTCGATTCCTGGGCCGGTAAGCCCATGCTGCTGGTCACTAAGAGCGCCGCGATGCCGACGGCGATGGTGCTGAGCGCGCACAGAATAAGAATATTGCCGGCGCGCATGCCCATGTCCGCCTGGGTAAGCATCGTCTGCAAATTGGAAACGCTGGCGGACCGGCGCAGCAATGTGTCGAGCGCGGGAATCCGGCTTAACATCTCATCCCGCAGCAGGGCCAGTTCGCTGGTGGACTCAACTTCAGTCGTTTTCTCTACAGAAGACAGGCGTTCACGAAGCAGTCGGGCCTGCGAGCTTCGCTGGTCAAGGAACGAGCCAACTGCGAAGGCGGCCAGAGCCACCACTACAAATACGAGAATGACAATAATCGCCAGCATAGAGAATAAAAATGGACCGGGTCTTCTAAACCTCCATCGACGATTCAAAGATCGCGGAACGCAGCTTGTGGCCGCCGGTCAAAAGCCGTTCTGCAAACTTGGGCCGGATTCCAGTGGCGCGGAAAGTTCCTTTTACCTTCCCATTTTCATCGATCCCTTTGCGCTCGAAAACAAAAATATCCTGCATGGCGATCATATCGCCCTCCATGCCGGTAACTTCGGTAACGCTGATTACTTTGCGCGTGCCGTCCGCCATACGCGCAATCTGCACTACGCCATGGATCGCAGAGGCGATCTGGGCCCGCATGGCCCGCTCCGGGATATTCAAATTGGCCATGGAGAACATGTTTTCCAGGCGGGCCAGCGCATCGCGCTGGGTGTTGGCGTGGACGGTCGTCAGCGAGCCTTCATGGCCGGTGTTCATGGCCTGCAACATGTCGAAGGTCTCTTCGCCGCGGACCTCACCAATCACAATGCGATCAGGCCGCATACGCAGGCTGTTGATCACTAACTGCCTTTGCCTGACCGCGCCCTTGCCTTCAATATTGGGCGGACGCGTTTCCAGCCGGACCACATGTTCCTGCTTCATCTGCAGTTCGGCCGCGTCTTCAATCGTCACGATGCGTTCGGAATTCGGAATGTAGCCGGAAAGAACATTAAGCAATGTAGTTTTTCCGGCGCCGGTGCCGCCGGAAATCAGAAGGTTCATCCGGCCTTTCACCATGGCGGCGAGCAATTCGAGCATGGGCTCGGTCAGGCTTTTGTTTTCCACCATGTTGCGGCCGGTGATGGGATCACGGCCAAAACGGCGGATCGACAGGCAGGGCCCGTCAATGGCCAGCGGCGGGATGATGGCGTTTACACGGGAGCCGTCGGGAAGACGCGCATCCACCATGGGTGACGATTCATCCACTCGTCTTCCCACCCGGGAGACGATCCGGTCGATGATCTGCATTAAGTGCGCATCATCCTTGAAACTCAGTCCAGTGGGCTCCAGCTTGCCCGCGCGTTCCACGTAGACCTTGTCATACCGATTCACCAGGATGTCGGAAACGGTCGGGTCCTTGAGAAGTGGTTCCAGTGGACCCAACCCAAAAATCTCATCCAGAATTTCCCGTGCCAGGCGTTCGCGCTCAGCGAAGCTGAGAGGCACCGCCTCGCTGTTCACGGTATTGCGAATCAGGAGGAGGACTTCTTCGCGGGCGGCGTCATTCGGGGTGCGCCCGAGTTTCTCCAAATCCAGGCGATCAAGAATTTTGCGATGCAGGTCCGCTTTGACTTGTTGGTATTCGGTTCGTTCGAAGGCCTGCAGGTTCGCCATGGGTTACCTAACTGATTTTAAACAAAGACCAGGCCGCGCGCTTCACCGGCGCATCATTCTGGGTCAAGCTTGCTGCCAGGCCCATGAAAGACCGTGCCATCTCGGAATGACTTTGCTGCATAATCGGCACGCCCCGATCAATGGCCGTGGATACAGCGAAATACTGATTGGGGATTTTCCAAAGCAATTTGATGCCGGCTGCAGCTTCGGCGTCCGCTTCGGTGAACCCAGGAATCTTCCGAAAGCGATTGAGAACGAGATGCAATCGCTCGCGTCCTCCGGTCTCCCCCAGATACTGCTGAATTTTCGCCGCGCTCCATAAAGACGCTACGTCGGCATGGGCCACCAGCAATACCCCCTGCGAAATGTTACTTACCAATCGGGTGGTGGCGTCGACACGCATGGAAGCATCCACCACCACATAACGGAAATGCGCCACCAGCATGTCGAACAATCGGGCAAATTCAGCAGTGGAAGGTTCCACGGCGAGCGGAACGTTGGTACCCGCAAGCAATTGGAGCCCGCCGCTATGGCGGGTAGTAAAGCTTTCCAGCAAAGAGCTATCCATGCGATGCAGGTTGCGGATCGCATCCGCAATGGTGAACGTCGGCTTCAGATTCATATGCAGCGCCGCGTGCCCGAGCGGAGCCATATCCACCAGCGCCACGTTGCCATGAGCCGATTGCAACGCCAGTGCCAAATTGACGGCAACCGTGGTGGCTCCGCTGCCGCCTTTGGCGTTGACCACGGTAAAGACTCGTCCGCGAATTTCTTCCCGTTGCACTTTTCGTTGTGCCGCCGAAAGTCGGACGAAGGCTTCCAGAAGGTCGGTAGTGGTGGTCGGACGTTCAATGAACTCACGCGCGCCGGAACGCATCGCGCTGACGATGGTCTGCGGCTGCGACATGCTGCCGATCGCAAACAATGCAGAGCCAGGAATCTCTTCGTGAAGTAACTCCACTGCGCGCAACGCCGCTGCCGGGTTTTCGGCGGGGATGTCCACCAGAATCGCGTCTGCTTTCGCGCTCTGGACACGGCGCATCACCGGATCCGTGGCCGCGACAGGAAAGCTGAGAGAGGTCTGCATGGTCTTCGCCACTCCAGTACCGTCTACCAGGACCTGCAGGACGGCGCGCTGGTCGCTGTCGGTGGCAATAATAACTACAGAAAGCTCGGGCATGATCCTATTTCCGACCCTTCGATTCGTTTACGTCTGTACTCAACTACTGTGATGCCACGCTGCGTAATATCCCTAATCCGGTCCCCATCGCTGTTATTTCTTGCCGGGAGTCTTCGAGCTATCAAACTTATCTTTATCGAGGAACGGTTTCGGATCCGTGGGTAATACCGGTGGTTGCGTGCTGGGTGAAATCCGGTGCACCGTGCACAACACCATCAGTTCCGTTTTACTCTTTTGCATGTTCTTGCTTTTGAATAGATTTCCCAGGATCGGGATATCGCCAAGGCCCGGCATCTTATTCGCGATATTAGTGAGACGATTGTCCATTAACCCGGCGATCACAAAGCTTTGTCCATCCTGAAGTTCAAATTCGGTATCCGCGCGCCTCGTGCTGAGAGCAGGAATGGTGAATCCTGAGATCGAAAGACCGTTCGTGAAATCCAACTGGCTCACTTCCGGAACAACTCGCAGATGAATATTCCCATTGGGCATGATGACAGGAGTGAACCTTAGCCTCACCCCAAATTCCTTGAAGGAAATAGTGACAGCCGTGAATCCCTGCCCCGGCTGGACAATGGGGAAGGGAAATTCGCCGCCAGCCAGAAAGCTGGCTTCCTTGCCATTGACCGCGATCAGATTCGGTTCCGCCAAAATCTCCAACAGGTTTTTTTGCTCGAGCGCTTGCACGATCGCGCCAAAATTAATGTCATTGCGGAAAAGAAAAAGGTTCAAAGCATTGCTGACATTGATCGTTGGCGGAGTTGTCGTTGTCGAAGTGGTTCCGTTGGCCGCCGTGGAGGTTCCACTCGTAGACAATGAAAATCCACCGAACTGTCCGGTCGTGCTGGTGGCCACGGTATGACCGGCACCGGGTAAAAAGAAATTGGATCCAAGTTGCAGGACGGCCGTGCGATCGACCTCGGCAAATTTAACTTCCAATAAGATTTCCTGCGCGCCTACCGGCCCAAAGGTCAGAACGTTGACGACATTTTTGGAGTAGGCTTCCGCGATCATTCCGGCTCGCTTCGAAATGTCTTCCGTGGTGACATGGCCGGAGAGAACAATCGCAGAACGGGACGGCGTGACATCGATTTGCTCGTCCGGGAATATGCGCTTTTCTTCTTCAGCCGCGGCGCTGACGTCCACATCCACGCGCAGATCGAAACTGCGAGAACGTTCCAATTCGTCCCAGATCAACAGCGAAACTTCACCCGCGGCCCGTCCATGAACCAGGATTTGGGTTGGTGCAACTACCATCACGTCGGCAACGGTGGGATCGGTTACGGAAACCCGCTTGAGGCGCTCCGTGGTGTTGATGAGCAGGGATTTGTCCACCATTACTCGCAAGGGGGCTGCGCTCGCACCCGGTGTTTCCGGTTGCGGCGTAGGGGCACTTACGGTCGGAGCTTGAGGCTGGGCTTGCTCGGAGGCCGCCTGAGCCGCTGGCGCAGCCGGCTGGGATTGGTCAGGAGTCTGGCCCCATGCCAGCGCAGAGAGCAAGTACACAATCGCTAACGTATTCCACCCTGCTCTGCCGAATTTCATTTCTGGTCCTTCCACCTGCGGGAGCTGATCGCCATGGTTTCTAACCTCTTACGCAAGTCTCACCTCAATCCGGCGTAACGTCTTTCTTCTCGGTGCCTCGAATGACCTCGATGGTGTAAACCCGGGGCGGCGGCGGAGGCGTGACCGCACTGATGTGTTTCGATTTTGTCCGCACCACTGGAGCGGCAACGGGGGGCCCATTCCTATAAAGCGAATTGGTGGTTACCGAAGCTACACTTTCCTGCTTGGTGTCGAGTGGGTTGCGCAGAGCCAGCTGAATGTGTCCCTGGCTGCTGGCCAAAGTCAGTTTCTGTCCGTCATCGGGGGAAACCAACAGCGTAATCACTGGAGTTGTCTGGGGCTCGCCTGCGGAGTTGCGTTCCAGTTTCTGTCCCGTGGCAATGACCGCCACGTTCTCCAGCACGGTCGTGGTCTGCTGTTCACTGGATGCTCCGGGGTTGCCGGTCAGCAACACGTCGACATGCGTTCCGGGAATCACGAAACCTGCAACCGCTACGATGTCATTCACCCGTACGGAAACTGCCCGCATACCTGGTGGAATCAGAGAGGGAAGTCCGTACCCGGAATTCTCCCCGGCAAGCCGGTTGGGCAGAATGAATTCCCCGGCAGAAATCGGCAGAATGGCTCCGCGGCCCACGACTTGCGATATTTTGGAGTAGTAACCTCTGGGCAGGGTGGCAGCAGGAAACTGCACTAATTTCAGGTCGCTGGCTGCGATTTTTGTCCCTACTTGAATATCATCTGCGGCGATAACCACGCCCTCACCAGCCACCATGGCGGCGCCGGGTTTTTGCAAGTTTTTATAGACGAGCAGGCTGACAAACGCCGCTAACGCCAGGGCGATCAGTCCGATAAAGAATAGCCGATTGCGATTCATAACTACTCCTGACCTACGAAATCGCCGGGCACCGCCTCGGCTCTGTCGCGGGAGAATAATGCTACCAGCCCGCGCTGCTTCCTGCTCAATGCTGTGCCGCTACTGTACCGAACTCGCAACGGAAGAAAAAACATTATTGGCATTAGAGCCAATGAGTCGAATGGTGCCTACTACGATTACCAGAATCACCGCCAGCATGACGGCGTATTCGGCGATGTCCTGTCCATTCTCATCAGCCAACAAGCGATAGAGTCTGTGCTTCATCTCATGTCCTCCAATCGAATCAGGCGGATAGGCGGAGCGATCCAGCCTGATCTTGTGCAATTTAATGCGCAATCTTCAGTTTACAAGCCCAACTTCGATCTTTCCAAAATCAACAACTTACGGAGAAAAAAAAGGATCTAAAAATATTCTGTCCATCATACCCTGAGGTGTCTCCAGACGAGCGACAATTTCTTGCACACTAGGGCAGGTATTGTTCCTTCCAAGGCACTAGTTCTCCAGGGTGTTGAGGGGTAGGCCGGATTCGATCAAGGTGCTCGGTGCGCCGTTTTATTCCATAGGGCAGATCCCAAGGCCAACAGGATTCCAAGTGGTATTAACGGGCTGGTGTAGAGGGGCAGCATCCAAAAACGCAGCAAAGTGGCGCTGGGTACCCAGATCGTCGCTAAAGTCAGGCCTGAAGCCGCAAGCCAGGCCCATGCAGGCAGGATCCATGCAGCCATGAGCAGCAGGCGGGCCGTACGGCCAGATTGCCAGATCGAACGGTAATAGCGAAGTAACAGCAGAAAGCCGGGTAGCAAGAGCAGTTGAGTGTGCGGAGCCAAAGTAGGGATGACTACCAAGGTTGCGGCCAAAACAAAGCAGGAGGCGAACAGGAATTGCGTCGATTTTGCCTGACATGTTCGGCAACGCCAGCCGAGCGCCAGTGCCATAAGCATGAACGCAGCCGCTACAAACGGACCGATTCTAGGAGTCAACCATACATCGAGTAACGAGTGCCCGTAAGTGTATTGCTTGTAGGCTCGAACTATCTCGAAGAAACGCGAGATCCAGCCCGGCACGAGCAATTCGCTGCTCAGAATCAGGAACGACATCGCGCCCAGAAAACTCCAGGCAAACGAGCGCCGCTGCCGCCAATCTCCCATGATCCAGATAGCCAACCAGGGAAGTAACAAGACTACAAACTGGGGTTTGATGGAGGCCGCAGCCATCAGAACTCCAGCAAGAATCAGATGATCTGCCACAAGTGAGGCCAGCGCTGCCGCTACCAGGAACGCTGCCAACAGGCTCAGATTTTGCAGCTTGATTCCTTGCAATGCAGGGAAGCTCCCTAGCGAGAAAAACGCGAGGGTTGCCAATTCAGGCAAAGATACTTTCCAGTTCAATGCGTTCAGCCACAGCCAAAGGCTCGACAAAGTCAGTCCGGCAAAAAGAAACGAAAACAGGGTTTGGACAGCAGCGAACTGCATGTGCAATGTCGGCCACATGAGAAAGACAACATAGAGCGGGTACGCGAATCCTCCGGACAACTCGGATGGATCGCCAGTATTCACCGTGGAGACGGGTGCCCCGTAAATCATCGTCTGAATTTCTCGGGCGATCGTGGGAGTGTAGGGCTGGCGACCGTGCAGGAATAACTCGTGGGCCGTCCACCATTGCGCGTACAGATCAGAAAAATGAGCCGGTTGATTGGCGCTCCAGATATATGTGACGTAGTGCCACATGCCGAATGCCGAGACGAAGGACAGTACCAGCCAGAGCCAACGCCGGGAATTGGTACGGGCAGGATCCATCAAGCAGCACTCATATCTTCTGCGGATTCCAACTGGCGCTTCGTCACCCAGCTCCAGAATTCATGCCAATCTACTGCGGCGATGGCGACAATAGCGACCAATATGCCGGCCAGAACATCGACGAAATAATGCCATTCCAGCAAGATGATCGCAGCCACAGCAATACGTCATAGACAATCAGAACGATCATGATTCGCTTCCAGCGCCGTAGGAACCAAAGCGCAATGAGTGGCTGCGCGATGTGCATGCAAGGAAAGGCAATGTAGTAATCGGTGGAAATGCGGGCGATGGGTACATGGTTCCACAACGCCTGCGAGTTCAGGATGGAGTTTTTCTGGATTGCATAAACTTGCAGCGTGTTGGGAAAGTCAGAGAAGTGAATAGGGCAAAGATAGTACGGGCCCTGGCTTGGCCATAGATAGAACAAGACGAACGCCAGGTAGTAACCGGTCAGTATCGCGCCTACGAACCGCAACCCACGAAATCTCCCGTAATGCAGGCTTGTGAGCAGCAATGCAGCCCCAATCTGAGCAAACATTCCGAAATAAATGAATTGCAGAAATCTGAAAAAAGAAACTGGAAAGATGCACTGCCCAGTGGCAGATCGAACGACACCGAGGCCCCATGGAGCAGCCACTTGTCCATGGCACTAAATGTAGGGTCAGCGGCGCCATAGAAACTCACCGAGAGAATGATGTCGTTGTAAGCGAAGACCACCAGGAATCCGACGAACAGATAGCAGGCGGGAAGGAAAACCGCTAAGAGTGCTTTCCCAAGAGTTCCTGGTTTGAGGCGCTCGCGAAATTCCAGGATGGCAATGGTATCGATGGTGAGAATGAGAGCTTTCACCCAGGTGAGCTGCCAGAAGAGGATGAGGAAATATACAAGCCAAAAAGCGATTCGAACCTTGTTTTGCTGCAATCGCCGAATCGCCGGCCTGAAGCTTTCCTCGGCCGGAAACCCTATGAGACAAAGCAGAGTAGCGACGAAGATCGATTGCGCTGCGAGTACAAGCCAGTATGCGGAACCGAGAGTTACCCAATCAAAACTGACTGGCAGATTCAACTTCTTTAGAAACGGTATCAGCGCCAGGGCCAACACTGCACTGATCCAGTAATGAAAGCTGCCGGGGCTTCTCTTGTTTGTTGCCGCGAGGGTCAATTGGTCTCCCGGATATGCCTGGAGGTCAGAAACCGACTCAGCACGACAACCAGCATTGGCAGATAGATGAAACATACGGTCCATCTTCCCACTTGAACGTAACTGTGCGGAATGTGATACCAGCGCCAAATCCCCGGCACCCAACTGAAGAAAACTGTCCACACGATCGCTCGCCTAGTTTTAGGTATAAGCCAAAGAATCAAAGTGTCATAGAACCAGCGTTGCGGCATGATCGCCATCAACAGAAGCAGCAATGCATCCCGGTCGCTGTAGCGCAACAGGGCCAGCGCGAGCAGAAATCCCGGAAAGACCAGCAAGGGATAAAACGCTCATAGTGGCCCGCATTCGCCATCCATAACATGGCCACCTGGGCATGATTGCCAGGCTAAGCAGCAGGACAGCAATGCATGCCAGAACGCCGCTGCGGCTCAGGTGTGTTAGCGCCACCGGCAATCCAATTTGTGGCTTGGCCAGAGTTGCCGGCAACAGGAAAGGGAAGAAGGCGCTGGCCATAATGAGTGGTGGCCACTGTGCCGTGAGGATCCCCGCCCAATACGGGTAAGCCAGGAAAATCAACAACCGGTGATAGCCTTCGCGGCTTAATCCGAAAGCCAATAATGCGGAGCTGATTCCGTAGAAAACCCCGGCGGCAATTTCCGGACGCATCCACACAAAAGGCAAGCCAAAAATGGCTACCGGCAGAGGATACAACTGCAATGGCGTGCTATATGGATTCCTATGGGCAAGCAAATCCTGGGCGGCGCGGATCGCCCAGGTGAAATCCGCCGCACCCAATTGGAAGTGGGTCAATAACAACCAGCAGAAAAACCCGCTCGCCAATCCGATGGACGCAGCTATCAGAATTCGCATTCGCACGGAAAGTTGCCCGCATAAGTTGTAACATGAAGCAATTTTGTGGCCGCCACTTTGTTAAAGAATCCCAAACTCGGGTTGCTTCTGGCGCTGCTCTTTGCGGCCAGCATGTGGTTCTACGTGCAGCGGGTGATGATTCCACACCAGGTTTCGGCTGCGGCGGCCTACGACTCGCCGCGGGGAAGCCTGTCTGACCTTTATCCGCGCTGGCTGGGTGCGCGTGAATTGCTGCTACACCACCGCAATCCCTACAGTCCGGAAGTGACGCGCGAAATTCAAATCGGTTACTACGGGCGCGCGCTCGATCCCACGCGTCCCGGAGACCCGAAAGATCAGCAGGCATTTGCCTATCCCGTATATGTAGTTTTTCTGGTGGCTCCAACGATTGGCTTTCCGTTCTCAGCTGTGCAAGAAGTTTTTCGCTGGTTCCTGGTGATCTTGACGGCTGCCACGGTCCCATTGTGGCTACGGGCGTTTCGCTGGCGTCCATCTGCTGCGGTTACGGCAATCTTGATTGTCCTTACCCTGGGGCTTTTCCCCGTGGTGCAGGCACTCAAACTTCAGCAATTGACCTTGGCAGTTAGTGGATTGATTGCCGGATCCGTGGTGTTGTTGGTGGGTGGGCATCTCCTGCTGGCAGGCGTTTTGCTGGCCCTTGCAACCATTAAGCCCCAACTGGTTTTGCCCTTGGTGATATGGCTGGTTCTGTGGGCGTGCAGCGAATGGCGCCAGCGGCGGAGCTTCCTTTGGGGCTTCGGCGGCACAATGACGCTTCTGGTGGCAGGTGCGCAGTGGGTGCTGCCGGGATGGATCGGAAGCTTTTACGGGGCCCTCCTCGCATATCGGAATTACACAGGCCAGCCGGAATCAGTGTTAGCAGTGGTCACCACGCCAAGTTTGGGTCTATCGCTCACCGTGGTGGTTGTCATGGCATTGGCAGTCGCATGTTGGCGAGCCCGACGCGCAAGGCCAGACACCCCCGTTTTTGCTCTGGTTTCATCTCTGATACTGGTTGCGACCGTCGTGGTTATCCCGATGACATCTCTCTATAATCAGGCGCTGCTATTGCCTGGCATTCTCTTGCTGGTCCAGAATGCCAGTTTTTTTCGAGCGAAAGATGTTTTGAGACGTTTAGTTTGCATCCTGGGCGGGTTCGTCTTTTGTTGGCCCTGGTTGGCTGCGGTAGCCCTGACGGTAGCCTCTTTTGTGCTGCCGCAAGCGTCTGTACAAAAAGCCTGGTCGGCACCCCTTTGGAGTAGCATGATGACTCCGGTCGTGGTGCTGCTTGTTGCTCGCGCCGCTGGCCAATGCTGTTCTTCGCGACTAGCGCTAAGGTATGCTAGGTTGCTGTAAATCATTGCCTTGACGCTTTGGAGCGTGAAATGGATTTGAAGATCGAAACGCGCCAAGCTGACGGGGTTACAATCCTTTCTTGCCAGGGACGTATCGTGTTTGGCGAGGAGTCCGGTATTTTGCGGGACCAGGTTACGCAATTGTTTGGTTCTACCAAGCAGATTTTGCTGGATTTGAGCGGCGTGAATCATGTGGATAGTGGTGGTCTGGCAACGCTGGTGACCCTCAATACGTCGGCACTTGGGGCTGGAACAGAAATGAAGCTGACCGGGGTCGGGCCACGGCTGCATGATGTATTGCAGACAACCAGACTGAATCGATTGTTCCAGATTTACGATGACGAACGTCAAGCATTGGAATCATTCAAGGAAGTTAAGGCAAAGCACTCGGCGACTTAGGTAAAGAGTTATTTCAGGGCATCCATGGCTTTCCAGACAATCACGGGTCAAGGGTCCGACGCAGCATCTTCGGGAGTTTTCCCTACGCTGGTTTTCGTTCAGGGAAACGAGCAGCGCACCATTGTGCTCGAGCATAGCCCGTATACGGTGGGCCGGAAAGTGGACAAAGATCTGGTCATTGCGGACCCACGAGTTTCGCGCGATCACGCGATGATCGTGTCAGAAAATGGTCAGTTTGCCGTGATCGATCTGGGCAGCAAGCACGGGACCTACGTAAATGGCGAACGGATCGACCGGAAAGTTCTGGAAAAGAACGACCGGATGGAATTCGGAGTTCGCGAAGTCGTCTACATCGTTTTTAATCCGCAGCACGGAACCTCGAACACGGCGCGCGATTTCTTAAGCCAGATTTCCGGAATACACATTTCGGAGCAGACGACAGACCTGGAAAAGCTGACTTTGTTTCTGGAAGCGGCCCGCAAACTGAATACCACCGGTGTTCTCGACGAAATCCTTGTCACGCTATTGGATACCACGCTCAAGCTCACGCGTGCCGAGCGCGGCTACGTATTCATGAAGAATGATGCCGGCAATTTGCGTTTGGCCGCCGGACGCAACTCCAAGGGCGAGGCGATGCTCGATGACAAGACCATCTCCCATTCCATTCTTGACGATGCGTTGAAATCGAACTCAGAGTTCGTACTTACCGATACCAGCCAGTCGCTCGACCTGGCCGGCCGCCAGAGCATCGTGGCGTACGATTTGCGGACCGTCATCTGTATCCCGCTGCGCAAGCCTCAGGTACAAACGACTCGTGACGTGGACGCACCGGCAACCTCGCCGAATGCTGAAGTAATGGGTGCGCTCTATGTAGATTCTCGCTTTGCTTCCCGCGACATCTCCAGCGTGAGTAACGACATTTTGCGGGTCATCGCGACTGAGGCAGCATCCCTGATCGAGAATGCCCGTCTGGTGCAAGCGGAGGAGGCATCCCGTCGTTATCAGCAGGAATTGGCGATTGCGGCGTCGATTCAACAGGGACTCATGGCGGTCACCATCCCTGAAGTTCCATTCGCGCGCATGGGCGGGAGAAATCTTTCTTGTAAGGAAATCGGGGGCGATTTCTTCGACGCGGTCAATACCGAAGACGGCTTGGCTGTGGTTCTCGCCGATGTTAGTGGCAAGGGAGTTTCCGCAGCTCTGCTGGCCTCGACGTTGCAAGGAATGATTTATTCGCAGTTGATTGCGCGCATGCCGCTGCCCGAGATCATGGCGGCGGTGAATAATTTTTTCACCCATAAACACATTGGAGAAAAATACGCGACCGTGATCATTGCCCGGCTTCGTCGCGATGGCGAACTGGAGTACGTCAATTGTGGGCATGTGCCGCCTCTGCTGGTTTGCAATCACGAAGTGATCCGGCCCAGCCATGGCAATTTGCCGGTCGGCCTGCTGTCGGACGCCACCTATGAAAGTGACCGCGCCAACTTACATCCGGGGGACCGCTTGGTTCTGGTGACGGACGGAGTTACCGAGGCGGAAAACGCACATGGGGATTTCTTCGACAATGAGCGCCTGGAGATAGCCGCCAAAAAAGGGAACATGGAAGACATATTCGCCGCGGTGGCCATTTTCTGCGGGGGCACGCCGTTGAATGACGATTGCACGGTCGTGGAACTGACCTATACTGGCGAAGGATTGCGATAGTTCAGGTGTTTTCCACGATTACCGAAAAATTTGTTCCTTCCCAATGTTGTACCTGCTGCCAATAGAAGGTAAATAGAATTTCGCGTCCACCCGCCAGTTTATCGGTCGGCAAGTCTGCCGCATGAATGCCCAGCCCGGTGTCCCATGTATTCGTATCCTGGGAAGTCTGCCAGCCGTCGACGCTCCAGTGCACCATTGCGGGAGCCATCAGTGCCAGCCGCAGCTGCTTTCCTTTTGGTATGCTCCGGCATTTGTTGTTGAACCGCCAGCCAAAGACTCTGGATTTTTGCTGATCGAAAACATACCGTTGCACGGTTTGCAGAGGTTGGTCGAAGATTTTTCCGTCGCGTAAAGAACGCCGCAGCTTGATGTACTCCGAGTGCGCCCACACCAGGGGACAGGCCGAACCTGAAGGTTTGCCGGCAAACAATTCGCGGGCCGGGATGTCGGCAGCATCCCACACCTGCTCGGGAATCAAGCGGCTGTATTCGGTGGAGAGTTCCATCACTCGCAATAATTCTTCTGCGACTTTTCGCCGTCCCGCCGCTAATTCGTAATGCGCTCGCTCGCCTGCCAGCAATGGCCATGGCCGGCCGATGCCGGTGCCATCGAAGGGCGATCCATCTTCGTGCTCACCGTACCCGTCGCCGTTGTAGCGATACCAGCAGGGACCCTGGGGTAAGTTTACTTTCAACAAAGCGTCAATGACTTTCACCGTATTCACGATGCGTGGATCGTCCGGAGCGCGCAGTCCGAAACGCACCAACGCCAGTGCATCCGGACTAACGATATGGGTCGCGGCTTCGGCATTCTGTCCTGGTGGCCGGTTCTTGATGGGAACGAATCCATCCGAGAGGGAAGCAGCGCAATCTTCCTCCGGAGGGGCGATGCGGACGTAATATCCATCCACGCCCATCTGTCGTGCCAGTTCGCTATTGGTGGCGTAAGTCCAGCGTTCGATATTGTCGTTCCACGCGTCTGCCGTTTCCCGTAAGAACTTCGCAATCGGTTGTTGACCAACCGCATCCGCGAGGTCTGCAGCGGCTAACAGTCCTGCGATTTCCACCGCCAGCGTGAACGGCGAATACCCTGCATCTTCCTCCCAGCGGTCTTGCTGGGTGACTGGACCGTTGCTGACAATGAAACTTGCGGCGCGACGTACCAACCTCCACCAGCGATGGAGATCTCCCAGCAACACAGGCGCTTCCCGCCGCAGTAAATCGACCAGCAAAATTGGAAATGCCGCCTCGTCCATCTGCAAGCCATTCCAGTAAGGACGTCCATCGAGCCACATATTTTGCGCCCAATGTCCGTCGTCTTCCTGCGTGGATTCGAGATAGCGAAGTACTCGGATGGCATCCTCAGGTGCGCCGGCCGCGAGAAAGCCACACGCGGTTTCCACCAGGTCACGCGGCCAGACCAGGTGATAGCCGCCCAGGTCTTCGTCGCCCTTGTTAAAACCCCACGGGATGGACAGACTGGCGATCACTCCTCCGAGAAAGTCCTTCGATTCATGGACGCGCAAACAGGAGGCGCTGGCGCGATAGAGATCATGCTCGGTCTGCGGCTCATCCAGGTTGAGTAGAGTGCCCTGCCAACGCTTCCAGTGCCGGACGTAGTGTTCCATGAGTTCTTCGTAATGATCGAGCAGGCTGGCCCGCGCTTGTTGCGCAGCCTCTGCCCAAATCCCTCCGAAACCCAACGCCAGTACGAATTCGCCGTTACATGCGTCCAGGTCAACTTGCCCGGTCAATGCGATATTTCCATTTTCGGCTCGGGTGTAATTCCAGGTCATCTGGTAATTCTGCGAAACATCCTGCCAGCTGTCAGAAGTGCCCACAAAACCCACCGACATTTTTCGCCATGGCACCGAGCATGCAAAAGCAAGTGCTGTGTCTTGCCGTTGCGCGAAGAGCATGGGGGTTCCCTTGTAGTCGGCGACCCATCCGGTATTTTCATAACCACAATTCGCGATATGAGGAGACAGGATTGCATACAGCTGATAGTCCGAAAGTTTTCCCACCAAAGGGATGAACTTGATCTTTTGCAGCACTACATTTCGGTAAGGATCGGTTAGTACTTCTTTTTCGATCCGATATCGGCCAGCGATTTCAGTGTTGATGAGCTCATAGGCAGGAACGCCAGGCTCGACTGGAGCGATCTGAAAAGTGCAGTGGCGTTTTTCTTCCGAAAATAAATTCTTGCCGTTCGCCACCATGAGCCCCAGGTCGCGAGTACACGCCTGGTCAACCCTCGGGTAATACACCTCGTTGAGAATGCCATGGCTCAAGGTGAACCAGACGCGGCTGTGCTGGTTCAATGCAGTGCCCACGCCGGTCTTGGAGCTGGACGTCCAGCGCGGTTCAATTCCAGGCCATCCCGGAGCGAATTTTTCAGAGCTACTCACAAATTGTCCTCGCGTTTCTGCTAGTTGTGCCGCTCGCGCAATTCGCTGCTTTGACCCATGTCTTATCTACAGCGTAGCATTTATACGATCATGCCCAATGAGGAGTTTCCGCCCGGCCCGCCTTCGAGCGGGTGGAAAGGCAGTTTTTCCACATATAGCCGGGATCCGCTAAGTTTTCTTCCTGAAGCCATCCGTACCTACGGCGATGTGATTGGTTTGCGCTTCCTAAAGTTTCGGATTTATTTTGTAAATCATCCCGATGCCATCGAAGAAGTGTTGGTAACCCAGGCGCGAAAATTCGGGAAAGGACGTGTATTGAAGGCCAACAGGCGTCTGTTCGGCAAAGGATTACTAACCAGCGAAGGCGATTTCTGGTTAAAGCAGCGTCGCCTCGCACAGCCTGCATTCCATCGGGCCCGCATCGCTTCTTATGCGGAATCGATGACTCACTACGCCGAGAACCTGGTGAAAACCTGGAGAGATGGCGAAGAACGCGACATTCATGTCGAGATGATGGGCCTGACCCTGCAAATTGTGGGCAAAACGCTATTCGGCATAGAGGTAACCCAGGAGGCGAAGGAGGTAGGCCATGCGCTCGAAGCGCTCATGGAGCTGAACTCCGATTTTCGCCGCCTGATGCTGGTACCGGGATGGCTGCCAACGCCCACGAATATTCGGGCAGAGCTGGCGGTGCGTCGTCTGGACAAAATTATTTACAGAATTATTCGGGAACGGCGCGCTTCCGGCGAGGATCGCGGCGATCTTTTGTCGATGCTGCTGCAGGCGCAAGACGAAGATGGTTCCCAGATGAGCGACCGGCAACTTCGCGATGAAGCCCTGACCATCTTTCTGGCGGGACACGAAACTACAGCGGTTGCACTTTCCTGGACGTGGTGGCTGCTGGCACAACATCCCGAGGTTGAAGCGAAGCTGCATGCCGAACTGGATTCCGTATTACAAGGCCGAACGCCGACTCTCGACGATTTACCGATCCTTCGCTATACCGAGCAGGTGATCACGGAATCCCTGCGCTTGTATCCGCCGGCGTGGGGAATGGCTCGCATGGCTGTCGAAGATACAGAGATTGCCGGATACAAAGTTCGTAAGGGGTCGGGCGTCACCGTTGCTCAGTGGGCTGTCCATCGCGATCCGCGATGGTACGACGTCCCCGAAGAGTTCCGTCCCGGAGCGATGGGAGGGAGATTTAATGAAGCGGATTCCACGCTTCGCTTACTTTCCCTTCGGTGGCGGGCCGCGTCAATGCATTGGTAACACCTTTGCGCTGATGGAAACCTCGCTGGTGCTGGCCACAATCGCGCAGCATTTCCGTTTCCATCTTGTGCCGGAGCATCCCGTGGTGCCGATTGCCTCGATCACGCTCAGGCCGCGTTACGGCATCAAGGTAGTTCTGGAGAAGCGGTAGTAGGCGAATCCGTGGAGGCGTGTGGAAGTTTTCCGCCGCCGTGGAAGAGCGGAGCCTTCCAGGCCCGCGTTATAAAGCTAAGGCCACTCACGCGGCGCTTAAAGCGCCGCTCTTCCACGACCGCCCATACATTGTGAAAGATGGTGGAAAAACTTTACCGCCGCTGAACTTTATCCAAGTCCAGCTTTCCGAGATATAAAGCCATTCCCACCACGGCATCCACTCCCAACTCATGCAACTGCTCGATTTCCGCGTTGCTGGAGATTCCACCGGCCACGATCAATTGCTTCGATGTGGCTACACGCAAGGCCCGCACGGTGTTCATTGGAATCCCTTGCATCAGGCCTTCGGTATCAATATGTGTGTAGAGAAACGCGTCACACCAGGACTGCAAAGCTTCGACCATATCCACGGGGGCGATCTCCGTCAGTTCGCGCCATCCACGAATAGCAACTTTCCCGCCTTTGGCATCGACTGCAAATACCAGCTTTTCCGGACTCAATGAAGCCGCGATTTCTTTTGCAAAATGCACATTGATTGCGCCGTTGTGAATCAGAGTCGAACCCAGAATGACGCGGCGAGCTCCCAATGCAAGGATTTCCTCCGCCGATTCGATCGAGCGAATCCCGCCGCCCACCTGACATGGCAGACGTTTGAGAAATTGTCCCAGGATCGTCCGATTGTTTCCTGTACCGATAGCGGCATCCAGATCAATGAGCTGCACCAAGGGAAAATTCGAAAAACGCTGGATCCACTCCTCGAAGTCGTCGAACTCCAGGGCCTTCTTTTCTCCTTGTACC
This sequence comes from Terriglobia bacterium, assembly GCA_963723765.1. Taxonomy (GTDB): domain Bacteria; phylum Acidobacteriota; class Terriglobia; order Terriglobales; family Acidobacteriaceae; genus DATBAX01. The sequence goes on along the minus strand of CAVRSD010000003.1, from coordinate 888,155 downwards.
AGTTGCACGATCTTGCCGTTCATCAGATCAATCGAAGGAATCAGCACGGCCACCTCACCGGAATATCATTGGACCGTAAGTGCTGCTTAAGGTCGGAGAGGGAACTCAAGCCGAAGTGAAAAATAGACGCAGCCAGCGCAGCATCGGCATGTCCTTCACGAAACACTTCCGCGAAAGTCCTGCGCCCCACCTGCTCCACCCGAAGCAATCACAGGAATGCGCACAGCCTGGGCGACGGTGCGTGTAAGTTCGCAGTCGAATCCTTGACCAGTTCCATCGCGATCCATAGAGGTCAGTAAAATCTCGCCTGCACCTCGTTGTTCCGCCTCCTGGGCCCAGATAAGTGCGTCTCGGCCCGTGGGCTTCCGTCCGCCTTGAACGAAAGCCTCAAAATAGCCTTGGCACTTGATGTGGCTGCGCTTGGCGTCAATGGCCACAATCACCGCTTGTGATCCAAATCGCTGAGCGATCTCGGTTATCAACTCAGGACGAGCAATCGCAGCGGAATTCAAACTGATCTTGTCAGCGCCGGCATCGAAGATTGTGCCCGCGTCTTCTAAAGTGCGAATACCCCCGCCAACCATAAATGGGATGAATAATTCACGCGCAGTACGGCGAACCGTGTCGAGCAGAGTAGAACGATTTTCATGCGTGGCCGAGATATCGAGCAATACGATTTCGTCGGCGCCGGATGCGCTATGAGCGGCGGCCAGTTCCGCAGGATCGCCGGCATCGCGAAGATTGAGGAACTGTACGCCCTTCACGACGCGTCCGGCATCGACATCCAGGCAGGCGATAATTCGTTTCGTCAGCATTCTTATTTCAAAGCGAACAGAAATTCTGTAACAATTTTAATCCCGCCGCACCAGATTTCTCCGGATGGAACTGCACGCCGAAGAGATTGTCCTGTTCCACAACCGCAGAAAACTTTCCGCCATACTCGGATTCCGCCGTGGTTGCATCAATAAGCGGCACCCGGTAAGAGTGGGTAAAGTACACGAACGATCCGCTGGGAATATTGCGCAGCAGTCGCGAAGATTGATCACCAATCTCCAGTTGGTTCCATCCCACATGCGGTGACTTGACCAAGGCAGGGAAGTGTTCGCAGGCACCGGGCCAGATTCCCAGACCCTTCACATCGGGAGCTTCTTCACTGGATTCGAGCATCCACTGCATGCCCACGCAGATGCCAAGAAATGGAACGCCACGCTTGATTGCATGCTGAATGGCATCTTGCAACCCGGTTTTCTTAAGCGCGGAAGTTGCGGAAAAATGTCCCACGCCGGGCAGTACAATTTTCTGGGCATGCGCAACTGCCTCGGGGTCCGTAGTAACCAACGAGTCAGCCCCGACTCGATCCACTGCCTTTTTTACCGACGCCAGGTTGCCGACGCCGTAATCAACAATCGCAATCGTCACAGCAGTCCCTTGGTGCTGGGCAGTAGTCGTGCCATTTGTTTGTCCCGCCAACAAGCGGCTCTTAAAGCTCGAGCAAAAGCTTTGAAAAGCGCTTCGATCTTGTGATGATTCGAGCGTCCGTAGAGCGTTTTTACATGCACATTGGCTTGGGCGCCGCGAGCAAAGCCTTCGAAGAAATCGAATACCAGTTCTGATTGCAAATCCCCCACCAGACGTGTCTTCACCTTGGTGTCAATGACGGCAGCGGTGCGGCCGGAAAAATCGACCGCGGCCAGGCCCAGCGTTTCGTCCATGGGCATGACGAAATATCCGGCGCGGAGAATACCGCGTTTATTGCCGAGGGCTTTAGCAAAAGCTTGCCCCAGGCCGATGCCAACATCTTCGACCGTGTGATGTTGGTCCACATCGAGATCGCCTTTGGCCCTGAGTTCGAGATCGAATCCGCCATGGTGCGCAAACAATTCCAACATGTGATCAAAAAAGCGAATGCCAGTGGAAACTTTGTAGCGACCCCTCCCGTCGATCGTCAGTGCGATCCGGATATCAGTTTCTTTGGTGGTTCGTTCGATCACCGCTTTCCTCATGCTTTTGCCTTTTCTGTGAGCCCAATTTGTGCGAAGACTTCGGGGAGTACTGCAAAAAGCCGCGCGTTGTCTGCGGTCGATCCTAGAGTGATTCGAACACAACCTTCACATCCAGGATCGCTGGAACGATCACGCACGAGGATTCCGCGTTCACGCATGGCGGCAATGAAAGCCTTGGAGCCTTCGCTGATTCGTAGAAGCGCAAAATTCGCCTGGCTTGGCCAATATTTGATTCCCCATGTGTACAGCTCTTGTTCGAGTTGTCTTCGTCCTTGCAGAACTTCTCTCACATACTGGTCAATGTATTCGTGGTCGGCAAGAGCTTCCGGAAGGCAGGCCAACGCCACCGAATTCACGCTGTAGGGCGAACCGATGCGGCCCACCAGCGACACCTGTTCGGTGTTCCCCACAAGTACACCGATGCGCAAGCCAGCAAGTCCGTACGCTTTGGAAAAAGTTCTTGAAACAAAAATATTCGGAAACTGGCGGAAGGCCGGGAGTACGGTTTCGCCGCAGAATTCGAAATAAGCTTCATCAATAAGCACGGCAGCCTGCGGCGCAGCAGCCGCGATACGGAGCACTTCGGGACCTGACACCAATAAGCCCGTCGGATTATTGGGGTTTGCAATGGCGATCAAACGAGTGCGGTCGCTGATCTGGCTAAGAAGTCTGTTCCAACGGGAAGCGAAAATCTTCGGCCGCCGGAATCGAGATCACGTTGGCAGCCCGTGGCAGCAGCATAAATTTCGTACATCGAATACGTCGGCACTACGATCAGAGCCTCGGTTTCCGGTTCGAGATAAGTTTCGCAAATCAGATGAATGGCTTCGTCGGTTCCGTTGGTCAGTAACAATTCTTCCGGCTGGATCTTCAGGTGAGCTGCCACAATGGCTTCGATTGGCGTACGCTCCGGATAGCGCGCAAGCTGGTCACCACTGATTTTCTGCAAGCGTTCGCAGAACCCGCGGAGAGCAGCCAACGGTATTTTCATTGAAATCCATACGCAGGCCGGTGCGATCACCCAGCGGAGGATGGTAAGACTTCACGTCTTAAACAGCGGCGCGAGCTTTAAGCATGGCCGCTCCTGATCCGAATCGACGCCGCATGGGCGTGCAGGCCTTCGGTTTCCGCCAAATACTCGATTGTCGGAGCAATCCGCTGCAGACCCTTCGCTGACAGTTCCTGCACCGTAATGAGTTTCACGAAGTCCAGCACACTCAAGCCCCCACGAAACCGCGCCCCGCCTGCAGTTGGCAACACGTGGCTCGGGCCAGATGCATAATCTCCGGCCGCTTGCGGGGAATAGTCGCCAACAAATATCGAGCCCGCATTGTGAATCTCTGATACATCGCGACGGGAAACTGTGATGTGTTCGGCAGCCAGCAGATTTGCCCATTCAAGAGCCTGTTCCCGCGACTGCGCGACCAGAGTGACTCCGTGGCGGCGCAGCGATTCCTTCGCCAGCTTATTGCCGTGAGCTTGCAGATTTACTTTCTTTGACACAGATTTAGCCAATGCGTTCGAAGTGGTTATGAATACTGCCAATGCCTCTGGATCATGCTCGGCCTGTGCTACCAGATCTGCGGCGATAAACTGGGGTTGGCCGTCCTCGCTCAAAATTACGACTTCCGTCGGCCCGGCCAGAAAATCGATGGCGCAGTCGAAGGAAATAAGTTTCTTGGCCGCCGTGACGTATAGATTGCCCGGGCCCACGATTTTGTCCACTCGGGGAATGCTCTCCGTGCCATAAGCCAACGCTGCAATTGCCTGGGCTCCGCCGAGGCGATAAAACTCTCTAACACCGAGCAGGTCTGCTGCAGCTAACACTTCTGCGCGCGGCTGGGGCGAAACGACTCGAATATTCTTAACCCCCGCAACCTGCGCCGGAATGACCGTCATCAATAATGTCGAAACCAGCGGATATCGACCACCGGGCACATAGCATCCCACCGAGCCGAGTGGTCGTACTAATTGACCAACAGAAATCCCGTCACGATTGCGCATCCACTCTTTAGGCATTTGCCACTCGCAGAATTGCCGAATATTCTCCGCAGCCTGACGCAATGCGGAACGCAGTTTGGGGGAAGAAGTTTGCCAGGCTTTCTGGATGGTCGTTTCATCGATAAAAATGGCTCGTCCTTTCGCCAACCCATCCCAGCGCAGTGCGTAACGGCGCAATGCCCGATCCCCATTTCGACGGACATCTCCAACAATGCGCCGCACCTGCGGTTCAACCGAACCGAACTGCGCGCTACGACTCGCAAGCTCGCGCAGGCGTTTGGCAGCAGCACGCCCGGAGAGAATCCGCATTACATCACCACCTTGTTCAGCGGATACTCCACAATCCCCTGTGCCTTGGCTTCCTTTAGTCGAGGGATAACGTCCCATGCCGTCGCGCCTTCAATCACAGTATTCACCGCCAGCCACTCAGGATCACTCAAAGTCGAGATCGTCGGACGTTTCAGGGCGGGTAGCACGGAGAGAACGGCATCGAGGTCTTCTTTGCGTACGTTCAGCATCAAGCCAACCCGGTCTTTGGCTTCCATCGCTCCACGTAACATAAGTGCCAGGTTTTCAATTTTCCGGCGCTTGCCGGGATCCGCCAGGGAATTCTTGTTGGCAATAATTTGGGTGTTGGATTCAAATACGGTGTCGATAATTCGCAGATGGTTAGCGCGCAGAGAACTGCCGGTTTCAGTTACTTCCACAATGGCGTCCGCCAGCATGGGCGGCTTCACTTCGGTGGCGCCCCAGGAGAATTCCACCTTGACATCAACGTTGTGGCTCTGGAAATAGCTCTTGGTCACGTTTACCAGTTCGGTGGCGATAATGCAGCCTTGCAAATCGTCAGCCCGCTGATACTTGGAGTTCTCGGGCACAGCCAGCACCCAACGCACATTCCCGCGGCTTTGCTTGGCGTAGCTAAGATTGGCGACGGTCTCGACGTGCAATCCACTTTCAATCACCCAGTCGAACCCGGTGAGGCCGGCGTCGAGTGCCCCATGCTCCACGTAGCGGGCCATTTCTTGCGCGCGAATCAGCATACATTCAATTTCGGGGTCGCCGGTGGAAGCGAAGTAAGAGCGGGCATTGGTGTGAATTTGCAGTCCCGCGTGTGCGAAGAGTTGCAGTGTTGCCTCCTGCAGACTTCCTTTGGGTATCCCGATGCGCAGTTTCATTTACGCGGTCTCCTGGGTTTCTTCGGAGGCCAGGTTCCTGCCGAAAACAGAAATCGGCTTGGTAAAGCAGGACCGAGTGCCCTCGTGGCATACCAAACCGGTGCCTTCCACCTCAACCTTGACCAGCAGAGTGTCACGATCGCAATCCGTGGTAGCCGTCAGCACTTTCAAACGGTTGCCGGAGGTCTCGCCTTTGGTCCACAATTTGTTTCGGGTCCGGCTGTAAAAGGTCACATATCCTGAGCCCTGCGTGCGCTCCCAAGCCGGACGGTTCATAAACCCGAGCATCAGGATTTCCCCTGAGGCGGCGTCCTGCACAATGGCGGGCACGATTCCCAGCATTTTGTTGAAATCAATTTCCGGATTGGTCGAATTATCCTTCATTGGGTCATTCCTCCCAGAGAATCGAGTGCGGACAACAAAAAGCCCGCTGAACGTTTCGCGTCAGCGGGCCGGATCTTGTGAGTGCTGATTTCTAACTGTCGCCTTCAGCTACACACATCCCTCCCGCGCACTATGCGCGTGATGGTGAAGATGGTGGTGATGGCGGTTCGTCAGCATGGTTACCCGGTAAGACTACGGAACCTTCCGCTGGCTGTCAATCACCGAACAAGCAAAAAATGTGATGTGAAGAATTTGCATCTCGAATAGCTTCCCGCCGGTTACGGAAGTGTCTTCACTCCCGCTTTGGACGATGAACTTCTATGCACGTGTAAATCGCTGAAGCAGGGTTTACACCTAAGAGTAGGAGTTATTCCATGCGAATTTCGTCGAAGCTGATTGCGGCCGTGCTGTTACTTGGTGCAATGTCTCAGCCAAGCATCACTCTGCGCACAACAAGAACGAAAGCGTGGAGCGCGCTCTGTTTGACGCCGCCAATCGCGAACGCCAGTCACAAGGACTGCCAACGCTGAAGTGGGACAATGCGCTCGCCAGCGCGGCCGAACGCCACGCGGCAGTCATGGCGCAGCAGGGAACTCTGTCGCACCAGTTTCCCGGTGAGGCTAGCCTGGCGGGCCGGGCTACCCAAGCTGGCGTGCATTTCGTCTGGCTTGCGGAAAACGTGGCGCAAGGTCCAAACGCCGAATTTATTCACTCGCAGTGGGTCAAATCACCCAATCATCGCGCTAACCTCCTGGATCGGGATATGGATTCCATCGGGATCGCCGTCGCCCAACGCGATGGGCAATGGTTCGCCGTGGAAGATTTTTCGCAAGCCAAGCATTAGACTATTCAAGAAATATTTTCTTTACATTGTGTTCGTGGTGTTTTCGCCCAATCGCTCTGCTGCCTCCGCCGCAAACGCCTGCCCATAGCCGCTTCCGCGTTAAGTCTCTGAAATCAAGTATTTTAGCCGTCCCCCGAAAATATTCCGGCGGGTTGAAACCGAACCGATAGTGCGATATAAGTTCTCCCGCAGCATCCGGCCCCGTTTGACCAATCCACGAAGTTAAGAAGCTCGGAATAAATCCAACATCAGGAGAAGAGAAGTTATGTGTAAAGCACCCAGAATATTCTTGGGAACGCTATTCGTGTTTATCGTCCTTCTTTTTGCAGGTAGCGCCATGGCCGTGGTTCAAACCGTTCAGGTGGTTTCCGCCGGTGGCACTCCATGTGCCAATAATGCTCAATATCCAACCATCCAACAAGCGGTCAACGGCGTCACCCCAAATTCGACAATTTTGATTTGTCCCGGAATTTATCCGGAACAGGTTCTTATCACAAAAAGCCTTACACTCAAGGGCATCAATATAACCGCCATGAATACGGCGGCCAGCGGCGCAACCATTGTTCCTCCTGCTTCCGGAATGATCACTAACGCCACCAGCTTGGCTTCGACTACGCAATATGCTGCGCAAGTTCTTGTGCAAGGAGCGGCGAAGGTAAATATCAGCAACCTCTCCGTGAATGGGAGCAACAGCGGAATCGACGCATGCGCTCCGTCGCTTGTGGGCATTCTGTACCAGAACGCCTCTGGAACCATCAATCAGGTATCCGTTTTGAACGAAACTTTGGCGGACGGGCTGACCGGATGTCAGAGTGGTCTGGGCATTTATGTACAAAGCGGGGTCTTGAACAGTGTGGCCGGGACTTCGACGGTGAAAGTGACCGATAGCATAGTCCAGGATTATCAGAAGAATGGAATCACCGGTAATGAGCAGGGCACTACGCTTACGGTTAGCGCCAGCTACCTTGTAGGCCACGGTTCCACCGGCGGAGCGGCCGAAAATGGCATCCAATTCGGGTTCGGCGCCGCCGGCAGCGCTATAACTAACACCGTGAATGGGGACGTTTGGGCGCCCGACACCTTTAGCGACACGGGCGACGCAGCCGCCGGAATTCTCATCTATGGATCCCAGGCAATTACGCTCACCAGCAACAACATCTCGAACACGCAATACGGAATCGCTGCGGTCGATGATCTGGGTGATTCGCTCTTCGCCGACAAGGCTGTAATCAAGTCCAACAAGATTTCCGGCACCCATCTGTTGGATGGAATCGAAATCTGCAATAACAGCAGCACCGTCGAGCTCAATACCATCTTTAGTAGTGATGAAGCGGGTATCCATCTAGATGGAAGTTCCGCAAACGGATGCACCGGAGCCGGAAATGGTACGACGGTATCCGGGAACGTCATCAATACTGCCTGCGCTGGTATTTTGGGGATCGTCGGCAATAATACCGTGGGGACAAACACGTTTTACAACGTGGCCAACACAACCGATGCGGCCGATACTTGCGAGAGTGTCACTCCCGGGGTAGAGGCCAGATCACATGCGAAACCGGCGGCAAAAAATCAAATTTCACGTGCCGTGCGACCGATTCGTTAGCATCGAGCATCACGAACTTCCCGCCGGAGGTCTCCCCGACCTCCGGCTTTTCTTTTCACATCGTCGCGCCGGGCATCGCTTCCGGGCCGACTTCATGTAAAATTGTTAACGGTGAGTATGGATCAGACACCCCGCACCTTTGCCGGGTGACCAGCCCTAGAGATTACTCCCAAATTCTTATCGGACCGCGGGCATGACCCTGCGGAAGATTGCTGTCAAAAGGCGGCATCAGGAGAGAACAATGGCCAAGATCGCAAAAACAGCGGATCGTAAGAAAGAAATGGACACCACCAAAAGCACCGACTGTCCCAAGTGCGGCAAGCCGACTCGCATCGCGAAGCGGGTCAAAGACCGCGAACGTGGCATTGCCGGCGGGATTTTCATTTCGTGCTCGGCGTGCGAATTCTACGAAAAGCTGTAAACCATAGTTTCGGGTTTCCAGAATGGCCATAGAAGGCGAAGAATCCTCGCCGGCTATGGCCGTTTTGCGATGAGAACGAATCTGGGTAGCCCCAATTGCGCTTTCAATGTTGTCGCTGACTTAATTGGGAAGCCGGTGTAGAATCCCTAAAACCCGCGAGGGTGGCCGCGTTGGGCGGTCCCTTTGGGGCTTTGGAGCAGTCCATGAAATCCGATTCGTTTCTCTCCGCCACCCGTTGCGTGGCATGCGTTTTTGTAGCCCTTCTGTTGTGCACCGCAGTCGCGTTCGCGAAAACCGGCGAAACCATTATCCTGAACTTCGATGCCACCAATGGCATGGTGCCCCTTGCCGGATTGATCTCGGACCAAGCCGGCAATCTCTACGGCACGAGTTCGGTCGGCGGCAGTGGCATGTGCGCTGACTTTGGGGGTGCGCGGGGCTGCGGCACTGTCTTCGAGCTATCCCTCGTCAACGGCACCTGGACCCAGAGCGTGCTCTACAGCTTTCAAGGTGAAAACGACGGAATCGCTCCGGCTGGCAGTTTGATCTCCGATGCGGCCGGAAATCTCTACGGAACCACGGAAGTGGGTGGCGGATCGCCGAATTGTGTCAATGGATGCGGTACGGTGTTCGAGCTGAGTCCGCCCGCGGCCGCTGGTGGCGCGTGGAGCGAGACCGTCCTCTACCGTTTTAAGGGGGAGAAGAACGCCAGAACTCCTCTCGGTAACCTGGTCTTCGATGCCCAGGGTGATCTCTATGGGACAACCCTTTACGGCGGGGGGATCGTAGAGTGCGGGGGTTATGGCTGCGGCACAGTGTTCGAGTTGGAACCTCCCCTCAAACCTGGCCGCCTATGGAGAGAGAGGTTGATCCACCATTTTCTCGGCAAGCCGGGGAGCCGGGATGGCTCCGGTCCTTCTGCGGGTCTAGTTATGGATGGCGGTGGAGATCTCTATGGCACTACCACTTTCGGCGGCCCTATGAACGCAGGCACGGTCTTTGAGTTGACCCCTCCTGCCATCGGGAAAATTGCCTGGAGCGAGAAAGTACTCTACAGCTTTACCGGCGGCGCCGATGGAGCCTCTCCCGAAGGCTCCGTCACCCTCGGTCAAAACGGAGACATTCTTGGGACGACGAGCGGCGCCGGACCGGCAAATTATGGCACCGTTTTTCAACTGCAGCCGCCGATCGTATCGGGCGGTCGCTGGACCGAGATCGTGCTCTACGGTTTCGACTTGGGAACTGCCGGTGGGATTCCTTTCGCCGGCGTAATTCAGGATCGGTCGGGGAATCTTTACGGTACGACCCTGGTTGGAGGAGATCTCTCCTGCAACGCAGGCTTTAACGACGGCTGTGGCACCGCTTTTGAGTTGACACCTCCCGCGGAACCCGGCGGCGCCTGGAGCGAGCTAGTGCTGCATAGCTTCAGTGGTGGAGCTGATGGGATTGAGCCATCCTGTAAGCTCTTCCTGGACAAAAGCGGCGCACTCTACGGAACCACCGAGAACGGCGGGTCTTCGAGCGACGGCGTCGTATTCAAGATCATTCCTTAGCCGTCGATTTATCAGGCTTGTTTTCCTGTCGCCAGCTTCTGCGCCTTTGACACGAATGAACGCGTAATTCAGTTGGGGAAGTGAATTGAATCCGGCTGCCTGGTTGTAGAGCTCGTGCGCTTTCGTGGCGTCCCCTTTGCCTTCGTAGGCCAGCCCCAAACGATAAAGATTGCGCGGGTCTTGCTGGTTAGCCTGGTCCAGTTCGGCAATCGCTTTGTCATACTGTTTTTGTGCGAGCGCGAGCCTGCCTTCCAGTTCATGCGATTGTTTCACCTGCGCCGGGTTCTTTGAGGCTTCCGCACCTTTCCGGAATTCGTCAGCATGCATCTTCGCCGCCACAAAATCCTTCTTGCCGATGGACACAGCCGCCAGGTTGAAGTGGTGGACAAGTTTGGCATTGTCTTTGATCTCCTGCGAGAGGCTGGAACCTTCGATCAACTGCTGCGAACGATCGAACACCTTCGCCGCCGCGTCATATTTCTGGGTCTCCAAAATAATCTGGCCCTTGGCCTGCAAATCGGCTGACATGGACGCCACATCCGATTTCTTTTCGGCGACCGCATATTCCTTGTCGATCTGTCTCAAGGACTCGTCCATGTTTCCGCTGTCCGCAGCCACCACACACAAACCAAACAAGGCCGTCCGTAGTTCACCATCATTGCGGGATTGCTCGGCCATTGACTGTAGTTCGGCCGCAGCTGCATCCGGCTTGCCCGTGTACATCAGATCAGCAGAAACTCCGAAGTGCGACGGAACAAAGTGGGGATCGATCGAAAGCGCTTTACGATATTGCACAATCGAATCATCAAACCTTCCCATCTTTAGCAGCAGTTCCGCATAAGAATCGTAGGGATTGGGATCATTGGGGATCAGCTCAATGTATTTCTTAAACGATTGCTCGGCATTGGCGTAATCCCCTTGCTGCCGGTAAGCGTAGCCGAGAATGTTGTAGGCGCCGGAAAAGTCTGGTGCGAGCAAGGTGGTTTTTTTGTATTGCTCAATGGCTTCAGTCAGCTCTTGCTGGCCAAAGTAGTAGTTCCCCAGATTGAAATGGGCCCGCTCGTCGTTCGGATAGGCCGCCACCAGTTGATCGAGATATTCCTTTTGTTTCACGGTATCGCCGTTTGTTCCGGCTTCGGCCGCGAGAATGACCAGCTTTTCACCTCCGGAAGCCTTGTCCGACAGACTGACCGCCTTTTTCAGATGATCGAAAAATTCCTGAGTGGTCGGAGAACTAGCCGCCCGGGCCATTTCCGCCGATGCAAAATCGGGATCGAGTGCGATGGCCTGATCAAAATGCTGGAGTGATTCCTGACCGAGCAGCCGGTCGGCCAGACTCTGTCCTTGCAAAAATTCCTTCCGCGCATCTTCCGACTTTGACGTGACCGGAATCTTGCCGCCATCGGTAGCCGCAGTTGGTTGTCCGGCGTCGTTTGTTTTATTGCATGCACTCAACATTGCAGTACTCAGCGCAACGATTACAGCCAGTATGAAACTGAAATGCCTGGGTCGGAGCATCGGAATCCCTCCTCGGAATGTGTGATGAAGCAGATGATCTGGAAACAACAGCCCATCTCTTGACAGTCGCCGGATAGATAAACTGGATATTTCGGGGCTGTCCTTAGCGTGGTTAGACTGTGACTGTGTTGTTTGGATAGCAGAGCAGGGAGTCGGGAACTCCAGGGCTGCACAACGCTAGACAAGTGTTATGAGAATCAGGATGCGTCAGCAGCGCATTCGGCAGATTCCTCGTCGCTGCGCTTCTCAGAATGACAATATCGAGAAAGCTATCTCGCCACCAAGCTCATCTGCTCCAAAATCGCTTTGGCCTCGCCAGCGGGATCGCTCGCCGCTGTGATCGGTCTTCCCACTACAATATGCGTCGCGCCCGCCGACATTGCCTGTGCCGGCGTCACGACCCGCGCCTGATCGCCATGATCGCTGCCTGCGGGACGAACGCCTGGATTCACAATCAGGAAGTCGTTGCCCAACTCGCGTCGCAGATCGGAAGTCTCGCGTGCGGAGGAGACCACGCCGTGGCAGCCGTCCGAAATCGCGAGTGATGCCAGCCGCAGGACTTGATCGAGAACTCGTCCCTGCACGCCGGTCGAATTCAGATCGTTGTCGTCCATGCTGGTGAGTACGGTGACTGCGAGAATCTTCAGAGAAGAGTTGCCGCTGCGCGCAGCTTCGGTGGCGGCACGCACCATCTTTCCTCCGCCCGCTGCGTGGATGGTCAACAGGCTCACGCCCAGCGTTGCAGCCTCGCGTACTGCTGACGCCACTGTATTTGGAATGTCGTGATATTTGAGATCTAAAAAAACCTGTCGGCCGGACGCGATCAAATCGCGCACCACCTGTGGGCCTTCGGCGGTGTAAAGCTGCATCCCCACCTTGTAGGTCAAGGCGGAGTCGCCCACGGCCGCCACAATCTTCTGGGCTGCGGCCGTGGACGATACATCCAAAGCGACAATCAATCGCTCACGCGGATCGGACATCGCTTACAAGTGTAAAGGAATTTACGGCTAGTACGCCATGGGCTCGAGAGCGGCCACTGCTTGTGGGTGGACCACATCGATGCGCACAGTTTGCAAACCCCGGCCGTTGAAGGCCAGAGCCTGAGCTGCCCCGTAGGAAAGATCGATGATCCGTCCTGGGACGATCGGTCCTCGGTCGTTCACCCGAACCACCACCACCTTGCGGTTGCGCAGGTTCGTGACCTTGACCCAGCTGCCCAGAGGCAAGGTCGGATGGGCGGCCGTCAGGTCGTACATGTTATAGGGTTCGCCACTGGCGGTGGGCTTACCCACGAAGTAGTCGCCGTACCAGGACGCCGTCCCAACTTGATACGGTTTAGCGTGCGGCTTGGTAGCTTCAGCCGTCGCGCCGGATGCCTTAGTTTTTGAGCTTTGGGTATTTACTGACCCTGAGCTGTTTGGCCCCTGAGCCGCTCCCAAGCTGGCGAAGATAAGAACCGCCAGACCATGAGCTATTCGTCGTCGCATTCAGTCACCTCTCATCTCTATAAAATGGTCCCGTAAAACCGCAGCCCTCCTAAGCTGACTTTGCTGGTTCTCTTGAAATCGTAAGGGTCTGGAAAGAGGCTGTCAACCGGTAATTCCGCTAGGGAAGATGACCAGGCAGTTATAGATGTCTCACGTAACTTGTTGTATATCTTGGCTGTTACTAGTAATACCACTGTATTCGCATACACTTAGATGTTTACTTAGTAGTAATCGCTGTCAAAGTTTGACGCGTGCAATATTTGCTCGGCGATTGTTTTCAGTTACTTATGGCAGATTTATGGATTTAACCCTTTGTACATAATCACTTAGGGCTAATTTTGCCGAGATATTGCCGAAAAATAGTTAGGGCATTGGCTGGGTTAGGAGATGCGTTTTGCAATGAAGCAGCTTTGGGGATAGATTGCGCCTATGGCTTCCAAGCCTCCTGTCGTCCTGACAATTGCTGGCTTTGACCCCTCCTCAGGGGCAGGGGTTACCGCCGATATTAAGACGATTGCGGCTCACGGATGCTACGGGGTGGCCTGCATCACGGCTCTGACTGTGCAGTCGACGGCGGGCGTTTCGAGGGTTGATCCAGTCAGCCCCCAGCTTGTGACTGAGACCCTGGAGGAACTTGCTTCCGACGTCGAAATAGCGGCCGTCCACGTTGGCATGCTGGCTTCGGTGGGGGTGGTTGAGGCAGTCGCGGATTTCCTGGCTGCCCGCAAACTACCCAATATTGTGCTGGATCCCATTATTCGGTCGTCTTCCGGGGCCGAGCTATTGAGCGAAGCTGGCATCAAGGCACTGGTGAAGAAACTGCTGCCTTTGGCTGCCGTAGTGACCCCGAATATTGACGAAGCGGCCCTCCTGACGGGACTCCCCGTAGGCAATCTCGAACAAATGCGGGAGGCAGCGACCCAGCTGCATGCCATGGGCGCAGCAGCGGTTGTGGTCACGGGAGGCCATCTGGAGGAAGCCATCGATCTGCTCAGCATCGCCGACGGGAATGGATCGCGGCAAGAAGTCTTCCAGGCAGCACGGCAGCAATCCAAATCAACTCATGGAACCGGCTGTGCCTTCGCTACCGCGATCGCATGCAATCTGGCGAAGGGAAGAGGTCTTGGCGAAGCGGTTCGGTTGGCCAAAGACTATGTAGCTGAGGCGATCACCCATGCTTATCCGCTGGGGCAGGGGATCGGGCCAGTTAACCATCTGTATGGTGTGCCGCAACTTGGCACTACCATTCCAGCGGTTATCAAGAAGAAGTAGTGGGGAGGGCTGTTACTTTTCCGTGGTTGCAGCGGTCTTGAGTAGGATTCCCGCTACAAAAGCGACGATGGCGGCCAGCAGCCATTCCATGCGCCAGTACTGAACCGCTTGAAAATCCTCGAAGTTGGTGATGGTGCAAACCACGCCAATAAGAATGGCCGACAGAAAACAGAAAACACCAACCCCAAACGCGATCAGAGGAGCCGTCTTCAAGCCGAGCCAATGTTTCAGGTCCTGAAATTCGACAACATGCAGAAATTCGAGGATGTGGGTCCAATATCCATTCTGCGCGTGGGATTGTGGGCCGCGGGCCACTCCGCAAACGTGACAAAACCGTGAACCAACCATGAATTCCGTGCTACAACCAGCACAAACGTCGAGCATCCCAGGCACAACAACAGCTTCTTGACGGATTACGGGAGGGCGCCAGAACTCGTGTTGAACTTCAGGAATGACTTCAGACATGGAATGTAGCCTTTCTTTTCCACACGCAAGCCTGTGACCAAAGCCAGAGAATCACAACCTCTTGAAAGTAAGCGGCTTGCAAACCACGTTCGTTGATGTCATTGGTTAAGCGAGCAAGATTTACTTGTGACCCGGCAAACTTATCTTGCTCTGCCATATTGTCTGTATAGTTTTCCTCCCCTTCGCCGAGGTTAAAAGTGACCGTCTTGGTTCGGAGTATCCCGGAAGTGCATCAGGTAAACTGAAGTCCATTACACTGATGAGCAGAGTGATCCCTGTTTTATTGCGGTACCGTGCTCTAACTGCGTCGGCGTTATGTTTTGGGCTGCTGCTCGGGGGATTCCTGGAGGCAGCCGGCCAGTCAAGCATTCCGGCGACGAATCCTTCCGCGACTAGCCAGCCTGTGACTGGCCCTGTGGCCAGCCGACCGACAGATACGTTGTCCTATCGTCCCACTGACCCCCTCAATGCCGCCGCTTTTGATCATTTTTACAATCTCGACTATGACCGCGCGGTCCAGGACTTTGATCTGGTGCTGCATCGGCATCCGGATGACCCATTCGCGATCAACCACCTGCTGACCGCGATCTTATTCCGGGAACTCTACCGCATGGGTGTTCTGGACACCGGCGAATATGCCAATGACAGTTTTGTGGAAGCGCAGCATCAGCCGCCGGATCCTAAAGTACAGCAACAGATCAAAGACCTCGTGCAAAAGGCCCTCAAGCTGGAAGAAGCCAGTTTGAACAGCCATCCAGATGACGTGAACGCACTTTATGCGCGGGGAGTAACGCGCGCGCAATTTTCGACCTACACGGCACTTATTGAGCGGGCGTGGTTTTCTGCTTTGCGCAATGCGGTGGGGGCCCGCCATGATCACGAACGTGTGCTGGAGCTTGCTCCCGGCATGTCCGAAGCAAAGTTGATCGTAGGTGCACACAATTATGTGGTGGGAAACTTGCCTTGGGGAGTAAAAGCCGCAGTATCGATGGTGGGATTGGGAGGGAACGCAGAAAAAGGACTGAAGTATCTGCAGGAGTGCGCGGCGGGAAACGGCGAAACCAGTGTCGATGCCAAAATCCTGCTGGTATTGTTTCTACGCCGGGAAAAGCGTTATGACGAGTCACTCCAAGTCGTGCGCGGACTGGTGGAAAGTTATCCGCGAAACATATTGATGGCAGTGGAAGAGGGAAACTTGTTGCGTGTCTCGGGCCATAGCCAGGAAGCAGCGGCGGTCTATCGAAAGGTCTGGCAGGCGGGCCGGGACGGTCACTATGGCAGTTTGCACTACGAAATTGCCGCGCTGGGCCTGGGGGAATTATTGCGTGGCCAAAAAGACTACACCGGAGCGGCGGCGGCCTACGAACTGGTCAGCCAGATTGCGCAGCCCTCTCCCGAGGTACTGCAGAAGGCTAACCTGGGTGCTGGCGAAATGTACGATTTACTGCAAAAACGCGACCTTGCGCTGAAAAAATACCAGGCGGTCGTCGCCACAAATGCAAATACGCAGCAGGCGGAAAGCGCCCGAAAATTCATGAAAGATGCGTACAAACCGGAATAAAAGCCCATGAGTGGGAACTTTTAGGCGAAAACGATAGTATCTAGCTGCAGGAGAATCCTTATGTATTGCAACTATTGCGGAAAAGTCATTCAGGATGACGCCAACGTTTGCGCTTACTGCGGTAAGCGCGTAGGTGCGGTAACCGCGCGTCACCGGTTAGTGCGTCCGCGCGCGGACCGTAAGATAGCGGGAGTTTGCGCCGGATTCGCCGAATATTTCGACATCGACGTTATTGTGATCCGCCTGGTTTGGCTGATCGTAGCCTTGCTGGGGGGCACAGGTTTGTTGGCTTACGTGATTGCCTGGATCGTAATCCCCGAGGAGCCGCTCATGCTTTCCGCGCCGGCGGGTCAGCGCGTGCCCAGCTCGTAAGCCGCACCAATGGCACAAATTCAAAGCGGCGACGCCGAACTTTTCTATCAGGTGCTGGGCAATGGCGCGCCGGTGGTTCTGCTACATCCTTTTCCGGTCCATCATGAATTTTGGTTGCCGGTCGCCCAGGCACTGCAGGGGCGCTATCGCCTCATTCTGCCTGACCTTCGTGGACACGGTGCTTCTGGCATCGGCGATGGCCCGGCGACCATGGAAAAGCACGCTGCGGACATCGCACGCATTCTTGATGATGCCGGCGTGGGACGCGCGGTCTTCGTGGGAGTCTCGATTGGCGGCTATGTCCTGTTCGAATTCTTGCGACGGTATCCAAGCCGAGTGGCGGCGTTAGCGTTATGCAACACCAAGGCGTCGGCGGATACGCCCGAAGCCCGGGCGGTTCGTCTGCAAGCCGCCGCCAATGTGCTGGAACTAGGCACCGAACAATTCTTTGAAAGCATGCTCCCCAAGCTCATAGGGAAGACTACTCATGCAAGGCGACCGGATTTAGTGCAGGCGGCTCTGAGCATGATGCGCAAAATGTCCACCGAAGATGTTGCACTTGTACAGCGGGGTATGGCGGGGCGGCCGGATTCGGTAGAAACTTTAAAGACGATTAAAATACCCACGCTGATTATCGCTGGCGATGAGGACATCCTCACCCCCGTCGGCGATGCGGAAGTGATGCGAAAGAACATTTCCGGCAGCGATCTGAAAATTATTGCGCGAGCCGGGCACTATTCGCCCTGGGAACAGCCGGAAGAAGTCGGGAAGCTGATGCGGCAGTTTTTGGACGGGGTGCACGGCGGGTAGGCTGCAATCACCAATCTGCATTCGCTAACTTTTCCTTTATATTGGAAGCTCAATGAACAAAGATGCCAGCGTAGTAGTGCGCCCAGCGCGCGATGTGTCCGGATCGCTGCAGTTGCCGGGAGACAAATCCATTTCTCATCGCTATGCCATGCTGGGCGGCATTGCCGAGGGAACTACCAAGCTCGAAAACTTTTCCACGGGCGCCGATTGCGCCAGCACCCTGGACTGCCTGAGAACTCTGGGAGTCGAATGGGAGAAGAAAGACGGCGCGGTGGTGATTCAGGGACGTGGGCCTAAATTGCAAGCGCCCACTTCGCCATTGGACTGCGGCAATTCCGGATCGACCATGCGCATGCTGAGCGGCATTCTGGCCGGACAGGAATTTAGTTGTGAGCTCATCGGCGACGACTCTCTGTCCAGGCGGCCCATGGCGCGAATCATCAAGCCGCTGGAGGCTATGGGTGCGAAGATTTCCTCCGACGAAGGCGGACGCCCTCCGTTGCGGATTACGGGCGGGCGATTGCAGGGCATTGACTACAAAATGCCTGTCCCCAGCGCGCAAGTGAAAACCTGTTTGTTATTCGCGGGACTTTATGCGGAAGGGGAAACGGGAGTCGAAGAGTCCGTACGCACCCGCGATCATGGCGAGATCGCTTTGCGCGCATTTGGTGCCACCTTGAAGAATGACGGCAATCAAGTGCGAATTGCGGGTGGGCAGAAGCTTCACAGTATTGGAACGCATATTCCCGGTGACCTATCAAGCGCAGCTTTCTTTCTGTGCGCGGCGGCTTTATTCCCCGGTTCGCAATTGGCGATCACTGCGTTGCTTATGAATCCCACGCGGGCGCGGTTGCTCGACATCATGATTATGCTAGGAGTGGGTATCACTGTCGGACAGCTCGAAGAGCAGCATGGAGAACTGGTTGGCACCGTCCAGGTGGAGGGTGGCAATCTCAAAGGCGCAACCATTGCTGGCGCCGACAGTGCGGCTCTCATCGATGAAATTCCGGTGCTAGCCGCGATTGCCCCGTACACCGCTGATGGCATTGAGATCAAAGACGCCCGCGAGTTGCGAGTCAAGGAATCCGACCGCATTGCGGCAGTAGCTACCAATCTTCGCGCGATGGGTGCCGAGGTGGAAGAGCGAGAAGATGGTCTGAAAATTCGCGGCAAGCAGAAACTGCACGGTGCTGAACTGGATTCATTCGGCGACCACCGGATCGCCATGGCGTTTGCTGTGGCAGCGTTGCGGGCCGAAGGCGAGACGACCATCCGGCGTGCCGACGCCGCAGTCATCTCTTACCCGGCATTTTTCGACACCCTGGAAAGCCTGGTACAACGTTAGATCATCAGGTCAGATTTCAGCCCGGCTGTTTCAGTCTATAACTGCTCGGTTTTGTTCCCGAACTTTACCAATCCATTGGTGTCATTGACCCGGGCCACATCCTGATTGGTGTAAACCCTCGCGGCTTTCTGAGCATGGAAGCGGGATTTCAATTCTGCGGCCCCGTAACTATCCTCGGATCTGGCAGCGCCGAAATCGAAACTCCCGGAATTGTATGACGAACGGGTCGGGCTGGCATAATTATCCGCTGGAGCGTCGTTGGTGGGGGTCTGAAAAATCGCAGGCTCAAGCGATATGGAAGGCGTTCTAACCAGAGGCACGATCGGCATCGAGTAAACGCCGGTAGTGGCATATCCGGAAACTACGGTTGCTTGACCGTTCGCCTGCGCGGCGGCCAATCCTGACAGCAAAAGAACTGTACTTGAAAAAACAATTAGTCTCTTCATAACAACTCCTGAATTTTCTGTATCGTCAGATTCGACAAATGCCCAGCCGAATGTCTGTAGCTTACCTTTTAGCTTCCGATGTACCGGGCGTACAAGCTGCGGGCAACGCCGGTGTCCGTAGTCCCCTTGATGATGGCCCGACCGTCGGGGAACAGGGTCATTTCATACGGGTCTGGCCAGAATTTCAAGACAAAATCGGTGTAACGAACTAACCCATGCGTTTTCAGTCGAAGGCTGAGCTCGGCCAGGTCAATCGGACGATGACGCTCATGAATCTGCACGGAGTTTCGTCCACAGAGAGTGATGTGCGGACGCCCTTCTCCAGCGAGGTGGATGAACTCCCGGTCACCGCATGTGCGGCATCCGACGCGTGGTTTATCGGCGGATACTTCGGCTCGCTGGTTCGACCACACATCGAACGAAAGCAGGGTTCGGCGAACGTGATCATGAGCGCCGGTCAGCAATTTCAGGGCTTCGGTGGCCGCGATGGAAGCCGCCAGATTTACGGCTGAGTTCAGAATTCCGGCGGTTTCGCAGGTCTCGACTGCTCCGCTCGGAGGGTCGGGAAAGATGCACGTCAGGCATGCGGTCTGGTTGGGCAACACGTTTAGTGTGACCCCGTAGCTGCCGACGGCTGCGGTATAAATCCAGGGCAGGGAATTCTTCACGGCGAAATCGTTAAGCAAATAGCGGGTTTCAAAGTTGTCGGTGCCATCGAGGACCAGTTGGGTTCCGGTGAGCAACACTTCAATGTTGGTTGGCGTCAGATCGGCAACTTTGGGTTCGACGATGATTAGCGAATTGAAGGCCGCGATCTTGCGAGCGGCGGCGATGGCTTTGGGTAGGGATTCCGCGGCGTCGGATTCATCGAACAGCGCCTGGCGTTGCAGGTTACTGGGTTCGACGTAGTCCCGATCAATGATTCGGATGGTACCCACACCCGCGCGTGCCAGCAGGGAAGCCAGTGCGGAACCGGTCGCGCCGCAGCCGACTATGGCTATGCGAGAGGCCGAAAGCTTGCGCTGCCCTTCGACACCTATACCGGGGAACAGCACTTGCCGGGAATAGCGTTCTTCGCGATCTGAAGCAAGTTTTGGGTCAAGTTCCAAAGAGATCACCAGTTCTAAGCCTGCCAGCCATTATTATAGGTGGGCGCTTGGTTTGGCGAACCCTGGACAACAACGCCAGCCGAGCATTCATCGAATCAAAGTTGAGGAGCCTTTTGGGATTCAAGGGACTACTGTTTTCGGCCCTGGCTGCAATAGCGCTCACGGCTTCCATGGCCGTCGAGGGGTTTGCCTTCTCCTCAAAGCTACCAGAGTCGGTTCAGGCTCCTGTTCCGGCCTCTCAAGACCAGCCAACCCAATCACAGAGCGCTCCCAGGCTCGGGAATATTTCCTCGTACGCAGGGCTTACCGTCAAAGACATACGCTTTCCCGCTATTCCGGATGCCGGCGAGCAGAAGCGCCTGGTACAACTGATTCCGCTGCAGGCAGGGCAAGCGTTAGATCGTGACCGGCTTCGCGAGAGTATTCAGAAACTCTATGCGACTGGTCGATTCGCCGATCTGCGCGCGGAAGCCAATCGAACCGAGGATGGTCAAGTCTCGGTTTCATTCATCACCGCCGCCAATTATTTTGTGGGAGTGGTTACGGTGGAAGGCACTCCTGGCCATCCGTCGCCAAGCCAGGCAGTGAACGCATCTAAGTTGCAATTGGGAGAATTGTTCACCTCCGAGAAACTTGATCGTGCGCTGGTGAATCTCAAACAACTCATGGAAGAAAACGGATATTACCGTTCATCCGCGACTGTCGAAAAAACCGAGCACCCCGAGACCCAGCAGATCGCAATTACCTTCCACGTGCACTCGGGGCCGCAAGCTCTGGTCGGGGAAGTGTTATTGACCGGGCATCCTTTACGCACAACCGAGCGGATCGAAGACATTGCCCACATGCACCCAGGCAAGCCGGTTTCCATACAGCTGGTGTCGAATGCCTTGGACCGACTGCACAAAAGGTATCAGAAGCAAGACAGATGGCTGGCACAGGTGGCAATCGCCAAGCGCTCCTACCGTCCGGAGAAGAACGTTGTCGACTACACGTTTAATATCGAACCCGGCCCCACAGTAAAGATCACAGCGGAAGGATTCAAGATCAGCCGCGGCGTCTTCAAGCGGAATGTCCCAGTGTACGAAGAAGATGCATTGGATGATGACCTGCTCAATGAAGGCCGGCGTAATCTGTTGAACTACTTGCAGGGCCGGGGATATTTCGACGCAAAGGTTCAACTCAAGCGGCAATCCGATCCGGACAAAAATCAATTGAGTGTCGTTTATTCCATTGACCCAGGCCAGCGTCATAAGCTGGTCAAGGTTGAGATTTCCGGGAACAGGAACGTGAATCAGGGATTTCCCGCGGAGTTGTTGCGTGCCCGCATGCAGGTGCAGCCGACTGCCAGGTTCTTCGCGAATGGACGCTACAGCCAGGGATTGCTGAGTGACGATGTGCGAGGTCTCGAAGATCTCTATCGCTCCAACGGTTTTCTAGACGTGAAAGTCACGAGCAGCGTACAGGACAACTACCAGGGACACGAGAACGAGTTGGAGGTAAACATCAAAATAGATATGGGACCGCAATCTCGTGTAGGCGCTCTGCATATCGTGGGAAATAATGCGCGTCTCGACACGCCCCTGCCGGAGCTGAATACCGAGGTTGGGCAGGCATTTTCGCAGTCTAAAATCGCAGATGACCGGGAGATCATTCTCAATTACTACTTCAATCGTGGATTTCCCGACGCAACCTTCGAGGCTTCCGCCGAACCCATCGCCGGAACTCCGAATCGCATGGATGTGACGTTTACGATTCATGAAGGCGAACAGGTTTTCGTGGATAAAGTGCTGGTCTCCGGCATGAACTATACCAAGCCGTTCATCGTGCAGCGTGAAATTCAGGTCAAGGCCGGCGACCCCCTGAGCCAGACCGACATGCTGAAAACCCAGCAGGGTTTGTACGATCTTGGTATTTTCAGCCAGGTCGATACGGCCGTGCAGAATCCCGATGGCACCGAACCGGCAAAGAATGTGCTGGTGCAGGTTCAGGAAGCCCGGCGTTATACCTTTACTTATGGCGGCGGTTTTGAATTCCAAACTGGACAGCCATCGGGAAGTCAGGCAGCACAGGGCATTTCCGGGGTGAGTCCACTGGTGTCGTTTGGCGTGACCCGTCTGAATTTCCGCGGCCGCGATCACACCATCACGTTCGATGCCCGCGTCGGATCTCTGCAGAAACGGGGACTCCTTCGCTACGATGCGCCGCGCTGGCTGAACAATCCAAACTGGACACTGTCGCTCACCGGTTTTTACGACGATACGCTTGACGTCACCACTTTCCACTCGCAACGCCTGGAAGGTTCGGTGCAAGCGGAAGAAAAAATCAACAAAACCAGTACGATTGACTATCGCTTCCAATACCGGCGGGTCCAGGCCACGGATGTCAACATCAGCCCCAATCTCATTCCACTGCTTTCCCTTCCGGTGCGCGTGGGGGAGCCGGGGTTTGGTTACATCCGCAACACCAGGGACAGCGATCTGGAAACCACGAAAGGTACATACAACACCATTGACGAAGGTGTGGCTTCCAGCTATTTCGGTTCCCAGGCCGATTTCAACCGCATCCTGGTGCAGAATTCCACTTACCACGCTTTCGGCAAGAATCGACGCAATGACAGAAAGTTTGTTTTTGCGCGTTCGCTCAGAATCGGTCTGGAAACCCCTTTCGGCGGTACGATCAATGTAGAACCGGGGCAGACGGCGCCGCCGACCAGTACGCTGATTCCTCTGGCGGAACGTTTCTTCTCCGGCGGTGGGAACTCGAATCGAGGATTCAGTTTAAATCAGGCCGGTCCACGAGATCCGCTGACGGGGTTTCCTCTGGGAGGCAGTGCGCTGGTACTGAACAGCCTGGAGCTGCGCTTTCCTCCACCCACCCTGCCGTATGTTCAGGAGAATCTCAGCTTCGCCATTTTTGTCGATTCGGGGAATGTATTCGCACGAGGCAAAGATGTTTTGAATAGTCTGTTGCACTGGAGACAGAGGGATTCCTCTCTGTGTCTTCAACCAGGCACGGCGTTGCAGTGCAATTACAACTACCTATCCCAGGCAATCGGGGTGGGAGTACGCTACAAGACGCCGGTTGGCCCGGTGAGGTTCGATTTCGGATACAATCTGAATCCGCCGGCATTCCCGAGTTGCCAAGCTACTCCGAATTCGAGTTTTCCGGCGCCGTCAAATTATTGTCCGGCAACTTCCACCGGGTTGCCACATGGTTATTTTGATCCGCAGCGCGTGAGTCACTTCAACGTTTACTTTAGTATTGGTCAGAGTTTTTGATGAGCTACAAGTCTTTACAAGCCGCTGGATTCGCGATATTGCTGTTAATTGCCAGCCTGCCATCGCGGGCCGGCGATATTCTGGATCGCATTGTGGCCACGGTGAACGGCCACATTATTCTGCAGAGCGATTGGGAAGACGCGCTGCGGTTTGAGGCATTTACCTCCAACCGCTCTCTCGATCAGCTGACCGTCGAAGATCGCAAAGCCTCATTAGACCGGCTCATTGACCAGGAGTTGCTGCGCGAACAGATGCGTTCCGCGGACTTCCAGCATGCCACGGCCGAAGACGTGAGCCAACGAATTGCTGAGATACGCAAAGCCTACGCTGTTGCAGGGGACGAACAAGACTGGCGGCTAGCGTTGATGCGTTTCAATTTGAGTGAGGATGAGCTGCGAAAGCGTATTTCCTCAGAGCTCGATGTCTTACGCCTCGTGGATGCCCGGCTACGGCCTTCCATCAATATCGATTCCAGAAGTATCGAGAGCTACTACAATCAGGAACTTCTACCGCAACTCCGCCAATCCGGAGAAAAGGTAGTCGCCCTTGCCGATGTGACCCCAAAAATAAAAGAACTGTTAACCCAACAAAAAATGAACGAGCTTTTGCTGGCCTGGTTACAGAATTTGCGAGCTGGAAGCAACATCCGCTCGGAATCATCCTCATCCGTTGCCGGGGGCCAGGTGCAATGACTGAGCCCGGCGCTAAGCCGCGTCGGCGCAGGATTTGGAGATATCTGCTGTTTGTCGCCATCTCCGGCGGGCTGCTTCTCTCCGCTCTAGCCTGGTACATGACCACCGATTCTTTCCAGGCGGTGGTACGTCGCCGCCTGGTCGCCGAGTTAGAACGCATTACTGGCGGCAAAGTCCAGATAGGAAGCTTTCACACGATTCCGCTGCAACTTCAGGTGGAGGTGCGCGACCTTACGATTCACGGCCGTGAAGCCGCCAGCGATGTTCCGTATGCTCATGTGGACAGCCTGGTGGCACAAATCAAACTCGGTTCTCTCCTGAGCCCCGAATTCGGATTCAAGTCAATCGTTCTCGAACATCCCGTAATTCACCTCATTGCTTATCCGGATGGTACAACCAATCAACCCCAACCCAGGCTCGAGCGAGCAGGGCAGAGCCCTGTGCAAGCATTGTTCAGCCTGTCGATTAGGCATCTTCAGGTACGCCGCGGCGAATTGATCTGGAATAACGAGAAGATCCCGCTTGATTTCGTGGCCAACGACGTCATGGCTGACCTGAACTATTCGCTCCTGCACCGGCACTACTCGGTCAATCTCCTTGTCGGCAAAGGAGATACCAAAGTCGAGAATTACCGTCCCATCGCGTGGACCGCAGAAGCTCATTTCACCTTCGGTCACGACAGCATTGAAGTGAAGTCGCTGAAAGCAACTTCCGGGCGTTCGCATTTCGAAATGAACGGCAGTGTAAAGAATCTCGCCCAGCCGAAGATTGACGCTACCTATGATGCCATACTGGATCTTGGTGAGGCGGGTGCCGTGGCGCGTCAGTCCGGAGTGCGCCGGGGTAGCCTCGAGGCGAGCGGGAAAGGGTCGTGGAGCGGGGCGGATTTCTCCTCCGCCGGCAAGCTGGCTTTAAAGGATTTCGATTGGCGTAACGATTCCGTGAGCCTTCGCGGCGTGACGGCCACGAGTCAGTTCACCGTCTCGCCGCTGCGGCTGACGCTGACCCAAGCTGTCGCCAGGTTATTCGGTGGAAGCGTCAGCGGCGATGCCGAGATAACCGATTGGCTTGGCTCTGCGCCGTCCGCCAAAAATATCAAAGGGAAAAGACCGGCAGAACAACAGGGAAGTGCTCGTCTTCGCCTGAAGGATGTTTCCATGGCGGAAGTTGTAGCCGCTCTTTCCAGCCCTCCGCATCCACTTACCAAAATGAATGTTGTCGGGACGAGTGGCGGCACGATTGAAACTCACTGGAGAGGTTCGGTGGAGAATGCGAACATACAGATTTCTCTGGATGTCGCTCCTCCAGCCAAGGTGGTACCTGGTCAATTGCCACTGACTGCCCATGCCCAAGCCACCTATCTTGAGCACACCGGCGAATGGGATGTAGCTGCGTTCAACGCTGCCACGCGAAGCAGTCAAATTCATGCGTCGGGAACATTGGGGACGTCTGATTCGTTAGGATTTTCAATTAGCACCTCAAGCCTCGGCGAATGGCAAACGCTTTTGTATGCGTTCGGAGAGTCTGCGAAGATCCCGGCGACGCTGCATGGACAGGCTACTTTTAAAGGCACGGCTAGAGGCAAAATACCGAATCTTGCAGTAGCAGGGAAACTGGTAGCGGAGGATTTTGATGCGATGGCTCCGGCAACGTCGCGAACGCCGGAGAAAGAGTTGCATTGGGACTATTTCGATGCGGACATTCAATTTTCAGAGCAGGGCTTGTCTGTGCGCAACGCGACCCTCCAGCACGGAAATACCGCGATCGATTTCGAAGTTAATACCGGACTGCAGCACGGTCATTTTACCGATGATAGCCAATTTACCGCGCATGTTGACATGCACCATGCTCAAGTGGCCGACCTTTTGACCATTGTTGGATCCGACTTTCCTGCCACTGGAATCCTGGATCTTTCGATGCAAGCCACGGGCACCAGGGCAAGCCCACACGGCGACGGTCACATCCAGATCAGCAATGCGGTCGTCCGTGGCCAACCGGTTCAGCGCTTCATTTCCAACGTTCATTTGAGCGGGGAGCAGATTTCCCTTAGCGAGATCAATCTCGCCCACTCTAACGCGAGTATCACCGGCGCCGCGAGCTACGACTTCTCAACGCACGTGTTCAACTGCAATCTGAATGGTACAAACTTCGATCTGGCCGAAATTCCGCAAGTGCATGGAAGCCGGGTAAAGATTGAAGGCCGAATGGATTTTGTCGCGCAGAGTTCGGGCAACCTGGAAACACCGGCAATCCATGCAACTGTCCAGTTGCGTAACCTGGTATTCGATCACAATCAGATCGGCGATCTTGCCGTTGAAGGAGTTACGCGGGGCTCGCAACTTCACCTTACCGGACGCTCGCAGTTCTTGAATGCCGATCTTGCTTTCGATGGGGACGTTGATCCCCGTGGCGATTGGCCGGCCACCATCGACATACGCTTCAACCATCTCAACGCCAACCCGGTGTTGGAGACTTATCTGGAAGGGCGGGTTACCGGTAATTCCGCGGTGTCGGGAGAAATACGATTACAAGGTGCGCTACGGCAGCCGCGCGATCTGAATATTACCGGGAACCTTAGCGAGCTCTCCGCGGACGTGGAATACGTCAAAGTACGGAATGACGGCCCGATACGGTTTGCTGTTTCCAGGGAACGATTGGACATCGAACAACTCCATCTGATCGGGGACAATACCGATCTCTCCGCCAGCGGCTCGGTGCAACTGGGAGGCGAACACCAGCTCAATTTCAAGGCGCAGGGAAAAGGGAATCTGCAGCTGATTCAGAGCTTCAATCCAGATTTCATCTCCTCGGGCGTCGTCACTGTGGATGCGACCGTATCAGGCACCACGCTACAACCTGCGATTCAGGGCCGGGTTCAATTCACGAATGGGTCCATCGCCTACAGCGATCTACCCAGCGCCTTGAGCGACATCAATGGTTCACTCAGCTTTAACCAAAACCGCCTGGAAATCGAAAATCTAACCGCGCACACCGGAGGCGGACTGATCACGTTCAGCGGCCATGCCAGTGCATACAATCACCAGCTCAATTTCGATCTGGCTGTGAAAGGAGAAGGCGTGCGCTTGCGGTACCCGCCCGGCGTCAGTTCCACGGCCAATGCGGACCTCCATTTTATTGGCAGTTCTTCGGCCTCGACGCTATCTGGCGATGTCACGGTTAACAAACTGGCGGTTACTCCAGGATTTGATTTTGGAGCTTCCCTTGAGCGCAGCGCGCAGGCAGCAAGCCTGCCGCAGACGAATCCTTTGCTGAATCGCATTCGCCTCGACGTACATATTGTCACCGTTCCCGAGCTGCAGATGCAGAGCGCCGTGATCCGGATGTCGGGGGATGCGGATATGCGCCTTCGCGGCACCGCCGCCAAACCGGTCCTGCTCGGCCGCGCCGATATTATTGAGGGAGAGGCATACTTTAACGGGGCCAAGTATCGCCTGGAACGAGGGGACATTACATTTACGAATCCGCTCGTCACCACGCCTGTGCTCGATCTTCAGGCATCCACGCAGGTGCGGGACTATGACATTACGCTTCTGCTGAATGGCAAGCTCGACACTACGGATTCACTCAAAATTACCTATCGTTCAGAACCACCGCTGCCCACGGCCGACATCATCGCGCTGTTGGCTTTTGGTCAGACTACGGAAGAATCCGCTCAGCTGCAGCAATCCGGCCAGGGTGTTTTGGGTCAGGGAGCCTCCAGCGCCCTGCTCGCGGCGGCGCTCAATGCCACCATCAGCAACCGCGTGCAGCGATTATTTGGCGTCAGCCGGATCAAGATCGATCCCCAGGGATTGAGCACCGAAACGTCAACCACGCAAAGTGGCCCCGCACTGACCATTGAGCAGCAGATCTCCGACAAGCTCACCGTCAGCTACAGCACCAACGTTTCGCAGACTTCACAGCAAGTCATCCAGGCGCAATATAACGTTACGCGAAGCATTTCCATCGTCGCTATTCGCGACCAGAACGGCGTGCTCAGTTTCGACGTGCGCATTCGTCAACGGAAGAAATAGAAAGATACCTCCAGCGACCAAAGAACGTTTTACTGCTTTACAATCGAGATGTGCCAGTTCTTCACAATTTGCGGTTGACCCTGGAAATGATCAAGTGGGAACACTCGATCTTTGCGCTTCCATTCGCACTCTCCGGCGCAATGCTGGCCGCCAATGGTTTTCCAGGAATTCATCAACTAATGTGGATCATCGTTGCTATGGTTGGTGCGCGCTCCGCGGCTATGGCATTCAATCGCCTGGCTGACGCCTCGATTGATGCAGCAAACCCGCGCACACGAAGCCGAGCGCTTCCTGCGGGGACGCTCTCGCCCGGATCCGTTACGACGTTCGTTATTGTTTCCTGTGCTGTGTTCGTGTTCGCTTCTTGGCAGTTAAACCGTTTAGCCTTCATCCTCTCTCCAGTTGCGTTGGCCGTGATCCTGCTCTACTCCTACACCAAACGTTTTACTCGTTGGTCTCATCTGGTACTTGGTCTGGCATTAGGTATCGCACCCACAGCCGCATGGATCGGCGTGCGCGGATCTTTTGATCCCCGCATTCTATTGCTTACCGCAGCCGTGACGTTCTGGGTAGGAGGCTTCGATGTTCTATATGCGTGCCAGGATTATGACTTCGACCGAAGCGAGGGGCTGCACTCCATCCCGCGCTACTTCGGAATTGAGAAGTCGCTTTGGATTGCAAGACTCTTCCATGTCATCATGCTGTTTCTGCTGGCGGTTTTAGTACGTGAATTCGGATTAGGGAAGCTGTCGATCATAGGGATTGTAATCGTAGCTTTGCTACTGGCTTACGAACACTCGCTGGTCTCCGCTAATGATCTCTCCAAACTCAACGCTGCGTTCTTCACCATGAATGGAGTGATCTCGGTGGTGTTCTTTGGGTTTGTTGCAGGCGATTTGCTACTGCGGCGTTAGCATGGGTTTAGCCCTACGGTTCGCGCTGTGACTTCCATGGCTCTCCTGCGTTATCATTGAGAAGCGATGTCAAGCATGCATTCATTGCCTACCCACGCGTTCCAGACCGACGATCCGCGCCTAAAGCCCATTCATGAGAAAGTAATCGCTCGTGAGCGGCTGAGCGCAGAGGATGCACTTGTTTTGTATCGCACCGCCGACATTCTGGCGGTGGGCTGGTTGGCCAACTCCGTGCGCGAGCGCATGCACGGTGACCGAACGTACTTTAACGTCAACCGCCATATCAATCCGACGAACGTTTGCGTGGCTGCCTGTCGTCTCTGTGCTTTTGGCCGCAAGAAGGACACACCAGGCGCTTACACCATGGCGCTGGAAGAAGCTTTTGAAACTGCCGCATCCGGCTATACAGAGGCGGTCACCGAGTTTCACATTGTAGGCGGATTGCATCCCGATCTGCCGTTCCAATATTTTCTTGACCTTGTATCCGGACTCAAAGAACGGTTCCCGCAGGTTCATCTCAAGGCCTTTACCATGGTCGAAGTGGCCTATCTTGCCAAACGGGCCAAGCTGTCGATCGCCGAGACCTTGCAGCAACTAAAGACGGCGGGCGTGGATTCATTGCCGGGCGGAGGCGCGGAGATTTTTGCCGATCGCGTGCGCCACATCATTTGCGACCACAAAATTGATGGCAGCGAATGGCTGGAGACTGCGAAACTCGCCCACCAGATTGGATTGAAATCCAACGCGACCATGCTCTACGGACACGTCGAAAACGACGAAGACCGCGTGGACCATCTGCTCAAGCTCCGGGAGTTGCAGGATCAGACCGGCGGTTTCCAGACCTTCATCCCGCTGGCTTTCCATCCCGAAAATACCGCGCTGCAACATTTGCCAAAAACCACCGGCATGCTCGATATCAAGCAGATTGCGGTGAGCCGTCTTGTCCTCGACAATTTCCCGCACATCAAAGCCTATTGGCAAATGCTGACGCCAAAGATTGCGCAAATCTCACTCCGCTTCGGCGCGGATGATCTTGACGGCACAGTGGTGGAAGAAAAGATTTATCACGATGCCGGTGCTACTACGCCGCAAGGCATGCGCCGCCAGGATCTGATTCGGCTGATTCGTGAAGCCGGCAGGGAACCGATCGAGCGCGACACCCTTTACCGGCCCGTCGTGCGCACGGAGACCACCGTCACAGTGGCAGTCTAGAGGATCCCCACCAGATCGAACCTGCCTCTCTCTTCCAGCAACATTTGTCGAGTGCTGCCGTGCTATGCTGTTCGGCGGTTCAGATCGGTTTCCCCGGAGGGTTGGTATGAGCTTTTCGCGCCGTGACTTTCTCACTACAGCAGTTGCCGGATCGCTGTCGCTCGGCCTGCCTGGTCGGCTGGCGTCATCACAGGACGAGAAGTCTGGCAATTCGGGGGGCGGAAAAAAACCAATCATTATCTCGGCGCACAATGGCTTGCCCTACATCGAAGACGGCTACAACATTCTGAAGAATGGCGGGGATACATTGGACGCCGCGCTTCGGGTAGTCAAGGGGCCAGAAGACGATCCCAACGATACCAGCGTCGGCTTGGGTGGACTGCCCAATGAGGAAGGTGTGGTTGAGCTCGATGCCTGCTGCATGCATGGGCCTACGCGTCGTGCAGGCTCAGTGGGCGGGGTTCGCAATATCAAGAATGTTTCGCTGGTTTCGAAAGCCGTCATGCAACATACCGGTCACGTCATGCTGGTGGGTGAAGGCGCCGAACGGTTTGCCGTAGCCGAGGGTTTCCAACGCGAGAATTTACTCACGGACAGCACCCGCAAGATCTGGTTGCTGTGGAAAGAAACTCATTCCGACTGGTGGGGCCCAGGTCTCGCTGACCCAGCCTGGAAAAAGCGTCTGACCCACACGCGAGCACAACGATCGCAGGACGAGTTGCAACTTCGCATCAAGCGCATGCAGACAGTGGCTGCCGATCTGGGGATTCCAGCGGAAGAAAGGATGGTTGCGATCCGCAAGGTACTCTTTCCGCCCACCGGAACCATTCACTGCTCGGCATTAAATGACAAGGGCGAAATCTCAGGATGCACCACAACCAGTGGACTGGCCTGGAAGCTTCCCGGACGTTGCGGAGATTCGCCAATCATTGGCGCTGGGTGTTACACCGATCAGGATGTGGGATCGGCCGGTGCGACGGGCAGCGGGGAAGAAAACATTAAAGTTGCCGGTGCGCACACAATTGTTGAAAACATGCGACACGGCATGTCCCCGCATGACGCCGGGTGGGATGCGCTGAAACGCATTGTTCGCAACTACAACGGGGACATGGAGCGCTTGAAGTACGTCGACATGAGCTACTACATTCTGCGCAATGACGGCGCCTATGCCGGCGTTTCGCTGTGGGAAGGGTATGAAGTTGGCAATCCACACCGGATCGTGGTGCACGATGGCACCAAGCGGGCTGAGAAAACAGTAAATATGTTCCCGGGCATATCGCAGGAATGGCCGCCTGAGTTTGTAGCAGGACCAAGCCTTTAGGAAGGCTTGACCAGTGCGTCATACAAATCTGACCTTCACATCCGGCCCTTTGTCCAGATGGATGCTTTCAATGAAGCGCACTTTGCGGGTGCGCAGCGCCATAATCACGGATGAAGTCCTTATGCCTTCTCCGAAGAATCTCACGCCCTTCAGCAGTGCTCCGTCGGTGACCCCAGTGGCGGCAAAAATTAGCTGCTTTCCAGGCGCCAAGTCTTCGGCTTCGTAAATTCGATTCTTGTCCTTGATGCCCATCTCGGCAATACGCTCTTCCAGTTCCGGTTTGTCGATGACGAGACGTCCCAGCATGTAACCATTCAGACAGCGGATGGCGGCGGCGGTGATCACACCTTCTGGGGCGCCTCCGGAGCCCATCACCACCTGCACTCCAGTGCCCACGACTGCGGCGGCAATTCCGGCGGAAAGATCACCGTCGCCGATTAATTTAATACGCGCTCCAGCGGCACGGATATCGGCAATCAATTGCTCATGGCGAGGCCGATCGAGCACCATGACCACCAGGTCTTCCACTCCACGATGCAATCGACGTGCGATATTTTTCAGGTTATGAGACACCGGCGCGTCCAGGTCGATGGCATGTTTGCAGGAGGGCCCCACAACAATCTTTTCCATATAACAATCGGGCGCGTGGAGCAATCCGCCACGTTCGGCAGCCGCAAGAACGGTGATTGAACCGGGAGCACCGGTCGCGCAAAGATTCGTGCCTTCGAGAGGATCGACGGCGATATCGACTTCAGGGATATCGCGGCCGTCGGGAAATTCGGCGCCGACCTTTTCTCCGATGTAGAGCATGGGCGCTTTGTCGCGTTCGCCTTCGCCAATCACGATGGTCCCACGCATGGGGACATTGTCCATGGCCTGACGCATGGCCTCGGTCGCCACTTTGTCGGATAGTGGGCGATCCCCCATGCCCATGGTGCGCGCGGATTCGATGGCGGCGTTCTCCACCACACGCAGGAACTTTGGCGCCAGGTCGCTCTCCAGATTTTCACCGTAGCTGCGCAGCTTGGCTTCTTTGCGAGTTTGGGACATCTCGATGCCTCCGTAGGAACCGGGGAGACTATACCGCCAATTGACAGCATAGGGAAAGGTGACTTTGGGTGTTAGATTAGGGAAACGTTTTTCTTCGGAGGGTAAGTGTTGACTAGTTCATAGAATGACACGAGTTTATTCATCAGAGAATGGCCGCAGGAAATTTGGTCGCACGCGGGGAACGCTGTTAAACTTGTTTCAGTATCTGCCCGGTTTACTTCAAGTGGGGCTGTAGCTCAGCTGGGAGAGCGCGTCGTTCGCAACGACGAGGCCACCGGTTCGATCCCGGTCAGCTCCACCATAATCTCCTTCTCACCTCTCCATCACTGCTGGTCAACCCTTAATGGGCTGCCACCCGTTTCATATAGAAGCGAAAGAACGCTTCGGGAT
This sequence comes from Terriglobia bacterium, assembly GCA_963723765.1. GTDB lineage: Bacteria > Acidobacteriota > Terriglobia > Terriglobales > Acidobacteriaceae > DATBAX01. The sequence continues at coordinate 854,892 of CAVRSD010000003.1, read as the reverse complement.
CGGAATGCAGGCAGACATAAGCATTGCTGGCTCCGGCCTCGGCACGAGTAAATCCCTTATCATCTACCCGGATGTGCATCGGCTGAACCGGGCATAGTTTTGCATCGATCGCATAACTCACTGCCATAGGATCAAACAGGGTTGGGGTCTGCTGACCCCACTGGTGATACAGCAAGGTCAACGAATCTGTCAGCGGCGTGCCTTGCTGGAAGAGATAGGCGCGCTTCACCTCATCCAGCTTCAATTGAGTCGCATCCAGAGGCATTACATAAATGGGTAAGCCGGACGCGAAGAGTTTTTGTGCGGAGGCGATGTCATTGACAATGTTCCATTCCGGCTCCGGGCCTCGCGGGGGATCGTAGGCATAGGCGTTGTACCCTCGCTCGATCGATCCGCCCATGAGAACCACTCGCTTCAGCTTGTGGAATGCTTTCTTATCCTTGTCAATCAGGGCGCCGACGTTCATCAGGGGGCCGATCGCAATCAAAGTGATCTGATTGGGATAAATCTGAATTTGACTCAAGATGTAATCCACAGCATGGGGATGCGACGGCTTGGCGAAGCGTCCTCCTTCCGCATAGCGGCGCTGCGTCATGGGATTGGCGGTTTGGGTGGGTACACCTGAAGCCACAACGATATCCTGACGTCCGGCTTCCCCCAGAAAACGGTCGAGGAGTTTGGCTCGGGTTTCCGTATCTCCGAATGTAGTGGTGATTCCAAGAATCTGCAGCTCCGGGCTGCGCAGCGCGAGCGCAATGGCGAACGCATCATCGATATCGTCTCCGATATCCGTGTCGATGATGACTTTTTCAGGCGTGCCGGTGGTTTGAGAAGATTGGGCTGAAACGAGTGAAGGGAATAGAGTGGAATAGATCGTGCCAAGCAGAATCAAACCGGCGAAGCAGTTAAACAATGCTCCTCGTCCTATTCGCAAGATCGAGTGCTCCTGTCGCAAGGAGAATCTGACGTTCCTTTGAATCGATCGGGACTCGATTACGCGGCTTCGTCCTCAGAAAAGCCCCACGCCTCCAACAGGTGTGGCGGAACATACTTTTCATCTTTGTTCTGGCGCACCCATTCTTTCAGCGCACTCGAAGCCAAATATTCTTCGGGCGTAAGGCCCAGATTCTCGACGACGCGATCGAAGGTTGTAGCGCTATTCACAATCCACCTCGCTGGATATCCAACTATTGCCCACAATTGTACTAGCTCAGGCCGTAATCAGAATGTGAAATTCTGATTACACAAATCATCGCTGGCCAGTCCCCGAAGGGGTGCTTCCGGCCCATGGATTTACGCCCGAAGCCTGGATGTCAATCTCCACCGATTCACTCACCCGCAAGATAAACGTGCTGGGGTTTTTTATTCCCCACTTCTGGTATGGGACTACAAAGTGTCCCGTCGCAGTCCAATGGTCCTCGGCCATTGCCACTTCAAGGGGAATCGTAATCTCATGGTCGGCCCCGTGGATACTGAATATTCCATGGGCCTGAATGTTTGATTTCCCCTGGGCGGCGACTTTGCCATCGACGCGATCTGGGCGGAAGATAATCTCGGGGTTGGAGGCGCTTTCCAGAATATCCTTATGCATTTTTCTGTCGCGCATGCTGTTCCCGGTGCGGCCGCTGGTAGCATCCACCACGACTTCGCCGCTGATTACGCCCGTAGCGGGATTGAAATGGATGCTGCCCCGTTTCAAATCAAACTCTCCGTGCACTGTGTGGATGGTATCGCCCAGGGTGAACTTCACGCTGGTCTTGGCTGGAACGAAAGCAAGAACAGCTTCCTGTGCGTGCCCCGGCACGATGGTTGCGCCAACAAACAGAACCAGCGTTATAGACCAAATAGCGATTCGAGCTATCTTCTTCAAATGTTGTAACCTGCCGTGTGAGATATTAGCCGGAATGGAGGCAGTCGACCAATCAATATTTCTACTCCAGACCCTGACTTCGAATCCTAGTTTCAACCTTTAAACTACTCTGGCATAAAACACATGGCATTTTGTCTAGACGGAGTAAAAGTTCAGTTTTACCAATTTACACTTCAGTGCGGCTCGGCCTAACTTATGAAACGTAGGTTCTTCCACGCAGGAGTGCCGTTGGTGGGTTTGTTGGTAGTTCTGTACGTGGGAGACTATTGTGCTGTCCGCTACAGAATTCCGTATGGGCGCGACCCGTTTGGACAGGTAACCGTCCAGCCGGTTTATGTGATCCACGAAAAGAACGGGAAGATCGAATACCAGTTTGCCGATCCAGAAGTCGATGCTTGCGTTCGCTCCTTGTTCCCGCACATGGGCTACAGTCCTTGCTGGTATTTGAGCCGGCACACCGAAAAGCAGATCAATATATAGGTTGATTGAGACCACGCGCGAAATCCTCAGCTGAAATATTGGTAAACTCTCCCGAGATTCATCACGATGGGAGGAAATTCATAATATGAAGGAAACTCCACAGGAATATACCCGGCGTATAGCCGCCTACATGGAAGGTAAGGATCCGCTGCAAGTGCAGGCGGCCACAGCAAAAAAACTGGAGCGCCTTATCAAAGGTGTGCCCGCGTCCAAACTTCGCAAACGTCCGGCGCCAGACAAATGGTCGGTGAATGAAATCCTGGCGCATTTGTCGGAGACGGAAATCGTGGGCGGCTTCCGCATGCGGTTGATTCTGGGAGCACCGGGAACGCCCATCGTTGCTTTTGATCAGGACGCCTGGGTAATCAGCGGACATTATCAAAAGCGGGATGCGCGCAAATCATTAGAGCAGTTCCGTGTGCTGCGTGAAGGCAATCTCAGGTTGCTGAAGTCCCTCAAGCCGGAACAATGGAAACACTATGGAATTCATGCCGAGCGGGGACAGGAGACGATCGAGCGAATCGCCGGCATGTTCGCCGGCCACGATCTGAACCACATCGGACAAATCGAGCGAATCTTCGCGAAGAAGAAGTAATCGTCAGCGGCACAGTGCGTCAAGCTTAACAGACGGATCCGGACCATGCGGAGGCTCGGGGATGTGTCGCATAACCCTCATTTGATCCAGAAATGTTCCTCCCCATTCACCCGGCAGGTTCGGATCGATGGCATAAGCCGGATCGCTTTCGGCTTCCACTAGCGGGATTAGTTTGAATCCCCGCTGCTTGAGCAGGTCGAGAAGGTGAGGAAGCATGACTGTCTCAAAACCACCGATGTGCAATAACATGACATGCTTGATGTCGTGCCCATAGATCAGTTCCGCCGTTTTCTGCCCTAGAGAAAGACTTTCTGCCGCGCCATCCATATAGCTCTGCTTGAGCCATTCGATGGCCTGCGTATCGTTTTTTGCCAGGCAGCGCGCATAGGGATCGTTATACGCGTAGTCGGCAAAACTGAGCGTCACCTGCGCTACTTTGTACCCGTGTTCTTTAAGGAATGCGTAGATGGCGCGGTGCTTCTCGGCAGTTTCCCCCTCGCGCAAATACGGGAATCTTAGCCAATGCCAATCCTGACTGGCCATCATCGCGCGGAGGGTGGGTTCGTTAGCAAGCAGATCCTGTTCAAAAGCGCCCGCTGAATTTGCATTGAGATCCATGTGTGTGAACGTGTGGTTGGCGAGAGGGAAGCCGGCATCCCTCCAAAGTTGCAGCACCTGCTGGTTGAGGGGATCGTCTTCCAATCTCTTAGCATTGACGAACCCATAGGTTGGCGGCGCATGCGCAGCTAGCAAAGTATGAATAATGCTCCGGGCGATGTCCATGCGGGTCATACCGAGCGGTAGCGGCCCATGCGAGGGCAAGTCGTCAAAAGTTAGCGCAACTTCTGGACCGGCGTCCAAATGCGAATCAGCAGCCGGCGCTTTTACAACTGGATCGTTCAGGTAATGACTGGCAAAGGTCAGAAAAGTCGGCCAGTTCGGGCCCGGTGTATGTCCACCGCTGTGCTGACGGAAAGCCAGGTCGCGATCGATGAGCGGCGTCTCGAGCGGTGGAAACTCGGTGGTTCCCAAATCTTTTTTCCCCAGCAGTTTATACACAGGCCCAGCGCCGACAGCAGCCAGGAACATACCTTTGGCATCTACCCATCCATCTCCCTGAGTAGCCCCAGCACCGATAAACACGGGACGCGGTGCGCACAGTGCGATCAGTTCGTGTGAATCCACGGGTAAATCGTTGGCTGTTAAGCGGACCGGCGTATTCTGATAAAGTTGCCGGCCATCCAGTGATACTCACCCGTCCCGGCAACGTTCCCGATCTGTTCGCCAAAATTGCGCCGGTAAAGATTTGCGCCGCCCTCCCCGGAGGAACTGATATAGGCGATCGCGAAACGGGAATCATAAGCCATGGCGACGAGCGCGGCCTTACCATAGCGCGAATGGCCTTCGATCCCAACTTGTTTGGCATCAATCGAGGGATCGGTTGCGAAATAATCCAAGGCTCGGCTTGCTCCCCAGGCCCACGCACGTAGCGCACCCCAATCGTCCAGCTTGCGAGGCTGACCTTTGTTGGCCAAACCGATAATGCCTTGCGTCAGTCCTTCTCCGTTGTCGGGCTGAACTGTGGTCGGAATCAGGACGGCATAGCCCCATCCCCGGGCAAGCACTTGCTGCTGCCAGGTGGGGCCCGGGAGAATTGAAAGCAGCGAATTGGGCAGCAGTGAATCGTTTTGCCATGGCCGCTAGAAATTCAGGACTGAGGCCGAATTCCATAATGACCGGAACCGGCCCGCTGGCATTGGCCGGAGTGGTCAATGTCAATTGAATGTCAACCTTAATGAGCGGGTATGACGAATTGTCAACATGACCCACCAGTTTCTTGGTGATAACCGGAACTTCGCCATTTAATTCTTTGCGATCGTGCTGAGAACTTCCCAATTCACCCCGGGAGTATTTTTCGGGAACCCGGCCATAAATTTCCCGGTCGAAGTCTTCCACGATTTCCGGACGACGCTTGTTCCACCATACTTTTGGCTGCGTGACTCTCTTCCCATTTTTCAGTCGCAGAGGATCCGGCAAATTGGGATAGGGATTGGCCTTGGACTCGTCGTAGTTGGCCGCATAAGACGACTTAGGGTCGCCATCGACTCCACGCCTCAAGGACGTAATATGCAGGAGATCCATGGTGCGCTGATGGTCCTGTTCCGCGGTCAGTTGTAATGGTGGAGGCAGCGCACTAGTCGGGGATGGGATGGGAGCATCAATTTTCTGAGCTTGCAAATTTATAACGAACGCCAAACAAAACGGCTGCGAGCACACCATCGCATCGATAGGGAGTGCGCAAGAATCCTCCAGGTGGCGAGTGAGAGAGGTCACCAAGCCAGGGACATATTAACTGGTTAGTTCCGTCAGATGAATTTTCTGCAATTGAGACACTCACAGCCACAAGAGAGCTTTCCTTCGTGATGTGAATCCCCATAGTCGCAAGTCAGCTCTTCTCCTGCCAATATGTTCCGCTTGGCATAGAATTCCACTCTTCCATAAGCAATGCGGACAAACAGATTGGGATCGCAGGAGTGGTTCACAAACTGGAAGGGGCCGCCACGAACGCTGCCATCGATAGCTTTCGTGGCACTAAGTTCTACAATCACGATTCGTTCCGCTCCCCGTGCGCGCTTCCTCGCCTCTCGCACTGAGATAAGTTCACCCGTGAACTCTCCCAGTTTTGCCCGGAGGCGTATAGCGCGATCGGTGAATAGTCCTTTACCTTGGATCGGACTCTTACGAATGAACAACATTTTCATTCAACAATACTGTAGTGGGCAAGTAGTCGATTGGATGATGACCGAAATATGGCGGAGAGGGTGGGATTTGAACCCACGATACCCGTTAAGGTATGTCCGCTTTCGAGGCGGATCGTTTCAACCACTCACGCACCTCTCCGGATGCAGCCGTTGATGGTTCGTCCTTGGTCGTGAGGCCGATGGACGGTGGTCCCAGCCAACAACCTACGACAAACGACGGCTCTTAAAGAACGTTTGCAGCAACTCCGCGCAGCGGCTCGCCAGAATCCCTCCGCGGACCTCCATCTGGTGATTTAACTGAGGGTGGTTCACTACCTCGATCACGGAATGGACTGCGCCTGCCTTAGGATCATCCGCGCCATAAACCAGGCGTTTCAATCGCGCGTGCACCAAAGCACCTGCGCACATAGCACAGGGTTCAATTGTAACAAAGAGCTCGCACTCTCCCAGACGATGGTTACCGAGGATTGCACCAGCTTCCCGTAGAGCGATGATCTCGGCATGGGCTGTGGGATCGTGGTCTGTGATGTTGCGATTCCAGCCTCGTCCCACGATTTTGCCTTCACGCATAACAACCGCGCCCACTGGCACTTCGCCTATCTCCAGAGCGCGCTGGGCGGTGCGGATAGCTTCTTCCATCCAGAGTTCGTCAAAACTCGTCGTTGGTCGTTGGTCGTTGGCCGTTGGCCGGGCTGAATCCTTGGGCATTATCTAAGCACTAGCTCGATGGATATTGTATCGGGTTTCGAACCGGAACCACCAAGACGCGGAGCAAGCAAAACATGCTCGATCAGGATTTAGAGAATATGCAGTACGGCGCGGACCGTGTCCGGCACCACGGCACGGATGACGGCGGGCGCCACCACAGTAAAAACCGAATGAGCGATGACCAACAGCGGGATGGACACTCCAACCCAAGCAATGGCCGGCAGTTGGCTTAGGTAGGCCTTCATAGTGATCTCCTGTTGAGTAATACGGGAGGGGCTGCAAAAAAGTTCCAGTGAGACTGTTCTCGAACTGTCCGCATTAACCAAGGTTCGAGCCAACGACCAAGGGCAATCGGCCAACGACTAGATCCGCGGCTGTTGTTGCGTCATGCAGTGTAGGGTGCCCAATCCCCAAACAAGGTCGCCACAATAAATGCCAACGACTTCGCGATCCGGGAATAGGTCAGCAAGGATGTCGAGCGCAATGCGATCATTGGGATCATTGAATACTGGCGCCAGCACCAAGCCGTTCGCAATATAGAAATTGGCATAGCTAGCGGGCAAGCGTTGGCCTTCGAAGATCACGGGAGCGGGCATGGGCAGATCGACCACGGCAAGCGCCTTTCCATCCTGGTCGGTAGCATCGCGCAGGCGGCGCACATTTTCTCGCAACGCCTCGTAGTTCGGATCGCTCGGGTCGGATTCCACGACCGTCACCACCGTGTCGGGAGCAACAAAACGGGTGAGATCGTCCACGTGGCCATGGGTGTCGTCACCCGTGATTCCAGAGCCGAGCCAGATTACGTTTTTGATCCCAAGATTCTCGGCGAAGACTTTTTGATAGTCCTTGCGCCTCATACCAGGGTTGCGCTGCTGCTTGGTGCTGAGGAGGCATTCTTCCGTGGTCAACAGAGTACCCTGACCATTCACGTCGATGGAACCGCCTTCAAGCACAACCCGCTGCTTGCGAAAAAGCGGACGGATCTCCGGGACGTTCGCGGTTTTCGCCATCTTGCTGCCGATTTTGTCGTCGTGTTTCCAGTTGGAATATTTGGCCCAGGCGTTGAAGCGCCATTTGACCGCAGACATTCGCCCGTTTGCCTCGACAAATATGCATCCAGAATCTCGCGTCCACACACGGTTGGTCGGCCAGCGATGGAATCGGACATTGTCATTCAGAGCATTCGCAAGTTTCAGAATCTTGCGCGCCCGTTTTTCCGAAGCTGCATCATTCACGATAACTTCCACCCGCTCGTGCTTCGAAAGATTGCGAATGATCTCGGCATACACCCAGGGCACTGGTTCGAATTTGCCGGGCCAATCCTCGTGATTGTGAGGCCAAGCCAGCCAGGTGGCTTCGTGGGGCTCCCACTCGGCGGGCATTCTGCAACTGCCAGCAGAATCTAAAGTTTTAGTTGAGGAATTTCGCGCAGGTCGCTTCATGATAGCCGCATACTCAGTCAATCATCCGGCTGGTAATTCCGCCATAGCTGTCGATGCGACGATCACGCAGGAATGGCCAATTGCGGCGGATGTCTTCCAACGCTTTCAGGTCGATTTCGCCAATAAGAATCTCCTCTTTATCGTGAGAAGCTTCAGCGATCACCCGACCGAAGGGATCGCATAGGAACGAACCGCCCCAGAATTCGAGTCCAGCGCCGGGGGCGGAATTGCCGCGAATGTCGCCATGCTCCATTCCCACCCGGTTGACCACAGCCACATAAACTCCGTTCGCAATCGCGTGGGAGCGTTGGATGGTTCTCCAAGCATCGTGCTGCGCCTTGCCGAACTCCGCCTTCTCTGCCGGATGCCAGCCAATCGCGGTTGGATAAAACAGCAGAAGCGCGCCCTGCAAAGCTGTAAGGCGTGCGCCCTCGGGATACCATTGGTCCCAGCAGACGAGCGTGCCCACGCGTCCAACTTGAGTATCGACCGCCTTGAACCCTAGATCGCCGGGGGTAAAGTAATATTTTTCGTAGTAGAGCGGGTCGTCTGGGATGTGCATCTTGCGGTACATGCTGCGCAGCGAACCATCCGCGTCGAAAGTGACTGCGGTATTGTGATACACACCCGCCGCCCGTTTCTCGAATAACGAGGCGACCAACACAATCTTCAATTGCCTGACTAGTTCCGATAATTTTGCCGTGGTTGGTCCGGGAATCGGCTCTGCCAAATCGAACAAAGCTGTGTCTTCACGCTGGCAGAAATATTGAGTCTGAAAAAGCTCTGGCAGGCACACGATCTGAGCTCCCAGCTTGGCTGCATCGCGCACAAAATCCATGGCGTGTTGCAGATTCTTATCCGGATCGGCTGTAGCTGAGATCTGTACCAATCCAACGTTAAATTTCTCCGACGACAAGACGCAAACCTCCTAAGGGGAGCAAATAGAATATCAGTTCCCAGTTTTACCTTCTTAATTTTCCGATTACAGTCGGGGGCGTGCGACGACGAAAAGGAAGAAAGCCAGACAAGAAAAATAATTCCTGGATTTCCACGGAGCGCTACTGTAGTTTGCAAATTATTGCCGCGTTCACCGCAAGCGTCAGAACTCCCTGGACTTTTCCCCAATCGTCGGTTTCGCGGTTGAATTCGAGCTCCCTGCGCTGATCGGAAAATCGTGGGTCCAGCAGAAAAAGCTTACTGATCGCATATTGCCGCCGACCACTGGAGTAGCGAGTTTCATTGAACGTCGCTCCATACAACACATACACATGCGACTTCCACTCGATCAGCGCAGCGTGTTGGTCCTGCAGAGCATTCACAATATTGACACCGGAGTTTACAGAGGTTTGTGGGACGTACTCCGCGTGAATCGCGATTGGCTGGCCATCGCTCAGAAGATGCCTTCCTTCCACCATGGCGCCGAGATCCTTCAACGAAGGGAAATCTGAAAGCACAGCGTCTTCAAGGACCGAGCCTTTCCCGCAACATACCGCTTTATCGCTGAGAACGATCTCGAGCGCGACCGCGGATATCGCGGATGCCTTATCAGAAGACGCCGTCAGCGTCGGCAGATCGCGAATGCGAACCTCTTGATTGGGATGAAACCATACGATTGTGTCCCCCGGCACATCACCTTGCGCATACGCGAGGCAGGCCGCGACGACAAAGAGAACGAGACCCTCTAGAGCGTAAGGTTTTGCCACTGCGCACCTCCAACCCTAAGCCTTCTCAATTCTAATCCGAGCGGGGAGCTTTCGAATACCTAAGCAAAAGGCCGTCCTATCCGGACGGCCTATGTCAATTCAACTACAGATTGTTTGCTTCATGGTTGAGAAACCGGTCAGTCGAAAATCAACACCGCTGCCGCGATCACCGTGGTCCACAGCCCACGTTTATCACCCACGGCCGACTGGGTCACATTCGCGGTGCGGACAATCTTGTTCGAGATTCGGTAAATTTCCTTTTTCTCGTCCCAGGACCGGTCCGGATCAAACTCCACGTTCAGCGTCGTGGCCAGCATTTCCGCTGCCAGCTCTTCCGCATAGTCCCCGGCGGAGTCTTCGGTCTCGCCGAAGGAGTGGTGCTCGCTGAGATAGCCATAAGTATTGCGGTCCGCCGGAATGGCCACGCCAATACTGGACGCGAGCAGACGGTGGGGTTCGTGGGTCGAATTCTCGGCTACGACCGAGAAGACAACTTCCCCCGGCGAGAGATACTTCAAACCCTGGGAACGAGCAAGCAGTTTGCACTGTGGTGGAAAAATCGACGAGACGCGTACCAAATTCTGTGCGGCAATACCGGCGTCACGCAACGCCAGCTCGAAGGAAGTGAGACGTTCCCGATGTTTGCCGACCCCCTTGGTAAAAAAAATCCTCTTGGGGACCATATCTTTTCCCAATTCGCTGTTCCTCCGGGTGGTTAGGGTGAGTAACGTCAAATCTAACATAGCGAAATGTGAACGTAAGATGAAAAGTGAGGCAGAACCAAAAAAATAAGGCGGAGGCCCGATTGGCCTCCGCCTTGAAGCAATGGAAATCGTCGGTCTTCTGCCTGTAGTTATTTCGCGGCAGTAACAGCGCTCACCGTGATCGTGTCATCTTTTGCCGTGCCGGTAACTTTCGCATTCGCGCCGGCCAGCTTGTCGAGAGCGGCAAGGACTGCCTTGTCGCTGCTGTCGAGGGTATAAACTTTGTTGCCGACGACCAAAGCGTACTTCGAGCCTTTGCTCACGCAAGCGCGGGTGCAATCGGCGGCGCTGCCCTCCATCATGTGAGTTGCGCCGCACATGGCGTCACTGACCTGGCCGGTGTAGCTTTGGCCGGCTGCCCAGGCGGTAGAAAGCGTCAATCCGGCACCCAGAAACAGGGTCGCCAGCAGAACTCCGAATTTCTGCGAACGGGATTTCATCAATGCGTCTCCTTGTATGTTTTAGGTAAAATTCTAGCAACGAAGAGTTTTCAAAACCCACTTTTCTACCTAAACAGTATCAAAAATCATGGGGCGGATTTGTCAATTGATTTCAAAAGTATTGTCATTTCTTTTCTTCAAAGCGCAGTGTCACATCGACGGTTTTGTCCTCTTCATTCAAGGTTTGATGAGAAATTACGTTCCACTGTCCTGTGAGTGCCAGACTTTTGAACGTGCTATCGGCGAATGCTTTGGGATAACTGTCATCGAAAGGATCTCCCGCATGGAGTTTCCACTGATCGGCCAGGCGGGCTGTGTTGCGGGTGTCCAGTCCGCGAATTTCCAACTCTCCCATGTGATACACCTCGCCCTCATGTACCTGGAGTTGATAGTTCACGGTGGATGATTCCTCATTAAATTCAGCAATGGGCTGAATACCAACTGCCAGGTAGCCGCGAGTACCGTAGAGCTTTTTTGCAGCTTCAAGATCGTCGCTTAGCTGCACCGCGTTCGCCGGTTGGCCGGGCTGCAGATGAAGGAACGGCTGGAGTTTTTCGGCAGGGAAGACAGCATTCCCGGTCCAGTGAACCTCCGCAGCCTTGTATTGACGGCCCGGTTCAACCGGGAAGTCCACGTCGACGATGGTTTCTTGAGTACTGTCCTGGGTTACTTTGGCTTGCGCATCTCCAAAAGCCGCCTTCAAATAGCCGCGTGCAAGATACACGGGCAGGAAATCTTTGTCTTCCTGAACGCGCAATATGGAGCGCAAAAAATCCTGGTCAGCCAGTTTTTTGCTGGCAGCCTGAAGCAGCGGCAATTCCGCAGGGCCTGCACCGGAGAATTCCGTATTGCGTATTTTGATAATGGGGCCGGTCACGCTGAAGGTAATTGCATCGAGCGGGCCACCGAGGCGAGCGGTACGCAAGTAGTCGACTCGACCCTGCACGTTGCGTTCATCGATCAAGCCCTGTAATGCTTGCGAAACTTCATCCAGCATGTTTCCCGAGAGTGGGAGGCGGCCTTGAAAAAGCGGCACGCGGGCCCGCAGTTTATCCAGCAAGTCCTGGTCGGAGAACCAGACCAGATTGTCGAACCGGGTGGGAACCAACTGCTCGTTTTCGCTGATTTGCAGCTCCAGCTTGGTGCCTTCCGCGGAATATTGAAAGCTGTAGGCAGCCTCGGTGAAAGCGCCGGTTTCTCCCAGTTTCTGCACAGCGAGCTTGAAATCGTCTTCGCTTACCGTCTGACCGATTTCGAGTCCGGAAGCAGCAACGATCTGGTCCTGTTTGTAGCGCTTCGCACCCTTTACCTGGACTGAAACCAGCTTAAATGCCGTTGTAGGCAGGCCTTTGGTCGACGATTTGTGACCAGGCGGGGTTTGGGAAATTACTACTGCCGGGCTAACCAGAATCGCCAGAAACAGTACGGCGATCCACCTTCTCACGGGCGCTTACCCGAAGCCGCATCGGCAGCCTTGATTCTTACCGCGATATCAATGAAAGCCAGAGCGGCACGGCTCAGGGCCTTGTCTTTCCGGAAAACCAGCGCGAGGTCGCGGCGAACCTGGGCATCGGACAGAGGGATCGCCGCCAGAACTTTCGCCTGCACATCTTCATGAACGTTGGAGCGCGCGATGAATCCCACACCAACGTCAGCCGCAACGAAGCGCTTGAGCAATTCACTCGAATCGAGTTCCATGGCATAGCGCGGCTTCAGTTTCCGTTCATGGAAAAGATCATCAAGACCATCGCGGGTGTGGCCGGCTTTAGGCATCACCAGTGCGAATTTTGCGACTTCCGCGATGGTCGCAGACTTCAACTTGGCCAAAGGATGATGTGGCGGCGCGATGATCACTAGCTCGTCGCGATGGATGGGCACAACCGTCAATCTCACATCGGTTACCGGCAGAGAGAGAACGCCGAAATCTACCGAGTTATCGATGATGGCTTCCATAATTCTGCCGTAGTCCGCACGCTTGATGTTGACCGCGACATCTGGATATTGCTTCTTGAATTCAGCGAAGACCTCCGGAAGGATGTGCAGACAGGTGCCTTCATTGGCCCCGACGATGATCTCGCCCCGCGGCACGCGCTCAGTCTCAGAGATGGCAGTCAATACGGCTTTGCGGCCGTCTAAGGTTTCCTCGGCATATTTCTGGAAAAGCTTGCCGGAAGCGGTGATGGAGACTTTTCCGCCGGAACGGTCGAGGAGCTTCGCGCCAATTTCCTCTTCCAGAGAACGGATCTGGGATGAAATCGCTGGCTGCGTGCGAAATCGTTTCTCCGCGGCACGGGAGAAGCTGGACAAGCGCGCGACTTCCAGAAATGTTTCTAGTTGGTCAAAGTCCATAAGTGCACTAGTAAGCGATTACTAAATAGCAGGATAACTCCATCTTATCCTCTCCATAAAAACATTAGATTTCCAGATTGCAGGTTCGTGCCCATACACTTCACGTTGGCTTACTGGCCGACAAAGATTGTAGCAGGTGTACAATTCCATCCCGTACCCTCTAACAATATGATTCGTCACGCCGAGGGCAGTACCTCCCGGCGATCCTTAAGGAGCAATTCATGTCTGATCCGAAGACCGTTCTGGAGTTTGCCAAGAAGAACGGCGTCAAGATGCTTGATCTCCGGTTCACGGACTTGCCGGGTTTATGGCAGCACATCTCCTATCCCATTGAGCAGTTGTCAGAGGAATCCTTTGAAGAAGGTTTCGGCATGGATGGCTCGTCCATTCGGGGCTGGGCAGCCATTAACGAAAGTGACATGCTTCTGATTCCCGATCCGGGAACTTACACACTCGATCCCTTCACGGAAGCCCCAACCCTGGTCATGATTTGCGATGTTATCGATCCTGTGACTAAGCAGCGCTACGACCGTGATCCTCGCTATATCGCGAAAAAGGCTGAATTGTACCTGGGATCCACCGGCATTGCGGATACCGCTTACTTTGGCGCGGAAGCCGAGTTCTTCATCTTCGACAATATCAGCTTCGATCAGCGCGAGCAGCACGGCTACTACTTCATTGATGCGGAAGAAGGCCGCTGGAATTCAGGCCGGGAGGAAAATAACCTGGGATATCGTCCTCGCTACAAGGAAGGGTATTTCCCGGTGCCTCCCACCGACCACTATCAAGACCTACGCACTGAAATGGTCTTAACCATGCAAAAATGCGGCCTGGAAGTGGAATGTCACCACCATGAAGTCGCCACGGGAGGCCAGACGGAGATCGACCTGAAATTCAATTCGCTGGTGAAGTCGGCCGATAGCATGTTGCTTTACAAGTACATAGTGAAGAATACGGCTAATCAGTGCGGCAAGACGGTCACTTTCATGCCCAAGCCGATCTACGGTGATAACGGCAGTGGCATGCACACTCACCAGTCACTCTGGAAGGCTGGGAAACCGCTCTTTGCCGGCGATGGCTACGCCGGCATCTCGCAGATGGCATTGTGGTACATCGGGGGACTGATCAAGCATGGGCCGGCTCTGGCGGCAATCATTGCCCCGACCACCAATTCCTATAAGCGCCTGGTGCCAGGGTTTGAGGCTCCGGTGAATCTGGCGTATTCGCGGCGCAATCGTTCGGCGGCGTGCCGGATTCCGATGTACTCGGCGTCTCCCAAAGCGAAGCGGGTCGAGTTCCGTCCGCCTGATCCTAGCTGCAACCCATACCTGGCGTTCGCTGCAATGATGATGGCTGGGCTGGATGGCGTCGAAAACAAGATCGATCCCGGACAGCCGCTGGATAAAGACATCTACGACCTCGGCCCGGAAGAGCTAGCGAAAGTTCCCTCTATGCCAGGTTCGCTCGAAGATGCTCTGATCGCCCTGGAGAAAGATCACAGCTTCCTGCTCAAAGGCGATGTATTCACCGAGGAACTTTTGAGTACCTACATTGCCTATAAGCGCACCAAGGAAGTGGATGCGGTAAGACTGCGGCCGCATCCTTACGAATTCGCCTTGTACTACGACATTTAGCGTTATAGAACAACTCTCGATCTTGTCATTCCGAGAAGCGCAGCGACGAGGAATCCGCTGTTTGCCTGCGGTGAGAAAGCAGATTTCTCGCTTTCGCTTCGAAATGACAATTAGGGTGGGGTTCTATCAGACGCCAAAAAGCCCGGCTTTTGCCGGGCCTTTCAAAATTTGGGTGATTAGTACGAGGTTAAATTCGACTGCTGATCTGAGCATGACTGGCCAGTGCCGGCAGTTTAGCCATTCTTTGGGCATCTGAATCGCTGACAGTCTCAAATTCCTTGAATTCAAGAAGGCTGTCTGTAATCGCTTCCAGGCTGGCGTTCGACCGAGCTAAAACTAACAGCAAGTATTTGCGAGCCACCGGCCGATCCGCCGGGTGAACCAGTTTCCACCACCGCTTGACCGACTCCTGAACGTCGCCTTCGGTCTTGGCGTCCTCCACCAATGCGTCAATTAGCTTATAGACTTTGCTTTTGACTGCCTGATACGAGACTGAAATTTCCTGACCCATTTGCCAAGTTCCCCCGTTGGCTATAGAGCAATACTTTCGCCAAACGTTTTCCTTGAATATTGAGGAACTTAGCGTCCTATCAATTCAACTTATTGGAGGAATAAGACTTTTGAATATGGATTCTCGTAGAAAGTTAGCGGTACAGTAGTGCCAAACAATGTCACTTAGTTGTCACTACATCGAAAAATCTGATCCAGCACAGCTGGATTATTGCTTTAAGAGCTTTTCGACGGCGGAAACCACTTCCTTCGAGTCCGGCGTGACTGCTGGCTCAAACCGCTGTACGACGTTCCCACTTCGATCAACCAAAAACTTGGTAAAGTTCCACTTGATGTCGCCCGCCACCGCCGGATTGGCATCCTTGGTGAGGTACCGATAAAGTGCCGTCTGATCGTCACCTTTGACGGAAACCTTGGAGTACAACGGGAAAGTCACACTGTATTTTCTGGAACAGAAGGTCTTGATTTCTTCATTCGTACCCGGCTCCTGCGCCCCAAAATTGTTGGCAGGGAAGCCTACGATGACGAAGCCCTGATCTTTGTACTTCTCATACAGGGCTTCCAGAGCCGTGTACTGCGGGGTGTAGCCGCATTGGCTGGCCACATTGACCATCAGGACAACTTTGCCCTTGAAGTTCTCCAGAGGCATCGGCTTGCCGTCAATCGAGGGCAGCGTAAAGCTGTAAATGTTTGAAGCGGCGAACAAAGATGTAGCCATGATAACCACCAGTCCTAACCCCAGAAAATTGCGAACGTTTCCACTCCGCACAAGCTTCATAGTGCATCCTCGTCGGTTCTTAGTCGATACCAGCAGACAGATGATTGGGATCGCCCGGTCAGTATACTGTCTGGCCAAATGCAGCGATGTAAAATTATCGTTAACTAAATCAGTCATCCCTGCTGGATTTGCATTTCCAAAGCGGTAGAATAACCCGACTTTCAACCAGCCAAGATTATTCAGGATCGAGATCGTCCAGAAAAAGATCGGTTCCAGGAACAGAATTTCATTCTCTCGGAGGCCCCAATGAAGTGGCTGCTATGGATATTTCTATGCGTAGCGATGAGCGGAGTGGCGCACGCCCAAGACCCAGCGTTACAAGACTCTGACCGCTTCTTGTTGCCTCGTGACACGCTGTACGGATGGGCACAGTTCGATCTGGCTCCGCCGCACAACGAGATTGATCCCAACCTGTGCAACGCCAATGCCGGCCAATACGGTGGCGTCAATGCTCCCTGCACTGCATTTGCCCGCTACATGCTCTCCGGACTATTGGAGATTCGTCCTTTTGGCAAAGGTCCGCTGCGCCGCTTCGAGCTTTTCGGGCAACCGAACTTCTTGTTCGGCAAGAATATCCCGCAAACGCTCTATACGTGGTCTTTTGACGCCATTGGCGTCGAACACTCATGGGGAGCCGGGATTTACCTCGGCAAAGGCTTCGAGTTCCGGGCCACCCAGCACTTTCTCTTTGATCGCCTGGGCGCCAGGGACAAGAATCTGGGAGCCGCGGATCTGGGCCCTAATGGACCATGGGGAAGGTACAACACGTTCGGGGTGCGGAAAACCTTCGGCAAACCGCGGTGGTAAGGGAGCGGGCTTCACCCCATGCTATGCTCAGTTCCCGAGCCCAGTGCCTTGTCCCAGAGTAGACCGCCAACCGACGCCTGGTTGCCGCCGGACGTCGCGGCGGCGGTGGCCGGCATCCCCTTCCAGGACCCCGAAAGCGCCAGGCTAAATTTCGCCGATGCGGTCCAGCGCGTATCGCCAGGGTTGGCAGCGTCTTTGCCGGGATTGCTGGCCGAATCGCCTGATCCAGACTCCGCATTGCTCCTGTTTGATCGTCTGTTGAGTGAGTCTTCTGAAGAAATCGTTCGTCTGCTCGACCGGCATAACGCTCTAGCGCACTATGCAATCGTGGTTTTTGGCCACAGCCGCTTTCTGGGCGAGACTCTTCTCCAGAACACAGACCTGTTGCAGTCTCTTCTGCGAGAAAAGAATCTGGACCGAAGTTTCTCGCGCGATGAATTTCACGAAAGCGTGGCTCGCTTCCGCTCCCGTTCGTTCGAAACCGACGTTTCTGTGTTACTGGCTCGCTTCAAACGCCGGGAGTACGTCCGCATCATGCTGCGTGATGTTTTAAAAATAGCGCCACTGGCGGAGACCACTGCGGAAATTTCCGCGTTGGCGGATGTGTTGATCGAAGAGGCACTGCGTGAAGCTGACAGCGCACTCCAGAAACGATATGGGATTCCGCGGCATCAGGACGCTGAAGGCCGACTGGTGAACACACCTTTTGCCATCCTGTCCCTGGGCAAGCTCGGCGGCAACGAACTGAATTACAGCTCAGACGTGGACCTGCTCTACATTTTCGGCGACGGGCAAGAATCCCCTGATGCCGCGATTTCGAACCACGAATACTTCATCCGCCTGGCCCAGCAAGTCACTGAGATCCTGTCGCGCATCACGCGGGAAGGTCCGGTTTTTCGTATTGATCTTGCGGTTGCGACCGCAAGGCAGTGGCGGCGAACTGGCCATCAGCTTGTTCAATGCGCTGCACTACTACGAACTCACGGCGCAAGACTGGGAACGGCAGGCTCTCATCAAAGTGCGTTATTCGGCGGGAGATGCATCCCTGGCCCGGGAGTTTATCCGCCGGATGCAGCCTGAGGTTTACACCGAGCAAATCAACTTCGCCGCCATCAAGACAGCATTAGTCGCCCGCGAAAAAATGCAACTTCATGGTCATCCCTCAACCCTTGCCGAAGCCTCCGCGCCGAGCATCAATGTGAAAATCGACCGCGGCGGAATCCGGGACATCGAATTCCTGGTGCAATGCCTGCAACGGGTTTACGGAGGCGCAGAACCGTGGTTACGCTCGGGCGGAACGCTATTTTCACTTCACAAATTGCACGACAAATTACATATCAGCGGCAAGGAATTCCACGATCTCACCAGTGCCTACGAATTTCTGCGCCATCTGGAGCACCGCTTACAGTTGCGCCAGGGACAGCAAACTCACCGTCTGCCGCCTACCGAACCCGAATTGCGCATCCTCCAGCGCTCCATGGAAGGGTACGCACCGGGAGAATATCTCGTAGCCGACCTTGCCACCATCGTGCGGCTGCGGATGGCGGTGGTGGCGGAAATCTACCAGCGGGTGATTTATCAACAGCAGACTCCTTACCATCAACAGCGCTGGAGACCCTCAGTTCCAACTGCGTAGCACTACTGAATCTGCGAGCTCCGACCAGTCCATGCAGCAAATTCTGCAACGGCTGGCGGCGGACGCTCCCGATCTTTATCAAATTGCCATTCGGCCGGACCTGAGCCCTCAGGCTCGAAAGAACCTGTTTCGCTTTTTAAGTTCCGCATTCACCAGTTCGCAACGCTATGCCGCCGTGCTGCGCAATGCGAGAGCGGTCCATAGCGCGATTGCTCTTTTCGATGCCAGTGATTATCTGACCGACATTCTGGTTCGACATCCCGAAGAGATTGCCACCGTCGCCAGCCTGGCAGAAACTCCTGTGCGCGTAGGTAGCGGATACCTATTCGAAAGCTCTCTGGGGCAGGGACGAGCAGCAGCGGATCCAGTCTTTGCCTATGTGGCTTCGTCATCTGCATCGTATGGTGAAAAGTTGGCTTTATTGCGCCAGCATTTTCGCCATCGTGTGTTCACCGTAGGGGCACGGGACATCACCGAACTGCGGGGAGTCTACGAGTCGCTGGGTGCGATTACGGCTGCTGCCGAAGATGCCATTGCCGCAGCCGTGGGAATTGCGGGCAATCCTCCAGGATTGGCCATTCTTGCTTTAGGACGCCTGGGAAGTTGCGAATTGGACATACTCTCCGACGCCGATCTGCTGTTTGTGTGCGACGAAGATCGCGACCGTGAACGCCTTCAAAAATCAGTCGAGCAGATCATGCAGGCCCTTGCCGCCTACACCCGCGACGGAATGGCATTCCCCGTGGACACGCGTTTGCGTCCCAGAGGCGCAGAAGGTGAATTGCTGGTAACTCCCGCGCACCTGGCTGCTTACTTTAAACAGGAAGCACAGGGTTGGGAGGCGTTAACCTACACCAAACTCCGTTTTCTGACGGGCTCACAAACCCTGGGAGATCGCGCCGCCAATGCCGCCAAAGAACTGTTCACTCGTTTTGCCGGGGATGACTCTTTCCTGCACGGAGTAAAGGGCATGAGAACCAAACTGGAAGCGTCTGGTACGTCAGAAAACAACTTCAAGACGTCACCCGGCGCCATCTATGACATCGATTTCTTGTGCGCCTACCTTCTGGTGAAGCATGCCATTCCCCACAAACATGGAAGCTTGCGAGACCGGCTGTGGCGATGCGCTGCCGCAGAGGTGCTGGAAAAGTCCGACGCCGCCGCGCTCGATCATGCCGCCGAGCTTCTGCGCACGGTGCAGCATGTTGCGCGATTAGCAGTAGGACAAGGTGTCCGATGGCTTCCAAGAACCGACCACGCCAGGCAGATCACGGAGAAGATTACTGCCCAGATCCTGCGCCGTGATTTTCCCGACGGATTGGAAACTGAGCTGCTACAGACGTTGGGAGCGGTGAGGAAAATCTATGAAAGGGTCATGAGTTGACCCAACAAATATGCTCTTACGGCACCGTGTGTTTCGTTTTGAGGCAATAGTTCCGAACGTCGCCGAATCCAGTCACGCTGATGTGCCCGATCGACATCCAGCGCTCCAGTGTGTGGTGTCCGGTGCGGTGCAGCAGATAAGAAATTCCAATCGAGGTTGCCGTGCCCGCCGCCTCCAGACTGGCGAACCCTGCCGAGTTGTCCACAACATCGTCGGGTAGCAAAATCTCCTGTCTTCCCCGCGCCTGAAAATTTCGAGTGGACGCGTAGTCCATTCCGCGAGTTACGGCGATTCCGGCAAATAACAAGATATTCGTGCGATCCCAAAAGCGGTGCACTACCGGGTGCACATTCGCAGGATCCACATTGCGGGTTCATTGAGGGACGAAGATGCAGTCGCGCCACTTTGCATCGACCCTGGGCTCTCTGGCAAATCCTTCGTATCCTGGCCCAGATGCCAACCGTGGGCCCCCGAGGCAGATAGTTAAAAGAAATCCGAGCAGCAAAACCCTTGAATCCGTCCGAAGGCGTTGAGAAGAAAATCGCATCTCTTGGCATTGTATCGGTCACGGTTTCCATTCGCTCCGCAACGTAACCAATCCGTAACTAAATAGCGTCATTCGTTTCTGGCGATTTCGTCCCGGCGAACGCCAGCCTTTATAATCATTGTTCTCATTTCATAGCGGAGGAATTCATGGCGGCTTCCTACAACGGTGTTCCAGTTCCCAGCAATGGTGCTGGGATCCGGTACAGCGACGGGCATTATCAGGTGCCCGACAACCCGATCATTCCTTTCATCGAAGGCGACGGCACCGGGCGGGATATCTGGAAGGCTTCAGTTCGAGTTTTCGACGCGGCCGTGGAAAAAGCCTACAAAGGCAAGCGCCGCGTGGCGTGGTATGAGATTTTTGCCGGAGAAAAAGCCAAAGCCAAATTCGACAACTGGCTGCCTGATGATAGCGTAAGTGCTGTCCGCGAATTTCGCGTCGCCATCAAAGGCCCGTTGACCACCCCCGTCGGCGGCGGCATCCGCTCACTGAACGTGGCGCTGCGGCAGATTCTTGATCTCTATTCCTGCATTCGTCCGGTGAAGTATTACAAAGGCACGCCCTCGCCGGTAAAACACCCCGAGCGCATGGACATCGTCATCTTCCGCGAGAACACGGAAGATGTGTACGCCGGCATCGAGTGGGAAGAGGGAACGCCGGAAGCAGCCAAGCTGATTAAATTCCTCAATGAAGACATGCTGAAAGGCGGCAAGAAACAAGTCCGCCTGGATTCCGGTGTTGGCATCAAGCCGATCTCTATCACGGGAACCAAGCGCCTAGTGCGCATGTCCATCGAACATGCCTTGGAAAACGGACGCAAGACCGTGACATTGGTGCATAAAGGAAACATCCAAAAATTTACCGAAGGCGCTTTCCGCAAGTGGGGATACGAAGTGGCAACTCAGGAATTCCGTGACCAGGTCATCACCGAGCGCGAGAGCTGGATCATCGACAATAAAGACAAGAACCCGAATATCTCAATCGAAGAAAACGCGAATTCCGTCGAACCAGGAATGGAGTTTGCGCCACCAGAGTTTCGCCAGTCGGTGAATAAAGAAGTGAAAGCCGTCCTCGACGCGATCTATGCCACCCACGGCAAAGGCGCGTGGAAGAAAAAGCTGATGATCAACGATCGCATCGCCGATTCCATCTTCCAGCAGGTCGTGACCCGGGCCGACGAATATTCCGTCCTGGCCACGCCCAATCTAAACGGAGACTATATTTCCGACGCCTGCGCCGCCCAAGTCGGCGGCCTGGGGATCGCCCCCGGCGCCAATGTCGGCGACGGCTACGCCATCTTCGAAGCCACGCATGGTACGGCTCCCAAGTATGCGGACAAAGACGTCATCAATCCCGGCTCTGTGATTTTGTCAGGCGTGATGATGTTCCGTTTTCTCGGTTGGAAGGAAGCCGCCGATCTGATCGAGCAAGGCATGGAAAGCACAATCCTACAGAAGAAAGTCACCTACGACTTTGAGCGCCTCATGGAAGGCGCCACCAAGGTCAAAACCAGCGAATTCGCCGATGCCATCATCAGCAACATGGTTTGACGCGAGCCGACATAGCTGCGGTTTTTCGCAACCAATAGTTGAACTCTAGTGGCTAAATGCCAGGTGCTAAATGCTAATCGTCATTCTCGAAAGGAATCATTCATGCGTAAGAAAGTAACGATCGTAGGCTCGGGAAATGTAGGCGCCACAGCAGCTCACTGGATCGCCGCCAAAGAACTAGCAGATGTCGTCCTGATTGACATCGTCGAAGGCGTGCCGCAAGGCAAAGGCCTCGATCTGCTGGAGGCCATGCCTATCGAAAAGCGCGACGCGCACATTCTGGGCACCAACGACTATGCCGACACTGCCAATTCCGACATTGTGGTCATCACCGCCGGCATCCCGCGCAAGCCGGGCATGAGCCGCGACGACTTGCTCAATACCAATTACAAGATCATGAAGGACGTAGTTGGTAAAGTAGTCGAGTTTTCGCCGAACTGTATTCTGATCATTGTTTCGAACCCTCTCGACGCCATGGCGCAAGCCGCCTACAAGCTCAGCGGATTCGCCCGCCAGCGCGTGATCGGCATGGCCGGTGTCCTCGATTCGGCGCGCTTCCGCGCTTTCATCGCGGACGAGCTAAGAGTCAGTGTGGAAAACGTGACTGCCTTCGTCCTCGGCGGACACGGCGACACCATGGTGCCCCTGCCGCGTTATTCCACGGTCGCCGGAATTCCGATCACCGAACTCATGGACGCAGAGACCATCGCACGCCTGGTACAGCGCACTCGCGACGGCGGGGCTGAGATCGTGAAGTATCTGAAAACCGGCAGCGCCTACTACGCGCCATCCGCCGCCGCGACCGAGATGGTTGAAGCCATTCTCAAAGATAAAAAGAAAATCCTGCCCTGCGCCGCCTATCTGCAAGGTGAGTACGGCATCACTGGCTTGTTCGTTGGCGTGCCAGTGAAATTGGGTTCAAGCGGCATCGAACAGATCATCGAGATCAAGCTGACGCCGGAAGAAAAAGCTGCGCTGGATAAGAGTGCCGCGGCCGTAACGGAATTGACCGGCGTGATTGGGGTTTGACCTTATCAATCGTTGATTGACCATGGTCATTGACCATAGTATGATTTGACCATGAAGGAAATCGCCATCTCCGAGTTCAAAGCCAA
This sequence comes from Terriglobia bacterium, assembly GCA_963723765.1. Taxonomy (GTDB): domain Bacteria; phylum Acidobacteriota; class Terriglobia; order Terriglobales; family Acidobacteriaceae; genus DATBAX01. The sequence continues at coordinate 831,818 of CAVRSD010000003.1, read as the reverse complement.
GTGTCTCGGCATCCTCGAAGAAGTACGCAAGACGCGCAAGCCGATTCGCGTCACCCGCTTCGGTAAACCCGTGGCCGAAGTGGTTCCTCCCACTCCGCAACCGCGTCGCAAGAGCTGGTTGGGTTCTATGGCGGGAACCGCTGAAATCGTCGGAGATATCGTCGGTCCTACCGGCAGCTTGGATGACTGGAATGCGTGGCGGGACGAGGAATGAAGCTACTCCTGGACACTCATATTTTCGTTTGGAGCCTCTTGGAGCCTCAGCGGCTGAGTCGCCGTGTCGCCAAGGCATTGGACGATGTCCACAACCAGTTATGGTTGTCTCCCATCAGCATTTGGGAGGCACTGCTCCTCCATCGCAAGGGCCGGATCAAAATCCCTGAGGGTTTTTCGACTTGGGTGACCCGTGCGCTGACTACGATGCCGCTCACTGAGGCCCCTTTGAACTTTGAGGTTGCCGTAGCGATGACGGAAGTCAATTTGCCGCATGCCGATCCCGCCGATCTGTTCCTGGCTGCTTCTGCCAAGGCTTTCGGGCTGACGCTCGTCACCTCCGACCGCAACTTGATCCGCAACAAGGAAATTTCGGTCATGGAAAATTGACCTTGCCGGATAAGGGTGCTGCTGCACTCTCAGTGAATGCGATATTCTTTATCAAGATCGAGCACATTGATCAGATTGAGCAAAATGCGGGATATTTCCGCGTATCCTTCCACTGATTCGTTCGACACACCCTGGATCATTCGACGACGGCCTTCCTGTAGCGCCCCGATGTCCGCGGCAGTAAAAGTTGCATAAACGCTATTATCCAGAGCCTGGTCTTCAGCTTCGTTAATATCAGGATCGATTTCAGGGAACCGTGCCACTTTTTGCAGGATCTGTTCGCGCGTGTATTTACTGGGACGCGTCACCGGCACCGTCCGATACGTTCTGACTGACATAACTTGTTCACGGGCCGTTCCCAGCCCGTCGCCCGTCCCCAGGGAAGCGATCGCCTTGAAGCTCGCCTCCGTCATATTCAACGAAAGCATGATGGCCGCGGTATCGCGGACTTCGGGATACTGGCTTTGAATCTCCGCATCGAGATACTTGTCCACCATGGCCGGAGACATGCTGCCGTAGAGCAGGATGGCACCCCGAGCCCGGTCCAGTTCATAGCCTCCGTGCCGTGGTAAATATGTGGTCACATGCGGCGCGTGTAGATACTTATTGGCCGCGGGACCGATGTCGACATTGCGATGAGAGAGTTGCAGCGCCAGGGAAATATATCCGGCTGCGTCGACATCTTGCAGATCCGTACCCAACAGCCCTTCCAAAATCGCCTTATCCGAATTGCCGGTCTGATCGAAGGCTGCGAGAATCGACGCCGCGTCGAACAATAAATACTTGTCTTCCTTTTCCGTCTCGATCAGTCCGCGAACACAGACTAGTCCTCCGGGCCCGTTCTGTTTCACAAGGTCCCAAAAGGCATCCATCTGCTTGGATTTTTGTTCTCGTTCCGTCTTGGACAATTTATCAGGATGAAAGCCGTATGTTTTCTGCTTAGCGTCTCGAATCGTTGCACAAGGGTCTTCCGCGAGCATCGACGCACTCAACCCCAGTGCGATCGAGAACAGGAACACAATTTGCGTTCTAGACATACGGCTTCCTTCATTTCCTACACCCGCTCAATCACCACCGACTGCAACACCACATCTTTATTTGGCTTGTTCTGCCGGTTCTGGGGAAGCACCAACAATCTTGTCTGCAACTTCCTGTCCCTCGACCACTTCGCCGAAAATCGTGTGCTTGCCGGTAAGCCATTCCGTAGGTACCAGCGTGATGAAGAACTGCGAACCGTTAGTGTTGGGCCCGGCATTCGCCATAGCCAGCTTGCCCTTCTTATCGAACCGGTGAGGCGAGCCTTTGGTCTCGTCCTCAAACTGATAGCCCGGCCCACCCATGCCGGTGCCTGCGGGATCGCCACCCTGAATCATGAACTCCGGGATCACGCGGTGAAAGATCGTCCCGTCATAGAGCTTGTCGGTACTTTTCTTGCGAGTCGAAGGATGCGTCCACTCACGCTTGCCCTCTGCAAGTTCGATAAAATTCTTAGTTGTCTTGGGCGCATCCTTCTCAAAAAGCCGGCACACAATCGTGCCTTCGGAAGTATTGAAAGTCGCATAAGTACCGGGTTGTCTGGCCATGTTGATCCTTTCTCGATCGTGTATAAAAATTGTATCGCCTATTGCGGGGGCTGTGCAGCTTTGGGCGTAGTGGCGGCCTTCTTTGCCGGCGTCGCATGCGTGGCAGTCACGTGATGCGCCGCCACACCAGTAATCACAATGTGATTGATCTTCACCGGCGCCCCAGGACGGTCATTCGAATCCCGCGGCATGCGAGCAATCTGCTTTACCAACTCCACACTGGCATCGTCGCACTGGCCGAAAATCGTATATCCACCAGTCAGACTGGGATACGGGACCTCCGTGATGAAAAATTGTGATCCATTGGTGTCCGGCCCAGCGTTGGCATAAGCCAGCCGTCCGGGACGGTCAAAAGCCAGGTCGGGGGATGTCTCGTTCTTGAACTTGTAGCCCGGATCGCCGGTGCCATCTCCTTTAGGATCGCCACCTTGAATCATAAAACTCGGAATCACGCGATGAAAAATTGTGCCATCGTAGAGCGCTACACCGTGTTTTCTCTTGCCGTCCAGCGGACTCATCCAATCTTTCGTTCCCCGTGACAGACCAACAAAGTTCGCAACCCCGATCGGGGCTTTGTCAGGAAATAATGTGCAGGTCAGTTTGCCGGCAGTGGTTTCAATAACGGCTGTGGGAACCGCTGGGACGGCGGCAGCCGGTTTCGCCGCGGGCTTGGCCGCTGCCGGCTTCTTGGCAGGCGCTGGGGTGGTAGCTGGCGCCGTCTGCGCCCAGCCGGACAAAGCAAACAGGCAAATCACCACAAGCAAAAGCAAAACTCTACGCATGAATGACTCCTCGAACTATCCGCCTCAGAATGGCCGCTAAGCGGAACTTCACAATTCTACGACAATCGCGCCGCAACTCACTTGCCTGACGTGGTACTCGTGGCCTGCATCTCTCTACTAACTTTTTCAACCTCTCCGAAACACCCGGAGCAGGTTTCCGCCCAGAATCTTGTGAATATCCTGGGCGTTGTATCCTCGATCCAGCAGGGCTTGCGTGATTTTGGGAAGATCCGCCGCCGAATCGATCCCTTCGGGCGTGGCTCCGCTCACGCCATCGAAGTCCGATCCCAACCCGACGTGATCCACTCCCGCGACTTTAGCAATGTGATCGATGTTGTCGATCAGCGACTTCAACGGCGGTCGGGGAATTTTTGCCATCCACTCCCGCTCAATCTTATCCAGTTCGACCGGCGAAGCCGTCTTACCCTCAGCTTTGCATTTGGCGACATAATCATCCATGGCTGCCTTTTGGTCTTTGGCCTGAGCTGTCATCGCGTCCCAATATTTCTGGTCGTCAAATCCTGAGAAGAAATTGACCTGCACTACGCCACCGTTCTTGGTCACGGCCCGCAGCATGTCATCGGTCATATTTCGCGGGGCATTGGTCAGTGCACGAGCGGACGAATGCGACGCAATCACCGGTGCTTTCGTCGTAGCAATCGCGTCCCAGAACGTTTTATCGGCGACATGGGAAATATCGACCATCATGCCCAGCCGGTTCATTTCCAGGACCACCTGTTTGCCGAAATCCGTCAGCCCATTGTGATGCTCAATCTTGGGATCATTCATATCGCCCGAAGAATCCGCCCACTCGTTGGTGTTCGACCAGGAAAGCGTCATATAACGGACGCCCAAACGATAATAGTCGCGCAGCAGGCGAATATCGTTTTCGATGGAGTGTCCGCCTTCAATCCCCATCAGCGCGGCCAGCTTCTTTTGTTTGTGGGCCCGTTCGATGTCGACCACCGAATACGCCATCATCATGCGATCGGGATGCCGCGCAGCCTGCTCATAAACCGAATCAATCAGATCAAATGTACGTTTAGCAAAATGGCCCTGATTCGGCTCCGGGTCCACCCAAATCGAAAAAAACTCGGCGCCCAGGTTGCCGGCTTTCGCTTTGTCGAGGCTGATGTGTCCGACATCTTTGGGATCGGTCGAACCAATATCGAAATTCTCGTCCAGAAAGCGCTGCGGCGTGTCGGCGTGTGTGTCCACCACGATGGCGGAGTCATGAATGGCATGGGCGCGAGCACTGATGGCTTCGGATCCAGCATCGTTAGCTTGACTCCGAACAATTGACGAAATCAAAAGCAAAAGAACAAGCAGCAATAGGGAAGATAGGCAACGAGTATTTCTTGAATTGAATTGCTTAGTAGTTTTCATGGAGTGCCCGCGGAGAATTGTATAAGCAGTTGCACTTTAGGAACAAACGCAGCTGTACGGATATTGACGAATGGTGTTTAGGGTGGCGCAGTCGCTTCAGCACTGCGATAAAAAGGTCAAGCTGCAAGTACGCGCTTCAGCGCTTGCGATTTCATGAACCGATCCTCACTTCAACGCCGCCCGCGCCGCAGCCACGCACTCTGCGAGCGGCTGCTCAGTATCAATCACTGTCTTGGGCAGCGCAATCTCTTCAAATCGTTCCTTCACTCGCAAATAAAGCTGGTAGTCACGGTCCTTCGCCGGATGCGTTCCCGCCTGCTCTTCAATTCGCTTCCGCGCCGTCTCTTCCGAACAGACGCATTCCAGAATGCGCCACTTTTGCCCAAGTTCCACTGCTGCCGCGACCACCCGATCAATCTGATAATGCCGGGAAAATGTCCGTCCATCGAGAAATACCAGACGCTTGGGATCTTTCTTCACCAGAAACGAAGCCGTTTCCAGCATGATGTGCATGCAGAAATCATCCTGCTCGGTGGAATATTCGATATTGGACGCAGAGAACAGGGCTGCCCGAATTTCGTCCTTGCTGAGAACGTTCCCCGCAGTGACTGCGGCGAGCTCGCGGCATAGCGTGCTCTTGCCAGTACCCGGCAATCCCGCCATAAGAACAATCATGATGGGTCAAGACTACAGGAAGGAGATGTTTGTATGGCGGAGCTTACTGCTGCGTCTCGCTGACGGCAGCATCGTTCGCAGAAGGAACGGGAAGCGTGTCCGGTACCGAAATATCGTCCGTGGGTGGTTCGACCGCCGCCATCTTCGAGCCGTGCAGGTCGGCATAGCGGCCGGAGACCGCGATATGGAACACCCATTGATGACGCTCTTCCTCGGGCTCAACCAAGCCAGAGTCTTTTAACGGCATGATGTACTGTTCCATCCACTTCACTTGCGCTTTGGTCATGCCCCGGCGCTGAATGTCGACGGTAATGCCTGCCAGATGGGACGATGCCGTTTCTCCCGTTTCCGGCGCGGCATTGCGATTGTGGCGGCGCAGTTTCTTTTGCACCAGTACCGTGCGCACTGCCGAATTCACCTGAATCTGTGCATGGAACTGTTGGTAATAAGCTTCGCTAAGATCGTTCGACAAAATCGCGGGTCCAGGGACGGCAGTAGCGGCGGCTGGGATCAAGCCGCGGATCAATCCGCAAAGTCTTGCTGGGAAGAATCGGCACCAGATCCTGACTGGCCTTTAACTGCTGCAACTCTTCGTCGTTCTGAATACGGGGCAGATCCATCCGGTCAATTTCCAGATTCTGCCGCAGCAGGGAATCGTGCGAAGGCCGAAACACAGGATTCCAAGCCATCCGCCGCGTATGAATCCTACGAATGCCGGGATGAATGCCGGGGTGAATACTCTGACGAATGCTGGCGTGCCGAATATGCCGAGGCGCAATGTAACGGTGCAGGCCAAAAGCCTGACCGCACACTGCCACTGTCAGCAGAATCGAAAGTACGACGGCGCGCTGTATTTTAACTTTCACTCAGTCTTTGCGCTTTCTTATGTCCGGTAGCCGCTGATTGTAAATCACTTGTCAAGCAAACCTAGTAAAAACTAATAAATCTGGGGTTACCAATTGGGTAGTCGGTGGCACTTGCGCCCGATTACCCTCTGGTTACCCTTTTCCAGCTTCATCCGTTATCGGTGCAGTTGGCTGCCTTTCCCAATGTGGGAACCGATAATGCTATGTGTATGAAAAATGAAGACCCAGTTGGCATCGCTGGGAAAAAAGGAACAATTTGCCCATTGCTGCCGACTCTACTGCCGAAAAAGGTCAACGATGGCCTGTTTCATCACGTCGCCGCTGACCTCGGAAATCGACCGGGTGAGCGGGATGTCCTTGGGACAGACCTCCACGCAGTTCTGCGCATAGCCGCATTCCTGGATGCCGCCATCGCCCATCAGCGCCGCCAGCCGCTCCCGTTTCAAAGCCGCTCCCGTGGGATGAGTATTGAACAACCGCACTTGCGAGATGGTCGCCGCGCCTACAAATCCTGTGCTCTCGTTGAATTGCGGACAGGCCTCCATGCAGCAACAACAGGAAATGCACCGCGACAGCGGATACGCTTCTTCCTGGTCGCTCATCGACATGCGCGGCCCGGAACCGAGATCGTAGGTGCCATCGACCGGAACCCACGCCTTGACAGCCTTCAAATTCTCAAACAGCACGCTGCGATCAACCGCCAAATCACGGACCACGGGAAACTTCGAGAACGGCTCCAGGCGAATTGGCTGCTCCAGTTTGTCCACCAGCGCCGAGCAGGCCATGCGGGCCTTGCCGTTGATCAGCATGGCGCAGGAGCCGCAAACTTCCTCCAGACAATTCGAGTCGTAAGTGATGGGCGTGGTCGGCTTGCCGTCGCGGGTAACGGGATTGCGGGCAATCTCCATCATCGAGGAGATGACATTCATGCCAGGATGCCAGTTGAGTTCAAATTCTTCCCAGCGCGATTCCGCGGTTGGATTCGCTTGACGCTTGATCTTGAAGAGGACTTTTTTATCGTTCGCCATAATTCAATTCTATTTCGGATCTTTGATGTCCAAGTTCGTTATCTGCGATTCGCCGAAATGACGAAACCGATATACCCCAGGCCCCCCACAACCAGAACCAGATGCAAGCCATCGCCCGCGTGAATCGATCGACCGCGTTCCCAGGAACCGAACAGCTCACGGACGGTCATTACGAAGCCCAGGAAGGCCAATAGCCCGAACTAAGCGCTTTCGATTCGATTTCTTCGGATCACCGGTCTCGTCGAACATGCAAGATCTCCTGGTGGAACTGCCCTGGGGTGGAGCAGCGCTTCCAGCGCTGCGTCCTAAACCACCAGAACGACAACGCAGGGCTGGAAGCCCTGCTCCACCCTATTGCAAACTCAATACTTCCTCGGCCTTGGCGGCACCAGCGACACATCCACCGGCTCGAATTCAAATTTCGGCTCATCGGCATCCGGCGCGAAATACGCTTTGGTGGTCTTAAGCCAATTCTTGTCATCGCGATCGGGGAAGTCGGGCTTGTAGTGCGCCCCACGGGATTCATCCCGCATGCCGGCGCCTTGCGCAATCACGCGCGACAGTTGCAGCATGTTGTAAAGCTGGCGAGTAAAAATCACCGAAGTATTCGCCCATTGTGACTTATCGCTTAAATTGACGTGCCGGAACCGTTCCAACAGTTCCACCAGTTTGGCGTCTGTGCCTTTCAAATTCTTGTTGTAGCGAATGACGGTGCAGTCCTTCGTCATCAACTCGCCCAACTCGCGCCACAAACTAAAAGGATTCTCCTTGCCGTCCGAACTCATCAGCGTGGCATTGTTTTCTTCCTGCTTCTTGCGTTCGGCCTCAAAGTGGCCATTACTCGGCGCTGATTGAAGATTGCGTGCGTACCGCACCGCATTGGGCCCGGCAGTGAACCCGCCGAAGATGCAGGAGACTAATGAGTTAGCCCCCAGCCGGTTGGCCCCGTGATATTGATATTCGCACTCGCCCGCCGCATAGACTCCAGGAATATTCGTGGCCTGATTGAAATCCACCCACAAGCCGCCCATGGTGTAGTGCATGCCGGGGAAAATCTTCATCGGCACTTTGCGGGGATCGTCTCCGACAAACTTCTCGTAGATTTCGAGAATGCCTTCCAGCTTGCGATCCAAAGTTGCGCTGTCGATGTGCGTCAGGTCGAAATAAACCATCGGCTTACCGTCGATGCCGAGGTTGTGTTCATAGACCACCTTGAAGATTGCACGGGTTGCGACATCGCGCGGCACCAGGTTGCCGTACTTCGGATACCACTCTTCGAGGAAATACCAACGTTCTTTTTCCGGAATTGAAACCGCATCGCGCTTGTCGCCCGGAGTCTTAGGCACCCACACGCGTCCACCCTCACCGCGAGCAGATTCCGACATCAGGCGCAGTTTGTCTTCGCCAGGAATCGAAGTGGGATGCACCTGAATAAATTCACCATTCGCGTAATAGCATCCTTGCTGATAAAGCGCTGACTGCGCTGACCCGGTGCAAACCACGGAGTTCGTTGACTTGCCGAAAATCGCGCCGATGCCGCCGGTCGGCAATGATGATGGCGTCGGCAGGGAAGGTGCGTACTTCCATGGAACGCAGGTCCATGGCGCAAATGCCGCGGCAGACTTTGTTCGAATCAAGCACCGCCGACAAAAACTCCCAGTGTTCGTATTTTTTAACTTTTCCTTCCGACTCGTAACGCCGGACTTGCTCATCGAGTGCATAGAGAAGCTGCTGTCCGGTGGTCGCCCCGGCAAATGCCGTGCGATGCATCAGCGTGCCACCAAAGCGGCGGAAATCGAGTAGTCCTTCTGGAGTGCGGTTAAAGGGCACGCCCATGCGATCCAGCAGATCGATGATGCCGGGAGCGGCATCGCACATATTTTTTACCGGTGTCTGGTTGGCCAGAAAATCGCCGCCGTATACCGTATCGTCGAGGTGCTGCCAGGTGGAATCGCCTTCGCCCTTCAGGTTCTTGGCCGCGTTGATCCCGCCCTGCGCACAGACGGAATGGGAGCGCTTCACTGGAACGATCGAGAACAGATCCACCTCGCCGCCCATCTCAGCGATTTTTATCACCGCCGACAGACCGGCCAGCCCGCCGCCGATCACGATAATTTTCGGATTTGCTGCCATCTAACTCGGATCCCAATCTGCCCGGGCAAATGCCCAGATATTTGCTAATTGTCGAAATCTATTCCTGCACGTAACTTTCGAACCGTCTTGTACTGTGGCGGCGTGTTCAAAAACGAATACATCGTGACCGCGCCTACCAGCACAAAACTCAGACCGATCACCATGCACACATAGCCAAACCTTCGCCGAGCGCGATCGCCTGACGTGATCCCCCACTTTGCGGCGAACAGCCACAATCCGTAGGCAAAATGCCAAGAGGCGCAGACGATACCGACGGCATAGAAAGCGACCGCCCATGGGCTCAGGAATTCCATCTGCACTTTCGCGAACGCAGCGTCAGGATGGCTGAGCAGATGAACGCCGGAGAAGCGCAGATGCCAGGTGTGCCAAATGATGTAGGCAAAGGTGATCCCGCCGGTATAACGCTGCGCGGTGTACATCCAGTTGCCAGACCACGGGTACTCAGCCACATTGCTGTCGCCGCGATACCAGATGTAGAACCCGTACAAGGCGTGATAAAGAATCGGCAGCCAAATGCCAAACAGCTCCAACCCAATCACAAACGGAAAGCTGGAAAGAAAAGCCACTTGCTTGGCATAAGCTTCCGGCCCGCGAGTGGCGAAATGCGTTAGAAATAAAATGCTCCACCAGAAAAGCCCCGATGGGAATCACTCCACTGAGCGAGTGCAAGCGACGCAGCAGGAAGGAATATCCCTGACCGGCGCGCAGGGGAGCCACGCCCTGTCTGTTACTCGCCTGCACTTCCGTATTTGCCGTTGTCGCCACGGAGCACTTTCCTTGTTGGTTCAAAAGTGAATAGAGAACCCTTTATTATGTTGGCGCGGGAGAAGCGAAGTCAAGGATGGCGGACCAAGTTTCGAGACATCACTTTAATCCAAAAAATGAAGCACTGAATCGCATTTCGGGCTAAGGTTCACTGCGGTCCGAAGAAATCCATTCCAGAAATTGCCGGAATGCGGCCCCGCGATGGCTGTATTTTGCCTTCTCTTCAGCGGTTAACTCGGCGAATGTTTTTCCGATCTGCGGAAAATAGAACAGCGGGTCATAGCCAAAACCATTTGATCCCAGCGGTTTGTCGAGAATAATTCCTTCGGCGCGGCCGCGAAATACTTGCAAAGTCTGACCATCGCGGGCGGCGGCGATGAGGCAAACAAAACGTCCCGTTCGTTTTTCCGGTGGAATAGCTGCCAGTTCGCGGATCAGGCGGGAGTTGTTGGCCTCGTCGTCAGTATTGTTCCTCCGCCAGATGCGGCTCGTCGGCTGCATATCGAGCAGAATGGATGCCCGGAGCGCCGCGGAGCGCGTCCACTTCGAGGCCAGAGTCATCCGCCAGCACCAGTTCGCCGGGAACAGACAAGCTATAGCTATCAGCTTTTTTACGAGCGTTGGCTTCGAAAGTAAGGCCGTCTTCAACGACCACGGGAAGGGAAGAAAAGTTCGGGACGCCGGCAATCTCAATTCCCATCGGCGAGGCGATGCCGGCAAAGTCACGCAGCTTCCCTGGGTTGGATGTCGCGATCAGAATGCGTTTTATCATGACCTGATTGGTTTCATGGCATAGTTAGTTTAAAGCTATTCAAGCTTTGCTCTGAGCTAATCGCTGTTTCCTTTGCCATAACAGTAAACCAACGACGAGCAGAGACGTCAAAGAGGAAATTGTGTTGCCCAAAGTTCGATCCCAGGTGCGGATCAAAGTAACACGGACGCGGCTCTCTCCCGCGTCCACGGGAATCAGCATCTGTCCGGTGTAGTCCTGGTTATCGGTCTCGACTGCTTGACCGTTCACCTCGGCCTTCCATGCCGGATAAGTAAAGAGCCGCAGAACCAGGTTGCCCGGCTGGCTCACGCTGGCGGTGAAGGATTTCGATTCGGCAGTCCACTTTTCTATCTGGACTCGCGCTTGGCCATTATCTTTGTCATCATCTGCAAGCTTCACCAGCGGTGCGTCCCGTTTGACTGCATAGGCATCGCCATCGGCCGGCAAGTACTCATCGGTGCCGTCGTAGCCTTTGCCGGTTGTCTGGTCAGCCAGCATGGTAGACAGAGGACTCGGCTCTTTCTGCGATTTAACACTACCGTTCCACCATCGCGGCTGAACAATCGACCAGCCCGCCGCCAGCACCAGCAACATGGCAACACCGAGCAAGGCCCTCGGTACCCAGCGTCGCCAGGCCATGGTCAAAAGTAGTGCGAAGCTCACATTCAGGCAGAGCAGCCAGCGCCATGGCAGTTGCATGAAGCGCAATTTCGGCAAATGTTCCCACGCCAGGTTGGTGATGGGAAACAGCAGAAGCGTGATTGCGGAAGCCCAAAAAATCAGTATCCACCAAAGCGGCTGAGTTTCGCGCCGCTTTCGCCATGACAACAATACCGCTCCCGCAAGTGCAAACAGTTGGGCGAATGCAACCATCGATACCAGTAGATTGAAGAGGTTGTGTTTGGGATAGTTGATGATCGTAGTGAACAGGAAGTTTTCTTGAGGACGTACTCCCGGCAATAGTGCGCTGGCAATATCAACCCACTTCTGTTCGTAAATCGCCGGAATCAAATAGAACGCGGCCAGTGTCGCACCCAACAGTATGGCCGCAGCGCCATAGAGCAGGACTCGCGCCGATCGTCGCATGATGGCCAGAATAATCAGTAGCAGAGCAAGCGAGTAGGTCAACATTACTGCCACAGGAAGGTCGGTCAGCCAGGCGGCGGCAACAATCAGACCCAGCGGAACAACCACCGTTTGCCCTTTTTCTGCCAAGCGCAGCACATACAAGACAAGTAACGGCAGCAGAATAGCTCCCAGCAATTCGGCAAAGGCGCTTCGCCAATACACGATGACCAGGTGATAGGGATTTACCGCATACAAGGCGGCTGCGAAGATGGCGTCGCGCCGGCTGAGCCAGTTTCTGGCCAGCAAAAACATCGAGCAGCCGGAGAGCGTGAGGACGATCCAAACATAAGCTCCAGGAACTACTTTCCAAGGGAGGACCGCGCCCAGGGCTGCTCCCAGCGTCCAGGAGGCGGGGGGATAGAAGATGAAGCGCGGCTCGCCGAATCCGTGGTTCGCCAGCGCCGCCCAGCGCGGATAAAGAACGCCTTGCTTCCATTGTCCGAGCACTTCCATCCAGGAATTCAGATGGAACTCAAAATCATGACCGGCAGGGATGCCCTGGAAGCACCACGGCAGGACCACCAAAAATGCTGTGGCCATGATGACGATCAAGGGCCAAGGGAACAGAGGATTTCCTCCGCAAGCAGAGCTCGCGGTTCCAGCGAATCTGGTTCTCTCCGGTGTTTTGGCGGAATCGGGTTTCAGGGGCGGTCTTCTCCAGATTCGTCGTGCATCTGCATTCGTGATGCATCTGCGCAGTCAACGAGGATACCGCAAACCTTCCGGGAAAGCTTTGCCGGCTCGGATATACTCGCGGAGTGTCAGGGAGAAGCTCAATGAAGATCCACGCGCTGCGGAGCATCGCCGCTATTGCCAGTCTGCTAATGATGATGAGCCATGCACTAACTTGCAGCGCGCAGAGTGCTGCGGCGACGGCGGTCTCGGTGCCAGTGGAGCAATGGAAAAGCGTATTGATCAGCGGTGATCCCACGGTGTTGAGGACGCTGTATAGCATGACTCCGGCCACCAAGATCACGACTCCCGCCGGGGTGATCGACATCGACGCAGACGTCGCTTTTTGGACTGGGCTCAAGGTGCGGAAGCTGAAAGTTGACATCACTAAAACGGATTCGCCGCAGCGCGACCTGCAAAGCGTCTTCTTCCAAGCCGAGATTCAATCCGCGGCATCTTCTCCGGCGCAGACGGTGTACATCACTGAAGGGCAGATCTGGCAACTGCAGGGCGAGCAATGGCGCATGGTCGTGGAACAGCGGACCAATCCTGCCCGCTTATTGCAGCCGACATCCACCGATAAAGACATTTACCACCCCGGCACCGATGCGCATGCTGAGATCAAGCATGCCTTGCTCGAAGCTTCGAAGGCTCACAAACGCGTCATCGTGGTGTTCGGAGCCAACTGGTGCTTTGATTGCCACGTACTGGACGCGGCATTTCATCGTGCTGATCTCGCCGTGGTGCTGGCGCAGAATTACGAAGTCGTCCACGTCGATGTAGGCAGAGGCGAGAAGAACCAGGATTTAATGGACGAATATCAAGTGCCCATGAAGCGCGGGATTCCGGGATTGGCCGTCCTCGACGGCAGCGGGAAGCTTCTTTTCAGTCAGAAGAACGGGGAGTTTGAAAACGCCCGTAATTTAGGGCCGCAGGATCTGTTGGCGTTTTTGAAGAAGTGGAAACCGCAGGCTCGCTAATCGGCGGGTTGAGAACAGAACGCTCAGGCTTGCACTTCTTCCGAATTGCGTTGCCTTCGCAGAGCTTGCAGGAATTCTTCCTGGCCTAGCGATTCGTGATTGCGCAGCAGATCGAGCAGTTGATCTTCCAGTTCTTCTCCGCGATGTTCTTCCGAACTCGCGTCGCCAGGGGCTTCCAGAGCACGGGGCATAATCAATAATTCCGGCGTGGTTCCGGGACGGCCGCTGAGGAATCCGATAAAGTGTTCGACTTGCGAGCGCTGTTCCGCGGTTCGCGCGGCGAACTCAATGCCCATGCCAAATCCGGGATGCATGACTCGCACCATGCCCTCGGCTTGCACTTCCATGTCTTCAGCTTTCAGGCAGAGGATAATTCCGGAGCGTTCGGGAAAGGGAGATTCGGTTTCTACGTAACATCCACCCAGGCTCAGATCGGTTAGTTTGCAATGCGCCACCGGCTCTGGCTCTTCCGGTGGAAGCTCCTGCGCATGGGCCAGCACCCAGGTCTGCAAACAGGCACGAAGACCCTCGGATAAATCGATGAAGCGGACTCCCGATTGTCCATTTGGGTTTGCCCAGGCGACTTCGCCCCGCACTTCGATTTCGGTGGTCGATTCAGGCAAAGTGAAGTTAGCGATGATCGCAGCCGAGGGATAAGTGGGCTGCGCGGCCAGTACATCCATGCCGTCCTCGCTCAAATCGAGCAGGATGCCTTCAATCTCGGTGCCGTTCTGCACCCGGAGTTGTACTGGAATTTGCACCGGAACACGGAAGGAACCACGGCGTTCGCGTTTGATCAACGCGGTTGCTGCTCGCAGAGTCGCCTGCGCCTGCTCGGCGGAAACTGGTTTATACAACACGAAGTTTGCGCCCGCGCCAAATACATTGCGAACTTTCGTCTTGTCGCTCAGCAGGGCAATGGTGATGGCGCCGTTTCCGGCGGAAGCCTGTTCGGTGCTTTGCAGCACCAGAGCAGCGCTGTGCGGATCGTCAAAGTCGATGATGACCGCGTCGTATTTTTGTTCGGTGACCCGGCAGAGAGCTTCCGAATAGCTGCAGGACTGCGCACCTACTCCGAAACCGGAAAGAACCGGAGTCAGGGTAGCGACAGCCTGGTCGTCCTTGGAAACTAGAAGTGCCTGAAATCCCATATCTTGCCAAATGCTCCGTCAACTGAACGGCGCTACCTATGAGTTCAACCTGCGAGTTCAATCCTCGATTAAGGCCAGCGAGGAGCCACTCCACGTGGCTTTGCGGGAGCCGGCTGTTCGGTGGGCGCTGCGCCAACCCGGGCAGCCATCCGTGACTCATCCACTTCCGCAAGTACCGCGCTGTCGTCGTCTTCGTTCTCGGCCAATAGTGGGGCGACTTCACGCAGCTTTTCGGCAGCCTGCTGCAATAGGTCAATTTGTTTGCCCAATTGAGCAAACCTGGCTTGTTTTACGCGCAAGACCTCATGAATGTCCTTCATACAACCCCCTGTTGCGAATTTAAGGACACCTGCGGTAACGGTCAACGGTAATCCCCGTTTAGCCCGTTACTGGAGTAACCGGCAGTACCGCGTCGATTGCGCCTTGAATCGAAATGGGATGGAGAGAGGAAGCTCGATAAGACAACGAAAAGCCCCGCTGGGAGACGGGGCTGATTCGGTACTGTGTAATTTTCTGGCGGAGTTAACTGCGGTCTGGACTAGAAGTCGCTTTCGCCCTTGATCTGCGCCTCACCAGCCCCGCAATGGCCAATAATCCCGTGCCTAACAAGCCTAGAGTGCCGGGTTCGGGAACTGTACCCCGGGCGAGGGATCCACTAAGGATGCCCCCGCTAACCTTTGACCCTACGGATTTGGCCCCGACCGAAATCCCTTCGTAAGTTCCGGTGATAATGCCACTCAATAGTCGACTGCTCGAGGTGGTCCTAATACGGACGGCATTCTCTAGCGTGTGCGGACCGCTGAATGAGCTGTGGAAGAGGACGCCTTGGGGGTCTCCGTTGCTGGTCTCCCTGACCGTGCGACCATGATTCTGAGATATAAGACTGCTATCCGCGAAGGCCATGGCGGGCATTGCGAGCAGCAACAGCAGAACGAATCGTCTCATAAGCAAAATAACAGAGCACTTCATATTCGTGCTGCTTCGATGCAGGTATGGAGACCGCGTTGTCCTGATACCGTCGAATTTAGGCAAGACAAGTCCAAGCGACTTAATTCGTGCATGCTGTCTGCCAAATTGGTGCCTACCCTATCTCAATGAAATACAAAGACTTGGATGATTCCAAGGAGAGTGGGAAGGCCTCCGCCGTGCAAAGCGCTGCACACTTTCAACGGTATCTTGGGAAGTGCTCGCTCGCGATGATGACCGGTTCGTGCCAGGGGATGGCACGAGGGTGCAATTTACGGCTTTATTGCAGGGAAGTATCTTGTGGATGAGCAGTTCTGGGGGAGGGCTGTTCGGGCGTCCTGCGATCCGAAAGGATCTGGGGCGCTTCTTAATTTTTGGACGAAAAATTCCACGTCCCGCCGGCCTTCGCTGCGATCCCGTTCCGTAGTCTAGGGTTTTCCGTGAAGCACACGCCGACGAAAATCCGGCCAGAATTCGCTGAATGCATTGCTACCCATCTGTCCCAGGAACCCCCACACCGTCCGCTCAAGAGCATCGGTGGTGTTAGCTTCGCTATCGGCCCGCCAGGTGTTGGACAGGAAGTTACTCCCGGGAATGGCTATATAACGAGCATAGGCGGGACTGAATTCGCCATTGCGATTGTGCGTAAGAATGGTCGAGACCACCACATTTTTAATTCGGCCTTTGAAGGTTTGAGAATACGAAGGGAAATAGCGAGGGTCTTCCCCCCAAATGCTGCCCAGCCCAGCTTCCATCACATTGCTGGTTGCCACGGTGCTGAGCCGGATGCCATAGCGTTTGCCGAAGCCTGACCACGATGGACCATATTCCTTGGGGGAGTTTTCGGCAGTTTCAATCCCTGCGCTAACGACACCGATGGTCAACTCAGCCGGGTCGATGGTATTGGTGATGATCCAGTGAACTCGTTGGCCAGCGGTGATCGAGTGATAGGGTTTAATCGACATCGACGGAGCGGAAGGAAGCGCCGGGGGCGCATTAGGATTCACCTGCACTTCCTGGGCCCGAGCCAGGAGCGGAGCAAGCATGCTTCCCGCTGACAAAATACCTGTGAGAATGGTACGTGTGATTTGCAATGAATTGTGCCCCATGAAAGACGTTGATAGCTGAACAGTTACTGAGATTGCTTACGCAATAGAGTGGCTTACAGTTACAACAGCCCCAAAATGCTGCCGCCAATATACCTGATTGTTTCGCAGCGATCTATGAAGAACGCACAAGATCGTTGCAGAGTCCGTACTTTCGTTGGATACAGCCTATGCATCGGGGCACACAGGTGCGATAAAGCGCATAAGGCAACCTCGAATCCCAATTTGACAACTAAAACAAATTAGCGCTGGCGTGGAAGGTACGCAGAGTTTGGCGGATAGCGATTGACTATTGAACATCGCACCGAGTAAAACGAAATACAGCAAAACGACATACTAAAGTTATACTCCCGATCCTGAGTTGGATCATGGGTACAGCAGTTCGCCTTATCAATCCACGAAACCCGGAGCAGCAGAGTATTAACCGGCAAACGAGGGATGATGGGGAAGAAGGAACCCATATGCAGATCCGTTTCATTCGTAATTTGTTTTTCGCTTTGGTCGTGTTATCGATGTCGGCAGCAGCATTCGCGCAAATCGGCGTGGCCATCACAATCGGCCCGCCCGCGCTGCCGGTGTATGCGCAGCCTGTCTGTCCTGGCGATGGTTATCTTTGGACGCCCGGCTACTGGGCCTGGGGCGACGACTTCAATGACTACTACTGGGTCCCTGGAACATGGGTAGAACCACCAGAGGTCGGCTTCCTCTGGACGCCCGGCTATTGGGGTTGGGGCGGCGACAGGTTTATTTTTAATGACGGCTATTGGGGACCGCATATTGGGTTCTATGGCGGAATCAACTATGGCTTCGGCTACTTTGGGGTTGGCTTCCAGGGCGGCCGTTGGGACGGCGGACACTTCTTCTATAACCGCGCCGTGGCCAACATAAACGTCACCAATATTCACAACGTTTACAACACTACGGTGATCAACAAAACCACCGTGAATCGCGTCAGCTACAACGGCGGCAAAGGTGGGATTGACGCGCGTGCCACGGCTGAAGAAGAAGCGGCCGCGCATGATCGACATGTTCCTGCGGTAGCTGCCCAGACCCAACATGCGCAGGCCGCCCGCTCGAATCCACAGCAACGGGCATCTGCAAACCACGGTAAGCCGCCTATTGCCGCCACAGACAGGCCTAACGAATTCAAAGGCCACGGCGTGGAGAAGGCAAAGGAGGCCGGAGCACCCTACAGCCCGAATCGTGGGGAAGCTGGAGCTGGACAACGGGACAATGCAGACCATCCTGCAAATCCAGTTCATGCCAAGGACCTAGCGCCGCAACGGATGGCTCCTCCGAATACCGGGGATGCAGATCGTGATAAGAAATATCAGCAGCAACAGGACAAGCTGAGCGCCCAACAGGACAAAGAAAGGCAAAAACTGCAGCAGCAGCAGGACCGGGAACATCAGAAGATGGACCAAAAAGCCAACGACTCTCAAAAACAGCAACTGGAGCAAAGGCATTCCCAACAGACGCAGCAATTGCAGCAACGCCATGTCCAACAACAGCAGCACTTGCAGCAAAGACAGCAGCCGAGCCGAGGTGGTGGCCGTAGGTAGTACCGTCGAATGATCGGCGGCGATAGATAAAATAATCCCGGGCTCGTCACTTATTCGAACACTGCAAGGTATTCACGCGGTGTGAGATGGGTGACGGAACCGGGATTTTTTATGCTGGCAACCAAACCTACGGTGCTGACGAATCCAGGCGTTGCGACCGCATGAGGGGCGAGTTTAGAAATGGTGCGCCCTGGAAGATTCGAACTTCCGACCTTCTGGTTCGTAGCCAGACGCTCTATCCAGCTGAGCTAAGGGCGCGATGCAGTTGCGGTGAATGAATCAGCGGTGATCCTGATTATAACGGAATTCGTTTGGTTGGCAAAAAGTCCCGAGGAAAATGCCATTCTGCGTAAATCTTTCCCGGCAAGCGCAATTCCTACTAGTGCCGGAAGTGCATCGGGTCTTTGTTTTCAGTTTCTTGAGGTTGGTACGCAGGATGCTAAAGAGATAACAGACGAAGTGGCGCGCAACGGGGCGCTCTCGAGAATAAACTTCGGCCAGAGGTTCTTCTTGGGCGCCCCTTGCTTAACCCGAATCGCATTTCGTAGAAGAGTTTTCGCAGAAACGGCCGCAGCCCCTCCCCGAAATACAAGAGCTGCGGCCCTCCCCCTTTAACTCCAAGCGGTAAAGCCAGGCAACTCATTCAGTTCCAAGCTGGCAGCGTCAGGCCAGCACGAGCTTTTCCTGCACATCCACACCCGCCCGCCGCAGCAATGACGCGATCACAGGTTCCTTGAATCGGGACGCGTCAAACTCCAATCGGACCGTGCTTTCTTTTTCGTCGAAAGTGATCCGGCGAATGCCATAGACATCGCGTAGGTTATCGATCGCGCGCATCTCGGCCTCGCCTGGGGTTGCGCCGTAACGGTATAGCACTTCCATTTGCGTCATTTCTTGCTGATCCTCCTGCTCATTTTCGAGCTGGTCAGTTTCCGAGTCTCATCTTTGTTTTCGAGGCTCGTCTAAAGATACAACAATCTTTGCCCCATGCAGGGCCATCTAATAATTGCTATTGTTGAAACGCGCGATCTTCGTCGTTCTTTAATGACATCATGAAGCAATCTCTGAATCCTACCGCAGTCACGACCAAAGACCCCGTTTGCGGGATGACGGTTAATCCAGCGACCGCCAAATATTCTTCCGAACGGGCCGGGACAGACTATTACTTTTGCGGGAAGTCCTGCGACGAGAAATTTAAGGCCGATCCAGAGAAATATCTAAAGCCTCGGCCGACAGAGGCCTTGGTTACGCCGAAAATCGTGCCGATAGACAACAAATCCAGAGACAGTAACGGCTGCTATGTCTGTCCCATGTGTCCCGAGGTGCGTGAATGGAAACCCGTACCATGCCCGAGGTGCGGCATGGCGCTGGAACCGGAAGTCCCGGGCGCTTCCAGCCGTGTCGAGTACACCTGCCCCATGCATCCGCAGATCGTTCGGTTCGGCCCGGGGAACTGTCCGATCTGCGGCATGGCGCTCGAACCACGCACTGTGACGGCGGTTGAAGAAGACAATCCGGAATTGCGCGATATGACCCGCCGCTTCTGGATCAGCGTGGCGCTCACCGTACCGCTGGTGGCAGTGGCCATGATAGACATGTTGCCCGGCATGCCGGTGCAGCGGGCTTTGCCCAATGGCTGGCTGCCCTGGATTGAGTTGCTGCTGGCCACGCCGGTGGTGCTCTGGGCAGGATGGCCATTCTTTCAACGCGGCTGGATGTCGCTCGTCAATCGCTCCACCAATATGTTCACGCTCATTGCCATGGGCACGGGTGTCGCTTATCTCTACAGTCTGATTGCGACGGTTTTTCCGGGAATCTTTCCCGCGTCATTTCGCGAAATGGGTGGGGTGCCGGCGGTTTACTTTGAAGCGGCTGCCGCGATCACTACCCTGGTTCTGTTGGGGCAAGTCCTCGAATTGCGTGCCCGAAGTCATACCGGCGCTGCCATCCGTGCGCTGCTCGACCTGACGCCGAAAACTGCGCGGATTCTACGAGCAGGCAGCGAGGAAGACATTCCGCTTAATCAAGTGAAGCATGGGGATCGCCTGCGAGTGCGTCCCGGAGAAAAGATACCTGTGGATGGAGTGGTAACGGACGGTACCAGCACGGTGGACGAGTCCATGATCACCGGCGAATCCATGCCCGTCGAAAAAATCGCGGGCAGTTCCGTGATCGGCGCGACGGTGAACGGAACGGGCGCCTTCGTCATGCGCGCCGAACGGGTGGGCAGCCAGACTCTTCTGGCGCAGATCGTGCAGATGGTTAGTCTGGCGCAGCGTAGTCGCGCTCCCATACAGCGACTGGCAGATCGTGTGGCAGCTTGGTTTGTTCCCGCCGTGATCGTGGCCGCAGTCTTGACCTTCGCGGTTTGGGGCCTTTTCGGGCCGCAACCTCGCCTGGCTCATGCTCTGGTGAATGCCGTGGCGGTGCTGATCATCGCCTGTCCCTGCGCTCTGGGATTGGCGACTCCGATGGCGATTATGGTTGGCACCGGGCGCGGCGCGCATGCCGGCGTGCTCATCAAGAATGCGGAAGCGCTGGAAATTCTGGAGAAAGTCGACACTCTGGTCGTGGATAAGACAGGAACTTTGACCGAAGGCAAACCGAAAGTGCTGTCCGTGGTTACAGTGAAGGGTATCGACGAATCTGCGTTATTGCGATCGGTGGCGAGTCTGGAACAATTGAGCGAACACCCGCTGGGTGCGGCCATTGTTCGAGCAGCGCAAGAAAGACATCTGCCTCTTATTGCAGCCCGCGATTTTCGCTATGTCAGCGGCAAGGGTGTGGCGGGAAAAGTTGACGGCAAACTCATCGTCGCCGGAAATGAAGCTCTGTTGCGTGCAGTCGGCGTCCCGCTGGGTGACTTGCCGGAAAAAGCCCGAAGATCGGGCCTTAGCCAAAGAACCCTAGTCTTTGTAAGCCAGGACGGCCATGCTGCGGGATGCATCGCAATCGCCGATCCCATTAAAGCCACCACCCCGGACGCGATCCGCGAATTGAAGGCGCAAGGCCTGCGGATTGTCATGCTGACCGGGGACAGTCGCGCCACAGCCGAGTCCATCGCGAAGACACTCGGCATCGCGGAGTTCGAAGCCGAGGTGCTGCCAGACAAAAAGTCGGAAGTGGTGCGCCGTCTTCAGCAAGAAGGACGCATCGTTGCGATGGCGGGTGATGGCATCAATGACGCCCCCGCTCTGGCCCAGGCCAGTGTTGGCATTGCCATGGGCACGGGCACAGATGTAGCCATGCAAAGCGCGGGCGTCACTCTGGTCAAGGGCGATCTCACCGGGATTATTCGCGCACGAAAACTTAGCCATGCGACCATGCGCAACATCCGGCAAAACTTGTTTTTTGCATTTATTTACAATCTGGTGGGAGTCCCCATCGCGGCGGGGGTGCTCTATCCCGTTTTCGGATTGCTGCTGAGTCCCATTCTGGCGGCCGCAGCCATGAGTTTCAGTTCGGTGTCCGTCATCACAAATTCTCTGCGCTTGCGAAAGCTTAAGTTGTAGCGGGGCGAATAATCCGCATCTATTTCGCTGTCCCTTCGATGCTGCCCTTTAGGTACCCTCCCCAGCAATTGACACCCCTTACCGCGGTATTGAAGAATGGACGCTCCATTCATCAAACTAGCGGAGGAACCTTATGGCAGACGAGGGCACAGTTCATTCTGAATCTGAAGGCGGGGCAGGCAAGTGGATCGTGGTGATTTTGGCGATCCTTTTTGTCGCGGGAGCGGGCTACGGATACTATGACCTTCACACCCGCATTGGTTCCTTAGGTCAAGAGCAGACGGACAGCAAGGCACAGGTTGCTGACCTAACCAAGCAAATTCAGTCCGCCCAGGCTGAGGACGAAGCCCTGGCCCATCAATTGGGGATTACCAAGAAAGATCTCTCCCAACGCGCCGCACAATTGCAGCGGGAACAGAAGGAATCCGAAGCGCGCCTAACCGAAGAGCAGAAAAAAGAGATTGGCGAAGTGACCGGGCAAATCGGCTCAGTGGCCACGGAAGTGGGCGGAGTTAAAACTGACGTCGCTTCAACCAAGAGCGATCTGGCGGCGACCCAGGCCAAGTTACAGAGCACCATCGGCGATTTGGGTATACAGAGTGGCCTGATTGCCAATACCCGCGGCGATCTTGAAGCCCTCAAACACAAAGGTGATCGCAACTATTACGAGTTCACCTTAATCAAGGGCGCGAAATCGCAGCCGGTGGGAACCATCAGCCTGCAACTGAAGAAGACTGATGACAAGCACGGAAAGTTTACGGTCGATGTGACCTCCGATGATAAAACGATCGAAAAGAAAGATCGTAACGTTAGCGAGCCCATCCAATTCTATTCAGGACGCGATCACCTTCTCTTTGAGTTGGTGGTGTGGACGGTAGACAAGAAAAAAGCCACTGGCTATCTGAGCACACCCAAAGCAGCTCCCGTGCCAGTGACGCCGAGCTAGTCGCCGCGTGATATTTCCCGGCGTTCACGTTCTTATCGGAATCGTCTTGCGCACGGCGGTGATTTACATCGTCGTGCTGCTGGGCGTTCGCCTGAGCGGCAAGCGCGAAGTCGGGCAGATGACGCCCTTCGATCTCACCCTCCTACTCCTTCTCAGCAACTCCGTGCAAAATGCTATGACCGGGCCGGACACTTCGCTTGCGGGCGGAGTGATCGCGGCCACTACGCTGTTGGTACTGAACTATTTTATTGCCCAGGTTTCCGGAGGGAATCGCCGCTTCCGCAAATTAGTGCAGGGGCAGCCGTCGCTGTTGGTGCATGATGGGCAGATCATTGATGCCCACATGGCCAAGGAACACGTCAGCATGGATGAACTGGAACGTTCATTGCGTGAGCATGGCATCGGCACCTATCACGATGTAGCTCTGGCGGTGCTCGAAGTGGATGGCTCGATCAGTTGCCTGAAGTATGATGATCTCAATCCCAACGCCAACAATCATCTCGCCCAGCGTCGCAAGATCCTGCAAAAACATCAATAAGAAAACCACACATTTTCTGTAGAGAAGTAGCTTGCTACATCTCAACGGCGCAGTGCGGCTATTTGGTCAGCACCACGGGCACTCCGCGATCATAGGACTGGATCGTCACCTTCAACGATTTGCGGGCGGCGAAGACCTCCGGTGTCACGGGAAAAGTCACGATGACCGTTCCTTCCGCATCGGTGTTGGCGGCTATTGTGTTTTCGCGCGCGAGTGGTTGGAGCGCATGCTGCTTCAATGCAGGGAAGGCCTGAAAATAGCGGTCCAGATCGGACACCGAAGCGGCATTATCTTCCAAAGGAGTGCTGCCGGTATCAATCGCCACCTGGATGCTGTGAATCTGAAAAGGTTTATTGCTGCGGTTATGCAACGAAATATTGATCGCCACCATCACCATGCTTTGCCCAGGCACATCCACTGATTCCACCTGGGTGATGACCCCCGTTGCGGGAGCCTGCTCCTGGAAGGCAATCAGAACGGCTGCGATCAGCGCCACAATGGCAATAGCGATCAGGACGAACTTGACGGGAGGCAGACTCTTCGAGGCAGTGCCGTATTCCTCACCGATGTTGAAGGGAATTGGGGCTTGCGGCGGGGAATCTGGTGGCGTGGAAGAAGGAGAAAAAGGGGTGGACGGAGCTTCCTCAGGCATAGGGCACCTCGCGCAGGGCAGATTCTAACAGGACGCAACGGATTACGTGGAGACAGCCGCCTCGGCTGTCCGAGTTTCAGTTTTACCAGGAATGCTTCATGGCCTCGGCAAATTTCTCCGCCGATAGTGTGTTCAGGACATCCTCTTTGGTCAGCCAGGCGCGGCGTGCCTGCAGGATGCCATAGCGAATCTTGTCGAGATGTGAGGTATGGTGCGAGTCGGTGTTGATTACGATCTTCACACCATGTTGCTTGGCCAGGCGAAGATGGCGGTCGCACAAATCCAGGCGATCCGGATAGGAGTTTAATTCCATGGCAACTTTGTGTTTGGCCGCGGCTTTGATGACCGCATCCACATCGAATTGATAAGCTTCGCGCCGTAGTAAAAGGCGCCCAGTCGGATGACCGACCAAGGACGTATTTGGATTTTCGACAGCTTTGAGCAGGCGGTCGGTCATTTCTGCGGGACTCTGATTGAAATGCGAATGCACGCTGGCGATTACGATATCCATTTGCTCAAGCACGGAATCGGAAAGATCGAGCGAACCGTCGCCCAGGATATCCACTTCGATGCCGGCGAAAATCTTGATGTCGGCGATTTTTTCGCTGACAGCGCGGATTCTCTTAATGTGCTCGACGGCTCGCGCATCATCTAATCCGTTGGCAAATGCCAGGTTCTTGGAGTGGTCGGTGATGGCCATGTATTTGTACCCTTGGGCACGAGCAGCTTCGGCCATTTCTTCAATGGTATTGCGGCCGTCGGTCTCAACCGTGTGCATGTGGACGTCGCCCTGCAAGTCAGCTTGTGTGATCAGCGCAGGCAGAGTGTGTTTTTCGGCGGCATCAATCTCGCCCAGGTTTTCGCGCAGTTCGGGAGGAATGCAGTCCAGCTTGAGCTTGGCATAGATTTCTTCTTCGGTCTTGGCAGCAACAGACTTTTCGTCGTCCAGTCGGGCCAGACTGTATTCGTTGAGGGTGTAACCCATCTTGAGCGCACGCTGACGCAGGGCCACGTTGTGGGCCTTGGAGCCGGTAAAGTACTGCATTGCCGCACCGAAAGAATCCGGAGACAGCAGCCGCACATCGACCTGCATGCCGCCGCGCATGCGAAAGCTGACTTTGTTTTCGCCGCGCGCAATGATATCCATTAAGCCCGGAAGCAGGATGATGTGATCGATCAGTTTCTGGCGTTCGTCGTCGTCGCAGCAGGCTTTGCCGGTTACCAAGATGTCCAGATCACCCACGGTTTCGCGTCCCCGGCGCAGCGATCCGGCAGGAGTAACTTTTTCAACGCCGGGGAATCCAGAGAGATGCTCAATGATCTTGTTGGCTTGAATCTCCGCTGCATCGATCAAAAATCGTCCGGCAATGCGCCGGTAATCTTCAATCGCCTTGAGTATCTTCTTTTCCTGCTTCTCGCCCATACGTGGGAGTTCCTGAATCTTCCCTTCACGTGCGAGTTTTTCCACTCCCTCAAGATCGGAGACCTGGTAGGCGCTCCAAATTAGAGCAATTGTCTTGGGACCGAGTCCCTGAATCTTGAGCAAATCGAGCATGGACGGACGATATTTTTTCAAGAGGTCGGCGTGCAGCGTGAGTTGGCCGGACTTGAACATCTCCGTCAGATTGGCCAGCATCCCCTTGCCAATCCCGGCTATGGCGAGCACCTGCTTGGGATCGGCAATCAGATCGGAAATCTGTTGGTGCTGTGCCTCAATGGCTTCGGCGGCGTTACGGTAGGAACGGATGCGAAAGGAGTCGGCTCCGTCGATTTCCATCAGATCGGCAGTTTCGTACAAGATTCCAGCAATCGCTTTGTTGTCCACGCCTAGAGATTAAACAAGATTGCGCCGAAGAGAAAGCGGGGGATGAGAGAGCATCAAGGATGAGATCAGTCTTCGGCTGTGAACTTCAAGTCCTCAGCGGCTCTGGGCCAGCGTCATTACCAGGATGATGTAAAACTTCAAGAAGCCTTGGTAACATTCGCTGCTTGTGGGCCTTTTGTGCCCTGCACAATTTCGAATTCGACAGTATCGCCCTCCTGCAGGCTCTTATAGCCTTCAGAAGTAATGGCGCTGTAATGGATGAAAACATCGGCGCCATCTTCGCGGCCGAGGAAGCCGTATCCCTTGGCATTGTTAAACCACTTTACCGTACCTTTCAAACGATCCACGTGACCCCCCTGGGGCACGTTCTCTTGCTGTGAGGTCGTGCCTTGCAGTTGCCAATAACCGCATTGTGCGACTAGGAGAAAGGACTGTCAAGAGACCAGAGTACACGGGTAATGTCCTTAATCAGCGTGGCTTTCGGAGGTTACCCTGGTGACTCAGCCAGAGCACACCGGAGATGGTCTTGGCATCCAGAACCTTGCCTGTCATCACCATCTGAACCGCTTTTCGCAAAGGGATGAAACTCACGGCAATCACTTCATCTGCCTCGGGTTGGGCGATGCCGGCACGCAACCCACGTGCTAGGTAAATGGACATGGTTTCGGCAACAAATCCTGGGCTGGCATAAAACTTCAGAATGCGCTTCCACCGCGCCGCGGAATAGCCTGTTTCCTCCAACAGTTCGCGCTTCGCAGCCGTTAACTCATTTTCTCCTTTGTCGATGCGGCCGGCGGGCAGTTCCCAGAGAAATTGTTTGGCAGCATGGCGGTACTGACGTTCAAACAGAATGCTGGGCTCAGCCCTCGTTTCATCGATGGCCAGTACAACAATCGATCCACTGTGATGAACAATATCGCGATGGACACGTATCCCCGTGGGCTCCAGCACATGATCACTACTAACTGAGAAGGCAGACCCTTTATAAACAGTTCGTGAAGAAAGCAAGCGAGACTTGGATTGACGGCGGGGTGATTTTGGCATGGAAATAATATACGTGAAGCAACATGGCTGATGCTTCTCCGAGTTGCCAAGACTGTTGCTGACTTTTACTGTCTCTCGAGAAGCCCTGATATGCTGCCCGCAGTGGCCACCAAACCAACAATCGCGATCATAGGACCGGGAAGACTGGGTTCTGCGCTAATCAGGGAACTTACACATGCTGGATATGTTGTCACCGCAGTGATTTCGCGTGAGAATGCGACTTCGCTAAGGAATTCCCGGAGACTGGCAAAGCTCGTCCAGGCCCATGCAGCCACAACAAAAACTGCAAGTTATAATGCCGGGCTGATCTGGCTATGTGTTCCCGACCGGGAGATTGCAGATGTCGGCCGCAAACTAGCCGCATCCGGAATGAAGGGGAAGCAATGGAAGGGCAAGATCGTATTCCATTCCAGTGGTGCGTTGGCGAGCGATGAACTGAACGGACTCCGAAAGAAGGGAGCAGCGGTCGCCTCGGTGCATCCCTTGATGACATTCGTTAGTGGTTCAATTCCGTCACTGCGTGGCGTTCCATTCGCTGTCGAGGGAGATGGAGCAGCAGTACGATTAGCGCGGCAAGTTGTGAAAGCTCTCGGCGGTACGGTATTCACACTACGGAAAAAAGACAAAGCCGCCTATCACGCCTGGGCGACATTCTGTTCGCCGTTGCTCATTGCAGCGTTAGTGACGGCGGAACAAGTCGGGCGTACTGCAGGCTTTTCTGTCCAGGAAGCTCGCCGAAAAATGCTGCCTATCGTGCAGCAGACTATAGCCAACTATGCGATGCTTGGCCCAGCAGCCGCATTCAGTGGACCCATCGTGCGTGGCGATGCGAATGTCGTGCGCCAGCACTTGCGAGTCCTAAGGAACGTTCCGGCTGCTAAAGAAACGTATGTGGCGCTGGCCCGTTCGGCACTGCGTCACCTTCCGGCTCGGGAGCGCAAGCAGCTAGCAAGAATCCTCGGAGCGAAGCCACGCTGAGCACAATCTTATTTCGGTTTCCAAAGTCCGAGGGTGTTGCCCTCCGGATCGGCAAACCACGCGAAAGTGCCAGTAGGGATTTCAACTGGCGGGACTAGTAGCTTGCCACCAAGCTTCTGCGCCTTGTCGAGATAGGCCTGGACATCATCCACCTGCACATAAACCGTCACGTAGTTATGGGGTTCGTGGCCCAGAGCGGAAATGTGCCCCTGAATCCCGCTGCTGGCACCGGTATTGATCATGGTGGCGGGGCCAGCATCCTGCGTTTTCCAGTCAAAGAGTTGTGAAAAGAATGCCGCGGTCTTTACTTTGTCGCGGCAGCCGATTTCAAAGTGAACTACGGGTTGACCCATCGCTATTTCACCATCACGCGTTCAATGCTGCGCGCGTGTCCTGTCGTTTCATCACAATCTACCACCACCCCACAGAGCCTTACGTCACCACTGGCAGCCTCGAAGCGGGCCGGCATATTGTTCAAGAATCGCGCGATGACCAATTCCTTCTTGACTCCAATGACGCTGTCGTAAGGGCCGGTCATGCCCACGTCAGTGATGTGGGCAGTTCCTCCGGGGAGTACACGCTCATCCGCCGTGGGAATATGGGTGTGGGTGCCGACAACTACGCTGACGCGGCCATCGAGATACCATCCCATGGAAACTTTCTCTGACGTTGCCTCAGCGTGAATGTCAACAAAAATGACTTTAGCCTTGATGTCCTTCAATAATCCGTCGACAACCCGAAAGGGATCATCATTCGCGACCATGAATACACGTCCCTGCAGATTGATAACGGCGTACGGAACATCTTTCTTCTTGCCTTCATAAACGCCCCATCCGGGAAGCCCGGAAGCGTAATTTGCGGGCCTTAGGAGCCGTCGCGCTGGACTGTGCGGATTTCCGTCCGCCGATTCGAAGTATTCAATGATTTCGCGCTTGTCCCACACGTGGTTGCCGGTGGTGATGACATCAATGCCGAGTTCGAAGAGTTCTTCCGCCAGCGGCGGAGTAATGCCGAAACCAGCAGCCGAGTTCTCTCCATTGGCGATGACCAGGTCGATGGCGCGGTCCTTGACCAGCCCGGGCAAGCGATCTTTGACGATGGTACGTCCCGGTTTACCGAAAATGTCCCCAATGAAAAGAATTCGCATTCAGTTTTGATGGTACCACGCAGAAATGAACACCTATTGGACCAGGTCTGCAGTCTTGAGGAAATCATAATTTCCGGATGGATTCAGCGTAAGGTTGCGCACGCGTTTGGCATGCACCAGCACGTTGTCTAAATACCACAGATTTACGTAGGGCAAATCATCCGCAAGAATCCTTTGAATTTCCGCATAGAGCATTTTGCGCGTGTTCTGGTCAGGATCTCGCCGCGCCTGGTCAATTAAAGCGTCTATGCGCGGGTTGCGGTAGAAAGTGCGATTCGCCCCGAGCGGGGTAAACCGGGAAGAATGGAACACATTCTCAAAAATATCAGGGTCTTCATTTCCGCCGATCCAGCGCAAAGAATGGACCTGATAAGCGCCGCGGGTCACATCGGCCAGAAAAGTCGCGAATTCGAAGGTGCGAATGTCCAATGCGATCCCCACATCGCGCAATTGTTGTTGCAGCACGGCAGCAATGAGCCGCGTGCTCTCTTCCGTAGAGGTCTTCATCTCCAGATGAAAACGGACGCCCTTCACCGCGGTATATCCAGCCTGATCGAGCAACTGCCGGGCCCGCCCCGGATTAAAGTCATAGTGCGGCACGTCACCGTTGTAGGCCCAACTTCCGGCGGGCAATAGGCTGTAAGCCGGCCGCGCGAAGTCACGCATCAGGTAATGAATCATCGGTGTCCGGTCGATGGCATAAGCGATGGCCTGCCGCACGCGCACATCTTTAAGGATCGGATCCCGCAGGTTGAATGCCAGGTAGGCAGCGATCGTGCCCGGTCCACGTAAAACATCCAGATGGGACTCGTGTTCCAAGGTAAGTACCGTATCGGCAGTCAAAGCCGAGATCGCAATGTCGGCACTACCTTTGCGCAATTCCAATGCACGCGTCGTCGAGTCCGGCACAACCATAAACCGAACTCGCTGCAAGTGAGGTTTTGCTCCCCAGTAGTCGTCGTTGCGTTCGATCACTACGTCTTTGTCCTGTTGGGCGCTCACAAAACGAAAGGGGCCCGAACCTATGGGATGGCTCGTCATCTCATTCCCACTGCCAAGCGGAACAATCCCAATCGCCCCTTCGGAAAGATTCCACAGCAGGGGAGCATCCGGTTCCTTCAGGTGAAACACAATTGTGGAATCGTCCGGAGTGTCGAGATGATCGACGAGCTTATAAGCGCCGGACTTGGCGCTGCGAATCTTCCCCTGAAGCAGTGAATCGAACGTCCACTTCACATCACGCGAAGTGAGCGGGTTTCCGTTGTGGAATTTTACGCCGGGGTGCAAATGAAAAACGTAGGTCAAGGGATTGGGTATTTCCCAGCTTTCCGCCAGGCCCGGCTGCACATTGAAATGCTCATCACGAGTAAGGAGTGCATCGAACAGAAGTTCATCGATACGTTCCGATTGCCCGTCGAGTCCCACGCGGGGATCGAGATTAGTGGGGCTGCTCTCGATAATCATCACCAGCGTGGCAGGATCAGCCTTGGCGGAACACGAAACCAAAAAGCCAATCACCATAAGCAAAATGAATAAATGCAGCAACACACTCCACGGAGGCCCGGCCGCCCCGCGCTGTGCGTTGCTTTTGCAAACATTCTCAGACATAGGAAATCTTGCCCAGAATTGCAAGTCGCTTGGCGCCAGTGGCTGAAATAATATTTGATGGCTGGCGATTCCAGGTCTGATAGGCGAGCAAGGCAAACGCCACCGCTTCTTTAGCCTCGGAAGGGATGCCGAATTCGTCCGAAAAACGAAGTCTCAGTCCGAGAGGCTTTAATTCATTTACCAGCATGGCCATAAGCGTCGGATTTTGAGTTCCGCCGCCGGAAACGATGAAGTCGCGATAAAGATCTTGTTTCTGGGTCACAAATCGCGTAATTGCATTGCGAATCGAATGCGCTGTCAACGCGGTTGCCGTAGCCACCACGTCGTGTTTATTAGCTTTTCCGCAGCGCCGAATAAAGTCTTGAATAAACTCCCGTCCGAATTCTTCCCGGCCGGCAGTCTTCGGTGGTTTACGCTGGAAGAATGGAGCGCGCAGAATTTCTTTGAGAACATTTTTACGTACAGAACCTGACGCCGCGATTAGCCCGTCCCGATCATACGGTTTGCCGAAGAGACGATCAGTGACAGCGTCCATCACCATGTTGCCAGGACCAGTGTCGAAGGCCACTATCTTATCGAGCGGAGCTGCGGCAGGAATCGCAGTGAGATTTCCAATTCCCCCAATGTTCTGGATAATGCGTCCGACTCGCGTGATCACGATAAACAAGATAGTCCAGAAAGGGAACCAGCGGCGCACCTTTGCCATCGGCAGCCATGTCAGCAGGACGAAAATCGGAGACCACCGGTATCCCAGTGCGTTCGGCGATAGTCGAGCCGTCACCGGTTTGCCATGTAGCTGCGATCTTGCGGCCAAGAAATTGCGCTGGTTCCCCCTGATGGTAGAGGGTCTGCCCATGGCATCCAATAAGCTCGACTTTGACATGAAATTGACGCTGTGTCGCCAGAACCGCCTCGGCATAAAGCTCGGCGAGCAAGAAATTCAAGCGTGCCAGATCGGCAACACCGGCGCGGGTTGAATTCATCGCCGCCAGCACAGCGCTGCGAACTTTGGGCGGGTAACGAAATTCTGCATGGCCAAGAAGTTTTAGTTGCGGGCCTATCTTTCCTCTGTGCGGAGGAGAAATTCGTACCAGGGCAACATTGATACCATCCGCTGATGTCCCACTCATTACCCCTGCGACAATCATTCGTATGCCTGTTTCGCTTTCTGCCGGTCGATACTCTCTAATCGTACTTGCTCGTTGAATTCCAACAATTGTCGCGACAGCTTTACGAGTTTCGCCGGATTTGGCGATGGCGTTCGTCTCTTGATCTCAGCGGATTTCTTTTTGAAGGCCATGACTCGTGCTGCTGATTCAGTTACTCGCCGGGCAAATTTGCGGTCTTGTTCCGCTGCCTGAATCAGAGCTTCATAGGAACGCGTGATGTATTCCTCAACATGGCAAATCAAGCACAGGTCGCCACCGGCCCGAATATGCTGGATCGCGGCCTGTTCAATCGGAGCGGCTTTGAGCACACCACCCATTTCCAGATCGTCCGAGACGATCAAACCGCAGTAGCCGATCTTGCGCCGCAGAACATCGGTGATCCATTTTTTCGACAGAGAAGCTGGCAAACCGGCAGGGGTAACGCGGGGATAGCTGGCGTGTCCAATCAGGACCATAGGCAACTCGCGCTTCATGGCGCGATAGGGATAGATGTCTTCCGTCCCAAAGTTTCTTCCATGACTTGTCCACGTTGGGGAGTTCCTGATGCGTATCCAGGTTGGCTTCACCCAACCCAGGGAAGTGCTTGGCCGAGCCCAATATGCTGGCGGAGCGCAATCCGGCCAGAAATTCACGAGCATAGAGCACAGCTTGTTTGGGATCGGCTGAAACCGCCCGCGAACTCATTACAGTGCGCGAGGCCGGGAATGCCAGATCAACCACGGGTGCGAAATCTGTGTTGAAGCCAAGCGCCCGGCAGGACTCGCCAATTACTTTGCCATGTTTGCGAAAAAGCTTGCGATCGCCGGAAGCAAACACATCCGCCGCAGAAGGAGATCGCCCGAAAATATTACGCAGGCGATCAACTGTGCCGCCTTCCATATCCACGCAGGTAAACATCGGAACAGAAACGCAAGCTTGGCAATCTTTGAGCAGCTTGTAGGTCTGCTCAGCGCTGGTGATATTGCGTGCAAAGAGAATGACGCCCGCAGGTTGAACTTGCGTCAGCAGGGAACTAATCCGCGCGGACATTTTGACGCCGTTGAAGCCAATGATTAGAAGCTGGCCGATTTGCTCGCGAATATTAGCTTTTGTTTTGGGCGTCATGAGTTGATCTGTTTTTTCAACTCAGCCAGCAGATTCAGCGCTTCCAGCGGGGACATACGGTTCAAATCCACTTCACGCAGCTTCTCCAAAACCGGCTGCGAGAGTGGTGTGAAAATTGTCAACTGGGTTGGGGGCGGGTTCGCGCCTGGGGAGAGATGTCCGGTCACCTGACGCTCCGCGCTCTCGTGTTCAGCCAATACTTCCCGAGCGCGCTCGATGACTTCATTGGGCAAACCAGCCAGTTTGGCCACCTCAATTCCATAACTACGATCTGCCGCGCCTGGTTCGACTTTCCGAAGAAACACAATTCCGCCACCCGTCTCCTTAACGGAAACATGATAGTTCTTAACCCCTGAAAGTTGTTCCGCAAGTTCAGTGAGTTCGAAGTAGTGAGTGGCAAACAATGTTTTCGCCCGCGTGCGGGCATGGATGTATTCCACAGCAGCCCAGGCAATTGCTAATCCATCATAGGTCGATGTGCCACGACCCACTTCGTCGAGAAGGATCAACGATCGCGGCGTCGCCGTATGCAAAATCGCTGCCGTTTCGCTCATTTCCACCATAAAGGTGGAGCGTCCGCGAGCCAGGTTATCGCTGGCCCCGATGCGGGTGAACACGCGGTCCACAATGCCCAGACGCGCCGAACGAGCGGGCACAAACGATCCCATCTGTGCCAGGATTACGGTCAGTGCCGTTTGCCGCAAATATGTGGATTTTCCGCCCATGTTGGGGCCGGTCAGGACCAACACGGTGTGCGTCGTCGAATTCAAATACAAATCATTGGGGACAAAGCGGTCTCCGGCACTTGCCACTTGTTGGTTGTCTTGCTGTTCAATGACGGCATGTCGTCCTGCGACAATTTCAAGGTCCGACGAGTCATCGAATGTCGGCCTGCAATAATTGCGAAGCGCGGCAATGTGTGCCAATGACGCCAGCACATCCACTTCGGCCAAAGCCAGCGCCGTTTGGCGAATACGCTTCGCCTCGCCCGCAATGGCAGAACGTAATTCAGCGAACAGCCGTCTCTCAATCTCAACGATTTTTTCTTGTGCGTCCAGAATCTTCGATTCGTACTCTTTCAATTCCGGAGTGGTGTAGCGCTCCGCGTTAACCAGGGTTTGTTTACGTTCGTAATCCGTAGGCACCAGATGGACGTTCGGCTTCGAGACCTCAAGGTAGTAGCCGAAAATCGAGTTGAACTTCACTTTCAGCGAACCGATGCCCGTCCGCTGTCGTTCGCGCTGCTCGATCTGAGCCAGAAATTGCTTACTATTGCGGCTCAGGTCGCGGAGTTCATCCAATTCTTTATCCAACCCAGCTTGGATCACGCCACCGTCGCTCAACGAAATGGGTGGCTCCGAAACAATCGTCTGGTCAATTCGTTGCCGCAGATCACCCAGTTCGTCAACCGAACCATGCAGTTTCTTTGCCCGCTCGGTTTCAAAATGCCCGAGAGCCATACGCACGGCAGGAATTTTGGCTAACGAAACCGCCAGCGCAAGAACGTCTCGGGGATTGGCGGTTTCAAGCGTGACCCGGCTAAGCAGCCGTTCCAAATCGAGTATGCCATCCAGCGATCGCCGGAGTTCTTCGCGGGAAACCGTCTTTTTCACCTGCGCTTCGACAGCATCCAAGCGCGCATGGATCTCCGGCTGCTTCAATCGATGGCCGCAGCATCCACGAACGCAATAGCCGCTTGCCCATAGGCGTAACCGTGGCGTCAATAGAGCGAAACAACGTGATGCCGGCATCATTTCCTGAAAACAACGGCTCGATCAATTCCAAATTACGTACCGTAACTGCGTCGAGCACCAGACAGTCCTGACGCTCGTAGAAGCCAATGCGATCCACGTGCTCCAGCGTTCCGCGCTGCGTGGATCGTACGTAATAGAGAATGGCCCCCGCCGCAGCCGCAGCCGCTGGCTTGCCCGCCAGGCCAAATCCTTCCAGCGATAACACCCCGAAGTGATTTTCGAGCAGAGGAATGGCATGGTCGGGCGCGAAGATCCAATCATCAAGCGGGGTTTCGGCAAAATTGGGATTGCCTCCCGATGGTTCAGGACGCGGCATTGGTCCGACCTCACGTTTTCCCGTCTCAAACAGCGGCGCGGACGATCCGTACAAAACTTCCTTGGGCCGCAACTGCTGCAGCTCTTCCTGCACTCGTCGGCCAGCGTCCCCACCTTGAAATTCCGTAGCGCGAAACTCACCAGTGGAGAGATCCAAAGCCGCAAAGCCAACCCGATCACCATTGCTTGCCACGGCGGCAAGAAAATTGTTTTCCTCGGAACTGAGTGTGGAATCTGCCGCCGTGCCCGGCGTCACCACGCGAGTTACCTCGCGCCTGACCAATTTCTTAGCGAGGCTGGCGTCTTCCATTTGCTCGCAGATGGCGACTTTGTATCCCTTGCGAATAAGCTTGGCAATGTAGCCTTCCGCAGCGTGATAAGGAACGCCGCACATGGGCACGGCGAGCCCTTTTTCTTTATTACGGGAAGTCAGAGTGATTTGTAGTTCCTTCGCGGCCAGGATCGCATCATCGAAGAAAAGCTCGTAGAAATCCCCCAAACGAAAAAACAGCAGGGCAGTGGGATGCTCTTTCTTGATGGCGGCATACTGCCGCATCAACGGTGTGGACGCCTCGGTCATTGCCAGGGGATTCGTGCGCGGATTATAACAAACGAGAATGCCTGATTTCTGTGCCAGAGATCACACTGACAACCACGGTACATGCATCCGCCGTGCTAGACTCCAGCTAAGCGAAGCCGATGCGGATTCTTACCCGCTATATTCTGAAGGAAGTCACATCGCATGCCTTGATCGGGGTTGCGGTGTTTACTTTCGTCCTTTTTACCCGGGATCTGGGGCACATCCTCGAACTCGTGGTTCGTAATAGCGCGCCGCTGTCCAGCGTCGCTGAAA
This sequence comes from Terriglobia bacterium, assembly GCA_963723765.1. Taxonomy (GTDB): domain Bacteria; phylum Acidobacteriota; class Terriglobia; order Terriglobales; family Acidobacteriaceae; genus DATBAX01. The sequence goes on along the minus strand of CAVRSD010000003.1, from coordinate 796,194 downwards.
TCTTCCTTTTCACTATTCCCGCTGCACTCACTTACACCATTCCCATGGGCGTACTGGTGGGAATCCTGATCGGACTCAGCCGACTGGCTGCGGACAGCGAGATTACCGCCATGCGTGCCAGCGGCATCGGCGTGTGGACTTTCCTCCGAATCATTTCCATCTTTGTTGTCGGCGCCTGGGCATTGGCATTGATCAATGGACTATACGTTGCCCCTGCATCCCAGGCAGCCTTGGGACGATTGCAGGACCACCTCAAGGGATCGCAGGTTTCTTTCGAAGTTCAACCCCGAGTTTTCTACGAGGGATTCCCCAAGCTCGTGCTTTACGTTCAGGATGTGAAAACTGCGAAAGGCGCGGATATCTGGAAAGGAGTTTTCATAGCCGATATCAGTGATCCCGCGCAGCCAAAAATTACCCTGGCCCAGCAAGGTATCCTGGTCAGCGAAGGTCCCGACACGCTTCATCTGCACCTGACCAATGGAGAGACGCACGAGACCGATCCGGCAGCAGTCGATCACTATCAAATCTCGACTTTTCAGCAGACCGACATGCCGATTGCCGTCCCTCAGGCCGATACCGCTAAGGAGCAGGAACCGGCGCCGCTGGGGGAACTGACCACCCAAGAATTACTTTGGCAGGCCCGCACCAAAAGGAATCCGGGAATCGCCCGCTGGTATTACATTGAATTTCATCGCCGCTTCGCGTTGCCAACCGCATGCCTGGTCCTGGCCCTGGTGGGAATACCGCTGGGGCTTTCCTCGAAAAAAGGAGGTAAGTCCACGGGCTTTGTTCTTACCATCGTACTGGTATTTGCCTACTACTTTGTCTCCCTGCTGGGTGTTTCGCTGGCGCGTCAGGGAAAAGTTTCTGCCGGGCTAGGGGTATGGCTGGCGGATATTTTCTTCTTTTTAGGTGGAGCTTTTCTATTGTGGCGGGCCGAGCGCCGGCCCTTCGAGGTGGGCTCACTGCGATTTCTCTGGCATCCCTTCACCAAAGGCTGGAAAGCGGGCAAAGACATTCTGCCCAACTTTGGCCGCAGCGAAGATGCATTCCAGCGGGCGGTTTCCCGGCGACGAGTATTCAGCGCCCGCTTCCCCATGATTCTGGACGATTACGTTCTGCGGGATTTTTGCGTCAACCTTGCCTTGGTACTCTCCGCGTTTCTCATGCTGCTCCTGGTATTTACCGTGTTCGAATTGCTGAACGATATTCTCCGTAACCAGATCTCTCCCTTGATTGTGGTGGAATATTTATTCAACGTCATACCGTATTTTCTCGACAGCATGATCCCCTATAGCATTCTTCTGGCGGTGCTCATTACTTTGGGATTGCTGCAGCGCACCAACGAAATCACCGCCATCAAGGCGACTGGCATGAGCATCTATCGGATCATCATGCCCATTTTGCTGGCTTCCGCTGTGCTGGCAACCGGGCTGTTTTTCTTCGATCAATTCTATTTGCCGCATGCCAACAAGCGGCAGGACGCGCTTCGCAACCTCATCAAGGGCAAACCAGCGCAGACCTATCTAAATCCCGATCGCCGGTGGATCTTCGGGCAGCACTCCACGATTTACTACTACCAGCTATTCGATCCCGACCGGAATCAATTCGATAGTCTTGCGGCCTTCCAATTTGATCCGGCGACTTTTGAGCTGAAGCGACGGGTTTACGCAGAGCGCGCTCACTGGGAAGAAAGCTTGGGACGCTGGGTTTGCACCCAGGGTTGGGAACGCGAGTTGCGTGGCCCTGCCATCGAGAGTTACCGCACCTTCGATGTATCGACATTCGCGAACATCAGTGAACCTCCGAATTATTTCAAAAAAGAGGTGAAGCTATCTTCCGAAATGAATTACGAAGAATTGCGACGCTACATTCACGATTTGGAGCAGAGCGGATTTGATGTAGTGCGGCTTAAAGTGCAGTTGTATGAGAAGTTCGCTGTCCCCATCGTGACATTGATCATGGCCTTGTTGGCGATTCCGTTTGCCCTGTCGGCGGGGAAACGTGGGGCAGTCACAGGAATTGCCGTCGCCGTTGGTATTGCCACGGTGTACGTCATCGTGTCCCGTCTCTTTGAGGACATGGGCAATCTCAGCCGGTTGCCGCCGATTCTGGCCGCCTGGTCGCCAGATTTTATCTTTGCCCTTGTGGGTAGCTATCTACTCTTGAAAGTACCAACGTAAACAGGGAAGGGGCAGCTATTTGATCGCTTTGGCGTCGGCGTGGATTTCCACGGTGCTCCAAGTCTTATCGGCGGCATGACAGATATTCTCAATTGGACAGTCGGCGCACTTCGGTCCTCGCGCCATACAAAGAGTTCGGCCGTGCCAAATAATCTGATGTGAGAATAGCGTCCATTTTTCGCGCGGGATCACCTGCATTAAGTCTCGTTCGATCTTCTTGGGATCATCCTGCCGGGTCAGTTCCAAGCGCCGCGAAATGCGATGGACATGGGTGTCCACCACCACGCCTTCATTCTTATGAAACCAAGTCCCAAGCACGACGTTAGCTGTCTTGCGGGCCACTCCCGGGATAGTCAGCAGCTTTTCCATCTCATCGGGAACCTGTCCCCCAAAATCGCTGATCAATATCTTCGCGGCACCCACGAGCGATTTGGCTTTGTTGCGGAAGAAACCAGTAGTGCGGAGATCGGGTTCGAGTTGTTCCGGCGTTAACGCTGCGAAATCCTGGACTGTGGGGTATTTCTTGAAAATCACCGGCGTAACTTTGTTGACGCCTACGTCGGTGGATTGCGCCGAGAGGATGGTTGCCACCAGCAACTCCCATGCACTCTTATGAGTGAGAGCGCAGGTCACATCAGGATAACGCTGATTGAGCCTCGCGAGAATTTCGCGTACACGGTCAGGAGCGATCGGGTTATAGCCCTTTTTCGCACCTGATTTCTTTGCTTTCGTTTTCTTTTTGGGAGGGTCCCGGAGCAGCGCTTCTACGCGAGCCTTCTTTTGACCGCCAGGCGAAACTCGGCGAGCCCCTTCTTGTCTAGCAGACTTGGCGGGTTGTCGGGGAGTCGTACCGCGGGGCATACGCCAAATAGTAGCAGAGGCGATCCGGCACTTCTTCCGAGCCTTTCGTAATCCCACGAACCAGAGCCCGCAATTGACGCACCCTGCGCACCCCGGTAGTCTGAAAGTGCTTCTACTAATCGAGGAAAATGCGTGGCAGTGAAATCCATCCAACTCGGGCAAGTCTGGCGCAATGACGGGGACAGTCAGGATTACCTCGTCACCAAGGTTTACAGCGAGGTGTTTTCGCAATTTGCAGTGCTGCGTCCCGCCGAAGTGACGGCCCCGGATGCTCCCACAGTGCGCGTGAAGGTGGCTAAGAGCCCCGAGGGCGCCACGCTGCCCGGATTCACCTTCACTCAGGAAGGTTCGTTCTAAGATTTTCGCAGTCCTTCGCGGAATTGCATGACTGAAAAAATCCTCGGCATTCTCTTTCTGTTCATCAAGTCGGTCATCGCGGCCGGCGGCTACGGCGGCATCGTTTTCCTTATGGCCATTGAATCGGCCTGCATCCCGCTTCCTTCTGAATTGATCATGCCGTTTGCCGGCTACTTGGTTTTTGATGGCACCATGAAGTTGCTATGGGTGGCCACGGCCGGGGCGATTGGCTGCAATATTGGATCGCTGGTTGCCTATGAAATCGGCTGCTACGGTGGCCGTCCCCTCGTCGAAAAATACGGACGCTGGATTTTATTCAGTCCCCGAGAACTCGATTGGGCCGACCGTTTCTTTGCCCGCTGGGGATACCTTGCAGTATTTATCGGACGCCTGCTGCCCGTGATTCGCACTTTCATTGCACTCCCTGCCGGCATTGCCCGCATGCCCCGCGGCTCGATTTCATATCTACACTTTTCTGGGATCCTGGCCCTGGTGTCTGGGGCTGGCCTACTTTGGCATGAAGCTGGGCGAGAACTGGCGCCAGCTCGGCAAATATTTTCATAAGTTTGACGCTGTGATTCTCACCGTACTTATCGCCGGAATCATTTGGTTCGCCTGGACGCACTGGCAAAACCGGATGCGAGTCTCGCCATAGCATTTGTATTTTTCCAGTCGATGCATGCCGATGCCAGCGAATGAAAGAACTCGCCGTTGAATTTCCCATCCTGCTCATTCAGCCCCGGTTAGTTGCAAAATCATTCCCCATACGAGAACATAACGGGTTTGCCCTACATTCCAAGCTCTCGTTAGTCAGAGCCATCATCGAGGACGTTGCCACACATGGCGAAAAAGAAAAAGCAAAAGCAATCCCGCGTGGAAGTTAAACCATCTCATGGCGGCGAGATCCAACCGGCCAAAGGCAAATTAGGCGTCATGATTCCCGGGCATGGGCGCGGTGGCCACTACTTTCGTGGCAGGCGTGGAAGCCGTACGCAAGGGATTTGCCAAGCCCATCGGCTCGCTCACGCAAATGGGCACTATCCGCCTGGGTAAACGTACCGATGCCCGGTCCCCCAAGATCAAGGAATTCATGCCGCTGGCCGGGCTCGACGACCTGGTTTTCACCGGCTGGGACATCTTCGAAGATGACATGCACACCGCCGCCACCAAAGCCGGCGTGCTCGAGCGTGATCTGCTCGATAAAGTAAAGCCGCTGCTCAAGTCCATCAAGCCCATGAAGGCTGTGTTCGACCGCAACTACGTCAAGTTGCTCGACGGCCCTAACGTCAAGAAGGGCAAGAACAAAATGGATCTTGCCGAGCAGGTCATTGATGACATTCGCCAGTTTAAGAAAACCTCAAAAGCCAGTCGCCTGGTCACCATCTGGTGCGGTTCGACCGAAAGTTATCTGGAGCCGAACGCGGTTCATCAAAGCGTAAAAGCTTTCGAAAAAGGGCTATTGAAGAACGACTCGACCATCGCGCCTTCAATGATTTACGCCTACGCCTCGCTCAAAGAAGGCGTGCCTTTTGCCAACGGCGCCCCAAACTTGACCAATGACATTCCAGCCCTGCTCGAACTTTCCCGCCAGAACAATGCCCCCATCTGCGGCAAGGACTTCAAGACCGGGCAAACTCTGATGAAGACCATCCTCGCTCCCGGATTCAAGGCGCGCCTGCTGGGATTGAACGGCTGGTTCTCGACCAACATTCTCGGCAATCGCGACGGGGAAGTGCTGGAAGATCCAGGTTCGTTCAAGACCAAGGAGGAATCGAAGCTTTCGGTGCTGGAGCACATTCTACAGCCCGATCTTTATCCTGAACTTTATGGCAACTTCACCCACAAGGTACGCATTAACTATTATCCGCCTCGTGGTGACAACAAAGAGGGTTGGGACAACATCGACATCTTCGGCTGGCTGGGATATCCCATGCAGATCAAAGTGGACTTTCCTCTGCCGCGACTCCATTCTCGCTGCCCCGTTGGTTCTCGACTTGATCCTGTTCATGGATTTAGCGCAACGCAGCGCGGAATTGCGCGGTCTTGGCATTCAGGAGTGGTTGAGTTTCTATTTCAAGTCCCCCATCACCCCGCCCGGACTCTATCCGGAACATGATTTGTTCATTCAATTGATGAAGCTCAAGAATACGTTGCGGCACTTGAAGGGCGAGGAACTGATTACTCACTTGGGCTTGGAGTACTACGACTAGAAGTTCTCTTTGCGAATCCTTGGCGATCTTTGCGGTCAAGCATATTTACCGCAAAGATCGCTAAGAAAAGCTTCTAAGTTCGCGAAGAAGATTGCCCCGGATTGGAAATTCCCCGAAGTCTCCTTTTGACAGTGTTTTCGTCATTATTCGCCCAGATAACCATCCGTGTCCTTTGTGCGTCCAATCTATTAAGAGATGTGGTAAAGGTGCGCTTGGACGGGCGTATAATGGCCAATGTAAGCCCGATCTGGCCGGAAATGGGTGATTTTATGAAGTTTCAGCGAATGGCTCTGATTTCGGCGTTGCTGACATTGGGTTATGCAACGCTGGCCCAGGCTCAAGGCACTTCAACCCCAGGCAGTACACAAGCACCCGGAACCACCGCTCCGAATAGCACCGCGTCTGGCGGACAGAGTTCTCCGACCCCGCCCAGTACTCCTGACACTTTTCCTTCCGATAGCAAAGCGTCCGCTCCCGATACTTCGACTAAGGCTCCTGCAGCAAAGCAACCTGTGCAGGCTGCCGACCCCAGTAAGGTGGATCATGACGGCGGGCGGGCCGATGTTGACGCCATTGGCAATCGCAATGTTGGTTGCGAACGTGGCATGGGCAACTGGTACAGCATTGAAAAACAGATCGCCATGGGGAAGTCGTATTCCATGCAGGTCGAATCACAGTCCAAGATGGTGAACGATCCGGTGATCACGGAGTATGTGAACCGGTTGGGGCAGAATCTGGTGCGTAACTCTGACTCCCAGGTACCCTTTACCATCAAGGTAATTGACGCGGATGACATCAATGCGTTCGCCCTGCCCGGTGGCTTCTTTTACGTAAACTCCGGATTGATCCTGGCAGCGGATGAAGAAGCGGAACTAGCCGGCGTGATGGCGCATGAAATCGCCCACGTTGCCGCCTGCCACGCCGCCCGCGAAAATACCCGCGGAAACCTGATGAATTTAGCGTCGATTCCCCTGATCTTTATTGGCGGGCCTATTGGCTACGCTGGCTATGAAGCCGCAGGACTGGCGTTGCCTCTGACGTTCTTGAAGTTCTCTCGTGGATTTGAGGCGGAGGCTGACTATCTCGGTCTGCAGTACATGTACAAAGCCGGATATGACCCGCAAGCCTTTGTAGCATTCTTCGAGAAAGTGCAAGCTCTGGAAAAGAAAAAGCCGGGAACCCTGTCCAAAGCTTTTGCCACCCATCCGCAGACCCCTGACCGGATTCAGAAGTCGCAGGAAGAAATTGCCACGATTCTTCCCGCTAAAGCGGAATACATGGTGACCACCTCGGAATTTGACGACGTGAAAGCTCGTTTGGCGGCCATCGAAAATAAGCACAAGATCATTGACGACAAGGATGGAAAAAAGCCCAGCCTGCGACGCACCTCCACCGCTGACAAGAGCGGCACGGATGGCACCAGCACCGATGATGGACGTCCAACTCTCAAGCGGAGAGACGACAGCAATTAGACCTAGCTCTCAATTCTCAGAAACGAAAAGCCGCGACTCCAAGTCGCGGCTTTTTCTATTTACAAAATTTTGTCATTCCGAGAAGCGCAGCGACGAGGAATCCGCTGTTTGCCAGCGGCAAGGGGAAAGCAAGATTTCTCGCTTCGCTCAAAATGACAACGGGGAGGGCGCGGTTTCCCTTATTACGGTTAGCGTAAAACTACGCAGCGTGTTTCGTAGCCAAAGATCCCACCATCGATCCGTGGTCTTGTGCCGACGGATTCATGATTTTCATTTCGGCCCAATCGTAAGGCAATTCCTTGCCGCAATCCAGGCACACCACATACGTGCCAGTAAGCGAGGCAGCCGCATTGCTGTGCAAATTCTTCTTGCGAATTGTCATAGGAAAACTGTAATGGCTGTGCCAGCAGCCGAAAAAGGCGTCGAATAATTTTGCCATCATATAAAAACCTCCCACAACGGGCTCTAACTGGCCCTTACCTGAGAACTTCGCAGAACCTGTACTTTGCTTAATATTTAGATTCAACTCTGGCGAAAAGGGTTCGACTAGAGTTACGCAGCCAAGCCCGGACGAGATTCCCAGAATGGAAATGCATTGTGGAAAAATTAGTCCAAGCGATTGGAGAAAAGCAGGTTAGACGCTCTCTGGATCGGCTTTCTTGTGTCCCTGGCACTTGGAAACGATGGCGGATCGGAGACGGCTGCGGAGGTCTTCAGGAAGCTCGTAAAGCTGGGAATCACGGTAGATCTCAATGGTTTTCTTGGTTGTATCGCAGACGACGTAGCAGTTGTGGCACCACGACAGATGGTTCTCCAGCTCCGCCTTGGTGCGGTCATCGATGACGCCGTCCAAATAATTGGTCAGCTCCTGCAAAAACTCAGAGCATTTCACTGGTCGCCATCTCCACTCTCAAGTATCGGTTTGCCATTCCCGCCATCTCCCCGTTTTTGAAAGAAACGGCTCAGCCGTTCCCGTAATTGCAGCCGGGCGCGAAGCAGCCTCGACTTTACCGCCGGAATGCTTAGTTCAAGCGCTTCAGCAGTTTCTTCCGTGGATAACCCTTCCACGTCCCGCAAAACAAAAACCGTTCTAAAACTCGCCGGCAAGCCTTGAATCGTCTTGCTCAGTATCTCTCGCAATTCCGCCTGGCTATATTGTTGTTCCGGGTTCGGACTCCAATCCGCGACTTCTCGCGGTACCGAATCTTCCTCGGTCTTGATTTCCTCGTCCAGCGAAACCGTGCGTTCGGGCTTACGCCGACGCAACTTCATCAGCGCTTCATTGACCGCAATCCGCACCAGCCAGGTGTAAAACTTCGACTGCCCCTGAAACTGTTGCAGGTTCCGATACGCCTTCAGGAACGCATCCTGCACCACGTCTTCCGCGTCTTCGCGGTTTTGCGTGATGTGCTGCGCGATCCTAAAAACGTTGCGATCGTAACGTTTGACTAACTGCTCAAACGCCCCGACATCGCCGCCCTTCGCCGCCTGTACCAGCGCGAGCTCGTCACTGACTGGCTCACTTACATTTGGTTGGATGGTGCTCATGTGTCCTTCGATGCAACAATTTTCAGGCTGCGCGAGCCGGAGACGAAGCTGTTATTCTACTTGGTAACCAGCCCTCGTGCGAACTGTTTTGACGTATCAATCACCTCTTGGTTTGCGTTAAATTCGGGATTGAGTGGATCGTTGCTGATCGTCTTGGCCTGGATTTGCGAAAGTACCTTTGGCTTACGACCAAGGACACATGCAAACAGGCCATAACCAGCTCGAAGTAGCCCTATAATCAATAGTTAGCAGGGAAGGCCGCAGTAAGCGAACTCCTGCACAGCAAACCAGCTTAGGGAATCATGCCAGAGAAAGCCCGGATCGAACAAATCGTTGCCAAAACAGTGTCTCAGGTGCTGGACAGCCATATTCCTCAGTTGAAGGACGAGCTGGTTCAACGAGTGCTGCAAGAATTGCAACCTGCGCTGGAAAAAGCACAGTCAGGTAAGGGTGGCTCGAATAGCGCTACCGGGGCAAGTCCGGCTCACCTGCTGAAAGCAATCTCCTCAATTCATGCAGGCACCTCACAAAAAGAAATCCTCCGTGCACTCCTGGACAGTACAGTCCTTTACTGCGGACGGGCCGCACTTTTTGTGATTAAGGCGGGCACTGCTACAGGATGGCAGGGACGCGCATTCAGCAATAGCGATGACATCAAAGATTTTTTGCTGGACGTAAGTTCAGGCCTGGCCGCCGATGTGATGCAAACGCGAAAGGCTTCGCTGGGAAACTCTCGCGAACTCGATTCACAGTTTGTATCGCGATTCGGCGCGCCCGCCGACGATCAAGTCTTACTGCTTCCACTGCTGCTGAAGGACAAACTGGCTGCGCTGGTTTATACCGATGCAGGCACCCACGCAGGTGCAAGCATGGATGCGGCCGCCCTGGAACTGCTGGTCACCGCGACGAGTGCATGGCTCGAAGTCGCTTCGCTGCGTAAGCAGGCACAAAAAGAGGGTACGCCGGAAGGTTCGGTCGGCGAAAAATCTGAAGCTCCATCTTCAGTGCAGAGCGTGTCATCTTTCTCGGATCCATTCGCATCCCATGCTCCCACGCATGCTCCGGTTGCACCTCCACCAGTGGTGGAACAAGCGATGGCAGCGGCGGCTACGGCTGACGTTGAATCCGCACCACTACCAGCCAAGCACGAAGCGCGCGCGCCTGAACCGCCGCAAGCCTCGCCAGAGGATGCCGAAGTCCATCGCAAAGCCCAACGCTTCGCCCGTCTGCTCCTCGACGAAATCAAACTCTACAATCAGGTCAAAGTGACCGAAGGACGGAAGAACCGGGACTTATACGATCGCTTGAAGGAAGACATCGATAAAAGTCGGATGACCTATCAGAAACGGTACGGCAATACGGCAGCGGCCAGCGGCGATTATCTTACCCACGAACTGCTCCGCAGCCTGGCCGAGGATGACATTTCCCTCATGGGCCCGAACTTCCGCCGTTAATTGCGCCTCGACCTTAAAGTAACGATAATTGAATCACGTGGTCTCATATCTCCGGCAATTTTTCTTAATTTTCGTGTTGTTGTTCGCAGTCCTGAGCGGTGGTTTTACTGCGCTGACTAATCGCGCGTACGCTCAGTCGCCTGCGACTCCGGCCACACCCGCCCAGCCATCCCCTAAAACATCTGGAACCACAAAGAAGTCCACGCCGAGCCAGTCGAAAACCAAAAAGAAAGCTCCAGCAACAGCCGTCAGGAAGAAAAGAAACCACAATTCTCCACGGCTGAAGCGGATGCGCCAGGCATTTGTGGCATCGGCCACGCTGAAGCCGATGGCGCGACAATTGCTCCAGGACCGCACTCCCGCGGCCTACACCGGAGTGGAAGCCTACGCGCGACGCCATGCCAAAGAAGATGCGGGCGCACTGGCGTGGTTGGTGGTGGGCTACTCGCATGTCATCGATCACGATTACGCCAAAGCTATCGATCCGCTGAATCGCGCCAAACCGCTGGCGGGCGACTTAGGGGACTACGTCAACTACTATCTGGGAAGCGCCTATCTACAGACAGGACGAACCACCGACGCTATCGCGACGCTCGCCAATTTCGAAGCGGCCTATCCCGACTCGTTTCTTATTCGCGATGCGCACGTGATTTACGCCAATGCGTTGTTGGGAGCCGCACGAGCACCTGAAGCGATCGCGATTCTGGAAAAAGACCGCCTCCCAACTCGCTCCGATCTCGAACTTGCCCTCGGTCGTGCTTACGCCGCGGTTGGGCAAAGTGCGAAGGCCGCCACCATATTTCGCAATCTTTATTTCACCATGCCGCTCAGCACGGAGGCGAACGCGGCAGATGCCGAACTGAAGCGACTTCCCGCGTCAGCGGTCACAACACCTGCAACCGGGGAGCGGCAAATCCGTGCTGCCCTGTTGCTCAAAGGCAAGCGCTACGGCGATGCCGCGGATGAGTATCGAACCATCCTGAATGAAGTAGGCGCCAGCGATCGGCCTCCCATCCAGATTGCCATGGCAGATGCCCTGCGCCGCGCCGATCGAACCAGAGAAGCCAAACAGGTGTTGGCGTCGATTGCCAATCCAACGCCCGAGATCAACGCGGAGCGCATGCTTGCCCTTGGGGAAATTGCTCGTGGCGCGAACGATGATGACAGTTTTCTAAAGACGGTGGATCAACTCCGCCAGGCCGCACCCACAAGTCCCTGGCTGGAACAGGCGTTGCTCGAGGCAGGGAATATCTATCTTCTGCGACGGGACTACGAGCACGCCATCGATTCCTTCCGGGAGTTGCAACAGCGTTTTCCCAGCGGAAGCCACGCTTCGTATGCCCATTGGAAGGCGTCCTGGCTGACTTTACGCATGGGCAGGAATGCTGATGCAGCAGCTGGATTTGAACAGCAGATTGCGTTATATCCCGCATTTGCCGAGACTCCGGCGGCACTGTACTGGCGAGCCCGGCTGGCTGAGGAAGACAACGATCCGGGGATGGCGGGCGCTTACTATCAGAAGCTCGCTTCCAGATTCCGCAACTACTACTACGGTGTTTTGGCTGAGCAGCGTCTGGCCAAGCTCACACTCGATACCGACCCACCGCACGTTGCCGTACTGGATCGAATCCCTGCCATTGCCACTGGGGCCGGCATTGCTGCGGACGCGCTTCCGGCGGACGATCTCCGGGTGCAGAAGGCACATCTTCTCGAGAATGGCGCGCTGTTGGATCTGGCCGCCAGCGAATTGAAGGCGTCCGCCGCCGAGGACAAAGAAAACTGGGCGCCGCCCGAAATCGCCCGCATGTATGAAGACGTGGGCCGTTACGACATTGCCATCGAAGTCATGAAGCGTTCTGTTCCGGATTATTTCGCTCTGAATTTCGCCAGCTTACCCCGTTCCTACTGGGAGGCTTTATTCCCCAAACCTTATTGGCCTGATCTCAAGAAGTTTTCTGTGAACAACAATCTTGACCCATATCTGGTGGCTTCCTTGATCCGGCAAGAGTCTGAATTCAATCCCAACGCTTTGTCGAATAAAAATGCGGTGGGCTTGATGCAACTTCTACCTAAGGTGGGCAAGGGTGTCGCCAAACAAGAGAAGCTGAAGCGTTTCTCCACTAATCAGCTGTTTACACCGGCAGTGAATCTGCAATTAGGAACACATTATTTCCGCGGCATGGTCGATCAATACGGTGCATTCGAATATGCCCTGGCTGCCTACAACGCCGGCACCAACCGTGTGGATGACTGGCGGAGCATTGGGAAATATCGCGATCCGGCGGAGTTTGTCGAGTCCATCCCTTTTACCGAGACGCGGGAATATGTGCAAGCCATTCTGCGTAATGCGAACGTCTACCGGCAGTTGTACGGGGCACCTTAGATTCCTAGGCAGATTGCTGTGGTGCTGGAGATTTCGCAAAAAGAATTTCCACTAATAACAATCCTGCGCCAATTACGATGGCGCTGTCCGCCACATTGAATGCCGGCCACTCGTAGGAGCCGAGGTAGAACAACAGGAAATCGACAACCTTTCCGCTGAACAACCGGTCCCACAGATTGCCGATCGCGCCGCCCATGATCATTGCCAGGCCAATTCCAGTGGTTGCCATCGAGTGACGGCTGCGCCACAACATGGCGGAGACAATAACCAGTGCCACAATCGAGAACACAACCAGCAAGCTGGCTTTCCATTGCGAATGCGAATCGGCAAATAAGCCAAATGCGGCGCCGCGATTCTCCAGGTGCGTCAGGTAGAAAAAACGGGGAATAATCTGGATGCTGTTGTGCAGCACAATGTCTTTGGCCACAAGCATCTTGGTTGCCCGATCGAGGAGCACAATAATAAGCGCAATAAAAAAGTGATACTTTCGCATGGGTTGAGGACTGGTCATTCGAAACTAATCGTTGGATTACGCTACTGGTTCCCCGCCTCGATTTCCTTCAGTGCCGCGCTACAGCGTTCGCATACGGTTGGGTAGGATGGGTCTTCTCCAACGTGGGTTGAATAATTCCAGCAGCGCTCACACTTCTGTCCGTCGGCATCAGCTTACTTGCATACGCGAGAGCCTCCGTTCGTATTGCCAGCGGCATTCGTTACTAGCAACGGCGAGGACACGATAAAAAAATAACGAAGTTGAGCTTTGTGCCGTTTCAACACCGTAATACTCGTCCGGATCGGCAGCGATAGTCACCTGCGCTTCGATCGATTTGCCAATGAGCTTCTTTGCGCGCGAGATCCTCCAAGGACTTTCAACACCTGCTCGCGGACGGCCCGTAGTGTTTTCCAATCTTCTCGTTGTACGCGGCATCTTCGGCCGGAGTTTTGCTGTCGCCAAGAATGTCCGCCGCAGTAGGAAACTTTCTCCAAATGCACGCTCTCTCCGCGGGCTGAACTCGCCGGCAGATATCCCCAAACTTCTTCACAAGTGAAGCTAAGGATAGGGGCCAGCAAGCGAACCAACGCCTCGCCAATCCGCCAGAGCGCGGTTTGCGCTGCCCGGCGTCCGGGTGAATTCGGGGCATAGGTGTAAAGCCGGTCCTTCAATATGTCGAAATAAAAAGCGCTCAGTTCCACTACGCAGAAATGATTGATCCGCTGATAAATCTTGTGGAAGGCAAATTCTTCATACCAGCGCGTTACATCGGCTGCCAGGGCGCAGGTTTCGCGCAGCATGTACTGATCAATCTCTTCCAATTTCTCAAATGGCAGCGCATCGCGTTGCGGACTCGAAATCGTACAAGTTTCCCAGCATGTTCTGAATAATGTTACGAATCTTGCGATAATTTTCCGCAACCCGCTGCATCAATTCTTCCGATCCCACCATGTCTTCACGAAAGTCGACCGACGCAACCCATATGCGCACCACTTCGCCACCGAAGCGTTTGGCGATATCCACGGGATCGACATCGTTCCCCCGGGACTTGGACATAGCCTGGCCCTTTTCATCGAGCGTCCATCCCGGAGTGACGACACCAGCGTATGGCGGGGTGCCCTGCTTTCCCATGGCGCACAACAACGCAGATTGAAACCATCCTCGGAACTGGTCGGCGCCCTCGAGATACAGACTCGCAGGCCAGGGATAACTAGGCTCCCCGGCGCGTAACGCCAGGTAGCTTGCACCTGACTCCAGCCAGACATCGAAGATGTCCATCTCTTTTTTGAACGTAGTGCACGGACAATGCTGACATTTCGTTCCCGCGGGAAGAATCGTGTCTGCTTCCGGCGTGTACCAGGCATCCGCACCTGCTCGCGCAAACAGTTCGGTCACTTTGCGATTGATGGCAGGGTCGTTCAACGGCTTGCCGCAGCTGTCGCACAGGAACACAGCAATTGGCACGCCCCATACCCTCTGCCGCGAGATGCACCAATCCGGGCGGCCGGAGATCATGTTGTTCATGCGCTCTTCGCCCCAGGACGGGTCCCACTTCACTTTCTGGATGTCTTCCAGCGTACGGCTGCGCAAGGTTCCACCGTGTTCCATTGACGCATCCATTGCAATGAACCACTGCTCGGTAGCACGGAAGATAATGGAATTATGGCAGCGCCAGCAGCATGGATAAGAATGCTCAAGTTTCCCCGATGCCAGCAATGCGCCACGTTTCTTGAGCAATTCGATGATGACCGGATTAGCCTCCCACACTCTCAGGCCGTCGTATTCCGGCAGCCCATTTCGCAGGATGCCGCGCTCGTCCACATTACTGGTGGCGTCGAGACCATATTTCGTACCGGTGGCAAAGTCTTCCGCACCATGTGACGGGGCAGTGTGAACGACTCCTGTCCCAGTATCCATGGTTACGTAGTCGGCCAGAACGCCAAGGATCTTGCGATCGAGAAATGGATGTTGAAAGTGCAGCAGTTCCATTTTGCGCCCGTGGAAACGAGCCGATGCGGCTGCCGGATCCAAGCTGACCGAATCCTTCACATCCGCCGCCACCTGGCCGGCAAGGCGTTCCGCGACTATGTAAAGCTCGTCAGGATGGTTGCTGTCCGGAATCGCGACGTACTCTTCGCTCGGATGAAATGCCACCGCCATCGATGCCGGCAGTGTCCATGGAGTTGTGGTCCAGATGATGGTAGAAACTTTCTTGCCCTTGAGCGCCGGATCAATTTTCTCCGGGTCGTCCAGCAGGGAATACTTCACCCAGACTGTCGGGCTGGTTTTGTTTTCGTACTCGACTTCCGCTTCAGCCAGAGCAGTTTTATCGTGGATGCACCAATAGACCGCCCGTAGTCCCTTGTAAACGAATCCTTTCTCGTAGAATGAAAAAAACGTGTCGAGCACCGTCGACTCGTACTGTGGAGTCATGGTGGAGTAGGGCTTGTCCCAGCGGCCGAAAACTCCGATGCGCTTGAACTGGCCGCGCTGCAAATCGAGATACTTTTCTGCATACTTGCGGCATTCCAGACGCACATCGGTAGGCCGCATTTGGAGCTTCTTACCGCCCAGTTCCTTATCTACTTTGATTTCGATGGGCAGGCCGTGGCAGTCCCAGCCTGGGACGTAAGGAGCGTCAAAACCGGCCATGGTCTTGGACTTGACTACGAAATCCTTCAGACACTTATTGAGGGCCGTACCCAAGTGTATGGGACCATTGGCGTAAGGAGGCCCGTCGTGCAGCACATAGCCCGGCGCGCCCTTGCGCGCATCCCGAATGCGCTCATAGATACCCATCTCTTCCCAACGAGCCAGGATTTTGGGCTCATTTTGAGGAAGGTTGGCCTTCATGGGAAAGTCCGTTTTGGGCAAATTGATGGTCGATTTCAGATCAAGCGGCACTCGGTTGTTTTCTCCCAAACAATTGATTTACTTCATTATAGGGAGCGGCGAAACGAACGTCCATTCACCCCAGCGAAGCGGGCAGTCTTGGCTGGCAAGGAACCCCAAATGCAATGTCGTAAATTGAGAGAAAAAGTGTACAATTTTAGTCAGAAGAGTGTTTGGCGACGCATTTGCATCTAACTTGATGACTAACTGGCGCTGCCCATGCAACTTGGCGGCAAAGGGACTCATCAACTCTTAAGTAGTTGAAGAGTTTGCACAGAACATAGAAACTCGGGTTAATTATGGGAAACAGCGAAAACCTCGAACCAAGTCTTCCTGATCAACCCGAATTCAATCTTCTACTGCCGAAGAGCACGTTTGAAGAATCGTTGTGGAAGTCTCTGTATCAGAATATTAACGATTTTTTCTTTCCTAAAAAGTTGCCCCCGCTAGTTCTGACGTCGAAGCCGATCCCGGTCAAGGATATTTGGGGATTCTACAATTACAAGAGGGACGGGGCATTTGGTTCTACCGTCGTCCACATCGTAATTGTGCTTCTGATTATTGGCGGGACTCTTTGGGTGAAGAGCAGGATCGAAACGCCCAAGCAAGTTGCTGTGATGACCCTGATCAGACCTGACGACGTTCCGGCATTGCCGCCGTCAAAGACCAAAGTCGGTGGTGGCGGTGGCGGCGGTGATCGCGACAAGCTCCAAGCCGTTAAAGGGAAGCTCCCGAAGCAGGCGATGCAGCAGATCACACCTCCCGCAGTGGTGGTCAGAAATGAACATCCCAAACTGGCCGTAGAACCTACCGTGGTGGTTCCTCCGCAAATCAAGTTGGCGAGCAATATGCCAGTCATCGGCGACCCTATGTCTCACTTACCTTCGGGTCCTCCATCGAACGGGACGGGCTCAGGTGGTGGAATTGGTTCTGGCTCCGGTGGTGGCGTGGGTGTCGGCGCTGGCCCGGGCGTTGGTGATGGTCGCGGCGGCGGTGTGGGTGGCGGTGTGTTTAGGGTGGGCGGCGGCGTTTCCGCTCCCAAGGCAACTTTTTCGCCGGACCCGGAATACTCGGAAGAAGCCCGCAAAGCGAAGTATCAGGGCACTTGTGTACTGTGGCTGATTGTAGGACCGGATGGTCATCCCCGAGATATTCGCGTGTCGCGCACTCTGGGGTTGGGTCTCGATGAGAAAGCCATTGAAGCGGTCAAGAACTGGAAATTTGAGCCCGCTATGAAAGACGGCAAGCCAGTCGCCGTGCAAATCAACGTGGAAGTTGATTTCCGCCTGTACTAGCGCTCTCCGGACGACGAACCACCAGCAAGTGCAGCACTGCCCGCAATTCGAATCCCAGTCGTTCATATAAATCAATGGCGCGTTGATTCTCTCCAGCGGCATGAAGAAACGCAGTCTCCCCGCGATCCTGTATTTTTCCTACAACTGCTCGGATCAAATCTGCGGCGTATCCGCGTCCGGTGTACGCCGGATGGGTGCAGACCGCACTGACCTCGGTGTAACCAGGAAGGCGCATTCGTTCCCCCGCCATGGCCACCAACTGGCCTTGACGGCGAATACCGAGGTAGGTGCCCAGTTCACGGGTCCGTTCGCCGAAGGGACCGGGCTTGGTCAATTCAGTCAGGGCCAGCATCTCCGGCACGTCTCTCTCTCCTAATTCGACGTAATCCTCTACTGGCGAAGCTTAATCTTGCGCCGTCGTGCAACATTTGCACCAGCGGGATGGCGCGAATCACTTCCAAATCCAGGTCTGGAGGCGGCACGGTGGGTGCGTCAAGAAAGAGCGCCACTGAGCCATTCGGAGGCAAGAGACCTAACAGCGATTTGAAACCTTCGGATTCAGACCCCGAAAAGGCTCCGAGAGCGGTGACCTCATGAGGAAATCGTCGAGCCGAGCCGTAGGATTCGGCAAAATGCGCGTCGGTCGTAGTGAGTGCCTTCCAGATGACATTGTCGAGGGGATGCATGGATGCAGTTCAGATTAATTTGTAGATGCGTTCGCGGCTATCCGGATCTTGCGCCTGAATTCGATGTGCTCGGAAATCTACTCCTTCAAATCCACATGTTCGACGTCTTCAATGGGACGGCCCAGAAACTTTGCTCCGAGCCGGCGAAACTTCTCCACGGAATCAGTCGCAAAGAACTTGAGTCGTGGCGATTTTCGCCGCTCTTCGGCAGTCGATGGTGGCAAAGGGGAACGTCGCAGCAAATCTTTAACCACCTGCGCCGTCGAGTCGGCAGAGTCGATGATCGCCACCTGGGTCGGCGCCACCCGCCGCAACACCTGCTTGATGAGCGGGTAATGCGTGCATCCCAGGACAAGAACATCGGCGGATTGAAAACCACCACCGAAGACTTCATCGAGATAGATCTTGGCGATTTGCTCCGTGACTGGATGCTCGACCCATCCTTCCTCGACCAATGGAACCAGCAACGGGCAGGCTTTCTCCCTGGCCTGAATCCCCCGAGCTTCTAAAGCTTTCAAATAAGCGTGGCTGCTGACAGTAGCTTCCGTGCCAATGACCGCAACTTTCCGGTTCTTGCTCGTAGCCGAGGCACTTTCAGCCCCAGGCTCGACAACCCCCACAACCGGCACGTTCGAGGCAGCAGTGATTTTATCGAGCGCCAACGCGGTCGCAGTGTTGCAGGCGATTACCAGCAATTGAGCACCGTGCTGTTCCAGAAAATGCGCGGCCTCAACGGCATACTTGGCAACCGTCTCGGCGGACTTTGATCCATAGGGAAGCCGCGCGGTATCGCCGAAGTAGAGGTACTCGGCTTCCGGAATAAGCTCAAGTAAAGCTTTAAGGACGGTAAGGCCGCCAAAGCCGGAATCGAACACACCGATGCAAGGTCTGCGGGTGGTCATGCGTCAGCTTACCCGGTCTGTTTTCGATACGGACACACCAGCGAATTCCGCGGCTCTTCCGCAGCAG
The DNA here is from genome assembly GCA_963723765.1 of Terriglobia bacterium. Classification (GTDB taxonomy): domain Bacteria; phylum Acidobacteriota; class Terriglobia; order Terriglobales; family Acidobacteriaceae; genus DATBAX01. The sequence goes on along the minus strand of CAVRSD010000003.1, from coordinate 777,391 downwards.
GGCCCGGGCGGAATCGGCGCACCATGCGGGCAGGTGCGGGGATGTCCGAGGAAAGCGCAGATTTTATCCGTGGCTTCCGGCGAAAGAATGTGCTCGAACTTGCAGGCTTGTTGCTCAATTTCCGACTCGCTGTCCAAAGCCAGGCTGTCAGTGAAAAGGCGCTCGGCCAGTCGATGGCGGCGAATGATGTCTGCGGCGCGCTGCCGTCCGCGGGGCGTCAATTCGACAATCATGCTGCCATCGCCGATCGACACTCCGGTCGGCTTGAGAGCGTCGTGACAGGGATTCACAAAAACCTTGTGATTGTGGGGTTCGGGCGGATGCGGACGAGTGGTGAGAAATCCCAAGTCTGCCATCTTTTCTACCGCGATGCTTACCGGCAATGCACCGTGGACTTCCATGTGTTCGATCTCGGCAATTTCGCCGTGCTCTTCCATTGCCCACAGTTCTTCCAGCACTTCGTCGAATTGTTCCTCGTCCGCCATCGCGAAGACTTCCTGGGCGGCGATCTTGCCATGATGCAGTTCGATGCGGCGGTCCGCCAGGCGCGCCACCACGGGATCATGCGTCACCATCACGATGGTGCGTCCCTGCCGGTGTAAATCGCGGAGAAGGCGCAGAACGATCTCTTCGTTGAGAGCGTCCAGATTTCCCGTGGGCTCGTCGGCCAGAACGATCTTGGGATCGTTAATCAGAGCGCGAGCAATACAAACGCGCTGCTGCTCGCCACCGGAAAGTTGCGAAGGCAGGTGATGCGCCCGATCCTTCAATCCCACGCGCTGCAAGGCTTCCAGGGCTTCCTGCTCATCGGTCATGCTGTGAAAATATTGCGCCAGCATGATGTTTTCGATGGCCGTGAGATAGGGGATCAAATGAAACTGCTGAAAAATGAAGCCAATTTTCTCCGCCCGCACCCGGTTCAACTCGGCATTGGAAATGCTGGCTACGTTTTCTCCATCGAGCCAGATTTCGCCGGAGGTGGGACGGTCGAGACAGCCAATCAGATTGACCAGAGTGGATTTACCCGAACCAGAAGGGCCCATAATTGCGATCCACTCGCCGGAAGCGACGCTGAGGGAAAAGTTGTCCAGTGCGCGGATGGTTCCGCCACTGGCCTCCGCTCGCGCGGGGTATCCCCGGGTGACGCTTTTCAGCTGGATCACGTTATTCGCCCTTCAAGATCATAGCTGGCTGGACCCGCCGCAGCAAAGAAATTGGCACCACGGCGGCAATGAGAGCCACCGCCACACCGCCGGCCAGGACCACGGGGAATATGCCTAAGCGTGGCATCACCGGGGCATTGAAGTTCGCCCGACCGATCCAGGCGGCGACCCCGATCCCGATCACGAACCCAGCTATCGCTCCCACCGCTCCGAGCGCGGCAGCTTCACCGGCGAAGAACCCGCCGATCAGACGCTCCGAAGCACCCAAGGCCTTCATGATCGCAAAATCGCGCCGCCGGTCGAAGACCCAGCCCATTAACGTCGCTAGGACACAAACTGATGCGGTCAGAATGATGAGAATCGCAGCCGCCAGCAGCGTGGAGCGCGTCTTCCCAAGCACCTGGGCTTCGCTCTCCATGATCTGGCGGACGGGACGCACTTCGGCAGCAGGAACTGCCTGGACAATTCGCCGGATTATTGTGCTGACCTCTTCCGGCGAACCCGTTGCGGCAACTTCGATGGTGGTCGGAACCACGCCCGTCCAGCTCTCAAAATCGTGGAGAGAAAGATAAATGCGGCTTTCCTCAGCGGCGCCCGTCTGCAGGGTTCCCGCTGGAGTCAGGTGGATCGCGCGGCCCCGGAAACTCAAGTCAAAAGGTCCACCTTGCGGGCTAGCGACTGCTCGCCGCTCGCTTACCGATCAGTGCTTCGTTCGAGGCGTCCGGCCAATGGCTCACCGACCACCAGGCATTCAGCTTGCGCACCTGATCAAGATCCGTTCCGGAAACTACGACTGATTTTCCGTCGGACGTGCGCGCCACGACATAGGCAAAGGGCACCGCAATACCTCGGCCAGCAAGCGTTGCGTCCACAGTTTCTAAAGCATTGGCAGGAAGCGCCTGACCATCCTTCGCGACGATTACAACGTTGGCGCCGTAGTTGCGGAATTCCTTGCGCAGCTTTACCTGCACTTCCACGTAGAGATTGAGCATGGCTGTCGCCACTGCGGCGGCAACAGTCATGGCTAGCAGAGCGGAAGCGGCCCGTCCCCGGCGAAGGATGGCTGCGCGGAGCAACATGCGCATGAACATTGAAGTGTGCGGCGACATTGATCGCCGGTTCGCCACTCGATTCGCAGAATCGTGCAACGGTTGCGAACTCATGCTTCCCCTCGCAGCGCGTAAACGGGATCAAACATCACCGCTCGCCGAATTGCCACCGCGCTGCCGGCAAAGGTCACCAGAATCGCAATCGCCAGAATCACTGGGAACAATACGGGTTGGATTGTAATTTGCGAATCGAAGATTGAGCGGCCGATCCGGTGTGCCAACAAAGAACCTCCGACGAAACCCAGAGCGCCGCCAATCAAGGCCAGCAGTGCGGCTTCCGTAAAGAAAATCGCGGCCACGGCGGTCTTGCCGGCGCCCAAAGCTTTCATTAAGCCGACTTCATGACGTCGCTCGAAGATCGCCGTAGCCATGGCTGCTGAAACCGCGAGAGCGGAAGCAAACAGTGCAGCCAGCGTGATCAGAAGCATCAGTCCCTTGATGCGCGAGAGTACTGTGCCCTCGGTCTGTTCCACTTGGCGGATTTGCTCGGCATGCGAGAAGGGAATCACTTCCTGTAACTGGAATGCGATCGACTGCGCATACGGCGAACAATACCAGCGATCGTACATCGCGCCGGACAGAGTCTTGGGATCACGGCGCGCAAAAGCGTCTTCCGGCTTGGTGAGCGCGCTGACGTAAACCCGGCGCACTGCGCCCGGCTTGCCTAGAATTTGCTGGGACAGGGCGAGCGGAGCCACGATCTGATCGTCCTCGACGCCACCGGTGGAAAGAATACCGGAGACGAGGTGAGGCTGTCCGCCAATCGTGATGCTATCTCCTGGATGTTTGCCGATTTTAGCGGCAAGCCGTTCGCCAAGCAAAACATTCTCCGAATCATCGGCCGGCCAGTTGCCTGAGACTCGCCACGAGCCGTTCGTGGTGCGTACGCCGGTTACAAAATTGTCTTTGCCGAAGCTATAGGGTTTGGAAAAGTAAGTGCCCAGCAGGATCACTTCTGGCGAGTCGCTCGCGTCACCCACCTTAACGTTGACCGGCAACATGGGGGCAAAGCCCAGTATGGCGTTTCGCCAGAACGTACTTTTGATCTTGGGCAGGTCCGCTTCATTAAGAAAAGCGCCGTCGGAAGGAGGCTTGAGGTTCACATCACCGATTTCCAAATCGAGTGTGTCTTCCTGTGGAGTTACGACAATATTCGCGTGGTTTCTGCGTAGTTCAAGGCTAATCTTGTCGCCAACGTCGGTGGCAACACCGATCATTGCCGTGGCGACACCCACGCCCAAAGCGATCGCGATCCCGGCCAAAAGCTTGCGCCGCTTTTGCCGCCGGAAAGATTCGTAAACCAGGCGTACAAACATGGATTATTGCTGGAACATCCGCGCTCCAGCCGCGACGTCCGCCTCCTTGATGACGACTTCATTGGAGACGATTTCGGCGTTGAGCGGGACCGGATTGCATCCGCCCTTCATGCCCACGGACTGCGAATTAACCGGCGCGGCGCAATTCTTGCAAACCACTCCGTTCGTGCCCTTGTAGAAGCCAATCCCACCGCATATCTCGCAGGCATCAAAGACCGTTGCAACTGTCCCATCCGGCTTCTGGTAGAGCCAGAAACGTACGGTTGTGCCATTTTCGTTGGCGGCAAAGCGATGCAGATCGCCATCGGAAACCTGCGCGAGAGGAATCTTGACCCGGCCATTCTGGAATGTGACTTCGGTTGCCGGCGACAAAGCACTTACGCTCTTGGTGTAAATGAATTCAGCAGTGACCAGAAAAATGAAAACAAACGAACTGATGTAAACCGAGGCCATCCACCAGCGTTCGCGCCGGGTGCTCCACAAAGCTTTGCGCCGGGCAGCCGGGGACTCGGGCAGGGAAGCCGGCTCCCGCCGTTTAACCTCCAGCAGCACCATAAGCGCGGCCAGCGCCACAATGGTCACGAAGAAGAACATGTCATTGCGTACGATGGGCCCGATGATCGCCATTTCACGCTTGGACGACCAGAGCACGCCGCTCTCTGAAAGCTCATGCAAACCCGAGACCAACAGTTGCGCGGCGACAAAGAACAAAATGCCGGTGGTCACGCGGAAAAACTTTTGCAGATTGATCCGCACACTGCCTTTGACGAACATCACGCCGAACAGCACGGCGACAATCACGCCGGAGAGCGTTCCGATAAAACTGAGCAGTTCGCTGGAATTTAATGACACCGCCGAAAGGATCAGTACGGTTTCCGCACCTTCGCGAAGTACCATCAAGAAGACAAATAGAAACACGCCGACCGACGAACCTTGTTCCGCCAGCGTTCCTAGTTTGCCTTCGATCTGGCCTTTGAGCTTGCGGCCCGTCCTCATCATGAAAATAATCATGCTGATGACGAAGAAAGCAGCGGCCAGCATGATCCAGCCTTCGAAAATGTCTTCGTTCCAGTGGGTGCGAGAGAGAATTACGGCGACGCCAATGCTTCCCAGAAAAGCCGAGACCAGGGCCGCATAGACGGTTTTGCGCAGGTCCGGCCTGCCGATTTTAGTTAGATAGGCAAGCGTGATTCCGACGATCAGGGCGGCTTCCACGCCCTCGCGCAAAGTGACAATAAAGGCCTGCAACATCTAAAAAGAGGCTCCTGCCATTTTGAAAATGAATTTCAATTTCAATTACTAGGATAGTCTTCCGCTATAACGACGTCAACGCTCGGAAGGCCCAATGGCAGTGCTTTAGCCTCGAATTGCGTAGAAAGCACCCTCATCTGAATCCGCTTAAAGACGCTTTAAGAACTGGTGGGCTTTTTGCAGATCAGGAAACAACTTTTCTTCCGCCTGGAACCCCGCAGAATGCACGCAACGCCGGCTCCCCCTCAGCGTAACCGGATGCTTGAGGTGAAGCATTTCGTGGTAAACAATATATTCCACGGCGAAGCGGGGAACTTGGGGATGATCGAAGATGCGGCTGACCACAATGGCATTATGGGCGGGATCGTAATGGCCAAGTCGGTTCCGCGCACGGTCACGGCTCCAGGTCATAAGCGGACGAGCCAGCAAGCCATGAAAGAACCTGGCATTTAAGTCGTCAAAAATTGCTTCCAGATCGTAAGCGCGTCCCTGCGCGGACGCTATATGTTTTCTACCCCGGGTCTGCCGAACCAAGTGCGCCTGTTTCCTGAGATCATGGCTGGAAACATAACGGCGGTAGCGAGTGGCATGTCCCGGCTCAATCGGTTTACGGTACATTTTCGCCAGCAGGATGTGGGCGATGGCCCGCAACACCGGTTCGGGAGCACCTTCCAGCAAGTCCGAAAGACGGACAAAAAGCTTCCCCTGGCGCAGGCGAATGGTGTTGCTGATGTTGGCGTAGGCGAAGAATCGAACCGAAAGTCCGGGCATGGGAATATCAGGGCGCAATTCGCGGTGAGTTTCCTGAAAAATCTGAATCAGCCCATCGCTTACGATGGAGTTGGCGGGGAAGGCGAGGCTCTTCAATGCTCCTCCGCTGGAGCAGCTTTTGTCGGCTTCTTGTGTTTCGCAGCTTCTTCCTGTTCGGCCAACAATTGCCGATGATCCTGGGCGCTGGAATCGACGGTATCGAGGGCACCGTTGAGCAGAAATTCGTATTTTTGAGTTTCGGCTGGGATTGCTCCTGCGGAATCTTTCAAGGCTCGCAGTTTCGCCTGGAATTCTGTGTCCGCGTCGATTACTGCCTTCAAGGCCTTACGCAGATCCGACTTCCGGTCGGCAAAAGTATCGACGTTGTCATTCAGTTCGTCATAGACATCCAAGAACTCCTGCAAGTGGTCATGTGTCTGTTGTGCTCGGTCGGTCGCCTTGGGGTCGGATCGGACCTGTTCGATGGCCTCGAGACGAGCACGAGCAAACTTAATATAAAGCTTGAGTCGTAGATCGGGATCCTGGGCAGTGTCCCGGAGCTGATTGATTTCCAGCTGAGTCAGCGGATCGCGCCGTCGATCAGCCCATGACGAAGAGCACACTGGAAAAACCAATGCCAAGCACACGAACTTAATGAAGCGGCTCATCATTTTTTTGCCTTGCCAAACATGTGCGCCAGCAACTCAGTGCGCAAACTTTCCAGGTGATCGGCGGCGGCTTGCAGGGGGCCCTGCTCTTCAAAGCTCACTGCTCGCTTCATATCGCGCAGCTTTTCCGCCATTTTGCGCATAGCAATCTCTGTATCTTTGAGTTTCTTGCCGGAGTGGGTGGAGGCGTCGCGGGCCTTGTCTGAGTAGGTCAGCAGATCCTTCACGGCACTATGAGCGTCATCCAGATCGCCGGAGATGTACCACTGGTCAGCGTCTTTGAGCGCATGCTGTGCTGCATCCGTATAAAGAGCCGGCTGATCCTCGATGCGAGCGGACGCGGCCCGGGCCACCAACTCCTTAAGTGCCTGATCTTGCTCGGCACGCACTCCCTCCGACGCAATCAGGAGCAGGCTGAGAATGATGACTCTAAAGCGCATAGCCCTTCACTTCTTCTGCGGTTCGATCGCAATCAGACGATGACGGGCCTGCCACTCCTGATCAGGAAATTTCCCGCCGGCCATCTCGAGAAAACGATGATAATTCGCCGCCGCATTTTTGTAATCACGTAAATGATCGTAGGCGCTGGCCCGGAGAAAAAAACTCATAGGGATTTCCGGCAGGAATTTGGCCCGCGCATCCGCTGCCCGGATCGCCAGTTCATAGTCTTTGTTTTCTTCGGCGGCTACCGCCAGGTCACCGTAAGCGGCGCCAAAATCAGATTTCAGTTTCACGGCAGCGAGAAATTCTTTCTCGGCTTCGGGAAACTTGTGCTGCTTTATAAATGCCTTGCCCAGCCCTTCGTGCAGGTCCGCATCATCGGGATTCGCCGCCAGCAGGAATCGATACATGACTTGCGCCTGATCGTATTTTCCGGTTGTGGCATAGAGATCCGCCAAATCCCTCTGTAGGCCTGCATCCCCTGGCGCGAGTTTTAATCCGGATTGCAGCTCCGCAATCGCGTCGTCATTTTTTCCTGCGGCGGCCAGCATCCGGCCCAGTTGCATGTGCGCGGATGCGTCATCCGGGTGCAAGGCAAGCAGTTCGCGCAAAAACTTTGCGGCCTCCGGAAAGCGCTGGCCACGCATGTAAAGATTGACCAGACCAGTCATTGCATCACTGGATTTTGGATCGAGGATCAGCACCTGTTTGTATTCTTGTTCCGCATCTGCAAAACGATTCTGCTTTTCGAGCAGAGGCCCAGCCGAGAGATGAGGCTCGATATCCTTAGGTTGCAACAATGCCGCCTGATGATAGGCCTCAATCGCTTCGTCTGGCTTACTGGCTTCAATCACGTGGGCCAACGATAACCAGGCCCGAAACTTACCCTCATCCACGTGCGCAGTTGGCTTCAACTTGGTCGCAGCTCGGAGGTAGACCTCGGCATCCGGCTGACGAGTTGTGGCCAAAGACAGACCTAGATTCAGGTTCGACTCAAAAACATCAGCCTTCGCGGCCACCGACTTGCGATAGGCGGCAATCGAGTCATCAGTCTTTTCCATCGCGTGATAAACAAATCCCAGGTCGAACCAGGCTTGATAATTATTGGGGTTGGCGCTGACCACTTTCTGTAGCAGCGGCTCCGCGGCTGCGTAATCTTTCTTTTCGATGGATGCCTCAGCCTGGGTAAGTTCTGGAGGAAAATCCGGATCTTGCTCGGTCACCTTATGATGACGAATAGTTTTGCCGGTGTTCTGGGCCTGAGACAAACCGGAAAACACTACACACAGCAAGACTGCCGCAGTCGTGAAAAAAAGGTCAGCCCTTTGGATCGCGAGTGTTTTTCTACTTCCGCCCATTGGAACGCGATGCCCCGTTTCCATTCAGGATACGCGCCAGAAATTTTCCCGTATGGGAATTTGGCAGCTTGGCAATTGCTTCCGGCGGCCCTGCGCCGACGATGTAACCGCCTCGCTGGCCACCTTCCGGCCCGAGGTCAATGACCCAGTCCGCCGTCTTGATTACTTCAAGATTGTGCTCGATGACCAAAATCGAGCCCCCTGCATCAATTAGACGGCGAAACACCGAAAGTAGTTTGCTGACATCATCAAAGTGAAGCCCCGTCGTGGGTTCGTCCAGAATGTACAAAATACGCCGTTTTCGGCGAGGAAGGTCGCCGTTCACGGGACGCCCAATTTCGCGTGCCGCTGGTTGAAGGTGGGAGGCCAACTTCATACGCTGCGCTTCGCCCCCGGAAAGTGTGGTGGCCGACTGTCCCAACCGCAAATACCCAAGTCCCACTTCTTCGAGTACACGCAATTTTTCCACTATTTTCGGGACTCCAGCGAAAAACCCCAGCGCCCCTTTGACTGTAAGAGCCAACACCTCGTGGATATTCTTGCTCGCGATAGCGGATCTCGAGCACCTGCGGCTTGTAGCGCGCACCTTTGCACTCTTCGCAGATCAACTCTACGTCGGCAAGAAACTGCATTTCGACGGTGACCGTGCCATCTCCCTGGCAGGTTTCGCACCGTCCTCCTGGGATATTGAAAGAGAAATGTCCTGCGGTGAATCCTCGTTTGTGGGATTCGGGAAGGGAAGCAAACAGTTCGCGGATTCCGTCGAACGCCTTGATGTATGTCACCGGATTGGAACGCGGTGTACGGCCCACCGGAGATTGATCGACCAGCACCACTTCATCAATGAACTCGTCGCCCTCCAACTGTGCCCATGCGGCATTGGGAGGCGGAGGCATTCCGTTGGTCTGTCTCTTGGCCGCCGTCAGTGCCTGATACAACACATCATGCAGCAGGGTCGATTTTCCCGACCCCGAAACGCCTGTAATCGCCACCATCATGCCCAACGGTACGGTGAGATCCACATTTTTGAGATTGTGGGCCCGAGCTCCGGAAATCTTGATTTGCTGCGCACCAGGCTTCCGGCGAGCGGTGGGCAACTGAATGCGTAATTCGTGGGAAAGATATCGCCCAGTCAAAGAACCTGGCATTTTTTGGATTTGCTCATAGGTTCCAGCAGCGATCACGTTTCCTCCGTTTTCTCCCGCTCCCGGCCCCAGGTCGAGGATCGTATCGGATGCTCCCATCACATCGGAGTCATGTTCGACCACCAGGATGGTATTTCCCAGATCGCGCAAGTCATGCAGAATTTTGATCAACCGATGCGTATCTCGAGGATGCAGTCCGATCGAAGGCTCATCCAGCACATACAAAGTTCCAACCAGACGTGATCCCAACGATGTCGCTAACTGGATGCGCTGTGCTTCACCACCGGAGAGAGTGGACGACAGTCGATCCAAGGTGAGGTATTCCAATCCCACATCGTTTAAGAAACGAAGTCGCTCCTGAATTTCCTGTAAGAGTTTTTCGGCGATGCCGGCTTCTTGCTCGGTCAATTGCAGCCCACCGAAGAACTTCAGAGCTTCCTCGACCGTCATACTCGAAACGTCACAGATGTTCTTGTCTTTGATCTTGACTTGCCGGGCCTCCACTCGCAGCCGGTACCCGTTGCAGGCGGAGCAAAGAGAATATCCACGATAACGGCTCAAAAATACCCGCACATGCAGCTTGTACTTCTTTCGCTCCAGATGATTAAAGAAGCCGCGCACACCGTCGAACTCGTTCGTGCCCTCGATAATCATTCGCTGCTGCTCGGGCTCGAGTTCCGCCCAGGGCACGTCGAGCGGAATCTTTGCCTGGCGGGCAAAGCGTTTCAGTTCGGTAAACAGGGGCTTGTACTTTGGCTTCGTCCAGGGCTCAATTGCGCCGTCGTTCAGGGTTTTTGAGTGATCGGGAATCACTAGATTCAGATCGAAATCTATGGTGTTTCCGAATCCCTGGCATTTTGGGCATGCGCCATAAGGATTATTGAACGAGAACAGGCGCGGCTCTGGTTCCTCGTAACGAAGATCACAGTGCTTGCACTCGAACCGCTGCGAGAAGCGGAGTCGTTTGGCAGGTTCACCCTCGCGTGACGCAGTTTCGAAAGTTACTTCGCCGGCTTCGCGATAGCTGCTCTCCACGGCGTCCACAATGCGAGCTCGTCCGTCGGCAGAAACCACCAGGCGATCCACCAGCAGGAAAACCGGCTCGGAAAAATTCACATCCAGCAAAGATTCCGGCGTGGAAAACTCAAAAATCTGACCATTCTGATAAAGCCGATTGAAACCGCGTGTGCGCAGATCCAGCAAACGCGCTTTGAGCAGATCGGATTGCGGATCAGGCGCCTGAATCGCTTTCTTCTTGCCGGCACGACCTTTCTTCTTTTCAGGCTCAGCGGGACGTGTGCTCTGGCCCTGCAGAGGGAAGAGCACATTCAGCCGTGTGCCTTCGCCAAGCGCAAGCACGGCTTCGGCAACCTCATCGACTGTGTCCTTCTTTACTTCCGCGCCGCAGCGTAAACAATAAGTTCGGCCTACGCGGGCAAAGAGCAATCGCAGGTAGTCGTAAATTTCTGTAGCCGTCCCCACTGTGGATCGCGGATTGCGTGTAGTGTTCTTTTGCCGGATGGCCACTGCCGGAGCGATTCCGTCGATCAAATCGACGTCAGGCTTTTCAATCCGCTCCAGGAATTGGCGGGCATAAGCAGAAAGCGATTCGACGTAACGGCGCTGGCCCTCGGCGTAGATGGTGTCGAAAGCGAGCGAAGACTTGCCCGATCCCGATACACCCGTGACTACCGTCAGCGAGTTGTGCGGAATTTCAAAGTCAATGTTCTTGAGGTTATGAACCCGCGCCCCGCGAACAACGATGGTTTCCGTGGACATCAGTTAAGAGTTTCTGCGTTGCCAGGCCATCTGGCGGCCTAAAGAAGGCGTCGCGAACTCTCTATTATAAATCAGGACGGATTGTCAGGGAGCGGATTCGGATTTCAGATATCCCGGTCCGGCTACTTTTTCTCTTTCTCTTTCGCAAACGTTCGTATGTACTTGACCAGATCGTCGATCTCCGCTCCTGTCAGTTGATCGCTGAACGGAGGCATGTTGTTCTTACCCTCAGAAATTACCTGCTTCAATTGGGCGTCGGTCAAGCTTTGGACCTCTTTGCTGTGCAGGTCGGACGCTTTGAGCTGCAAACCGAGCGTGGTCTTTCCCATACCATCCACACCGTGGCAAACCACGCAATGCGATTTGTAGGTGTCTTCTCCGGGGGAACTCTTTGAGTCGGCCTGGGCTGATAACAGAGTGAGCGAACCGCACACGACCAGCAACACCAGCACGGCTTTCCTGCTAGAAAATGCCTTCGGTAATTTCACTCGCTTGCTCCTATACCGGGATTCCGGTCTTAAGATTTATACGACCGTTAATGATAACGTTTAGCCGAGGAACACGGAATGGCGAAAAATGAAAGCCTCGGGCCGCGGCCACCATACCCGCTACGATCGCCTACGCAAAAACTACTGCTTTGCCTGCGGCAAAGACAATCCCCAGGGCATGCGCCTGAAGTTTGTCTATGACGAAGAGAGCAGACATTTTATCAGCCGTTTCCGCCTGAGCAAGCGCTATACCGGCCCTCCCGGCCACTGCCACGGCGGCATTATCGCCACCATCCTCGACGACGCCATGGGCAAGGTCAACAAACTCCGCGACGTGGTCGCCTTGACCAAAGAGATGACTGTCGAATACCTCAAGCCCGTCCCCCTGCACAAACCGCTGCGTGTCGAAGGCAGAGAAGTCAGCGTCCAGGGACGCCAGCACATCAATATGGCTGAAATTCTCAATGAGAAGAACGAAGTCCTGGCCCGCAGCCAGGGGACATTCATCGCCATCGATCCCGAGAAAATGTTCGCCAAATACGTCAGAAAGTAACAAGTTTTGATTTTTCTTCTCCGTGCTCTGCGTCTCCGTGGTAAACAAAAATGCCTCGGACGTTGTAAAATAGACATACGTTCCAGGGGCGTATCGCGCCCATTCTTCACGATCCAGAAAAGAGCCCACCATGTCCCAAAACAACGGCAGCTCCACCAGCCTCCGCCTCAAGACCGGCCTCGCCGAAATGCTCAAAGGCGGCGTCATCATGGACGTCACCAACGCCGAACAGGCGGAAATCGCCGAAAAGGCCGGAGCCGTGGCCGTCATGGCGCTCGAGCGCGTGCCTGCGCAAATCCGCGCCGAAGGCGGCGTCGCCCGCATGGCCTCGCCGAAAAAGATCCGCGAGATTATGGCCGTCGTGTCCATCCCGGTCATGGCCAAGTGCCGCATCGGGCATTTTGCGGAAGCCCAAATACTTCAAGAGCTGGGCGTGGACTACATCGACGAATCCGAGGTCCTCACTCCCGCCGACGAAGCCCATCACGTCGATAAGCACGCCTACAAAGTCCCATTCGTCTGCGGCGCTCGCAATCTGGGAGAAGCCCTGCGCCGCATCGCCGAAGGCGCAGCCATGATCCGCACCAAAGGCGAAGCCGGCACCGGAGACGTGGTCCACGCCGTCAAGCACATCCGCCAGATCGTGCAGGAGATGAAAATTCTCACCGTCCTCGGCGAAGAAGAACTCTACGCCAAAGCCAAAGAACACGGCGCGCCGTATGAACTGATCAAGATGGTCGCCAAAGCAGGGAAGCTGCCCGTCCCGAATTTCTCCGCCGGAGGCATCGCCACCCCCGCCGACGCCGCCCTGGTCATGCAACTCGGCGCCGAAGCCGTCTTCGTCGGCAGCGGCATCTTCATGAAAGATTCCACCACCTTCGCCGACCCCGCCGAAGCCGCCAAGCGCGCCCGCGCCATCGTCAAAGCCGCCACCCACTTCAACGACCCTAAAGTATTACTTGAAGTCAGCGAGGATTTGACCGGGGCGATGAAGGGATTGGCCGTTGCTGCGCTGGATGAAGCGCACATGCTGCAAACGAGGGGCTGGTAGACAACAAACCCGTTCGGTACTGAAAAACCGGGTGCCCCAGGTCTCGCCGCATTTGCGAGACCTGGGAATCCACCACTGACCCATCCAGGTATAACCGGCCGGTGTCATCACCGAAAATCTCGCCAGCGTTGATTGTTGTGCGGGAAGGCTACGAAGCGGCGCAATTACACAAGAAGCCTCTGTGATGGACGAGTAGGACAGTGACAGGCTCCCGCGTCTCGCAAAAACTGCGAGACACGGGGCACCCTGCTGCAAATCGATCCGACGCACAGACCAGTTGGTAAGAAATCGACTTCTTATCAAACTAGCGCTTGCGGAGAGATATTGAATCTGTCTTCTGCCATGCGCATTTGGAAAGTTGGAATTTCTTTGTGTTGACAGATTTCCAGTAACTCTTTGCCCTTAGACAGATCGAACCTGGCGCCTAGAAAAATCTTCGAAGGAGTAGGCGTGGTCTGAGGGCGATCGGGGACTATATTGTCGGTTTCCTGTATCAACCGCCACTCTTTCTCATATGCCCATCCCTTAAACTTATGCAGCATGGCCAATAGGGGAATCATCGGCCTGAATTGCTGATGTGAACCAGCCGCGTAGGAAGTAAGCCCTTCAATGAAAAATCGCAGATCGTAAAACTCATCTGAATACAGCACCGGATACAAATTCTTCCGGAAAAAGTGGTCGGAGTTTAGAGTCTCTATCCTATATTCAATGCAGAAACCTTTGTGTTGGTCGGCGTAATGGCTCCACATCAACAACGAGTCATTGTTCGCGCTAAAGCAGCAAACCTTTTCCTTTTTTCGAAATCCCGTGAGCTGCGAAACGGTATTCTGAGCGTAGCCAAGCAACTGGTTAGAATACGATCTCGCCTTCTCATCCCAGTATTGAAAGGCCTCGGGAGTTTTCACCCGCTGGACGTGCTCTACAACAGCCTTTAGCGGTTCTGGGCTTTTCTTCGCATCAGCGATTTGTTGCTGAGAAATAATCCCCGCAAGCTTTGTCGCCTCTACCAACTTATCTACAAGATTGGACTCAAGGAGGGTTAGAAGCGTCCCGCAAGGAAACATAAGCCAACTGTCATACGGATCGTTGTAGGTCTCTGGTGATGCCATCCAGATGGTGTCGGATCGCAAATTCTCACGAGCCTCAGCAGTATCGGAGCGATACTTATAGATATGAGTCGGCAGCTTCTTGTTCTTAAGGGTGATTGCTTCTTCGATACGAGGGCTTACAACGGTGGATTCCTCGAGACATTTAATCAAGTCTGTCCACATGAGTCCACAATACATCAAGTTGATGGGCGGTAACCGGGTGCCCCAGGTCTCGCCGCATTTGCGAGACCTGGGAATCCACCACCGACCCATCAAACCGCATCCGGACGTGCCCTTGCACTGCGTTTGTAAGACTTGGGAATGAGACCCTCACCTCAGATCAACAGCCTTAGAACGACACTCCCGTTACTCCCGCGTCTCGCAAAAGCGGCGAGACACGGGGCACCCACACTCGATGAGAATGAGAATAGAACCTGCTCGATCACGCCGCAGGCGGCCTGACTCTCATCACTAAAATCTCAGTATCGCTGATCCGCACCGGCCCCACCTCGCCAGACATGTACCAACGAAAGCTGCTCCATTTCCATTTTTCCGGTGAGTCTACCAGTCCTCGCTTCACCGGATTGCGATGAATGTAGCGAAGCTTCTCCACCCGCTTACGCTCCGTCCGAACATTGAAGTCATAGAACCGCCCCTCCCAAAACCTCCGAGGAACAGATCGGGTGCTCCGGGTCTCGCCGCTTTTGCGAGACCCGGGATTCAGGTTGTCCCCTGAACCGTACAAGGAACGAAAGAACCCAAGCTTCAATGCTTGGATGACGGTAGAAATCGTCCCCCGTTGTGGTTCAGTCAATAGCAAATGAACGTGCTCCGGCATGACGACGTACGCTAAGACTACGAGACGATACCGGCGACGCACCCGCTCAAGAATATCCAGCACCAAATCACGGCGGACTTCGCTGTCGAGCAATGGACGACGTTGATAACAGCTGAACGTAACGAAATGCAAATCATTGGCTCCATAGAACCGATGCAGAGTTTGAGGCATGCGCTAAGAGTAGCTATGCCGGGGATAGGCGTCTGTGATGGGTGAACATCCGAGTGGTAGGCTCCCGCGTCTCGCAAAAACGGCGAGACACGGGGCACCCGGTCACTAACCCATGAAAATCGACGACGATTGGTTGACACCCGCTCATCCTCTTCAATAGCTTTAACGCCTATGACACGAAGCCAGCAGCCTGCATTGACGGCATTTGCCATCGGGATGATCGGACTCGGTATCCTCGCCCTGATCTACGGCGATTTTGCCATGGTGTGGCAGCCGGTCCCCGAATGGGTGCCGGGGCGCGCGGCTCTGGCCTACGCTTCGGGCGTCCTCATGCTGCTGGGTGGCGTGGGATTGCTGGTGAGAGCTGCCGCGACATGGTCGGCCCGCATCCTGTTTCCGTATCTCATCGTGTGGCTCGCGCTCAAATTGCCGGCCATATTCGTAGCGCCGAAAATGGAAGCTGTCTGGCTCGGCTTTGGCGAACTGGCTGTCCTTTTTGCCGGAGGCTGGGTTTTGTTCGCCAACCTGGCTGAGCTGCCCGAGGGGTCGCCGTTGCGAGGGTTGACCAGCGACCGAAGCATACGCATCGCGCAGATGTTTTTTGCGGTTTGGCTTATCCCGATCGGACTCTCACACATCGTGTATGTGCAAGCCACCATGGACCTGGTACCGGCGTGGCTGCCTTATCGCACGGGCTGGGCGTACCTGACGGGCGCGGGACACATCGCTGCCGGCCTCGGCGTACTGTTCTCCATCTTTCCGCGCATAGCTGCTTTTGCCGAAGCCGCCATGATCGGCGTATTCACCATTCTGGTTTGGATACCCGCGATTGTGGCCGCCCCCAAGACCCGGCTGCCGTGGACAGCATTTTTTATCTCGTGGGCCATCGCGTCCGCAGCATGGGCCGTAGCCCAAAGCATCGCCGCGAAGAAGCCCACGAAGCTGGCGTCCTGAAAAGGCGCCGCAGTGTAGTTGTTTCCCTTACGCGTCAGAGTGGACTAGCGAGTATTGGCACTTTCCAGAAATTTCTTCATCGCCACAGCAATCTCCTCGACGTGCGTTTCCAGCGCGAAGTGACCTGTGTCTAGAAATTGAACCGTCGCACCAGGGATATCGCGGCGAAAAGCTTCGGCGCCCGCGGGAATGAAGTAGGGATCGAATCTGCCCCAGATCGCGAACAACGGAGGCTTCCATTTCCTGAAATACTCTTGGAATTTTGGATAGAGTTTTACATTGTTCGCGTAGTCGAGGAACAGATCCAATTGAATATCCACGTTCCCGGGGCGCGCCAGCAGCGCTGCATCGAGCGTAAAGCCCTCAGGCGCGATGACGTCCGGATTAGGAATGCCGGAAGCGTATTCCCGGCGCATACCCTCAAGGTTTAACCCCTTGCGAATGGCCTCGCGATTTTCAACCGAAGGGTCGCTCCAGTAACGTCGAATAGGGGCCCACGCGTCTCCCAGACCCTCTTCGTAAGCATTTCCATTCTGCGAAATAATAGCCGTCACGCGTTCCGGGTGCATCATGGCCACGCGAAAGCCTGTAGGCGCGCCATAGTCGAACACGTACAGCGCGTAACGCTTGAGTTGGAGTGCATCGGTGAAGGCCACGATCGTCTGCGCCAGCGCGTCAAACGTATACTTATAATCGCGCTTCGCGGAAACTTCCGTGAAGCCAAAGCCAGGAAGATCGGGCGCAATCACCCGGTACTGATCCGCGAGTCGCGGGATCAACTCACGGAATTGAAAAGATGACGTGGGAAAACCATGAAGCAAGAGCACGACCGGCGCATCTGACGGCCCGGCCTCTCGATAGAAGACACTGACGCCGTCCGCCTCGACGCGATGAATCAAAGTACGTTGCATGTTCCTCTCCCTGACATTGACGATAGGCGAGTATGGGTGCCCGGCCTAGACCAAGATATTCTGGCACGTTCTACGGCTGGCGTGGGCCAACTCTTTCCGCCAGTCTCCATCACCAAAAAATAAACACGTTTCGTGACAAATCCCCACTCTCTATTCCTCTATGATGGGGACTTCCCGGATCGCCCATAGCATTCCTGGCGGCGCCATCTACCGCATCGCGATGCCAAAGCAAGTCAAGTTCATCCACTGAATCGGTCTTTTTTTAAATCACAAACAGCATCTCAACCGAAATTATCGAGGAGAATGCCTAAAATCAGTTGAGATCAAGACATCTAGATTGGTGCCCCATCCTCCTTTCGCGTTCTTTGCGAAAGAGGGTGGGGTTCTTGTCCTGAGCGTTGAATTGCGGTGATTGACGATTTAACAGGAGTATCGATGACCGAACTTTTGAATTTAGCACTCAAAGCACATGGGGGTCTTGACCGCTGGAACAAAGTGAAAGCGATCAAGGTTGCGGCATCCATCACTGGCGCGATCTGGTATGTCAAAGGGAAACCAGACTTTCTCAAGAACGTGGTACTGACCTCAGACACGCGCAACGAACACGTGACAGTGGATTTCCCCGGGCAAGATAAGCGGGCAATCTTCGAGCCCAACCGCATTGTGATCGAAACCGCGGGCGGATCCCTGATCGAATCCCACGAAAATCCAGAGGAGTCATTCGCAGGCCAACAGAGAGAAACGCCGTGGAATGACATTCAAGTGGTTTATTTCGTCGGCGAAGCGTTGTGGACCTACCTCAACATTCCGTTCCTCTACACTTATGACGGCTTCACCTGCGAGGAGATCGCGTCGATTCAAGTCGAAGGCGAAACCTGGCGGAGGCTGAAGGTGACCTTCCCTGATAACGTGAAGAGCCACACCAGAAGAACAGATCTCCTGCTTCGGACCCGACGGCCTATTGCGCCGGCACGACTACACAGTAGACATTCTTGGCGGTGCCACCGGGCTCAATTATGCGTCGGATTACCGTGACGTCGACGGCATCATTGTGCCGGCCAAGCGTCGCGTGTACGCCTATGAAGGCGATTATCAGCTTGTGAAAGAGCCTCTGCTGGTCGCCATCGACATGGGAGAGATCAAACTCCTTTAGGAAACTCTTGAGGGTGCCCCGTTCAAGCTTCGCTTGAGCGGGGATTTTTATGCCGACCCATCACCTAACACCCCACACCCGCGCCTCCAGCGTATACTGCTCTCGCCAATTCACTAACACGACCTGACATCGCCAATCGAAGGGAGCACACCGTGCCCGTCAAACAAGGAGACCTTGGTCTTCTGCAGCATCCCGCATCGCAGGAACTTCTTGCCTCGAAAATTCCCGCTCGCCTGGCCTATGTCGCAACCGATGGCACCCCGCGGGTAGTTCCCGTCTGGTTTCACTGGAACGGAAGCGAATTCGTGATCGGCACACCGCCGAAGGCGCCCAAGCTCAAGGCCCTGGCAAAGAATCCAAAAGTGGCGCTCACCATCGACGACAACAATTTCCCCCACAAGGTGCTGCTGGTGCGCGGCACCGCTCGTCTGGAACCGCTCAATGGGATCGTGCCGGAATATGCCACTGCTGCCGAGCGCTACTTCGGACCCGACCAAGGCAAGGCCTGGGTCGCGCAACTGGGAACGATGGTTTCGTCCATGGTTCGCATCACCATCACCCCGGAGTGGGTCGGCCTGCTGGATTTCCAGACGCGCTTCCCCAGTGCTCTCCCACTCTAGCCGTCGGCGCATCAGGCCGCGCGAAATTTGGCATCGATTCCAGCTTGCCACGCCCATGCGTGTCCTTTGCTCGTGACCCGCCCCATCCCTGGAAACGGAAAGTGATAAGCGAGAACATTCACTTTGTCGGCCGCCGCACGGTCGAGCAGCCGCTGCCGCGTGCTCACCGCATCGGCGGGATTCAGATCGAACACGTTCCGCCAACCAGGATTTTCCATGTGCAGTGGATTCAGCACCGCATCCGACATATGCAGCAACTGCCCACCGGACGACGAAATCAACAAAGCGAGATGTCCCGGCGTGTGTCCAGGTGCGGGAATGGCCTGAATTCCAGGCACGATTTCTTTTTCGCCATCCAGCAACTCGATGCACTCCTTGAGTGGCGGAAGGTTTTTCTGCGCACAGCCGACCAGCATCTGCTTCATATGCTCATCCATGGCTGAATCATGCAAGACAGAAGGATCGTTCCAGAAATCCCATTCCGTTCTTGACATCACATAGCGCGCATTGGGAAACGCGGGTTGGCCGCCCGCGCCGAGCACTCCGCCAATGTGATCGGGATGGCTATGGGTTAATACCACATCCGTAATTTCATCCGGAGAAATGCCTTCGGCGGCCAGGTTTTTCATCAGATTCCCCGTCGTTGGCGCCAGTCCGTCCGCCCCAGTATCGATCAGCACCTTGTGTTTCCCAGTTTTCACCAGCAGGCAGGTATACGGACTCTC
Source organism: Terriglobia bacterium (assembly GCA_963723765.1). Lineage (GTDB taxonomy): Bacteria > Acidobacteriota > Terriglobia > Terriglobales > Acidobacteriaceae > DATBAX01. The sequence continues at coordinate 757,859 of CAVRSD010000003.1, read as the reverse complement.
GACGTGAGTCTCTGGGAGTTTGCACTCTCGCAAACTGCTTTCCACTTGTTCCGCCGGCACATTGGAAAACAGCCAGCCGATGGGATACGAGAACATCCCGTCATTAACTGCGACACATTCGATGTCGCCGACCTTGAAGCTCTCGCTAACTGATGCCATAAACACCTCCCAGTCGATGATCGGATCTTATCCAGCCCGGCGCCCCAGGTCTTGACCCATTTGTGAGACCTGGGCTTCGAATCCAGGTAACCATTCGTCAAGCTGCTAATTCGGCTGCCACTCGTAGGGAAACAATTTGCCTGCGTCTTCGGGAGTGAGCTTCACTCCCAGCAACTCGGCTGCGTGGGCCATCACCGGATCGCGGTCGGCCGCCAGGTCTTTGGCCGTCGGCAGCACAATTACGTTCGGAGTCACACCCTTATGTTCCAAACTCTGGCCATCGGTCATGATGAGGTCCGATTCCGTGACCGAAACCCCGAAAAAAATGACTGTGTCCAACCCGATCTTTTCCTCATAGTGCCTGGCTTCCATCACGCTGCCCGAGCTGCGGTCTCCTATCACCACTCCGCGCTTTTCCAGCTGTACCACCCGCGCGAACATCTCTGCTGCCGAAGCCGACTTCGAATCGACGAGCACCACAAGCTTGCCGGTAAACGGATTATGCGATGGCTTGGCGACCTCGGGTTTGTGCTCTTTGCGTCCCACCCGATCGGCGATTTTCACCTCGTTCTCAAACATGCCGCTTAGCATATCTTTGAGCGTATCTACGTATCCGCCCGGATTCCCGCGCAAATCGAGAATGAGGGCCTGATGTTTTCGGGCCTTCCCGATCATCCCTTCCACCTCAGTAGGAGAGAATGCGAACTCGGGCACTTTCAAAACCAGAAGTTGATCTCCAAATTCCGCCGAGCGTGCCCGCATAAGGTGGCCCTGTGTCTCTTCCTCCCGAATCAGGTCCCAAATGTCACTTCCGTTGCTGCCTCCGGTGAGATCGGTAACGCGTTTGCCTTCGCGGACTTTCGCCGCAACGTCCACTTTGCGTTGCTGACCCGCCGGATCCTGTAGATCTAATCTCAATGCCGGCTGAGGCCGCAGTACGTTAAAGACGTACTGCATCTTCCAAAGGATGTCCCGGTTCGGCGCAAAGCCGTTTAAGCCCAGAATTTCATCGCCCGGTTTCACTCCCTTAATTTCCGCATCACTACCGGGACGCACCTGCGTGACAAAGCAATGGTCTCCGATCATCTGATACTGCCATCCATAATCGAAGCGATTGGCGTGCCGCGGCGGAATAAAGAATGTATGGGAGTCGTCGAGCTTATCGAGCGCCGCCGCAATGTGCGACAACGCCATGTTCGTGGAAGTCTCGCTGTCTATTCTCTTTTTTGCCTCGGCAATGGTGGCATTCCAGTCCAGTCCGTGGAACTTGGGATCGTAGTAGTGCTTTTGGACATCGCTTGCCACCAGTTGCAACACTTCTTGCGTGCGGTCACGATCGAACTTGGTCATGGGTGGTTGCTGCGGCCACCCCAGCATGGAAAGCAAAAGAACCACACCAACGACTTTAGTAAGTCGGACGCTCCCTTTTCGGATGAACATGCCGCGCTCCTTGATTTTTCAGGTTCGCCGGGGGAAAGAACGTGCGGCATTCTACCAAGAAACTGAAGACTCGTAGACTTTTATTGGCGGGGATCCGGTCTAAATACCTTGTGCAATCCCGAGGGTGCCCCGTTCAAGCTCTGCTTGAGCGGGGATTTTCGGTCCCGCCAGACACTGCTCTGAATGAATATTACCCACTTCCAGTAAAATCGAAACAGAACGCTTTTTGGCTAAACCAACGACGAATAATCTATGACAGCCCCAATCATCGGTGTCCTGGCCTTGCAGGGTGATTTCGACGCTCATCGTCAACGGCTCGAAGAGTTGGGCGCTACCGTTGTGCTTGTCAAAAAGCCCGAGCAACTCGACGAAATCGACGGCCTGGTCATCCCCGGCGGCGAGTCCGGCACATTCCTCAAACTTCTCGGCGAAACCGGATTCGAAAAGCTTAAGCAATTCGTTCACGCCAAACCAACGTTCGGCACTTGCGCCGGTGCCATTCTGCTGGCGAAAGAAGTTGAGAATCCATCTCAGGCAGGGTTAGGTGCACTCGACATCGGCATCCGCCGCAACGCCTACGGACGCCAGATTGACAGCTCCATCCGCGAAGGCCAGCTGCTTCAGGGCAACGCGGGAAATTCGCCGATCGAAATGGTCTTCATCCGTGCCCCAAAAATCTCCCGCGTCGGCCCCGGCGTGGAAGTCCTCGCAACCGAAGGCGATAGCAAGGACCCCGTCGCCGTGCGGCAGGGAAGCGTGATGGCCGCAACTTTCCATCCCGAACTCTCGGATGACACCAGAGTTCATCAGGTTTTTTTGGATTTGGTCAGGAAACACTAAGTGTGGGGCGGACACTCTTGTCCGCCGCTTTGATTTTACCGGGTACCCCAGAGCCTGCCCTGAGCCGAAGGGTCTCGCCGTATTTGCGAGACCTGGGAATTCACCACGATTCATCCTCTCGCTCTTATTTCTCTGTCTCACAAACTTTCCTCTTGACATCTTATTTGCGTAACCCTATAGTTACGCATTATGCGGAACCGTTCGGTTACATATTTCACGGAAACGGCCTTCAATGCTCTGGCCGACCCCACCCGGCGGGCCGTACTTGACCTGCTGCGAAAGGGAAGTCAGCCTGCCGGACAAATTGCCCGGGCCTTCCCCATCTCGCGTCCGGCCATCTCCAAACATCTTCGTCTTTTGCGGCGCGCTCATCTGGTCGAGGAACGACGCGAAGGACGCAACCGCGTCTATCAGTTGAATCCCGAACCTCTTAAAGCCGTGGATCATTGGCTGGAACACTACCGTGTCTTCTGGCAGTCCAATCTCAATAGTCTGAAAACATTTGTAGAAACCGAGTACGCCAAAGAAACTGCGCCACGAATGAAAAACAAATAACTTCACTCTAATCACGTTAAGGAGAACTCGAAATGAAAACACTTCGCACTGCAATCTCTTTCGCCATGATCCTGACCGCTCTGGCAGCCGTGGCCGAACCCAACTCACAAAAATCCTTCGACATGCTCAAGACATTCTCCGGTTCCTGGGAAGGCAAAACTTCTCAAGGTCAGCCGGTGCAGGTTTCTTATCGCATGACGGCTGGAGGCTCGGCATTGATGAGCGAAATCGTAATGCCGGACATGAAGATGCACGACATGATCTCCATGTTCCACATGGATGGCGACCGCATGCTGATGACCCACTATTGCGCCACCGGCAACCAGCCGCGCATGGTGGCCACCCTTTCTCCTGACGGTAAGAGCGTCACATTTGACTTTGTTGACGCCACCAACCTGGCGACTCCAAGTGCCGGACACATGAACCGCGTAATCTTCAGCGTCGTGGACGCCAATCATCACACCGAAGAGTGGCGTTTCGTTCAGGATGGGAAAGAGGTCGTCGAACTGTTCGATCTGACCCGTAAGAACTGATGCGGCTTGTAAACGTGGACTGAAACACACGCTAATAAAAGGATAGGGTCATGACAAAAACTGATGTCACAGAAGATTCTGTACTGGCGGAGATACACATTGCGGCTCCGCCGGAGCGTGTGTTTCAGGCCCTCACCAGGCCTGAAGAACTGATGCGCTGGTTCAGCGATCAATCGTGCCCAGCCAAGCGTTGGGAAATGGACGCACGCAAAGGCGGCCGCTGGAAGTTTGCCTCCGCTGCTGCTGCCAAGCCGATGAATGGCGTGAGCGAGTTTCGCTCCGGAGGAGAAATTCTGGAAATCGATCCTCCGCGGCTTCTGGTTTACTCCTGGCATGCCAACTGGCATGATGATCCCTCGCTGCCAGCTGTGGTGCGTTGGGAATTGCAACCTAGTGGAAACGGCACGCAAGTGAGAGGTCATCCATAGCGGTCTGGCTACAGAGAAACAGGCTCGCGGGGATTACGCCGGCGGCTGGGTGGGCGTACTCAACAACCTCAAAACTTTTACCGAACAACCTTCAAAATAAATTTAGGAGACTCTGCCATGGCGACTGCTTCGATCACTCCCGACCAAGACCAGATTGTGGCTGAAATTTTTATTGCTGCACCTCCTGAGCGCGTCTTTGAAGCCATCACCAAGCCCGAGCAGCAGATGCAATGGTGGGGACAAAAAGGCATGTACCGGATCAAGGAATGGAAGGGCGACCTGCGTCCGGGAGGCAAGTGGGAGAGCAAAGGCCTGCGCGACAACGGCGAAGAGTTCAACGTGAAAGGTGAGTATCTGGAAGTCGATCCGCCGCGCCTGCTGGTCTATACCTGGCTCTGCAGTTGGGCGTCCGATTTGAGGAGCACAGTGCGCTGGGAGCTCCAGCCCCAGCCAGTGCATGGCCTCCATGCTGGTGGAACCCACAAGATGGGGACGGGAACGCTGGTAAAGATTCGTCATCAAGGATTTGCCACTGCTCCGGCCGCCGCCGCCGACCATACGGAAGGTTGGAAGCGAGTGCTGGGATGGATGCAGGGGTTCATCGAGAAGGGCGAGACCTGGGAGACGCGTCCGGTGTCGGAGGGCTAAGGCTGGGACTGTTCCGGTCCTTGCAAAATGGAGATATGTTCCCCGTGGAACACAAGTGCGATTTGCACAAGTGTTCCCCGGGGAACATTTTGTGGGTACTGGAATGTACGTACAATCATGCGGAAGTGGCTTCGGGTGTTGGAGTTGGAGGAAATTCCCATTTTGGGAATTACCCGTAGAGGCCTCGGCGCCTGCGCCCCTTGCTCCCACCCTTTCCAAAAACGGGAAAGGATGGAGCCTGTGGTGGCGCAAAGGTGAGGCCAAGCCCCTGCGGCGGATTTGGTGCTTAATTTGCCGAGCTCCGCGCCGGGGTTCCGGCATGCATGCAGTTCTGTATCGCCGCCAGATAGCGCTTGGAGAATTCAGTCGTGACTTCCATTTGCTCCTGCGCGGTCAGGCGCATCATGGCGCGGGTGGGATTTTTCGGATCCACCGGCGGGGCGGAGGTCAGGTTCTGGTCGGCGGCATCGCGTGTGGCTTTAATGTCGGCTTCGAAATCGGCGTGCTCTTTGGCTGACAGTCCCTTGCTGGCGTCGAGTTTTTGCTGCATTTTGTCCGCCAGGATGCTCAAGCGCAGTCCCTTGGACGAGTCGGTGCAACCGCTGATGGTTTGCGTCGCCGCCTGCCGGTTCGCCTGCTGCGTCGCTCTCCGCTCGGCGTGCATCTGCTCCATTGTTTTGGGATGCGGCGCGGGAATCTCGCCCACGGGAATGGTCGCGATGTCGGTGGCCGTGCCGATGTTGTCCTTCAATTGCTTTTCGTAGTTCGCCTGGCCGGACTGGTCCGAGCCCGGCGAGTAGCGCGACATGCCACCGTATTTTTTCTCGCAGGCCAGAGTATTTTCCTGCACGAAGCGGTTGTGCATGGAATTGATGGCCATTTGTTCGTTGTTGGTCAGTCCCAGAAGATAGCGCTGCGGGTTTTTCGGGTCGGGCGCTTTGAAGGGCTGCGAGGGTGTTACCTGGCGCAGGGCGCGGATTTCAGCCACCCAGATGTCGTGGTCCTCGGGCGCGAGCGTGGTGGTTTTGTCGAGTTTGGCTTGCAGACGGTCGGCCATGAGGTGTTCGCGGTGACCCAGCGTCCGATTCTGGCAGTCGGCGAGATTCTGCAGACCGGGCCCGATTTGCGTCGCTCCCAGACCTTGCGCGAAACTCGCAGGCAACCCCATGCCCAGAGAAATCAACAACATCAGCCCCCACAAAACCAGCCCCCGCAACCACAATGACCTTTTCATGCTTGCGCCCCCCCAGAGTTTTCAGGATCGCATAGAGATTAGTATCCGGGAAATAGTAAGCCCAGTGACTCCCAGTTCAAAGCGAAAATGGGGTGGCCCTCGATAAGAGAGAAGATAAGGTCAAGAAATAGTTATCCTGGCCGGAGGGCAAGCGGCGAGGAGACTTTGTCCAGGCGGAGAGGCTTTGTCTAGCTGTAGAAATGCCCCATTCAAGCCCGCTTTTGGCTTGAGTGGGGATGTTTGGCCGCGCTCAGTGTCTTGAGACGATTCAAGAAACGGGTTGGCGCCTTCAAGCGGCACTCACGAACGCGTACCACTCTCCAACCCTCCTTTCGTAGCTGACGGGAAACCTTTTTATCACGCTGTACGTTGCGCTCGATCTTCGCACGCCAAAAGGCCTTCGAGGAGGCGGGAACGCGCTTGCAGCGTGGGCAGCCATGCCAGAAGCACCCGTCAACGAACAAAACAATCTTCGCTTTCTGAAAGACGAAATCAGGTTTTCCGAAGATTCGCGAGTGCCGACGCCACCCGGCAATACCATTCGCTCGCAGTAGCCTGATCGTCAGGATCTCGGTGCTCAGATTGTCACGGCTGCGGACACGTGCCATGACGGCCGACCGTTGCGCCTTGGTGAAAACGTCAGCCATCACGCTTCATAGAACCAAATTTCTTCTGTAGCCAATCGAGCACTGCGCGCTGTTCGTCCTGTCCAGCTCTACGAATCTGGGACAGCAACCAGATTGTGGTGGGCTTCTCGCCGGTTATGTTCTTCGCCCCTTGATTACAGGTCGAGCACAGTGCGCGAAGATTTGAAAGCTCAATCTTTCCGCCGAGGCTTTTGTCCTTAATGTGGCCGAGATGGAGCCGGACCTTGCGTCCCGTCGCTGGATCGATATCGCCTGGCGTCAAGCCGCACATCTGGCAGGTAAAGCCGTTTCGATCAAGAACCTCCGCCCGCAGCTTCGCCGAAATCCCGTGTTCAAACTTAATGGCGTTTTCGGGAGGTTTCTCTGTTAGGAGGTACTGCCCAGGCTTTAAATACGTAACATCATGGTGAGTGAGGATCTTCCAGCCTTTGGGAGGTTTCGTTGACCAACTCCTTCTGATAGTGTCCGCGAGCCCTCCCGAGTGCAGACTGGAAGTCGACGATTTCTGTGACGTTTAGCTCCGCTCCCTGCGCGTCGGACCGAGTGCATCAGGTCGGCGAGTAAATCGGCGAGCACTGTCTGAGGATCGGTCTTCAGATCCTCGCCAAGGCCGGTGACCGCGGCAAATTTCGCCATGGCGGAAGCAGCCCATTGCGCACGATCCGTGTTTCGAGGGTATTCGTCAGTCTGGGAAGAAGATCGTACCACTGTTCATAAATCCTGCCTCTCATTTCTACAAGTTAAATCAGCCTCTCATCTGCCTCGCTCGAGGCCCGAGGAGGCAGATAGCCTTGGCTGCTAATGTTCTATTTTAGAACACATTCGCGTTGCTCACGAAGTACCCTTTTCCTGTGAGAAAAAGTCCACGCGCAAGAACGTTGTGGGTGGCCGCATGGCCAAAGCGCGCCGAAGGTTCAGTCCAGCGCTGACGCAGGATGCTCTCTCGGGCAAGTTGGCGCGGCGTGGAATTCAACTCGACCGAGCCGCTATCTCAAAGATCGAAAATGGCCTTCGCCATGTTTTTGACTACGAACTCAAGGCTCTCGCCTCTGTGTTAGGTGTCGAGGTCAATTGGCTCCTTGGCGATGAAAAAGTAGGGCACTGATGAACTCTCGCGAACGACAGTTCCTTCGGGCGAAGTTGCTGGCCGATCAGAAGGGAATCTGCCCAGTTTGCGGGTACGACAGCAGTTACTGTTATTTCCATGCTCGCAATATCGAACATCCGGGCGAGTGCAAGAAACAACCGGTGGTCGTCCTCGAGCACAATCACGGGCATTGCAAAAATGGATGTGAGGATTGCATCCGTGGGGTGGTACATCACGCATGCAACAGGTTCATCGCGTTTGTTGAGGCCAATCCTCAGGCGCATGACAGAGCTTCTAACGCCATGGCTGAGAAACTTCCTGTCGAAGGGATCTAAAAATAGCCACTAGACAAGACTATGGGGTGAAGAAGCGGAGCGCCGTCCACGTTCTCTATGACATATGGCAAGCCTGACCGAGTCAGCATTTTACGAATAGGCTCAATTAAACGCGGCCACTTGTGGCCGTTGCCGTTACGTTTCGCGAGGTCGGAATATGCCTGACAAGGCGGCGACGCATGAACCGCGTCGAATGAGGCGATGAACTTCGGGTCGAGGGAAAGAGCGTCAGCTTGAATAAACTCGAAGGGATAGTTCGGCTGTGGCACGATATCGACTCCGATAACGTCAAAACCCGCTCTGCTGTAGCCGACACTGGCACCTCCGGCACAGCAGAAAAGATCAAGGAGCCTTGGCTTTCCCGCGCGCTTCGTTCCCATCTTCTTTTCCTTTTGAATCATCAATACCATCGGGAATGATCATAGTCTATAGGAAATTGGGACGTACCTGACAGCCGCACCAAAACGTTCCTTTGAGATCAACACAGTGAAGGAGTGACTAGCGAATGCCGAGGCTCCCATGCGGGGCGTGATCGACATCGACGTTTTGGGCGGCATGGCTATAAGCCATGCCCTTCCCGGATGTAAATCCTATGGGGGAGTTCGCGGCGGGGAGTGCCGTGGGGGTCTCCGTGGAAGAGCGGCGCTTTGAGCGCCGCGTGAATCGTCGTTTCTTGTAACGCGGCCCTGGAAGGGTTGCTCTTCAACGGTGGTGCTGGCGGTCAGATGGACCGACATCATTTGGCGCCGCCGGCTTTAGCGGACAGGAGTGTCCGCTCCACACGAGCAAAGTCCAAACGAGGTAGTTGAGCCGTCAAAAGACATAGCCTTCTGCGTCTGTGGTGGTAGTGCAAGGGTGGGCCAGCCGTCAAAAACCTCGGCAGCGGCTAAAGCCTGTCTCTCCTAAGTTCTTGCGGCACGGCTGAAAGCCGTGCCCCGATACGAATCGCGCTTCGAACTGCATCCCTACCAAAGCCTCTTAAATGCAGCGAATCAGCCCAATAGTGAGCTATAATCCGGTCGAGTCGCGGTCGTTCCTTTCAAGCTATTCCGTTTGAGGTAGACCCATGATTAGCCGAGCATCGTACTGGGCATTCTCCATACTTTTGCTGACCGGTGCCGCAATTGCGCAGGGTCCCATGAGTCTTGAGGCTAGGGGTACTCTCACGCCAGATGCAGTATTGTCCGCCGGACAAATGAGTATGGAACTGTGGAATGGGGGAAACACCGCCAAGAATCACAGTCCGTTGCAGGAACCATCCGGCTCGGTATCGAAGTTAGACCTCAAGGCCCCGGCCAAGGCACGAAAGGAATATTCCAAAGGTTATCAACTGTTGATGCGAAAGGATTTTACGGGCGCGGTCAGCCACCTGAATGCGGCGATTTCGATTTATCCGAGCTTCGTCGCGGCGCACAATGCGCTCGGTTCCACCTACCTGGACCTGGGAAAGAACGAGGAAGCACTCGTCCAATTCACGCAATCTGTAGCGCTGGATGACCATCTACCCACTTCGTATTTGAATCTGGGTTGCGCGCAATTGGCTCTCAAAAATTATCCGGCGGCGGAAGAATCGATTCAGAAGGCGACGAACATCGCGCCTCTCGATCTCCAGTTCCTCACTGCATTGGTTTATGCTCAACTTTTGAACCACGATTACCGGGCCGCAGTTGCGACGGCCGACCTTGTGCATAGCCGCAAGCACGAGGAAGCTTCGATTGTTCATTACTACGCCGCCGCCGCATACGAAGGACAGAATAATCTTCAGGATGCGGAGCGTGAGCTGAATACTCTTCTGAAGGAAGATCCAAAATCGCCGGCTGCAGATCAATCCCGGAAAATTCTGCAGGAACTGAAAGCTGAACCCGTCAAGGAAGCACGAAAAACTGCTCCGACTGCTCCTCAGGTAAACCTTTCCATCGCCCTAAAGACTGGGGATACATCGAAACAGATCCAGCAAGAATTGCAGGAATCGAAAGAACAGGAAGAAGTCGCGGAGGCGGAAGCCGCATGTACAACTTGTGATGTGAAAACGTCGCTGGTACCAGTTGGGGCAAATAAATCTGCTCAGCCAGAGGATGCGAAACCGTCCAGCCCCTGGACCATGCGAAAATCGGTCGACGAGGTCGCGGTATTTTTCTCGGCCACTGACCATGGAAAATCGGTCACTGACCTTACCGACAAAGAGGTCGGGGTTCTTGACGATCAAAAGGCGCCAGCCGCCATACTTGGATTTCGCAACGAGGCGCAGTTGCCTTTGCGCCTGGGACTTATCATCGATACCAGCCAATCCATCGAAAAGCGGTTCTCCTTTGAACAGCGCTCGGCCACTAACTTCGTAGAAAAGGCCATGACCGAAAAGAATGACCTCGCCTTCGTGGTCGGCGTCGCCAGCTCTGTATTGCTCGTGCAGGATTTCACCGGGGACCAAAAGCAAATAAGTCACAGCATTAACGGACTTGCGCCTGGAGGCGGGACCGCCGTATGGGACGCCGCTGCCTACGCTGCCGACAAACTTGCCAGCCGGCAGGAAACTCAGCCAGTGGCAAGAATCCTGGTGATTATCAGTGATGGGTTCGATAACTCCAGCACTGCCACTCTGAAAGACGTAATCGAAGAAGCTGTACGCCGAGAAGTGATCGTATATACAGTGAGCACCCGGGATGTGACTGTTCGTAATGAGAACAGTCAGTTGGGCGACCAGGCTCTGAAGTTATTGGCGGAGCGGACGGGAGGAGCAGCCTTTGTCCCCGGTTCACTTGGTTTTCTAAACAGTAGTCTCGGCCAACTCCAGGAGGTCATTCGTAGCCGTTATCTCATTTCGTACAAACCTGCCGTTTTCGCGCACGATGGGAAATATCGCGCCATCGATATTACGGCCCGAAAGTCCGGTCAGAAGCTTCACGTGTACGCGCGGAAAGGTTACTATGCCAGCGTAAACGCGCCCGCCAAAACAGCTTCTGATTAGAAACCAACTTCCTCAGGCTTGAATGGGCCACCCGCCGGGGGGGGAGGATCGAGGCGATCCTGAGCGGACAGGAGTGTCCGCTCCACACAAGCAAAGTCCAAACGGGTTGCTGGGCGCGTTATACTGGGTTCCTATGGCGAGTGAGTCTCAAAAGACGTTTTTCCTGCAGACCTTTGGCTGTCAGATGAATGCCCATGACTCCGAAAAAGTTGTGGGGACGCTTCTGTCTGAGGGCTATCGCCAGGTAGAGACCGTCGAAGAGGCTGGGTTGGTGCTCTACAACACCTGCTCCATTCGCGATAAAGCCGAGCAGAAAGTCTTTCATCGGCTGAACGATTACAAGAAGTTGCACAAGCAAGGGAAGAAGTTCGCGGTGCTGGGGTGCGTGGCGCAGCAGGAAGGCGAGAAGATTTTCGAGCGCGCGCCGTATGTTTCGCTGGTGGCGGGATCGGCGTCGTATCGCCATCTGCCGCAAATGCTGGTGCAACTCGAGGCAGGGAACAACCGCGTCACCGGCCTCGAAGATCGCGAAACTGACGAATGCTTTGAGACGGAGTTTACTGCTCGCACCAATCCCTATCGCGGATACATCACCATCATTGAAGGATGCGACAAGTTCTGCGCCTATTGTGTGGTGCCCTACACGCGCGGTAAGGAGCGCAGTCGGACGTCGGACTCCGTCCTGGCTGAGGCGCGACAGATGGCGGACCTTGGGTATAGCGAAATCCAATTACTCGGGCAGAATGTGAATTCCTACAAAGATGCTTCGGGCAAGAAGACCTTTGCAGAGCTTCTCTCGGCTGTCGGTGAGATTCCGGGCATTCGACGAGTTCGATTCACCACTTCGCATCCGCGTGACTTTGGCCTGGACATTGTAGAAGCGATCGATGCCGGTCCAACGCTTTGTGATCATGTTCATCTTCCGGTGCAGAGTGGTTCCAATCATATTCTGGACGCGATGCAGCGTCTCTACAGCCGCGAGCAGTATCTGGAGCGCGTAACGTGGATGAGAGCGGCGAAGCGCGAGATCAGCCTGAGCAGCGACATGATCGTGGGATTCCCCGGCGAAACCGAGGCCGATTTCGAAGAAACACTTTCGTTGCTCGATGAAGTGGAATTTGATGCCATTTTTGGGTTCAAGTATTCGCCGCGTCCGAATACGCCATCGCTCAAGCTGGAAGATGCGATTCCCGATGAAGAGAAGGCCCGCCGCCTGAATGTGCTGCTCGACAGGCAACGCGAAATACAGAGGCGCACTTATCAGAGACATATGGGTCAAATAGTTGAAGTAATGGTTGAAGGTAGGAATGAGGTCAAAGAGCAATGGATTGCCCGAACTTCCCAGAATAAAGTGCTGAATTTTAGCGTTCCCACGGGCACTGCTCCGGCTTTTGGGAGTTACGTTTCAGTAAGGATTACAGGATGCTTTCCCAACAGCCTGGCTGGAGCCCTGGTGGTTTAGGAGCGGGAGAATCACGATGGAAGTGGAAATGAAAATTCGCGGCCTGATGATGGATCCGGTGACCAACATGCCCATTGTCATCCTGAAGGAAGCCGCGAGCGAGGCCGTGCTGCCGATTTGGGTGGGAATCTATGAGGCCAATGCGATTGCGCTGGAGATCGAGAAAGTTTCCACGCCGCGTCCCATGACCCATGATCTGATTAAGAACGTGCTCGTCGGCCTCGATACCCAGGTGCACAAGGTGGTAGTAACCGAACTGCGCGAGGATACGTTCTATGCGGTGATTTGGATGGAGCGGGAAGGACGAGTCATCAGCATCGATTCGCGGCCATCCGACGCCCTGGCTTTGGCGCTGCGAGTTGATTGCCCGATCTTTGTAGAAGACGAGGTGTTGAAACACTCCAAGCAGGCGGCCAACATGTCGGACCGCCTGACTAGCGACGAGATGCGGAAATGGCTGGAAGGGCTGAACGACGAGGACCTGGGCCATTACAAGATGTGACTGGCTGACTTTTGCAGGATCCAAGCCAGTGAGACCCCGGCGCCGCGAGCCTCTCCGCCTACTTTACATAATACCTGTTATCGGACATTGAGTAACTGGCCGTGAATGGTTCGGTCTTGCCCTTGACAACTGCTTTACTTGCATCGCACTATCCACAGCCATGAACTTTCCAAAGAAATTGGCTCTCACTGCCCTCTTGCTCGGGTCGGTTCTACCGGCGCTCTCTCAATCTCCCGCATCAGCATCTCCAACGGTCGCCCGGCCGCCCATCGTAGGTGTAGCGCACATCGCTCTGCGTACCGACGACCTGGCAGCGGCGCGCAAGTTCTACACCGGCGTGCTGGGCTTTCAGGAGCCATTCAGTTACACGCTGCCACCCGATGAAGGCGGCAAGTTTCTGCTGACTTATTTCAAGGTCAACGACCATCAATACATCGAGATGTTTCCTGAGTTGACGGATCCGAAAATGGACCGGCTGTCGCATATTTCGTTTGAGACCACCGACGCCCAGCAGATGCGCGATTACCTGGCCAGCAAAGGCGTCAAGGTGCCGGAGAAGCTGGAGCCTATGGGTGATGGCAACCGGGGCTTTGATGTGTTTGATCCGGACGGGCACGATGTGGAATTTGTGCAATTCATGCCGGGATCGTTGCACAGCCGCAACTTCGGCAAGTTTCTCCCGGATACTCGTATTTCTCAGCGCATCATTCATGTAGGAGTGGTGATCAAAGATCGCGAGGCTGCCGACCATTTCTATCGGGACATCCTTGGGTTCAAGGACATCTGGCATGGTGGAATGAAAGACTCAAGGGTCGACTGGGTAGATATGCGGGTCCCTGAAGGTACCGACTGGCTGGAATATATGCTGAACGTGCACAACCCTGATCCGCATGAATTGGGGGTCATGCACCACTTTGCGTTAGGTGTGCCAAGCGTAAAGGCAGGCTATGAGGTTGCCATCAAGAATGGATACAAAGCTACCGAAAAGCCCCAGATCGGACGAGACGGCAAATGGCAGTTCAATCTGTACGATCCGAACTTCACCCGGGTGGAGTTGATGGAACCCAAGCCGGTGGAGAAGCCGTGCTGTTCGCCGATGTTGCAATGATCGTCGTGTTGTCGCTAAGTTTAGTTCACCACCTGGGTCAGTATTGCTGACGTGCTTTTCGCCGATGCTGCATCGCCCTCGTATTCCGCAGTGATGGCGTGGGAGCCTGTAGCCATGGTGGATTTCGTTAGCGTGGCCACTCCCCCGCTCAAAACTATTGTCCCAATCGACTTCGTACCATCCTTGAACATGACCTTCCCTGGTGGCAGGCTTGCTCCGTTCGAGGTAATACTCGCGGTAAAGGTCACGGCTTGCTTAACGGAGGACGGATTCGGAGTTGAGCTCAGGATCGTGGTCGTCGGGTACAACTCCACCACCTGCGAGAGGGTTCCGCTGCTGGGCTTAAAGGTCTTGTCCCCGGCATAGATTGCCTTGATGATGTGCGTCTTCGCCGAGAGTGACGAGGTCGTGTAAACGGCCCTTCCGCCAGCCAGTGCCACGGTTGCAACTGGCTTGCCCGCGTCTTCGAATATCACCGGTTCGCCATCTGGGGCTATGCTCTCTTTCCACGTCACTGTTGCCGTAAACGTAAGCGGCTGGCCGATAAACGCGGGCGATCCCGACGTGGTCAATATCGTCGTGGTTGGGATCGGGAATTGCTCAATGTACTCCATCAGTATTGGAGATGTACTGGCAAGGTTTTCCGCGTCTCCGGAGTAGGTGGCAGTGATCGGGTGGGAGCCGTTGAATTTGTAATACGTGGAATAGGACGCCTGATTGCCAGTCATCGGTAAAGTGGCAAGCACGGTGCTCCCGTCCTGGAATGACACATCCCGCGTCATGGGCTTGCCAGATGAGTTTGTTACAGTGGCTGTGTAGGTGACGGTCTGAGAGCGAACCGCAGGATCCACATTTGAGACTAAAGTAGTCGTTGTGGAACGATGGGGCCCAGTATTGTTCATCAGCACACCAACGGTGAGGGATTCGTTGTTCGCCGTCACCACGTCGTACTTGCCATCTCCATTAAAATCTGCGACAGCGAGACTCTCGGTATTGAGACCACCTGAGCCGTAGCCAACCGCCGGTTGGAAGGTGCCGTCACCATTGCCCAGCAATACACCAACCAAGCCCCCGGCACCGGGACATCCCTGGCCACACGGGTTCGCTATCAAGACATCGAGCTTGCCATCCCCGTCCACATCCGCTACTAGGGCTTGCGCAACCGAAAGCAGCCTGCCCAAGTTATAAGTCACCGCCGGCTGAAAAGTTCCGTTACCGTTGCCTAGCAGCACTATGACCGCGCCAACTTCGCAACTGCCGTTGCTACAGGTGTTCCCTCCAATGATCAAATCAGGCTTGCCGTCCCCGTTCACATCAGCTGCCGTCACGGAACTCGAGGCAAAGCTGGGAAAGGTGGTAACCGCAATCGGCTGAAAAGTGCCATTGCCGTTACCGCGCAATATACCGAAGCCAGTGTCACCGGCCACCAATATGTCGGGATGGCCGTCGCCAGTCACATCGGCGATTGCCACCGAGCTGACGATGGTCCCAATAGAGGGATAGCTCACTGCTGGCTGGAAGGTGCCGTCACCGTTCCCCAATAATACGGCCAGGGTCTCGTCACAGCAATTTCCTACCACAATGTCGGGATTCCCATCGCCGTTCAAATCCGAAACAGCTATTGACAGCGCATAGCCCCCGGTATCATAAGGCACCACCGTTTGAAAGGTGCCGTCACCGTTGCCCAGCAGAACGCCGACCGACGATCCTGATGGCCCGTTCTCGCCTTCATTTGCCACTAAGATGTCGGGCTTGCCATCCCGGTTCACATCCGCGATGACGGCTTGCGCCCCATAATAATCAACTCCCCCCGAATGGTACTGTACCTCCGGCTGGAAGGTTCCGTCGCCGTTGCCTAACATGACCCCGATCGTCCCATACCCACTTATGTCGGCGTATTCGTTTGCAATCACCAGGTCGGGCTTGCCATCTCCATTCAAATCAGCGGCTGCGACCGACCAGTTTCCTTGCGTGGGATAGGGTACCGCGGGAAGAAAAAGTGGATTGCTGGAGCCGAGCGGAACCGCGTTAGATTTCTTCGCTCCTGAGCGGTTTACGATCGCATGGCGGATGCTACTGGTTGCCGGTTGAGCTGAGACTACCCGCGGCCCATCCTGTGCTGCCAACGTCCAAGCCAGACTCACAAGGGAAATAACGCTCGCGATCGCCGCGCGGGGAACGATGTTCAGAATCATGCAAATCTCCTTGACGGGCAGAGCTCTGTTCGAAATCTCGTAAACGGCCACTCAGCGCGATTTCGAACTGGGACTAGCTGCAGGCATGCAGCAAATAGCCAAGGGGACCGCGGCGAAAAAGTAACATCGAAAACGGGTCATGTCAACCGTTAGAACTCGCGCCTGCCGGGCACTTTGGAGGTCTTGGGATGCCTAATCACAAGCTTGGGATGCTCCACGAGAAGCGAATCAGGTGCGATTGCTACCGGCCAATTGAGCAGCCGGTTCCCCGGCCAGCACGATTTTGGCATGAAACAAAGTTCCGGCCACGCGAGTTGCGATGGCGAGCAGTTCCCTTTGCCCGGTAAATACCTTTACTTGACGCGCCGAGGAAAGTTCGGGAAGGTTCACTGCCCTGCCATTGCGAATCCGGGCCGCCATTTCTTCGTTCGCAGTCACCGAAGGAAATTGTGGCAACAGCCTCCGGGGATGAATAAACATCTCCTCCAGCCCATCGCTGGTTGTAGCCGCTTCCAGGGCCACCAGAGTATGCGCTTCAGTCAGGTTCGAATTCGCCGACGCTAGTCCTGCGAAGTGCCTCCAGGTGCGCGCCGCATCCCAGTTGCTGCCCGATGTCATGAGCAATCGAGCGCATATAGGTTCCTGAAGCCACCCGGGCCCGAAAGCTGGCACGGTCGCCTTCCACACTGAGTATCTCGAATTGTTTGATTTCCACTTGCACCGGCTTGAGGAGGACATCCTGATGCTTGCGGGCAAACTTGTAAGCTGGGACTCCATTAATTTTCTTCGCTGAAAACGCCGGCGGCATCTGCTCGATCACACCGTGAAACCGTTGCGCCAGCTGATGCAATTGATCCAGAGCAATCGCTTACAGCCTGCGGGGTACTGGTAGCCTCGCCTTCGGCATCATAGGTATCAGTGGAAAAGCCAAAGCGTATCACTCCTTCGTAGGTCTTTTCGGACGAGGTGTAAAACTGCGCCAGGCGGGTGAAATTCCCGATAACCAATGGTAGGACGCCGGTAGCCAGCGGATCCAACGTTCCTAGATGACCGACCGAGCGCTCCTGCAGAATGCGGCGCACCCGGTGGACCACGTCGTGCGAAGTCAGACCGGAGGGCTTATCGATAATCAGTACACCATTCATAGGCTGAGGAAACGGGAAATCTGATAAGTTGGTAACTAACGGAACGACCGAGTATCTCTTAACGTACCAATCTACCAGATCAGGAATTCTCCAAATCCAGCATGATTCCCCTTCGTGATGACCAGCCCCGCTTCAGCACACCTTATGTGACCTACTTTCTCATTGGTTTGAATTTCCTTATCTATCTCTTTCAGTCTGCGTTGGATCCGGAGAGCTACCACGCCCTGGCTTTTCAGTTAGGATTCATTCCTGCGCACGTTGCTGGGTTTATCGCTGGTACTGGCAGGCTCGATCTGATTTCAGTGTTGCTTCCCTTCTTCACGTCTATGTTTCTGCATGGCTCCTGGCTGCACGTAATCGGCAACATGTGGTTCTTGTGGATCTTCGGTGACAATATCGAAGACCACCTCGGGCATATCCAGTACCTGGCCTTTTATTTATTGAGCGGGATCGCGGCTGCAGCTGCGGAGGTCTTACTCACTCCGCATGTTCGTGTTCCGACTGTGGGAGCCAGCGGCGCTATTGCGGGAGTCTTGGGGGCGTACTTCATTTTGTATCCCCGGGCGCGGGTTCTGACTTGGTTTTTCGTCCCCTTCTATTTGCCCGCCTGGGTGTTTCTGGGTCTCTGGTTTGTGATCCAGTTCCTCAATGGCGCTGCGACTTCCGGGGCCGGATACAGTCAAGCCGGAGGGATTGCCTTCTGGGCCCATGTGGGCGGATTTGTTGCTGGCATCCTGCTAGTTAAACTCCTTCCGGAACGGCCCCAACGGTATCGCTACGGGACGTGGTAGCGTTGACCGCTATAATGTTGAAGTGAGCTCTAATTCAATTAAGCAAGTAGCCTCAGCCGACTTCCCCACTCGTTGGGGCAAGTTTCGTATTTATGGGTTCCAAGGCGAATTCCACACGCAAGATAACATTGTCCGCAAAGAAGAAGCGGTCGCTTTAGTGATGGGCGATATCCATGCCCAGGCGCCATTGCTGCGCATCCATTCCCAGTGCCTTACCGGAGACGTGTTCGGCTCGCTGCGCTGCGATTGCCGCCAGCAACTTGAAATGGCGCTAGCCATGGTCGCCGAACAAGGCGCCGGAATTATTATTTATGAATTGCAAGAGGGGCGTGG
Source organism: Terriglobia bacterium (assembly GCA_963723765.1). Taxonomy (GTDB): domain Bacteria; phylum Acidobacteriota; class Terriglobia; order Terriglobales; family Acidobacteriaceae; genus DATBAX01. Next base: position 739,452 of record CAVRSD010000003.1, on the reverse strand, counting down.
TATTGGCCTTATGCCCAAACTGCAAGCCTACGAGTTGCAGGACTCCGGCCTGGATACGGTTGAGGCCAACGAGCGACTGGGGTTCAAAGCCGATCAACGCGAGTTTGGCTTGCCGGCGGAAATGCTGAAGGCTTTGGGAGTTTCCCAAGTTCGGTTGCTTTCGAATAATCCTGACAAAGTTGCCGCCCTGGAACGGGGTGGAATCAAAGTGGTTGAGCGCGTTCCTTGTGAAGTGGCTCCCAGCAGCCATTCGGAAGATTACATGCAGACCAAGAAAGACAAACTGGGACATCTGTTTACATCTCGATAGTTGCCTGAGTTTTCTTCGGGCTCTCTAATACAACGGAATTTTGCCATCAATCTGGCGGGCCCAGGCGTCAATCCCACCGCTCATGGATTGCGCCTTCTCGAATCCCTGCTGCCGCAGCCAGTTGGTTACGCTCATTGAGCGCACCCCGTGGTGACAGACGACTACGATATGCTCATCGGGATCAAGTTCCTGATGGGCGCGGCCGGGAACATCGCCCATAGGCATGTGCTTGCTGCCGGCGATGCTCGCAACGTCGAACTCCCACGGTTCACGGACATCGAGCAGAATGAATGATTCGCCGCGATCGAGTTCGGCTTTTACTTCTTCGGGATTGATTTCGTAATCCATAATTAATATCCAAAGTCTGTTTGCGCCGCATAGGCATGGTTCTTAACCGCCAGCTCATCCACACGACACTCACCAAGTTGATTCATGTAAGCGATACGATCGGTGAGGCTGTACACCCAGCGCTCAAGCCAGGCATCGCTGTCGGTTTTTGTCTTGGTCTGTTCATGATACTGGCGAAAGAAAGCGTCGTCGCGTTTGTAATATCCCTGTACCGGGGATGGATGCGCGCCGTGCGGACACTCAACGACTGCATTCACCAGAAATCCGGGAATCACGGTGCGATTGGGATCGCTCGCAATCACTTTGGGGGCAACAATTTCTTCGGCGATAACAATTACTTGCTTGGCGGCACGTATCCCTTCGACCAAGACTCCAAAATTCCCCCAGCAATGCGCATTGCCTTCGCCGTCGGCGCGTTGCACATGCACAATTGTGACATCCGGATTCAGAGCCCGTACTGCCCATAGAATTTCTTTAGGCGCGAATGGCGAAAAGATTTGATAAAAGAAATGATTTCCTTTGGGCACATCACTGCCCAGCGCTGTTTTCGTAGGCAGGAATGGCACTCCCATAGCGCCGGCCTGCAATGCCAGCGCGATAGAGAAGTTTGTCATATTGAAGATCTTCAGCCCATTCTCCTCTACGGCGCGGCGGAAGTTGTAGGCAGATCCCATCATCACGTTGCCCACCCACGCCGCGATGACCTGCTCGGCACATCCCGCGCCAATCAGTTGATCGAAAAGAATGTCGGAAATCGGGCCAATCAGGGTGAGGCCACGCTTCTTCTGGCGGATGATTTCATGTCCGGCCGCGAACGGAATCATCTGCTCCATCTGCAGACCCAGCGCCACCGATGCGCCGTTAGGCACAAACTCGGCAATGGCTTTTTCCATCGTGGTCAGCTTAGAGTTCATCGGTGATTTAGGTCACTTGCCCTTCCATACTGGCTGCCGCTTTTCCAGGAACGCAGCGATTCCCTCGCGGGCATCTTCGGTCTGCATCAACTCGTTGAGATAGATTTGCTCCGCGCGCGCCAGACCTGTGTGAAAATGCATCGCGTCCCAAACATAGATCGCCTTCTTGGACAGAGCAAGAGCCACCGGACTCAGCTTCACCAGACGATCCACTGTTTCCTGCACAGCCGACTCGACCTCGGCTTCAGATACGGCACGATTGGCGAGGCCGATGACGGCCGCTTCCCTGCCACTGATGGTGCGACCGGTGAGAATAAGTTCGGCAGCGTGCTTCTGTCCGACCAAAGCCGAGAGCATGGTCGCAGCAACGGGCGGGTAACATCCTAGTTTGATTTCTGGAAATCCCCACACCGCAGACTCGGAAGTGTAGGCCATGTCGCAGACGGCTGCCAACTCCGCGCCTCCTCCGAGACAATTTCCGTGCACCGACGCGATGCTCACCTTGCGGGTGTTGATCAGGGTGTGGATCGCCCCGTGGAACTTGGCCAGCATCTCATGACTCTTGTCCGGGGTGTGGGCAGCGACATCCACTCCCACGGAGAAATCCTTTTGTGCGCTGGCCAGGAGCAACACGGAAATCTCCGCCTTTCCGTCGATGTCCTTTAGCGCGTCTCCAAGTTCCTCCATCATCGGGATATCGATGACATTCAGAGGAGGGTTGCGCAAAGTGATCCGCGCTACCGGAGGTTGCAAATCAATTGCTATGCGAGATAGCTTTGTTGGCATTTTTTTCGTCTCGAAGTTTACCGCGTCCAGAAACCTTCTTTATCGTATTCGCGAATGGCCTGCAATTCCTCGGGACTCGGCTCGGGCGTGGTCGCCAGGTTATCGGCAAGCCGCAGCTTCCAGCCGGTATTGCTATACACATCGTCCAGTTCAACACCGGGATGCACCGACGCAAGGTACGCCTCACCGTCCTCACCGAAACGCATGACCGCCTTGGTCGTAATCACAGCCGAGGGGCCGCCACGTGGCAAACCCATGCGTTTGCGCCAGCCGACGCCGTCTCCATTCCCCGGGCTGGTCAGGAATGACACGCGCTCAGGCAGACGTTGCTTGCTGTGTTCGAGTAGCACCACAAAGCGGTGAGCGAGCGATGCAATGTCGCACGCACCCCCCGAACCAGGCAGGCGGATCTTACCTACCGGGCCGTGCACTTCAGTCGAATTCAGGTTACCGAAACGGTCGACCTCCGCCGCACCCAGAAAACCCAGATGCACCCGCCCGGATTGCAATAAGCTCATGACACCCAGCATGTCGAGACATTGGGTTGCGCCCAGAATATTGGGAGGATCCCCCATGGTGTAGATGAGTTCCGATGCCGGAGTCGAGCGGATGACGCCGTTTTCGAACAGTCCAATCGCGCTCGCAGCGTGTGTTTTCTTGGCGACAACAAAAGCGATAAGGGGCAGCCGCATGCCGACAAAGACCACTTCCCCGTCGCGAATCTCGCGAGCGGCAGTGGCCACCATGAGTTCGCTAAGTGAGTACGGTCGCTGCAATTTGTCTGTCAGAGATTGACTAGCGTCAGCAGGGAGCATGGCAGGGCTTTTTCGGTGTTTCGTGTCTCTGTAGTCAAACGACCTTACAAATTAATAGCCGACTTGCGCACTTCGCCGATACTCGCAAGTGGATCACGCGCCCCTTCTTTCGGCGCAATCCATTTCTTCTCGTTGCTGATGATGTCGAGCAACAACTTCTTGTCTTCCACCCCAGGCATGTATTCTTTCAAATGTAGGTCGTAGGCTGCATCGTCGAGTGCCTCGCCGTTCTGCGCATGGAATTTCTGTCCAGCCCAGCGTCCGATGGCGCGATTGAATTGAATGTGTGGAGCATAGAGTTTCGGCTGACCCGGCTGCAAAACATTGTTAAAACGGTCGATCAGTCCAGCCACTTCGTCGCGGTAAAGATGCCGATTGTAGTCGTTGAGATCGTCTAGCTTCGCAGTCTGCTCGTTTTTGGGCTCGTCGTAACGTCCCTTAATCCCCCAGACATAGGACCAATGCGCCGATGAAGAGTTGTCGGTACCGAACAGGTCGTAAGAACTGGAAATCCACTTGTTGAGATATTTCTGAATGAGCCAGCCCGGAACCACCCCGGCCTGCACGATGCGACGCAGGCCGTCATTGCCAGTGCCCATGTGGAAAGCTTCTTCCCGTAGCATGTAGGACATGGATCGTCCCAGCGGGGCGAAAGCGGAATACTTGAGCATCTGCAACTGGAATTTACCATCACGGTCAACAAAGTCGGTATAGGTAAAAAAGTCCATCCAGTTATCCACTTCGACATTAAACGCCCCGAGCAACCGCTTGTTATCAAATGCCCGGCGCTCCAGCATTTTCTGGGCTTCGACTTTGCCTGAGTATCCAAAGTGTTCGACCAGCAGCGCGCACATTTGCCAGCCATGCCGCATTTCTTCAATCATGACACGAGTAATAGCGCGGCGGTCCCAGTCGGTCGGGGCGCTTTGAAACAAGTTTCGTTGCTGCTCGACACTGGCGAATTCCGTATCGCCCTGGTAAACAATGAGATTGATCAGCGCATCGCGCATTTGTTGCGTGGGAACCTGCCGCAAGTTTTCCCACTTGTTGCGCCCTTTAAAGGAACCAAACTGGACTTCATTGGTTTCAATCGCCCCATAAAGTGTATCGAATTTGAAACCAGCGATTTCATCATGATTGACGCCAATATCTTTGCGCCAGTCATCGAATAGCCCCACCCAATCACCAAATGTCCCGACTTTTGCAACTTTTCCTGGCATAGCACCTCTACAGACTTAACCAAACCGTCTTTAATTCCGTGTAATGCTCTATGGCGTGCTCTCCCAACTCGCGACCGAATCCGGAACTTTTGTAGCCGCCAAAGGGCAATGCAGCATCCATCAGGCCATAAGTATTAATCCACACGGTGCCCGCTTTCAATTGGCGAGAGACGGTGTGCGCCTTCTTCACATCGCGTGTCCAAACAGCGGCAGCGAGGCCATATTGATTGCGGTTGGCAAGTTCGATGACCTGGTCCATATCGTCAAAAGTTAAAGTAGCGAGTACGGGACCGAAAATCTCTTCCTGCGCAATCTTCATTTCATTGGTGACACTGCCAAAGATTGTCGGCTCAATAAAGAAGCCCTTGCCATCGCCAACCGAGACCTGATTCCCACCAGCGATCAGCTTCGCGCCTTCCTTTTTACCTGCCTCGATATAGCCCAACACGGTTCGCATCTGTTCCTGGCTTACGATGGCGCCCATCCGCGTCTTAGGGTCCAACGGATCAGCCGGCTGCATTTTTTTGGTCCGTGCCACCAGCTTCTCCATGAACTCGTCCTGCACCTTGCTTTCGACAAACAGACGCGAACCAGCATTGCAGACTTCGCCTTTACCATAGAAAATCCCGGCGAGAGTGCCTTTAACGGCACTGTCGATATCGGAATCCGCGAACACGATATTCGGTGACTTGCCGCCGAGTTCGAGGGTGATGCGCTTCAGGCTGTCCGCCGCGCCGCGCATAATTTCTTTGCCGACCACGGTTGATCCAGTAAAAGCGATCTTATCGATTCCGGGATGGCGGACAATTGCCCGGCCCACATCTGGGCCACCAGTAACGATATTTAGAACTCCAGCAGGAAGTCCCGCTTCTATCGTGAGTTCGCCCAACCGGAGAGCTGTTAATGAAGTCTGCTCGGCAGGTTTGAGCACGACGGTATTGCCGCAAGCCAGCGCGGGACCAAGCTTCCATGAAGCGAGCAGGAGAGGAAAGTTCCAGGGAATGATCAAGCCCACCACACCGATGGGCTCGCGGAGAGTGTAAGTGAATGCCCCTTCGACGGTGTTGACGGTTTCTCCGTGAATCTTCGTGGCGAGTCCAGCGTAATAGCGCAAAACGTCGACCACCATGGGCATGTCAACGTAACGGGACTCAAAAATCGGCTTGCCGTTGTCCAGCGTTTCCAACTCAGCCAGTTCGTCGATGTTCTTTTCGATTAGGTCAGCCAAGTGCCAGATAAGGCGCCCGCGCTCGCTTGCCGACATCTTGCGCCACGGACTGGTACGATCTTCGAAAGCCTTGCGAGTTGCCTCAACCGCTCGATCCACGTCTTCCGCAGATGCTTCCGCAATCTGCGTTAGCACTTCCCCGGTTGCGGGGTTGATGGAGTCGAACTTTCGCGAACTATCCACCCACTGCCCGTCTATTAGCAAGCGTCCGGGAGTTACTCTCGATTTGGAGGCGGCAATCATCAGGTTATTGATCTATCCAGAGCTTTTTACTTCGCTTTAAATTCCGCCGGCCGCTTCTCGACGTAAGCCGCCAGACCTTCCTTGGCGTCCTCACTCTGGAAAAGAATCTGCTGGTTTTCGCGTTCCACGGCCAACGCCGATTCCATAGGTATTTCCCAGCCTGTTTGTACTGCTCGCTTGATTCGTCCCACCGCCTTGGCCGCCTTGTTTGGCGGACAGAACTGGCGGGCATATTCCATGACATTTTCCATGAATCCATCACGTTCGAAAATGTCATTGATAATCCCGAACTCGAGGGCTTCTTCAAACGAAAAAGTATTTCCCGTAATCATGAGCTCAATCGCTTTACTCTTGCCCACCATGCGCGACAGACGTTGCGTGCCGCCAGTGCCCGGCAAAACACCCAAATTCACCTCCGGCAGCCCAATTTTGCCAGCATCTTTGCGAGCAATTCGGATGTCAGCTGCCATCGCAATTTCGAGGCCGCCGCCTACGGTGTGTCCATTGAGCGCAGCAATCACCAGTTTGGGCGTGTGCTCAAGCCGCAACAGCATTTCATTAGCGTGGAGACAAAAGTAGTACTTGAACGTCGGATCCACACTGGCCAGCATCTTGATATTCGCGCCGGCGGAAAAGAATTTGTCGCCCGATCCGGTCAGCACAATTACGTGGACGTCATTGTCCATGCGGGCCTTGAGGATAGCTTCATCGAGTTGGCGGTTCATTTCGTAGGTATAGGTATTCGCCGGCGGATCGAACATCTCGATCACCGCGACTCCGCCCTCGGTTCGATAGTTGACCAGTTGCTTCGTATTCTCACTAGTAGTTGGCTGCACTGTAGTCGCCATGTAGAACTCCTTCTCTGCAGAAATAAATTAGTTCGAAACCACGGATCTCTTTTTCCGCTTTCCCTTTACAGGGACCGCTCCACAGATGCCCCGCAAGAAAGTGTCTCCCATCTCGCGCGCCAATTCTTTTGCATTGGCATCGATGCGAGGGTTGTACCAGGTGTAAATCCAATTGATCATTCCGAATAAGCTGAGCACTGCGATCCGATTGGAGAATTCCAGTCTTTTCGCAGTTTTGAAGTCGTCCAGCAACTCGGTGCAAATCCGGTAATACTCGCGCTTGATAGCGGCGATTTCCAGCCCAAAGCCATTCCTCAGGACGTCGTCTTCGTGGGAGAGAACGGTCATCGCTTTCTGATTGGCCAGAAAGTATTCCAGGTGATTCAGGATGAAAACGCGAATACTCGCTTCCGGATCATCCACTTCACTTAATCGTCCTCGAAGGCGCTCCAGGACCGTAGTGAACGTATCCTTCTGAATCAGATACAGCAACTTTTCCTTGGATTCGAAATAGTAATAAAGCCCCGCCAGCGACATGCCGCTAGCGCGCGAAAGGTCGCGCATTGACGCGCCTTCATATCCCTTTACATAGAAGACTTCGGTCGCGTGGGCCAGGATCTTGCCTAAGCGGCGGTCAAATCTGGTCTCAGAAGCTGGAATTGGTGCTCTTCTGCGAGAAGACTCCTGGACTGCGATTTGGGACGAAGTAACCGCCATATTGTTCGAACGTTCGTTCTAACTATAGCGTAACCGGCTGCCTGTCACAAGCCCCAATTAGTTCCGGATATCCGCCATCAGAAGTTCCACTTCGGCCTTCAGCTCGCCCGTCAACGGCAATAGCGGAAGGCGCGCGTGGCCACCGAAATAGCCGTTTAAGTCCATGGCATACTTCAGTCCGGGGACGCCCAATTCGCCGCCCACTCGATTGGCTGCAGTGGTGACGCGCTCTTGTTTCAGGCGGGCAAGAGCGCGATCGCCCTCCTTCCAGGCCGCATAAATTTCGTAACAGGCAGTGGGAGCAGGAGAAGCAAAAGCGATGACCGCTCCGACCGCACCCGCTTCCAATGACGGCGACAGTTGTTGGGCCGTCCCGGACAGCACCTGAAATCCCACCTGTTTCTGACGGGTCTTCAACCCGCCAACCACGTTCACGGCAGAGGAAGACGGCTTCGATACACCCTCTGCCCCGCCGATGGTGACCAGTTCCCCGCCCTGATGATTCTCCATGGTTGCCGCCTTCAGCATACGTGCGGTGACCGCCTCGAATGTTTCTGTCACCGTTGCCGAACGTTTTACATGCCGCGTGCCCTCGACCATACGGGCGATTTTTTCAGGGTTTCCCGTCGACTCTTTGATCCCGATAATGTTGGGATGATTCGCCAACTCGATCACTAACTCTGCCGGCATGTCATATCCAGTGAATGGAGGAACGTTATAGAGCATCACTGGGAGCGGTGACCGGTCAGCCACCATCCTGTAAAACGCCAGCCAATTTGCGGCCTGCATCTGCTTTTTGTAAAAGTGCGGAGTACGCACCAGGGCAACATCGTAGCCCAGTTCGGCGGCATATTCGGTCAACCGCAAAGTCTCAATAGCAGATTCAACTCCTGTTCCTGCGATGAGCACCTTGTTTGGCGCAGCGAATGCGCGCGCGGTCCTGAGCACATCCCGGCGTTCCTGGTCAGACAGCAAAATCGCTTCGCCCGTGGAGCCAAGAACAACTATCCCCGCTACCGGAGTCTTCGAATAGCGCTCGACATTATGCTCGAGCTTTTTGAAATAGACGTTGCCATCGGGATAGAAGGGGGTGGTGATTGGCGGAAATATTCCTTGCAGTAGCATGCGAACTTTAATTTCCTTTGGCTGGCTTCTTCAACGCAAGCCTGGTGAATCCATATGATAGCTCCAAAGCCTAGGCTGGTCCGTGTCCATACGCCAGACAAAGTACTCATTAGCGGAGCCAGCGGCAAACACTGTGGTATAAACCGCATTCACGAATGTTCCCTTGGTGCTTGCGTTGATGTGGAAACCTTTGATCGAGGACTTTCCCGAGTTTCCCATTTTCTCGTGAATCGTTTTGAAGAGGGCGATCTGTTGTTCCCGGGTACCAGCGCTGCGAAATTCATCCGTGGCGTCGCCGTAGATGTCCTCATATTCGGCGTTATCGAGCTGACGATGGAAGCGCTCCATCGCGCTGTCTTCGACCTTGTATGAGTGATATGCGCTTCGACCGCAAGTCCATAGTAGAAGAAGCGCGACCACGCTTCCGGCCAGCAACACCCACTTGCGGCCTTTATACCTTGGAGAACGTTGAGGCTTGAGAGATGCGTTCAAACCACCGGGCGCACTCATTGAGCTACCTCGCAGTCGTCGATGGAACCCTGTCAGCGTGCAGCGTTTGCAAGGCCTGCACTCTAATTTCTCCTCGTTGCAGAGCGGCAATGCCTTCGGCGGCGGCCCGGGCAGCGGATAGTGTCGTAATCGAAGTAATGCGGCCGTGAACGGCGGCGCGGCGAATTGCTTTCTCGTCAAAGAACGGATCGGGCCCCTGCGGAGTATTGATAATGAGCTGAATGCGATCGCCCTTGATCAAGTCCACGACATTGGGACGGCCCTCTTTCACTTTGTATACACGCTCGACGCTCAAGCCGATGCCTTCCAGTACGTCAGCCGTGCCGGCCGTAGCCACTAGTTTGAACCCCATATCAACAAACTTACGCGCCAGCTCCGCCACGTGCGGTTTGTCGTGATCGGTAACACTGATGAAGACCGTGCCCTGTGTCGGCAGCTTTTGTCCGGCGGCAATCTGGGCTTTGGCAAAAGCCTCGCCAAAGTTATCTGCTACGCCCATCACTTCACCCGTGGATTTCATCTCCGGGCCAAGCACGGTGTCCACGCCAGGAAATTTATTCCAGGGGAAAACGGGGGACTTCACGTAATAGCAATGTCCAGTATCAAGATCAGCTCTGCGATCGATGAATTCCGGCAGGAATTCCCGCAGTTTGCGCCCTGTCATTAAACGTGCGGCGATCTTCGCCAGCGGAACACCGGTCGCTTTTGAAACATAGGGCACAGTCCGCGAAGCCCGTGGATTCACTTCGAGAACGTAAACTTTTCCGCCATCCGAGCCATTTCCTTGGGCACCGTCCGTCGGTATCCGAGGGATCGCAAACTGAATGTTCATGAGTCCCACAACCTTAAGCGCGCGCGCTAATTTAAAGGTGTACTCGCGCATGCGTTCGAGCAAGTGCTGGGGAATGTCCACAGCCGGCAGCACGCAGGAAGAATCGCCGGAATGAATGCCAGCCTCTTCGATATGCTGCATAATGCCGCCGATGACCACATCTTCTCCGTCCGAAAGCGCGTCAACATCCACTTCGATCGCATCTTCGAGAAAGTGGTCGATCAGCACCGGGCGGTCTTGTGAATACTCGACCGCCTCTTTCATGTAGCGGATGACCGTTTCTTCGTCATAGGCGATCACCATGGCGCGCCCGCCGAGCACATACGATGGTCGCACCAGCACGGGGTATCCAACTCGATTAGCCCCTTCGACTGCTTCTTCGATGGAAGCCGCCATCGCACCGGGGGCTTGGGGGATTTGCAATTCGTCGAGCAGCTTTCCGAAACGCTTGCGATCTTCCGCCAGGTCAATGCACTCCGGCGAGGTGCCGATAATCTTTACTCCAGCGGCCTTGAGCGGAAGCGCGAGATTCAGCGGCGTTTGCCCGCCAAACTGCACGATCACGCCGACTTCCGCGCCCGCAGATGCCTCGTGCTCACAAATGGCCAATACATCTTCCAGCGTGAGTGGCTCAAAGTAGAGACGATCGCTGGTGTCGTAGTCGGTCGAGACGGTCTCAGGATTGCAGTTGATCATGATCGTCTCGTAGCCGTCGTCGCGCAGCGCGAACGATGCGTGGCAGCAGCAGTAATCGAACTCAATTCCCTGCCCAATGCGATTGGGGCCACTCCCGAGAATGATCACTTTCTTTTTCGAAGTCGGCGCGGCTTCATCTTCTTCTTCGTAGGTGGAGTACAGATAAGGCGTAAAGCTCTCAAATTCTGCAGCGCAGGTATCGACACGCTTGTACACCGGTTTGACGCCATGTTTCTTGCGCAGATGCCGGACTTTTTCCTGATCTCCTTTGCCGCTCAAACGCCAGGTCCCGGCGAGACGTCCATCGGAAAACCCCATACGTTTGGCGTCGCGCAGCACCGAAGTCGGGATCGACTCCATGGGGTGCTTCTCCAGCTCCAGCTGCATGTCATTAATTTCCTTGAGCTGATAGAGGAACCACGGATCCATCGAAGTCATCTTGGCGATCTGTTTTACGGTGTGGCCCTGGCGCAATGCGTAGCGGATGTAAGACAGCCGTTCCGGATGCGGCGTTACCAAGCGCTGGGTGAGGATCTTGGGTTCGATCTTCTCTCCGCCGATGCGCTTGCCTGTATCCAGTGCGCGGACGCCCTTCATCAGAGCTTCCTTGAAGGTGCGGCCAATGGCCATTACTTCGCCCACGGACTTCATCTGCGGACCGAGGCTTTCGTCGGCACCAGGAAATTTTTCGAACTGCCATTTCGGAATTTTGACTACCACGTAATCGAGCGTCGGCTCGAAGCAGGCCGGCGTTTTGCGAGTGATGTCGTTGGGAATTTCATCGAGCGTGTAACCAACGGCGAGCTTTGCAGCAATCTTTGCAATCGGGAAACCTGTAGCTTTAGAAGCCAGCGCAGAAGAGCGCGAGACACGGGGATTCATTTCAATTACGACCATGCGTCCGGTCGTGGGATGAACGCCAAACTGAATGTTCGATCCGCCAGTCTCCACGCCGATCTCGCGAATCACCGCGATCGATGCGTCCCGCATGGCCTGGTATTCGCGATCGGTGAGTGTTTGCGCAGGGGCGACGGTGATCGAATCGCCGGTGTGTACGCCCATGGGATCGAAGTTCTCAATCGAGCAGATGATGATGACGTTGTCCTTCACATCACGTATCACTTCCAGCTCGAATTCCTTCCAGCCCAGCACCGACTCTTCAATCAGCGCTTCATGCACCGGAGAAAAATCAAGTCCGCGGGCCAGAACTTCCATCAATTCTTCGCGATTGTAGGCGATGCCGCCACCGCTGCCGCCGAGCGTAAACGACGGACGCACAATCACGGGCAAGCCAATCTTTCCGGCAAATTCCAAGCCGTCTTTCAGATTGTTAACCAGCGCCGACTTCGGAACGTCGAGGCCAATCTTCTGCATGGCATCTTTAAAGTAGAGGCGGTCTTCGGCTTTCTTGATCGCGTCCACGTTGGCGCCGATCAGCTTGACGTTGTACTTGTCGAGGATCCCACTATCGGAAAGTTCAATGGCAAGATTCAATGCGGTCTGGCCGCCTACGGTTGGAAGCACTGCGAATCCAGCACCAGGCGACATTTCGCGCTCAACACGAATAATTTCTTCGAGATACTCCTTGGTAAGCGGTTCGATGTACGTGCGGTCGGCCAACTCGGGATCGGTCATGATGGTGGCGGGATTCGAATTCGCCAAAATCACTTCGAAACCTTCCGACTTAAGCGCCTTGCAGGCTTGCGTGCCGGAGTAGTCAAACTCCGCCGACTGGCCAATAACGATAGGGCCAGAGCCGAGGATCAGTATTTTCGAGATGTCAGTGCGTTTGGGCATTTATTTGAGTCGTAGATGGTTCTCGTCAACAACGGCGGCGATCCTCGGCTCGTCGCGAAGAATCGTGCTGTAAATCCAGGTGTAGTGGCCTTTGTCCTTGATGACAGCCATGGTGCGCTCCGGCCCAATCAACTGGCGATCCAGCCTCTATTTCCAGATAGCAGTCAACCAGATGGCCGTAGGTGCTGTACTCGTTTTCGGCACCCTCCGGCAGACCGACCGGCGCGTTGGGATACATCTCTCGTCAGTTCCTGTACTGCGTGATGTTGCGGGCCGTCATGGTCGCGCAAATACCAGTGCAATTGCTCGTGAACGAATGATGAGAGCAACTCGTCTTCGGAGTCGGCAAAGCGGACATTCAAAGTCAGCTCCGGGAAAGCATGGTTCATAGCACGCTCTTCGATGATCACCTTGCGCGTGAATGTGTATTTACTCAAATCGTAGTCGTGGAGCACTTTCTCCAGCATGGCTTTTGTCCTGCGCTCGCGCTCGGTATTGTGACTTAATTCAATCTTGACGGATTGCGCCGAAGCCAATCCCGACAAGATCAACATCCATGCGAGTGTTTTAACCATAACTTCTTCACAATCTCAAAAACCCTGTCATCAATGACGATGGGTTGGAGCCAGTATCAGTATTTTCGAGATGTCAGTCCGTTTGGGCATTTGGAAATCATTTCCAGATGACTGATCACAATCAAAAAATCTCGTTGCCGTCCTTACCGCGCATGCCCATCCCGCAACTAGACATGTACACTCGAAGTAGTGGCATATCTAGATCCACTGCATCCGGAACGACATCAACGAAGATGTTCCCGTCAATTTCTTCTTCTAATCGGTCGGATTGTTTGAGTCCCTTTAACTTGTTTAACGTGCAAGATGTAGAGGCCGCTATCAAGATTGGCGAAAACAAACCTTCCGTCGTCTTGAACCACCGATACGCTCCGCTTCGTTGCAGGAAGAGCATCGGTTAACGTAAGCATGGCACCAGCAAGAGGTGTCTCGGCCGAATGCTGTGTGTTGTCAAATGGCGCTCGAAGGAGCGTTCCAGCAATCTGACGGACCTTGAACACTTTCCTGTACGGCCAGTTCAGCTTCAACCGGCCCTCAATCGATGCATCTGATTGTTCCTGTCCTACCACTTTCAATTCGACTGCTTCACCGTCAACCCCTGCGTGCCTCACAACCAGGAAATAGCTGCCGGGAGCAAGTTCCTTAATCGAGCTTTCTCCGCTCGCGTTGGTCCTTGTTGACGCCACGACACTCAAATAGGGCTCTTGTGGCGTTTCACGGCTGATCTCTGCTTCTATTCCTTCTAAAGGATGGCCGTTATAGGAAATCTCAATTACAAAATCCCTCCCCACCTTGTGTTGAGCAAATGACATCGTGCACGCAACCCCACGAAGCGGTACAAACAAAGCTATTAACACGACGATGGCTTTAGTCATCAGTCTTAACTTGTGCTCGACACCAATCTCCGCGTGTCTGAGAGTGCGCTTCACCCTTTCCACTCCTCCATCATCTTCACGAAATCCTTAAACAGATAATGCGAATCATGCGGCCCCGGCGCTGCCTCCGGATGGTATTGCACGCTGAACAGCGGCAGATTCCTATGCCGCATTCCTTCCAGCGTATTGTCGTTCAAGTCGATGTGGGTCAGATCCACTTCGCTTTGCGGCAGTCGAATCCGGATCGACGGCAAAATTGTGATTGTGGGCCGTGATCTCGATCTTCCCTGTATGCAACTGCTTCACCGGATGGTTCCCACCATGGTGGCCAAACTTCAGTTTGAACGTCTTTCCGCCCAAAGCAATCCCGACAAGCTGATGTCCCAGACAAATTCCGAAGATTGGCTGGCGGCCCATCAGCCGACGAATATTGTCCACCGCATACGTACAAGGTTCGGGATCGCCAGGGCCGTTCGACAAAAACACGCCATCCGGCTTCAACGCCAAGCACATCCTCCGCCGGAGTTTGCGCTGGAACGACCGTGACTTTGCAGCCTTCGCCACGCAGCTTGCGCAGGATGTTGTGCTTGATTCCGAAGTCGTAAGCCACCACATGAAATCGTGCGGGCTCGTCTTTCACTCCAACAATTTCATCGGGCAGGTGAGAACGCTCTCCCGTTTCCCACACGTAGGTGCTTTTCGTGCTCACCACCTTAGCCAAATCCATCCCATCCATTTTTGGAATCGACCGAGCTTTAGCGACGAGTTTGTCGGCGTCGGTTTCGAGAGACGAGACCACGCCACGCATTACGCCGTTGTCGCGCAGATGACGGACCAGTGCGCGGGTGTCGATATCAGCCAGCACTGGCACTTTGAATTGCTCGAGATATTCCTCCGCAACCTGTTGCGAGCGCCAGTTCGAGCTGACGCGCGAAAACTCACGCACGATCAGTCCTTCAATATAGGGACGGTTCGCTTCATTGTCGTCGGTGTTGGTGCCGTAGTTGCCAATTTCTGGGTTGGTGAGAACTACGATTTGGCCTGAATAGGAAGGGTCGGTGAAAATTTCCTGATAGCCGGTGATGGAAGTATTAAAAACTACTTCCCCATGACATTCGCCTTTGGCTCCGTAGCCTTTGCCTCGGAAGACTCTGCCGTCTTCCAGCGCAAGGATGGCCTGCATTCTCGCTCCAAGGAGTGGATTTTACAAATTCTAACAGGCTGGACGCGGGTGCAGGAAAGAAATTTACCGAACACGCCTGTGGATTTCTTCTCTTCAAAATTGCCTGCCGCTAGTGCAGTTGTCCCATCTTTTCCATGGGCCAATAGCCGAAGACTGCCTTGCCATAGATAAAGCTGGACTTCACCGGCCCGAAATCGCGGCTATCGTTCGACAGGCAGCGATGATCCCCCATCACGAAATAAGAATTCGGCGGCACGGTTATTTCACGGTACGCGCGCTCGTCCATGTAGCTGCTGGGAACGTAGTCCTCGCGAATTGGATGGTCATTCACATAGGTCTGGCCGTCTTTAATGCGGATGCGATCGCCGCCCACTCCGATAACGCGCTTGATAAAGCTCTTGGAGGGATCCCGCGGATAGCGAAAAACAATAATGTCCCCACGCTGGATCGGCTCCAGGCGGTATACGAACTTGTTGACGAAGATGCGTTCCTGGTCGTCGAGCGAAGGCATCATGCTCGTGCCTTCGACTTTCACCGGTTGATACAAAAAGATGACAATGAACGCCGCAATCGCCAGCGAGATGACAAGATCACGAAGCCAAACCGACAGAACATTCAAACCGCGCGCACGAACAGGTACGGTCTTTCCCGGTTCGAGGACAACACTCGGCTGGTTGGTATCAATCTGGTCAGGCATGCAGTTTTCAATTCTATATGGATCGGATTGCTGCCGGACAAATTCCGCTTCTCCGTGAGAAACCAGACAAGTGCTGGGTCTACTGTAAGCGCGATTTTCGCGTTACAATATAAGCGGGAAGGAACCCTGCTCCATGTTGAAACGTGGCTTGACCTTGGCTTGTCTGTTTCTAACAACTTTGACGGTGTCCGCCCCGCGCGCAAAATCTCAGCAAGATGCGGATGTACCCGCCTACAATGCGGTTCCGCCATCCAAGGACGCCAAGTTACCGGCCATCTTAGGCAAAGACCAGCTCGGAATTGACCAGGCTCCCGAGCCTTTCCAGACCCACGCCTATGAGTTGGCTGCGAAAATTCCGGAAGTACTCCACCAGCAGCCCTGTTACTGCTACTGCGACCGGAATATGGGTCACAAGAGCCTGCATAGCTGTTTTGAAGGCAAACACGGAGCGCAGTGTTCCACCTGTTTAAAGGAGTTGTACTACTCTTATTCCATGTATCAGAAGGGTAAGACGGCTACCGAAATTCGCCAGGGAATCATCCGCGGGGATTGGAAACAGATAGATCTAACCACAGCGGCATCAATCAATTAGCTCCGGAGGGAACTCTGTGGCCATGGTCGTCGAGTTGACGTGCATGCAAAACCCGCGTATAACCTGCTCGCACCAGTTGTGAGAGATTGTTTTCCACAGTTGGTTACAGAGAGGCGTCCAATGTGGGACGTTGGAGTGCAGCGGGATGAAGAAAAAACCACCAGAAAAGGTTAAGGCTTCTCCGTCCAAGCCTAACAAAAAAGGAGCACTTACGAAGAGTACTGGAAGAGTTCTGCACATGACCCAGAAGACCACGCCGAAGAAATCTGTCGGAGACGACCCGCGTTTTGCACAGGCTGTGCAAAACTACGAGGCCGGTTTGCACGCTATGCAGGAACGCAAGTTCGAGAAGGCAAAAACCCACCTGCTGAAAGTTGTTTCCGGCCCCAGCAAAGAGCTGGCGGATCGAGCGGGCGTCTACTTGAATAATTGCAACCAGCAGTTGGATCGTGTCGCAAACCACTTCAAGAGTCCGGAAGAACACTACGACTACGCGATTTCTCTGATGAATGTAGGCGATTACGTAAGCGCTCGTGAACACCTGGATACTCTTTCCAAGCAGGTTCCCAAAGCAGATTACGTCGCCTACGGTCTCGCAGCCCTCAATTGCCTGACCGGACATGTGGAAGACTCGCTGCGCACTCTGGATCAAGCCATTCGCCTGAATCCCGCTCTTCGCTTCCAGGCCCGCAACGACTCCGATTTCCAGAACCTGGCGGAAGACCCTCGCTTTACGGAGCTGCTGTACCCCGATCCTGGAGCTGATATGGTTTCCGACAACGGCAGCGGCGAGGTCAACTAGGCAGCATTCATGAAGGATTCCCCGCAACGCCCGGCATCCTTGCCTCGGGGAAAGCTGTCTCCTGGTGGTTTACGGGTGGTTGCCATTGGCGGGGGTACTGGTCTTTCCACCCTTCTCAAGGGCTTAAAGCAGTACGTCGTTCCTGCCGGCGGCCTTGCGTTCGTAACTCCAGACAAGCCTGTTATCGGCGAACTTTCCGCCGTAGTCACCGTTAGCGACGATGGCGGGTCCAGCGGCCGCCTCCGCAAAGAGTTCAACATGCTCCCCCCGGGCGATGTCCGCAACTGCATCGTCGCCTTGTCCGAGGATGAGGCCCTGCTCTCCCGCTTGTTCCAGCATCGATTTGAAAAAGGGTCAGGCCTGGAAGGACACAGCTTCGGCAATCTCTTCCTCGCCGCTTTAACGTCGCTCACCAGCGATTTCAGCGAGGCTGTCCGGCTCTCTTCGGAAATTCTGCTTACCCGTGGACACATTTACCCCGCGACTACTTCCAATGTCGAACTTGAAGCTTTAATGGAAGACGGCACGCGAGTTCGCGGAGAAACCAACATCACTGCCAGCAAAGGCCGCATCCATGAGTTATTCATGATCCCGCCCAA
The DNA here is from genome assembly GCA_963723765.1 of Terriglobia bacterium. Classification (GTDB taxonomy): domain Bacteria; phylum Acidobacteriota; class Terriglobia; order Terriglobales; family Acidobacteriaceae; genus DATBAX01. The sequence goes on along the minus strand of CAVRSD010000003.1, from coordinate 721,743 downwards.
TGCGGGCCCCCTGCCTCAAACATTGGAGGCAATCGCACGCGCGGACGTGATCACGATCGGCCCTGGATCTTTATTCACCAGCCTTATCCCCAATCTGCTGGTTCGGGGGATCGCACAAGCGATCTCGAATTCATCGGCAATCAAAGTCTATGTTTGTAACTTGATGACCCAGGCCAACGAGAGCCTGGGACGGACTGCCGCCGACCACATTCGTGCCCTGAACGAGCACGCCGAAGCCAATATTTTCGATTATGCGCTGATCAATCGCAAGGCCGCTTCCCCGGAAATGAAAGCCAAGTATGTGCAGGAAGGGCAGTCGCAAATTGTGGTTGATCTGGAAGCGATAGAAGCCCTTGGAGTCATCCCTGTGCTGGGCGACTATCTGGAGGAAGGGGACGCCGCCCGCCATGCAACAGACCGGGTCGCACGGGATCTGCTCCAGCTGGTTTCACAAGAACGCCCTAAGGTAACCGAAACAGCCACCCCTACTCACCACGACTAACCGACCTCGCGGTATATTTGAGTGGAATGGGAAAGACTACCGCCAAATCTCAACCGACAGGTTCCAACCGAACTCCTCGCATTGCCATTGCCATTATGGCGGCAGGCAAGGGCACGCGCCTTAAATCGAAACATCCCAAGGTTCTGCACGAAGTCGGCGGCAAACCACTGTTGGCCCATGTGATCGCGGCTGCAAGTAAGGTCGTATCGACAAAGGACATCTATGCCATTGTCGGACATGAAGCTGATCTGGTTCGCAAAACCGTCGCCCATACCGGGATTGGCTTCGTGCTACAGGAACCTCAGCGCGGGACCGGCCACGCCCTGATAGTCGCGCGTGAGGCTTTAGCTCCCTATGAGGTAGTGATCGTCCTTTCCGGAGACGCACCGCTCATCAGCTCAGCAACCATAGAAAAACTGCGTGATTTCCATCTGGCAAAGAAAGCCGCGATGACCCTGCTCACCGCCCAACTTCCCAATCCGACAGGCTATGGAAGAGTCATTCGCAAGAGTTCGGGAAGCGCCGACGTCAAGGCCATCGTTGAGGAAAAGTCTGCAACGCCCGCCCAGCGCAAGATTCGTGAGATCAATTCCGGATTCTATGCCTTCGATGTGAAGGCTCTCTTCGGGAATATAGAAAAACTCAGCACAGCAAATCCCCATGCTGAGTACTATCTCACAGACATGGCTGCGGTTTTAAGCAAGGGTAAAGCCCGTGTAGTTGCGATCGAGACCAGCAATCCGCATGAAATTCTGGGCAGTAATACCCGTGCCGAATTGGCGGAGATCGATCAGCACATGCGGATCGCCAAATGCCAAAAGCTGATGGCCGAGGGCGTCACTATTTTCTATCCACAAACCTGCGTCATCGACAACGACGTGGAAATCTCCGCCGACACGGTCATCGAACCGTTCGTGCAGATTCTCGGCCACACCAGGATCGGGAGCGACTCTGTCATCCGTTCGTATTCCATCATTCGCAATTCTGAGATCGGTGATGGGGTCACTATCCGCCCAGGCTGCATTCTCGACGAGGCCATCGTGAAATCTGCTGCAGTGATCGGCCCCTATTCCCATCTGCGCCCAGGAAGCGAGATCAATGAAGGGGCCCATGTGGGAAACTTTGTCGAAACCAAGAAAATCAAACTCGGCAAGGGCTCCAAAGCCAATCACCTGACCTATCTCGGAGATGCTGAAATTGGCGAAGGCGTAAACATCGGCGCCGGCACCATCACCTGCAACTACGATGGCACGAACAAGTTCAAGACCATCATTGAAGATGGCGTTTTCATCGGTAGTGATTCCACGCTGGTTGCGCCGGTGACTATCAAGAAGGGCGCATACGTCGCCGCAGCCTCTTGCATTACGCAAGACGTCACTTCTGATTCCCTGGCCTTGGGACGGGCAAAACAGATTGTGAAAGAAGGTTGGGCAAAGCGTAAGCGGGAAGAACAGATCAAAGCAAAGACCCATTCTCATTGAGCAAAAAAAGCGAAGAACTCATGCATTTGTAAACCTCCCAATGCATAAATTCTTCGCGGTCTAAAATCAGTTCAGAAAATACCTACTTCGAAAGCGCGGCAAATAGATCCGAGTGGATCAGAGATTGGAACTGTTTGTCTTCCGCCTTGAAGTGCACTTGCAAATCAGAGCTGTCGGAGTTGATGGAGACCTCCTCCAACGCCGTTTTCTCAATCGCACTGGCCGTCATCTTTCGATAAAGCACAGCTGCCTTAACCAGTGCTGAAAGCGTGGCTGCGGTGACGGAGTCAGAGGTCAGCACGTCCACGTCGAAAGTAATTCCATTGGTAAAGTTCATGGCATAACGTGAACCCACCACATGCTTTTTAATGGTATCGAAATCCGCCAGCTTGCCGGCGTCTCCCAGGGCTGAAAGCATCATGTTCTGTGTTCCCTGCTGATCGAGAACGCTCCACACTGTGCCTGACTCGACTGGGCCAATCAAGTCAGCAACGGCGGGATTCGAATCGAGCGTAGGACTGAAGCCGTCGCGAGCGTCCAAGGCGCCCCGCAAGGCGCTGCTATCGCCGAACAACACACTGTTGTCGTCGAGAAAAGTCATCTGCATCCCACTGCCCATGGGATAAACGTCGGAATCGTGATACTTGAGAGGCTTGATCTTGTTCAGCTTGATCTTCTTCAACACAGTCTTCTCGGAAAAACTGCCCTGTGCCGCGCCCACAATTTTGACGCCTTCTTTACCCTTGCGATAGGCAGCGAAGGTGAGCACGTCGACGTCTTTTTCCGGATTAATGCCGATTCCTTTGAGGGCCTCTTCGAAATCCTTCAGGTTCTGCTTCAGCACCTGTTCTTTGAGCGCCATGGCCGTATCTGAATTCCTGAGTGTGCGGTAATCCACGGTGATGATCTGCTGCACGTCAGAAGGGATGGCCGTCCGGGCGGATGACCCGATGGGGCTGCCCCATGCTGCAGCACTCAAAATTACAAGGACAAAAAGACTACTGTTACTTTCATTTATTTGCCTACCTCTGCAATTAACCTTCGTGGATTCTTGTACTTAAACATTAAGATGCAGGTTGTCCGTTGCCAGTAACCTGCCATCTCAACTCCATTGTATGCCTGTGCTTCCCAGAACGGGTCAAACCAAAGTCCTAGGCAATGTAACCGGGAAGGTACACGTAGTTAGGCTTTTAGGGCCAATATGCTTACTCGCACCTTCGCCACAAACATCGGGTCTTTCAGCGACTCGATATTGATCTCCACATTTGCCAATGCACCTTCGATGGCCGCGCGGGCTAGAGCCAACGCGGTGATTAGGTCGGACTTCATATTCGGATTTGTGATCGGCCGCAGCTTCTCTGCGATGCCTGCCACTTCCTTGGCCTGTTCAGCCACGCGTAGAGGCACGCTGGTCGCCTGCTTCAAGGCAGTGTCGATAATGCCATCGGCATTGGCCGATTCCTTTGCCTGTTTGTAGGCCTTCATGACTGCGTTATAAGACTCCGCATCAGCGTCAATCGCCGCCTTGAATTCTTCCCTCAATTGAGCTAGCCGGGCAATGGCCTCGCTCAATTCACGCTCGTATTGCAGATAGGCCTTTTTTCCTCGTGACATGGAAGCCACCATGCTCGCAAGTCCCGCCGCCATCGCCCCACTGGCCGCCGCGGCACTTCCGCCTCCCGGCGTTGCCGTGGGCGCAGCGAGCTGTTCGATGAATGGTTCTACTCCAGCGCGTAGTCCACCCACCGCCATTTTTCCGCTCATCACCGCCGCCAGGCGGTTTTCCAAGATCAGGGACGAATCGAAATTCTCCACCTGCAAAAACCATTCCGCCGCCGACTCCAGTGCCTTCTTCGGAATCAGTCCCACAATTTCACTGCTTGACGGCGCAACTCCATAACGAGCAGCTTCAGATTTCACCAGTTCGAATACACGATGGATCGGGGTCTGCTCAAAATCCGTGAGATTCATGGAAACCTGGGCCTGACCGCGAACCAGAAATCCCGCGCCTTTTACAAACCGCAGGCCGCCACTTGAAAAACGCACAGCTTTGGCGATTTTTTTGGCAATCTCCACGTCCACGGTGTTGAGAAATACGTTGTAGGCGACCAATGCCTTACGAGCACCTACAACGGTTGCTCCAGCCGTGGGATGTAACTTGGGATCGCCAAAGTCCGGCTTTCTTGCAGGATTTGTCGTGATTTCCGTCCGCAGCCCTTCAAATTGCCCTCGCCGGATATTTTCCAGACCTTGCCGCTCCGGCGATGTCGCCGCCGCCTCATACAAGTAAACCGGAATTTGATAGCGCTTCCAAATCTGCTCACCCACATGCCGCGCAATGGCGACGCAGTCTTCCAATGTGACCCCCTCGATCGGAATGAACGGCACCACGTCCGCGGCGCCCATACGGGGGTGCGCGCCTTGATGATGATTCAGATCAATCAGTTCGGAAGCCTTGCCGACGCCGCGAATGGCCGCTTCCCGGATCGCTTCACGCTCGCCGACCAGCGTAATGACACAGCGATTATGATCGCTGTCCATCTCGCGATCGAGCAGATAAACGCCATCGATTTTCATGGCCTCGACAATGGCATCGACTTTCGCCTTGTCGCGGCCTTCGGAAAAATTGGGAACGCATTCCACCAGAGTTGACATACGCGAGAAGAATATCCTATCGAGAGGAGGGACTTAAAGACTGAAGGTCAATGATGGGCCATGAAAAACCTACCGATACCCAATCTCACCTGTACTGTATTCACACCTGAATTATGCGGATCCAATCCTGCGTTCGAAATATGCAGGTAGCGAAATTCGACGCTCCAATTATATTTTTCCTTCAAAATATGGGTGCCGAATGCCGCGGAGGGAGTGAAGTTCAAATTATTGGTATTGGCAGGCACATCATGATTGGAATAGAGCACTCCCCCGCTTAGCTCAAAATACGGAACAATCCGTCCCCGCGTTGCAAAATTCCACTTCAGAACCAGTGGATTGAAGCCTCCCCCATAAGCCGTATTGGTCGGCTGAAACACCATGAAGACTGGCACGGCATCCACGGCGTACTCGAACCGCCCCTTGAGAAATCCCGGGCCATGCGGCCGGGTTAGGATCCATCCGTACCTTAAACCCGCGTTCCATACTCCGATGTCCGGCCTGCCTCCCCATGCGGAGTGCCCGCCGCCAGTCCATACCTCGATTTCATGTCCCCCATCTTCCGGACGGGATTGTGCCCCGGCGAATGAAGTCAGGCCGAATGAGGCACACAACAGCAGGATGGCTGCAAAAGATATCCTCATAACTTTGAGATGGATGCTCAGAAGCTTGTCACGATACAAGATATCTGTCAGGTACACAACAGGGCGCTATAGTCCCAGTCCGCCATCCACAGCAAGAATTTGCCCGGTAATAAAATGGGGAGCAGTGGCGAAAAACATCACGGCTGTCGCTATCTCTTTGTCAGTTCCGTTGCGCCGCATCGGAGTCTGCTTGGCCATCTTCCTCATAAATCCTGCCGCCGCCTTTTCTCCCAGATCGATCATTCCTGGCGCCACGCAGTTTACTGAGATTTCGGGTGCCAGGGCCGTCGCCATCACTTTGGTCAACATGTGTACTGCTGCTTTCGACGAGCAATAATGCGCGTGTGTGGGCCACGGCCGCAGCCCTCCCAGCGAACCCATGTTGATGATCTTGCCGCGGCGTGCGCGCAATAGTTTCAAAGCTTCCTGTGAAACCAGAAACGGACCCCGCGTATTGGAAGCGAAAATCGCGTCCCACTGTTTCACCGTGAGCTTGTCAAAGTCCGCAGTCTCGTAGTTGGCGGCGTTATTGACCAGAATGTCCAGTCCGCCCAATTCCCTGGCAGTTTCTTTGACCGCAGCCCGAACGCTTTTCTGATCGGTCACATCACACCGTATCGCCACTGCTCGCACACCAAAACTTGCCAGGTCGATTACGGTATGTTGCGCATCGCTGGCCGAATTCCGAAAGGTAATTGCCACATCGGCACCGGCCTCCGCCATCGCCAAAGCGGTCGCGCGTCCCAGACGGCGAGCTGCGCCGGTAATCAGCACTGATTTTCCCGATAATGGTCTGGCTTTATTCTCTTTCATCTCAGTGATTGTACTGCGCCTGGCCTTTACAAACGAACTGGCAAGCGGTCCCCGGAAACGGTAGAATCCCTGATATGCCCGACCCCCGCGAAGTCGTGATCTACTCTCGCAAGGGTTGTCATCTCTGCGAGATCGTCAAGGAAACGCTCAACAAATTACATCGTCGCGGCGGTTTCTCCTGGCGTGAAATTGACGTGGACAGCGACGAAGACCTGCGCCGCCAATTCACCGACGAAGTTCCCGTGGTCTTCATCGATGGCCGCAAGGCTTTCAAATACCGCATGGACGAACGTGAATTCCTCCGAAAATTAGCCAGCTAGAAACAATTCTAAGAATTGTCGTTCCGAAAGGGCGCCAGCCCGGAGGAATCTGTTTGTGGGCAGCGGAATCTGCTCTTACCTGCCCGCCTGAATCCCGCTCCCGACGGGCTCGCTCCCAGTATCCGTACAATTCGGCTCCGGGCAGGCATATCTGACAACATTGTGCTGCCGGTCAAGGCTGGAAATGAACATAGGGCGATTGTGTTGATCGCAGCGTGGTTGATCAGGAGAAACAAGTGGTGCGTCGCCGCGTTTCGGCGTCACATATCCCAGCCGGTCACTGAAGCAACGGTGACAGAACTGGGCAGTACAGCGAAAGAATTCGATAGAATAATCGGCGCTGAACGGCGCAACGCAAGCCTCCATGGTGCGGTAGTGTGTATCGCAGAGAGGCAGGATGTCGGTGCGCATGGGCTGAGTCTAGCATTTCATCAACAATACCCGGATAATCGCACCCACCAAGCTAAGGGCGCTGTACCCAAAGGGCACCACAAACTCCGCTGTTAAGCTACAATCCTCCCCGCATGCTGCGCACCCAGCTATACGCTGATCCACAAGGCTGCTTCGTCCATGATGCTGTCCTTGCATCCTGCCGGCGCACACCACAGAAAACCGCTATCGTCGATCCCTCCTGCAATCGCCGCATCACTTATGCGGAATATGGAGAACTGGTGGAAGCCGTGGCCCGCGGATTCATCGCGGCTGGCCTAAAGCCCGGTGAAGTCATCGCCATTTATCTGGCCAACTGCTGGGAGTTTTGCGTTGCCTATCATGCCGCCACGCTCGCAAGCGCCATCCCTACCCTGCTGAATCCGTCATATCGTGAGCGCGAGGTGCGTTATCAATTGGAGAACTCCGGCGCGGCCATGCTAGTGACAGACGGCCCATGTATCCAGGACATCAATCTCGCAGGTCTTTCTAACTTGCGACAGGTCTATACCACTCGGGGGATTGCAGGCGGGGCATCGCCCTTCGCCAGCCTGCTGCAGCCGGTGTCGGCCGCGCTCCCCAAACCTGGCAAGCCTTCGGATCGAACTCTGGCGGCACTTCCGTATTCGAGCGGCACTACCGGGCTTCCCAAGGGAGTCATGCTGTCCCACTTGAATCTGGTCGCGAATGTTTATCAGTTCATTGCGCCCAATGGTAGCCAGCTTTCGGCCAATGACGTGGTCCTGTGCTTCCTTCCGCTTTACCACATCTATGGTCTGAATGTGGTGTTGAATCCCGCATTGATTCTGGGGGCAACCCTGATTTTAATGCCGCGTTTTAATCTGCCCCATCTTCTCGAATTGCTCGTTACTGAAGGCGTCACCATGATGCCGGTCGTGCCTCCCGCGCTCAATGCGCTCTGCCAGGGCGCGTCGGCTGGACAGTTTCCTAAAGAGCATCGTTTGCGTTGGGTGAAATCCGGTGCAGCACCTCTGGCTCCTGAATTAGCTAGGAGCTTTACTGCTTCCACCGGGGTTCTGGTCTGCCAGGGATATGGCATGACCGAAGCTTCGCCAGTCACTCACGTCGGCTATCTCGAACCGGAACTCTATCGTCCAGAATCCATCGGCCAGCCGCTGGTCCAGACCGAATGCCGTGTGATCGGTGACCTCAAAGAGGACCATCCGGAAAGCGAAGGCTCTGAAGTCTCACCCGGCCAATCGGGAGAGCTAGTCATGCGCGGCCCGCAATTCATGCTTGGCTATTGGAAGGAGCCGCAGGCAACGGCTGCCGTATTACGCGACGGATGGTACTGGTCGGGCGACATCGTGATGCGTGACTCGCAGGACTTTTTCTACGTTCTTGACCGCCGCAAAGAGATGATCAAGTACAAGGGGTTCCCGGTTGCTCCGGCGGAAGTAGAGGCCTTGCTGCTCGAGCATCCTGCGGTGCGCGATTGCGGCGTGGTGGGCCGTCCCGATGCCGTTGCCGGCGAGATTCCTGTCGCATTTATTGTTCTCCGAGACGGATTCACTACTTCGACGAAGTTAGAAGAAGAGCTATGCACATTTGTAGCGGATCGTCTCGCGCATCACAAACAGCCGCGAGAGATTCGTTTTATGAATGCGGTGCCGCGTACGCCATCGGGCAAGATACTGCGCAGAGAATTACGGGATCTTTTTAGCTAGAACTGTATCGCTGCTGACACGCACGTGTCTCTCCTGACACGCTAATCGCCGTCCATCCGTCACAAACCCTTCTGTTTTCAATTAGCTTGCACGCGGAATGCCTCGTGCTGTGTATCCATTGACACCATTCACATAGGAGGTTGTTCTTTGACACTCGAACCCGCGACTGGACAAATAACGATACGCAAAATTGCCGCCATCGCTTTCATTTTCACGTGTACAACATTGGCTTGGATTATCCTTGGGGCTACACTCTTTTCGCGAACGGGAGCCAGCACTGGCCAACTGGATCAGCACGTGGCCTCGACCTGGGGCACTCCGCAGGAACAGTCCCCGCCCAGCGCAAGTTATAAAGAGACCCATGTCTCAGTCTCAACTACGGTTGAGGATGGCAAGACCATCGTCCACAATAAAACTATCGAAAGCAATGCCTTCCTTCCACTCAACTCCAGCCGCGTTCAGGTGAATCTGCATCTTGATCCACGCCAGAAGGGGCTGCTTTGGTACAGCACCTACCTCGTGGATTTCTCCGGCGACTATGGGTTCGTTAACAATACTGCCCAACCCCAAAACGTTACGTTTCGCCTCAACTTCCCTGCGCAGAAGGCCCTCTACGACGGGCTAACCATGGAATTAAACGGCCACGTTCTGCCTATGAATATGGACGATCAGGGCATTTGTGTCCAAGCCACCCTAGCGCCAAATGAGTCCTCGGCCTTGCATGTTGCTTATCATTCCCAGGGCCTCGCCAGTTGGCGTTACAAACTGGCGGACGGGGTGGCGCAATCCCGCGATTTCATCCTCAACATGCACACCAATTTCAAAGACATCGACTTCGCCGATGACACTCTTTCTCCCACCTCGAAGCAGCTCACGGCCGACGGATGGGACCTCACCTGGCGTTATGCCAACCTGGTTTCTGGATTCCAGATCGGCATGACCATGCCCGAAAAGCTGCAACCCGGACCTCTAGCCGGAGAAATCAGCTACGCTGCGCCGGTGTCGCTGTTCTTTTTCTTTTTCCTGATGATGATTATCACTACCCTCCGCAACATTGATCTGCACCCCATGAACTATTTCTTTCTGGCAGGGGCATTCTTTGCCTTCCACCTCCTACTGGCCTATCTGGTGGATCATGTTTCCATTCATGTCGCCATGGTGATTGCGTCCGTGGTTTCAATCGGCCTAGTCGTAAGCTATCTACGGCTCGTAGTCGGCATTCGCTTTGCTGCCTTTGAGGCGGGTGGCGCACAGCTTATCTATTTGGTGATCTTTTCCTATGCGTTCTTTTGGAAGGGGTTTACTGGATTGGCCATCACCATCATTTCCGTTATCACACTGTTTGTGGTGATGCAGGCCACAGGCAGAATCCGCTGGTCAGAGAAATTCGGAGGCCGATGGAGCCAGACCAAAATCGGGGCATGAACAAGAGGGCCGAGGTCTACTGAATTCTGCAGACCTCGGCCCTTCCCCCTCAAAGCCTAGAACATTCCCGTTGCTTCTAAATTTCGCCCTAGAACGAATACATCAGGTCGAATTGAAAGCGGTTGAGATATGGCTCTGACTCACCCGGAGTGATCTTGCTGCTGGCACGTACGGCGTTTTCCAATAGCGTATTCAGGGTGTGTCCATGCCACCAAGTGAATCCGGCAACAGTGTTCGCCCGCAGCTTCCATAAGGCATAGATGCGGTTTTGCAGAATGTTGGTCGGAGCTCGTTGATCGCTTTCGGCAAACGCCGCGAGTACCGAATCCTGCTCCTGCCGCAGCCACGCATAGCCGAACTGAAGATCATTCTTGTTTTTGGTTTGGCCGACGCTGAAATCAGCGCCGTATTCGTTAGCCTGGCTGCCTAGGTTGGTTAGCACCGCACCGGTATTGCTCAGCGGATGGTCAGCAGCCTTCAAGTTATGTTCATACTCAGCCACAAGGTTCAGCGGCAGGCGGCTGATCCCCGTCTTGATCTGGTTATTCCAGATAAAATCCGCGTAGTCAAAGCCCGAGTAAAAAGACGCTTTGCCGGCGCCGTTGGTGTAGGTTGCATTGGTAACGCCATTGGGACCGAAGCCGCAAGTACCGGTGGGCGTCCCACCTGGGTCTACGCAGCCGGGACCTTCCGGCGTCAGCTGTGACGTACTCACGTTTAGCAGCGCATTAGGATTGTTCCAGTTCAGAATGAGGAACGACGGAGTCGTGGTCCACGGCCCGAATTGGAACCGGCCCGATACCTGTCCGCCCAATGCATAGGAATCGCTACCGGAACTCGATTCGTTGTACAGCAACTGAATTGCCTGTACGGTGAGGTTCTTCACCACCGGTCCATGCAGATCGAATGACAGCTTCTCGTCGAAGCCCTCGGGATTAATGTCCGGATCGCCCGTGACCGAGGTACGCTGCCACTGATAGGCCCACTTGCCGGCGGTCAGTGATAATGCACTGAACCCGACTGGGTTGTAAGTAATGTATCCCCGGTCGAGACCAATGGTCTTGCGCTCGAAGAAGTTCGACAATGTCTCGTTGGCGGTAGTGGGATTGCTCAGCGAACCTGTGGCAATGGCAAAACCAGCCTTGAAATCCTCGTTCAACTGGCCTTCCACCCCGAAGCGTACACGCAACTGAACGCGGTTGCGGTCTGCTACCGTGTCCTGTTTGTAGGCCTCTCCGCGAACACGGATGTCTCCCACAAAGCGGAAGCGGCCGGCGAGGGCTTCCAGTGCGGAAAATCTCTTGTCTTCCTCTCCGGTCTTAGCGGTCACCGCGGCCACGCCACTGTTTGCTACCGTCGCGCTAGCCTGTGCCTGGGTTGCCAACTGCTGGGCTTCAGTTGCAGACTGCTGCGCTTGCGAAGCCGCGGCCTGCACCTGGTCCACGTTGGTTTGCGCTTTTTGGGCAGCCGCGTTGGCTTGCTGGGTGGCGTCTAACACTTGTTGCAGTTGCGTCCGCAACTGATCAACTTGCTGGCCCTGTTGCGTGATCTGCTGCTGCTGCGCCTGAATCAAGGACTTCAATTCCTCGATTTCCTGCAGCGTAGGATTGGGTTTGGGCGCGGGTGTTTTCTTCGTCTTCGGCTTGACCGGATCAGATGATTGCGCGAAGAGGGCCGCAGTGATGGCGAAGATCAAAACCACGATCTTCAGTCCGTTGAAAGAAAATTGAGTGGCAGCGCGTTGCATTGAGTAAGCTCCTGGGTTTGTTGATAAATTCAATTAATTACCAGTATGTCTATTTATTAACTTGTGTTAATAACGTCATCCTCCCCTTTTACCCGGTAATTCAATCAGCAGGATTCAAGGGGAGATCACGCCCGCAGTAAGAGCACACCTACCTTGGGTCACACCACTTTCGCTTGTGCCTCACGGGCTTGAAACACCTTTACATCTTTGGGGATTACAAACACCGCTTCATCCTTACGGAGAAGAAGATTGTGGAACCGGTCCTGCGACATCTCCACGTGGACGAGTGCACCCCATTCCGTGACTGCCTCCACTTTGACAAGAGGTCCCGCAGAATTAATGTGCTTAATCCTGGCCCGGAAGTGATCGCCGCCATTGGGCAGACGTTCGATATCCAGCAAGTGCGGGCGGACATACACAACGTGTCCAGTCTCTCTCTCGTGGATGTACGCCTTCCCTTCATCAATCCGTCCATGAAACAAATTCACATTGCCCAAAAAGTTGTAAACAAACGGTGTGGCCGGATGGTTATAAACCTCGTCCGGAGAACCCACCTGCTCTATTTGACCCTCGTTCATGACCACTACGCGGTTGGCGAGTTCCAGCGCCTCTTCTTGATCGTGGGTCACGAACACGCTGGTGATGTGAATCTCGTCATGCAATTGGCGCAACCAGCGGCGCAATTCCTGTCGGACTTTGGCGTCAAGCGCGCCGAAGGGTTCATCCAGCAGCAGAACGCTGGGTTCGACCGCCAGGGCTCGGGCCAGAGCCACGCGCTGCCGCTGTCCGCCGGAGAGCTGCGAAGGATATCGTTGTGCCAGCTTGTCCAGTTGGATCAGCTTCAACAACTCCTGAACTTTGGAACGGATTTTCGTCGCGGACGGTCGCGTCTCCCGAGGCCTGACTTTCAAACCGAAAGCAATGTTTTCAAACACGGTCATGTGCCGGAACAATGCGTAATGCTGAAACACGAATCCGACCCGCCGTTCCCGCGCCGTTCGATCTCCAATGTCCTTGCCGTCAAAACGAACATTTCCGGAATCCGCAAACTCCAACCCGGCAATGATGCGTAGAAGCGTAGTCTTCCCCGAACCTGACGGCCCCAGCAACGCGACCAACTCGCCAGTTGGAATTTCCAACGTGACGTTTTGCAGGGCGTTAAAGTTACCGAATTTCTTGCTGATATTTAGGGCTTCGATGCTCATGCGATTCCCAGACCCCAATTCTTTTCGTCTTCACTGAATTGCCGCTTCGAATGCCATTCCACCAGGCTCTTGACCACCAATGTCAGCAGGGCCAACATCGCCAGCAACGACGCGATCGCGAAGGCAGGGACAAATTGGTATTCGTTGTAGAGAATTTCAATGTGCAGGGGCATGGTGTTGGTCAGCCCGCGAATATGTCCGGAAACCACCGACACCGCGCCGAACTCGCCCATGGCGCGCGCATTGCAAATAATCACGCCGTACAACAATCCCCACTTAATGTTCGGCAGGGTCACGCGAAAAAACGTCTGCCAGCCACTTGCACCCAGCGTCAAGGCGGCTTCTTCTTCGTCGTTGCCCTGGGCCTGAATGAGCGGAATCAGCTCGCGGGCAATAAACGGGAATGTCACAAAGATCGTGGCCAGCACAATCCCCGGTACGGCAAAAATAATCTTGATGTCATGCGCTCTTAACCATGGCCCCATGAGACCTTGCAAGCCAAAGATCAAGACGTAAATGAGTCCCGAGACCACTGGCGACACAGAAAAAGGCAGATCCACCAGCGTGACCAACAAACTTTTGCCGACGAATTCAAACTTGGCGATGGCCCAGGCAGCTGCGATTCCGAATACCAGGTTCAAAGGCACAGCAATCGCTGCCGTCAGCAAGGTCAAGCGGATGGCTGCCTGTGCATCAGGTTCCTGGAAAGCTGCGAAATAGAGCCGTGATTCCTTTAGAAAACGCAGAAACAAAAACCACCGCCAGTGGCATGAATAGGAACAGCCCGAGGAACACCACCGCCACGGCGATCAGGATCCACCGCACGACTGGCGATTCCAGCGTGGCCCGACCGCTTGCGGATGCCGCCGCTCTCCCTCTCGTATTTAGCGCCATGATTCCAGCCATATAATCTGTTCCGTGGATCGTCGGTTACGTCACTCGTCTATTGCACGTAAATTGGTTCGGGCAGCATCTCGACAATCGCCGAATCCGTCGAAGATTGCGCCCGATGCGCCTTGCTGCTCCACTTTTGCAGTAAGTTAATCGCCAACAACATCACAAATGAGGCGACCAGCATGACCACCGCAATCGCCGTCGCGCCCGCGTAGTCGTATTGATCCAGCTTCGTAATAATGAGTAGTGGAGTAATTTCCGTCCGCATCGGCATGTTCCCGGAGATAAAAACCACAGACCCGTACTCGCCGATGGCACGAGCAAAAGCCATGGTGAAACCGGTCAACGCAGCGGGCCAAATCGCTGGAAGAATGACCCGGGCAAACACCTGCAGCCGATTCGCGCCCAGGCTGGCAGCCGCTTCCTCCATGTCCCTATCGAGATCTTCCAACACTGGCTGCACCGTACGCACGACGAATGGCAACCCGATAAATGTAAGGGCGATGACGATGCCCAACGGGGTGTACGCCGCTTTAATGCCGATCATTTCCAGATAGCGCCCCATCCAACCGTGGCTGGAATAGATGGCTGTGAGCGCGATGCCCGCAACTGCGGTTGGCAACGCAAATGGAAGATCGACCAGCGAATCCACCAGTCGCCGCCCCGGAAACGTGTATCGCACCAATACCCACGCCACCAGAAGTCCGAATACCAGATTGATCAGGGCAGCGATAAGTGAAGCGCCAAAAGTAATTCGATAAGAAGCAACGGCTCGCGGATCGGAAATTACGTGCCAGAAACGAGGCCAGGTTAACGTGGCCGCTTTCAGGAACGTGGCGGAAAGCGGGATCAGCACAATCAAGCACAGATAGGACACAGTGAATCCCAGGGTCATGCCGAACCCTGGCAGTATGCTGCGCTTTTTGAGAATGATTGCCATCTAATCTCGCTCTGCTTGCCCTAATTTCCCGGCTGGTAAATCTGATCAAAAATCGCACCATCGGCAAAGTGCGTTTTCTGTGCCTTTTGCCAGCCCCCGAAAACTTCGTCGATGGTCACCAGCTTGATTTTTGGGAATGTTGACGCATATTTTTTCGCCACGGCTTCGAGGCGCGGACGATAGTAGTTCCGGGCCACGATCTCCTGCCCTTCGGGCGTATAGAGATACTCGAGATAGGCCTGCGCTACGGCGCGAGTTCCTTTCTTGTCCACGACCTTGTCCACAATCGATACTGGCGGTTCGGCGAGAATGCTCAGGGACGGCACCACGATTTCTACTTTGTCCGGACCCAACTCCTTGATCGATAGAAAAGCTTCGTTCTCCCACGCGATCAGCACATCGCCTATTTCACGCTGCGCGAAAGTCGTGGTGGCGCCGCGCGCTCCCGAATCCAGCACGGGAACGTTCTTGTAGAGTTGCTTCACAAACTCCTGCGCCTTGGCTTCATTGCCGCCCGGCTGCTTGAGGGCGTAGGCCCATGCAGCAAGATAGTTCCAGCGAGCACCACCCGACGTCTTGGGACTCGGCGTAATGACGGAAACTCCCGGGCCTTATCAGATCATTCCAATCTTTAATTTTCTTGGGATTGCCTTTGCGCACTAAAAAAACGATCGTCGATGTATAAGGAGTGCTGTTCTGCGGCAGGCGCTTCTGCCAATCGGCGGGAAGCAATCCGGCATTTTCAGAAATTGCGTCAATGTCATAAGCCAGCGCCAGCGTGACCACGTCAGCTTGCAGACCGTCGATCACCGCCCGAGCCTGCTTGCTCGATCCGCTATGCGATTGCTGAATGTTGACCGTTTGCCCGGTCTTCGCCTTCCAATATTTGGCAAAAGCGGCGTTGTAGTCCTGGTAAAGTTCCCGCGTGGGATCGTAGGAAACGTTCAGCAAGGTAACCGGAGCGCCCTGCGCCAGCCCTTGAATGGAAAAACCCAGAATCAAACTCAGTACGATTGAGACTCTCTTACTCATCGCTCTCCCCTATTTGGGTTTCCGTGAACCACCATGGGAAGAACGCGTCCCGGACTCTTCTTTCTTCTTACGCTTAATTTTTGCTTTCGATGCCCGGCCTCCGCCCATAATGTCGGCCAGCGTCGTGTTCTCCAGAATCTTGGCGGCAGCGTCGCGCACTTCGAGAAATACTTTGTAGAGAGACCGGTGTTCGGCGTCGCGATCAATCAGGCTGCGCAGCTGCTCGGCATCGCCAAACGGCGCCAGCGGCCCGTCAATCAGCCGGATAATCTCGCTCAAGTGGATATCGGCAGGAGCACGCCGCAGCTGATAACCGCCCTTGGCGCCGCGCACGCTTTCCACCATGCGGGCATTCTTGAGTTCGAGAAGAATCAGTTCCAGAAATTTTTCCGGCAGCACTTCTTCATAAGCAATGTCACGGATGCGGATGGCGCCCTGGTTATAGTGACGAGCCAGCATCATCATGGCTTGCAGTGCATACAGACCTTTTTGGGAGATCTTCATAGTTTGTCTATTCTGCCATAAAACCCTATAGAAGTAATAGAGTTTATTGACATACGGGACATTGCAATCCGGATGCCACCTCAATCCCAAACTTGAACATAACTAACGCTTATATTATTCAATCACTTAGAGCGACATGCTAAGGTTTTAGTGAAAGACAGTAGTGAATCTAGTTGCATACTCCCGCCGAGTTCTTGCCTCAGGAGTTGTGCAAATCTTTTACACACATCAACCTACGTCGGGTTTGATTCTGGACTTCGTAGAGGAGAAATATGAAGGGTTGGAGGCCTTCCCGACCTAACCTACTCGCAGCAATTGCACCGTAATATTGTCGGGACCGCCGCGTTCTTTCGCCATTTCGATCAACTTCCTGCACCCTGTCTGTAGATCCAGTCGAGCCACATCTTGCAATTCGTTCTCGTTGACCAGACTCCAGAGCCCATCGGTGCACAGTATGAGCACGTCGCCTGTTTCCAGCTCAGTCGGCGACTCGGGAAAATCCGGCGAGATCTCAATCCCCGAGCCCAGCGCGGCCGTGAGAATGTGTCTCTGGGGATGGATTTCCGCTTCCTCCAGGCTAATCACACCGCTTTCAACCAGACGCCCTACGTAGGAATGGTCGTGGGTCAGGCGGGAAATATTCGGGCCTCGCACCAGATACAACCGGCTGTCTCCGATGTGCGAGTAGTAGAGCCTCTTGCCAACCAGGGCGATTGCCGTGCAAGTAGTCCCCATGCCATGCAGCTCGCTATGTACCGCTGCATAGTCGTGAATGAGCTGGTGGGCCGTGCGCAACCCCTGGTTCAGGAGCGCTTGCGGATCGCCATCGACCGCGCCGGCATAGCTTTTCTCCACCGCTTCGACCGCGATGCGGCTGGCTTCCTGCCCGCCCTCGTATCCGCCCATACCGTCGGCCACAATGGCCAGCCTGCCTTTGCGTGCAAATTCCTCGTCGCTGGCAGGTTCCCAATAGGAATAGCGGTCTTCATTGTTGCTTCTCTGGCAGCCCAGGTCCGTCAGGCTGGCCAACTCAATTCCTGCTCGAATCTGCAATCCCACCTCGTACGCGCTCTTAGGCGAACTGGATTATATAGCCTGCAGGCTGTCTCCGGCGCGAATCTGGCGCCTCTCGTGCCGCAATCCGAACATTTTGGCTGGCATGACATTTGTCACCACCAGTTCGTGATGATCTCCACTGGTGCGATTCTTCCCTATCCCCGATTATAAGTTCACTGCTGGATCAGACATGGTTCGCAGGATGAGGAAACAAATCATGATTGCAACTTTGAAGGAAGTCTCCCCGAGTCTGCAACCGAAAGAGCAACGCGCGGCTGGTCCAGTCGTAGCCCGGCTGCAAGGAGTGAGCAAGACCTATGGCCCTGTGACGGCTCTTCGCAACGTCGATTTTTCTGTCAGGGCCGGAGAAGTTGTCGCCCTCCTGGGCCCGAACGGCGCCGGCAAGACGACAGCCGTCAAATTATTTCTTGGCCTGGCCAAGCCGGTGACCGGCAGCGTCAACGTGTTTGGTGGGAATCCTGTAAATGCCAACGTGCGCATGCGGACAGGCGCCATGTTGCAAGTGGCAAAAGTCCCCGAAACCTTGCGTGTGAGAGAACACATTGATTTGTTTTCCTCCTACTATCCTAAACCTCTGCCTCTCGAGGAGACCCTCTCCATCGCCGGATTGGTGGAAATCAAGAATCGCAAGTTTGGCGAACTCTCCGGCGGACAACGGCAGCGCGTTCTGTTCGCGCTCGCAATCTGCGGCAATCCCGATCTTTTATTTCTCGATGAACCCACCGTCGGACTCGATGTCGAAGCCCGCCGGCTCCTGTGGGACGAAATCCGCAAGCTGGTGGCCCGCGGCAAAACCGTCCTGCTGACCACGCATTACCTCCAGGAAGCCGACGAACTGGCCGACCGGGTCGTGGTGATCAATCAAGGCGCCATCATTGCGGAAGGATCACCGGCGGAGATCAAAGCCAAAACCGCCGGCAAGAAAATCCGCTGCGTGACCAGTATCCCCATCGAGTTTATTTGTGGGCTGCCCGGAGTCTTAAAAGTTTGCCAGGACCGTGAAGCTCTGGAAATCCAGGTATCCCAGGCAGAGCCGGTGCTGCGCGAGTTGCTGCAACAGGATTCGCAACTTTCCGGAATCGAAGTCACCAGCGCCGGGCTGGAAGACGCATTCCTCGCCCTGACTCAAGACAACAACTCTGAAACCGAAGCCGCACGGAGGGTTTGAAAATGGCGACAGCTTCCACTCTACTCACACTGCCTGTATTGGCTCAACCGCTCAGTCGGACTGTATTGGCTTTCCTGAAAGAAGCCAAGTACGAATTTCTGAAATATCTCCGGATCCCCATGTATGCGGTCTCCATCACTGTGTTTCCCGTGATGTTCTACGTTCTGTTCGGACTGCTGATGAATCGTGGCGCCAAAATGGGTAGCGTGGGAGTAAGCACTTACCTGATCGCAACCTATGGCACCTTCGGCGTGCTTGCCGCTTCCCTTTTCGCCAACGGCGTAGGCGTAGCCATGGACCGCGGATTGGGCTGGATGCAGGTGAAGCGCGCCAGTCCCATGCCTCCCTTCGCTTACTTCGTCGCCAAGTTCATCACCAGCATGATCTTTAGTGGCATCGTGTTGCTGGCTCTGATTACGCTGGGAATTTTGTTTGGTGGAGTGCATATTGCCCCTTCCATGGCGGCGAAGCTAATTGTCACTTTGGTCCTTGGAGCATTGCCATTCTGTGCCATGGGACTAGCCATCGGCTATTTTGTGGGCCCGAATTCCGCGCCGGGAATGATCAACCTGATTTATCTTCCGCTGTCGTTTGCCTCCGGGCTGTGGTTTCCCATTGAAGCCTTGCCGAAATTTCTGCAAGCCATCGCGGTTCACCTGCCGCCGTATCATCTGGCGCAACTGGGCTTGGGGATTGTAGGCGCAGGACACGGCGAATCCAGTTGGTCCCACTGGGAGGCCCTGATCGGCTTTGGACTGCTCTGCCTGGGCGTCGCCCGCATCGGATTCCACCGCGACGAAGGCAAAACATACGGTTAACGAGTGAGTCGAAGACTTTGATTTTGAATAGAGCAGTCGCTTCGGCGCTGCGTTACAGGCTGCGTTAACTGCACGCACTTCAGCGCCTGAGGTGCCCTGAACAAGGCTGATCGGTCTTTATGGAAGAGGCTTCCGATGAACAACAACTACTACAAAGCGGGCTGGATCCTGGTAATCGGCACACTCTTTCTGCTGACGGTGATGGGAAGATTGGACCTTCTGCTGGTTCTGGTTCCCTTGTCGCTTCTATTAGGCTATGGACTCTTGTGGCTCGGCGGCAACAAAACAGGGCTGACGGACGGCCTCAAAAAGAGGTAGCTTAGAAGAAAACCATGCTGATTCTGCCTCCAAATCGCGAGCAGGGCTGGGTGCCATTTCTCTGGCTGGTCTATCTGGGATTCTTCTTCATTCATCCCGTCTTCGATCATGTGCGATGGACAGAGTGGGTACTCACCGTTGCCGGCGTGGCCGTTTTCCTGGCTCTTTACTTCGGTTTCTTTTGGCTAAAGTCTCCCAGGAACATGTGGCCGATTGCCGGCATTCTCCTCCTGGGCATAGGCTTTGCGCCTTCGAATGCAGGAGCCGCGGGGTTTTTCATTTACGCCGCGGCCTTCGTTCCCTTCGCAGTCGAAACCGAGATCACCGCGGTTATATTTCTGGTTCTCATCGCGGGAATCGCCCTACTCGAAACATGGCTCTTGCATCTCCCGTGGGGGTTTGGCATTCCCGCGGCCTTGTTTACTCTGCTGGTGGGCGGCGGGAATATCTTCTTCGCCCAAAAAGCCCGCGCCAACTGCAAACTGCGGCTGGCACACAATGAAATTGAGCATCTGGCCAAGATCGCGGAGCGGGAGCGCATCGCGCGCGATCTGCATGATGTCTTGGGTCACACCCTATCCGTGATCATCCTGAAATCTGAGCTGGCAGGAAAATTAATCGACCGCGATCCGGCGCGGGCGAAAGCGGAAATCGCCGACGTCGAACAAACTTCCCGCCAGGCGCTGGCGGAAGTGCGCTCCACCATTCGCGGATACCGTGCCCATAGCCTGGACGCGGAACTCAAACAAGCCAAAGCCATGCTCGAGACTGCCGGTGTCGCGGTGCAGTCCGAGGCAACGGATGTAAACCTCAGCGCAGCCCAGGAAAGCGTGGTTGCCATGGTCGTGCGGGAGGCCGTCACCAACGTCGTACGCCATGCTCATGCTCGCAATTGCCATCTGCGGCTGGCGCCGTTGAACGGAAGTTGTCTTCTCGAAATACTGGATGACGGACAAGGTGGCGATCAGGTCGAAGGCAACGGCTTGCGCGGCATGCGCGAACGCATTGAAGCGCTGGGAGGGACTCTCGCCCGCGAAACCAGCACGGGCACCCGTCTTACGATCCAATTTCCTTTGACGCCAATGAAAGCCACTGGCAACCAGTGAATCCATCCGTAAAGGACGCCCGCAAGACCATCCGCGTAATCATTGCCGAAGATCAGGGCATGGTTCTGGGAGCACTCGCCGCGCTTCTCGAAATCGAAGGCGATATCTCCGTGGTAGGACGAGCGCGCAACGGCAAAGACGCTCTCCGCGAAGTCCTCGCGCAGAAACCAGACGTTTTTATTACCGACATCGAAATGCCGGAAATGACCGGGCTGGATGTGGCCGCCGAACTCAAGCGCCGCCGCACTGGAACCCGCGTCATCATTCTGACCACCTTCGCGCGCGCCGGCTACCTTCGCCGGGCCTTGGACGCAGGCGCTTCCGGATACTTGCTCAAGGATATGCGGGCTGAACAGTTGGCCGACGCGGTGCGGCGTGTGCAACAAGGATTGCGCGTCATTGATCCCGAATTAGCTACCGAAGCCTGGGGAGAACCCGATCCCCTCACCGATCGCGAGCGTCAGGTTCTGCGTCTGGCCGGCGATGGCAAAGCCAGTGGCGACATTGCCATTGATCTCAATTTATCCGAAGGCACCGTCCGCAACTATCTTATCCGAAGCCATCAGTAAGCTCGGCGCTGGTAATCGCGTGGAAGCCGCGCGTATCGCCCGCACCAAGGGTTGGCTGTAGATCTTCATGCCGTCTCCTTCACCCATCTTGTCATTCCGAGCAGCGCTAGCCGCGAGGAATCTGTTTTACCGCCGCCTCATTTGCCCTCTATTCGTCGTGCCTTCAAAGCAACCAAGCAACAGGTTGGACCATCTCTAACAGGGGTAGTCCTACATTTTTGACAGGAAATCATGAAGCAGAAACGCCAGAGATATCCATTTAGCGAAGTGGAAAGATTCCATAAAAGATCTGCGCAAGCAGGTCTTTCGGAAGACGACATCTGGGACCTCGTCGCCGAGGGGATCGAAGTCTCTCACTTGATGGAACATGTGGAGACAGTGCTGACCAACCGAATGAACTGAGCCCACCTAAAATGACTTTGGGCCTGAAGCTGCGGTATCATGCACAGCGATTATGAAAATCGCCGCAGCCGCTATACTCGCCCTTTCTCTTACCGCCTTCGCTGTCGACAAAACCAATAACAAGAACAACACCAAGCCACAACCCGCACCCATGCAGGGTCAACCTGCCGCCGAAACTCTTGACCTCGACACTATCAGCCGCATCCGTGATGAAGGCATGAACCACTCGCACGTCATGGAATATGCCAGCGGCCTGTTCGATGGCGTCGGCGCCCGATTGACCGGCTCGCCGGATTTCGCGAAAGCCGCCGCCTGGACCCAAGACCAACTCACCCGCATGGGCGCATCGAACGCGCATGCTGAATCCTGGGGTGACTTCGGGATGGGTTGGCAGCAGATTGGCACCAGCCTGCTCATGACTGCGCCGGGTACGGCGACATTCCTTGCCCAGGCCACGCCCTGGTCCCCCGCAACGGCAGGCGAGATCACAGGGGAAGTGATCGCTGTACCCACCATCGAAGACGAAAAAGAATTTGAGAAGTGGAAGGGAAAACTTTCCGGCAAAATCGTTCTGTACGGAACCACCCCCAAGATCAATCCCGATCTTTCCATTCAAATCGAGCACGATGATGCGGCCAAGCTCGAGCACCTCCATTCTTACCCTTTAGACGGCGATCAATCCGATACCTACGTACTGAATCTCTCCAGCCCTGACGGCACGCTGCAAAAAAGAATCAAAGCCAGAATCTTTCGCGAGAAAGTCGCGCGCTTTTTCGCCGACGAACACGTTGTTGCCATCCTGGTCGCCGGTGGTGCAGGCGGAGTGCTGCACGATGACACCGGTTCGTCTCTCGGCTGGTACGTCTATCTTCCCGAACACAAGCAGGCGATTCCTTCTGCGGTCATCGCCAGCGAGGCCTTCGGACGCATGCAGCGGCTGGTGTCGCATGACGTGCCAGTCTCGGTGCGCCTCAACATTCAAACCCAGTTCACTGGAGACCATGTAGACGGGCAAGATGTGTTCGCCGACATTCCGGGCACGGATCCTGCATTGAAAGATCAGGTCGTCATGCTCGGCGGACATCTCGACAGCTGGATCGCCGGCACCGGTGCCACCGACAACGGCGCCGGCGTGATCATCGCGCTCGAAGCCATGCGCATTTTGAAGACTCTAAACATTCTGCCGCGGCGCACCATTCGCGTCGGCCTGTGGGGAGGCGAAGAGCAAGGACTCCTGGGATCGGTCGGCTTCGCAAAGAATCATCTGGGAGCGCATACCTATTCCACTAAGCCTGAGGACCAGGCGATGCCAGAATTCCTCCGGAAACAGGTCGGGCCCATCACGATCAAACCTGAATATGCAACGTTTGATGTTTACTTCAACGCCGACAATGGCACCGGAAAGTTTCTTGGCATCTTTGCCGAAGGCAACTCGGCGGCCGCGAATATTTTTCAGCAGTGGGCCGCTCCCATTAATGACTTGGGGTTCACCACCATCAGTCTGCGCAACACCGGCTCGACCGACCACGTAACCTTTGATGGGTTGGGGCTGCCTGGCTTTCAATTCATTCAGGACCCTCGCGACTACGAGACCCGCAGCCACCATACGAATCTTGACACCTATGAACGACTCTCGCCGCCTGACCTCAAGCAGGCGGCGGTCATCATGGCGATCTTTGTTTACAACGCCGCGCAACGTGACGCGATGATGCCGCGCATGGCCATGCCTCATCCTGAACTTGATGAGCAGAAAGCCAAGCCGCTGGAGGGGATCTATCCCGCCGCGGTCAAGCCTCAATCACTACAAAACGGAGATGTGTTCCCCGGGGAACATTTTGTACTAGCGGAAGTGTACGTACGGGAATGTATGAAGTCGCTGGGCTGATTGGAGTTAGGAAGAATTGCCGTTTTGGGAATCAGCCGGCCACGTCCAGGGCTGGCGGCTTGTCTGCTGATACACGCGAGATCCCTCGCCCGGCTGAAATGCGCCGGATCTTCGGGATGACTGGGTCCTTACTTCTTGTTCGTCATTTCTTATTCATCCAGATGCGCCAGGTGAGCGGGCCGGCTTCGGCATTGGGCATGGGATGGCCCGCCAGCTTGAGGGCCAGCTTCATCTGTCCGTGGTGGTAGCCTTCGTGCCAGACCATGTGCTGTAGAAACAGGATGGGATGGTCGTAGTGCAGGTTCATTTCCCGGCCAGTCTCGACCCGGCTCTTTACCGCGTCCCGCACCGCCTTGGCGCTGTCGTTCAGCAACTGGGCGATGCGCTCAGGGTCACGCTCGGCCACCCATTCTTCCTTGGACATGGTTCTGGCAAACTCAGGCGCATCCTCGAGGACGAACACCAGCCGCACATAGTGGATGTGGGTAAACATCTCCGCGACCGACGGACTGCCCGGCATTGCCCTGGCCTCCAGCCCGCCCTCCGGCAGCGCGCGCAGAAAGTTGAGCAGGATGGTGTTGCTCCGCTCCCACGAGTCCAGCAGAGCGTCAAGCAGGCGTGAGTCTGGTGTGTCTGGCATATCCACTCCATGGGTTGATGCGAGAATTGCGACAGATTCTACATGACCGCCGGGTACACGATCCTAGTGCGTTCCATGGATCGTGAAGGCTAGGCAAATCTCGTGCGCTAGGGTGGGATTCACAAATGCCGCCGGTGTGGGATTTCCATGTGTGGAAAGAGGACGAGTTTTAGGCGTACGTGGTTCTCACCCTTACAAGAACGAATAGTGGGGCAGCTTCATTTATGTAGCGCAAAGGTGGGTCAGCCATCAAAAAGGGCCTTGCCTTTAAAGACTCATACCTCCAAAATTGCGGGTCCATTGTGGTAAGTGTTACGCTTTCGGAACGCACCAGTCAAAGTTTTCCAGCCGCTTAAATATTTTCGCTTTACTTTCGCCATAGACTAGATTTATGTTTTGTTATCGCGAAGAAAATACGCATGCAAACTGACCTCAATTCACTCGTACTCGACTACCGCAAGGTTAGTATCGGCGGTTCTCTCATTCTTCACGCAGATTGCCTCGATTGGCTGACGCGGATCCCAGAAAATTCCCTTCACGGGATTGTCACCGATCCTCCCTACGGGCTGAAAGAATACGAATTTGACCAAATTGAGAAGCGAACAAACGGCAGAGGCGGAATCTGGCGGATCCCACCTTCCTTCGATGGTTCAGCCCGTC
The DNA here is from genome assembly GCA_963723765.1 of Terriglobia bacterium. GTDB lineage: Bacteria > Acidobacteriota > Terriglobia > Terriglobales > Acidobacteriaceae > DATBAX01. The sequence goes on along the minus strand of CAVRSD010000003.1, from coordinate 696,824 downwards.
AGCCTCTTCCCCGATTCACCGCGTTAAACGAGAAGGAGCGTAAGCAGCTTCAGCAATTCTTTGTTAAATGGGCAAAAGCAACTACCCACGCTTTACGACCTGGCGGGCACATCTTTGTCGCTTGCAATGCCTTTCTTTGCCAGTTGGTTTACTCTGCTTTGGTAGAGGGTGGGCTTGAATTTCGTGGCCAGTTTATTCGGATTGTGCGCACGCTCAGAGGCGGCGACCGTCCAAAAAATGCAGAGACAGAGTTTCCGCAGGTCTGTTCGCTCCCCCGTGGTGGATACGAGCCTTGGGGCATCCTCCGGAAGCCGATGCTGCCGGGAATGAAAGTAAGTGATTGCCTTCGCCAATTTCAAACTGGAGGATTGCGTCGTCTTCCAGAAGACGTGCCGTTCAGCGATATCTGGGAGAGTGGTAGAACTCCAAGATCAGAGCGCAATCTCGCCGATCACCCAAGCTTGAAACCGCAAGCTTTGTTGCGGGAACTTGTTCGCGCCGTATTGCCGGTGGGAGAAGGAGTTGTTTGCGATCCTTTCATGGGTTCTGGATCGACCGTAGCGGCAGCGGAAGCGTTGGGTGTAAATTGTGTCGGGGTCGAAAAGGCTGCAAACTATTTTGAGCTCGCAATCAAGGCCATCGAGCCATTATCACTGGTCAAGGTTCAACGTGATCAAATTAGTTTCGGCTTTACGGCTTAAATCCTGGGGCGCGATAGATCCAGTTCGCTGCCATCTTTTCATATCCACATGGCAACACGCTGGCTGTAATCGTGCGGCGACTTGTTTCGCTCCTTCCAGCAAATTGCCAGTCGGCTTTGCTTAGCATCGCGCCGAGCACGGACAGAAATCGAAACCTTACTGGCGAAATCCCTTTAGCTTCATCGCTCGGACGGCCACTCTGAAACACGAACACCATCAACCATACATCCTCGGGATTGTGTCCTTGCCACGCCTTTCCGTAGCGTGATGCCTTGATCTCAATACCGTCCGCCCCTGCGTGTTGCGCAGAATTCTTAGGATACTTCTTTGCTGGTAGCAAGTCAGGATGACCGTTGTGATAAGTGTTCTTGACGACCGTAGGGCAATACTTGGGGATGTTAGCACCCATGAACTCCCCAACCATACTGCTGAAATTCGCAGGCATCAGGAAGTCTTCAAACCGAGGCATCTGTTTCGACAGAAGTTGCAGGTCAAGGAACGCTAGGAAGTCGGTAAACTCCCTCATGGCCTTGCAGATGTGTTCCGTCGTCAAGCCGAAAGGAATGACAGCTTTCTTGTTGAAGCACTTTAGATCTGGGTTTTCTGGAATGTAGAAGTCAGGCACATTAATAGGGCTACTCACGCCAAACAGGATGCACTCTTTGTGAGCCTGAATCAAGTTCAATCGCCTAAAAACTGGATTCCCCACCGAACTCAACCGTTTAAGATTTTCAAACTCGAGGCAGGCTTGAGTTAGACTCCCACGCCTCCACCGACTATCATTCCATCCGATCTCTCCACGTCCTCATGAAGACAACGCCATCGCACTCCGGATTTCGCTGGGACAGGGTTGCCGCCGTCCTTCTGCTGCTGACCACCTGCGCGGCCTGCGCTGAGGGAAAATCCTCGCTCAAGCAGAGCTTGAACGGGGCACCCGCTGGGGTTGAGGAGAAAGCCCCGCCCTCCCGCACAGAACGCGGGAAGGACGGGGCACCCTTGGGAGTGGAGAACGATGCACACGCGGCGTGGCTGCGCTATGCGGCGGTGCATGATCCGTCCATTCTTCGGCGCTATGATCGCGTGGTGGTGTTTGGGGAATCGGAGGTGCTTGCTAGCGCCGAGACGGAATTGCTGCGTGGCTTGCGCAGAATGTTGGGGAGGGGATTGCGATTGGAAACGGAGGCAGCTTTCATCGCAGAGCGGCCGGCTTCGCCTGGCCGGACAGCCGAGGCGGCTGTCGCTACGCAAGCTGAGGGGCGGGCTGTGATTGTGCTGGGGACGGTGGCGTCGCTCAAACCGCAGTTCCCTGCCGTGTTCAAAGACACGGAACTCAAGCCGGATGGATACCTGGTCCGCAACAGTATGTTTCGCGGACGTCCGGTGCTGGTGGTGGCGGGCAGCAACGATCGCGGCGTTCTCTACGGAGTGTTTGCCTTGCTGCGGCGGGTGGGGTTGCGGCAGCCGCTGGAAAATATTGATGAGAAGCACAATCCCTCGGCGACGATCCGCTGGACCAACGAGTGGGACAATCTGGATGGCAGCGTGGAACGCGGGTATGGCGGGCGGTCGATATTTTTTGCGGGCGGCGATGTGCTCGCGGATTTGAGCCGCGCCCGGGATTACGGGCGGCTGCTGGCGTCGGTGGGGATCAATGGCTGCGTGGTCAACAACGTGAACGCCGACACGCGCGTGATTTCCGGCGATTTTCTTCCGCAGTTGGCGCGGCTGGCGGCGGCGTTTCGTCCGTGGGGAATCCGGATTTCTGTGGCAGTGGATTTTGCCAGTCCGCAAAAGCTGGGCGGGTTGAATACGTTTGATCCGCTGGATTCGCGGGTGGCGGAGTGGTGGCGGCAGAAGGCGGATGAGGTTTATCGGGCTGTCCCGGATCTGGGCGGATTTTTGATGAAGGCCGATTCGGAAGGGCGGCTGGGGCCGTCGGCTTATGGACGGACGCATGCCGAGGCGGCCAACGTGATTGCGCGTGCGCTGAAGCCGCATGGCGGCGTGCTGATTTATCGGGCGTTTGTTTATAACCATCACCTCGATTACAACGATCTCAAGGCGGATCGGGCGCGGGCGGCGTATGAGAACTTTGCGCCACTCGATGGGCAGTTTGACGACAATGCGCTGGTGCAAATTAAATATGGACCGATTGATTTTCAGGTGCGCGAGCCGGTCTCGCCGTTGATTGGAGCGCTGCGGCATACGAATCAGGTTTTGGAGTTACAGATCACGCAGGAATATACCGGGCAGCAGCGGCATCTGTGTTATCTGGGGCCGATGTGGAAGGAAGTTCTGGATTTTGATATGCATGCCGGTTTTCATGCGAATGGCGGCAGCAGTCCGGTGAAAGAAATTGTGTCGGGGGAGAGTTTTCGTCGGCCTTTGGGAGGGTTTGTCGGGGTGTCGAATGTTGGGCTGGATGGGAACTGGCTGGGGTTCGATCTGGCGCAGGCGAATCTGTATGGGTTTGGGCGGTTGGCGTGGGATTCTGATCTTTCGGCGCGGGAAATTGTCGAGGAATGGACGCGGTTAACTTTTGGAGAGGATCCTGCGGTCGTCAAGATCATCGCGAAGATGCAGATGGAATCGTGGCCGGTCTACGAAAAATATACGGGCGCTCCGCTGGGATTGCAGACGCTCACCAATATTGTGGGGAATCATTATGATCCGGGGCCGCAGTCGGCGGATGGGAACGGATGGGGGCAATGGATACGAGCTGACCACAGCGGAGTCGGCATGGATCGTACTGTGGCGACGGGTACCGGCTTCATCGGACAATATTCGTCAAGCGTGGCTGGCGAGTATGAGTCACTGAAAACGTGTCCCGACAATTTGATTTTGTTTTTTCATCACGTTCCGTATACCTACGTTCTTCATTCTGGGAAGACGGTCATTCAGACCATCTACGACTCGCACTACGACGGCGCGGAAGAAGCTCAGACATTTCCGATCCGGTGGAAACAGTTGCGAGGGCGTATCGATGATGAGCGGTATCAGGCGGTGCTTGTCCGGCTGGAGGGCCAGGCCGCGCAGGCCATCGTATGGCGGGATGCGATCAATGATTGGTTCTTCAAGTTGTCGGGAATCCCGGATGCCAGCGGGCGGGTGGGACCGCGCCGATAGGCTCGCAGGGCCGCGGTGTTCGCAATTGTTCGTGTCCTAAGGAAAACGAATGCTTCTGCCGATAGTCATGCTACATTGACGTGCCGGGACTGCGGAAAGACATGGCCAACAATAGATTGCTGTACTTAACGGCGAACGATTGGGTGCTGATTACGGCCAAAGCCAAGCGGCTGACTTTCCACCTGGGAGAAGAAATCATCAAAGAGGGGGCGCTTGGCAATACGATTTATGTGATTCGCTCGGGGGAAGCTTCGGTGGAATTGACGGGGAAAGAATCCAGGACGGTTGTCGCCAAGCTGGAGCGGGAAGACATTTGCGGCGATATGGCGTTCCTGGAAAAGTCGGCGGCGACGGCGGCGGTCGTCGCCAAAGATGAAGTAGTTGAGGTTGACGCCATTCGGGCCGACGACTTGCGGCAACTATTTGAGTCCTTCCCCGGCATGGGAGCGCGGTTCTATCGCTCGCTGGCGGTGGTCCTGGCACGGCGCTTGCGGGAAACCTCGAAGCAGTTGGCCCGCGAGAAAGCTTCGAAAAGATTCTAGTTTCAAACCGCTACCGAGCCATCACAACGGTTTGGGCTGGGTGTTCCGGGCCGCAGTAATATTGGAGGGTTCGTCGGAGAAAGACTTTCCTGGCTCAAAAGCGACTTTCTCATGCTTGGTCCCAACCTTGCGGATGACGTCATGCCAGCCATCGTCCCAGCTGATACGAGCCTCTCCGTCGACAAGCAACCAAGTCCCATGTTTCCCGCCAAGAGATTTACGGGCGTCGCCGTCAGCTTCCAGAGTGATGAAAAAATCATTCCCGTTCCCCTCGCCTACTTGCCATTTGCCCACGAAGTGGTTCTTGCTCGGTATCTGAGTCGGAAGGGAGGCTACAGTCGAGGTCGGAGTCTTGAATTGGATACTGGCGATGTCTGCCATGGGAATACTCTGCTGGTGGCCGTCTTTGAAAACGATGACCACGGAACTGTGGTCGTCCGGTGCCGCGAAAGCTGCCGCTGTGAGCATTCCGAGAACACACACCACTCCGAAAATCTTACGCATGCGATCCTCCCAAACTATCGAAGACGAATGAATTAGCCACTACTTAAGTCCTACATAATGGCATGAATCGGCCTGAATGGCCCGCCTGTCACCCCTGCCGGTCACTCTGAAGATACGGCGGGCACGGGAAGAAAGTTCCAGAGACGTTTCGGGGCCATTCCAGCCGGGTGACAGGCACTCAGACTAATCAATTGTAGGAAGCTTCGCCTGCCGCTATCATGCCTGCGTTTCCGGTTTCTGCTTGGGCGGACACGTCTATCTTGTATTTTGGAAACTATCAATCGGGAAGACGAAGAGGAGAAAAGGCATGGACGCTTCGCAAGGATTTATGTACCTGATCTACGGCGTGGTGATTTTGTTTGTGATTGGCACGATCTTCAGCGGCTTCTTTCAAGTGAGAACCGCGGAATCGGTGGTCATCCAACGAATGGGGAAATTTAATGGCGTTGCCAACGCGGGCATCAATTTTAAGTTGCCATGGCTCGACCAGATTGCGGGACGCATCGACTTGCGGGTGCAACAGCTTGCTCTCGATGTGGAAACCAAAACCAAAGACAACGTGTTCGTGAAGATCCCGGTGTCGGTGCAGTATCACGTTATCCCTGAAAAGGTGTATGAGGCGTTCTATAAGCTGGCGAATCCCAAGCAGCAGATTTCCTCGTATGTGTTCAACGTAATTCTGGGGCATGTGCCCAAGATGATTCTGGATGACGCATTCCTGCAACAATCCGACATTGCCGTCGCCATTAAGGAGGGATTGGACGACGTGATGCGAACGTATGGATACGCCATCGACCAGGCCCTGGTGACCGACATTGAGCCGGACGAAAAAGTTAAGGCCGCCATGAACGAAATCAATGCCGCACAACGCGAGCAGGTAGCTGCAAGCGCACGCGGCGAAGCGGAAAAAATATTGAAGGTGAAGCAGGCTGAAGCTGAGGCTGAAAGTAAAGCCCTGCAAGGTCAGGGTATCGCCAACCAGCGCAAGGCAATTATCGAGGGGCTTAAGGAATCGGTCGAGACTTTTTCAAAAGCGGTGGAAGGGACGACGCCCAAGGACGTAATGATGCTGGTGCTGGTAACGCAATATCTGGATACCTTGAAAGAAATCGGGGCCAACGACAGAAGCAACACGATTTTTGTTTCTCATTCCCCGGCGGCGGTCGGGGAACTGTTCCAACAGATGCAGGATGCCGTCATGATTGGGCAGAAAGGGTCCACAGTCAGTCAATAGGTTTTTGGCAACCTCCAGCGTGGGTTTAGCAACAAATTTGCTGCAGCGGTGTTTTCTATATCCATGCAACGCCTTAAGGAGGCTCTATGTGCAGCGGATCTCGATATCTTAGTTTGATTTTTCTGGCTGGTGCGCTGGTCACACCATTGGTGACGACTGGGTGCGCCACTCACCGGGTGTATGACCCGTATTACAGCGACTATCACACATGGGATGGTCACGAGAATGTCTATTACCAGCAATGGATCGTAGAAAACCACAGAGATCCGCATCGCGACTATAAGCACCTCAACAAGGATGAGCAGAAGCAATACTGGGACTGGCGGCACAGTCACGGGGACCATCACTAATCAGCCGAGTTTCAACACGGGCGGCGGGAAGATCCGAATTCCTGCCGCCCTTACGTTTTCTAATCCGTACCGCCTTCCTTCCCGCCGAGTACAATGAGTCTGACCTAAACAAAAGCCAATTATGTCCTCTTCACGCACTGTCCGGTCGCAAAGCACCCGTCCGCAAACGGCAGCGGCGCCAATTCCCGCCGTTCCCCTGACTCTTGAGGGCTACAGTGTCCTGCATCAGATGTTTCGTTTTCGCTGGGCGGCGTGGCGGCAACTCGATGCGACGGAGAAGATCGATATCGTCCGCGAGGCCAGCAGCCAGTTGGCAGCCATGGAACAGAACTCCACTGGGGGATCGGCTCTCTATTCCCTGCTCGGCCACAAGGGCGATTTGATGCTCATTCATTTTCGCCAATCTTTTGATGAATTGAATCAGGCGGAATTGCAGTTGGCACGCTTGCGAATCAGCGATTATCTGGATGCGACGACGTCCTACTTGTCGATCATTGAACTGGGACTCTACGAATCGACGGTTAAAACGTACAGCGATCTGAAAGAACGCGGCCTGGAGCCGCATTCGGAAGAATGGAATCGCGAGATTAAGGCCACCATAGTTCGACAGACAGAGGCCATGCGCCCCCGGTTATTTCCCGATATCCCCAGACATCGCTATGCCTGCTTTTATCCCATGGACCGGCGGCGCGGAGAAGACAAGAACTGGTACACCGTTCCCATTGAAGAACGGGCACGCCAGATGCATGAACATGGACTCGTCGGGCGTCGCTACGCGGGGGAGGTGAAGCAGATCATTACTGGATCGATTGGCTTCGATGATTGGGAATGGGGCGTGGACCTGTTCGCCGACGATCCTCTCGTTTTCAAGAAACTAATCTACGAGATGCGCTTCGATGAAGTGAGTGCCGTATACGCGCTCTTTGGACAGTTTTACGTGGGATTGCGCTGTCCTGCGGCGGGATTGGGGAAATGGCTGAACGGTGAGCTGCCGAAGAGCGAATTGACCAAGGAGTAGGCGCAGATCACTGACTTCAAGTCATTCTTTCTGTTATCTTCCCAATATGAGCCGGTCGTTGAGTTTTTGCGGAGTGATTCTGGCGGCTGGTGAGTCTACCCGCATGGGCAGTGACAAAGCCCTGCTACTCTGGCCGCCTCCATCCCCTGGTTCGACTGCATTGAGTCCTTCGCGAAAAACGTTCCTCTCTGCAGCCATCCAGGTACTCAACGCCTCTAACGATGTGGTGATTGTGGTCGTCGGGAAAAATGAAACGAGCCTTGCTCCTGCAATTTATGCTTCCGGGGCTTCGCTGGTGCGGAATCCCTCTCCGGAACAGGGCCAGTTCAGTTCGCTGCAAGTAGGATTACGCGAGGTGCTGAATCGTGGCCGGGACGCGGCCATGATTACTCTGGTGGATCGCCCCCCAGTGAAAACGGAAACTTTGGAATCGCTGCGTTCAACGTTTGAAGCTGCGGACGATGCCATCTGGGCGGTCGTGCCCGAATGTGGCGGGAAACACGGACATCCGATTGTAGTCGGCCGGGAGATGATCGAGGCGTTCCTGAAAGCCCCAGCCACTGCGACTGCGCGCGATATCCAACGTCAGAATCAGCAGCATATTGAATATGTTGCCGTCAACGACCCATTTGTCGCGTGGAACGTCGATACGCCGCAAGATTACGAAGCGCTGCTCTCGCAGCATTCACCCCAACCAAAGTGACCAATCGAAAGGGACTCCTGCTGTCGTGACTGCAACGCTATCCGCCAAAGCCGCTGAATTTATTGACTCTGTTCTTCGACTGCAACCCGCACTCGCTGTTTTTGATTGCGACGGTACGCTGTGGGCCGGGGATGCCGGCGAGCGTTTTTTCGACTGGGAATTGAAGCGCGGACTGGTTTCAGACGAAGTCGTGCGCCACATACGCGCCCGTTATGCCGACTACAAAGCGGGCAAGGTCAACGAAGACGACATGTGCGGCGAGATGGTGACCCTACATCGTGGATTGGCGGAGTCCAAAGTACAAGCGGCCGCCCGGCAGTTTTTCGACGAAAACTTCGCTGCTCAGATTTTTCCTGAGCTGCGTGAAGTAGTGCGCCGGCTGCATGATGCCGGATGCGAGATCTGGGCGGTTTCATCGACCAATGAATGGGTGATTCAAGCTGGCATGACGCACTTCGGCATTCCGGCCAATAGAATCCTTGCGGCTGCGGTCGAGGTTGAAAACGGCATCATCACTGAGCGTTTAATCAGGGTGCCAAGTGGCGAGGGCAAACCCCGGGCCATTCGCGAGGTGATCCGGCGTGACCCCGATGCCGCTTGCGGCAACTCTCGCTGGGATGCCGCGATGCTAAAGATCGCGCGCCACGCTTTCGCGGTGAATCCGAACCCAGATTTAGAGGAAACGGCACGCGAACAAGGGTGGACAGTTTATTTCCCGGATTCTATTCGGCGTTCTTGAAGTGCAGCCGTCAAGGCATCGATGGCCAGGTGGCTGGCGTGGATGTTGGTTTCTGGTAGACCCCCCAGCGCTTGAACGACGTCTTCCCTGCTTACTTTCTGCGCCTCTTCTATTGTTCTGCCTTGCACAAGTTCCGTAAGCGCTGAGCCGCAGGCCATAGCCGGAACACATCCTTTGGCACGAAAGCAAACCTCCGAGATGCGGCCATCGCTGATCTTCATGGACAATTCAAGAATGTCGCCACAAGCCGGGTTCTCCACTCTGGCATATGCATCCGCGTTGAGCACTTGACCGGCATTGCGCGGATTCTGGAAATGATCGAGGAGCTGTGCGGAATACATCGAGACAATTGTAACGTGGTGGAGTCCCAGGGCTTTGAGTCCCTCCACTGTAAGATAAAAGCTTCCATGTCCAGCGACCACACTCCCAAGCGAATCGTGTCGTTGCAGCCGAGCGCAACGGTAATCCTGGCTGCGGTAGGAAAACTTGATCGCCTGGTGGCTTGCACGAAGTATTGCGTGGATGTGTGTCCCGAAGCCGCTACCAGCGGGCGTGCCATCGTTGCAGATTCATGGACGGCACAGAGCGAACAGATCGCCGCAGCACGGCCAGATCTCGTAATTGCAGCTGTTCCCTATCAAGAGAAAGCGGTATCGGAAATTTTGAAGTCGGGAGCACGTTTTCTTGGTCTGGCGCCGGCCAGCCTGGCCGATATCTACATGGACATTGCCGCCATCTCTGGAATCATGGAGGTTTCAGAACGTGGACAGCAGGTGATCACCGCCATGCAACGGGAAATTGAGGCAGTGCGCTCACATACAAATGGAGTGATTCGCCCGCGAGTTTTCTGTGAAGAATGGGGCAAGCCGTTGATCACGTCGCAACTTTGGGTGGCCGAGCTGGTTGATGCAGCGGGCGGAGAGTTTATCGGATTGCCGGGCACAAAAGTCTCTTTCGAGTGGGTGCTGTCTGAGAATCCAGACGTGGTGGTAGCGGCATGGTGTGGCGCGGGCAATCGAGTCCCGCTCGAAAAAATCACCCATGACCGGGGCTGGAACGAGATGCAGGCCGCGAAACAAGGCCGGGTCTATTGCATCAACGATGAATTTCTCAATACACCCGCGCCGACCTTAGTCCACGGATTACGTGCATTGGCCGGGGCTATACATCCTGAACGTTTTCCACATACTCCAGGTCTAAGATGTATTACTAAGGTGTGTGGGAATGTGTCGTAACATTAACGCAGTGATTTAACATTTCCCTATGTCCATTACTTCCACGATTGAAGACGCCAAGAAGGAACTCGAACACCTTTCGAAGACTGCTGCGTCCGCCTCCGAATTTATGGCGCAAATGACGAAGCTTCTGCATGACCGTCTGCTGAAATATAACTGGGTGGGTTTTTATATGCTGGACCCCGGAAGTCAGCCTCCGATGTTGGTGCTGGGTTCGTTTCAAGGGGCCATGACGCCGCACACACGCATACCGTTGCACCAGGGCATTTGCGGTGCCGCCGCCTCGACCGGCAAGACCATTCGGGTGGACGACGTCAATAAAGACCCTCGTTATCTCGCTTGTTCGATTGAAACCAAATCCGAAATCGTGGTGCCCGTGTTCGTGAATGGCAAGGTCGCGGGAGAACTCGATATCGACAGCCATTTCCCGGCCGCATTCGGGGATCAGGATCAGGAGTTGGTCGAATATTGCGCCGCACTGGTCGGCAAGCAATTGGAAAAATCCCCAGCATGAAAAACGATTCACGCCGGAGAGCCGCGCCATCCATGAAGCGTGTGGTGGCGGCTTTGATCTTTAAAGATGGAAAGATTCTGGTTTGCCAACGCACCCGCCATCAGGTCATGCCGCTGAAGTGGGAGTTTCCCGGCGGAAAAATCGAAGAAGGCGAGCAACCCCGCGACGCTCTGCACCGCGAACTGGATGAAGAACTCGGCATCGACGCTACTATCGGCGATGAAGTAACTCGGATTGTCCATAATTACTCAGGCGGCGGCTCGGTGGAATTGCGATTCTTCGCGGTACATGAATACAAGAAGGAAATCGAGAACCGCATTTTCAAGGATGTGCAATGGGCCGAACGCGCCGATCTGCCGTCCTACGATTTTTTGGAAGCGGATTTAGGGTTAGTTAAGGATTTAGCGAGCGGAAAATTCGCCTAGACAATCGACCGGCCTTTAACCTTTGCCGGTCCCATACATCCAGAACCAGACGAGATTAAGCACCGTCATGATAATGGTGGTGGACCAGGCAATTACATTGAACAGACGGGAATTGACGTACTCCCCCATCAGGCCCTTGTTATTTACCAATAAGAGCATGAAGACCAGCAGCGGCGGCACTGCCACTCCATTGATGACCTGCGACCAAATCGAAATCTTGATCAGTGGCAAGTTGGGGATAAGAACCACGCCAGCAGCTACAGCAATCAGAACGGTGTAAAGCCAGTAAAAGGCGGGGGCTTCTCCAAACTTCTTGTCTACTCCTGATTCAAGACCTAAGCCTTCGCAGACAGTGAATGCTGTCGAGAGCGGGAGCACCGAAGCGGCGAATAGAGAGGCCATGAAGTATCCCACCGCAAAGAGAATATAGGCATAGTCACCGGCCAAGGGATGCAAGGCTTCAGCCGCGTCTTTGGCGGTATCGATCTGGTGAAATCCGTGAACATAGAGTGTCGCCGCGCAGGCCACGATAATGAACCACGCGATCACATCGGTGAAAATACATCCTACAATCACGTCCAAGCGGGAGGCGCCGTACTGGCGTTTGGTCACACCCTTTTCCACGATGGAAGACTGCAGATAGAACTGCATCCAGGGCGCGATGGTAGTGCCGAAGACGCCGATAACCATAAACAAATAGCCGTGTTGCAGGAACGTATCTCGGCGTGGGAGTTTCACCGTGGCTACTAATGCATCTCTCCAAATCGGTTTGGACAAAACTCCTGCAAATATGTATGTGATGTAAAACAAAGAAGCCACTAAAAACACTTTTTCTACAGTCTTGTACTGCCCCTTTACTGGGATCAGCCATACGATGACCGCACAGATAGGTACACTGATGTATTTGGAAACACTGAAAAGTCCCATACTCTCGGCGATGCCGGCGAACTCTCCAACAATGTTGAAGTAATTCAGGAGCAAGATTCCAAGCATCATGAAAAACGTGACGCGAAACCCGAACTCTTCGCGAATCAGATCACTGAGACCCTTGCCCGTCACCGCGCCCATGCGAGCGGATATTTCCTGAATCACGATCAATGCGATGGTAATGGGAATCAGTGTCCATAAAATCATGTTCCCAAATTGTGCGCCGGCCTGCGAATAGGTCAGGATGCCGTTGGCATCGTTGTCGACGTTCGCGGTGATGAAGCCCGGCCCAATAACCGCAAACAGGACCAGCAGCTGGATTTTCCAACGTTTCAGAAATTTCATGGGCACAACTTCGCGGACAGACGTTGAGATTTTCTGGTAAGCGCTGGAACAGAATAAACGCAGTTATGGAATCTGAACAGAAAGAAAGCGGGATTGCGGAAGAAACTATTGACTACAATTTCGACCTAAGCACGCTAATCACGTCGTCCGAAGTGATTACTCCAATCAGTTTCATGTTTTCGTCGACTACGGGCAAAGTCATTAAATTGTACTTATCAAACAGTTCAGCCACTTCTGCATCCCGGATGTCGTTTCGAGCGGAGATTAACGGCTCCTGAGTTAGCGAGAGCAACGGAGTGTCGGACTCGGCCAGGACCAACTTGGCGAGAGGTACGGCGCCCGCCAGGGTGCCGTGGGAATCCACCAAATAAACTGTACTCACAGTTTCGATGCCACCTTCAAAATTCCGCAGAGCATCCACTGCATCCTCGGCAAATGCACCAACGGCTAGTTCCAGATATTCCGTATTCATCCGTCCCGCTGCAGTTTTCTCCCCATGTTCGAGAAGTTCGACCATCTCTTCGCGTTCCTGCGGGGCCATTTCCTGAAGGATTTCTGAAGTACGCTCGGCGGGCAGGTCGGCCAGCAGGTCGGCGGCCGCGTCTGGATCCATTTCTTCGACAATTTCCGCCGCCCGGTCGGAATCAAGGGACTCGACAATCGACTTCTGTACCTTTGGACTCACTTCCTCCAAAGCCTCGGCGGCCACGCCTTCGTCTAGGGATTCGAAGACAGCCTCGCGCTCATCGGGAGCAAGAGACTCGACAATATCGGCGATGTCCGCGGGATGCAGGCGGGCCAGACGTTCGTGGGAAATCTTCAGTTTTATCCGCCGGGCAGGATCGGTTTCAATCAAGTCCACAAACTCCCAGGGAATGGGACGGGAGGGGATCTGGCCAAGAAGTGATCGCAGGGCTCCCATGGGCACGAGACCTTTTAATAGACGACGAACCGCCCCGCGAGCGCCGACATCTACCGAACCGACTTTCAGCGACGGACTATGACTACCAGTCTCCTGGTGAAGATCCACATCATTGACCCGCACCACTTTGCGACCGTGCACGTCAATGATCTGCTGATCGAGCAGGTCGCGGACGAGCAGGAACAATCCTTCCGAAGCATCGGAGATAGCCCACGTGGAAGCGGCGGTAGCGGCACGAATCCCGCCGTTAATCGAGGTCACCGCTGCGCAGGGCAGCACCCGGTCGCCGGTCTTCGTATGCACGATAAACATCGCAACGTGCGCCCGGTCCGCGGTCGGGGTAAGGCCCAGTTCGCGCACCCGTCCGGATTGGCTTCCCGAACTATCGAATACCGGGAGCCCCAACAGTTCCGTGAGCGCGAACATGGTCATAGTTCGAGAATGTGCCGAGAATATGCATGTGTCAACAGAGAATGTAGAAGTCTTTGTAAGTTTTTTGGGGCGACGGTGTCTAAGTAAGTTCGCGGGAGTGGTTCGTGCCATTTTTCCGCGGCAAGGCTCCCGCGTTGACATTTCCACAGAGGCAAGGCAAACTACCGATTCCCCAATTTTGGGGCTTCCGGTCACACCCAACGAGATGGAATGGGAAGGGAAGCCGTCCGGTGGGGTTCCGGGACTGTAGATTTCATAGACATTTTGCCATGACCGAACAGCGGGTCTCCTATACGCTCGATTCGACGCTGGAGACCGTCGACAGTGCGGAGCAAGCAGCCACCCGGATCGCGGCCGATAACGGCTTCGACGAAGATGAGGTCATGCAGATTGCCATGGCCGTCCGGGAGGCGGCCGTGAACGCGGTGCTTCATGGCAATGCCTATGACCCAGGTAAAAAAGTACGGCTTGATTTCGAAAGGACCGCCGGCGATTTGGTCATCACCATCCGTGACCAGGGCGCAGGACTCGACCCGGCCAAGATTCCCGATCCCCTTGCGCCGGAAAACCTTTTGAAGACTTCGGGACGTGGCATTTTTTTAATACGCTCGTTCATGGACGAGGTGCAAATTCACCCTTCCCAGACGGGCACAGAAATCAAACTCGTTAAGCACGTTCACGGACCAACCGTGGACGGCAAGGAGGCTTCCCAGTGAGCATGAAAGTTAGTACTCGGCAGGTCGATGGCATCACCATCGTGGATTGCAGCGGCCGTATCACCCTTGGCGAGGGCAGCGTAACCATCCGTGACGCCGTTCGCGAACTCCTTGCCAAAGGCCATAAGAAGATTTTGCTGAACCTCGGCGACGTCAGCTACATCGACAGCTCGGGAATTGGTGAACTGGTCAGCGCTTTCACGACGGTGCGCAATCAGGGCGGCGAACTCAAACTGCTCAACCTGACCAAGAAAGTCCATGATCTGCTCCAGATCACCAAGCTCTACACCGTTTTCGACGTAAAAGACGACGAAGCATCTGCCGTTAAGGCATTCAGTTAGATTTCCGTTCTTTTTGGTGGCGAGGGCCGGTAGTCCATGACCGGCCTTACGTGCCCATGTCCGTTTCCACTTCGGGAAAATTCCTGGCTTTCTTATTTTGAACTCCGCTTTCTCTTCCTCGATCGCTCTACAATTTGACTTGTCTGTGCGGAGTCATCATGCGGTCGATTCCTTCATCCTGTCTTCTTTTGACGCTGCTTCTGTGTTTCCCGACGTTCAGCAAAGCCGCGGAGTGCCTTCCCTTCGCCGAAGCCATCAATCATATCGGCGAGATCCATTGTGTAACCGGCAAGGTTGTCAATGTGAAACAAGGGAGTGGCGGCGTCCGTTACCTCGACTTCTGCGAGGACTATCGGTTGTGCTCTTTTACGGTGGTTATTTTCGCTAGAGATCTGAAGAGCATCGGCGACGTACGTCAACTTCAGGGACGCACCATTGAAGTGCACGGGCCGGTGAAGGGATACGACGGACGCGCACAGATTGTGCTCGCAGAGGCGAGGCAGCTCACTGGCGCTTCCGCCCGCATTCCTAAACTGCCGAAGAGTTACGACGTGGAACAGAAGGGACACTATAGCGCGGGAAACATTAGCCGTCCTAGGGCACGAAAGACTTATCCTAAAAAGGTTCCAGCCACGCTGCCAATTGAGGTCACCGACGATCCACTGGAGTAGATGCCGCAGTAACAATTGCTATCTCACTACACCATCCCCTTTCTCAACTCTTCCAACGGATACTTCGTCCCGCGCCACACAATGCCATCCTGACTCAAGGTCAAAATCGTGGAGCGTATGAGTGTGTATAGAAATAGCGTCGTGCTTACGGGATGGAGCAAAAAGTAGTAAGCCTTTACAGAGGATTTTCTGGACATGCCCACATAAATAGCGAACATGGAAAACAACGCAATTCCGTAGGGCAAGCGAGCCCACCCGTGTGACAAAAATATCCCGATGAACGGTCCTAGATTAAGAAATGCGAGCCCAAAGCATGTAATCACAGCCCGCCACCACTGGAATGAAAGAATGGCAAAAAAGTTCTTGGTGAGATTGTTCACCACCCCCATCGCGCCCCTTGCCCATCGCAGCGAAATCAAGTCGCCGCCAAAGACATTGCGCTGGGCATACCCAGACTCCTTCACCACCTTGCCCAGTTTCATATCGTCGAGGACTTCCATGCGTAAGCGCTGGTAGGTCCCGAGCTCTTCATATACGCTTCGGCGCACCATGTTGAACGCGCCTACACCCATGTGGTCTT
Source organism: Terriglobia bacterium (assembly GCA_963723765.1). Lineage (GTDB taxonomy): Bacteria > Acidobacteriota > Terriglobia > Terriglobales > Acidobacteriaceae > DATBAX01. The sequence goes on along the minus strand of CAVRSD010000003.1, from coordinate 680,799 downwards.
TGGTTTTCGGATCAGCCACCTTCCAGGGCCTGTGACCAAACACAAAGAGCGTCTGGAAGAAGGCAATCATCATTTTTTCGCCGGGGCTCTTCATGATCATCTGGGGAAAGAGCACCACGTGGTCGGCGCGTTCGGCCTCGCCGTAGGCCAAAGCGCGCCGCACTGAATCGGGCTTGAACAGCACGTCAGCATCCGTGAACAACAGCCAGTCGCCAGTCGCTTGCTTGCCAGCCGTCCACATGGCGTGGGTCTTTCCCATCCAACCCAGCGGCAAATCTGCGATATGGATAATTTTGAGCCGTCCATGGGCAGCGACATCCGCCGCGAACCGATCCATGATCTCGCCCGTCTGGTCGGTCGAACGATCGTTCACCGCGATCACTTCATAGTTGTCGTAGTCCAAGGCAAGCAGCTGGGTCAGAGTTTGTGCGATATCCTGCTGCTCGTTGCGGGCGGGAACAATGATGGTGATACGGGGATTGCCCGCCGCAGTCACTGGGTTACGATCCCACTCCGGGCCGGAAACATCCAGAACTTTGGGCATTCCAATGGCCGCGTCGATAATTCGCGATACCCAAGCCAGGGCTAGAATGCAGCCTGCAATCCAGTGGATAACACTCATCCAGCTTCTGCCTTCGCCTCGCCAGCAGGCGAAGTATCCAAACGAACCGCCGGAGCGAATTTCATCCCGTAAAACAGTATGGCAGAGGAAAGTCCAACCGCAATCACCGGCCCCATGAAAGCGGTCCTCAGTGAATAGTGATCCGAAAGATAGCCGATCAGCCAGGCGGAAGGCACGTCGCCGAACAGATGGAAAATGAAAATATTAGCTGCCAGCGCCATCGCCCGTACATGAGCGCCGACTGAATTGATAACGGCAGCGTTCAACGGCCCTGTGTTCAGCAAGAGCAAGAACTCCGCTGCAAAGATGCCCACCACCATGCGATTCCCGTCGGTGTAAAGAGCCATCCACATGGCTGGGATTCCCAACGCAAGGCTCACTGCGGAAACCAGATAATGCGCAGAACGCGTCCGCCGTAGAAGGTAATCTGAAAGATAGCCGCCGGCGATGGAGGCCACTAAACCATTCACTGCAGTGCTCAAGCCGAACAGCTTATTGGCTTGTCCCAAAGTGTAGCCGTGGGCGCGGTGCAGAAAGGTGGGCATCCATACCTGCAATCCACCCAGGGCGAAGACCATCATCGCCATGCCGAAGGTAGCGGTCAGAAAAGCGGGGTTTTTTGCCAGCCCTTTCAGCGTGTCCCTGTCAGGCGTTTTTTCTTGCGGGTCAAACTGCCCAAGAGGAGGCTCAGGAATGAACACCAGCAGGAACGCCAGCAAAACACCGGGCACCGCTCCTACATAGAACGGTACGCGCCAGCCGTACGCCGGGCCCATGATTCCGCCCAGGACATAGCCAAGCGCGGTGCCGACTGGAATTGCGAGATAAAAGATGCCCATGACGCGGCCACGCTGATTTTCCGGGAACATGTCCGCAATAAACGTGGGCGAGAGGATCACAAAACTAGCTTCGCCGATTCCCACCAGGGTGTGACGAATGAGCAAACCATTGAAATCATGGGTCACTGCCGTGAGCAGCGTAGCGCCGCTCCATATCAGAGCACCTGCAATAATGACTTTTTTTCGCGAGAAGCGTACCGACAACGGCCCCATAAAGGGCGCGGCACACATGTAGAAAACAAAGAATACGCTGGTCAACATGCCGAAAGCGGCATCGCTGCGGTGGAATTCGTCTTTAATCAAATCCTGGACGGCATACAAAACTGAGCGGTCAATATAGTTAAACAGGTTCAGCAGCGTAAGCAGGAGCAATGCGGTACGCGGATAGAGTTTTTGAGGCACTGGGCGGGAATATAACATGCTGCCTGCAAGTTTAAGAGTGCACTTCAGGACTCATGCAGTCGCTAATATGGAATAGGCAGATGGACGGATCACCTTCTGCTCTTCCCTTTCGGCCTCGGCCACCGGGCAATTACCACAGTCGAAATCCCGCCGCGCGGACGAAAATCACCTTTCACTTCCGCCCACACTGGACGCGCCCAGCGCACTATGTCTTCCAACACCTGGTTCACAATGTTTTCCTGAAAAACTCCCAGATTGCGGTAGGACTGTAAATACTCCTTCAACGATTTCAATTCCAGGCAATGTTTGTCTGGCGTGTAGCGAATGGTCAGCACCCCGAAATCCGGAAGACCCGTCTTCGGACACACTGAGGTAAATTCCGGATCATCCACAATAATTTCGTATCCGGGAAATTGATTGGGCCAGGTTTCGATCTCGGGGAATTTCGCATCCAGGCCGGCCTTGGCATGGTCCGGCGTGTAGCGTGGCGACTTAGGCATGGCTCCATTGTAACCAGCCTTGCAGCCAAACCTGCAAGTCATTCAGAAAATGCACTTTAAGGGAGGGCGCATGCATCTAATCGGTTAAGTTGCTTTAGCCTTGGAACAAGGACACAAGTGATACATTACATTGTTCAGTTACCCGTATGTCTCTAACCGCTACCAATCACGGATTTTGGACACGACACCGCTGGCTTTTGTGGACTCTCGGCATCGTCGTGGCCATCGTGTTGTTGGCCTCGTTTCGGTTGCACGATGACCCAGTCCCGGTGCGGGCCGCTATCGTGACACGAAGTACGATTCGCAGTGTGGTTTCGACCAATGGCATTGTCGAACCGCTACAACGATTTGAAGCCCATGCCCCGATCGGTACCACGGTGAAGAAGCTGCTGGTGAAAGAAGGCGATCACGTCAAAAAAGGGCAGCTTCTGGTTCAACTGGATGACGCAGAAGCTCGCAGTCAGGCTGCCCGTGTGTTAGCTCAGGTGCGCACCTCTGAAGCCGATATGAGTCAAATCCAAAACGGTGGCAGTCAGGAAGAAGCACTGACTTTGAAGGCAGATCTGGTGAAGGCCTCTACTGCCCGTGCCGCTGCCCAACGGAATGTGACCGCACTACGCCGGCTGCAGCGCAGTGGCGCAGCGTCACTGGGCGAAGTGAAAGCCGCCGAAGACCAGTTTGCCCGTGCCGATGCCGACTATAAACTGCTTCAGCAAAAACAGAAGAACCGCTATTCCAAGCCGGAAATTGCTCGGGTTGAAGCCCAAAAAGAAGAAGCGCAAAGTGCCTTTGCCGCCGCGGAAGACGTCTTGAATCAGTTGAATATTCGCGCTCCGTTTAGCGGTGTGGTTTATTCCCTTCCGGTGCATCAAGGAAACTATGTCAATCCCGGAGATTTGATCCTGCAGGAAGCCGATCTATCAAAAGTTCTGGTGCGTGCATTCGTGGACGAACCTGACATCGCTCGTCTCGCCCCCGGAAACAAGATTGAAGTCACCTGGGACGCGATCCCCGGACGGACCTGGGCGGGATCTCTGAGCGTGGTTCCTTCGACAGTCAAACTCCATGGTGCACGCAACGTCGGAGAAACCACCTGCGTGGTGGACAATAAGGATTTAAAGCTGCTGCCAAATATTAACGTGGGCGTCACGATTGTCACCGCCGAGCATCAAAATGCCCTCACCGTTCCCCGCGAGGCCATCCGCCAGGACGACAGCAAGTCCTATGTGTTCCAGATTGTGAACGAGGAATTGCAACGCCACGAAGTGGACACTTCCATTTTCAATCTCACGGAAGTTGAAGTGACAAACGGAGTTTCGGAACACGCACTGGTCGCGCTCAGTTCCCTCAACTCGAAACCGCTGCACAACGGCATCGCCGTGAAGGTGGTTCGCTGATGAGGCAAGCTCGAGTCAAGCAATCTGGGACCATGCAGTCAGTGCGCAGAATTTTATTCCTGGTCTTGGTGACGTCTGTAACGGCCATTGCCGGCGCAGATGATTCCGCGCCCTCCCTTTTAGCGCAGGGACGCGTGGATGATGCCATCACTTCCCTGCGTGGACAAATCAGCTCATCCCCCAATGATCCTGAGGCCCACAATCTGCTCTGTCGGGCCTATTTCACTCTGGGCGAGTGGGACCGCGGCATTTCTAATTGCGAACAGGCAGTCTCTCTTGATCCCAATAACAGCCGCTATCATTTATGGCTCGGCCGCGTATATGGCGAGAAGGCGGACAAGTCGAATTTTATGACTGCCGCTGGGCTGGCAAAAAAAGTTCACACCGAATTTGAAACTGCCGTGCAACTGAATCCCAATAACGTGGACGCGCGCACCGATCTCGCGGAGTTCTACATCGAAGCCCCGGGCATTGTGGGTGGTGGGCGAGACAAGGCTGAAGCCCAGGCTCAAACGCTGGCCACTCTCGATCCCGCCAAGGCCCATTGGGTAAATGCCAGGATTGCCGAAAAGCAAAAAGATCACGTGACTGCAGAGAAAGAATATCGCGCCGCCATTCAAGCCAGTCATGGCAGTGCCAGCACGTGGTTGCATCTGGCGCAGTTTTACAAGCACGTCGGGCGAATGGACGAAATGGACGAAGCCCTCCAGCACGTGACCACTGCACCGCTTGATCAGGCGGATGCCCTCGTCGACGCGGCCCATCTTCTGCTTGATACCAACCGGAATCTTCCCGAGGCAAGCCAATTGCTGCGTCGTTATGTGTCATCGGCATCCACGGTGGAACAGGCGCCCGCATTCAAGGCGCATTATCTGTTAGGGACTCTGCTGGAAAAGCAGGGAGACAAACCAGCCGCAGCCCAAGAATACCGCGCGGCGCTGGCTCTGGCAAAAACTTTTGCGGTCGCTCAGGAAGCGCTGAATCGTGTCAATCGCTAGTTTGCGACTCCTCTCCAAAAAGGTGGCGTGATGAATGGACTTCTGCGTTTTGTGCGCTTGCCCATCCCTCTACTAGTAGCGGTCTTCCTCTTCTCCTCGGTTGCCCATCTGTTTGCCGAGTCTGTTCCGCTCAAGCACGCGGTCGAATTGGCACTTAAACATAGTTCGGTGGCAGCCGCCGCCAGTGCGGACGAACAGCGTGCTTTCCTGAGTTATCTGGAAGCTCGCGACCAATACCTGCCACAGGCAGTCATCGGTTCAGGACTCGGGAAAACCTGGGGATACCCGCTGAGCCTGGAAGGCTCCGCGCCATCTATCGTAAATCTCGCGACCCAATCCGCACTGGTGAACCCAGCTCTTAGGGATTTTGTTCGTGCTGCAAAGACTGAGTGGCAGGCCAGCACCATCCAGTCAAAAGACCAGCGCAACCAGGTCATTCAGGAGACGGTGTTGACTTATGCCGAACTGGCCAAGTGGGAAGGTCTGCTGACTCACTTCGGCGACGAACAGTCTCAAGGACTCAAAATGGAGCAGATCGTCAATCAGCGAATTCAGGAAGGCGTGGACAATCCTTTGCTGCGTACTCAGGCAAAATTAACCACTGCCCGCGCCCGTCTTCGTATCTCGCAGGCACAAGGCGCAATCGACGTCCTTAGAAATCGGCTCTCGCAATTGACCGGGCTGCCGGCGTCTTCAATCGAAACCGTGCCTGATTCCATGCCGGCATTGCCTGCGATCAAACGCGAAGATGACCTGGTGGCTAAGGCCGAGCAAAGCAGTCCGACCATCCAGTTTGCACAAACTCATGCCAACGCTTTGGATTTCCGCGCCCGCGGCGAGCACCGCGCACTCTGGCCGACCATAGATTTTGCCGCACAGTATGCCCTGCTGGCGACCTTTAATAATTATGAAAACTATTTTCGGCCGGGAAGTTTCCAGCAGCACAACGCCACCGTCGGTATCGTGATGCGCTTCCCCTTCTTCAACCCATCGCAACACGCCCATGCGCAAGCTGCAGATGCGGAAGCGCTGCACGCTAAGCAAGATGTCACGACTGCCAAAGACAAGGTTTCCGAAGAGACTTTGAAACTGCAGCGCTCGGTAGAACAACTGGCGGCGGCCCAGGAAGTGGCCGATCTCGAATACCAGATCGCGCAATCGAATTTTGACGCGGTTAAAATCCGCGTAGACGCAAGCTCCGCCACCTTGCACGATGCCGAAGATGCTCGCATCCAGGCCAACGAGCATTACAACCAGCTCCAGGATGCCAATTTCGAATTACAACGTGGCCGCATTGAGCTTCTGCGGGCCACGGGAGATTTGGAGTCCTGGGTCGAAGGAGAAAATAGTAATTAAGAGCCCGCTTCTATTTGGGGGTCTTTTTCCCTGCTCGCTGCATCAAACCCTATATCCGGCGTAAATGAGTTGCGAGTGGCGGGATGTGCCACTAAATTAGAGACTTGCAAGCGACAAGAGCGTGAATCCGGACCAGACTTTGGTGTACCTGAAAGATACACACAAGCCCCCGGAATGCTGCTGCAAATGTTAAGATAAGTCATTCAACCTTATGCCTTTAAAAACACTGTTCCTGAATCCGCCCTCCTTTGAAAATTTCGACGGTGGCGCTGGCTCACGTTGGCCAGCTACCCGCGAAATTGAGTCTTATTGGTACCCCGTATGGCTGGCTTATCCGGCGGGCATGCTTGAGGGTGCGCGGCTCCTGGATGCGCCGCCCCACTATGTCTCGGCGGAAGAGACCATCAACATCGCCAAAGAGTACGAGTTCCTGGTTCTCTACACCAGCACGCCCGGTTTTCCCGGTGACATCCGCCTGGTGCAGAAGATCAAGGACGCCAATCCCACGATGAAGATCGCCTTCGTCGGCCCGCATGTGACTGTGCTTCCTGAGCGCTCATTGCGCGATTGCCCGGTGCTCGATTTTATTTGCCGCAAAGAATTCGACTACTCAGTGGTGGAGTTTGCCCAAGGCAAACCGATCGAAGAGATTCTTGGCATTTCTTATCTGAAGGACGGAGCGATCGTGCATAATCCCGATCGTCCGCAAATGCAGGATCTCGACGCCATGCCTCACGTCACCGATGTGTACAAGCGTGATCTCGACGTAACGCGTTACAACGTTCCGTTCCTGCTTAATCCTTTTGTTTCTCTGTACACGACTCGTGGATGCCCGGCGCAGTGCACCTTCTGTCTCTGGCCGCAAACCACCAGCGGACATGCCTGGCGCAAGCGCTCCACCGACGACGTAGCAGCGGAAATGGCCAAAGCAAAAGCGTATTGGCCAAACGTTCGGGAATTTTTCTTCGACGACGATACTTTCAACATTCAACAGGCACGCACCATCGAACTCTGCGCCAAACTGAAGCCGCTGAATCTGACCTGGTCCTGCACCTCGCGCGTTACCACGAATTTCGAAACGCTCAAGGCCATGAAGGAAGCCGGTTGCCGCCTCTTGATTGTCGGATACGAATCGGGCGACCAACAGATTCTGAAGAACATTAAAAAAGGCGCGACCATCGAACGTGCCCGTCAATTCACCAAAGATTGCCACAAACTCGGCCTGGTCATCCACGGCGACTTCATTCTGGGCCTGCCCGGCGAAACTCGCGAGACCATCAACAACACCATCGCCTTCGCCAAAGAGTTGGATGTGGAGACCATCCAGGTATCGGTTGCCCATGCGTACCCTGGCACTGAGCTTTACGATTACGCGGTCAGCAATGGCTTCATGGTGAAAGATACCAAGATGGTGGATGAAGGTGGCCACCAGCTTGCCCACATTCAATATCCGGGCTTGCCGGCGGATGAGATTCTCGACTCAGTGCATCGCTTTTATGATGAATACTATTTCCGCCCCAAGGCCGCTTACCGGATCGTCCGCAAGGCGATTTTCAATACGGCGGATCGCAAGCGCCTTTACAAGGAAGCCAAAGCTTTCCTCAAGGTGCGCGCCATGCGGCACAAGTGGGTCAAGGACAAGCGCGAGAAAGACTCGGCGGTTACCCCTGAGCCCGTGAACGTTTAGGGAAACGAAGTGACCTTTCGCAAGTATCTGGTCTTGGCGGGCGTTACGGTTTGCGCCGCCATCGGTGATTCGCTACTTTCCCGTGGCATGAAGCAGGTTGGTAGCATTTCCCTGCACCACCTCTCCAGCATCATTCTTTGCATTCTGAATCCCTGGGTCGCCCTGGGGATTTTATTTTTGCTGGGGTTTTTTGCCTCCTACATGACCGCCCTTTCCTGGGCGGATCTTACTTATGTTCTGCCAGCCACGTCTTTGGGCTACGTTTTGCTCGCCCTGATTGCCAAGTTTTTCCTCCATGAACAAGTCTCGCCCATGCGCTGGCTGGGGATTGCGCTGATCTCGGCTGGCGTCGGCTTCGTTACCCAGGGTCCAGCCTTGACTCACGATCCCTGCCTTAACCATGCGAAATCAGAAGAATCGAGAGCGGAACCGGTTTCAGTGGGAGAAAAACGATGAAGCAGCTTCACGCATGGGGCGCGATTCTGTCCATCGTTGCGGCTTCGTCGGCAGGTGACGTTCTCCTCTCGCATGCCATGAAGCAGGTCGGCGATGTAGGCGCATTATGGCGGCGCACCAGTTTGCTCACCGTTGCTGGACGCATTTTACGCAACCCTCAATTTCTGCTCGGGATTCTCTGCATGACGGTGGCCTTCTACAGCCTGCTCTTCGCGCTTTCCTGGGCCGACGTCAGTCTCGTAGGCCCAGCCGCTGCCGCTTTGACCTTCGTGGCCAATGCCGTCGCCGCCAAAATCTTCCTGCATGAACGCGTGGATCATCGCCGCTGGATAGCAGCATTATTGGTAGCCGGGGGAGTGGTCTTGCTGGCCGGGTAAACCCGCCCAATGTCATCCTGAGCGTAGCATAAACGTTCGCTCGCAAACGTTTAGCGAAGTCGAAGGACCCCTATACTCTCATCGAATGCAGGCCATCTCACCCGAACAATCTCATCAATCCAGCGGCCGGTAAATCCGCCACGATAAATTTCTTTGCCGGCATGCCAGCAACACTCACCAGCGCCTCCGCCGCTCCATATCCACTGCGGACTGCGCCTTCCATCGTGGCGGGCCATCCCGAAGCTGTCCAATCCCCAGCCAGAAAAACTCGTGGCCAAATGGTTTCGTGTGAAGGACGATACTGATCAATCCCCGGCTGCGGCGAATACGTAGCATTGAGTTCCTTAATCACCGTCGATTTCACCAGATTTGCTGAGCGGGCCTCCGGAAAAAACTCCCGCACTTCGCTCAACGCCAGCTCAATAATTTCCTGTCGCGACTTTTCAATCAGCGTTTTCGAAGAACTCACCACCAACTCAATGTAGCTGCCTTCATTCTTCCGTTCCTGCAGTTTCGACTTGTGAAACATCCACTGGATGGTGCGGTCGAGCAACACTGCATGCGGCAGATCGGTAATCTTTCGGTCAAACCATAAATGAATCCCGGTGATCGGCGAGCTCTCAAAATGCGCAATCTTCCCCCGCAACGCCCGCGCATCGTCGGTCTGCGGCAGCAGTGCATCCAGCGCAAAATAAGGCACCGCCAGAATCACAAAATCAAATTTCGCAGCTACATCGTCTATGTTGAGAACTGGCTCGCCATCATCGAGCTGCATACTCTCCACTCCACATCGCAGACGAACCTCTCCTCCCCGCTTGGTGATGTAATCCTGGGCGGCAGCATAGAGTTCGGTCAGCGGAATTGTAGGGATGCCCATTCGTCCCGCCTCTGCCGACTTCATCGACTCCCGCACCACTTGAGCAGCCGCCGATACCGAAATGCGATCCAGATCGTCGCTCAACGCGCTCACCAGGATCGGGTTCCAGAAGCGTGCAATCGCAGTTTCTGTCTGCCCGTGTTTCTGCAACCAAATCAGGAAGGATTCGCCGTTGTCCTGAAGCACACACGGAACAAGCGATGTCATGGCACGTCCAATGGCAAGCTTGTCTCGGAGATTCAAGAAGGGGAAATTGAGAAATGAAGGCGCAGTGTGCAGCGGAGCAGGAAGAAATGTCGACCGCAGGACCGAAGTCCGTCCGCCTGGCTCGATGAAAGTCATCTGCTCGGACCAGCAAATCTTATTGTTTACGCCGATTCGCCTATAAAACTCAATCAGGTTCGTACACGACCCAAAAAGCACATGCTGGCAATTGTCAATGATTTCGCCGGTCGCAGGATGCTGATATGAGGAAGCCCGCCCGCCAAGATACGGTTTGCGTTCGAAGAGCGTCACCTGAATCCCGCTTTCGGCAAGAGCGCAGCCCGCGGATAGTCCCGCCAGCCCGCCACCGATCACTGCAACCTTTTGGATTGGATCCGAGCGATCTTTCATGCGCGTACGGAGATGATGGTGCGGAGGCAATCTGGATGCAGCATCAAGTGAGGCGTTGCAGGAAACCCTTTCCCAGAATCGCAAGCTTCTCAGTCACGGTCAGGCTAACTTTCCCGTTGAACACGTCATACTCACGGGCAGCAATCTTCTCCAGCAAGCTGCGATAGATGGTTACCAGCACCCACAATGCCGGCTGGCTGTCTTCATCGATCATCGGGATAAGTTCTTTGCCCGCTTCGTAGCATTCTCGCGCGCGGTCCGCTTCCATCGCTAATAGAGGCCGGAATCGGGCTGGGTCCGATGCAGTCAGTAGCTCCGAAGCCGAAATCCCAAATTTCACCAGATCTTCTTCCGGCAAATAAACCCGTCCCATCGCAGCGTCTTCCTTCACGTCACGAATAATGTTGGTCAGTTGGAAGGCCAGGCCGCAGCGCTCCGCGAGCGGTTCGGCCGCCTGCTCGTGATATCCAAAGATGCGAATGCAAACCAGCCCTACGACAGAGGCCACTCCGTAGCAATACTTGTGCAGGTCTTCAAACGTCCGGTACTGCACAGTCAGTCCGGCCTGACCTGCGTCTGCCTGCGGTTCAAGAACATCAGTAGCTGTGCCATAGGCCAACTGGTCAAGCAATCCAACCACAATATTGAACCGGCGCTGGGCATCGGTCAGCGCCAGCAAAACCGGATCGTCCGTGGGATTCCCCGCCTGCGCCCGATGGAATTCATGCAGCCAGGTTTCCAGTTTTTGCCGGCGTTCCTGCAAAGACGAGCTGGTATCGTCTGTAATGTCATCGCACTTGCGCATGAATGCATAAACCGCGCATAAGGCCTGACGTTTCTGTCGCGGCAAAACCTGAAAAGCGTAATAGAAATTCTTCGCCGCCCGTCGTGTGATCCCACGGCACACCGAATAGGCCACAGCCAACTGCGATTCCGTTGGCGCGAATTGGGTGGGGACCTGCTGCACCGCGGTGCTCATAGCAGCTTCCCCAACGCGGCTCGAGCCACCAGCGCCAGTTTTCGCGATTTTGAAATCGAGGGACGATTGCCTAGCACCGTGAATCCCTGGTGCTCAATGGCGTTGAGAATCTCTTGTCCACCCCGGCTGAATAATTCGAGATCTATCGCCAATTCTTTATCGACGTTCTTAATCAACGGCAATCCCTGTGTGAACCAATCGCGTGCCCGTTCCACTTCAAAGCGCATCATCTCGCAGAAAGCCGCCGTGTTCCTCTGGCCGGCAATATCCTCTTCGCTCACACCGTAGCGCTTTAGATCTTCCAGCGGCAAATAGATCCGGCCTTTGCCAAAATCATCGCTCACATCCTGCCAGAAGTTTGCCAATTGCAGCGCCGTGCAAGTGAAATCCGAAAGCGTCTGCCGCTCGGCATCGCGATATCCACACAGATAAAGCACCAGATGCCCCACGGGATTCGCGGAATTGTGGCAATATCCGACTACATCGTCGAATGTTTGATAACGACTGACCGTCTGGTCCTGGCGAAAAGCCGTCAGCAAATCGGCAAAGGGCTGCTTGGGAATATCCAACTTACAAACAGTCTCCGCCAGAGCAACGAACACGGGGTGCCGCGGGGTGCCGGAATAACAGGCATCCAACTCGGCTTCCCACTGGTCGAGCAATCGTAATGATGCCGCGGGATCGCCGACTTCATCCCCCAGATCGTCAGAAATGCGGCAATAGGCATAAACATTAAAGAAATGTTGGCGAAGCCGGGCCGGCAGGAACCATGACGCCACCGAAAAGTTTTCGTAATGAGTTCGAGCCAAACGCCTGCAGTATTCCTGCGCTTCAGCCAGGGATGGCGCTCGTGCCGGAATGGCATACTCCGGTGGAAGGTTGTTCCATGCCGCCGCATTGGCGGCAAGTGTCTCAAGCCGGGAGTCGTTGCTGGCAATGGATGACATGGTCAGTTCCGTCTCCGCTGGCTTGCCCCGTCTCTCAATGGCCGGGAATGATGGCGGTCTTAATGTCGCCGTTGCGGTTCAGCATGTGGCTGAGGACCTGCTGCAGCCGTGAGAGGGGCGCTTCCCCGGTAATGTAGTCTGTAGAACGAATTTTCTTTTCGACGATCAGCGCAAAAGCCCGGCGCACCGTCTCCGGCGTATGGTGGAACGTCGCCTTCAACGTAACTTCCGAATAGTGCAGTCGATTGGTATCCAGTTGCACCTTGGTTCCACTGGCGCATCCGCCAAAGAAATTGACCGTGCCGCCTTTGCGCACCATGTCGATGGCCCACTCCCAGGCTTCAGGACGCCCTACCGCTTCAATAGCCACATCGCTGCCGCGCTTCTCCGGGGAAAGCATGCGTACGGCCTCGACCGGATCTTTTACTTTTGTGATCTGCACCACATCGTGCGCGCCCATGTGTTTCGCGGCTGTAACTTGCGAATCACGTTTGACCACCGCGATCACATTGCAACCTACGGCCTTGGCCACTTGCACAAACATCAATCCAATCGGGCCGCCACCGATCACGGTGACTGTATCGCCGATCTGGACACCCGTTTCATGCAATCCACGCAGTACGCAAGCCAGGGGTTCGGTAATCGCAGCCTCTTCGTAAGTCACATGCGGTGGTATCGCCAGCATATTGAGCTCGACAATGCGCCGCGGAATCTTGATGTATTCGGCGTATGCCCCATTGTTGAACAAGAGGTCTTCGCAAAGATTCGCCTGGTGCTTGGAGCAATAAAAACACATCTGGCAGGGCGCGGAATTAAGCGCAACCACCCTCATCCCTTTTTTAAAGCTGCGCACACCGGGACCGACTTCTTCAATCACGCCGGCCAGTTCGTGCCCGAACAGCGCCGGAGGCACGATCATGCGCGCGTGGTAGCCGCGCTGATAGACCTTCAAATCCGTACCGCAAGTCAAAGCCACTTGCACCTTGACCAGCACTTCGCCTTCTCCCACGCGGGGGATGGGCACTCGTTCAATTTTCACGTCCTCTTTACCGTAGAGGACTGCCGCCGTCATTTTTCCGTTCACTCTGGATTTCCTTCCCGAGACCGTTCGGAAGACATTCCTGGTTGGATCACAATCTTCATGGAGTCCGCTTTGGGATGGGCAGCCAGATCCAAGGCTTCCAGCCCACTGGATAAAGAGAAGCGATGACTGATCAATCGTTCCAAGTCCATTTCACAACCCATCACAAACTTTACCGCCGCTTCCTGCAAATCCACTGATGCGCTGTATGATCCCAGTAATGTCTTCTCGTCCACGCATACGGCTGCGGGGTCGATCGTCGCCTCTCCGTGCACCGTCTGCGCAAATAGCAAAACCCGTCCGCCTGGACGAACCGCATCCATCGCGGTACGGATCAGGCCATTGCCCCCAACAGCCAAAATTGCTGCATCCGCGCCCCGGCCTTCGGTCTGCTTGCGCACTTCCTGCACCACGTCAGTGCGCGAAGCATTCACAACATTGGTTAACCCGAGTGTTACTGATATTGTAAGCCTCTGCTCGTATAAATCGGAAGTTATTACCGTGGCCCCTGCCCTTTGGGCCAATGCGCTCAATATGATACCGATAGGGCCCTGGCCAATCACCAGAACGGTTTCGCCCTTGCCGAGCCGTAATGCCTCGATTCCCTTCATGCAGGTATTGACCGGCTCCACAAAGCAGGCCTGCTCGAAAGAGACTCCGTTTGGAATATGTACCGTACCATGGTCCACAATCCAGTCCATCACTCGGACGTATTCCGCGAAGCCTCCGCCTGACGGTTCAAATCCGGCCGTGACTCCAACCTTCTTGTACGTCTCGCACTGAGCAAAAGTTTTGTGCTGACAGTAATAGCATTCCCCACACGGAATGTGATGAAAGAAAATCACCCTGTCGCCGGGCTTGAAACCCTTTACATCTTTTCCGATAACAGCAACCGTGCCCGAGGTTTCATGCCCGAAAATTCGTGGCGCAGAATGCGACCCGGTCGCGATTTTTTTCAAGTCCGTCCCGCAGATGCCGCAGGTATGTACCCGAACCAGCAACTCACCCACGCCGATCTCCGGAACTGGAACCGTCTCCAGTCGAACGTCATTCAATCCGTGATAAACCGCAGCCAACATGGTTGCCGGGATCGTACGTTCCGTCTCCTCGATCGCGAGTTGTCCTGCCATGGCCATACTTCTAAGCTCGGGCTCCAGAGGTTGGATGCGCTTCAGGGAGAGAATTATCCAAAATTTCCACGTATCCCTTCAACCTGCTCGCCAGATAGATACACAACGCCTCAGCGGCCGATTTGCTGTTCTTCTGCAGCCGCATTACGCGCGGCCAAAGCCAAGGACGGATCGCCACAAATGCCACAAACTTGCCAGGCTTAAACTGGCCATCGATCCCGATAAAATTTTCCATCGACGGCAACTCAAAATCCAGTTCGTCGGAAATTACCTTGACCGCAGAAAATCCGACCCCGCGAGCCTGCGCTCCCATGAACACCGCAGCCGATTCCATATCGACCGCCTGTGCGCCATAAGCCTTTGCCAATTTCTTCTTCTGCTCGACACCAGCCACTGCCGCGACGCTTACCAGAATATATTTGCCCGATCCGGCATCCCAGCGACTTCCATTCTGCGCATCAATCACCTGGGCGGGCGTGAGGATCGCGCCTACCTTCCACGATGCATCCAGCGCTCCCGCGAACCCAACCGACATCACCGTCTCCGGCTGGTACAAAGCGAGCACGGCTTCGGTTGCCCGCCGCGCCGCTTGCGCTCCGATCCCGCCGCAAACCAAAACTTCATCTTCGTTTTCAAAGAACTCGAAGTTCTTCCCTTCGTGTTCCCTTTGGGAAACTCGCCAATTCTTGATCAGCGGCCACACTTCCCGCTCCAGCGCCGCCACAATCGCGACTTTCGGCCCCGCGATTCTAGGCATGGACGTATCCATTCGACTGAAACCATTCCGCCGCCCTCTGTAGAGCACCATCCACTGGCATGGTTTTCCAGCCTAACTCTCGTTCCGCCTTTGCCGACGAAACGAACATTTTCTTGCGTCCCATGCGCACCGCATCAATGGTCGCCCGCGGTTCCCGTCCCAGAATACGGCCGGTCACCACCTCGTCCACCACTCCAGTCGCTAATGCTACAAAATACGGAACTCGGATGGTAGGCGACGGCAATCCGGTAATGGCTGCCAGCTTATCTAGAATCTGTTTCAGCGTAAGATTCTCTCCGCCCAGGATGTACCGTTCCCCGAGCTTCCCTTTTTCCAGCGCCATCAAATGTCCGCGAGCACATTCCCTCACATCGACCAGATTCAAGCCCGTGTCCACGTAAGCAGGAAATTTTTTCTTGAGAAAATCGAGAACAATCCGTCCTGTAGGGGTCGGCTTGATATCCTGCTCTCCAACCGGAGTCGTAGGATTCACCACCACGATATCCAACCCACTTCGCCCCGCTTCCAAAGCGACTTGCTCGGCCATGAATTTCGAGCGCTTGTAGTGGCCAATCATGTTGGCCAGCGAAACCGGAGACGCCTCATCCGCCGGATACCCGTTTCCATTCCCATTCGCCGCAAACCCCATGGTGGCCACGCTCGATGTATAAACTACCCGCCGGACGCCATTCTTCCGCGCCGCCTCCAGAATCGCTCGCGTACCTTCCACATTGGCCTGGTACATTTGCTCGGGATCACGTACCCACAACCGGTAATCGGCGGCTACATGAAACACCACCTCGCAGCCCGCCACGGCTTTCTCAATCGACGCCGGGTCGCGCAGATCACCCACCACTTGATCCGCTTTCAGCCCTTGTAGATTTCTGAGATCGCTTTTTGCCCGCACCAGCAATCGCAGATCAGCGCCCTGCTCAGCCAACGCCGCAGCCACATGACTGCCCACGAAACCGGTAGCACCTGTAACGAAGGCCAGCATCTAGGATTGACGGAGGGCTGCTGAAAGCTGAGAGCTGACAGCTGATAGCGACCTGCTATCCACCATTTTTCTCCGCCATCACCTTCTTATACGCAGTCAGCGCGATCAACGGAAAATATTGCCGGTACATGTGGTACTTCAGGTAGAACACGCGCGGAAAGCCGGTGCCCGTAAAGTGAGGTTCATCCCAGGAACCGCTCTTCTTCTGGGTACGCAACAGATAGGCAATCCCGCGCGCTACACAATCGCTGCGCGTGTCATTGGCCGCCAGCAGACCCATAATTGCCCAGGCAGTTTGCGAAGGCGTGCTCGGCCCCACGCCCTTGGTATTGGGATCGTCGTACGATCCGCAAGTCTCTCCCCAACCGCCGTCCGGATTCTGCATCATGCGCAACCACTCCGCCGCCGATTGCACGTAAGGCTCGTGATTGTCCACATCCATGGCCTGCAGACCGCGCAGCACCAGCATGGTGCCATAGATATAATTCACGCCCCAACGTCCGAACCACGATCCATCCGGCTCCTGCGAAGCGCGAATAAATTGCAACGCCCGCTTCACCACTGGGTGCTGCTTGTTGTATCCATAGGCAGCCAACATCTCGAGAATGCGCCCGGTAATGTCCGCAGTCGCCGGATCCAGCATGGCGTTGTGATCGGCAAACGGCACGTACTGGAACACCATGCGGTCATTGTCTTTATCGAACGACGCCCAGCCACCATTCTTGCATTGCATCGACAAAACCCAATCCACAGCCCGCTGCACTGACTCCCGCTGGTAGCGTCCGTTCGGATGCTCCACCTGCCCCAGCGCCAGGCACAACATCGCACTGTCATCCACGTCAGGATAAAACTCGTTATTGAACTCGAAGTACCACCCGCCGGGCTGTCCCTTGGGATTCTTGACCTTCCAGTCGCCCACCGTCCGGACTTGCTTCTGCAGCACCCAATCCGCACACTTCACCATCCGCGGATCGTCGGCAGGTACTCCGCTTTCGCCCAGAGCGAACAATGCATACGCCGTGTCCCACAGCGGCGACTTGCAAGGCTGCATGCGGAACGTGTCGCCCTCTTCAATCCCCAGCTTTTCAAACTCATCCAGCGCGCGAATCACCTGCGGATCATCGACAGAGTAACCGAGGCAGCGCAGCGCAATGATGGCGTTCATCATGGACGGATAAATCGCGCCCAGCCCATCGCTCATCTCAAAGCGCTCCAGCATCCATTTTTCGGCCTTACGCAAGGCAACCGAACGCAGCGGACGGATATGCACCCGCTCAAACCAATGTGTCAGCCGGTCGAGGCCCAGGAAAAAATTCCGCCACGAGAAAAGATTCTTTCTGTCCCAGCGCAGCCGCATGCGCGACTTATCGCGGCCACCCACAAACAATTCGTCCACACCCATCTCATCGGAAATCTTCTTGAAGGGCTTCTTGGCGTAGGCAATCGAGAGCGGCACCAGAATCGCCCGTGACCACGCTGAAATCTCGTAGATGTTGAACCAGAACCAGTTGGGAAACAGCACAATCTCCGGCGGAATCGCCGGCACCGCGTCATAGTCGTACTGTCCAAAAAAGCAGAGATAGATCTTGGTGAAGGTATTGACTTCGGTGACCCCTCCCATTTCCAAAATCTTCTTGCGCGCCCGCGCCAGCGCCGGGTGATCGGCGGTATACCCCGCCAGCTTCAGCCCGAAATATGCCTTCACCGACGCACTGATATTCGATGGCCCTCCGCCATAAATGCTCCAGCCGCCGTCTTCATTTTGATTTTGCAGAATATAATTCGCGGCCTTCTGGAAGCGTGCGGGATCACCCGTTCCCAGCAGCGTGTGCAGCACCATGTAATCGGATTCCAGCGTAGTGTCGGCTTCCAACTCGCCGCACCAGTAGCCTTCTACGTCTTGCTGGGAAAACAGGAATTGGCGGGCGCCGTCGATCGCGGCAGCCACTCGACTGGCAAGATCGTCAATTTTACCGAGACGCAACTGCGGCCCGGCCGATGCCAGAGGACTAAGAGGGGAGGTTTCGTCCATAATTTACTGTTTACTAATCTGCGCTTGCGGTCGCTGCCGGTGCGCTGGCAATCGCCTGCACAATTTCCGGCGGCAAACCAAAACGCACATTCTCGGGCATCACTTCGAGCTCCTGCACATTATTGAAGCCCGTCTCGCCCAAAAATTTCACCACTTCTTCCACCAGACACTCGGGCGCCGAAGCCCCCGCGGTCAAGGCTATCGTCTTCACACCCTCCAACCATTTCGGCTGGATATCGCGATAGCTATCGATTAGATGCGAGCTCGTCCCTAAATTGCGCGCCACCTCGACTAACCGGTTGGAATTAGAGCTATTATCGGAGCCAACCACCAGCAACAGATCCGCGTCCGAAGCCACCTGCTTCACCGCCACCTGCCGGTTTTCGGTGGCATAGCAGATGTCCTGCGCATGCGGCCCGGTCATATTCGGAAATTTCCGCTTCAGCGCTGCAATAATGTCCTTGGTTTCGTCCAGGCTCAGCGTCGTCTGCGTGAGATAAGCCACCCGGTTCGGATCAGGCACCGTCAACGATTCCACTTCCGCCGGCGATCCCACCACCTGGGTCACCATCGGTGCCTCGCCCAGCGTGCCAATCACTTCGTCATGGTCGCGATGGCCAATCAGCACCAGCGAATAACCCTCGCGGGCAAACTTCACCGCTTCCACGTGAACCTTCGTGACCAGCGGACAGGTCGCATCAATCACTCGCAAGCCGCGCTGCTCGCTGGCCTCGCGCACCTCGGGAGAAACTCCGTGGGCGCTGTAAATCACGCGCTCGCCATTCGGCACTTCCTCGACGCTATCGACGAAAATGGCGCCCTTACCTTGCAGTTCCTCGACCACAAAGCGGTTGTGGACGATTTCCTTGCGCACATAAATCGGCGGCCCAAACGCCTCCAAGGCAATGCGGACAATATCAATCGCCCGCACCACGCCGGCGCAAAAGCCCCGGGGCTTCAACAGCAGTAAGGTCTTCTCGTCAGTGTTCGGCAAGTAGGTTTCCTGTCTCATTTTCCTGTCTTAAAGATACACTTTTCCACTATGGATGATACCTATTAAGGTATCGGAAAGAACCCTTTTGGTCAACGTAACCCCAAGAAACATCGAGGATTAGCACCGATTGGGGAATTTTAAGGGCTGAACGGGGAATCTGCCTCTGCATGTGTGGCACGGACACTCCTGTCCGCGTGCCGGGAACCTCCTCCGACGGGTGAGGATCGTGGGATTGAGGGTGGAAAGACAGCGGTCAAATCCCAAGGCCGACGTCACCAAATCCGCTTGATGTCATACCGATCCAAAACCTCATCCGCGCTAAGAATCGGCACGTTCAACGCCTGCGCCTGGGCCACCAGCAACCGATCAAACGGATCGCCATGATGCGACGGAAGCAGTCCTGCCCGGACGGCCTGCTCCATGCTGATAGGCAATTCCGTAAATCCCTCTTCTTCCGTATGACGGGCCAACTCCATGACCAACGGAAGCGCGTCGAGCTTCCCCAGATTCACCTTGATTGCCAATTCCCACGCCGTAGCCGCCGAGACCAGGATCGTGTTACTGGTATTCGCCACAACAGACGAAGCCCGCTTCGACAGCTTCGGCGCATCGCTCATCCACCAAACCAGAGCGTGGGTATCAAGCAAGACCTTCATTTGAAACCAAGGTCCTTCAACTCGCGATCAGTGAGAGGTTCAAACGCATCCGTCGCATAAGAGATTTGCCCTGTCAGCCTGCCGGGAATCCGCTTCTTTTGATCCGAACCGATCGCCACCAGTTTCGCCACAGGCTGATCGCCGCGAGCAATAATCACTTCCTTGCCCGCACTGGTCTCCTGCAACAACCGCGAAAGGTTGGTTTTAGCTTGATGGACGGTATATTTCATACTTAGCTAATCATATTAGCTAATGGTCTCAAAGTCAATCAGCGACACAATTACCCGACATCGCACGGCAATGCTCATTCCTTCACAGCATCCGTCCCGTCCGACCAGTGGCCGACCGGAATCAGAAACAGGGTCAAGTGATCGAGGGGATCCTTAATTGCCATTACCGGGGAGCCCGCCAGGCCGGCGCCCCAGGTTGCAGGTTCAGTGAGGGGAAGGAAAAACATAAGGTGGGGATGCCAATGCCCGCCCTCGTCGCCGAGGTACTGTTGCTTGGACAACATGTAGCACATCGCGGCGGGTTCCGGCGCCGACAATTCTTTCCTGTCGAAAGCCTCCTTGATCGCCTCGGCCATCTGGTCTTTGGATCGCGAAACCAATATCAACTCGGTCTTCTTGAGAGTGATTGGAAGTTGGGACTGCGCTGCCGGCGGATTGAAGCAGATTGGTCCCCGCAGTTTGGGATTCCAAAAACCGGGATCGTCGGTTCCAGAGGCCCATGATCGTTCCACGATGCACACGAAACCGTTCTTGCCTTTGACCGCGGTTTCATAACGATGTTGACCAAGGACCATGACCTCGGCGTCCTTTGAGATAGATTCCGGCGCGGCGCTTCGCGCCAGGGCTATCTCGGCATTTCGCTCCATCAGATATTGGTCAAGCGGGGCCATACTTGGATACGGTGCTTTGGCGTCCTGTCCTTGCCCCTTCCCCGCCGCGGCCAGTGCGGCAAGCAGCGCGAAGCTTGTGAGTGTCATCGTCCTGAGAGTTTTTCGCTTCATTGTTATCTCCTGAGATACGCAATGTGTTGCTGTGTAGGCACTGGCTCAATTCGAAGCATCCATTCAAGTCATCCCGAAGATCCGGCGCATTTCAGCCGGGCGAGGGATCCGGCGTGGACTAGCAGACGGCTCCATTCACGCTCCACGCAAGATCCTTCGCAAGCTCAGGATGACTCTTCATAAGTAAATATAAGAAGAAATTCAAATTCAGCCACTACCTCTTGAACAGGCCCGCTTGCAAGATACGTTGATATCAATATACTTGACCTATGTCAAGGCTTACGAAGTCAAGAAACACCAAGCCTGCTTTTGAGACCACGCTCCTCGTCCGCGACTCCTGCCTCTGTCTTCATGTGCAGCGGGCCGCAAGGGCGCTGGCCCGGCGATTCGATGACGCGTTCCGTCCCCTGGGCCTCACCAACGGGCAATTCTCGCTAATGATGTCATTGAACCGCCCGGAACCGCCATCGATGGCGTCCGTGGCCTCGCTCCTCGCCATGGATCGGACCACATTGACGGCCGCTCTCAAGCCCTTACGCCGCCGCGCTCTGCTCAACGTCACCGCCGACTCAGCCGATCGTCGTGCCCGTCTGATGACACTGACGCCAAAAGGACGAAGATTGCTGGCGCGCGCCGTTCCCATCTGGAAGAGCAATCATCGAGCGGTTGAGCGTCTCCTTAGCGATCGCGACCCCGACCGCCTCCGGAAAAATCTACTTGCACTCTCCTGATCGCCTCAAGGTGCCGCGGCTCAATGCGTTTTTTGATCTCCCGGCAACCAGTAGACCAAGGGTGCCCCATGTCTCGCTTCTTTTGCGAGAAGTGGGAACCACAGATGCCAGAAGCTAGGTCGCTTGACGGGGCCCATTCTAAATTTCGCGCTCTCTGAGAAATTTAGAATGGGGATGTTCAGCTCTCTACAGCTATACTTCCCGCGAAAGAGTGGGCCAGACGTTGGCTCAGCCCAGGAAAGGTGCGAGCACGCCGTGATAGAACGCATAACGTTCGACCTCTCGGGCTGGCACGAGCACGAACGGTCCCCGAAAAGAATCGTATGGGGCAATGCCGGCAACATCATGTCGCTCGATGTCGTCCCGGCTCCCAGCGTCATCAAATCGATGGAGCGCGAAGTGTGGCTCGCTGACGCGCGAAGCATGGCCAGGCCCGGCGGAATCGTATCGGTGGACGCCTATAACATCAGCTCCCACCCCGCCATTCAGATCATCTACAAGCGCATCCACGAGACGGGCTACATGTACACCGGGATGCTCATCTTCGGGCTGGCAGAGTACTGGTGCCAGGTCACCGTGGTCTGCCTGGAACATGGAACCATCGGCCTCCGCGAGGCCGTGCTGACGGTAAAACTACTAAAGGAGGGAAAGATAAGAATCCGCAAACACCCTTTTTACCTCCGACCGTTCAAGCGCTCCTCGGGATACCTGGAAGGCTGGTTCCAGGATCCCTACAACCCGAAGTACCGGGGCGGATCCCTGCGCAGCATAACCGACAACGAAGAGTACGACACCCAGTTTCCCGACCACCCGCTGTCGCAGGTGCGCTCCACACTAAAGACAGTTCGCGATTCCCTGCGCGTGGCCACTTAAATATAAGGACGCGGCCAGTGGCCCATTCTAAATTTCGCGTTCTCTGCGAAATTTAGAGTGGGGACGTTCAACTCTCTCCAAGTCTGTCATTCGGTACCGACTGAGGGATTCGAGAGACCCAATTCTTTTACTTCCTCCTCATCATGGCCGAGCCAGTGCGCAACCTCATGCCAGACCACCTGTATCACTTCCGCTCGCAGATTTCCTTTGGAACGCCGCAGAATGGGGCCACGAAAAACGAATATTAAATCGGGGGCTATCCGCACTCGGTTGTGTTGCGGTTCAGTCCTGGGGACGCCGCTATACAACCCCAACAACTCAGTGCCGCGACGCCATTTCCTTCGGTTCGATAGGTCCTTGAATACATCCGCAGGAGGTTCGTCGACCACTTGAATGCCAGGGAAATCGGGCAGATCCCGGACCTCCCGTGGCAGGGCGCTGTATGCCCACTCGACAATCTCGTCAAAACTTTCGGGATTTGTGGCGTCGGCCATAAGGCCAACTTTACCACCAGACCTGCCGAGCTGTTGCGTGGCCAGTCGCCCATTCTAAATTTCGCGTTCTCTGCGGAATTTAGAGTGGGGATGTTCAACTCTCCCGACCTTGTCATCCCGACCGGAGCAGATCACCGCGAGAGCGATGATCTTCAAAACGATGATCTGCGGGGTAATTCGGGGACAGACGGAACTGACCCCAGTTGCCACCTAAACATCATCGGAATAGGGGACAGTTCCGTCTGTCCCCTATTTATTCAAGACCGCTCCAATTCTTAATTCGCTCGCAAACACACTGCCATAAAGCAGTGGTGTTGGACTTGCCCCTGTTTTGTTGGAAGGAGGATTCTACAGTCGTCGTATCCAGCTTGGCGTTCTCTCGATCTTTGGGCGGGAGTCCCATTCCTAAAATAGGAATTTCTACCAACCCCAACACCCCCAACCACTTCATACATTTCCGTACATACACTTCTGCACTAACAAAATGTTCCCCGGGGAACACATCTCCATTTTGTCAGCCGGAAATCTTCCTGACATCACCCGCCTAGCTTCTCAGGTATACTTTGGCCTCGAAGGGACAGGCCGGTCGGCAACCCAGGCCGCGCCCTTCCGATGAGGAGGCTGTCTGATGGAATGGCTTAGAGATTTGACCCCAGGAGTCGCGTCGATGTTGGTCCCGATCGTGGCCATCATTTGTGGCATTGGCTATGCGATCACCAAGGCCATCATCCACCACCGCGAGCGCATGGCGATGATCGAACGAGGCATGAACCCCGACACCATTCGCCAGCAGAAGTAGTGGTTCAGGCGTTGGTCTTGAGCATCTGCTCGGCGTGCTTGAGAGAGGTCTCGGTCAGCTTGGCCCCACTCAACATGCGGGCCACCTCTTCGGTGCGCTCCTCGCCGGTGATGGGACGGACCGTAGTCCGGGTACGCCCGCCGGAGTTTTTCTTTTCGATCAGGTAATGATGGTCAGCAAACGTGGCGATCTGTGGCAGGTGGGTCACACATAAAACCTGATTGGCTCGCGACAAAGCTTTCAACTTCTTCCCCACAGCTTCCGCCGCCCGCCCGCCGATGCCGGTGTCAATCTCATCGAAGACAAGCGTCCGTTGCGCTCCCGAACTTTTTTTCTTGCCCTGCGACGCTCCTGCTTCCACGCTCGCCTTCAACGCCAGCATCACCCGCGACAACTCTCCACCAGACGCGATGTGCTCCAACTGCCGCAGTGGCTCGCCCGGATTGGTCGAGATCATATAGACCACCTGATCGAATCCTGCGGCGGTCCAGTTCCCTTCCTCGTCGGTGCCGCTGACTTCGATCTTGAAGTTCGACTTCATAGCCAGATCGTTGATTTCGCTTTCAACTAACTTCTCTAGTTTTTTGGCGGCTTCGTAACGCTTCTTTGAGATGGCACGCGCGGCTCGCAAATATTCCTCCGCGGCCTGCGCCTGCTCGCCCCGCAACTGCTTGAGGATTTCATCTTTGTTTTCCATCTCAGAAAGCTTGCGGCTCACATCGGCACCGTGCGCGATGACGTCCTGCAAGGTCGCACCATACTTCCGCTTCAAACGATCGAGTGCAGCGAGGCGGTCTTCGACTTCGGCCAGATGCTCGGGCGAAGCCTGGATGCCTCCAGCATAGTCACGCAGTGTGGCGCCGACATCTTCCACGCTGATGCGGGCAGTATCGAGCGCAGCCAGCGCCTCCTGAAATTTTGGTTCATAGCGAGTGAGTTCTTCGAGATGCTTCTGCGCGGTGCGCAACGACGCCGACGTAGAAGCGTTGCCTTCATAGAGAAGATCAAAAGCATTCATGGCTGCGCTATAAATCTTTTCTGCATTGGCGAGGACGCGCTTTTCAGTTTCCAGACACTCGTCTTCGCCTGCTTGCAGCTTGGCTTCTTCAATTTCTTTCTTCTGAAAGGTCCACAGATCGAGAAGACGCAGGCGATCCTGTTCACCGTGTTCCAGTTCGTCGATGCGATTGGCTATGTTTTTCCAGCGTGCAAAATACTCGCTGGTGGCGTCGAGCTGAGTTCCGGCGTAGGCGTCCAGCAGATTGAGTCTGGCGGCTGCGTCGAAAGAAAGAATGGTCTCGCTCTGCGCGTGAATGCTCGCAAGGTGAGGCGCGAGCAGACGGAGGACAGCGACCGTCGCGGGCTGATTGTTGACGAACACGCGTCCCTTGCCGCCGGCGGCAATCTCACGGCGCAGGATGATCGATTCATCTTCTCGATCGATGCCGTTGCTTTCGAAAATCTGAGCGACCGCTTTCTCTGAGCTGCCTTCGATTTCAAAGACCGCGGAGATCATGGCGCGATCGGCGCCGGAGCGGATTACATCGGAGGAAGCCTTGTCGCCGAGGAGAAGAGCCAGCGCATCGATGAGTATCGATTTACCCGCGCCGGTTTCGCCGGTCAGCAGGTTCAGTCCGGGCGCGAACTCCACCGCCAGGTTATCGATGACCGCGTAATTTTCCAGCCGCAGTTCGACGAGCACGGGTGTCCTGAGGAGAAAGAATGAGCGCAGAATAGCACAGGCGTGGAGGCGCGGGCAGGGATTCGTGGGGGACTGAAGTCCCCGCGGAATGACATGGGGATGGTGTCGTTGAGAATGTAGGGGTCCTTCGACTTCGGGGATGGTTCGCTTTGCGAACCATCCCCTGCGCTCAGGACGACATCAAGTTAAGGGTTGGTTTCGGGGTCGGGGTTGTGGTGAGTTTTTTGGATTTGAAATTGGATGCCGAAGTAGCCGATGAATTGGGATTGGCCGCTTTGAGGGCCTAGAAAACTTCTACCGGCCATGAAGAGGAATAGCATGCCACGATGGAATTCATAGCGTCCACCGAAGTCGAAAGTGTCGTCTCGAATGGGAGAGCCGACTTCGGCGAAGTCGTAAACTTCGGAAAGCAGTTCCAGCCTTTTGGTGGTCTGGTGACCGACGGCGAAGCCGAGGATGTGTCCGTCTTTTAAGTGCTGCGAGAACCAATATCCAGCTTCGAGATTCAGTTCCAGCGGGCCGAGTGTCTTGGTAACTTCCACGGGCAAAAGAAAATTAGGACCGCGATCGACGAAACCACGCCGCACTGAGTCCGTGGGATTGTTGAGCTCGAGTTGGGGATAGGTCGAAATATTCCAACCCTTGGCCTCGTTCTGAAAGAAGCGCCACTTCACGCCCGCGAGAGAATTGCCCAATCCACTGCCCAGCGGGCCGCCATTGCTGCTGGAGTATAGATACGGAATCTGAAACTTGAGTTGAATGCGATCACCGACTCCGTAGTTGATGTCGAGGATGGGAACATCATATTGATTGCTGTCGGAACGACGGTCCTGAGTGTAAGCAACGTTGATTTCCCAGTTGCGATTGCCGGGAGTGCCGGGGTCATCGGTCAGGAGCGGTGGGCCGCCCTGCGCAAGCGCGGGGACGCTGGCCAGCATCAGCAAGCAAGTCAAGCGTGTGGCGATACGTAATCGTTTCCGCAATTTTTAGTCCCTGATGTATCTGCCTTTAGCATAAATCTGCGCGTCGAGTTATTTCATTCGCGGAGAAAATAAACAGCACGCGAGCTACGCTCGCGGGACAGACGAGGCGTCCGTCCCTACGTGCCGCGGGATAGTTGGCGAGAGCATGGTTGCGGCAGGGGTCCTTCGACTCCGCATGAGCGTTCGCGTGCGAACGCTCATGCTGCGCTCAGGATGACATGGACACTCACAATTTTGGCGAGAAGTCGGTCAGGACGAGGAAAGTGGAGTCGACTTTCTCGACCAGCTTGCCGTTGGCCTCCGATTTGTCGCGGACGCTTTGCCATTCCGGATCATCACCAAAGGCTTTCCAGTTTGCGGTGGCGGCTTCCCGGCTGGGGTGGGCGATTACATAAAAAAGCGCGTTGCCTTTCAACGGATCATCCGTGGGAGTCCAGTAGGCAATGTTCTTCATGCCATGCTTCTCGAAGATACGCATGGTGTGGTCGCGGAAACGAGCGAGCAGGTCGTCGAGCTTGCCGGGATAGGTGTGATAGACCCGGAATTCATAGACGGACGAAGAGTCCTGTGGAGAAGCGGCGGCGGTTCTCGCGAGAAGAGCGAGCGCCGGGATGGATTTCAGTAAGGTGCGTCGGTTCATGGCCGACATTCTACAGCGATTGTCATTGCGAACGTTGGGAGAATGCCACGTTTTTCTCACGGCCGGCGGAAAGCGGATTCCTCGGCGCTGCGCTTCTCGGAATGACAAGATAGGAACGGGTCAATGATCCGTGGCTCGCTGCGCTTGCCGGACTGACGGGCGTCCGTCCCTACGTGATTTTCGTTTTTCCAACTGATTATTTGTTGTTAATAGATCGGATGCGCCTGCGGAGGCAACCTGATCGGGTGGTCTATAATCGAAGGCTAAGGATTCTCCAAAAATAATGCCATTCCCTCTCTTGTTGGGCTTCGTAATCGGCGGCGAAATTGTTGATCTTGTAGGGGAAACCGGTCCTGTCGCCAAAGTCGTTCTTCTCTTTCTACTCATTTTCAGCCTGATTTCCTGGGCGATTATTCTTTCCAAATGGAGTCTGCTGCGGCGGGCAAGGGTGCAGAGTGGACGATTCGTCCGCGCCTTTCGCAAGGCCCAGCGACTGCAGGATGTGGGCGCGGTAGCCGAGCAGTTCCGGCCGAGTCCGTTGGTCGGAGTATTTGAAGGCGGGTTTGAAGAATATCGACGGCAGGGCGGCGTTTCCAATGGCGCGATCAAGAATCCTACGGCAGTGCAGCGCGCCATGCAGATCGCGAACTCAGAAGAGTTGACACGCTTTGAACGCAACTTGCCGTGGCTGGCAATTACCGGCGCGGTCACTCCATTCATCGGGCTTTTTGGTACGGTTTGGGGCATCATCGACGCGTTCCACGGACTGGGCACCGCAGGTGCGGCAACTTTGCGCGCAGTGGCGCCGGGCATTTCTGAAGCTTTGATCACCACCGCTGCCGGCCTGGTCGCCGCGATTCCGGCGGTGATTGCCTACAATTTGATTGGCGGTTCGATTCGTGAATTCGCCTCGCGCGGAGATGACTTTGCTCTTGAAATGCTGAATGCGGTCGAGCGTCAGCAGCCCCAACTGGCCCGCGCTGCAGAAGTTCCGGAGGTGCGTCGGTAATGGCCTTTACGGCTTCCAATGGACGCACGCAGACTTCCCTCTCCGACATCAACATTACGCCGCTGGTGGACGTTGTCCTGGTGTTGCTCATTATTTTCATGGTAACGGCCCCGGTGCTGCAATCGGGGATTGAAGTGAGCGTACCCAAAACCCGCACTGTGAAAGAGATCACCGAAGAACGGCTGGTGATCAGTATCAACAAGGAGCAGCGGGTTTTTCTGGGCAACGATCCGGTGAACATCAACGAGATTGCCGCCAAGATCAAACAAAAGATCCGCGATCCCAAGCATCAATCGATTTTTATTCGCGCCGATGAAGACGTTCCGTTCGGTGCGTTCGCGACCGTGATGGATGCGGTCAAGCAATCCGGCATTACGAATGTGAGCATTGTTACGCAGCCACTGGATCAACATGGCAGCCAGCGCTGAGATTTTTTTCGAACACGAACGGTGGGGACGCAATCTGGCGTGGTCGGCCGGGTTCCATGCCGGGATTGCCGCTTGCATCCTGCTCTATGCAGTGGTTGTGCACAGCGGCGGAGGCGGTACGTGGGGTGCAGGCGGCGGTGGCGATGCCATGGGAGTTACGCTGGTGAGCACGGTTCCCTTGCCCGCCAGTCCGACGCAAACGCAAAACGTTCTGGCCAATGAATCGAAGGGCCTGACGCACTCGGAGCCGAAAGCGGTGGTCAAGGAGCCGGATGCGATTCCGATTGCCGACAAGAATGCCAAGAAAAAACCAAAGCCGGTCACCAGCGAGAGTCACCAGAAACCGCAGCCGGAGCCTGAGCAGGAAGCCAGCAACGTAGTTCCATTTGGCGAGGGCGGGCCAGTCAGCGGTCCGTATGGAATGTTCAACGCGGGCGGGGCCAAGGGAGGATTTGGGGTTACGGGTAACGGCGGCGATTTTGGGACGCGGTTCGCATTTTATGTACAGCAGATTCAGCGCAAAGTTTCCGAAAACTGGTTGAAATACGAAGTCGATCCGAATGTGAGCCAGGCGGAACGGGTTTACATTACGTTTGATGTCATGCGTGACGGGCATCCTGGCAACATACGGGTGGAGCAGTCGAGCGGCGTGCCTTCGCTGGACCAGTCCGCGACCCGAGCTTTGCAGCGCATTGACACATTTGGTCCCCTGCCCTCGGATTATTCGGGGAATAAGGTTTCAGTTGAGTTCTGGTTCGACTACAAAAGATAGAGAAGAGAAGTTTTAGATTGGGGATTTTAGATTTCAGATTTGAAACCGGAGCGGAAGCTGAAAATAAATCTGAAATCTTCAATCTGAAATGTACTTTGCTTAGGAAACGGCGGTCCATGAAGCGATTATTCAATTGGTTTATTTTCTTACTTTTGTTGACGGCCGGCGCGGCTGCGCAGGACTGGGTCAAGACCGGTACCGGCCTGGGCGTGGAAAAGATTCGCATTGCGGTTCCTGACTTTAAGGCGTCCACGCAGGATGCCAAGAATCCTGACCTGCTCAAGACTTTCAACGACACGCTGTGGAATGATCTGGATAATGCCGGGATCTTCGATATGGCGTCGAAGAGTTTTTATCCACTGGGCGCGGTTGGAACACCGCCTGACGTCAAGTTTGAGTTGTGGAGCGCGGCGCCGGCGAATGCCGCGATGCTGGCGTTTGGCAACCTGGGTGTTTCTGGAACGAACGTCACGGTGCAGGGCTGGCTGTATGACGTGAAGAATATTACGTCACCGCAAATTCTTGGCAAGCAATATTCCGACGTCGCGACCGGTCCGGCGGTGCGCGTCATCGCCCACAAGTTTGCGGACGAAATTATCTTTCGCTTAGGCGGCGGAATTCCAGGGATTGCCGAGAGTACGATTTATTTCGTCAGCAGCCGGAGCGGCCATAAAGAAATTTGGGCAATGGATTACGACGGTGCCAACCAGCGTCAGGTGACGCATCTGGGTACGATTTCACTGTCGCCGCGAATCTCGCCAGATGGCTCGCGTCTGGCTTTCAGTTCCCTCACCAAATCCGGCTGGGATATTCAGATGTACTCGCTCGATCTTAACCGGCTGGTGGCATTCCCCAGGTATGGCGGCACCAATCTTTCGCCGGCATGGTCGCCGGATGGAACCAAGCTGGCATTTTCTTCATCGCGCACGGGGGATCCGGAAATCTACACGGTGGACGCTTCGGGTGGAAACTTGAAACGTCTTACTGCATACAAAGGGCCGGATGTTTCCCCGGTGTGGAACCGCAAGACCGGGGCGCAGATCGCGTGGGTCAGCGGACGGACCGGGCTGCCGCAGGTTTTCACCATGGAAGCCGATGGTACTAATGTGCAGCAAGTTACGGATCAGGGGTATGCAGTGTCTCCAGCGTGGTCGCCGAATGGACAATTTTTGGCGATCTCCTGGGTGCGGCGCTACGGACCGGGCGCTCCGGGAGCGGCGGACATTTATATGATGGATGTGGCCAGTAAGCAATGGGTGCAGTTGACCCACGATGGCGGACGCAACGATTTTCCGTCGTGGTCGCCGGATGGACGGCACATCGTATTCCAGTCAAGCCGCGCGGGAGGCGAACAGATTTGGACCATGCTGGCTGATGGAACGAATCAGAAGGCTTTGACGAGTTCGGGAAGAAATACGCAGCCGAACTGGAGCTGGAAGTAGTAGAAGCAGTAGTGTGCGAAGTTGAACATTGATTCAGGCATGATGGCGTTATCTTTGATTTCTTGAACCTTGATTTTGAACCTTACGAATGTCGAACATTTTGAAGTTAACGGTTGTCCATGAAGTCCGAAACCCGGCGGAAAATCAGTCCCGTTGGGTGGACTCGAACCGCGCGTTCAGCCGAAGGCGCGCAACTTAGCTCGGAGGAGAAAGTGAAGCAATTGACAATGAAGTGGATCACCCTGGTATTTGCACTGGCGGTCGTCATGATGTTGGGCGGCTGCGCCAAGAAAGTCGTACCACCCCCACCGCCACCACCGCCGGCACCGACTGCACCCACAGCTTCGCTGACCGCCAATCCAGAATCAGTGGAGAAGGGTGGGGCGACTACGTTGACATGGCAGACGTCGAATGCCACAGATGTGAGTATTGAGGGCATAGGCGGAGTGCAGACCAGCGGTTCGCAGCAGGTCACGCCAGCTGAGTCCACGACTTATACTTTAACGGCCAAGGGGGCCGGCGGGACACAAACGGCGACGGCGCGGGTCACTGTGACCATGCCACCGCCTCCGCCACCACCTCCGCCGGTAGCTTCGGCGACCGAAGAAGAATTGTTCTCCCAGAATGTGAAGGACATCTACTTCGAGTATGACAAAGGCGATGTTCGCGCCGATCAGCAATCCGCACTGGCGGGTGATGTGGAGTTCCTGAAAGCCCATCCCAGCATTCATTTCACGATTGAGGGACACTGCGACGAGCGGGGATCGACGGAATACAATCTGGCTCTGGGCGATACTCGCGCCAGTTCGGTCAAGAACGCTCTGGTACAAGGTGGCATTCCTGCTGACAGCGTAAAGACGATCAGTTACGGCAAGGAAAAACCATTCTGCACCGAATCGAACGAAGCGTGCTGGCAGCAGAACCGTGTTGGCCACTTCGTGTATCAGAAATAGTAAAGTTGGCAGGGGCGGAGCTAAGGCTGCCGCTCCTGCTTTTCCTTTTATCTTTCCGCGCGTGACTCCTGCATCGAATTGGTCGGAAGTTGGAGCGCACGGAATCCGGAGAGACTACTGTGTGCGGGGGCATGATCCTGCACAATTCATTTTTGGACACGCCAATCGTATTTGGATTAGCTTGATTCAACTTCACCTTTTAGGGTCAGAAAAATATGAAAACTCAGCGATTCGCGGTTCTTCTGGTTTTGTTTACAGGCCTATTCGTTCATCTGACGCCCGCCTGGGGCGTGAACAAGGAGATGATCGA
The DNA here is from genome assembly GCA_963723765.1 of Terriglobia bacterium. GTDB lineage: Bacteria > Acidobacteriota > Terriglobia > Terriglobales > Acidobacteriaceae > DATBAX01. Next base: position 648,952 of record CAVRSD010000003.1, on the reverse strand, counting down.
GCTCCAGACCCAGGTGCAACAACTGCAAGACCAGATGACGCACATGAAGCAATCGTTCGATGAGCGCATGGGCGTCATGAAGAACCTGCTGGATCAGAACACAGACAGCATGAACAAGACCGCAACGGCCATTGCGGGCCTGCAAGCCTTCCTGCAGAAACAGCAGGGCGACAGCGGCGCGCATGTAGACCAGTTGTCCGGCCAGATCCAGTCGTTGAATGACAGCCTGGACGAATTGAAGGCGCGGCTGGCCAAAGTCAGCAAACAACTGGAAGACATGCAATCGGCGCAACAGAGCCTGGCAGCGCAGCAGAGCCAACAGGCGCAGGCCGCCCAACAGCAGGCAGCGGCGCCTCCGCCAGATGTTCTTTATAACAATGCGCTGCGCGATTACAACGCCAACAACAATGACCTCGCCACGCAGGAATTTGGCGATTACGTGAAGTATTATCCCAACACAGATCTGGCGGGAAATTCCTACTTCTATCTGGCGGAAATCGCCTATCGCCAGGGCAACTATCCGATCGCCGTGAAGAATTACGATCTGGTCATGCAGACTTTTCCGGATGGCAACAAGGCCGCCGCCGCCGAACTGAAAAAGGGATTTGCATTGATCGAACTGGGACAGAAAGATGATGGCGTGGCAGCCCTACGGCACGTGATTCAGCGTTTTCCCCGATCCAATGAAGCGATTCAGGCGCGCGAACGACTGCGGAAACAAGGCGTGGCAGTGACTGGAGCCGCGCGGAAAAGCGAGTAATCAGTTTCAGGTTTCAAGATTACGGCTTTTGCTGGATCAAATCTCGCAGGCAGTACTTGATCTCGCTGGCGACTTCTTTTACTCGCAAACCCTCCTGCACCATCAGCTTGCACGAGATCGCGGCGCGGACCTTGGTCCCTTCCCCTAGATCGTAGGTCACACGGCAGTACTGGCAATCCTCATTCCAGCAGAACCTTCCATAGGACACCGTTTCCGGCGCAAGATACTGAAAGCAGCGCAGCAGCGGATTGTTCTCCGGAACTTGATATTCCTGGCCCAGGATGTCGATCTTGACCAGACGGTCATACGGCCGGAAGAGAATGGAGGGTGAAGCCATCTAGCCTTATTTTAGGCCATGTAACCTCATGCTCAAGAAACGAAGGTGGCTGTACGCCGGGGAGCGCGGACCACCTTCGATGCCAAACTTTTATGCGCCGTTACCCACGCGATGGTGGTGATGGCGGTGCGCCCGATGATGGTGATGGTGCCGCGGATGGTGCGCGGCCAATTGGTAATGGGCACCATCAAAACTCGATGCTGCAGAAGGCTGGGCCCATGCACCCAGCGCTAAAAACAAAAGCGAGAAACTCAGCAAAAGCAGCCGTTTCATGCCGAACTCCATTTTGGTCATTAGGGATTTTTCTCCAGCTTGTACAGAATAAACCTTGTTCGCCGGAAAAAGTTGCAGAGTATGCTAGTTATGGACTTGAGTACCCATCCTGAGATTCTTATCGGAGGATTATAGAAATGGCTGCTGCCCAAACAAACTCGACTCGAAACGAACAAGAAGATTTGGCCCACCTCGATCAGGACCGCGGCAAAGGCGCCGTAGAGCCCGATGGACAGGATTCCGGCGCCAATACGTCCATGGAGGGTCAACAGGGCCATCGTGGGAACAGAACGGCCGCATCGACTGACAGCGATTTCCCGGAACCAGGCGGGAATCCCGAACATAGCGGCGAGCCGCTGGTCGCACCAATATTTAATGAAGACGAAACGGTGGCTTAGGCGGGATAGGCATTGGCGGAGAACCCCCCAATATCTGATAAAGGATTCTTATCGCCCGAATAGAATATTAATCCTTCCCTGGGTGAAAACTCCGGCGTAGGCTGCGGACTGGCGTGACTCTCTCCGCCCAGTACGGAGCATCCATGATCGCTCACCGAACTGTATTTTCCCTCGACCAGGATTCCGGCAAAGGTGCCATGGAACAAGATGAGCAGGGCCAGGCCGGCAATATATCCATGAGTGGCCAGCTCGGACACCGAGACGAGAATTGGCCGCTGAAGTTTTCGGACACCGACTTCCCCGAGCCGGGAGGCAATCCCGAGCACAGCGGGGAACGGCAGGAAATCAAGACCAGCAGCTGGGACGACGTGCCCGAGAAGAAATTACTGTAGTTCTTCCATGGCCTGTTGCAGGACTTCCCTTCCGGGACGTACCACCGACTCCGGCAGCGTGGCCAGCGGATGCTCTGTCATGTTCAGCATATCGACGAAGCTGGGAGCTTTGGTGTTGATGTAGAGCACGCCGGTCAGCACTTCGCTGTTTTCGCTGGCTTCATGCAAGCGGGTGATGGCTTTGATCCGGTTGGTGGCATCGTAGTCTTCTTCCAGCTTTCGCAGACGCAGACGCGAGCCATCGTGCATGGTGACTTCGACTGTCGTGCCGGCGTCGTACTCGACGGAAATGTCTTCGAAGACAGGGACAAAATTCACGTCCTGCAAGACTTCTTCGTGTTCTTTCACGTATTTGTAGGATTTCGTCGAGCCTTCATGATCATTAAAGGTCACGCAGGGTGAGATGACATCCAGCATAACGGTGCCGCGATGCGCAATTGCTGCTTTCAACATGGCGTTCAACTGACGCTTGTCGCCGGAGAATGAACGCCCCACGAATGTTGCGCCTAATGTAATCGCCATAGCGCAGGTGTCGATGGGTGGCAGATCGTTGATCACGCCGGTCTTTAGTGTCGAACCCAGATCGGCCGTTGCGGAGAACTGACCTTTGGTCAATCCGTAAACTCCGTTGTCTTCGATGATGTAGATGAGCGGCAGATTGCGCCGCATCAAGTGGATGAACTGGCCAACGCCGATAGACGCGGTATCGCCATCACCACTAACCCCCAAGGCGAGAAGGCTTCGATTCGCCAAGACCGCTCCTGTAGCCACCGAAGGCATGCGGCCGTGGACCGTATTGAAGCTGTGCGACCGGCTCATGAAATATGCCGGACTCTTCGACGAACAACCGATCCCGCTCAGTTTGAGCAGGCGCTCGGGCTGCACGCCCATCTCATACATGGCTTCGATAATGCGCTCTGAGATGGCGTTGTGGCCGCATCCGGCGCAGAGCGTGGTCTTGCCGCCTTTGTATTCGATCACGGTCAGGCCGATGCGATTCGTTTTCGGAGTTGGTGGAGTGGTGGTTGCCATTTACTTGCCCTCCATGGTCATGAGTTCGTCGGTCACCGAACGCGCGTCGAGCGGCAGGCCGTGAATGTGGGCGATGCTGCGGAGACGGACCACCAGCGCGGGGTCTACGTCCAATTTCAACAGGCTTAGCATTTGCGCGTCACGGTTTTGCTCGACCAGGTAAACGCGGTCGTGCGATTTCACGAAGTCGTGAACTTCTCGAGTGAATGGATAAGCCTTCAGCCGCAGGTAATCAGTTTCGATGTTGTATTCATTGCGAAGTTGATCCCGGGCCTCGGTCAGCGCCCAATGCGAAGTGCCGTAACCGATGATTCCGATTTTTGATTTACCGTTTGAATATATTTCGGGACGAGGAACGAATGAACGCGCAGTTTCGAACTTGCGGTTGAGGCGCTCCATGTTGCGTTCGAAGTCGTCGGCCCTCTCGCTGTATTGGGCTTTCTCGTTGTGTCCGCTGCCGCGGGTGAAGTACGCGGCCGCAGGATGGTCGGTGCCCGGAAGGGTGCGATAGCCAATGCCATCGCCGTCCACGTCTTTGTAGCGAGCAAAACTTCCCAGGCGATCCATATCCTCTTTGCCGAGAACTTTGCCGCGATCAATCGGCTTTTCGGGATACTTGAACGGATCCGCCATCCAGTTGTTCATGCCAAGATCGAGATCAGACATCACGAAGACGATGGTCTGGAACTTCTCCGCCAAATCGAACGCATCGGCCGCCATGGTGTAGCACTCTTCGGGCGAACTGGGGAGCAGCAGGATATGTTTAGTATCGCCGTGCGATAGAAAAGCGGTAGAGAGAATGTCGCCTTGCGAGGTGCGAGTGGGCAAGCCAGTCGAAGGGCCGACGCGCTGGATGTCCCAGACCACGCCTGGAACCTCAGCGTAGTACGCCAGGCCCGTAAACTCCGCCATCAGCGAAATTCCTGGCCCGGCGGTCGCGGTCATGGCGCGTGCCCCTGCCCATCCAGCGCCTACTACCATGCCGATCGCGGCGAGCTCGTCTTCGGCCTGAATGATAGCGAATGTAGCCTTTCCGTCAGCGCCAATGCGGAAGCGCTTAAAATATTCGATGATCGTTTCCGGTAAGGACGACGACGGCGTGATGGGATACCAACTCACAAAAGTCACGCCGGCGAACATGCAACCAAGGGCGGCGGCGGAGTTGCCGTCGATGATGATCTTGCCGGTGTTCTTGTCGAGGCGCCGGATGATGTAGGGATCTTGCTTCGTCAGACTTGCTGTCGCGTAGTCGAATCCAGCCTGGACTGCGGCCATATTTAGATTCGCTGCCTTTACTTTCTTGGCAAAATGGCGGCGGATGGCCTTCTCCACTTCCGCCATTTCCAGCTCGAGCAGTTTGGCAGCGACGCCCACGTAAATCATGTTCTTGACCAGCTTGCGCAGCTTGGCGTCGGGGCAAACGGGTGCGACTAGTTTGTCGTATGGGACGGGATAAAAAGTCAGATCATCGCGCAGAGCGTTCAGCTTCAACGGTTCGTCATAGAGCACGGCCGCGCCGGGGGCCAGCGATTTGACGTCTTCCTGGGCAGTCTCCGGGTTCATCGCGATGACAAAGTCGATTTCTTTTTTGCGGGCGATGTATCCGTCTTTATTGGCGCGAATGGTGTACCAGGTGGGCAGCCCCGCAATGTTCGACGGAAAAAGATTCTTGCCGGAAACCGGCACGCCCATCTGAAAAATCGTGCGTAAAAGGACAGTATTCGAACTCTGCGAGCCGCTGCCATTGACCGTCGCCACCTGAATACTCATGTCGTTGACGACAGGTTTGCGTTCCGTCGAGCCGGAGGCTTCCTGGAACGCGACATCCGTGGTTGCCATTCCCAATCCTTCCTGAAGCTGGAGCGGGTGGTCCGCTCAAACAGTGCTGAAATCATGGTGAAGCCGAACTTTTTATTATACGGCAGGAAGGGGGTTGGGGGAGTTTACGAAGAGGCTTCGGGATGAAAGAGGGGCGGAGGGGATGAGCGAGCGGGAACTAGGCGATGACCAAGAACTGCGCCATCTTGCGGAACTTGTCGTAGCGTGTCGCCAGTAACTCTGCGATGGGCAACTTTTTTAGTTCGGCGAGATGCCTGGTCAATGCGATATCCAGCAGTGCGGCGGCGGCTTCGTGGTCGGTGTGGGCTCCGCCTTCGGGTTCGGGGACGGTGTCGTCGATGCAGCCTAGTTCTTTCAAATCTGGTGCCGTGATTTTCATGGCTTGGGCTGCCAGCTCTTTTTTGGTGGCGTCGTTCCAGCGGATCGCGGCACATCCTTCGGGCGAGATCACGGAATAGACGGCGTTTTCCATCATGAGCACGCGGTCGGCGACGGCGATAGCCAGTGCGCCGCCGCTGCCACCTTCTCCAGCAATGGTGGTTATGATGGGAACTTGTAACCGCGACATCTCGCGTAGATTTCGGGCGATGGCTTCAGACTGGCCGCGCTCTTCCGCACCTAGCCCGGGGTAGGCGCCCGGAGTGTCCACAAAAGTAAAAACTGGGCGGCTGAATTTTTCCGCGATCTTCATGGCCCGGAGTGCTTTTCGGTAGCCTTCCGGATTGGGCATGCCAAAGTTCCTATAGACCTTTTGCTTGGTGTCGCGGGCCTTCTGGTGGCCGATGACCATGACTTCCGCGCCATGGAAACGCGCCATGCCGCAGATGATGGCGGGATCGTCGGCGAATCCACGGTCGCCGTGGACTTCGCTCCAGTCGGTAAAAATGCGCTCAATGTAGTCGAGCGTGTAAGGACGCTGTGGATGCCTGGCCAATTCCGTCTTTTCCCAAGCGCCGCGCGGGGCGGTCACTTGCTTTTGCAAAGCCTGGACGCGGTCATGCAGCGCCTGGATCTGGCGACGAGTGTCTTCGTCGTGCCCGTCGACCGACTCCAGCTTGACCATCTGCTGCGCAATTCGTTCCAACTCCTGCTTTGCCTTTGGTCCCGATTCCATCTTCCGGCTGTCACCATTCCTGGCAGTCCACCGCGCTTCCACCATCGATACGAGAAACTCCGCGCCGGTTACGACTAGTATGGCATTGCCATTGGCCGGAACCACCGCCGCTGGAGCGCTCGCACGCCTGTTGATGAAAGCCGTCATCCGCCGCAGATTTCAGTCAATGATTCGCACCGCTCCCCGCCCACACAATTCTTCGACCCGCGCGATGAAGTTGCGGTCTGGAAGCACATTATAGCCTTCCGCTTCCATGACCACCATGAAATCGTCCTTACGTTCCACGTCGAATAACACCTTGGCGTCGCCTTTGCGCTGGGCGAATAACTAGGTGGAGATCGTCCACGGTGGCCTCGTTGGCGGCTTCGACCGGAATGCGAATGCGCAGAGACCGCGGCAGCGGAACCTTTGCCTCCTCAAGCGGTTGGATGTCATTCACCATCAGCTTGGGATTCGAGCCTTCTTCGACGCGCAAGCCGCCGCGAACTAAAACGGGGACTTCGAGTTTTACTTTGTCTCCCAGTTTGCGGTAGGCATCGGGAAATACGACCATTTCCACGGTTCCGAGCATGTCTTCCAAAGTGCCTTGTGCGTAGAAATCGCCCTTCTTGGATTTCAGCACCCGGATATTGGTGATGATGCCCGCAGTGGAGATGTTCTCATCTTTGCCAGTGGAAGACTTGATGGCGGCGATTTCTGCTGTGGAGAGAGCGCTGAGGTCTTTCAATTTGTCCCCGTATTTTTCCAGAGGATGGCCGGTGATAAAGAAGCCTAGAATTTCTTTTTCGCTGGCGAGGCGTTGGTGTTCGTCCCAATCGGGAGTGTCAGGCAGTTGTTCAGCCGTTGGCATGCGTCTCTTCCTGCTCGAAAACGCCGAACAATCCGTGCTGCCCGGACTCGGCGTCGCGCTGGGTTTTCTGCGCATGCTCCATGCTCTTGTCGAGGACGGCCATCAATTGAGCGCGGCGGCCGAGAGAGTCCATGGCGCCGCTTTTGATCAGCGACTCCAGCACTCGCTTGTTGAGCAGGCGCAAATCCACGTTTTCGCAGAATTCGTAGATGGATGAATAGCTTACCCAGCTTTTTGCGGCCGGCAACAATCGAATCGATGGCATTGTGTCCGACGTTTTTCACCGCAGCCAAGCCGAAGCGGATCGCTTCTCCGTGCGGAGTAAAGTTGGCATCGGACTGACATTGATATCTGGCGGCTCGACGGCGATTCCCATTTCCCGGCATTCATTGATGTACTTCACTACATCGTCTGTATTTCCGGTGACCGAGGTCAACAACGCGGCCATGAACTCGACGGGATAGTGTGTTTTTAAATACGCCGTGTGATAGGCCAGCAACGCATATGCTGCCGAGTGCGATTTGTTGAAACCGTATCCCGCAAACTGCGCCATCAGGTCGAATATCTTTTCGATTTTCTTGGGCGGGAAGCCGCGCTGGGTTGCGCCACTGACAAAACGTTCGCGTTGCGCCGCCATCTCGGACGCGATCTTCTTCCCCATCGCCCGTCGCAACAGGTCGGCTTCGCCGAGTGAGTAGCCTGCCAGCCGGTTGGCAATCTGCATCACCTGTTCCTGATAGACGATCACGCCCAGCGTTTCTTCCAGGACTTCTTTCAGCTCGGGCAGTTCATACTCGATCTTCTTGCGACCATGCTTGCGATCGATGAAGTCGTCGATCATGCCGCCCTGAATCGGGCCCGGACGATAGAGCGCGTTGAGAGCGGTCAAGCCTTCGATCGAACTGGGTTTGTAGCGACGCAGCACGTCGCGCATGCCGGAAGATTCAAACTGGAAGACACCGGAAGTTAATCCGCTATGAAAGACTTTTTCGTAAGTCGTAACGTCGTCATACGCAATCTCTTCCAAGACAACTTTTTCATTGCGATGCTGCGCGATCAGCTTCAACGAGTCATCGAGGATGGTCAGCGTGGTCAGGCCCAGGAAATCCATCTTTAAGAGACCAAGCTTTTCGATGGCCGTCATGTCGAAGGCCGTCACGATTTCGTCGTTCTTGGTCTTGTGCAGCGGGACCAGATCGGTCAGCGGACGCGGCGAGATCACCACGCCCGCCGCGTGGACACCTGAATTTCGCACCAAGCCTTCCAACCGAAGCGCAGTGTCCATCAACTGCTTCACTTGCGGCTCGCTCTCGTAAGCCAGCTTGAGCGCGGGAGAATCGGTCAGCGCCTGCGCGAGCTTGATGTTGAGCGTTGTCGGCACCATCTTGGCGATGCGATCTACGTCGGCGTAAGGGATATCCATGGCACGGCCGACATCTTTGATGGCGGCCTTAGCGGCCATAGTTCCGAAGGTAATGATCTGCGCCACATTCTCACGCCCGTATTTTTGCGTGACGTACTGGATGACCTCGCCGCGGCGGTTCATACAGAAATCGATATCGATGTCGGGCATCGAAATGCGTTCTGGATTTAGAAAGCGCTCAAACAGCAACTCGTGCTGCAGTGGATCAAGATCGGTGATTGCCATGGAGAACGACACCAGCGATCCGGCGGCAGAACCACGGCCGGGCCCGACCGGGATATTGTGCTCGCGGGCATAGCGAATAAAGTCCCAGACAATCAGGAAATAGCCGGAAAACTTCATCTGCTGGATGATGCCAAGCTCTTCGGCTAAACGTTTTTCATACTCATCCAAGCTGTGCTTCAACCGGCCTTGATCTTGCAACGATCGCAAGGTATCCAGGCGGCGGGCAAAGCCCTCTCGAGTGACGTGCTCAAAGTAGCTATCCAAGGTGAAGCCGGGTGGGACATCAAAGTGTGGGAACGGATTGCTAACCTTCTCCAGCTTCATGTTGCAGCGTTCAGCGATGGCCAGGGTGCGGCTCAACACCTGGGGCGAATCTTTGAACACTCGCAACATTTCGTCGTGGCTCTTGACGAAGAAGTCTGTGCCGTGGAACTTCATGCGATTGGTGTCCTGGATCGACTTGCCAGTCTGGATGCAGAGCATCACGTCCTGAGCGTGAGCGTCGTCTTCGCAGAGATAGTGGCTGTCGTTGGTAGCTACCAGTGGCAGGCCAAGGTCTTTCTCCAACTGGAAGAGACCGGGACGAATACGGTGTTCCTGCTCGAGTCCTTGATCCTGAATCTCCAGAAAAAAGTTTTCTTTGCCGAAGATGTCGGCATACGTGCCGGCGGCTTTCCGTGCGGCATCATACTTTTCTTCCATCAGAAATTCGGCGACTTCACCTTTTAGGCAGCCGGAAAGACCAATGAGTCCTTTGGAATGCTCGGCCAGAAACTTCTTGCTCACTCGGGGCTTGTAATAGAAACCGTGCAGCGAGGCCTCGGAAGTTATCTTGGTCAGATTTCGATAACCTTCGTCGTCCTGCGCAAGAACCAGAAGATGGTTGTAGGTATCGCCCTCGGGTGGCGTTCGTTCAATCCGGTGGTCATCCTTTTTGCAGACATACAGCTCACAGCCGACGATCGGCTTGATTCCTACCTGCTTGGCCGCATTCACGAAATGAACCGCGCCAAAAATATTGCCGTGGTCGGTCATGGCTACAGCCGGCATACCCAGCTCTTTCGCGCGATGAACCAGCTTGTCGACGTCGCAAGCGCCGTCGAGCATGGAATAGTCAGTATGTAAATGCAGGTGGACGAATTGGGACATAGTTGGGATAGAAGCGAGCAAACGCCCTACTGTCATTCTATCTGCTGTGGGGGATGATGCAAACGCCCAGGAACGGTGCAAGTTTGCCCGTGAACACAAACAACGCGAATTCACACGGCTTTAACATGGCTGCCAAAGCCGTTTGCTAAATTTTCCTTTGTACGTCGAATGAAGTTACGACTCTATCCGCCTTACTCTTTCATGTTAAAAGCTACGAAACTCCTGATCACAGCCGCAATCTTATTCACTCCATTATTTTCCCTGGCGGCGTTTTCTCAAAACATAACTTCTGAGGTCTGCTCGCGTGCAAGTGCTGGAAGCGTTTTGTCTTCGCCGCAAGACCTGCGCAGTCAAAATGGGGTGTTGGATGTGCATCTCTCCATCCACAATTCCCTCGACGCGCAAGGCCTCATGCGTTATTGCTATGTCACCGATGGCGGCGTCCAATCGCCAACTTTGCGGGTGCATCCCGGCGATTGGCTGGTCCTGCATTTAAAAAACGAGATATCTCTTCCAATTTCTCAGCCTGCTTCACTGCCGGGAAATACTCATGCCCACTCGATGCCCGGCGGATGTGCCGGCGGCGCGATGACGGGCGATTCCACCAATCTTCATTTTCACGGCTTGGACATCCCGCCCACTTGCCATCAGGATGACAGCTTAAAAACGCTCATCCAGCCGTCTGATCCAGCTTTTGAATATCGGGTCCGCATACCGCAGGACCAGCCCCCAGGTCTCTACTGGTATCACCCTCATGCTCACGGCCTCAGTGAAGCTCAGGTATTGGGAGGCGCGTCCGGGGCTTTGATCGTCGAAGGAATCGAGCAGGCGAACAAACTTATCGCCGGACTGCCGGAGCGGGTGATTGTGATTCGCGACCAGCGCGTTACCGATCCCAAGCCCGATCCGAAAAAACCGGGCAAAGATCTCTCGCTGAATTTCGTTCCTGTGCCTTACCCGGATTACACGCTTGCAATCATCCAGATGAGGCCCTCCGAGCGGCAGTTTTGGCGTGTACTGAATGCGTCGGCGGACACCTATGTGGATTTGAAGCTTCTATTCAACAACAAGCCGCAGTTTCTGGGCGTGATTGCCTTGGACGGCGTACCTATCGGATATGAAGACGGACGGCCGCGCAATCGCGTTCTTTGGGAGAGCCACGTTGCGCTACCGCCTGCGGGGCGCGCGGAGTTCGTAGTGAATGGGCCTGCAGAAGGCGTGTCAGCCATTTTGGCGACTCAGGCGATCGTGACCGGCCCAGTTACCGGGCCCAACGCTCCCCCTGCGATTACACCTACGCCCTCAGCGAATTCCACAGACATAGTTGGCGGCGATGATGACAACAGTCCTCCGCGGCCACTAGCTACGATTGTTACTTCGGCAACAACACCGGAGCTTCCGTCCGCATTGCCCACTTCTCCCGTGCCGCTGCCAACGCCAAATCTTTCTCCTTTGGCATCGGTCAAGCCGGTTCGCGAACGTAAGTTGTATTTCTCGGAAGAACTGCAAGATCCCAAAGATCCGAACAGTGCCACGATTTTCTATATTACGGAAGAAGGTAAAACGCCGAAAGCTTTTGACCCGTCCTCAACCATCCCTGATATCGTCGTACACCAAGGCGACGTAGAAGACTGGACCATCGAAAATCGCAGCACGGAAAGCCACAATTTTCACATTCATCAGACCCATTTCATGGTGGTGGAAAGCCATGGCGTTCCGGTCGATGAACCCTATCTTCGCGACACCATCAACGTTCCGTTCTGGAATGGATATGCACAGCAGTTCCCCACAGTAAAACTTCGAATGGATTTTCGCGATCCCAATATTGTTGGGACGTTCCCTTACCACTGCCACATTCTGCAGCATGAGGATGGCGGCATGATGGGCACCATTCGCGTCGAACCTGCTTTGCTATCTGTCGGGAAACCAATAGCAGCACCAGTTGCCGCGAAGTAGGTTTTCCACACATGTGCAACCATTTTGTGTTTCAGTCTCATTCTTGATATCGAATTTTCATTTCTCCTTCACATAGCCTTAACAAACGCTAGGTACTCTCCTCGCAGCTTTAGAGTTGCCTTTTCCCGAGGAGAATCGATGATCCAAGAGCAGATTCGCAAACTTGCCACGGTGCTGACGACCGCATGTATGGTAATGAGTCCTTTTGCCGATGCGTTTGCAGCCAAGCAGCCCAACCCTGCCGACAGCTATCAGACCGCCACTCCCATCAAGCACATTGTGGTGGTCTTCAACGAAAATATTTCTTTTGACCACTACTTCGCAACCTACCCATACGCGACCAATCCCGCCAACGAAACCCCGTTCGTGGCGCTTCCCAATACTCCGCGTGTCGATAATCTGTTAAGCAGCGGACTGCTGGACGAGAATCCCAACTCCACGCAGCCCTTCCGTCTGGATCGTTCCGGAGCGGTAACTTGCGATGAAGATCACGACTACGGCGATGAACAGGCTGCCTTCGATTTGGGCCTGATGGACAAATTTCCTGAAAAAGTTGGATCCGGCGGTCCCGGTTGCTTTGACGCCGGCATGGGAACTGGCCTCACCATGGGCTACTACGATGGCAACACCGTGACGGGCATCTGGAGCTATGCCCAGCACTATGCCATGAGCGACAATCACTTCAGCACCATGTTCGGACCTTCTACGGTCGGCGCCTTGAACCTGATCGGTGGGTACACCACTGGCGCTAACGTGGACAGCGGAAGTGCGGCTGGCAACACTGCGAATGGCGCCACTACCAACGCCACGATTATCGGCGATCCACGACCGACTCTGGACGATTGCCATCCGTCGGGTAAAACCTACGTCACCATCACCAACGGCAACTTGAACGTTGGCGATCTGCTGAATGCCAAGGGATTCAGCTGGGGCTGGTTCCAGGGCGGCTTCGCCCCAACCAGCGTGGTCAATGGAGTTGCAGTCTGCGGAGCCCAGAGCTTCGGACTTCCCGGAACTGAGACCGATTACGTTTCACACCACGAACCTTTCCTGTACTACCCTCAAACTGCCAACCAGCATCACACCCGTCCGGCAGCTCCGAGTTTGATCGGAACTTCCGCAGACACGTTGACCAACCATCAGTATGACCTGAATGACTTCTGGACAGCAGTTGATGCTGGTCAGATGCCAGCGGTGAGCTATATCAAACAGAAAGCTCTTTATGACGGGCACCCGGGCAACTCCGATCCTTTGGACGAGCAAACGGGGCTGATCAATCTGGTGAATCGGTTGCAGGCGACCCCGGAATGGAAGAACACGGCAATTGTGCTCTTGTACGATGACTCCGACGGCTGGTATGACCATGCCCGAGATTTGGTCGTCAACCAGTCCAATGCTTCAGACGACAACCTGACCGGACCCGGGGCTTGCGGCGTCACTCCTGGCAACGGGAATCCGGGTCGCTGCGGTTATGGAATGCGTCAACCTCTGCTGGTGATTTCGCCGTACGCACGGCAGAATTACGTGGATCACCAGATCACCGACCAATCCTCTGTTCTTCGCTTCGTCGAAGACAACTGGGGACTGGGCCGCCTGGGCAATGGCTCAACCGATGCTCAGGCTGGCACGCTGGATGGCCTTTTTGACTTCACCAGCGGGAGAAAAGCGCCAAAGCTGAAGCTTGATCCCACGACAGGTGTGGTTGTTCCGTAGGAGTTTCAATGGAGTAGAGGTAAAGACTGTCAGGGCCAGATTGCTCCCGAACTTAGGGATGTGATCTGGCCTTCAGTTTGTTTGCAGGGTCGAGACTGGAAATTAAGAAAGTCGGATTACTGCTGGTCCGGCAGCCGGAAATCTACGCCCCGGTCGTCGTTCGCTTTGGTAGTTGCGGGAACATCGAGATCATCCACTGGAATTTTCGATGCCTTCTGCGGATCGAAGACCCAAAGAGTGTCTCCTACAATTGCGTAGTTCTGGACATCCTGAGTATGTTGATCGCGGAAGACCAGCACGGTCGAGAAACGAATCTCCGCCTTCGCTTGCGGGCGTGCGGAATTTCGTTCTTCCCGTAGCTGGGCGACTTCATCCTCAAGACGATCGATCTTGCCTTGTTCCATTTCTCCGGATTGATTGTCATAAGCGCCCGCATAATTATCGGACGAATAGTAACCCGCTGATGCATCGTCGTAGTTCCCGTAGTAGGGATATGCGTAATAGCCGGGGTATCCATAACTCAACCAGGGCGACACGCCGGAGAAGAAACGAGGACGGTTAAAGCGACCGGAACGACGGGAAGTGAAGAAAGGCGTGCGACGGCCTGTGCCGTAGTTGCCGCCGAAGTGTGTGTTTCCGGAAAATGACGGGCCGTGATTGCTCATCGAACCGTGACCCATGAATGAGCCACCTGAAGGGCCGGAATGCCCTGCGAACCCTCCTGACGCACCGTGTCGCTGTGCTAGCAACGGAACCGCCAAAAGAGCTATAAACAGCGCCGGACTGGCCATCCAGCAACGCATGTAAACATTATAAACCCGTTGGCAAGCTGAGGTTCGGTTCAGGTCACCGGCTTAGCTAGCGTTTCTTTTTCGCCGGCTTTTTGGAGGCTTTCTTGGCTGGCGCTTTGGCAGGTTTCTTTGCCGCCGGTTTCTTTTCTGGGGCCTTGATTTTTTCCGGTTCTTTGCTCTTTGGCTTGCCGGCGGCTTTGCCCTCAGGCTTGGCCGGCGAAGGCGCAATCGCGCCTTTTGCTGCCAGCTTCGCGGGAGGCACTACCACGACCGCAGCAGGCTGTCCCTTGCCCTTTTTCTTGCCCGTGACCGCCGTTGCCGGGACCACAGCCGCAGCCGCAGCTGCGGCTACAGCAGCAGCCTTGGCAGCCCGTCCGCGTTTGACCGGCGGTGGCGGCGGAGGAGGAGGCGGCGGTGGTGCCAGGGGCTTCAGGAATTTCAGAATTTCCGTATGCGAATGCAGTTTTCCGTCCAGCAATAGCATGAAAACTTCATGCGCAATTTTGGGATATTCCGGCATCTCCGGCGTGATGTGCAGTTCCGTCATCTCAATCAAGGGAACCTTCTGCCTCACCTGCCGCCACTTGGTAAAGAAATTCTTGATTTTTCCGGTCACCGCCTGCTGCTTCGACGTAACCGCCAAGAACAAGATCATTTCCGGCCGCTCTTCGGTGAGCAGCTTCCACGTCCGCGACGGCGTGGCAGCTTCCTTGCCGGTCAGCCGCTTGGCGAGGGCCTTGGCGTTGTCTTCCAGGTCGTGCCAGGCTTGCACCAGCGTCTTGCGCGGAATCAGCTTGCGCATGTCGGCGATGTCTTTATCGGCGAGTTTGGCGGTAAGGAAATTCAACACCGCTGGGGCAGGGTCGAGCGCCACATAACCTAATTCACTCATCTGCTGCCGCGTCTTCACCATCTGGCCGAGGCCTTGGCGTGTCCACTTTCGCGGTCGTCCAGTGCGGGTTCAGTACTTTCAGCCAGTTTTCCTTTTCCAGTGTTTTGATGACTTGCAGCGGATCGTCTTCATAGGCCAACTGCTCGATCTCGTGTCCAATGGCCCGGTCGGTGATGTACTCGATGTAATTATTTTCTTTCGCCGACTCGAACCTCGCCTGGGTACGCTCCTCCAGCGGCCATTTGAAACGAGCGGCAAAGCGCACGGCGCGTAGCAACCGTGAAGGATCTTCCACAAAAGCGTAGTTGTGAAGAATCCGCAGAACCTTGGTTTCAATGTCCGCCGCGCCATTAAATGGATCCATCAGCAACCCGCGCGATCCCGGATTCAGCGACAGAGCCATAGCATTGACGGTGAAATCACGGCGGCGCAGATCTTCAATGATGGTGGCAGGAGCGACCAGCGGCGGCTTGCCGGCTTTTTGATACGTCTCTGTACGCGCCGAGCTGATTTCCGCGCGCACATTGCCGGGAAGCGTGAGATATAAGGCTTTTAGATCGTCATCCCCGGCGGCAATGGTGGCCCCTGCCCGTTCCAATTCTTTCTGTAGTTTGAGAGGGTTTCCCTGAACTGTGAAATCAAGGTCACGGATGGAGAAGCCGCTGATAATGTCGCGAACCGCGCCCCCGGTCAGATAAATGTTCATGCCAGCCGCACGTGCGATGTCCTGTACCAGGGTCACGCCGCGTTGCTGGTCCGGCGTCAGCCGGATTTCCATGGTGTAAATGTAATCAGCCATTCGTTCTGTGCGCGTTCCGAACTACCGTGCATTGCGTCGTCGGGCAGGGCGTTGTCGAGCCGACCAGGATTTCCACAGGGCAGAACCGCGCCCCGCCCGGAAACCCTGCTACTTCCCTGCAAATCACTCTAATCATTAGGCTTAGTCATGTCACGAGTGATGACGGCGAACTACCGAAAATAACACAACGTTGACAGTTTGGCTACTAAGAACGTGATACTCAATCGTTTTAGCCAGAAAAGTGCGAGAATCGCATGCAGCCGGACTGGGGAATACCGCATTCCGCGCCAGATTCGCGAAACCCATGCCTTCGACTCACAAAAAGGTCATTGTCCGCAAAATGGACCGGGACAGCATCAACGGCCACGTATCGCCTTCCCATTTCATCAACGAAGGCAAGCTGGAGCTGCTGAATACCGCCGGCACGGTAGTGGCGCTCGACTTGAAGGATATTAAGGTTGTGTACTTCGTCCGCGAGTTCAGCGATGCCGAGGCCCCGACTCGCAAGACCTTCACCACACGCCCCCGAACCGAGGGACTTTGGGTGCGCCTTCGATTCAAGGACGGCGAAATTCTGGAAGGCATGATGCCGAACGACCTCAGCCTCACCACGGCCGAGGGTTTTCTAGTCAACCCTCCAGACCTCCGTTCGAACACCCAGCGCATTTTCGTTCCACGCACCGCGCTGGAGTCGCTGACTGTACTCGCCGTCATTGGCGCCACCCGACGTCAGCGCCGTGACTTGGCGTCAGACACGCGGCAAGTGACATTGTTCGAGCAATAAATAGAAATTGTCGAATACCGTGGAAGAGCGGCGCTTGCAGCGCCGCGTAAATCCGTAACTATTTCCAACGCGGCCCTTAAGGGCCGCTCTTTCACGGGGGCGCAACCAGGCGAGCGGATTCCTCACGATTCGCGTCGCTCGGAATGACAAGGTTGGCGAGGGTAACAAGAATAAGCTAGAGGCTAGGAGCTAGCAGCTAAAGGCTTATCCACAACCTCTTCCGTTACTACCGTAAAATTCGTCAAATTGGCAATCCCAAACGAAGTCGTGATCGCAACATCAGAGGCATCCCGTCCCGTTGCCATTAGTATCCGTCCAATGCGTGGCTGATTGTTGCGCGCATCGAATGCCCACCAGCGATTGTCCAGATAAACTTCGAACCAGGCGCTAAAGTCCATGGGTGTTAGCGACGGCGGCACTCCGATGTCGCCCAGATATCCGGTAGCGTAGCGCGCAGGAATGTTGAGAGCGCGGCAAAAAGTAACTGCCAGGTGCTGAAAATCTCTGCAGACTCCGGTGCGCTCGGTGAATACATCGAGGGCCGTCTTCGAAGAGCGCGCGTGATGGTATCCGAAGGCAACTTTGGCGTGCACCCAGTCACAGATGGCCTGGACACGGCTCCAACCGGGCGCTTGCCAGCCGAACAACTCTACCGCCAGATTCGACAGCCGATCCACCTCGCAATACCGGCTGTTGAGCAGATAGCGAAGCGTTTCGGGCGGCAGTTCATTCACTGGATGTTCCTGAGCGTTGGGAGAAATGGGATCGGGAGTGCCGGGATCTTCAATCAAGGTGGAATTGGTGATTTTCAGCGGACCCGCCAGAGCTAGGAAGCGGGCACAGCGATTGCCGTAGCTGTCCAGGTAGCTTTCGATTTTCAATGCCGGCTCAATGGTTAACTCATCCGGCTCCCGCAAGTCTTTAGCGCGAGAGGGATGCACATGCAAAACTCCCACCATGGCTACCGGGGCGGGAATGTCGAATTGAATGTCGTATCCCAAACGTATGAGCATAGGAACAAGCTTTCTTGAGGGCCAATAATAAGCCTAAAGACGATCGAATCCTGATGAATGCTTTCGATCCAGCCAAACTAAGAGACCGTGAATGCCTTTCGGGTTGCTTTGAGCTGAATACACCCACTGCTTCTGAGTTTTACCACGGTTCACGTAGTGGCAGCCGCCTCGGCTGTCCCATGAGCACAGCTCCACAGACCCGCAAGAGCGCCATCCATTACAATCACCTTCGCGGAAACCTCCTATGAAACTTACACAGATTGCTTCAACTTTGGGCGCGCGTTTGGAAAATGGCTCGCCCGATACCGAGATAACCGGCGTTGCCGGGATTGAAGACGCTGGTCCCGGCCAAATCACTTTTGTGGCTAACCCCAAATATGGGGCAGCAGCCCGGACAACAAAAGCGGGGGCCGTGATCGTCACCGAAGACTTCCCTGCCATCTCGACCGCTTTGCTACGCAGCAAAAATCCGTACCTGGCATTCGCGCAGGCCATGGACCTGTTTTATCCCGCACCGAAGTATGCACCGGGGATTCATCCCACAGCCGTCGTGCATGCTTCGGCCAAAGTCGGTGCGAATGCTCACATTGGGCCGTATGTCGTGATCGACGAGAACGTGGAAATCGGCGCGAATGCGGTGCTGCTGGCTCATGTGGTGATTTATCGAGGAGTGAAGATTGGCGATAATTTTTTTGCTCACGCCCATTGCATAATTCGTGAAAACTGCCGCATCGGCAACAACGTATTGCTGCAGAACGGCGTGGTGATCGGAGCCGACGGCTTCGGTTTCGCCAAGGACAACGCCGGACACTGGCACAAAATTCCGCAACCCCAGCCAGTAGTGATTGAAGACGATGTGGAAATTCAATCGAATTCCTGCATCGATCGATGCAGCGTGGGAGAAACTCGCATCAGCCGCGGCACAAAGATCGATAATCTCGTGCAGGTCGGTCACGGCTCGCACATCGGCGAAGATTCCCTGCTGGCTTCGCAAGTCGGCCTTGCGGGCTCAACCGAAATCGGCAAAAACGTAATTCTTACCGGACAAGTCGGGGTGGTCGGTCATTGCAAAGTCGGCGATGGCGCCATCGTGACGCCGCAAAGCGGAGTGGCTGGAGATATCGCCGCCGGAGCAATCGTCAGCGGCGCTCCTGCCGTGGATCACAAGCTTTGGCTGAAGTATTCGGCGATCCTGAGCAAGCTGCCGGAGATCGCCCGGGCGGTGAGAGCTAAGAAATAACCTTCCACTGGAGCGCGCGTTTCAACGCGTCTCAGTTTTCTCTGCGACCTCGGCGGTTAAAACTTGAGCTTCTTGATACTCCGCCGGTAATCCGCTATTGATAATCGTTCGTACTCTGGCCATCAAACAATCCCGGCTGCCGAAGTCTTTGGGCTCGATAGGATCGTGGAAGATCACAGTAACTGTGCCAGGTTCGATGGCAAATCGCCCTTTGGGCATGGTTTCGTGCGTTCCGACAATCGTGACAGGAACGACCGGCACTGCGCACTCTTCCGCCAAATAAAACGGGCCTTTCTTGAAAGGCAGCAGCTTGCCATCGAAGGAACGGTGGCCTTCGATATAAATGGTCATGTTGACGCCCTGACGGATGACGTCCACGGCGGCCCGCACCGCACTGATTCCCGCGTCACGATTCCCGCGGTCCACAGGAACCAGAGAGCCAAAGCGCATGACCCTCCCCAGGATCGGAAAGCGGAACAATTCTTTCTTTACCATCACCGAGGTGCGACGCGGAATGAGCGGCAGAAGTATTGGGGGGTCGACATTCGATACATGGTTCGACATGAAAATATAAGTGCGTTTGGAATCGAGCTTGTCCAATCCGACAGTCTGCACCCGAATTCCGGCGATGCGAACGCCGGTCCACGCGCCCCACATCCCCATTCGGTAGAGGAAATTCACGTTTCCAGCGAGCAGCGTCCACGGAAAACCAACCAGCGCAGCGACCGGCAGCAGGAGCGTCCAGAAGCCGAGCATGACGATGGCCCGGATCAAGGGCGGGCCTCGATCGTCTCGTTTACTGGTTTATTTCCTGCGAGGCTTCGCAGTTGTTGTGGCAACTTTTCGTAGATTCCACCAAAACCGCCGTTGGAGAGGATTGCGACCACATCTCCAGACCGCATTTCTGGTGCAACTAACTGCACGATGGCGTCGGCATCTGCGACAATCCGCGCACGGTGGCCATATTTTTCAATCTGCTTGGTAACGGCAATCAAATCCAGTCGCTCATTTTCCGGGATTGCTTCGGACTTAAACACATTGGCTACGACAATCTCATCGGCGAGCGCCAAGCTTTCTGCCAAGGCATTCTGAAATACATTTCGCCGTAGCGTGTTCGAGCGCGGCTCGAGGATCACCCAAAGTCGTGCCTCCGGATACAGTGCCCGCAAGGCGGTCAGAGTTCCGGAGATCGCCGTGGGATGATGCGCAAAATCATCAATCACAGTAACGCCGTTCACCTCGGCCCGAACTTCCAGCCGCCGCTTTACACTCTTAAAGCTTTTCAACGCGGCCACGATCTGCTCTTTGGGTATCCCACATCCCGCGGCCATCGCGGCGGCCGCCGTGGCGTTGCACACGTTGTACTCGCCGCCCAACGCGAATTCGAAGTCAGCCCACGGCTTGCCGTTGTGAAGCAATGACCAGGTAGTACGCGCCGGCCGCAACTGGAGATTCGTGATCTGCCAGGTCGCCTTTGAGCTTGAACCGTATCGTTCCACTGGGCAAAATGCTTTTGCCAGACAACGTTCGATACTCTCGCCGGTATCGAGGCCAATGATGCGCCCTCGGCGAGGGACCAGATTTACCAGGCGCTTGAACGCCGTCTCGACCGCGTCGAGATCTTTGTAAATATCGGCGTGGTCGAATTCCACCGAGGTCAGAATCACCGCGTCTGGAAAGTAGTGCAGGAATTTGGGGCCTTTGTCGAAGAACGCGGTATCGTACTCGTCGCCTTCCAGAATGAAATGCTTGCCCTGTCCCAGTTGAAAACTGCTGCCAAAGTTTTCCGCAATCCCGCCGATCAAAAATGACGGTTGCAGTCCAGCCGAATCAAATATCCAGGCCAACATGGAAGTCGTGGTGGTTTTGCCATGGGTTCCGGCAACAACCAACACTTCTTTGCCTACGAGGAATTCATCATGCAAAATCTGCGGCAACGAACAAAATGGAATGCGCTGGTCAAGCACATGTTCAAGTTCGGGATTGCCGCGCGAGATAGCATTCCCCACAACCACCAGATCAGGACGCGGTTCGAGATTCTGTTCCGCGAACGGTTGCGCCACCGAGACACCCAGCGATAAGAGAAAGTCCGACATCGGCGGGTAAGCAGCAGCATCTGAACCGCTTACACGGAAGCCGCGCTGCTGCAGCATTCCAGCCAACGACGCCATGGCCGTGCCACAGATTCCAATCAGATGAATGTGTTTTGTCGCTTTCATTTTTTACGCTGTAATTTCATGAGCCGACTGTCGCCGCTTCCACAATCTTAAAGGTCATTTCTCCGCTCTTCACTTTCAATGCAGCCCGTACACCTATCGGAAGCGTCACATTCTGCCGCGAGACGTGCCCGGAGCGCAGACCATAAACAACCGGCACACCCAGATTACCAACGATGCGTAGTATGACTTCTTCGAGGGTGTAGGCTTGGTTCTTATGCTGGGTGCAATCGATCATTTCACCAAAGATCAAGCCGCGCACGTCAGCCAGTTTTCCAGCCAGCTTTAATTGCATTAACATGCGATCAATCTGAAATGGCTTGGCTGCGATATCTTCAATAAAAAGAATCGTGTCCTTCGTTTGAATTTCGTACGGCGTGCCCAACGAAGCTACCAGCATGGAAAGGCATCCGCCGTATAAAATGCCCTCGCCAGATCCCTCCACCAGCGACCGGGCTCCAGACTCCGCACCCATGTTGATCGACCACTTGGACTGCCCACCCAGAGCGGATTCCCACGAAGCCATTTCCACGCCATCGGGACTGGCGAAATCTTTCGTCACCATGGGAGCATGGAACGTCACAAATCCAGCGGTGTCTGCAAAATAAGTCAGCAGCGTAGTGAGATCGCTGTATCCGGCAAATATTTTTGGATGGGCCGCAATCTTTCTTATGTCCAGCGCTTCCAGAAGGTAATTCGAACCGTACCCGCCGCGCGCACAAATAATTGCACGCACATCGTCGCGCACGAACATCTCTTCCAGTTCGCGCGCGCGTCGCTCAGCCGAGCCGGCAAAATATAGATCCTGCTCAAAAATGGAATCGAAGTAGAACGTCTTGTACCCTAACCCGCGCAGCCTCTCGCATCCTGCTTCCAGCAAATCTCTTTTGATATTGCTCGCCGGAGCAACAATACCAATCGTGTCACCGCGCCGGAGGGCCGGAGGTTTGATACGCGGGTTCGGGGGAGTGGGCGGCATCTTTATTCAAATTCTAAGCAAGAATGGCGAATGAATGGTTAATGCAAAGACTAGACGAAAAATTCTCCCCTGCAAACTAATCGTGCCGGACCACGCAAGAACACTTCGTTCTCCTGCCAGCGCGCAACCTGAACTCCACCCGGCGCATGCACTTGCACGGATGACTCGGTCCTTTTCGTAAAAATAGCGGCGACTGCCGAGGCGCAAGACCCGGTTCCTGAGGACTGGGTTTCTCCGACTCCACGCTCAAAGAATCTGACATCGATATTATGTTTGTCCTCAATCAGTACCAGCTCAATATTAATCCCTTGCTTGAAGTGTGAAGAACGCTGGATTTCCGCCGCCTGTATTTGCCAGTCGGCGGCAAATTCATCGACGAAAACCACAAAGTGTGGATTCCCCATCGAAACCGGAACCCCGCGGACCTCCCCTGAATTAAGTTTCAGCGAAAATTCATCGTCAACTTCAGGCGCCCCCATGTCCGTCTCGAACTCATATTGCATTTCGCTACGTGAAGTGAGCATACAAGTTTTCAAGCCGGCTCCGGTTTGAATCACAATCTTTTCCTTGTTCTGCTCGGAGCAGACATACGCGGCCACACAGCGGGTACCATTGCCGGAAATTTCCGCTTCCGATCCATCGGCGTTAAACAGGCGCGCGTACGCGTCAGCATTTGTTGAGGGAAATAGCCACTCCACCCCATCGGCGCCGACGCCGTTGTGTCGATCGCAAATCTTGCGACTGAAAGCAGCCAGGTCGGCAGAAGTATCGTCGGCATCCAGAATGCTGCCATCAATGATGAGGAAGTCGTTGCCGCAAGCACTCGCTTTAACAAAGGGGATCACACTCACGGCAGGCTCATTCCATTTGTACCGGACCGAGTGGTGCAACAGTTTCGAGTAAAGAAGATTGACGCAGGGCATGCAGGAACTGGTGCTGCTCGTTGCTTGTGCCCTCTACATCGAACTGCACCCGCACATGCTGCCGGGTAGGCGCCACTTGCACATTTTGCGGAATGGAATGGATGCACTCCAGAAGCCGATTGACCTCAGCCGTAATGTCACCTGCATTGCTGCCCGTGACTTCGTAGGTATTGAAGCCCACCTTCAAACTGAACTTCTGTTCTGCGACTCCAAGAAGGTAAAGACAAAGAAGAATGAGCGCCGTGGCAAAAATTGAAGTGAGATAAAGCCCACCGCCCACGGCCATACCGACTGAAGCCACCACGAACAGAGTCGCCGCCGAAGTAATGCCGGTGACCAGATCGCCCTTATTGTGAAGGATGGAGCCCGCGCCAATAAAGCCAATTCCCGGAATAATCTGCGCTGCTATACGAGTGTGGTCGCCGATGTGCTCGACCGCCAGTTCATCCGACAAGAGCGTAAACATGGCCGCTCCCAAACAGATGAAAAGATTTGTGCGCAGCCCGGCGGGCCGATGCTTGAGCTCTCGCTCTAATCCGATCGCTCCACCCAGAACCGCCGCTAAAATCAAACGCGCCAGCGAGGCCCTCATGAAAGAGGTCTCTGGAGCCAGGAGATCGTAAATATGGTGCAAGCTAGGCATGCGAGCGTGAGTTGGCTGGATTTTATCACCGGAAAAGTCTCGTCCTGACAGCTTCCTAGCCGCGCCGGTTAACGTGTCTGATTACCGGGGCATCGGATCTTGCGACGGATGCGCCCAATATAGGGTGACGGGCGGCTGTCCGGAGACATGGATGACTGCGAGGGTGGTGAGTTGCCGTTTCTGCACATGGAGAGAAACCTGGTCACCATTGGACGCAATCACATAATCGGCGTAGGCCCCTGGATTCTCCAAAGCCCGCTCCCACAAACCGTCAGGGTCCGTAGGCTGCACCCAGGTGCGATGGTTCCCTTCATTGATCACCCGCCGCAGGGGAATGCCCGCCTTCTGCAGCGCACCGACGTGGTCTCCCAGATACATAAGAATGCTGGCATCACGGGGAAGTTTCTTTAGAGTCGAGGCCAGCTCAGCCTCCAGAGCGGTGCGGGTTCGAGAATTGATCCACGCTTCCTGATAGCAAATCGGGTCTTGCCAGAGGAATGCATAGCTCCCGATCACAAGAACAGCGAAGGCGCCTAATATCGCAGCCTTGCGCCTGGCACCTGGAAGCCGATTCGCGATGAAATACCCAGCCAGCGCCACGAACACGGCAAGAGCTGGGAGAACCTCCAGACCATAACGTACGTTATACCGGGTGTATGGCCACCAGGTGGGGATGAAAATCGGTACCCCTCCGTACGCGATGGAAAGCATATAGAACGGCAAAGGAACCGCCAGCAGCAGCAGCGGCCAAAGCTTCGGAGCGGAACTGATCGCAGTCACGATCCCCAGCAGCAACGCCAACACCCAGAACCTGCCCCAGTTCCCGTTCGCTACATTCAGCTCGCCAGACTTCACAAAATAATTCGCTGATTCGATCAAGTCATTCGTGCCGGGGTGCGGTGGAGAACCAGCAACCGAGGTCTTTAATTCGATGCCCCTCGCCGAATACGGGCCATTGGAAAATTCCAGTGGATTTTTATAGACGATAGCGTTGTAGGTAATCCAGAAAACAGGAGCGATGGCGGCGAGGAGAACAAACTTCACGAAGGCGATGCGCAACACTTTCCCATCGCGCGGTAAACGAAGCACGACCACAAATGCAGCCACGCACAAGGTCGCTGCGAGGAACCATCCGTCATAACGCGTAAGGCAGGCTCCCGCCACACAAAAGCCACACTTCACCAAAGATGAAGCTGCCGCTGCCCAATTCCTCTCGACGTTGCCTTCTGCCGAAGCCTCCTGCACGAATTCACTGAAGTGCACCACCGCCCAAATAAATAGCGCCAAATACAGCGGCTCCGTCATAGCCGTGGTCTGTATGTAAATCAGGTTTGGATTCGCGGCATAAATCCCGGCTGTAAACCAGGCGGCAACTCTCACCGAAACAGTAGGCTCTGAATGGAAACTCAATACTCCACGAACCAGACGGAAAATGCCGACCGTTCCCAGAATGTAGGCGATCAAAGAAGGAATAGACGCGCCAACTCCGCTTTGCCACATCCAGTTATTGATCACGAAAGGAATCATGAACAGATGCGGCAGAGGAAGCCATACCGTGCCCAGTTGCAGCAATCCAGGAGTTCGCGAATCGAAGACCCGGCGGGCAATATTGGTATGCGCAACTGCATCGCCATAGAGCAGGACGTCCCCGTGGCGAAGATAGAACAGGAAGGCCAAAAGCGAAATGAAGGCCGCGAGTTGCGCCACCAAAATAGTCTCGCGGTCCCAGCGGCGCGTGGCAGGAGATTTCATTCCAGGTGGGTGAGTTCGCGGAAGACTTGAAATCGTGCGTCAATTTCTTCGCGGGTAAGCGACTGCAACCGCTCCGTCCCAAACCGCTCCACGGCAAACGATCCCATCACGCCGCCGTAAAACAATGCCCGCTTTAACACTTCGCGATTCAAGGTTTCCTGCGAGGCAATATAGCCCATAAATCCTCCGGCAAAGGAATCGCCGGCGCCGGTGGGATCTTTCACTTCCTCGATGGGAAGAGTGGGCGCGCGAAAGGGATGCCGTCCAATCCCGAATGCTCCTTCGCGAAAGAAAATCGTGGCGCCATACTCGCCATGTTTTATGACGAGTGCTTGCGGCCCCATGGCCAGGACTTTCAGCGCGGCTCGCGGCAAGTTGGTTTCATGAGCCAGCATTTTTACTTCGGTATCGTTGATCAACAACACATTCACCAGTTTCAGGGTTTTGGCCAGCTCATCGCGCGAGCCCTGAATCCAGTAATTCATGGTATCGCAGCCGGTGAGCCGGACGCCGTTCATGCTGCGCCGTACATTGGCCTGCAAAGTCGGTTGAATGTTCGCCAGAAACAGAAACTCGGTGTCGGCATACTCTTTGGGAATCTGCGGCTGAAAGCTCTCAAAAACATTCAAGTCGGTGAAAGTTGTCTTCGCTTCGTTCAGGTTCTCGCTGTAATTTCCGCCCCAGCGAAAAGTCTTCCCCTTGGCATGTTCAATGCCGCGAATGTCGATCTTGCGTTTGGTGAAAACTGCTTCCTGCTCGGCGCCGAAGTCCTCGCCGACCACGGCGACCACGCGCACCTGCGTGAAATAACTGGCTGCCAGCGAGAAATACGTGGCTGCGCCACCAAGGATATTCTTGACTGTCCCCGAAGGCGACGTGACGTCATCGAATGCTACCGACCCAACCACTAAAATGCTCATGAAATATGAGTCCTAATTCTCGAGATATTTGCCAACAATCAAAGACAGCTTTTGCCGCGTTGCTGCAGGAATCTTGTCTCGCTCGGTGAGGATGGCGTGCGCCAGAGCTGACCCACATTTACATTTGCGATCTTTCGGCATGGCGGCAATCGTCTCTCGTACTACTTTCGTGGCGTTCTCGGCATTCTTGTGCAGCACCGCAACAATCTGATCGATCGTGACCGAATCATGATGCGGATGCCAGCAGTCATAATCGGTGACCATCGCAACCGTCACATAGCAAATCTCCGCTTCGCGCGCCAGTTTCGCCTCTTGCAGATTCGTCATGCCAATGACGTCCATGCCCCAACTGCGATAGACATTCGATTCCGCCTTGGTCGAAAACTGCGGCCCTTCCATGCACAAATACGTTCCGCCGCGCTTGCCGGTCACACGGGCTTTCTTGCATGCACCTTCCACCACAATCGCGAGTTCTCCGCAGACCGGATCGGCAAAAGAGATGTGCGCCACGATGCCGTCGCCAAAAAAAGTATCTACTCGATGCCGCGTGCGATCGAAGAACTGATCTGGAATCACGAAATCCAGTGGCCTATGCTCATCCTTCAGCGATCCCACGGCAGAAACGGAAACGATGCGTTCCACTCCCAATTGCTTGAATCCGTAAATATTGGCGCGAAAGTTCAGTTCGCTGGGAAGAATGCGATGCCCGCGCCCGTGCCGAGCTAGAAACGCGACCTTACGCCCTTCCAGTGTACCCAAGACATAGGCATCCGAAGGATCGCCAAACGGTGTCTCAGTTCGGACTTCCTGCACATTGCTCAACCCCGGCATGGAATAAAGCCCGCTGCCGCCGATGATCCCGATTTCCGCCTGCGCCAAGAATCCCCCTGAAATGTTCGATGAATAGTGGCGAACCATTGATTATACAAAACGGGGATTTACCGACGACACGATCGAAAGGATAGCATGCAGACTAAGCATGGATTCAGTCCACTGCGACGGTGGAAGTGAACACATCACTCAGCAGGCGTTCTGTCGTAGCCGGGTCCAGGCTTTCCGTCACCAGGACTTTGTCGCCTTCGACTTTCATCACCACCATGCCCTCTTCGGTTAACCACTGGCGCTTGCCTTTCCACGGCTGCAACTTTTCCAGAAGCGCCAGAGATTTCGTGCCATCGTTTGCTACATCCTGGACATGTTGGTAACGCTTTGCCAGTGATTTTGCGTAAATCACCGCAAACTCTCCGGCCTTCTCCGCGCTAGCCCAGCGCGAAACATAGAGCAGCCCCAAGGGCTGAATCACAATATCATCAACAATGTGTGGATCGGACTTTAGCCGCGCAGCATAGTAATAGCCGCCGCGCCAACTGGGATACAAACCACGCGAAACCTCCGTTCCGGCATACTGATCGATCAATATGGAAACATCGAACTCGCCCATCGCGCCAACATCAAACCGCTCATAATTCTTGAAAATCTCTCGGAAGTTTGGCACAGGCAGAGGATCAATTCGCTCTCCCGAAAGATACGTTTTCGGTTCCATGATCTGGCGCGTGGTACGCGGCGGATTCTTGAATAGCCCGGTGAATGCTTTCGGTTTGCCGCCTTCCTGCCCCATCGCCGCCACGAATTCCACTCCATAGCGATAAGGGAAAGTCAGTGACTCCTTGAGAAAAATCGGAGCATTCCTGAAGACCACTGAATCAGGATCGCCCTTAAGCATGTCGGCGTTCAACTCAGCCAGCACTTCCGGCGCGTTCCATACCGAACGTCCCGTAGGCTCGAGCAGGTAGTCCAGCATGACCGCCTCGGCCTGGCCTTCCACTACGGCTTCCAGCGTTTCGTCAGCTTCATCTTTTTCGATGTCGGCGGAAGTGATGTCCTTCTTTTTATCTAAGTCTGCAGAATTCTGGCGCAGCCATTTATTCAGTCCGAACGACTGGTCCTGCAAAGCATGAGTGAGTTCGTGCGCCAGCACCGGACGTTGCTGCTCCGCCGGAACCCAATCGAGCAGATTCATGGTCCTGGACTTCTGATCGTAGTATCCGGCGACCTGTTCACGAAGCAAAGCCACAATCGATTTCTCGAAATCAAAGTCGTGCGGCAACAGGCCAAACTTCTTCAACACCAGTTCGGTGCGACGCAGGCGCTTGGCGTCTTTGTCATCGCGCAGGCTCTTTTCCAGATACGCCGACACTTCGTCGCGGCTGGCAAGATGACGTTTGACCTCATGCTTGATGGGATACGCCGTGTCTTTACTGACAAATTGCAGAATTTGATCGACTTCCTGGAAGAGTTCTTCAGCCTGCTTGGGAGAAATCTTCTGATCAGGCTTGGCATCATTATTCGCAGCATTAGTCTTTTGATCTGGTGTGGTTTTTTGATCTTGTGTGGGTCGGGCGTCCCCGTTCGCAGTAGATTGCTGACCAGGGGCCTGCGTCCATCCCGCAGGAGCGAGCAGGAGAAAACTTAGAGCAAAACTACAAACCAACAAGGAGACTTTCCCGCAACCCCTTTTCAAATGATCCATTGATTTAAGTCTATACTTTCGCGGCAAAATCCATATAACCACTCATCAAGAGATTTTGTTTAAACAGCGACCACAAGAAGATGAAGACCTGTAGTTCTCATCCAGTCGCCCCGCCGACCCTCCCCGCCACCCATTCGCCCACCTCGCGCGTGCCCATGGCCCCGCCAACGTCGTTAGTGGTCCGCTTCTGCTGCACCGCTTCCAGTATGGCGACCTCGATCTTCTGTGCTTGTTCGGCTAACCCCAAATGCCCCAGCATCATGGCTGCCGTCAAAATCGCGCCCATAGGATTAGCCACGTTCTTGCCTGCAATCGGAGGAGCCGACCCATGCACCGGCTCAAACATGGAAGTCTTTCCCGGATGAATGTTTCCACTGGCCGCCATCCCCAAACCACCCTGTACGCTCGCCGCCAAGTCCGTGATGATGTCGCCGAACATGTTATTGGTGACGATTACATCGAACTGCCGCGGGTCACGCACCATCTGCATGCATAGCGCATCGACGTACATGTGCTGCGTCGTAATTTGCGGATACTCCTCAGCCACTTCCTTGAATACTCGCTGCCACAATCCTCCCGCATGAGTCATGGCATTCGATTTGTCGCACATCAGAACGTGCTTCCGTGGTGAGCCGTCCTGCTTCGCATGCCGCTCGCAGTATTCGAAGGCATAACGAATCACTCGCTCCACGCCCTTGCGAGTATTGATGTCCTCCTGAATGGCCACTTCATCCGGCGTACCCTGCTTGAACACGCCGCCCGCATCGGTAT
This sequence comes from Terriglobia bacterium, assembly GCA_963723765.1. Classification (GTDB taxonomy): domain Bacteria; phylum Acidobacteriota; class Terriglobia; order Terriglobales; family Acidobacteriaceae; genus DATBAX01. The sequence goes on along the minus strand of CAVRSD010000003.1, from coordinate 619,238 downwards.
AAACCCCTTCAGTGTTTTCCCGAATTACTACGAAATCGATGTCTTTGGGCTCAACACCTTTCAGGGGGCAAAGTGACACATCCAGGAGTCGCACTGGCCGCACATTGGCATAAAGATCCATCTGGAATCGCATGCCAAGAAGAATCTCTTTGGCGTGAATATTCGAAGCCACGCGCGGATCTCCGAAAGCGCCCACCAGAACGGCATCGAAATCGCGCTCCAGCATGGCAAACCCATCGGCAGGAACTGTAACTCCATCGACAAGATAGCGGTCGGCGCCCCAATCAAAATGCGTTAACTCGACGTCGGCGCCGGAAGCGGCAATGACTTTGACGGCTTCAGGAATCACTTCCTTCCCAATTCCGTCACCAGGAATAACGGCGATACGTTTTTTCTGACTCACGGGAGAAGCTTATCAACTAACTCAAAGCATTGTCATGCAGAGAGGTGTCGCTCGGCTATTTGCTTCATTACTCCGCTATAATCAATACATCAAAGCATGTGCCCAACTCCCCTAAACTCGAGTCCGGAAGCCCCGGCGCTGCCGCCAGAGCATTTTCCGGCCCAGGTTCCCGCCGATTACGGTGACGTTCGCGCAGAATTTGCGGCATTGGTTTCGGGCTGTGGCCTCTATGACCTGAGTGGACGGGCCAAAATCAAACTGACCGGAAGTGACCAGATTCGCTGGCTCAACGGCATGGTCACGAACAATGTTCGGGACCTGGCAGTGAATCACGGCGTTTACGCTTTCCTGCTCAATCCGCAAGGCCGGATTCTGGGCGATCTTTATGCCTACAATCGTGGCGGCTCTTTATTGATTGATACCGATCAATCGCAACGGGAAAAGCTGCTTGCGATCTTCGATAAATACATCATCATGGATGACGTGGAAGTCGCGAATATCAGCGGCCAACTAACTGCAATCGGCATCGCCGGACCAAATGGCAAAGAGGTTTTAAAGGCCGCAGGAATAGAATTGCCAGCTCTCGATCCACTGCGGTTCGCCGATATCACCTGGCAAAATGTCGAACTGACCGTCGTGCGCTGCGACAATCCCATTGTGAGTTCCTACGAACTCTGGCTCGCCCCAGAGAGTGTCACGTTAGTTTGGGAATCACTGGTAAAGACCGGAGCAAGACCCGCAGGCACAACCGCTGTGGAATTGCTTCGCATCGCCTCTGGGATTCCACGCTATGGGCAGGATATTCGAGAACGCGACCTGCCGCCGGAAACCGGGCAGGACCGCGCTTTGCATTTCACCAAGGGATGCTACGTCGGCCAGGAAATTGTCGAACGTATCCGCTCGCGCGGCGCAGTTCACCGGCAATTTGCTGGATTCGAAATTCAAGCGTCTGAAGAAACCCGCCCACTACCCCCACTCGGCACCAAGGTTCAAGTCGATGGCAAGGACGTGGGCGAAATCACCAGCGCCGCTTCCCTTCCCACCGCAAACGGAGAGCGTCCGGTCGCGCTGGGGTACATTCGCCGCGAAGTCGGGGCGATTGGCAAGCAAGTGTATGCAGCTGGCACGGAGTTCACAGTCGCCAAATTACCGTTCGTTCAAACTTTGAGTACTGAGAATCTTTAAGCACTGAAGGATTGTCCATGTCTGAAAAGAAACAAGAAAGCTTCACCGTTACTGATCGCCGTCTGTTCACGTCCGAGGGCGAGGCTCGCCAGGAAGCCTCCGAAGAAGTTTCCACGGCGACCACTGCTCCCGTAGCGGCAGTACCTGCACCTGCGATTGTCCCCGAGCCAGCCTCTGACTTACCCCAGCAGGAAATGCCGCCCGCACCCACCGCCGCCGAACAGAAGCAGCAAGCCGACGCTTATCGGGAGTCCGCGAAAGATATGGACGCGAAGGTCGAGCTAAGCGGCCATTCCGCCAAAGAGTTGGAGATGACCTTCGAGCGTTTCATGGCCTCGCTCTACATGACGGCGATGGTGCAACTCGGCCTGATGCATGAGCAAGGTGGAGAGCCACGACTGGACATCATCGGCGCACGCCAGACCATCGACACTCTCACGTTGCTCGCGACAAAGACTAAAGGCAATCTGACGCCGGTGGAAGAAGCCTTCATCCAGAATTGCCTTTATGAACTGCGTATGGCTTACGTGGAAGTTACCAACGCGCTTTCGCGTCCGCCGCTCGCCACCGCTCCGGGAAGTGGGATCGCCAAGCCATGAAGGCTCGGCTCACGGTGTTGGGCAGTGGCACCTCGATGGGTGTGCCCACCATCGGCTGCGATTGCGCCGTGTGCCATTCTTCCGATCCCCATGACCGCCGCACCCGACCGTCGGTGCTGATCGAATATGACGGGCATGCGGTACTGATTGACACCACTCCTGATTTTCGCGAGCAGGCCATTCGCGAAAATATTCGCAAACTCGACGCCGTGCTTTACACCCATACCCACGCCGACCACATTCTCGGCATCGACGATCTGCGCCCCATCAGTTTCCTGCACATGCCGAACAAGCTGCCGCTTTATGCCCGTCCCGATGCAGCCGAGTTCATCCGCAATATGTTCCGCTACATTTTCGAAGGGAAATACAAATTCGGCAGCTTGCCGCAAGTTGAACTTCGATCCATGGAAGGCCCACTTGACCTGTTTGGCGCGCGTTTCGAGCCCGTGCCCGTAATCCATGGCGAGACTGAAATTTATGGCTTCCGTTTCGGATCGGCTGCCTATCTAACCGATCACAGCGAAATTCCCGAGAGTTCCTTCGCCCAGCTGCAGGGGCTCGATATTCTTTTCCTGGATGCTCTGCGGCACAAGCCACATCCAACCCATTCCACGGTCGAAAACTCGTTGCGGATTGTGGAAAGAGTGAAACCAAAGCGAGCTTTTTTCACTCACATTTGTCACGACTTGCCACACGAAGAAACCAATGCGGTGCTGCCGCCAAACGTGCGGCTTTCCTACGATGGCATGAAACTGGATTTCGAAATTTGATGCAGGTCTTTCACAAACTCGCGGACATTCCGGCCGGCTTCGGGCCCACAGCTAGTGAGCGTCGGTAACTTCGATGGCGTACATCGCGCCCACGCGCATGTACTCAAGAGATCGTAACTCGTGCTCGTGAGCAGGAAGTAAAGTCCGTGGCCATCAGCTTTGATCCGCATCCCATCCGCATCCTGCGGCCGGACTCCGGCCTCAAACTGCTCACGCCCGCTCCGGAACGGCTGCGCTTGCTCCAAGGCAGTGGTGTCGATGCAGTTTTGCTACTTCCCTTTACTCGCGACTTGTCTTTAATGACACCCCAGCAGTTTGCCCATGATGTCCTCAAGAACGGACTGCACGCCCGCGAAGTTCATGAGGGTTATAACTTTCATTTCGGTCACAAAGCGGAAGGGGACGTGAAGCGGCTTGCCGAGTTGGGCCGTGAGATGGGTTTTGAGGTAAAGGTCTATCCGGAGATGCAACTGCGCGGAGAGCCTGTCTCGAGCAGTCACATCCGCAAGTTGCTCCGTGAGGGCAGAGTCAGCCGGGCGCGGCATCTCCTGTCACGCCCGTTCAGTATTCTTTCGACACCCGGCCGTGGTCGGGGATTTGGATCCAAATACACTGTCCCCACCATCAATTTAAGTAGATATGAGGAGCTCGTGCCCAAAGACGGCGTTTACATCACGCACACACGGGTGGCGCAGGAATGTTTCGACTCGGTAACGAATATTGGAAATCGTCCCACCTTCGGGGTCGATTCATTTGCCATAGAAACTCACCTGCTGAATTTCCATCCCATCGAGCTGGTACCGGAGACTGAAGTCGAGATTTACTTCCTGAATCGCCTGCGGGACGAAATCAAGTTCCCATCCGTGGAGGCACTACGGGAACAAATTGGCAGGGATGTAAAAACGGCCCAACGTTATTTCCAACTATTGCAGCTGTCCGTCAAGTAGACCTGAGTCATCAATGAGGTAGGTAGCCAGACTCCAGCGGCAGTTTTCCGTCCACCTTCACCACATTGACCTGATCGTTAATGGCGCGCACCTCGACAAACCCTATGGCGCCCGGCATGGACCCCACCAGTTTTAGTACGTCGGCATCCGAGTCCACCAGGGTAATCGTGCTGCTGTGCGTAGCAATATGTGCTTGCAGATCGTCTGCCGACATTTTGGTAAGCCGTTGCAGGGTGAGCGTTTCTCCGGTCAAGTCTTTTCGCAGGACGATCAGAATATCTTTTCCATCCGGCCATTTTTTAACCTCCGCCCGGATGATTTTCACCAGATGAGCGGAGGTTACGTTTTCAACATGGTTATCTTTGTCGACCACCACCGCGAGATGATGAGCAAAGCAAGGAGTCAGAAAAGACAGGATGAAAGCAAACAAAATAGCCAGCAACGAGAAGATTTCATAGGCGCACCTTTACCTCTAATCGATACCATCGATCATAACGTTGCGCCTCGAGGAAACGCAGTGATATTGGGCCAAACCAGCAACCAAAGTAACCAACACGTCTTATATGGGTCACTCTAAAGGTCCTATTACCATGGGGTTGCCCGATTTTTCATCCGACATCTGCACCACCAGAATTGCCGCCAATACCATTAAAATCCCCAAAGTTTGTATCGGACGAAGCACTTCGCCTAAGACGACAGCGGCAATCACAATCGAAAATACCGGCTCCAGGCAACTAACGATGATCGCCCGCGTCGGTTCCAGGTGCTGCAAGCCTGCGAAATAAAGTGAAAACGGCGCGAGGACTGAGAGCAGTGAGAAAACTAGAAGAAAAATCCATTGCGCACCCGAATAATGCGCGGCCATGATCTTCCCCGGCGGATTGACCACGATCCAGAACAATGCCGCTGCGAAAGTCGTGTACAACAGCACTGTCCAGCGATCATAGCGTTCCAGTATGTCGTGGCCGCCAACGTTGTAATAAGAGAAAGAAAATGCTGCCACCAGCGCTGCGATCACTCCCGCCGTATTCAATCGCAGTCCACCAGAGCCAAATATCCCAATCACCATGGCGATTCCGCCGATCGCCAACGCCACGCCAGCCAGGCGTTGTAGTGTCGGCTTCTGCCGCCCCCGCAGCACCATGTACAGCAGGACCCAAACCGGCGCTGTATATTGAATAATGATTGCGGTCGCTACGTTGGTCTTCTGGATGGCCAGATAGTAGAAATAATTAGACGCCGCCACTCCCAGCACTCCCAACACCAGCATTCGTCCGAGGTCAGCCACCGGTAACCGCAACTTCTTCCAGCCCCGCCAGGGAACGAGAACCAGCAGCAGCACAAAAAACGAAAAAGTAGTCCGGGTCTGAGCAAGAATCAGGGGATCGATGAATCCAAGCACGTGCCCCCCCGGATGTATCCGGCCGGTGAACGCAGCCCGGCCCAGGGTGGCCGAGATTCCCCAAAACAACGTGGCGGTTGCAATATAAAAATATCCGCGGACGGGATGCGCTTGATTAGACAAGTTCGGTATGGGTCGCGAGGCTAGTCGATGTATTCAATTTCGTAGCTGATCTTGGCGGTCTTCCGCAGCATGGCGGCGACTGAACAGTATTTCTCTTCCGAGAGCCGCACCGCATCTTCGACAGCTTTGTGCGAAACCTTTCCACCCACTTTGTAGGTCAGTCGGATTTCCGTAAGAACCGTCGGTGGCTCCGTGGCTCGCTCCGCCCTCGCCCGCACTTCCAGACTGGTAAAGGGTTCGCGCTTCTTGCGCAGAATGCTGGCAACGTCGTATCCCGTGCATCCGCACAAGCCTATCAGCACCAGTTCCACAGGAGTGTTCCCGGTTTCTTTGTCGCCATCCACCGAAATCGAGTGGCCTGAATCGGCAATACCAGTGAAACGATGTTTTTCCTTCCAGGTTGTATGAGCTGTAATCACATTCACCTTCTGTTGTCTGTCTGGGGTTCGGGATGAATCAGCACCCGGAACAGTTCCGGTGCTTTTTGCTTGATACGAATTTCCAGTTCAGTCTGCACGTCATGAACCCGCGAAAGCGGCAGGTCATCCTCAAATGTACAGTGGCAGGAAATGTAAAGCCGGTCTCGCACCCGCTTGATTTCGACATCATGAATATCGAGAATTTCCGGAAATTCGGTCGCTGCGGCTTTGAGCTGCTTCTCCAGCTTGGCATCACGAATAATCTCGTCCCCGGTTTCGATGGTGGATGGCTCGCTTTCGATATGAGTGAGGATGGAGGAAATCTCCGGCACATCATGGCGAATTTCGGATTCCAGCAAAGTCACGTGGTCGTGCGCCTCTTTCAAACTGAGGCGCTCATCGAGTTCCAAATGCTGTTCCACATGCAATCGTCCTTTCAAGTCCTGGACACTAACGTCATGCACGTTGAAGTTATGGCGTGTGGCCACGGCCCGCACCCGGTCGAAAATATTCTCTCCGAAAGATGCACGGGGGACGGAATGGACCACAACATCAGCATTAGGTAGAACGTTGCGTACTGCTTCGGTGACTGCGTCAGCCAGTTGTTCGGAGCGCTGGAAGGTGACATTGCGGGCCAACCCAATGGAAAGATCGGCAAAATAACGGTTCCCGGCCTTGCGGATTCGTACCCGGTCCACTTCGAGCAATCCATCCACACTCCTCACGGCCGCAATAATTTGATTCCGTACACCGGCGGGAGCTGCATCCAGAAGCGCGTCGACAGTTTTGCGCGCCAACCGTGAACTCACATAGACGACAACGCCAGCCACGAATAGTGCAGCTACGGGATCGGCATCGCGCAACCAGCCCATTCCGAGCGAATGACCCAGCGCCGACCGTCCCACTAAAACCAACGTCAAACCGAGCACCACCACACCGCTCGACCAGATGTCGGTGGAAAAATGCAGCGCATCCGCCTCCAGCGCCTGACTCTCGTATTTTGTGGCAATTTTTCCCAATGCGCGGGAACGCCACCAATCGACGGCCATGGAGAAAAACATAACCAGAAAGGCGGCTATGCCGGGCTCGATGTCCACATGATGGAAGAATAGCCGCTTGACAGCTTCGTAAACGATCCAAACGCAGGTCAGCAGCAGCAAGCCCGTCTCAATAAACGCGGAAAAATTTTCCACCTTGCCATGCCCGTACTGATGGTCCGCATCCGCGGGCTTGTCGGAGACACGTATCGAAAGCAAAGTAACAATGGCCGCAATTAAATCGAGCCCGGAGTGGGCCGCTTCCGAGCGCAGACCCAAGCTGCGCGTGGTATACCCGACCACAATCTTCAAAGTGGTGATGGCCAGCGCCGCAAACACCGAATTCCAGGCCACGGCGCGCTTCTCCGCGCGCATGGAACTGGAACTGAAGATCGCCGGGGTTACAGACATGACTGCATTATCGCTGTCCGCCGGAGTTACGCCAAGCGGCTTCTCTTGTCCGTGTAGCTCAGAAATACACCGGCAACCCGCCTCGATCCAGGCTGTGTGCTAGGATTTTCCCTGTCACTTCGACTTTTTGGAGGAATCATCAAGATGCTTCAACGTTTGTTTGTTTGTATGCTTCTCGGAAGCTTTATCTGGGGACAAGCGGCAAATCCTGCGCCCGCGGCATCACCGGTGAAACCCTCCACCGCAACCGCGGAAGATACTAAACCTGCAGAAGCTTCCCTGCCACCCGATACACCCGTCATCACCATTGATGGGGTATGCGATCATGCGGCCGCTGACAAAAGCACCGCGTCTGGCTGCAAAACGGTAATCACCCGCGCGGAATTCGAAGAAATTCTCATCGTCATCGGATCGAACATGCCAGCAGCAGCCCGCAGACAGCTCGCCACCCGTTATGGCAGCGCGTTGGTTATGTCTTATAAGGCGCATGAAATGGGTCTGGATCAGGGCCCAAAGTATGAAGAGCTCATGAAACTCCAGAAACTTCAGGTGACCGCCAACCTGGTCAGTCAGGCAGTACAACAAAAAGCCGGCGAAGTTTCCGATAAAGAAATCGAAGACTACTACAACAAGAACCTGGCTGCGTATCAGGAAGCCACCTTCGAACGCCTGTTCGTTCCTCGTAATAAACAGTTAGAGACGCCAAAAGTAAAACTCACTGAAGCTGAAAATGAAAAGCGTCAAATGGATGCGACGGCCGCAATGAAAAAGGAAGCCGATACATTGCGGGAACGAGCAGTGGCTGGTGAGGATTTTGGCAAGCTGCAGACCGAAGCCTATACCTTCGCGGGGCTCAAGAGCACTCCTCCGCTGCAAAAAATGAATAAATCCCGGCGCAATAGTCTTCCCCCCAGCCAGGCATCTGTTTTTGATCTGAAGGCTGGCGAAGTTTCGCCAGTCATCGCCGACATGAGCGGATACTTTGTGTACAAGGTCATCGACAAAGACACACTCCCGTTGACCCAGGTACATGATGAGATCCTCGGCTCTCTGAAATCCGAGAAGATCCAGGATGCCATGCAGGCCTTGCAGCATTCTGCAACTCCGCAGCTCAACGATCAATACTTCGGTCCTGCCGCCGCAGCCGGAGCCAACATGCCGCCTCCCTCCATTCCTCCACGACCCGGTCCGAAACCGCCAACTCTCGGACCCAAATAATGGAGGAAGTGAGACCCACAATCGTTGTGACCGGGATCTCGGGAAACCTTGGGCTGCGTTTGCTGCCGCAATTGGCGGGATTTCAGGTCATTGGCATTGACCTGGTCCCGCCAAAAACTGAACGTCGCGTGCAATTTGTTTCCATGGATCTCGGTAAGGAAGAATCCTGCCGCGAGTTGTATCTTCTTTTGAAGGAATCACGGCCGGTAGCTCTAATTCACCTGGCGTTCGTTATTGACCCCGTACGCACCGGGATTCTTGATCTCGACGCCATGTGGCAGGTGAATGTAGCTGGCACGGCGCGCGTCATGGAGGCCGTGACCGAGGCCAACCGCGAGGATTCCATTGTGCAGAAGTTTATTTTCCTGAGCAGTGTGGCTGCCTATGGTTCCGATCTTCCGGAGCCAGTCACGGAAGACTTCCCGCTCGCCGGTCACACCCTACCCTATGCCATCCACAAAATGGAATCCGACAAAGTGATCCAGCAGCGTGCTCCAGCGCTGCGCGGATGCAGCGCCTACATGCTGCGTCCTCACATCTTTGCCGGGGCCAGCGTGGAGAATTACATTTTGGGAGCTTTTCGCGGCACCCCCAGCGGCCGCAGCGAACGCGCCGCCAAAATGCGTAACAAGGGCACGCGTCTTCCCTGCATGCTGCCATATGGAGTTGTCTATCCTGAAAAGCGCATTCAGTTTGTCCATGTGGACGATGTGGCCCGATTGATTGCGCACATCTTGCGGAAAACCGACCCTGAGTCGCAGCGCCTGACGATCTTGAACCTTGCCGGCCGCGGCGAGCCTCTTACCTATGCACACTGTATCGAAATGGCTCGCGCGAAGCTTCTACGAGTTCCGGGGAAACGCGCCTTCCAGTTCATCCTGCAACTTCTTGTGGAAGTTCGGGATATCGTCCATCCCGCCGGAAGCGACGCCTTACATGACCGGGGAATACATCATGAATACCGATCGCCTGCGTAAGTTCCTGGGGAGCGAATACGAACACGTGCTCCACTACACCATCGCTGAGGCTTTCGCCGATTGCTTCGAAAAAGTACCCGAGTCAGCAGAACAACATTCCGCAGTGGAATAAAACTGCAAAATCCTACTTCTTACTCCGATACAACCCTGCAATACCAAATGTATAAGGTGTCCACGAAGCTTCCCGGAAGCCGGCACGGCGCATTCGCTCGAGCATCTGCTCCGGCGCAGGAAACTTCTCCACCGACGCGGGCAAATAAGCATACGGCCCGCGGACGCCGGAAATCATCGTCCCAATCTTCGGAAGGACATGCTTGAAATAAACTCGGTATAAAGGCCCCAGCAATCCCGTCGGCTCACTGAAATCCAGAATTCCGCATTCCCCTCCCGGACGCAGCACGCGGAGAATCTCACGCAAACCGGCATCGTAGTCGGTTAGATTGCGGAAACCGAAGGCGGAAGTCACCAGGTCAAATGACGCATCCTGAAAGGGCAAACTTAAAGCATCGGCTTCTACCCAGCGCAGTTCCGTCCCTTTAGATTTCTCCCCAGCCCGCTGCAGCATGGCATGCGAAAAATCGGCGCCAAGAATTCTGGCTGACGACTTCCCGGCTTTCCGCCGCAAGGCAAATGTCATGTCGCCCGTGCCACAGCAAAGATCCAGAACCTGCGCCCCCGGCTGGCTCAGAATTACGGCAAAGCTGCGCGCCGTCCGGTTCCACCACAACCGGTCCACGTTCATCGACAGCACATGATTCAGCAGATCGTAGCGTGGAGCGATCGAGGTAAACATCTGCCGCACTGCGCGGGCAGCCGACTGCGGATCGCTCGCACCCTCAGGAGAAGCGCCCACCACAACGGTTTTAGAAGTATTGTTCAAGAGATAAACCAACGTTCTGTCCTCCTGAGCAAAGTGAAAATTGCGCGAAGCCCAATTTTCACGCAGTCGAAAGGACCCTATAAATCCCGCCCAGGGCTCAGTTCTTCCGTGCCAGAGACTTTCTTTCCCCGGACAACCTCCGCAATTCATCCACGGCCTGCACGATGATCTTATCGGGCACATCCCGTACAACCTCAATCCTGCCGATTTCTTTCGGCAGCACAAAGTGCACGACCCCAGCACTGGTTTTCTTGTCCGCTGACAAAAGGTTCAGAATACTTCTACTCTGCGATATCACACTCGGGAGTGACCCCAATTTCAACACTGCATTATTGATTCTCTGCGCAATCTTGGATGGCAAGTGTCCGGCGGCCACCGCGATGTGATTGGCTGCAATCATTCCCCAGGCTACGGCTTCTCCGTGCAGAAAGCGGCGATACTTACTGTTCGACTCCAACGCATGCCCGATCGTATGACCGTAGTTGAGCACCCGCCGCACACCGCCCTCGCGCTCGTCCTGGGAAACCACTTCGGCTTTCAGCCGCACCGACTCTGCGATTATCCATTCCAGGGCCGCCACATCCTTCCGCAACTCCTCGCAGGAAACTTTCTCCAATCTCTCAAACAATTCCGGCCGCCCGATCACTCCAGCTTTCAGCGATTCATAAAGCCCGGCGCGAAATTCCCGATCGGGCAAGGTGGTAAGAATGGCGGGATCGATCAAAACCAGGCGCGGCTGATGAAATGTTCCGACCAAATTTTTTCCGGTCCGCAGATTGACGCCCGTCTTACCGCCAATCGCCGCATCCACCTGGGCTTGCACGGTAGTAGGAATCTGTACGAACTCTACGCCGCGCATGTAAACCGACGCCAGCAGGCCGGCCACGTCTCCAACTACTCCACCGCCAAATGCGACCACTGCGGCGCTGCGGTCCGCACGCAGCTCGCTCATTTTTTCCGCCAACTGCTCCACCGTCGCCAGGGTTTTGGCCGGCTCACCATCTTTCATTTCGAGGACATTCACTTTGAATCCCGCGGCGTGCAGAGAATCCAAGAGTTTCTTGCCCCATTTGCGACGCACCGGTGCTACCGTGACCACGAACAACCGTTCGCGGCCGCCCAACACCTCACGAAGATGTTCACCCGCCCGTCTCAGAGAGCCGCTTTCTATGATCGAATCGTAAGGACGCGGCGGAACTGTGATGGTCACTCGTGTCATGACTTTCCATCATAGCGTACCCATCGTCGCAGCCAAGCGGCCACTACGTGTTACCATTTTTATGAATGCAGCCTGTGCCAGCCGAAACCGATTTCCTGGTCATTGGGGCCGGCGTCGCCGGACTGCGGGCCGCAGTCGAACTTGCGGCTGCGGGCCGAGTCGTAGTATTGGCCAAGCGCGAAGTCACCGACTCCAATACCCAGTGGGCCCAAGGCGGCATCGCTGCAGCCCTGAGCGATGAAGATGAAATCAGTCTTCACCTTCAAGACACCCTGAATGCCGGAGACGGTCTTTGCAATCCTGAAGCCGCCAGGATTCTTGTCGAAGAAGCTCCGGAGCGCATTGAAGAACTCATTCAATGGGGAACGGAATTCGACCGCCAGGGCACCCGGTTAACCTTCGGCCGCGAAGGCGCACATAGCCGCAACCGTATTCTGCACGCTCATGGCGACTCCACTGGACGCGAAATCCTCCGCGCCTTGTACGCGAAAGCCCAAACCTTAAAGAATATTTCCGTTCGTGAATTCGAATTCTCCACCGACCTGCAAGTCCACGATGGCCGTGTCTCAGGCATTGACCTGATCGACGAGCATGGTCAGCGCCGTCAACTCGCAGCTCCCGCCGTGTTGCTGGCCACGGGCGGCTTGGGACAGCTCTATCGCAACACTACCAACCCGAGTGTCGCCACTGGAGACGGTGTAGCTATGGCTTTTCGCGCTGGAGCCGAGGTCAGCGACATGGAGTTCATTCAGTTTCATCCCACCGCGCTTTATTTGCAGAATGCTCCGCGCTTCCTGCTCTCCGAAGCCTTGCGCGGTGAAGGCGCATATTTGCGCAACATGGATCTCGTCCGCTTCATGCCCAAGTATCATCCAATGGCCGAACTGGCCCCCCGCGATATAGTGGCCCGCGCGATCGTGCATGAGTTGGAATTGAGTCATGCCAAAGATCCCGTCGTTTATCTCGACCTCACTCACCTTGACCCGGAAAAAATCAAGTCTCGCTTTCCGCGCATTTACGCAACCTGCCTGAACTACAAAATCGATATCACCACCCAACTGATCCCCGTGCGTCCCGCAGCCCACTATGCCATGGGCGGTGTGCGTACCGATCTCGACGGCCGCGCCACGATTAAGGGTCTTTATGCGGCGGGTGAAGCTGCCGCGACCGGCGTCCACGGTGCCAATCGCCTGGCTAGCAATTCCCTGCTGGAAGGATTGGTTTTCGGTGCACGCGCCGGAAAAGCGATGCGCGACGAGCTGCGGCAAACTACAAAGCAATCAGACGAGAATGCAACCGCAGTTCAAAGCGACCCCGTTAATGACGATTTTAACGAAGAAACAATTCGCAAGATTCAGGATTTAATGTGGAAAGACGTGGGAATTATCCGTGATGGGGTCGGATTAAAGCGAGCCATTCTGCTCTTGGACGAAATCGCCTCGCGGGTCTCGAATCCTCAAACCCGCCGCGCTCACGAGGCCCAGAATCTGCATCTCGCCGGTCTGCTTGTAGCCCGGTCTGCCGTGAAGCGGCTGGAAAGTCGCGGAGCCCACTATCGCACGGATTATCCTGACCGGGATGATATCGATTTCCAGAAACATTCCATCCTTCAGGGCAGCTCAATTCTTTTCGCCTGAGAATTTCTCGACGCAATCGGCGATTACCGCGGTTAAGTTTTCTGCCTTCTCGGAAACGCCACCGACGCCAGCACCGAGACCACCAAAATCCCCGCTACTGTACCCAATGCAATCCACGTGGGCATCTCGTAATAATGTGTGGACAACATCTTGCCGCCGATGAAAACCAGCACGGTCGCCAGCCCATAGTGCAAATATTCGAACATCTCCATCATGCCCGCCAGGGCAAAATACATGGATCGCAATCCAAGAATGGCAAAAATATTCGACGTATACACCACCATCACATCAAGCGTGATCGCCAGCACCGCGGGAATGGAATCCACCGCAAGAAGCAAATCCGCAGTCTCAATCGCCAGCAGAACCACCAGCATGGGAGTGGCGTAAAGCGTCGTACGCCGCACAAAGAATTTGTTCCCAACATAATCCTCAGTCACGGGCACCAATCTTCGGAACATGCGTAAAGCAAAATTCTTTTCGGGATGGATCTCAGCATTCTGCTGGCTAAACAACTTGATCCCGCTGAACACCAGAAATGCGCCAAACACATACGTAACCCAATGAAATTCCTGGATCAGTTTTACCCCAACCACAATAAAAACGGCCCTCATGATAATCGCGCTTAGGATTCCCCAGAACAAAACCTTGTGTTGATACTCGGCAGGCACGCGAAAATAGCGAAAGACCAAAAGGAAAATAAAAAGATTGTCCACGCTGAGCGAAAGTTCAACCACATATCCGGTCACAAATTCCAAAGCAGGCGTATGACCTCTCCAGAAGTAAAGCAACACGGCAAATCCACCAGCCAGTGCAATCCAAAGCAGGCTCCATGCCAACGCTTCGCGAAACTTTACCGTGTGCGGACGCCGATGAAAAACCCCCAGATCCAGGGCAAGCACCAGCACCACAAACGAGTTGAAAAGAATCCAGAACAGTATGTGATTCAATTGATAGCTATTTCCGTGATGATAGGGATTCAGTTAGGCGAAATTAGAAATGAAAATCAGAGAAAGCGCAAAAAACGATTCAACGGGAGGCCGTGCAGACTACCGCTTATCTACCATCTGCACCGTGTCGAGAATCACATTGCCGACAATTTCCAGACTCTTGGGACTCAGCTTGTCGATCGTATCCTGTGTGGTGTGATGAAAAACATTGTTATAGCCGTAGTCCAGATCGATCAGGTCCGCGCTGGGAACGTCCCGCTTCACAAAAGGAAGGTGGTCATCTTCAATAGCAATCTCACGTCCGAAAAAATGGGATTGATAACCTCGGCGTGTTGCCGATTGGTAAATCACATCTTCGAGCCAGGGCGTGGAATTCTGGTCATGCTCAATATTCAGATCGGCATCACCGATCATATCGGCCAGCAGGAACGCCTTAATCTTCTTTAAAGTCCCATCATCCTGCCACTTCTGCGCCAAATGCCGCACACCATAAAGACTATCTGTATCGCTCCACTGCTTCATGGCTTCCTCGGCATCATCCCATAGCAGCCACACGCTATAACCGTCACGCGGCTTTCCGTTTGTACCACGCAATTGATTCGCCAGTTCGAGCAGAAGCGCGCTTGAAGAAGCCCCATCATTCGCGCCAATGAATGAAGTATCGCGCAAGGGATAATTGGTATCGTAGTGACTGGCAATCACAATAATGCCGTCTTTCGTCCCCGGAAATTTCGCAATGATATTTCGGACGGGAAATTTGCCCTCTGAAGTATCGATATCAAAAGCATCGGATTCGACAGCATCTCCTTTCAGATGAGCCAGCAGATAGTCCTCGACTTTCTTGTGGTTCGCACTGCCTATGGGACGCGGCCCTAACGCCACAATCTCCTTCACATACTGCATGGTGCGCGCAGAATTGATGGAAAGCGCAGGTCCTGCATCCGGCGTCGCATCTGCCGGCGCTGTCATCGTGGAAGCTGAAGCGGTCGATGGAGCAGGTGGTTTCGCCGCATCCCCAGGCTTCTGGGCGCAAGCAGTCAAAGCCAGAGTTAAAGCACTCAACAACAAAATCAGGGATCCCACCACCGAGAGACCCATATATTTAGCGTAAAGACCTCCGCCATTTGTTGTCTTTAGGTTCATCCCCATCATCCCTGTTCCTTCCGCGCCTGCCGCGCGTTCCGCTGCTTGGGATGCACGAACCACGCAATGGCAATGCTTCCCATATAAAGCACCACCATGGGCGCGGCAAAAATGCACATGCTGGTGACGTCAGGCGTGGGAGCGATGGCGCCCGCGACCACAAAGATCGCCAGAATTGCATAACGCAGGTTCTTCCACATCCAACCGGCACTTACGACGCCCATCAGCGCCAGGAAAAAAATCAGAATCGGCAATTCAAAAATAATGCCTAGCCCCAGAATCACGGTGAGGAACAAATCCGTGTATTCCTTGATCGTGATCATGGGCTGAAATTGCTTGCCAAAGCCGATCAGGAAATCGAGCGCCTGCGGATAAACGATCCGGAAACCGAAATACCCGCCCGCTACGAAGAGCGCGATGGTCGAGAACATGAACGGGAAAACATACTGCTTCTCGTTGCGATAAAGTCCGGGCGAGATAAACATCCATACTTGATACAGAACTACTGGAGAAGCTATAAATATTCCAGCCACCAGGGCAATCTTCAAATACAGATTGAAAGGCTCGATCGGATTCAGATAAACCAGCTTCTCCGCCATCCCATTGCGGTGCAGCGCCTCTACGATGGGACGTTGCATGACGTTGAAGATGCGCTCGTGAAATCCCCAACACGCGCCGCACCCAATCGCAATCGCAATGATGGAATAAACCAGCCGCTTGCGCAGTTCCTCAAGATGTTCCAGAAAACTCATCGCCGGTAAAAAGCGCGAGTACTCGTTGGAAGTTTCTTCCGGCGTGGTTTCAGGCATCGGGTGCCTTGGCGATCGCGGTCTCGGGAGCGATTTGATGCATCGGTTCCGCTATTACTTCTCGGGTTGGTTCTAAACTTGGGGGCATATTGGGCTCTGGATTCTGCTCGATCGCCGGTTGCGGTCCCACACTCAGTTCCGCGCGAGGAGACAACGCCACCACCGAACCCGCTGGCGGAGCAATGGGTGTCATGATCGTCTGGTTCCTCTCCTTGACGTCCAGTTGAGAGACCTCAGCTTCAATCTGCGATCTGAATTCGTTCGAGGCGCGCTTGAATTCGTTCAATACTTTCCCGATTTGGCGCGCCAGTTCAGGCAGCTTTTTCGGCCCAAAGAAAAGCAGCGCAAGGATAAAAATGACGACTGTGTCTCCAAAGCTCATACTTTTGCATGATACTGCGCCAGCGGATTAGCGGCAATTCGTACTCGTTGATGGTACGGAATTCCTCCGCAGATAGATTTCAACAGCGGCCTGTTGCGCGCACTTGTTCAGAGAGTTCAAAATTCCCGGCTTTTTCCTGTTCATAACTCCGCAATCCGGCTTCATTTTGGGTGCATCACTTACCAAAGTCAGTGCATCCTATGTAACTGAGACAGATAGCCTTCTGGTTACCTTCTGGCCGGGAAACCGTCTAAAAGATGCCGCCCTGCATGCTATACTGCGCTCATAGAGCGGTAGGCAGCGCCCTCGACGCAAAAGAGGCCCTGCCCAAGGAATCTGAAGATGGCTAGTAGTCCTCGTCGTTCACTCTTCGTAATCGTCCTCTTCCTTGCAATCTGCGGGTTCCTGGGTGTCATGATTGCCCAAAAGAACCCCGATGTGGCTCCGAGCGGAGACTCCGACGTCAGCCACAGCCTGCAGCAATTCGCCACGGTTTACGACCTGGTGGAACAGAACTATGCCGAACCGGTGAACGCCGACAAGGCCATCTACAACGGCGCGATTCCCGGCATGCTGCACGTGCTCGATCCGCATTCCAACTTCTTTGATCCCAAGGCTTATGCCCTGCTGCGTGAAGATCAGCGCGGCAAGTATTACGGCGTAGGCATGACAGTCGGCCCGCGCAACAATAAGGTCATTGTCATCGCTCCATTTGTGGGCACTCCTGCATATCGCGCCGGAATTCATCCTGGAGACATCATCGTCGCGGTCGACGGCAAACCCACCGACAACATGACTACCGGCGATGTCGCCGATCTGCTCAAAGGGCCTAAAGGCACCACCGTCCACATCACCATCATGCGTGAAGGCGCGGACAAGCCGCTCGACTTCGCCGTAGTGCGTGACGAAATTCCTCGCTACAGCGTCGATCTGCATTTCCTGATTAAGCCGGGTATCGGCTATATCCACGTTTCCGGATTTCAGGAGACCACTGAGCACGAAGTTGCTGATGCACTCGACGAAATGGGCGACCTGAAAGGGTTGATCCTCGATCTTCGCCAGAATCCCGGCGGCCTCCTCAATGAAGGCGTGGGCGTCGCCGACAAGTTCCTGCACAAGGGACAACTCATCGTTTCCCACCACGGTCGTTCATCTCCGGAAAAGCGTTACACCGCTGCCCATGGCAATGGCGGCAAAGATTATCCGCTGGTCGTGTTGGTCAACCGTGGCACCGCTTCTGCTGCTGAAATCGTAGCCGGCGCCATTCAGGACCACGACCGCGGACTGATTGCCGGCGAAATCACCTTCGGCAAAGGTTTGGTGCAGACGGTTTATCCGCTGTCCGAAAATACCGGACTGGCTCTCACCACCGCCCATTACTACACCCCCAGCGGACGTCTGATTCAGCGCGACTATTCCAACGTCTCGCTCTATGACTACTACTTCGAGCGTCCCAAAGAGGACGACATCGCCAACAAAGAAGTGAAGCTTACCGACAGCGGCCGCACGGTTTACGGCGGCGGCGGCATCACGCCCGATGTAAAAATCGAGACCCCCAAGAGCAATCACTTCCAGGATTCGCTCTTGCAGCATTACGCTTTCTTCAATTTCGCTCAGCACTACGTAGTCAGCCATCATCCGACCAAGAGCTTCGATGTGGACGATGTGGTTCTGTCGGAATTTCGCAAGTTTCTCGACAGCGAAAAAATTCCCTACACCGAAGCCGAGTTGATGCAGGACAACGAATGGGTCCGCAACAATATCAAGAGCGAAATCTTTATCGACTCTTTCGGTCAGGAAGAGGGATTGAAAGTAAGAGCCGAAGGCGATCCCGAAGTCGTGAAAGCTCTCGATCTTTTGCCCCAAGCCAAGACATTGGCTGAGAGTGCACGAAAAGTGATCGCTCAACGAACCAGCGCCAGCAGCCTGAGCCGCTAACTTAAACTCATTGCCAGCCCGAGCGCAGGATAATGTTTCGCTTCTGCGAAACATTATCCGTAGTCGAGGGACCTGGTGTTCACACTGGCCCGCACTAAACGCTTTCCCCACATTGACTTACCCATCTCCCTGTGTGAAAATCCGCAAGAATTAATGTCAACCCGCCCATGCCATCATTCCTGAAAGAAGCGCCGTGGATTGTGGCCACTACCATCGCCCTGGCTGCCGGATATACCGACTGGCGCTCACGCCGTATCCCCAACTGGCTCACCGTCCCTGGGCTGCTGCTGGGGATTGCTGCCAACGCGCTGGCCGGAGGCTGGCCGGGTACCAAAGATTCGCTGCTGGGGGCTGGATTAGGCCTCGCTCTGCTGCTACCCTTCGTGGTAATCCGGGCCCTCGGTGCCGGGGATTGGAAGCTGGTGGGGGCTCTGGGCGCATGTTTGGGACTACGTGATCTGCCAACAGTATTATTAGTTTCGGTGCTGGTGAACGGTCTGATCGCGATAGGGATGATTATCTGGAAAAAACGGGTGCTCCAGACCATGCGTAATTTCGCCCACATGCTGGCGGCTGTTTTTACCCTGCATCTTCCCGGACCAGCGCTCACACTGGATAATCCGGAGGCAGTGAAGGTACCATTTGGAGTGGCGGTTGCGATTGCCGTAGTTTTCTACACCATCCGGCACGCATGGGGACTCTTGTAGGATGCTTTCTTATTTCGTGCTTTCTAATTTCATGCTTTCTAATTTAAAGACGCGTCTGAACCGGCTGAGAACGGAAACCGTCGGTCAGGAAATCGCCGAGGCCGCAATCGTCCTCCCCCTCGTGTTCCTGATCCTGATGGGTATTTTCTGGTTTGGCCGCGCTTACAACATCTATGCCACGGTGACCCACGCAGCCGCGGAAGGGGCCCGAGTTGCGGCCACGCCGACTTGCGCCACCTGCAGCAATGCATTTCCCGCCAACACAGCAGTAGTAACTACCGTAGGCGGCATTCTACAGGCATCCCATCTCGACCCCACTCAAATTGGGGCAACGTCTGATCCCCTGCCGGCCGCTTGTACCGCAACCGCTCCGCCACCTGCATGCCTGTGTCCTGGGCTGACACCTCCAGCCGCATGCGGCAGCAGCGGAAACGTGCGAATTTGCCGGGGAGTGCAGCTTAATGACTCAACCAGCAGTCCTCAAGTCTGCGGAACCATGGTGAGCTTTCAGTATCCCTATCAGTTTTTTCTTCCCTTCACCTCTCTGAACTTTCAACTCATTCAGCTGCCGGCCGTTGCCGAAGCTCGTGTGGAGTACTAAGTTGCCGCGCCATTTTCCATTTGGTCTCCGGCTAGAGTTTCCATCAAAATCAAATTTTTTGTTCGCCACTTTAGGATCCCAAATTGTCGAGCTTGCCATCGCGCTGCCTTTGTTGATGGTGTTAGTTGTAGGCATCTTCGACTTTGGAACTGCCTTTAACCTGAAGCAGAAACTGGTGAATGTGACGCGGGAGGGAGCACGGGTCGCCACCAATCAACCGACCAACGATCTTTGGCCGCCGGGAGTTATCGGTGCTTGCGCCGCTCCCACTTCCGTATGCGCCATTCGCGACGCCGTCGATAATGCCCTGGTGAGTAGCAAGGTAAAGGATTGCGGATTGGCTACGACCAATGCTGCTGCTGCGGGAAATCTCACGTGGACGTTCAGTCCTGTCGGTTGCACCGGTACCATGACCCTGAAAATTGAGCGTGGCGTTGTCCTTCCACCGGTTGCGTTGGCTGCGCCGTTTCAGCCTGCTTACGTGATCGAAGCCACGCGGGTAACGCTCAACTATCCTTATCAGTGGAGCTTCAACCGTGTAATCCAGTTGCTGATCTCGGGCGCGAATTATCCCGCCGCAACTCAACTGAATTCCGTGGCCGTTATGCAGAACTTGAATTGAGGCAATTGTCCATGGACAACAATAGTTTCAACACGCGCAAGCGGGAACGTGGGCAGACAATCATTCTGGTTGCGGTTGCGCTGCTTGCGTTGCTGTCGATGGCCGCCCTGGCCATTGATATCGTCACGCTCTACGTGGCCCGCAGCGAGGCCCAACGCGCCGCCAATGCCGCCGCCATCGCAGGCGCGAAGATGTTCACAACTTCGGGAGTAACTTCGGTCCAGGGCGGCGGGGGACCGGCCCCGGTAACTCTGGGCGATGCCTGCACCGCAGCCACTGCTCAGGCGCAAGCCGTCGCCCTCCAAAACACGATAGCCGGTCAAGCCGCCACTGCAACTGCCACTTGCAATACCGCTACGCCGGCAAATCCGCAAATCACCGTCTCGGTCGCACAATCGGGCTTACCGACATTTTTCGCCAGAATTTGGAACCGGAGTTCAACGTCAGTGTCCGCCACCGCGACCGCGGAAGCCTACAATCCCTCGGGTAATGAGCCGCCAATCCAAGTTTCAGTGAAGCCCTGGTTCATACCGAACTGCGATGTCTCCAATACGACACCGCCGAACCCCAACTGTGGAGGATATGCACCTTTCGTCAACACCGCGATTGCTCCGAATGACGGTAGTATTGCCAACAATGGCTCATTTATCGGGGAAACTATTACGCTCACCAAAGTTCCCAACGCTTCTGGCCTAACCTTGTGTGTCGGCGGTTGTACCCCCCCTTGCCCTCCTGGGGCCTGCAATACTCAGTATTACCCTCTGAACATTCCCGAAACGACAGCTCCAGTTTGTCCGTCGTCCAGCACGACCACTTCGACCTCCTGCGCGAACGTCGGCGGAGGGGATGACTACTTCGATAATATCGCATGCGCCAGCCAGAATCAGATTAGTTGCGGGCAGCTCCTCGGTCGGGGCGAGACGATTGACGTCGATAACAATAACAACGACAGCGTTGAAGTACCGAGCACCGAAGCCACTCAATGCCTGATTCATGGAAATACCGTCGGCGCAATCGATGGTCAAGATACGCTAAATGTGGTTGCAACTGGCAAGCCGACTGCATTTACTGGCGGAAACAACAATCCTAACTCCTCTTTCCAACGCGTCCCGAATATTAGCCGCAGCGACTCCGTAGTAACTGTGCCGCTTTACGACGGAGTTGGCGGAGGAACGCCACTTAACCTTTGTCGGCCGGGAAGGTTCTGCAACCAGCGTGCCGCTGTGGTCGGATTCCTTCAGCTGGCAATCATTCAGGCAAACGCCAACGGTGTGTTCCAGGCGAGAATTCTGAATGTTGCAGGGTGTCACCGCGCCCCGACGGGTAATACCGTCTCAGGCGGCGGCGTCTCCCCGGTCCCAGTGCGTCTGATCACCCCTCCATAAAAGTTGAAGGACAACTACACTTCCACGGCTATTTTGACTCTTGCTTGTAATCAGCAGAACGTTGTAATCACAGCGAAGGCGGGGTCGGGGGCGGAGTGTCGCCGGGATCTTCTTGTTCGGCGGGCATTTGCGGTTCAACACCTTCTGGTGGTCTACGCATGTCTTGTCGCGACGGATCGGGCTGTACGGCGTTAGAGAATGGCTGCTGGGCGGTAGCGTCTATTTGCGGCGAAGATACCGCCGGCATGTTCACACCGCCCGTCCTCGCGCTCAGGATCACGCTGCGCAGCGCATTGGGATCGTTATCTGCGCCCACCACCACGAAATTGAAACGCGAACCATTCAGCAAGGCCCCCATTACGTCGCGGGCTGGCGCGGGTCCCAGATCGGTGAATACCTGCTCCTGATCGGCGCCGGGGGGAATCTGAATGTCAGCCCCGGTCTTGCGGCGCACTTCGACCAGAACTTCGGCAAGCGTGGCTTTGTCGGCGTGAATAGTCATCAAGCCATGTTTGAAATCGACTTCGACATGCGGCTCAGGCTTCGGTGGCACCACCGCCGCTACTGGAGTGTTATCCGGCATGGCAGTGGCGCGTGTCGCCGAGCTTAATTTGAAGACCACGTTCTGGCCGGAAGAAGAAACCTGATAGACAATCGGCGCCTTGAGATCCAGCACCACGCGCGTCACCGGCGGGTTCCTGGCAAACAGTCCGACCCGAATACCCTTCACATCGCCGCGATTTACCGCGAGATTGTGCAGCTCGGCGCCGGGCAAGGAATTGGGAAAATCAATCACCAGCCGGTAAGGGCTGATCACAATCTGGGCTTGCGGAATCACTGTCTGGTTGGCAGTAATGTGGAGTTCCAAATCGTCGCCGGCATCTTTCCCAACGCCATTCACGCCATCACGGATTGACACGGTGCGAACCGTCGCCACTGGAATCCGCGACACCTGCGCAGCGGCATTGCTGGCTATAAAACACAAGCTGCCGGCAAACCATGCGCACACCAGGGCTCTGGACACCGGGGCTCTCTTGGAAAATCCTTGCATTGATTTGGATTCTAGCAGCGTTAGCAGATCGCAATTAGAAACTTCAGTTCTAGTACCAAAAGCAATACCAAAACAGAACTCGGGCGCCTTCACTCCGTTACTATTTTGTCAGCGGTTTTATGAATTTCACCCAGAATATCGGGCCCATTCGTCCGTTCCAAATGGGGATTCTTTTCCCCATCATGGTAGGAAATCGAGTAAGTCTTGAAGAATTGCGCATTTTCCATCAGTAAATCGATGGGCTGATCGTTTCCTCGCGAGGCCAGGAGGGCATCCCGCAACACTCTTTTCGACCAATGCCGACCATTGACTGCAACCAGTTTCATTCCGGGACCAATTCCCGCAACATAAGCCGGCGAGCCCGGTATCACATCCAGCAGTTCCCCTGTATCTTTGGTCGCAAACCCTAACGAAAAATAGACGCTCACTTGTTTATCGAGCTTCTCTTCGGCGTGGATAAAGGCATTGGGCTTATCGTCATATACCAGCTTCCATCCTCCGCGTTCGAGTCCGCTCAGCGGAGCGTGCGCTGCGGTCGAATTCACTCGCTCTTTCAACAATGCTGCCCAGTCATACGGCGTGACCTCGTTCAATGCTTTCACCAGATCATCGAACGTGTACGGCACCACTTTCGGAGGCCCACTCTGTCCGCCATGAAAAAGCTTGCAGAAATCGTCCAGCGATTTTTTGCCCTGAGTTTGTTGCCGGATCGTAGTATCCACTTCCAGCCAGATCAACTCCCCCTCAGGATAGTAGTCAAGCCCGCGACGCCAGTTTCCCCACCCCGGCCCGCCTATCCGTAGAATCTGCACGGATCGCGCCGTATCTTCCAAAGGACGCCAGGTCCGCCCCGCCCGATGGTCCAGGCTGGCCGCAGTTTCCGCCAGAGCTTCGCGATATTGTTCCGGCGACCAAAGTCCCGAACGCGCCGCCAGAACAGTGCCCAGATATTCCGTCAGTCCCTCATACACCCACAGCAGATCCCCAATCATCGGATCCTGATAATTGCGGGTCGCCAATCCCGCCGGACGCCGGTACTTGCCGTTCCAGGAATGTACAAACTCATGCGGCAGCAGGTCGGCATCGAGCAAATGCTCGTCGTCATCGATAAGCGTGCGTTCTGCCGACGCACTGTCGTTCGATTCATGATGCTCCAGGCCGTGGTGTCCTACTTCGTCGCTGAGCGTGTACAAAAAGTGATATTGCGTGTAATGCCGCGCTCCAAACAAAGCGCCGGACTCGGCAACAAGTTTCTTGTAGGCAACCAGATCCTGCGGTGTCATGGCCAGTCCGGCATCGCTCTCGCTAACGATATCCATGACATGTACTGGAGTTTCCCCCGGTTTTGTCAGTTCGACTTGCCGGTAGTGATCTCCGGCGATTAAAGGGGAATCCACAAGCGTAGTCAGTGAGACGGACTGAAACTCCACTTGGTCTTTTGATGTTTTGGCAACCGAAAGCGCGGTGCCAAACATCCATCCCATCGGCAAATGCACCGACGGAACCACCTGCACCTCATCCGAACTCGCTCCTTGTGGATAAAGCACTACCTGGTTCCAATTCAAATCCAGCACATGGGCAGAAGCCGCACCTCCGCTCGCTCCCGCGCTTCCGCTCGAAGTAATGTCATCGAGAGAAACTTCCAGTTCACTCACGCCCGCTGGCACGATGACATGGAACGCGTACATATCCAAGGAATCCCGTTCCCAAGGCAAAGTCTGGCCACCGGCTTTCATCACCAGTCCGGTCAGGTTTGCGATCGGCCCACTAGGACGGTGGTTGCCAGGAATCCATTCGGGATAAACCAGGGTGACTGCTCCCGGCTTCACCGGAATGGTGAGCTCCGCATGAAAAATATTGCGTGGCGCATCCGTCAGATCCACTGACAACCGGATCGCCTGAGCCTTAGCGAAATTGGTCAGGAAAGAAAAGTTGAGAAAACAGCAGGCTACCAGAAGCAAACGGCGCACGTTGAAAATTCCTCCAGGAAGACACCAGGCAAAGCATTGAGCCTCGTGAGCTTAAAGGAGAGACTGCATTCAACGCAACCTGAGAACGAAATTGCGAGGTTTTGATCGCATCTTCCAGCGATGGAAATAAACCCCCGCTACACCCAGCCAAAACAAAGCGAGCGATCCCAGCAAGGAAGGTTCGCCCGGATCCGGCATATTCACCGGCGGCGGAGTAATTGTTGGCGGAGTTATGGGATGACAGGGAGAGCCGGGTGTGGGCGCACATCCGCCACCACCAATCGGAGGAAATGCGGTCAATCCTGGCGGGAGTCCTCCACCCGTCGGCGGAAGCGCCGCCGTTCCAAATCCCGGGGGTTGTAGCAATGCAGATTCAAACGGAACCGCCGGCATGGCTGGGGCTGCAATCTGCTGATCGAGTACCTCTACCGCTGGTTCTGCCGGCGAAGTAATCAGATGTGGGACTTCTGAAACCTGGTTCCCGCAACGTGTTCGGGCAGTGGTTTTGCCGTCGGTAATTAGATTCTCTCCCACCCGCAGGCTCATTCTTTTCTTGGTCCAAAACACCTGGTCGCCAATCCGGTAAGAGAGATAGACCAATCGCGCGTGCTTGACTTGAATCACCCGCGCCTTGCGGAAGTCGAACCCTGCATAGTGCGTGGCTACAATGCGATCATGATCACTCGCCTCGCGTAATTCCTGCGGAGTCACCACTCCTCCGGGAACCACCGAATAGGGGTAAACCGCCCGCTGTGACCTTCCAAACACCTGGGACGGAACTGCCTGCTGGGTCCGCGTAACCAGATTTTGACTGGCGGAGGTGAATGTCCAACCAGAGCTTAAACCGATTTTGGATGAAGAAGATTCCGAAGAATTGTGGCGAAAGGCAGACCGCGCGACCAAACCCGCCAATATCATGACCGCCAGTACAACGGCGATGCGTCGAAAGGGGCGCTGGCGTCGGCTGGACTGACGGCGGCGCACACGCCCCGCTGGATAAATCAAATTACGCTCCTACAAACAAGAACTGGGTATAAGGGTCAAAGGAAAAAAACAACTCAGTGAGGGTATCTTTCCACACCTCGGCTGGGAAAGATATGGACATTAAGTGCTACTAATCTTGTCTTCTCTGATTCGTCGATCGAATGTGAAATTCTTTTCACATTCCGTTTTTTCCGCTGCCCTAAAGATTTCCTTCCTCCTTGGCGATATTTCAAGGAATGACACTCCCCTTCTGCCAATTAAGGATTCTTATCGCCGAAGATGACAGGCCCAGCCAGAGGTTGGTGGCTCGCACACTGGAAAAGATGGGTATGGCCGTTGTTCTCGCCAACAATGGCAAAGAAGCGCTAACTCGCTTTGCCGTTGACCATTTTGACTTAATTTTTCTGGGTCTCGATATGCCTGTCATGGACGGTTTCGCTGTCACCGCCGCTATCCGATGCCAGGAAAACGCATTCGACGATGACGAGCATGTTCCCATCATTGCCATGACCACTCTCGCCCGGAGCAGTGAGCGCGAACGTTGCCTCGCAGCCGGAATGGATTGTTATATCGAGAAACCTGCAAGTGCCCACCAAATTCAGATCGCCCTTCTTGCCTTCGCCAATCCGGATTCGCTGCGATTTGGTGCACCTCCGCCCAAGTGGGACCGGATGAGAGCTCTGGAGAGAGTCGGTGGCGATGCACATCTTCTTGCCGAGTTAATTGCGATCTTCACGAAAGAAAAAACCAGGCTGCTCAGTCAGATGGATCGCGCCGTGCTTGAACAGAAACCCACTTTGCTGCAAAAAATCGCACACGCCCTGCAAGACCGATTGCACTACCTTGGGGCTGCGGCAGAGTCCGAAACCGCGCGCAAGCTGGCGGTGACGGCAACCCAAACCGATTTCCTGAAGGCTGGCGAAATAGCAGCGCTGTTGCGTTTTCAGCTCTCCGCTCCGGACGCTGCCCTGAATAACTAGCAATTTGAAGGAGGACCTGTGAAAATACTCATCGCCGAGGACGACGCACTATTTCGCCGGGCGCTCCAGCACTTGCTGTCCGCAGAATTTGAAATCATTACCGCGGAAGATGGCCGAATCGCCTCGACTCTTTTACAACGGGAAGACCACCCCACGCTGGCCCTTCTCGACTGGGTGATGCCGGGATTGACCGGCCCTCAAGTATGCCGCGAACTGCGCGCCAATCCTTCCACTGCCGGCATTTACGTGATTCTATTGACCGCAAGAAATAGTGCGGCCGACATTCTTGCCGGACTTCGCTCCGGGGCCGACGATTACGTTACCAAACCATTTCAAGCCGAAGAATTGCGCGCACGAGTAAGGTTGGGACGCCGGATTCTCGAAATGCAAGAAGCCCTCGCCACAAAATCCGGAATACTCGAAGAGACCCTGGCTCGCGAACGGTTGTTGCAAATCCGTTTGGATTCGCCGAGTGAACGCAATCGCTGGCCGGCCGCTGCCTTGACCCCAGCTACGCGCTAAAATGTTGATCGGGAAAAAACCACCCAGCTACTTTTTTTGGCTCGAACATAGGTCCATCGCCTGCGAGAATGCCTGCCCTATATGGTGGCCCTGAGCTTCATCGCGCACTATAAACGCAAACCGGTTCCATACACCCTCTTGATGGTCCGTCCTGACATCTCCGCTTTCAAAGCTCTTGGAGTTCCGGTTGACATATTTCAGTCTTGACGACCACGAAATTGCACCCTCTTGCCGCTTGGTAGTAAAGGACAGTTCATAAATCTTTCCCGCAGTTGTGCTCGGAAAATCATTCAGCGTCTCGTTCTTCCTCTCCTTAAGCACTACGGCGGAACTATTCAAAGTCCCGAGATCAAAATGGATTTTGTTTTCCCATTCATTCGACACAATCAACTTCTCGTTGGTTCCATCTTTTACGCAGGTCTGCACATTGCTCCCGGTCTGCTGGAGCGTGACCTTACAGCCCAGTGTGTCGGTCACAAGGATGTTCTCGGTCCACTGCACGGTGCAGTTCATGTCGTCGCGGCGTCCGGCGGAACTCTGCTGCACCAGCCCCATCCGGTTAAAAGAGTCCTGTATTCCACTCACCAACTTTTCCGCTTCCCGCCGATTCTTGTCCGCGAAAGCGGGCAGGCAGCACAGCAACATCACCAGTAGCCAGCCGTTCCTCATGTTCCGTTAGGGTTCCTTTTCATGGAATTTTCCGGAATCTGGGACGACTCCGAAACTGGTTAGATGCAGCTTGTGCCCATTTACAAGCGGGTGCCCCGTCCTTCCCGCAGTTTTGCCGGGAGGGCAGGGCTTTTTTGATCTTGCCATCGATATCAAAAGGAGTTACCATAAAACTAGTCAGACTGGTCAGTTTTATGAATAAACCCAAATCCGATACGCGACGCCTCTGGCAGCTTCAAACGGCAAAAGCCCAGTTCAGCGAACTCTTCCGCCGTGCCCGCTCCGAGGGACCGCAGTACGTAACGCGCCAGGGTAAGGAGGCAGTCGTGGTGCTGCCGGCCGAGGAATTCGAGCGGCTCCATGAACGCGCACGTCAACCTCGCAACTTAGTAAAGTTCTTCGCCCAATCTCCCTTGGTGAATAGTGACATCGATCTGGAGCGCAAACCCGATTACGGGCGGAAGATTGACCTATGAGCGGGTTCCTGCTCGATACCAATGTGATATCGGAGTTGGTGAAGCCAAAACCCAACCCGAATGTTACGAAATGGATTGATGCTACCGACGAGGAGCTACTCTACCTGAGCGTTTTGACCCTGGGCGAAATTCGACGGGGAATCGCTTCCCTGCCGGATGCCGCACGACGGGTCAAGCTGGAAACCTGGCTCGATCGCGAACTCGTGCTTCGCTTTAGTGACCGCATTTTGCCGATTGATCTCGCTATCGCCGACCGCTGGGGACGGCTCACCGGAACCGCTGCGGCCAGGAAATCACCTTTGCCAGTCATCGACGGCCTGCTCGCCGCCACCGCTGTCCATCACGACCTGACATTGGTCACTCGGGATACCAAGCACCTCACTGGCACAGGCGTGACATTTTTCAATCCCTGGGAAGGGTGATGGACATTAAAAAGAGGGACGCCTAAGCGCCCCTCTTGGTGTCTAGCGGAAATAGTAGTCGCGTAGCACTCCGTCAAAGCGCCCGCTTCCTAAACAACATTTCTTGAAATTTACGTCCCGAACCGCAAGGACAGAGGTCGTTCCTTCCGAGTTTCTCTAACAATTCCTTGTCGCCGTGAACCACTCGGAAAGCCGCGACGGACTTTAGTCTCTGAGGGGAACCCTCGGCGGCGTTTACTGGTTGGCTCGAAAAAACTCCTGATCGTTCATTTTCTTGGACATGGCAGTCTCCTTCTGGTGCAACATTACAAAGCAGCACAAAGCATACCATGCCCCTCGTAAAGTCCTCTCTGAAAGGCACTTTCAGACTCAAAGCACTTCAACCCATATCAATTACATGCGTGATCCCACCTGGCAGCAGTTGGAGCTTTTACTAATCGCTATAATCTAAAGAAGACGTACTTTGACACGGAAACTGGAAAATCAAGGATAAGTCGAAGCCGGCGAAGGCAACCGATAGAAATGAAAAGACCTTACCCACATCCGCTGGAAAAGATCCTCGCCAGTCGCATCGCCATCATTGACGGTGCGATGGGCACGACGATCCGTACCTATGGGATGACGGAAGCGGATATCCGAGGCGAGCGCTTCAAGGACTCGACGAAAAGCCTGCTGAACAACGGCGACCTCTTCTCGTTGACGAAACCAGAAATGATCGGCGACATCCATCGCCGATTTCTCGAGGCGGGGGCGGATATCATCGAGACCAACACCTTCGGCGCCACCAGTATCACCCAGAGTGAATTTTTTGTGGACGATCCTCGCGAGCACGGCGGCCGAAAAGATCCTGCGTTCTATCAGAAGGTCATCGAGGATCCGTTCCTCAAGGACTTGGCGTGGGACATCAATGAGCAATCGGCGCGGCAGTGCCGGGAATGGGCTGATCGTGTCGGGACTGCCACCTCGCGTCAACGGTTCGTGGCCGGAGCGATTGGGCCGCTGACTGTATCGCTTTCAAACTCGCCCGATGCCGATGATGCCGGTTTCCGCGTGGTCACCTTCGATCAGGTAAAAGACGCCTACGCCCATCAGGTGCGCGCCCTCATCGCGGGCGGCGTAGACCTGCTGCTGGTCGAAACCATCTTTGATTCGCTCAACGCTAAAGCGGCGCTGGTCGCCATTCGCGAAGTGTTTGATGAAGACGAGAACGGCAAGGAGTTGCCGGTGATGATCTCCGCTGCAGTGGGCCGCGGCGGCGAGACACTGATCTCCGCTCAGACGACTGAGGCATTTTGGAATGCGGTGCAGCATGTAAAGCCACTGTCGGTCGGGCTCAACTGCTCTCTCGGTCCCGACCTCATGTATCCGTTTCTGGAAGAGCTGTCCGTAAAGGCGGACGTGGCGATTTCCTGCTACCCCAACGCCGGTTTACCGAATCCACTCTCCGAAACCGGATTCGATCTCGGGCCTGCCGACATGGCCCGTTATCTCGGCGACTTTGCTCACGGGGGGCTGATCAATATTGCTGGCGGTTGTTGCGGCAACACTCCCGAGCACATTGCGGCCATCGCGAAAGCGCTCGACGGAGCGCCCCCGCGAAAATGGGGGCCGATACACGCCGACGAGTCCTTCGCCCACCAGATCGAGAGCAAAGCTTGAGCGAGTCCGAGAACACAAGCGTTGCTGAGGCCTCCGAGGTTAAAGAGACGGCAAAACCGCTTCGCCTCTCCGGATCGCAGCCCTTCACCCAGCAGGCCGGCGTCTTCATCATGATCGGCGAGCGCACCAACGTGGCCGGTTCGCCCAAGTTCGCAAAACTCGTCAAGGCAGGAAAATACGAAGAAGCGGTCAGCGTAGCCCGGCAGCAAGTCGAGAACGGCGCCAATGTCCTCGACATCTGCATGGACGAAGGCATGATTGACGGTGTCGTGGCCATGACGCGTTTCCTACAGTTGCTGGGCAGCGAGCCCGAAGTCGCCAAGGTACCCTTTATGGTGGACTCCTCGAAATGGGAGGTCATCGAGGCAGGCCTGAAGTGTCTGCAGGGCAAGAGCATCGTGAATTCGATTTCGCTGAAAGAAGGCGAGGAAAAGTTTCGCCAGAACGCGGCCAAAGTTCTGAAATATGGCGCGGCGGCCGTGGTGATGGCCTTTGACGAACAAGGCCAAGCCGCAACCTACGAAGACAAAATCCGAATATGCGAGCGCGCCTACCGCATTCTGGTGGACGAAGTCGGATTCCCTCCCGAAGACATCATCTTCGATCCGAACATTCTCACCGTCGCCACCGGCATGGAGGAGCACAACAATTATGCGGTGGACTACTTCAACGCCACGCGCTGGATCAAGGCCAACCTGCCCCACGCCAAGGTGAGCGGCGGCGTCTCCAACGTCTCGTTCAGTTTTCGCGGCAACGACAAGGTTCGTGAGGCCATGCACTCCGCATTTCTTTATCACGCCATCGCCGCCGGGATGGACATGGGCATCGTGAATGCCGGCATGCTCGAGGTATACGAAGAGATCGATCCCGAACTTAAAGTAATGGTTGAAGATGTACTGCTAAACCGCCGTCCCGAGGCAACCGAGCAACTGGTTGAGTATGGCGAAAAGCTGAAGCATGTTGGCAAGGTCGTCAGCGAAAAGAAAGCCGAAGAATGGCGTCACGGCACCGTCGAAGAGCGTCTTTCTCACGCACTGGTTAAAGGAATTGACACTTACATCGAAATCGATGCCGAGGAAGCAAGAGTCAAGCTGGGCCGTCCGCTATTGGTCATTGAAGGCCCCCTGATGGCCGGCATGAGTGTGGTCGGCGATCTGTTTGGATCGGGCAAAATGTTTTTGCCCCAGGTAGTTAAGTCTGCGCGAGTAATGAAGAAAGCAGTCGCGCACCTGACCCCATTCATGGAAGCCGAGAAGGCTGCTTCGGCTGCGGCCGGCCAAGTAGTCAAGGCACAAGGAAAAATCCTGCTGGCCACGGTCAAGGGCGATGTTCACGATATTGGCAAGAATATCGTCGGCGTCGTTCTCGCCTGCAACAACTACGAAGTGATCGACATGGGAGTGATGGTCTCCTGCGAAAAGATCCTCGAACGCGCCAAAGCGGATAAGGTGGACTTGATCGGACTGAGCGGCCTCATCACGCCGTCTCTCGATGAAATGGTACATGTGGCCCGCGAGATGGAACGTCAAGGTTTCAAGTTGCCGCTGCTCATCGGCGGCGCCACCACCAGCCGCAGGCACACGGCCGTCAAGATTGCGCCGCACTATAGCGAGCCGGTTGTCCACATTCTGGACGCCAGCCGCGCCGTACCGGTAACAACCAGCCTTCTGAGTGACGAAGGCAAATCAGCATTTGTGGTGCAGCATCGCGCCGACTACGAGGCGCTGCGCAAAGCCCACGCCGCGCCGCGTCTGCAAGTCGTTTCGCTGGAGACTGCCCGCTCCCGGCGCACTCCGATTATGTGGCGTGCCGAAGACTTGCCCGTACCCGCGTTCACCGGCGTGCGCGTGCTGGACAATTTTCCTCTGGCCACGCTGCGCGAGTTCATTGACTGGTCGCCAATTTTCCACGCCTGGGGATTGAAAGGCGTTTACCCTCGCATTTTTGAGCACGAGGCGCACGGCGAGCAGGCGCGCCAGATCTTCACCGACGCCAATGCTCTGCTCGATATCATGATTGCAAAGAACCAGATCACGGCGCGCGGCGTTTACGGATTCTTTCCCGCGAACGCCGTAGGCGATGATGTCGAACTGTACACAGACGCCTCGCGCGGAAAAGTACTCGAACGATTCCACTTCCTCCGCCAGCAATCCAACAAAGAAGGCAGCGAGCCTTGCCGGTCGCTCTCCGACTTCATCGCGCCCAAAGAAACCGGGCTGTCCGATCACATCGGAGCTTTCGCGGTCACCAGCGGGATCGGATTGAAAGAGCTATGCGACCGCTACCGGGCCGAGAATGACGACTACAACGCCATCATGGCCGAGGCCCTCGCCGATCGTCTGGCGGAAGCTTTCGCCGAATGCCTGCACAAGCGTGTGCGGTGCGAATGGGGATACGGTTGCGAATGAAGACCTGAGCCATTGAAGATCTCATTCACGAAAAATATCGCGGGATCAGGCCCGCCGCGGGCTATCCCGCCTGTCCGGACCACACCGAGAAAGGCCCGCTCTGGCAACTGCTCGATGTACAGGCAAACACCGGAATGTTGATCACTGAGTCTTTTGCCATGTGGCCGGGATCAAGCGTGAGCGGCCTCTACTTCGCCCATCCCGAATCGCGATATTTCAGCCTCGGCAAAATCGACCGCGATCAGGTCGCGGACTACAGCGAACGCAAGGGGTTGAGCGTGACAGAAGTCGAACGATGGCTGGGGCAAAACCTGAACTACGATCCGGCGGAATAGCGGGGAAACCGTCGTTGGTCGTTGGTCATTCGTCGTTGCCAAAACCAAAATCCAAAACCCCTTGTCATCCTGAGGCGGCGGAGTCCCCGGCGAAGCCGGCGACTCCCAACGAAGGATCCCTGCGTTCGCCGCAAACCCAAAGTCGTGCTTTAGCGTGATGTGCTCCCAAGTTAGTGGCGAACGCAGGGGTCCTTCGACTCCATGCCCGATTCGCTGCGCGAATCAGTCACTACGCTCAGGATGACAAGGGTTTTATTGCGAAGGCATACTTCGAGGATTTTGCCTCTGGGGTTTAGCCAACGACCAACGACGACCGGCCAACGACTGTCTTCTAGACGCCCGGAACTGGCAGTGAAGCCGTCCCTGTATCCGCATCGGCCTGATTGAATACCGCGTTCGCTCCCATATGTGCCGGCACGGGTGCCAGCATCTGCTCTTTGCGGTAGATCAGGTTGCTGGCGTTGAATGAGGCCAGTTCGAATCCGTGGCCGTGCGTGATCGCGTCTGTGGGGCAAGCTTCCACGCAATACCCGCAAAAAATGCAGCGGTTGTAGTCGATGTTGTAGACCTTGGCATACCGCTCGGCACCGCTGACCCGCTTTTCGTCTGTGTTCTCGGCAGCCTCGATGTAAATGCAGTTCGAAGGACAATTGGCCGAGCATAGGAAGCAGGCTACACACTTTTCCAGCCCGTTCTCATCCCGTTGCAAAACGTGCGCACCGCGAAAACGCTCCTGGAACTTGGCGCCCTTGAGCGGCCCTTTTCCGTCGGGATAGTTTTCTACCTGGGTGGGCTGGAACATCTCCATGAAGGTGATGCTCATCCCCTTGGCGATAGCGGCAATGTCTTTGAGCACGGGCATGCCCAACTAGTATACCGGAATTTGTTGCTGGTTCGTCCAGTTGAGACTGGGCAGGAATTGTATTTCACCGAACTTATCTTTCTGCCGACCAGAACGTTACTTCGCTCCTACAGTGGCAAGAAGACCCACCAGCTCCTTGACTTTCTTCTGGAATGACATCAACTGCTCTTTGTAATCGTCCCCGCCTGCGCGGTAATCTTGTCCATGGGACGCTGCCAGCGATGTGCCCAAAGACGTATGTATTTCGCGAGCCAAAGTCTGGCACGAAATGCGAGTGACATTGCGAGCGTTGATCCCCCCTCCCGGCATGATCGTGATCCGACCGCTGGACGAAGTCACGAGCCGCGCCAGACCGGAAAGATTGTCGGAGGCGCAAGGTCTCCCGCCAGAAGTCAGGATGCGCTTTGCCCCGGTCTTTATGACTGCCTCAAGCGAGCACTGCAAATCGCGGGAGACATCAAAAGCATGGTGAAAGGTCACTGGAAGCGGATGAGCCAGTTCGACTAATTTTCTTGTGCGCGCAACATCCACTTCGCCCCTGGCATTCAGCAGGCCAAGAACAATTCCATCCATGCCGAGTTTCTTAGCGGTCTGGATATCTTCAGACATGATTTCGAATTCAGTTTTGGAGTAGACAAAATCGCCGCGCCGGGGACGGATGAGCACGAAAACAGGCAGGCCTATTCGTTTGCGAATAACTTTCATCAAGCCTGTGCTGGGAGTGATCCCGCCGGATGCCAAGTCACTGCAAAGCTCAATACGGTGAGCGCCACCCCGTTCAGCCGCCAGGGCGCGGGCAACCGATTCCACACAGATTTCCAGGACGAAATGATTAGGCATGTGAGTCACTCGGATTACTGTCGCATGCTCTCATCGATTTTGCTGGGTAACGCGGCGCAGCAGCTCGGGTGCTTTCATACGCTGACAGTGTTCCTCGAAGTTGCGACGCGGTCCCTTCCAACGAAGATCATCCACCGTATCGAAGACGGGTACGTCCAGCCGCAGAGTTGCAAGAGTGCGAAACAACAGCGCGTCGTTCCAGGCGTTGAATAGCGATTCGGACAGCACGCGAGCCCTCTTTATGGATGGATCCCATGCTCGCCAGTCCTTCGGAATATCTTCCAGGTGCGGGTATTGAGATAAGGTGAGGGCCGCGGCTTTTTGCCCCCATCCCGCCACCCCTGGGAAACCGTCCGCACTGTCTCCGACCACGGCCAGGTAATCGGGAATCGATTTTGGCTTCACTCCGAACTTGGCCACAACGCCGGCTTCATCGCGCAAGATATCGCGTCTGCGGTCCAGTTGGACGACTCGGGTATCGACAACACACTGGCTCAGATCCTTGTCCGGTGTACAGATGAACACCCGCCCCACTCGGTCATTTCTGGCGGCATTCGCCGCAGCAGAAGCGAGTGCATCGTCCGCCTCGTAGTAGACCATCGGCCATACCACCACTCCCATGGCTTCCAGCGCTTCCTCCAGAATGGGGAACTGCGAGAGCAACTCCGGCGGTACGCCTTCGCTGGTTTTATATCCAGGATACAGATCGTTCCGAAACGACTCCACGACGTGATCGGTTGCTACCCCCAGGTGAGTTGCGCCACGCTCGATCATGGATAAAACGGAAGTCAGAACCCCTCGAACTGCGCCGATTTCCTGACCGTTCACATCTGTCGCAGCGGGCACGGCAAAAAAGTAACGAAACAATTCATAAGTCCCGTCGATCAAGTACACATCCATAAAGCTCCGATCGCTTTTCTGCAAGAGATGCTAAAGGATCGAACCAGCAAGTAAAGGAGATTCTTCCAGGGTGGACGGATCTCGCAGTAAATTACGTTTATCAACAGCCACCCATCAAAACTCCGGGGCGCTGGGGCCCTTCAAAATCTTCCACTATCCGCTACAATGAAACCCCTGCTGCCACAAGACGAGTTTGGTTTTGCGCTATTTCATTCGATTCGGAGGAAATTGCATGATCTGGGGTTCATCATTCCGGTATTCGTTAATTACCATGGCTCTTGTGGCATTTTCGCCCGTGATCCATGCGCAGACCTCGCCGCTCGCCCCAGACATTCCTTCGAAATATGAAGCTCCCACCGCGTCCTACGACTACGTGAAGCGCGTGGTCATGATTCCCATGCGCGACGGCGTCAAGTTGTACACGGTCATTGTGGTTCCGCGTGGAGCGAAGCACGCGCCCATCATTCTCACTCGCACGCCCTACAACGCGGCGAAACGTACCGAGCGCACCTTCTCACCGGACATGCTGGCGACTCTGCCTCAGGGCGACGAAGTGTTTGTATCCGATGGCTACATCCGTGTTTTCCAGGACGTCCGCGGCAAATATGGCTCGGAAGGCGACTATCTGATGACTCGCCCTCTGATGGGCCCGCTGAATTCAACCAAAACCGACCACTCCACCGACGCTTACGACACCATCGACTGGCTGGTCAAGAATGTTCCCGAATCCAACGGCAAGGTGGGCATGCTGGGGAGTTCGTATGAAGGCTTCACCGTGGTCATGGCTTTGGTCAATCCGCATCCGGCATTGAAGGTCGCCGCACCCATGAGCCCTATGGTCGATGGTTGGATGGGCGACGACTGGTTTCATTTCGGAGCTTTCCGGCAGACCAACTTCGACTACTACACCGATCAGACTACGGTGAAAGACGAAGGCAAGAATATTCCACGCCAGGGTTATGACGATTACGAAAATTTCCTTCGCGCCGGTTCGGCTGGAGACTTTGCAAAAGCCGCCGGCCTCGATCAACTGGGCTGGTGGCGCAAAACCAACGAGCATCCCGCCTACGATGCATTCTGGCAGGAACAGGCTCTCGATAAGGTCATGGCGGAGCAGCCATTAAAAGTCCCGACTATGTGGATCCAGGGATTATGGGACCAGGAAGATATGTGGGGCGCCAATCACTGTTATCAGGCGATAGAACCCAAAGACACCGCGAATAACATGAATTTCCTGGTGATGGGTCCATGGCGGCATAGTGGCGTCAACTACGAGGCGTCTTCGATGGGGCCACTGAAATTGAACGGCGATACTGCTCTGCAATTTCGTCGTGACGTGCTGAAGCCGTTCTTCGATCAGTATCTGAAAGACGGCGCGCCCCCGGCTGACACTCCTCCCGTGCTCATCTATAACACCGGCGAGAACCATTGGGACCGCCTGAAGTCGTGGCCGCTGGCCTGCGAAACCGGGTGCGCGGTGAAATCCAAACCGCTCTATCTGACGGCGGGTTTTGGCTTGTCCTTCACGGCACCTGCGGATAGTAAAGGCGGGGCTGCATTTGACGAGTACGTTTCCGATCCAGCCAAGCCGGTACCGTATTTGCCGCGTCCCGTGGTCTTCGCAGATCACCCGGCATGGACGCGCTGGCTGGTCACCGATCAACGCTTCGTCGACGGCCGCCCCGATGTGCTGTCCTATGTCACGCCGGAACTGACCGAACCCGTGCATATTGCCGGTGCACCGGTCGTCAACCTCGTCGCCTCCACCAGCGGCACGGACAGCGACTGGGCAGTCAAGTTGATTGACGTCTATCCCGATGAAGTGCCGAGCCAGCCGGAAATGGGTGGTTACGAACTGGGTATCGCCATTGATATCTTCCGGGGACGCTATCGCGAAAACTTCGAGACTGCGAAACCGATTGCGGCGAATACCCCGCTGACCTACAAGTTCACCCTGCCAAACGCGGACCACGTGTTCCTGCCCGGACACAGAATCATGGTGCAAGTGCAGTCCACATTGTTTCCGCTCTATGACCGCAATCCGCAAACGTTCGTGCCAAACATTTTCTTCGCCAAGCCGGACGACTATATAAAAGCCACCCAGCGGATTTATCACACAGGCACTGCCGCCAGTTTTATTGATTTGCCGGTAGTTCCAGCGCAGTAGCTGAACGAGATAGAGACTAGCCTTCGAAGATGTGCGGCTAGCGAACGCCGCATTGTCGCGCCAATTTCCACACCCGGCCCGAGCGGGTAGCGGCACGTCGAAAATTCAATGAAACGATCCAGCGGTTCCCTGCACTATCCCCATAAGTGGACAATGTCGCACAAAAGCGCGATGTCACCACAGTTTAGGAAACCCAGCCTGCAAACACATGCTGGGTTTCCCTTAAGCGCCGGGGTCCCTGGGGAGGAGACTCCGGCGCTTTTAGATGCTTGCTTCATTACGAAAACATCTCCATCCCTATAATTTCATAGGAGTTTCCCAGTCCCGTGAGTACCGCTCGCTCCATCCCGGCCGCCATTTACACCCGCAGCAGATGCAGTACTCTGAAACGCCCGCCTGTAGCCACAATCAGTCTCGAAAATCGACGCGGTTCGCCCGCCCAGGTGCTACACTGTTTGCCATTTCGGGGCAGGTCCTTGCAATTTCAATCCTTTGACCAAGCGTACCTCGATCGTCTGCGGGCCGGAGACTCCAGCGTTCAAGAGCACTTCTGCGGGTATTTCACTCAGCTGATCCAGATCAAGCTACGCTCCCGACTGAAGTCGCCCGAAGCCATTGAGGACATTCGGCAGGAGACTTTCGCCCGCTTTTTTGTAGCTCTGCGCGAAGGCCGGATACTGAAACCAGAGTGCGTGGGCTCCTACGTGAACACCACGTGTAACTATGTATTAAATGAGCACTATCGAGGAGATATCCGCCACAGCTCACTGGACGATGACGAGGACCAAACCGAATTCCCGTCCAAGGGGCCGGGCCCATTCGCGATTCTCTCTGCCAAACAAACCGAAGAGAAAGTTCGCGAAGTCCTGGAGGGGCTTCCTGAACGTGATCGGAGGGTGCTGCGCGAGGTTTTTCTCGAGGAACGTGATAAAGACGAAGTTTGCCGTGAGTTTGGTGTGGATCGGGATTATTTGCGAGTGCTGCTGCACCGGGCCAAGCAGTCTTTTAAGTCGTTGTATCTAAAAAATAATGGAGATAGTAAGCCAGAGTTTACGCCGGCCTGCTAGACGTGAAATGCGGCGCGGGGACTCACTATTCGCGAGGAGCGTTCAACCCATGGACCACGATTTGGTGGTTCGTCAAAAAATGACGGAAAGATACCTGCTGGACGAACTTGATCCCGAGGTCCGGGATGCATTTGAAGGGCATTTTTTCGACTGCCCGGATTGTGCGCTCGATGTGCATGCCGGCGCTTTGTTCGTTGAGCAGGGCAAAACCCTGTTGGCGGAGAGGCCCTAAGCGGTTCCCGACCGGTTCGCTAGCCCCGGTCAAACCAGGATGGTTTGCCTGGATGCGTCCGGCGTTTGGGGTCCCAGTGCTGGCCGTGTTGCTGGCGGTGGTTGGGTATCAAAACCTGGTCAGCCTTCCCCAACTGCGGAAGGCCGTGAATAGCCCGCGGCTTTTGCCATGGGCGCAGGTAAACGTTGGCACCTATGGATCCGAGGGGCCGGTGATTGCCGTGCATCCTGGCCAAAGCTTCCTGCTTTTTGTGCGGATCCCGCCCGATAGCGGCTATTCCCACTACACCGCCGACTTATATAATTCAGACGGCGAGCGCGAATACTCTCTTAGCATTCCGGCATCCACGCAAGATCAGTGGCCCGTGCAAATACCGGGAGCGCAACGAAAAGCGGGCACTTATATTTTGGCCGTCCACGGCATTACTGCTGAGGGCAAGAGTATGGAAGCCGGCCGGGCCTCATTTGAATTACAAATCCAGAACTGAGATCAAGCGGGAGGACTAACAACATGGCTGCAAATCCGAAATCACCTGTGGGCTCGGAACTCGAACCGGAAAAACGGTACCACGTGTATCACGCCGAAGCCCACGTCCTCAGTGGCAATTTGAAACACCCTGTCGATCAGCCGCTCGAGACCTACGCTCGGGTTGCGTTGAACAACCGGCGCGCTGACCACATCACCCAAACGGTGGAAGGAACCAGCGTGGAAGGCCTGGTTTCTTTCAAATCGGGCCACACCAGCGTTTCCGGCAGCCAACTCAAAAACAAAAAGGATCTTTGGGGCAGGGATCATTCCGGCTGGGTCACGCTGTCAACGTCGGTCATTGAAGGCCTGAACGTATTCGAAGTCATTACCGCGGACCGGGTGGTGGCGCAGATTTCCACCGAGCATTCGGATGTGCAAGGCCAAAAACCCGGCCACGTACCCAAAGTGACCTTTCTGGGGACTCGCTTCGAAAACTTGCGGATCGCTGGATACCCTGTAGACGTCCAACTCAATCTCGGAATTTGTGGCGACACGCCGAAGGATGACCAGCCCTATCTGGCAGACCTCGCCTTCCTCGATCGTGTCCAACTTCAATTGGATGAGATTACCGGAGCCAAAGACCTTCCCCAGGATATGGGGAAGAAGTACAAAGCCGAGGTCGCCTACATCAACGATCTGAAGAGCCGTGCTGATGGACAAACCAAGCAGAACGGCTATTCTAAGCTGCAATGCTCACTGATCAAAAGCATCGGGCCGATTCCGATCCCCGGGGTCAGGATATTCGGAAACGTAATTTTCATTCCGGATTTTGGAACCGTATCCTTGGCCGAAGTCGAAGTGGGCACGGAAGCCAGCCACGATACCTTTTTCGAGAAATCGCAGAATATTTCTGCGAGCGAAACGCCCGACAGCAACTATTTCACTCTGAACATGATGAACATGCATCTCGGCTGTATCGGCGGCGGGACCGTGGTCGTCGGCCAGTCCAAGTCCAACGGCACCACCAGGCCATAGCCGTTTCGCTGGTCGCTCTGTTCCTGGCTTGCGGATTGTCTTGTGGCCGTGCCGGCAATCCGCAGGCTTTCTTTGAGCATGCGCGGCGCACCTTTCAGCGCGGCGATCTGATTCACAGCCAGCAGGAAGCCCAGGAAGGCTACCGCCGATTTTCGCGCTTAAACTCCGAGTGGGCCTGGAAGTTCAAACTACTCGAAGCCGAATCTCTTCTGTGGCGCGGCCAATACTCGGAAGTGCTCACTCTGCTCGATTCAGAAAATCTCAGCACAGCGCCAACCGAAACCGTCATTTCCATCCAGACTCTACGAGGCATTGCCCACGCCCGGCAGCTTGATCTGGCAACCGCAAAAGATGAATTTGATCAGGCGGAACGGCTTTGCAATCCTCCAGAGGCCGCCAGCTGCGGCGAAGCCTTTCAAGGACGCGGAATCTTTGCCCTTGGGCAAAATCAGTTCTCGGAGGCCCAGCGCTACCTTGAGTTGGCGCTATCTTTCGCGAAAGCCCGAGGTGATCACTTCCTGGAAACAACCTCGCTGGTGAATCTGGGGGGAGTGCTGGTCCAGGAGGGCCATTTTGACGAAGCCATCGATCGTTCCAACGCTGCTTATCTGGCTTCCACAGCTTTGGAAGCCGGGGATGACGCCCTGGCGGCTCAGGAAAATCTGGGTTGGGCCTACTATCGGCTAGGGGATTCCGAAAGAGCTTTGCACCTGATGCTCGAAGCCGAAAAGCACGCCGGCCAGCTCGGAGATGTGTACGATCAGGAAAATGCCCTCACCAACATCGGATATATCTACATGGACGCCCGCAGCTTCGACCGGGCTGAGCAATCGTTCCAACGCGCACTCGATCTGGCAACCGCAGAAAAGAGCAAAGCCCACATCCTCAATGCGCTCCGTGTGCGGGCACGGCTGGCTTTGCAGACCGGC
Organism: Terriglobia bacterium; assembly: GCA_963723765.1. Classification (GTDB taxonomy): domain Bacteria; phylum Acidobacteriota; class Terriglobia; order Terriglobales; family Acidobacteriaceae; genus DATBAX01. The sequence goes on along the minus strand of CAVRSD010000003.1, from coordinate 577,501 downwards.
GATTTAGCAAATGCAAGCCAGTACGCGCAGCGAGCTCTGGAGATTGCTCAGGAAAGCGGGAACCATGCCGATGAGCTTTATCCGACTCTAGTGCAAGGCCAACTGGCGGCTCGCAGCGGAAATGTCGCACAGGCCGAGAGTAACTTTCGCGCGGTCGAGCGCGACCCGGCTTCTCCTGTTTTTCTGAAGTGGGAGGCCCAGCATGCCTTGGCCCGGCTCTACCAGGACGAGAAGCAGTCCAATTCCGCCGATCACGAATATCGCGCCGCCCTCGCTACATTCGAAGGAGCTCGCGATGCAGTGAGTCACGGCGAGCTCCAACTTTCTTTTCTCGCCAATGCCTCCCGCGTCTACGACGATTACATTCATTTTCTGGTAGAGCGTGGAAAAACCGACGAGGCCTTGCGCTGGGCCGACTACAGTCGGGCCCGTTCCCTGGCCGAGGGACTGGATTCGCTGACAAATGGACCTTCCCTCGGACCTCCACTTTTAAATCCCCAGCAAATCGCGCGGCGAGCCAAAGGCGCGCTACTTTTTTATTGGATGGGTGAGAAGCAATCCTTCCTGTGGACCATCACACCGCAGAAGACCGCTTTGTTTTCCCTCCCCCCCTCTTCCGAGATCGAAGCTGCCGTGCAACGCTACCGCAAAGCCGTGACGGGGCCGGTCAATGTTCTCGACTCTGGCGACTCCGATGGCCGCTTACTCTATGACATGCTGATTGCGCCGGCACAGTCCTTGCTACCTAAGGATTCCAAGGTGTTCATCATTCCGGATGGCAGTCTGAACAATCTGAACTTTGAAACTCTACTGGTCCCAGCACCGAAGCTGCACTACTGGATTGAAGATGTAAGCGTCGCGGATACCAGTTCGTTGCGAGTTCTGGACGCTTCGCACGGAGTGGGGCAAAAACACAACCGGAGCCTGCTTCTGGTTGGCAACAGTGTCGCCCCCAACGATAAATATCCCGAGGTCCCGAAGGCTGCCGTTCAGATGGAAAGCGTTGCTAAACATTTTCCGGCGCAGCAGGAGCAAGTCCTCACCCGAGGGCAAGCGACTCCGCAAGCTTATCTGGGCAGCAATCCAGATCGGTTTTCCTACATTCATTTCGTCGCCCACGGAACCGCCAGTCGATTGAGTCCGCTCGATTCGGCGATCATATTGTCGCGGGGTAGCGCCGAAGATGATTCTTTTAAGCTCTATGCGCGCGACATCATTCGTCATCCCTTGCACGCTGAACTGGTCACGATCTCAGCGTGCAACAGTGCGGGAGACCGTTCGTACGCTGGCGAAGGTTTAGTGGGGCTCTCATGGGCCTTCATTCGAGCCGGAGCTCGCAATGTGGTCGCAGCACTGTGGGAAGTACAGGACGATTCGACCGCGCAATTCATGGATAAGTTTTACGACGAACTGAACCGGGGAGCCACTCCCGATGTCGCTCTTCGCACCGCCAAGCTGTCTTTGTTGCGCAACAGTAACTTTCGCAGTCCGTTTTACTGGGCCCCTTTTCAGCTTTACGCGCGCATTTCCTAAGTTTTTAGAGGACGGCAGGCAACAGCCGTGAGCACCTGACAATTTCCGGACTCATGAGGAATTCTGCGGTAATCTATGAAGGCTACTGTACTCACCATGGGCCGTAGTCGAATAGCTCTTTGTGTCGATAGTTTGGACCCGTAGCTCAACTGGATAGAGCACTGCGCTTCGAACGCAGGGGTTGGGAGTTCGAGCCTCTCCGGGTCCACCATCATTGGCTTGTGTTCGCTTTCCATGCTCCAGGGTAGATCCACCGCACCAGCCAGAACGCCGCGACCGCAACCCCTGCCAAGTCAATGGCTTACTGGTTAATCATAAAGCTGGACATTTCATCGAGGAATTTCCGAAGAACTTGCTCAGCCTCGCCCGGCAGCGCGGCTTCGCTCAAAGCAATATTCATCAATTGCATCCATCGGTCGCGGGCAGCTTGATTGATCGAGAACGGAGAATGCCTGGCGCGGAGGCGGGGATGGCCTCGTTGCTCGATGTAAGTCTGCGGCCCGCCGAATCGATAGATCAGGAAGTCACGAAGGCGCTGCTCCGCACCTGGAAGATCCTGCGCTGGGTACATGGGCCCCAAAAGATCATCTCGCGGGATCTGTCGATAGAAAGCGGCCACCAGGCGCGTGAAACCTTCCGTGCCAATCATGGAATAAACTTCGATCTCCTGCATGTTCTTGGCTCTCCCCGTTGGACACAGGGTCCACGATTATTTCCTGCCAGACCCATGATTCAGGCGTTAAAACCAGTATTTCTTGCCATCTTGTCAATCCCCCAAGGCGGTCTCGTTCCCGCCAACTTGCTCATTCCGTGGACAAAATAGTTTTGCCGGGCCTGTCCCTTTCTGCATAGCAAGACTGCTATCCTATAACTATAAAGTAAAGTAGCGATTAAGCGCGGGCTCGGGCCGGCGCTTTTTTGTTTGCAAGCGCGACCATCGGCTCATCCGATGCGCGCTCACCGGCTTCCTAATCGTTGTGGCCGACGGGCGGAATCTCGACCACAAAGGAAAAGACCAGACGCAGCGCCACCGCTTCTGTTCTATAGGGCCATGGAAAAACGATCTGATGTGCCCGTCCGGCAGCGGGCTGGTCCGGCTGGAAAGAATACGCTTCCAAGCCACAGTCCGAAACGCCGCGGCGAACTGGCGGAACTAGGGTTCATGTATAAAGCTGCCAGCCTCGGCTTTGGTGTGGCTAAACCGTATGGCGATAGTTGCCGTTACGACTTTATTCTGGATTCAGGAGAGCGGCTGTGGCGAGTGCAGGTCAAGTCGACCTATGGCATCGGGCCAACTGGCTACCGGATCAATGCCTACGGGAGCAAAAATTCCGGATATTTTTCCTATACTCCCGAGGAAATCGACATACTGGTTGCTTACGTTGTGCAGGAAAATGCATGGTATGTGATCCCAGTGAAAGCGTTTGCCCCACATAGAAGCCTGCAACTCCATCCCACCGGAAACCAGGGCGGACGATACGAGAAATATCGCGAAGCCTGGGGGCTCATGACCTCGGAAGAGCGAATGCGCGTGGCCAGGAACGGGCGATAAAGTGGAGTCTTTTCGGACCGTGCTTTTAATCCAATCCTAACTCTTTCCATTTCTTGTCCACCAGCGCTTTGGTTTTTTCGTCCATGAGTATTTCGTCGGGCCAGGGACGATGGAAACCTTCGCTGGGCCATTTACGAGTGGCGTCAATGCCCATCTTCGAACCATAGTTGGGCAGGCGCGAGGCGTGGTCGAGCGAATCGACGGGGCCAAGAGTGAATTGAATGTCGCGTTCGGGATCGATGTGATTGAGCGCCTTGAGCGTGACTTCGCCGACATCCTGCACATTCACGTCTTCGTCGACGACGATAATGCACTTGGTAAACATCGCCTGGCCCAGTGACCAGACGGCGTTCATGACCTTGCGAGCCTGACCCGGATAGGATTTCTTGATCGAGACCAGCATCAGGTTGTGAAAGACGCCTTCGACGGGAAGGTTGATGTCCACGATCTCGGGGATGGTGAGCTTCATCAGCGGAAGAAAGATTCGCTCGACCGCTTTGCCCATATAGGCATCTTCCTGCGGAGGCTTGCCGACGATCGTGGTCGAGTAAATGGGATTTTTGCGATGCGTGATGCAGCTCACGTGAAAAACGGGATAGAGATCTTCCAGAGAATAAAAACCAGTGTGATCGCCAAAGGGCCCTTCGCTCCGGAGTTCATCGAGATGAACGTGGCCTTCGAGAATGATCTCAGCATTGGCGGGAACTTCGAGATCGACGGTTTCGCATTTCACCAACTCGACCGGCTTCTGACGAAGAAACCCGGCGATGAGATATTCCTCAACATCCGGCGGCGCGGGAACGATGGCCGAAAAAGTGAGAGCGGGATCGGTGCCTATGGCCACAGCCACTTCCATTTTGCCGCTGGGACGGTCACCTTCGATGAGCACCGAGCCGCCCGAGGTGCGAGCCATAATGTCCACCGCAGCTGACAAATCCCCACCCTGTCGCAAAGAACGCGACAAGGATGGGGCACCCTCCGATTGCGTGGAAGCCGCTTTGCGCAGGGCTTCGCGGTAATGCTCGGCGCCCACTTTCTGCCGCTGCCAGTGCATGCCGGTGGTGCGTTCGTCATAAACCTGCATGCGATACATGCCGACGTTGCGCTTGCCGGTTTTCGGATCGCGAGTTACTACACACGGGAAAGTAATGAAACGCCCGCCATCCTTCGGCCAGCATTGCAGGATGGGAAACTCCAGAAGCGAAAAGTTATCGCGTTTGATGACTTCCTTGCAGGGCCCGGTAGGCACCGTCTTGGGAAAGAATTTCCCCATCTCGGCCAGCATGGGAAGCATTTTCACTTTGTCGAGAAAGCCTTGCGGAGATTTGACGTCCATAAAGTGGCGAATGCGGTCAGAGACTTCGTCGAGGGCGTCCACTTCGAGCGCGAGGTTCATGCGCAGCGCCGATCCGAACTGGTTGATCAGAACCTGCGCACCGGGATGGCCCTTAATGTTCTGGAATAGCAACGCCGGACCTCCGGGATTGCCTTTTCTGTCACGGCCTTTCGAAACGCGATCGGCAATTTCAGTGATTTCCAGGATGGGATCAACTTCGGTGCGGATTTTTTTCAGTTCCCCCGCACGATCGAGGGCTGCGATCCAGTCGCGTAAGTCGTCGTAAGCCAAGAGTTCCTCTTTCGCGAGACTGATGATTATAAGGCAGGACGAGCAGGACAGCCGAGGCGGCTGTCCCTACGTGAGCATCTTGGGGTGACATTGTGAACATTGTGCCGCCAAATGGTTTGGCCCAGATCAACGCGACGTTTGGGGACATCCAGAAATACATTCGGAGTGATACGACGTTGGATCCGACTTGGCAGATGAACTTTTTGTCATCCGTTGCGTTTCCCTTCCCGTTGATGCTTTCTTTTGACCATTCTCAGACAATTACGCATTTCACCTGTCATAAACTGCTGATAGAAGTTTTTGCAGATGTGTTCGAACGGATTGTCAGCAGCGGATTGCAGACGAAGATTACGAGTTTTGGCGGCTGCTTCGCCTTTCGACAACAACGGACAGGCGCCAAGCTTTCAACTCATAGCTGGGGGATTGCGGTCGATCTTAATCCGGAGACCAACCAGCAAGGGACGATTGGCGACATGGATGCCCGAGTGATCGAGTTGTTTTGCAGTGCAGGATTTGAATGGGGCGGGGACTGGGTTGGGGCAAAGCGAGATGCCATGCATTTTCAGTTTTGCACGGGATATTGATGGCTAACCACAGAGGACACAGAGGTTCACAGGGAAAACATCAAGGCATCGGCGAGGACAGGCTGGCAGGGACATGCTGTATATTCGGGGCCAGAGAAGATCCCTGCTCAAGCGTAGCTCGAACGGGGCACCCTCGAGAGGTGGGAAGGGCGAGGCAGTGTACATGATGGACAACGGCAAAAAGCGAGTTGTGATTACCGGGATGGGCGTCGTCAGTCCGAATGGCGTAGGCAATGCAGCTTTTTCTGACGCTGTCTTGCAGGGACGCAGTGGCGTAAAGCGGATTTCGCGATTTGATCCGTCAGAAATACCGGTGCAGATCGCGGGCCAGGTGACTGACTTTGACGAACTCGCATGGGTGGACAAACGCGAGCGCAAACATGTGTCTCGAGTGCTGCCGCTGGCTCTGGCGGCGGCCACCGAAGCGATGCAAGTAGCAGGCATCGAGGCCGGCAAGCTTTCGCTCAAGGAGAAACAGCGCTTCGGAATCATCATGGGTTCTGGCGGCGGATCGCAGGAATTCACCGAAGAGCAGTATCGATTATTTTTTCATCAGCAATATAAACGAATGAGCTTGTTCTGCGTTCCTACCGGCGTAATGGGCACGCTTTCGAGCGAGCTTAATGTGCGCTTCGGGTTGCGTGGTGCGAGTCATGTCATCACCACGGGATGCACTTCATCCACAGATGCATTCGGGTATTCCATGCGCCAAATTCAATCAGGACGACTGGACATGGTTCTCAGTGGAGGCGCGGACGCGCCGATCGCCCTGGGAATTATTAAGGGTTTCATCTTGATGAAAATTTTGACTGACTCGTGGAATGAGCAGCCAGAGCGGGGGTCGCGCCCTTTTTCGGCGGACCGTGACGGATTTGTGGTGGGTGAAGGAGCATGGATGTATGTGCTCGAGGAATACGAACATGCACGAGCCCGCGGCGTGAAGATTCTGGCTGAGGTCGCGGGATATGGATCGACGTGCGAGGCGTTTCATCGCGTGCGATTGCAGGAATGCGGCGAAGAACCGGCGCGAGCCATTGGACTGGCGATGAAACAGGCAGGAATCGGCGCGCAAGACGTGCAGTTCGTGAGCCTGCATGGGACATCCACACAACTGAATGACCGGATTGAAACCCAGGCGCTCAAGCTGGCGTTGGGCGAACATGCGGCGCAGGTACCGATGTCGGCGATCAAGTCGCAGATCGGGCATCCGCAAGGGGCCAGTGGAGCGGCGGGAGTGGCGGCGACGATTGTGGCCATGCAGCGTGGGCAGATTCCTCCTACGATTAATCTGGAGACCGTGGACGCGCTATGCGATCTGGATTATGTGCCCGATGTAGGGCGGATGAAAACCGTGGAACATGCAGTATGCAATTGCATTGCGTTTGGATCGAAGAATTCGGCGCTGGTGTTGAGGAATTGCGCGTGAAGCCCCGCCCTCTCGCAAAGTGCGCGAGAAGGACGGGGCACCCGAGCGATCGATGGACGACGCAGTGGAACTGTAGGGGTCCTTCGACTTCGTGATTGGTTCGCTTCGCGAAACAATCACTGCGCTCAGGATGACAATGGTTTGGGATTTATTGGAGCAGATGCAGCACGGTGCCTTCGACTTTTGGCCATGCAGCCGAGTGGGGATCGATGAGATCGAAGTGGCCTGCGGTGGAAATCTCCAGATAGTGAACATCTTCGCCGCGCGCTTTTTTTTGTTGCGTGTAGTTGCGGCTTAAGAAGGGCGGTACGGTGTCGTCCGAGGCGCCGTGGATGAGCCATTGGGTGGCTAGGACCTTAAGCTGCATGGGATCGGCTTCGTGGTAATGCTCGGGCACTTCTTTCGGAGTACCACCCAGAAATTCCACCACTGCGTTATCGCTCAGGTGAAGCTCCCAGGCCTGTTGCAGATCAACCACTCCTGCCAAAGAAACGGCACGTTTGACTGAAGCTTCGTGACCGGCCAGGCAGAGCGCGAGTTGCGCTCCGGCGGAGTGGCCCATGACCAGCACTTTCGCCGGATCGAAATTGTATTTCTTGGCGATAGTGGAAAGAAAACGATAGCCACTGCGGATGTCTTCGAACGTGCCCGGCCATCCCCCGCCGTGATCGCCCACGCGGCGATATTCCAGGTTCCAGGTTGCGATCCCTCTTGCGGTCAAGGCCGCACACATCTGTCCGCAGTGCGCTAGATTGTATTTGGCCCGCCAGTAGCCGCCGTGGATATTTAAAACTACCGGGAAAGGGCCCTTGCTGTCTTTGGGGAGCCGGAGTTCGCCGAATTGATTCGGGTCGGTGCCGTAGGCGAGACGGGCATCGGCGGGAGGCGGCGGAAGAGTGAGAATGTCGTCTGACATTTTAAAAGCAGGCTTTGGGCGCTTGGCTCTCGGTTACTGTTCTTTGAGTTTTAGCTTTGATTTGTTTTCTTCCAGAAATTCGCTTAGCTTCTCAGCAACATCCAGCAGGCGCTTCCATTGCTCATAATAGAGAGTCACGGGAAAACGGCCCAGGCCGTAGATGCTGACTCCGCCTTTTTCACTGACGCGAAATTCCAGACTCCCGGTTCGGCGCGGTTGTTTTTCCAGTTCAGCTAAGCGGGCTTTGAGTTCTTCATAAGTAGGTTCGGACATGATAAGACCTCGATGAACAAAGAATGAGTACGGATGAGTCCATGATAGAGATTGCGGGGGGATTCGTCGAGTTTCAGTCGAAAGGCAGGCCGACGTAGTTTTCGGCGAGAGTTTTGGCGGCGGCGTGGGAGCTGGTCACGTAATCGAGTTCAGCGAGTTGACGGCGCTGATCGAAAGCATTGTCGTCGCTGAAGCGATGGAGCATGGAAGTCATCCACCAGGAAAAGCGTTGCACTTTCCAGACGCGGCGCAGGCAGATTTTCGAATAGTCGTCGAGCAGCGAGGTCTTGCCGGAAGTATAGAACTCACTCAGCGCGCGAGCCAGGACGCGCACATCGGCGACCGCGAGATTCAATCCCTTTGCGCCGGTGGGAGGAACAATATGGGCGGCATCGCCGGCCAGAAAAAGCCGGCCGCTTTGCATGGGTTCAACCACGACGCTACGCATTCCAGTTATGCCTTTTTGGATGATCGGGCCTTCGGTCAGCTTCCATCCTTCGTCGGATTGGAGCCGGGTGTGAAGTTCTTGCCAGATTTTTTCATCGGGCCAGTTGGCGACATCTTCTTCAGGCGCGCATTGAATATAAAGACGACTGATGCTGGGAGAGCGCATGCTGAGAAGCGCGAAGCCACGCTGGTGGTAGGCATAAATAAGTTCGCCGGCCGAAGGCGGCACTTCGGCGAGAATGCCGAGCCAGGCGAAGGGGTAGGTGCGGTCATAGGTAGTGAGCACACCCTCCGGAATCGAAGGGCGGCAGACGCCGTGGAAGCCGTCGCATCCGGCGATGAAATCGCAGGCCAGTTCGTGGATGTCTCCTTCTTTGTATTCGCGGAAGCGGATGATTGGTTTGGTTGAGTTGAAGTCGTGAATGCTCACATCTTCGACATCGAAAAGGATTTGGCCGGCTGCATCTAAACGGGCTTTGATTAAGTCTTTGATGAGTTCGTGCTGGGCGTAAATCGTAATTCCAGATCCGCCGGTAAGATCTTTGAAATCGATGCGATGGTCGCGGCCGGAGAAGCGTAGCGTGATCCCATGATGAATAAGACCTTCCCGCTGGAGACGTTCGCCAACTCCCGCCTCGATTAAAAGATCAACGGTTCCCTGCTCCAGCACACCGGCGCGAATGCGCTCTTCGCAATATTGACGGCTGCGAGCTTCTAGCACAACGGAATCGATGCCCTGCAGGTGAAGCAGATGCGAGAGAACCAGCCCGGCGGGGCCGGCGCCTACGATTCCGACTTGGGTGCGAGAGAACGGCATAGTCTTAGGCTCTGGGCGTTAGGCTTTCGGCTTTGCAAGCGCGAAGCGCTCGATGATTTCACGTGGGACGGGTTTCGATTGGAGCCTTTGCGGATCTTCAGGGGAGCGAACGGTCCAGACGCGCGTCTCGAAACATTCGACTGCAAGGACATCGCCTTTGAATAGTTTGTGGTGGACATCAAAGCTGCTGTTCCGCCATTCGGGTATGGAGGATTCGATGGTTACATCCTCGCCAAAACGTGAGGGCACAAGGAATCGGACACGCATATCGACCATGGCGATGCCGGCGCAGCCGTAAGTTTTCAGCATTTCGTATTTGGGGAAGCCCGCATGCTCGAACAAAGCGGCGGTGCAGTTATCAAAATATTCCAGGTAGCGGGGATAGTAAACGATGCCCGCAGGATCGCAGTGTCCCCATTCGATGTGAATGTTTTTTCGATTGACTAGCATGCTGGTAGCTTTCGTCTATAGTTTCGCATCGATTTCGCTAAATACGTCTTCGGCGGCGTGAAATGCAGCATTCGCGGCAGGCAGACCACAATAGATTGCAGTCTGCAGCAGGACTTCTTTGATTTCATCACGAGTAACACCGTTATTGATTGCAGCGCGGACGTGCATGCGAAATTCGTCGGTGCGGTTGAGCGCCACCATCATGGCCAGAGTGATCAGACTGCGAGAATGACGCGGCAGGCCGGGCCGGGTCCATATTTCTCCCCAGGCATAGCGGGTGATGAGATCCTGGAAATCCCGATTGAAGTCGGTGAGTTTGCCCAGGGAACGGTCCACGTGAGCATCGCCCAGCACAGCGCGACGCACCGACATTCCTTTTTCGTATTTTTCGCGGTCATCCATATTGACTCCTGCTAGGCGGTTAGGAAACGACCCACCGCCATGGTAAATGCGGAGGCCGCTTCGATATTCGACAAGTGGGCCGCCTGCAACTCGAAGTATTGTGCTCCGGGGATGCGATCCGCAATCGCGCGACCGTCGTCCGGCGTGGTAACTGGGTCCTGTGCTCCGGCGACAACCAAGGTTGGTACGCGAATGGAGGTGACCGTATTATCTGGATTCTCGCCACGGAAATCAGCGTCGCGAATCGCCTCGCAACACGCGACGTAACCTTCGACGGGCGTGCTCACAAACATTTGCTGCGCGGATTGCACGGCTTGCGGGGAACCGACTCGAAATGCTGAGGTAAACCACCGTTCGAGGACCGTCGAGGCGATTGGCTGCATGCCATCCTTGCGAACAGCGTCAATGCGGGTGTTCCAACCCGCGGCGTTGCCGATCTTAAGCGCGGTATTGCACATAACTATTTTGTGGAGCCGCTCCGGCGCGTGAATTCCCAGCCACATCCCAGTCAGTCCACCCATGGATAATCCACAAAAATAGACGCGCGCTAATTCCAAGTGATCCAGAAGCTCGACAACATCATTCGCCAATTGCTCAATCGAATAAAGACCCGGCGTGACCGCCGACTGACTGTGACCACGCGTGTCGTAACGCAGGATTCGAAAATCTCTGGAGAACGCCTCGAATTGTGCGTCCCACATGGTGAAATTCGTGCCGAGTGAATTGGAGAGAACGAGTACGGGCAAATCGGCAGAGCCGCTAAGTTCGTAATGAATACGGGAACTACCTAAGTCGGCAAACGGCATGAGGATTATTTGTGCTCCGCTGCTTGAGAAAGTTTCCGATGGGTCGCCACCACGCGATCGATAAACTGCTGCGCAACCCCGGTATAGCTCCGAGGATCAAACAGACCATCGATCTCAGCCGCCGACAGGTGCCGGGTCACGACTGCGTCCTGGCCGAGCACGATGCGAAGATGTTTGCGCTCTGCCACCGCCCGTTGAGACACTGCTTCGATAATCTTATGGGCCGCATCCCGACCGATGTGTTTGCCAAGGGCCATCATCGCTGCCTCGGCAAAGATCAAACCCTGCGTTTGTTCGAGATTCGCAAGCATGCGATCGGTCTTAACTTCGAGTCCCTTCGCGGCTTCCAGAATGTGGTGTAACGATCCCGCCGTGAGTTCGACGATTTCAGGAAGTGTGTCCCACTCGGCATGCCATCCGCCCAGGCCTCGTTCATGTTCCTGGACCATGGCTGCGAGCATGGTGCTGGTCAAGCCGGGTACGCGGATCGCAGCAGACAGAGCAACCGCTGCGAAAACTGGATTGCGTTTCTGCGGCATGGTGGAAGAGCCGCCACTATTTTGGATGTTAAGTTCACCGATTTCCGTTTGCATTTGCAGCGCGAGGTCACGGGCGATTTTGCCCAGAGTTCCAGCACAGAGTGCCAGCGTGGTAGCGACTTCGGCGACGCGGTCGCGATGGGAATGCCAAGGCATATCCGGCAGGGCCAGATGGAGTTCCTGGGCAAGAGCTTTCGCTACATCCGATCCTCGATCTCCCAGCGCGGCCAAGGTACCCGCCGCGCCGCCGAATTGCAGGACCAGCGCGCGTTTCTTAGTTTCCTGAAGCCGTACATGATGGCGATCCAAAGCATCGAGCCACCCAGCGACTTGCAATCCGAATAAAGTCGGGACTGCATGCTGCATCCAGGTACGGGCAACTACCGGAGTGTCGCGATGCCGCTTTGCCAGTCGAGCAAGAATCTCGCCAAGGCTGGCTAGATCCTTTTCGATGAAATCCAGAGCGTCCCTCAATTGCAGGATGAGCCCAGTATCAATCGCATCGTGGCTGGTGGCTCCCCAGTGCACATAGCCAGCGGCTTTTTCGTCGTCAGCACGGACTAGAGCGGTCAACTGCTTGATCATCGGGATAGCGAGATTGCCGGACGACGCAGCAGCTTGCCCGATAGCCTCCAGATCAAATAAATCGGCACGGCACTTAGCATGAATAGCGACCACCGCTGAGTTTGGGATGACACCAACCTGAGCTTCGGCTTTAGCCAACGCGGCTTCAAAGTCGAGCATGCCTTGCAGTCGCGAGCGATCAGAGAAGCTTCGCTGCACCGCTTCTACGCCAAATAGTGGATCGAGTAATCCCATAGTGATCAGTTTTACGGTTTCAGATATCGAAGAAAACCGTCTCAGCCTTGCCTTGCAAAATCACGTCCCAGAGAAGAACTCCCTCTCGACCTTCGGCCTTTCGCGCAATGAGTGTTTTTCGCCTGGCCGATTCCACGGAATTCAGAACAGAATCATTGACGTTTGCTGGATCGTCGGGAAAATAAATTCGCGTCACCAGACGATTCAGAAGTCCGCGCATGAAAATCGAGACGGCCAGGTGCGGCGCCTGGGTCGTTCCATTAAGGCCAGATACCGAGCCGGGCTTAATCGTCATGAAGCAAAACTTACCATTTATATCCGTAGGGACTCGACCGAAGCCTCTAAACGCCGTTTGTACTGGCTTGTTTTGCGTGTCCGCAGGATGAGCATATCTGCCTGAAGCATCCGCCTGCCAGATTTCGATCATGGCATCGGGAACAGGGTTTCCGTCGCCATCAAGAACGCGCCCTTCGATCGTCACGCGATCACCCACAACCTCAGGAGTGGCCAGATTCGAGACACAAAGCTTGCTGCAGCCGATGTGGAAGAACGGTCCGACGGTTTGTGACGGTGTGGGTAGAAGGCTCATTTCTTTCTTCCCTCTTCCATCGGCGTTTCTTCCCTGCCCCGCAGAACAATATCGAAACGATAGCCAAGCGCGGTCTCCGGAATCGTTGTCTCCCAATCGAACGTGGAAATCAACCGGGTGCGGGACTTCTCATCGGCAATCGAGTTGAAGATCGGATCGTATGGTAGCAGTGCATCGCCGGGGAAGTACATTTGGGTGACCAGGCGAGTTGCAAACGCCGGACCGAAAACTGAGAAATGAATGTGAGCCGGCCGCCATGCGTTTTTATGATTGCGCCAGGGATAGCAACCGGGCTTGATGGTAACGAAGCGATACCGGCCTTCGGCATCGGTAAGGGTGTGGCCACATCCGGTGAAATTCGGATCGAGTGGTGCATTGTGCTGGTCAATGTCATGCAGATAGCGTCCGGCAGCGTTGGCCTGCCATACTTCGACCAATGTATGCGGCACCGGACTGCCTGTCTCGTCGACCACGTGGCCACTCACGATGATTCGCTCGCCCAAAGGTTGGCCGGATGGCTGCAGGGTAAGGTCGCATCCACTTCCCTTGATGTCATTCTCGGTGAATTGGGGGCCGGTGATTTCTGACAAAGTGTGGGGCAGTAGGACCAGCGTTTGAGTGGGGGCGCGCTTGACGGAAGAAACATAGCTGGGATGAAGATACTCGGGCTGAGTTCCGGGTGACGGGCGGCGATAGTGGATTCGGTCGGTCATGCGATCAAGAGCTGCTGAGAGGTAGGGTCGCAACCATTATGCAACGTTGGAGAACAATTCGTGCAGGGGTACATTTTTTGTAACCTTACAGCTATATGAGTGCCAGGCTGCCGGGGATATCGCACGCTGTTGCTTTCTCAGGCCGGAAATGAGCTAGAATCCTAGCCGCCGTCTTAGGGCACCAAGGGAAGACGGCTAATTCAGTCGAGTCCATCCTGTGACTTCAGCGCCCGAGCCCCAGGTACACTTCAGCGGCAACATTTGACGAACCTGCGGAGGCCCGCACTTTAACCTACCGAATCAAGGAGAAAATTATGGCTACGGTCCTGAACATTGCTCCAACGGAAGATAAAGTCTCAAACTTTGTTTCTAAAACTCGCAAAATGCTGATCAACGGAAAGTGGGTGGAAGCTGTGTCCGGCAAGACCTTCCCTACTTATAATCCGGCGACCGGCGAAATTCTCGCGCATGTGGCTGAAGGCGATCGTGAGGACATCGATCGAGCCGTCAAAGCCGCTCGCGTCGCTTTTGAAACCGGTCCCTGGTCGAAGTTGACTCCTTCCGAGCGTGGACGCCTGATCTGGAAGCTGGCCGACTTGCTGGAAGAAAACCTGGAAGAGTTTGCCGAACTCGAGACTCTCGACAATGGAAAACCTCTGACGGTTGCGCGGGGTGCAGACGTTCCCCTGGCAGTGGATCTGTTCCGTTACATGGCAGGTTGGGCCACGAAAATTGAGGGGCACACGATTCCGATTTCCGTGCCTTACACGCCTGGAGCGAAGTATCTGGCGTACACGGTACGTGAGCCCGTAGGCGTGGTGGGGCAGATCATTCCCTGGAATTTCCCGTTGCTCATGGCGGCCTGGAAACTGGGGCCGGCATTGGCCACAGGCTGCACAATAGTGCTGAAACCAGCGGAGCAGACGCCGCTTTCGGCCTTGCGTCTGGGTGAACTGATTCAGCAAGCCGGTATTCCGGATGGAGTGGTAAACATCGTTCCGGGATACGGTGAAACCGCGGGGGCAGCGCTGGCAGCGCATCCGGATGTGGATAAAGTCGCATTCACCGGCTCGACCGAAGTCGGCAAACTCATCCTACATGCGGCTGCCGGAAACCTGAAAAAAGTTTCTCTCGAGTTGGGCGGCAAGTCTCCGAATGTGATTTTGGGAGATGCGGACGTCAAGACGGCAGCCGCGGGCGCGGCCAGCGCGATCTTCTTCAATCAGGGGCAGTGTTGCTGCGCAGGATCACGACTCTATGTAGATAAGAAAATCTTTGACGAAGTGGTAGATGGTGTCTCACAGCGCGCCGCGAAAATCAGAGTGGGTCCAGGGATGGAGTCGACTACCGACATGGGGCCGCTGGTCTCCGAGGAGCAGCTCAACCGTGTTTGTGGCTATCTCGAAGCTGGGCGTTCTGAAGGCGCCAGGGCGACGGTCGGCGGCGAGCGGCACGGCGACAAGGGCTACTTCGTGAAGCCGACCGTGCTGGTAAACACCAATCCAAAGATGAAGGTCGTGCAGGAGGAAATCTTTGGACCGGTGGTCACTGCCATTCCGTTCGAAAATATCGACGAGTTGGTCACCGAAGCCAATGACAACATCTACGGATTGGCTGCGGGAATCTGGACGAAAGATATCCAGAAAGCCCATCGTCTGGCTTCCCAACTTCGTGCCGGGACGGTATGGATCAATTGCTACAACATATTCGACGCTGCTCTGCCTTTTGGCGGATACAAGCAATCCGGTTGGGGCCGTGAAATGGGACGTGAAGCGCTCGAGATGTACACGGAAGTAAAGGCGGTTTGTTCGGCACTGTGAGCTAATCGTCAATTACAAAATCGGTGTCCGGGATAATTCTGCGTTTCGGGCACCGACATTTTTTCAAAACTTCTTAAACATTGTTCTCGGATGAGAAATTCGGCCAACGTTCGTCCTGAAATGTCATACAATTCCGCAGCGAGAGGAAGATCTTAATGAAGCTTCTAGTGATTACACTTTTACTTTCCGCCTTACCCGCGCTTGCCGCCGACAATTCCGTTACCGGCACATGGAAGGTGTCAGGCAGCGTGGCCGGTTATGCTGTCGAAAGGCTCTGTACATTCAAACAGGATGGCAATAAGCTGACCGGATCCTGCCAGATCAGCGATAGTACCGCTTCTGACGAGAAGCCCACTCCCTTCACTGGCGACGTAAAAGACAAGACCGTGACCTGGAAGTACGATGTGGATTACAACGGCAGCACTCTCACTGCCACCTACACCGGCGCTTGGGACGGCGATTCAACCATGACGGGTGCGATTGACGTCCAACCAATGAATGCCCAAGGCACCTTCACCGCCAAGAAGAATAAGTAAAAAATGGAGCGGGAGACCGGGATCGAACCGGCGACATCCAGCTTGGGAAGCTGGCGTTCTACCGCTGAACTACTCCCGCCCGATTTATTGGGTTAGGCGAGATTAACATTGTGGGGAAGGTACTGGCAACGCGAAGTAAAAATCAAATCATTCAAAAGATTCTTCCGGCCATAGAAGTTATCATTATCCTATGAGTTTAGTTATTCGGCGCTCGAAGATTCATTCTGATGGATGCTATACGACCGTACCCATCAAGAAGCTAAAATTGGTGACAGAGTATACGGGGCCGCGCATCACGATCAAGGAAGCGGATGATATCTATGAGAAGTCTCCGCGGACTTATCTGTTTGGGCTCACCGATGGCGAGCATGTGATTGATGGCGATGGAGTAGCGGCATTCATTAATCACTCCTGCGATCCCAATTGCGAAGCGGATGAAATAGACGGACGAGTGCTGATCACAGCGATCCGGGATATTCGAGCGGGCGAGGAGTTGAGTTACGACTACAACTTGTACGACGGCGAGTTGGAGGATGAGTCTCCGTGCTTTTGCAGGATGGCGAGCTGCCGGGGGAGCATGTATTCAGAGAAAGAGCTGGCGAAGCGGGCGCAAGCGATGAAGAAGGCTACAAAAGTAATGAATGCTAACGGGACTAAACATAGTCCTGATCGACTGGCTGGTGCAAACCGCAAGCGCTAAAGCGCGTGGTCGTTATGAAAAGCTTTATCGCAGCGCTGAGAAGCGCTGCTCCACCCAAAACCGGCTTTTCCCTCTATCTGAGGTCTGAGCGGAACGACACAAAGCAAGAAATCTTCTTCTTTCAGAGATCTTCTTTCGGAGATCAGGCCAACTCTAAGTCCAGCGGAACCAGCGCAAGGCGAGTAAGAAAGAGACACCTCCCCAAACCAAGAGAACCAGAATCCGTCCGGATTGTGAAGCCAGCGATGCGCCTTGCAGAATGGTGTCGCGAAAGGCGTCGTTCAGAGCCGTCAGAGGCAGCAATTTGATGAAGGGCTGGACGACGGCGGGAAAACGCTGGTAGGAAAAGAAGACGCCGGAGAAAATCCACATAGGCATCATGATCAGGTTCATGAGGCCGCTGACGCTTTCGATTTTCTGAGCCCGGCTGGCGGTGAGCAGCCCGAGCCCCCCGAAAGAAATGGCGCCAACCACCCCAATAAGCACGATGGTGAACAGCGAACCCAGAATGCGCATGTGAAAAACTAATGCGCCGAAACCGAGCATCAGGCTGACTTCGATAAGCATCAAGAGCAGTCGGCTACTGGTCAGCGCCAGCAGAAAATCACTGCGGCGCATGGGCGTGGCAACGAAGCGCTTGAGCAGCTTGCGCTGGCGCATTTCGACCAAGGCAAAGCCAATGCCCCACATGGCTGCGTTCATAAGATTCATACCGAGCAGGCCAGGGATGAGGAAATCGATATAGCGGGAACCGGGCTCCGTTGAAGTAACGGATGTTGTGGGAATGGGGTCGGTACGACCGGCAGCTGATTGCAAAGCGGCATCAACCTCGGCGCGAGACAGAACGCTTTCGGGACGGGCCGGGTCGTAGCGGTATTGAAGGCTTCCCTTTTCGTTTTCCCGACCTGGTCGCCGGCCATTGGGTTCGACGACCAGATCATATTTCCCCAGGCGAAAGCCTTGCAGTGCCTGGGATTGATCGAGCACTTCAGCGTGGATCAAGGATTTTTGTGGGGAGCGTTGAAGCAGCGCAAGGGTGTCCTGAGCTCCGGGACCTGAGACGATGGCGATGGACGTCATGTCCGCAGGCTTGTTGCGGAAAGCGATGCCCAAACCTAAGGCGAGGAGGATGGGAAATACGAAGACCCAGAAGATGACTTCGGGCTCGCGTTGAAGTTCCCGGAGGCGTGCTCCTAAGAGATGCCTGTAGCCAGACCAGCGGCCGTTGGAAGGCGCTAGAGTCGCTTTGGATTTAGCTGACGGAGTTGGCGGTGAGATGGTCGGGCTCGTCATTACTCCTCCCTCAGATGGCGGCCGGTCAGGCGCACGAAAACGTCTTCCAAGCTTGCCTGGCGGGTGGTCAGGTGCAGGAGTTGTGCGCCCCGTTTGGCGACAGCATCCAGCAATGCGGGAATCGTGAGATGGGGCTCGTGTACGGTAAGACCGATCAGCCCGTCATCGTTACGGACGGATTCGACCCCGGGAAGAGTGCCCCAAGTTTCCATGGCGGCAGCGTCGGAATTGCCACTGACAGAAAATTCCACCACGTGATGCCCGCCAAGACGGTCAATGAGGTCGGCAGGCGATCCCTCAGCGATGACCTGCCCGTGATCTACGATGGCGAGGCGATCGCATAGACGCTCGGCTTCGTCCATGTAGTGCGTGGTCAAAAGGACCGTGCCGCCGGCCTTTTGGAATATACGAATGATGTCCCAAAGCTGGCGTCGGCTCTGGGGATCGAGACCGGTCGTGGGTTCGTCGAGAAAAAGAATTTTCGGATTGCCCACGAGAGCCGTAGCTACGGCAAGACGCTGGCGTTGTCCCCCGGAAAGTTTGCCGACCCTGGCATCGGCCTTTTCGGTGAGTTGCAATTCTTCCAATACTTCATCCGACGAGCGGGGTTGGCGATAGAAGCTGGCAAAAAGATTCAGAGTCTCGCGGACAGTGAGTTTCTCG
Organism: Terriglobia bacterium; assembly: GCA_963723765.1. GTDB lineage: Bacteria > Acidobacteriota > Terriglobia > Terriglobales > Acidobacteriaceae > DATBAX01. The sequence goes on along the minus strand of CAVRSD010000003.1, from coordinate 558,996 downwards.
GTCAGGCGAGTTTCCTGCAAAGAGATGCCGAGTAGCTCGCGAAGTTCGCGCTGATTGCTTTGCCAGTTGCGTCCGAGAATCGTGACCTGGCCGGCGGTGGGATCGAGCAAGCCTTCTAGAATTTCGATGGTGGTGGTCTTTCCGGCTCCGTTGGGCCCGAGGAGACCGAAGCATTCGCCGGCCTGGATTTCCAGATTCAGTCCGCGGACAGCTTCGACTTTTCCGTCGTAGGTCTTGCGCAGATCGCGACATTCAATGGCGGCAGACACTTCGGCATTTTAACGGAGACTGGGGGTACCGTGCTGTTGATAATTTTTTCAACGATCTGGTTTAGAATCGGAGTCTGATTGCGGAACCATCCTTCCATGCGAGTGCGACGACGCGGCTTCACTTGACGGCGACTCTCCTAAAACGCCCGTGTGTCGTTTGCCATGCAACTGGTCCCAGGTACCAGGTATTGGGTCTCCGGGACACCCACCATTTCGAAAGGATGCTTTTATGGTACGGAAAGCTTTGATATTGCTATTTGCTTTTACGTCGCTGGCTTCGGCACAGGAGACTCGCCACTTTACGTTTCACTACGGATTCACGGTGAAAAATATTCTCATTGGGGACAAGGTACGAATCTGGTTCCCGGCAGCCCATTCCGACCAATTTCAAGACGTAAAAATCATTTCAGCCAGCGGAGATTTGCCGCTGAAGAAAACTCATGAGTCCAAATTTGGAAACGAGATTTACTACGCCGAGACTTCGAAGGCAAAGCAGATGGAACTGCATTTTGAAGTGGTATATGACGTGGTGCGGCACGAGCATCTTACGTTTGGAACCTACTCTCCACATTTGGAGGAGGTCAAATTGGCAGACAAGGAAAGAAAAGAATACCTTGCTCCGGACAAACTGGTACCCGTAACCGGATTGCCCGCGGAATTAGCGGTAAAAGTCACGGAAGGAAAGGCTGTTCCGCTGGATAAGGCGCGAGCCATTTACGACTATGTTTTCACCACCATGCGCTATGACAAAACCGGCACCGGCTGGGGCCGGGGCGATGTGTTGTATGCGTGCGACGCAAAGAAAGGTAATTGCACCGACTTTCATTCGTTATTCATGGCGATGGCTCGTTCGCAGGGAATTCCCTCGCGCTTCGAAATTGGATTCCCACTGCCGCCCGACAAACATTCCGCCGACATTGCCGGGTACCACTGCTGGGCCGAGTTCTTTGAACCCACGCATGGATGGGTTCCGATCGACATCTCCGAGGCCTGGAAGCACCAGGACAAACGCGACTATTTCTTTGGCGCGCACGACGATAACCGGGTGCAATTCACTATGGGCCGTGATTTGGTGTTGAATCCGAGGCAGGACGGAGAACCACTGAATTATTTTGTGTATCCCTATGTGGAAGTGGCGGGAAAAGTGTTTCCGAATGTTTCCACGGCATTTTCTTTTGCGGATGTGGATCATGCGGTGGCTGCGGAGCGATAAATTCCTACTAAAACATCCTTCGTCGATGACAGCGGCTTTGCGCTGGAGTAGAAGCTGACGTTGGGTAGTGGTTCATTAGCGAGGCCTCGCTTCGCATCGGCTGGACAGCCGAGGCGGCTATCGCTACATGAGTTGTGATGCAAAGCCCCGCTCTCCGCAAAAAACGCGGAAGGACGGGGCACCCCAAAATCTGCGTTGACAAGGCTTTACACAATAGCGACGGGACTTTGCACAGCTTCACCAATCTCTAGATATCTTTCGAGCAATCGTGGAGTCCAATGGGACGAGACGCGGTATTCCCTCTCGCGCGCCATCAAATTGAAAGCTCAGTGATGCAATGAGCTTCCAACAGGAGAAACAAATGACGCAAGATGCTCGAGATCGTCAGGCCGTTTCGACCGTGGTTGCCTTTTTTACTCTGGCCAAGACAAAGATCAAACAGACTTTCACCCTCACAGCGCTACTAGGCTTCGGGTTCACATGCTTAGCCCAGCAGCAAACTGCAACCACTCCGCAGCCGGATCCATCTACGACCGGCGGGAAAACGACACTTATCGTTCCCGCCGGAACCAAATTTTCCCTGGTGCTGACCCATTCGGTGTTGAGCCGATCTACACACCGGGGAGACGACGTCTACGCGCAGACCACTTTTCCGGTGAGTCTCGGCAATGAAGTAGTGATTCCGCCGGGAACATTCGTTCAAGGGAAAGTCGACAAACTCGCGCGTAACGGCAGCCGCGGCGAACTGCATTTGCAATCCATGTCGGTGATTTTTCCAGATGGGTACAGCGCGCCGTTTGCCGGGCCAATGAACCTGGAGAGCGATGAAGGCTATGTCCTGCTCGATCCGGGCAAAGGCAGGCTGGCTGGAGCCATCGCAGCGCCGATTGCGGGCTTGGGAGCAGGCCTATTGATTGGGCGCGCCGTGAGCAACTCGCCGGGCACGACAGTGGGCGACATGACGGTCAACGTCGATAAAGCGAGGAGTATGGGAATTGGCGGCGTCGTGGGCGCCGCTGCCGGCGGGATCGTCTCGCTGGTGATCCTCACCCGCAGCCATCAATTTTTTCTGGATGTGGGTACGCCGGTCGAGATGACGCTGCAGCAACCCATGGTTCTGGAAACGGATCAGGTCGACGATGCGGTCCGGCAGTCAGCGGAGCGTCCAGTTGCACCGCAGCCGGTGGCACCGCGGCCACAGCCGTGTGTACCGCGCAGCAATTGTGACTGAACCTGGAGATGCACTGTATCGAAGTCAACAGATCCTGCCGACCGTCATTGAAAAGCCCCGCCCTCTCACAAAAAAACGCGAGAAGGACGGGGCACTCGGTTTTAGAAAACCAAAATTACTATTCCCACTCGATGGTGCCGGGCGGCTTTGAGGTGATGTCGTAGACCACGCGGTTTACTCCCTTCACTTCATTCACGATGCGGCTGGACATCGTTTTGAGGACCTCATGCGGTAAAGGCACCCAGTCGGCGGTCATGCCGTCTTCGGAGTGGACGGCGCGGACGGCGCAAGTGTAGGCATAAGTGCGTTGGTCGCCCATGACGCCTACGGACATTACGGGCAATAACACCGCAAATGATTGCCAGATTTTGTTGTAGAGGCCGGCTTTCTTGATTTCGTCGACGACGATCTCATCGCATTCGCGCAAGATGGCGGTGCGCTCGGAGGTAACTTCACCAACGATTCTGCACGGCAAGCCCAGGGCCGGGGAATGGCTGGCGTTGCAGGATTTCTTCCGGCATGCCGAGATCGCGTCCGATGCGGCGGACTTCGTCTTTAAATAATTCTTTCAGCGGTTCGATGAGTTTGAGCTTCATCTTTTCGGGCAGGCCGCCGACGTTGTGGTGGGACTTGATGATCTGCGAGGGTCCGCGTACGGAACGCGATTCGATCACGTCGGGATAAAGCGTGCCCTGCACCAGCCAATCGACGCTACCCTCTTCCAGCTCAATCCGATGGGCTTCTTCGTCGAATACAGCAATGAATTCGCTGCCGATGATCTTGCGCTTGGTCTCGGGGTCGGTGACGCCAGCGAGCTTGCTCATGAAACGTTCGGTGGCATCGACGGCGATCAAGTGGAGTCCTAGTTTGTCGCGCAGGTTCTGTTGCACTTTCTCGAATTCGTTTTTGCGCAGGACGCCATTGTTGACGAACACGCAGGTCAGGCGTGTGGGTTCTTTGTCGGTGCGCATGGCCCGATCGACGAGTACCGCGGCAACGGCAGAATCCACGCCACCGGAAAGGGCGCAGATGGCGCGTCCACGGCCCACGGTTTGGCGAACGCTGGCGACAGTTTCGTCAATGAAGCGCTGGGCCGTCCAGTTGGGTTTGGCGCCGCAGATATTGAGAACGAAATTGCGCAGGATGTCGGTGCCGAGCGGAGTGTGATGGACTTCGGGATGGAACTGCACCGCCCACATTTTTGTTTCAGCATTTTCAATGGCGGCAACGGCGTTGGGAGATTTCGCGGTTAGGCGGAAGCCTTCTGGCAGGGCCTCAGCCTCGTCGCCGTGAGACATCCAAACGGCTAAAACTTTGGGGAGTCCTTCGAAGAGGTGCGATCCCTCCTGCAATTCGACTTTGGCGTGGCCGTACTCCCGTTTTGCCGCAGGGCGAACTTTTCCGCCGAGCGCGTACACCATGTACTGCAATCCGTAACAAATGCCGAGGATGGGTAGCCCAAGCTTGAAAATACCTGGGTCGGTAAGAGGAGCGTCCTTGTCGTAGACCGACGATGGTCCACCGGACAGAATGATGCCCACGGGCGAGTAGGTGCGAATTTCCTCGAGCGTTGCGTTACACGGGAGGACTACGGAAAACACGCTTTGCTCGCGGATGCGGCGCGCGATCAGCTGAGAGTATTGCGCGCCAAAGTCTAGGACGACGATCGACTGGCTGAGGCTGGATTGGGGTTCCACGGATGAGTTTCTCAAATTGCAGGAGAAGTGTAAAGCTGCACGCAGAATTCTAGGCGATGCGTTCTGGGCTTCCTTTCGAGTCAGGTCTCCGGGATTAAGTTGGGGAGGTCGCTCAGGATGAGTTCGCTGCGATCGATGCTGGGAATGGTTTGAACGATTACAGAATGCGGGTTCGGGCCCGGCGGGACAATGGGAACTCCGGCAACAAGCACAACTTCGGGCTCCAGAAGGATCGAAACGTAGGCCGCCATGCGTCCGACGTACAGGAAGTCTGCGGCGGCGAAGTACAAAAGAGCTATTAGCAGCACCCCGCCCAACGCTACGCTCTTGGGCAGGAGTCCGATGAAACCCAGCGGAAAAGCAACTGCCGAACTGGCGATAAAGAAAAGTACGAAGTGTGCCAGACCAAACCAGGTATTTACAGCAAACACGGAACTGGTGCGGCGGCGACAGAAATCCACGGCCCCGACGATTGCACCGAATGTGTCTCTCCCCTCCACAACCACGAAGACGGTTGCCAGAGAAAGAAACCAGTTGAGCATCGACCAAGCCAGCCAAACCAGTAACACAACAAAGAAAAAGATCAGTGTGGCGCTTCCCGGAGAGGGATCATCCGTAGAAGACACTGCGCCACCCAGAAGAAAAGCTGACAGGCAACCCACAGCCGCCGCAAGGGTGGCCGCGACGCGAAAGAAATTCAACCCTATAAGCGAGCGCAGACGAACAGGCGCGATGACTCGATCCGAAAGCGGTGACAAATCCGTGCCGCGATGAAGATGATCGAGCAGTGCGCGCAGGGTTGCGCTGCGTCCCAGGGCCCCAAGAACTATCCATGCCAGGGATAGAGCCATCGCCAGCACAAGTGCAGCGGCGATCAGGCGTGGTGAACTGCCTCTCACAATATGAGCGATCGCCCGCGAGATCAGGCTGGGCTGACGGGTGCGGAACATTAGTTCGTCGCGATAGGTGACAGGGAGCGAATCGAGATACTCGATCACCGAAAGAGTGAGTAACAGGGCGGCGGCGGAACCGAAACTCCAGCGCCAGGCGATCTCCGCCAAAGTGAATGACGGCCGGGAAAACACAGCCTTGAAACCTGCGAGAGTGGGGGAACGCCGCGCCATGAGAATAGGGTATCGCACATCCCTGTGAATAGTCCGCTACGGTAGCGTTAACTCTAAGCGATAACGTTAACTCCCAATAGATTCGATAAAAACATTCAATTGCAATCTGCGGCGCAAGTGGAAACTTTCTCGACGGAGATCACGTCAAACATAGAACAGTCGATAGAAATATTTTTCTATGCGACACAAACGGACAACGCACCGCTCACAACCGAACCACTCTTCTTTAGGAGGAAGATTATTATGAAATCTCGCAACTACACCGCCGCATTTCTTTTGGCCGCATCCCTTTTACCAGCCAGCGCCTTTGCCAAGGACAAAACTGACGCCAAGTTCAATCTGCTGTATAAAACCCAGGTTGGGGCCAGCGAGCTCGCACCGGGAGAATACAAACTACAGTGGGAAGGCACGGGAGATCATGTGCAGGTAAACGTGCTGCAACATGGCAAGATTGTGGCAACCGCTGCGGCTAAGCTGGTGGCAAATCGCGAAACCGGCGCAATCGACAGCTGTGACGTATCTCACCGTAGGGGATAAGGTGACAGTCGAGGCAGATCGACCTTTCGCACAGCACCCAATCATTGGTTCTTACCGAAACTCAGAGCCAACTCGCAACCAAGTAAAAGTGCATGACTACTGGGGCAATGGCGGGCACTATTTGCCCGCCATTTTTCCTGGTGCAAGAAAAGTGCGTCGCGGATCGAGAGCACTGATGGTTAGGATCAACGCACGACGATGTTGACCAGCTTGCCGGGAACCACAATCACTTTCACAATCTGTTTGCCGGCGATGGCAGATTTAATCTTTTCATCCGCCAGAGCAGACGCTTGCAAAACATCCTGAGTTGAATCGACGGGAACGCGTACGAGGCCGCGCAGCTTGCCGTTGATCTGCACCGGTATCTCAATTTCGTCTTCTTTGGCCAGAGCAGGATCGTACTTGGGCCAGGGTGCACGTAGGAGACTTCCCTTCTCGCCCAATATTTCCCAGAGCTCATGGGCGAGATAAGGAGCGAAGGGTGCCAGAAGGAGGACGAGGTCGCGCTGGACTTCCGCTAGAAGCGAGAGCGGGACCGATTCAGAAGTCGCATGATTCACATGGTCCTCCAAACCGTAAAGTTCATTGACCAGTTCCATGGTGGCGGCGATGCAGGTGTTGAAGTGCCAGCGTCCCTGGAAATCATCGGTTACGCGCTTGATGGTTTGGTGCAGCTTGCGTTGAATTTGACGGGCCTGCGGTGACAGCTCGGAAGGAATCGGTATGCCCGCCAGGCAGGATTGTCCGGCTTGGCGTTGCGCGTCACAAACCGATATACCCTTCCCAGAAAACGCTGGATGCCCTCGACACCGGTGTCCTGCCAATCGAGATCGCGATCCGGAGGAGCGGCGAACAAGCTATTCATGCGAGCCGCGTCGGCGCCGTAGCGGGCCACCATATCGTCGGGCGAAACTACGTTGCCCAGGCTTTTCGACATCTTGGCGCCATCTTTGATCACCATGCCTTGGGTGAACAAGCGTGCGATGGGCTCATCGTTCTTGATGAGACCCAAATCGCGCATGACCTTGGTCCAGAAACGCGAATAGATGAGATGAAGAATGGCGTGCTCAACCCCGCCAATGTATTGATCGATAGGAAACCAGTAGGCGATGGTTTTCGAGTCGAACGGGGCCTGGTCGTTGTGCGCGTCGGCGTAACGATAGAAATACCATGACGAGTCAACGAAGGTGTCCATAGTATCGGTCTCGCGACGAGCAGGACCGCCACACTTGGGGCAGGTCGCATTCACAAACTCAGGCACGCGGCCGAGCGGCGAGCCACCGGTCAACGTGATATCGACGTTCTCCGGCAAAATTACGGGCAGATCTTTCTCGGGGACGGGGACGATGCCATCCTTTTCGCAATACAGCATGGGGATAGGCGTGCCCCAGTAGCGCTGGCGGGAAATCCCCCAGTCTTTCAAGCGATAGGTCACGGTAGCTTTGCCGAAGCCGTCTTGCTCGGCCTTCGCCGCCATTTTCCTAATGGCTTCTTCGCACTCGAGGCCACTGAACGGGCCGGAGTTCACCAGCGTGCCGTCCAGCGTGGTAAATGGGATCACCGGCTCAGCTACCGTCTCTTCGATATCCGTGGAACCAGGAAGAATCGCCAGACGGATTTCCAGCTTATATTTCCTGGCAAATTCGTAGTCGCGTTCATCGTGAGCAGGCACACTCATAATGGCGCCGGTGCCGTAATCCATGAGGATGTAGTTGGCGACCCAGATGGGCACACGCTCGCCGTTATACGGATTTACAGCAAAACGGCCAGTATTGAGCCCGTGCTTTTCAATCGCGCCAATGTCACCCACTTCTTTGGCTTTGCGCTGCTCGGCGATGAGCTGATTGACCTCCGCGCGTAGAAGATCGTTGTTCGCAGCGAAATCAGAAATTAATGGATGCTCAGGCGCTAGCTGAATAGAGGTTGCGCCATAGATGGTATCGACACGAGTGGTGAACACGGTGATTATCGGAGCAGGCGCCCCGGCTGGCACGTCGAGCTTGAAATCGACCAGGGTGCCTTCACTGCGGCCAATCCAATTACGCTGCATGGTGCGAACTTTTTCCGGCCAGCCGTCGAGCTTCTCGAGGTCACGTAGGAGTTCGTCCGCATATTTCGTGATGCGCAAAAACCATTGTTCGAGTTCGCGCTGTTCGACGACCGTATCTTCGTGACGCCAACAACGTCCCCCAACGACCTGTTCGTTGGCCAGCACCGTGGCGCACTGGGGACACCAGTTCACCCGGCTCTTCTTGCGATAGGCGAGGCCGCGCTCATAGAACTTGAGAAAGAACCACTGGTTCCATTTGTAATAGTCAGGCAGACAAGTAGTGACTTCGCGGGCCCAGTCATAGGCGAAGCCCAGGCGCTTCATCTGCCGTTTCATGTTGGTGATGTTGCGCTGGGTCCACTCGCGCGGAGGCGTGTTGTTCTGGATGGCGGCGTTTTCCGCGGGAAGACCGAAGGAATCCCAGCCCATGGGGTGCAGGACGTTGTATCCGTTCATCCACATGTAGCGAGCAAGGGCGTCCCCTATGGCATAGTTGCGTACGTGCCCCATGTGCAATGCGCCGGAAGGATATGGCAACATTTCGAGGACGTAATATTTCGGCTTGATCGAGTTGGGTTCGGCGGCGTAGAGAGAGTCGTCCTGCTGCCAGCGCTCGGACCACTTGGCCTCGATGCGCTGGGCATCGTAACGGACTTCATTGGGATCATCCGGACGATGACCGCGTACGACCGATGCGTTTTCTTCCTGGGGCATAGATGGGATCTTCGGGTACCGGGTAATCTTTGATTTTACAACGAGAGTGCCTTGCGAATCGCGCGCGATCAGCCGACGTAGTTCACCAGCGTCCCAATGGGCGGGATGGTGATGCGAATTTCGTCGTTGATCGCCAAGGTGAAACTGTCGGGTGGAACGATGCCTGTCCCAGTGAAGAGAAAACAGCCGCTGGGGAAGCTATTATTGCGATACAGATATTGCACGAGTCGGACGGGATCGCGTTTCAGCTGAGCCAAGGTGGTCGCTCCGGAAAACTCGGGCTTCCCGGCTCGAAGAATTTCCAACTGAATCTCAGTGGAGGTGGGGAGTGGTTCTTGCGAAACCAGAAGGCAAGGCCCCAGAGCACAGCTCCGGTCATAGACTTTTGCCTGCGGCAGGTACAGTGGGTTTTCGCCTTCGATATCCCGGGAACTCATGTCATTGCCGACGGTGTAGCCGATGATCTTTCCGGTTGGAGTAACCAACAAAACCAACTCTGGTTCGGGCACCGACCAGGACGCGTCGTCGCGGATGGCTACTTTGCCATTCGGACCTACCACGCGATGTGGAGTCGCCTTGAAAAAAAGTTCGGGGCGTTCGGCGGCGTATACGCGATCATAAAAATCTCCGCCACCCGCGCTCTTCGATTCCTCCATGCGGGCATTGCGACTGCGAAAGTAGGTGACGCCTGCGGCCCACACTTCCTGACTGCCAATCGGAGGCAACAGGTCGCCGGGGTTTGGAGAGTGGACTGGTTTAGAGGACTGTAGAAGGCGATTGAGGTGATCATTCAGATCATCGTGCGCGATCAGTTGGTCCCAATTCGGGCTTTGCACTGAAAAGAATTGGTCTGCCTGTTCGACGAGGAATCCCTGGGTGGTACGGTAGAGTTTCATGATTTTCTTTTGGAACACCAATCATATCCCAGCATTTCGTGCGTTACCTCCGAAGGTACTGAAGTCACCGCGACTGGTTACTGTTCTGTTGCTGCACTCTACATTCTGTGGTCTGATCGATTTGGGTAGAAGTGTGATCTTCCAGAGTTAGTTTCCTGCTCTAACACGAGGCCTTCATGGGTTGGTTTTTTCTGTTCTTTTTTGTCTCGGGACTGTGCAGCATCCTTTACGAGATTGTTTGGCTCAGGCTGTCGATGGCCCAGTTTGGGGTCACCAGCGCATTGGTATCCATTGTGCTTTCCATGTTCATGGCGGGCCTGGGATTGGGCTCATGGGGGAGCGGACGTTTAATCCGGAAATACAGTGGCCAGGTCAAAATTCCAGCTCTGCGTATTTATGCCCTACTTGAATTGTTGATTGGAGTTTCGGCGATCCTGGTTCCACGCGAATTGCTGCTGGGGCGTTCGATTCTGGAGCACGCTGGTCTTTCTTCTTCTGGTGCTTATTATCTGGTCTCCGGCGTTTGGATCGCGCTTACCCTGGTGCCCTGGTGCGCATGCATGGGTGCAACCATTCCAGTCGCAATGCTCGCCATCCGGACTAACTTTCAAGGAGAATCGCAGAAATCTTTCAGTTATCTCTATCTGGCGAATGTGGTGGGCGCGGCAGTGGGATCGATCTCGCCTCTATTCCTGATTGAACTTTATGGATTTCACGGTACGTTAAGAATTGGCGCGGCGTTGAATGCTGTCCTGGCGGCCTCGGCGATCCTGCTTTCCTTACGATCTTCTGCCCCCAAAACCATTGCAGCGACTTCAGCGAATACGGTTACGGAGATGGTCCCGCAGCTCACGCGTAATCGCCGGGCGCTGATATTGCTATTTGCCACCGGGCTGACGAGCATGGGATTGGAGTTGGTGTGGATCCGCCAATTTACGCCCTACCTGGGGACGATGGTCTATGCTTTTGCCTCGATTCTGGGACTCTATCTGACATCGACGTTTATTGGTTCCCAGATCTATCGGAGATGGAGCCAGAAGCACAGGCAGGAAGGACAACTGCTTTGGGTGATGATCGGACTGTTTGCACTCCTGCCGTTGGCGGCTGTGGATCCGCGCATCCAGTACCTGCCTTTCCACACCACGCTTTGGCCTTTGTTGCGGCTGGCGTTTGGCATTGTTCCATTTTCCGCAGCTCTGGGTTTTGTGACGCCGATGCTGGTGGATCGCTGGTCAGGAGGCGATCCGGACCGAGCGGGAAGCGCATACGCGGTCAATGTGGTGGGATGCATCCTGGGACCTCTGCTATCCGGATTTCTGTTATTGCCCCTAATTAGCGAACGTTGGGTGTCATGCTTGTTCGCTTTGCCATGGCTGGTGATCGGCGCTTATCCCGGCTGGTCGTCCGAACCTGACAAGTCCAAGCAACCGCTGGTGCCGCAAAGCCAGCTTACCTACGCTGTGGCACTGCTGGCAGTAGTGCTGGTTTTTGTTAGCCAAGGATACGAAGAGCAATTTGGCAGGCGGGAAGTTCGTCGCGACAATACGGCAACCATCATCGCAACTGGCGAAGGCATGAACAAACGATTACTGGTCAACGGAATGGGCATCACAAACCTGACGCCCATTACCAAAATGATGGCGCACTTGCCGCTGGCATTTCTTGATCGTCCGCCACAGAATGCTTTGACCGTATGTTTTGGCATGGGCACGACTTACCGTTCGCTTCTCTCCTGGGGTATTCCCAGCACGGCGGTCGAGCTGGTGCCCAGTGTTCCCAAAATGTTCGGCTACTACCATCCTGATGGTCCGGCACTCTTGAGGTCGCCATTGTCGCGGGTAGTGATTGACGACGGGCGGCGCTATCTGGAGCGGTCTTCAGAACAATTTGATGTGATTACCATTGACCCGCCGCCGCCGGTTGAGGCTGCCGGTTCCAGCATGCTGTATTCGAAAGAGTTTTACTCGATTATCAAGCAGCGGTTACGGCCAGATGGCATTCTGCAGCAGTGGCTGCCCGCGGGAGACCTGGAAGTCCGCTCAGCAGTGGCGCAGGCGTTGAAAGAGTCTTTTCCTTACGTACGTGTTTTCCAGTACGGCCCAGAATGGGGGTTTCATTTTCTTGCCAGCAGCCGGCCCATACCAAATCGGACGAGTACAGAGCTCGTGCAACGTATGCCCGCTGCTGCGGTTCAGGACATGATGGAGTGGAAATTTGAGCCGACACCAGAACTTGAGTTTACTTACCTCCTGCAACGCGAATCTCCCCTGGATCGACTGATCGCGGCAGCCCCCCTGGCACCCGCCATGCAGGATGACCGGCCTGTCAACGAGTACTTTGTTCTGAGAGAGTTACGGGCTCCCACACCTGTAGTTACGGCGGTCGCAAGCAGATAGCGCCGGCAGGCTGCCCTTATGTAGGAACGGCATCTCCCTCGCCTCAGCTAGCACTACCTGGCTCGGCTTCTTTTCGGTCTTTCCTACTGCAGTTGTGGTTTTATGCCGTCTCACGGGCGTGGGCGCCCGCGCCACACTTTTGGATCTCCGTTTGCCCCTACCCCGAACTAACGATAAACTTGGTGGTTTCGAGGTGTGTCCATGCTGGTAGTTATGCGGGCGAACGCCACGGCTGAGCAGGTACGTGCCGTTTGTCAGAAGATCGAGTCTCTGGGATATCGCGCTCATTCCATCCCCGGCGCAGAACGCACTGCCATTGGTATTACCGGCAACAAAGGCCAGGTCGAGCCGGGTACGCTCGATGAGCTGCCTGGCGTACAGGAAGTGATCCGGGTTACCAAGCCATATAAGCTGGTCAGCCGCGATGTGAAGCAAGAGAATACCGTGATTCGTTTTGCTGGCACCGATGCGACGATCGGTGGCATCGGCCTGGCGATCATCGCCGGACCTTGTGGCATTGAGACACGCGAACAGGCATTTGCCGCTGCCGAGCGGGTGCATCAGGCAGGCGCGCAATTCTTCCGTGGAGGTGCGTACAAACCGCGCACATCGCCGTACTCGTTTCAGGGTCTGGAAGAAAAAGGCCTGCAGATCATGGCCGAAATTCGCGACAAATTCGGCATGATGATTGTGACCGAGGCCATCGATAATGAGTCGCTGGAATTAGTGGAAGAATACGCCGATGTGATTCAGATTGGCGCCCGCAACATGCAGAATTTTTCCCTATTGAAGCGTGCCGGACGAGCGAAGAAGCCGGTGCTTTTGAAGCGCGGCATGTCGGCCACGCTGGAAGAATTTCTCATGGCGGCCGAGTATGTGATGAGCGAAGGCAACTATAACGTGGTCTTGTGCGAGCGCGGCGTACGTACATTTGCCGACCACACTCGAAACACCCTGGACCTAAGCATTGTGCCCGCGGTGCAGCGGCTTAGCCACCTGCCCATTGTGGTCGATCCCAGCCATGGCACCGGTAAGCGGAATAAGGTCACGCCTCTTTCGCGGGCTGCAGTGGCAGTCGGTGCTGACGGATTGATGGTCGAAGTCCATCATGATCCCGATAAGGCGCTTTCGGATGGCATCCAGTCCCTTTATCCCGACCAGTTCGATGAATTGATGACGCAGGTGCGGCAGATTGCCCCGGTGGTGGGAAGGACAGTGCCGGGGATCGGTGCACACGTGCCGCAGCCGGTGATCGGCACCACGCAGGTTCGGCCGCCTTCGCATCTTGGATCGTAGTAGGGGTTACTGCCGCGAAGATTGCCCTTCGGGCTTTGTCAATCGCAATGCTTCTCAGCAGCAAAGATGGCTATCGAAGGCAATCGCAGATTGTACTGATGGTTCCAGTTTCGGGTGCCCGGTCTGGTAGTCTTAACTCTTGATTTTCCCCTTCGATTTACTTTGAGAAAACTGCTCTTCATCATTGTTCTGGTTCCCGTGCTGGGCGGACTCGGCTGGTGGTATTTTGGCGAGCGTCCGTTGCCGGCGAACGGGCCTGCCTATCGCGAATATGCCTACATCACCAACGGGAAAAGTAATACGGTCAGCGTGATTGACCTGCGCAGCTTCGAGCCTGCCAAAACCATCAAAGTCGGCAGTGAGCCGACAGGCGTAGCTGCGAACAGCAAGAAGAACGAAATTTATATAGTCAATACAGCATCCAGCAACATCACCGTGATCAATGCTGAACAGAATGTCGTGGTAGCGACTATCGGGGTGCATGGCAAGCCATACTTCATCGACATTTCATCGGACGGAAAACGCGGATATGTCGCCAACTCCGCTTCGAACAATGTCTCGGTCATCGACCTGGATAAACGTATCGCTCTTGGCATCCTTCGTGTAGGACTCTCGCCTGGACTCGCGAGAGTTTCGCCGGACGGCGCGACGGTCGTGGTCAGCAATCGTGGAGACAATACGGTCTCCCTGATCGATGCCGCGCAACTCAAAGTGCGGAGCACAATCCCGGTGTGTCAGCAGCCCGAGGACATCGCTATTCTTCCCGACAACAGCAAGGCTTTTGTGGCCTGTACCGGTTCGGCACAAGTTGCCTCGATTGATTTGAAGAGTGACAAGGTTCTCGCTCTGCTCGATGTCGGCAAGACGCCGGTGCATCTGGCGTTGAAACCTGACGGCGGCGAATTGATGGTAAGCAACTTCGATTCCGACAGCATTTCGATTATCGAGACTACGACCAACGAAGTCAGCGGCAGCTATTTGATTGGGACGAACCCGGCGCACGGCCTGGTGAGCGCCGATAATTCGCGCCTGTACGTTAGTAATTTCGGCTCGAGTACGGTGTCCGTGTATGACATTGATTTAGGAAAAATGATTGCTTCTTTACCAGTGGGGAGTCGTCCTGACGCGCTGGCCCTGTCGCAGAGTCAGAATTATCTGCTGATTCTGGATTCGGCGTCAGGAGATGTCACGGTGATTCAGAAACGTATTCCGAAGAAAAAGTTTGAGCGTGGAGAGTATTCCCTGCTGACTATGATCCCGGTGGGGGGGCAGCCGAATAATATTGTGGTGAAATCGTTTGTGCTGGTGAAGCCGGGAAAGTAGCGTGCTACGAGAAGGAAAAACTCCCGCTCAAGCGAAGCTTGAATGGGGCACCCTCATCTAAGAATTAACCTTTCGCGCCACAGCATTTTTTATATTTCTTTCCGGAACCGCAAGGGCAGGGGTCGTTGCGGCCAATCTTGTCTCCGCCGCGAACGACTTGCTGCACTGTCTGCTGATCTCCAGAACCAGCCATGCGGGCCTGATCGAGTTCACGTTTCTTGCGGCGCTGGAAGGCCTCTTCAATTTCATCCATTGACGTGGTTACATTTCGGGGCGGACGATTTCCGTTGCCGTCGCCTAGCGACCGAGTTGGCAGGCTCGTATCGGGTGTCGTGCCATCCTGCGCCGGTGGATTACTGGGTTTCTCCAGAATCTGCATCAGGTAGAGATAGCGGACCGTGTCTTCCTGGAAGCGTTGCATCATGGCTTCGAACATGTCGAAGGATTCGCGCTTGTATTCGACCAGGGGATCGTGCTGGCCGTAGCCGCGCAGGCCAATGCCTTCCTTCAAGTGGTCCATGTCTCGCAGGTGGTCTTTCCACTGCGAATCGATCACGCTCAACATGATCATGCGCTCGTGATAACGCATGGCATCCGGCCCGATGAGGAATTCCTTGCCGTCGTAACGGGCCTTGAGCTTTTCGAAAATTGCATCGCCAAGTTCCTGGCGGTTGAGCGATTCCGGCTTGACTCCTTCTTCGAGAATGTCCACTCCAAAACGAGTGAAGATCGCTTCTTTCAAGCCTTTCAGGTCCCAGTCGTCAGGATGGGCTTTAACCGGGCAGAATTCATCAATCTGAGCGGCCAGAATGCTGGATACATATTCCTCAAGAATAAGATCTTTCTGGTCTACCCCTTGCAACAAGCGACGGCGAAGTCCATAGACGGCTTCGCGCTGCTTGTTCATTACGTCGTCATATTCGAGCAGGTGTTTGCGAGCTTCGAAGTTCTGCCCTTCGACGGCTTTCTGTGCGGCTTCTATGCGGCGGCTGATCAGCTTGGATTCAATCGGAATGCCCTCTTCCATGCCCAGCCTTTGCAGCAGGTTCGAGACCCACTCCTTCGCAAAGATGCGCATGAGGTCATCTTCGAGCGAAAGATAGAAACGGGAAGAGCCGGGATCGCCCTGCCGGCCGGCGCGGCCGCGGAGCTGATTGTCGATGCGGCGGGCTTCATGACGCTCGGTGCCAAAAATGTGCAGGCCACCGGCAGCGACGACCTCGTCGTGTTCCTTGTCGGTTTGCAGCTTGTGGCGGTCAAAGGCTTCTATCCACTGATCGGTGGGGACTACGTACTCATTGCCGTTGTAGTACCAAACAGTGCTTTTTGAATCGTCAACTTCAATTTGAATTTTGCCTTGAGCGGCGCGCAAAGGCTGCGCAATTCCCTTCTTGACGCATTCCTGCTTGGCCATGAACTCAGGATTGCCGCCTAGCAGAATGTCGGTGCCGCGGCCGGCCATGTTGGTGGCAATCGTGACCATATTTTTTCGTCCGGCTTGGGCGACGATTTCGGCTTCGCGCTCGTGGTACTTGGCGTTGAGCACGACATGCTTAATACCTTTTTTCTTTAGCAGCTCGGAGAGGCGTTCAGATTTTTCGATCGATGTGGTGCCTACGAGTACCGGCTGTCCGGTTTCATGCAGCTTTTGGACTTCATCGGAAGCAGCGTAATACTTCTCTTTTTCGGTCCGGTAGACGACGTCAGGATTCTCCAGTCGCCGCATTTCCTTGTTGGTGGGAATCACGTTTACTTCGAGCTTGTATATCTTGTCGAACTCGGGCGCTTCGGTTTCCGCAGTACCGGTCATACCCGCCAGCTTTTTGTACATGCGGAAATAATTTTGGAAGGTGATCGTAGCGAGCGTCTGGTTCTCGCGCTCAATCTTTACATTTTCCTTTGCCTCAACCGACTGGTGCAGACCATCGGACCAACGGCGCCCCGGCATCAGGCGGCCGGTGAACTCGTCCACGATGATGACTTCACCATCTTTCACCACGTATTCCACATCGCGATGGTAAAGAGAATGCGCCTTGATGGCCGTTTCTACGTGGTGCTTGAGGTCCCAGTTTTCCGGGTCGGCGATGTTGCCGATGCCCAAGAGTCCTTCAATCTTTACCCAACCATCGTCGGTGACAGTGATGTTGCGGTGTTTTTCGTCGACCACGAAATCGCCGGTAAGCTGGGCGGGTTCTCCAGGGGGAACATCCTTCTCCACTCCTTTTTCCAGCTTGGAGATGATGCGGTTGACCTTGGCGTACTTATCGGTGGATTCTTCACTGGCGCCGGAAATAATGAGCGGGGTTCGAGCTTCGTCGATCAGGATGGAATCGACTTCGTCTACGATGGAGAAATTGTGGCCGCGCTGCACGCAATCCTTGGCGTCGAACTTCATGTTGTCGCGCAGGTAGTCGAAACCGAATTCGTTGTTGGTACCGTAGGTCACGTCGGCAGCGTAAGCGTCACGACGCTGCTGGTCGTCGAGATCATGGACAATCACGCCAACGCTCAATCCCAGAAAGCTGTAAAGTCTGCCCATCCACTCAGAATCGCGTTTGGCCAGGTAGTCGTTGACCGTAATAACGTGCACACCACGACCACTCAGAGCGTTGAGATAAACCGGAAGGGTGGCTACCAGCGTTTTGCCTTCGCCGGTCTTCATCTCGGCGATTTTGCCGTCATGCAAAACCATGCCGCCAATGAGCTGCACGTCGAAGTGACGCATATTCAAGACGCGGCGTCCGGCTTCGCGAACCACGGCAAAAGCCTCAACGAGAATGTCACCCAGAACTTCCTGGATCGCCTTGTACTTTTCGTCTTCGAGCTGTTTTACTGCGTCGACATCATTGGGGTCTTCGACAGCGGCCGGAAGCCGGCTTAGGCGCTCCTGAACGCGTTCGCGAAAAACGTCCGTCTTGGCGCGCAGTTCTTCGTCGCTGAGCTTTTGCATGGCGGGCTCAAGCGCATTGATGGCCTCAACATTGGGCATCAACCGCTTGACCTCGCGTTCGTTCTTGGTCCCGAAGACCTTGCCTAACAGAGTGTTAATCAAATCTAGATTCCTTGATGGGCGGTAAGCGGAGCAAACCCCGTATTCTTGAGTCTCTTTAGAAGCCTAGCATATTAGATGCAGCAGGAGGCGGTAAGTCGCGGGACATCACAAAGGGTCTCCCGTTTACCAACTAGTGGGATTAGTCGCTCACGAATTAGGGTTGTTCGGGAGCACCTATAGAGAGACAATATTCGTGGGATTGCACTAAGTGAAACCGACAAATTGCATTCTTTCGTGTGTATGTATGCATTGTGTTTGGTGTCTGGACAGCCGGAGACAGACGACTAGGGATCATGTGATTCCGCGTGCTATCGGCGGAACGCTCGATTTGCGTTACCCTCCTGTGAACCGTGCCAAGCCATTCTTTCCAAAGCCGAGACGATCCTCGCCAGAAAATCGATACTGGCCATTCATGCCGTGGCTTCGAATGTTCTACCCAGACACCCAAAACGTCCTGATAGTGGGATGTTGAAGGTAGATTACCTACTTGTAAAACATCCTCTTGGTGGATATGGAGAATCGGCGTTCCGCGCCGGCGAAAAAATGGAAGCCTTGAGCCACTGTGAAATCAAAGTAGTGCCGGGAGAGACGATAGAAGGGCGGGTTCGCGGAGAAAATAGAGAAAAAACAGATTTGTTGTTTGCTAAGTTCAAGCAAGCACTTTCTGGCACACCGGGAGTTGACGGTTTGGTATGTGAGGTCAAGGTATCCTTAGAAGTACCTCTCGATGGCGGTCTGAGCCGAGACTTCTGCTTGAATAGTCTGCTTCCGAGCGGTAACTTGCTTCTTAGGGCGCGCAATCCGGAAAATGCACAACTTTATTCTTGTATTGACACAGCTTGTTGTGACAGGTGCCCAGAAAGCTCGCGGCAGCTGGGAATCGAGTGAAATATCCAGCGGGACTCAGCATCATATGAAGCTGGAATATGATCCACAACCGGTCCGAAGAGTTGCCGCGAAGATCGGATATGGTCTGTTTTTGCTCGCGTCTAGTATAGAACTGGCTCAGGATCGAGATTGTGAACTCCGGAAATACATTCTGGGAGACATGGATAAAGAATTCGAACCCGTGATGGAAGCACCAGAGAGTCTTGCTTTCACCACGGGCGGCACACCATATCACCAAGTCATTCTCGGACCTCCCCATGATGTTGAAGCAGCAATTGTAAGGTTGTACGGATACGGTTTTCGCGTGGACTTAGGAAATGCACCCCGAAGATTGACGCGATGTACTCATCGCTCATTAAGCTTTTCAGGTATATTTCACGACGAAGATGCCTACCTTTTACGATCGCTTTCGCGAATGCGCTGAGCGCTGGCCGGATAATGTCGCCCTGGAGATTCAGCGGCGTGACCGGATGGAGAGCTACACCTACGCAGAAGTGCTGCAAATGGCGGAATCCATCGGCCGCTGGCTCACTGAGAATAAATTTCCACAAGGTTCCCGCATCGCTATTCTGGCGGACAATCATCCGCGCTGGGTGGCCGCCTACCTGGGGATCATCGCTGCCGGATGCACGACGGTTCCACTGGACACCGCACTTCACCTGGACCAAGTCGCCAAGCTGTTAAAAGACAGTAGCAGTTCCCTGATCTTCTGCGATGCGAAACACCTGCCGATTGCACGAGACGCCGTGCAAGAAATCGCCGCTGGCATCGTGCTCACGGATTCCGCTAGCGATGGCAGTCCCGATAGTTCATCGCGGATCTTAAATGATCTCGACGCCATTTTTGCTGCCGGGCATGGGGATTTTTCACCAGTGCCCGTCACCATTGATGATCTTGCCTGCTTGATCTACACCTCAGGCACAACCGCCGATCCCAAAGGCGTGATGCTCACTCATGCCAACATTCTCGGTGAAGTTGAGGCGGTGTTTGCGTGGATCGATATCGGCCCTGAGGATGCACTGCTTGGCGTACTGCCTCTTTTCCATGTGCTGTCGCAGATGGCCAATCTTCTCCTGCCGCTGGTCAAGGGTGCGCGAGTCGTCTATCTCGAAACGCTAAATACAACAGAACTGCTGCGAGGACTGCAAGAACGCCAGATCACGGGATTTGCTGTAGTGCCGCAATTTTTCTATCTGATTCACGAACGCATTTTCAAAGAAGTGGCCAAACGGGGGAAGGTGGCACGTTGGGCATTGCGAACCATGATGTCCACCACGCGGTTTGCCCGGCGATTTGGGTGGAATACGGGAAAACTTTTCTTCGGACGCCTGCATAAAACCTTCGGCGGCAAGATGCGCTATCTGGTAACCGGAGGTTCGCGCTTCGATCCCCAGATCGGGCGCGACTTTTATGCGCTGGGCATTGACGTATTGCAAGCCTATGGCCTGACCGAAACCAGTGCAGCCGCTTTTGCAACCTCGCCGGATGACAACGTCATTGGCTCCGTAGGTAAGCCTCTGCCAGGGGTACAGTCAAGAATTGCTGATCCGCAACCGCAAGATGGCGGCCCGGACATCGGCGAAATTACGATTCGCGGCGCCATCGTCATGAAGGGCTATTGGAATCGCCCGGACGCTACCGAGGCCGTCTTGAAAGACGGCTGGTTCTATACCGGTGATCTCGGGCGCTTTGATGACCAGGGCAATTTATTTATCACTGGCCGCAAGAAGGAAGTCATTGTCCTCAGCAATGGAAAGAATATTTATCCGGAGGAGATTGAAGTTCATTATTTGAAGTCTGACTACATAAAAGAAATTGCCGTCATGGGACTCGAAGGGCCTCCGGGTGACCCGACCGCAGAGCGGCTACATGCCGTGGTTGTGCCCAATTTTGACGTGCTTAAGGAACGGAAGATCGTTAACTCGAAAGAAGTCATCCGCTGGGACATCGAAGGGCTGTCGGCAGAACTAGCTTCGACCAAGCGGATTGGCAGTTATGAAATCTGGCAGGAAGATTTGCCGCGCACGACTACCCGCAAGCTCAAACGCTTCGAAATCGAGAAGCGAGCTCGGGCAAATCAGGCCAGTGGACAAACCGGGGATGTGAAGGCCGAAGCAGAAAAGCCGTTGAGCGGCGACGAAACGGCCTGGCTGGAACATCCGGAAGTACAGCGCGCCATCCGAGTGATACTCGAATATGCGAAGACCGGGATAACGGCGATTCGTCCGGGAGACAATCTTGAGCTCGATCTAGGTCTCGATTCCATGCTTCGGGTGGAACTTCTGGTCGCGCTGGAGCAGGAAATTGGCGGAGATGTAGAAGAGTCTCAACTGTCAGAAATCTATACCGTTCGCGAACTCATCGATACCATCCGAGAAAGTGCGGCGAGCGGGAAGACCGCAGTACGAGCGGAGTTCGCGGGCTGGAAAGCCGTACTTCAGGAGGATCCGACCGATCCGGAAGTTCTCGCACTTGGTCGTTCCGGACGGATAGGTGAGGCGGTATTGTACGGACTCACGCGGATTTTGCAGCTGTCTTCTTACGTGCTATTCCGGTTGCGCGTCCAAGGACTGGAAAAGCTTCCCGCACGCGGGCCATTCATTCTCTCTTCGAACCACCAGAGTTATATCGATCCCCTGGTGATGGGTAGCATTCTCCCGTGGCGGATTTTTCGCGATTTGTTTTCCGTGGGGACGAGCGAGATTTTTGGCTCAGGCTTCATGCGAATATTGGCACGCTGGCTGCGAGTAATCGTACTGGATCCAGACGCCAACCTGATTCCCGCCATGCGCGCAGGCACATACGGCCTGCGGCATGGACGTGTCTTAATTCTTTATCCCGAGGGTGAACGCAGCATTGATGGCACGCCAAGGATATTCAAGAAAGGCGTGGCGATTCTGTCCGTCCAACTGCAGGTACCCATTGTGCCGATTGCAATTGAAGGGTTTTATGAAGCTTGGCCACGTGGCAAGCGTTTCCAGAAGTTTGCCCGATTGCAGATCACGTTCGGAGATCCGATTTATCCTCCACCGGAAACTGGGGCGTCCGAGGCCGATTATGAAAAACTTACGACAGAAGTGAAAGAGCGAGTGGTTGGGATGTGGAATGAGCTGCGGGAAAAGGCGTAATCGTATGGAGAAGTCGGAATTCAGAAGTCAGAAATCAGAAGTGGAATCGAGTTCCTTACTTCTGCGTTCTAATCTGCTTCTGACTTTATCTACTTCGCTCGTGGATGTGTCTGATCGTAAACCTGCAAAACATGCTTCATGGAAAGCTGCGTATAACGCTGCGTGGTGGAAAGCCGCTCGTGACCCAGCATCTCCTGGATGGCACGCAGATCGGCACCTTCTTCCAGCATGTGGGTGCCGAAAGCGTGGCGCAGGGTGTGGGGATGCACGTCGGGCGAGAGGCCTCTGGCCACAGCAATCTTTTTGATGATGCGTCCTACGCTCCGCGTGGTAAGACGGCCTCCGCGCTGATTGATCAGCAAGGCTGGGATATTTTTTTTGCAGCCGGCGAGTGCCTGTTGGCGGACGGGCAAATAAATGGCAAGGCCGGTCTTTACTGAATCACCAAATGGCACATAGCGTTCTTTTTTTCCTTTCCCGCGAATGAGGATGGCTTCGGCGCTCAGGCGAATGTCATCGAGATTGATTCCGACCAACTCCGAGTTGCGGATGCCGCAGCCGTAAAGCAACTCAAGCAGCAGGCGATCGCGTTCGGGAAATGAGGCGACTTCCGGCATTTGGCCGTCGAGCACAGTATTCATTTCTTCGATGGTTGGCACCCGCGGAAGTTTCTTTGGCAACTTGGGAGTGGAAACCAGCGCGGCGGGATTCTGCTCCACCACTCCCTCCTGGGCCAACCAATGGTAAAGCGAACGAACCGCCGCGAGGGAACGTGCTACTGAAGCTTTGCCTAGTCCCTTTTCGTAAAGATGGGAGAGAAATCCGCGAATGGCCAGGTGATCGATGCTCTGCCAACTGCGTGAGCCAGCGTATGCGGAGAAGTTTGTCAGGTCTCCGGTGTAGGCCTTGATGGTGTGGGCCGAAGCATTGCGCGCTGAGCAGATTCCGCAGGAACTGAGCCACGGCCTTTTCGATCACGGTTTTAGATTGCTTTTTATCAGTCATAAGCAAATCACTCACCACGGAGACACGGAGTCACGGAGAAAATCAAAAAAACGGGCTTTCTCTGTGCCCCTGCTCGGCGGTAAAGTAGATCTCACCTCGCCTTCGCTCGCGGATGATGTTTTTGATACACATTCTTAAGTCGATCCAAGGCGAGGTGCGTGTAGGCCTGCGTAGTCGAAATGTCAGCATGACCGAGGATGGTTTGCACGGTACGCAAATCGGCGCCGTTTTCCACCATGTGGGTGGCGCAACTGTGACGCAGCATGTGCGGGCTGGCATTGCGTCCCATCGAGGATGACGCCGCGCGCACCATCTGCCAAACTCGCTGGCGGGTGAGCTTCTGGGCTCCACGACCTACGAATAAAAGCGGTGAAATATTCACTATTTTGGGATCTGCTTTTCGACCGGACATAAGCTCCGGTCGCGAATGCTTCATGTATTCCGCCAATGCGTCTTGCGCTGATCTTCCCAGAGGAACGATCCGCTCTTTGTCGCCTTTTCCGCGCACCAGCATGTAACCGAGATCGAGCTTCAAATCTTCAAGCTTGACGCTGATGATTTCAGAAACTCGCAGCGCCCCGGCATAAAAGACTTCCAGCATGGCCCGATTTCTCACCGCAATCGCTTCGGACTCTTTGCTCTCAGACGTTGCCCGCGGGCTGCGAAGCATGATCTCCATTTCGTCACGTGCCAGGGCTTTAGGTAGCACTTTCCATTGCTTGGGCGAATCGATATTCAGAGTGGGATCATGCTCGATGAGTTTGTCCGACAGCAGGTAGCGATAAAAATGGCGCAGTGCCGAGAGTTTCCGGCCCACAGAACGCCCGTCGACGGAATTCGCGAATAGTTGCTGGATGAAGTCGCGAACGTCGTTGCGGCGTGCGTTCAGGAGTGTCCGCTTGTGCTTTTCCATAAATGCGGCGAATTGGCCCAGGTCGGTGGTGTAGGCAGAAATCGTGAGTGGCGCCAGTCCCTTTTCAACTTTCAGATAGTCGAGGAATCCTGAGACCAGACGCGAGTTGGCTTCGGTAGGCACAGCGTAGAGTATGCGCGTTATCGGACGCTGGGAAAAGTGATGAAGTGGGTGCTCAAAAACCAAAACAATGGGCTACTGTTGTCCTGCTTCTTTCAGTAGTTCTACGGCATACAGCGCACCCTGCGGCGTCTCTTCGTGCTTGAAATAGGCAAAAACATTTCTGTCTGCAGCCAAATGTTCCTGGATGCGCACAATCATCGCAAGGCGTTCTTCCGGGGTGTAGGTGGGTTTGCGGAAGCGATAGTAGACAAAATCGGAAGTCACAACGTCGGGAGTGGTTCGCTCTTCATTCTCGGCCACACATAGTGCGCGATTATGCGCATTCAGAAGTGCAAACACTTCCTCCGTAAACCACGAATCATGCCGGAATTCAAATGCCGAGGAGACGGCACGAGGCAGCGCGGTCAGAAACTCTTCCAGCACTTTTTGATCAATCTTCATGTTGGGTGGCAACTGAAACAGCACCGGCCCCAGTTTTTCCGCCCGCGCTAACGGCTCAATCGTGCTCAGGAACCGCGGCATGAAATCCGCGGTGTTCTTCAGTCGTTTGATGTGCGTGATGACCTGGTGTGCCTTTACACCGAAAAGGAATCCCGCGGGGGATTCAGCAATCCACTTTTGGGCCGTGGTTTCCTTGAGCAACTGGCGAAAGGTGAAATTGACTTCCACGGTATTGAGTTGTGTAGTGTAATGCTGCAAGAACTTTTTCTGGGGAAGTTTGGCCGGATAAAAATCAGGCTTCCAGGTTGGATAGGCCCATCCGGATGTACCCACGTACAATTTCGCCATCAATCACTCCCAGTAAATGAGCAGAATTATAACTTCCGAGCTTTTTTCTTCGGCTTGGATTGCTTCTCTGTTGCCTTTGTGCTTTTTCCGGCATGTTTCGTGCGAGGTTTCTCAGCTTGGGCAGCCATTTCCAATCCAGACTCGCCCCTTGCTGTCGCATCTTTACCGGACTCAACTCCCTCAAATTTTGGCAGCTTCTGCTTGAGAGTGAGTAAGGGTGCGTACAAATCGCCCATCTTCTCGACGCGTTTGAGCACCTGCCCGGCCTCGAAAACCAACAAGCTCGCGTCTTTCTTTTTCAGGGCCTGTTCGACTTCTTCCCATTTGAGCGGAGTAGAAACCGTTGGGTGTTCTCTCGCTCTTAACGAATACACGCTGATGGTGGTCTTGTGTTCGTCATTCTGGCTCCAGTCCACCAGCACTTTGCCCACGCGCAACTGCTTCTTCATGTCGGAGACGACGAGATCGCGATGCTGATCTTCCAGCAACCGGGCGAGGGCGTGAGCAAAATATTTGGTCGCCTCATAATTCGTGGCAGTGTTCAGCGGTACATAGATCTGCATCCCCTTGGAACCCGAAGTCTTGGGGAAACTTTGCAGGCCGAAGTGATCGAACACCTGCCTTAGCCAGATTCCGACCTGACAGCATTGAATAATGTTCGCCGGCGGCCCAGGATCGAGATCAAAGACCATGGCGCGAGGGCATTCCATGTCTTTCGCGAGCGAGAGTGAAGGATGCAGTTCGATGGCGGCAAGATTCGCCATCCAAACTACTGTGGCCAGATCGTTGGCCAGAATGTAATTGACGGTGCGCTGGTTCCCTTCACTCCAAATGGGCGTTGTCTTGATCCAGTCGGGGCGATGCTTGGTGGCATTCTTTTCGAAGAAGAACTCCTGGTCCACGCCGCCGGGATAGCGTTTCAACGTGAGTGGGTGTCCGGCGAGATGGGGCACGAGGACGGGAGCAATCCTGGCGTAGTAATCAATGACCTGGCCTTTAGTGAAACCGGTCGCTGGATATAGGACTTTGTCCAGATTAGTGAGCGACAGTTGCCTGCCCTCGATTTCGATACTCTGTGAATTGCTCACATTGCCTCGTCTGACTTGCCACTACCCATCTCGAACATGATATTGCAATATTACCTGTGAATCTCGATGAGGCAGTTTGACAATGTCCCCTTCGGCCACGTAATTTCAAACTTTTGCCCTTCTTGTCCGTCCAACCTGTTGGAGGCTCAATGAAACGTCGTATCCTGCAATCCCTGGTTCTTGTCTTATTGCTCACGGCATTGGCTGGCGCTCAAGACCTGACTTCGTTCGAAAAGCAGGTTACGGTCAAGAAATTGGCCAACGGCTTGACCGTCATCATCTGCGAACGCCCGGAAGCGCCGGTCTTTTCCTTTTTCACCCATGTGGATGCCGGTTCCGCCCAGGACCCTCGCGGCCAGACCGGCCTCGCGCACATGTTCGAGCACATGGCGTTCAAGGGCACGGACACCATCGGTACCAAGGATTACCCTGCCGAAAAAGTTGCGCTGGAAAAAATCGAGGTCGCGTACGCAGCCTTTATCTACGAGCGCGACCGCCGGGTGGGCCACGATGATGCCAAAACCAAGGAACTCGAGAAGGCCTGGCAGGATGCAGTCAAGGCGGCAAACCAGTACGTTGTGCCAAATGAATTTCCGCGGATTCTGGAGAGTAATGGCGCCGAAGGATTGAATGCGTTCACGGATTACGATGAAACCGCCTACCACTATTCGCTGCCGGAGAACCGCCTGGAGCTGTGGGCCTACATGGAATCGGAACGCTTCTTGCATCCGGTGATGCGCGAGTTTTATAAGGAACGCAATGTCGTCATTGAAGAGCGGCGCATGCGTACCGACAGCAATCCGATTGGGCGTTTGTTGGAGCAGTTTACTTCGGCGGCATTTCAGGCCAATCAATACCATCAGCCGACGATTGGCTGGACAGCCGATCTCAATACCTTCTCCGCGACCGACGCCAAGACTTTTTTCGATAGATACTACGTTCCCTCAAACATGGTCGTGTCCATAGCGGGAGACATTAAACCCAGCGAGGCTATGCCCATCATCGAAAAATATTTCGGACGCATCCCTTCGCACGAAAAGCCCGACGAGAGGACCACTCTCGAACCACCACAGAACTCTGAACGCCGCGTGATACTGCACGAAACTACGCAGCCTTTGTATCTCGAGGGCTATCACCGGCCCGACTATCGTGACCAGGACGATGCAGTTTACGACGCCATCACCGATCTGATGTCGAGCGGCCGCACTTCTCGCCTCTACCGGGCACTGGTAAGAGACAAGAAAATCGCCTCCGATTCGGCTGGATTTACCGGACTTCCCGGCAATAAATATCCCCATCTCTTTGCTTTTTATGCCTTCCCCATGCCCGGCCACAAACCGGATGAAGTGGCCGAGGCTATCCACGTGGAGATCGAGCGTTTAAAGAATGAAGACGTTAGCGACGAAGAGCTCAAGATGATCAAAACCCGTGCCAAGGTCAACTTACTGCGTGGTCTCGATAGCAATGAAGGTCTGGCCTCGCAGTTGGCGATCTACCAGACGCGCTATGACGACTGGCGCGAACTTTTTCGAAGCGTGGACCGCATCGACAAAGTTACCAAGGCAGACATCCGGCGCGTAGCCAAGCAGACGTTCGTTCCCACGAACCGGACGGTAGGCATTATTGAGAACACGCCTGCATCGGCGCCGGCTGCCCAGGGAGGTGCACAATGAAGCAGAAACCACTGATTTCTCTCCTCATGCTGTTGCTCGCAGTGTGTGCGCCCCAGATAGTTGCTCAAACCAGCTACCACCAGATCCCCATTCCGCCATTGCAAGCGTTCCATCCGCAGGAACCCAAGCGCATTGAATTGCCGAACGGAATGGTGATCTTCCTGCAAGAGGATCATGAATTGCCTTTGATTGATGGCGTGGCCCGCATTCGCGGCGGATCGCGCGAGGAGCCCGCCAGCAAAACGGGTCTGCTGGACATTTATGGCGAGGTCTGGCGAACCGGCGGCACGAAGAGTCAGACCGGCGATCAGCTCGATGATTTTCTCGAAATCCGAGCCGCTAAAGTGGAAACAGGCGGCACTGCCGATTCCACGACTATCTCGCTCTCGTGTTTGAAGGATGATTTCGACGATGTGTTCAAAGTCTTTACCGAGCTGCTCAGCCACCCTGAGTTCCGTGATGACAAAGTCGATCTCGCCCAGAAAGAAGCTTACGACGGTATTTCCCGGCGCAACGACGAAGTCAGCGAAATTGCCAGCCGGGAAGCTGCCAAGCTAGCCTACGGAGCGAACAATCCTTACACTCGCGAGGCTGAGTACGCGACTATCGGGGCCGTCACTCGGCAGGACCTGCTGGATTGGCATCGCAACCATGTTCATCCCAACGATATTATTTTGGGGATCGTCGGAGATTTCAATTCCGCGGCCATGGAAGCCACGCTGCGCCAGGCATTCGGCGCATGGCCTAAAGGTCCGGCGTGGCAGAAACCTGATATCAAATTCGAGTCTGCCAAACCTGGCTACTACCTCATCCCAAAAGACGACGTGAACCAGAGCAACATTCGTATGATGGGACTTGGTACCACGCGAGACAATCCCGACTACTATGCGATCGAAGTATTTAACGAAGCATTCGGCGGCGGCTTTTCTTCGCGTCTGTTTCGCAATATCCGCACCGCGCAAGGTCTTGCGTATTCGGTAGGCGGTGGGGTGGGCACAAGATTCGACCATCCCGGCATGGTGCAATTGGCGATGGCCACCAAGAGCGGAACCACGATCGAGTCCATTCAATCGCTTTTCGCGCAGATTGACGACCTGACTAAAGATCCCATTTCGCAGGAGGAGATCCAGCGCGCCAAGGACTCGATTTTGAATTCGTTCGTCTTTAACTTCGATTCTCCGGACAAAGTCCTGCGAGAGCGCATGGCATATGAATTCTATGGATACCCTCCCGATTTCATGGAACGCTACCGTGCCGGAATCGAAAAAGTGGGCAGCGCCGACGTGGCCCATGCGGCGTCAAAGTATCTGCACAAAGACCAATTGGCGGTTCTAGTGGTGGGCAATACTTCCGAATTCGATAAGCCGCTTTCATCTTTGGGCGCGGTGACCAATGTCGATATCAGCATCCCACCGCCTCCGGCCGAAAAATCGGAAGAACCGGCAGCGAAACCTGTCGGCTCGAATCCGGAAGGCAAGGCTCTGGCCGCGAAAGTGGTCCAGGCCATGGGTGGATTGGACAAACTGCAAGCCGTGAAGTCGCTGAAAGTAAGCTTTACAGAAAGCGAACCGGATGGTTCGCCTACGCCGATAGTGTTAACTATTGTGTTCCCTGACCGCATGCACGTCGATGTGCAGACTCCGCAAGGGCCTCTGGCGATTGTGGTGACTCCGGAGTTGGGATTCATGTCGGCGGAGGGTCGAGGATCGCGGGATCTGCCTGCCGCGCAAAAAGCAGATACCATGACCCAACTTCACCACGATCCAGTTTACCTGGCCCAGCATTTAAACGATCCGGCGTTTTCGTTTCATGCTTCGGGAGCTGAAAAGATTGGCGACGTCGAAGCGGCAATGGTGGACATTAGCGGCGGCGCGCCCTCGATTCGTTGGTACGTGGACCCCAAAAGCGGCCGCATTCTGCGCGAGAGCTATAAGGGGTTGGGACAATCGGGTCCCTTTCAAGGTGAAACTGACCTTAGCGATTGGAAGACTGTTGACGGTCTGACGCTTCCTTATCTCCACCAGAACAAACAGGATGGGAAAGATTCCAGCGTTGTGAAATACGACACGATCCAAATTAACCCAACGGTGGATCCGAAGTTGTTTGAGAAACCTGCCGCCGAGGCCAAGTCGGCGCAGTAATCCACAATCTCTATGGGCGATGTCTTGCATTGCTGTTGTAAGCAGGCAACTTCACTCTTACCTACATGCTGTTGCAATTGCGATTTTTTGCTAAGTCCGCCGATCCCGGTTTACGGTTTACCTGGGTTCTGGTGAGAAGCCTTCGGCGTCAATCTGCGGACAAGGAATTCTTGAAAGAGATTGGCCGCCGCAGTGGCGCCAATCCCGATGGCGGCGTTTTCGAAGGTCAACCCTGCGCCGTTGCGATCCTGCGCCGGATAGTAAAGGTTGGAAATGCCGCCCGCGGCGAGACTTCCCAGGATATTCGAGTAACTTACCTGCCAGTGTCCATTGTCGCCTTTACAGATAAATGAATTGGCAACCGCATAGAGAAACCGTGAGCGCGCGCTCCCAATTCCCTTGTAGAAATATCTCGGGTCTTGTTTTAGAAGCGATGGCAGTAGGGCGCTTCCGATGAATGTGCTTGTGATGGTGTCGGCGTAGCCGGCCCCGAAGCGCTGTCCGTAACCTTGTGCGCCTTGCCCATATTCTTTGAAGTGATTTTGCGCCTGCTCGATTCCCGCAGCCCCCCCCACAAATATCAAGGTGGCCGGATCAATCACTGTCTTCCAGGCAATTTCGAACTTTTGCTTCGAAGTCAGCGGAGACGCATCAGGGGCGTAGCTGACATAGAAATTTGGCAGGACCCCGAATACACGTTGCTTTTCCTCGACCTTAATCTCTTCTTCCGCCACTTCGGTCCGCGTCAGTCCAACTTCGACATCGGTGCTGATGGCGGCAAGCTCCAACTTGATTTCCGGGACAATTTGGCTCTCGCCCGAATGCAGGAATCCGAAAAATGTTTGCGTCGCGAAACCCGCGGACGTTACGGTGAGCTGGAAAGCGCCGGGAGCGACGGCGGCGAAGGAGAATTGTCCATCGTCACCCGAGGGCGTTTGTTGTCCGACGGATGGGCCGGGGAGGGACGGATCTTTCTGGGTGAGTTTCACCTGCGCAGCGGCGACCACGGCCCCACTCTGATCAACCACCGTTCCGCTGATACCTCCCGACGATTGCTGAGCGGGTGTCTGTTCCCCAGCTGAGCGTGGTTCAGGGGCAGGCACGGACGGTTGCTGAGGAGTTTGTCCCAAGCAAGGCGCGTAACCTACGGCGATAACCGTTAAAACTATCAGTACAAACTTGAATTGGAGGGCCATGAACAAATTGACTTCCGCTCTCCCAGATTTCCTATCACATCGCTGAATCCTGCAGCAATCCTAACTCCACCATCGTGCAACATCCCAGACCTGAAAGCCACCGCCGACTGATGGACCCGGAAAACAAAAGTAACTCATTTTTTTAACGCTGTCCGTGACAAACCCGAGCTTCCCAATACTTAACTAGGATGCAAACTTGTTGCGGACGGCTTGACCGGAGTTGGAATTAAATATTTCTCATCGCCAGCGAACTCCACTCCGGAAACTTTACCGCCGTGCCTAAATCGCTGTTGACAGTGCCATCGTGTAAGACTATTCTCGATTTTAGTGATGGCGAACAAAAGGCGAAATATTAAATGCGTAATCTTCCCTTATTCGGCGATCCTGCACCCAAGCTGATCGGTATTGCCCGACTGGCGGCCCAGGGCGAATCTTTGCGTGAAGGGCATGATGTCGAATACTTCACTCTGCCGGTCCGCTCCCTGTTGAATCGTTGTACCAGCACACGCGTCCACTTCGGTTGGACAATTAATCCCTATCGAGGTTGCGAATTTGCCTGCAAATATTGCTACGCCCGTTACACCCACGAATTCATGGAAATGCGCGACGGCCTCGACTTCGAGCGCAAGATTTATGTAAAACAACATGCCGCCGATCTGCTGCGGCAGGAATTGCGCCGAGTAAAACCCGGCGACGACATTGCCATCGGAGCCGCGACTGACCCCTACCAGCCCGCCGAACGGCAGTTTGAAGTTACCCGGGGAATTCTGGAAGAACTGGCCCGGCACAGCGGATTGCAGATGGGCATTATTACAAAATCCAACCTCATTGTGCGCGACATCGACGTACTGACCGAGATTGCCAAAAACAATCGACTGTTCGTGAACATTACCATTACGACTCTGAATACGGATCTCGCCCGCATTCTGGAACCCCGAGCGCCGCGGCCAGACCTGCGTCTGGAAGCCCTGCGCAAGCTAAACGCCGCGGGAATCTCAGCTGGAGTGAGTGGTGCTCCGGTTCTCCCCGGAATAACCGATTCACCTCGCGATTTGGAAGCCCTGGTGTGTGCCGCAGCCGAAGCTGGGGCCAAACATATTTTTGCCAATCCTTTGTTTTTAAAACCCTGTTCGGCGGCCGTCTTCATGCCTTTCCTGGAGAAAGAGTTTCCGCAACTGGTGGCAAGTTATGAGGAACGCTACAGAGACCGGGCATTCGTCAAAGAACCCTACCAGAAACGGATTGCGGAACTCATGCAGAGACTTCGTGAGAAGCATGGCCTGGGTAATCGCTTCGAACGCTATCGCCGCGAAATCCAGTCAAAATCTCAGACCGAAGCACAGCTCGGTTTGTTCTGAGTCTGCCCGGGCCGATAGTCTCGACTATAATCGCTGCTCACTCAAATGCCATCCCCTCCGCAACCGCCCAAACGCCCAAACCAGCCCTGGATGCATTTGCACCTATTTTGGCAGCGAGTCACCGATGGCCTTGAAATCAGCCAGCTCTGGAAACAGTTTCACACCGACGCCCGCGCCAGTTACCGGTTCTATCGCAAAGATTTCGATGCTCGAGCACCCGAGGAGACCCGCAAGCACAACTTCTGGCATACCGCTCACGAACTCATGTGGGCGATCCTGGAAAAGCTGACCCCTGCGCGCCGCGTGTTGTTGCTGCTCGGCGTCATTCTCTTGATTTTCCCCAGCGGCGGCTTCAGTTATCACGGCAAGAGCAACGATGTGGAAGTCGTCGAGTTCGATCTTCGCTTTTATGGTGGGGCTCTGCTGTTTATTCTCCTGATGCTGGAAATCGCCGATCGCGTGGTCATGAAGCGTGATCTCGAGATTGCACGCGACATCCAGAGCTGGCTTCTGCCGGCCAATCCACCGGAAGTGCCTGGATTGGGCATCGCCTTCGCCACGCGGCCTGCGAATACCGTTGCTGGAGACTATTACGACGTGTTTGCACGTACGCCTTCGACACCCGGCGAATCGTCGTTCCTGATCGCCGTCGCCGACGTCGCCGGCAAAAGCATTCCTGCGGCTTTGTTGATGGCCACCTTCCAGGCGAGCCTGAAAACGCTTTCGGTCACTCCCTGTTCGCTGGCGGAACTGGTTGCCGGGATGAACCAATACGCCTGTTCCAACAGCCAGAGCGGCCTGCGTTTTACCACTGCTTTTCTCGCAGAATTCATGCCTGGGAGCCGGGCTCTGACTTACATCAATGCCGGACACAACGCCCCCATGCTGCGACGGAGTTCTGGCGCAGTTGAACGTCTGACCAATGGTGGAGTGCCCTTTGGCATTCTGCCCGCTGCGCCTTATCAATCCGGAGAAGTGATTTTGCAGCCGGGCGACTGGCTGGTGATCTTCACCGATGGCGTTATTGAAGCCATGAACGTTCAGGGCGAAGAATACGGAGAAGATCGACTGCTGCAGGTACTGGCCACGGGCGCAGCCACAACACCCGATGAGCTGTTGCGCCGCATCATGGGCGATCTGGATATATTTGTAGGGGCCACTCCACAGCACGATGACATTACCTGTCTGCTGCTGAAGGTGAGTTGAAGTTTTCTTACTCCATGAGCAGACGGTTCATGTTTTGCCGGGCTTGATCCAGATTGGTAGAGAGTGTCTGCGCTTGCTCCGAAGCTGCCTGGGCTTCGTCCATGCGGCCCATTTTCTCGAAGGCTTGCGCCAGTAATAGGTATCCCACGGCACTGGGCTGTAGTTTGACCGCTCGCGAGTAGTATTCCGTGGCCTGGGGAAAGTCTCCGGACTTCTGCGCCACAATTCCAAGGCCAACCAGTGCGAACGCGTCAGCAGGGGATAATTGTAAGGCCGACTCGTAACTGGAGCGAGCCTGAACATAATCCCCCAGTGTGCGGTAGGCCGAACCGAGGTTCTCATAGGCAAAGACTTTGAATCTTAGATCCGGAGTTTGCTTTAACACGACCCAATAGCGGCCAATCGACTCTCTCACCTTGCCGTGCAACTGCTCATCAATTCCCACATTCAATTGGCCGATCGGATCCAGCGGATTGATCTGAACCGCAGTCTGGAAATGTGGCGTCGCCTCGGCCACCTTCCCCAGGGAAACCAGAGCCACACCAAGATTGTCCTGGGCTATGAAATTCGGCCTTGTAACGGCGATGGCGTGCGACCACAGCATCACGCTGTCATGCCAGTAATATTCCTGAACATAGGTGATCGAGGAAAGTACGACTATAACTGCGATTCCAACCACCGCCAGTAGTTTCGACGAGACTTTGCTCGCGTCGGCCCAGTCTGCGACTCCCCAAACCACCGCGACGAATAGACCCATGAAAGGGATATACGCATAACGATCGGCCATCGCTTGCTCACCCACCTGCACCAAGCCGATCACCGGTACCAGGGTGCCCAGAAGCCAAAGCCATCCCACGACGAGATAACGATAACGCCGTAGCTTGAATACGCCAGCCGTTACCACCAACAGGCAAATTGCTGAAACTGCAATCTTCCAACTGGAGATGGAATCGCCTTGATGGGGATACATCGCGGCTAGATTCGCTGGCCAAACTGCCTTGCCCAGATACAACCCGTAAGAGATGATCGCGTTTCCCAGTTTTGCCGAAAAAGGGAGATCCATCTTCACCGCTTTGGCGTTACTCTGCGCCACCAGTGTAATGATGGCGCTCGCAACGGAAAGCAAGAGGAGTGGGGTTTTTTCTAAAAGCAATCGCAGAAAAGTCTGCGCGGGAATTCCAGATTGGAGATCCTTGCCCAGTACAGCTTTACCTTCGCCCGAGAAATTCATGCGTCCCAGCGGCCAATAATCCAAAAGAAGCAGGACAAACGGCAAGGTAATGACCATAGGTTTCGACATCAATCCCATGGCAAACATGAATGCGACAAGCAGATAGCGTTTGATATCCGGCTTGCGCGCGTACCATCCGTACGCGCCAACCGCCAGCAGGAAAAAGAGTGTACTAAGCACATTCTTACGTTCCGCCACCCAAGCCACCGACTCCACGTTGATGGGATGAACCGCAAAGAGTGCTGCCACCATCAAACTCGGCCAGGTCCTGCCAGTCCCGCGCTGGAGCAAGAGGAACAGCAAGACAACGTTGCTAGTGTGTAGTAACAGGTTTACGTAATGGTGGCCCGACGGGTTCAGATGAAAAAGCTGGTAATCAAGGGCATGGGAAATCCAGGTGAGCGGGTGCCAGTTCGCGGCCTCCGTGCTGCTAAACGCCCAGCAGACGGTGTCCCAGGTCAATCCCTGTTGAACGTGAAGATTCTTCGTAACGTAGTCTTCATCATCAAAATTGACGAATTGAAAATGGGAGACTGAGTTGTAAAGCACCAGTGTCAGTATCGCCAAAAGCAGGCAAAGAACGAACGTGCGTTTCCCGGGCGAGGAAAAAATATCCTGGTCTTTACCAGAAGCCATCGACGTGGTTTGAGGAGCATTCGGCACTGAAGGGATTTAATCACATCTGTCACCAGAGATTTACGTTACGCATGTCATCGACGACGATTTGCCCGTTCCAGAAATGAAGTTCTCACCGCATGATTTCCGCATACATGCGGTGGAAAGCGTGTACGCCTTTCTCCTGCTTCACGCTGTATCTTCCCCGCTCATAGCTGTGTGAATGCAGGTTCTTTTGCACGGTTTCGCAAATAGCAACATCTTCGATCTGAATTTGATCGCTGAATTCGACCGAGGCTTTGGCCGCCGGACTGCCAAAATCCTTCTCCGGTAAATACCACTCGAAGATCGCCAGGGATCGTTCCGCATCCACTGGCAAAACAATGTTCAGCGAAACATTGTCGGGATAGCAGTTCAGCATCCAGTTGGGGAAAATCCAGAAATAGTCGGTGGTGAGATCTTCGCTGGTTTCCTGATAGCGGCGAGGCGTGGTGTCCCCGGCTTGTGTCCCACGAATCGGACTGAACTGGCGCACATGCCGGGCGTAAGGTTCAACCGTGTACGCGTTGTAATCCAATTCGCGATTCAGTCCGGGATGAACGCTGGGCAGGTGATACCCTTCGAGATAGTTATCGACGTAGGTTTTCCAATTGCATTTCATCTCGTAGGTGCGGCGCTCGAATAATTTCATTCCGCCAAATCCGAAACGTTCCGCCTGCCTGGGCAATTCGCCAAGACTATGGACGAGCGGCTCGGCCTTAGGATCCAGATTTACGAAGATTAGATTGAACCATTCATCGACCCGCACCGGGGTGAGAGAGAAATAGGATCGATCGAATTCCTGAACGTTTTCAAATTCCGGGGCGCTGATGAGTTTTCCATCGAGACCATAAGTCCAGCCGTGGTATCCGCAGCGAAACAGCTTTCGTGAACCGCACCCTTCGGCGGGCGGCCCGGCACGATGCTTGCAAACGTTATAGAAGCCTCGCAATTCGCCCTCGGTACCCCGCACCAATAGCATTGGTTCGCCCTGAAGATCGGTGGTGAAGAAATCGCCGGGATTCGCCAGTTGGTTCCGGTGTCCTACCACCTGCCAGGTTTTGGCGAAAATCTTGTCTTTCTCTAGAACATGAGTTTTGGCATCTGTATAAAAGGGCGCCGGGAGCGACCAGGCGGAAGCAACGTCAGTATCAATCTGAAGCTTGTTCGAGGAAGCGGGCATAGGAAGATCGGAACATTGTAAGATATTGAGAGGGCGACGACGAATTTGGCCGCTGCTCCCTGGCGCTTCGGCTGGCTTTTCCTGCAAGCCGGTTCCGCTCCCTCGTTCCTTGTATATCGGTTAAGGAGTCTCAGGCCTGCGTCCCAAACTGACACAACTTGTCAGGCCTAAGACAAAATCTGACATCGCGGGAGGAGAGTTGCCGGGTTCTGGTCCAGGCCTATGGTTACGAAAGATCGCGAACCCGCTGAAAACAAAGTATCAGGGCTCAGAGGCCCTCTACCCCTTAGTAACTTCTGCTTGTGGCGGCTAAAATGCGAACATAATCGGCAATTGGGTCAACAGAGACCAAGCTATTTAAATCATTCGGAGAAGAGGGAAAACGAGATGCGGAAACAGAAGGGTTTTTCATTGATTGAGTTGCTCATCGTGGTCGCGATCATTTTGATCATCGCTGCCATCGCCATTCCGAACCTGTTGCGCGCACGCATTGCGGCTAACGAGTCGTCTGCTGTGGCTTCGGTTCGTACCACCAACACTGCTGAAATTACTTATCAGACCGCCAATCCGACCATCGGCTATGCGTCGATGTCCGTTCTGGGCGGCAGCGGTTCGCCTTGCACCCTGTCCGCGACTGCGGCTTGCTTGATCGACAACACCCTGGCCCTCGGCACCAAGAGCGGCTACCTGTTCGTCGCCACCCCGCAGACCGTTGGTACCAGTGTTGCCACCAACGCGCTGACCGTGAGCACGATCCCACAGAACTATAACCAGTCTGGTGTGCGTGCATTCTGCTCGAACGAAGATGCAGTCATTCGTTCCAGCAACACTGCCACGCCTACCCAGCAGACAACCGATGCTGGTTGCGCTGGTTACACGGTACTCCAGTAGTCTAACCGTTTGGGCAAAGTACTCGGGGGAGGGTATGAGCCGGGAGCATCGGATGGCAACATCCGATGCTCTTTTATTTTTGTTTGAGACATTCTTTCTCGCCACGCCGGATCCTGAAAATCTCAAAACGACAAATATTGTCAAACCATCGTGTCCAAGCCTGCAGGTTTCGTCTTTTGCACGCGACAACCCAGCATGAAGTGTTGTGGATGGCACTGAAAACAAGAGTGTTGATCGGCGGTGGTCCAGGGATCGGGACTCTCGAGTATGGCCAAGAACGTGCACTATTATTTCTAAACTATCGTTGTTGCACTGACTTCCTGATGGGGCGAAATTAAAATGACACGGAAACAGAAGGGTTTTTCATTGATTGAGTTGCTCATCGTGGTAGCGATCATCCTGATCATCGCTGCTATCGCCATTCCGAACCTGTTGCGCGCGCGCATTGCGGCCAACGAGTCATCTTCGGTGGCCTCGATTCGTACCACCAATACTGCGGAAATTACTTATCAGACCGCTAACCCGACCATCGGTTTTGCTTCGATGTCGGTTCTGGGTGGCAGCGGTTCGCCTTGCACCCTGTCCGCGACTGCGGCTTGCTTGCTCGATAACACGCTGGCGCTAGGCACCAAGAGCGGCTATCTATTCATCGCCACACCGCACATTGGCGGCAGCGGCACGGTCACGAACACACTCACCGTGAGTGCGATTCCACAGAGTTATAACCAGTCAGGCGTACGCGCGTTCTGTTCGAACGAAGACGCCGTGATTCGTGCCAGCAATACCGCTACACCAACCCAACAGACCACCGACGCGGGCTGCGCCGGTTACACAGTCCTCCAGTAATAAACCGGAGCATCGGATGGCAACATCCGATGCTCTTTTGTTTTCTTGCTCCTGCAATCGCACGAAACTCACAGAAATTTTCTTAAACCTGCCCGAGACTTCCTTACAGTCTTGATCGAGAACAAATCCACAAATTGGCTCTCGTATTGAGATTTGTTGTCGCCGAATGACAAAAACTGTCAATTCTGTATCGACTTGTAAAGGTCTCCAAGCTCCGTAGTTCT
The DNA here is from genome assembly GCA_963723765.1 of Terriglobia bacterium. Classification (GTDB taxonomy): domain Bacteria; phylum Acidobacteriota; class Terriglobia; order Terriglobales; family Acidobacteriaceae; genus DATBAX01. Next base: position 520,661 of record CAVRSD010000003.1, on the reverse strand, counting down.
CGTTAAATATCCTGTAACCCTCTCATATAGATAGCCTTATTCCACATTGGCCCAAGTCGTCAGGAAACTGAGTCCGGGTGGCCCGCAACTTGCAATCATCAGTATGCGTGGCAAGCATGACGAAAAGCTCGACAACTCGGATTGGCGGATCGCGTACCACCTTGAGAGGGTTCTCGCTAATTGAGCTCCTCATCGTAGTGGCGATCATTCTGATTATCGCCGCGATTGCCATCCCGAGCCTGTTACGAGCCAGGATTGCTGCCAACGAAGCTTCTGCTGTCGCTTCGCTGCGCAAGATGGCTACGGCAGAAGTGGCCTATAACACGGCTTACCCAACCATTGGATATTCGGCAGATTTGCCGAGTCTGGGCGGCCCGGCGACAGGTTGTATTCCAAGCTCCACCAGCGCTTGCATTCTTGATAACGTACTTACCAACGGCACCAAGAGCGGTTATACATTCGCGGCGTTAGGATTTTCAACAGCCGGAGCCAACTCGAGTTTCGTCGTAGGCGCGGTTCCCCAGAATTACAATCAGAGCGGGGTACGGGACTTTTGCATCGTGACGGACGGCGTCTTACGCATCAATCCGGGTACATCTGGTGCGACCACTCCACCCGATGTGGCCACCTGCGCGGCTTACGCTATCGCACAATAGACATTCATTTTGGCAAATACCTGGGGGAGGGTATTGAGCCATGCGCGGCCAGGACGTGAGTCCTGGCCGTTTTACTTTGGTAATGTCACGTACCCCTGCGGCCATCTCAACCCTACTGAAAATTGCATATAATTTTTATTAGCCGATGACACAACCTTATTCCCTGCCATGTCTGCCATAGAAATCCTCGGACTGGAAAAGACTTATAGCGTGGGCTTCTGGCGTAAGCGGCCGAAGCGCGCTTTGCATCCACTCCACTTGAAAGTGGAGGAAGGTGAGATTTTTGGTTTTCTGGGGCCGAACGGGGCGGGGAAAACTACCACTCTCAAGCTGCTCATGGGCCTGGCCTTCCCTACCGGCGGTTCAGCGCGCATCCTGGGAATGGAAGTCGATGATCCCCGCATGAAAGCGCAGATCGGGTTTCTTCCCGAGCAGCCATATTTCTACGACTATCTGACGGCGCGAGAGTTACTCGAATATTACGGTCAGCTCTCGGGTGTGGCAGCCAAAGAACGGTCCCGCAAAGTCAACGAGATCTTAGAGCGGGTCGGACTGAAAGATTCGGCCACAGTCCAGCTACGAAAATTTTCCAAAGGAATGCTGCAACGTGTGGGAATTGCCCAGGCGATTCTGCACGACCCCAGGATCGTCTTCTTCGATGAACCCATGTCCGGGCTGGATCCCATGGGCCGCCGTGAAGTGCGTGACCTCATGGAGCAACTGAAACATGAAGGCAAGACCGTTTTCTTCTCCACCCACATCCTGTCGGACGCGGAAGTCTTGTGTGATCGCGTGGCCATCATGAATCTGGGACAACTGCGCGGTGTAGGAGCGGTGTCCGACCTGATCTCCAGCGTGAAGGGGAAAGTGGAGCTGGTCTGGCAAGGTACGAATGTGCCCGCATCCCTGCGCACGCTGGGCGCGGACTGCCATGTCATGGGCGCTACGGTCAGGGCGGTGCTCGCGGAAGAAAATCAGGATGCCGCCATTGAAGCCCTGCGCCGGGAACGGCTGCGGCTGGTCTCTGTAATTCCAGTCCGCATGTCGCTGGAAGATTACTTTGTTGCACAACTCAAGCCCGAGCAGTCCAGTGTGGGAGTGACGGCATGAACAGCCGCATCTTACACATCGCCGCCAACACCTTTCGGGAAGCGGTGCGGGATCGCGTGCTTTACAACCTGATCGCTTTTGCGCTGCTGATGTCCGGGGCCGCCATTCTGGTGGGGCAGATTTCGTTCGGCATCGAGCGTCTGGTCGTCATCAACCTGGGACTCACGGCAGTCTCACTGTTCGGCACCGTGATCGCCATCTTTATTGGAATTGGCCTGGTCTCCAAAGAGATCGACAAGCGCACACTTTACACCGTGCTCTCGCGGCCCGTGCGGCGTTGGGAGTTTATTGTCGGCAAGTTCTTCGGGCTCTCTAGCACCCTGATCGTCAATACATTTTTCATGGCCATCGGCGTGTTTGCGGCTTTGCTTTATGTTTCCCGCCATTTCCAAAGGACGGATGCCTGGGTGCTGGTGGCGCTGTATTTTATCGTTCTACAGTTCCTGATGATTACCGCATTGGCGCTGCTGTTCTCATCGTATTCTTCGCCGCTGATGTCCGCGGTCTTCGCATTCTGCGTGTTTGTGATCGGCAGCTTTGCCGAAGACTTGCGCGGGTTCGCGGCCATGACCCACGGTTTCACCCGCTGGATGGCCACGGGAGCAGCTTATTTGCTACCAAACTTCTCCGCTTTGAACGTGATCAGCCAGGTGGCCCATGAGCAGGCCGTGTCCTCACAATTGATCTTCTACAACACCGCCTACGCTTTGATCTACGCCACTATGGCGATATGCGGTGCCGTGCTGATTTTTGAACATCGGAACCTGAAATGAGCTTCTCGCGGCGAACCACGGTTGTAGCGAGCATACTGCTGGTGGTCTGTCTGCTGGGATCAGGACTGCTCTTGCATCATCTCGACCATATCCGCAGCCGGGCGACGCTCGAAGAAGTGCTGTATGTTTCCTCGCCAAAAGTACTGAAACGTCTCAGTCTTGGATATGACGGTCTGCTAGCCGATGTGTACTGGACTCGAGCTGTTCAGTATTACGGCAACAAGCATCATACTGACGCGGCAAATTACGACTTGCTGGCCCCACTGCTGGAGATCACGACCACCCTCGATCCGCATCTGACGGTGGCCTACGAATTTGGCGCCAGCTTTCTCGCTCCCAAGCCGCCGAATGGCGCGGGCATGCCCGAGCGCGCCGTTCAACTGGTGGAATACGGCATCCGCAATAATCCAAACGATTGGCAGTTGTATTACGAACTGGGCTTCATTTATTACATGGAGTTGAAGGATTATCCCAAAGCGGAAGATGCTTTTATCCGCGGTTCACGTCTGCCAAGTACCAATCCCTATCTGAAAGTGCTGGCCGGCCAGATGGCAGAGCACGCCGGGGATATCGCAACCGCCAGACTGATGTGGAGGACGGCTTACCAGACGACGCCCGATTCAAGTATTCGAGCGAATGCCACCGCCCACCTGCGGGCACTGCAAGTGGATGAAGACGTGGCTGCCCTAGAAAAGCTTACGGCGGCCTACAAGCAGAACACGGGACACTTCCCTGCCAGCTTTTCGGAACTGCAGCTCGCTGGCATGTTGCCCGGCCCTCCTTTGGATCCGCTGGGGCGCCCCTATAAGTTAGTGGCAGACGGACAAATCGAAGTGCACGATCCGGACAAGCTTCCCTTCATTGAGAAAGGCACGCCGCCTGGCTACAAGCCGCCCCGAGTTCCCAAGTTCCTGCCGTCCGATTACGATTAAAATCTATCCAGCATGGATCCGCTGCCACTGCGCCTTGCCGAGCCCCAGGATGCCGAAAACATCGCGCGTCTGGTGAATGCGGCCTACCGAGTTGAACGCTTTTTCAGTAACGACGATCGTACAAACGTGGAAGGGGTGCGCGCACATCTCCAGAAAGGTAAATTCCTGCTCGTGGAAGAAGCTGGTGTACTCATCGCTTGCGTTTATGTGGAGGTACAAGGCGAGCGCGGATACTTCGGCTTGCTATCAGTCGATCCCGAACATCAAGGAGCCGGCCTGGGATCACGGTTAGCAATGGCTGCCGAGGATTATTGTCGTGCCGCAGGCTGCCGCTACATGGATATCACGATCGTGAACCTGCGAAAGAAACTGCCAGCGTTCTACGGGCGTTTGGGTTATGTCGAGAGCGGGACTGAACCCTATCCGGCGGATCTGCACCCGATAGTTCCCTGCCACCTGATCCAGATGTCAAAACCGCTCAGTTGACGTCGCAGTTCTGCGTGATCCCCGTTCTGCATGAGCCGGTTGGAACGATTTACGATGGTTTGCCATGGCAGTGAAGTCCGTCCCAGAACCAGGTATCGTCTCCACCATCGCCAGATGGTGGCGTGAGCAATCCGCACAATTTGGATTCTTCTCAACTCTTCAACGCTTCCTGATGATCCTTGGGGAGTTTCTGCGTGAATCGACTCCCGCTCGGAAAAAGCAACGCTATGGCGACGTGGATTACGACTGGGAGTATCGCGTCGATACAACCGGCGCAACCATCAGTTGGCAAAGTCGCTTGCTTGGTCTTTTCCATTCTCCCTACCAACCCACTGAGCCAGCACTCTTCCGCGAAATGCTGGACGGCCTGAACCTCGATTTTCGGGAGATTTACATTTATCGATATCGGGTCAGGCAAAGGCCGGGCTTTGCTGATGGCCGCGGATTTTCCCTTCCGCCGCATTCTTGGAATTGAGCTGCTGCCTGAACTACATCGCATCGCGCAGGAAAACATACGCAACTACCGAAGCGATTCGCAGCAATGCTTCCAGATCGAATCCGTGTGCGGCGACGCAAGAGAGTTCGTTTTCCCCTCAGAACCGACGGTACTTTATTTATTTAATCCTCTACCGGAGTCGGCTTTGCTCCAGTTCATTGCCAATCTGGAGAAATCGCTGCAGGTGAATCCTCGACCAGTGTATTTGCTCTATCACAATCCACTGCTGCAACATGTGCTGGCGCAATCCTCGTCATTGGAGAAGCTTCATGGTACACATCAGTTTGCGATCTATCGAGAGAGTTCTTCCGTATAAAACGTCCAATCCATCTCTTGCCCCGATACCGAAGCGCGTAAAATGAAATTGTGGGAATAGTTGCATGGAATTCACGCGAGGTTAATCACATCAAACGCGCTGTGAAGTTAAATTTCGTGGTATGGAACAGTGTTTTCTTGGTTCTTGCGCTGACGACGTTGGCTGCGGCTCCCGCAGCCGATGTCCCAGCCATCGCTCACGCCGTAGACGACCATTACAACCATCTGCGCACCTTGCAGGCCGACTTTACCGAGATCTATCGCGGATCGGGAATGGAACGAACCGAATCCGGGACCCTTTGGCTGAAAAAACCTGGCAAGATGCGCTGGGAATACCGTTCTCCCAGAGAGAAACTGTTTCTCGGGGACGGAAAGGATGCCTGGTTCTACCTTCCGGGAGACCGGCAGGTGCGAAAAACCTCCATGCGGAAACTGGACGATTTGCGATCGCCGCTGGGCTTTCTTCTCGGTAAAGCGCGACTGGAGAAAGAGTTGCAGGGATTATCTCTAGCTCCGGATGTAGCGCCACTGGCAGCCGGGGACGTTGTGCTGAGGGGAATTCCGGCGGCTATGGCAGACCGGGTTAGCCAGGTTTTGCTGGAGATATCGCCGGAACACCAGATTACCCGCATCTCAATGGAGGAAGTAGACGGCTCGGTCACGGAATATCGCTTCACCAATCAGCAGGAAAACGTGGAAATCGATGACCAGCGCTTCCACTTTGTACCGCCTGCCGGGGTTGAGGTTATCGACGGCGGGCTGGGACAATAGATTGCGCTAAGCTAGCGCTAAATGCTTTTATTTGCTTTCTTTTAGGAAGATTACGAGATGGCGGAGTTCCGAAAATTGCGAGGGTTACCCCGGGTACACCCAGCAAGTGCTGAAGCATCGGAATCGCCGTTGTCAATGTTAGACTTGAGTGGGTGGAACGGTAACCGGGGCTAGGGCATGGCCGAATTTCTTGTCAAAGTAGCCGATGAACGCGGGCACCTGGTGCAACAGGTCGAGAATGGATTCTCGGAATCCGAGATCCGTGACCGGTTTGAGCAACAGGGCTTTCTGGTTTATTGGGTCAAACCCCGCGGCATGCTCTCCGGTGGAGAGTTCAAACTTCGGCGCAGCTCGAAGGTCAAGCAGACTCCGTTCCTGATTTACAATCAGCAGTTTCTGACCCTGATCAAAGCCGGACTGCCGATCCTGAGTTCTTTGGATCTGCTGATCAAAAGACAGAAAGACGCGCATTTTCGCAGTCTTCTGCAGAACGTGCGGGACCGGGTCAAGGGTGGCCAGTTGCTCTCGGACAGTTTTGCCGCGCAGCGGGTTTTTCCCAAGATCTACACCGCGACCCTGTTGGCGGGCGAGAAGAGCGGCAACATGGAAGAAGTGCTGGGGCGCTACATCGCTTTTCAGCGTCTGGCACTCACCTTCAAGAAAAAGCTGGCGGTTTCGCTGGTGTATCCGGCGCTGCTGGTTTCGGTTGTATTCGTCATGCTGATCTTTCTGGTCACTTATGTGGTGCCGCAGTTTGCCAAGCTGTATGAGAACCTGGGCGCGCAGTTGCCGACGATCACGCTGATCATGCTGGCGGTGGGAAACAATGCGCAAAAGTATGCGCCTTTCGCGGTAGTGGGTGTAGTCGTGTTTCTCGTGGCTTTGTGGCGCTGGAAGAGTACGGACCGCGGAGCGGATCGTATTGATCGATTTGTTCTTTGGCTGCCATTGCTCGGCGATATCTGGTTGAAATATCAGGTCGCCAATTTCGCGCGCATGCTCTCGACTTTGCTAACGGGAGGCATGCCGCTGGTGTCGTCGCTCGAAACTGCCGGCATTTCGATGAGCAGCCGGCGCATCCTGAATGGAGTGAACGAATCGGTGGGCCGGGTCCGCGAAGGTCAGCCACTGGCCAAGGCTCTGGAAGAACAGAAAATGTTCCCCGACTTGTCGGTGGAAATGATTGAAGTAGGAGAATCCACCGGAGCCTTGCCGGCCATGCTCAATTCGGTGGCGGAGTTTTACGAAGAGGATGTGCAGACCGCGCTGGGTGCGGCCATGGCCCTGATTGAGCCGATCATACTGATCATCATGGCGGTGTTTGTAGGCGGAATACTGATTTCGTTGTATCTGCCGATCTTCACTTTAGGATCGAGCATTCATTAGAAAATATTCATCAAATAGAATCGCTCCCCTGGATAGGTAGTTTGGAAAATGGCAAGCATTCCGGAAAAAAAGACGGTGGTTCCAAGCGGCGGAAACGGAAGTCAAATTGTTGCTCCGACTCCCCATGCCAGTGACTTGGCAAAGGCGCAGGATGTCGCTCGGCGCTATCGCTGCGAATTCGTGGACCTGCATGACTTCCAACTCCACCACGATCTGTTCAAAAACATTCCCGTCCACCTGATGTTCCGTTACAACTTCATCCCACTGGAAGAGACAGCGGACGGCCGCCTGGCGATTGCCATCGCCGATCCCAGCCAGTTGATGATGATCGACGAAATCAGCCTGTTGCTGAGCAAACGCATCATCACCAAGGTTTCCACTCTGGCCCAGATCACGGAAATCCTCAAGAAGACGGAACAATCCAAGCGCGTTTTAGAAGATGCCAGCGAAGGCTTCACCCTGGATGTCATCCGGGAAGACGAGGCCGGCAACGACGAAAGCATTTCCATCGACCGCCTGACTGCGCAGGGAGACATCAGCCCGATTATCCGGCTGGTCGATACCACCATCTTTACCGCGCTGCAGCGGCGTGCCAGTGACATTCACATCGAGACCCGCGATGATTCCGTTTGCATCAAGTTCCGCATTGACGGCGTGCTCACCCAAGCCATGCCACCCATCGCTAAAGAGCACCACTCGACCATCATTTCGCGTATCAAGGTCATGAGTGAGCTCGACATCTCCGAACGGCGCGTTCCGCAGGACGGACGCTTCCGCGTGAAGTATGGGCAGCCGGAGCGACCGATCGACTTCCGCGTTTCCATCATGCCGTCCATTCATGGAGAGGACGCAGTACTCCGCGTACTCGATAAAGAGTCGATGAGCGAAAAGTTCCACAAGCTCGTTCTCGACGTGGTCGGCTTCGATCCCGACGATATCCGCAGATTCCGCCGCTACATCGCCGAACCTTACGGAATGGTGCTAGTGACGGGGCCGACGGGCAGCGGCAAAACTACCACGCTCTATGCCGCCCTTAGCGAAATCAAAACTGACGAAGACAAGATCATCACCATTGAAGACCCGGTCGAATATCAGATTCGCGGGATCACACAGATTCCTGTCAACGAGAAAAAGGGCCTGACCTTCGCCCGCGGACTGAGGTCCATTCTGCGTCACGATCCTGACAAGATCATGGTGGGAGAAATCCGCGATTCCGAAACGGCTCAAATCGCGATTCAATCTGCGCTCACCGGCCACCTGGTATTCACCACCGTCCACGCCAACAACGTTGTGGATGTGATTGGGCGTTTTCTGAACATGGGAGTTGAGCCATATAACTTTGTTTCTGCGTTGAATTGCATTCTGGCACAGCGGCTGGTGCGGTTAATTTGCGAATCCTGCAGGACGGCCACGCATTATGCACCGGAGGTTCTAATCGCCAGCGGTCTCGACCCGGACCAATGGTCGAAAGTGGCGTTCTACGAAGGACAAGGCTGCATCGAATGCGCGGGCACCGGTTTCCGGGGACGTACCGCCATTCATGAGTTGCTGGATTTGAGCGATCGTATTCGTGAAATGATTCTGCTCAAGAAGCCGACCTCGGAAATCCGGCGGGCCGCCCGTGACGAAGGCATGCGGTTCCTGCGCGAATCTGCGTTGGACAAGGTGAGACTAGGTCTAACCACGCTCAAGGAAATCAACAAGGTCACCTTCATTGAGAACATGCGGTAGCTTCCGACAGGAACCGTGACCTCATGCCCAAGCCGTATTTTCGGCCAATGGCAAGTAGTGCCCTTCCAGGTATTGCGTTTCTTCGCCATACAGGGTTTGATTTAAAGAGTTAACGACGTCTTATGAGCCAGAACTTTAATTCGGGATCCCGGCCCAGAGTGGCATGCGAAATTGCCGCCGATCGGGTCATCGCCGGCCGCATCGCTGAAAAAGGCGGGACGGTGGAGATGTGCGCCTCCCATGAATTGCCGCCAGGCTGCGTGGTTCCTGACCTGATGGAGGCGAACTTACGGGAACGCAAATCAGTTTTCTCGACTTTGCGCGAGATACTGGACAGCGTCAGCGGGCGCTCGCGCGACGTCATTGCCGTCTTGCCGGACGCTGCTGTGCGCGTGGTGCTGCTTGACTTCGAAACCCTACCCGCAAAACGGCATGAAGCCGAAAGCGTGGTTCGTTTCCGGCTTAAAAAATCTCTACCGTTTGATGTGGAGAAAGCCCAGGTTTCCTATCATGCTCAGCCTTCGAGCACCGGAGTGCGGGTCATCGCAGCGGTAGCCCTGACGACTGTGATCGAAGACTATGAGTCGGCCTTTCGCGACGCCGGCTACAGCCCAGGCGTGGTCATGCCTTCCATGCTGGCGGCATTGGGCGCTGCCGAAGGCAGCCGTCCGACGTTAGTCGTGAAGGTGGATACGCGCACTACGAGCATCGCCATTCTCGATAAGCAGCAATTGCTGTTGTTTCGCACTCTGGAAAACACACGTGGAGTGACCATCACTGGAGAGCAGCTCGCGGAGGACATTTATCCTTCGGTTGTGTTCTTCCAGGACACTTATCATTTGAATATTGAACAGATTTTCGTAGCCGGCCTGTCCGACTCGGGCACGGCGGCGCCCGCGCTGCGCGCCCAGACTGGAGCGGACGTGCGCGACCTGGTCGATGCCTCGCAGTTGGGAACGACCTTTGGTTCGATTCCCAAGTGGAGAATGGCCGGGGTGGTGGGGGCCCTGCTTTCCTGATATGCGCGTGGAGATCAATCTCGGAACCCATCCTTACGAGGATTCGCACCAGTTCTGGGTGCGCTGGGGCGGAGGCCTGGCCGCGCTCAGCGTAGTAAGTCTGCTGCTACTCGCCTACACCGTGATGGGATGGATGAACGCAAGCAAAGACCGCGAGATCATGCACCAATACGAGACGCAAGATCGCCACGCTCGACCAGGAACAATCGAACGCGCAGGCGATGCTGAATTTACCGCAGAACAGCAGCACTCGCGACCGCTCCGCGTTTCTAAATGATCTTTTCGAGCGTAAAGCATTTTCCTGGACCAAGGTATTCGAAGATCTCGAACGAGTCATGCCGGCCCGCTTGCATGTGGTCTCCATTGAACCGGAAATGGCCCCGGATAACCGTCTGGAAATCAAACTGGTCGTGGCCGGAGATTCGCGCGACCATGCGCTGGAACTGGTTCGCAAGATGGAAGGCTCGCAGCGCTTTCAGCACACCCAGATTGATGAAGAGAAATCCGAAACCGGGCAAGGCCAGCCGGATGTTGTCCAATTCGATATCAGCGCACTCTATGTTCCGGCGAGCGAGACCGCGGACCACGGAGGATCGCAATAATGCCCGATCTGCGGCAAACCCGGGACAAGCTGAAGATTGCAATTGCCGCCGTGGTGCTTTTGGATGTGGCGCTGGTGGTCCTGCTTTTTTCGCCGTTGGTCGGGTCGCAGCAATCGCGCAAGCTGGAGGAACACAACTCAATAATGAGCGCATTCCAGAAAAAACTCGCGATGTGAAACCTTTGCAGGGTCTGGACAAGAAGATTCCTCTGGCACAGCAACAAATCGATAGCTTTTACAAAGAACGGCTGCCCGCCGAGGACTCGGCGATTTCCGGCGACCTGAACCGGCTGGCAAAGGAAAGTAACGTAAAACTCGGCGGCATCAAGTACACCCAAAAAGGCAATCCCAATGAGATGCAACCTGGCGAGGCGGTTGGCCTGCGCCGGGTCATGATCGAGGCGGAATTGAGCGGTGACTACCTGCCCCTGATGCATTTCATAAACTCTCTGGAGCGGAACCAGCTTTTCTTCCTGGTCGATAGCGTGCAATTGGGCGGGGAGCAGGCCGGCGTGATCCGGGTGAATATGAGACTGGAAACATATCTGAAGATGGGCGATTAACTCGCTATTTACGTTTTGGTTATTTAAATGAAAGCTGGAACCGAAGACCGGAACAAGCTGATCGCCGCCGTCGGGCTGATGGTGGTGGCGGTCTTGTCCGTGGGATATTTGGTAATGAGCCTGAGCGGTTCCCCCTCATCGGCGGCTTCCGCTGCGGTCCCTACTGCCGCAACTCCGGCAGCGCCCGCTCCCCGCGTCGTACTGCATTCCAAGGCTGGCGCAAAAAAAGTGGTGCGCGAACGCTCGCTGGATCCTAGTTTGCGCTACGACTGGCTGAAAGATAGCGAAGCCACCAAATACACCGGCACCGGGCGGAACATTTTCCGGGCAGATGCGGAAATTCCCAAGGCCATTGCTCCCGTCCGTACAGATACTGCCAAGGTTCAAGTGCCGACCGGACCTGCCCCTCCACCACCGCCCCCGCCGATCACTTTGAAGTTTTTCGGTTTTGTGAGCAAGCCGGGCGAGGTCAAAAGAATCTTCTTGAAGCAGGACGAAGATGTGTTCATTGCGCGGGAAGGCGATATTGTCGATCGCCGCTATAAAATCATGCGCATTTCTCCGATGGCGGTGGAAATTGAGGACGTACAAACCAATAACCGGCAGAGTATCCAGTTAACGCAACAACAGTAAGGTTTGAAGAGAAATGCTGGGAAAATCAACATTTCGGAGATTCAAACGCAGCCGCAAGCAATCCGAAGGCGGCTATATCCTGCTCACCCTGCTTTTGATGGTGGCTCTGCTAGCGATATTCGCCGTGGCAGCGGAAGAAAGCATCACGCAGCAGGTCAAGCGCGACCGCGAAGAGGAATTGATTCATCGTGGCGTGCAATACTCCCGCGCCGTCCGCCGCTATTACAAAAAATTCGGCAGCTATCCCACCTCGGTCGATCAATTGATGAGCAGCAACAATCTTCGCTTTCTGCGCAAGAAATACAAGGACCCCATGAGCCGGGATCCCAAGACGGGGCAAGAGAAGGATTTCAAACCCCTGCATCAGGGCGAAGTGCAAATGTCTTTCGGCGGCGGACTGCAGGGTGGCGCCGCGCTTAACGCTCTGGCACAAAACGCCGGGGTGAAGGGGGGACAGGGTTTGGCAACTGCCATTGCTGCGGCCACCGGTCAGCAGGGAGCGACCGCACCACAAACAAATTTGAATGCGTCGGATGCATCGGATGCCGACTCTTCCGACCAGGATTCTGGTGGCACAAAGCCCACGACACAGACGGGCCCAGGCATCTCCTCCGGTACCGGCGGGTCCAGCAACTCCGGTCAAGTATTTGGAGGCGGTCCGATCGTAGGAGTGGTCAGCACCAGCAAAGCTGCGAGCATCCGCTCGTTCAACAAAAAGGACCACTACAACCAGTGGCAATTCATATACGATCCCACCAGCGATCGTGGAGGGCTGCTTATGACCCCGAACCAGCCGCCGTTGAACATTGGCGCGAATGGTCAGCCGGGTCAAACTGGGAACGGCCAGCCGGGTTCGGGTATAAGCGGAACGGGCAGCTTTTCCAATCAGCCCACTTCGCCCGGAACGCCACCCATACAGCAACAGCCCCAGCCACCGGAAACCCAGCAGTAGATCATTCAGAAAACAGAAAAGCCTCATCGCAGAACGATGAGGCTTTTTTAAATCTTGTGACTAAAAACAGTTACACGCTGAACGAAGATCCGCAGCCGCAGGTGCTCTTCACGTTCGGATTCTCGAACTTGAAGCCCGCGCCTTCCAGGGTCTCGACGTAATCGACAATACAGCCATTCAGATACATGACCGAAGTCGCGTCCACATAGACTTTCAATCCGTCCATGTCAAAAGTCTTGTCCATCATGCCGGGAGCATTCTCGAAGGACATGGAATAGGAAAAGCCAGAGCAACCGCCGCCCACAACTCCCACCCGCAATCCAGCGGGAACCGGGTTCTGCTGCGACATAATCTCCCTCACCTTGGTGACCGCATTCGAGGTCAGGGTAATGGGCGCCGTCTTTACCTTCACTTCAGGAGCGGCTGTGGTGGTGTTCAGAGTCGTAGTGCTCGTGGCCATTGGTATCTCCTTGAAACTAATATGTCGTGATTATAACAAAACCCGGTTCTAGTCGGACAGCAAAAGCGTGCCGTCACCACTTTTATCAATCCCGGCAATAACTTAGATGACTCCCCTAGCGATAAAGGTGCTGGCAAAAACATTAGCCCCAGACGGCCCATTCCGAGCTATAATCCGCTGCTGGGACCCTACCCCGGATGCCGCGTTCTGGCCGGACTGGCATTCATAGGCAAGGATCCTCGGGACCCGCACTTATTCGTACCGAGGTGACTTCAATGATGACTGTATTGTTTTGGCCTTTAGTCGTATGGGGAGTTATCACCACTCTCCTGGTTATTCTTCTCATTTATCGCAGCACCCTCACCATGCAGGAGGACGATCAACTCTTTCTGGGTGACTCCGCTTCGCAAATGGAAAAAGACCAAACTGAGCTCCTGAACAAGGTGCACAAGATTAGCCCGTATGTTCGCTGGCTGGGTGCGACGTCCGGCGTGTTGATTCTGATCATCGGCGGCATTGCCCTCTACCAGCAGATGAGCCAGAACGAATAGCGGTTCGCCTCCCAAGGCCGCTGCTCGGCGAATACGGTCATGCCGTCCCCGGCAAGGGATAGTTGTATTCAGAGACGTTCGCGAGTGATTCTTCTTGCGTGCGGCGTCCCCGTCCTTCAAACTTGTCCTGAGTGACTTCCGGAAATCTTATCGCAGTGATCGGCGGCGGCCCTGCCGGTTCCATGGCTGCCGCAAATCTTGCCCGCGCCGGTCGCAAGGTCTTTCTATTCGACGAAAAACTTGCCTGGGAGAAACCCTGCGGCGGCGGCATTACCCATAAAGCCCTGGTCGAGTGGCCTTTCCTGCGCGATGCCGAAGTCGAACGCAAATGGATCGAGCAGTGTGAACTGATCGGGCCCTCCGGACGCAGCGTTTCCTTTCATCTCGAGCAGCCCATTGCGATTTTTTCCCGCCAGGTGCTCAATGGATTGTTGCTGCAAAGAGCCGAGGATGCGGGAGTTGAAATCATTCACGACCGCGTGACGCGCATCGAGGGCACTCCGGGAAATTGGACCTTGCAAGTCGAACACGAACTCCTTCGACGCTTCCTACGTTGTGATTGCCACCGGTGCACGCAATCCATTTCGCAAACAGTTCTGCCAGCCCTTTGCTCCCGAAGACATGCTGGTTGCGGCGGGATATTACATTCCTGGCCAAGGCCAGGTCGCGAAGATCCAATTTCTGCGAGGATTACAAGGATATATCTGGATTTTTCCGCGCGTCGATCATTTCTCGGCAGGAATCTGCGGCAAGTTGCCGGGCAAGAGCACAGCAGATTTGCGGCGTCTTGCTCGAAGACTCGCTACCGCAGCTGGGATTGAGTTTCGAGGGAGCGAAATTCTATGCCCATGTGCTGCCATCGCTGCGTCCGGAAACTTTGCGGGAGTCTGCGGTAAACGGCGAAGGCTGGGCCATGATCGGCGACGCAGCAGGCTTCGTCGATCCCATCACCGGCGAGGGACTTTACTACGCCATGCGTTCCGCGGAATTAATCTCTCAAGCGCTGCTCGCCGGCGAGCCAGAATCTTACGCTTCCCTGCTCCGCCAGGATTTCCTGCCGGAACTGGAACGGGCCGCGCGCATCGCCGATCGCTTCTACAGCGGACGATGGCTGGGCAGCGGCGTCCTCGATCGCATGATCCAGTTCACCGCCTACAGCGCCAGCTTCCGCGAATTGATGTGCGCACTGTTTGCGGGAACACAGGGATATCAAGATTTGAAGCGTCAAACCTATCGCAGAATGCCGAGGATTTTTGCGGAAACTCTGATGAGTGCATTGCTCCCAACCCCACTGTCATCCTGAGCGAACGGTCTTTGTGAGCGAAGGATGACAAGGGTTGTAAATAAAAATGCCCGCATCCTTTCGGATGCGGGCACAGTTATTTTGAGCAAGCCGTTACTTAGACACCAGTAACGTTCTCTGCCTGCCAGCCCTTCGGCCCCTTGGTCACGTCGAACTGCACGGTCTGGCCTTCTTGCAGGCTGCGGAAACCGCCCGCCTGGATTGCCGAGAAGTGCACGAAAACGTCTTCGCCATTCTGACGGCTGATAAAGCCGTAGCCCTTGGCGTCATTAAACCATTTCACTGTTCCTTGTTCTGCCATTGTGGATGTTCCTTTTCTATTGTTGAAATTGTGCTGAGAAGAATCGCTTTGCTAGTGAGAAGGGGTGACGCTGGTTGGCGGTACCGATTTTCAGCTGCGTGGTGAATCAAACTTAGCTACGGCCTCTATTATACACACCGAGTCAAGTACAGGACAATTCTGGTGCCGGGGACAGGACTTGAACCTGCACGCCTTGCGGCACTGGATCCTAAGTCCAGCGCGTCTGCCAATTCCGCCACCCCGGCCTGAGTAATATCTTAACCCAACCCCTTGGATGTCATCCCGAAGATCCGGCGCAGTTCAGCCGGACGAGGGATCTGGCGCGCAGCGACACAATCGCCGGGAGTTAGCGCACACTCGCTCCACGCAAGATCCTTCGCAAGCTCAGGATGACAATTTCTATTTTGATGAGACTGAACCTAACCGCCTCCGACTTCCCTTCCTCCCGCCAATCCCGCTACACTACCCACCTATGGCCCACAATCCTTCGCAGCCCAATATCAAGCTGGTGAACACTCCCGCCTACCGCGAAAACTATGCCAACAGCGTGCAGGTGCGGGTGAATGTCTGGGATTTCTTCCTCGTCTTTGGCACCATGCAGCAGCAGACGGAAACCCAGGTCGAGGTCCAGAACTTTCAGGGGATTTACCTGAGCCCGCAGCAAGCCAAAGCACTCATGAATATTCTGCAACAGAATGTGGTGAACTACGAAAGTGCTTTCGGCGAGATCAAGCTGGATCCGCGAAGCGCGCCTCCCGGCCCTGTACACTAGGCGGCGGTGGCCAATCCAGCAATCGATTTTCGGAGATTTCCTCTCGCACTGGTTTTCGTGCTGCTCTTTGCCGCCGTTTTTGTGCTGCACATTTCCCTCCTGCGCCTTCCCTACTTCTGGGACGAAGCCGGATACTACGTTCCCGCCGCTCGCGATTTGCTTTTTTCCGGCAGCCTGATTCCGCACTCCACGCCGTCGAACGCGCACCCTCCGCTGGTAATGGCATGGCTCGCTCTATGCTGGAAGATCGCAGGCTTCTCTCCTCTGGTCACTCGCACCGCGATGCTCATGATTGCCGCATTTTCATTGACCGGAATCTTCCGGTTGGCCCGCCGCGTGGCAAATCAAGAAGTGGCAATCGCCTCCACGATCTGCACCATGCTCTATCCAGTCTTCTTCGCGCAGAGCTCACTCGCCCATGTGGACTTAGCCGCAGCTGGGCTCATTTTTTGGGGATTGTCCGAGTACGTGGAACGACGTCTCGGGATCGCGGCTATCTGGTTTTCGCTGGCCGTCCTGGCCAAAGAAACGGCGATTCTGGCTCCCCTGGCTCTGTTCGGATGGGAACTGGTTTCACTCTCAATTGAGCCATACCTAGCGCGAAGATTTGGGGTGGCGGGACGCTTTGGGGTGGAGCAGCGCTTAAGCGCTGCGTCTCAAACTCCGGCTTCCGAACGGGCTTTAGCCCCCGAGGTCTGGAAATCCGCAGCTCTCCTGATTCCCATATTCCCGCTCAGCCTCTGGTACGCCTATCACTACTCGCGCACTGGATTTGTCTTCGGCAATCCAGAATTCTTTCGCTATAACGTGCAAGCCACCATCCAGCCGCTGCGCATTTTCCTTACCCTGCTAATGCGCCTTTGGCAGACCTTCGGCTATTTCAGTCTGTATCTGCTTACCCTGGCCACCATCCTGGCAATGTGGCTGCCACCGCGGCGGGACGCAGATAGGAACACCGAAGAAGCACGTCCCAGAATCGCCCTGCACATCCAGTTTGCCTTTCTCGCCATGATCGCGATCTATGCGTTAGCCATGGCCGTGGTCGGCGGCGCCGTTCTCGCACGCTACATGCTTCCCGTGGTTCCGCTGGTCATCATCATCGGAGTTTCAACGCTAAGACGCCGCGCTCATCTCTGGCAGGGAATAGTCGCGATCGTGGCACTGGCGTTTGTGGCCGGACTCTTCATCAATCCTCCCTATGGATTCTCCATCGAAGACAATCTCGCCTACCGCGACTACATCGTCATGCATCAGCGCGCCGAACAATTCCTGCAAACGCGCTATCCCCGAGCCCGAGTACTGACCGCGTGGCCAGCCAGCGAGGAACTCACGCAGCCGTTTCTCGGCTACGTTCCGCGGCCCATGCAAGTGGTGCGCATGGAAGATTTCACGGTGGAGCAACTCATGTCAGCAGCCGATCTCCGCCCAAGCTTTGATGTAGCGCTGGTATTTTCCCTGAAGTATGAACCACCACATCCCATCCTTGAACGCTCGCATACCTGGCTGGATTGGAAGACACGCTTCTTCGGATATCACCGCGACCTGCCACCCGCCGCCGCCGCCCAAATTCTCGGCGGACACTTGGTCTATGAGGAAAAGTGCCGGGGCCAGTGGATCGGCGTGATCGAAATGGACCGCATCGAAGAGGCGCGGATGGGATCAAGATAATCTCGAGGGTGCCCCGTCAAAGCTATGCTTGGACGGGGATTTCGATTACCGAGAAGTCGGCGCAGACTCCGACCTCATATCCTGCGCGAAATTCCAAAATGCTGCCCGGTCTTCGCTCGGTCCAGAGCCAAGATCTTTTTGCCGGTTGAGCGCGTCCCGCGCGGCAACTTCGGCGGTCCAATACTTCAGAAAGACACCTTCTCGCAAATATCGAAGCTGTTGCAGAGTGGAATCGGACGCGCCTGCATATCTGTCCACCTGCGAAAGGAAAAGATCGAAAAGCGGCGGGGGAATTACAAAGGAATCCGGGACGTCGCGCCGCGTGTATTCGTGAATTGTCTTTTGATGCCACGGGTTAAACTTCCTTGTGCCAAACGAATCATTCATCCCAAGAAAGATCTGCGACGTAGGTACCACCACCCGAACCGCAGCTACTCCCGCCGGATGCAATTCCCAGACGGCAACGGTGTGATTGAAGGTTGGCCAGAATAATCCCATGCCTTTCACTCCGGCACGTTCCACCAGAAATGAGTAGAGAGCAGAAAGTTCGTCGCACTCCGCAGTTGCGGTTGGATTCAGCAATGACGGTTGGCTGACACTTCGCCACTGACTCCATATTCGATCCGAGTTAGGCGGCTGATCAGTAATGTCCCAGTGCATGTTCCAGAAGCCGGCGTCCCTGGTTGCCTCATACAACAGGCGCACTAGCACGAAGTCGGAATAACTGACGCTCTTGGGCGGGATCTTGTAGGCTGCAGTGAAAGATTGGAATCCGAGCCGCATGCCAGAACTGCTCTCAAGAATCTTGGCTTTCCCGCGAATCATAATGACGAGCTGCGCCAGGTTCGTACCTGAAACTAAAACAGGTTGAGTAGGCTTGGGATCCGCGGCATGCACACTGACAATCGCGGCCACTATCAGAACCAGTACGCCGAAGCTTGCGCGATAGCGCTCTCTCATAGCCGGAGATGACCAACCTTTCAGAGCGCAGTATATCCAACCTCGTCGATATCCAGGCGCAGGGTGCTTCGCAAGGGAATGCTGGCATGTCACTTGGTTTACACTGGCCCGGATCAAGTACAGAGGCAGCTACAAGCCAAACCAAGGTGCTTGCCATGCGACGCGTACTTCCCGCTATCACTCTATTCTTTGTAGCTCCGCTCGTGGCGGAGTTCCTGCTGGGCGATCTGCCTCTTAAACTGCTCGGTGCCCTGATAATTCTTGCGCCCATGTACGGAGGCGGAGCCTTGCTGGTTCGCGAGCTGGTGCGGCGCTCGGGTCGCGGCTGGCCAAGCATATTGATGCTGGCATTCGCTTATGCCGTCATCGAAGAGGCG
Organism: Terriglobia bacterium; assembly: GCA_963723765.1. Classification (GTDB taxonomy): domain Bacteria; phylum Acidobacteriota; class Terriglobia; order Terriglobales; family Acidobacteriaceae; genus DATBAX01. Next base: position 501,845 of record CAVRSD010000003.1, on the reverse strand, counting down.
TTCACCACGCAAACGCTTGTTCAATCCCGATTACCTGCACTTGCACATGGAACTGTTAAAACCTGCCTACATCCCGGCTCTTGGCATAGGAGCCTGGTGGACGGTATTTGTTCTGACTCTACACACGGTGTGGAGCATCAGCGTTTCCATCGGACTGACCGAAGCCCTCTTTCCCGATCGGGCAACCACGCCATGGCTGAGAAACCTTGGACTCACGATCACCGCGATACTTTTTGTTCTGGGTGCGACGGCTTCCACGCTGCTTGAGATCAAGCAGGACCACTACATCTCATCGATAGGACAGTTCTCTGGGGCAGCGGTCGTATGTGTCGATTGCGATTGTTGTCGCGTTCCGCCTGCCGAAGACATCCTCAACTCACAAAGCGGGATGGGTTCCCAATCCGTGGCTCGTAGGCTTTATCGCTCTGGCGGCCGGGTCGATATTTATGGTCGTTCCCAATACATGGGGATGGAAGGCCGTGGGCATATATCTAGGCGTGGACATATTGCTGATCGCAGCCATGTCCGCCTGGTCGCACCGGACAGGATGGAATGCACTCCATCGCCTAGCCCTAACCGGCGGCGCAGCGCTGGCTTATGCCTGGCACGCTTTCCTCCAGCCCCCGGTGGTCAAAGCAAGTCTCGACCACCGCGTGGGCAATGCCATCTTCGCGCTCGCTTTGTTGGTTGTCTTGGTGATTGCGGCGCGACGGACCGCAGCACTCGTTCCGCAAGAATAACCAAGATGCCGTGGGTGCCCCGTCCTTCCCGCGCTTTTTGCGGGAGGGCGGGGCCTTTCGAGATGTCAGGGTTTGGATGTTCATTCGTCACAGCTCAACGGTTCAGAGAAATGCTAGTCTCCGCTTCATGCCATGGGGACTCAAGCGATTTCAGCAAACAGGTGACCTACATTTCATCACATTCAGTTGTCGTAACCGCGCTCCGCTACTCGTTCGGTCTGGCGATGTCTTCGTTAGCACTCTGGAAAAGACCCGCCAGTGGTATGGCTTCTGCGTATTCGGATTCGTAGTAATGCCCGAGCATGTCCATCTGCTTCTCAGCGAACCCGAACGCGGCAACCTGGCTCTGGGGCTGCAAATGCTTAAGCAACTGGTTTCGCACACGCTACGTCAACCTGGGACGCCCGCATTCTGGGAACCCCGGTATTTTGACCTCAACGTTTGGAGTGAGCGGAAAGTAGCGGAGAAGCTGGATTATCTGCACCTCAATCCCGTGAAGAGAGGGGCTCGTTGCGCTTCCGGAAGATTGGTTGTGGAGCAGTGCCCGGCATTACGCGACCGGAGTAGATTGTGGGGTGGAGATCGAATCACAATGGACAGCGAGAAGGCGTGAGGAATGCGGAATTCATCCAATAGTTCGTCGGAGAGTGAGTTAAAAGCCCCGCCCTCTCGCCAAGAACGCGAGAAGGACGGGGCACCCGTTATGATGCAGAGGGGTGCCCCATCCTTCTTTCGCGGTTTGTGCGAAAGAAGGATGGGGCTTTTCGAGACCCTAAACCCCTGCCATTAAATGGCAGGAATGCGTCTTCACGATCAACCAGACTTCGCGCCCAGCCTGAAGCTCCAGGGAATCCCGCGCGGCCAGCGTCAAATGAACCGACATCTCCACGCCACAATCGACTTGCGCCACCACAATCACGTCGCGTTGTACGAGCGAAACGATCTTCCCCGGCAGAATGTTGCGAGCGCTTAGTCCGACTGGCTTTACGGTTGCCAGCAGAATGTCGCCTGCCTGGATTCCCACGCGCAGAGTCGTCCCGACATCGGCCCGTACCAGCGGCGTTTCCAACTCGACATCGCTGTTGGCTAGACGGCAAGTCATGGTTCCGCGATCTTCATGCGCGGCCGCCACCGTGGCATCGAAAATATTTTCGAAGCCCGCTAGTTGAGCCACCGTCTCCTGAAGCGGTGCCGACATCACTTCATGCGGCGTCCCCTGCACGATGATCCGTCCGTTTTCCAGAACCAGCACTCGTTCGCCGAGCGCGAACACTTCCTCGCGGTTGTGCGTCACATAAAGAATTGGAATGTGATGGGCCTGGTTCCAGGAACGCAAGTCATCAAGAATTCTTGATTTGGTCATCGCATCTAACCCAGACAGGGGCTCATCGAGCAGAAGCACGCAGGGATCGGTCACCAGCGCCCGTGCCAGAGCCACCCGCTGGCGCTCGCCGCCGGAAATCTCTCGCGGCCGACGGCTGCGCAGATGCGAAATTCGGAATGACTCCAGAATCGCGTCGCTCCGTTTGCGGCGATCTTTAACATTTAGAGACGCAAGACCATATTGGACATTTCCATCAACCGTCAGATGAGGAAAGAGCGCCAAGTCCTGGAAAACATACCCAACTATCCTGTTTCGAGATGAAAGATTGGTCGCGCTACAGCTATCAAGAAATGCCCGCCCAGCAACTGTGATCCATCCGAAATCCGGAGTGGTCAATCCCGCAACGCAATCCAGCAACGTAGTCTTGCCCGCCCCGGACGGCCCGAATAGAATGCTGATGCCCGGAGGAACCGAGAACTTTGCGTTCAGTTCGAAATTGCTGTCGCCGGAAAACCGCTTGTGAATCTCGACCGACAGAGCAAGCGCGGTCTCGCCTGACGCCGGATTGCGGTGCATGTTTTCTATCTCCACGGCCACATCGTCCACGCTTTCCGGTTCAGTCCGTATACTAGAGAAAGCACCGCAAACGAAATTGCCAGTAAAAGCAGTGCCGTTATATTTGCCGACGCATAGTTGAGTGCCTGCACCTGGTCGTAAATATCGATGGAGACCGTTCGCGTGACCCCTGGAATATTGCCGCCCACCATCAAGACCACGCCGAACTCGCCCATGGTGTGAGCAAAACTTAACGCCACTCCGGTCACCACGCCGGGAAACGATAAGGGCAAAATCACGCGCAAGAAAGTTCGCAGCGGCGATGCTCCCAAAGTCGCGGAAGCAGCCATGAGCTTCGAATCCACGGAACTAAACGACGCAGCGAATGGCTGCACGGCAAAAGGCAGGCTGTAGATGATTGAGCCAATAACTAGCCCTGTGAAAGTAAAAGCCAGGGTATGCCCGGTCAGGGTTTGCCATGAACGTCCCAGCGGGCTGCGCGGGCCGAGAGCCACCAGAACATAGAAACCCAAAACCGTGGGGGGCAGAACAATCGGCAGCGCGACCACGGCCTCAACCAGGAACTTCCAGCGCCAGCGCGAATAGGCGATCCAGTAGGCGATCGGCAGACCCAAGACCAGGAGCACGGCCGCCACCAGCACAGCCAGCCGAATTGTGAGTCCAAACGCTTGCCAGTCCATTACTTTGCCCGGTGGTACTCGCCCTGTGGAATAGCGGGAGCAACAGTTTAACCGCAAAGTGGACCAAGGGCACCCTAGCGAATCAACAACTAAGCCCGATGCCAAATTCCCAATGTGGGCATAGCCGCGTTCACGATGTTCACACGTCACAGACGGCGGTAAGCGCTCAACTCTACGATGTCCAAGAGAGAAATTCATGGAAATATTGGAAGCGCTAAAGATCATGCATGCATTGGCTGACGGCGTGAATCCGGAGACGGCCGAGGCATTGCCTTCGGATTCGGTGTACCGGAATCCGCAGTGTGTTTGTGCCTTCAACAAAGCCGTGGGCGCTTTGGAATATGCACAAGAACGGGAACGCCTGCGGCAATTGTTGCCGCAGAATGCCGGCAAGGCGTGGACGCGGGAGGAAGAACAGAAAATTTGTGATGCACTGCGCCAGGGAACAAATTTTCAGGAAATCGCGAAGACCCACAATCGGACGGTGGGATCCATCGTCGCGCGATTGGTAAGGCTGGGAAAGATCAATGCGCGTCCGGCGCGGGACAAAGCCGCTTAGGCAAGCATGAAATCTTCCTTTCGCACATTTTCGGTAATCGCTTGTTTTTTGATTTCGGTTTCTGCCCCAGCGCACATTTTGGGGCAAGCGGGGTCGATTCGTCCCTCGTCCGACCCCGCCAATCTTCATAGCAACAGTAAGCGCGAGCAATGGTTCCAGCGCGGCCGCATACTTCCCGGACATTCAGCCGCAGCACTGCGCTACTCGGCTCATCGGCAAAAAATGCAGATGCGGGCAACTCGTGCAGCCCGGCCGTCAGCGTCGGGAATCACGGAGCCCTGGGTTCCTCTGGGGCCGGCGCCACTGGCGTCGGATGCAAGCGGGATCGGGATCCAGGACTACAACTGGGTTTCGGGACGGGCAACGTCGACCGCCATCGATCCGGCAGACTCGAGCGGGAACACAGTTTATGTCGGTGGCGCATACGGCGGAGTTTGGAAATCCACCAATGCTGGACCGCTTAGCCCCAATCCTGCGAGTGTTGTATGGGCACCGGTTATTGACAATCAGGCAACGCTGGCGGTTGGTTCGATTGCCATTCAGCCGCAATTGACTAATCCTGATCCGACCAAAAGCGTGATTCTGGTGGGGACAGGCGAGACCAATGGCTCCGTCGATTCGTACTACGGTCTTGGCATTTTGCGTTCCGCCGACGCGGGAACGACATGGACACTCATTTCCCAAGATACAACTCAAACACGTTCGTTCGCTGGATTGGGATTCAGCAAGATTGCGTTCAGCACCGGCTCAGCGAATCTGGTAGTGGCCGCAGCGGCAGCAGCGTCGGAAGGGATCGCAGAAGGATTGGAGAATCCGGTTGCCGTGAATCGTGGAATTTACTACTCCACGGATAGCGGGTCTTCCTGGACTTACGCTAACGTGAGCGACGGCGGGAGTGCGACCTCCCCGAGCTCGGCAAGCTCGGTGGTCTATGACGCAGTTGCCGGAGAGTTTTTTGCGGCGCTGAGTTGGCATGGGTTTTATTCTTCAAGCGATGGAATCCATTGGGCGCGCCTCGCCAACCAACCCGGCGCTGCTTTGAGCACCGCTGCCTGCCCGGCGCAAATAGTGTCGCCAAACAACTGCCCGATTTATCGCGGCGAGATTTCGGTGGTGCCGGGACGCAACGAAATGTACGCCTGGTATGTCGACGTGAACGATACGGACCAGGGGATCTGGCAATCGACCAACGGCGGTTCCTCCTGGACACAAATCAGTGAGGCGGGGATTACCAATTGCGGCGATGTGTTCGGCGGTTGCGGAACATCACAGGGTAGTTACAATCTGGACTTGGCCGCGGTCCCTGATGGCACAGCGACCGACTTGTACGCCGGAGCGGTGAATCTCTACAAGTGCAGGATCACCGATGCTTCGCCGACTTGCACCGGCACAGCTCCGAACACATTTTTGAACCTGACCCACGTCTATGGATGCAGTTCGATTGCGCGGGTGCATCCCAATCAACACGCCATCGCTTCCCTGCTGGTGAATAACAAGACCGAAGACGTGTTGTACTTTGCCAATGACGGCGGAATTTACCGGGCGTTGGATGGTTATACAGATTTGACCACCGGCACTTGCGGTGGCAGCAATCAGTTCGACAGCCTCAACCAGACCCTGGGCTCGATGACGCAGTTGATTTCGTTTTCGCAATCTTCTACGGATCCCAATGTCATTCTCGGTGGAGGGGGCGGCAACGGATCTCCCGCGAGCACAACAGCGGAGGGCAGCAGCACTTGGGCGAATGTAAATGCCGGAGATGGAGGTTATGCGGCAATTAGTCCGGCCAACGAAGACGAATGGTTTGTGTCCACTCCTCCCGACTCAGTATCGGGAGTCAACATTTTCAGTTGCGCTTTGGGAATTGGTTGCCATACCGACGATTTCGTAAACAATCAGGTAGTGAGCAGCGCGACGGCGGGCGGCGATACGGGTGCGTTCTATTTGCCTTACATGTTTGATCCACAGAATTCCAGTGAACTACTGGTCGGAACTTGCCGGGTGTGGCGGGGAAGCGACGCCGGCGGGGACTTCACGGTTCTCAGCAATAATTTCGAAAGCGGCGGCGATGCGATTTGCAGCGGCAGTGAAACCAACCTGGTGCGGTCACTGGCCGCCGGTGGTGCTCTGGATGCGAACGGATTTTCTAACGTGACCTATGCCGGCACGGACGGCGTTGGGCCGGACCTCATCACGTCACCCGCGGGGGGCCACGTTTGGGTGAGCACCAATGTCGCAGGCGGAAGTTTGACCTGGACGGATCGGACGGGCGCGATCAATCCCAGCAATTTTCCAATTTCCGGGATCGTGATCGACAGTTCAGACGTGAGTGGACTGACCGCTTACGTTACCATCATGGGATTCCATGTCTCGCATGTATGGCGAACGACCAATGGTGGAGCATCGTGGACAGACTTTACGGCGAATCTGCCGGATGCGCCAGCCAATGCAATCGTCGTCGACGCAGGTTCAACCCCGACAACGGGAATGATTTATGTAGGAACCGACGTAGGCGTGTTTTCCAGCGGTACGGGCGTTGCCAACTGGTCGGAGGTCGGACCCGGCAGCGGGCAGGCGGGATACTTGCCAAGTGTCGCAGTGACGGCGCTGCAGATTTTCAACTACGACGGAGCCAAGAGACTACGGTCATCGACTTATGGGCGAGGAATTTGGGAAATTAACCTGATTACGACACCAGATTTCCAGATGTCTGTTTCCAATAATCCTGTGACCGCGTTTGTAGGGCAGGCTGCGGTTTTCAGTGGCACGATCACCGCCTTGAATGGCTACAGCAGTGAAGTGAACTTACGCTGTGTCAGCGGAACTACGGTGCCGCCTGCAAATTGCTTGATTGCGCCATCGAGTCCGACTCCCGTGAGTTCCGGCACAGCGCTCACGGTGACTGCGAGTGGCCCAGCGGGAGATTACCTTTTCAATCTTCACGGAATTGGTACCGATGCAGCGACGGTCACGCGCGATCTCCCGCTGGAACTCTCGGTTGTGGACTTCAATCTGACGGTGCCTTCGCCTGCGAGCATTGCAGTGACTCCGCCCAACAGCACTGCGCCGATGACATTTCAAGTCACGGCAGCGGGGGCTTTCAACGGCGTGGTGAATCTTAGCTGCCTTGGGTTGCCTGCCGGAACAGCGTGCAACTTCACGCCAGCAAGCCCGGTGAGTCCGACTTCTGCAAATCCTGTCAACATGACTCTGACAATATCTACTGCGGCAAATACGCCAACCGGGACATTTTCCGTAATGATCCTCGGCACCACCGCCGGTGGTCCGAACAAGCCGCAAGCGTTGACCATGCTGGTGAATGCAGCCGCCAGTCCTGATTACACGGCGGCGATCAGTAATCCGACGTTAACGGCAGCGGTGAACACGCCCGTAATTTTTAATGGGACGCTGACTTCAGTCAAGGGCTACAACAGCACGGTCAACTTGAGTTGTGGCGCCGGGGCGCCACCCTCTTGTCTGGCTACGCCATCCATTGCGACGCCGACGGCGAGTGGTGAGCCATTCACCGTTACCGTGAGCAGTAGCACGGTTCAGAGTTACAACTTCAACATCGTGGCTCAGGGGACGGATGCGGCGGCGATCTCGCACGCGGCTGCGGTTTCGTTCACCACGACCTCGGGATCGAACACCGATTTCTCGATTTCGAACACGTCGGGACCGCAAGCTGTGCCCGCCGGTTCCGCGGCACAATATGTACTTACTTTTATTCCCGTCGGAGCCGCTACTTTTGCGAATCCGGTGAGTTACACCTGCTCGTCTTCGACAGTTCCGTTGAGCAGTTGTTCGTTCAGTCCGGTTTCGCCGATTGCGGGGGGCAGCGACGAAAGCAATGTCACGCTGACCGTCACCACAACGGCGGCCATCGCTTCCCTGCGGAGATCGACCGGCGCATGGCTTTATGGAGCCTGGCTACCGGTGGCCGGATTGTTGTTGATGGGCGGGCTCGCGCGCCAGGGCCGACGGGGGCCGCTGGTGTTGTTAGTTCTTCCACTGCTTTTGCTGATGGTGGCCTGCGGCGGCGGTCTGCAAGGTGGAGGCGGTGGAGGTGGAGAGCCGGGCACGCCACCGGGAAACTATACGGTCACGGTAAACGCAAACGAGGGTTCGATCAGCCACTCACTGCAAGTGACGCTTACCGTGCAATAAGAGGTTGGACTACAGGAGTCGCCAGAGCAGCTACTACAGGCGCTAAAGCGCGTTCCTGGAATCGACGGCTTGACGACCTGACTAGAAGTCGGGCCCTTCCCGCTTTAAATATGAAAAATCCCCGCTCAAGCGAAGCTTGAACGGGGCACCCTCCGGGTAGTGGTGCTTTTAGTCCGCGCACGCTGCCGAGTCTCACAAAAACCCCACCACGCATTCTCCGGAGTTGAGGAGGCTATTCCTTCGGCTCTGATACGATCATCTATCCGTGTAGAAATATCTTAGTCGGAGGCGGCAATGGGGTTCGACTTTTCGGGAAAACGTGTGGCCGTGCTGGGCGCGGGAAAGATGGGCGGCATTCTGCTCAAGGCGTTGCTGGAGAAGAAACTGCTCTCCCCGAAGTTGACGCGGGCTACGGTCGCGCATGAGGAGCGGGCACGCGGGTTGGCGAAAAAACTTCGAGTGCCGGTCGGCACCGACAACCTGGCTGCGGTGAAAAACGCGGACGTGGTCTTTGTGTGCGTGAAACCTCAAGTGGTGCAGGAAGTGATGGAACAGATTCGTCCCCATGTTTCGAAGAAACAGCTCATTATTTCGGTGGCAGCATCTGTACATACGAGTCAGATCGAGAAGGCACTTGGGATGGATGTCCCGGTGGTGCGAGCTATGCCGAATACGCCGTCGGTGCTGGGTTGTGGCATGACTGCTTTGTGCAAGGGAAGATTTGCCAGCGCCAAAGATATGGAAACCGCATGCGCGCTGTTTGATGTTGTGGGCCGGACGGTGGTGGTGGATGAAAAGCACATGGATGCCGTCACCGGACTTTCGGCGAGCGGGCCAGCGTATATCTACATCATTCTTGAATCGCTGGCGGAGGCTGGAGTGAAAGTCGGATTGCCTCGCGATGTGGCGACACTGCTGGCGGCTCAAACCACGCTGGGTGCGGCGACAGTAGTGCTCGAGACTGGAGATCATCCTGCGCTGTTGAAGGATGCGGTCACTACGCCGGCTGGGTGCACCATCGACGGCATCATGGAACTTGAGGAAGGCAAGCTTCGAGTCACGCTGATTAAGGCAGTGGTGAAAGCGGCGCAGAGAGCGAAGGAATTGGCGAATGGGTGAAAAGCCGTCGTTGGTCGTTGGTCATTCGTCGTTGGCCAAACTCCAGTTGCATTAGGGCAGCCGGAAATCCACTGTAATTTGAGTTACAAATTCGACTGGCTTGCCGGATTTGAGAAATGGGCGGAAACGCCATTGCCGGACGGCGTCGGCGGCCGCAGTGGCTAGTTGCGAATCGCCACTGACCACTTTGAGTTCCTCGACGATCCCATCCTTGCCAACTGTCGCCTGCAATAAAACTTGTCCTTCAATATGCTGATCTCTCGCGGTTTCCGGATATACCGGTTCTATCCGTTGCATGAGATAGCGTTCGGCAATTTGAGGAGGCAGTTCGGTTGGGGTTAGGTCGGGGACGTTGCCGGGCTGCGAGCTTTCGTCGGGATTGGATTCCTTTCCGGATTGCGGCTTGGCCCGGAAGATGACCTTGCCATTCTGATAGACAACCAGAGCCCCGGATGAAGCTGACGAGGGCGCGCTTTCCGCCGGGGCGGTTGTGCTGGCTGGCTCTCCGGGAAGATTGTTTAGCGGCGAAACAGCTGTCGAGGCAGGCACGGCTTGCGGATTCATTTTTGTTTGTACTAATGCTGATTTCGCTTTCATGCGGCGGACTGTTCTCTGCCAGCCATCGTGACCCAGAAGCCATCCCAAAAAGACTGCCAGGGAAATCACCACAAAAGTAAGGGTTACGGTCCAGGGATCGCGGCGACGGGTTTTTACGGGTGCGGCTACGGCAACCACGGTTTCGGCGGGCGGACTCGCACGACGAGGAGAGAGTGCCTCGACCGCTACGCGTAATACTGTCCACGGCTCGTTGGGAAAGAGCCTGCAAGGTCTGCACATCACGATCGCCGAAAGCATGTGGGTGGGGAGAGAAAACTTCAAAGACTCCGAGCAGTTCTTGTTCCTTCATCACGGGGACAATGAGAATCGAGCGAACTCCGAGCTGGCGGCAGGCGATTACATCCACGCGCAAATCGTTTTCAGTATCGTCGCAGCTCTGCACTTCCCTGGTTTGGACGCAGGCTCCGGACAGGCCGGATTCCGTGTTCAACCGCACTCCAAGACCGGGAGCGTTTGCTCCAGTGGTGGCTCTGCATACCATTTCGTCTCCGCGGCGCAGAGCGATGGCGGCGCCGGCGGTGTTGGTGGCCAGACGGGCCTGCTCGGCGATGCGATTGAGCAGGAGATCGAGTGCCAGATCGGCGGACAGGAGAACATCGCCATGAGCGGATAGAGTGCTTGCCAGACTAGAGAGAGAGGTTCGAATGTCGCGCTCGTCGTCCGGCTCTTGGCGATCGGTTGGCTCTTGACGATCGGTTTGGGCGTCACGCGGCCTTTGATCGCCGACGAGACCAAGCCGAGTCATGGGACGAAAAGCCATTGCGATAGCCGCAGTGCGACGAGCTCGAAGCTGTGGCTGGATCACGACTCAAGGCATGCTTCAAAACCGCAGTCAGTAAGCCTTGAGACGTGGAACCGATTAAGCGGAGTGTCCCGCGAAAGCGACCGGTTGTCAACGTTTACCAAGGGCAGCCTAGATACGTTACTGGTTACCGCCTTCGCAGCATGTCATTCGCGTCAGCCACGCAACATCGCAGCCAGCAATTCATCGGCCACGGTGTAAACTGCACGGGATTCGATGACGACTGCGAGAACAGATTACCCGGTTACTCCGTTTTCGCGAGCGGAGCAATGGCATGCGGTGACGGCCAGCTTTCTGGGCTGGACGCTGGATGCATTCGACTTCTTTGTGCTCGTCTTCCTGATGGATACGCTGGCGGCCCAGTTCCACGTGGAAAAAAGCAAAATCATTGAGACGATTTTCGCCACCCTGATTATGCGTCCGGTGGGAGCGGTATTGTTCGGACTGTTGGCCGATCGCTACGGACGCCGCAAACCTTTGATGGCGAACATTGTGTTTTTCTCGGTGGTTGAGCTGTTGTGCGGGTTTGCTCCCAATTACACGGTGTTTCTGATTTTGCGCACGATTTATGGCATCGGGATGGGAGGCGAATGGGGCGTTGGCGCTTCGCTGGCGTTGGAGAACACGCCGGGGAAATGGCGGGGAATTCTTTCTGGGATTCTGCAAAGCGGGTATTCGGTGGGCTATCTTCTGGCGGCGGTGGCAGCGCACTTCGTTCTTCCGGCATGGGGATGGCGGGCCATGTTTTGGGTGGGAGGGGCGCCGGCACTGCTGGCGTTCTACATCCGGTTCAAGGTGCGCGAGTCGGAGGCGTGGAAGCAACACGCCGCGCCTACGGTAAAAGCCATTGTGCAAACCGCGAGCGCACATTGGAAGATTTTTTCCTATCTGGTCCTGCTGATGACCCTCATGATGTTTCTTTCTCACGGGACCCAGGATTTGTATCCGGACTTTCTGAAGTCGGCCCATGGATTCAGTTCGGGCACGGTCTCAAACATTGCCATTTTGTATAACGTTGGGGCGGTGTTGGGTGCCGTTGTGTTCGGATATTTTTCGGAGCGGCTGGGCAGACGCTGGAGCATGATTGCAGCCCTGGTGCTGGCACTTTCGGTAATTCCCTTCTGGGCGTTCGGGGAATCGTTACTGGTTTTGACGGTGGGGGCGTTTGCGATGCAGGCCGGGGTGCAAGGCGCCTGGGGGATCATTCCTGCCCATTTGAATGAACTCTCTCCTGACTCGGTGCGCGGCTTGATGCCGGGATTCGCTTATCAGTTGGGGATTGTGCTGGCGGCCCGCACCAACTCCATCGAGTATTGGCTGCGCGACAAGTTGGGATATTCGCGGGCGCTGGCGGCGTTTGAAATTGTGAACATTATGCTGCTGATTGTTGTGGTGGCGCTCGGATCGGAACGGAAAGGCAAGAGTTTTATGCGAAGCGGGTGATTGCGTTTTCCCGTTTTGCACTCGAGTTTCGGAATCTGATGTGGCTATCTTCTTCGTCTTCAGAAAAGCTGATAGAGTATTTTTTTGGCGGTTCGATTCAGAAGAATCAACATCTATGAGCAGACAACGGGCGGTGGTGACGGGCGGAGCCGGGTTCCTGGGTTCGCATCTTTGCGATGCATTGCTGGCGGAAGACTATTCGGTTGTTGCGGTCGATAATCTGCTCACGGGCAGAGAGTCCAATTTCGCGCATCTGCGAAACGAACCGCGCTTCGAATTCCAGGAGATCGACATCAACGAACCTTTCGATTGTGGAAAAGTCGATTATGTTTTTCATTTCGCGTGTCCTGCGAGCCCGGTGGATTATACGGTGCATGGAATTGAAACTCTGAAAGTCGGATCGCTGGGAACCTTCCACGCTCTGGACGTGGCCCGCAAATACGGTGCGAAATATCTGGTTTCCTCGACTTCCGAGTGCTATGGCGATCCCCTGGAACATCCGCAGAAGGAGACCTACTGGGGCCATGTGAATCCGATCGGCGTGCGTTCTGTGTACGACGAAGCCAAGCGCTTTACCGAGGCGGCGACCATGGGCTATCACCGCTATTACAAGGTAGACACGCGCATCGTGCGAATTTTCAATACCTACGGCCCGCGTATGCAGTTGAATGATGGCCGCGTGGTTCCAAATTTTATGAAGCAGGCTCTGCGCGGCGAAGACCTGACAGTCTATGGTGATGGAAGCCAGACGCGCAGCTTCTGCTACGTCAGCGATGAAATTGAAGGCTTTTTGCGTTTGGCGAAATCGTCAGAGCATCTGCCCGTCAATATTGGGAATCCTACTGAGTTCACGATTTTGGAATGTGCCAAGCGGGTACTGGCTGTTACTGGATCAAAGAGCAGTATTCGTTACGAACCACTTCCCCAGGATGATCCGAAGCAGCGCTGCCCGGATATCACCAAAGCGAAGAGTCTGCTGGGATGGGAACCGAAAATCGACCTGGAAAGTGGGCTCCGAATGTCGCTGGAGTATTTTCGCAAAGCGGTTCTGGAAGAAGAGATCCAAGCCAGAGATTAAATGATTGCAGAAGGTTCCTTCCGAAGCTGATGACTTTCGTCATCTGGAGTTAATCCCCGAAAGCCGATATGTTCTGGCTATAACCGTTACTCGGGTTTTTAGGGCGAACGGAACGTCTTTTCACCACCAAAAAGGACCAGAATTTATGTCGTCACGTTCAGGCAACTGGATGGTCGCCGCGGGTGCTCTCTTGCTGTTCGCCGGGCTGGTTGCGCTTGCGGCTGCATTCGGCAAAACTGCTGATCCGGACCAACTGGTCGCGGGTGCGGGCCTGTTTTCGGTGGGTGCACTGACGGTTGCGGCCGGAATTTACCTCAAGGCCCGGGTATTGCAATCGGGTGCAGCCGGAGCCCCCGCGAAAGAACCGGCGGCCAAGAGATCCCGCGGCGGTTGTGAACTTTGCGCCACGGAAGCCCCGGTCATTCAGTGCAAAGTGCACCAGTTGCACCTGTGCGGGACTTGCCTGGCCCTGCACTACGATTTCCGCTCGTGCGCCTACGTACCCAGCACACGCGCCGGCTCCAACAAGCCCGGCAAAGGTTTGGCGGCGAAAGCCTGGGCATAATCATTGCTGCAGAATTGAAGCTCCTCGAATCGCCAAAGTTACTAGAGTTAGGCCCTCCAGTTACGTTACGCAAGTCCAGGACGAACCCCACGCCTTTGGTACTTTGACGCTCCCAGCCCCTCTCCATAGGATTAGCCTGCATGCGGGTATTCCCGCAGGGCGCCCTCCCCATTGTGATTCAGTTGGCACCACCAGGCTTAATTCTGGGACGGAGTCGGCAGTGGAGGCGGGCAGTTTCGTATCTGGTCGACCTCGGCACGGCCTCCCCGAAGAGGAAAGGGCAAATGTCAACACGCAGAATGCGCGGTTTTTCGCTGATCGAGATGATCATCGTCGTGACGGTCATCCTGATCGCGTGCGCCGTGAGCTTCATGACGCTACAGCCCGCTTTGAAGCAAGGGCGGGTGACCAATGCGTACAACTTCGCGTTAGGCGCACTCCGTAAAGCGCGTGAAGACGCGGTCGGTGATCGCCGGGTTTACATGGTGACCTTCAGCAACGCGGCAATCCCGAACACGATCACCATTACTCAATCCGACACAGGCGTAGTTACGACCAAGTATAGCCTGCCCACGGATGTCACTTTCAGCGTGCAGACTGGTTATCCAGTCTCGCAAACCACGGCGCCCACAACCCCGGATGGTTTTGGCGTAGGAGCCACGGCGATTGATCTCGATCAGGGCGTAGCCGGTGGAACAAAAACCACGATTTATTTCTATCCCGATGGCTCGGCACAGGACGCGAACAACAACGTGAACAATGGGGTCTTGTATATGGGCCGGACGGGGGACCTGTATAGCTCGCGTGCGATCACAATTTGGGGAGCCACCGGACGCCTTCGCGGATGGCGGCTATATGCGAACGGCGCCAGCAATTATTGGAGGCAGATGTGATGGTTCATCAAGCAGCAGCATTGCAACCCCGGAGCAATCGTGGTGACCAGGGCTTCACGTTAATTGAAACCTTGATCTCCATGGTCGTGCTGACCATTGGCCTGGTGGCATTGTTGGGTGTGGTCGGAATGGCTATGACGGCCACGCAAACTTCGCAGGAAGACATGATCGCCAAGAAATTGGCACAGGAAACCGTCGAGAGCATTTATACCGCGCGGGACACTGCCAACATCACGTGGAGCCAGATATTGAACGTTGGAACGACTGGCATCTTCGTTACGGGATATCAACCGGTGAATCAACCCGGAGCGGATGGAATTATCGGCACTGCCGATGATTCGGCTGCAGGAGGACAGACCCTGACTTTGCCGGGGCCTGACGGAATCTACGGCACCAACGATGACGTGGTTCAGCCGCTAACCAACTTCACGCGGAACATCACCATCGCGACCGTCCCCAATCCAGCGACTGGGGCGCCCTATACGAACTTACGGCAGCTCACAGTGACGATCCAGTACAACACCCCCCAATACAGACTCCCCAAGCAATATGTTTTGACCAGCTATATATCGCAGTACCGATAGAGGGAGACAAATGCGCAGCGCAACGAAAACTTCCAATCGCGGTTTCAGTTTGATCGAGCTGATGATTGCTCTTGGCATCGGCGTGCTCGTACTTGGCGGAGCCGTCCAGTTGTTCACCAAGAGCGTGAGCGCGACCTGGCTGGTTTCGCAGAGAGCAGAATTGCAGGAAGATGCTCGCGCGGCTTCCAACTTACTCACCAAGGACATCAGTCTGGCAGGCGCTGGTTTGCCTTCCGGAGGAATCGCGTTGGCCTCGGGCACCGCCACACCGCCGATCTATGGGTGCAGTTACAGCGCCTCGTGCTACCTGGGCGCAAGCGGCGCGGCGTCCGTTAAATATCCCACCCAGACGGTCGGCGCATCGACCATCAATTACATGTACGGCGTAATCCCTGGGTGTACCAGCGGGATCACCGTAAATGCCGCGGGCGGAGCCACCGACACCATTACCGTGGTCTATGCCGATAACACATTTCTGCTCAGCGATTACACGGTTGGGTTCAACAACGCAAATGGAACCGCAATCACCTTTACATTGCCAAGCCCGGCGCCGAATCCGCTAGACCAAGCTGTGAACAACACGGCCGTGGGTTTGCAGACCGGCGACCTGGTTCTGTTCCAGAACAAGCAGGGGACCGGCAGCGGAGCGACAACAGGGTATGCCATTGGAGAAGTGACCACGCCCATCCCGACCGGCACCGGACCCAGTTACGTGGTCAACTTCGCGACGGCCGATCCCCTTCTCTTTAACCAGACCACCGCAACGTCCGGCGACATGAAACAGATTTCGGCCGGCACGGGAACGGTTGGCGACGCGGCTTTGGGTTATTACCTACTATCTGAAAATTCTGCCCGATCCACTCGGAGTGGGTGTTGGCACGCCGGTGCTGATGCGTCAGGTAAACGGACGTACGCCAGTTCCGGTGGCGGAAAATGTCGTGAACCTGCAATTCACTTACGACACTTACGACACCAGTGGCAACTTATTGCACGCGACTTGCGACGGTGGTGAGTCTTTGGGAGTGTCTCCCAACCTGATCCGCACCATCAACATTGCGCATTTAACTTTTCGCAGTCAAATGGCCGGGGGAAATAGCTACGTGGAAAAAATTGGTACCACCGTCGGCGCTGCCAAGGGCGCGGTGACTGGTTATCAGGGCTACGACGTGCAGACTTCGATCAGCGCGCGCAATTTGAGTTTCTCGCAGCGCTATCAGTAGCCGCAGACGAAATGAGTTAGAGGGAAAAGTGGGAAGGTTGGAAACGGAATGAGGAGTCATACGATGGATAGCAACAAATTTGGTTCGCGGGGATTCACGCTGATTGCGTCCTTGTTGTTGTTGTGTCTCTTGTCCGGGATCGCGATTGGCCTGCTCATGATGGTGAACACCGAAGGCCGAGCGGGCGGCGATGACCTGCAGAACACTATGGCTTACCGTTCCGCCGAAGGCGCTATTGAGAAGATGACCTCGGACCTGGCCAACTCCTTTCAGGGCGGTCAAATACCAACTGCGGCACAGATTACTGGCCTGACTTCATTGATGCCGACGGGCGATCCTTCCGTGACCTATCCGGACTACACTTTCACTCCGTCTGTGAACACGGCTGGCGCCTTGAACGCGACTTACGCCGAGATCCAAACTGGGACTTTCCAAGGTTTGTACGCGCAGACGGTTCCGATCACGCTCAAAGCCACCGCTCTGCGCTCGCTCGGACAAGAAGTGACGATGGTGCGTACGGTGGAGATGGCACTCGTCCCAGTATTTCAATTTGGTATTTTCTCGGATAGCGATCTTAGCTTCTTCGCTGGCGTCAATTTGGATTTTCAGGGCCGGGTCCACACGAACGGCGATCTGTACTTATCCGCCGGGAACGGAACGACAGCAACTTTTCACGACAAGGTCACCGCTTACGGGAACGTTATCCGCACTCTGCAACCCAACGGCCTCTCCAATGCCGCCGGGGCTGGCCACTTGGGAACTATTAACATTCTAACTGCCAGTCAGGGCTGTGATGGAGCCCAACCAGCCTGCCGATCCCTGGCAGCGACAGAAGGCAGCGTAACCGGTGGAGGCGGGAACCCGGCAGTTTCTCCCTACAATGCCGGTCCTCCGAACACATGGCAAACCGTTTCCCAAAGCATCTACAACGGCTGGATCAGCGACGGAAATTACGGGCAGCCGATCAATACAGGCGCCAAGCAATTATCACTTCCTTTTTTCAACGCCGGGACCGCTGCCAATCCCAATACCACTCAGCAACCGCAGCAGTATGAGATCGTCCGCAGGCCTCCAGCTGGCGAGTCGACGTCGTCGGCGCTGGGCTCCGCACGGCTTTATAACGAAGCGGAAATTCGTGTGTTGCTCTCCGACGATCCCGCGGAGCTTCCCGGCGGCACAGCCGACGCAAACAACATTCGCCTGGCCAATGGAACGTTCAACAGCGGCCCCAACTACAACAACGGAGTGGCAACGTCCATACCGACTGGGTTGGCAGCTCTGACTTCTGGCAAACCCCGCATGACGTATTTTGCCGAAGGTACAACCGCAGTGCCCGACCCAGGTACATGGGTCAGTACCGCGATGTCAGGTACTTATAGCTTGCCACTGGATTGGCCGGCTGCCCCTCTTCTCACCAATCTCGATTTGGTTCCGACGACTGCACCGATAGCGCCGCTGCTTACTACGGGAACAGGCATTCCGGGCAGCAGTACCCTGCCGATTTGCACCAACGCAGGAACCACAACTTACCCGACGTGCCCCGCTTACCCTTATTACACCGCTCCGGCTGCTGCCAATACCACCACTTGGAATCTGCTGGATGGCTATTTGCGCGTAGAAGCGTTTGAGGGTGGAGTTTGGGTTGGCGTAACGCAAGAGTGGTTGGGCCTGGGTTTTGCGCGGGGAATGCTTCCTCCGACTTCGCCTGGCCCGTCCACCAACGCCGGCAGCAACCAGGTTAATCCCAATGCAATTCTGATCCTTCAGGAACCGGCGGACCGCAATGGTAATGGCGGGGCACCTGATGCGACTGGCGTTGCACCAGTTTGCACAAAGTCAGGCACTAAGTATCCGCTGAGCAGCTGCGTTTATGGCAAGCCGCCTGAAGTGGTGAACGACTCATTCACTAGCAGCCCGTGGTATGGAGATGGCGCTCAGACCACCAGTGTCAGCCGGACCAACTGGTATCCCATTAACTTCTATGATGCCCGTGAGGGCGAAGTACGCGACGTTAAAACGGGAGACAATAGTTGCACCGCCAGCGGCATCATGAACGCCGTTGAAATCGATGTGGGCAACCTGAAACGGTGGCTCGCTGGCAGCATCGGCACCACCGGCTCGACCGTCAACTACACCCTCCAGAACGGATACATTCTGTATTACTCCGACCGGAGAGGAATGCTGCCCAATCCCAACGGCACTTATGTCACAGGTTTCACGGCCGCCAAGACTGGCGATTCCGGGCTGGAAGACTCCATCAACAGCACCACGGCTGCAGGCACTCCAGACAATGTGCTGGAGGCAACACCGGCTGGCAAACAGGAGTCTCCGGAAGACGTCAACAACAATGCCAAGCTGGACAATTTTGGGGAAGCAAATCTTGGAAATGGATTTGGTGCTAATGGTGCCGCAGGTAAACAATACACGCGGATCGCGAGCTGTCTCGCCACAGGCCGCGCGAACTGGGTGTCCGGCGCTCGTCACGTTTTGAAACTGGTGGACGGCTCTCTCGGAAATGTGCCAACTAAACCTGATGGCACCGGAGGATTCACCGTGGGTTCGGAGAATCCCGTCTACATTCAGGGAGACTACAACTCAAGCGCAGCGGATCCCATGTGGACCAATCCCACCAGCGGAACTGAGCCCGCCCATTCGGCTGCGGGAATTATTGCGGACTCAGTCACGGCGCTCTCCAACAACTGGTCTGATCTTGCCAGTATGAATTCTCCGAGTGATGACAGCGGCCGGCCTGCGGCAACTACTTACTATCGAGTTGCTGTAGCCGCCGGCAAGAACATCAATTTTCCCGTAGTTGGGCTGGCATGGGCGGTGGGTGACTGGGGCACGGACGGTGGCGTACACAATTTCCTGCGTTTACTGGAAGACTGGGGTGGGGCGACTCTGAATTACAAAGGCTCGCTGGTCAATCTGTACTACTCGGCCTACGCCACGGGCACGGACAAGAACGGCGGAGGCACCGTGTATGAACCCCCGGCGCGAAACTATATTTTCGATCCATTGTTTTCGCAGCCGCAAAACCTTCCGCCTGGAACGCCCATGTTCCGTGATGTGGACAACTTGAGTTATCAACAAAGCTTCACTCCTCGCAGCGATTAAACAGCGTCGAGCAGCGAAAGTGCCGGGAGACTGAGATTCGGAATCGGGAGTGAGGAAATTACAGATGGATAGCACCAAATTTAGTTCGCGGGGATTCACGCTAATTGCGTCCTTGTTGCTGTTGTGTCTCTTGTCGGGAATCGCGATCGGCCTGCTCATGATGGTGAACACCGAAGGTCGAGCCGGTGGCGATGATCTACAGAACACCATGGCTTACCGCTCCGCCGAAGGCGCCATTGAGAAGATGACTTCGGATCTGGCGAACTCCTTCCAGGGTGGCGCAGTGCCCACACCGACCCAGATTACAGCTCTTACTTCACTGATGCCGACCGGCGACTCCTCCGTGACCTACCCGGACTATACCTTCACCCCCTCTGTAAACAGCAGCGGGGCCTTGAATGCGACTTACGCCGAGATCCAGACGGGAACTTTCCAGGGCTTGTATGCCTCAACGGTTCCGATCACGCTCAAAGCCACCGCTCTGCGCTCGCTCGGACAAGAAGTGACCATGCTGCGGACAGTGGAAGTGGCGCTGGTGCCGGTGTTTCAATTCGGCGTTTTCTCCGACAGCGATCTGGGTTTCTACAGCAGCCCCAACCTGGACTTTCAGGGCCGCGTGCATACCAACGGCGATTTGTATCTGGGCGTCTCCAACGGCGCGACTCTGACTTTCCACGACAAGATCACCGCCTACGGAAACGTTATCCGCACGGTGCTCCCGAATGGATTGGCAGCGGCTTCCAACAATGACAGCGGCACCGTCGATATTCTGACTGCAGCCCAGGGCTGTGATGGAACGCAACCAGCCTGCCGGGCAATTGCGTCAACGGAAGGCAGTGTGACCGGAGCTGGTGGAAACCCGCCGCAATCCGCTTACAATGCGGGCCCGCCCTCATGGCAAACCATTTCCCAAAGCACCTACAACGGCTGGATCACCGACGGAAATTATGGGAACCCGATTAACACGGGCGTCAAACAGCTGACGTTGCCGTTCGTGGCGTCGAACAACGGCACCCCGGTACCGCAGTATGAAATCATCCGTCGGCCTCCGACTGGTGAGTCTGCAACATCTTCGTTGGGCTCGTCGCGGCTTTATAACGAGGCAGAAATTCGCGTGCTGCTCTCCGACAACCCCGCGGAACTTCCTGGCGGGACCGCCGACGCAAACAACATTCGCCTGGCCAATGGGACCTTCAACAGCGGCCCCAACTACAACAACGGAGTAGCAGCATCGATACCGACAGGATTGGCAGCTTTGGCATCCGGCAAACCCCGTATGACGTACTTTGCTGAAGGTTCGACAGCAATTCCTGACCCCGGCAACTGGGTCGCTGCCAAAAATAACGTGGCTTCTACCTTGCCTCCTGACTGGCCATCCGCTCCTCTTCTAACCAGTCTCGATTTGGTACCAACCGCCGCCCCACAAGCGCCGCTGCTTAGTACTGGCGCGGCTCTTCCGACAGCGGCGAACATCGGTCTCACGGTATGTACAATCGGCACTGGCGGAGCTACTTATACGTGCCCTGCTTCTCCTTATTTCACTCCGCCCGCAGTCGCTAACACTAGCACCTGGAATCTATTGGATGGTTATTTGCGGGTCGAAGCTTTGGAAGGTGGAGTTTGGGTTGGCGTAACGCAAGAGTGGTTGGGTCTGGGTTTTGCAAGAGGCATGCTTCCTCCGACTTCGCCCGGTCCATCGACGAACGCCGGCAGCAACCAGGTTAATCCCAATGCAATTCTGATTCTTCAGCAACCGGCAGACCGCAATGGTAATGGCGGCGCGCCAGACACGACTGGTATCGCACCGACATGCGTCAAGAGCGGATCGCCTGCAGTGTATTCTCTTGCCAATTGTACTTATGGTAAGCCGCCCGAGGTGCAGACCGACTCTTTCACCAATAGCCCATGGTATGGAGACGGCAACCAGACCACCAGCGTCAGCAGGAACAACTGGTATCCCATCAACTTCTACGACACTCGCGAAGGCGAAGTACGCGACGTCAAAGCGGGAAACAATAGTTGCACCGCCAGCGGCGTAATGAATGCTGTCGAAATCGACGTGGGCAACCTGAAACGGTGGCTCGCCGGCACGATCGGCACCACTGGCTCAACCGTCAACTATACCAACCAGAACGGATACATTCTGTATTACTCCGACCGGAGAGGAATGTTGCCGGACCCCGCTGGTACTCTCATCGATCCCGCAAATACAAAAACCGGCGATTCCGGTCTGGAAGATTCCATCAACAGTTCCACAGCCGCCGGAACGCCGGACAATGCGCTGGAACCTATCCCGGCTGGCAAAGCGGAGTCTCCGGAAGACGTCAACAACAACCTTGTGCTCGACAACTTCGGAGAAGCGAACCTGGGAAATGGGTTTGGCGCTAATGCTACCGGAGGAAACCAATACGCAAGGCTTGCGAGCTGTCTCGCGACAGGCCGCGCGAACTGGGTGTCTGGCGCTCGTCATGTTTTGAAACTGGTGGACGGCTCGCTGGGAAATGTGCCGGTCCGGCCCGACAACAATGGCGGCGGATTCACGGTTGGTTCGGAGAATCCCGTCTATATTCTGGGAGACTACAACACCAGCGCCGCCGATCCTATGTGGAACAATCCCACTACCGGGACCGAGCCTGCCCATTCGGCTGCAGCGGTCATTGCGGATGCGGTCACTGTACTCTCAGATAACTGGTCAGACTTGGAAAGTATGACCAACCCTACAGATGCTTCACAGCGGCCCGGTGCAACCACGTACTATCGAGTGGCCATCGCTGCCGGTAAGAGCATCAACTTCCCCTTCCCGAACTGGTCGTCCTCCACCGACTATGGCTTCGGAACCGATGGCGGCGTACACAATTTCATACGCTTCCTTGAAGATTGGAGCAGCGCAACCTTGAACTACAAGGGCTCTTTGGTGAGCCTCTACTATTCAACCTACAACACGGGGACATTCAAGTGCTGCACGTACTCCGTGTATCAACCACCGACGCGAAACTATGTATTCGATCCATTGTTTTCGCAGCCGCAAAACCTGCCGCCAGGAACTCCGCAGTTCCGCGACATCGACAACTTGAGCTATCAGCAAAGCTTCACTCCACGCAGCGACTAGAGGCGGGGATGTGAATCAGGGCTCGGCCCCGGTCCGGCAATACAGGACCGGGGCTTTCTCTTTTGCGATGAAGCCATTAGAATTCTGATTCCTCGAGGAATATGGAGTGAACGCACCCACAGTTGCAGAAGTTCCTGGCAAGAGTAAGAACGCCATTCCGTGGATGGTGTTTACTGGCCTGGTGTTCGCCACTGTGGCCCTTTTCTTATTCCCAGCGATCATCATCCAGCCATTCCGCTTTCAGTCGCCACGATGGCTCATTCGGGCGATGGCGGTGCGCCAGCAAGCGCCCTTCTGGACTCTGCTGACCGGGGGAGCGGCTTTGGTGGTCGCCCTGCTACTCTGGCGGCGCGTCTCGCGCTGGAAGAGGGTTGCGCTGGTAATGGGGCTTTGCCTGGCTGCGGGAGCCGCCGTGATGGCCCGAGTAGATTACTTCGAGCTGATGTTCCATCCCGTGCCCGTGGCCGGCTTCGATTCCGCCGGCAGCTCCAAAGTTGATCCATCGGAAATGGTAATGGCAGTGAATTTCAACGGCGACGCGCGCGCCTATCCTATTTTCGAAATGGGTTATCACCACGTTTTGAATGACGTGGTTGGCGGGGTACCCATAGCGGTCACGTATTGAACGCTTTGTCACACCGGTCTGGTGTGGAAGCGAACGGTAAACGGACGGACTTTTCATTTCCGGCTCGCGGGCATTAACAATCAGAACTTCCTGATGCGCGACACAGAAACCGGAACCTGGTGGCAACAGATCAGTGGCACGGCTATCTTTGGTCCGCTCAAGGGCGAGCAGCTCGAACAGGTATTGAGCGATGAATTAACTTTCGGATTGTGGAAACAGGAGTCTCCCGCCGGGCAAGTCCTCGCCCCGGTTGCGAGATATGTCAAAGAATACGAATACGACTGGGAGCCCAAAGTCGCCAAGCTGCCGGTGGTGGTTAGTTTTCCCGGCTCAGCCTTGCAATCACGGGACGTTTTGATTGGGCTGGAAATGGGCGGAGCCAGCCGGGCGTATCCCATGAAGACGATCCTGGCGCAATCGCCGATTGAGGACCGGCTCGGTGACACCCCGATTCTGCTGGTCGTGGGACCCGATGGAAAGTCAGTCCGCGTATTTGTGAGCCGAATCAACGGAGCGGATGTTGAGTTTTTCCGCCAAGCCGGCACCAGTGCATGGGCCTTGATAGATTCGGCCTCGGGGAGCGAGTGGAACTTTCAAGGCTGTGCGATGAGCGGACCTGCTCAAGGAAAGTGTCTCGAGCGGATCAACGGCATCAGGGATTTCTGGTTCGACTGGCGAAATTACCATGCAGACACGACCGTCTATCAACACTGATCCAGCCTCTCTCTAATTCCCTGCCCAGCGGCTCCATGTATCATGTCTTCGATTCGCAGAGATTGACTTGAGGAGAGAGCTTTGTCCAAGATCAGCGCGCTTTTCTGGGATGTCGGTGGTGTGCTTCTTACTAATGCGTGGGACCATACCGAACGGCTACGTACTTTGAATCACTTCCTGCTCTCCGAGGAGGAGTTTCATGATCGCCATGAAATGGTGGTTTCCTCGTTTGAGCAGGGCCAGATCACTCTTGACGAATATCTTGATCGGACCGTCTTTTATCGGGAGCGTTCGTTTACCCGGCAGGCTTTCAAGGATGACATGTTTTCCCAGTCTCATCCTGACGACGAAGCGCTTAATTTGGCGAAAGAACTGGCGCAGAGTGATAAGTATCTAATGTCGACGATCAATAACGAGTCAAAGGAATTGAACTTATTCCGAATTGAGAAATTTGGCCTGAACCAGATATTCAGCCTGTTCGTGAGCTCATGTTTTGTTGGATTGCGAAAGCCGGAAGCCGGCATTTACAAATTGGCGCTGGAGATCACGCAGAAGCCCCCGGAGGAATGCTGCTTTATTGACGATCGCGCGCTGAATTTGGAATGCGCAAAACAGTTAGGCATGCAGGTCATTCAAATGAAAAATGCCGGACAGCTGCGTCAGGATTTGCAAAAGCTGGGAGTGAGCGCCTAAGGAACGTAGTGCCGATGAATAGTGCAGTTTTGTCATCCTGAGCTGCGAGGAAACTTAGAAACGAAGTTTCTCCGCAGTCGAAGGACCCCTGCCGCGGGCAGACGTGATGAATCTAGAGATCCTTCGACTTCGTTAGTCCACTCGTAAACGAGCGAACTACCTTCGCTCAGAATGACAGGATGTTGATGAAACTGGAAAGACTAATCTAGGCTTTTCGCGGCGGACGGACGGCAGGGCTGGCGGGGCTCGGTACAGTTGCGGATTCCTGACCAACACCGAGACTCAGATCGCTCGACCAGCAGTCGGCCATGATCTTCCATTCGCCATTCTGACGGGCCAGAGTAATTAGATATTTGCCCCGTTCTTCACGCCGCTTCCCCATGTGTGGAACCAGCATCTTGCAACGTCCAGCTTCGTACGCGATGTCCCCTGCCAATTCCACCCGGAGCGGTTCCATCTCTACTTCTCCCAGACCTGCATCCAGCACGGAGAAGAAGAACTCGCGAATAGCAGCCGTGCCTCGCACCGGCGGAACATTGGGACGCAGCACAATCGCGTCCGCGTTATAACTCTCTACCAGATCGTCGAGGTGCTTGGTGTTACAGGCTTGCACCCAGTCCTGGGTGAGCTTGCGAACAGCAGATTCGGAGCGGCTAAGGCCGGGTGTGCCTAAAGGAGCCCGGGTGCGGCTGGCGTCTCGCACGGGTGCGCCGCCATTTGCTGGGCGCTGGTCTGGGCCAGCGGATTGTGCAGATCCCTCGGACGAAAAATAGTGGTGATGATAATGATGATGATATTGATGCGGTCCAGGAGCATGCGTTGCCGGATTGCTGGAAATCGCCACCGGAACTTCCGGCAGCGGGACTCCGCAAAACGCACAAAATCTGTTGTCGCCGGGATTAGCGCTGCCACAGGCCTGGCACAAGCGCTGTCCGGCATTACCGCTTTCCTCAAAGCCATCCATGGAACTCTCGCTGTCTGCTTGCAGGCCCAACCGCTGAATTGCGTGCAAGGCGGCCGTAATGGCCTCCTGCCCAGGCTTGGGGCGGCGCATGTCATGCTTCATCCGGTTAAAGAAATCGTCCACCGATGGATCAGGAACAACTTCTTCGTCGGGTGCGTTCGCGGGTAAATGGCCGGCCGGCTTGGGGAATTTTTCCTCGTCCATAACGATACCCAGTAGGGTACATTCTATCGCTAATGACTGGAAAACTCGATGTTACCTTCGGCTTCGGTAGGGACTCCATTGCACTGCGCGGGACGATATCGCCAGGAGCGAACGGCGTTGAGTACCTTGCGGTCCGGCGTAATGCCGGCACTTTCCAGAATCAACGGGCTATGGACGCGGCCGTCGGTGCCCACGATGAAACTGACACTGATTCTGGCATTCAAGTCAGGAGTATCTAGAAGTGGATTGGGTGTGGCCAGTGGCTCGGGCGCCCGCGCCGTTCCACAACTTGCCTGGGTCATAGCATGCGGGACAGCGGCAAACCGCGAATCACGGATCACCGAGGTCCACAACTGACGTTCATGGACCGGCATTTTGACTTGCGAGCTGGAGACTCGAACCGCCGCAGACATTGCTTGCACCTAAACACAGAACTGGTGACGAGGTAATTAACAACAGCGGCCAGAGCTTGCGGAACACCATAGTCTGCGACCTTTATTTTTGAAGTGGTGGCTGAGAAGAGGAAAGCCGCCACTTCCGATCTGTACTTAGATAAAGGGCAATCGGCATGCCAGCATTTAACGCCGTAAATTGTTGATAATAATAGTCTTATATTTACACTCCGAAGTTTAAGCGCAAATAGTTGCACATCGCGGAAGAGCGCCCATGCTGTCCCGCTTCGTAGCCTCTCCACAGTACGGTATCTTGTTTCTGGAGCGAACCAACCCAACCATGCCGGAACCCAAGCAAGAACTGAACGTCGCCATGATCGGACACGGCTTCATGGGCCGAGCGCATTCCAACGCTTTCCAACAAGTGGGTCATTTCTTTGATACTCCTTACAAACTTCGCCTAAAAGTGATCTGCGGACGTGACCGCGCCAAACTGGAGCCCATGGCAGCGCAGTGGGGATGGGAAGAAGTGGAAAGCGATTGGCAGAAAGTCGTCAACAGGCCGGATATTCAGATCGTCGATATTGCGACGCCCAACGCTTTGCATGCACCGATCGCAATCGCCGCAGCGCAGGCTGGGAAAATTGTGTTCTGTGAGAAACCATTGGCGGTGTCATTGGAAGAAGCTGAGGTCATGGCCAAGGCAGCGCATGACGTCCCTAATCTGGTTTGGTTTAACTACCGGCGCGTTCCAGCGATTGCATTTGCCAAGAGACTCATCGAAGCAGGACGCCTGGGGCAGATCTTTCACTACCGCGCGACTTATCTGAATCAGTCGGGCAATGATGCATCGAAAGCCTCAGGCTGGCGATATCAGCGCGCGTTCGCTGGATCGGGCGTAGTGGGTGACCTGCTTTCGCATGTGGTCGATCTCGCGTTTTTTCTCAACGGATCCATCACGGAATTGAATGCCATGACCCATACTTTTGCGCCGGGACGGGATGTCGACGATGCCGCGCTGCTCATGGTCCACTTCGCCAATGGAAGCATTGGAAGTTTTGAAGCCAGCCGCTACGGCGTCGGCTGCCGCAATCGCAATATTTTCGAAATCCAGGGATCGAAAGGGATGCTGCGATTTAATTTCGAGGACATGAATCGATTGCACTTCTACGATGCCACCGAAACGCCGAACATGCAGGGCGAACGCAGCATGCTGATCACCGGGCCCGACCATCCTTACTCCGAGAACTTCTGGAAGCCAGGTCACACCATCGGATATGAACACACTTTCATCGCCACCCTTGGAGACTTTCTTACCTCACTGGGGCGTGGAGAGCCGTTCCATGCGGATTTCGAGGATGCGGTGTCAGTCCAGAAGGTTCTGGACGCGGTGGAGCGTTCCGCCAAGGTGCGTTCGTGGATAAGCACCGAGTAAGCTCTCCGGGGCTTATTCTCAAACGCCAGGTATTGCCGCCTGAACCAGTTCCATAATGGTTTGATCTTTGGGTTTCGAGGTCACTTCGGTAACTTGCCCGAATGACCCCTAAGTTCATAGCATCTGTATGTATGCTCAGGGCCCTGCTTCTCTGCACGGATGCTTCGGCGGTTCAGACCGTGACCCGTGTCTTTAAAGACCTCGGGGTGGAAGTGGAGACCAGCACGAACTTGGAGGCCGCAATCGACCAGATTACCGCCCACAAATTCGATGCCATTATGGTCGACGACCAGGTGGAAGGTTCCTCACTGGTTCTGGAGAGCTCACGTCAGCTTGGCACCTGCCAGAAGTCGGTAAGAATCGTACTGGCGGACACCCCGACCAGCATTGGGGCGGCATTTCAAACCGGAACCCAGATCGTTCTCTACAAGCCGCTTTCCCCGGAACGAGTCCGGCATGGACTAAGAGCCGTGCGTAATCTGATGGCGCAGGAGCGGCGGCGTGGATCGAAACGCGTTCAAATAGAAGTCGCTGCCAAGCTTAATTACGGACGCGGGCACAATATTGCGGTGACGATAGAAGACCTGAGTGATTCGGGAGCGGCAGTCCGGTCAGTAGGACGATTGCCGGGATCTCCACACTTCACTTTCGAATGCACGCTTCCGGATGCGCCCGAGCCACTGAAAGCCAAGGCTGAGTTCGTCTGGCGCGCTGAAGGCGGAATGTGTGGCATCCATTTTACGGATATGTCGGCGTCGTCTCGCAAAGCCCTACTGGAATGGATCAAAAGCCGCAGCAGCGTTAAATCAGAGCCCGCACCCCCGGACGTCGAACCTGAACTGAGTCGCGCCGCAAAATCGTCTCAGTGAAGCACGGCCGTTCGCTCCCCATCATTTCTCCGAGTTAAGACTTCCGCAATTCGTTCACCGGCATGACCGTCCCAGAGCCGAGGTATGCTCCCAATCTTTGCCTTTCCCGCCAGAATCTTGGCCAACTCGGCTCTAAGCATATTCGCATCCTGCCCAACTAAGATGTTGGTTCCCTGTGTGACCGTGACCGGTCGCTCCGTATTGTCTCGCAGGGTCAGGCAGGGGATTCCCAGATATGTCGTCTCTTCCTGAATTCCGCCAGAATCAGTGATAACAACAGTCGCGCCGCATAGCAGTGCGACGAACTCGGCATACGGCAGCGGATCCACTAATCTGAGTTGGCTGTTGGCCAGATCAAATTCCTCAATTCGCTGTCGGGTCCTCGGATGAGCGGGAAATATAACGACCAACTCTTGATTCACTTCCAGCAAAGACGTGAGGATTCGTTTCAGATTTTCCCGGTCGTCCACGTTGGAGGGTCGATGCAACGTGACCAGAGCATAACGTTCCGCCAGTTCACTCTTCGCGCGCTGAACTGCCGAAGGCAAAAACTGCACCAGAGAATCGATCATCACATTGCCCACGCAATGAATCTTCTCGGAAGGGATTCCCTCTCGTTGCAGGTTTGCACCCGCCTCTTCGGAAGGTGTAAACAGAAAGTCGGCTAACTGGTCCGTTACCAGCCGATTGATCTCCTCCGGCATGGTCCTGTCGAAGGAACGCAAACCGGACTCAACATGTCCGATGGGCACTTGCAGCTTGGAACAGACCAGAGCCCCCGCTACCGTGGAATTCACGTCTCCGTAGACCAGGACAAGGTCAGGTTTCTGTTCGAGCACAAACGGCTCAAAACGGCTCATGATCTCGGCCGTTTGCTGCGCATGGCTTCCAGATCCTACGGAAAGATTCACATCCGGAGGCGGAAGTCCGAGCTGCCGGAAGAACACATCCGACATATTGGCGTCATAGTGTTGGCCCGTGTGGACCAAAGTCTGCTTTATGTCGGGTTGCTTCCTGAGCGCGCTCAGGACGGGAGCCACCTTCATGAAATTTGGCCGGGCTCCCACGACATGAAGAATGTGCACCGTGTCACCGATCCGTTATGCGTTGTGGGCAGGTCAGTCGAATTCCCCGCAGCCAGAAATCCTAGGGCCCAGGGGCCCAAACCGTAAAGTGTTAATTGAAGTTCAACTGGCTCGGATCACGCAACCTTCCGGCTGGCGATTCGCATCCGAAAGAAAAGCTGGAAGCCAATCAAACTAAAATCATGCAAACGTTCATGAAGATAGACGCTTATTTACGCAATCGTGCGTCATGTTTCTTATCTGCAATCCTGACCGTCACCATTCTACTTGCGGGACAGCCGCTGCGGAGCCAGCAATCAACGGCACCTACGTTTTCCTCCGAAGTGAAAGTTGTCAACATGCTGGCAACCGTGCGCGATAAGCACGGAAAAATTGTAAGCAATCTGACTAAAGATGATTTCACCCTGGAAGAAGACGGTAAACCTCAAACCATTCGCTATTTCTCGCAGGTAACCGACCTTCCCCTGACCCTCGGCCTGCTCGTCGACACTAGCTGGAGTCAAAGACGGGTGCTGGACCAGGAGTGTGCGGCCAGCAAGAATTTTCTGGTCCAGGTAATGCGCGAAAGCAAAGACAAAGCCTTCCTGATTCACTTCGACCGGGAGGTAGAACTTCTACAGGATCTCACTTCTTCCGGCCAAAAGCTGGAAGCGGCAATTGATTCGTTGCAAACGCCGCAGTTCAGCCAGGACAGTGGAAGCAATTCTCCGGACACGTCAACTGGTTCAGATCGGGGGAGCCATCATACGGGAGCTGGCACATTGCTCTATGACTCGATCTACCTGGCGTCGAATGAATTGATGAAGAAACAAACGGGCCGGAAAGCCGTTGTCGTGCTTACCGATGGAGTGGATCGAGGCAGCAAAGAGACATTGGAAAGTGCCATCGAGTCAGCCCAGCGGGCGGATACGGTGGTCTATTCCATTCTGTTTAAGGACGATGAGGATCGCCAGAGTCATGGAGGTTTCGGTGGCCCAGGGATGGGCCGGGGTGGAATGGGCGGAGGCGGCATGGGTCGACATGGCGGCGGAGGACAGAGACCCCCTCAGGAATCCCGCCCGGATGGTAAGAAAATTCTCGAGCGGATTTCCCGGGAAACCGGTGGCGGTTTCTTCGAAGTCACCAAGAAGGAAACCACAGCGGACATCTATACAACCATCCAGGAAGAGCTGCGTGGCCAGTACAACCTGGGTTACTCTCCTGAAAAAACCGATGCCGCAGCCGCAGCATCGGGCTATCACAAGATCCTTCTCAAAACTAAGCAAAAAGACCTAGTCGTCCAAACCAGAGAAGGATATTATGCTGAACCATAAGCCAGTTTTTTAGACAGGCCGTTAACTCATGCCACCCGACGATCAAAACCGCCGGCAATATCCGCGCTTAAAAGTCAGCGTTCCGATCGAATTGCGCACCGGGGGCAGCGAGTTCCCCATGCGGGGCGCGACTTCCGATCTCAGCTTGAGTGGCTGCTATGTGGAAATGACGTTCACGTTTCCCGTAGGGACCGAACTGGAACTCAGTCTGCAACTCGAAGAGCCGCTCCTTACCCTCGCCACGGTTGTGACCTGTGACACTCAAGTGGGAAACGGGATCAAGTTCACGAAGATCCTGCCTGAAGACCAGGAACTGCTGCGAATCTACCTCGAAGCCGCAGAGAAATCTCAAGAAACTTAACTGTCTATCGCAACAGCGCGATGTTGTGGCCGACGACCGCGCCTTCACCAGCGAGCATCACGCGGACAGCAATATGCTCGGCTTTGTAGTGGTGGGTCCGGTGCAACACATAAGCGACTCCCACGCCAGCCCCAAAACTCAACGCGGAAGCCGCGGCCGCACCGGGGGCGCCGTGGTTCACAAAGGGTGCAGCGATGGGATTGGCTTCACGGAAGCCGTTGCCAAGTCCACGCTGCGTGGTAATCGCATCGGCAGCCAATTGTCCGGCAAATATCGAGAAATCAATTTTGTTCTCCAGACCCCAGAACTTCGGAGTGGGAGCCTCTGGGGTCCGGTTCGCAGCGACAAAGTTCTGTTGATTGCTCGTCGCTATGAATACGGAAGCGGCCGGGGCGGCGTTCACCGCTACCAGGGTCTGCTGCGCATTCGCTACACCGGCAAGTAAAAAGATGGCCCAAACTGCTGATTTCATTCTGTCTCCGAAAACCTTGAAAACTGGACTGGATTTGCTTGATAGAAGGGTAGTTCAGGCAAGACTGGAAGTACATGGCCTAAAAGTGCGGTTTGGGCTGCCTTTGGTAACACTTAGGGGTATCTTTGGGTCTGGGTTAGCTTTAGGAATTCTAGCCTAAGTGATTGAATCAATTGCACATATAATCATGGATGGGAGAGGTTACGGTTCCTGGCCATCCGCGCCTTCTGGGCGGCCAATCGAAGATAAGCCATGAACAGGACAACCGCCAGATTCGCGATAAGCAGGGCGACATACAGGGGACTGACGCGACCAAGTAACTTATAGACATCAAACAGCTTGTAGACCTCAAACGGGACATAAAGCGCTCCCGAAACCAGAGCAATCCACTCCGCCCACGCCCTCGCCTTCCAGAGACCGTAGGCCTCGATAAAACGGAGGATGGCATAGACGGTAGCTACGCCGGCCACCGCCCACAATTTGGCGGCGGTCATGTTGTCAGCCCAAGTTAGGAAGAGCTGAGCAAAGTGGTGGTCCGGGCTAATATGCAGGAGCCGCAGAAAAGTATCGGCGACGTCTCCAGTGTCTTTATGGACCAAAAACAGGACGCTGCAACCGGCGAGCAGAACGACCAAGCCCTTAGCGAGCTCAAAGGAAGCTACCGCACGCAGCAATTTGAGCTGCGCTTCCCGGTCAAGTTCCCTATGCCCCAATCTTAGGTCCAGCATGCCACTCATTCCCAACATTATCCCCCCGGCTGTAGCAGCAATTGTTCCGCCGAAGTAAAAATTTGCCCCCGAATCAAAAGCGTACTCACCAGCGAGGTCAGTCCAGAAGCCGCGAAAATCATGGCCAGAACCACAAACTGATAGATCGCCGCGTACACGGGACGTGCACCCGAAAGCAACATTCCCGCCATGAGGCCGGGGATCCACACAATCCCGAGCGAGCGCAGAGAATCGATCGCGGGAATCAGGCTGGCCTCAAAAGAAGCCTGGACATATGGCGCCACGCTGCTGTTGGCGTCGGCACCCAACGCCAAAGCGGTCTCAATCTCACCGGCGTGCGCCATCACATCCGAACGAAAGCGGTTCAATGCCAGCCCATTCGTATTCATTGCATTGGCGATCAACATACTGCCCACAGGGACAAGAGAAGTAATCGCAGTACCAATAACGCCTAGCCACGTCATCAAAGCAATCACCGACCCCGAGCCGAAAATAATTGCCCAAGTGGAAACTCTGAACGCACCCGGTATCCCTTTGGCCCGGCGCGCAGAAATCCCTCCTGCTGCAATCATCATTCCGCCAAGACAGAATCCGCTGGTCCACCGCGGACCGCGAAGCAATAGCACCAAAATCGATCCCACGGCCACGATCTGCACCAGTCCCCGGACCATGGCAATGAAAGTTTCGCTCTCCAAATGGATCCCTCGTTTGCGAGCGAGTAACACTACCACCATTGCCACCAGGCTTGCTAGCCCAGCTTGTGCCAGTCCCAAATAAAGTTCGTTGCTGAAGAGCAACTTAAGCATGCAAGACCTCATTTGTGGGACCAAGTCGGACAATGCGTCCCGATTCGAGAATTATCGCTCGTTGAGCAAGGCGCGTTGCCTGGGCCCTGTCGTGAGTCACTATCACACAGGTAAGTTCTTGTTCTCGCATGATTTTCTGAATCAGCGTTTCGATCTCGAGCTTGGATACTTCATCCAGCGCCGAGGTTGGTTCGTCGAGCAAAAGCACCAGTGGCGAATTGGCGAGAGTGCGCGCAACCGACACCCGCTGCGCTTCCCCGCCGGAGAGCCTGGCAATGTCGCGACTGCCGTAGCCTTGCAACCCAACCTCGACCAGTATTTGCTCGACCGATTCCTGTGAGATATCCACGCCACGTTGCCTGGGACCGAATCGCAGGTTCAGTTCGACGGTCCCCGGAAAAAGGTACGGACGCTGCGTTACCATGCCGAGTTTTCGGCGCAGCTCCCTGGGAGCGATCGTGCGGTAGTCTGTGCCTTGGACAAAAACCGTTCCACTGGTTGGCTCATCCAACCGGTTCAGGAGCCTCAGCAATGAGGTCTTCCCTGATCCGCTCGGACCGACGATGGCTAGAACTTCGCCCGTTCGAACTTCGAACGTCGCGTCCTCGATCAAGACTTTCTCTTTATCTTTAACTTTGACAACCCGCCCCAAATGTTCACAACGCACAATGACCGCATCGGAAGTTGCGGCCGCGCTCACGGGAGTATTCCGATCAGTAACACAACCTTCGATTCCTAACCACGGACGCTGGCACGAAGTTCGGCGACGATCTCCTGCGCGGCCTTGTGGGCAGCTTCATTTTGGGTAACATCGAAAGAAATGGCGCCTACGCGCGCATGTCCCCCGCCACCGTAGCGTTCGCAGATCTTGGCCAGATTTACTACCGGCTCAGAAGGCGCCCAAGGATTCGATCCCACCGAAACTTTCACCCGGAAGCTGCTTTTGCTCAAACCCACGCTATAGATGGATTCCGGTTGCAAGTAGTAAGGGACGAACTTGTTGTAGCCTTCCATCTCGAGATCGGTAACGTCGAAGAACAACGTGCCGTCCTTTAGTTCCGTGCGTTCCCGCAGAATGGCGATGGAGCGTTGGTGACGTTCAAGAAGCGCGGGCAAAGTCTCTGCAATAAAAGGTTCCTCAAGGACTTCAGCCAGCGATTTCGTTGCCAGAAGCGGGATGAGTCGGGGCGCAAAAGTGGAGTCTTTTGCCGATTCGATTACCATCGTCAACTTCATGGCCGGAGCTTTCATTTCGACTGCGGTACGCGCATCCGGATACAGAGCGCCGTCGACGACATCGGCCCAGTGCACCAGGTCGGCCATGGGCGCAGGATTAAAGCCAAATCTTTGTTCAGCGATGGTGGCAATAAAGCCGGTACAGGACTTGAAATCGGGATCGTAAAACTTGCGATTGCTCTGCTCTTGTTCGAAATGCGCCGCATCCGCCGGAGAAAGAAACGCGCTCTCGTGATGGTCAAACCACCAAGTGATCTTGGGCGAACTGGAATACTTAAAGTCCACAATTGCGTTTTCGTCGCCGTCGAAATCGCCCTCATTAAAAAGAGAGCCGGCTCGATGCAGCAGCCCGGAAAACACGAACTCTACGTCGTTGCGAATTCGTTCGCGGTAAAAACGGGAGAAGATGGCGGCCGAACAAGCCCCATCAAAACATTTGTCGTGGTAGAACACGCGAACTCGCAAAAGCGTCTCTCCTCTATTCGAACGATCAACAAGACTACCGGAAATCGGCAAAAAACGAAAAATACTTAGGATTGCCGTTCTGAGGATGGCTTCTAGCTGTACAGAAGTGCGGGTAACGGCCCCATTCGGCCGCTACCCGACACAATGGGCGTCCTGATACCGTTCTGAGGTGAGAACGAGCGTCAGCGCTTTTTAAGCGTCCATTCGCAAATGGCGCTTTTTCCTACGCTCTGGTGATGGTGAAAGAGCCATTGCCCGTGCATCCGGAGGTCACTCCTGAGAGAGTCCAAGTGCCGGAAATCATGTTGTTTTTCACTGTCCCTTGCAAGGTGAGGGTGTTGCCACTTGGAGTGGCGGACTGAATGGTCAATTCGAATGATCCGGTGACACTTCCACCAAAGTTCCCACTCAGCGCGAACGAAGCAGTCTCGGTCCCGCCTGAAGCGAAGCAGGGAGAAGACGTCGTGAATGTGAAATTACTCACAGTGACATCCGAACCAGTGCCCTCATGCAAAGAAGTGGTGAAAGTAAAAACGGGCGAGCCGCCGCTATCGCTTAAAGTTGCCGTCCAATTGCCATTGATATTGCCGGGGCCGGGGGCCGGATTGCCTCCGCCGCATCCTGCGAGAAATAGACTAAGGACACTAAACAGAACGATTCCAAGATATCGCATGGGGGACTCCTCCAGCTTGTAACAACCTCCCTGGCTACGAAAAGTTGCGCGGTTGGGACTGATCCTTGCGGGCAATTTTTGGTGGGTCTGGAAATACCAGAAAATGCTGGGGATTCTCGTAAGCGTTCGGCGTCGAACAAAATGAAGTGCTGCGATATTCTTCGTGATTTTCGCAAGAGACTGCCAGCGTTGGCGGTCTCCGCTCAGGAACCAACGCCGAGCGGAGACGAAAAAGCAACGGACGGATGGGGACGGCCAGCGCTTCTGTCGAACTAAGAGTTGGCTTGCTTCTCCGCGATGTCGCCAATGATGGGCAACTTATACATCAGCCCCTGATTGGCTTTAATCAGCAGGACAATCCAAACAATGAATAAGCCCAGGCTGAAGGTCATCCGCAGAAGAAAGATCACCAAATGCCCCAGAAACGGGATGAACAGCAGCATGATCGCCAGCATGCCGATCGCTACCGAGAGAATCACCGTGGCCACGAACAGAAAAATCGACTGGAACGAGTGGAATCGGATAAAACGATTCCGATTGTAAGGCTCCATGACCAGAAAAAGAACGGCCGGGATAAACGTGATATACGCCAGCATACCGGCCACGTTGTCTGTCAGGCCGCCTCCAGCCCCTTGCGTGGTTCCGGTTGCTGCCGGAGCCTCGGAATGAGCGCAAGCGGGACACGCTGTAGCTCCAACCGGTATCTGCGCACCACATGAACTGCAAAAAGCCATAGATTCCCCCCCAAGCATTCGCTATTTAAGAAAGCATACGGGCTCTTGTGGTGTTGCCGAAGATGCCCGTGCAAGAACGCGCGAAAGTTATCAGAATTAGCCGGTTAAGGCAAACAGAATCTGCACCGTCAAAGCATTCTTTGACGCGAATCCGCCATTCAAACCAATCGTTGCGGATGATTTTTCTTGCGGCAATCCTCGCACACTCCGTAGATCTGAAAAGTGTGACGAGTGGTTGCATAGTGATGTTTGCGTCCGATTTCTTGTTCCAGACCGTCCACTTCCGGGGAGAAGAATTCCACCGAACTGCCGCATTCGGTACAAACCATGTGGTGATGGCTGCGGCGGTTGTACTGGTGTTCATAACGGGCGATGCCATCATGGAAAGCCACTTCGCTGGCCAGCCCACACTCCGTCAGCAGCTTCAGCGTGCGATACACCGTGGTGAATCCGATTTTCGCATCTTTTTTCTGCACTAACCGATGGAGCTCATTGGTGGAGAGGTGCTCGCGAGTCTCCAGGAACGTGCGCAGGATGGTGTCCCGCTGCGCAGTGTGTTTTAGGCCTACCCGTTTCAGATGACGGTGCAGGATGTCCTCAGCCTCGCGAACCATCTCGCGCGAGATGCTGGGCTGATCGTCGATGCGTTTTTGCAGCATGATTTCCGTTGTCCAGCGGGATGGGACCTTCTCCGCCGTTCATTTGAATCATACTGGCCTTTGGCGAACCCGCCAACCGCTTTGCCATTTGTCTTCCCGTTCCGCACGCCCTAGAATCGAAAGGCCACAATGGTCACTGCCAGCACTCCCATTTCTTCTTCCCGTTCACCTCGCCCACTTGGGCGAGTCATTGCCCTTCTTTTAGGCTCCCTGGTATTGGTCGTCATACTGGGTGCGGCGGCATGGGTCTACTCCATCGCACGCGATGCGCTTCCTCAACTTGATGGCACTCTGCAAATTCAGGGATTGTCGGCGCCGGTGACGGTTACACGTGATGGCCATGGCGTGCCAACCATTACAGCCGCCAACATCATCGATCTCTTTTTCGCGCAGGGATATGTAACCGCACAGGACAGGCTGTTCCAAATGGATGGCATGCGCCGTTATGCTGCGGGAGAACTTTCCGAAATTGTCGGGGATGCCCAGCTCGACCATGATCGACAACAGAGAATCCTCGGCCTGCGCGTGGCCGCTCGCAAGACAGTCGATTTAGTGGCCCCCGAAGATCGCGCCCGCTTCGAGGCTTACGCGCGGGGAGTGAACGCTTATATCGAATCTCATCGCACCCGGTTGGCCCTGGAGTTTCGCATTCTTGGTTATTCGCCGCGTCCCTGGACGCCTGAGGATTCCATGCTGGTTGCCGGCCAGATGGTCGAAGATCTCAGCACCAGCCCTAAGAATGCCCTGATCCGGGAGAAGATTCTGGCGAAGCTCGGCCCCGAGCTTACTGCTGATCTTTATGTGAATTCTTCCTGGCACGATCATCCGCCGACGGCGTCTCATCTCAGCCTTGAGCAAGATACGAACAAGAAGGACAGGGATGATCGGGACGAGGACAACAACGACGAGGAAGACTCCGGGCCAGACAACTCTGTGACCCACCTCAACGACATCCCAAACGGCCCGGCACTTGCTCGCCATCCGGGTTGCTTCCCGAGAGACCTCCATCTCACGCTTGGTTCTAACAACTGGGTAGTCTCAGGAGCGCACACAGTTTCCGGGAAACCGCTGCTGTCGAATGACATGCATCTGGATCATCAAATGCCCAACCTGTGGTACGAAGCTCACCTGCGCTGCGGAAACTTCGATGTCGCTGGAGTCACCCTGCCGGGGATGCCGTATGTAGTCGTCGGCCACAATCAACGCATCGCCTGGGGATTCACTAATGTCGGGCCGACTGTGGAAGACGCTTACATAGAAACCTTCAACGCCGCCGGACAATATTTAACTCCGGATGGATGGAAGCAGCCAGAACATCGCAACGAAGTAATCCACGTCAAAGGCAAACCGGACGTGATCGTGGACGTGATGCTGACTCGGCACGGTCCCATTGTCAGTGAATTATCCCCAGGCGAAACCCGCAAGATCGCTTTGCGCTGGACGCTATACGACGGCATTCGCAATCCGTTTTTTGCCCTGAATTCAGCGCAGAATTGGGAAGAGTTCCGCCGCGCGTTTTCCGAGTTCGACGCACCGGGACAGAATGTCGTCTATGCCGATGTGGATGGCAACATCGGATATCAGACCACAGGAAAAATTCCCATCCGCGCCGCCGGCGATGGAAGCCTGCCCGAAAATGGCAGCGACAATGCCCATGAGTGGACCGGCTATATTCCATTTGAAAAGCTGCCGAGCGTTCTTAATCCGCCCTCTGGCATTTTGGCCACCGCCAACAGCCGGATAACCCCCGATGGATATCCCTATTCCATCAGTACTGAATGGGAAGCACCCTGGCGCTCCGACCGTATTTATCGCGTGCTAAGTTCAGGTAAGAAATTCGCGCCAGCGGATATGCTCGCGTTGCAGACCGACATCTTTTCCGAAGCCGACCGTTTTTTTGCCGAGAGGTTTGTTTACGCCGTGGACCATGCCAGAAATCCCTCGGCCCGCGCCAAAGCCGCGGCGGAAATCATGCGCCAGTGGGATGGCCGGATGACAGCGGACTCGGCCGCACCCACGTTATCCGTCCACACGAGGGAGCAATTGACCCGGCTTCTTCTGGAGCCCAAGCTGGGCGCCTCGCCTAACGGTTCTCAGCCGGGACCCGAATTGAGTTGGGAGAGTTATGAATGGCCGATGCGGTCCGTCTGGCTGGAAAAT
The DNA here is from genome assembly GCA_963723765.1 of Terriglobia bacterium. Taxonomy (GTDB): domain Bacteria; phylum Acidobacteriota; class Terriglobia; order Terriglobales; family Acidobacteriaceae; genus DATBAX01. The sequence goes on along the minus strand of CAVRSD010000003.1, from coordinate 462,663 downwards.
GTTCTTCAACATCAGCCCAAACAGTGGTTGCCGGAAACCTATCCAAATTACGAGGAATTGTTGACGGCCGCAGTAGAGGCAGCCGTCGGTAATCCGCACACACCTCAAGACTTGAACTCATGGAAGTGGGGACAGCAGAATCCGGTGGAAATTCAAAACCCGGTCTTGGGTAAAATCCCCGTCCTAAAACGCTGGACTGGGCCCGGACTAAAAGAACAATCCGGCAGTGGCTACACCGTGAAGGCATCTACCAGATATGAAGGTCCGTCCGAGCGGATTACAGTCGACTTTTCCAACCTGGATCAATCCACTCTGAATCTGGTGACCGGGGAGGCGGGAAATTTCCTCAGCCCGTACTACATGGACCAGTGGGGCGCATGGTACGAGGGATATACGTTCCCGTTGCCTTTTTCCCAGCAAGCCGTCGAGAAGGCCCGAGCCCACGAACTGGTGCTGATGCCGGCAAAATAGGGCGTCGGTTAGTTGAAATTCCCTGGGGGATCCACCAGCTTTACATCGATCGCCTGCCCCACAATGACTACCTGCGTAGTTTGCAGTTGATCGGTCATCGTATTGTAGATCCGCAGGTGTCCGTTTTGGCAGAGATACACTACGTTGCGATCGGTAATCGGCTCAATGCCGGTTACATCCCCATTATCCGGCGGAATCACAACATTCGAATTCGCCGTATTGAAAATGGATAGGCAACCGCGAACCTCCCCTGGATTACTTCCTGAGGGAGGAGTATTGATGTTGGTGCAACCCCGCGCTCCGATGAAGAGTTGTCCATTCGCGCCCATCGCCATGCGGTCGTGATAGCCGTCCGTAATCGTGACCGAGGCGGTGGCCATTGAACCAGTGTCAATCGTAGTCAACTCCCCGCATGTGGTAGCTGCGGTTCCAGCAGGACAAGGAGTGTCCGGGGGAGTTCCCGCTACATAAAGAGTAGTGCCTATCAAGAGGCCGTAAGTAGCTGCGGGAACGTTGATGGTCGAAGTGACGGCCGCAGGAGTCTGAGTGAAGTCGAGTACCGAGATGCTGGATGTCGTCCCGCCACATTGGGGGCCACAGTTAAAGATGTACGCCGTGGAATCGTCGCTGCTGAAAACACCCCAAACCGGATGATCAAAAGAGGAACTTGAGATGGCAGTACGAGGCTCACCATTTCCGATCAGGCTGGGAGAAATCAAAGTGATGCACTGCTCGGTAGCACACTCTGGAGGGGAATCCGGTGTATTTTGAGCATTGTCACTAAACACCAGGAGGCGATTGCCATCGTGGCTCTGCACCATGTAATGTGCACTCGCAATGGGAATCACAGCCTCTGGAGTCGTGGATCCGCTCCCGAGGTCCAGTACTTCCACCGCCCCCGTTGGATGTCCAGTTACAGCGGCACTGGGAACTGCGACGAAAGCCGTTCTATTATCGATCCAAATTGACAGACTTTCGGTAGGGCCCAACAAGGGAATCGCGGGCAATGCACCCGTCGCGTCCTGGGCTATCGCTTCACTGGCATTGTCAACTACCACCAAGGTGTTGCCGACACTACTGAAAACCACGGTATCTTTGAGGTTCGGAGTCAATGCCATCAGCCCCGGAAATGTACTGGTGCCGGACAAGTTCACGAAAAATCCGGTATAGGAGTCTTTGGCAGCATCCACAATGCCTAGAACCGGAACGCTTCCGGAGCCGGCTGCCAGTAGAGGGTTGGATACAAAGGCACGGAAGCCGAATCCGCTTCTGGTGGTTTTATTCGACGAACTATAGCCTCCGCAGGAGACCAGGGACACACCAGCAAGGATGAGGACAGCAATACTGCTTAGAACTCTTTTCAAGCCTGGGACTCCGAAGAGCATGAAGGATAGCAATTTAGATGCAAAAGAGCGGATTATAACAGAGGTGATCCTGAAGATTTTTTGCCCGCCCATCCTCGATGGTCGGTAGATTGTGCAAAACCCCTAGTCATCTTGTATTCTCAATAGGATGGCATCGGATTTTTTAGCTCGACTGAAAAAGTCCCCCGTCCTGTGTGACGGCGCCATGGGTACGCTGCTGTATTCCAAGGGAATATTTCATCAATCGGTGCTATGACGAGCTGAATATCTCTCAACCCGACTTGATCCGTGGGATCCACCATGAATATCTTACAGGCGGGCGCGGAAATCATTGAAACCAACACTTTTGGCGGCAACTCCTTCCGTCTAGCACGGCATAGCCTGGGCGGACAAAGTCCATGAAATCAACTTTGCCGGGGCCCGGCTTGGCCCGGGAAGCCGCCAAGAGTTTCGACGTGTGGGTGGCAGGCTCGGTTGGCCCTATCGGCATTCGCATTGAACCCCTGGGCAAGACCTCGCTGGAAGAAACCCGGGCAGCGTTTCGCGACCAGATTACGGCCTTGGTGGAAGGCGGCGTGGATCTGCTGATCATGGAGACCTTTGGCTATCTCGAGGAACTTCATCAGGCAATCCTGGCTGCCCGCGATGTCAATCCGAAAATCCCGGTAGTCGCTTTGGTGACGATCGACGAAGACAGCAACTGCCTCGACGGTTCCACGCCGGAAACCTTCACTCCCCGTCTAGAAGAATGGGGAGCCGATGTCATTGGATGCAATTGCAGTATCGGCCCGGTGGCCATGCTAGATGCCATCGAACGCATGCGCGCCGTCACTTCTCTGCCTCTTGCCGCTCAACCCAATGCCGGTATGCCCCGCTCAGTTGAGGGACGAAATATTTATCTTTGCTCGCCGGAGTATATGGCTAGCTATGCTCGCAAGTTCGTTGCAGCGGGCGCGCGATTGGTCGGCGGATGCTGTGGAACCACGCCTGACCACATTCGCGTGATGAAAGCGGCCCTGCGTGTGGGTGAAGCGCGCTCCAAAACTGCGACTATTCACGCAAAAGGGGAAGCCATTCCAGCCATCGCTCCCGCGGTTCCACTAGCTGATCGCTCACGTATCGGCGCAAAGCTCGCCAAGGGTGAATTCCTGACCATGGTGGAAATCGTGCCTCCCAAAGGCACCGACATCCGAAAGGAAGTCGAAGGAGCACGATTTCTGAAGTCGGTAGGGGTGGACGCAATCAATATTCCTGACAGTCCGCGGGCCTCGGCGCGCATGAGCAATCAGGCGCTCTCTTTGCTGGTGCAACAGGAAGTGGGTATTGAGGCCATCCTGCATTACACCTGCCGTGATCGCAACGTGCTCGGCATTCAATCGGACCTGCTGGGTGCGGCGGCTACCGGTATCCATAATTTAATTTGCATTACGGGCGACCCGCCAAAGATGGGCAACTATCCCGACGCCACCGCTGTGTTCGATGTGGACGCTATCGGCCTGGTGAACATTGTTCACAATCTCAATCGCGGCCAGGATATCGGCGGCAATCCGATTGGAGCGGGCACGGCCTTTGCCATTGGCGTCGGCGCCAACCCCGGCATATCCGACCTGGACGAAGAGATTCGCCGCTTCGAGTTCAAAGTAGAGGCTGGCGCAGAGTATGCCGTTACCCAGCCGGTATTTGATCTTTCCTTGCTGGAAACATTCCTGCGCCGCATCGAGCAGTTCCGCGTTCCGGTGGTTGCAGGAATCTGGCCGCTGGTCAGCGCTCGCAATGCTGAGTTCATGAAAAATGAGCTGAGGGTTTCCGTCCCTGATTCGATCCTGGAGCGCATGACAAAAGCTCCCACTCCGGAAGCCGCACGCGAGGAAGGGATTCTCATCGCTCGAGAGATGCTGATTGCTGTCCGCGAAATGGTGCAAGGCGCGCAGATCAGTGCACCGCAAGGCCGGTATACCTCGGCAGTGGATGTGCTGGAAGCGTTGGGAACATCGAAGCCGACAGCATCGGTTTAGATTCCAGGCAGTCGAATCTCAAGAAACTGGATTAGAATACGCAGAGGAGTTTCCAGTGCCAAAATTTGAAGAATGCCTCCAGCGTCTGGAGAAAATCGTGCAGGAACTGGAAAAGGGCGATGTGCCCCTGGAAAAATCCCTGACACTATTCGAGGAAGGCATGAAACTCTCCGCCACCTGCCGCAAAGAGCTGGAAGAAGCCGAAGGCAAAGTAGAAATTCTGCTCAAGCAGAATGGCAAACTCCAGGCCGAAGCATTTGAGCCTCTCACTGAATCGGCGCCCGCCCGCAAGTAACTCTCAAAACCCTGTCATGCTGAGCGAATGAGTCGTTCACAACGTGAACGACGAGGGAGTCGAAGCACCCCTGTACCCGGCAGTCTTTATTACCCTAGGGGTCCTTCGACTCCGGACTGCTTCGCTTCGCGAAACAGTCACTGCGCTCCGGATGACACAAGGCGCACTTGTTATACTCACCGTCATGCTCAAGGACACTCTGGAGCAAGGAAGAGTCCTCACCGACGCCGCCTTGGAACGCCTGCTGCCACCAGCAATGCAGCAGCCAGCGTCCATCCATCAGGCGATGCGGCACAGCGTGTTTGCGGGAGGCAAGCGCATACGGCCGATTCTTTGCATGGAAGCCGGCCGCATGATCGCCACTTCCCTTCCAACGGGAATTGAGGATCTGGGCGCGGCACTGGAAATGCTGCACACTTATTCCCTCATCCACGACGATCTCCCCGCTCTCGACAATGACGATTTGCGCCGCGGTCGTCCCACTTGCCACAAAGTTTTCGGCGAAGCCATCGCAATCCTGGCGGGAGACGCCCTGCAAACCCAGGCTTATGAAGTGCTGGCTCGCCTCCGCTGCCCAGCGGAGGCCAGGGTCCGCATCATTGAAGAGATCGCCCGGGGCACCGGCACCGTGGACGGCATGATCGGCGGCCAGGTCGTCGATCTTGAAGCCGAGCGAACCAAGCCTGACATCGAGATGCTGGAATACATTCACCGCGCAAAAACCGCTGCGTTGATTACGGCCAGCGTCGTAAGCGGCGGGATTTATGCCGGTGGCAGCCACGATGACGTCGAGCAATTAAGAACATTCGGACAATCGATCGGGCTGGCATTCCAGATCGTCGATGATGTGCTCGACGTCACTCAGACCTCCGAACAACTTGGCAAGACCGCAGGAAAAGACACGGCAGCCGAGAAAGCAACCTATCCTGCGCTGTTCGGAATCGATGAATCACTGAAGAAGGCTGATGCACTGGTGGAATCCGCTTTCGCTTCGCTGGAAAGTTCCAGCGCGCGGGCAGAGACTCTGAAATCGCTAGCGCGGTTTTTGGTGGAAAGAAAGAAGTAGCAGCTTTCTCTTTTAATCTGTTACCGGGGATTACCCGAGTGCATACATCCTCTGTGCTTCTCTGTGTCCGCTGTGGTAAAAAAGAGATGTACGGCGATGGAGTTCGCCATAACCGCCTGGTTCGAGTTGTGAATGGATCCGGCTGATAACTCCTACAAACTTTGTAGGGAGAACTCCATCGTGAACGCTCTGCTCAACGAGTTGCTCGTCATATCCCTGGGCGCGATCGTCGGCGCCAACGCCCGTTATCTCATCAGCCGTTTCGCGGTCAAAGAATTCGGCCCCGTCTTTCCCTATGGCACGCTGTTCATCAACATCGTGGGCAGCATCATCGTGGGCTTCTTTGTCATCTGGACCACGGAACGCGTCCTCGCCGACGCCCGCTGGCGACTGCTGGTCGTCGTCGGCTTCTGCGGATCGTTTACCACTTTCTCCAGCTACGCCTTCGAAACCATGGGCTACTTCGAGCGCGGACAATGGCTGCTCATGGCCGGCAACATTCTCAGCAACAATCTTCTGTGCCTGGGCGGAGCTTTGGCCGGCATGGCACTGGCGAGGGTGATATAAAATGCCAACTGCCATGGCAGTACAGGTCACCATCTACCTCAACGAATCGGACAAGTGGCAAAAACGTCCGCTGCACATGGAGATTCTGAACTATCTGCGGCGGGAAAATGTTTATGCCGCGACGGCCATCCACGCCGTCTCCGGATTTCTGGGACGTCATCAGGTCGAAACCAGCCATCTGGTGGACGCCGGAGGCAAGCTGCCGGTGATCATCATCTTCGTGGACACCGATGAACACGTAAGCCGCGTCCTGCCGACTTTGAAAGAGATGGCCGCCCATCGCCTGATCGTGCGCGAGAATGTGGTGCTGGAACAGGGTAACTTGGACTGATATGCCTACGGCTCCTGCATCTTCTCCCGCGCTAGACATCCTGGCTATTGCCGCCCACCGCGACGACGTAGAACAAACGTGTGGCGGAACCATGCTGAAAATGGCGCAGCTTGGCCACCGCACCGGCATTCTCGATCTCACGCAGGGAGAAATGGGAACCCGAGGCACCGCCGAAGACCGTGCGCGAGAAGCGGCCGACGCAGCAAAGATACTGCAAGTAAGCTGGCGCCACGCTCTCGACATTCCCGACGGACGCGTCGAGAACACCTGGGAAAACCGGCTGAAAGTTGCGCGGGTGATCCGCGAACAACGGCCGCGCGTGGTCATCCTTCCTTATTGGCTGGGACGCCATCCCGACCACTACACCGCGTCCACGCTGGGATACGAGGCTTGCTTTCTGGCTGGGCTGGCGAAGCTGGATACTGAACTCCCTCCGCATCGTCCGTTCAAGATTCTGTACGCCACTCTGTATTACGACATCCGCCCAACGTTCGTCGTGGACATCACCGACCAGTTCGAGCCCCGCTTTCAATCGCTGATGGCGTACAAGTCGCAGTTCACTGATCAGGAAGCGGGCAAAGATCTCTTCCCAGCTCACGTAGAAATCCGCTCCCGTTTGGATGCCATGGCCCGCTTCTACGGAATGCTGGGAGGCGTGACTCACGCCGAACCGTTCCTTCAGAAAGAAGTCGGACTGGTAGCCGATTTAACGCTAATCCCCGTCAAGTCTATCTAAGCATCGGTAACAAATGCCGCCCTCAGGAAACTCGGCTTTCCCGCCGGTTTCGGCTATTTTTACCCTTGCAAGTCAACACCAAGGCTACCCTCCCGCATCAAAATTCCCAGGAGGTTGAACCTATGCTGGGAATACAGAAAAGAGGGTCAGGAGCGCAATCCTGGTTGGAGCATTGGGTCATCCTCGCTGTGCTTTCGATTATTGTGGGTGTAGCTGCGGGACTCCTGATTGGACTAGTAAGTCAGCACAAGTCCAGCTCGGAAACGACATCCACGGCAGGCAGTTAGGAGCGCTTAGACTAGGCCGAGCGAAGCTCTTTGGGCCCCGACCGTGATCACCTTTTCACGGCCACGGCTACTCCGTCTCTGATCGGCAGAATGGTCGTAAACAAATCTTTCGCGTCATAGAGCAGCCGGTTGAATTCCAGGATTCCCTTAGTAGTCGCTTCGGTCGGATTTTTCTGTGTGACCCTTCCGCTCCACAGGACATTGTCAGTCACAAACAATCCCCCTTTGCGCAGACGAGGGATCGTTACTCGGAAGGCGCGAGGGTAATCGTCTTTATCAATGTCGTTGAAAATGATGTCGAATTCCTGCTTCTGCTCGGAGAGTATTTCCAGCGCGTCGCCCACTCTCACGGTAATGCGATCGCTCACTCCGGCCCGATCGAAATAGCCGCGAGCTTCGTCGGCGTTCTTGCGGTCGCCATCGGTGTAGAACACGCGGCCGTCTTTCCCCACCGCCCGCGCCCACCAGATGGTCGAATAACCAATCGCCGAGCCCATCTCAAAAACGGTTTTGGCATTCGTCATCAAGGCAAGTTGATGCAGCACGCGGCCCACGGCGGGGCCAACGATGGGAATCTTTCTTTTGCCGGCTTCGGCTTCCATTTCCGCCAGCACTTCGTCGCGAGGCGGAAGCATGGAGTAAAGATAGTCGTCCACTTCGGGCTGTGTGATTTCCCCGTGACGCCAAGATGGTTTAGGATTGGTTGGCAATTGCGGCTCCTATGTCTTCAATTACGAGATCGTCACTCCCGGCTTCATCTCGAACACTTCCGTCCCCGGCACCAGCTTCTGCACCTCACCCGGCTTTCCGGTCAACACTGGAAAAGTTCCAAAGTGCATGGGGATCACGGTCTTCGCCTTAAGCAAATTGCAGGCATACGCGGCCTCGCGCGGGCCCATGGTGTAGTGATCGCCGATGGGCAGCATCACAATCTCCGGCGCGTAGAGTTCGCGGATAATTTGCATATCACCAAACACATTGGTATCGCCGGCGTGGTAAATCTTCACGCCATTGGCAAACTCAATCACGTAACCGCAAGCTTCGCCACCGTAGATGATTTCGTCTCCATCCTGAATGCCGCAGGAATGGTCGGCATGCACCATGGTCACCTTAATGTCGTCGATAGTCTGCGTTCCGCCTTTGTTCATCGGGGAAGTTTGCTTGGCGCCCTTTTTCTGCAACCATCCGCACAGTTCAACAATTCCGACGACTTTGGGGTTGTGCTTCTTGATGATTTCGACGGCGTCGCCGATGTGGTCGCCATGTCCGTGGGTACAAAGTAGAACGTCAACTTTCTTAACGTCCTTGTCTTTCTCGGGACATGCGGGGTTGCCCATGATCCAGGGGTCCACAATGATGATCTTGCCGCCCGGGGTCGCGATTCGGAAGGTCGCGTGTCCCAGCCAGGTAAGTTTAATTCCGTTAAGGTTCATAAGATTTCCAATGTAAGCAATTGCTGATTCCTAGTTTAATATGGATCGCTATGACCGAGCTAAAGGTCCTAATTTCGCGACAACAGATTGCCGAACGAGTGGCCGCCATCGGTGCCGAGATCAGCCGCGATTTCGCCGGTGAGAATGTGATCTTAGTGGGGGTACTAAAAGGCGCAACCATTTTTTTGGGGGATCTCGCCCGGCAAGTGAAGCTCGATGCCACTTTCGATTTCATTGGAGTTTCCAGCTACGGCAATCGCCCGAGCCCAGCTCAAGAGCTGCAAAGCGGATGGGACTCCACCGGCGAAGTCCAGCTCACCAAGGACATGGACCAGCCGATCAAAGACAAGAACGTAATCCTGGTCGAAGACATTCTTGACACCGGCCTCACGCTCACCTATCTGAAAAAGATGCTGGGCACGCGCCAGCCCAAGACCCTGCGCGTTGCCGCACTACTGGACAAGCCTTCACGGCGAAAAATGCCGATCGTGGGCGACTACATAGGCTTCAGCATTCCTGATGAATTCGTGGTGGGCTACGGCCTCGATTATGCCGAGCGCTACCGCAATCTGCCGGACATTTGCATCGTGCCGCGAGGCGTCTGAGTTGCGCGCTCATCCCCCGATTCAGCCGGTGGTTGCGGCTGGTATGATTGATATACGTTCCCAATGACAGCCGTTCAAACAGATATTCAATCGAAAATAGACCCCTTGCTGCTCGAAGTGGCGGATGTGGTCAATACCACGCTCGACCTCGACACCACTCTCAAGCGTGTGGCGGAGCTCGTCCGCAAAGTCATTGATTACGAAATTTTCGGTATTTTGCTGCTCAACGAAAAAACTCAAGAGTTGCGCTTCCGTTTTAGCGTGGGACACAGCAAGGAAACCGCCGAACGCATGCGCATCAAAGTAGGCGAAGGTGTGACTGGGGCCGCTGCCCAGCGGCGCGAGGCCGTCCTGGTCAATGATGTCACGGAGCATCCCCAGTACATCTCGGCTGTACCCAACGTGCGCTCGGAGCTGGCGGTTCCGCTGATCATCAAGAATCGGCTGATCGGCGTGATCGATATTGAGTCCAAAAATCCCAACACTTTCACCGAAGAACACAAGCGATTACTCACGCTCATCGCCTCTCGCATGGCTGTGGGGATCGAGAACGCCCGTCTTTACACGCAAACCACGCGGCAAACCCGCACCCTGCTCTTGTTGAATGAGATCGCGCAGGAACTTACGTCGATTCTGAATTTGGACGAATTGCTCAAGCGAATCGCCGAGCTTCTCAACCGGCTGATCGATTACCAGATGTTCAGCATTTTGCTGCTGGACTCAGCAGGAGAAAAACTGCAACACCGCTTCTCTCTGCGTTTCAATGAAAATATCCATCTCAAGCATGACGTTCCGTTGGGTCGCGGAATTGTAGGCCACGCGGCGCAGCACAAACATGCTGTGCTGGTCCGCGATGTAAGCAAGGACCCGCGCTATATCGAGGCCAATCCAGAGACCCGCTCTGAACTGGCGGTGCCGCTTATCTATAAAGATAAGGTCATCGGAGTTCTGGATCTCGAACACACGAAGCGTAATTATTTCACCGACGATCATCAACGCACGATCACTACGCTAGCGGCTCAAGTGGCGATCGCCATTGAAAATGCCCGGCTGTATGAGGAAATCGCCAAACAGGAACATCGCCTGGAACGCGATATGGCGATGGCGCGGGAATTGCAGTTCGGACTGCTACCTCACTCGCTGCCCAAGCTTGGCGACCTCGAAATTGCCGCAAAATTCGCCCCGGCCCGCGCCATTGGCGGCGATCTCTATGACTTCGTGAACTATTCGCAACAACGCACGGCCATCGCCATCGGCGATGTCAGCGGCAAAGGCGCTCCCGCTGCGATTTATGCGGCCCTGGTCAGCGGGATTCTGCGTTCGCACGCCATCATGGAACCGGGGCCGGCGGAAATGCTTGCTGCCGTGAACTACTCTCTGGGAGAGCGCAGAATTGAAGCTCAGTTTGTTTCCTTGATTTATGCCGTGTGGGACGCGGTTGACCGCACTTTGCGAGTGTCCAACTCTGGCCTCCCGCGCCCGGTATATTGCCATGACGGCAAGATCGAACTTATCGAAGTGACCGGACTTCCCCTGGGATTGTTCGAGGACGCCGATTACGAAGAGGTCTCCTATCAGGCTAAACCGGGAGATATGTTTGTATTTTTCAGTGACGGCATTCCGGATGCCACCAACAAAGCCGGCGAAATGTTCAGTCGCAAACGAATCGAAGAAATTATCACAAAATGCGCCGGGATTTCCGCGGATTGTGCGGTGAAGTCCTTGTTTAATGCGGTTTCTGAGCATGCTTCCGGAGTGGAAACCTTTGACGATCAAACCATCGTCGCGATTCGCGTCAAAGACACTCCCGGGAAACGCAAGTGAGTCGCGAAGCTCCACTGGGACGTCCTCCCGGCTTTTCCTATCGAGCCGTCAAAAAAGGATTGGGTCTGCGCCGTTCCACTGAAGCACTTCTTCATTGTGAAGAAGTGCCTGTGTCAAAACTTGTTGAACGTTTTGACACGCCACTGTACGTCTATTCTGCTTCCACCATTCGCGAACGCATGGACGCTTTCCGGCGTGCCTTCCGCAAGGTCCCGCACACTGTTTGCTACTCGGTAAAAGCCAATTCCAATCTCAGCATTCTTCGGCTTCTGGCCAAAATGGGGTGTGGCTTCGACGTAGTTTCCGGGGGAGAGTTGGAGCGGGTGCTGAAGGTCGATAAACGCGCCGCGAAGAAAGTCGTTTTCTCCGGTGTCGGCAAAACTAAATCCGAGATGCGGGCAGCCTTAAAGGCCGGCATTCTTTTGTTCAATGTGGAAAGCGAGTCTGAGCTATGGGCGCTGGCGGAATGCGCCGCCCAGTTAAAACTGACCGCACCGCTGGCCCTGCGGGTAAATCCGGATGTTCCCGCCGAAACCCATCCCTATATTTCCACCGGCCTGCATAAACACAAGTTTGGCGTTCCCATCAGCGAAGCCAGACGCTTATATGCTCTGGCCTCCGGAACAAAATATCTCAAAGTTTCCGGGGTAAGTGTCCATATCGGATCCCAGATCACCGACGTTAAGCCGTTCGCTGCCACCATGGAGCGGGTCGCGGAACTCGTCGGTGAGCTACGAACCGACGGCCACAACATTGAATATGTCGACGCAGGCGGCGGCCTGGGCATCAACTATCAACCTTCCGAACCATCGACAAACTCGCAGGACTTCGTCTCCCAGGTTTCTGATTACGCAGCGGCACTGTTAAGGCCCTTACGCGGATTGAAAGTTCATCTGTTACTCGAACCAGGACGCTCTATCACCGCATCTGCAGGTGCTTTGCTAACGCGAGTGATTTACAAGAAGACCAACGGTACCAAGAAGTTTCTGATCGTAGATGCTGCCATGAACGACCTGATTCGGCCCTCGCTTTACCAGGCCTATCATGAGATTGTTCCCGCCCACTTGGAATCACATCCAGTCGAAACCGTGGACGTGGTTGGCCCAGTGTGCGAAACCGGAGATTTTTTCGCGCGCGACCGGGAACTACCTGTCGCCAATGAGGGTGATTTGCTCGCCATCCTTGACGCGGGAGCTTATGGAATGGTGCTGGCGTCCAACTACAATACTCGCTCGCGTCCCGCCGAAGTCCTGGTGGACGGAAAATCATCCAAACTGATTCGCCGCCGCGAAACCACCGCTGATTTACTAAGAAACGAAATCTAGACGGCGGACGTTTTATTCTCGCCGAGGCTCTCCGTCCGATATAGCGGAGGGCAAACAATTGCCCTCCGCATACCGGTTTAGCAGCGAATGGACACCCTCACAGCGAGCGCAGGAAGTTCAACAGGTCCTGCTGCTGCGATGGCGAGAGCCGGTTAAAGTTACTAACCACTCCGTTGGATTCGGAACTACAGTTGTTTCCCGACGAAGACGCCTGGAAATGGTCTCGATCGTGATGCTGACCGTTCACTCCACAGTCGGCATGATCTTCGATAGCCTGCAGCAGGTCCGCCGTCCGCCCGTCGTGCAGGAAGAACAAGCGCTGGCCTAGTCCCCAAAGTGGAGCGGTACGGAACTGGTCCGGCCCGGCAGCCCCCTGGTTAATCCCATCCGCCAGCCCCCCGCCCATGTGATGGATGGCGAAGTCAGAGTAGGGATGGTAGGTAACGTTGGACATTCCGGTATATCGCGAGGAACCAGTAGTCAGTGAAGATGAGTGGCAAAGCGCGCAGCCAATATTACTGAACAGGCTGGCACCGTTTTGCGTGGACCCTGTCTGCGGACCCGGCGTTGCCGGAGCCGAGAGCCGCATGAACGCCGCGAAGTTTACAACATCCGATGACATCTCGGAAATCGTACCCAGCGCCGTGTTGTAATTGGAACTACTGCTGTTGCCGTTCATCATGTTGCTGGCGTCTTCTGGCGAGCCATTGAACACGCATCCGGGAACCGCGCTGCGTTCATTGACGAAAACTTCGTTCGATACTCCCTGTTCCACGTTATAAGCTTCACCCGCAAAAACCAGCAGCGACTTGTTCTGCGCCTTCCAACCGAAACGAGTCACCGTGCCGTCGTTGCCGCTGGTGTTCAGGCTTCCGGCAATACCAAGCTTTGATTTAGCGTTTTGATTCGCCGCCAGATTGGCCTTCAGAATTGCGTCCGGCGTGGCTTCCACCAGGCCGAGGCCGAACGTCGGAGTGGGGATGCGAAAAATCACGTTGTTGTTGGCCAGTGCCTGTTCGAAGTTCGGCTGTGCCAGAGTGCAACCTGGAGCATCCGAGCGTCCGGCAATTGTGTACAAGCCATGGACCCCGCCATCGGCCGTGCCGTTGGCATTTCTGATAAAGCGGGCTTCACGCACCGGCCCGTTAGCAGTAATGAAGCTGGGAACCGTGTTACCGGCTTGATCAAGAGTTGCCAGTGCTACCTGTGGGTTCGGAACCGGACTCTGCGGGCTGGCCAGTCCCGGACTGCTTCCACCAAACGCCGGCTGGGCGTGGCACATCGCACAACTGTTGCCGTTGAAAGTCGGCCCTAACCCGGATCCAGCTTCATTCGGGATGGCCCCCGATACTGAATCGACCTCCATAAAGCGGCTGATCGCCTGGTTAAAGAAATACTGCTCACTGGAATTTAGCGTTGGGTAATAGTTACCTGCGGCTGCCGGGCCACTCCGCGGTCCGGGATCGGTTTGAGCGGAAAGCCTGCCGATGGCTGTCACCAGCGCACCGAGGCACACAACTATCCTGAGTAATTTCTGGCGTTTCATTTCGCTCCTCCATGCGCAGAGTGGGACACACTCCGGCTTAAGCGGGATTTGGCTTTCTGGAACAGCGGCGCGAAGTCGATCTCAACTGTTCCACTCGGACTACGGCCAGGTGAGACCAGTACCGTGTCGTTGCGCTTTCGAACAGTCTAGGGGGAGTAGCGAAAACCCCTACTTTCACTGAACATCTGGAAGGATTAGAACAACATCATTAGAGGGAATTTAGATTTGAAGTGCCCGACCGTCAAGGGGTCAGAAGTACATGCTGATTTCCCAGTAACACGTGCCCGAAGGGCCAGGGTACATATTAGAGATTTACTCAGTTACCCTGCGGTGACCCTGCTTCCCAAATCACTTTTCCGCCAAGAATCGTCTTCTCGACTTTCACCTCTCGGATTTTCTCCGGAGAAATGGAAAAGATGTCGTCGCTCAACAAAACCATATCTGCCAGCTTGCCCGGCGTGATCGAGCCTTTTTCCTTCTCCTGAAATTCGGCGTAAGCGGAGCCCATGGTGTAGGCCTCAACGGCTTCGGTAACCGTGAGCTTTTGTTCAGGAAACCAGCCATTAGGATTCTTCCCATCCAAAGTCGCACGCGTCACTGCCGCGTACAAACCCAGCATGGGATTCAGCGGCGCCACATCCCAATCGGTCCCAAACGCCAGGCGCACGCCATGATCCAAAAAGGTGCGAAAAGCATAAGTGCGGCTGGAGCGATCGTGGCCGATGCGGCTCTCCGCAAAACGTCCGTCATCAATCGCGTGATAGGGCTGCACCGACGCGATCACATGCAACTGCGCGAAGCGGTCGAAATCCTTCGCAGCCATATGCTGCGCATGCTCGATGCGAAATCGCCGGTCAGCGTCGCCATGAGCTTTCACCACATCGGTGTACAAATCCAGAATGATCGAGATGCCCTGATCGCCAATGGCATGGGTACAGATTTGCAATCCGGCAGCATCTGCCTTCATCATGCGCTCACGCATGGCCGAAACAGGATGCATTTCATCGGACAGCAATCCGTGATTATGGGGCTGACCGATGAATGGCTCAAAAAAATAAGCGGTGGAAGAACCGAGTGATCCGTCGGCATAAGCCTTGACCGCTCCGATACGCAAAAACGATCCCCCAAATGCGTGTCGAATTCCAAGCTTTGCCTGATCGTCGACACCCGTAATGTACGGCGCCACATAGATCCGCGTGGTCAATTCGCCGCTCTGCAGCAGTTCCGAATACACTGCAATGTCGGCATAATCCGGGTTCATATCCTGGACACTGGTAACGCCGAGCGATGCTGCATGAGCCAAAGCTCGCTGCACTACACGAACACGCTGGTCGTGCGAAAGCGGCGGGATCACCTTATCCATCGAGTCCATGGCGGCATCTTTAAGAATGCCGGTAGGATTCCCTTGCGCATCGCGTACGATCACACCGCCCGGCGGATCTTGCGTTTGTGCATTCACTCCAGCCATTCGCAACGCTACCGAGTTCGCCAGCCCTAAGTGGCCGTCATAGCGATAAACGAATACCGGCGTATCTGGGGTCAGCGCATCAATCAATTCTTTCGCCGGGAGCTTCGCCGGATCCCATTTGGTTTCATCCCAATCGCCGCCAAGGATCCATTCGCCCTTGGCTGTTTGCTTCGCACGTTCGCCGATGCGCCGGGCGAATTCTTCCGGGCTGGTGGCGTCCGTGAGTTGCACCGCGTCCAGTTGCAAGCCGCCGCTGACGAAGTGTACGTGCGCATCATCGAAACCCGGCAGCAACAGTTTCCCGCCGGCGTCGATCACTTTCGTGTTGGGGCCGCGCCAGGCTTCGACCTCGGCATTCGTACCGACGCTCACAATGCGATCCCCGAGCACTGCAACCGCCTGCGCCGTGGGATGGTTCTTGTCCACGGTCCAAATTTTGGCGTTAATGATGACGAGGTCGGCAGCAGGACGCGCCTGCGCGAATAGGCTCAAGGAAAGCAGCAGAATTGGAAGCAAGCGGAAGAAAGCCCGAATAATATTTTTCATATTGCCTTGCGAATGGAACCACCACAATCCACGTAGGGATAGCCGCCTCGGCTGTCCAATCGAGCGCAGCGAGATTCCCTTACCCCTGTCCCCACTTCAACTTCGTCCTCAACACATCAAAAAATGTCCCCTTAAAATGCAGCAGCTTCACCTCGTAATCCGACTTCCGGCAACGAATCACATCGCCATCCTGCATGGGCATGCCAATCTGACCGTCGATGCTCAGATAGGCTTCGTCCTCGCCGGTCTTGACCACGATCTCAATCTCCGACGTATCCGGCACCACCAGCGGGCGATGCGTAAGTGAATGTACCGCCACCGGTGTAACCGCAAATGCATTTACGGTAGGCATCATGATTGGCCCGCCCGCCGCTAGCGAATAGGCCGTCGAACCCGTCGGCGTCGCCACGATCAAACTGTCGGTCTGATATCGGGAAACGAAAACGCGATCGATATAAACATCGCAATGGTTCAAGCGCGCAATCGTCCCTTTGCCAACCACCATGTCATTGAGCGCGTCGTAGCTGGCCACCGGCACGCCTTTGCGGATGATCTCGCAGTGCACCATAGAGCGCGTCTGCATCCCGCTGCGACCTTCTTCAATCGCCTGCAGCGTCAGATACAACTCGTCCAATGGCACTTCGGTCAGAAATCCCAAGGAACCCAAATTCACGCCGAGCACCGGAATACCAGACTTGGCCACCGCCCGCGACGCCGCCAGCAGAGTTCCGTCCCCGCCCAGCACGACCACAAACTTCAACGGGCGCGAAGCCATCTCCTCCCGCGACAACACTTCCACGCCCGCAGCATGGGCCGCAGTCTCAGGATCCACCACAACTTTGTACTGATGCTCGCGAAACCACTTGAGCAGATCAGGCAGAATGCCCGCCAACTCCGGCTTACCCGGCTTGGAGATGATGGCAACAGCTTTCATTTGCGATGAATCGTTCGACTTAGCCATGGGAAGATGAAATTGTACACGTCTCGCGTGGCGCAGACGCCCTCGTCTGCGCGCCCGAGGGTTAAGGGCGGCGCAGTCCTGTCATCTGCGCGTGCGAAAGGTCTAGGGTGGCGCAGTCGCTTCAGCGCTGCGATAAGAATTAGGACTGAAGACCACGCGCCCGCAGGGCGGCCCTAAAACATCCCGCGTAACAAAAACTCCCGATTCCCTTCCGCGCCCAGAATCGGAGAATCAATCACATCCGTCCGTGTAAGACCCAGCGCCACCAATGCACAGCGAACTTTCTCGACGGCGGCCAATTGCAAGCCTTCATCGCGCACAATGCCGCCCTTCCCCACCTGTTCGCGTCCTACTTCAAACTGCGGCTTCACTAGAACAACAATCTGCCGCCCCGCCGCCGATTCCGAAAACGCCGCGGCAATCACCGCCGGCAAAACCAGCGTCGCCGAAATAAATGACACATCCATACAGATAAAGTCCACAACTTCGCCGAGCTGTTCCCGCGTCAAATACCGGGCATTCGTCTTTTCGAGCAGACGTACACGACTATCCTGACGCAGCCGGAAATCAATCTGTCCATGCCCCGTATCCACGCCGATAACGCGGGACGCGCCATTCTGCAACAAACAATCCGTGAATCCGCCCGTGGACACGCCGACATCAAGACAAACTTTCCCGCTCACATCGATCTGCCAATGCTCCAAAGCTTTCTCCAGCTTGAGTCCGCCACGGCCCACATACTTCAGATCGTCGCCGAGCAGCCGGATGTCCGCTGAGCCGTCCACCCCCGTGCCAGATTTTTCTATCTTCTGTCCGTCAACTAGAACTTTCCCCGCCAGGATCAGCGATTGCCCACGCTCTCGTGACGGCACCAATCCGCGTTCCAGCAACAATTTGTCGAGCCGGACCTTCACTTATAAATTTCTCTCCGCAATTTTCGCAGCCGAATCAGCCAGTTCAGAACCAGTCAGTAATAAATTTACTAAGTTTTACACAGATTCTGCCCTGTCTTTGTGCACTCGTGATTTTTTGGCAATTGATTTGCTTGGCGGGATTGTCCAAAAGCAAAGCCGCCCAAGACGTGGCGGCTTTGCTTCTCAACGAACTTCCAATTTTGTCACTCAAAAACTCTAAAACCCTTGTCATTCCGAGGATCGCAGCGCCGAGGAATCTGCTATCTGCCGGCGCTCACAAAAAGCAGGTCTCCCACACACTCGCAATAACAATGGGATACTGTTCTACCCGGCAACCTCTTCCAGCAATTTCTGATCAATATCAAAATTCGAATGCACGTTCTGCACGTCGTCCTGATCTTCCAGCGCTTCCATCAACCGGATCATCGTATTCGCCGCCGGACCTTCCAGCTTAATGTAGTTCTGCGGAATCATGGCCACGCTCGACGACGCAACTTCAATCCCTGCCTTCTTCACCGCTTCCAGCACAGTTTCATAAGCCGAAGGCTCGGTAAGGATCTCCCAGTTTTCTCCATCGTCGTTTAGATCTTCACCGCCAGCTTCGAGGACAATATTCATCAAGTCGTCTTCTTTAGCGGCCGCTTTCGGAATCACAATGTCGCCCTTCTTGTGGAACATCCAGGAAACCGCACCCGCTTCCGCCATGTTGCCGCCATTCTTGCCAAAGCAGTGGCGGATTTCACTCACCGTGCGGTTGCGATTGTCGGTATTGATGTCCAGCAGAACAGCCACGCCGCCCGGCCCATAGCCTTCGAGCGAAAACTCTTCGTAAGTCGCGCCTGGCAATTCGCCGGTGCCGCGCTGAATGGCGCGCTTGATGTTGTCCTGCGGCATGTTCTCGGACTTGGCCGCGAGAATGGCGCCGCGCAGCCGCGGATTGGTGTCCGGATCGCCGCCGCCGTTCCTGGCCGCAATGCCGATTTCCTTGATCAGGCGGGTGAAAATCTTGCCGCGCTTGGCGTCCAGCGCGCCCTTCTTATGTTTAATTGTTGCCCATTTTGAATGGCCGGACATGGATTTACCTCGCTCAATAGACGTTGATTGCGCTGATCAAAGCTACCTTGGATTCGCCCAGGGAGGAGATTAGAGGGATCACTTCGTTACCTCAGAATTGCCTCGAAACCTATGCAGACGAACGGAAATTATAGCATGGAGGAATGGCGGAAAGACCTTGGAATTCTAAAGGCGGGCTTTGCGTCCTTTGCGAGTCCTTGGCGCTGTTTGCGGTAAGCTGTTAACCGCTAAGGTCGCCAAGGCAACGCGAAGAACGCAAAGGAAAAACGTGGATTAAAGAGTATGCCGAAGCTTGGGGGTGCCGGCATTCAGACTCCCATTGCAGGTCGGGTCCTGGTAACACTTGCGGAACCCGGGGACCACCATTGCCTGCTCCAGCGTGGGATCGTTCAAATTCGAAAGTTTCTCATCGATGCGTTTCACCCCTGCACTGTAACCAGTCTTCTGATACGCCTGGGCCAGCAGCTTCAAGGAGAGAGCATTGTCGGGGTCTTCTTCAAGGTGCGCTATCGCCTCATCATACTTGCCATCGGAGTAGAGAACCGTACCCGCGGCCCCCTCATAAGCAACTTCAACCAACTTATCGTTCGAGTTTTCCGATATTTCGGAAAGCCGGGCCACCATAGTACGGGCCTCGTCTAGTTTGCCTGCTTTCACCGCCAGTTCAATCCGTAAGCGCAAAATCTGCGCCGATTCTTCCACGATCGCGGACTTCAGAGCATTCCTGCCCCCATGCACCGCCACATCGGCTTTGGCCAAGTAAGCCAGCGCCAGCTTCTGATCCTGCTGATACATGGCCATTTGCCGATAGGTATCAGCTTCGGTCTGATCGATGTGTGCCGAATGGGCATAAGCGGCAATCACCAGGAAAGCTTTATCCGCTCCTGCGTAGTCGCCTTCGCGCACGTAGGTGTCCGCTTCCCTGGTCTTCCACAAGATCCAATGCTGTTGCGGAATGGAAAACTTCTGGAATCCGATTTCGTACTCTTTGCGCGCCCGAACCTGGTCTCCCATGAGCGAATAGGTATCGGCTACGCCAAACTGCGATGAATAGAACTTGGGGTTGATCGCCAACGCGGCGCGATAATGCTCGACCGACTGATCAAAACGTCCCGCCAAACGGAGCATTTCGGCGTAAGAATCCTGAGGATTCGGATCGCCAGGCATGGCCGCGACATACTTGTCCATTTGCGCGAATGCCTTGTCGTACTGCCGGATGTAGGCGTAGTTGTAGCCCATGTTGTTCAGCAGGCCTGCGGAATCGGTGATTCCCGACTTCTCGTAAACCGCAATCGAGCGCTCGTACTGGGTCTGCGTCATCAGCCACCAGGTAGTCATCCAAACTACCCATTTGTCGTGCGGATACTGGCTGAGCACATCGTTCATTTTCGTGATGGCCGGGATTAAGTTGGCGTCGCCGGCTTCCTGATACCACTCAATCAATGTTTGCTCAGGCTGCGTAGCGTACTTGCGGGTGGCGAATGCCTTTTCTTGTTCGGTCACCTGCTCCGCAGAATCCAGGCTGATTTGAGCCAGCAATTCGTGCCCCATGGCAAAATCGGGATCGAGCTTGATGGCCTTGCGCAGGATGTCGATCGACTGCGCCTGTTCTACCCGGTCGAGATAAAGCGTCAAGGCCTCATCCACCAGACGGCGGGCCTCGGGAGATTTGGTGGTCATCGGGAACACCGCAGTTTGCGGATCGCTGGACGCCGGAGTTGTCTGCTGGGCCATCACGGTCACCGCAGCCAACAACAAACTGGTTATGACCAGTGACGCGGCGGTTCGGCGGTTGGTATTCCGGTTGAGTAGGTTTCGGTTGAGCGTGCTGAACATTTAGTTTCCCCTCAGCAAGTAACCCTGCTCGACTGGCAGCTTGCCTTCAATTTTCACGACGTTCACGTCTTTGGTGAGCGAATAGAGGTCCACGATCCCGAGAGCGCCCGGGGAGCTCGCAACAAAACGCAGCACCGCATCGTCAGAATCGGCGATCACGATGGCATCCCGGTGGGCTTGAATAAACGTATGCGCCTGGTCGGGCGTCATGTTGAGCAGTTTTCGAAGGACCAGTTGCATGTCCGCGGAAGACGGGTCACGCATCACAATCTTGATGGCCTTGCCATCCGGCCAGGTCCGGTTGTGCACGTTGAAGATTTTTACCAGGTCGGCAGCGCTAATGTTCGAGGTGGTGTTTTTTGTGTCCGCGACCAGTGCCAGCTGTTTTGCCTGCGCAGCCAGCGACAGTCCCGCGACACATACCAACACCAGTAATTTGCGCCTGATCGCCACATTGGCGAGTGTAGCCAGATCGGGTTCCGGGCAATAGGTAACGAACGTAACGGGTCACGACTTGGCCTTCTGGGTGTCCGTTTTGGCATAAGGCTGATCAATTCGGCACCCCAATCGGCCGTCGTCCCGTCATGCTAGACTTTATTCATCCCCGTCACCAAGGAAGCTGCGATGAAATTTGGCGTGCTCATCTTCCCCGGATCGAATTGTGATCACGATGCCTTCTGGACCATCCAGCAGGTAGCCAAACAACCCGTTACTTTTCTATGGCATGAGTCGCACAACCTCGAAAACTGCGATGCCATCATTGTCCCCGGCGGATTTGCTTACGGTGATTATTTGCGCACCGGCGCGATTGCGAAGTTTTCTCCGGTCATGGAATCGGTACGTAAATTTGCAGACGGCGGCGGATTGGTGCTCGGCATCTGTAACGGCTTTCAGATTCTCTGTGAATCCGGGCTGTTGCCCGGAGCCTTGACCCGGAACTTTGGCCTCAAATACGTTTGCAAACCAGTACATGTGCGTGTCGAAAATGCCGATACTCCTTTTACCAATGCCTGCGACGCGGGCGAGGTTCTGACCATCCCGATCGGCCACATGGATGGCAATTATTTTTGCGACGAAAACACTCTGGCAGAATTGCAACAAGACAATCGGATTGTCTTTCGCTATGCCGAGCCGGATGGACAAATCACCAAAGCCGCCAATCCCAATGGATCTTTAGACAACATTGCCGGCATTTGCAGCCCAGGACGAAATGTACTCGGGATGATGCCTCACCCTGAACGCGCCAGTGAACCTGAGTTGGGCTGCATTGAAGGCTTCAAGATCTTTTCGTCGCTGGTGGGGGCGATGGCGGGAAAATAGTCCTAACACCTCCAACTAGTCCAGCCGGTTAATATTTATTTTTCCACAGCAGGTTCCTTGCTAGTCTGTGTTCCCCCTTCGCTTACGTCGGCTGCCGGCGCGTGGATAGGTGTCTCTCCCCAGGAGGTACCACGGCATGGCTGTGCACGAAACCATTGAAACTCTCTCCGGCGCACTGATGAGCGATGAGCGCATCCTGAATGTGGCCGAAAGAGAATTACTCGCAAATCTCATTCAACGAGCAAACCACAACCTCACCCCCGAAGACCAGAACGTCACCGACGCAATCGCCCGCATAGTTGGAGAGATTGTCGCGGAGCGGGCGTACAAAGTATTGGGCGGCAGTATCGCGCAGCAACTTCTGAAGCAGTTGACGCGCCAGGTTAACGGTAGGACAACCAAGCGAATGAATCTAGGCAGTCCTGGCCTACCTCCCGGACCAAGCCCTAACGCTCCCCGGCCGCCAGGTCCCACTCCGCCAAACGCGATGCGGCTCGGCAGTCCCGGTCTGCCCCCTGGACCTAGCCCTGACGGCGCTCCCCGGCCTCCCGGCCCCACTCCGCCGAACGCCGTGCGGCTCGGCAGTCCCGGTTTACCTCCTGGACCCAGCCCTGACGGCGCCCCTCGGCCTCCCGGCCCCACTCCGCCAAACCTTACGCGGGAGATAGAAACCGTATCCAGCAGCGTTGCCGTTGCTGAGCAATCTGCAGTGATGCCGGCGCAATGTCTGCTCTTGGACGAATTTCTCGCACCCGAGGAATTGCACGGCCTTATGCAGGAAACCCTGGCGCGGGAAATGGAATTCCAGATCAGTGAAGTCATTGCTCCCGGTCTGCCGGGGGGCGTTACCGATTTTGAACACCGCCGGTCTCACGTACTTATGAATCTGGGCAGGCACCGTGAAATTCTTCTGGACCGGCTGCAAAGCTGTTTGCCCAGAGTTTTGCGGAAGCTTGGGCGAGATCCGTTCCGGGCTTCCCACATAGAGCTGCAAATTACAGCCAGTAATGATGGAGATTTCTTCCACTGGCACTGCGACAACGCCGAGGAAAGCATTGCTTCGCGCGAGCTCACATTCGTGTACTTCTTCCATCGTGAACCCAAAAAGTTCCGCGGCGGCGAGCTGCGGATCTACGATTCACTATGGAAGAACGGAAGATACCTGCCCCTGCCAAACTATCGTGCCATCGTCCCCCAGCAAAACCAGGTCATTTTGTTTCCCAGTTCGCTGACGCACGAAATCACCCCGGTCGATTGCCCGTCCAAAGCATTCGCCGACAGCCGCTTCACCGTGAACGGATGGTTTCATCGCTAATGAACAACACGTGGATCGGGCTTGCGGAAGAAAATTTTGCGCTAGCCAACAGCGCCGACCTTCCCCGGTGGCTTTTCCATTGCTGCCTGGACGATCAACCGGATCACCTGGTCCCGGAGCACTCCCTCCGGGATTGGGCCTGGGAGCATCCATCTGATCGTCCACTTTTCATCAATCCTGATGCTTGGTTCGCCCAGAATGGCGAATTGCCCACGGCTCTGGCTGACCAGGCGTGGCTGTTCGACAACTTTGCACTTAGTCCCAACATGATCTGGATCAATGATCCAGCGCGTCAGGCTGTGCTCCCCTTCTGGTTGGGCCAGGAACTCAGTGCAGTCTTAGCTGGACTTCAACCGGGAAATCGCGCCCCTGCCGCGCTGACTTCTCACACCCGCAGCATTCTCGCCATGGCTGGGGTGCTGGTGTCAGAAGACTACGCAGCAACCGACAGCAAACTCTGGAATAACACTTTTTATCATTGCGCTGCGCAATTCAAAGAGAAGCGCTATGCTCCCATCGGACATTTAATTCATCCCTTTCACATCTCCGCTTTGCGTCGCTATTATCGGCATTTGATTCGCACTGGAAAAATGCCTTTGGGAGACTCCCAAAGTTCCCGCCGGTATGCGAAGCAAAACGAATCCGTGGCCCGTTTTTTCCACCACCAACTGGCGCCAGCAGTCAGCCGCGTTGTCGCAGAGCCAGTGAAACCCTCTTATGTTTATTTCAGTTCATACCAAGGAGGAGCGAAACTCGAAACCCACACCGACCGTGAGCAGTGCGAGTTCAGCATCAGTCTATGCATCGATTATTCTCCGGAACCGGTGTGCGAAACCCCGTGGCCACTCCATTTGCATACCCCAAGAGGAAAAACAACCGTGTTTCAGGGCATTGGTGACGGCTTGATCTATTGCGGGTGTGAATTACCACACTCCCGCGACCCGCTTCCTTGGGGAAACACTTCTACATCCCTATTCTTCCACTACGTGCGGGAAAGTTTTACGGGGAAGCTGATCTAGGAAATTCTGGCATCAGTCTGGAACTTAATGCAGCCCGGAAACTACATATAAGACCGAGAGCACCTGGTAGTAGCTGTAAACAAACTCCGACGCACCGGGGTTGGTAACAACCGGGCCGATCGATACCACTCCGCCTCGATCATCGGGAATGAGTTCCTTGATCAGGTCTCGTTTCCCAGTTGCGATATCCAGACGATAAAGCTTCACCGGCATCTCTCCTGGCCCATGCACATACAACGCACGTCCGTCAGCGGACCACTGCACCGGGACGTCTCCCGGATCTCCGCCCGGGACCGCTCGAGACTCTCCGCCATCCACAGGAAACAGAGTAACCCCTCGGGCCCGGAACGAGGCCGCCAGGTACTTGCCGTCAGGCGAAGGGAGAGTTGCGTATATCCCTTCGGGGGTAACCGGACGCGGCGGGCCTCCAGCAGCATCGACAATATAACTGCGCCCCGGGCGCCCCGGTTCATTGGCGTTGATGACGAGGTGTTTCCCATCCGGCAGAAAGCGGGCCGAACCATTCTGCAAATGTTCGAGCGTGGGCAGTGGAACCTCGCGCGCCTGGCCCGGCCCCACCGCGAGCAACGTCAAGTGCTCCGGCGTTCCGGTAAATACTGACGCCGCCCACTTCCCATCTGGAGACAAGCTGCCTCCCGTGCCGTCACCCAAACGAATCGGCGGAGAGCCGTCAATCTTGCGAATGGCGACTGCATAATTCGTACCGGCAGGTTCACTGCTTTCCTCGAACAATACCCATTTGCCATCCGAGGAAATATCTTTAGCAATGGTCCAGTCGTACCAGGAGAGCTCGTGCGCACCTTCTTCGGTTTTAATCTTTCCTGTCCAGTCCATCGCCAGCCGTTCGTTGCCGGCAGTCACCAGAATTCGCCCATCCTGTGCGATGTCCTGCAAAGTAAATCCACCGGGAACACCCAGAATTTTGCGCTGCTTTCCGGACAAGCTCACCGCCCACACGGCGCGGATGGAACCACTCTGGACTGCTGTAAACCAGATCTCCTCCCCGCTCGGCGACCATCCTAACCCATCCTCCGACTCCCATCCCGATGACAGTGTCTTTCGGTGCCCTTGCAGATCGGTAACGCAGATCGATCCACGATCATCCCACGGATCCGGATGATCCATAAACGCGATGCGATCTCCTTGCGGAGAAAAGCGGATATTGGTGATCGTTCCATTTGTTGCATACAGAACGGTGCCGATGGGATATTCCAACTGATCGTGCCCACTCAGATGGTGGACCACCGCCAGCTTACCTTCGGGACTCCAGTCCGCCCAGGTGACGTCTTGCTGAATTTCCCTCGGTGTTCCCCCCGCCAGCGGAGTGCTGGCCAGCATGCCATTCACAAAATCCAGGCGGCTGCCGTGGGTTCCGCGCAGAGAAATCGCCAGTTCATTGGTGCGCGAAAGAGCTAACAAGTGGGCCGATGTCATGCCCAAAGGATGTTCGAGTGGGGAATCGGCGAGCGTGGAATAAATTTCGAGAGGATGGCCATTCCAGGCGGCTCCATAAACAATGCTGCCGCCATCCGGTGCAAAGCGCGCAGAATAAATTGTGCCCCGCTCGAAAGTAAGCCGCCGATAGATGGGATCGGAAACTGGCTTTAGTCTGAATCCCGCAAAAATGCCAATTGCCGCCAGTAACATCGCAGCCACCATCCATGGCAGCCACTTCCTCCACCGCAGTTTTCCGGGCCGCACCGGCGTCACCGTCTTACTGATCGATGAATCCGAGAGCGCACTCAGCGCAAACACCAGCTCGCGCGCCGACTGGAACCTTTCCTCCGGCTCTTTTTCCAAACAATGGCGTACGATCCGCTCAAACACACTGGGGAATGTTCTGGCGCACCAGGGTCATTTCCGGCGGATCTTCTTTCAGGACCGAAGTGATGGTGTCGACTTCGCTTTGTCCGGAGAAGGCCCGTTTTCCCGTCAGCATCTCGTACAGAATTGCCCCGAAACTGAAAATGTCGCTGCGCTGGTCAACCGCTTGGGCACGAAGCTGTTCCGGAGACATATAGGCCACCGTCCCCAGCAGAGCTCCCGACCTGGTCTGCGTCGCCATAGTAGCCGGGGATTGGTCTGCATCCTGTTCGGGTACAGTGAGCTTGGCGATGCCGAAATCGAGGATTTTCACTCGCCCATCCTGGGTCACAAACAGGTTTTCCGGCTTGAGATCGCGATGGACAATGCCCTTTTCGTGTGCCGCTACCAGACCCTGGGCAATCTGTGTTGCGTAATCGGCTGCCTGACGAACAGGGAGAGGTCCATTATTAAGGCTTTCACGCAGGGTTTTCCCCTGCAACAACTCAGAAACAATGTAGGGTGCACCATCCTGCATGCCAATGTCGTAAATGGCAACGATGTTGGGGTGATTCAGAAGTGCGGCCGAGCGGGCTTCCAATTCGAAACGGCGCAGACGGTCGCGATCCTGCGCCAGCGAGGATTTCAGTACTTTAATGGCGACGTCGCGCCCCAGGCGATCGTCCGTGGCACGATAGACTTCACCCATCCCCCCAGAGCCTATCTCTTCCAACACGCGATAGTGGCCCAGAGTTTGTCCCATCATTTTTGTTATTCTGCGGAGGGGCCCGTCGTGCGTTAGTCGCCACATGGTAGGGCGGCAACGATTCCAAGTCAATATGAAATAAGGTGTTATGGTCGGATGTTGTAATAGCCAGCAGCTTTTACAAACAATTACACAGTGCTTCTGATCCGGTCGGCGGACTTCCGCTAAAATCGTGTTTAAATTAGACTTATCAAATTATTCAGAACCTGGCATCTAAGCCATGAGAAATGGACTGGCGACAAATGCTCCCAGGTCTGAAATTTGAAACCAGGTTGCTGAAAGTTGATTGGCACTCCGTAAGACAAGCATGAGAAGAAATCGAACTGCTATATTGCTTTTTGCGCAACTCCCCCGCGGGAGGAAAGCTGGTAACGCCATCCTGATGACAATCCGACTGCAAGGCACACGCCTCATCCCCAGGGCCGCGACCCTGCTGGGCGTCATTTTATTGCTGATTTTTTGCTGCGCTCCTTCACCGGCACAGGAAATTCCTGTCCACATGGAGCTGTTTGGCGGCTATTCCTACATGCATTTCGATAGTTCGGCGTTTGGCTTCGCCAACGATTCGAACCTGAATGGCGGAAACCTGTCGCTCAGCGTGCCG
This sequence comes from Terriglobia bacterium, assembly GCA_963723765.1. Lineage (GTDB taxonomy): Bacteria > Acidobacteriota > Terriglobia > Terriglobales > Acidobacteriaceae > DATBAX01. The sequence goes on along the minus strand of CAVRSD010000003.1, from coordinate 435,151 downwards.
CACCTGTTTCGCTCCCGCCAATACCACGTGCTTGGGTAGTGGTCGCCGATATCAGCGCCAACTACGGCTCTCATTTGAGTGTGTACAACTTTCATGGTCGGACCGCAATTTACCTTTGGACAAGAAAGGCTACACCTTTTTCGCCCGCGGGCTCTTCGGAAAATCGAGAGAGCGATTTGGGGTTCAGCCACCAGACATTGTCGGCTATTCCAGCCTGGGGCGCGCCTTTGCGTTCGGGGGCGGTATCCAAAAGAATTGGCGGTCGCAGCTTGCCGTCCGCATCATTCAAGTGGATTATGTTTACAACAATAATTTTGAACTCACGCAAAACAACCTGAGGGTTTCTACCGGCGTGGTTTATCAGTTTGGCGGTAAATGATTCGCGGCAAACGAAGTCAAAGAGTGCACCGGCAAAACTCCGACCCATCCTTGGCCATGTTCCAGATGATTGGTGACGCCCACTCTTTCCGAAAGGGTTTGATGATGCAAAAGAAGGGAATAACTCTGCTGGCCGTCTGTTTTGCGCTGGCAGGTCTGCCTGGCTGCAATTCTATCTTCTCCTCGACGTCCGCTTCCCATGTCATCTATGTGACGGTGCCCAATACCGGAGTCGCCGCCTTTCGTATCAATAACTCAACCGGCAGTTCCACCAATATTCTGGGCTCACCCTATGCCACCGGAAACTCGCCGTTTTCGATTCAGGTGGATCCCGCGAAGAAGTTCGCTTATGTCTCCAATTCAGCCGACAACACCATTTCCCTGTTCAAGATCGACAGCACTTCCGGCGCACTCACGGAAGTCATGCCTCGCACCCCCACCGGACTGAGTCCGCTGACTCTAAGCATGGATAGCGGGGGGACTGTCTTATTTGTTGCCAATAACGGATCGAACAACATCTCCGCTTATTCCATCGATTCCAGTAGTGGAGTTCTTACCGAGATTTCCGGCTCTCCCTTCGCGACCAATACCAACCCAAACTTTCTGACGGTATCGCCTACGGGTAAGTTTGTTTATGTCCTGATTACCAATCTTGGACTGGTGGCCGCATACACCAATACTTCCGGCGTCCTGCAACCGGTCGCTGGCTCGCCATTTCCAGTGGGGACCGCTCCGTTCGCACTGGCGATCGATCCCGGGGAACATTTTATGTATGTAACCAACGCCGGCACCGGCTCCACGATCAACGGCACGGTTACGGGTTACACCATTAACTCCACGGGAGCTTTGACTCTGATCCAAGACTCTGCCTTCCCCACCGGGACAAATCCGGTTTCAGCGATCGTGCATCCTACGGGAAATTTTCTTTACGTTGCCAACAGTGGAAGTGACAACGTTTCTCAGTTCAGCATTAATGCCACGACTGGGCAATTGACCGAACTGGACACCACAACCGTAAGCGCAGGCACCAACCCGGTATTCATCGCGTTCGACCCCATCAGCGGATTCGTTGACGTAGGCAACCAAGGCAGCGACAACGTAACCGAATTTACGGTCAATCTATTTCCTAAGGAACTGGACTACGGCATACTTGGCGCCACCAACACGGTGATTACCATCGATCCGCCAACTTCGATCGCTTTCGGCAAGTAAAGCCGGATCGAATATTTACCCAGATGCTCTCATGATTAGATTTGGAATCGTCGGCTTCGGTCTGCACGCGGTGAAACGAATGATGCCGGGCTTCGCCCGCGCCGGCAATTCTCGCGTTACGGCTTTGTCACGGCGTGACCTGAAAAACGCGCGCGAGTCCGCCCAGCAACACAACATTCCACTGGCTTTTGATTCGGTTGAGGCATTAGCACGTTCTCCCGAAGTGGACGCCGTCTTCGTAACCACCCCGAATTCGTGTCATTTGCAGGATGTGTTGACTGCGCTCGCTTGCGGTAAGCCCGTGCTCTGCGAAAAACCGCTGGGGATGAACGCCGACGAATGCCGCCAAATGGTGGAAGCCGCGCGTAAAGCCAAAGTTCTTTTTGGAGTGGCGCACGTGTTCCGTTTCGAGCCGAGCACGGCGCGGCTTAGGGAACGGATCGCCGCCGGGCAAATCGGAAAGCCAATTTTCGCCCGCTCCGAGTTTTCCTTCCCCGGAGGCCCCGGTCATCCCCGTGCCTGGCTCTATGATCCGAAAGTAGCCGGTGGCGGTCCGATCGCCGATGTAGGGGTTCATTGCATCGATACCCTGCGTTTCGTTTTGCAGGATGAAGTGATACGAGTGAGCGCGCGTGGAACCTTCGATCGTCTTTCCGGCGAGTTGGAAGCGGCGGCGGCACTGACGCTGGAATTTTCCCGTGGCACTCTGGGGACGGTGCTGGTTTCCTATCGCGCCGAATACCGCTCCCCCTGGAATTCGTCGGCGAAAGTGGCGTGCTCCGTGCCGATGATGGATTGAATGTCGAACACCCGATCGAACTGCGTCTCTCGCGTGATGGCAAGGTTGTCGAAACCGAAACTGTTTCCAATGAGTTGGCCTACGCCGCCATGGTCGATGCCTTCGCGGACGCAATCGAAGGCAAATCCCAGTTCCCCGCTCCCGGCGAACAGGGCTGGCAGAACCAGGAGATTCTGGACGCAGCGTACCGCAGCATCAAGAGCGGCAAGACGGAAGATGTGCCCCGGGTTGCTTCTTAATTCCGCTGATTTTACCTCCGTTGATTCACTTCTGGCTAACTTGCTGATTCTACGTTAATGGCTTCGGGGCGCTCGTCTTTCTCTTCGACCGTTCATCTGGAATGCCATTTAATGGCGGTTGCAGGCCCGTACGCGAACGATCAGAGTTGGGATGGAGATTCCCCTGTCTGACCGGATTTCTACAGGCGTGGCGGCTCACTACGAGAATATTATCTATGAGCTATAGTTTATTGAGATGCCGAGGAGACTGGGGCCTGCGAAATCGGCGGCAAGGTGGATACATCTGGGTTGGTCAAAACTAATGGGGTGGTGGAAAGCGCTGGAGCGGTTGAAAGAGCTGGGTTTGTCGGCAGGGACGGCGTGGGTGGAATGCCCTTGGCTTGCACAATGGCCCAATGCCAGTCCTCGCCGGGAACCAGGGTTCCGTCCAATGCGGAACGGAAGACAATGGTTGCCGCAGGCGCTGCCGAGCCTTTCAAGTGATAGAGCACAGTGACGTCGGAATGTTTTTCAGCATTCGCAGCGGGATCAGTGATACCCGTGGAAGCTTGAATCAATTTGGCGGGCCCGAATTGGGAAGCAGTTACATCGTCATGGCGCACGATGGTAAGGCCGACCGTGATTTCTTTTACGTTCCACGCGGAACCATTGTAAACCGATACTTGCAAACTGTTCCCGTCAATGGTGGCCGGGCCATCCAGTTTGGCGATTTCACTTTCCGGCAGATCCTGGGCCACATAGGGAGCGGTCAATAGTGCAGTTGAATTGGCATTGAACGACAGGCTGCAACTGCCGTCGGGGGAATTCATTTTATAAGCCTTGCCCACACTGTCGATGGAAAATGAGGGCGAACCGTCGAGCCTTTTGGTTTCGACCTGTTGCATCACCTGGGTAAGATTGTCGTTATCGATGATGGTGGGGGCGGTGGCAGGCTCAGGCGCTTTGCTCTGGCGCAGAGAGCGGGCCAGATCGCCGAGCGGCATGGGAGCGTCGTCCGATTGCGCGTAGGCGCTTGACGAACCGATCGCAATAAAAAGGGTCGCGATGGAAATGACGACGGCGGAATAAAACTTGCACTTCATGGCTGAATCACCCGTCTGCGGGCTTTCATCATTCTGGCGCAACCACTCGTATCCGGATAGGACACGTCGGTAACGGCATTCAGTTGATCACTAGCGGCTGCGTGAATATGCTTCTGTTGAAATTGTAGTCAGAAGCGAGGCAGGAAAGAGCAGGACGGGGCAAACCTAAGTCGTAGAACCAATGGAAGTTTGGCCGGGCGTCGGGGGTGCGTGACGAAGCAGGTACGCAACGAGGCGCCGCACCGCCCTAAGCCGGCCAATCGGTTACAACAAGCCAGAAGTGCGAAATTTCGATACCGGATCAGTTGCCGGTACCGGTTCCCGTTTGAAAATCCAGCGTGCCACCGCGAAACCCAAAGCCACATAGCAGACGTGAACTAATCTCATAGAGGCCACCCCGCGAAAAATCCACCGAAACCTAGGGAGGGGTTTCAAATGCAACCGAATACCCTGAAAATAACAAGCCGACCACGGTAGGTCAATGAACCGTTGGTGCCAGGGGCATGGCACGAAAGTAATAGGTTACGGGTCGCAAGACTCTCTTTCCTAAGGAAGAGTCAGGCACAACCGTACTCTCGCCCAGCTTGCATTCAAGCTGGCGGTTGGCATCTTTTTTCTTCGCCGAGATGGGGAAATAGATGTAGCCGGCAACCGGCGCGGAGACGATGCCCTCGGGCAAGCCTTTCTCGGAGAGTTCAGCCTCCATGTCGCCACGGTCTTTGTCGGTCGAAGCCGGGTTGGGATAAGGGTGGCCCACGCCCACGATGACGCCGGAGGTCGTGGTAAGACCGCCGCCCTGAGCATCAGGAGCAGCCGGATCATTGCCACGTCCGCTCTGGTAAGTGACGCTGTGACTGGGCGATACAGTCACGTCGCGATCGGAACGTGCCTTCTTCTGAAAACTGGCCGCAATGATCTGGGCGCTGGAGGGTTTCACCGCGACATCGGTATTCTTGCTCTTCAACGCAAAATCGTTAAGAGAAATGTTCAGTGGCACATCCTTCGGGGGATAGAAGGCAATCTTCAACGATCAGACAGCAGCGATTTACGTCGGAAACGAAGATGTGGCGGGCTTGATCAGCAGTAAGAACAGAGGCCCCGACGGTGAATCCATTGGTCTCGGCATGCGCAGAATAGCTCGCCGCCGCCGGACGAGGTTCGGTTCCCTTCGGTCCTTGCGCCAGCAACAAGGTCACGGACATCGGGATCGTTGCGACACAGAGCTTCCAGTTCATGGCTTCTCCTTTATTTACTTACTATTTATTTGTTATTGCGATTCGCTTGCCCCGACCTATGGTTGCCTGCTAGAAACGCTCTGACGCTCGGATTCTGCGACCACCCGGAATAAAGTCAATGACGGCCGTTCGCGCGGCTGGCTTACTTCCAACCAACGGGCAATCGGGAGATTACACGGGTCAACTAGCATCGCGATATACCCCGCTCTGGCGTAACACTTCTTTACTCGATCTTACTCAATCATTACCCCCATTTACGCGGTTCTGCGCTAACGTGCGCTGGACAGCCGCATAAATCAACCGCTTGCGGCAAGGAGACAATGCCATGAAGTGGACTCGGGTCTTTCGCTTCGTACTTGCTGTCTTCGTTGTTCCAATTGTCACTCTTGTTTCTCCGTCCCTAACGCATTCCCAAACCGCACCTGCCGAAAGCGATGCGGCATCTAGTTGTCCTCTGGTGATTCACCAGTTCAGGCCCTGGGAGATCAGGGCGCATGTAGAGAACACCAGCGGAAAAACCATTGTCGGTCTGACTTTCTATGTTGCCTTGGCCGATGCTACTGAACATTGGAAATGGCTGCACTATAACTTTGACGACTCCCGGCCATTGCATGGTTCGGTCTGGAACAAACCGTTGGGACCTGGCGCAGAGATGACGCTGCGGTGGAACCGCGATCTTTTGATCCTCGATCAGTCAGCGGGGTCCCGGCTCTCTCCGCTTCCCGTGGAGATCAGCTTCAACATGTGTTGGACGGGGCCTTGGTTCGCGTCCGCAAAGGGCTCTTGGTAAACCAGCTCAAGAATCCTCGACGCCTCAGCTTAAGTGCCTCTCAATCTTTAGAAGGGATGGTTTGCTGCCTTCACTTCTGATTTTTTAATTTCTTCCCGGTCATCTTTTTTCCTTGGAGCTCCGCCTGGGCGGCTTTCAATTCCTTTTGCATGGCGGGATCAACCTTGGGGTAAGTCAGCTTTAAGTCTTCCAGGGTTTCGACGATCGCCGCGGCCACGACTACGCGGCTAAACCACTTATTGTCGGCTGGGACCACGTACCAGGGCGCCCGCTCGGTCGCCGTGTTGGAAATCATTTCTTCATAGGCCTTCATGTAGTCGTCCCAGTATTGGCGTTCGTGGATGTCAGCAGCGGAAAATTTCCAGTTCTTTTCCGGATGATCGAGACGGGCCAGAAAACGCTTCTTCTGTTCGCCCTTGGAAAGATTCAGGAAGAACTTGCGGACCAGAAATCCATTGCGGGAAAGATAGCGCTCGAAGGAATTGATGTCTTCGAAGCGGTCTTTCCAGATATCCGGAGTAATGAGGGACGGCGGAATTTTTTCATTTTTCAAGATATTGGGATGGACGCGAACCACCAGTGTCTCTTCATAGTAGGAGCGATTGAAGATGCCGATGCGGCCGCGCTCCGGCGTGCGCTGCGAGGTGCGCCATAAGTAGTCGTGATCCAGTTCTTCGGAGGATGGGGCTTTGAACGAATAGACCTGGCATCCCGCCGGGTTCACGCCCGACATGACGTGTTCAATGGCGCCGTCTTTGCCGGCGGCATCCATGGCCTGAAAGATCAGCAGGAGCCCCCATTGGTTGGCGGCGTAGAGCTTCTCTTGAAGTTCGGACAAGTCGACAATTCCCTTCTCCAGAAGTTCTTTGGCATCTTCTTTGGAGTGCAGCTTGCCGGTGTCGGAGGAATCGAAATCCTTCAGGCGAAATTTCTTGCCATCGGCCACGCGATACGGTTTTGCCAGTTTGCTTGCCCAGCTCATGGGAACCTCCTGATGGAAATATTAGTGTACCGGGAATCGTCCATGGGGAACTCCAGACTGGCCGGTGCTTTGAGCAAAGTGGGCGGCGTGGATCGCGGCGTCATTCGAGTTCTGGATCACTTCTTTAATGTTTTTGAAGGAAGCATCCGATCTTAATTTTTTTGGCCGAATGGAGATATTCACAGGCTGCCAATGGAGGGCTGAGGAGAAGGCCTCTGGCATGCAATAGCAGAAGAGTCAGAGCCGACCGGGCAAACGACGATTCTGATTTTGAAAAGCAGAGATCGCCATTCGGAAGGGCTCAAGCGATAACGCAGAGAAGCCCCACAAGTAACTGAGTTTTAAGGCCTTCTGACATAAGTAAATGTAGGTGAGGGGGCGAAGCTGCGACTGGAATCAAGTTATGACAATGCTTAACAAGTGCCGTTCGAATGATTTTGCAGGCGCCACCCAAACGGTTTTCTCTCCCGATCTGGAACCATCAGTTCCGCGATGGTACGCGGCCTACACCTGGTCGCGACATGAGAAGTCGGTGGCCAAACAATTAGAAGAACGGCGCATGGAATCTTTTTTGCCGCTTTACCGCAGTTGGCATCGCTGGAAAGATCGTCGTCAACAGGTGGAGTTGCCATTGTTTCCCAGTTATGTGTTCGTCTATATGGCACTGACGGAAAGAGTGCGTGTGCTGGAGTTGCCGGGCGTGGCGGCGCTGGTGACTTTTCAGGGCCGTCCGGCGGCTTTGCCGACGGCGGAAATCGAAGGTCTCCGGCGTGGACTGGAGCAGGAAATTTACGCCGAGCCGCATCCCTTTCTGCGGGTAGGACACAAGGTGCGAGTGCGGGGCGGCCCGCTGGCCGGGACCGAAGGCATTTTGGTGCGTAAAAAGGACAAGCTGCGGATGGTGATTTCACTCGAAGTGTTGATGCGTTCCATTGCCGTGGAGGTGGACGCTGCCGATATTGCCGCCGTTTAGCTTGGCTGTCGTTTTCATGCTGTAGGCCTTCGCATCATTGCTTTCTTGCATCTGGTCAGTTCAATTTCTTCATTTTTCATGTCGTTGCCTTCGTTCAATCATCTGCTTTGAATCATCAGCTTTCAATCATCGGCTTTCAATGATCTGCTCTGAACGATGCTTATCCAATTAAAAAGTCGTACTCGAGGTGCCATGCAGAACGCGTTTCTTTCCTTGCCGGGAGTGTTGCCAGCCCGAACCCGGGGTTGGGTTTGGCTACTAGTTTTGATTTTCAGCGGTTCCGCCCTTGGCTCCCGAGTGACACTGGCGCAGAACATTGCCGATGGCGGCGGCAATTCAGCCACTGGCGCTTCGCGAGCAGAGCGGGATGCGGAACAGACGGTGTCACTGTCAGCCGAAGCAATTATCGAACTCTTACGCGCCGAACCTGGACTGTTACTGGAAGTAAAAAAGGCGCTGGTACGAGAGGCCTTTGCCCAGGGGCGATTACTGGTGTCCGCCGATCTCGATGACGATGCTCTGTTCCGTTTGCTGGGAGAGGACGCGCAGGTTCGCATACTGGTCACGCGCGAAATCGAAGCGCGTAAATATATTCGGGTAAAGCCCACAATTGAAGAACAGCGAACCGAACAGCAGGCCGAGCAAGAGCTGGCGTCGAGTAGGAGGCCGGACGATTTCCTTGCGAATCCGCCAAGGCAGAGACAAGAAACGGAGAACGGAATAGCAAGGCCGGCGAGCACTTTGGGGCGACAAGAAGGAGCTTACTGGGAGAATCACGATGGCTCACTGCCCAGTAGCGGCACGGCAAATCCGCTGGATTCGCCTCAACCGCTGCCCGAATTTGCTCCGGCGGGCCCCGAAGGTCCACAAAATTTGTGGCCGGAGAATCCCGCGCGATCCATTGAGCGGACGAGCTTGCAAGAGAATTTTCCGCAGAACAGATTTGCTGCAGACGGTTCTCGGGCGAATCGAGACCAGTCGAATCAAGACCGATTGGATGGCAATGAAATCGATGCCAACAATCTGGAGCGGATGGATTCCTTGTCAACCTCCGGCGGGTTGAGCGTCAGTTCTCCGTTCCCTGCAGGCAGAAGCGCAGCAGGCCTGACGGCGGCGCAGGAATGGAATTCGCTGGCCGACCGGGACACTCTCTCGGCTGCGATTCCACAGGGAAGGAATTCGGATTTTGAATTCTTCGGCGGTGAATCGAGAACATCGGAAGGGGATGCGAACGGGCGACGAACTCACGGATATTCCGAAGGAAGTGGTTCTGCGGACGCGCGTCCGGAGCAGGACCGTCCGGTGATTCGTCATCGCGCCAATCCCTACGCCGACGTGCCATCGCTTTATGACCTCTACACCCAAGTCGGGGGACGGACACCGGTGCTGGCACGTTTTGGCCTGGATGTGTTTCGCAATCGTAACGGCAATCTGGATGCGCTTCCCATGGATCTGCCGGTGGGGCCCGACTATGTGCTGGGACCCGGAGACGGTTTGAACATTCAACTTTCGGGGAGCGTTGCCCAGCGTCTGGCGCGGGTAGTGGATCCCGAAGGCCGGGTGGCGTTGCCCGAGGTAGGGGCGATTGAAGTTTCGGGACGCAATCTGGGGGATGTGCAACGGCTGGTGCAAGCCGCCTTACGAACCCAGTTTCACGAGGTCCAGGCCGATGTCGCCCTGGGCAGAATTCGTACGGTACGAGTTTACGTAGTGGGCGATGTGACGAGCCCTGGGGCTTACGACATCAGTTCACTTTCGACTGTCTTGAACGCCTTGTATGCGGCGGGAGGCCCCACCGAACGCGGATCGTTGCGGCATTTGCGGCAGTACCGGGGCAAGACGCTGGTGCAGGAGATTGATGCCTATGACCTTCTACTGCACGGAATTCACCGCGAACTGGCGCGCCTGCAGGCGGGCGATACCCTGCTCGTCCCACCCCTCGGGGCCGAGGTGACTATCGGGGGCATGGTGCGACGTCCGGCAATTTACGAACTGGATGGCGAAAAGAGTCTGGCTGAAGTATTGGAGCTGGCGGGGGGGGTGCTTTCCTCGGGAAGCTTGCGGCAGGTGGATGTGGAAAGAACGCTGGCCCATGAGAGCCGAACCATGATCCGGCTCGATCTGCCCGAAGGCAACGACCAGCAAGCGGTGAATCTCGCACTTGATCAGTTCCCGGTGCAAGACGGTGACAAGATAAAAATATCTCCCATCCTGCCTTACGCCAATCAGACCATCTATCTCGATGGCCACGTTTTCCATCCCGGGAAATATCCTTATAAGGACGGAATGAAAGTCACGGACATTCTTCATTCCTACAGCGACGTGATGCCGGAACCGTCGGCTCACGCCGAGATTATCCGCCTGCAGGCGCCGGATTACACTCCGGTAGTCCTGGCCTTTTCGCTGGACGATGCCCTGGCTGGCAAGGACCCCGCCCTGTTGCTGAAACCCTTCGACACCATCCGCGTATTCAGCCGCTATGACTTTGAGGATCCGCCGGTAATCACGGTAAGCGGCGAAGTTCGTTTTCCCGGCGACCACCTCACCAATGGCGCGACCCGCCTGCGCGATGCCGTGTATCTCGCGGGAGGCCCCAGCCCGGACGCCGAACTAGAGGATGCACAGGTCTTCCGCAAGCTGGCGGACGGCAAACTCAAAGTACTGAATGTGAACCTGGAAAAGGCCCTGATGGGAAATCCGGTGGACGATTTGCTGCTGCAGCCCAAAGACCGGCTCTTCATTCACCGCAGCCAGACCAGGGTGGATCCGGCTACGGTCCGCATCGAAGGAGAGGTCGCGCGCCCGGGAAGGTATCCCATGGGTGAAGGCATGACAGCGTCCCAGTTGGTGCGGTTGGCGGGCGGGTTGAAACGCAGCGCCGATACCCAGACCGCCGACTTGGCCCGCTATCTGAAATCGAACTTGCGCCTGGCCGTTCTGGATGCCAGGGGAGAGCAGGATGGAAAAAGCTTGGGGGAACATCATTCTCTCGAAATTGCACTGGCCCTGGCGGGCGATGCGACCGCCGATGTCACATTGAGTGACGGAGATGTGCTCACCATCCGGCAACGACCAGGTTGGAATGACCTGGGATCGGTGGTGACGGTGAAAGGCGAGGTGCTGCATCCCGGCAGCTATGGAATGCAAGCCGGAGAGCGACTGAGCTCGGTGCTGATGCGGGCGGGGGGATTTGGACCAGACGCTTTCCCTTACGGGGTGTTGCTCGAGCGAGTGCAAATTCGCCAATTGGAAGAACAAAGCCGGGTAGACCTGATTCGCCACGTTGCCGCGGAAGGACCCGGCCTGAAACTGATTCCCGAAGGCGATGAGGACCAGAAGATGGCCAAGCAGGCGGCGCTGCTGCAATGGCAATCGGCATTGGACAAACTGCAGAACACCCCTCCCTCGGGACGGCTGGTGGTGCATATTTCGGGCGACATTGCACGTTGGGCCAACACTGCGGTGGATATTGCAGTGCGCAATGGCGACGTGCTGATCGTGCCCAAGACTCCCAATTTCGTCATGGTCGACGGCTCGGTCTATAACCCCACGGCGGTGTCATTCCGTTCAGGAAAAAGCGCGGGCTGGTATTTGCGGCAGGCCGGCGGCCCCACCAACGTGGCCGAAAAGAAAGCGACCTTTCTGATCCGCGCCGATGGTTCAGTGGTAGGCGGCGGGAGTGGCTTGTGGAGCGGCGGAGTGTTGGCAGCCGAAATGCGTCCGGGCGACATGCTGGTGGTGCCGGAGCGGGCCTACAGCGGGACGACGCGCTGGAAGAGCACATTGCAATCAGCCCAACTGGTTTCGGCAGTGGGTATCGCAGTGCAAGTGGCGCGGGGATTCTGAGAGCACGGAACTCTTGATGCCCACGGCTGCGCATCCAGGTCGTATTTTTATCCTCTTGTTGATCTTGACGGAAACTCTGCTCAGCAGTGCTCTCGTCGCACAAACTATTCCACTCGAAGAAGTGGCCTCGGAGATGAACTCGATACCTGTGATCGCATCAACCACTGACTCCGTCGCTCCGAACGAGGACCTCCCCGCGGGAACGAAACTTGAAAATCGGGTGAACATTGCGTGGCTAAAACATCTGGCAGGGGACCAGCGGCAATTTTGGACTCGACCCAAAGAATTCTCGTCCGCAGATACAACAGCGGTACTTCCCTTCGTCGTTTTTACCGGCCTGCTGGTGGCCAGTGATCACTGGATCACGCAACAGGTTCCGAACCAGCCCGATCAATTGAAACGAAGTCTGGATATTTCAAACTACAGTGTGTATGCGCTGGCGGGTACCGCAGGCGGATCGTTGCTGTGGGGAAAAATTGTTAAGGACGACCAGCTTCAGGAAAGTGGGGTTCTCAGTGTCGAGGCCGCCATCAACAGCGCGGCAGTTGCCTACGCGTGGAGCAGCGTCACTCAACGCTCTCGGCCTGATACGACCACAGGCAACGCATTTTTTCGCGGCGGCAATTCTTTTCCTTCGGACCATTCCGCCGTCGCGTGGTCGCTGGCCAGTGTGGTGGCCCATGAATATCCCGGACCGCTTACCCAGTTTGTGGCTTATGGTCTAGCATCGGCCGTGACTCTGACGCGCGTGACCAGCCAGCAGCACTTTGCTTCGGATGCCTTCGTGGGCAGCGCTTTGGGGTGGTATCTGGGACGGCAGGTGTACCGGGCTCATCATGATCCGGAACTGGGGGGAGGGGCTTGGAGTAACCGAACATGGGGTGACAGAACATGGGAAGCCGTTGACCGGAAGAGCCATGGCAATCGGAATGGCACGTTTCACCCCTGGTCGGGCAGCATGGCGTCTCCCTACGAGCCTCTGGATAGCTGGGTCTATCCCGCCTTCGAACGCCTGATAGCCATGGGTTACATTGAAAATGCCTATCTCGACCAACAGCCCTGGACCCGCATGGAATGCGCCCGCCTGCTGCAAGACGCCGCCGACCGGCTTCCTCAGAATGACTCGGCGCAGGATTCCGTACTCAAGCTTTACCGCGCGCTCTCGGAAGAGTTCGCGGCGGAGACGCGACGGATGGATGGCGAGAGTCAGGCCCAGCCCGATGTGCACGCAGCTCTCGACTCGGTCTACACTCGCGTCACCGATATCTCCGGCCCAGCACTCGACGACGGATTTCATTTTGGACAAACCCTGGTCAACGACTATGGCCGTCCCTACGCCTCCGGAGTAAGCAGCATTGTGGGCTTTGCTTCGGAATTAACCGCCGGGCCGCTGGCCTTTTATGTCCGCGCGGAATACCAGCAGGCGCCCGCATCGACTCCTTATTCCGCGACCGTATTGCAGGCCATCGCGCAAGCAGACCATCGCCCGGCCGATGCCAACCCAACCACAGCCATTGGCCAGCCCGATATTCTCGAAAGCATGGTCGCACTCGACTTTCACCACCTGCAAGTGTCATTCGGGAAACAGAGTGCCTGGCTCAGTCCCAGCCGCGCGGGGTCGCTATTGCTCAGCAACAACGCCCCGCCGTTTCTGATGTTCCGCCTCGATCAAACCACACCCTACGAAATCCCGCTGCTTTCGCGGCTGCTGGGTCCGGTGCGTAGCCAGTTTTTTCTCGGGCAACTCTCGGGACAACAGTTTGTCTATAACGGAAGCACAACGATCGGTCCCCGCTTAACCCCACAACCTTTTCTGCACGGCGACCGCATTAGCTTCCAGCCCTCGGCCAATCTGGAGTTCGGCATGGGCGTGACGGTGATGTTTGGAGGGCCGGGACTGCCTTTCACCTGGGGAGATTTCCTGCGGACTTATTATCTTCATACATCCAACACTGCCGTGAACCCCGGCAAGCGTTTTTCGGCATTTGATTTCACCTACCGAGTTCCGGGTCTGCGAAAGTGGCTGACCTTTTATACCGACTCTTTAGTGGTAGACGAGTTTTCACCCATTGGATCGAGCCGGCCGTCGTTGAATCCCGGGCTGTATTTCCCGCAGATACCCAAATTGCAAAAGCTGGAGATTCGTGTGGAAGGTTTGAAAACCGCGCAAGCGCCGCATGTCGACTTTCCTGCTGGCTACGTCTACACCGACCGCCGCTATCTTTCCGGTTACACCAATGACGGACAGCTTCTGGGCTGCTGGATTGGACGTGCAGGCATTGGCGGAGAGGCGTGGACGACCTATCATTTTTCAGCCAGAAATAGTCTCGAAGCGTCGTTCCGCCACATGGAAGTCGACCACAGCTTCCTCGCGGGCGGACACCTCAATGATTTTTCTCTGGAAAGCCAACTGCAGCTTCGTTCTGGAATGATCCTTACCTCCCGGGTCCAGTATGAACGCTGGGCTTTCCCCCTGCTTGCGCTCCAGCCGCAACGCAACCTGACAACTTCGGTGCAAATCACTTTTTCACCCCGAGTCAATACCGAAAAGCGATCACTCACCGCGACTCGCATGGCGGCAACCGGCGCGTCCGCCCGGCCCTAGAAAACCATCCCTGGAAAAAATGACAGCGACTCGCACAGCGATGGCACCCGAACTGGATATTGCGGCCGAGTTCATCGGGGCTCCCACGGCTGTTCTTTCTTCGCTCCCACCTGCCGCTGGGGAGAGCCTGGGTTTGAACAACGTTGCTTTGAACAACGTGGGTTTGAATAGCATGGGTTTGAGGAGCATGGATGCGGAAGGCCCGGGCACACTCGACCCCGACCGGGCATACCTGGCAATTCGTCTGCTCTGGGAACAACGACGTTGTATGGCAGTCATTATGGTGCGCGGCACGGTCGCATTCCTGCTGCTGGCATTTTTGCTTCCTAGCCGCTATGAAGCGAAAACCGAACTGATGCCCCCGGATTCCTCCTCTTCCGCCATGGGAACGTTGGCGGCGCTGACCGGTGGTACGGGTGCGAGCGGAGGCATGCTGGGATCGGCGGCGGACTTGCTCGGGGTGCACACTTCCGGCGCTCTGTTCATCAGCATTCTGAGTAGTCATACGGTGGAGGACCGCCTGATTGACCGTTTCGATTTGCGGCGGGTGTATTGGGTAAAGACCTACACCGCCGCTCGCGAAGAACTGGAAGCGCGCAGCGTCATCAGCGAAGAAAAAAAGAGCGGAGTCCTGACCCTTGTCATTCGCGATCACGACCCCCAGCGGGCGGCGGCCATGGCCCAGGCATACGTCGAGGAACTGAACCGCATGCTAGCTGATCTGAATACTTCGGCGGCCCACCGCGAGCGAATTTTTTTGGAGGAACGGCTGCGGGTGGTCAAGCAGGAACTGGACCGCGCGGCTAAAGACTTCAGTGAGTTCTCCAGCCAGAACGCCGCCATTGACATCAAGGAACAAGGCCGCGCGATGGTAGCCGCCGCCGCCACTCTGCAGGGACAGGTAATCGCACTGCAATCGGAACTACGCGGCCTGGAACAGATCTATACCCCGAACAATGTGCGGGTGCGGGCGGTACGCGCGCGTCTGTCCGAACTAGAACAACAACTACAGAAACTGGGCGGCAGCGCCTCGGCGCCGGCGATTGACCCAGCGAATGGTGAACCGGCTTATCCTTCACTCCGGCAGTTGCCGGTGCTGGGCCTGACTTACGCGGACCTTTACCGGCGCCTCACCATCAATGAAAGCGTCTACGAAGTTCTGACCAAGGAATACGAATTGGCCAGGGTTGAGGAAGCGAAAGAGATTCCCAGCGTCAAGGTGATTGATCCCGGCCTGGCGCCGGAGAAGCGATCCGGGCCACCTCGTCTCTCGATCACCCTGGGCGGCGCGCTGCTTTCCTTTTGTGCAGCGGGCGCATGGCTGTTCGCGCGAGAAGCCTGGCTGCATACTGACGCCCTCGATGCGCGGAAAGTTTTAGCTCGAGAGATCGCCGGCACCATCACCCGCAGGTTGCGCTGGCATGGCGGCCGGAAGGTTTCCGGCCTCGGTATTTCGGTCCCTAGTCTTTCCGTTTCCGGTCTCTCCGGGTCTAGCCATCGCGACCTCAGCCATTCCGACTAATAGAAGACGCAATTTTCAAGGGAGGACTCATCATGCAGATTTTCGTGGATTCGGCCAACATAAAGGACATCGAGCGCTGGCTGTGCCAGGGCGTAGTCGACGGGGTCACCACCAATCCCAGCATTATGCTGAAGGACGGTATGGTTGATCTGGAAGACGGGGCGCGACGGCTGTGCAAACTGCTCGGGGAGCGTCCGGTGAGTATTGAAGTCACCAGCAACGATCCCCAGGAAATGCTGCAACAGGCTCGGACTTTTGCCCGCTGGGCGCGAAATATCGTGATTAAGATTCCGGTCATCACCGAGGATGGGCATTCGTGTCTCGAAGTGGTGAACACCCTGACCCGGGAAGAAATTGCGGTCAACTGCACCGCCATTCTTTCCTTTAACCAGGCCTTGCTCGCGGCCAAGGCGGGTGCAACGTATGTGAGCATTTTTGCCGGGCGCATTGGGGACGAAGGCGGAAACTCAATCCAAGTGGTAAGCGAGGTAAGAAGTTGGCTGGATAAATGGGCCTACCCTTCGCGCATTATTGTGGGCAGCATCCGCAGCGCGATTGAAGTACAGCAGGCTGCGCTCGCCGGGGCCCATATCGTGACTGTCCCGCCGCCGTTTCTCGCCAAAATGATCGACCACCACTACACCCGTGAGACCGTCCGCCAATTCAATCAGGATGCAGCCAAAGCCTTGGCCCAGATCCGCCAGGAGCAGCTGGCGTAAAAACTTTAAGCGCCTAAAACTAAATTGGATAAAACACTTCATGCCCACAAACTCAGCCCTGGCTACTGCAATTCCCGTCGCACTGGTGGATCGTGCCCGCCGCGAGCGTGAGTTCTTCAACCAGCACAGTGACCCGGGAAAAATTCCGGACCATCTGCTAATTGTTCCTCAGCATCTGGAAGCGGTTCCTAGGGAGGTTGCTGACTGTTTCCCTTCACTCGCAGGTAAAACCGTCTGTGAGGTGGGTTGTGGTTATGGCGTACTGTCCGCTTACTTCGCCCAGCTGGGAGCGCGGGTTTTTGGCTTTGACGTGGCCGAGACCAATGTCATGGTGGCGGAGCGGACAGCTCGGGTGAATGGCGTCAGCAACCAGGTGTTTCTCCAGGTGATGCAGGGCGAATGTCTGGCC
This sequence comes from Terriglobia bacterium, assembly GCA_963723765.1. Classification (GTDB taxonomy): domain Bacteria; phylum Acidobacteriota; class Terriglobia; order Terriglobales; family Acidobacteriaceae; genus DATBAX01. Next base: position 418,360 of record CAVRSD010000003.1, on the reverse strand, counting down.
TTTGCCGACCACACCTTCGATCTGGTATTTGGCAATGCCGTCCTCCATCATCTGGACATTGCGGTGAGCACTCGGGAGATCTATCGCATTCTGAAGCCCGGAGGCGTTGCCATTTTTCGCGAACCGCTGGGCGAGAACCGCCTGTTGGAATGGGCGCGCGGGTGCTCCTGGCGTTCGCTGCGTCATACTGCGGACGAACGCTCGTTACTCTACTCCGATGGCGCGGTTTTGCGTACCGTTTTCCCCCAAGTCCGGGTGCGGGAGTGTGAACTGCTCACCGTAATCCATGCGCTTTTCCGGAAAGTCGAAGGCATGATTGCCATACGCCGAGGGGTGCATGCACTGCAACGATTGGAACGCCTTGATCAAACGATCCTTGAACATTTGCCCTGGACGCGGCCCTTCGCGTCTTATTGTGTGGTTTCAATGTGCAAGCCAGTGGGAAACTGATCTCGGAGTGGCGGCGAACGTAATCATTGCATCCGCTGGTTCGGCAGCAAGAGAACTCGGAGAAACTTCGGTTTCGCTTCTCGGTCGCAGTTCAGCCATTTCCTTGGGCGGAGGCTTGGTTTCGCAAGGCCTGAAGTTTCTGGTGATGGTCTACGTGGCCCGTCACTTTTCCATTTCTGAATTTGGCGTGCTCTCCTTTGCCATCGCCATCAACGCTTACATGTCAGTGATTTCGAATTTCGGCTTGAACGTGTATGGCAGCCGGGCGGTGGCCAAAGCGGACAAAGTCTGGTCTGGACTCCTGGCTGAGATCTTCTGCCTGGAATTCGTGCTGGCGCTGCTGGGAATGGGATTAGCTCTTGGCATCCTCGGCTTCCTACCCGGAGTGAGCCGACTGGAGTTGCGGTTGGTGGCGCTTTTCGGTGTGAGCAATGTCATTCAGGCAGGGTTGTTCGACTGGGCATTCCAGGGACTACACCGGCAGGAAGTTTCAGCTGTGCTCAACATTCTTTGGCAAGGGGGATGGCTGGTCCTGACTGTGACTGGCATCCAGCTTGGGCTAGGAGTGACGACAGTTCCGGCTGCACTGTGTGCTTCCGCGCTCTTGGCAGCAATCGTCGGATATGGGTGGATACACAGGACGGCGCGGGTTGCGCCTTCCGCCGAGCCTGTGCATTTGCTGCGACGCTCCTGTCAAACTTTGCGATTAGCTGCGCCGTTAGGCTGGGGCACGCTGCTCATCACCATTGTGGTTTGGACGGACGTCATATGGGTGCGGCTGTTGCGAGGCGAGCAAGCCGTGGGAGTTTATGCGGCGGGCAATCGTGCTCCCCTGGCTCTAGCCATGCTCGGAACATTTTATGTGCAAGGAGCCTTCCCGCTTCTGAGCAGCAATAGCGGGAAGGGCCTGCAAGCTTTTGGGCTTTGCCTGACTCGCACGTATGCGGATCTGACCCTGCTCTTTCTCCCTGGCGCTGCTTGGGCCTTTGCCTATGCCAAAGAAATTCTGCAAATGATTTTCCGCCGCCCTGATTACTCTGCGGCGTTGTGGGTGTTTCGAATTTTTGAGATCACGTTGCTGTTGTTTGTGGTCAACCATCTACTGGGAACTGGGGTGCTGGTAGCCTTTCACCGCGACCAGGAATTCCGCAGGGTCCTGGCATGGACGGTTGCCGTATTTATGGTACTGTGCCCCCTCCTCACCTGGCCTTTCGGGATCGACGGAGCAGCTATCGCCGCGTTCATGACCCAGGTTATTTCTTTCCTCTGGTTCCGGGCAGAGACCCGCCCACTGCTTCGGCTGAACTATCTTCCAGGCTTGCTGTTACCTGGGCTGGCGGGAGTCTCTGCGGTGGCAGTATGCCGATTGCTTCGTCTGTCGCTGTTTCCAGGGGCCGTGCCAATAACTCTGGCTTACCTTGCACTGCTGGTTCCCCGCATCCGGAATCTGCACCGTCAACTTGCCGGTAAGCAGTTTTCTTTTTCGAATCATGATGCCTCACCCATCATGGCCGGTAAAGCATGACTGTTAAATTATGACTGGCAAATACAGTGCCGCTCTGCACAGCCGCGGCGGCCTGCTGGCGACCCTGCGTAAATATGGCGCCATCCGTGTTCTGGATGCGGGATTGCGGGAAGCCTGGGAATCGCTGGGCATGAGAATTCTGGGCGCACTGGGCCACGGACCCCGGCAGCCTTATGGATGGCTGGCTGCGTTGTTGTCTCCGACTTGCGACTACTGGCTGCGTTATACCCAGGTGATCAAAGTCCTCAGTGAAATCGATGCCGGAAAAAGTTCCCGAGTCATCGAGGTTGCAAGCGGTAGCCGGGGAGGAATCGCGTGGGCCCTGCAGGAACCAAAAAACGCCCGTGAGATTTGCCTGGTTGATTATTCTGCCGATCTGTTGCGCGACCGTCGGGGCGGGCGGGCCTGGCGGGTGTGCGCGGACGGTTGCCGTCTGCCGTTCCCCGACAATTCTTTCGACGTGGCAATTTCACTCGATACCGTGGAGCATCTTCCCCGGGCCATGCGCGCGGCTTTCTTACGGGAACTGCAACGGGTGGCAAAACGGGGAGTCATTGTGACTTGCCCGCTCCAATCAGGAGATGGCGTGTTTCAGGCGCGCGACTTTGACCTCAGCCTGGCGCGAAAGATCGCGGCTCGGGGTGGGACATTTCCGGACTGGCTGCGGGAACATCTGGCACAGGGACATCCCACCCGGAGAGAGATATGCGAACTACTGCCCGGGGCTGAAATCAAGGGCACGGAAAATTGTCCGGCGTGGATGCGGCTGGCATCGTTGTATCAACGCAATCTTCTTTGGATTTTTGCCGGGGTCTTTTACTTGCTTCGGGTACGCCAGTACGACACCCAACCGCCCTACCGGCGGGCATTGCTGGTTTGGCGGAAGAAACCGATTAGCTGGGAGGACGTGTCCGTGAAGCGATTCAGCGTGCTCGAAGAAAGCGCGGTCAGGAAAAGAAAAGAAGTCCGGGCTTCCGCATGACTTCAATAAGCGTGACTCCCCACCACGATAGCATCCCACAAGGATTGCCGTTGGGCGGGCTATCGCCATCGCTGCTGCTGCCCTCCGACTCCTTTAAAATCGCGGGGACATTTCTAGCGTTTGTCCTCGTCCTGACGGCGGCGGTCACGGGCGGAATGCCTGCGCTCGTGATGGCGCTGGCCGTGGGACTGGCGATTCGTGTGTACCATCATCCTCAAGAAGTGATTGCCATCGGGCCTTTGTTTCTGATGGCCTGTAACGTATTTTTGCCGACTTCGGCGCGTTTTGTGGACGGGCCGCAGGCGAGTGAATTGATCTACTGGGCGGTTGGACTCCTGCTTATCACCGTGGCAGCAGTCTTTCGCGGGCGATGGAGCCTGCTGCTGAGGCTGCCGTTGTCGTTGCGAACATTTCTGATCGTAGTCTTGACGTCATCAGTGTATGGGTTCATGCGCGGCAATGATCCCAGCTATGTTTTCCGGCAACTCTATGGATCACTGCTTTTCGTGGCTTATTTCGCCTTCGCCCAGGAGAGCGGAGACGAGGAATTCTTTCTCCGAAATTTGAGGAAGTACGGAGTGGCCTGCGTTCTGGCTTTCCTGGTTTACTACGCCTGGATATTCGGCGAGCTGGGCATTCACAAAGAGAACACGTCGTTCAGTACCGAAGTCGCAATTCCCGGCATTCTCTTCCTGGCTCGCGGCGGATGGAAATGGTGGATGGCGTCGGCCATGATGTTCACTGTGCCGCTGTTGTTGATTGCGCGGCATAACATCGTAGTGTTCCCCCTGGCACTGGCCATCATGTGGGCATTTACGACCGCCTCCCGGATTCGCCGATGGCTGTCATGCGTCCTCGCAGGATCGATTGTTTTGGCCAGCCTAGCACCACCTTACGTGGAAATCATTTTGGACTATGCGCTAAGAAGCGCGACCTTGGCACAAATAGTACCCCAGGGAGCACAGGACAGCAGTTCGATCGCGGACCGGGGACTGCAGCTAGGGGTGGCCGTCTCAGCCGTGGAAAACTCGCCGGTCTTGGGGGGTGGCATGGGAGCCGAAATCGAATGGCAGAGTGTCCTGCGCGGCGACCTGACACAGGGTTTTGTAGACAACGGCTGGGCCTATGTTGCATTAAAAATGGGTCTGGCCGGCTGTGTGGTATTTGGCTGGTTTGTCGTCGCCCTCCTCCGGCGGATGGGAGGCGCTTCCCTCCCACTCTCTACCTGCTTGTTATCTGTGTTGCTGTTGACCATGTTCACCGAGCCGGTATTTTTCCAGTTCACGCTCTCGCCCTTGGTGGGCACCGCGGCCGGGTTACTTTTTGCAAAACGACGGCAGGCGGCTTGAGCGAATTGCGCATCCGCGATTGCATCACCACGGTGGGCACGGTTTGGCAAAGGGCACTGGTCGATGGGGTGATTGCGCCACGACGTTTCCGGAAAATGATGGCGGAATTCCGCCGGGCGAGCGACATGCTGTTCCATCCTGGAATTGGCAGCCTAGAACTTGAGCAACTGCCGCCGACCAAGGACCCCATTCATTTGTTGTCACTCACCGCCGGTTACGGGGGCATGTCTGCACAGGATCTTTACGCCCTGCTGCGCGTGGTGCATTGGCTGCGACCACGCCGGATCTTTGAGTTAGGCACTTTCCACGGGGTCACGACTGCGCATGTGGCGCTGAACTGCGATGCGGAAATTTACACTCTAGACCTGCCGCGCGAGGTGGCGAGCGGTCTGCGCGGATATGCGGAGAGGGACTTGGCTTTGCTCCAACCCGAGGCGCACATCGGACAATACTATCGGCAATTCAATTCCGATAACCGGATCCACCAACTCTTCGGGGACTCGCTCGGCTTCAATTATCAGCCGTATACCGGGACTATGGACCTGGTACTTATTGACGCTTGCCATATATTCGATTACGTCATGAGTGACTCGTACCATGCCTTCGAACTACTGGCCAAGAGCGGGGTGGTCCTGTGGCACGATTTCGGCAACTCACGGGACGTGATGCGAGCGCTGCGCATTCTGGCGAAACAACAGCCGATTATGCATATTGAAGGTACGGCTCTGGCTCTTTCGGCACGCGGCATCCTGGGAAACGAAAGCTCACCCGGCGGCCGGCTCCCCAACGCGCAAGAGGTGGCATGAACGGAATATTGCTTCAACTCGTCTTCTGGACGTCGCTCATGCTTATCCTTTATGTCTATGCTGGCTATCCCGTCGGAATTTATCTGCGGGCAAGGTTCTTTGGCCATCTGGATTGGACGGAAACGATCCATAAACAGCGCGAGGAATATTGCCCGCTGTTAACCCTGATTATCCCGGCGCACAATGAAGAACAATGGATTGCTCATAAGCTGGAGAACACCTTGCAACTGGATTATCCTCCACAGCTTTTGCGGATTGTGGTCGCCTCTGATGGCTCCATCGACCGCACGGTAGAAATTGCGGGCCAGTTTGGTGGACGAGGCGTCGAGGTCGTGGATTTTTCTCAGCGCTTGGGTAAACAAGACATGCTGAACTCTCTGGCTCCGGTAGCGGACGGTGAAATTATGGTCATGACCGACGCCCACGTATTGCTCGACCCCGGCTCGGTCAGAAACTTGGTCCGGCATTTCGCCGACCCGCAAGTGGGTTGCGTCACCGGACAACGCTTATGCATCGTGCAGGCAGGCGTTCCCCAGGGCGCGGGTGAGGGCTGGTATTGGCGTTATGAATCGTGGATCAAACTTTATGAAAGCCGGGTGCATTCTTGCCTGGGGGCGCATGGGCAGCTTTATGCGGTGCGGCGTTCGATTTTTCCCCGCGTGGAAAAAGTAGGTGAGGATTTTTATATTCCCATGAAGATCATCGCTAACACCCGACTGCGCGTGGTCTTCGAACCGAATGCCATTGCCTACACTCCGGCGGCAGCAAATATGCGAATTGAATTCGAGCGCAAAACCCGCGCCCATGTTTCGTTTCTCTTGACTCTGGTCCTGTTGCCCAGCCTCCTTCTGCCCTGGCGCAGTCCGGTATGGTGGCAATATGTTTCGCATCACTTACTGCGCATGACGGTACCCATCGCCATGGTGGCCATGTTGCTCGCTACGTCGCTGCTGGCTGTTGGCTATCCGTTCTACCGAGTGGTCACAGGGTTGCAAGTGCTGTTCTACGCGCTGGCGACGGTTGGGTTCTTACTGGCTCGCCGCGATTTGCGAATCAAGATTTTCTACCTCCCCTTTTATTTTCTATTTGCCAATCTCGCTATTGCTCAGGCACTCGGGCGCTGGCCACGCCGCAAATACGATCATGCATGGCAGCGCACCGAGCGAATTCCGGTTTCCGCGGAATCGTTGCCCACAAAATCGGTTTCTCTTTCCCTGTAAACCCTAGCCCTTGTCCAGCGCAACCAAACTTGGAGTCGCCATCATCGGTCTGGGGCACTTCGGTTGCAAGCGAGTACAAGCGATCACCGCCGATCCCAACTCGCGACTTTGTATCGTCGCCGACACACGGGAGGAACGCACCCGGGAGGTGGGAAAAGCCAATGACTGCGATCACACGCAGGATTGGAAAGACATTCTGTCGTGCGAGGACGTCGACGCGGTAATCGTATCGACCTCCACTCGATTCCTTCCCAGGATTGCCGAAGCCGCGCTCAATGCTGGCAAGCACGTACTCTGCGAAAAACCCTTTGCCAGAAATGCTGCCGAAGCTTTGCCCGCGGTCGAGGCCGCAGAACGAAAACACTTATGCCTTAAGGTGGGCTACAACCATCGCTATCATCCTGCTCTCGAGAAATCCCACGCCTTGTTCCGGCAGGGAGCGATTGGCCGTCTCCACTTCCTGCGCTGCGTGTATGGACATGGGGGGCGAGCCGGTTACAACCAGGAGTGGCGGACACAGAGCGAGGTAGCTGGCGGCGGCCAGCTGCTCGATCAAGGAGTGCATGCGCTCGATCTGTTCCGCTGGTTTGGCGGTGACTTTTTCCAAGTTAAAGCATATATGACCACCGCCTTCTGGCCCATCGCTCCCCTCGAAGACAACATTTTCGCCTTGCTGCACAATGAGGCTGGCTGCGTGGCTTCTCTGCATGCCAGTTGGACGAACTGGAAAAACACTTTCGTCTTTGAAGCGTTTGGCGAAACGGGGTATCTAACGGTTTCCGGATTGGGCGGGCATTACGGGACTGAATGCCTGGCTTGGGGAACCCGTCGCGCCTTAGGGACCGCCCCGGAAGAACAACGCTTCGAGTATCCCGGCCCCGATCAGTCGCTGGCGCACGAGTGGCAGGATTTTGTGGATTGCATCCGGCACGGCCGCTCTCCACAAAGTGACGGGCGCGATGGCTGGAAAACCCTGCAACTGGCAGAGTTGATTTACCAGGACGCGCGCGTGGATGGCACGATCCATGCCACCCAGCGCCGAACCACGCAAGGTAACACTTGCGCAATGACGCCCGCCGATACGGAGATCGGGCCAGCCCTGCTGGCACAAGCACATTACGGGGGAGAACACTCACGATGAAAGCTCTGGTCACGGGAGGAGCCGGCTTCATTGGCTCCCACATTTCTGATGCCTTGCTCACGCGCGGCTGCGATGTCCGCGTGGTCGACAACCTCGAGCCCCGGGTGCATCCCCGGGGACGTCCCGCTTACCTCAGCCGCGAGCTCGAGTTTCTATCGGGCGACGTGCGCGACAAGCGGGTGCTGGAGCGCGCGCTCGAGGGAGTCAATATCGTCTTCCATGCTGCCGCCTACCAGGATTACATGTGCGACTACAGCAAGTTCTTCGATTCAAACGTTACCGGCACGGCGCTGATTTTCGAGGTCATCCAGGAACGGCGGCTGCCGGTCGAGCGCTTCATTCTTTCGTCGTCGCAGTCGGTCTACGGAGAAGGCCAATATCGCTGTCCTGAACATGGCTTGCAGATGCCGCAGGCGCGCCGCATTTCTGACCTCGATGCCGGGGCGTGGAACGCAAGCTGCCCCCAGTGTTTTCAGGAGCTGCAGCCACTGCCTCTGGAAGAAGAGCATACGCATCCGGTAACGCCTTACGGCTTGACCAAATATTTCCAGGAACTGGTGGCCATGCAACTCGGCCGCAGGGTGGGGGTCCCGGCGGTGGCGCTGCGTTATTCGATCACCCAGGGCGCGCGGCAATCTTTTTACAACGCCTACTCCGGCATATGCCGCATCTTCACCCGCACGCTGCGCCGCGGGCAAGCGCCAGTGGTTTACGAAGATGGGCGGCAACAACGCGACTATGTGCACATCGAAGATGTAGTTCGGGCCAATTTGCTGGCCATGGACGAGCCCCGAACCAACTACCAGGCCTACAACGTCGGCACCGGCGAGAGCACCACAGTGCTCGAATATGCTCAGGTGCTGGCGCGCAAAATGGGGGTAGGTATCGAACCCGAAGTACCAGGCGTATACCGTGTGGGGGACGTGAGGCACACGGTCTCGGGGATTTCCAAACTCAGCCGACTGGGTTGGAAACCGAGCAAAGGCCTGGATGAAATTTTCGCTGATTACCTCGGCTGGCTGGACACCATCGGAGATACCGACGACTACTTTGCTCCGGCTTATGCCGAAATGAAAAAAAGTGGCGTAGTGCGCTTGGTGCAAAAAGAGACCACACAGCGGGAAAGCGTACAGGGAGGAAACCAGCTGGTCTCGGCTCTGGTGGGGAAAGTGCTATGGTCGCAACCATGACCACTGCGGTCCCAACCCCCGCAGCGGACACCACGCCACTTCCCCTGCCTCTTCCCTTGCCCCTCATCCTTGCGTCAAACCGGCGAGGGGATGGCTGGCAAAGAACGGTCAAGCAGATGCTCGATCCGATGATCGGACTGCTCGGAAGTGCACTCACGCTGTTCATCACTCCGGTGATCGCCCTGCTGCTGAAATACGAAGATCGCGGGCCGGTGTTTCACCGCCGGGAATTTGTGGATTGCGATGGCTCGATCAATTACTACCTGAAATTTCGAACCATGGTGGTGGGCGCAGATCAGGTGCTGCGCAACAGTCCTTCGCTCAAGCGGCAATTCGATCACAAATACAAGTTGGAGCATGACCCCCGGGTATTGCGCGTAGGGCGCGTATTGAGAAAGTATAGCCTCGACGAATTCCCTCAGTTCTTCAGCCTGCTTGCCGGACGGCTGACTTTTGTCGGACCGCGCGTGATTTCTCAGGAAGAAGTCCCACGCTATGGTGATCTGCTGCCCAAGTTGCTCTCGGTCAAGCCTGGGATGACGGGTCATTGGCAGGTCACGGGACGACAAAGAACTACTTACGAGGAGCGGGTCGAGATGGACATGTTCTACATCGATCATTGGTCGCTGGGGTTCGATTTGATCATCATGGCGAAAACCGTGTGGAAAGTCCTGCGTGCGGATGGCGCATATTAAAAAGCAAACATTTGAGATTAGGGATTGGACACATTAAGGATCAGGCCTAAATGAAGATCTTGGTGACCGGAGGCGCGGGATTTATCGGCTCTCACGTGGTCGACGCCTATGTCGACCGGGGACATGAAGTTGCCGTGCTCGATGACCTTGAGCGCGGCTCCCGCCGCAACCTGAATGGCCGGGTGCAGTTCTATGAGGGTGACATCGAAGACCGGGGATTCGTAAAGAGTGTTTTTTCCGGGTTCCAACCCGAAGTGGTGAACCATCATGCTGCGCAAATGGATGTGCGCCGAGGAGTGCGCGAGCCGGTGTTCGATGCGCGGGTAAATATTCTAGGCTCCTTGAACTTACTGGAAGAAGCCGTGGCCGCGAGGACTCGCCACTTCATTTACATTTCGACCGCCGGCGCGGCCTATGGCGAGCCCAAACAGCTTCCCGTCTCCGAGGACGCACCCATTCTTCCCATTACTCCCTATGGCATCAGCAAGCATACGGTGGAACATTATCTCTACACCTTCAACCACTTGTATGGATTGACTTATGCAGTATTGCGCTATGGAAACGTGTATGGACCGCGGCAAAGTTCGGCGGGAGGAGCCGGGGTATTCGCGATCTTTTGCGAACAGATCCTGGCCGGCATTCAGCCGGTCATCTACGGCGACGGCAGTAAAGTCCGCGATTACATTTATATCGACGATGTGGTGGAAGCCAACCTGGCCGCGCTCTTGCGTGGTCATGGGGAGGTCTTTAACATCGCCAGCGGCGTGCCTACCAGCGATCAGGAAGTATTTTCCCGCATCCGCGAATTGCTGGGCAGTCCCGAATTGCAGCCTCAATATGTGGCCAAGCGGCCGGGTGAAATCGACGGAATTTGTCTTGACATCCGCAAAGCGAAGCAGCCTTCTGGACTGGTCGCCGAAACGTTACGATTGCCGAGGGTGCCCGTCAGACAGCACATTATTTTCAAGAAGCAGTCAGCCTCGCCCGGTAGCGTGCCCAGTTTTCCCGACAAACACCAGAAATGCAACTCAACAATAGGATCTGTTTAGTCGCCGGCGCATCCGGTGCGATTGGCAGGGCGGTCGCCGAATCCCTTCATGCCGCAGGCGCCCGGCTGGCGTTGACCTATCATTCGCGAAAACCGCAGTCAGAAGAGTTCCCCCACTCCGGGAACGGGCAAAGTGTTTTGCAGATTCCACTGGAGATTCGCAGCCGTGAAAATACCGAAGCAGCCGTGCGGCAAGTCGTCACCCACTTCGGTGGAATCGATGTGCTGGTAAATTGCACCGGGATTCTTGGGCCAATCGGACCGACTGCCCAAGTGTCGATCGAGGATTGGGTACAGGCAATCGAGACCAACCTTGTGGGAAGTTTCTATCTCACCCGCGCAGTGTTGCCAACCATGCTGGCGCAGGGCCGGGGCAAAATCATTCATTTTTCAGGCGGGGGCGCAGCCTATGCACGGCCTTTCTTTACCGCCTACAGCGCCAGCAAGGCGGCGCTGGTGCGCTTCACCGAGAGTCTCGCCGAGGAGTTGAGAGAATCCGGGATTGACGTCAACACCATCGCTCCCGGCCCCGTCAGTAGCCGTATGTGGCAACAGATGCGTTCGTCCGCCGAAGCCGCCGGGCCACAAACTATCGCCGACCTGAAAAAAATGGAGGAGAGCGGCGGCGTGTCTCCACAACTCGCCGCTACCTTGGCGCTGTTTCTGATTTCAGACCGCGCCAATGGGCTCAGCGGCAGACTAATCAGTGCCGTCCATGACGATTGGTCGGGGCTCGATGACAAACGCATCGCGGAGATCATGCACGGCGAGGCTGGGACTTTGCGCCGGATCGCGCTGGGCTAGGCTTGCTGGACTAAATCAAGCTGGATTAAATCAAGCTGGACTCAATCATGCTGGGAGTTGCCATCATCGGCGCGGGTCACGTGGGCCGCATCAGGGCCGGGGTCATCCAGCGCTGCCCGGGAGCCCGGATACGGATCGTGGCGGATGTGGACAAATCTCACGCTCAGGAGTTGGCGGAACCGGCGGGAGCCGAAGCCACCACCGATTGGCGGGCCGCCGCGCAGTCACCGGAGGTCGGCGTAGTCGTGGTCAGCACCCCCACAAAATTCCATGCCGAGGCAGCCAAGAGCGCACTCCGGGCGGGGAAACATGTGCTCTGCGAAAAACCCCTGGCCCGATCGGTAGCGGAAGCCCGAGAAGTGATCGACGCCGCAGCCGCGGGCAAGTGCCTGCTCAAGACAGGCTTCAACTATCGTTACATGGCGCATGTTCGCGCCGCCAAGGAACTGCTGCAAAGTGGTGCGTTGGGCCCACTCTATTTCTTGCGCTGCCGCTACGGACACGGCGGGCGTCCGGGATATGAAAAACACTGGTGCACCGACCAGGACCTTTCCGGCGGCGGAGTGTTGCTCGAACAGGGCATCCATATTCTTGATCTGGTGCGTTATCTGCTGGGCGAGCCAGTACGAGTGCTGGCCCAAACCTCGCGCTGCTTCTGGGATTTCCCCGAAGTGGAAGACAACTGTTTCCTTCTGCTCAAAACGCAAGACTCCCAGACGGCACAGATTCATGTCAGTTGGACCCAGTGGGTCAACGTTTTTTCTCTGGAAATTTTCGGGCGCGACGGCTATTTGCATCTCACCGGGCGCGATGGTCACTACGGGCCGCAGCGGCTGGTCTGGGGAAAACGTAAGTCCGACCACAGCCGCCCCGAGGAACAAGTGTTTGAATTCCCGCCGCTCGACCATTCCTGGGACCGCGAGTGGAAGGATTTCCTCGGCGCCCTGGAAACTTACCGGCAGCCCATGGGGGGCGCGGCCGACAGCCTGCGCGCTCTGGAACTAGTGGAAGCGGCGTATCAAAGTTCCCGTCAGCAAGCCTGGGTCGAAGTCGCACCGGCAATCGAACTCGCAAGGAGCACAGCATGATTATTACCAAGACCCCATTCCGCGTCACTCTGGGCGGTGGTGGCACCGACCTTCCATCTTTCTATCGCGAACATGAAGGATTCATTCTGGCCGTGGCCATCGACAAATACATGTATCTCAATGTAAACACGCCCATTCTCGAGGACACCATCCGGGTGCAATACAACCGCACCGAACTGGTCCGCCATGTGGACGATGTGCAGCACACGCTGGCGCGCGAGGCGCTGCGTTTTTTTCACATCGACAACGGCATCGAGATCGTTTCCATGGCGGACGTCCCTGCAGGCACCGGTCTGGGCTCGTCGAGTTGCTATCTGATCGGACTGTTGAACGCCATGCACACCCTGACCCAGTCGCCCACCAGTTCCGAGCGCCTGGCGGAAGAAGCTTGCTGCATCGAACTGGAACGGCTGCAAAAACCCATCGGCAAGCAGGACCAGTACATGGCGGCATTGGGCGGCCTTACTACGCTCGAAATCGCGAAAGATGGCCGGGTCACAGCCACTCGTCTCTGCCTGCCCACGGAACTGCTGGAGTCTCTGGAGAACAACATGCTGCTGTTCTATACCGGGGCCACCCACGACACGGTCAATATTCTGGAAAAACAGGACAGCGCAACCAGAAAGAAAACCAGCGGTGTGGTGGAAAGCCTGTGCGAGATCAAACACATTGGCATCGACATTCGTGATGCCATCGTGCACGGACATTTGCGGCGCTTTGGCGAGCTGCTGGATATTCACTGGCAGACCAAGAAAAGATTGTCCACCAGCATCAGCAACCGGCAGATCGACGACTGGTATGCCCTGGCCAAACAGAATGGCGCCCTGGGAGGAAAGATTTGCGGGGCCGGGGGTGGAGGTTTCCTGATGCTTTACTGCGAAGAGAACAAACCCCGTCTGCGCGAGGCCATGCGCCATGCCGGACTTCGCGAACTGAATTTCCGTTTCGAGTTTGAAGGCAGCAAAGTGGTTTTTGACATGTTGTCGCGAGACGGACGCCTGGCCCACATCCATCGCCAAGAAAGAAACCAGCATGTGCGGACGGCAGCGGCCGCAGCCATGTCAGCCCAGGCCTGATTCTTTCGCCCACCGGCAGGTTTCACTTCTTGAACTCATCTCTCATCAATGAAGCGCTCCAACGGAACCATGCCCAACCAGCGTGCAGTTTTTCTCGATCGGGACGGGGTCATCAATCCACTCATCTACCACCGGGATGCGGGCATTGTAGACTCGCCATTCACGGTCGCCCAGTTTCGCGTGTTGCCGCGCGTGCCCAAGGCGATTCGCCTGCTTAACCAGCTAGGGCTGCGTGTGGTGATGGTTTCCAACCAACCGGGAATTGCTAAAGGACACTTTAACGCGACGACCCTTCGTCTGTTTGAAAAGAAATTGCAGGCCACACTGCGACTGTCTGGAGCACGAATTGATGCCATCTACTATTGCCTTCATCATCCGCAGGCGGTGGGGGAAACTTTGCGCCGGCGCTGCCGTTGCCGCAAGCCCGGGACCGGAATGCTGACCGGCGCCGCCCGCGATCTGGGTCTGAGCTTGCACGACTCTTACATGGTCGGGGATGGGCTCACTGACATCGAAGCCGGAGCCCGGGCCGGCTGCCGGACCATCTTCGTGGGCCAATGGAAGTGCGAGCACGAAAAGTTTATTCATCCCCGCAGCCTGCGGCCCGCACTGGTTGCCAAAGATTTATGGGAAGCCGCATTGCTCATCGGAAAAGAGATTCGATCTCAGCGCAAGAAGCTTCCGAAACCTAGTCAGAAATCCAGAAGGAGAGACTGATATGGCTGCACCGCAGTTGTTGAGAATGGAAAGCGGACGTACAAGTGTCGGCTGCCGTATCTGTGACAGCCCTCATTTTTCCGAATATCTGCAAGGGCGGGGACATCGTATTGTGGAGTGTCTCGACTGCGGATTACGTTATGTAAACCCCCAACCCACCGAAAGAGAGCTGCGTGATTTTTATGCCGGCTTCGACCTTGAAAGCACATGGAGAGGCGATGGCGAAGAACGCTTCGATCGTTCCATGCGCAATTTTGTAATGCAATTCCGGCAGCAAGGTTCGGTGCTGGATGTGGGGAGCTCGCGGGGAAACTTTCTCATCGCCATGCGGGGGGCCGGGTTCTCGGTATACGGCGTGGAGCCTTCCCCCAAGAACAGCGAGTTCGCCCGCGCCGCCAACGGTATCGACACTTATACGGGGACGGTGGAGGAATTTCTGGCCGCTCCCACCCGTCGCGATTTCCATGTGATTACCGTGCTCAACGTGATTGAGCATGTCCCCGATCCCAAGGATGTGCTCATGCGGTTGCGCGAGTTGTTGGTCGAAGGCGGCCTGATCGTGCTGGCAGTCCCTGACGCCCGGCTTCATGCCCTGATTGGCGCTTCTAGAAAGAAACTCGGCTTCTCGGACCCCTTCTGGATGAATACCCGCAAACATCCGCTGGTGGGATTCGATCCACCTGCCCATCTTTGTTCTTTTGAACCTAAAACGATTTCACGATTAGTGGAGACGTGCGGTTTCCAGATGCTGGAACTGCGCAACGCGCCCGTCATTCTGAATCAGGACGTCTGGAAGAACGTGGCCAAAACGGCCCTGCACGCCGCATCCGAGTTTCTGTATTTCGCCTCACTCGGCCGGACGGTCCTCGGGTACTCGACCGTAGTTGCGGCCCGAAGGATGGGATGAGCTCCAGCATACGCAAAGTCGTCATTCCCGCGGCTGGCTTAGGGACCCGGTTCCTCCCCGCCACCAAGGTTGTGCCCAAAGAATTGTTGCCGGTAGCCGGGAAGCCTCTGATCCAATATGCGGTGGAGGAAGCAGCGGCGAGCGGGATGGAAACCGTGGTTTTGGTACTCAGCCGGCGCAAGAATTTGATTGCCGAGTATTTCCAGCGAAATCTTCCCTTGGAGGCCATCCTTTCGCAACACAGCAGGAACGAAGATGCGGAGTTGCTGCGCCAGCTCTCGAATCTCGCCGAGATCCAGATTGTATGGCAAGAAAGACTTTTAGGGCTGGCCGACGCCATCCGCTGTGCGCGGCCTCTGATCGGGGGTGAAGCGTTTGCTGTGATACTGCCGGACGCTCTGATTGATTCCTCACTTCCTTGCCTGCGTCAGCTATTGGCTTGCCATGAAAAGCACCCAGGCTGCATCGTTGCCACCCAGACTGTGGAGGCTTCTCAAGTAGAACGATTCGGGATTGTGGATATCGCTTCCATTCCAGATGCGTGTTGTAACCATCGCACCCTGCAAGTGACATCATTGAGCGAACGTCCACGACCAGCAACAACGTCCTCGCGGCACGGGATTTTTGGCCGCTACATTCTGCAACCAGAGATATTTCCCGCCATTGAGCAAACTCGCCCTGCGCTCGGAGGCGAGTTGCAACTTACTGATTCTCTTTCCTTGTGTTGCGGCACCGTGCCACTGTATGCCTATCGCTTCGAAGGCCGGCACTACGACTGTGGCAGTCCGCTCGGCTTTCTTGAAGCCACAATTGCATTCGCGCTCAAAGATCCCGAAATGGCTGGACCATTGCGTGCACACTTCGCGACCCAAGAGTATGCTTCGTTTCAGCCCACCTGCTAATTCTTGTTTTCTTTTCCAGGAGATCGAAAATGAACTATACGTCCGCATATTTTGACGAAGCGATTCAGATTCTCCGTCAGCTAAACCATTCAAGAGTGGATCGGATGCTGGACATTTTGCTGGAAGTCCGGCAACAGGGTGGACGTATTTTCTTTCTGGGGGTTGGCGGTGGTGCGGGTCATGCTTCGCACGCGGTCAATGATTTTCGGAAAATTGCCGGTATCGAGTGCTACGCACCCACAGACAACGTGTCCGAGTTAACGGCGCGCATTAACGATGACGGCTGGGACACTTCCTACCGAAATTGGCTGCAAGGCAGCCATTTGCGGCGGCAAGACGCAGTGTTTGTCTTCTCCGTAGGCGGCGGTGATGCCGTACGCAAGATCAGTGCCAACCTGGTCAGTGCGCTGCAATACGCCAAAGAGGTTGGTGCCAAAATCTGTGGCATTGTGGGCCGCGACGGCGGATTCACCGCCCAGGTCGCTGACGCCTGCATCATTGTTCCAACTGTGAACCCCGAGACCGTTACTCCTCATACGGAATCGTTCCAAGCCGTGATCTGGCACTTGCTAGTCTCCCATCCCAGATTGAAGGCCGCGGAAATGAAGTGGGAGTCGGTATCTACCCCGCTGGTGGCCCCAGAGCCAGCAGCGTCTCCGGCGTAAAAAGCGCTCCACTGCAGAGTCGCCCGATGTCCTCGTCCGGCACTGTTTAGTTTTACACCGCACGTCCCGCGCATGCGCCGGATGCCCAAGCCCACTGAAAATTAAATCCGCCCAGTTGTCCAGTTACATCCACCACCTCTCCGATAAAAAATAGTCCGGGCACTTTCCGGCTCTCCATCGTCTTGGCCGACAATTCGTCGGTGTCGACCCCTCCCGCCGTAACCTCAGCTTTCCCGTAACCTTCCGTACCCGCTGGAGTCACGGCCCACTCGTGTATCTGGCGTTCCACTCCCTTAAGGGCGGAGTTTGTCCAGGCGGTTGGTGCATGACTGTCCAACCAGCGATTGGCTAGGCGATTGGGGAGGACTGTCTGCATCGCCGCTCGAAGAGACGCGATGTTTCGCGGAACATTCGATTCGAGCAGTGCTGTCGTGACCTCATGACCTGGTACCAAATCGATGACAATGGGCTGCGGCTTTTTCCAGTAGGACGAAATCTGCAAAATTGCGGGCCCACTGAGCCCGCGATGCGTGAGCAACATCTTTTCCCGAAAGTGTTGGCCGTCACACGATGCAACGACTTCAGCGGACACTCCCGCCAGATCGGCATACCGTTGACAATCCTCCGCTCCGAACAATAGCGGCACCAGCGCCGGACGAGATTCACAAATCGCCAATCCGAATTGCCGCGCCAGATCGTAGCCCAACCCACTCGCCCCCATCTTTGGAATCGACAATCCCCCCGTCGCGACGACCAGAACCGGAGCGTGAAATTCCTGGTCCGCGGTTCGGGCAACAAACTCCGTGGTACGCGTTACTTCCTGGATCGCAGCATTCGAAAAGATCTGCACTCCAGCCTCGCGGCATTCCTTTTCGAGCATACCTAAAATGTCCTGAGCGGACCGATCACAAAAAAGCTGACCCAGAGTTTTTTCGTGGTAAGGAATTTCGTGCTTTTCGACCAGTGCCAGAAAATCCGCAGGAGTGTAACGCGCAAGTGCTGACTTGGCGAAATGCAGATTGGCCGAAATAAAGTTTTCCGGCGAGCAATGAATGTTAGTGAAGTTGCAGCGGCCGCCGCCGGAAATGAGAATTTTCTTTCCTAGCCGTTCAGCGCGTTCGAGGATAGCCACTCGCCGTCCCCGTTTGCCGGCTTCGATCGCACACATCAAACCGGCAGCGCCACCGCCGAGAATTAAAGCGTCGAAGTTCTGGCCCAAAAGAGCTCCATTTAACCGATGGTTGAACATTCCATCGCAAGAGATTCTACCCAGCGACTTTCAACCGCGTCCGGGAGATTGGCTCTCTCGTCATTTCTCCGTCGACCATCCGCCAGATGCCCAAAGGATTCGCATCTTTCAACTCTTCAGGCAAGGCGGAGTCTGGAAATCCCTGATAGCAGACCGGGCGAGAAAAACGAAAAATCGCCTGGCTACCCACCGACGTCGAGCGTCCATCGGAGGTTGCGGGATAGGGGCCACCATGAACCATCGCATGCGAAACTTCCACACCAGTTGGAAAGCCATTCAAAACAATGCGCCCAACTTTAGTCTCGAGAATAGCAATCAAATCGCTGAAGTCGGTCAGATCTTGCTCTGTGCCATGAATGGTCGCGGTCAGATGGCCTTCCAACGTGCGCGCCGCTTCCAGCAGTTCGTCGCGATTCGAGTGACGGACCAGCAGTGTGGCCGGGCCGAAGACTTCTTCAGCCAATTCCGGGTCTTTTAGAAGAGATTGGACATCGGTCTCGAACAGGGCCGCGCCAACGCTTTGCTCGGCATCACTAGTGGATGGTTGATTCTCGGCCAGAAGTTTCACGTTTTGCTTCGCCTTACGAGCGATGAGACCCGCACTATAAGAAGATCGGATGGCACCGGTCAGCAAGTGGAACGGTGCCGATCCGCCAACCGCTTTTTGCAATTGCGTGAGAAAGCTAGACGCATCCTCTCCCTCCGGAAGAAAGACCATTCCAGGTTTGGTGCAAAACTGGCCCGCGCCCAAGGTAAATGAAATGTGCAATCCGGTGGCGATGCCCTCGGCGTGTTGCCGCAAGGCTTCGGGCAGAATGAATACGGGGTTGGTGCTGCTCATTTCGGCATAGAACGGAATGGGCTCGGGGCGAGCGGCCGCAAGATTCATCAGTATTTTCCCGGCGTTTCGTGACCCGGTGAAGCCGCCCGCCTTGATTAGAGGATGCTTCACCAAAGCCGTGCCGACCTGATTGCCGCTGTCGAAGAGCAGCGAAAATACTCCTTTCGGCAAATTGCATTCCCGGACCGCATCGCGTAATGACTGACCCACAAGTTCGCTGGTACCGGGATGGGCTGCGTGCGCTTTAACCATGACCGGATTTCCCCCGGCCAGGGCCGAAGCCGTGTCTCCGCCCGCGACAGAGAATGCCAGCGGAAAATTGCTCGCACCAAACACAACTACCGGGCCCAGAGGACGCAACATGGAGCGCAGGTCCGGCTTGGGAGCAGGTTTGCGATCCGAATCAGCACGGTCGATTCGTGCCGTGGTCCACGAGCCTTCTTCCACGACTTGAGCGAACAGCCGAAGCTGTCCGCAAGTCCGCCCGACCTCGCCCTGCAACCGGGCTTTCGGAAGAGCGGTTTCCTGTTCAGCCCGTTCGATTATTTCGGAAGCATTCGCTTCAATGTTTGTTGCAATCGTGCGGAGGAATGCGGCTTTGTCGTGGCCGGAAGTGCGTCCGTAAACTTCAAATGCTTCGTGTGCCAGCTTGGCGGCAGAATCGACATCCTGATGCGTGGCTGAATAAAAACCCTGAGCGAGCCGCTCGCCAGTTCGCGGATTTGTGGCATGGAAAACCTCTCTGTTGGCGGCATCTTCGCGAAAACCGATGATCGACTTCCCTGTCAATTTCACCATGCACCTCAATCGAGCATTTCAAAACCCAAGCAGCCTACGTAGGATAGAATACCTCGGGTAAACGTTTGCTGTTGGCCAATTCTTACAAGGAGCGCTGAGTGCTGCGTTGGCGAATCGCGGTTCTGGTCAGTGCCGCGATTGCCATCAGCTATTTGGACCGACAGACCCTTCCGGTTGCGATCCAAGCGATCACCAGAGACATCCCGCTTTCCAATCAGCAGTTTTCTTATTTGCAGTCGGCCTTTTTATTTTCCTATGCTTTCATGTACGCCGGGGGCGGCAAACTAGTCGACGTTCTGGGGACTCGTCTCGGATTTACCGTGATCATGCTGTTTTGGTCATTTGCATGTCTCAGTCACGGGTTGGCGATCAGTTTTGCCATGTTAGCGGTGAGCCGATTTTTGCTCGGGATGGGTGAGGGCGGCGGGTTTCCTGCGGCCACACGTGTCGTCGCAGAATGGTTTCCGGTGAATGAACGGGCGACGGGCATGGGCATTATCAATGCCGGCACTGCGGTGGGGGCGCTGCTGGCGCCTCCCTTGATTGCGCTTGCTCTGGCGTTCGCAAACTGGCGCTGGATTTTCTTCCTCACCGGATCGATCGGCCTGCTCTGGACTGTCTGGTGGAGGCTCGCCTATTTCCCTCCTGAACAACACCCGAAGTTGAGCACTGGGGAACGCTCCCAAATGCAATCCCTGGTGGCGGCTGCAGTTTCTGCAAGAAAAATATCCTGGATTGAGTTGCTTCGAGTGCGCGAGGCCTGGGGTTTAGTGATGGCGAAATTCCTGAGCGATGCCGCGTGGTATTTTTATCTTTTCTGGTTGCCAAAATATCTTTACGACGCGCGTGGCTTCGACATCAAAGCCGTCGGTACTTTAGCGTGGATTCCTTATGCTGCATCTGGAATTGGTTGCTTAGTAGGTGGAGGCTTCTCCAGCTATCTTGTCCAGCGGCGATTTTCCGTGGGAACCGCGCGAAAGCTTGCACTCGGACTTAGCGCTTCTCTCATGCCGTTTATCCTGCTGGTGCCTCATGTGCGAGTGGCCTGGGCCATAGCGATATTCAGCCTGGCATATTTCGGGCAGCAATCCTGGTCCACGCTAGTCATGGTGTTGCCTACGGATTTGTTCCCGAGCGATGTCGTCGGGGCAGTGGCTGGACTGGTAGGCTTCGGCGGCGCGATGGGTGGAATTGCATTCGGACAACTGGTGGGATACTTGCTGGACCATGGATTCGGATATGGATTAGTGTTCACGCTGGCTGGGACATTTCATGTGATCGCATTTCTGGTAATTCTCGTCGCGGTCCCGTCCGTTCGCCTGCTTACTTTAGAACCAAGACTTCGCTATGAGGCTGCACTTTGAAGATCAAGGAAATTCGTACTCGCGTGGTACGCTGGAGGGGTAAGACAGTTCCGCTTCCCCCGCATTTTTGTACCAATCCGATGGATCTGTTGGCTCTTCCTGCAGCGTCCATGTCGACGTTCACGTTCCACGGCTGGCTTATCGTTGAAATTTTCACTGACGATGGCCATGTAGGGACCGGAAATGCGGCGCTCGCTCCTCAAGTTACCAAGCAGGTCATCGATCTACATCTGAAGCCTCTCCTCATTGGTGCAGATCCCTGGGACCTCGAGTTCCTGTGGCAGCACATGTATCGCAAGACGATGGCGTTCGGACGCAAAGGTATCGGGATGACGGCCATCAGCGCGATCGACATTGCGCTATGGGACATCCTTGGCAAGTCGGCAAAGCAGCCCGTTTACCGTCTGCTGGGTGGCAAAACCAAGCCACGGATTCCTGTTTACGCGAGCCGTCTATATAGCGTTGAGCTAGGCGAGCTGGCTGCGGAAGCCAAGCGTTACAAAGATGAAGGCTACCAGGCCATGAAGCTGCGTTTTGGTTGGGGACCGGTGGATGGTGCCGCCGGTATGCAGCGTAACATCGATCTGGTTCGCACCGTTCGAAGCGCTGTCGGCGATGGAATAGATGTCATGGCCGACGCATACATGGGGTGGACTCTCGACTATGCCAAGCGCATGCTGCCGTTGCTTGAACCCTTTCATCTGCGATGGCTCGAAGAACCAGTTATTCCCGACGACATTCATGGTTATGCCGAGTTGAAATCGTATGGGCGAATCCCTATCGCTGGCGGCGAGCACGAATTTACTTTATTTGGCTTTCGCGATTTGTTGGAGGCCCATGCTGTCGACTACATTCAGTTCGATACCAATCGAGTCGGTGGGATTACGCAAGCTCGCAAAATCGCTGCATTGGCAGAAGCATATTCTGTGCCCGTGATCCCTCATGCCGGTCAAATGCATAACTATCACGTGGTCATGGCCAGTTTGAATTCTCCGATGGCGGAATATTTCCCGGTTGTGGATGTTGAAGTGGGGAATGAATTATTTTGGTATATCTTCAACGGAGAGCCACGGGCCAAGGACGGATTCATCGATCTGGACGAAAGTATTCCCGGGCTGGGACTAACGATCAATGAAAAAACACTCGAGAAATTTGAGATAACGGAGTGAACCTCGCGTACACAGCATGACACGCCTGATTCAAATCCAGAAGGGCCATGAGCGTCGCGTGGCGTTGGTCGAGGAGCCACATTTACGGCTGCTAGGCGAGGTTTCCTCAATTTATGCTCTGGCCGATGCAGCTATTTTGGCCGGGACAAAACTGTCCGACGCTGCACGACAAAGGGCAACGCAAGATTTATTGGATTATGACGCGATCCATAGTGGCAGTTCCGAATGGCACATTCTGCCGGCAATTGACCATCCTGACGAGCCGGCGCGTTGCTTGGTTTCTGGCACCGGCCTCACTCATCTAGGCAGCGCCCGCGATCGTCAAAATATGCATGCCTCGACTTCCGAGCCCGAGACCGACAGCATGAAGATGTTTCGCTGGGGCATAGAAGGCGGCCATCCCGGGCTGGGGCAGATCGGTACTGCTCCCGAATGGTTTTACAAAGGTACCGGCACAAGCTTGCGTGCGCACGGCGAGCCACTCGATGTGCCCTCGTATGCCGAGGACGGCGGCGAAGAAGCGGAAATCGCAGGGATATATTTGATTGGCTCCGATGGTCAACCACGGTGCATAGGAATGGCGGCGGGGAATGAATTTTCCGACCATCGTTTCGAGAAACACAATTATCTGAACCTCGCCAGCTCGAAGCTGCGCACCGCCGCGCTTGGACCCGAACTGGTCGTCGATGCCGAATTCCAATCCGTGCCGGGTGAAGTGACAATCACGCGCGGAGAAAACGTCCTTTGGTCAAGAAAGATTCGTACCGGCGAAGCCGAGATGTGCCATAGCTTGCAGAATATCGAGCACCACCACTTGAAATATGAGGCGCACCGGCGGCCGGGAGATGTGCACGTCCATTTCCTGGGAGCAGACTGCCTGAGTTTTGGCGAGGGCATTGCGCTGGCCGATGGAGATGTTATGCAACTTAAATTCGACGGCTTCGGCCGGGCATTGCGCAATCCGGTACGTGTGGACAAAACAAGCCCTGAGCTGGTTCGCGCTATTCCATTGCAATGAGTCCATCTATGGCAAAACCTCGTGTCGCAATTCTGGGAGTGGGGCTAATGGGTTCGGGGATGGCAGCGCGCCTGTTGTCCGCGAATTTTCCTCTGTCCCTTTACAACCGTAATCGAGAGAAGGCAAAACCGTTCGCGGATGCCGGAGCATTTCTGGCGAGCACTCCGCGCGAAGCGGCAGAACGGAGCGACATTGTCCTCAGTATTCTTGCGGACGATGGCGCCGCTCGAAACGTATGGCTGGGAGAAAGCGGAGCGTTGGCCGGTGCTGCCTCAGGCACGGTATTGGTTGAATCGAGTACCGTGTCCGTCGGCTGGGTCAAAGAACTTTCTGCGGCTGCGGCCAGGCAAGGATGTGAACTTCTCGACGCACCCGTCACTGGCAGCAAGCCGCAAGCCGCATCCGGCGAACTACGTTTCCTCGTTGGTGGATCTGAAAAAACTCTTGAGATCGCGAAACCTGTGCTTTCCGTGCTGGGAAACGATATTGTCCATTTCGGCCCGACCGGGAGTGGCGCAGTCATGAAGTTGATCAATAATTTCATGTCAGGAGTGCAGGCTGCGTCTTTAGCGGAGGCCACCGCATTCATTCATGCCAGCGGTCTGAACCATGACAAGGCATTAGCCGTCCTGACCAACGGCGCGCCTGGCAGCCCGATCATCAAGCTGCTATCTGCTCGAGCCAAAGCTGGTGACTTTACTCCGAATTTTGTTCTGCGGCTTATGGCAAAAGACCTCAGTTATGCCATCGTGGAAGGAAGTCATCACGCAATTGACTTAAGAACTGCAGCCGGGGCGCTCGCAGTCTTCCAGCAGGCCATCGCGAACGGCTACGGAGACAAGGATTTTTCCGCGGTCATTGAGTCATCGACTGAGGGTGCCACAAAAGCCAAGGGCAATCCAAAGAATTAATTGGCTAAGCTTCACGCAACTCACCAGCGATTTTGCACAAGCGGACGAATCTTTTCATCATAGATCCGCTGAATCGCAGCCATTGCTTCCGGTGTGAGCGCCGGCAAATCAGAGGCGCGACAATTGTCCGCAACCTGCTCCGCCCGTCTACCGCCAGGGATCGCGCAAGTGACCGCATCGAACATCAGAATCCAACGTAAAGCGAATTGGCTCATGGACACGCCAGCAGGCATGAGCTTGCGTATTTCTTCGACTGCTTCCAGCCCGAGACTGTAATCCACGCCGGAGAAAGTCTCTCCCACGTCGAACGCTTCGCCGTGACGATTGAAATTGCGGTGATCGTCGGCGGAGAAGGTGGAGTCCTTGCGGAACTTTCCGGTCAGCAGGCCACTCGCAAGAGGTACGCGGGCCAGAATCCCTACCTGTTTCTGCATGGCCTTTGCGAAAAAAACTTCCGCAGGGCGCTGGCGGAAACAGTTGAAGATGATCTGCACAGTCTGCACATGGGGAAAGCCGATTGCCGTAAGCGCTTCGTCAACTTTCTCCACGCTGACGCCGTAGTACCGAATTTTTCCGGCTTTCACAAATTCATCGAGCATGCCGAAAACTTCCGGACGCGAATAGAGATCGGTCGGCGGACAATGGAGCTGGAGCAAGTCAAGAGTGTCCGTCGCGAGATTTCGCAGGCTATCTTCGATCCAGCCGGTGAGATTCTGGCGGCTGTAACCCTCAACCGTCTGCCGCGGCAGACGCCGGCCAGCTTTGGTGGCAACAATGATTTCGTCTTTACTGTTGCGCTCTTTCTTGAGCCGGGCAATCAGACGTTCGCTGCGGCCATCGCCATAGACGTCGGCGGTGTCGATAAAGTTCACACCGCTGTCGATCGCCTGGTGAAGGGTTGCCAGTGCTTCTTCGTCGGAGACATGGCCCCATGAGCCGCCGATGGCCCACGCGCCAAAGCTAACTTCCGAAACTTTCCAACCTGTGCGGCCAAGAGGACGATATTTCATATTTTCAGGATAAAGGGTAAATACTCTTTCCGAGAAGTGGTCGTATGCTCAATGCGAATCGCGAGCAACGGCAGAGCCGCTGTTCCCCACAAGAAAATCGAGATCGGCTCCCTTGTCAGCCTGCAGCACATGCTCGACATAGAGCCTCAGCCAGCCGCGCTCCGGCAAAGGCGGAGGTGTCCATTGCGCGCGACGAACCGCCAGCTTCGATTCGTCCACCTCCAACTGGATCGCACGTTTGGCAACATCGAGTGTAATCATATCGCCCGATTGGACCAGCGCGAGAGTCCCGCCTGCCGCGGCTTCCGGTGAAACGTGCAGCACAACTGTGCCGTATGCAGTCCCGCTCATGCGAGCATCAGAAATGCGCACCATGTCGAGTGACACCTTTCCGCAGAAGCTTTGGTGGGAGTGCCATATTACCAACTTCGGCCATTCCCGGATAACCGCGAGGTCCGCAATTCTTGAGAACCATAATGCAGTTTTCATCGATATCCAAGGCGTCGTCATTAATTCGCGCGTGATAGTCTTCGATGTTTTCGAAAACCACAGCACGTCCCCGATGCTGCAACAGTTGTGGACTTGCGGCGGACAACTTGATCACGGCGCCATCGGGGGCAAGATTGCCTCGCAGAACCGTGATTCCCGCATTTGACTTGAAAGGATCAGTGAATTCATGAATCACATCGCGATTCCAGCAGGGCGCCTCGGTGACGTTTTCCCAAATTGTTTTTCCGTTTACGGTCAAAGCGCCCCGATCAAGCACTCCTGCTTGACCCAATTCACGGAGCACTGCCGGCAGGCCACCCGCATAGAAATAGTCTTCCATCAGATATTTGCCCGAGGGCTGAAGATTTACCAGACACGGTAATTCGGACCCTAGCCGTTCGAAATCATCCAGATTCAGTGACACGCCGATGCGTCCAGCGAGGGCGATCAAATGGATGACTGCATTGGTCGATCCGCCGATGGCGGCGTTTGCACGAATCGCATTTTCGAAGGCTGCGCGAGTCAGAATTTGTGAAATAACCAGATCGTCTTTCACCATTTGAACGATGCGACGCCCCGTCATTTGTGCCAGCGTGTTGCGCCGAGCGTCGACCGCAGGAATTGCAGCATTCCCCGGCAAACTCATACCCAGTGCCTCGACCATGTTGGCCATGGTGGAAGCCGTACCCATAGTCATGCAATGGCCCTTTGAGCGGTGCATGCAACTCTCGGCTTCCCGAAATTCGTCGACTGTTATCTCGCCTTTGTTGACTTGATCGCACATTTGCCAGAGGCCTGTACCCGATCCAAGGTCGCGCCCATGGAACTTCCCGGAAAGCATCGGGCCACCCGATACGCCGATAGTCGGCAATCCACAGGATGCCGCACCCATCAGCAAAGACGGGGTCGTCTTGTCACAGCCCATGAGCAGGACGACGCCGTCCATGGGATTGCCGCGGATCGATTCTTCAACATCCATGCTTGCCAGATTTCGAAACAACATGGCTGTAGGCCGCAATTGAGTCTCACCTAACGACATCACGGGAAATTCCAGCGGAAAGCCTCCTGCTTCCCAGACTCCACGCTTCACAAATTCGGCAATCTCCCGGAAGTGAGCGTTGCAGGGAGTCAGTTCCGACCAGGTATTGCAAATGCCAATCACCGGCCGCCCATCGAACAGATCGTGAGGCCAGCCCTGGTTCTTCATCCAACTTCGATAAATAAACCCGTCTTTGCCCTCTCGTCCAAACCATTCCTGGCTGCGCAACTTTTTCATGCTTCCATCCTGATGGTCACGAGTTTGATTTTCTGGCAACTTGTTCTGATTTTATAAGCGCTCTTGGATGATAGCGCAGGAGTGCCGAGTAAACGTAATCTCAGCTTGACGGAAAGAAGAAGTGGCAGGATGATCTCTGTGATCCAATCCAAAGCCGAAGACATGGAATGATAACTATGACTCAGATCTTATCAATACGATCTTCATCGCACCATTTGACTCAATGCTTTGTGATCCTGGCAGCGATCCTGTGCAGCTTCGTGGGACTGGGCACGGTTAGCACTGCGTGGGCTGCGTCCAGTAACAAGGCGCTGCAGATCTATTTCGTAGATGTTGAGGGTGGACAATCAACATTATTTGTCACCCCGGCGGGACAGTCGTTATTGATCGATACTGGATGGCCAGACAACAACGGCCGTGATGCGGACCGTATTGTTGCCGCGGCCAAGAAGGCCGGCCTTAGCAAGATTGACTATGTTCTGATCACACATTTTCATACTGACCATGTTGGCGGCCTTCCACAATTGGCGGGGCGTATTCCAATAGGAACATTTATCGACCATGGCGAAAACCGTGAAAGCACGGACGCCCCGACGGTGGAGGGGTGGAAGGCTTATCAACAACTGCTGGCGACTGGGAAATACAAACGCATCACGGCCAAGCCCGGCGACGTTCTTCCCATTCAAGGGATCAAAGTCACGGTCATCAGTGCGGACGCTGCCTTAATCGACAAACCTCTTCCTGGAGCCGGACAAGATAATCCGGCCTGCAAAGACGCAACACAATTTGCCGAAGACAAGACGGAGAATTTGCGTTCTCTGGGAACGTTCATCACTTTTGGCAAACTGAGAATTATCGACCTTGGCGATCTTACCAAGGACAAGGAAATGCAGTTGATGTGTCCGGCAAACAAGATTGGCAAAGTCGATATCTACATCGTCTCTCATCATGGCTGGGAACAGAGCAGCAGCCCACCGTTTGTTTATGGTCTCGCTCCACGTGTGGCGATTATGGACAACGGCGCCAAAAAAGGCGGGACGCCTTCAGTTTGGGACACCATTGAGAAGTCGCCGGGCCTTGAGAGCCTTTGGCAATTACATTTTTCCGAAGAGGGCGGCGCCGCGCACAATGTCCCCAACGAATTTATTGCCAACCCAGATGGTCCGGATGCGGGGAATTATCTGGAGCTAACAGCGCAACCGGACGGCAGCTTCGACGTTCTCAATTCCAGGACCCAAAAGACGAAACATTATTCTGCACGTTGAATCCACACCAGGCCCACCAGCCTTGACTGTCGAGCAGAGTGCCAGACGGCGCATCGCACGCCGCCTGCTTCCCTTCCTATGGCTGCTATATGCCATTGCCTTTCTCGATCGCGTGAATGTTGCATACGCTGCCTTGGAAATGTCCCACGATCTCAAGTTCAGTGATGCTGTATTCGGCACAGGTGCAGGAATCTTTTTCATTGGCTACGTCCTGCTGGAGATTCCAGGAGCCGTCATTGTCGAACGCTGGAGCGCGCGGCGATGGATTGCCCGCATCATGATCTCGTGGGGAATCATTACAGTTTTGGTGGGTCTGGTTCACACTTCCCGGCAGTTCTACGCGGCCAGATTTCTTCTGGGGATGGCGGAAGCGGGTTTCTTCCCCGGCATCATCGTGTATCTCACCCATTGGTTTCGCCACGAAGACCGGGCGAAAGCGATCGCCG
Organism: Terriglobia bacterium; assembly: GCA_963723765.1. Lineage (GTDB taxonomy): Bacteria > Acidobacteriota > Terriglobia > Terriglobales > Acidobacteriaceae > DATBAX01. Next base: position 389,959 of record CAVRSD010000003.1, on the reverse strand, counting down.
TATTCATGACGGCGATCCCACTCTCCAACATTTTTGGCTCGCCTCTGGCGGGCCAAATCCTAAAAATTCACTGGCATGGCTTGCAGGGATGGCGTTGGCTGTTCATCCTCGAAGGTATTCCGGCGTTTGTTTTTGGAGTGGTTACCCTCTTCTATCTCACGGACTGGCCAAAACAGGCGTCATGGCTGACAAAAGAAGAGTGCGATTGGATTACCGGCGAATTGGAGCAGGAGAAGCAGAGAAAATCTGCTTTACGCTCCTACACCATTTGGCAGGCACTCACGAACCGCGACGTGCTCTTGCTGACTCTGGTTTACTTCATGGGAAGTACCGGGATTTACGGATTTATCTTTTGGTTTCCGACAATTCTGAAACGGGCTTCCGGACTCTCCATCGGCACGGTGACCCTGCTGGCAATGTTGCCTTATCTCGCTGGGCTGGCAGCAATGGTATTGAATGGATGGCATTCCGACCGCACCCATGAACGCCGGTGGCATACCGCCGGGGCGCTTTTTCTGGCTGGAGGCTCACTGGTGCTGGCCCTGGCATTCACATCACACATCTGGGTACAGCTCATTTTTTTTATTCTCTTCGCAGCGTTTGTTCACGCTTATAACCCGACGTTTTGGGCATTGCCCACCGCCCTGCTGGGCGAATCGGCAGCGGCAGCCTCCATCGGATTGATCAACTGCATCGGCGGATTGGGCGGCTTTGTCGGCCCTTTTATCATGGGCTACCTCGTGACACGCACCGGGTCATTTGCCTCGGGGCTGGCCTGGTTGCTGGTGAATCTTTTCCTGGGGGGGATTCTGGTTTTATGCGTAGGACGAAGTCAAGTTACTCTGAAAAAAATATAGCCTAAATCTCTGGTAAACGTTTACTATAACGCGGTGATTTCCTCGCAGATTGAGCAACACAGTCCACCTGTGACGGTAACTCTGTCTCCACTCGTGTCCTATTTTCAAAATCGACATTCGGTTCGTAAATACCTCTAGGAGAATACAACCATGTTTTCGGACGATAGACGGCGATTCTTGCGTCAGGTTTCTACTGCGGGCGTGGCGTTGTCCGCGAGCCGGGTGTTGGGAAGCGCTTCCCTGCTTGCTCAAACCAAACCGATGAATGCTTCGGACGCGGCTCAAATTTATATTGATTCCCGTCGCACCATCTCGCCTCTCGACCGAAATCTCTTCGGCTCGTTTCTCGAGCATCTTGGACGCGCCATCTACGAAGGCATTTACGATCCCGGCTCAAAGTTGTCCGACGGAAATGGCTTCCGCAAAGATGTAATGGATGAAGTGCGCCGGATGGGCGTGCCCATTATTCGCTACCCCGGTGGTAACTTTGTCTCCGGTTACAACTGGCTGGATGGCGTCGGCCCCAAACAGGATCGCCCCAAGCAGTTGGACAAAGCATGGAACTCCATGGACTCGAACCAGTTTGGCACCAACGAGTTCATGACCTGGTGCAAGGCGGTGGGAACCGAGCCGCTGATGGGCCTCAACCTCGGAACCGGAACCCCGGAACAAGCTGCCGCGCTGGTGGAATATTGCAACGTGGACAAAGGCACGCAGTGGAGCGAATTGCGTCGCAAGCATGGTTATGCGGATCCTTACAGGGTGGAACGCTGGTGTCTCGGTAATGAGATGGATGGCCCCTGGCAAATTGGGCACATGACTGCTACGGAATACGGATTGAAAGCTCAAGATGCGGCCCGGCAAATGCGTGCTGTCGACCCGTCGTTGAAGCTTATCGCTTGCGGATCGAGCGGGCCCGGGATGCCGACTTATCTGGAATGGGATCGCGAGGTTCTGGAGCAGTGTTACGAATATGTCGATGGCCTGTCACTGCATCGCTACGTGGGAAATACGCCGGAAGAAACGGGCGGGGAAAGCTCGAAGTTCGTCGCCATGAATTTGAGCATGGAGCAACAGATCACCGAATCCCTGGCGGTTTGCGATTTAGTGCGAGGCCACAAACGTTCTCCGAAAAAACTCTGGCTCTCGTTCGACGAGTGGAATGTCTGGTATCGCGCGCGAAGCGGCGCGGCGTTGAATGGCGCGCGACAGGAAGCCCCACACTTACTGGAAGAAATCTACAATCTCGAAGACGCACTGCTGGTGGGAGGATTTATCAACACCCTGCTTCGTAATGCTGATCGAGTCAAGATTGCTTGCCTGGCGCAGTTGATTAACGTAATCGCGCCGATCATGACCAATGCCACCGGCATGTACAAGCAGACAATCTATTATCCATACGTCTGGGGACTGCAATACGCGCACGGCACTGTGCTGAATGTTTTGACGGAATCGCCAACTTACGAAGTCAAGGGTATGGGGGATGTCCCGTATTTGGATGTAACGGGAACGACCGCGGACGACGGCAAGGTTTCTCTGTTTATTCTCAATCGCGATTTGTCCAAGGCCCACAGTGTGGAAGTGAATTGGCAGGACAAGGCCCCCTCGCAAGTGACTGCATCTTTCGTCCTGACAGGAGACGACCTGAAAGCTTCCAACAGCTTCGATGCGCCAAATAAGGTGGCGCCGCAAGCTTTTAGCAAGCCTTCCACCACCAACGGACGCACGAAGTTTGAGGTTCCCGCGCGTTCTTACACCGTGATTCAATGGGGCGCCTAACCCTCATTGGAAAGGACTTCAACATGATCGACCGCCGCGGGTTTATTCGGAACAGCGCTTTTGGCGCCGGTGCATTGCTGTTTACCAGGAACTCCCCTTTCGCTTCAGCGGCGACATCCACGGGCCCCGATTCGCGTATTGAAGTTTTATTGGGAGAGACTCTGGGAACCATCTCACCCAATATCTACGGACATTTCGCTGAGAACCTTAGCGGTGTCATCTATGACGGCATCTGGGTTGGGGAGAATTCCAAGATTCCCAATGTGAATGGCATTCGCAAAGAACTCATCGACGAAATGCGTAAGATCAAGCCCTCGGTGGTTCGCTATCCTGGTGGATGCTTTGCGGATAGTTACGATTGGCGCGATGGAGTTGGTCCGGCAGACAAGCGTCCCAAGCGAACGAATTTCTGGGCGGAAGGCGAGGCCCCTACGGCTTCCACCAGCCATAAGTACGATCCCAATCAGTTTGGGACGAATGAATTCGTTCACTTCTGTAAGTTGATCGGGGCCCAGCCTTATCTTGCCGGCAATGTACGCAGTCTTCCTTCTGAACAGTTTTATCAATGGGTGGAATATTGCAACTCTCCCGCTGGCAGCACTACGTTGGCAGACACTCGCGCCGCGGCCGGATATCCCGAGCCTTTTAACGTTCAATACTGGGGCGTCGGTAACGAGTCCTGGGGATGCGGCGGGAATTTCACGGCCCAGGAATACGCGGTTGAGTTTCGCCGGTACACGACTTGGGTGCCGCGGTACGCAAAGCAGCCCTTGTCGTTCATTGCCTCCGGGCCCAATGACGACAGTTGGGATTGGACACGCGGTTTTCTGGAAGAAATCGTTCGCAAAGGCCCAGGAGAGCTTCGTTCCATTTATGGTTTGGCACTCCACTACTACGCCTGGAACCTCAGTCGCGGAAAAACTCGCAACTGGGTCGAGGGAAAAGGCGATGCGTTGAAGTTTGAGCCAGTGGATTGGTATGAACTGCTGGAACAGGGCGATGTCATGGAGTCTCTGATCAATGGCCACTGGCAGGTGATGGGAGAGATTGATCGCGAACACCGAATTAAACTTGTAGTGGATGAGTGGGGCCCGTGGTATCGCCCCGGGAGTGAAGCCACGCCTGGCGACCAACTGGAGCAAATGCCCACGCTCCGCGATGCTGTATTCAGTGGTCTAACACTGGATACTTTCAACCGTCATCCCGAAAAAGTAGCCATGGCGAATTGCGCTCAGCTGATTAACTGCCTGAACAGTCTTTACCTGGCACACGAAGATAAGTTTTGTGTGACGCCAGTCGGTCATGTGCTGGCAATGTATGCCACACATCAAGGCGGGCAGGGACTGCGGACAATCTTTTCCTCGCCTTCCGTCAACTATGATCGAGACGGCAAAGCTGCTTCCTTCTGGGGATTGAAAGGCTCTGCATCTGTGCAGGACAAAGAGTTGATCCTGACCGTTGTGAATCCGCATGTGAGCGAACCACGGGAGACAGACCTCGGCGTCAGAGGTGCGACTATCAAATCGGGAATGGTCACCACTCTTACCAATGCCGACATCCATGCTCATAACAGCTTCGAACAACGAGACGTCGTCACGCCACAAGAAAAGGATTTGGGATCGAGCGGACGCTCCGTGACCATTACTTTTCCACCAGCTTCAGTCACGAAACTAACGCTGACGCTCGCATAGCGGCATTCGAGGCATAGACAGTTTAGGAAGTAGCTTTATGGGCCATAGACGTTTCGGTTTCTCCGTATTGTTTTTTGCTTTGGCTTGTTCGTTCGTGGCATGTGGCGGTGGTAGTTCGACTTCGCCAACTTCGCCCTCGCCGCCATCTTCTCCCGTATTCACGAACTACCATCTGACAGGCGACACATCGCCAGTGCGTGATCCCAGCTTGATTCGTCAAGGGAACGCCTACTATCAATTCGGCACAGATCCAGGAGCTCCAGTCGGAGGCTCACTCCCCATCCGTTGCTCTACCGATCGCGTGGCGTGGACTGCATGCGGTTATGTTTTGAACCAGATTCCTGCGTGGGTTTCAGCCAAAGTTCCCGGCATCATTGGATTATGGGCCCCGGATATTTCTCTCTTCAACGGCCTCTATCACGTGTATTACGCGGGTTCCACTTTCGGTTCGAACACTTCCGTGATCGGCCTGGTGACCAACACCACGCTCGATCAAACCGATCCCGATTATCAGTGGGTCGATCAGGGAGAAGTGTTGGGATCGGTTTCCACGGATGACTTCAACGCCCTTGATCCCACCATTCTGGTGGATACCGACAGCAGCGTCTGGCTTACCTACGGTAGTTACTGGAGCGGTATCAAGCAGCAACAGATTGATCCCACCACCGGCATGCGTCTGGCCTCGAATCCCACTGTCTATTCCTTGGCGGAGAGGCCGAATGTGCAGTTTGATCCCATCGAGGGAACATCGTTAGTGCACAAGGGTAGCTACTACTATCTTTTTGCATCCTTCGATAACTGTTGCGCCAGCAATCCCTATCAGAGCACCTATCGCATCATGGTCGGTCGCGGGAACAGTCCGAACGGCCCGTTTACAGACATGAATGGGATTCCCATGTTGCAGGGCGGAGGGACTCAATTACTCGCGGGCAACGGAACATCATGGAATGCGCCGGGAGGAGCGACGGTTTATCTTGATTCGCAACAGGGAGACACGATTGTTTTTCATGCGCTCCATCTTCCCGACGGAACCGCTTATCTATTCGTCAACTCTCTGACTTGGCCTAATGACTGGCCCCAGATTCAGCCATAGGATGCGGAAGGAATTCCTAAATCGCGGCGGAGCTGGCTAAACCGGTGGAACCGCGGAGGACGAGGTTGGTTTTGACCACGTATTCGGTGCCGTTGGGCGAGGGTGTCACCCGGCCCACTTCCGCCAGCAGCGCGTTGAACGCCAGGCGCGCCAACTCGGTCTGCGACATCTGTATCGTGGTCAACGGAGGCAGCACGAACTGCGCCAGCCGGATGTCATCAAATCCCACCACCGACAGATCTCGCGGAATGATAATGCCATCTTCATAACTCTTTCGCAGCACCCCGATCGCGGTCATGTCATTCGAACACAGCACCGCCGTCGGTCTGTCCACCCGCGCCAGCAGCTGGGCGCAGGCCTCCATGCCGCCTTCCATGGTGTGGTCCCCTTCCAGAATCAACTCGGGATCCACCTCCAGCCCGATCTCCTGCATGGAACCGATAAACGCCTGCTTGCGTGCCAGCGAAGACTTCAATCGCAAGGGCCCGCTGATAAACGCGATCTTCTGGTGCCGCAGCGCCGCCAGATGCTGCACCGCCTGGCGAATCCCGTGCAGATAATCGATGCGAATATTGCTCACCCGTGGCCGCGCCGGGCCCACGTCTACGAACACCAGTGGCACTTGCCGTAGTTTCAAATCCTCGAGCAGCACCTCTTCCATCCCGAAGGTCATTACCGCCACGCCATCCACGCGCCGCTCGATCATGCGCCGCACCGAACTCTCCATGCGTTTGGGATCGTTCACCGTGGAGGTCAGCAGAATCTCGTACTGATGCTGCACTGCGATGGTTTCAAACACCTGCACGATCTCGGGAAAAAAGGGATTGGTGATTTCAGAAACGATCAACCCAAAGATCCGGCTGCGTCCCGAGACCAGGGCGCGGGCTTGAGTGTTGGGGTAGTATCCCAGCTCCTCGACGACCTTCCACACCCGTTTGGCCAGTTGCGGATTCACCGTCGGCACCCGGTTGATGGCACGGGACACCGTGGCGGTGGAAACCCGGGCGCGCTTGGCAATTTCCTGGATATTCATGATGATCGCTACTCAACCACACAGAAAAACACTACAAACGGCGCCCATCTTAGCATGGAAAACGTTTCCCGTAATCCCCGCACCCATCCCCTCCAAAGATCCCTTGCCGAGCACCATCCCGCATCCCCATACCTCTTGAAAAAGTGATATGTTGCTGGAGGGTAATCGTTTACGGAAAACTCATGCGAAAAATAATAGTAACCGCAATTCTTCTTTTTCTCACCATCGTTTTGTCTACCTCAACGGTTTTCGCAGCACCCGCTCAGGCATGGTCGACGAAACAGGCCAACGACTGGTACTCACAGCAGCCTTTTCTTGTGGGCAGCAACTTCCTTCCCAGCACGGCCATTAACCAATTGGAGATGTGGCAAGCGGATACATTTGATCTTCCCACCCTTGATCGCGAACTGGGTTTTGCTGAGGGGCTGGGGATGAATACCATGCGAGTGTTTCTTCACAACCTCCTATGGCAGCAGGATTCGCAGGGTTTCCTCAACAGAATGGACCAATTCCTGCAAGTCGCCGACAAGCATCACATTCGAATCACCTTCGTTATTTTCGACTCGGTATGGGATCCTTATCCAAAATTAGGAAGACAGCGCGAACCGCGTCCGCACGTACACAATTCTGGCTGGGTACAGTCCCCCGGCGCGGACATCTTGAAGAATCCATCGCTCTGGGACAAAGAATTAAAGCCCTATGTTGAAGGAGTCATCGGCCATTTTCGTGATGACAAGCGAGTGTTGATGTGGGACCTGATGAACGAGCCCGACAATGACAATCCCCCCTACAAAGGCAAAGAACTTTCCAATAAAGCAGAGCTGGCCCTGAAATTACTGAAAGAAGAATGGGTTTGGGCCCGGCAAGCCAAGCCTTCCCAACCCCTTACCAGCGGGGTCTGGCAAGACGACTGGTCCAGCGATGCGACGTTGAGCCAGATGGCGCGCTTTCAACTGCAAAACTCCGATGTGATCACATTTCACAGCTATGGACCGCCGGACGAAATGCGCAGCCGCATCCAATCGTTGCAGCACTTTGGGCGTCCCATCATTTGCACGGAATACATGGCCCGGCCGCTGGGGAGCACATTCGCCTCAATCCTTCCTGTTCTGAAGCAGGCTCATGTGGGTGCATACAACTGGGGATTTGTGAACGGCAAATCGCAAACCATCTATCCATGGGATTCATGGGAAAAGCAGTACACTGCAGAGCCACCGGTATGGTTCCACGATATTTTCCGCAAAGATGGCACTCCTTATGATCCGCAAGAGATAGCCGTGATCAAAAAGTTTACTGGGAAGGACGGATCGTCTCAGAAATGAGCTTAGGCCGATTACGAAGTTTAACGGTTGCCGGGTTCATGCTGTTTGGAATGGCCAGCTTTACAGTCGGACAGGCAGCCCAGCCACAGGACGCCAATTCCGCGGAGCCCGCGTCCAACACTCCACCACCAAAGTCACAGGGGAGCGTATCCACATCAGGGGTGTACGCTCCTGTACTCGACGCAGAAAAACGCCCGATCACTGCCGGTGGCTTTGTGGAGACTGGTCCCATCGTTTTTCAGGACATTGCTGAAAAAGCCGGCCTGACCGGTTGGCGACATGTGATGGGCACGCCGCAGAAGAAATTTATTTTGGAGGTGGTCGGCTCCGGGGTCGCTTTACTTGATTACGACAATGATGGATGGTTGGACATCTATCTGGTCACAGGCTCAACCTACGACGCAATGTCAGGGAAAGCGCAGCCGCCGCACGCAGCCCTATTCCACAACAACCATGATGGCACGTTTACGAACGTTGCTGAAAAAGCGGGCGTTACCAACGACCGGTGGGGTTTTGGCGCAGTCGTCGGCGATTATGATAACGACGGATGGCCCGACATTTACGTCAGCAATTTCGGTAAGAACCGGCTCTATCACAATAATCATGACGGCACTTTTACGGACGTGGCCGAAAAAGCTGGAGTTGCCCTTGGCAACTGGTCTACCGGCGCGACCTTCGGTGACTATGACGGCGATGGCCGCCTCGATCTTTTCGTGCCCGGCTACGTTCACTACGACCTCGATCATCCGCCGGTCGCTGGCACGTCCATGGTTGCTTTCGCGCAATGCCAATTTCGCGGTATCAGCGTCATGTGTGGTCCGCGCGGACTGAAGGGTGAGCGCGACCATCTCTTTCACAATAACGGAGATGGCACGTTTACCGATGTCAGCGAAAAAGCAGGCGTCAGTGACTCCAATGCTTACTATGGTCTCACCGCCGTGTTTGCCGATGTGAACAACGACGGCAAACCTGATCTCATTGTGGCCGACGACTCGACGCCCAACTACCTTTACCTGAACAAAGGAAACGGCACCTTCGAGGATGCAAGCTACGTTTCCGGTTACGCACTCAATGAAAATGGCAGCGAAACCGCTTCCATGGGCATAGCGGTTGGCGACTACCGCAATAACGGCCTGCTTGATCTCTATAACACGGTATTCTCCGACGATTACAACCCGCTGTATCGAAACGAAGGCGATGCTAACTTCACGGACGTGAGTTATCGCATGGGGATTGCCGAGGTGACTATCCCTTTTCTGGGCTGGGGCGCCGGCTTTCTCGACTACGACAACGATGGCTGGAAGGATCTCTTCGTCGCCAACGGACACGTTTATCCGGAAGTGGACAATGCCGGATGGGGTACGACTTTTGCACAGCGTCCCTTGCTCTTTCACAACCTCAAGGGTGAAAAGTTCGAAGTGATTCCACCCGTAAAAGGAACGGGATTGGCGCGCGTGCTGGCGGCGCGCGGTGCAGCCTTCGGCGATCTTTTCAACGATGGCAAAATCGATGTTGTGATCAATCAACTGGACAATGTACCGGCATTATTGCGTAACGTTAGCCCGGAAAAGAACCACTGGATCGGACTGAAATTGATTGGTGGCCCCAAGAGTCCGCGCGATGCGGTGGGTAGCGACCGTCTACCTGAGCGCAGGCGGAATCAGGCAACGCGGAGATGTGCTAAGTGGCGGCAGTTTTGCTTCTTCCAACGACCAGCGCGTCCACTTCGGCATCGGACAAAATTCTGCCATCGAAGGCGTCGAGATTCATTGGCCAAGCGGTGCGGTGGAACACCTTACGCTTCCTACAGTGGATCGTTTTTATGCCATCGAGGAGGGCAAGGGCATTGTACCGAGCGTCTACGACAAACTCGTGCAAAAAGCCCAGAACGCGGTTCCTGCGAATCTCACCCAACACTTCCCTGCCAACAAATAGATTTTCGATGTTCAACCGCAGGAAGGTGCGGCTACGATGGGCAAACGACTCTGGAACGGGCGTTTAATCAATACTTCCACATCTTGATTTCGTTCCCACCACGCTCGAAACTGACTTCGTCCATTAGTTTTCGGATCAGGTAGACGCCACGTCCGTGGTCGACGTAAAGGTTTTCCCGCTGTTTAGGATCGGCCAAAAGATCGGGGCTGAAACCCGGTCCGGGATCAGTCACTGTAATGACGATTCGGCCATGAGAATCCGACTGCAACCGGCACCGGACCTCTTTCGATGGGTCATTCTTGCATCCGTGGACCACGGCGTTGACCAGGGCTTCCTGAATTGCCAAAGCGATCTCCAACCGCTTCTGCTCCGGAACCTGCAGCTCGACCAAGGTTTCGGTTACGGCATCCGCAACTGTGCCGATAGCTCCCGGATCCGCAGGGAAATCAATATTGAGCAATTCGGATAACTCACTCTCGGGAGGGCCGGCTTTGGAATCAGGCTGCATGGGTATGATTTCGTGGCTGAATCCGACAATCGGGACGGACAGCTCAAGCGAAGGATTCCACCGCCATATCATCATTCTCGAAGATCTCAAAAAGGTTGAGAACGCCTACCAGGCGCAAGGTCTGGACGGCAAACTTGGAAGGCTGCACCAGTTTGATGTTCCCGGAACGGTTCTTGGTGGTAGCGAGAAAGCGCACCAGCAAGCCGATTCCCGTGGAATCGATCATCGTGACCTCAGCCAGATTAAGCACGATACGGGTGTCACCGCCGTCCATACTTTCCTCGAGGACCTGGCGCAATCCGTCCACCGCAGGCCCCATCCGGAGAACCCCCCGGAGTTGAACGACCTGTACTTGTGAGCGCTTCCGGACATTGATGTCCAAACCTTCTCCTTGGGCGGCCCGGCTCGACAGCTCCGGGCAGGTTGTTCTTGCCAGCGAGTCAGGTTACGGTAAAGTGGGCGGGCATTGCAAGCGGAAGCGCTTGCCGGTAGTGTCCTAACACTTGGGACACTACCTGTTCGCCACGTCTCTTATACTGAGCCAACTCTGCACACAGCTTGCGAAATGCCCGGAAATGAGGGTCCACCTGACTTCTTTGGCCGGCCACGGATCCGAATCGTTGCCCCGCCTGGGGGTCAAAAATTCATCCCCATAGGGCGAAAAATCTGCCATAATACGTTCCCTCTTGGGAGCGGATATGCGCGGTGCCTCGGTTCGGGTTTTGCCTTCTTCCCTTTACAGCGTGGTCATCGTGACTACCGATGAACTGGTGCGCCCTGAAGCTGAAGCCCATCTGACTCCCGACTACAACCTCCATGTGCTTCAGACCTGGGATGAATTGATGATCCTGATGAAACGGGAGCTCCCGGATGCGATATTTTTGGACATCGATACGGTCCGGGAACGCAGCGAGGATGGAGTTGCCGCGCTGGCCGAGCTGCGTTCCATGGGCCCCGACCTGGTACTGGCGGCTTTAACCCGTTCGAACAGCCGTAGCAACCGGCATAAAGCAATTGAAGCGATTGTGGACGAGTATTTTGTCGCGCCCATCGACTTCGAAGAAGCGCGCATTGTGCTCACTCGGGCATTGGAGAAACGCGCGGCCGAGGTCGAGTACCGGACGGAACAGGAGAAGGAGGCGGAACAGCAGTCCTTTAGCGAACTCATCGGCGCCAGTGAGGACATGCGCCGGGTGTATGAGGCGATCAGGCGTGTTTCAGATAGCACCAGCACAGTGCTGATCCGCGGGGAAAGCGGCACCGGCAAGGAACTCGTGGCCCGGGCGATCGTTGCGGTAGGAGCCCGCTCCGAGAAGCCTTTCATCAGCATCAATTGCGCTGCCTTGCCCGAGAATCTTATTGAAACGGAGCTGTTTGGTCACGAAACGGGCGCCTTTACCGATGCCAGGAGCGCACGGGCCGGCCACATTGAACTCGCCCACACCGGCACCCTGTTTTTGGACGAGATTGCCACCCTCGGATTGGCCCTGCAATCCAAGCTGCTGCGCGTGCTGGAAGACCGCACGGTTACCCGGATCGGAGGCGGCAAGGCAAGAAGAATCGACTTCCGGCTTCTAGCCGCCACCAATGATGATCTGGAACTGATGGTGGAAACGGGTCGGTTTCGCGAAGACCTCTACTATCGCATCAATGTCGTTCCCATCGTTGTTCCGCCGCTACGGGCACGAAAAAACGATCTCCCTCTGTTGGTCAATCATTTCCTGCGTATCTATTGCCGCGAGAATGGCAAGCCATTAAAACAAGCTGACTCTGAAGTTTTGGCGGTCATGGAGGACTACGATTGGCCGGGGAATGTCCGGGAACTGGAAAATGTGATTCAGCGCCTGGTGCTGATGAATGATCGTCCGGTCATTTCGGTAAAAGACCTGCCTCAGCAAATGCTGGTCGCCAGCAATGCGAGCCAGGAGGCAATCCTGATTCCGGAAGAGGGGGTGGACTTCGACGCGGAAATGGGACGCATCGAGATCGCCTACCTGCAAGCCGCGCTGAACCGGACCGGGGGCAAAAAATCGGCTGCTGCTTCCCTGCTCGGCATTGACCCCCAACGCATGAAATATCTCTGCCGCAAACGAAATCTGTAGGCGTAAAGGTTAATAATTAACCGCCGAAAGGTTAATTTTTAACTTTTGAGGATAAATGCATTTCGTCTGGAAGAGGTTTTTCGCGCTCAGGGCCCCGTAACCATCAGATTCTAAATGCTTGTACCCATCGCAAATGGGACTGGGCAGTTTGGCGGCGGACGTGCTTATAGCATAAGCGGCTGTTAGGAATCAAAATTCAGAAATCCCGCGAGGAACTCACATGGCCATCCAAAAGAAATCTCTGATCAGCAACCGCACAGCGACCAAGAAAGCCCTAGTAGCGAAGCCGGAAGGCAGCAAGCCCGGTGTGACCGCTGTCACCCCGAATCGAATTGCCGCACAACCACACCGCGTTGCCGCACAACCACATCGCGTCGCCGCACAGCCACATCGCGTCGCCGCACAGCCACACCGTGTCGCTGCACAGCCGCATCGCGTTGCTGCAACTCCGAATCGCATCGCCGCAACCCCACATCGCATTGCTGCAACCCCGAATCGTATCGCCGCAACTCCACATCGCGTCAAGTTCTAAGTCGGGACGAGATCTATACGATTCAAGGACCGCGAGCACCCTCGCGGTCCTTTTTCTTTTTGCTTTCCCCAAGGAAACGTCCGCTACCAGATTTTGCGGTCCACCAGATCATGAGAGAACATGTATAGAAACCCCGCTATACTGCGGCGAGTAATAAAGATCTTAGCGGTACCGGTCATCCCTTCTTTTAGCATGCCTGGGTTGGTCACGGGCGCTGATCCAACGTAAAAACGTGGCGGACTAATCCCCTTCAGCTGGTCCTTCGGTACAAGGCCGGGCTCCATCGCCGTGGCGGCCGGCCCCACCGCCGACAGAGTTGAGGTGAAAGGCGCGGCCTGCGATTCCGGCTGGAGTCTCACTTTGGAACCGAGGCGAACCTCCCTCATTTCGAATTCAGGGATATAGATGCGAGCGGTCATGGCGGAGAGATCGGCTACCTCCACAATCTCGGCGCCAGATTTCAAATAAGATCCCAGAAGATCATCCAGCCGCGGAGTGACGATCACGCCCTGGATGGGACTGGTGATACGGAGGAGATCCAGCTGACTGGCGAGCGTCCGGTTGTGCTCGGCCGCCTCCTGACGGTTGTGCTCCGCCGAACCAAAATCACCATAGCGGGTAAGCGCAAGGTTTGCCTGGTCGGAAGCTTCGTGCAAGTCAGCATCCGCGCGTGCGGCCGCTGACTGCAACGGCAAATCGCTGAGTTCGACCAAAACCTGGCCGGCGGACACCGTTTCTCCTTCCCTGGCCAGCACCTGGGTTACGGTTCCCGGAGTCTCGGCGCGGACTAATGCCTTGTGGGTAGGTGTCAGCACGAAGCGCCCGTCAACAAAGTCTGGCCACACCGGAAGAAAAACTACCAGCAGGGCCACTGTGGAAAGTGCCCCGACGCGCGGCGCCGTAAGCCAGGCCTTCACTCTTTCCCGCTTGTCCAGGTAAACAGTTTTCATAAATTTCACCAGCATATGGATCCGCGACTTAAAAACCCAGTAACCAGCCGCAGCGGCCGGCAGGAAAGCCCATTCCGGGGTATAGGACTGGAGAACATGCAGCGTAAACACCATCAGAAACGACAGCAGTAGGTATCCATAAAGGCCGGAGAGGATGGCAAAGATAATATAGAACGCACGCCGCCGTCGCGGAACAAACTCCACCTCCGCCGGCAAACTGAATATCTTTTTCCGAACCAGGCTGGAAAGATAAAGCGTACTTTTTTCCTTGAGCTCCGGTTCGTGAACCAGATCGGAGAAGATCAAATATCCGTCCAGTTTTATCAGGGGGTTGAGGTTCAGCAGGGACACTCCGATCCCCGTGACCATCATGATCTTGTAGGAAAGATCGTGGATGGCCATGCCGGTGGCCGTGCCCCACCACACGATGGTGGCAAAGACGCAGATGATCAGATCGATCCAGATGCCGGCAATCGACACCGCAACCCTTTGCCAGCGGTTTGCGTAAACCAAAGCCTGCGAAGCGTCACAGAAGAAACTGGGAGCAAAGTACATCAGGGTGAAGCCCATTTTTTCGACATTGCCCCCGAAATGTTTGCAGGTGAGGCCATGACCGGTCTCATGAAAGCAGGCCATGGCCGCGAACAGGAACCAGAACTCAATGAGGTCTGTCCCAGACTTGGTGGTGAAGTTGTAGAACTCAAAACTGTCAGTCCAGATTTCACCGAACCTGTCGGCCCACATCCAGAGCATCAAGGCGAACAGCAATAAACTGAACAGAACGAAGGCGGGAGTGTAGATGAATCTCAGTTTGGGGTACAGCCAGCTGATATATCGGTCAGCGTTGGGCCATTCCTTCACCGTGATGTCAGTGAAGTCCATGATCTTGAATCGCTTGCGTTGCTTGCGGCGCTGGCCCTGCAGCTGTTGCTTGAGGAGGATGTTCTTTTCCAGCGGCGTTTTACAGATGAAGTCAGTTTCGGCGTACAGAAAGCCCGCAATTTCTCGAACGTCATCTTCCGAGAAAAACGCTCCTGTCGTCTCCGCCGAGAGTTCGGAAATTTCCTGATACGATCGGTTTCCATCAAAAAGCTGAAGCAACTTCCATTGTTCGGGAACGAAGCGCAGAACGAACCCGGTTCCCGGCAGCTTGGCAACGACCATCGAGCTGCCGTCCTCGAGGTGCTCTCGGGTGATGATTCGCGGGTCAAGCTTCGGATTGTCCCGCCGCATTATCCGTTCGGGGAGTTCCGGAAGCGCAGCGTCGAGTGCTTGAACGATATTCATTGCGGCAGGTCAATACGAATAGTGGCCAACATCCCTGGCCGTAAGTCAGGGGCAGATCCCTCAATTTGAGCCAGAATTTCAATGGTGCCGCTCGATGGATCCACAACCGGGCTCACATCGATTACCTTCGCGGCGTGCTGGACTTCGGGAGAGGCATCGGCCGAAGCCACGAAAACGACTTGGCCTTTCTTGAGAGCTCTGAGCAGCCGCTCCGGCAAGGTGAATTTCACCTGTAGCGGCGCCATTGCGGTAACCCAAAAGAGCCGATCGCCGGGCGAAACCTTCTGGCCCACTCGGACGTAACGGCGAGCCACGATTCCATCGAAGGGAGCGACGATGTTGGTTTTTTCCCGCTCCAGCTCGAGTGACTTCAGCTCTGCCCGGGAATTGTTCAGGCTCTCGGCTTCGCGCTGCACTTCGTATTCATCCGCCTCTTCTTTATATTGCACGTGTTCCAGCTCTTCCTTAGGGATCACTTGTGCGTCATATAATTTCTCAGCGCGGGCCCGGTCAGCTTGCAGAACCTTGGTCTCGGCTTGCCAATTCTTCAGGTTTGCCTCAATGGACCGGACTTTGGCGGCGGCGGCCTCCACGTCGGCGGAAATCTGGCGGTCATCGAGTTTTGCCAAGAGTTGTCCCTGATGTACTTGAGTACCGGGCTGGGCGAGGATCGATACCACCGGTCCCTCTCGCAATGCGGAGACATCCACCTGGTTTTCCACCACAATCGGGCCCGAAGCGACAAAAACGCTTTCCTTCTTGAGGGTGACCGGCTGGACGGTGACTTCCTTTTGCGTCGGGGCCGTCGCAATGACGGGGTCTTCTTTCGAGTTGCTGCATCCGTAGCAACCCAGTATCAAAATCGTCAGCCCCACTACAATGTATCGTTCCATAGGCTTCACTTGGTTCACCAGCCGAACCACGACCAAATCTTCGACCACAGCCACATGGCTGGCCGCCGGAAGAAGACCTCTCCGGCCGGCCTCCATGCGGTAATTATCTTGCCGCGACCTTGCATTCCCGCGCGGATCAGGCCCTCGCGATTGGGAACGCTGACCCGCGCAAAAAAGACGCGTTCGTCGCCCTGCAACTCGCCCTTGGGACTCACCACCGTCAACTCGCCATGAAACGTGCGCGTGGGAAACCCCTCGAGTTTTACGGAGGCTTTCTGGCCGGGGCGGAGAAGAGAGACGTCATTCTCATCGACGGCAACATCCACACTTGCCCGTGAGGTATCGACGATTTCCAATAAAGTATCGCCGGGCTTCAAATCACGTCCGACCGAATCCTCGACGTAAGGCGTGGCGACCAGGCCATCGATTGGCGACCGCAATACAGTCCTTTGTAAACGCTCTCGAGCCCGGGCAACCTCTGCGGCCCAGTAATCCGCCTGCACCCGTTCGATCCCTGCCTCGGTACCATCATTGGCCGCGAGTGCATGGTTCATTTGCGAAACTGCAGTTTCGTACTTGGACTGTGCCGCCGCGAGTTCGTCGCGATATTGCCAATCCGCGAGACTCGCCAGGACCATGCCCTGTTTTACTGCATCCCCTTCCCGCACATTCACTACTTGCACGACGCCTGCGACTTCAGGTTGCACGCGCGCACTGTGGGCGGGAGCGACCGCGGCAGTTCCATCCACACGCAGCGGCAAGGGGAAAGCTGCAAGAAAGAGTAAGGCGATGGCCACACCGGCTACCAGGGCCAACCGCCGCCGTTTCTCCATGGCCAGAAACCTGCGCTTTTTTTCCAGGATCGGCCGGAGAACGTCGATGAACGGAACCTCACGATAGAGTGAAGCGTTACGCAATGCCACGGTGGCCTGTCCGGCCAATACCTTGATCATTTCCAGGTGAGCCGAGCTAAGAAAATCCGGATCGCTGCTCTCGAAGGAGAGGACGCCGACGCGACCGTCGTCATCCACCAAAGGCAGCCCGTGAAATGCCCGCATGCCGCTCTTGTCAAAATACGATTGGAACTTCGCGCGTGTCTCCTCGCGTTCCTCCTCCACTTCCTCGCCATGTTGGGCCACAAAGATGGGTTCACTCAACAGCGAAGTCCATTCCAGCAAGTCCTGTAAACGCGCTGTGTCTGGATCCTCAGGATTGATCTTAGCGACACCCGACACTGCCTTGACATGAACCCGGCCGCGCTGCTCCAGAGCGATAGCTGCCCGTTCATAGGGGATGACTGTGCATGGCCCGTTCACAATGGCATCCAAAACATGATCCAGGTCGAGGGTGGAGGTGATCTCGCCGCTGATTTTTACCAAAGCCTCCAGAATCTCAACCTTGCGTTCGGCGTGCAGCAGACTGGCGTTGTGCAAAGCGTTACTGGCGGTTTCGCAAATGCTCGTCAGCAGGAACTGGTCATCTTCGTCGAAAGCGAGTCCGTCAATCCGGTTAATTGCTTCCACCACACCGACCAGACTCTCATTTTCGAGCAGGGGCACGGCCAGAATCGAAAACACGGATCCTTCGTCGATCCCGGCGTTGCGCTTCTGCAACCGCTCGTCGTCGGTTTTGTCCACCAGCACCACTTCGCCACTATCGGAGATGTCTCCCGCAATGCCTTCTCCTGCGCTTTGCACCGTGCCCAGATTCACGGTCGGATCGTATCCCGCGCAGGTCACCAACTCGAGGGTGTCGTCCTTCACCATCCACAGATTCACCCCCTGCACGTTCATCACATCGTGGAATTTCTTCGCAATCGTATCCAGCAGTTCATCCATTTCCAGGGTCGAATTGAATACCTTTTCGAGGTCATACATTTGTGTCACACGACTAATCGCCTGCAGACTTGCATTGCGTTCGCTCTCATAGGACTGGGCAGCAGCGATGGCTGGCGAAGCAAGTTCGGCGACCTCGTGTAACGCCTCCAGGATTGCCTCTGGAAACGGTTGTTCGTAGCTGATCAGCTCAATCGCGCCGAAAAGAACTTCATCCAGGAGGAGCGGGACATACGCGAGAGAATTCAACTTGCGGCGAATATCAAGGTGGGCATAGTCTTCTCGCTGCAGATCGGCATATTCGAACACTACAAGTTCTTTTCGTTCTGCTACCGCGGCCAGCGTACCGGTGCCAAACCCCACCGCCCCCCCCACGGTAACCTCGCCTGCAATCGCTTTGGGTGTCCACTCAGGATTGTCCATATCTTCAATGATGTACACCACAACCGCCGTGCCGGGTAGCAATTGGGCGACCTGCTCAGCTGTAACCTGGGTGCGTTGTCCCACTTCGGCTCGTGCCAACAAAGATGCGGCAAATTCTGCTATGGGAACTTCGAATGCCGATTTTCGAATCGCCATGAACGGTATTCCTGATTGTGTAGATTCGTTGCGACACGGATGACCAGGGGTTAGGGCAGATTGCCCGTCGACCGCGTGCGCTCACGCATCTTAAGCTGCGCGCGCGAACAGGTCAACCACTCCTCTCAGTCGCCAAGAGCGCAAATCAGAAGGCTAGCTGAACGCGGTTCATGAGTATTTCTTCGCCGCGAGGAATTCTGACGATGGAGGAGGCCGCTTGTAGAGATTCTCATCTAAAACGAGAGTATGGACAGAAGGTGCGCCGGGTGCGAACCGAACAGAAATTCGAATCTTGTAAAACTGCGAGAAGCCGGCAAATAGGCTTAACCAAGGCAATTGCTGTCTTATCGAGGTGCTGCGGAACATTGAAAAGAAAAACTATACAATGCTGTAGTCAAAGCGTGAATGCCCGGGTGGCGAAATTGGCAGACGCACGGGACTTAAAATCCCGGGTCTCGAAAGAGACGTACCGGTTCAATTCCGGTCCCGGGCACCATTCATACTGGATACTGCTCACAGACTTCAAAGTTGAAAGATATTGGCCATGGCCACTTCCTGAAACAAAGCCTCGATAACGAACGGCGCGAGCCCACCCAAGTCGACTCGCGCCGATCCTCGTTAAGCGGTTGCAGACAACGGCCAAGACCTACAGCGTGACAATGAGTGCAACGTTCACGCCCGGATACATGGCATTGCACAGGTAATACACGCCGTCAATGTCGACCACGTAAACGTCCTGCGTATACAGCCAGTTGCTAGGCCACGGGTCGACAAATCCGAACCAGTAGCCCCCATATTGGAAACGACGGCTGCTGTAGTTCGCTTGCGTAACGCGGAACCTGTGGTCCTGCCCAAAATGGGCCTTGAAGCGGTCGTCAGGAATACGTCCGGCACCCCCGTGCTGCGCCTGCTGTACGGGCTTCGCCTGGGATGGGTGCTGCTGCTGTTGATGCGCGGTTTTGTCCTCTTGCTTGGTCGTCTTGTCTTGTTGTTGCGCAGTTTTCTCTTGTTGCGCAGCGTTTTTGTCCTGCTGCTGCGCGGTCTTTTCCTGCTGCCTGGCATTGTCATGCGGCTGCGAAGCGGGTTTCTCTTCCTGCTTTGCGGCTTTATCTGGTTGCGGCTTTTTGTCTTTTTGCTCCGCCGGCTGGTCTTTCTTTTCTTCCTGCTGGTCGTGCTGCTCCTGTGCGTACACGGGAATTGCAGCTCCGAGGGTCAAGGACAGAACTGCCGCGCTGATCAATCCTATTAACTTCATGGGTTTGCCTCCGCTCTCTATCGAAATTTACCTACCGTGAGTTACCGACCATGGCTTTATTGCAAGCTTCCCGTCGTTGCGTTGGCGGGATTGCCAATGGCATCGCCCGAAACCAGAAGCTCAACTCTCCGGTTCTGTTGGCGCCCGGCCGAATTGTCGTTGGAGGCCACGGGCAAAGTGTTGCCAAAACCTTTTGCGCTCACTGAGTTTGTTTCAACTCCCTGTTGGACTAAGTAATCGCGGACCGAACCGGCACGATGGTCAGACAAGGTCTGATTCATGGCATCGCTGCCCACGTTGTCGGTATAGCCGCCGACTTCGATGTTGAGTCCAGGATAGGCGAGCAGAATGCCGGCGACTTTCGCCAGTTTCTCTCGCGCTCCGGGTTTCAATGAATATTTGCCGGTGTCAAACAAAACATCAGACATGCTGACGATGAGTCCGCGGGCACTGTCGCGTGTCTGAAGAATTTTGTTCAGTTGCTCGGAGAGTCGCGTGCGCAAGGCGGCTTTGTCGGCTTCGGCCTGCTGAGCCGCCAGACGAGCCTGATCGGTCTGGGCTTGGGCTGCCGCGAGCGCATTGGCTGACGCAGCCTGGCTGTCTGCCATATCGGATCTGGCTTTAGCTGCCGCCGCTTGGGCATTTGCCGCATCACCTTCGGCCCGCGCCTTCGCCTCTTGCGCTCTGGCTGCATCGGACAATGCCTGCTCTTTTATTCGGGTGGCATCGTCGGCTTGCGCCAGCGCTTGTGCCTGCGCACTTGCAGCCGCTTGTCGTTCATTGTCCAGACGCACGTCGTCCATCTTTTTCACCGCGATCTGGCGGGCGTCTTCGGCGGTTTGTACAGCTTCGCGCGCGACTGCGATCAGAGGTTTGGTCGGAACATGTTTTCGCGATGCATAGCCGTCGACATTCTTCATCAACTCAACAGCATGCTGATAGCTGTCGCTGGCGTAGGTTTCGGCTCCTTCGGATCGTGCGATGCGCAAGGCATTGCGGGCCTCGAAAAATTCCAACGGTAGTCGCTCATTCAGGATCACCGGATCGAATTTGTAGCCCGTCGGAATGTAGCCGCCGCGCTCCATAAGTTCGTATTTCGCATTCACTGCCTCGATGGTCCCCTCGGTGTCCTTGCGAATCACGTTTTCGAGAACCACCACGTTGCTGGGTTGCCGGACTGCGTAATAGGGTTCCGCGGTAACGATCAGCGCGAAAGCTTGCAGATCGGTGGTCACCTGCAGCTTGCTGCGATTGTTGCCACCCACTAACACCTCGCCCAGGTTTACGGCGCGGCCTTCCGGCGAGATCGCCCACAGGATGTAGGTCAAATACTCGTTGCCGAAAGTCGTGGGCTTTTCCAGTTTGCCGAATTCGGCTTCAATCTCGATCGCGCCGCGCTTGCTGTTCACTTCGGCTGTACCTTCCGCCGATGGCATGAGGTCGGTGCCGGCGAAATCCACCTTCGTGGACCCGCTGCGATGCTTGTAGTTGACGGCCGGAGTGGTGCGGGTAGTGACCACCACCCGGAATGTCGGCGTCTGAGCCATAGGCTCCACGGCGATTGTGTTTGGAGTGGTGGTTTGAGCGAACGTGCTCAAGCTCAATGAGATTACTGCGCCTAACACCAGCTTTATCTTCACGAATGTCTCCTTAATAGGAAGTCTGCCCGGGTTGCGTCATAAATTCTGGTCCAATCATCCCGGATACAGAACCAGTCGGCAGGATGTGGCCGCCGCTTGAGTCGTTGGTGATCTCACACCCGGAGCAACGTGAGAAAAGGAGCAACCTAAAAATTAGGATCTACTCATGAGCCAGTCGTCGCTCTCTCGACACACTCAGGAGGATTAAAGAATGACAGATCGATACTCTCGTGTCTGAGCAAGATAGCTCACATGCGGAGGATTGAAGTTATTGGTGTTCTGAGGAAGGCACTGGTCACAATTGAACATAATTTTTCCGGGCGGCGGTGCATCCTGCAACTATGAAGGTCCCCAAGATACTTGCGTTGGCGGTTCGTTGCCCCACTTGCGGCGCTAAACGGGGAGAGAAATGTGAGCTTGGCACTGGCCAACCGAGGACTGATCCGCATCGAAATCGGGGCCTGGCCATTTCGCAAAAGTAACTTGCTGGCACCTAATCGGCCCACTTACAAGACTTTGTGCGGGCTGGTTTCACTTTTAAACCACAGCACCAAAAAGACACGGTCAACCGACTTGTCACGATTTGTGTCAAATACCGACATTCTTGCACTAGAATGTGGCTCATGAGTCTCCTGTGCCCGTGAACAAGAAGAAACGCGAGTTCGACCCCAACACCTTCCTCGCGACCATCGGCGAGGGCAGGAAGAACCTGATGATCGGCAAGAAGCAAGGAATCTTCGCGCAGGGGGATGAAGCCAACGCGGTCTTCTATATCCAATCAGGAAAAGTAAAGCTCACGGTCGTATCCAAGACAGGCAGAGAAGCGACCATAGGCATGCTGAGTGAAGGAAACTTCTTTGGTGAAGGTGCGCTGGCGGGTCAGGCTCTGCGTATGGGGTCTGCATCTGCCATAACAGATTGCGAGCTCATGCGGGTGGACAAGAAAGCCATGATGCAGGCGCTTCATCGGGAACACACTTTTTCGGATATGTTCGTCGCCTATTTGCTGGCGCGAAATATTCGTTATGAAGAAGATTTGGTTGATCAGCTATTTAATTCCAGCGAAAAGCGACTGGCCCGCGTGCTTCTGCTGCTTGCCCATTTCGGCAAGGAGGGCACCCCTGAGACCGTGGTTCCCAAAATCAGCCAGGAAAGCCTGGCCGAAATGGTAGGAACTACCCGTTCGCGCGTGAGCTTTTTTATGAACCGGTTCAGGAAGCTGGGCTTCATCGATTACTCCGGCGGGATTGAAGGCGGATTGCAAGTCCACAGTTCGCTACTCAACATAGTTCTGCACGACTAGGCCCTGTCCGAAGATTATTGCTTCTTGCGTGTTCTTTACACTACCCGGCGGCCGCTCACCAGATTAATGACCAAGACCACCAAGGCAACTACCAGGAGCAAGTGGATCAAACCACCGGCGATATGAAGACTGAAACCGAGAAGCCACAGAATCAAGATCACAACAAAAATCGTCCAAAGCATGTTTATCTCCCTGTTTCGAATCGAAATGAATACGCGAATTGCTCGCCTTCAACTTATATGTCTAAAGCCCCCACAAACTCCTCAGAGCGACTTCCCGCATTCCAAACAAAGCGCCTTGGTTCGTGGAGTGATCAACCCGCAGAACGGGCACATCCTTTGCGATGCGAAACCTTTGCTATTCATACCGACAAACTTCCTTAAGGAGTCAGCAATGAAGGCAAACGCTCCCTGAACGCGAACAAGGAAAGGATTGCCACTGTTTTGCATCTTCGCCAGATTCACTGTTGCAGATCGAGGCTGATCATTACTGAGCAAGATTGCTCATACACAGAAGAATTATCAGTCTGGGAAATAGGTCCAATTTGGTTTTGCCCACGATGCAAGTGAGCAATTCAGAACATCTATTCCGGCCGATGTGCGCGATCATAGGTACAGAGGCGAGCACTTCTTCTCGCTCTTTCAGGTTTCCTGAACTAAGTCAGCCCATCTGAAGTTCTATCCGCTTAGTCTGCAATTCTCAAAAAGGAAATTCATGAAAAAGACACTGTCACTGCTGTTGATGAGCTGTATGGGCTTATTCGGAACCTACGCCTGGGCAGGCTCGGCTCGGGAAGATACCGTCGACCGCCTGCAAAACTCTGTAGAGGTACTCCATGCCATTATGTCAACCCCTGACAAGGGCATCCCTGAGGAAGTGTTGAGCGGGGCTAAGTGCATCCTGGTTGTGCCACATTTGATTAAAGGTGGCTTTATCATCGGCGGCAAGCACGGCCGCGGAGTGGCATCATGCCGCACAGCCAATGGCTGGAGCGCTCCAGCATTTGTCTCGGTTGGTGGTGGAAGCTGGGGATTACAAATCGGAGTCGAAGGTGTGGATCTGGTCATGCTGGTCATGAATGACCGTGGATTACAACATCTACTTTCCAGCAAATTCGAGCTCACTGGTGAGGGATCGGTGGCAGCCGGCCCGGTAGGCCGTCATACTTCCGCTGGCACTGACATATTGCTGAACACTGAAGTTCTGACCTACTCGCGTTCGAAAGGTATATTCGCCGGATTGACGCTAGAAGGTGCAGTCGTCGAGCAGGATAATGACTCGACTCGCGCCATCTACGGTCACCACATGAGGTTCCGCAACATCCTCTCTGGTAGAGCCACGACTCCAGCAAGTGGAGATGCGTTTGTAAGGGCTGTATCCGAAGCCGGTCATCAGGCCCACCTCGCGGAAGCAAGAGAAGACAACAAGTAATTCCGTCCATCTGAGGACGAGTCGAATTTTGGCATTGGCCGGAACAGCGGTAGACTGTTCCGGTCAGCGTCATCCCATATCGGATGGCGATCTTGTTGGCAAAGAGGAGAACAATAATGATGACAAATGAGCAAACAAAGTGTGCGCATCTGCCATGCCTGTGTCCGGCAAAACCTGGCGACAAATTCTGTGGTCAAGTCTGTAAGGACGCGGGATCCCGGGAAGTCGAAATTGCGTGCCAGTGCGATCACGAACCCTGCCCGCTCACCGCATGAAAATCGTAATCTAAATTGATTCGTAAGAAGACGTTTGATTCCAGTCCTGGATCGTTGATCAATTAAGGATTACGCCGGAACGGTGGCTTCTGTTCTGGGGTGTGTGCCACGCTGTTTGCGGAGTTCCATCTGGAATTCGTCGGTGGTGAGATCAGACTTGATGCGGAAGAGATCGAGTAACGGGTCTTCGACTTCATCGCTGTCGCGACGGATGGACAAAGCCACGTCACTGTTATCGATGCCTTCCGGTTTGACCAACAGTTCAGGAAGAACACCGTTACTTTTCATCAGGGCCTGGATAAATTTCTCGACTTGCTCTCTTTGCTGAGTAGTGTGCTGGGTAAGTTCCACTCCCATGCCAACTTCAGGATGCATCACGCGCACCATGCCTTCGGCCTCCACTTCCAACTGGCCGACCTTCATCGAGAGAACAAGTTTTGTGCGCACGGGAAATGGCGAAGCCATCTCTAAATAACAGCCCCCGAGACTGAGATCGGTGAGTTTGCAACCTTCCGGTGGATCGTCAGCCTCCATTTCTGGAGAATGACGATGGAGCCACTCATTTAACTTGCCGCTGATTTCGGGTGAAGGATCGACAAAGCGTACGCCGGATTGCCGGCCCGCATTTTCCCAGGCCGATTCGCCGATACATTCAATTTGGAAATCAGTTCCTGGCAGCGTGAATTGGACTTTCATGCGGGTGGTGTTCTTGGCGCGCCGGAACTGCTGCAACGCCATTCCGCCTTCACTCAAGTCGGTGCTGACCGTGGTTTGTTGACCCGATCCATCAAGGGCAATCATGCTGACCGGAATTTGAATCGCCACTCGCGTGTTGCGACGGCGTTCGCGCTTCATCAAAGCTCGGGCTGCCCGGAAACTGGCTTTGGCCCGCTCCGAGGAAACCGGCTTATACAGGACAAAATGCGCCCCCAACTCAAACGCGCTTCGCAATGCCTTCTGGCCATCCACAATAGCCACGGCCACGGCGCGTTTATTACAGGGCGCGGAACGGGCGCTTCGAAGCACCAGGGATGCGACCTTCTCATCGTCGCAGTCCACGATGACCGCTTCGAATCTTTGGCGGGTGAGCTTACGAATGGCGGAATCGGGTTCGACGCAATGTTCCACGGCAATTTCCAGGTCGCTGAGCACACGACGCAGCACCCGTACGATTTTGTCGTCGGAACAGAGGAGCAGACACTTCAAGCTCATAGTGCGCCTTCAACCCAGAGAACCAAGAGAAGATTGACTTCAGCCACGGCTGGCAGCCGCAGCTTTATCGTCGCCTTCCTCGTCCAGCAGATGGGCCACAGTGCGGAGCTGCTCTGCAGCATTCTGCAGGGCCTCAATTTGCTTTCCTAGCTGCGCTTGTTCAGCCTGTTTCTTGCGAAGCACTTCATGGATATCCCTCACGGTAGGTCCCCCTCCATCCAATGTAGGTAGCCCCGGTGCATGCGTCAATCCGTCCGGGTTATGGCTGGGTTACGGCGGTAACTGGCGCCAGATATGGGTTTCTGATCGGGAAGACGGAAATATGAGCGTTGTGATAATTCCTCCCAGGACGTGCTGGAACTGCCAAGTACATAAATTCATAGATATTGGCGCTTCCTTGGCTGGTTCGCCATCTATCAGTTCAAAGTTTATTATTGACTTCCCTCTAAAAACCTGTAGAATCATAAGCTTCCAGACGGTATGGCTGTTCTCAGGAGGGCTTGGACTGTTTCTCGGCAAGACCGAATAAGGTCTGGAATCGTTAGTCGGCCCCGGTGAATCTAAATCTGTAGGTTTCTTTAGTTATCTTGAGTACGAGGCGCAATCTTCATGGCTAAGCGACGTGGAAATCCTAATTGGGGTAAGCCGGAACCGATCGGACCGATCACCCCGACGGTGACGGAGTTCGAACAGGTTGTGCGGGAGTATAAGCTCTCGCCAGACCAGTATTTACGCTCCACCCGACTGCGGGAGTGGGCACGGCGGAACAAGAACTCGAAGTACATCCCTGAACCGCTGTTGGAAGCTTGGGGATTTGAGATCGAGTCCACTTTGTAAATATTCCTGTAATGAAATTAGAAAGGCCGCCCGATGGGCGGCCTTTTTTCATGTGGGCAAACAGGGAACCTTAAAACGGTTTGCGAAGCACAATGTCGCTATCGTTGATGAAAAACTGCGCCGAACACTGGTCGGAACCACAGATGACAGGCAAGAGACCAGCGAGTTGTTTACGCGTGATCAGCCCAAGAGTGCCGCAATTTGGGCACGACAGCACCGCCCAATAGGGATCTTCCCTCTCGCCAACATTTCCGGCATTTTCCAGCACGAAGATCGTTCCTGGAAGCATCTGCTCCGGGATCCATTCGTTGAGGACGTCTAGTTCTGCGATCATTGATCCTCCTATGTGCCGCGCTACTCGCTTAGGAAATCTTTTTTTTCCTGCGCGGGGAAACCGACCCGCTTGCCTTCTTGCTGCTTTGAATCACTGCCCGTACCTGCCGGACCGTGTCACTGAGACATAGGGTGAACATCGGCTGATGCGAATTTTTCAGGATGTCCACAATCAGCTGCGGCGACGTTTCCAGATAAAGGCTCTTGCCATCGGTAAGCAGGTGGTAGTCCGACGACCCAGTGACTGTTTCCGCCAAGCGTTTGCTGAATTCTTTTTGCAAAAAGGTAATGACTTTTCTTACCCGCTGCAGGGAGAAACTTCGGCGGCGCAGATCGCAAATCACCGCGACCTCGACCAGATCTTCCATTGAATAAACGCGCCGGTGCCCTACCCGCGCCGGTACCACGATGTGGCGCTCGTCCCACCATTGCAATTGGCGCGGCGTTATGCCGGTAAGCTGCACGACATCTCGAGATGTAAATTGCGCCTGCATATAGAAATGTTTCAAACAAATGAATGAGGTAATGTTTGAAACATTCTAGGCGTGAGTTGATCCCTGTCAACGAAAGATTTAGTGGATAAGGGGTGACTAGAGGAGTTCCCCGCTGCGAAATAGCAATCTAAGGTTTCGAATCGTAGAGTTCGGCTTCGGTCACCGGAGGCGCGACCGCCGCTGCGCCGGACTTCAGGCGGGTCCGCGCGGAGAACATCGGGCCTCGAGCCGGATGCACAGGCGCGAAGGCGGAGAATCCGAGAGGGATACTTATATCGGCATAGATGGCTTCCATTCCGCCACGAATAAAATAGGACTCATGCCAGAATCCAGTACCGCCAGAGTTCTTAAGGAAACCCTTCCACCATTCCTTGTGCGGATCAGAACGCGTCCAGCGCTCGAGCGATTCCAAATCGCGCCAGTATTCGCGCATTCCAACATGCGGCGGAAAAAGCGAATAAATCATATTCTCGTGCAGCAGCAGGCCATCGGGTTTCTGCGCAACTGAATTGGAAATCTTCGGCCCGAAGCCTAGAAGAGTCTTGATTCCGGTTAGCGTATTCACCTTCATGCCGAGATAAATCACAACCAGATCGGGATACGAACTCAAATCCACCGTGCGGCGGTCTACTTTCGTATTCATCTTGATCCGCCTCCCACGAATTGGACGATCTCCAGGCGGTCGCCCTCGGAAACCTGCGTTCCAGGCCACTGCGCACGCGGAACAATATTGCGGTTCAATTCCACGGCCACTCGATCGGCTTTCATCCCAAGTTGTTCTATCAAGGAAGAAAGTGGAAGGGGTGTGCTGAAATCGCGGCTCTCGCCGTTGATCTGAACTTTCATAACCAAATTTTCGCAGGATGATGCAGGAAGAGCAATATCCCAGCTGTAGAGACGCGGCTTCGCTGCGTCTTTGTGTGCGGCGGATAGAAACAAGTGTGTGATAGCAACGGCAAGACGTGGCAAGCCACGTCTCTACAGAACTACGCTTCGACTTTTCGCAGCTCGAATTTGCGGGTGGCGGTGCGGCCGGAATAGCTGGCCTGCACCAGAATGGAGGAATCCGGCAAAGAGGAATCGTCGATATCAATCTTCATCTCCGCTTCGCCCGCAGAATCAGTGACCACCTGCGTGTAAAAAGGAACAGCAGCGGGACGAGAGAACCGGACCGTAAGCCGCGCGCCCTGGGCTCCAGAACCGCCATCGATCACGCGCAAGCGGATCACAAGATGATGGTCGGCGTGAACCGCATCGGCATTGAGCCACTGCACATCAAGTTCTCTGATTGCCGCCAAGCCCTCGGGCGTATCACGCTTGTCGAGGACTTCGTCTAAATGCCCGTCGCGTATGGAATCAAGTACCAGGCGATGCTGATCGCGCAGGATCTGCTCTTTCTGGTGATCAGTGAAACCACTATCGGCCGCTTTATCGGCATAAGAGCTTGCACGTTTGCCGATGCAGCGTCCGCGCACGAAGACCTGGGTCTGCAAAAGCAGCTCGCTCTCGCGGGCCTCACTCTGCACGTGATACACAGTGTCGTCGTGCTTTATGTCGGTATTAAAGCCAAAGATCATCGGGTTCCGTCGTGGCTATTTAAGGTCTGTTGGAAATGTAGCATGTCTCGATTAACGATTTCTTAACAAAGCTAGCCGAGAACCTTGACACTACACGACTTGAAATCTAATCTAGTGTGTTTACTAAGTACTGGCGCGAATTATATATAGCTCTTCCTATGCCCGACAAATCCCAATATTTCGTCAATTACCTGCCCTTATTGATTCATTTCGTAATTGCGGGCGCTGTGGCGTGCGGGATGGTGCTGCTTTCCTCGATCATCGGATACCGGCGACCCACTGCCGCCAAGATGTCTCCTTATGAATGCGGTATGGCTCCGGTCGGGGACGCCCAGGCGCGCTTTTCGGTGAAGTTCTACCTCGTGGCAATGCTCTTTATCTTGTTCGACGTAGAAGCAGTATTCCTTTATCCGTGGGCTGTCATCCTTCGCGACCTGAAGATGTTCGGGTTTTACGAGATGTTCGTGTACATCCTGATCTTCCTAGTCGGCTTCTTCTATATATGGAAGAAGGGTGTACTGGATTGGGGCAATCCCTCCGCCAAAAGAGGTGAGGTTTAAATGCCTTGGCCTCCGGCGGTAACCGATCTTGAACAGTTAAAGGAACATCCTGCGATTGCCGCATTGATCGCATGGAATCCGGCTGCCGTGGAAGGCGCAAAATATGATCGTGACGAGACGACGATCTACATAGAACGGTCCGCCATCCGCGAAGCCTGCGCCATGCTGCGAGACAATCCTAGCGTGCCTTTCAACTATCTTTCGGATGTCACCTGCGTCGATTGGTTCCCTTCCGAGCCCCGTTTCGAAGTCGTCTATCACCTACTGTCGATCTCCAAGAAAGAACGCGTCCGCCTGAAAGTTCGCCTTAGCGGAGACAGCCCTGTCATCGAGTCGATCTTCTCTGTGTGGCCCGGCTCGAATTATTTCGAACGTGAAGTTTTTGACCTCTTCGGTATTCGCTTTACTGGACATCCTTATTTGCGCCGCCTGCTGATGCCCGAAGACTGGGAAGGCAATCCGCTGCGCAAAGACTATCCCGTGGAGGGCTACCGCTAAGGTTCATTTATGGCCCACCTAACTTCTGTGCCCGCGCTAGAACCCGGTCAGGACAAAACCATGATCCTGAACATGGGACCGCAGCATCCCTCGACCCATGGCGTCTTGCGCCTGATGCTTGAGATTGACGGCGAAAATATCGTGCGCCTCATGCCCGATATCGGATTCCTGCACACCGGAATCGAGAAGACCTGCGAAGCCAAGTTTTACCAGCAGGTAGTGCCGATGACCGACCGCATCGACTACCTGTGTCCGATGACCAACAACCTCTGCTACGTGCTGGCCGTAGAAAAGCTCCTGGGTCTGGAGATCCCGCGGAAAGCGCAGTGGTTGCGGGTGATGATGAACGAGCTGACCCGCATCAACTCGCACCTGGTCTGGCTGGGAACTCATGCCATGGACATGGGTGCAATGACCGTTTTCCTCTATTGCTTCCGCGAACGCGAAGACATTTTGCGCCTGTTCGAAGCCATCAGTGGCCAGCGCATGATGACTTCTTATTTCCGCATTGGCGGCGTGTCCCTGGAACCGCCACTCGGGTTTCTCGACCGCGTAAAGGATTTCGCCAATCGCTTCCCTTCCAAAGTGGACGAATACGAAAACCTGCTCACCGGCAATCCCATCTGGGTCATGCGCACGAAGGGCGTAGCGAAAATTACAAAGGAAGATGCAATTGCGTTAGGCGCAAGCGGCCCGACGGCACGTGGCAGCGGCATTGACTTCGATCTGCGGCGCGACATGCCTTACTCCGGATACGAGAATTTCAAATTCAAAGTGCCGGTCGCCACGGAAGGCGATGTCTTCGCACGATATATGTGCCGGGTGCAGGAGCTGCGTGAGTCGATTGGAATCGTGAAGCAGGCAGCCGAAGGCATGCCCGAAGGTCCGATCAAAGCCGACGCTCCGCATGTGGTTCTTCCTGACCGGGAAAAGATGAAAACGCAGATGGAAGCCCTCATCTATCACTTTAAGATTATTACCGAAGGCTTTGCCGTTCCTGAGGGTGAGGTTTATCAGGCCGTGGAGTCGCCGCGCGGCGAAATGGGCTATTACGTGGTCAGCGACGGCACGGCGAAACCGTATCGTGTGCACATGCGGTCGGCTTGCCTGGCAAATATGCAGACTTTGCCGTCCATGTGTGAAGGAAGATTGCTGGCAGATGTGGTTGCGGCGATCGGCAGCATTGACATTGTGCTGGGAGAGATCGATCGCTAGAACTTAAGCATGAAATTTTCTGACCAATTCGAACAGCGCTTCGCGGAGATGCTCACTCATTATCCAACGCCGCGGTCTGTGTTAGTCCCAACGCTGCTCTATGCGCAGGATGAAACCGGATATCTGAGCGATGAAGTGATTCACGAAATCGCAGAGCGGCTGTCGCTGACGGATCTCGAAGTTCGCAACGTGATCAGCTATTACTCGATGCTGACCACAAAGCCTCGCGGCAAGTTCAACGTGCAGGTATGCACCAACATCGCCTGCATGCTGCGCGGCGGCGAAGAGCTTCTGGATCATTGCAAAAAGAAATTGGGCATCGGCCACAAAGGCACCACGCCGGATGGTTTATTCACGCTGGAAGAAGTTGAGTGTATCGGCGCCTGCAGCTGGGCCCCGGCGGTACAGGTGAACTACGACTTTCACGAGAACTTAACTATCGAGCAGATGGACAAAGTTCTGGAAAGTTATGCAAAGAGGTAAAGGATTAACAGGAATTTTAGATTGAAGATTTCAGATTGCAGATTGAAAATCGACGGTTTTCAATCTGCAATCTAAAATCATAAATCTGCAATGATTTTTTGATCTGCAATCAAAATGGCTGATCTGGTCTCTCATCCCGACGAAGTAAAAGTCGTCTCCAAGCGCTTCGGCAAAGGTGCGACCAATATTGATCGCTATCTGGAGCTCGATGGCTACAAGGCTCTCCAGAAAGCACTGGGCATGCAGCCGGATGCGATCATCAACGAGGTCAAAAACTCCGGCCTGCGCGGACGCGGTGGTGCGGGCTTCAACACCGGGCTGAAGTGGTCCTTCGTTCCCAAGCAATCGGCGAAGCCGAAATACATTCTGTGCAACGGTGACGAGAGCGAGCCCGGGACCTGCAAAGATCGCCTGATTTTCGAACACGATCCGCATTCGGTGATTGAAGGAACAGTGATTGCGGGTCTGGCCGTCGGCGCGCAGTCAGGTTATATCTACATTCGCGGCGAGTATCGCTATCTGCTCGAGATTATGCAGAAGGCCATCAAAGACGCCTACGCGCGCGGTTTTCTGGGAAAAAATATCTTCGGCAGCGGACGCGATTTCGAAGTTTATTGGCATGGTGGCGCAGGTGCATACGAAGTTGGCGAAGAGTCGGCGCTGATGGAGTCGCTCGAGGGCAAGCGCGGCATTCCTCGTATCAAGCCTCCCTTCCCTGCAGTGGTCGGGCTGTGGGGCGGGCCGACGGTCATTAATAATGCCGAAACGC
The DNA here is from genome assembly GCA_963723765.1 of Terriglobia bacterium. Lineage (GTDB taxonomy): Bacteria > Acidobacteriota > Terriglobia > Terriglobales > Acidobacteriaceae > DATBAX01. Next base: position 357,681 of record CAVRSD010000003.1, on the reverse strand, counting down.
TGGCGAGTGTGCCGCCGATCATGTTGGGCGGCGCCGAATGGTTCGCAAATCTTGGCACACCTAAGAATGGCGGGACGCGGCTGTTCTGCCTGGGTGGCCATCTGAACAAACCAGGCGTTTACGAGCTGCCCATGGGATACAACCTGAAGAAGATGATTTACGACGTGGGCGGCGGAATTCCGAATGGTCGAAAATTGAAAGCAGTCGTGCCCGGAGGATCGAGTTGTCCGCTACTGACGGCCGACGAAATTGATGTACCGATGGATTTTGATTCACTTGCGAAGATCGGTAGCATGTTGGGATCGGGCGGACTGGTCGTCGCCGACGATACGACCTGTATGGTGAAATTCGCGCTGCGCATCATGAAGTTTTATCAACATGAAAGCTGCGGATGGTGTATCCCCTGCCGCGAAGGCACCGACTGGCTGAAGAAGACGCTGACCCGTTTCCACTCGGCGGCGGGCATGAAGAAGGACATCGACAACATTCAATATTTGTCGGAGAACATGCTGGGCCGGACGTTTTGTCCGTTGGGCGACGCAGCAGCGCTGCCGACGATTTCGATTGTAAAGAAATTTCGGCAAGAATTTGAAGATCATTTGGAAGGCCGTCCTTGTCCATTTGAAAAGGCCGGCGCTACCGCGCAGTTAGCAATGGCTGATTGAACCTCAAAAGGATTTCATGGCTGACGTAAACATCACGGTGGATGGCAAGAAGGTCACGGCTCCGGCCGGGACCCTGCTGATCGAGGCCTGCAAAACGGTCGGCATTGAAGTGCCTTCGTTCTGCTACTACCCGAATCTTTCGCTGCAAGGCGCTTGCCGCATGTGCCTGGTGAAGATCGAGAAGATGCCAAAACTGCAGACCGCCTGCACGACGGTGATCGGCGAAGGCATGATCGTCACCAGCGACAGCGATGAAATTCGTCAAGCCCGCAAAGGCATGGTCGAGATGCTGCTGGGAAATCATCCGCTGGACTGCCCGGTGTGCGATGCCGGCGGCGAATGCGAATTGCAGGACATGACTTTTTCCTACGGTGCCGCCGAGTCGAAGTACATGGAACCGAAGAACCATAAAGAAGAGCAGCAATGGTCGCCGGTCGTTTTCTTCGATCGCCCGCGCTGCATTCTGTGCTATCGCTGTGTGCGTGTCTGCGGCGAAGGCATGGATGTGTGGGCCCTTGGGGTGCAGAATCGCGGCGTAAGTTCGATCATCGCTCCCAATGAGGGAGATCATCTGGACTGCGAAGAGTGCGGTGCTTGCATCGATATTTGCCCGGTAGGTGCGCTGACATCCGGCGCGTATCGCTACAAAACTCGCCCGTGGGAAATGAATCACGTGGGTACGACATGTACTCACTGCGCAGACGGATGCAAGACGACACTAGGCGCAAGGCGCTCCGAAACCGGCATGGAAATCGTCCGTGGGGATAACCGCGACAAGAGCGGAATTAATGGAGATTTCCTCTGCATCAAGGGCCGCTACGCTTTCGACTTCGCAAACCATGAAGACCGCCTCACCCAACCGCTGATCCGCAAGAACGGACGCCTGACACCTTCCACCTGGGAAGAAGCTTTCGAGCTGATCGGCAAGAAGTTCGCGGAGATTCAGAAACACAGTCCAAACGGCGGACAAGCTATCGGCGTAATTGGCTCCACGCGTACCACCAACGAAGAAAGCTATCTTCTACAGAAGTTTGCCCGCGTCGTTCTGCAAACCAACAATATTGACCATCACCGCACCGCGGACTTCCCTGCTTTCGCTGCGGCACTAACTGGCAGCCCGGATATGACGGCAAGCATGCGTGATGTCACCAATGCACCGGCGATCCTACTGATTGGCAACAATCCTACTGATCAGCATCCTTTACTCGCCTCGCAGATTCGCAACAACGTACGCTTGCGCAACGCGCGACTGTACATCGTGAATTCCGCCGAAATTAAACTCGAGCGACAGGCCGCGAGCTACACGAAAATTCCCGCAGGCAGCGAAAGTCAATTTGCTTCATTCCTCGCCGGCGATGCCGCCCCAAGCCACGATGGTTGGAACGAACTCAGTGACAAACTTCGCGGCGAACAGAATCTCGTTATCATCTTCGGATCGGAAATTCGCAGTAACGCCATCGCTTCACTGGTGAAGTTCGGTTCCAAAATTCAAGGCGCGAAACTACTCTGTCTTGCTGATTACGCCAACTCGCGCGGCGCAGCCGATATGGGTCTCTATCCCGACTTGCTGCCCGGCTATCATCGCGTCGCCGAAGCCAGCAGGTTCCGTGAAGAGTGGGGAAACATTCCAGCCGCTCCCGGCCTGACGTTGCCCGAAATGATCGCCGGAGCCAAGACTGGCGCTCTCAAAGCTCTTTACGTGGTCGGCGCGAATCCGGTTGGACGTCTAAACGTCGAACCGACCGCTTTATCAAAAACTTTTGTTGTGGTCCAGGACATGTTCCTGACCGAAACTGCTGCCCTCGCAGATGTCGTTCTCCCCGCTGCCAGCGCCTACGAAAAATCCGGGACGTTTACCAACACCTGCGGAGATGTGCAAATCGTCAAGAAAGCCGGCGAAGTCAGCGATGTTAAATCGGACTTCGAAATGATCGTGCGTATCGCGGATGCCATGGGATTTGCAGTCACGCGCCTCGTGCCGTTCGGACGCGGCACTCACGCTGACATGGGCCAATCGCGCGGCGCGCAGTCCGGTGAAGCGGACCGACACAGCGTCTGGCTCGAAGCCAATGGACTCGAACCCAAAATGAGCCCATTCGATCCGGTGGCAATTCTGGACGAAATCCAGCGTCTGGTCCCGGGGTATCAAATTTCACGGCTCAATTTACTTTCGGGCAACGATGAACACACGACTTTGTCCAGCAGTGGTCCGGGGGCCTTGCACGATCCCAGCTTGATCGTGCCTGCGAACAATGATCTTTTCAGCTCCGGAACATTGGGGCGCTATTCCCGTACGTTGAATTCGGTAATCGAGAACCATCACAAACAGCTGGCGGAAGTCGCCGGGGATTGAACTACGAACCCAGTTTTCGAAAAATAGTTGGGGCCAAAGTCTGGCTCGTGAGAGTTAGGGACAAAAGATTGTGCAGATAGTACCTTTTATAATTTTCGCGGTAATCAAGATCGCGCTCGCCCTCTTCGTGCTGCTTACAGCCGTCGCCTACACTGTATGGCTTGAGCGCAAAGTTGTGGGACGCATCCAGAACCGCTGGGGCCCCACGCGGGTCGGCCCGTTTGGCCTATTGCAGCCGGCTGCGGATGGTATCAAATTCATTTTTAAAGAGGATTTGACTCCGCCACATGTGTACAGGCCGCTGTACATCGCATCGCCGATTATTGCCGTAGTATTCGCGCTGACTTCGATCGCACTCATTCCCGTGGGGAATGACGTGACCATTCTCGGTTACAGGATTCCGCTGCAGATTGCGGATGTGAACATCGGACTGCTGATCGTCCTCGGGATCACGTCTTTAGGCGTATACGGGATTGCGCTTTCGGGATGGTCTTCCAACAGCAAGTATTCCCTGCTCGGAGGACTACGGGCCAGCGCGCAAATGATCAGCTATGAAATTGCGCTGGGACTTTCTCTCGTCGGTGTGCTCATTTTGTCCGGCAGCCTCAGCTTGCGCGCGATTGTGGTGGCCCAGGCTGGCCATTTCTTCGGGTTCATCCCGAAGTGGAATATTTTTTATGGTGGCCAGTTCGTGGCATTTTTTATCTACATGATGGCTGCTTACGCGGAAACCAATCGTATTCCGTTTGATCTGCCTGAGGCCGAAACTGAACTGGTGGCCGGCTACCACACTGAATATAGCGCCATGAAATTTGCCATGTTCTTCATGGCCGAGTACGCCAATATGATTACGGTGGCATGCCTCGCCTCGCTCCTGTTCCTGGGCGGATGGAGTGGCCCGGTCTTCGGACCACCGATCGTCAAGGCGCTTTTGCCTGTACTCTGGTTTTCCTTGCGCATTTTTGTGTTCCTGTTTATTTACATTTGGATTCGCGGCACACTGCCGCGTTTTCGTTACGACCAACTGATGGCCTTCGGATGGAAGTTCCTGTTGCCGCTGGCGATTGCGAATCTGGTGATTACAGCGTTTGTAGTTGCTCTGAAAAGCTGATAGACGATTCAAACCAATGATTTCTGTTCACCTGGTGTTGTTCTTGATTTTCGGTGCGGTTTGCGTGGCCGGGGCGATCAACCTGCTGGCCCAAACCCATCCCATCAATAGCGCGCTCTCTCTGGTAGTGGTGATGGGTGCGCTCGCGGTGGAATATCTTTTGCTGGGCGCGGAGTTTGTCGCCGCCGTACAGGTGATTGTTTATGCAGGCGCCATCATGGTGTTGTTCGTTTTCGTCATTATGTTGTTGAACGCCGGCAAAGAGGAACGCACCAAGGGTGGAAGTTACGTGGCCATGATTGTGGGAATCCCGGGAATGTTGATCGGGAGCGTCCTGGTCGCCTGGGTTCTGATTACGCATTCGGGCACCAACTCGGTCGCCGCTGGCGCTCTGCCGGGATCCCCAACTCAGCTCGCTCCACTTTTGTTCCACGAATTTCTGCTGCCCTTTGAAGTCACATCCGTTCTGGTGCTGGTCGCCATTATGGGAGCTGTCGTTCTAGCCAGTCATCCCAACGCCGACCAGAAGAAGGAGAAAGCCTGATGGTACCTCTTTCTTATTACCTGATTCTCAGCGGAATTCTGTTTGCCTGCGGTGTGACCGGATTCCTGATCAAGCGCAACATTATCACCATTTTCATGTCGATTGAGTTGATGCTCAACGGAGTGAATCTGTCGTTTGTGGCCTTCGCCGCCCAATGGGGCAAACTCAGTGGACAGGTTTTCGTGTTCTTCGTCATGGTCGTCGCCGCTGCCGAAGCAGCTGTGGGATTGGCCATCATTATTGCGGTGTACCGCACCCGTGAAACTTTGAACGTCGACCAGGTGAACCTGCTCAAATTATGACGTCGAACCTGCATCTCTGGCTGATTCCGCTGCTGCCCCTGATCGGCGCCGCGATCAATGGATTTTTCGGCCGCCGCTCCTCGCGCCCGGCGATCACCACGGTCGCGCTCGTCTTCAGCGGCGCGGCGTTTGCCATGGCGCTCTGGATCGTCGCGCAGTTCTCTTCCCTGACGCTGCCTCACACTGAATTCCTGGCATCGTGGATCCGCAGCGGAAGCTTCCAGGTGGACTTCGCGTTTTATCTGGACCGCCTCTCGCTCATCATGCTGATGGTCGTCACCGGCGTGGGATTTCTCATTCACATTTATTCGGTCGGCTACATGTGGGACGACGACGGCTTTTACCGCTTCTTCGCTTACCTGAATCTGTTTATGTTCTTTATGCTGACCTTGATCCTCGCCAGCAATTATTTGCTGATGTTTATCGGGTGGGAAGGCGTGGGTCTGGCGTCATATCTCCTCATCGGATTCTGGTTCACGAAGGATTCAGCCGCGTCGGCTGGAAAGAAAGCGTTCATCGTCAATCGAATTGGCGACTTCGGATTTTTAATTGCGCTGTTCTTGATCATCAAACACTTCGGATCACTAAATTTCGAGCCGGTATTTCAGAGTGTGGCCCCACTGGCGTCTGAAACTGCTGGTGCCGGTCTGCTCACGGCGATCGGTCTATTGCTCATGGTCGGCGCTTGCGGCAAGTCCGCCCAGATCCCGCTCTACATCTGGCTGCCGGACGCGATGGAAGGCCCCACGCCAGTTTCTGCCTTGATCCACGCCGCCACCATGGTCACGGCAGGCGTGTACATGGTTTCGCGGTCGCACGTGATCTTTGAGCATGCGCCAACGGCCTTAACTGTAGTCGCAGTTATTGGCACGCTGACTGCGTTGTTCGCCGCAACCATTGGCATCACGCAAACCGACATCAAGAAAGTTCTCGCCTATTCGACGATCTCGCAGCTGGGATACATGTTCCTCGGCTGCGGCGTGGGCGCTTTCTCCGCCGGTATTTTCCACCTGATGACGCACGCTTTCTTCAAAGGCCTGCTATTCCTAGCGGCCGGCTCGGTCATTCACGCCGTCGGTGGCGAGCAGGACATGCGCCAGATGGGCGGCCTGCGCACCAAGATTCCCTGGACTTTCTGGACCATGACCATGGGGACCATCGCGATCGCCGGCATCCCGCCTTTTGCCGGGTTCTTCAGCAAAGACGAAATCTTGTGGCAAGCTTCGCGCGTGAGTCTGATCTATTGGGGAATTGGAATCTTTACCGCGTTTCTAACCTCGTTCTACATGTTCCGCCTCTGGTTTATGACGTTTTTTGGCGAATATCGCGGCACCGCCGAACAAACGCATAGTCACGATGCTCATGATTCGCATGACGGTCACGGCCACGGCGGCATCCATGAGAGCCCGAAAGTGATGCTGGTTCCATTGGTCATTCTCGCGATTCTCTCGATTGTTGGCGGATGGGTTGGGATTGGCAATCGCTTTGAGAAGTTCCTGTCTCCGGTGTTTCAACCTGCGGTGACTGCGGATAGTTCGTCGAACGAAATTCCCACTACAAGAGCCAGCGAACAGGAAGATTCCAAAGAACGCAGCACCGAGATGACCTTTACCGTGATTTCGGTCGGCGCGGGACTTCTCGGTCTCGCCCTGGCCTGGTTCCTCTACTACAAGAATCCCCAGTTGCCTCAGAAAATTGCCGTCGCACTGGACGGCTTCTACACCACGGTTGTTCGCAAATATTACGTCGATGAAATCTATGCTGCTATTTTCGTCAAGCCTCTCATCGAGGGTTCTACACATGTCTTGTGGCATGGTGTCGATCAAAACATTATCGACGCCGCTCTGGATGGCAGCGCAGAGGGCGCGCTGGAAACTTCCGACGTGGCGCGGCACATGCAATCCGGAAATATTCGTTCCTATGCGGGCTGGGTGGCGGCAGGAGCCGCGGTGGTCATCGGCTACATGATCTGGATGGGCACCCGATGAGCGAGCCCAGCATGAACAATTCGATCCTGACGCTGGTGACATTTATCCCGCTCGCGGGCGCCCTGCTGCTGTTGGTGATGCCACGGCGTGACCGAGAGATTCGCTGGTTCGCGCTCGGCATTTCGTTAGTCACTTTTATTGCGTCGTTGCATTTGCCGGTGCACTTTCAGTCATCGCAGAGCGGCTACCAGTTCGAAGTCAATGTTCAGTGGATCACCAGCCCCAACATCCATTACCACCTGGGCGCGGACGGAATCTCCATGTGGCTGGTGGTATTGACCACATTTCTCACCCCACTCTGCATATTGATTTCCTGGAAGTCGATCCATGAACGGGTAAAAGAATTCTTCATCATCCTGCTGGTGCTGGAAACGGCCCTGATTGGCGTCTTCATCTCGCTCGACTTGTTCCTCTTTTACTTCTTCTGGGAATCGACGCTGATCCCTATGGCCCTGCTTATCGGGATGTATGGCCACGGGCGCAAGGTTTATGCGGCGGTAAAGTTCTTCCTGTACACCATGATCGCGTCCATGTTCATGCTGGCGGCGATTCTTTGGCTGTACGCAAAAGTTGGCAGTTTCGACCTCGTCACCATTCAGAATGCCATTCGCGCCGGCCAAGTGGACCACTTCGCCACCGCTGCTCCATGGCTTTTCCTGGGATTCTTCATCGCTTTCGCGGTGAAAGTCCCGCTCTTCCCGTTCCACACCTGGCTGCCTGACGCGCACGTGGAAGCGCCCACCGCTGGCTCAGTCCTTCTGGCTGGAGTGCTTTTAAAGATGGGCACCTACGGCCTATTGCGCTTCAACCTGGGATTGTTCCCCGAGCAATCAAGAGCTAACGCCTGGTGGATCATGATTCTGGCGCTGATTGGCATCATCTACGGCGCTCTCGTCGCCATGGTGCAACCCAACATGAAAAAACTGATCGCCTACTCCTCGATCAGTCATCTGGGTTTTGTGGTCCTCGGGATTTTCAGCTTCACGCAAGCCGGTTTGGATGGCGCAACTTTCATCATGCTTTCGCATGGCGTTGCCACCGGCGGATTGTTCATGCTGGCCGGAATCCTCTACGAACGTAAACACACTTATGACATTTCCGAGTTCGGCGGGCTCGCGACTCCCATGCCGGTGTATGCAACGTTCTTCCTGTTCATTGTGCTCGCGTCCGTGGGACTTCCCTTGCTGAACGGTTTCATCGGTGAATTTTTGGTATTAAGCGGCGCATTCCAGGCGCGCGCCGTCTATGGAATTCTCGCGGCTACGGGCGTCATCTGGAGCGCCTGTTATCTGCTCTGGATGTATCAGCGTGTCTTCTTCGGAAAGGTCACGCATGAATCCAACAAATCGCTCCCTGACCTGGATCTCCGCGAGCGTATCGCACTCGTTCCGACCGCGGCCCTCGCTCTAGTGATGGGAGTGGCTCCGTTGATTTGGCTGAATGCCATCAGTCCCGCCGTCCAAGCTGCCTTGGCCCCATTCACTCAAGTGGCAAGCAAGTTGGTAGGTCAATGAACACGCAAATGATCCCTCAGGCCGCCGACTACGTTCGCATTCTGCCAGAGCTAGTGCTCACGGTCTTTGGCATTATCATCATGCTGCTTGACCCTCTGGTGGACGAGCGTCGTAGCCAGCGAACTCTGGGATTCATCGCTCTAATCGGTTCTCTCACCGCCATCGCGGCCACCTGCTACCAGTCGCAATACACTGGACTCGGCTTCTGGAACATGGTGCAGGTCGATGCCTTCAGCACCTTCTTCCATTACCTGATCATCGCCATCACCGTGGTCGTAATCCTGACTTCTTTCGAATACATGAAGGTGCAGGAGATTCGCGCCGGTGAGTACTACGCTCTGATTCTGTTTGGTGCGATGGGCATGGTTCTGATGTCTTCCGCGGTGGAACTGGTATTGATCTTCATCGCGCTCGAGATTTCGTCGATCTCCACTTACATTCTGGCGGGTTTCCGGCGCCGTGCCGCAATCAGCAGTGAATCTTCGGTCAAATATTTCCTGCTGGGATCGTTTGCGACTGCATTTTTTCTATACGGCGTTGCCCTGATGTTTGGCGCAACGGGATCGACTCGCATCCCCGACATCGGCAATGCACTCCAGTCGGGCCCGACTCCTTTGCTCGCATTTGTGGGTGTCGCCCTGATGTTCGTGGGCCTGGGCTTTAAAGTCGCTGCCGCGCCATTCCATGTCTGGACGCCCGACGTCTACGAAGGTGCACCTTCGCCAGTGGTAGCTTTCATGTCCACGGCACCCAAGGCTGCGGCCTTTGCCGTGTTGCTGCGAATCTTCTTTGAGGCCAACGCTCCGGGACGACTCTGGCTCATCTGGATTGCTGCTGCGCTTTCCATGACCTTGGGCAACGTCGGTGCACTCGTACAAACCAATGTGAAGCGTATGCTGGCCTATTCCTCGATTGCACAGGCAGGCTACCTGCTGGTGGCCTATGCCGTTGCACCTGTAGATGGCATCCCCGCCGTAATGTTCTACATTGCTTCTTATGCCGCAATGAATGTGGGTGCATTTGCCATTGCAAGCCACTTTGGGGGGGCTGGCGAGCGTTACGTCACGCTGGAAGATTACGCCGGCCTGGGACGCACCTCGCCCATCCTGGCCGCAACTCTGACGATTTTTCTTCTGTCCCTCATCGGCATCCCGATGACCGGCGGCTTTTTTGCCAAGTTCTATGTTTTCAAGGCCGCGATGGGAGCCAACTTAGTAGGACTTACCATCATTGGCCTGCTCAATAGCGCCGTCGGCGCCTATTACTATCTGCGGATCATCGTTGTAATGTACATGCGTGAGCCCCAGAAAGAAGTGCCGGTGGCACGCATTCCGCTGGGTCTGGGCATCGCCCTGGCAATCTGCGTGACCGCTACCCTTTACCTGGGCATCCTGCCCGGACGGGTACTCGATTACGCATCGCGGTCGGTAGCGGGAGATCAACTGATCCGCTGAGTCCCCGGGAATCTGCGTATCTCGCCAGATACCTCTAAATCCACAGCTTATGGTTTGACAAGGGCCGAATCGCCCGTCATCATGTTTATACCCATGGAGGATGTATGACTGAGTTGATGCGAAGGGTTTGGGTTGAAGAGCAAGGTCAGGATATTGCGGAATATGCCGTGATGCTGGCTGTAATCCTGGTGTTGGTGGTTGGAACCATTCGGCTGATCGGCTCTAATGCCAATAACGCTTTTTCGGCGGTTGCCAGCTCCATTCAGTAGGACTGGCGGACGAGTATAAGGCCATGAGTGTTCTGAACCGGATCTACCCGGGTCGGTGCGTCCAATTTTCGACCTAACGAGTCTTTTCCGTTCGCCGTAAGTTAAACAATTCTAAATTAGTTATCAGCAGCCCTCTAGTTCAACCTGCGCCATGAGTGTATAGCTACAAACATATTGGCGCCCGTGACTGCAGCTTCAGGAACAATCCAGAACCAGTTGTGCACCTTCTTGAGACGATAACTCAGGTATGAGACTGCGAAGTCGGCTGGAATGCCAGCTCCGTACATGGCGGCACGGCTCGTAAAAGCGGAGGGGACAAATTTGCAGGTCTTCTCTTCGAGGCAACGCTGGGTTAATTCAGCATTGGCGACACTTGCGCCGAACATCGCACCGGTGAGACTCAGGTATTTCAAGTCGGCCACGCTACGATCCACCGCCAAAGGGCCTCCCTTTGCAGCTGGCACAGCTCCCTGGTAGAAGTGGTTATTGACCATCGAAGTGTGCGCCGATCCGCTCTGGGGCACGCCTTGATTTTGATTCGTCTGGTCCTGATTCATCTGGGTCTGGCTGGTACTCGGAGCGTCGGGCAAGCCAGCATCACTGGCCCGCAGCGGTAGCCCCGACGTCAAAGCCAGAATTGCAATCGCTAAGATCTTTCGATAGTGAGTTCCCACCCTTTTCCTCCGGTGCTCTGATCCTGTTTCGCAAATTGCCAACCCTATTCCTCCACCAATGAGGACCTCGGAGCGCAAAGCAACACAGCGAGCTCAAGCAAATTAGAGCACTTTAATGTCCGAGCTTAGCCTTGATAGTTTCTGCTGGCTAGTAGCTGAGGAACTAGCACCTTAGACTAGATCTGCGAATGCAGATGGCAATCCGTAAACCTCTTATTGAGTGCGCATTAGCTCTTTTTTGCATTACGAATTGCGAACAGCTCCAGTGCCCAGTACTCGATCGAAATCGTTCGATCGCAATCGCGCTTTGCGTCTCGCGTAAGGGTCGTTATGAGACCGGAGTGTTCAATTCCTGGAATCTTTGTCTTGAGTTGAGACAAAGGCCATTGTCCCATCTTGGGTCGACCCGTAAAATCAGCAGAAAACAAGCGAGTTAACAAACGGACCAGATTGGCACCCAGTCTGCATATACACGAGAGGCCGCAAGCATGTAGGTACCTACTTACATGTGGCAGTTAAGTCAGGATTGGGCAGTAAGCGGCACTGTAGGATCGGCAATTGGCCGCGAATGCCACTTCAATTCCAACATTAAGTAATCGCTGACCTAAGCGAGAGGGGCGAAGCCTTGCCGGAAATGATCGACATGACAGGTGTGGAGCTGGCAACGGATGGCACACATTCGGTCACAGGATATTGTCCAGAGCCACAAATACCTCATTGGTACGCGGTCTATACCAGTCCCCGGCACGAAAAACGTGTGCATGAACATCTGTTCTATCGCAATGTCGAATCCTTCTTGCCGCTGTACCGCACCGTCCATCGTTGGAAAAACGGCTGCAAACCCGTGGTCGAACTTCCTTTGTTCCCAGGTTATCTCTTCGTAAAGATTGGCCAACGGTTGCGCGTGCGAGTGCTCGAGATTCCCGGTGTGCTCTCGTTCGTGGGAAACCGGGCGGAACCCAGCCAGCTCTCTGATTTTGAGATTGAAACCCTGCGTTCCGGGTTGCACCTGCGGAAATTTGCGCCTTACCGCGAGGTTGCCATTGGAGAAAAAGTACGCATCAAGACCGGCCCACTCAACGGACTTGTCGGTGTGCTGGTTCGCAACACGAATGGCCTGCGTGTGGTGCTTACGCTCGACATGATCAACCAGAGCGTCGCCGTGGAGTTGGACGCTGTAGATATAGAACCGCTTGAATCCCGTCGTCCTCCCATGATTTCTGATCAACCCGCTGCCCTCCGAAGCTAAAAACTCAATGCCCGCCTTGAAAGACCGGCTTATCAATCCCACGCAGGACCGCATTCTCGAAGCTGCCGTGCAACTGTTTTCCCGGCAAGGCTTTACCGGGAGTAGCACGTACGAGATTGCCCGCCTGGCAGGAGTCAGTGAAGTGACGGTATTCCGTCATTTCCCTCGCAAAAGAGACCTGTTCTGGGCAGCCACCGAATCCCGGCTTCGGCGGCTTCGTATCAGCCGCGAGCTGCGCGCCCGCCTGGAGAGTGATGAATCCCCTCGCACGGCGCTGCCGGGGATTGTTGAGCTATTGGTTGAGATTTTGCATCATCACCCCGAGACCGTCCGTTTGCTTTATCTCAGCTTGTTTGAGTTGGACCACGGGGCGGAACGGATTTTGCGCAAGCATCTGGTACCACTTTTTCAACCTCTTCGTGAATATCTGAGCCGGTGTGCGGCAAAGGGCCTGATTCGTGACCTCGAACCAGGCGTTGCCGCCCTCGGCCTTGCGGCATTGGTTGCGGCCCATCAAGGATTGCAGTCGGTTTTAACCGGAGACGACTCCCCACCAGCCAATACAGAGGATGCAATCGCAACCTATACCAGCTTTTGGATGACGGCGATGTTGCCTGAGCCTGCTGCAGTAACTTTTAGCGAGCCCCATCCAGGCGAACAAATTCAAAGGACGACATGAAAGACATTCAGTCCACAACCATCACTACAAAACCAGAGTCGGATCAAATTACCTTCTCTGACATTTTCCCCACGAGCATGGAATCTCGTGATGACCGTGTTTCGATTGTCCATCTCTGGCGTGTGCTGCAAAAGCGGCGCTGGCTGGTCCTAGGCAGCCTGCTGGTCATTGTTTCCGTAGTCACTGCCATCTCTCTCGCTCTTCCCAAACGTTACGATGCTTCCTCACGCCTGTTGCTGGACCTCGAGGGCTCGGAAGATCTGGGTCTCGACCAGGTAGTCATGCCGATTGGAATCGACCTCGACACCAAGCTACAGACCCAGATACGCATTGTGCAGAGTGACACGATCGCGAACACTGTGATCAAGCAACTCGGACTCCAGAATAATCCGGCATTTGTTGGTAAACAGGCTGCGCTTTCCGGGCGTGATTTTGACACCCTGGATTTCCGAACCCGCGCGGCGCTTACCAACGGTCTGCATCGGTATCTGACCGTGCAACTGATACCCAAGACGGAAATCATGGAAATCCACTTCCGCAACGGGGACCCAAAACTCGCGGCTGATATCGCGAATGCTGTAGCCAACACCTATATCGAACATAATTTCCAGACTAAGTACCAAGCCACGCTGCAAACTTCTGAATGGCTTACCAAACAGCTCGATGATGTGCGGAACAACGCCGAGACCGCCCAGGAAAAAGTGATTGCCTATCAGAAGAAGACTGGCCTGTACGGGACGGATGAAAGCCACAACATCGTAATCGACAGGCTCGAACTGCTGAACAAAGCGCTCTCCGAGGCGGAAGGCGATCGCATCGTAAAAGAAGCCAGATACCGCATTGCGATGACGGAGAATCCGGACTTGATTGCGAACATTGCGCCGGAAAGCCTGCTGGGCGCGCTTTATAAGAATCGAGCAGAAAGCCGGGCTGAATACGCACAATTGGCCGCGAAATATGGGACTTCTTACCCGCGTGTGATCCAACTGCAATCGCAATTGCACGAATTGGATTCAAGCATCACGGAGGAAATCAGCAAAGTAAGCGAAACTCTGCGCGCAGAATACCGCGCAGCCCTCAAGTCCGAGCAGATGCTACAGGCAAGCCTGGACAAGCAAAAGGACGACGCCTACAAAATGAACCAGGATGCCATTCAGTACGGCATCATGCGACGCGAAGTTGAATCCAGCCGCGATCTGTATGAAGGGCTGCTCAAGAAACTTAAAGAAGCTGGCATCTTATCCGGTCTTAAATCAAGCAACATCAATATTATCGATCAAGCCAGCGTGCCCGTCGTACCCATCGAACCCAAGATTCCGCTCAATATCGCTTTGGGATGCATGGCCGGACTGTTGTTCGGCGTAGTGTTGGCCTTCGTGGTCGAGAATGTCGACAGCTCGATACGCACGCCGGAGGACGTCGAGACCTACTGCTCGCTGCCATCGCTTGGAATCATTCCCAGCGTGGCGGTGAATGAACGTCCGGCGGCAGCAAATTTAGCCCGGACCGGGCCGCCTCAGCTAATCCTCCCGATTACGGTGGAACACCGCAATTCCGGCGGCGCTGAGGCATTTCGTGCCCTGCGGACTTCCCTGCTGCTCTCCTCTCCTGGTGCGCCTCCACAAGTAATTCTGGTAACCAGCGCCATGATGCAGGAAGGCAAGAGTTTCACTTCCATGAATCTGGCTGTGGTGCTCGCCCAGACTGGGCAAAAAGTGCTGCTGGTGGATTCAGACATGCGCCGTCCGGCGGTAAACAAATATCTGGGCATTCCCATGAACCAGGGGTTGAGCGCCTGCCTGGCAGGCACGGTGGAGTCGGACGCGGTAGTCCAGAAAATCGAGCAGATACCCGGACTTCATGTGCTATCCGCGGGCCACATGCCTCCTTATCCTTCGGAAATGCTGGCTTCGGAGGCTCTGCCTCAATTGGTGCAACAGTGGCGCGAACAGTTCCGTTACATCGTTATCGATACACCACCGGTGTTGGCGGTCACGGATGCGGTGGTAAGCGCAAGAGTCGCCGATGTGGTGGTTCTGGTCGTCCGCTCTGAAAAAACCGGCCGGCAATCCCTTCTGCGTACACGCGATCTACTAAAAAAAGTCCACGCCAATATCGCCGGGGTGGTGGTAAACGATCTCTCTTTCAATTCTGTGGAGTATCGCCAGTACTACGGATACTACGGCCAGGACCATCAGGGCTATTACCACAACGGAAATGGCAATGGGAAAAGTAATGGAGCCACAGCCGGCGCCGACTGATCGGTCAATAAAAACCAGGTTTCCGCAGACAATTTCTTGAGGATCCGGATGAAATCATTGAATACCTACTCTAAACACGTCGTCGCCCTTCTTTTTCTGCTCGCTCTTATGGCAACAGCAACCGCGCAGGACAGATCTGCAGCAAGCTCGAGCACAGGCAGCAGTGGCACTGGTTTTGGCAGCGGCGCTGCAGGTCCCATCGGCGCAGGAGACCTGGTCGAAATGAGTGTTTTCGACACGCCCGAACTGAGCGGAAAACTTCGCGTGAACAATAGCGGTGACATCATTCTTCCGCTGGTCGGTTCCATACACGTGGGTGGTCTGAAAGCAGAGGATGTCCAGAGCCTTATTCGCCAAAAGTTCATCGATGGCGGATTTCTGAAAGACCCGCAAGTCACGGTCTTTGTCGCCGAATACGCAACCCAGGGAGTTTCAGTGCTGGGTGAGGTCAAAAATCCCGGCATTTATCCCGCTTTTGGCAGCCACAATTTAATGGACTATCTTTCCAGCGCCGGCGGACTCACGCCGCTGGCTGGCACCAACATCACCATCACTCGCGCTGGTCATCCCGATGACCCGGAACATGTAAAGATCTCCGCCAGCGTCGCTCCGAAGCCGCTGAATAATCCAGCGATTCTACCCGGCGATTCCGTTTTCGTGGAGAAAACTGGACTGGTCTATGTGATCGGTGAGGTCGCCCGCCCCGGCGGCTTTCCCATGGACCACGACGATCACCTGACCATTCTCCAAGCCATTGCTCTCGCACAAGGCACTACTTTTACGGCGGCGAAGGGCTCCACCAAGATTATCCGGACCACACCACAAGGACACGAAGAAATTCCAGTGAACCTTAAGAAAATCCTCGCTTCCAAAGCCACCGACGAGCCGCTTCAGGACAACGACATTTTATTCGTCCCCAGCAGCGCCGGAAGAGCGACCTTGAAAAATATGGAAAGCCTTCTGCCTATTGCCGCTTCCGCAACGATTTATCGCATTCCGTAGATACTGCCACATGAAAGTCCTTCAAATTAGCAAGACGTCAGAAGCATCTTTCTGGGCTGTACGCCAAGCTGCGCACCTCGTAAGGCATGGAGTTGAAGTTCATGCCGTACTTCCGAGTTCCAGCGGAGCCGCTGTGACCGCGTGGCAAGCATCGGGCGCCACCCTGCATTTCTTGGATTGCAGCTTGCCTGTCCGCAACCCGGCAGCAATCTTGCAGCGTGGGTCACAAATCCGGCAATTGGTTGGGTCGGTGCGGCCCGATCTGATTCATACTCATCACGTCACGACGACATTAATGCTACGTCTTGCCTTGGGCCGGAAGCATTCGGTACCTAGAGTTTTTCAGGTGCCGGGACCGCTTCATCTGGAACATTGGCATACTCGCAATCTTGAAATCGCTCTAGCCGGCGAAAACGATTTTTGGATCGCCAGCAGCCGATTCATCATGCAGCTTTACGAGAAGACCGGCATTGTAGCAAGTAAGCTTTTTCTGAGTTACTACACAACCGACACCACGCTATTTTCAAATGTACGTACCGGATATTTACGCCAAAGACTGGGCATACCCGAAGATGCGCTGGTTGTCGGCAATATTAATCTCATCTATCCGCCAAAGAAATATTTGGGACATGCCATCGGGTTGAAATGTCATGAGGACATCATTGAGGCGATCCGCATTGTTCAGCAGCAGCGGAATAATGTCTGGGGTGTGCTGGCAGGCGGCACTTTCGGTACGTCTGAAACATACGAACGCAAGCTTCGCGCCCTGGCGCAACAAAAAGGCAATGGCAGAATTTTGATGCCAGGCCAGCTCAGCTCGCAGGAGGTTGCGTGGAGCTGGCCGGATTTCGATTGCGCGGTTCATGTCCCTTTGTCGGAGAATTGCGGTGGAGTGGTTGAGCCGCTACTCGCGGGCGTTCCCACTATCGCCGGCAATGTAGGCGGCCTTCCGGAGGTTGTGCAACGCGGTCGAACGGGCGATCTGGTCCCGATTCGCAATCCTAAACTGCTGGCTGAAGCTGTATTAAAGGTGCTTGCCAACTACGATGAGTTCCGGAACATGGCCAAACAAGGCACGCGACTTGCAAATGCAATGTTCGATCCGGAGCGATGCAGCAACGAAGTTTTATCCATTTATCGTCATCTGCTGTTCAACGAATCCCGACCCGCTGCTTTCGATTCCAGTGAGTTCCTGCGTTTCTCTCAGGATCAACCTCTGACGAAAGCAGATCACTCGTTGAGATTCGCGGACGCTATCTGCCAATGAAGAGACTCTTCGATTTCACGATTAGCTGCGTAGCCTTGCTACTTCTGTTACCGACTCTTCTCATCGTTGCGCTACTGGTGCGTTGGTTTCTCGGCAGCCCGGTCTTGTTCCGTCAAGTACGGCCAGGACTCAATGCAAAGTCTTTCACCCTTCTCAAATTCCGCACCATGGCTTATGTGCGCGACGCGCGGGGGGAGTTGCTTCCGGACCGGCAGCGTCTGACTACTCTTGGGCGTTTTCTCCGCAGTGCCAGCCTCGATGAACTGCCTGCATTGATCAATGTGATCCGCGGCGAGATGAGCCTGGTGGGCCCGCGTCCCCTGCTCCCGCAATATTTGGACCGTTACACACCGGAGCAGATGCGAAGGCACGAAGTGAAACCGGGCATCACGGGATGGGCGCAGGTCCATGGCCGCAATGCCCTCGACTGGGACCAGAAATTCGCTCTCGACCTCTGGTATGTAGACCACCAAAGTTTCTGGCTCGACCTGCGTATCCTCGCAAAAACCGCGCGGCTGGTTCTAACCCGTGAAGGCATTGCGCGTCCCGGTCATGCCACCATGCCTGAGTTCCTTGGGGCAACAACCAGATATAAAGGAGGAAGTTCGTAATGAAAAGTAAACGAATTGCCATCGTGGGAGCAGGTGGATTTGCGAGAGAACTCGCTTGGTTAATTTCGGATATCTCGCAGGATCGAGCGCGTCGAGGAAGTTCCGAGACTATGGAAGTTGCTGGATTCCTGGTGAGCGATCGTGCAAAAGTTGGTGAACGCGACTCAGCCATACTCGGAGATTTCTCCTGGCTGGAAAACAATCATGTGGATTGTTTAGCCATGGGAATCGGCACCCCTGAAGTTCGTTTGCGTTTGGGTGAAGAACTGAAGCATCGTTTCCCTCAAATCGCATGGCCAGCCCTAGTCCATCCTAGTGTCAACTATCACGAATCTTGTCACTTTGCCGCGGGGGTCACGATCTGCGCTGGAAACATCGCCACGGTCAACGTAAAACTCGAAGAATTTGCCCTCGTAAATCTGAACTGCACCATTGGCCATGAGACAAGCATTGGAGCTGGGTCGGTTGTGAATCCCGTCACCGCGATCTCTGGAGGAGTGAAAATTGGTAAGGGTGTCCTGGTAGGCACTCACGTATCCATTCTGCAGTACATTTCCATCGGAGATCACGCGGTAATCGGATCGGGTGCAATGGTCAACAAGGATGTTTTTCCAAATACAACGGTCATGGGAGTACCTGCAAAACCAAGAGTCATGGCCGCATCGGCGCACTAGAACTAGTCTTCAAACGAACTCTATGACCACCACCGCGGTACAACCGGCAATCGCTCCGCCCAAAATCGTTTTCGCCATGCCTCAGCAGGCGGACGTGCCTGGACTAGCTCGTCGAGGGCTGGGATGGTCGTTTGTACTCTTAATCGGAAGATACGCACTTTCGATTGCAAGCACAGCGGTTTTGGCCAGACTACTTTACTCCGGCAGACTATGGATTGCTGGCCATGGTCGGCACGATTACTGTGATGGCGCAGGCCATCTCTGATTTCGGATTGTCGTGGGCGACAGTCCAGAGGGAGAAACTCGATCGCAATCAGATCGACGCACTCTTCCTTATTAACGCGGCGTTCGGACTTTTTCTGACCGTTTTGTGTTTTTTATCGGCGCCTTATGTTGCAACTTTTTATCATCATCCTGAGCTGACGAAGATCCTTGTTGCAGCCAGTGGGACACTCTTCCTGTCTGCCCTATCGGTGCAGCCGACCGCGTTGATGCTTCGGCAAATGAAGCTCAAAGAAATTAACCTGGCCTCGTTTTCAGCTTTGTTGATCTCCGCGGGAGTCACCATCGTGCTGGCCAAGCTTGGTTTTGGATACTGGGCGCTGGTCGTGCAACTAGTCCTTCAGCAGGCGATCACCACTGCTCTGTCGTTCCCGCTCAGCGGATATTTCCCAAGAGTCCCTCCGCATTTGCTGAACATTGGCACGCTCTTGACCTTCGGTGGGTATTCGGCGGCGTACGGAATCGTCAATTATTTTGCGCGCAATCTCGACAACGTCCTAGTGGGTAAGTTCTGGGGCGCGACTGCTCTGGGATATTATTCCCGCGCTTACTTCCTGATGACCCTGCCCGGCATGCTTGTGATCAGCGTATTCAGCGGCGTGCTTATTCCGGCGATGGCGTCCTTACGGAAAGAACCAGCCCGGATGCAATCGGCTTACCTGCGAGCACTTCGCCTGATCACCGTCCTCGGCTGCTCCATTGCTGTTGGGCTCGCCGCCACCGCGCCCGAACTCGTAGATTTTGTTTATGGCCCCAAGTGGCATGCTGTGGTGCCTATCCTCCTTTGGCTTGCGGCAGCGAGCATTCTCCAGCCCATCCAAAATACTTCTCAGTGGCTCTACATCGTGGCGGAACGCGGCCGCGGCATGTTCCTCATGGGACTGGTTGTTGCCGGATCAGCTACTTTGGCTTTTGCTTTAGGGATTCGCTCCGGACCCATCGGGGTCGCGCGCGCCTATGCCATCTCCAACACGATCATCGCCTACCCGGTTCTTTTAATGGGACATCGGGCTTGCGGTTTGGACATTAAGAAAACCATCGCCGAAAGCGCTCCTTTGTTACTGTGCGCTCTCATCATGGGTGGTGTTGTGTGGCTCGTCGGAATTGGATCCAGTGCTGCTGGCATGGGACTGCATGAGCGCTTAGTCGTAAAAGTGAGCGTCGGAGTCGCGGTTTATCTGCTCTGCCTGCGGCAATTTGCCCGCCCCACCTATTCGGAAATCCTGGCTCAAGTCTCCAAGTAACAGTCAATATGAAAGTCTCCGTGATAGTCACCACCCACCGCCGTCCACAAGTACTGAGGCGAGCGCTCGATAGCATCGATCGGCAGACTTACAGGGATGTCGAAGTGATCGTAGTCGATGACAACGGAGCTGGAACAGCAATGCAGAAAGAAACGGAAGCTGTGATTTCTGACTATCCGAATACGATTTACCACGCCAACAGTCAGAATCTAGGCAAAGCAGTATCGTTGAATTGGGCGGTCAAGAGAGCTTCGGGCGAACTTCTTGCGTTTCTGGATGACGATGATGAGTTTTATCCCGAGAAACTTGCGCGGCAGGTAGCGAGGATGGAAGAGACCAATGCAGCAGGTGTTTATTGTAATTATCAACGAATATTCAGGAACAAGCTCTACTACACATCAGGCCACAAAGCTGGCGAAGACGAAGGCGACTTAGCGTTAGATATGCTGCTCGGAACAAACGAAATCTGCGCTGGGTCGACATTACTCATCAGGCGCTCAGTAGTAACTGAACTAGGCGGTTTTGACGAACGTTTCAGACGGCACATCGATTGGGCATTTCTAGTTTGCTATTTTCGCAATCATAAGCTCTCACTATGCAAGGATGTCCTTGTAACTGTTCACATGGATGATCAGATGTGGAAAGTCAATTCCAAATTACAGTTCGAGACAAAGCAGCTATTTTTTTCGACATTTGAGCAAGACATCCTTCGCCACGGTGCCGCTGTACGAGATATCTACCTTAAACACTGGCTGGAGGTCTATTTTGAATGCCTTCGGCGTGGTCAGATCGTTCTGGCTTTGCGCTCGCTATTGTCTGCCATAAGCAAAGGGCACTTCAATATTTCCAAACTGTTGCGCACTACTGCGTCAGCCATGAAGCACGCAAACCTAAACTAAATGAAGATTAGTCATACCCTTGCGCTCGCTGCGTTTCTCTTCTTGATCGGGTGCAGCACAGTCCTTGCAGTCGCGCAGAGTCCAATTGCGGCCAATACCTACTACATCTCCTCGACTTCCGGAAATGATGGCAACGACGGTTTAAGCCAAGCGAAAGCCTGGCAGCATTTGCCGAAGATCTTCTTGAAGTCAACTTCGAAAACTCCGTTTCAGCCGGGCGATCACATCCTGCTCAAACGGGGAGATCAGTGGGACGGCCAAATTCGCCTGCAAGCCAACGGCACCGCCCAAAACCCGATCGCGCTCGCCGCTTATGGTCAGGGACCGAAGCCGCTGATCTACGGTGACAATCAACTAGCCCGCTGGGAACCGGTCGCCGGTCACCCGGGAATCTATACAACCGAAATGGGAGAAGGAAGCATTCTCGGCGCGATCTATCTGGATGGAAAGGTTTTGAAAACGATCTACCCCTCGGGCTCACTGAACCGGAATGAAGATTTGGAAACGTTCCTGGCCAGATTGCAGCCAGGAACTCTAGCAGGACTGTTCGGAAGCCGCCTTTGGGTACGACTGATGGATGGTAAATCGCCGAATGAAGCGCTTCGTATTTTTAGAGTTGCGGGAGTTTCTCTGGCCGATTCGCACTACGTTGAGATTGAGAATCTCGATATCCAGCGTTTTTACATAGGGATCGATATCTCGAACGCCCAGCAGGTACTAGTTCATCACAACGATATTCAGGACGTTCTCGGAATCGGCATCTATCTTCGTTCAGCAGATGCCAACTGCCGGATCGAAAGCAATACCGTTTTCCGCAGTGGCAACACAGCTCTCTATGTCTTGAAGGGCTCCGGTAATACATTTCGCGATAACTGGGTATCGCATGTCGACACCAACATTCTGGGGATACATGTGAGCGGGGACGGGATGGGCGTGGGCTTGCAGGAATCACAACAAAGCCTCGTCGAGTATAACTACTTTACTCATAGCGGCGGCATGGATTTTTATTACGAACAAGGCAGCACGGTTCGCTATAACTATCTTTATCGGGTGCGGTCCGCAGGCGCGCCGCACGGTGTGAACCTTAATGTCTACGGAAACATTTACAACCTTGGGAGTCAGACGGGGCAACCCGGATCCACTGGCGTAAATGCAGTGGCCACCGGCCCCGGCACCATCGCCGTTTTCAATAACACTATCTATAACGCTTCCAGCTTTTTCCTGATGGGTTCCTCTGATAAAGGCGGCAAGACCGTATTTTCCGACAACGTCGTATCCTCGTCCGTCTCCGGGACCGCGATGACCATCTTTGGAGCGAATGTGGCATCCACCCACAATTGCTTTTCCACTCCCGGCCAACCGGTCTTTCGCTACAACAAGGGGGGCTTTCCTTCCCTCAAAACATATCAGGCTGCGAGTGGTCTTGATCAGGATTCAATTTTCGCCGATCCGCAATTTCTCAGTTCAATGCCAGTCACCCCTCTCGACTTTCGCATAAGCGCAAACTCAGGATGCAACTCACCAGCGTTGAGTATCGCGTTGCAGGACACATCCAACGGCCGGACTTACGATCACGACCATATTGTTCCCGGCGCAACCGTCATTGGCGCATTGCGGACAGATAAAACGGCAAGCAAAACCGCCGCTTTCATGCAGACATGCAGGGCACGTTGTTTTCAACATTCATTTGCTGTTCCCAATGGTGTTTATCTTGTACGTCTGACATTTGCTGCCAAGTGTGCTATCTGGGCAAAGACAAGAGTTCCGTTTCGTCATAAACGGCAGAACAGTTGTGGCCGATTTCGGATCTTCCAACATCGCCGGCTCAGATGACAATCTAGTTCAATCCTTTCTGGTGCGCCCCGATGGCACATCGATCACGATCGTACCGGATACAAATACGAACGTCGCCGCGGTCACCGAAGTGGACATCCTGCCGTTCGATACAAGTCATGGCGATGGGCCGCAAGTTATTCCGTGGTAGTTCTCACACTTCTCTAATGAAAACGAACGATCAGGGTGAGCTTCTTCTGTTCGCATTTGAATATCCGCCATTTTCTGGTGGTATCGCGAGGCTATGCGGGGAGATCGGCGAGACATGGAGCCGCGATGGTGCCAACGCCAGTGTTCTGACCCAGAATGGTGAGGGCCCAATCTCTGATGCTGGTTTGCCGCAAATCCGTGTGGATTCTCGACGCCCCGTTCGTGAGTGGCAAGCATTTCAATGGTTGCGGAATCGGGCGCGCAAAGCCTTTTCGGGTCCGCAAACCACCATCTGCGGAGTTTGGTATCCCGAAGGATTGATTGCGTATCTTGCCGGAGTCCGTCCGCTGGTCATCCTGGCGCATGGAGCGGAACTGCTACCAACCGTGGATCATTGGCGGCGTCCTTTGTGGAAGGCTTTGCAGCGACTCGTATTGGAAAACGCAAACCTCGTCATTGCCAATAGCGAATATACCCACCAGCTTGTGTCCAGCGTGGCTCCCAAAGCACATCTGGAAACAATTCCTCTGGCGGTCGATCCGGATCGCTTTGCGCCGGGAGATCGCCAGGCCGCTAAGAAGAAATTCGGAGTCACCGGCAAGCGCGTGCTCTGTACGGTTTCCCGCATTCACCACTACAAAGCCCATGACACAGTATTGCGGGCAATCGCCAATCTTGCTCCGGATGAGCGTGAGCAACTCGTATACCTGGTCGTTGGCAAAGGTCCTTATGAGCGGGAATTAAGAAAGCAAGCCGTCGAATTGGGGATTGCGTCCCATGTGCGTTGGCTGGGATTTGTTTCCGAAGAAGAACTGCCGCAGGTTTATTGGGCATCTGACTTGTTTGTGCTCTGCACTCGGGACGCACCCGAAGAGCGCGCCGTGGAAGGATTCGGTCTGGTTTTCCTGGAGGCGCAAGCTTGCGGCACTCCTGTGGTAGGCACCAGAACCGGTGGCATTCCCGCAGCTATTCACGACGGTGAAGGCGGATGGCTGATAGAACAAGATGACAGTCAGAAACTCACTGACATCGTTCGCCAGTTGGTACAGTCGCCTGAATCATTTCTCGCCGCCGGAGCACAAGCCCGGCAGCGCGTTCTCCGGGAAAGCACCTGGGAACGCTACGCACAGCGCTTCTCCTCAGCTCTGCGAAACGCAGGCATCGCTAATGGATAAAGACCAGACAACCATGACTTCCAACAGCCGCATGCCGTCATTAGACGGATTACGCGCCGTTTCAATCTGCATGGTAGTGATGGGACATTGCAGCGGAACTATGACGAGGTTTAGTCCTAACGGTTCCGCACTGTTGGGCTTTATTGGTGCGGGTCGTCTGGGAGTCTCTATCTTTTTTGTGATCAGCGGTTTTCTTATTACCACCCTCCTGGTTCGTGAACAGCTGACCATGCAATCCATTAGCCTCAAGAACTTCTACATAAGGAGAGCATTCCGGATTTTCCCCGGCTTTTACGCTTATTGGCTGGTGGCATTAGCTTTGACATTGCTTGGGTACATACATTTGTCGCACACCGACCTGATTAGCGCGGCAGTCTACGTTTGGAATTATGTTCCCCGTACAACTGATACCTGGTTTCTCGGACACACCTGGTCTTTAAGCATTGAAGAACAGTTCTATTTGCTCTGGCCTGTGATTTTGAAGCTTTCCGGGCCGAAACGCGGAACTTGGACAGCTTTTGGGGTAGTTCTGGCGGCGCCATTTATTCGTGTGAGTTCCTACTTCCTTCTTCCCTCCACCCGGCCGCGGATCGGGATGATGCTGCATACACGTGCGGATTCACTAATGATTGGCGCATTACTGGCGTTGATATGCCTGAATGAAGATCACCTGCACGCTCTGAAGAGTGTCACTCGTTCATGGCTGATTCCGGTGGCAGCATTGTGTTTCGTTCCGATCGATACGTTACTAACCATCCAATTTAAGGGTACTTACCTGCTCTCGGTTGGATATTCACTGCAAAATCTGATGATCGTCTTGTTGATTGCTCATGTCGTTTTTTATGAAAAGACTGCATTAGGACGGATGCTGAACAATTCCGTGGTTGTTCACGTTGGAGTGATTTCGTACAGTTTGTACCTTTGGCAGCAATTATTTCTGACGACAAAGAATTCAACTTTCACCGGAATGTTCCCCTTAAACATTCTGTGCGCATTCTTGGCTGCGGAAATCTCCTATTACCTGCTGGAAAAGCCTTTCTTGCGTTTGCGTAAACGCTTTTCGAATGATCCGGACGGTACTGCAACGGCAAAAGGAATTATTGGTGCAGTGCCGGAACCACGACATCTCGCAGCTTCGGCTTCCGCTTGAGGTTGGCATCTCCCATGGATACGCAGAAACAAGGAATTTCGGTCGTAGTGCCCACACTGAATCGTGGGTCGTACTTGATTGACACTCTTCACGATCTGCTCGCACAAGACTACCGGCCCATCGAGATTCTGGTGGTCGATCAATCAAGAGAAGAAGACCCTGTACTCCGAGAGCTGCTTCTGAAATATCCCGACACAATCTCGTATCACAAAGTACAGTTCCGTGGATTGCCACTCGCACGCAATTATGGCTGGCAAAAGGCCAGATACGAGGCCATTGTTTTCGTAGATGACGATATACGCTGCGGTCCCTCGTTGGTAACCGAACATCTGCGCGGATTGATCACTGCCAAATATTGGCATGGTTGCAGGCGGAATCGACGAGCGCACCTTTCTTCAAGAAAAGTTTATAGCCCCAGGGCAGTTCAATTTCTGGACTGCCACTCCACAGCGGGGATTTAGTGCGGCAGGTGAATACCTCGTCAAGCATGTTCCGGGTGGCAATTTTTCCGCCTGGCGCTCGATCCTTAAAGCAGTCGGCGGGTTTGACGAAGCGCTTGCGATCGGAGCTGCGCTATATGAAGAGACTGAGCTTTGTTTGAGGGTCCAAAAGCTTGGCTTTGATATCTATTTCAACGGAAAGGCTCGTCTTCAGCACCTGGCGGCGGGGAATGGCGGATGCCGAGTTCCCGACCTGCCCCAATACATGGGCTCTTTGGCACACAACCGCGCCATCCTGATCGGGCGCCATTTGCGATGGTTTCAAACTCCAGTCGCGTATCTCCGACTTGTCCTGCTTTTCATTTCCTATGCGGTGCACTATCACACTCTGCGTGCATTCCGGCCAGGGATGGTTGGATTCTTGAGCGGCCTACGGGCCGCCAAGAAGCCTCCCGTGTGCGGCCAATACAGAACTGAGGCACACGCATGAAAAGGCTCTGGCTTTTTTTCTTTCCTTTGCTTTTCATGCCCAATTTCGGATTTTCCCACCAAACGGAGTTTGGTGTACTTGAAGTCTGTGACTGGCTGATTGTGCCTTTCATCGTTTTGCTTGTCATCGCTCCTTCTGCCAAGTACGAGCCAAGGGCAGCGAAATTAAAGCCGTACTTGTGGGGCTTCTTGGTATGGGCCTTGTTGTCGATATTGTCGATTCATTTTAGGTACGAGTATGTGGACGATGTTCCCATCATCCTCGGATGTTGCGTCAAGTTGGCCAAGCTCGTGCTTTATGTAGTCGCAGGTGTTTTCATTACGCGAAGACTTTCAGCTCCAAAAGTACGAGCGGAATGGCTGTGGTCGCTACTTGGGGCTTTGATCATGCTGAGTATCGGCCTCTTGACAAGCAGTGGAGATACCGGCGCTCTGCCCACTGACGCTCTTGAAGGATATAAATCCTACAATGCCATTATCGTTTCCATTGCGATTTTATGTTCTTACATTGCTGGGTTATGGATAGACAATCTAGGTAGTCGTAAATGGAGACGTTGTGCCAGCGTCGTAATCATATTCGCGGTCTGTTCGGTGCTCGTATCGAGTTCGCTTTCGAGCCATGGGCGCGGCGGCTGGCTCGCCTTCGCCGTGGGGTTCGGATACATCCTTTGGAAAAGAACCCAGGCTCTTAAGACTTTGGCGATTATTTTCACACTGGGATTGGCGTCCCTCGTCGCCTACGAAACTCTTCCGAATTTTCAATCTCTGGTGGACTTGACTCTTTCTCCCTCTGACGACTCATCGTTAGAGTCAGTTGACGATGGCGGACGTGTCTCCACATGGGCACACGAGGCCCCCAAGTTCACCAACGCACCTCTGTTCGGCACGGGGTTCTACCATCGGGGTGGAATTTCGGGATTATGGGACAGTGGTTCGCATAACTTTTTTATTCAGATGTTCCTGGAAACTGGCATCGTTGGGGGAGTTCTCATCCTACTCATCTTTGCAGTGAACTGGCGGCAGGCAGGGCTCGCGGCCACAAGCGAAAACAAGATCAGTGTTGCAACCCGTGCAGCCTTGGTCACGGCCATCGTCGGCGGCATGAGCGGCGAGTATTACTATGGCGGCGTCAGTGTGCTGGTGCTTTTCGCGGTATGTGCGATTGCCGGTTCGCTCCCTCGCATGGAAGTCGTGTTCATGACCAACCGTCGCCATTCGCAAATCGTGAGACTACGGCGGGTGGCAACATGATGCCGCTGATCTCCGTCGTCATGCCCTTGTTCAATGCCGCCGATACACTTCCTCTGGCCTTCGCCTCCCTTCAGGCGCAAACCCATGGAAATTGGGAGTGCATTGTCGTGGATGATGGCTCAACTGACAATCCTGCACGCATCATTCAAACAATTTGCGACTCCAGAATTCAATACCATCCCTTGGATCGTAACCGGGGACGCGGATATGCCCGTCAACGAGCGTTGGAGATTGCACAAGGCAGATATATTACGTTTCTCGACGCCGATGATTGGATTTATCCGGATAAGTTTCAAGATCAAGTGCGGTTACTCGAGGCTGAGCCTGAGCTTGCCATGGTAAGCACGGGCATGGCGATTTCGAACCTGAGCGATCAGTTAGTCGGCGTGCGAAACGCAAGTGGAAACGAGCCGGTGCTTCGCGCTCCGATGAGACATCCTGGCATGCCGCCTTTGGCATTTGCGCCTTCGATGATCATTGCAACTTTGGCCAAGCAAACGGGCTTCGACCCTTCCTTTCCCACCGCCGAAGACGCCGACTTTCTTTTGCGGGCACTACTTGGCAGGCGATATGCCATTTTGTCCGCGCCTTTGTACGTGTATCGGGAACAGGGCGCTATGACGCTCAGCAAAGTGAGCTCCGCTCTGAACTACTGTTGCCGGATGTTCCGCAAACAATTTGATCAGCATCCTTTGGACAGCACGATTGAGATCGCCAAGGCCCGGGGAAAACAGATGATCTATCACTCTGCCGCAGCCCTTGGACTATGGGATTACATGATCGCGCGCCGTTCTCGAGTTCCGAATGCAGTCGACCATCAGCAATATCAGAAAGCATGGGAAGCCATCTCTAAAGTTGCGGCTGGATACACCCTCGCGGTTTAGCCGTTCGGTCGGCAAAATCAAACGCAAATAACAACGACAACATCTCATATAACTCCTATGACAACTTCAGCCGTTCAGCAAACGATTGTGGTACCCCCCACGCAAACCGTATTACCTGTGGCTGCGTGGCCGTATTTTGAAGCCGACGAAATTGAAGCCGCCGTTTCGGTTCTACGCTCAGGAAAGGTCAATTACTGGACCGGCCAGGAAGGCCGCTTGTTTGAAGCTGAATTCGCGCGGTCCGTTGGCACCAAGCATGCTATTTGCCTGGCGAATGGGACGGTCGCACTGGAGTTGGCGTTACAGGCGCTCGGCATCGGACGTGGGAATGAGGTCATCACCACTCCGCGCACCTTCATTGCGTCCGCCAGTTGTGTGATCATGCGTGGCGCACGTCCAGTTTGCGTTGACGTTGATCCCGAAAGTCAAAACATCACGGCGGAAACAATCCGACGTGCGATCACTCCCAGAACCAAAGCCATTATCGCCGTACATCTAGCGGGCTGGCCATGTGATATGGACCCAATCCTCGAATTGGCTGCGGAATACGGTCTATACGTAGTTGAGGATTGTGCACAGGCACAAGGAGCGCTGTACAAAGGCCGCCCGGTCGGCTCGATGGGCCATGCCGCAGCTTTTTCGTTTTGCCAAGACAAGATCATGACGACCGCAGGTGAAGGCGGGATGCTTACCACCAACGATCCCAATCTCTGGGAACGGGCCTGGAGTTTTAAAGACCATGGGAAAAGCTACGCTGCCGTTTATCACCGTGAACATGGGCCGGGGTTTCGCTGGCTCCATGATTCGTTTGGAACGAACTGGCGGATGACCGAGATGCAGTCGGCCATGGGACGGGTCATTCTACAAAAAGTCCCGCGATGGGTCGAAATCCGCCGTACGCATGCTGCCCTGCTAAGTTCGCGTCTTTCTGATTTGGCCGCGTTGCGAATTCCGGAACCTCCGCCTGATTGTCACCATGCCTACTACAAATATTATATTTTCGTGCGTCCGGAGATGCTAAAGCCAGATTGGAACCGCGATCGAATCATGCAGGAAATCGTGGCCGCCGGCGTACCTTGCTTTGTGGGGAGCTGTAGCGAAATCTATCTGGAAAAAGCTTTCGTTGCCCGACGCAAACATGAGCGTCTACCAATGGCGAAACAATTGGGCGAAACCAGTCTTATGTTTCTGGTTCATCCCACACTTTCCGAGCAGCACATCATAAAGACATGCGAAGTAGTCGAAAATGTTCTGACTAAGGCTGCTCGATAAAACCACAACGATCTCAATCGTTATGCGACTTCCCTGTTGACCATCTCACAACAGGAACATCGTCAGTTCCTTTACGATCCGCTGAATGAACATCCTGGGAGCGTTTCAATATGTTGCTTAGACAAAGGTCTTGGATCATCGCTCTGTTTCATATCTCGCTGGTGAGCGCATCGTTCTTTTTCGCGTGGCTTCTACGGTACGATTTCCACATTAAGTTCCCCAAACTCATGCTGCTGCTGGCCTGCTTGCCATTATTGATTTTGTCCCGGCTCGCGACCCTTTTTATCTTCAACTTAATCCATGGATATTGGAACCACAGCAGTATCACGGATCTGGTTGACATCATCAAAGCTGTCGGCCTGGGGAGTTTGGCTTTTATCGTGACCACGCGCATTGTGATAGGCCCCAACCCGTTTCATTTTTCAATCTATGTAATCGAGGCCATGACGACAACCGCAGCATTGTCTGGAGTGCGGCTCTTTGCGTTGGCTCTTAAGAGCAAATCGCCCGCCAAGCAACGGGAAGCAACCGTTCGTCGTGTGATCGTTGTGGGTGCCGGAGATGCTGCCAGCTCCTTGATAAGGCAAATTCAACGCTCGGAATTCATGCCCGTGGCTTGCGTCGATGATGATGTATTCAAACACGGCGCCAAGATCCTCGGAGTGCCGGTTGTAGACACCATCAACAGGCTTGCAATTGTCGTTTCTGCCTATGAGGCGGAAGAATTATTCATTGCCATTCCATCGGCCACCGGTAGCCAGATGCAACACATCACTAAGTTGTGCGAACAAACCGGGCTGCGTTACCGCACCGTTCCCAACCTCGAAGACTTGTTGCTGGGCCGGGTCTCCGTTGCCCAACTTCGAGAAGTGAATATTGAAGACTTACTGGGTCGAGATTCTGTAGAAATCGACAACGAAGTGGTCCGCGAACAGATCACCGGTAAGGTCGTATTAGTAACCGGAGCGGCCGGTTCCATTGGTTCCGAATTGTGCCGGCAGATCCTTCGCCATTCTCCCGCAAAATTAATTGCCCTCGATCAGGCGGAAACCCCATTGTTTTACCTGCAACTCCAACTTACCAAGCAGGATGATGGAAACCGGGTTGTTTACGATGTTGCCGATGTGGCGGATGCACGGCGCATGCGTCAAA
Organism: Terriglobia bacterium; assembly: GCA_963723765.1. Lineage (GTDB taxonomy): Bacteria > Acidobacteriota > Terriglobia > Terriglobales > Acidobacteriaceae > DATBAX01. The sequence goes on along the minus strand of CAVRSD010000003.1, from coordinate 326,843 downwards.
TCATCCTGGAAACAGGAGTGGAAATTATCTTCCATGCCGCCGCTTACAAACATGTGCCCATGGTGGAGAGCAACATCCGGGAAGCTCTAAGAAACAATGTTTTTGCTCTGACGTCTTTATTGGACATCGCGGAGGAATGTGGCTGCGAGCGCTTCCTGCTTATTTCTTCTGACAAAGCCGTACAGCCCACTAGTTTTATGGGTAGCACAAAGAGGATCGGTGAATTGATCCTGGCCGCACGGCAACAGAAAAAAATGCGTTGCGTCTCGGTCAGGTTTGGCAATGTTTTGGGCTCGCAGGGCAGCGTCGTTCCCGTGTTCAAAGAACAAATTGAAAAGGAAGGACGGATCACCATCACGCATCCGGACATCACTCGTTATTTCATGACGATTCCGGAAGCGGTGTCGCTGGTCTTGCAGGCATTTACGATCGGGCAACATGGCGACATTCTCGTCTTAGACATGGGAAAACCAGTCAAGATTCTCGACCTGGCGAATTCTTTGATTCGCCTCTCGGGAAAATCCCCGCGCGATATCAGAATCGAATTCATTGGATTGCGTCCTGGAGAAAAACTTTACGAGGAGTTGTTTTATCCTCAGGAAAAACAACTTGCCACCGAAAATCGGAAAGTGAAGCGCACTCAATCCTGCATTATCGCGTGGCCGGTTCTTTCAGCCCAGCTTTGGGATCTTCATGCGTTAGCTAATTCTAGCGTTGAATCCTCTATACGCGCCAAGGTTAAAGAAATTATTTCAGACTACTCACACGAATCTAAAGTTGACCCAATCTCCATCGAACCCGGAATCATGCCACAGGCGCCGAGTGCGACCGCATTCCCTCGCGCCTTCGCTGCCTCGGCCGGGCAGGATTAAAATAACAGCTCAGCGTCCCTGTCCCACGTTCCTCGTTTCCTGTTCCCCTTGGCTGATCATCCAACAGGGATATCCGCCAATCCACTTTTAGATCTCCGCCTTCCTGTTCCCTTCTGTTTCGTCTCTCCGATCTCTCTTACCACAAACATTTATGACCTGCCTTGCTGACTTAAGTACGCGTCTATCGACATTAGGTCGGGTTTCGACGAACGTCGAGTCTCAAAACTTGCGCGTTGCCTGGAATATTGGGATTCATCGTGTTTTGAACTTATACTGATCGATGTGGGACTCACCAGCAATGAACTTGTAGGGCTGTTGGTCGCAACCAGCTTTGCTGCCGGTCTAAACGTGTATGCCACAGTCGCCACGCTAGGCTTGCTTACTCATGCCGGACTGCTGATACTTCCAGGACCCCTTCACTTAGTGGCAAATTGGTGGGTGATCCTAGCGAGTGTCCTTTTATTCTTGGTAGAGTTCGTTGCCGACAAGGTCCCTTTCTTCGATCTCCTCTGGAATGCGTTACAGACTTTCGTACGCGTCCCCGTAGCCGCGCTTATCGCCTACGGCGCAACTTCACAACTATCCCCGGGAAAACAATTGCTTGCCGTGTTGCTGGGCGGGGCCATTGCTCTGGCCGCACACGGCGGCAAGACGGCGGCGCGGGCGGCCGTGACCGCTTCGCCTGAACCACTTTCGAACGCTGTCTTAAGCCTCGGGGAAGACGCACTGGCTGTGCTTCTCACTACTTTTGCCACTCGACATCCGTATTCGGCGGCGGCAATCGTCGCCTTCTTCGTAGCAATTATTGTCTTGCTCGCGAGGAGAGTGGTGCGCGCTTTGCGTGACCTATTTCGCGCAGCTACCAAGGAACTTGCCGGCGAAGCAAAAGTACCTTCTTGACAGTCCCAGCCAATCGCTGATAGAAACTGACCTCACAGATTCTATTAAAACGATTTAAGAGTCAATCTGAGGTGGCATGTGGTGCGTTTACTCTTCCTCGTTATTTTCTCCACTTCTTTGTCTTTGCAATCTTTTTCGCAAGCATCCGAACTCCATACTGGCAACTCGGCAAAGGATCAAGACGCCAGCAAGATCGTCGGATACTTTCCACAGTGGGGCCTCTACGGCAACTTCTTTGTTAATAATCTCGTGACCAGTGGCTCGGCTCCGCTTCTCACTCACATTAACTACGCGTTCGGAAACATCGTGAATAACCAGTGTCAGAGCTATGACACCTGGGCGGATTATCAGGATCCGCTGCCAGCTTCGGAAACCGTGAATGGTCAGGCCGACAGTTCAGATCCCAACGCGTTCGTGGGAAACTTTCATCAACTCCAGGAATTAAAGCAGCTCTACCCCCAACTCAGGATCGTGATGTCGATCGGCGGCGGAAGTCTTGATCCGGCACTCTGGAGCTCGGCGGCAGCGAAGGAAAATCGCCAGACCTTTGTGAAGTCATGCATCGATATGTATATAAACGGAAGCTTTGCCGCTGGAATCACGGAGCCCGGCATTTTTGACGGCTTTGATATCGATTGGGAATTCCCCAGTTCCCCTAGTGACCGGGCAAATCTAACCAAACTGATGGCCGAGTTCCGCCGTCAGCTCGATGCGGTTAGACCTGGACTGACGTTGTCGTTGGTGGCTCCGCCGGGAAGTTGGGCGTTCAACTTTATTGACCTCGACAAAGTGCAGCCCTCCGTCGATTTCTTCAACGTTGAAACCTACGACTACGATGGTCCCTGGGCGAATGAGACGGGGTTAGTGGCGCCTTTATATCGGTCCCAGTTCGATCCGAACGGTTCAAACAATGCGGATGCCACCATCCAAACCTATTTGCGCCGCAAGCTCGACCCGCAAAAAATCATGTTTGGCATCCCATTTTACGGCTATGCATGGACGGCTTCGCCAGGGCGGCATCACGGATTGTTTCAGCCGGGCACTCCGGTTGATCAGGGCGACGGCTACAACTACATCAGGACGGTCACAGCTGGCTTCACCAAGTATCGCGATCCAGAGACAAAAGCTCCGTGGCTCTACGACGGCACGACTTTTTGGACTTTTGATGATCCGACTTCGATCTGGTTCAAAATGAGGTATGTTCACGATCAGCACCTTGGCGGTGTGATGATTTGGGATCTGAGCAGCGACTTGCCAAACGGTTTGTTGCTGAAGAGTATTGTAAAAGGCTTGGCGCGAGCGCAAAGCGCTCAATAAAAAACTCTCAACCTCCCGGATACGACTCTTATGCGGCTCCGTCTTCTCACGCAGTGGAAGTTCCAGCAAATCTTGGCGCGAGTGAGCGGACATGCCCTCGCGGCCGCTCTTTTCATTATTGCTCTCGCCTTAGGGTGCAATACCGCTTCTGCTCAGTCGGAGCCAACAACCGTCCTTGTGGACGCCACCCCCGGCCATGCCATCAACTCGTTTGACCCCGATAGCGCTCTCGGCAGTTCGATGGATGTCTTGTCACGCATAGACATTGGCAAGGTCTATTCGCCACATATCGTGCAGGAATCGCTCTCTGCCGGCTGGGGACCCATCACCTACCGCAACAACACCGAGCTTCGCATGGCCGCATGGCACTGGACGGAAAATGGCACGTGGAGCGATCCCGCGCATCGCAGTGGATACTTCACCGGCAGCACTGAACTGAAAGAGCCCATCCGTGCAATTCTGGCCTATGCGTTGCCACACCGCGGTTTCGCCACCAGCGGTGATCGCCCGGTGGAGGGTCCGAACCTCACCTATTGGAAAAGTAATCCATATCTCACCAGCAAGTTCACCGGCGAAAGTGACGCGCTACATCCCCAGTGGGTGATAGTCGACCTGAAAGCTGAAAAGCCGGTGAGCGGTATCCGCATCGCCTGGGCGAGCCCTTACGCGACTGCCTATCAAGTGGAATATTGGACCGGCGCAGACGCGCTTGACTTTGATGGCGGTCCCAAAGGTGAATGGACAGTTTTTTCGTCCGGCTTGTTAGCCAACGCTCAAGGAGGCGTGACGACTTTGAAGCTCGCCGATTCTCCAGTCTCCACAAGATATTTGCGCGTCTTGATGACGCAATCGTCAAATACTTGCGACGAGCATGGATCGGGCGACGTCCGCAATTGTGTTGGCTATGCCATCCAGCAAATCACCGCAGGCACGATGGATGCCAGCGGAACGTTCGTCGAGGTGGCGAAAGATCCCGGCGATAAAAGTACGACGTATTGCGTTTCGTCGATTGATCCCTGGCATTCCTCAGAAGATGTGAATGACGGCGGAGGTTATCAACATACTGGATTCGATATTTTCTTCACCAGCGGTATCACCAACAACTTACCGGCGATGATTCCCGTCACCATGCTTTATGGCACCCCGGACGATGCCGCCGCGCAGATCGCCTACGTTGAACGCCGCGGCTACCGCATCGGATACGTGGAAATGGGCGAGGAACCCGACGGCAAACATGCGATGCCCGAGGATTACGGCGCGCTTTACCTGCAATGGGCCACCGCCATTCACAAGGTTGATCCCAAACTTAAGCTAGGCGGGCCTGTTTTCGAGGGCGTCAACGAAGATATTCACGTCTGGCCCGATGCACAGGGCCGTACCTCGTGGATGGGCCGCTTTGTGGCTTACCTCACTGCGCACGATCGTCTCTCTGATCTTGCTTTCGTGTCCTTCGAACATTATCCCTTCGAACCATGCGATATCACGTGGAAGACTCTCTACACCGAGCCGCAACTGATGAAGCACATCCTGCAAGTATGGCGAGACGATGGTGTGCCCAAAGACGTCCCGCTGATGGTGACGGAAAATCACCTCGCCGCCGGCCTCACCGGGCCCATGACTACCATTTTTGCGGCACTCTGGCTGGCTGACAATGTCGGGTCTTTTTTTGAGGGCGGAGGCGCAGCTTTCTATCACTCGCCCATCCAGCCTCAGGGTATCCAGAACACCTGTCTCGGTTGGGCCTCATGGTCAAACTTTGTGTCCAATGAACATTACGACATCAAGGGATACACCTCGCCCTATTTTGCCGCTCACATGATTAATCTGGAATGGGTGCAGCATCGTGCGGGTGTGCATCACATGTTCCCTTCTTCCACGGACATCAAAGACGCCGAAGGCAATGTGCTGGTCACGTCTTATGCGGTCCATCGGCCTGACGGGAACTGGTCCTTAATGCTGGTCAATCGTGACGAAACCAATCCCCACACTGTGCGTGTGGAGTTTAACGATTCCAAGAACAAGCAGAACCCGTCTTTTTCAGGACCCGTCACTCTCGTCACTTTCGGCAGCGAGCAGTATGTATGGATCAACGATGGCCTCAACAGTCATCCCGACCCGGACCATCCTCCGGTCGCTTCCACCCTGGAAGCAAGTCCACAAACTACCTTCACTCTCCCAAAAGCTTCGATCACCGTATTGCGTGGCAAGGTTGCGGGCCTGAAAGACTAAAGTTCCTGGCCAATTCGAATGCGCGCGGCGGTATAGTATTTCCTCTATGTGGAAACTTGCTCTGTTGTCACTTTGTTTTATCGCCCCTGCCTACGCTGTCGATAAGTTATCAGCACCACAATTGATCGACCTCGCGAAATCCAACCCAGCCGGTCTTCAGGACGCGATCACAGCAACCTTCGAGGCCAAAGATCTGAAAGAAGGAACTGCCTGGGCCGGCCACGGCCCCGACTTTTTCTTTGCCACGGAAGCGACGGCACAACCATCCCTAGTCGTCGATGACACCCCGGGGCCCGCGATGCAGCATCTCGCTAGCTCTGATCTTTGGTACGCATCTACACACATCGAACCGGTGGGCCGTCTGCATTCATTTCACTACCTTATCAATGGCGCCAAGTTTGGCGGCCGTCTTGATTTGCCTGCATTTGGACCGCTCTCTTATCTCCAACCGGGAACTCCTTCAGGCACGCTGTCAGCGAAGATCATCCACACCAGCAAGATCTATGACGGCATGAAGAGCGAATACTGGATTTACGTGCCGGCACAGTATGACCCCAAGATTCCAGCTGCATTAATGGTCTTTCAGGACGGCGGCGGATACATCGATCGGAATGGAAATAATCCCACGCTCAACGTCATCGACAACCTGATTGCTCAAAAGAAAATTCCGATGATGATTGGCGTATTCATTAACCCCGGAGACATCAGCGACTCTCCCGGCACGCCGACTTACAACTTCGTGCAAGCCTATTCGGACAAGTGGCATCGCACTCTCAAAGATTCCATGCGCAGCACACTTTACGACACAGTGAGTGATCGCTATAGCCGCTTTCTGCGCGATGAAGTGATCGCCGAGGTTGAAGCCAAATACAACATTCGCAAGGATGGATACAGCCGGGCGATTACCGGCCTTTCGTCCGGCGGCATCTGCTCATTCAACGCGGCATGGCAGCTGCCCGATCAGTTCGGCCGCGTCATCTCCTGGATCGGCAGCTTCACCAGCATTCAATGGAAAGAAGACCCTGCCAATCCTGATGGTGGTCAGGATTATCCCGAGAAAGTTTTGCGCGAATCAAAACGGAATCTACGTGTGTGGTTGCAGGACGGTTCAACAGATCAGGAAAATGATCGTTACGGAAGCTGGCCACTGGCCAATCTTCGCATGGCTAACGCTCTTAAGTTGAAGGAATACGATTTTCACTTCAGTTTCGGCAAGGGCACGCACAATCCAGGCCAGGGTGCAGCTGAATTTCCGGAAGAAATGATTTGGCTGTGGAGAGATTATGATCCCGGCAAAACCGCGCAGACTTTCGAAATGGAACCTTCCGAGAAATCGAAGCCGCCGTTCCGCGTGTCAGTTACGAATAGAGACGGCGATTAGAAACAAACTTCCCTGCGATTCAGATCTTACTTATTGACGCCGGCTGCGGCGCCACAGTTTTTAGCTGTGCCCGAAGTTTCTCCAAAGCGGCTTCCACGCTGATCCCGTACTTAGCCCGCAACGCTTCCGGCTTGCCGTGTTCAACGAACTGGTCGGGCCAGCCGATGCGCACTACCGGCGTGTTCAATCCAATGTTGTTCAACTCTTCCAGTATTGCACTGCCAAAACCACCCTTCAGCACATGGTCTTCTAATGTCAGGATCACCTGCACGCTGCGAGCATAAAACTCCAGCATCTCGACATCGATCGGTTTGGTGAACCGCGCATTGATGACCGCCGCCGAGTAACCTTCCCCTTCCAGCTTGCGCGCGATTTCCTGCGCCATGGGCACCATCGCTCCAAGCGCGAAGATCGCCACTTGATCGTTCTCTCCATGCTGCAATAATTCGGCTTTGCCGATGGGGATGGCTTTGGGCACATCTTTCACCGGAGTGCCGGGACCAACGCCGCGTGGAAAACGCACCGCGATAGGCCCATTATGCTGCATGGCAGTGAAAAGCATGTCGGCAAGTTCGTCTTCGTCCTTCGGCACCATGTGGACGATGTTTGGAATTCCGCGCAGATAGCTGATATCGAAAAGACCATGATGCGTGGGGCCGTCATCTCCGGAAAGGCTCCCGCGATCCATGCAAAAAACTACCGGCAGGTTCTGCAGGCAAACATCATGCACGATGGGATCGAAAGCCCGCTGTAAGAAGGTCGAGTAGATGGCGCAGAATGGTTTGAATCCCTTAGTCGCCAGACCGGCAGCGAACAGGACGGCATGCTCTTCCGCGATGCCAACATCGAAATATTTGTCGGGATGATGCGGTCGGAAGCGGTCTAGTCCGGTGCCATTTGGCATGGCTGCCGTGATCGCCACGACCTTATTATTCATGTGGGCCAGCTTAACCAGCGTGTCCGCGAAAATTTCGGAATAAGTACGCTGGGCAACGGGCTTGGTCTCGCCCGTCTCTGGATCGTACGGCCCCAGTCCATGAAACTTTTTTTGCTTCTGCAAGGCAGGCTCGAAACCCTTACCTTTTTGAGTAAGCACATGCAACAGAATCGGACGGTCCTGGGTCTTGAGAAATTCAAAAGTCTTGATGAGCGTGGAAATGTCGTGACCATCAATAGGCCCGTAATACTTCATTCCCAGCTCTTCGAAGATTACGCTGGGCCAGAGTATGCTTTTGGCGGCTTCCTCTGTCTTGCGGGCCATGCGCAGCGCGATCTTGCCACCCAGTTTTTCGACGAACTTTGCCGCCTGATTGTGCAGATAGTCGTATTTTGGATTGGTAACAATCTTGTGCAGATAACTCGCAATTGCACCAACGTTTTTGTCGATCGACCATTCGTTGTCGTTCAGCACAACGAGCAGCCGCCGGGTGTGGTGCGCAATATTGTTGAGTGCTTCGTAGGTGATTCCGCACGTAAATGCCGCATCGCCAGCCAAAGCCACCACATGTTCCTTGCCGCCCTCTCTGTCCCGGGCCACAGCCATGCCCAGTGCAGCAGAGAGCGCGGTGCCAGCATGCCCGGCGCCATAGCAATCATGGGGGCTCTCGGTACGCAGCATAAAACCGTTCAATCCATCGGGGGTGCGGATGGTGTGGAATCGCTCACGGCGTCCGGTGAGCAACTTGTGGACGTAGGCCTGATGGCTGACATCGAAAAGAAAATGATCTTCAGGCGTGTTAAAGACGTAGTGCATCGCAATCGTCAGTTCCACCACTCCAAGGTTGGGCCCGAGGTGACCACCATTCTTGGAGAGAACGCTAATGAGTTCCTCGCGGATTTCCCCAGCGAGTAGCTCCAGCTCCGGAATCGAAAGCCGCTTTACATCTGTGGGTGAATCAATGTGATCAAGTATGCGAGGCATGACTATCTCAATTATATGATGCACGGATCGAGTGGGTTGATGGACTAAAGGTGTCCCCAAGTTACCGAGGGGGTACGGCAGCTCGTGGAGAAAATTGCTGAAGCCGGCTCTTAGCGGGTCACCAAGATCGATTTAGTGTTCGTCATTCGGCTCGTCGGCTGCGGCAGTAGCGCGTATCTTATAGACGCCGGTGACGACCGCACTGGGCTGTAAGCCTGTGGCAGTGGCAAAAGCCTTGATAGTTAGGTTGCTGCTAAAGGGGATCGGCGCGCTATATACCTTGGAAGACGTGGTGGGCGTGGTGCCATCAGTCGTGTAGTAAATCGTTGCACTCGGCGTGGCATCTTTTAATCTCACCGTCCGGGCCAATTTGTAAGTTCCCGGCTTGGGAGTAAACGTCGGCGGTTGCACCGCCGCTCCCGCGGAGAGCAATCCGAACACACCAACACCAGTGGTGGTGCCGACATAAACCTTGCCATTGGCGATCGTCGGTGTCACAAACTTGTTGCCCGCTCCAAAGTGGTCACGGCTGGCAGGCGCCTGGTCGGTGTTATAGAGCTCCTGCAAGGTTGTAGCGTCGTAAGCATGCAAAACTCCGAGATTCCCGTTCTCCGTCGCCCACACAATCCCATTGGCATTGTTATTTGCCGAGATACTGGGCGTCGTACCCGGATAACCAAAGCTCGTGGCAGTTTGTGCCGCGGGCCCAGCTAGAAGTTTGGCCTTGGAGAACTGGAAGGCCAGAATCGGCTGCCCCACTGGACCGTAATAAATCATGTTGTTGAAATATGCGGGCATGGCCCAGACTCCACCCGGCAACCCGCCCGAAATCTCCTGGTAGACGTGGTTGGCGGTGGCACTGTACTTTCCCATGGAATCACGATTCGCCAGGTAAAGATTGCCGTCTTTCCCCGCGCCCACTGCCAGATGCCAGGTAGTCCCCGCCGCGTCTTTCAGATCGGGTAAAACCAGGGCCCCTCCCGATCCAAGATCGGTATCGGTCCCGTTTTCCATCCGTTCATTTTTCATCTCGAAGTAGTCTGCTACCGCGAGACCGCTTGCCGTTGAAAGTTTAAGAAACGCGTTGCCATAATCACCTTTGCTGGGAAAGCCGCTGGCATTCAGCTTGGTATCAAAAGTACCGTTGGCATCCAGCAGATAAATGTTCCCCAAACTATCCGCCGCCAAGCCCGCCTGCGCCATCCAAATGGCTCCTTCAACACCATTTGGAGTCACATTCAAGACAGTGGTTTGCACCAGCGTGGACTCGTTGTAACCGATGATCCAGCCGGTGTAAGGGCGAGCATCGCAATGCGATCCCCATGCCGTGTAGACCACACCATTGAGCAAGAGCAAGCCTGTCCGCTCTTTGTACTGCGCTGGATCAAAAATTACCTGGCCGTTTGAACTGTTGTCCCCTTTGCCGGGATAAGTCGCCGCGATTTCACTCGGTCCATTAAATAGCTCGCTGCCTTTGCTCAGGTCGAGCGCGTGCAAACGCTGGTGATAATTGCCCGAGCTGTCCTTGGACATAGCCACCAGATAAATTGCGCCATTCGGGCCGCTCGTACGATCAATCACAGGTGCGGACGTAATGCCGATTTCAGGACTTACCTGACCGCAGTTTCGATCATCGGAGGAGGTCTCTCCCGACTTGAGCGCGGAAACCTTCCAAAGGCCCACGCCTGTGTCCGCGTCGAAAGCATAGACGCTGTCATGTTCGGTAACCACCACAAGTATGTTGTGCGTTCCGTTGCCTGAGATCGCAACTCCCGCGGCGTATAACGGCTGAGCATCGACTTTTCCGTCAACGGTAAGCGTGAACAGCTTGCCAAAAGTGCTGAAGTTTACGTTGCCTGGAGTCAGGATCGTTTCACTGAGGTTCTGGCCGGTGCGGGCGATATCATTGTGATAAGTCAACACGTCTTGTGACTTAGCGAACGAACTGCCGGCAACCCAAAACAACAAGAGTAGCAATGAGATTCTTAACATTGCTGGAGCGCCAAAAGAAAACCGTTCATTCGGATGTAGGCTCATGGTTTGACTACTGGGGGAGTACTTTCTTAACCGTACTGCATAAATCCGGCAGCTTCAATCCCAATGAACTATCCATTAGTTCAGGAGGAAGTGATTAGAACCTTGGACACTGTGAGGGGGTTGTACGTCAGCCAAGATTGATTTTTAAGCACTCGCCAGACATGGCGTCCAACACGACTTTCAGTCGGTTAGACAGAAACCCAACCTCGCTACTTTACAGGAAGTGGCGAGTCGAGGATTAAGAATTCTCCCCAATTGTAGGAGTTTCGCGGACTGGGCAAGTGCCCGTCGGTAAGTTCCTGAAAAGAATGGCGAGACATCCGAGCAGCCCGTCACGTAGGTTGGAAGCATCGCAAGAAATTAAAGGGCAGGCACAATAAAGCCGGTTGGAGAAAGTGCCGATAGGAATTGGGTGATCGCACTCACGATTGGACCGGGACTGGCCCTCAGCTTCCGATCCTGGACGCACCATGGCCGACTTCCGCACCGAGCGACTTGAAGCACCGCCGTCAGTTTCCGACACGCTGACGCCTGAACCTCACCCAGAATCAGAGGGTCGCCGTCGACGACGAATCAGAGCTGCTAAGCCGACGTCTACCAAACTTCCCAACAATCAGGAGTCTGATGATCCGGCTCATAAAGTTGACGAACTGGCGTGAAACGTTATCTACCAATTGATTCGTCATTGATCCGTGCGATCTGAATCTAAAGGAAATGAGGCTAACTATTCCTCAACAGAATTGAATTTTCGCTGCCTCCGCGAGCGTGGTTGGTGCCTTGTTTTGCGATCCATCTGGATTCACCACTTAGAAGACGGCTACCCCATTCTAAATTTTGGGGCTCTTTGCGAAATTTAGCGTGGCGATTTTCGCCCGAGCTTCGGCTTGGGATTGCTCCGGCCCTTGAGATTGAGCGCCACGGCAGCGCGGATGAGGTCCTTCAATGCCGCCTCATCGACCTTGCCGCCTTCGTGGATGTCGATGGCGCGCCTGACATTCCCCTCCAGGCTGGAGTTGAATAGACCGGAAGGATCCTTCAACGCGGCTCCCTTGGCGAATGTCATCTTGACGACGTTCTTGTAAGTCTCTCCCGTGCAGACGATACCGCCGTGGGAAAAGACGGGAGTCCCCATCCACTTCCACTCTTCGACGATCTCAGGGTCAGCCTTGTGTATGATTTCGCGCACTTTTGCGAGCGTCTTCCCACGCCAGTCTCCAAGCTCCTTGATCTTCTCGTCGATGAACGCAGAGGCGACGAGCGCAGAGGCTGATTCCACCGGGACGGTTTTTTTCATGTGCAACTCCAACTCTCGCACCTAATTTAGCTGCGCTCAGCGTAACCTGCAAGCGCCGCAAGGGAAAGCCCCTTTTGGACGGACCGCCTACTCAAGCCCGCTTTTAGCTTGAGCGGGTGCTCGGATCAGGGTATGGGGATGGGCCTTGCGACATCGCGCCCCATTGTTGAAGCCCATGGTGGCCGGCTTTGGGCCGACAACAACACATCTGGAGGTGCGACGTTCAATGTCGCCTTACCTCTTTCCACCGGGCACTCTGATTCCGCTTCGAGTAACAATGGGCAGAGTTTGAGAAGCTTCTCCAGAATATCCGGGGGTGGCTTGATAGAGGAGTATGAATGGCGCAGGTATGGTTAGTCACCGGCAGCTCTCGTGGTCTGGGTCGTGCACTTGTTGAAGCCGGCCTCGCTGCGGGCAATAAAGTGTTGGCGACAGCTCGGGACATTAAGTCGCTGGCCGATCTCTCGGAACGATATGGAGATCAGGTCAAGCTTTTCGCACTGGATGTGGTCATTAACAATGCGGGATATGGCAATCTTTCGTCCGTCGAAGACACGCCGCTATCGGAATTCCGGGCACAGATTGAAACGAACCTCTTTGGAACGATCATTGTGACGAAGGCAGCTCTTAGGTATTTTCGCGAAAAGAAAGCAGGCCATTTTATTCAGTTTTCATCGGTGGGCGGAAGGCTTGGCCCTCCGGGACGTGGGCCTTATTCGGCGGCGAAGTGGGGTGTCGAAGGCTTCTCCGAGGTGCTTTCGCGCGAAGTGGCACCGCTCGGCATCAAGGTCACCATCGTTGAACCCGGGCCGCCCATGGCGTCGATGGCGGCCTTCGTGTATTTCTGGTCGTCGGCGTACGAGGTCTCGGGAGGTTGCGCAACCGATACGGTGTAGCCATCCTTCTCAAGGATCTTAGCGACGGCGTCCCAGCCGGAGCCATCGGCGAACGCCCCATGCACGAGAACCACGTTTTTGATGCCGATTGGCGCGGCCGCAGCAGCAACTTTAACAGTCCTCTCCAGCAGCAGAATCGCGGTGATCAGCGCGACTGTAAGCAAAGCAATACGGTAAAGCTTTTTCATGACCGTTCTCCTTTGTAGTTGAAGATCCATTCGGATCGTTTGAGTTCGATGCCCTAAGCATCTTCGAAACGCTTCGAACCGCTCCTACTCCTTCGTGTCCCCCACATCGCAATCAGCCTTCCCCCTCCCTACGGGCGATTCTTTTCTTCTTTGCCAATCCACGCGCGTATGTAAGGTGGACAATTTTGCAATTTGATCCCGGCCAACTCGCAATTCGCGATGAACTTCACTGCCTCCCGATCGATTAGAACGATATCGCGCAAGTCGAGCACGATGCGTGGATTGCCCTGTTCTTGGCTCAGAACACGTTGCAACTCTGCCATGTCTTGGCTTTCCATTCGGCCGGTCAGAGTAAAAACCACTAACTCCGCTTCGGACGATCTTTCGATCCTGAATGTCACAGCAGTCTTCTTCGCACATGGCGGATGCAAAGCAAATGCCAAAGCTAAATCGTTCAAACAAATTGGATTTTGGACGTAGCAGATTTTCGAGATCTCGAAAATTTTCGAAAAACCGGAAAGTGTCGCGAAACGGTGGGGAAATTAGATCGGTTTAAGCTTGAAGTTCTGTTTGTCAATTTTCAGCGACCTGATCTTGGAGTCCAGGGTTGATTGCGGTATGCCAAGTTTGGACGCGGCACCTAATGGCCCAGATACTCTGCCTTTGCTTTCAGCCAGGGCGGCTTCAATTATCTCTTTCTCTTGGGCAACGATTCTTTCAGAAAGCTGACTCGTCGTCGAACTGAGGTGCGATGGCCGCCGTGAAAGCCAACTCTCATCGACAGAGAACGTCTCCGTTTCACTCAATACAACCGATCGCTCAATGATGTTCTGGAGTTCACGGACATTCCCGGGCCAAGAATACGATTGCAGCAGTTCCAGAGTTCTCTTTTCTATGTTCTTGATTCTCTTACCGGCTTTTCTTGAATAGCGGTCAATGAAGTACTCGATCAGCATCGGAATGTCCTCCTTTCGTTGGCGAAGGGGAGGAATCTCCATTGGGATTACGTTCAGGCGATAAAACAGATCGCTTCGAAATGCGCCTGAACCTATAGCTGTGTGCAAGTCGCGATTGGTCGCCGCAATCACCCGCACGTCCGCACGGATGACGCGGCTGCTTCCTATTCGCTCGAACTCCCGCTCCTGCAAAACGCGCAGCAGGGCAATCTGAGTCTCCATCGGAAGTTCGCCAACTTCATCCAGGAAGATGGTGCCGCCCTCAGCAAGCTCGAACCGGCCGAGGCGTCGCTGCAGCGCTCCGGTGAATGCTCCTTTCTCGTGACCGAACAGCTCCGAGGCGATCAACGAGGTTGGGATGGACGCACAGTTGACATTGACGAAGGCTCTGGCAGAGCGTTGGGATCGTTTATGGATGGCGCGAGCGATGAGCTCTTTGCCGGTGCCCGTCTCACCGGTTATCAGGACGGTAGAATCCGAGGGCGCGACTTTCGCAACCTGCGCCAGAACGGATTGGATTGACGGCGAGTCCCCCACGATCTCCTCGAACATGAATGCCTTGTCTACTTCGTCGCGGAGAGCAATGTTCTCGTTTCGCGTCCTGTCTTCGGACCTCCTACGGTCATCGATGTCGGTCGCGCTGGCGTACCAGCGAACGACCTTCCCGTCTTCGTCCAGGAGAGGGTTATACCGAATTAAGAACCAGCGATACTCGCCGTCTTTTCCGAGCGCACGCTGTTCGTTTTCGAAAGGGACGTCCATGGCAAGCGAGTCCCGGCGAGACTTGCGAAGCCTCTCAACATCCTCGGGGTGGAAAATGCGCTCCCGAAACTTATTGTCTATAACATCGTCCAAGATTAAGCCCATGTAATCGAGTGCTACTCTATTCGCATAAATAGCGCTGCCATCGGGATTCAAGACGACGATTGACAGCGGAATGGCGTCGGTGATGCGGCGGAGTTCTTGTTCATCCTGGCGAAGCTTGACCTCGGCCCGCTTCAGGTCCTCGATGTCAGCCCCTGTTCCGAACCACTTCAGAATGTTTCCGGTTTCGTCCCGCATGGCCACGCCACGATGCAGGAACCAGCGGTATTGTCCGTCCGAAGCCCTCCGTACGCGTACTTCATTCTCGAAGGGTGTACCTGTGGTCAGCGAGTGGTGGCATTTTTCGGAGTGCCTGGTGAGATCTGCCGGATGGATCATCTTCATCCAACCGTCGCCAGCCATTTCACTTACCGACATCCCTGTGTACTCCTGCCAACGGCGATTCGCGAAATCTCTGGATCCGTTGGGATCCGTGGTCCAAGCCATTGCAGGAATGGTTTCGATCACGTCGCGAAGCTGCTGCTCGCTCCGCCGCAACGCCTCTTCGACTTGCTTACGTTGAGTGATTTCCGTCACTGCCCCCACAAATTCAAGCTCGCCGGATTCGTCATTTGTTGAAGGACGGCCCATGGCTCGGACGAACTTGATTGAACCGTCCGGCATGAGTAGCCGATGCTCGAAATCAAAATTCTTCCTCTCCTGAGCAGCGGAATTGATTGTTTGGGTTACAAGTTGCCTGTCCTCCGGGTGAATTCGTTCGAATACCCGTTCCAATGTCGTGGAGGGTGCTGTTTCGAATTCGAATATCCGAAACGTTTCCTCGGTCCAATAGATTTTCCCGCTCGCAACGTGCCAGCCAAAGCTGCCTGTATGGCTTAGCCTCTGAGCTTCCGCCAGGTAAGCCTCCTTCCGCCGCAATGTGTCCTCAGTTCGCTTGCGCTCCGTCCCGTCGCGGGCCTCGCGTAGCAATGTCTGTTCCGGAGGCAGCATTCCCGAATGGTGAGATTCAAGAGACATATCTTGTCAGTCTTCCCGTGGCATTAGCGACGACCATTATAGATCGTGCCCAAATGCCAGACCAAGCCTGTATCCGCGTAATGATGACAGGTTTCGATCAGGATTGTATCCGTGGAGGGCGGCTGCGGCCAAGCGGGTTCCGGGCCGCCGTAGCTTTCAGGCGAATGTGAGTCGGATCGGATCTTCCTATACTCTCTCCATGTGCGGACGCTATCGCCTCGCCCGGAAAAAGGAGATTCTGGCGGAACTCTTGGAGGATCTTCAGCAATTATGTTCGGACTTGGGCTTCGGCATGTTGATTTCTTTCGCGCCTAAGAGATCACTTCGATTGCATCAATCCGTGAGGGATAAAACGCCAGGTGCTCTTTAACGCTGGCAACTGCCTCATAAGGTTTTTCGTAAGTCCAAACGACGTATTCCGATTTTGATGCGCCGAAATCGCCTCTGCCCGTCCGCCCTTCGCTTGGATCCAGGAGACCAGAGATTTCGCTTCGTGCGCCGAGCGACCATAGTGAACCAGGACGTGGGCCCCAGCCCCGGTAAGCGCCGTTGCTGTCGCGCGGCCTATGCCGCGTGACGCCCCGGTCACGAGTACCATTTTGTCTTGGAGAGTGGACATTTTGTTTTCCCTCCGAATTCAACTTGTCCATGCAATCGGCCGAAGTACCCGACTCCGGCCGCTTTTCGTAGAACGACTGAGTGTGGAGTTAGCTCATGCATTCATTCCGCCATCCACGGTAAGATTCGCCCCCGTGATGTAGGAGGATTCCGGACCCGCGACAAACGCCACCATTGCAGCGATCTCCTCAACATGCCCATAACGGTCGAGCGCGGTGGCGGCCTTCTGCGGCACCGCCCAATCACCGGAGGCGGGATTCAAATCCGTGTCGATCGGACCAGGTTGGATGTTGTTCACCGTGATGCCCCGTTTCCCGACCTCTCTCGATAGGGCCTGAGTGAACATCTTGACGGCCCCCTTCGTGGCCGCGTAGGGCACAAGCCCCGGCGCAACGGCACGCTCGCCCACTGCCGAGCCGATCATAATGATACGGCCACCTTCATTCATGTGCTTGAGCGCAGCCTGCGTCGCTGCGAACACGCCGCGGACATTGATGTCGAGCACGCGATCCATCTCTTCCCTCGTGGTCTCCTCGAACGCTTTCGGAATAGCCGTGCCGGCATTGTTCACGAGGACATCCAACCTGCCGAAAGTCGCCACGGTTTTTTCGACCGCGGCTGCGACGGCATCGGCATCAATAGCGTCCGCCTGAATTGCGATGGCCTTTTGGCCAGCGCTTTCAATTGCTTTGACCACGGCGGAAGCCGCCTTGGCGTCCTTTGCGTATGTAATGGCGACGTTTGCTCCATCCGCGGCCAAACGCTTAGCGATTGCTGCACCAATGCCGCGCGAGCCGCCCGTGATGAGCGCAATCTTCCCTTCTAATTTCTTTGACATTTTTCCATCTCCTTGAATTAGACATATGCTCATCAGGCATGAGCTAAATCCTGTCGCTCGCCCAAGGCATCCCAATCACTACATTGGATTACATAGTTAACCGGTGGTAGCACACTTGAAGCATACTTTGTTAGGCTTGGTTGCAATGCTTCACAAGCATGGGGATTGGAAATGGAATTAAGACACCTGCGTTATTTCGTTGCAGTCGCCGAAACAGAGAGTCTGACCCTGGCGGCAAAATCCAAGTTGCACACCTCGCAGCCTTCGCTGAGCCGCCAGATCCGAGATCTTGAGGAAGAGATTGGCGCCCAACTCATGACGCGCACAGCTCGTGGCGTCGCGCTGACACCGGCGGGTCGAGCCTTTCTCGATCATGCGCGCGGAGTTCTCTTGCAAGTTGAAGCGGCTGCCGAAGCTGCGCGGCGGGCGGTTCATCCCGGCAAGCCTTGCTTCTCGATGGGCTTTCTGACCGGACACGAATTGACCTGGATGCCCGAAGCCCTGCGGATATTGCACGACGAATTGCCGAACATTGACGTGATGATATCGAGTCAATATTCACCGTTACTCGCGGAAGGCCTTTCGAAAGGAACCATCGATGCAGCTTTTCTTCGAAAGGAACGAGCGCTGCCAGATCTTGCGTTCCGCCTTCTTGTGAAGGAGCCTTTGGTTGTGATATTGCCTAGTGACCACCGTCTTGCCGCGCTTAAAGCAATCAGCCCAAAAGAGCTAGCAGGCGAAACGTTCGTGATTGTGTCCCATACGGCTCCCGTACTGCGTGCGGTCATCGATAATTACCTGAAGCGATCGCGAATCAATGTGACGCCAGCTCATGAGGCGGATCATGTCACCATGGGAATTTCTCTAATAATGTCAACGCGCGGCGTAGGGCTGTTACCTGCTTACGCACAGAACTTTCTTCCCTCGTCAGTGACGAGTCGCCCTCTGAAGGGAGATGTACCAACTGTCGATCTAGTCCTCGGCTACAAAAAGTCGAACCAGTCTCCGATCCTCAAGCTTTTGCTTTCGAGATTGGACGAGTTGGTCGCTCGTGCGTCGCGTACGACTCGATAGCAAACCAGAGAGTATTTTACCTCCCGACTTGGCTCAAGTGACCCGAACGAATCGATGAGATGAAGTTCTAGTCTGGGCATTCGGGCTGAAAGTTACATGCCAGATTATCTCCGCCGCAAAGCGATTCACTCAGGTGCCCGATGACTCCCCTCCCTCGGTTCCCCGTGATGGGCTCTCGCTCGATTACGGTCGCACAGCTCTGCGATCATTTCGAGCAACGGGAACTCGCAGGGGACAACACATGGCGCAGTTACTCGACCAAGAAGACGTACGAGGCGTACCTACGCCGCTGGATTGTTCCTTAATGGCGGCATAACGAACTGGCTGAGGTCAGAACAATATAAGTCGAATTTTGGCTGCGATGTTTGCCCTTTGGCGAAAAGCAGTTGTGCCAAAATTCGAAATCTGATGTCCGTTCTCTTCAATCATGCTTGCCGATACGAGTTGTTCGACCGCAATCCAATCCACCTCGCTCGTCAGGGTGCGAAACGCCGCAGAGCACCAACCCTCCTAATCCCCGCGGAGATCAAGGCTGGTGGACAAGTTTAGGCATTCGAGAACGAACCTTATCGGGTGGCGTTGCGGCGTGAGGACCACCGAGGACGGGAATCGGCCGAGCGAAAAGAGACACAAAAAAGGGCGCCAAAACGTGCCCTTTTGGGGCCCTTGATGGTTTCGCCAAAATTAGCGCTAGTGCTTTAGAAAGGAATGGCGGGGACGACGGGACTCGAACCCGCGGCCTCTGCCGTGACAGGGCAGCGTTCTAACCAACTGAACTACGTCCCCAACTTGTTCTCAGGGTTAGCGGCAAACCCCTGATTTTCCGATGTTTTCTCACTGTCCGCAGAATTGCCAGTTTCCACACTTCCACCAATTCGGATCCTGCGGCAACCGTACGACCTGGCGCATCTGTCCATGCACCGTGTAGAAATTGTAACAGACAGTTTCTTGATCTGTCAGGCGATTCGCTCGAGCTATTGATTCACGACAGGATCTCTGCGAGGAGTTAGATATAAGAAGAAAAAACTAAAGGCTGTGACATTGGTTATGCTCTAGCCACCTGCTCCCGTGAAGGAGCCGACAGCGTGGACGCATGTACCGTCACAGCCTTTTGATGTGATCACTGCTTTCGCAGTTCCAAATTCCAACTACCCCTTGCGGAGTCGTCTGTCTCTGGCTGCTCAGCAAGTTGCCCTGCCAAACTAATCACTCAGCTTATTTCGGCTCGGCAAATTTTATTAAGCCAAACCTTTTCAGCCGTCGACGGGTGCCAAGGTAAACAGTTCCTGTAAAATTGTCAATGCCGCTTTTCAGTGCAAAACCGGAATTCGAGTCTCGTGTTTGTGAGAACGGCAATCCGTTGAATTATTGGCGCTTGTTGAACGAGAGATTAGATTATTCCTGTTTTTCCACAGAGTGATGCACAGACGTGAAGCTAATATCTAGTGGCGACTATACCGGAACCAAGTAAGCGTCTTGACGGGTGATCGGCCATCGCCGATGGTGGTTAGAAGCGCAACAGACAATGGCAGATCTTATTGCTCATATCGATGGCAGCTCCTTCGGGAATCCTGGGCCTTCCGGCATCGGAGTGGTTATTCATGGCGCCCCAGCCGGCCCCATCCGAATCGCAAAGTCGATAGGACACCAGGACAGCAACGTCGCCGAATATATGGCCCTTATGGAAGCGTTGCAGTGTGCTCTGTCCCTGTCGGCGCGACGATTGCACGTCTATTCAGACTCCGAAGTTGTGGTGAAGCAAATGACCGGCGAGTACAAATGCCACAGCACCCGCCTCTACTCACTCCACTGGACCTGCCACAAACTCGCAAGGTCGATACAGTTCACAATTTCGCATGTAGGTCGTGAAAACAACATGGAAGCTAATACTCTTGCCACTTCCGCTTTCCGAAAAAGCGCCTTCCATCAGAAGGTTGTGTTCTCGTAAGAATCGCTAAAAACCCGAGGAACGGGAGCCACCCTATTGCGGTATCCATTGGACATGGGCCGAAAAAAGGCCGTTCACAAAGCAGATGTGGTAAGCAATGAAAAGACCAAAGCAAAAACTTAGCAGACCTGAAGCGAACGCCAGTTGACGGGAAAACTTCTGACGACCCTTCCCCACCATCGTAAACACCGAGGCAATGCTCATGGTGATTAACATCATGCCTGCAATCGTACCCACGCCAAAGATCAACAGATAAGCGATCGCCCAATGGACGTTTCGAATCGTCGTCAAGACCAGCAAGGCCACCGCCGCTGAACCGGCTAGTCCGTGAACTACTCCCACGATGAACGGACGAAGATATTGATATAGGCCGATCCTGCCAAATTGCTGGTCCATCCAAGCCACCGGCGCCTGGTCGGGCAAATGAGGATGAACAGCAGTCCCATGAGAATGGGGATGGTTATGAACGTAGTCTCCGTGGCCGTGGGGATGCGAATGGACAACTTCCGGTCCGTTATTAAGTTGGTCGGATCCGGTAGGCAGCGAATGCAGAAACCCGGCTACGTTGATCACGCCCAGGATGATGAGCATGACCGCCACGGATAGTTCCATGCTGAGTCCGACTCGCACTGGAATGACGAGATTGAAAAGAATGATTCCAGCGCCGACCACGAAGATGGTGACAGTGTGGCCAACACCCCAAAATCCGCCGATGAGGGCAGCCCGGGCTCTATTGCGCTGATTACTGACAATGGTTGTGACCGCGATGACGTGGTCAGGGTCGGTGGCGTGGCGCATCCCCAGAAAAAATCCCACTGCCAAGATGGACAGAAAACCGATCATTTTCAAAGTCTCCGGTAGGGCTACCGGAAAGACCGAATTGGTGGGTAGTGCAGGACTCGAACCTGCGACCTCCTGCTTGTAAGGCAGGCGCTCTAACCAGCTGAGCTAACCACCCCTTCGCTCCCGGTGTCAAAACCAATAATTAAGTTTTGGTGCGGAGCTTCGCGAAAGATGAGAGGCATCTATTCGAAAAGAACTTGTAAGCGAGTATACGTGGGCGTGGAAATAGTGGTCAAACCTTTAGGAGCAGCTCTCAGCTTTCAGCGGTCAGCTATCAGCTTACGGCCATCGGCGAACATTGGAGCCAAAAGACTCGGCCGTGGCTTCCCTTTCTGGTCTTCTTCCGGTCTTCGCGATTTTCATCTTGGCGATCTCTACGGTGCAAGGTTTTGGCTGACGGCTGAGAGCTGACAGCTGATAGCCGTTCAAGCTACACTCTCGCGTGCGACGTCTGATCATTAATGCTGACGACTTCGGTCTGACCCATGGCGTGAATCGCGCCATCCTAGAGGCCCATGAACACGGCGTCGTGACATCGTCTACGTTAATGGCAAATGGCCCTGCATTCGAGGATGCAGCTCGCATGGCGCAATCCGCACAGCAACTCAGTGTCGGATGTCACGTGGTGCTGGTGGATGGTTTCCCCGTTCTTGAGGCAACCCAGGTTTCCAGTCTGATTAGCAGCCCCAGTCCTGCGCGTTTCGGCAGTAGCATGAGCAAGTTTTCTTTTCGGGCGTTGACCGGACGCTTGAATGCAGATCAGATTGAGGCGGAAGTCACCGCGCAAATCCGCAAGTTGCAATCGGCGGGAATCGCTGTCTCCCACCTGGACTCGCACAAACACACCCACATGTTTCCGTCAGTTTTCCGTCCGTTATTGCGGGCGGCCAAGGCTTGCGGTGTTCCTGCCATGCGAAATCCGTTTGAAGTAATCCGCATCTCTCTCGCCGCAGGGCGTCCAGGACTATGGAAACGGTATGGCGAGGTCAAATTGCTGCGCAATCTCGCCGGCAAATTCCGCAAAGCCACAAAAGAAGCGGGTGTGATTACACCGGATGGAACGCTGGGAATTGTCGTGACAGGAGCGCTGGATGACCGGCTGTTTCGTTTGATCATCGAGAAACTGCCGGAGGGGACCTGGGAGTTTGTTTGTCACCCCGGTTACAACGATGCCGAGTTAGATGGTGTCCAAACCCGGCTGCGGGAGTCCCGTGAACAGGAACTGCAAGTGCTTAAATCCCCGGAAACCCTTAATTTGCTGGCTCGTAGCGGCATAGAGCTCATCTCCTATCGCGACCTCAGTTGAGCAAACAGTGGGCCGGACGGGCACCCGACCCAAGTACCTTTAGTAACCATAAGCCGCTAAATTCGTAATACCAGTCTGGAAGGGCCACGGTATGATTGGGCTGCCGCTGAGATAGAGCAGCGTTTATTTCATGGAAAACAGACCGGAATCCCGCGTCGAAGCCGATATTCCTGTCCGCGTTTGGGGCATGGATTCGGAAGGTCGTCCCTTCTTTCAGACTGCCAGCGCTGGCAACATCAGCAGCGATGGGGCTCTGCTTTCCCGCATTAGCCATCCCCTGAAGCCGGGAGACGTTATCGGCATTCAATACGGCGAGAAGAAAGCGCGGTTTCGCGTCATTTGGGTGGTCGATGCAGGAACCGTGCGCAAGAACGAAGTGGGCGTACAGATTCTTGAACACCAACAGAGTCCCTGGGGAGATTTGACCCTTCCGCGAGCGCGTGCGGCGAATGCCCACCGCGGGCAAAACAAGAGAAAATTTCTTCGTCACAAAGTATTGTTCCCCATCGAGATCGGGTTCCCTGACGCCCGACGGGCGCACATGCAGACCAACGCCACGGACATCGGCGGTCGTGGATGTTATGTTGAGACCCTGCTGCCGCTGTCGATTGGCACAGAAGTCGTCATCATTTTCTGGATGGACTCAGAAAAAACCACCACCACCGGCACAGTCAGAGCGAGTGATCCAGGAGTGGGGATGGGCATCGAATTCACCACACTCGATACCAGCGTGCAGCAGCGCTTGCAGGAGTTTGTAGAAAAAATGGATACCGGCCTTGGGGCAGCCAAAGGCGCCTCCAACCAGGATTCCTAGCTTAGTTTTCTTCCGCGTCCGCCATCCCAACCACCAGAATCTGAATCGAAGTATCCTTCAAACCATCGAATGGAAGGTTGCAGGTTTGCGCCTGAAAGGATTGGCATGAAGATTGGGATCACCTGTTATCCGACCTATGGTGGCAGTGGCGTGGTGGCCACCGAACTTGGCCTGGAGCTGGCCCAACGCGGCCACGAGATCCACTTCATCTCTTACGCCCCGCCCATCCGGCTGACCGGAACCAACGCCAACATTCACTATCATGAAGTGGAAGTCTCCCGCTATCCGCTATTCGATTACCCTCCTTATGATTTAGCTCTGGCCACGCGCATGGCGGAAGTTGCGGAACTCCAGGAATTGGATCTGCTGCATGTGCACTATGCCATCCCTCACTCGGTGAGCGCAATGCTAGCCAAGCAGATGCTGGCCGCCGCGCCCAAACCTCGCAAGCTTCCTTTTGTGACCACGCTGCATGGCACGGACATCACGCTGGTAGGCCAGGACCCCTCTTATCTTCCCATCACCCGCTTTTCCATCGAGCAGAGTGACGGCGTGACCGCAATCTCGGAATATTTGCGCGAGCGCACGCTGCGCGAGTTCGAGATCAAGAACCAAATTCAGGTGATCTACAACTTTGTGAATTGCGATCTCTACGTTCGCGACGCGGATGCCGCCCAGCGCAGGCTAAAGTATGCTCCGAAGGGCGAGCGGATTCTGATGCATCTATCGAATTTCCGTCCGGTAAAGCGATTGACGGATGTGATCGAGATCTTCGATCGCGTCCACAAGAAAATTCCCTCCAAGTTAATGCTCATCGGAGATGGCCCCGACCGCCCCGCGGCCGAGCGGCTGGCGAATAAAAAAGGTATCCAGCGTGATGTGATTTTCATGGGCAAACAGGACAACGTCCATACCAAACTCGCGTTGGCGGATGTCATGCTGATGCCCAGCGAGTTGGAGTCCTTCGGCCTCGCCGCACTCGAGGGAATGGCTTGCAAAGTGGTGCCTATCGCTACCAATGTGGGTGGTGTTCCAGAGGTCATTGAGAACGGGAAAAGCGGCTATCTCGCAGACGTGGGTGACGTTGACACCATGGCACGGTATGCCATTGATCTATTAGGCGATGACGCTGCCCTGGCAAATATGGCGCAAGCCTGCAGAGGAGTGGCGCAAGCACGTTTCTGCACTACCAAGATCATTCCGCAATATGAAGAATTCTACCGGCGCGTACTGGAACGTTCTTCGTAGAGAGCAGCGGGAATCGCGCCTTCGGTGGGCAAAACCGGCAGCCGCAACCGAACCAGTGTTCCCTTCCCGTCGTGGCTGTCGATGGTCATGCGGGCGGTGTCGCCGTACAAGACTTTCAGCCGCTCCGCTACATTGGCCATCCCGATCCCGCTTCCACCGAATCCGGTAGGCCTTTCCAGCAACTGCGCCGACGCCATGCCCACTCCGTCATCCTCAACTTCAATGGTCAGATGAGATTCGGTCAACCGGCTTCGCAGGTAAATACTGCCGCCTTCAATTTTCGATGCCAGACCGTGCTTGATAGAATTTTCCACCAGCGGTTGCAGCAACATGCTTGGCACCATCACATCCAGCGACGGCGGATCCAGTTCCTTCACCACTCGCAGTTTGTCCCGGCCGAAGCGGACCACTTCAATGTCCAGATAGTTGTCGATGAATTCCACTTCTTCCTGCAGCGGAACAAAGGCGTCACTGCTGTGCAATAACCGCCGCAGAATGTTGGCCAGTTTGATAATCAACTCACGCGCGGTGTCGGGATCAAAGCGGACCAACGAAGAAATTGAATTCAGGGTATTGAACAGGAAGTGCGGATTGATCTGGTTCTGCAGCGCCTGCATCCGCGACTGGAGCAACAGGCGCTGCTGTTCTTCGAGCTTGATTTGGATGCGTACACTGTTCCAGATTTTCAGTTCCGTACCAATCACCATGATCGACGACGCGTAAATTAGAGCTTCCACCCACCAGGTTGGGCTTTCCAGGCTGAAAGTGGCCCGCGGCAGGAAATGCGAAATTTCCATTTGCATGAAACGCAACGCCACGATGGAAACGAAAAACATGACTTGCCAGTCGAAAAGACGTGGAGTCGGCAAGTTACGCCGGATCATGCGATAAACGCTCAAATCAATAAAGGGAGAGAACGACCAGATGTCTTCCCGATCAGGCGCCAGGTTACGCAGTTGCCCGGCAATGAAACCGCACAAAAGATTAAAAGGAAGGACAGCCCATTGCCCATGCAGCACGGCGGGCAATGCGATCAGTGAACCTCCTACCATCCCGGAAAACCGGCCCGCCACGACACCAAGAAGAATCGTGGTTTCGAACGACAAATCACCGGCGACGAAACTTTTGGCACTAAATCGTATCCAGACCCCCAGTGCAATGGGAACGCTGATCCACAAGATCAGGTAAATCCGCTGCTTCAGCGGGCGCCTTTCCCTGAACAATAGAGACTTGAACTCGACCGAGCGGACGAGCGCACTGGACACGGCGGCAGCGACGCCGAGCTTGATCAGCAGATTAATGAGGATGAGACGCTGTTCCATTTGCCTGTAGCAAAATGTAGCACGGTTCGCCCTACGTAGTGACAGCCGCTCGGCGGTCCGACTGGGCGAAGCCCGCCGATCTGCGAAGACGTCATTGAACTTGTGTCTCTCTTAAATTCGTTGGATTAAACTGTAAGTCGTGGACACGACATCAGCCGTACCGCAAACGATCTCGAATTCCCAGCCAATCAAAACCCAGTGCTGCATTGTAGGCGGCGGCCCGGCAGGAATGGTGCTCGGCTTTCTGTTGGCCCGGGCAGGAGTAGAAACAGTTGTTCTCGAAAAACATGCGGATTTCTTGCGCGATTTTCGCGGCGACACGATTCACCCCTCTACGCTCGAAATCATGTATGAACTGGGAATCCTCGATGAATTCCTGCGAAGACCACATCAAGAACTGCGTCAACTGGGTGCGCAAATTGACGACTTCTCCGCAACCGTTGCCGACTTTTCTCATCTTCCGACGCACTGCAAATTTGTGGCATTAATGCCGCAGTGGGAGTTCCTGAATTTTATTGCTGAACAGGGAAAGCTTTACCCAGAATTCCACTTGCACATGGTGTCTGAAGTTACAGATTTGGTCGAAGAAAACGGCCGGATCACGGGAGTACGTGCGAAGACTCCGCAAGGCCCCTTGGAAGTGCGCGCTGACTTGACTGTAGGAGCCGATGGCCGCCGTTCCATTGTCCGGGAAAAAGCTGGCTTTGAGGTAATCGACCGTGGCGCACCCATCGATGTTCTGTGGATGCGGGTCTCACGGCAGCCGAGTGATCCTGAGCAGACGCTTGGCCGCTTCCGGGCAGGAAGAATTCTGGTCATGCTTAATCGTGACGACTATTGGCAGTGTGCCTTTGTAATTTCCAAGGGCGGGTTCGAAAAGATCCAACGGCAGGGCCTGCCAGCGTTTCGAGAAAACCTGGCCAGCGTGGCGCCTTTCCTGCGCGAACGCGTGGATGAACTGAAAGATTGGAACGATATCAAACTATTGTCGGTGGCTGTCGATCACTTGCGCCACTGGTCGCGTTCAGGGCTCTTATGCATCGGAGATGCTGCGCATGCGATGTCTCCCATTGGAGGCGTTGGGATCAATCTGGCGATTCAGGATGCCGTGGCCGCTGCGAACATTCTCGCGGAACCGCTGCTACATAGTGCGGTTACGGACGACGTATTAAAGAAAGTACAACAGCGGCGCGAATTCCCCACGCGGATGATCCAGCGAATACAGATTTTCGCGCACAAGCGGTTTATCAGCCCGTCCCTGGGAAGCAAAGCTTTGATCCGCAAGCTTCCACTTGCCTTGAAACTTTTGCAGCAATTTCCAATATTGCGCCGCATCCCCGCACGTGTGGTCGGCATGGGATTCCGGCCAGAGCATGTGCACACACCTGATTCCCGCAGAAAAACCTAATACGGCCCGATGATTCCGCCGATCTGTCTCGATGCTGGTGCCTTTGGATTATTGTGCGCGTCGATCACTTCCAGATATTTCAGCCCGGAGCCGGTATTGAATAAAACGACTTGCTCGTCCGGCGAAAAGAACCCGCTGGCTCGAAGTTTGTTATAAGCCACGAGCGACGCAGCCCCTTCTGGAGCGGCAAAAACTCCCTCCGTCCGCGCCCACTCGCCGACCGCATCCATAATTTCTGCGTCGGTCGCCGCCACCGCTGTCCCGCGGCTCTTTTTCAGAATGTCGAGAATGAGGTAGTCACCATAAGCCTTGGGCACCCGCAATCCGGCAGCCGATGTTGTCGCATTCTGCCACATCTCCGAAACGAGTCTGCCCTCATCCCATGCTTTAACAATTGGCGCGCAACCTGATGATTGCACACAGATCATTTTCGGACGCTTAGCACCGATCCAGCCCAAAGCTTCCATCTCCTCGAAAGCCTTCCACATCCCCAACAAACCAACACCGCCGCCGGTGGGATAAATGATTCCCTGCGGAAGCTTCCATCCCAGCTGTTCGGCGACTTCATAGCCCATGGTCTTCTTGCCTTCTACGCGAAACGGTTCTTTCAGCGTAGAGACATCGAACCAGCCCTCCTTTTCTTTGCGTTCCCCAACCATTCGCGCGCAATCGCTGATCAAGCCATTTACCAGCGTCACATGCGCTCCGTAGCTTTGGCATTCGACGCGGTTGGCCAGTGGGACATCCTTGGGCATGAAAATGTGTGCTTCGATACCCGCAGCAGCGGCATAGGCTGCCAGCGCGCTCGCTGCATTTCCAGCGGATGGCGCTGCGAGTTTCTTGAGTCCGTAGGCCTTCGCCATGGTCACGGCTGCAGACATGCCGCGAGCCTTGAATGATGCCGTGGGATTCAGTCCTTCATCTTTGATGTAGACGTTGGGAATCTTCCGGCTGCGCAGCATGGGAGTGAAACCTTCCCCCAGCGATACCGGTTCAGATCCTGGCAGGACCTCGGCGTATCGCCACATGGTTGGCATGCGTCCGGCCAATGAATCCCTTTTGAAGGTCTTCTTTAATTTGTCGAGGTCATAGCGAGCGTAGAGAACGCCGCCGTCTTTGGGGCAAACGGTCTGAGGAGTACTCGCGTCGAGGTGATCGCCGCACTTGGTGCATTCGAGATAAGCGATGTGGGCCACGGAAAAAGTTTAGCATTGAGCTGCTAGAGGCGAATCATTCTCAAATCGCGAATCACTGAGGCGACTAAGATAGGTCGAGTTACACTGTAACCTGCTGGAGGTCGCAAATGAAATCGACCCGTGTTCGTGCGATTGTCCTGTTATTTGCAACAGCCTGCTTTTCGCAAGATAAGGCTCCCACCCAGCCCCGTGAAAAGGCCATCGAATGGGTCAATATCAGCGTTCCGAAGTTCCCACAGCTTGCTCGCCAAGCCCGCATCCTCGGCACAGTCGTCATTGAGGTGCGATTCAAAGGCTGCGAGCTTGATCCCGAGAGTCCACGCCTAGTCAGCGGCCATCCCGTGCTCGCCGGGGCCGCTCTAGAGGCCGTAAAACATTCGACCATCCGTTGCGGAGATTTTACAGATTCTAAAACAACCGTGTATTACGAGTTTGGGCACTACGACACACCGGGATGCGATAGTGGATATCAAAGGACGGAAATCACTGGCAGTCATGTACGTATTCTGGCGAAAATGGCTTGCGTGGAGACCAACAGCTCTGCCCGTTAGCTTCCAACATCTCAGCTTCCTTCATGCTCCATCGGCACGCTTCTCAGCAGTCCATTCGCTTTCCGGAACCACGGCCTTTCCCGCCGCTTCAGATATCCCGGCATATTCCGTTTCTTCTCCAGAATCTGCTGCGCCCAATGCCGCGCTTCGGAGTTGCGCTGCTGCGAAGCCAGAAAGCGGGCGTAATTGTAGTAAGTCTGCGAAGAGGTTGAGATCTTGGTGGCTTCCTTGAACAAGACCTCGGCTTTGTCCGGCTGGCCGGTATTCGCGTAGGCATGGGCTAGCAGGCCCATTGCTTGATGAAAATCGTAGGTCGAATCTTGTGAAACTACGCGCTCCAGGTCAGGAACCGCCGCGGCGAAATCGTCCATTTCGATCTCGGTAATTCCGCGCCGATAGAAGGGATCGATGGAATCGGTCCGGGAGGAAATTGCTTTGTCGTAGCATTGCCGGGCCCTCGCGAACTTCCCTTCTTCCAGATACAGGTCCGCGAGTTCTTCATAATTGCCGGCCGAAGGATTGTCGAGGACGATCGCCTCCAGGTCTCGAATACGGCGGCGGCGCGGGAAAATCTTGAAAGACTGCCGCAGCAAACCTGCATCCGGGATCACTTCAACCGCAATGTAGACCAGCGCGCCGAGGCCACCGCCAATGAGGATGATCCAAAGCCAAAAGAAATCCGGGCGGCGGCGAATGAAGTGGACAATCGCCACCGCCACTAGAATGAATGCCCATGGATGAAACAGAAATCCGAAAGATCCCATGCGTTTCTGCGCACTATACCATGCTCCATAACGGCAACCGAACCTGCACTCAGTGTTAAAATCGCTTGTGGTGACCCCTTCCATCCGGCTCCTGGCCATCGATATCGACGGCACCATCCTCAACCCCCAATTTTCGATTTCTCAAGCCGATTTGGCGGCGATTCGCCGCGCTCACCACGAGGGTGTCGAGGTCGTCCTGGGCACCGGGCGGCGGCATACTTTCGCTTTGCCGATTGCTCAGCAATTTGGCTTCGATCTCTGGCTCATCAGCTCGAATGGAGCGGTCACGCGGTCACTTGCGGGCGAAACTTTCCATCGCGACCTGCTTCCCGCCGAAACCTGCCACAAGCTTTGCGTTGCCATGAGGGAATTTCGTGGCAACACTGTTCTGACTTTTGATACCGAGAGTAAAGGCGCCATTGTGCTCGAGCGCTTGGATGAGTTGACCAGCGTCATTCAGCGTTGGCTGGAAAAGAACCTGCAGTACATCGATTTTGTCATTCCGATCGAACAATCCTTGACCACAGATCCGGTGCAGGCCATGTTCTGTGGCTCCCTGGAACGAATGCGGCAAGTGCTCGCTTCGCTGGCAACCAGTGGCCTCGAAAAAGAGATTACGATCCTACGCACGGAATATCCCGGGCGCGATCTCTTGATTGTCGACATCCTCAATACCGGCTGCTCCAAGGGACACGCACTCGAGCGCTGGGCCAATTATCGGGGCATTCCCCGCGAGCAGGTCATGGCCATCGGTGACAACTATAATGATGTGGAAATGCTTGCCTTCGCCGGACGGCCATTTATCATGGGGAATGCACCAGCCGAACTGCTCAGCCGGGGCTGGACAGTCACTTTGCCCAACGACCAGAACGGGGTCGCGGCTGCGATCGAACAGGTACTGGGTGTTTCACCAGTGGGTGTTTAGTGCCCTTCGCAAATAAAATTATCGGCATCGTTCTGACATGAAATCATGGCCCAAGTTCGCTTTGTTCCTCGTGCTCGCCATGGCCTCCTCTGCGGCGCTGGCAGCAGACCTCGCCATCTTGTCAAACGGCAACTCGATACGCCACGAGCATCGGCGGAGCATGGGCACGGTCACTCGTCTTTATCTCGGGGCCGATGAAGAGAACTTCATTGATGTTCCCACCAAAGATATTGACCACTTCGAAAAGGACTTGAGTCCCGCACCCTTACCAGCCGCATCGTCCCTCCATTCCGGCATCGGCAAATTCGCCATCCCCGGTTCCGGCAAAACCAAGTCCGGCTCTCGCCACTCCGCCTGTAGCAACAAAGACCACGACCTCCCCTGCCACCGCTAAGTGCGCTGGAATTGAATGGCGTTATCAGCAACAGCAGCGATCATTACCACCTCGATCCCGACCTTATCAACAGCGTGATCCACGCCGAGAGCGATTTCAATCAACATGCGCGCTCGCCGAAAGGCGCGCAAGGCCTGATGCAGCTCATGCCAGGAACAGCTTCGCAGCTTGGCGTGGCGAATGCATATGATCCGCAAGCGAATGTCGAGGGAGGCACCAAGTATCTGCGGGAATTGCTGGAACTATACAACTTCGACCTGGTAAAGGCGTTGGCAGCTTACAATGCCGGGCCGCAGCGGGTGCAGCAATATCACGGTGTCCCCCCGTACTATGAGACGCAAGCCTACATCGCGCGCATCATCAAAGATTACAATCGCAAGAAACTGGCGGAACGCAAGGCGGCTGCAGTGGCCGCGGCAAAAACCAGTCCAAAGAAGGCGGCAACTACCACGACTCAAACTTCGAAGCGCGAGCCGGGAGTCAAAGTCGCGCAGAATGCTTCTCATTAGATCGGCTCATTCATTGACCCTCCTGCCCGTGTCATATACTTTGAAGACGCATATCTTTGCCGTACGACGGCGAACGGGGTCGGGGCGTCCACTGTAAATGAATAAGAAACGCGTCATCATTTATGCGCTGGTCTTCGCTGTCCTTGCGTTTCTGGTTTACCTGCAGTTTCGGACCTGGCGAAATTTTGACTGGGACAAGTTTTTTGCGCAGGCAAAACAGCTCAATCTTCTCCACATTGCCATCGCGATCGGCATCATTTATTTCACATACTTTCTTCGTGCCTTGCGATGGAAAATATTCTTGCGCCCGATTCGCAAAGACGCATCTGTGCTGCGGAGTCTTCCGCCCACCATCATAGGTTTTGCCGGACTAGCTTTGCTGGGCAGGCCCGGAGAACTGATCCGTCCGTACTTAATTGCGCGCAATGAAGGCCTCAGTTTCTCGTCGCAGATGGCGGCTTGGACCGTGGAACGCATTTTTGATATCGGTGGTTTTACCATCCTTCTGGTTTGCGCCATCTTTCTGCCCGGAACCGCGCTGCATGACATACCTAAATATCACGCAGTAGAACTGTTTGGCTGCCTCTTCATTGCGTTGGCGGCAGGCACGGCGTTCGTAGCGATTCTGATTGCAAAATATGGGGAAGGAATTTCAGTTTGGGTGGAGCGCCGTTTTTCGCACCTGGCCGCAAACTTAGGACACCGCATTGCTCAACGGCTACGGGAGTTTCATCGCGGACTGGATACGATTCACGACTTGCGCGCTTTCGTCGAGATTTGCGGCGTATCCATCGGTATGTGGGGGTGTATCGCGCTCTCCTATCTGGAGGTTGTGCACGCCTACGGCCCTCCCCTCCAATCGATGACATTTTCGAAGATTTTCCCCCTTATGGGTACGAGTATGGTTGGGTCGCTTATCCAGTTGCCAGGCGTCGGTGGCGGCTCGCAGCTTGCGACCATTTCCACATTACACAAGATATTTGGCGTGTCGCAAGAGCTGGCCGCCAGTTGTGGAATCCTGCTCTGGCTGGTAACGTTCATGTCGGTCATTCCAGCCGGGTTGTTCCTCGCCCACCGCCAGCGGCTCTCCCTACGCGAGCTTTCGCAGGAAAGCCAGGAAGCGGAAAGCAGCGCAGAAAAACTCTCGTAGCCAGGGATAAATCAGAATTTAACAGTTACATAGGTATGTACCTCATCCCATTGGCCTTTTCACGCCTGTTACAATCTTGCTAGTCCATTCCAAGCCATGAAGTGTCCTTTCTGCGCATTTGAAAATGACAAAGTGGTGGATTCGCGCGAGAGCAAAGAAGCCGATTCCATCCGCCGCCGGCGCGAATGCCTGAAGTGCGGCAAGCGCTTCACCACCTATGAGCGCATCGACGAAATTCCCTACATGGTGGTCAAGAAAGACGGACGCCGCGAGAAGTTCGATCGCCAGAAAGTTCTGAATGGCCTGCTGCGGGCGTGTGAAAAGCGCCCTGTGCCCATCAGCAAATTGGAACAAATTGTGAACGAAGCAGAGAGTTTTGTAATCGATTCCGCTGAGCGGGAACGCAAGACCAGCGAAGTCGGCGAACTCATCATGAATCGCCTGCGCCGTTACGATAAAGTGGCATACGTTCGCTTTGCCTCGGTTTATTTGGATTTCAAAGATGTGCAGGAATTCATGGCGGAGTTGAAAGACCTATTGAAAACCAAGGAAATAGTAGTGGAAGTTAAGAGCAAAAGCACAGTAAAGACGCAGTAGTATTCGAGCTGACAAAAGTTCTATGGCCTACAAGATTACACTCATCCCGGGCGACGGCATTGGTCCTGAAGTGACCAAAGCTACCGTGCGCATTCTGGAAGCCACCGGCATCAAGTTTGAATGGGAAACCTTCATGGCCGGCGCCGAGGCCTTTGAGAAATATCATGAATACATTCCCAAGGAACTCACTGAATCCATCGAGCGCACTCACGTCGGTCTGAAGGGCCCGGTCACAACGCCGATTGGCGGCGGCTTTTCCAGCATCAACGTGGCGTTGCGAAAGCAATTCGAGCTGTACGCCAACTTCCGGCCCATCAAAAATCTGCCGCACATTCCCACCCGCTATCCAGACGTAGATCTCATCATCGTGCGGGAAAATACGGAAAGTCTTTACTCCGGCATCGAGCACGAAGTGGTTCCCGGAGTAGTCGAGAGCCTCAAAATCATTACGGAAAAAGCTTCCACGCGCATTGCGAAGTTTGCCTTCGCCTATGCTCGCAAGCATCAGAGAAAGAAGATTCACGCCATCCATAAAGCCAACATCATGAAGCTTTCCGATGGCTTATTTCTGCGTTGCTGCCGCAATATTGCCAAGGAATATCCCGAGATCACCTACGGCGAGCACATCGTCGACAACACTTGCATGCAGTTGGTGATGAACCCTTATCAATACGATCTGTTAGTCATGGAAAATCTCTACGGAGACATCATTTCTGACCTGTGCGCGGCTTTTGTCGGCGGCCTGGGATTCGTCCCCGGCGCAAATTTCGGTGATGAGTGTGCCATTTTTGAGGCCGTCCATGGCTCGGCTCCGGACATTGCCGGGAAAGACATTGCCAACCCCACGGCCGTCCTCCGCTCAGCTCTTTTAATGCTTGACCACCTTGGCGAGCATGAGGCTTCTGCCCGCATCACTGCTGCGCTCGAACATGTCTATCGAACCAAAGAAAAACTGACCCGTGACGTAGGCGGTAGTTCCGGTACTTCGAAATTTGCGGATTCGGTGATCGAAGCTATGGAAGCCGGAACGAATAAGTAGCCCTCGGCGAATCGGCCGGATTTCAATCCACACTCTAGTTTCAAACCCTCCGAGCTCTGATAAAATAACTAGTTTCGTGATCCACGAAATAAATGCACCGGTTTTCTTTAGGAGCACTTTTTGAAATCCGCTTCAACACCCTACAATCCCGCGCACCATCGTTTTGCTGTGTTCATAGCCTGCGCGACATTCGTGCTCATCGTCGCGGGAGCGCTGGTCACGAGCAACGACGCCGGACTTTCCGTGCCCGATTGGCCGACCTCCTATGGCTCGTACTACAAGCTTCCCCCCTGGACGGGCGGCATCGTCTACGAACACAGCCATCGCATGATCGCGGAAGCCACCGGTGCACTCACGATTACCATTACCGTCTGGACGTTCCTCGCCGATCGCCGCCGCTGGATGAAAGCCCTGGCGGTGGGCGCATTGGCCACGATTATTGTTCAGGGAATTCTCGGTGGCATGACCGTGCTGCATTTCCTGCCGCCGCTCATTTCTTCGGCTCACGCCGCCGTGGGACAGACATTCTTCTGCATCGCCTGCGCTATCGCGCTTTTCACCGGACGCAAGTGGGTGCAAGAAACATCCGTGGAAGAACCTTCGCAACCATCGACTGAATCCCACCATCCTCAGCTGCTGACGCTGGCTCTGCTTTCGCTCTTCGCGCTCTATCTGCAACTTTATTTCGGGGCCATGTTTCGCCATCACGGCATGGGCTGGCTGCCGCATGTCATCAACGCGCCCTTGGTCGCGCTGATTCTTACATGGACATCGATTCGTGGCCTGTCGCAGTATTCCAAAAACGAGGCCATCCGCCGTCCAGCGATTGCCATTCTGTTTCTGGTCGTGATTCAACTGTGCCTTGGCTTCCTCGCATTTCTGACTCGTGTTGAATGGGGCAAAGATGCCGCCCAGCCGGAAACGCTCATGGTCGTCTCCACAGTTGCTCATGTCGCAGTGGGAGCATTGCTGCTGGCTTCAACCGCAATTTTTGCGATTCAAGTTTGGCGGTTTGTTCCCGTCTCGGTGAGACAACGAATTCCCAACGGAACCCGAAAGCCGGTCGCCGCATGAGTACGGTCATTCAACCTTTGGCGGTCCCCCGTAATCCTGCCATCGCGTTGTTGAGGGATTACACGGAGCTCACCAAACTGCGCGTGACCACGCTGATCGTGGTGACTGCATGGTGTGGATACTACTTCGGGGCGCGGCAATCCGGAGTCTCGTCGCTTTCGATTGGCTTGTTCCATGCACTGTTCGGCATCTTCCTGGTGTCGTCGGGAGCGGCCGCACTGAATGAAGTCATGGAGCGGGAAGTGGACAGCCGCATGCGCCGCACCATTCAGCGGCCATTGCCCGCGGGACGCATGAGCGTAGCCCACGCCACAATTGCCGGCACGCTGATGGTCGGCGGCGGCTCACTTTATCTTGGCCTGATGCTCAATGCTCTAACCGGATGGCTTGCACTTGCCACCGCCGCGGTTTATCTGGGCGCCTACACTCCGCTTAAGAAAATTCATCCTCTGTGTACCCTAGTTGGCGCTTTTCCCGGAGCCATGCCCGGTGTGCTGGGTTGGACCGCCGCGCGCGGCCGCCTGGAACTGGGCGCGGTGGTCATGTTCGCGATTGTTTTCTTTTGGCAGTTTCCACACTTTTTTTCCATCGCATGGCTCTATCGCGATGACTACGCAGCCGGCGGCATCAAGATGCTGCCCGTGGTCGAACCCGACGGCAAATCGACCATCCGCCAGATTCTTCTCTACTCTATGGGATTGATTCCGATCAGCTTGCTGCCCAGATTTCTCGGTATGGCTGGCAACGTATATTTCTTCGGCGCCGTGGTAATGGGGTGCGGTCTCTTTTATGTGGGATTGCGCCTGGCCACCTTCAAACTGGCTCCCGACACGCCCCAGTCCAAGAAGCGGGCGCGGCAGCTCTTGCAGGCGACGGTGATTTATCTGACCCTCCTGTTCGCGTTGATGATGCTTAACCCAATCTCCTAGAGCTAAAGTCCTGCAAGCTTCGCCAGCGGCATTCTCGTGTTCGTCCGTCACATCCCATCCTCAATATTTCTGTTATATTGACCATCGAACTCAATACCCAGCCCCAGGGATTGCAGCAACGCAGGTTTCGGCTCCCGGTTTTTCAGGCTCCGCAATCAACTTTGAGCGACAAAGGGGCGGAAGGAGCAGCACTCATGGCAGGCAAAAGTCTTAACAAAGTCCAACTCATTGGCAATCTGGGCAAAGACCCCGAAATCAAATACACACCCAGCGGTACCGCTGTGGCCAAGATTACTCTCGCCACCAATGAACGCTATAAAGACAAAGGCGGCGAATGGCAGGACCGCACCGAATGGCACAATGTTGTCTTGTGGCAGCGCCTGGCTGAAATCGCCGGTGAATATCTGAAAAAGGGTTCCAAGGTCTATGTCGAGGGACGCCTGCAGACCCGCTCCTGGGACGACAAAACTTCCGGACAGAAAAAGTACATGACTGAAGTCGTGGCCGGAGACATAATTTTGCTTGGCGGACGCGGCGAAAGCGGCGGTGGCGATTCCGGTGGCCGTTCGCAAGGAGCGTCTTCTGGAAATAACTTCGACCAGCGCGCTCCGGAACACGAATCCGAGCCAGTGGGAGCCTCGCCCATCAGCGACGAAGACATTCCGTTCTAGAAGAAGGTTATCTACGCTCTCGTGTTCATTTCTACTCTGGAGGTGCCCCGTTCAAGCTCTGCTTGAACGGGTTTTTTTCGCAAGTACAGAAAATTGGTCTTGTGATCAGGAATTAATTGAAAAGCAAAAGCCGCGCCTGCTGCATAACGATTCTAGCCAGCTCACCGAAAATTACTTGTGACGGATGTCACAGCATCTGACAGTTCGTCCCGATTCGGCACGAATCGCTATAATTCCAACCGGAGGATGTCCCCATGTCTGACCTGGCAACCAAAACCTGTGTTCCATGCCGTGGCAACGTGCCCGCGCTCAAGGGATCTGAATTAAGCGCACTCCATACGCAGGTGCCGGACTGGACTGTCATCGAGGAGCATCACCTCACCCGCAACTTCGGATTCCCAGACTTCAAACAGGCACTGGACTTTGTGAATCAGGTGGGGGCCGTTGCCGAAAAAGAGGGCCATCATCCTGACATTTTGCTGGCCTGGGGTAAAGCCGAAATCACCATGTGGACGCACAAAATCAATGGCCTGACTGAGAGTGATTTCATCATGGCCGCAAAGATTGACCAGCTTTATTCACGATAAGCCGCGGATCTTTGATCTCGGATACCGTTCAATCGGCCAGAAGCCCCGCCCACAGCACACTCAACATTTGTGAAACTCTCCAGGCCTGCTCTTGCGTATACTTCTCAGCGGTTCGCTATGCGTGAAAGGCTCAACATGACTTTGCTTGGCCGCGTTTGCTGTTTTCTTGCGTTCTTTTGCATGCTCTCCGGTGCAGTTCTCGCCCAACCGGCCCCAGCTTCCACCGCTGGCTCCACGATGCCGTCGGTGATCACGGTTCCGCCCGAGGCGCAGCCCTCCGTGAATTTCAACGTGGACGCCGCCACCGAAGCCTATCTGGCGCAAATCCCGCCAGCCTCCAAATCGCGATCGGACGCCTACTTTGAAGGCGGATACTGGCTGATCCTATGGGATTTCGTGTACGGAGCAATCGTCCTGTTGCTGATCCTGAAGCTCGGCTGGTCCGCCGCCATGCGCAATTTCGCGGAACGCCTCACCCGCTTTAAGCCAATCCAAACCATCATCTACTGGGTCGAGTTTATGGTCGTCTCAACGGTTCTCGGCTTTCCTCTGGCGGCATACGAAGGCTACTTCCGGGAGCACAAATACGGACTCGCCAACCAGACTTTCGGTCCGTGGATGGGCGATCAGCTGATCATGTTCGCAGTAAATCTCGTGCTCGGAGGCATCATCGTCACCGTGCTCTTTGGTATCGTCCGGCGCTTGCCGCGGACCTGGCACATCTGGGGGGCGGTTGTATCGATTCTGTTCCTCACCTTAACCGCCCTGATCGCGCCTGTCTTTATCCTTCCACTACTCAATAAATTCACGGTGCTGGATGATCCGAAGATTACCCAGCCCATTCTGAGCATGGCACGGGCCAATGGGATTCCAGCCCATGATGTTTATAAGAGTGACGCTTCGAAGCAAAGCACGCGCATGAGCGCAAATGTAAGCGGCTTTGGCAGCACTATGCGCATCACCTTGAATGACAATCTGCTCCGCCGTGGCTCGCCCGAAGAGATTCAATCCGTGATGGGGCACGAAATGGGTCACTATGTAATGAATCATGTGTATAAGGGAATTTTGTTCAATCTCGTGGAAATCGTGATCTTCTTTGCTGTTCTGCGCTGGGCACTCGATTGGTCCCTGGCGCGCTGGGGCGAAAAATGGCAGATTCGCGGCATCGGCGACACGGCCGTACTGCCGCTGGTCTTCCTGATCGCTTCGATTTTCTTTTTTCTGACTACTCCGATCGATAATACTTTGACCCGCACGCAGGAACACGAAGCCGACATGTTCGGACTGAATGCCAGCCGCGAGCCCGACGGCTTCGCTCAAGCCGCCATCCACCTGGGAGAGTATCGAAAGATGAGTCCCGGCCCAGTCGAAGAATGGATTTTCTTCGACCACCCCAGCGGACGTCATCGCATTCATGACGCCATGCAGTGGAAGGCGGAAAATTTGAAGCTTTTCAGCGAGCAGCAAAAGCCGTGACGCAATGCCGGGATTGAAGGCCCATCAGATTGACGTCTGCGGGCTGACCGCAGACGTCTGTTTCCAGAGCCGCATCGCTAGTGCCCAGGCGCCCGCGGGAATCAGCATGAGAAATCCAGTGGCGGTGGCAACAAGTCGTGGTGCGATTCCACGATCGATCACAAATCCCGTGAAGTAGGCGCCGATGGCCAGGGTCAACATGGCAAGCCCCAACTCCGCAGAAAATACACGGCCGCGGAACTTGTCTTCGGTGTTGAGTTGCAGAAGGGTCGTGGAGAAAACCCATACTGTCGATCCGCCAGAGTGGGCCAGCACCACCCAGAAGCAGGCCTGCCAAAGCGACATGGCCGCGCCCAAAGTGCCATAGCCTGCGGCCACAGCGAGAAAGCCAAATAGAACACCGAGCCGCAAACGACGCTCACTGGATCCGGCCCATCGTGCGGAAAACAGCGGCCCGACAATGGCGCCGATTCCCCGCGCACCCATCAGCATGCTCATGCCGAGCACGCCGCTACGCTGGGGATCGAGTCCCGGCCAGTGTAGCGGGAACACGCGCTGCCCCATCACCGTGAATAAAACCCAGCTCACGCCCACCTGCAAAAGACCTGTTTTGATGAGCACCAGTGCCAGCCGGCGGGAATCCCGCCGCACATAGCGCATGCCGTCCATCACCGAAGAGTAAGCCGTCAGATAACCAGCTTTAATTTTTGCCGCAGCCTCGGCATGCGGTTCTCGGAAGTGCATCCGGCCAATAAAATATGCCGATGCCAGGAATGACAGCGTATTGAGCACGAACAACGCATTGCGTCCCAACAACGCGAGCGCAACTCCCCCCATCGCCGCACCCGCTACCAGATTGAGTGACCACGTGGTCGAGGAGAGCGTGTTGGCGACCAACAAGTCCTCGCCGCTGGTTACGTTGGGAATCGTTGCAGTTCGTGCCGGCTCGAAAAAGGCCCACATGGAACTTTCGAGCAACAGCAATGGGTAGATGATCCAAACAGTGGAGCGTGATCGTACAAAAAGCATCGCCAAAACAACGACGGCCCGCGCCAGATCGGTCGTGATCATGACCTTTTTGCGACTCATGCGGTCATTTACCACGCCCGCAATCGGCCCCATAACGGTTTGCGGCAAAACCTGTACGACGAGAGCGAGCGCTACCGAACTGGCACGTCCAGTCAGCTGCAGCAGCAGGTTATAAATAGCCAGGGTGTAGAACCAGTCCCCGATTTCGCTGACAATCTGCGCCATCCACAGATTGCGGAAGTTCCGGTTCTGCCGCACTAATCTCCAATAGGCAGAGACCGAGATTGAATTGGACACGGGTTCGGTTTGCTGGTCCATGATGGTTCGTGAGTCCGCAGTGCTCGTAGGCAATCAGCTAAGTACAAGGTTTCGCTGAGAGCTGACAACTGATGGCTGACAGCTTGTTTATAATCCCACCATGCTAGACGATACCGATTTTCGCAAGCACTGCGACACCGCCTTCGATTCTCTCAAAAAAGCTCTCATTCTCGCCGAAGAGTCGTCGGACATGGAGGTCGAAGACCAGTCTGGAGCTTTGCATATTTCTTTCGAGGAAGGCAGCCGGTTCGTTATTTCGCCCAATGCCCCGGTGCGGCAGATCTGGATTTCAGCGCTTTCTACCAGCTTCAAGCTGGACTGGTCCGAAGCCGCTCAGGATTTTGTATTGCTGAAATCCGGCGAGCCGCTAAAGCCGCTGGTCGCCCGCCTGATTAACGAACAATTGGGTGAGGAAGTCGTAACGCTTACATAGGGATAGTCGCCTCGGCTGTCCAGTTCTTACGCGGCCGGCATTTTCTTCTTCAAGTCCGCAGCGATATTTTGTCCGTGGAAGCGTCCATTCTCAATGAATATCTCATTGGTCCGCGAACCCGCCACGATCACACCAGCGACATAAATACCCGGCACATTGCTTTCTAGAGTTTGCGGATCGCACACGGGACGGCACTGATCGGAAGAGAGCTCAATCCCCATGGCCCGCAGAAAATCGTAGTCGGGATGGTAGCCAACCAGGGCAAACACAAAATCATTCTTGAGCCTAACGAGTCCTGCAGGCGTGTTGAGCAGCACGTGATCCGCCGCAATCGATTCCACGGTGCTATTCAAGTATCCGGCAATTTCCTTGTTCTTGATGCGATTTTCAATGTCCGGCAAAATCCAATACTTGATGTGGTTGTGCAGTTTCGCACCGCGATGCACCAACGTGACCCGCGCCCCATGCCGCCACAAATCAAGCGCAGCAATCGCCGCCGAGTTTTTCCCCCAATCACCAGAACATCAGTGTCGAAGAATGGATGGGGCTCCTGATAATAATGAAATACTTTGGGTAACTCTTCCCCCGGAATATTCAGCTGGTTCGCCAGATCGTAATAGCCGGTGGCAACTATGACCTTGCGCGTCTGGTAATCGTAGATCCTTCCCAACCGGTCGCTCGTGGCCACATGGAAGTTTCCATCTTTTCCGCTCACTGCCTCTACTTTCTGATACTGCGAAATCGGCAAGTGATAGTGTTCCGCGACTTTACGGTAATACTCCAGCGCCTCCTGCCGATTGGGCTTCTGGTTGGCTGTAGTAAACGGGATGTCGCCGATTTCCAGCAGTTCCGGCGTGGTGAAAAACGTCATGGTCGCCGGATAATGAAAGATGGAATTGACCACGCATCCCTTGTCAATGACCACCACCTTGAATCCCGCCCGCTGCGCTTCTATCCCGCAAGCCAGCCCCGTAGGCCCGGCGCCGATCACCAGGACATCCACCCGAGTCTCGGGACGGGATTGCAGTTGCGCGAGCGGGAGCGCATCGGGAATCTGTTTGGCCGGCTCGGCGATCTGTTTGGTCACCAATGCTCTTTCCAAACCTTCTTCCTTACTTCTTTTCATCCTTTTTGGCTTCGATGGAGAGGAGTTCCACCTCAAAAACCAGGGTGGAATTGGGCTCAACTCCAGGACGACCCTGTGGACCATACGCCAGGTCGGAGGGAATGAAAAGCTGCCACTTCGATCCCACTGGCATAAGTTGAAGCGCTTCCGTCCATCCTTTGATCACTCCGGTAACTCCAAATGTCGCCGGTTGGCCGCGCTTGTAAGAACTGTCAAACTCTGTGCCATTCAAAAACGTGCCTTTGTAATTGCAGACGACCGAGTCGGCGGCGGTGGGTTTCGGACCTGTTCCCGCTTTCAAAATTTTGTATTGCAAACCGCTGGGCAGCGTGACCACGCCTTCTTTCGTTTTATTGGCAGCCAGAAATGCATCGCCTGCCTTCTTGTTCGCCGCTCCTGCCACTTGCATTTTCTCTCCCTGTCTTTTATTCACATCCGCCTGAAGGCTGGTCAATGCAGCCTTCATCTCGTCATCGCTCAAAAGCGGCTTGCTGTCGGCCAGTGCGTCTCGTAGTCCCCGCATAAGGATGCTCATATCAAGATCCCCCGGCTCTAAAGACCCGCGATGCAGGCTCTTCCCAATATTCATTCCGAGCGAATAGCTGGCTTTCTCTTTCGGGGTCTTGAGCGCCAATGGGACCGCAGCTTTTTTCGCCCCGGTAGTGGTCGCGGCCTTTTTTGCCGGAGCTGTTGTTGTGGTTTTCGCCGCTGGCGCCGGCGCAGGAGTGGAAGCCGGAGTCTGCTGTGCCAGGGCATTGCCCAGCAGCATGATGCCGGTCGTCAAAATGGTTACCGCGGTGGTGGATGATTTTTGCATAAGGTATTTTCGCATTGCTCGGACGGCTCTGCAAATCCGAGGCGTTGCGCCTCCGTGTGCTTGTTATAATTCACAGTCAACTCCGTTCCCTTACGCATTCGTCAGGAACAGCCATGCCATCCACTAAAGACCAGTCCGGCCGCACCCGCACGGAATCCGACAGCATGGGACAAATCGCGGTCCCGTCCAACGTTTATTGGGGAGCGCAGACGCAGCGTTCGCTCCATCACTTCAACATTGGCCGGGACGTTATGCCGCCGGAGTTGATCCGCGCTTTTGGAATCCTCAAGAAGGCCTGCGCGCTGGTAAATCAGGACCTCGGCAAACTCCCGGCCGAGAAAGCCAAGCTCATTGCCCAGGCTGCCGACGAAGTCATCGCCGGCAAGCTCAACGATCAGTTCCCCCTTCGCATCTGGCAGACCGGCAGTGGGACGCAGACGAACATGAACGTCAACGAGGTCATCTCCAACCGCGCCATTGAAATCGCAGGCGGCGCGATGGGATCGAAGAAGCCGATTCATCCCAATGATGACGTCAATATGTCGCAGTCTTCGAATGACACCTTCCCCACGGCCATGCACATCGCCGCAGCCGAGCGAGTAAAGAACGTTCTCATTCCCGCCATCCGAGGCGTTCACAACGCCATCGCCGCTAAAGCAACCGAATTCAAAGATGTGGTAAAGATCGGACGTACCCACCTGCAGGATGCCGTCCCGCTCACTTTCGGGCAGGAATTCGGCGGCTGGGCGAGCCTGTTGGAGCGCGACATCCATCGTCTGGAACAAACTCTGGGGGGACTCTACGATCTCGCCATCGGCGGTACTGCGGTCGGCACCGGGTTGAACGCGCATCCTGAATTTGCCGAACGCGCTGCAAAGAAAAT
Source organism: Terriglobia bacterium (assembly GCA_963723765.1). GTDB lineage: Bacteria > Acidobacteriota > Terriglobia > Terriglobales > Acidobacteriaceae > DATBAX01. The sequence goes on along the minus strand of CAVRSD010000003.1, from coordinate 283,123 downwards.
CGCCGAACTCACCGGCCTTCCCTTCCGTTCGCATGGCAACAAATTCGCCGCGTTGTCAGCGCACGATGAAATCATCTTCGCGCAGGGGGCGCTGGAAACTCTCGCCGCCTCGCTGATGAAAATTTCCAATGACATCCGCTGGCTGGCCTCGGGGCCGCGTTGCGGCCTGGGTGAGATTTCCATCCCAGAAAACGAACCCGGATCGTCCATCATGCCCGGCAAAGTAAATCCCACGCAGTGTGAAGCCATGACCATGGTCTGCGTTCAGGTGCATGGCGCCACCGCCGCCATCGGATTTGCCGGTTCGCAGGGCAACTTCGAGCTCAACGTGTTCAAGCCCGTCATCATCTACAATTTCCTGCACTCAGTCACGCTGATCGCTGACGCCAGCCACGGTTACGTCGAATTCATGGTTAACGGAATCGAGGTCGATCGCGCAAAGGTGGATTGGTATGTGAAGAACTCGCTGATGCTGGTGACCGCACTGGCCCCCAAAGTCGGATACGACAAGGCCGCGAAAATCGCCCACACTGCCCATGTCGACCACAGCAGCCTGCGCGAAGCCGCACTCAAGCTGGGCCATCTCACCGGCGAAGAATTCGATCTGCTGATGAAACCAGAAAAGATGACCAGACCGTAACATTGATCACGCAAGGACAGCCACTATAATTTGCATAGGTACAGAAAACCTGTACAATGTTAAATTATGACCGAAACCACGTACACCAACCTGCGCCAGAGCCTGGCCTCAGTACTCGACCGGGTCGCCAACGATCGGGAAGTGGTTATTGTCCGCCGTAAGGGCGACAAAAAAGTTGCGCTGATTCCCGCCGATGAATTATCCGGCCTACTGGAAACCGCCCACCTGCTGCGCTCCCCGAAAAACGCCCAGCGCCTCCTCACTGCCATGCATCGTGCCGCAGGACGAAAGGGCAAGCCGGAATCAATCGAAAAACTTCGCCGGGAGATGGGCCTTGGCTCGGCTCGTTAATCAAGAAGCGATTTTCCATCCCGAATTCCGCCAGGATCTTCGCTATTGGGTGGAAACCGACCGCAAGGCTGCACTCCGGGTATTCGAATTGATGGAAGCGGTCCTGCGCGATCCCTTTGGTGGGATCGGAAAGCCCGAGCCATTAAAATACGTTTTGGCAGGTTGTTGGTCGCGGAGAATCACCCAGGAACATCGCCTGGTTTATCGAGTCAGCGAGAAAAGAATTGATTTTCTTCAGGCCCGTTATCACTACTAACATATTCACTCGTACCGCAATGCCTCAATCGGATCCAGCCGTGCCGCCTTTATCGCCGGCAGCATCCCGCTAATGATCCCAACAAAACTCAAAATCACCGTAGACCAGATCAAAATCGCCGAATCGATTTTCAAATGGATATCCCCCTCGCTAGCGTTCTCAATGAATGCACTCCACAGAGTCAACGATCCCACCGACCAGGAAACCAGATAAGCCAGCACCACTCCCAGTAGACCACCGACAGCCGTAATCACCAGCGCTTCTGCCAGAAATTGAAACAGAATGTGCCAGCGGTGCGCCCCCAAAGCTTTTTCCACACCAATTTCACGCGTACGCTGCGTCACCGAGACCAACATGATATTCATCAATCCCACGCCGCCAATCCCCAGGGTCAGCAATCCAATAAAACCGAGCAGAACTTTAATGCCCGTGGTAATGACTTTCAGCTCGCCAAAGTTTTCCACACTATCGAAGACAAATGCAGCCCGCTCGTCTTTGGGATCAAAATTGTGATGAAAAGCTAGTGAATCCCGCACCGCCTTCGCAACCTTTTCGTGCTGGCCCTCGTACTCCATGCAGATGACATCCAGATAGTGCGTGCTCTTCAAATCGCTCATGGTACTGAACGGGATATAAATCATGGCATTCATGTCATCGTCGCCGTTCGAAATCATGTGCTTCAAAATACCGATGACCTGATACGAAATGCCGTCAATCCGTACGCTCTCGCCGATCGCATTCTGCCCGGAAAACAGTTTCTTCTTCACTTCATAGCCCAGCACCGCGACCCGGCTATGAGCAAAATCTTCCTGCTCGCCAAAGAAGCTGCCTATTTCCACATCCACATGCCGGATTTTCTGATAGCTCGCATAGGTGCCGCGAATGTCGTAGCTGGCACTGCGGGTGGCGTAGGCCACCGTGCTCTGCTTGTTTATTTCCGGAGAGACTCGCTTAAGGAAAGGCACTTCGGCCCGTAAGTTATCGACATCCTGGGTAGTGAGTTTGATCTCGGTACCGGCTTTGCTGCCGCCAGCCTGCATCGAAGTACGTCCAGGGAAAATCGCCACAAAATTACCGCCGAAAGTTTCGAAGGCAACCATCAGTCCGCGCTCAAAACCCGAGCCATAAGCCAGCAGCAATACCACTGTCGCAATGCCCCATGCCATGCCCAGCATGGTGAGCAGGCTCCGGCTTCGATTGTGACGCAGCGCGTTGTAGGCTTGAATGGCTAATTCTTTGATCATATTTACTTTTACTCCGACCGCAGCGCTTCCACTGGAGGCAGCAACGCTGCCTTGCGTGCAGGATAAAGTCCAGCCACCACCCCGGCAATCGTCAACGAAATAATCGCCACCGCCGCCGATGCCGGAACAATTCGTGGCGTGTCGAATCCATCCGGTTGTGGCAATTGCGCCAGCAAGGTCACGAAGATTATGCAGATCACCAGCCCAATGCCTCCGCTGAACGCGGTCAGGAATGCGCCTTCCACAAAAAACTGCGTCATGATGTTGCGATGTGTCGCACCCAACGCTTTCCTTAAGCCGATTTCGCGGGTCCGCTCGGTCACCGACACCAACATAATGTTGATAATCCCAATCGCTCCCAGCCCCAGCGTCACCACTCCAACCACTCCCAGAAACCAATCCATGGCGTCGAAAATCTTCGCCACTTTTTGGGATCCATCAATCGTGTCCCAATCGTTGAAAGCATCATCCAGTTTGGGATTGAAGCCATGCCGTCTCCCAATAATCCCATGCACTTCCTGCTGTGCCCGAAGATGGGCATCGCGCGTAATCGGCTGGTAGTTAATGAACGACAGCGCGTCTTCGTTATTGTTCCCTTTCAGCGGAAACAGCATGCGCATGGTTTCCACCGGAATAAAGATGCGCGCATTGGTGCCGTTGTTCCCTTCGCGTCCCACCTTTTCGACGACGCCAATCACATCAAAACTCACTCCATTCAGCAGGATGCTGGCACCCACCGCCGGTCTTCCCGGAAACACATTCTTGAGCAATTCCCATCCCACCACGGCCACCCGGCGATGTTCTTTGTTATCGGCGTCATTGAACCAGCGTCCTGGCTCAACCGGCACAGTGCGGATCTTGTTGTAGTCCGGCGCCACCCCAAACACCTGCCCGTTGGTCGAACCGTAATCGCTTACGGCGCGAATGTCTTCGCGATTAATCACCGGAGAAATCGTCCGCAACAACTTGGCTTCATCCTTGATCGCCAGGTAATCCCCATAAGTAAAGTTATAGGGCTTCCCCGAAACCAGGCTGCCCTCGACTGCCGGCACCCGCCCCGGAAACACAAACATAATGTCCTGGCCCAGGGTGGCCATGTTTTTTTCCTGTCCGCTGCGAAAGCCTTCGCCGAGCCCCACCAGCAACAATAGCGATCCCACCCCCCAGGCAATTCCGAACATGGTCAGGAAGGAACGCAGTTTATGCGCCCATAGTGTGGCCAGCGACTGGCGGACGATATCGAGTAACACTCGCATATTCGAAATCCTCGTCCCCCCGCCACCGGGGAGACGGCAAAGGGGACAAGGGTTAACTCAGGCGGGTGGTCTCAACGCCCGCCCTGCAGTCTGACGATTGATACGCAAACCGGTCTCGCCAGGTTCCCGCATTTCCATCATCCGGCTTGAACCGCCTATCGGTTGGACGTAGCTGGGAATGAAAAGGATAGCCGGAATCCTCCAGTCTTCGAATCATCCAACAAAACCACCTCCACGCCGACGTTCCCAGCCATCGCAACACCTGAACGCTAACTACCCACCCCCCGGAGCGTCTAAACAAGTCATTTCGTTTTGTCTAGGACGTAACTACAAGTCGCACTTTCTAAGGAGAGCTACCCCATGTACAAGACTTTTCTCTTTGCCACATCCCTCGTCATAACTCTGTTCCTGACGGTTCCCAGCTCTCAAGCCCAATTCCAGAATGGCGGCCAATCCTCGCTGTTAAAGGTTCCTCTAATCAGCCAGCGTGCCGTGGTCACCCAGCGCATCGGAATCACCGACATCACCATCACCTACCATCGTCCGCTGGTGAATGGACGCCCCATTTGGGGTAAGACTGTGCCTTATGGACAGGTCTGGCGGGCCGGCGCCAATGAAAACACCATTATCGAATTTACCGATCCTGTCACCATTGCTGGAAAGCCTTTGCCGAAGGGTATCTATGGATTGCACATGATTCCCGGCGAGAACGAGTGGACGATCATTTTCTCTAAGGCCTACACCTCATGGGGTAGCTTCACTTACGATCAGGCCGAAGACGCTCTGCGTGTCACTGCGAAACCGCAAGCATCCGATTTCCACGAAGCTCTCGCCTACGATTTCGACTCCCTAACGCCAGATTCCGCTCTCATCACTCTTCGTTGGGAAAAACTTGCCGTGCCTTTTGAGGTCTCTGTCGACGTGGAAAAAACTGTGGAAGCCAGCCTGCCCGTACAGCTACGCGGCTGGCCCGGCTACACCTGGGACGCATGGGACGACGCGGCTACCTACCTGCTCGAGAACAAAGGCAATCTCCAGGACGCTCTCAAATACGAAGACCAATCCATCCAGGCGGAGGAACGCTTCGATAATCTGATTACCAAGTCACGCATTCTCGACGCGATGGGCAAGAAAGACGAAGCCGCCACGACCCGAAATTCAGCGCTGGAACAAGGCAGCCCCCTTGATCTCCACCGTTATGGACGACTATTGCAGACGCAGGGTAAACAGGAAGAAGCTTTCGTCGTCTTTCGCATGAACGCCAAAAAGAGTCCTAACTTCTGGCTGGTCCTCTCCGATGTGGCACGAATGGATTGTGCCAACGGTGACTTCGACAGCGCAGTAAAAGAAATGAAGCTCTCTGCGGCGGCCGCTCCCGAACAGAACAAAGCATTCATGGAAAACCTGGTGAAGCGCCTGCAAGCCAAAGAGGACATCAACAAATAACCGTAGCCTTCAACAAATGTAGCGGAATTAGATGAACTCGAGGGTGCCCCGTTCAAGCTCCGCTTGAGCGGGGATTTTTCCGTGCAGAAATCCCAATTCCTGGCGAACCAACCTACTTCTTTCCCGGGACCGCCTCGGGATACTCGTACACCCCACGCCCAGCTTTCCGTCCCAACCGCCCAGCTTTTACATACTGCACCAATAATGGTGCAGGCCGATATTTCTCCCCCAGCGTTTTATGCAGATACTCCAGAATGTGCAACCGGGTGTCGAGACCGACCAGATCCACCAATTCAAACGGTCCCATGGGATGGTTCAAGCCTAACTTTAAGGCTTTATCGATATCCGAAGCAGATGCAATGCCTTCCTGCAGCATGTGGAACGCTTCGTTGCCGATCATGGCATTGACGCGGCTGGTGATGAAACCTGGCGATTCCTTAATCACCACCACTTCCTTGCCCATGCGCTTCCCCACCTCGGCAACGGTGGCAATGGTGTCGTCATCCGTCTCCAGCGCCCGCACCACCTCCAGCAGTTTCATTTTGTGGACGGGATTGAAAAAGTGCATTCCCACGCATTTTTTCGCGCGGTAAGTCACACTGGCAATTTCCGTGATGCTGAAAGACGAAGTGTTCGAAGCAAAAATCGTATGCGGACGGCAAATCTTGTCCAGCAGAGTAAATATTTCGATCTTCGATTCCATCTCTTCCGGGACCGCTTCGATCACCAGATCGGCTTCGCGCGCCGCTTCTTCCACCGATCCCGCGTATTCCAGCCGCGTGACCGCCGCGTCCGCTTCCGCAGCAGTGACTTTTCCCAGCTCTACAGCTTTATCAAGGTTGGTGCGAATTTCGCCCTCGGCCTTACGCAGAGAGTTGGGAAGCAGGTCTTCGAGAATGGTGCGATAGCCGCCGAGCGCGGCCACGTGAGCAATGCCCCGGCCCATGGTTCCGGCGCCAATGACGGCGACGGTCGACACCTGGGCCACGATTAGGCTCCTTTTTCCAGTTGCGTGACCACCGCACTCATATTGGTAGTCGCAGCCTTCAGACTCTCCGCCAGGCGCTTACGCTCGTCCGGTTCCAGTCCAGCCACAAACGCGCTGATGCGCCGCAAAGTCGTATTGATGTCATCGACATAATTAATCAGTCGAATCAGTTCTCCGGTAGCTGCCATAATGATTTCTAACTCCTGTGCCCGCTTCGGGCCACAAACTCAGACCATCCATTCTCAATGCTGCGAAGGATTTAGTAAAGGTAGTGGAAGTGAATCAATCAACTCAATACCCAAAATAATCTGTCATCCCGAGCGGACTGAATGCTTCGCGAAGCGAAGCATTCATGAAGTCGAAGGACCTCTACCTTCGAATACTCCGCCGACATCCCATTCGGAAACAAGTACAAGCAGCCACCGCCGCCCAGCACAACGCCCATTTCCACACGTTACCTAAGTGATGCCCTGCACCCGAAAGCAAAGCGGTTCAAGTGCCTCCGCAGCGCACTACAGAAACAGCTCTATCTTGATGTTAACAAGAGATTAAAACGCATTATAAAAAATAACGATCGACCGCATTGAATAGCTTCGATCAATGTTTTTAATTGGTCTTTTCATCCGTGAGTGAATCTAATACATAGATGAGTGACAAACATTTAAAACGCTACATTTTCGCCAGTGACTTTGATCAGACGCTGACCTTCAACGACTCCGGCTACGTGCTCAGCGAAATGGTGGGCATTCCGATTGCGGAGTTCGAACGCAAAATTAAAGGCATGTCGAAATTGAACCTGGTCCAACAGGGGGCGGAGCTTGCCTATCTGCTGCTACACGATCCCGAATTCCGTTCGAAAGTTCGGCGCGAGCATCTCTATGAAGTCGGCAAACGCATTCGCCTGAAGGAAAATATCGACCTGCTCTACCAGATCCTCTCCAATCAGATCGATGGCTATAAATTTGATTTTTATGTCCTCTCCGCGGCGCCGATCGAAGTGATCCAATCCGCCCTCGAAGATGTCGTCCCTGAAGATCATATTTTCGGGACCGTATTCGACTACAACGAGGCCGGCGAAATCGAAACCATTGTTCGCGCCACCGCGGGCTACGGCAAGGTCGCTGTGCTCGATCAATTGCAGGCCCGGCGCGAAGCTGGCCCCGACCACATTGTTTATGTAGGCGACGGCAGCTCGGATGTTCACGTCATGCTGCACGTCAATGTGCGCGACGGTTTCACCATCGCCGTCTCAGAAGCCAAACACATTTCCCAGATTGCCAAGCGCACCATTCTAAGCAGCAATGCTCTCGCTGTCCTTGCTCCGATTCTCGAAGACGTTGTCGGCTGGGACCGGCTGCGCATCCGCGAGTTCTTCGAATCCTACGGATTATTGATCCAGGAATGGGAACGCGTCCGCACCGATTGGCTCACCCTGCGCTCTGCCGGCAGTCCCCCTCCGGCCAAAGCGGTGGGCGCGAATTGAGAATTGCGCCTGAAGGTAACTAACACGCGCCGCAATCTATAGGCGATAATACTTTCATGCTGCGCGACAAGAATCTGGTCCTGCTTTCCCATCAACATCAACGTGCGCTTGCCTTGTGCGTGCGGATGGATCGCGCTTTCCAGACAGGAGACCTCGATCTGGAAGCCTGGCAGGCGGAACTCCAGGAACAGTTCGAACATGAGGTGGAGTTTCATCTCACCGCCGAAGAGAAAAAAATCTTCCCGGTGGCCGCTCACTTTCCTGAACTGCACGCGCTGGTCAAGGAACTCCTGGCCGAACATGCAGTGCTGCGAGAGTTCTTTGCCCGCGCCGTCGCCCGCACCCTCGACGCCACCAGCCTGGAAAGCTATGCAGAGATTTTAGTTGGACATATCCGCAAGGAAGAACGCCAACTCTTCGAGCAGATGCAATTCCTGATGAGCCCCGAAGAACTAGCCGACATCGGCGCGGCGCTAGATGCCGCCATGAAAGACTGCTCAAACAAATGCGCGCTGTCGAAGGACTCCTCGCGTCATCCTTCAAAGTAAGGCATCCTACTCGCCCTGAATCCAGATTCCTTCCTGCCTCATCTACCTAACATGAACCAATCAGTAAACACTCTTCCTCTCGCGGACTATTCGAACTCATCTGTTCAGACTTCGCAGTCGCTTGCCAATAACGACGCGGCCTTGCTCGACGCCTACTCGCAGGCGGTCGTCGGCGCGGCGGAAAAACTCAGCCCGTCCGTAGTGAAGATCGACGTAACACAAGCCACCAAGAACCGCGCCGGCGAACCTGCAGAGCGCCAGGGCGGCGGCTCGGGATTCGTCTTCACCCCCGACGGATTGATCCTCACCAACAGCCACGTCGTCCACGATGCCAAACGCATTCAGGTTTCCCTCGCCGACGGACGCCGCTTCCCTGCCCACACCATCGGCGACGATCCCGCCACCGACCTCGCAGTCATCCGCATGGACGTGCCCGACCATGAAGCCTCCAACCTGGTGACGGCTCCGCTCGGCGACTCGCAGAAACTTCGCGTGGGACAACTCGCCATCGCCATTGGTAATCCTTATGGCTTTCAGTACACGGTCACCGCCGGCGTGGTCAGCGCCCTGGGACGCTCGCTGCGTTCCTACTCCGGGCGCCTGATCGAGGACGTCATTCAAACCGACGCGTCGCTCAATCCAGGAAATTCCGGCGGCCCGCTGGTCACTTCCGATGGCCAGGTGGTGGGCGTGAACACGGCCACCATCATGGGCGCGCAAGGATTGTGCTTTGCCATCGGCATCAACACCGCCAAATTTGTGGCCGGACGCCTGCTGCGCGAGGGCCGCATCCGCCGCAGCTACATTGGCGTGGAGGCGCAGACCACCCCGCTGCATCGGCGGCTGGTGCGCTTCTATGATCTGCCGCAGGAGAGCGGCGTGGTCGTCATCTCGGTCGAAGACCTCAGCCCCGGACGCAAGGCCGGCCTGCGCGAAGGCGACGTCATCATCGCCCTCGATGGCAAGCCCGTCGCCGGCGTGGACGACCTCCATCGCCTGCTCACCGACGCCCGCGTCGGCGTCAGCAGCACCCTGACCGTCCTCCGCTACACCGAAAAGCTGGAACTGAAAGTCGTCCCCGAGGAGTCCCGGAACGGCTAGGCCGGCTGAAAGCTATCTATGATCCGGCTGGCCCACCTTTACGCACTTTGTAAAGGTGGGAGCCACAAAGGTCAGATGTCACAGCTTTTCTACGCGTGTGCTAGTAGTCTGGCGAAGTGTCCAACCATCCCCAGCGTCACTACGGCACCAATGAACTGCATTTCATCACTTGCAGCACTTATCATCGCCAACCCTGGCTGGCGAGCCCACAGCGTCGCGATCTTTTTCTGGCAGTGCTCGAGGAGGTCCGCCAACGTTACCGCTTTGTGGTAGTCGGCTACGTCGCCATGCCTGACCACATTCATCTGCTGATCGGCGAGCCGGAAAAAGGAGATCCGTCGCGGGTGATGCAGGCGATCAAACAAGGATTCTCGCGCCGCGTTTTGAAGTCGCTGCGACGCCGAGTTGCCGCACAGCAAGAATTTACGGTCGAGTCCGAACACGTGTGGCAGCGGCGCTTCTATGATTTCAACGTGTGGACGGCACGCAAGCGGATCGAGAAGCTTCGCTATATGCACCGCAATCCAGTAACCCAGGGACTGGTGCAACAGCCGGAGCAGTGGCCGTGGAGCAGTTATCGGAGTTATGCTTTCGGGGAAGACGGCGCCGTGCGAATCAATCAGTGGGGTGTGGCCAAAATAAAAATCCCGACGCACGCGGCATAAGTTTCCACCTTTTACGGGCGCACAAATGATGGCTGGCCCACCCTTCGGTTGTTGGAAGGGTGGGAACCACAAATGCATCCACTGGAGATTTTGTAGTGTCGCTGAAACGCAGGACCACTCCCGAGTTAACAGTTAAGTTTCGAGGATTCAAAGGAACTAGCTTTCGGCGTCCGTGGCCCCCACCTTTGCCAAAACCGCAAAGGTGGGCCAGCCACCGGGAATCGGAATGAAGTGGCTGGCCCACCTTGACGGCTGCGAAGGGTGGGAACCGCGGACGCCGGAAGGATGTTCCTGGGATTGATCCGGATCTGACCTTGGAACGTTTCTGCTGATCCCTGCCCCAGTCTTGCTCCCCGGGGATCGTGCCCATCCTGGTGGGGAGCCAAAACCAAAATCCCAAAATGGGAACTGACGTGGCTCCCAACCCTCCAGGACGACGGGGCCAGCGCCCCTCCACAGCAAATTCCCAAAACGGGAATTTCTCCTAACTCAAACACCAGAAGCAACTTACTCAATTTTGTACATACATTCCGGTCAGCACAGAATGTTCCCCGGGGAACATAACTGCGATTTGCATTATGTTCCCCGGGGAACGTTTCTCCATTTTCACGAGGGAAAATCCCCGCTCAAGCAAAGCTCGAACGGGGCACCCTTGAGAGTTGAGGTGGGCCATACGGCCGGCCTTGGTTTGCAGACATGCAGGAAGTTGGCTATAACGGGCTCTGGAGAAAGTAATGAGCACAGTTCTGGTGACCGGCGGTTCGGGATTTATTGGGAGTCACTGCATCCTGCAATTGCTAGCGGCGGGGCATCAGGTGCGCACGACGGTGCGGAGCCTGACCCGTGAAGGCGACGTGCGCGCTCTGCTGAAGGCAGGCGGCGCCGACGCGGGCGATCGTCTGTCCTTTTTTGCTGCCGATCTCGAAAAGGATGCGGGCTGGACGGAAGCCGTCGCCGGCTGTGAGTACGTGCTGCATGTGGCATCGCCGTTTCCCGCGAATGTTCCCAAGCACGAAGATGATCTGATTGTGCCGGCGCGCGAAGGCGCGCTTCGCGTGCTGCGGGCAGCGCGCGATGCCGGCGTCAAGCGCGTGGTCCTGACTTCGTCGTTCGCGGCGATTGGCTATGGCCAGAAGACGCAGACAGTAGTCTTCGACGAGACCAACTGGACGGATCCCAACGGCGAAGGCGTGACCGCCTACACGAAATCGAAGACGTTGGCCGAACGCGCGGCTTGGGATTTCGTCAGCAAAGAAGGTGGCGGCCTGGAGCTTTCCGTAGTGAATCCTGTCGGCGTGTTCGGGCCGGTATTGGGGCCGGACTATGCGACCTCGATCCTGCTGGTGCAGCGGCTGATGGATGGCGCCGTGCCCGGCTGCCCGCGACTTTATTTCGGCGTCGTCGATGTGCGCGACGTGGTCGACCTGCACATTCGCGCCATGACTCATCCTGCCGCCAAGGGCGAACGCTTCCTCGCCGTGGCTGGCGATTTCGTGTCGATACAGGAGATTGCCAGGATGCTGAAAGCCCGCATGGGTGCGGCAGCCAAAAGAGTTCCGACGCGGCAATTGCCCGACTGGCTGGTGCGCATCGCCTCCATGTTCGATCCGGCGGTGAAGCTGATCTTGCCCGAACTCGGCAAGAGGAAGAACGCCACCAATGAAAAAGCCAAACGTATACTAGGATGGGCGCCGCGTTCGAACGAGGAGTCCGTCGTCGCCACCGCCGAAAGCCTGGTACGGCTTGGACTTTTGAAGGACAGTCCGAAAAAAGCCGCCTAGGGACGCACAGAATGCGCTTCGCTGTCAGGAGCCGTCTTATACTGGAAGAGAAATTTGGATCAGGTCTGCATTCGCTTTCGATGCCAACCTGCCTTTGAGGAATTTATGGCCGCGCTTATTGATGCTATTGATGTCAGACGCAAGACGTTGTTTGAGCTTGAGAACACCCCGTTTTACTGCCTGGAAGCAGAGGTCAACACGCCTACCGCTCGTGGCGGCCAGACCCTGGTGCGTCTGAAGATGCGTAACCTTCTCACCAACGCGGTCTTTGAGAAGACATTCAAGGCGAGCGATAAGTTCAAAGAACCCGACCTGCAATCGGTTCCGGCATCCTATCTCTATAGCGATAACGATGGTTCTCACTTTCTGGATCAGGAAAGCTACGAAACCCTCACTCTCACCAAGGGCATGGTCGGCAATGCATTGGATTTCCTGATCGAAGGCGCGGAGCTTCAGTTGCGAAAGTACAACGGCCATCCCATTGGATTAGAGCTGCCGATGTACGTTGAGCTGAACGTCGCCTACACGGAACCCGGAGTAAAGGGAGACTCATCGAGTGGCAGCGTCACCAAGTCGGCGAGGCTGGAGACTGGCCTGGAGATTCGCGTTCCCCTCTTCATCAAAGAAGGGGAAAAAGTGAAAGTGTCCACGGAGAACCGGGAGTTTACGGGACGCGCTTAAACGCGAGGCGCATCCCGCGTCTCGCAAAACCTACGGAACGTTAAACGCGATGTTGCTGGATAGCGTTCCAGTCGGCGTGGTCACAGCAACTGAACCTGTGGACGCGCCGGACGGTACTTTGGCGGTGATTTCGGTGTCCGACACGACCTTGAAAACCGCGCTGACTCCGTTGAAGGCGACTTCAGTTGTGCCAGTCAGATTGTTTCCCAGGATGATGACGGTCGCGTTTGCGCCGCCGGAGGCAGGCAAGGTTTTGACGAACGGTGGCAGACCCGTGTCCAACTTATAGATTGGGAATCCAGTTTTTGTTCCTCCGCCGGCCATGCCGTAGAAACTTCCGTCGGTGCCCTGGACGATGGGGGTCATAGGAAATAAGCCATCTCCACATTTAGGTTGCGCGCAGAATTTGTAAATGGTCGTGAGCGCGCCGCTGGAATTGGATTGGAAGATGGTCCCACAGCCCTGATCGCCACAGCCGTTCACGTAACGATTGCCGCCGTAATTTGTGGTGCCGTAAAAATTTCCATCCGAGCCCAGCGCCAATCCTGCGAAGGGGACGGATCCGTTGGGGCAATTTGCTTTATGGCAAAAACTGTAAAGCGTGGTGAACTGTCCGTCCGTGGTGATTTGGTAGATGGTCCCGCCACCCTGGCTGCCCCCGGCTTCGGTGATCCCGTAGAGATTCCCGTCGGCGGCCTGGATAGGCACGCCCACCAAGCCGGAGCCGTCGACGCAGGGGGTCACCACGCAAAAGGTGTACAAGACGGTCAGTTTGCCGGCGTCTGTCATCTTGAAGAAGGTGCTGGTGGTTGTGCCGTATAGATCGCCGTCTACACCCAATGCCAAACCATAGGACGGGTCACCACCATCGGCACAAACTTTGCGAGTGCAAAAGTTGTAAAGTGCGGTAAAGGCGCCCTTGGCCGTGACCTCGAATATACTGCCGTGCTCGCCTCTCCCTCCGTTGATCGCGGTACCGAAAAAACTTCCATTCGGGGCCTGTACCAGTGGGCCAGGTAATTGCCCGACACGGCAGGTTCTGCCGCAAAAACTGTAGAGAGTAGTCAGTACACCCTGGGGTGTCATTTTGAAGATGGTGCCATCTCCGCTGGGAGCTCCAATCACGGTGCCGCCGCTATAGGTCGATCCGTAAAAATTCCCGTCTTTGCCGAGCGTCAGGCCAGAGGGCGAGCTGCCGTCCGCGCACCCGGTCTCGGGACAAAAGTTGTGCAGCACCGTCAAAACGCCGTCCGGGGTGATCTTGTAGATCGCACCTCTGCTATAGGCTCCGCCCAATTCACTCACCCCATAGAAGTTTCCATCAAAACCTTGAACGAGGGGTGTGGTTCCCGGCCACACGCCAGTACCGACCAAGCTGGTGAGCATGGTGTAGGTTTGGGCGGGTGACGGGACCGCAAAGATCACCAAACATACGAGCGCCAGCGAGATTGTAATCCATCGCGGCAGACTGTTTGGACTTGAGTTAGTGGGTGAGAGAGTTTTGCCGCAATGATTCGTAGAGCGGACGATATCGAAGTCTTGCATGGAGCAACTCCTGGTCCGACGCCGGAGACGTCATAAGGCGAAAATCGCGAAGCGGAGCGCGTTCCAGAAAACCCAAAGGGCCGGATTCCAGTAGGGCTTGTCGAACGGACAAATGGTGCAACCACCGCATCGTTGACGAGAATGAGTATTCCCCCGGGTCCGGCGGCTGTCAAGCTGTACTGATCGACAGATAGGGCGCTTTTGTAAAAGAACAAGCTCCCGCTTACATGGTTCCCACCCTATCGCAAAGTGAGCGATAGAGTGGGCCAGCCTCAGCTATAGTTGCGCAAGGCACTTGCTCTTTACTTATTGATCCCTTAGCAATTCTTTCCGCCCGGTCCTCCATCGTAGAAATACGTTCCCCAACCAGCGAGGTTGTCGAATGGGCCGGTGACGCTATAGCAATTCGGGTTGGGGTCAACAGCGGTCAGACTGACCGCGAATTCCTTTCCCGACATGTTGAAGTAATTCAGGTTGCGGTGGTACGCAGCCTCCTGATAACCAGCCGTGGACCACTGGCCGCTGCCCTCGCGCGGATCGATTTTCGTGCTGCTCACCGATTCCGTGCCATATTCAGAAAACGTCGAGTAGGTGGCCATGGTGCCCGGCTTATATTGCGAAGCAGGGTAGTATCCGACCGCCGTGCCTCCGTAGTAAAACCACCATTTGCCCCCGCTCAGTTTGTATTCCAGGTCAATCTCGTACTGCGCGCCGCCCTTGACGCTATAGTGCGAGAATCCTCCTCCCAGAATCACGCTGCTGTTGGTTTGCACGAACGCCGGACAGGTGAGGTTATAGCAACCGGTTTGGTTGTATCCATCCGCTGTCCAGTAAATGAAGAGCGCGGCTTTCTTGATGTTGTACAGCGCAGGATAAACTTGCCATCCCGCTTCGGCGGTCTGAGTTTCGCTTCCGTTGTTACCGATCTCCCACAGCTGCGAAAGAGAGAAATATTGGGTTGCACTCACAACCGGGCTCCAAAGATTGTTCCCGTCGGTAAGGCCCTTATTTTTTTCGTTCGGGGAAATGGTAAACGAGTACACGTGAGTTCCAGCAGACGCGGGAGGAATCGCCTGGCCCGTCCGCAGCGTAGCGCTGGCTTCATTTTCCTGGGGACTCTTTTCGAAAAACTCCCGCATGCCGGGGAAACGGGTGAGCTGTTCCAGCGTGATCCGCGCCATGGGAATGGTTTGCTCCTCGCAACCCACGGCATTGCCGGATTCGTCGAATGGTTGCTCGGGATCGATTTGCGATGTGAGCGCAACCGGCTGCTCTCCGGCGAGTTCCGCGGAGTCGTTAGAGACTTGGTGTCCGGCGGGAGGCGGCGGTGCGATCTCCGTCAGGCCCAGAAGCCGGGCCGAGGGTTGTTCCATGATCGGCACACAATCCACGTGGTTGTTATCGCGCACAAAGCTGTGGCGCACATGAACACCTTCATACATGGTGAGAATGTACTGGCGCATTTCTTCGAAAGTGGTGGCGTCCTTCACCCGGCTTTCCGCGCGAGCCATGTAAATGTCCGAGGTTGCGGCTTTTGTCTTCTGCACAAAATCGTTAAACGGCACGAACTGGTTCGACGCCACTTGGGCGGGCAGCACCCCAATCGATGCCGCTAAGAGTAGAACTGAGCAAAACGTCTTTCTTACCATTGTCATTTGGATACTCCTTACCGAAAGTGAGTGCCGCGGTTCCGCGCTGGGCCAGAAGTTCCTTGTTAGATCTGGAAAATGGCAACCATAATACACCGGTCGCCGTGGGGGATCGCATCTCCTCGTGAAGTATGTTGTGGGCTACGTTGTTCAAAGTAGCCCGCTGCCTGAAACACCATGGTTGTGCTAAAGTGAGCGGCACCGGAAGTGGAATGGGAACCAAGCGTTTCTGCGACTATCCCCAGAAGCCTTGTGAGGGGCCTCCGCTCCGGCCAACGACAATCCTCGGCGAGTAGCGACCTTCCCGCGTGCCAAGAAAATTCTGGGAATCTACCTGGGCACTGCCTGGTTACGTAATCCTGCTGGACAGAAGTAGGCCATCCGCCTAAAGATTTACCAAGGGCGCGTAATTCACGTGGAGACTGCGGGAAACGCTAAGTGCACCAGACGTTCTAACGCTCAGCGCGAAGGGGAAACATAATGCTGGTGCATGAAGAACTGCTGCGGGAATTCCAGGACTTCGCCAGGACGGCTTCCACGGCGAACTCACTTATGGAGCATATCTCCCAGCGTCTGCATGAAAAAATGACGCGCTATAACTGGGTGGGTTTTTATCTTGTCGATCCGACAGATCCCAGCTTTCTGCTGGTCGGACCGTTCGTCGGCAGCTTTACACCCCATGGCCGCATCTCCCTGAATAAGGGGCTTTGTGGAGCCGCCGCCAGCAGCGGGAAAATTGTAGTGGTAGATGATGTTTCCAAAGATCCCCGTTATCTGGCGGGGTCCGCCATGGTGAAGTGTGAAATCGTGGTTCCCATCCTGATAAAGAATAAGCTCGCAGCCGAGCTCGACATCGAAAGCTATTTTGCCGGCACCTTCACCAAACCAGAACAGGACTTCGCCGAAGGCTGCGCCAACATCGTCGCAAAGTATCTGGGAAAAAAGATATAGTGCGGAACTACAATCCCGACCAAGCTTCAACTCCGGACATTTCTAGATCGGAAGCAGTTCGAAGGCAGGATAGTTCCCGGCGATATCAGCGAAGGATGTGACTGGCGAGCCTGCAGTGACCGGAAAATACGCCTGGACTTCGCGCTTGAAGGTATCGAGATAAACTTTCAGGACTTCTAGCTTTTCTGCGTCCTGCAGCGGACGGAGCCGAAATTTTAAGTGCGTGCTTCCCTTCTTAAGCGCGACTTCACCTGCGGCTTCGGCATTGCGCACCCACTGCGCCTGTCCTCGCGGTGCTACCAGGAAACGCTTGCCCCCGATTTCCAATAAATTGACGGGCGTGGAGTAGAGCTTCCCACTTTTGCGTCCTCGAACTTGCAGCAGGTAGTTGTAGGAGAAACCCAGGCCGATGCCGACCAGGAACCCGAAGACGCGATTGAACGTGCGCTCGACGGCGGTGGGGGCGCGGAAGGTGGGTGAGGGGGAATTCATGGGTGGAGTTTACCTCCAAGAGCTTTCACGTTCCATTTCCGATTGGTTTGCCCGTCCCCCGACCGCCAGATGCTCTCATCGCTTCAACCTAGAGAGGAACCTGCAAGTCAGACCTATCGAGTTCACGAGTAGTGGTTCGATATGCCTTTATTAAGCGCGCGCCGCACCAAGGACAAAAACGAATGTGAACCTGCGAAACAAAAGACAATGGAAAGTCTGTATATGGCACAGAGGCCCCGGGGTCCAATGCCCGATACTGCAAAATGAACGCGGGCTCTGAATCGTCTTGCATTGACACAAAGACGCCAAGCCCTCGTTTACCAGCCTCATCGAACCAACCGTGGAAAACCTCGCAGCACCACTTCATTGATTTCTCGTATTAGTGACTTCCTCGAAAAGCGCCGCTAAGAGATCTGGCAGCATCTTGGACGGAAAGTATATACGCATCGGGTATTCCATGGCTCTTCCCCGGCAATTGCAAGCCCTGCCCCGCTGTGTTAGCGTCAACATTCAGAAGAGGTTAGCGTGAAGGCGACGATTCCTGCCGGACTCGACCGCAAGGAGATGGAAGTTTACCTGCGGCTGGATCCGGAACGGCTCCCAAAGCACATTGCGATCATTATGGACGGCAACGGCCGCTGGGCGCGCAAGCGCCACTTGCCTCGCATTGCCGGACATCGTGCCGGAGTCACGTCGGTGCGTTATACGGTGGAGACGGCGTCGCGCATCGGCATCCCTTCGCTCACCTTGTATGCGTTTTCGGAAGAGAACTGGAAGAAGCGCCCCAAGAGCGAAGTTAGTTTTCTGATGAGCCTGCTGTGCCGCTATTTGAAGCAGGAAGTTCCGTCGCTGCATAAGAATAATGTCCGGCTGCAATACATTGGGCGGCTGCATGAGTTGCCGGATGTGGTGCAGGAGAAAATGGAATGGGCGCGGCAGGAGACATCGCGCAATACCGGCATGGTGCTGACGCTGGCGTTGAATTACAGCGCGCGCACCGAGCTGGTGGATGCGTTTCGCTCGCTGGTGGATGCGGCGTCGCGCAACGGCGGCGTGGAACATTTGCAGATTGATGAGGAGATGGTCTCGCAGCATCTTTATACCAGGCATTTGCCGGACCCGGATCTGGTGATTCGCACCAGCGGCGAAATGCGGCTGAGCAATTTTTTGCTGTGGCAACTTGCGTATGCCGAAATCTATGTGACTCCCACCTTGTGGCCCGAGTTTCGCGGCGTGCATCTGCTGGAAGCGATTGCGGAATTCCAGAAGCGTGACCGGCGCTATGGCGGATTGAATAATGACTCCCACGCAGGCCGGAGCTAAGGGCTTGCAACTCCTCAAGCGTGTTCTCACCGCGGTTGTTCTCATTCCAATTGTTCTGGTGCTGATTTTGAAGGCGCCGGTTTCGGTGCTGGCGGTGATCGCTGCCGTGGTCGCTCTGCTCACTGTACATGAACTGCTGAAGCTGTCGGAGTTCTACGGGATCAAGCCCCTGCGCTGGCCTACCTTTGTTTATTTTGGCCTTTTTTTTCTGCTGCTGGCGATCAATCCGGGCGACACACCATTGCTCGAGACGGGTAGCTTTAGCCATAGCGCAGTTTTTGCCGCGGCGTTGGCCCCGTTTGTTTTTCTGACCATCGCCATGCGGCGCGCAGATTTGGCAACGGCGTTTCCCGCCGCCATGGTTTCAGCTTTTTCTTTCGCTTATGTGGCTTTGCCGCTGGCGTTTCTGGTGCAGTTGCGAGAACAGTGGGCGGGCGCGTTTTTGGTGATTTACCTGCTACTCGTCGTATGGGCTGGAGACATCTTTGCTTATTTTGTAGGCAAGGCGATCGGCCGGCACCGGATGTCCCCGCGCATTAGTCCGAACAAGACGTGGGAAGGTGCTGTGGCATCAGTAGTGGCAAGCGTGGGAGTTGGCGTGCTGCTCTACCATTACGCCTATCCGATCAGCTCCTGGCTGCTGCAGGCGCATTTTATTGAGCGGCGTGATGCTTATTTCGGACAACAGCCGCTGCCGCTGTGGCCGGTATTCTGGATTTCGGCGGCCCTGAATGTCGCGGCACAGATGGGTGATCTAGTGGAATCTCTAATTAAGCGCGGGGCGGGTGTGAAGGATTCGGGAGCGATTCTGCCGGGCCATGGCGGGATGCTGGACCGTGTCGATGCCCTGCTCTTTGCTGCGCCGGTGCTTTGGTACTATGCGGCCTGGCATGTGATGCATTAGGCTTGGATGTTGTAGGTATGCCCGATATTTCTACGCTCGTCCCGCTTCATCCAGATAGCTCTCTGAGCCCGGTAAAACTCAATGAAATGCGAAGGATCTCCACTGAAACTCTGCAAAACTCCCTCTTACCCGGACAAAGAGATTGCCTAAAAACCAGATCTGATGGAACTATACTAGATGGGCATCATCGCATTTACGTTCTAAGAGAACGCGGAATGAAGGTGGATCTTCTTCCCCGAGAAATTGTTGCCAGGGAGAATTCCTGAAATGTGGACGTCACTCTATTGGGTAAATGGACCGTGGCCAGGCAAACTGGCTCTGGCGGCGCGTCCTCGCGGAGAAGATTGGTTAGAAGATGAAATCAAGAGCTGGCACCAAGCTGGAATAAATACGGTGCTATCCCTGCTAGAACCGGCGGAAGAACGGGATTTGGGCCTTATGGACGAAGGGGGACTAGTTAAACGTCAAGGTATGAAGTTTATATCCCTGCCAATTCCTGATCGTCAGGTGCCGAATTCTGAATCTGAGCTAACAGCAATACTGGAAGAACTCGATATGGAACTTTCCTCAGGTAAAAATGTTGTAGTGCACTGTCGCCAGGGTGTCGGAAGAACCGGTTTAGTTGCGGCGTGCCTACTCGTGACCAAGGGCATAAGCCCAGGTGCTGCAATGATGAGTTTGGCGTCGGCACGCGGCACTGCGGTTCCAGAGACTGAGGAACAACACAATTGGATTGACCACTATGCCGCAGTTCTAGCCGGCACAAAATAAAAGGTTCGGCTTCTAACTCCAAACAATCTCCATGAAACATATCGCCATTCTCGGTTCGACCGGTTCGATTGGACGCAGCACTCTGAGTGTCGTCGAATCTTATCCGGAGCGGTTTGAGGTCACGACCCTGGCGGCCGGACGGAATCTGGAAGCTGCGTTCGAGCAGACGCAGCGCTGGAAGCCACGGCTGGTTTCGGTGGCCGATGAAAAAGACGCTGAGGTTTTTCGCACTCGTCTAAAGGCGGCGGGGCTCGAGGAGATAGAAGTCGCGTTTGGGTCGGAGGGCGCGGTAAGAGTTGCCACCCATCCGCATGTGGATTTTGTGGTGAGCGCGATTGTGGGTGTGGCCGGACTGGAAGCAACCTATGAAGCGGTTCGGGCCGGCAAGACGGTCGGACTGGCGAATAAAGAATGTCTGGTGGCGGCAGGAGAGTTGATCACTGCGGAAGCACGCCGCCAGGGCAAACCGCTGTTGCCCATCGATAGTGAGCACAATGCGGTGCACCAGTGCCTGCGCGGTGGAACCATGCAGGAAGTGCAAACCATCTGGCTGACGGCTTCGGGCGGCCCATTCTTAAACAAACCAAAGACGGAATTTTCCCGTATTACGGTAGAGGAAGCGCTTAATCATCCCACATGGAAGATGGGCAACCGGATCACGATTGACTCGGCGACCCTGATGAATAAGGGTTTTGAGGTAATTGAGGCTTGTCGTTTGTTCAACTTACCACCGAACCAAGTCCGGGTGATGGTGCATCCGCAATCGACCATTCATTCCATGGTGGAATTCGTGGATGGCAGCATACTTGCTCAGTTCTCTGTGACCGACATGCGGTTGCCGATTCTGTATGCGCTGACTTTCCCGGAACGGATCGCGTCGGATATGCACTTGTCAGTCATGGACTTACGGCACCTCGATTTCTGCCCTCCAGACATGGAAAAATTCCCTTGCCTGCGTCTGGCGTATGAAGCGGTCGACGCTGGGGGTGGGAAAACTGTTGCATTGAACGCGGCGGATGAAATTGCCGTATCTTCTTTTCTGGAGGGCCATATCGGCTTCGAAGAAATCCCGAAGCTGATTGAGGAAGTGCTCTCGGCAACGGAAGTCGGTAGATTGGAATCTATAAGGCAGGTATTGGAAATAGACGAGGAAGCGCGCCGGGTAGCACGGGAGAGGGTTAGTCATTTCGGGCGAAGCTCAGTTGCACAGCAGCCTGCACTCCGGGGAAAATAGAAAAACAGTACCTTGAAGAACAATACTTTATGGAGCAATTCTTAATTTCAGTTATTTCCGTCGCTGTGATTCTGGGTTTCATGATCCTGATTCACGAGTTTGGTCATTACGCTGTCGCCAAATTGCTGGGCGTGCGGGTGGAACAGTTTGCCATTGGTTTCGGCAAAAGGCTGTTCGGCTTCCGCAAAGGCGACACGGATTACCGCATCAACCTGCTGCCGCTCGGCGGCTATGTGAAGATGAGCGGCGAAAATCCCATGGATGATCGCACCGGTGATCCGGCAGAATTCCTGTCGCATCCGCGTTGGCACCGCTTTCTCATCGCCATTGCCGGTCCTGCCATGAATATCCTGCTGGCAATCGGGCTGCTGACGGTTGTGTACATGGTCCACTACGAGTACGAAGCGGTTCTCGATGAGCCGGCCGTGGTTGGATGGGTCATCGCCGATACGCCGGCAGCGAAAGCCGGAATTCAGGCGGGCGATCGCATTGTCCGCATCGATAACATTGAGAATCCCACGTGGGAGCAGGAAGATCCGAAAGAAGCGTTGAGCCCCAACCAGCCTCTGAGTATCACCATTGACCGTCAGGGGCAACGCATTGAGAAGACCTTGGTACCGGAGGCGCTGGGCGCCGATCAAATCGGATCGGCGGGCTGGATCCCCAAGGAGCATAGTGTTGCGATCACTGACATTGAATCGGGCATGCCTGCCGATAAGGCCGGCATGAAAGTTGGGGACGAGATCATCAAGCTTGACGGCCAGCCGGTACCGGCCCTGGAGGCAATGATTGAGAGTCTGAAACTCTCGAAAGACAAACCGATTGCGATTACGGTGCTGCGGAATCAACAGGAGATGACATTCACGGTTCAGCCGGTCCTGGCGGACGCTGGGCTGGGAGAACAACGCTACCGAGTGGGGATTGCAAGCCGCCCCATGAAGAGCGTCGCACTGCCCTTCTCGCAGGCCTTGCAAAAATCATTGCAGCGAAACAAAGAGGGATCGCTGCTGATCATGGAACTGATTAAGAAGATGATTCAGCGCAAAATCTCCGTGCGCGCTATTTCGGGACCGATTGGAATCGGCCGGGCCGCAGGCGATGCTGCAGTCAAGAAGGGTTGGACGCCGCTGATGGAGTTGACGTCCGCGATCAGCCTCAATCTTGGCATCTTCAACCTATTGCCCATTCCGATCCTGGATGGCGGCGTGATCCTGCTGCTGTTCCTGGAAACTCTGATGGGGAGAGACATTAGCCTGAACATTAAAGAACGGGTCTATCAGGCGGCGTTTGTATTCCTCGTGCTGTTTGCGGTGATGGTGATCTACAACGATCTAAGAAAGACCATTCCCGGAATGATGCCTTAACCCGACTCCAGAACACCCGTGCAGCGGGGATCAGCTCCGTTCACGGGTTCCGTTTTGGGATTCATCGGCCATAATTATCGCGATTGTTTGCACAGTTCTTTTGAAAAAACACAACCCTTCGATTAGTAATTCTCCGCTGAATACCCCATTCATTACAGACCTCTAAGCTCGTCCCGCCCCGCGGCTTAGCCAAAACTCTCTTACTCTGAGCTGTTTCTTTTCTTTGCCGATCTTATGAGGAAGGTCCGCCAGGAAGGAAATGGATTGAAAATGTCAGTGCGACTTCGCCTGGGCTTATTCAGCTTCGTTTTAGTTACTTCAAAGATCGTATTTGC
Organism: Terriglobia bacterium; assembly: GCA_963723765.1. GTDB lineage: Bacteria > Acidobacteriota > Terriglobia > Terriglobales > Acidobacteriaceae > DATBAX01. The sequence goes on along the minus strand of CAVRSD010000003.1, from coordinate 260,115 downwards.
CGTCGATCCCTATCTTCCTCAACCGGCAAGCCATAAATTTTTCGACAAGCAAAACGTCCTCCTCTTCAGTGAAAATACGGCGGCCCAGACGGCGGCTTTGCTGGCGATCCAGTCCCACGGCGATTATTTGGAAAGCCGGGGCAGAACCTTCGACAAGGTGGAAAAGCACTTTGAGTCATACGGCTATGGCTGGGGATCCGCATATCGCTATGGCGGCGGAGTTGGACTCAATATATTCATCAGCTACATGTTCCATGCTACCGGGCACCACAAACTGGAACGCTGGGTACCGGTGCTGGCGATTGGCCACGCTGCCGCGTCCACGGGATATGCATTGCGTGGCTCCCGGGAGGGAGTGGGTGGCTGGTAAGGCTTCTGAGGCCGATTATTTAAAGGCGAAAACGAACCAGTTGCTGGACTAGAAGACGGTCTCCTGCGTGTTAAAATAGAGGCTCCCGATGGCCAATATTCAACGCAGGAAGTCCATTACCGCCTCGATTAACGGGGTTCGTGTGGGCAGCGATGCCCCAGTCGTGGTGCAGTCCATGACTAACACTGACACGGCGGATGTTGCGTCCACCGTCAAACAGGTGGCGGCGCTGGCACGGGCCGGGTCGGAACTCGTCAGAGTTACGGTTAACAACGAAGAGTCTGCGGCAGCTCTCGCACCCATTGTGGAACAGCTCGACAAGCAGGGCGTCAATGTTCCTATTATTGGCGACTTTCATTACAACGGACACATCCTGCTGAAGAAGTATCCGGAGTGCGCACGGGCGCTGGCGAAATATCGCATTAATCCCGGCAACGTCGGCATTGGCCGCAAGGATGACAACAACTTCCGCACTATGATTGAAGTAGCGGTGGAGAACCAGAAGCCGGTGCGCATCGGTGTGAACTGGGGATCACTCGACCAAGCGCTGCTCACCCGCATGATGGATGAGAATTCGCGGCTGGCCGAACCGTTGGAAGCTCGCGATGTGACCATGGAAGCCATGGTGGTGAGCGCTTTGAATTCCGCGGCTCTGGCAGAGAAATATGGATTGCGTCCCGATCAAATTATTTTGAGCGCGAAAGTCAGCGGGGTGCAGGACTTGATTGATGTTTACCGCTCGCTGGCCTCACGCTGCAGTTATCCACTGCATCTCGGTCTGACCGAAGCTGGAATGGGAGCCAAAGGAGTCGTGGCTTCGAGCGCCGCGCTGGGAGTGCTGCTGCAGGAAGGCATTGGCGATACCATTCGCGTTTCACTCACTCCCGCTCCGGGCGGCGATCGCAGCGAAGAAGTTCGCGTGGCGCAACAGATTTTGCAGTCGCTGGGGATTCGCAGTTTCACGCCGCAGGTGACCGCGTGTCCAGGATGCGGACGCACCACCAGCACCTTCTTCCAGGAGATGGCGGAGCAGATTCAAACCTATCTACGCGAGCAGATGCCGGCGTGGAAAGAACGCTACACCGGTGTGGAAGAAATGAAAGTCGCGGTGATGGGTTGCGTGGTCAACGGGCCGGGCGAATCCAAGCATGCCAGTCTGGGGATCTCGCTGCCGGGAACCTTCGAAGAACCCAAAGCTCCGGTGTACGTAGACGGACGACTCTTCACTACGTTGAAAGGCGACCGGATTGTCGCTGAGTTCATTCAAATCCTCGACGACTACGTGGACTCCCACTACGCTGCCCGGCTGGAACTGGAAACCAAAGCCTAGGGCCAACCATAAGAAAATAAAGAGTAAAGTGCCGCATGGGCAGGTTGTATTTTTGCCTATGCCCTGTCCATTATTCGCGGTAAACTGCTGAATATTCCAGCGAATCGTCGCTGGGGGAACGATGGCCTCCGTCAATAAATCCAACAGCTCTCCGGGATCTTGCAAGTCGAGAGCGGAAAGAACGGTGGTCTGAGTGGTTCCCACCCCATCCGCGCTGTCAGAGCGCGACCAATCTGAAATCGAACGTAGTGCCTCGGAAGCGAGGAAAGTAGTCCTGGCTCCGGTACAGATTGACCGCTATCTGGATCCGCCCTCGAATACTCCTTATGGACTGGAGTACGCCTTCCATCTGCTGGGTGACGTCAAAGGCAAGACGGTTTTGGATCTGGGATGCGGCTCCGGCGAAAATTTGGTGGTCCTGGTGAAGCGGGGCGCCAAGGTCATTGCGATGGATATTTCGCCTGAGCTGGTAGATCTGGCCCAACAAAGGCTGGCCAATTACGGATTGGCAGCCGATCTAAGGGTCGGTTCGGCTTACGAAACTGGCTTACCCGATGAGTCGGTGGATGTCGTGTTTAGCATGGCGCTTCTGCATCATCTGGACCTTCCCAGGGCACGCGCGGAGATTCGCAGAATTTTGCGGCCCGGCGGGTTGTTCATCATGCGGGAACCCGTTCGTTTGTCGAAAACCATGGCATTGCTACGCCGCGCTTTTCCCGATCAGGAAGATATCTCGGATTTTGAACATCCGCTCACCAAAGAAGAGTTGGCGACTGTCACAGAAGGATTCACCGTAGTCGCAGAACGCAGCTTCCGGCTTCCGCACATGGCACTGCTGACCAAAGTTCCACTTCTTCCCAAAAAGCTATTGTGGAAGAATGATCGCTGGCTGCTGCAATCTTTTCCTATACTCACGCACTTCGCGACGGGAAAGGTCATGCTGCTTCGGAAGTAGTTTGCCGGGTTCCCACACAACCAATTTGCTGCGAATCCATTCCATGACAAAGTGAACTGAACGGCAGTTTATGCCGTGCTGTGTTTGCCTCCCGCAACAAGAACTTAAAGTTCTAAGGAGAAAATGAATGACTTTTCTTACCAGACGACGTGAGTTCCTGGCAGGAATGGGCACCATGGCAGCCGCAGCTTTGACCACGTCTTGGCAAGGCGCTCTGGCATCTGCGGAGGAACCTCAAGAGCAGCGCATCAAATCGCCGTTCCGGGTTGCCGTCATCAATGACGAGATCTCCCAGGATTTTGGCCGTGCCTGCGAGGTCGCCTCGCAGGAATTTGGCATGGAGTGGATCGAGCTACGCGGCATGTGGAACAAGAACATCATGAATCTCGACGCGAAGGAAATCGCCGAAGCGCAACGCATCCTGAAGAAATATCAATTGCGTGTGACCGATATTGCCAGTCCGCTCTTTAAAACGGATTGGGCGGGTGCGCCGCGCTCAAAATTCAGTGAACGCACCGACTTTCACGCGATCTTTAGTTTCGATCAGCAGGACGAATTACTAGAACATGCCATCGAACTGGCCAAGTCTTTTCAGACCGATCGCGTGCGGTGCTTCGATTTCTGGAGATTGGACGATCCGGCTCCGTATCGCGCGGCCATGAATAGAAAGCTGCTAGAGGCGGCCAACAAAGCCGGGAAGAAAGAAATCATTCTGGTTTTGGAGAATGAACCTTCGTGCAATACGGCCACCGGCGCTGAGGCAGCCAAAGTCTTGAGCGCGGTGAAATCACCCCATCTCATGCTGAATTGGGACCCAGGAAATGCTGCCGCGAGTGGTGAGAAAGCTTACCCTGACGGCTATGATCTTTTGCCCAAAGACCGGATCGGTCACTGCCATTGCAAAGATGCAGTCAAGCACGGTAAGGATTACGATTGGGCGCCGGTGGGCAGCGGCATCATCGACTGGGTGGGTCAGTTTAAGGCGCTCAAAAACGATGGGTATCGTTATGCGGTCAGCCTGGAAACACACTGGAACGGTGGAGGAACTCCGGAAAAATCGTCGCGCCAAAGCTGGGCGGGGATGAAAGACGCATTGCATAACGCCGACGCGCTGTAGCAGGTAGCAAACCATTCGGGAGAAAACATGATCGGGGCGATTGACATCGGGGGAACAAAAGTAGCCGTTGGCATGGTGGACGATCAGGGGAAAGTGTTGTCCGCCGATCAATCGCCAACCGGCGCCGATTGCGAGTACGAACTCGCGCTCGACATTATCGCCAGCATGCTAAAAGAGACCGCGAAGAATTCCGGCATGGAGTTTTCCGGGATTGGCATTGGCTCCACGGGGCCGGTCAACCCGTTGACTGGGGAGTTTGGCGAGGTTGATTTTCTTCCCAAATGGCGTGGGAAGAGCCTGGTGAAAGATCTGGAGAAGATCTTCAACGTACCCGTGGCACTCGAAAACGATGGCGACGCCGGCGCTCTCGGGGAAGCGGCCTGGGGAGCGGGAAAGAACAAGTCACGCCTGGTTTATGTAACTATCGGCACCGGCATTGGCGGCGGAATTATTTTGGACGGAAAGCTTTACCGTGGCGTGGAGGGTGCCCATCCCGAAATTGGGCATCAGGTAATTGATCCCTCAGGCCCGCTTTGCTCCTGCGGTTTTCGAGGCTGCTGGGAATCTCTGGCGGCGGGTCCAGGCATGGTCGCGTGGCTGGAAATGGAAGCGCCAGCGGGCTACCCGCACCGCCGTGGTCTGACCGCCAAACGTATCTGCCAACTGGCGGAGGAAGGCGATAAGGTAGCGCTTTCGGCAGTCTACCGGGAAGCCAAATATTTGGGGCTTGGTCTCGCCAACCTGGTGAACTTGTTTACCCCGGACGCCATCGTGCTAAGCGGCAGCATCATGAAGAATTCCCATCTTTTTCTGGAAGGCATTCGCGAGACCATCCGCCAGGGCTGCCGATTTGTTCCATTTGAGAAAGCAGAACTGCTCCTGGCCTCGCTGGGAGAGAATGCCAACCTCATTGGTGCTGCCATGGTCTGGCATCACCGCTTCGGAAAGCTACAACATTCTTCCTGAGGAATGGCGGAGAAATTTTGGTGGGGACAACAAAGAGTGGAAAAGTGGTGAGCGCGGATGGACTCGAACCATCGACCCATGCCTTAAAAGGGCATTGCTCTGCCAACTGAGCTACGCGCCCACAGTCTTAACAATCTAGCACATCAGAGGCTTGCTTAGCGCTGGCGCAAGTGCGCTCGAGACCTCTCCCGAAAAACAGAAAATCTTGACTTCCGATTCCGAAAACGGTTTAGTCTGAAAGCACGATGCGCATGCTCTGTCATCCCGCCTGGAAAGCCGTGGGCGCCAGTTCCCTGCTATCCCTTCTGCTTGCGGCTGTGCCGCTGGTTTCCGCCAAAGACAAGACACCCGTTCCAACCCTTACCTGGGCAGCCGGCAATCCGGCCAGCACCTTCACACGCGGTGAGGATGGCAAGTACCGTTATGCTTTGAAGACTGATGACCTGGAAATCACCCTGGCAATTGATTCGCGGGAAGTGCAAGAGATCCGGCGCCGACCGGTGCCAGTGTTGGGAGTTTTCGCAACATTCCACTATCAAGGCAAGCAATCGATCAACGTCGATCCCGATAAATTAACCCTGGAATTTGTACTGCACTCCAAGATCGTACAGCCCGCCCTCGAAACGGGGGGGCTTACCGCTCGCTTGCAAAGAGATATCGATGAACTGACCGATCAGACCGAACATGAAGTTCGTAAACATCCCGAGAAAAAGGATGAGCTGGAAGGCACGCTTCGAACTCATTTACAGGAACTGACGGAGATGTCGGAGTTCGTGAACGCGCATTCGCTGCGTACGGTCATGCTCACTCCCGCCGAACCGGAAGGCAGCGGTTGGATATTCTTCGATACCACGAACAAGTGGATCGGATCGTGGAAAAAGAAAGAAGAGTTTCTACTGCGTGTTCCCTTTAAGAATCGAGTCTTCGTGTTTCCCTTCACGCTGCCTCCGACGGAGGGGGATCAGATCCTGCGGCGTCGTCCGGAATAAGATATTTATCGAAGCAGACACGGCAGTCCGCTATCGGACTGCCGTGCAGCGCTGACCGTTCGCTTGAGGAAGTTTCTCAGAAGCGAAACTGCGGGCCGAAGGTGACGCGGAAATTGTTGCGTGCGCCACCGTCAAAATACATGCTGTCTCCCGCTTCCAGGCGTAATCCGACGGGGCCCCAGAACCCTTCCACACCGGCTCCCGGATAGAAGTCGAACTTGGTGTCCCCGGCCGTCACGCCGCCAAGTGCTCCAACAAATCCTGAAGTGGCGCTCTGATCCGAGTTGCTAAAGTTAATGAAACCCACTTTGGTGGTCACGAAGAAACGCACCGGCCCTAAGGTCTGGAACTTGGGTCCCACCAGAGCGGTTAATGGGCGCAGCCGGGAAGTGACCAGCTGAGTATTGACCCCATCAGAATACGTAGTGGTGTAGTCCCGCTTGAAGTCGTAAGCCATTTCAGCTTCCAACTGGACATGCGGATGTACATTGACTGCGACTCTTCCACCCAAACCCACGAAATTGATATGAGGGGTGGTGCGGCTGAGATTGAGATAATCCGCAAAACCGCCGAATTCCACATGGTTATAAGACTGCGCGGTTAAGAGCGCCGGCATTGCAAAGAATAAGGCCATCACCGCTAGTAAGGTAAGTCGTTTCATGAGTTTAGATTCTCCTCTCGATTTGTCATCGTTCGCGCACACGTATCCCAGCTCTCGCAAACAGGGATTTAAAACTGGCGAACTCTAGGCTTAGATGGCAGTAGGGGATGCCAGGTTGGGTTTGCCGGGGAACTTCAGGACATGACCGAATTTTCCGTGCGCCGGATTTAGCTGTCCCCGGTTGACGCATTCGATTTCGCCCATTAGGCTGCCAGCAGGGGTAACTTCAGTCACACAGGAAATGGGTATGGAAAACCGTACCCAGCAGGATCCTTCGAACGCTGCGGCGGAAGCGGCGGAGAACTGCCTTCCGGGAGCCGCAAGCAGTACAACGAAAAGCTAGTTATGCCGCATCAGACTGAGTGCGGCCGAAAAAGGCGACTTGACGGACGCAAGAAAATTAAAGAGCGACAAGCTTTCTGAAGCGGATGCTATTGAGCGAGCCAAGCAAGGCGATCCGCAGGCTTTCGAGTCGCTCTATAATCTGCATAAACGGCGTGTGTATTCTTTATGTCTTCGCATGACGGCCAACACCGCGGCAGCCGAGGATCTCACGCAGGAAGCTTTTCTGCAGTTATTCCGCAAGATTGGAACGTTTCGCGGCGAGTCGGCCTTCTCGACCTGGCTGCACCGCATGGCGGTCAACGTCGTACTGATGCAGTTGCGGAAAAAGAGTCTGCCAGTGGTTCCCATCGACGAGACCCTGGAGACCGAGGAAGATGCCCCCAAGAAGGAACTGGGCGCGCCGGATTTGAAGCTCACGGGTTCGATCGACCGTTTGCAGTTGCAGCGGGTCATCGAGGCTTTGCCGCCAGGGTATCGAACGATTTTCGTGCTGCACGATGTGGAAGGCTACGAGCACAACGAGATTGCCGATATGGTGGGATGTTCCATCGGCAATAGCAAGTCGCAGTTGCACAAAGCACGCATGAAGTTACGCGAGCTCCTCAAAACGAGCAGAGCCGAAAAGGCCGCCAAGCCGTGAGGAGTTCGAATACAGCGGTATCGGGGAGAGTTGCAGTATGACCTGTCTAGAATTTGAACGGGTTCTGCCGGACATCTTGGGGGGCGACCGGGTTTTTGAGCAAGAACAGCATCTCAGATCTTGTTCCGCCTGCCGGAGTCTGGTATCCGATCTAAACGCAATTTCGCAGCAAGCGCGCTCCTTGCAAGCTTGTGAGGAGCCAAGTCCGCGAGTCTGGAATTCCATTGAAATCGCCCTGCGCCAGGAAGGATTGATTCGTACGCCGCAACGCGAGTTGGCGGTGGTCCATTCCTTCCCCAGCCGCTGGCGCACGGCATGGCTTTTGCCCGTAGCCGCAGCTTTGCTGGTTACCGCCGGCGTGGTGCGCTACGAACGCGGCAACAGCCGGAGAGTGGCGTTGCAAGTGGCAGCTGTCACCACCCCGACTCAGCTCCCGGCAGCGACCGCCAACTCAGTCGATGATCAGCAGTTGCTACAGGCCTTGGCACAAAAGTCGCCTGCGGTGAGGGCTTCCTACGAAGCGAATTTGAAGAATGTTGACTCGTATATCCAGGATGCCGAAGAATCGGTGAAAAACAATCCGAATGACGAGGAAGCACAACAGTATTTATCGAATGCGTACGAACAGAAGGCCATGGTTTACGAGATGGCTTTGGATCGTACTCTGCCCTAGTATGTGAGGCTGTTGGGCCACCGGGGACAGCTCATGCGCAGGCGTTTTGGGGGAGTGAATATGCTAAGCAGTCAGCGCGCCGCAAATCTGGTTGTAGTCATGGTTCTCGTCGGAGTGGTGTTGGCCGCTGCGGAGACCCGCAAGGAGTACCACTTCAAAGTTGGCAAGCGGGCGAGTATTTCCATTGTCAATCAGTACGGACCTGTCTCGGTAAAGGCTGGTGCGCGAAAACAAGTCATCGTCACGGCGATTCTCCATTCCGACAAAGTGGAAGTAGACCAGGGCCAAAGCGGCAGCCGCGTGACTCTCCTTTCTCACCTGCTTCCCGGAGCGGACGAAACTACCGGACAAGTCGAATATGAAGTGCTGGTGCCTGCCGACGCGAGTGTAACGCTGCATTCCACGACTGGCCCCCTGCACGTCGAAAAGCTGCATGGCGACGTAATTCTGGAGAGCAACACCGCCAATGTAGATGTCCGCGACCTAAGTGACGGGCACGTCCACGTCAAGACGTTGAACGGCCCGGTGACTCTGACTAATGTTGTCGATGGACACGTGGAAATCACTTCTCTAAGTGGCGACGTGGTCCTGAACTCAGTCAGTGGACCATTGGTAGAGGTGAACTCTAGTAGCGGCAAGATTCACTATGACGGCGATTTCGGCGGCGAAGGTGAATATTCCCTGACCAGCCACACCGGTGATATCGAGGCTACAGCGCCCGGTGACGCTTCCATCGATGTAACGGCTCGTTCCGAGCAAGGAAAAGTAGTGAGCGACTTTTCACTCCAGCCCAAACACACATCCTTCCCAATCAGGGCAGGGAGTGCCTTCGCGGGTACGGTAGGCAAAGCCGCATCTTCGGTTCGGTTGTTTTCCTTCAGTGGTAAAATTCACCTCAAGAAACGCCAAACAAACTAGCCGGGCGCTCGGACTGTCGACCCGCTAATCTGGTGCCATGAGAGCCAAAACTGGTTCGCTCCAGGGGGAAAATCCCTCTGCGAGTGAGAGTGTTCCCGTCGCGCGGGCGGTGTGCCTGGTGGGCTTCATGGGCGCCGGCAAGAGCAGTGTGGGCCGGGCTTTGAGCCATCAGTTGGGATGGCGATTCGTTGATCTTGACGAGCGTGTCCAGGCTCGCGAAGGGCGCACAATCGAAGAGATTTTCCGGCAATCGGGAGAACCGGAGTTCCGCCGGATCGAACACGCAGCGCTGCGTGAGCTGCTACAAGAGCTTGACCCTTCTCCCATCGTAATCGCCTTGGGTGGCGGGGCGTTTGTGCAAGCCGAGAATGTTGCGCTGCTGAAAGAAGCCGGAGTCCCTTCGGTGTTTCTGGACGCACCAGTCGATGAGCTGTTTCGGCGCTGCCAGGAGCAACCGGTGGATCGCCCCTTGCGGCGTGATCGAAAGCAATTTCATGAATTGCATGCCGCCCGGCGGCCCAGTTACATCACGGCTGCATTGTGCATCGAAACCGGTGGCAAGGATGTGGACGCAGTGGCTGCCGAAGTAGCCGCCAAGTTGGATCTTCGGATTCGCTAGTAGATTTGATCATTAATAGAGAACTACAGGAGTGGTGAAGTGAAAGTTAGATTGGCGTTGGTGGTGGCGTTCTATCTGCTGCTGGCCTCGGTGGCTGCTTCGGCCAAAGAACCCAACAAAGAAAGTGCTGGCACTGCCGTGGACTCGGGGTCCTTTGGGGTCTTCGTAAATGGACACCGTGTAGCTACTGAAACCTTCTCCATTCAACAAACTGCCGCAGGAAGTGTGATCACATCCGAGTTCAAGGCGGAGAAAGACCAGCAACAGGCGGCGCAATCCTCCGAACTACAACTGAATGCCAACGGCGAAATACGACGGTACGAATGGAAAGAACTCAGCCCTGGCAAGACTCAGGCCGTAGTCACACCAAGAGACGATTTCCTGATCGAAAGCGTGACTAATAATCCGGGCGACAAAGCTCAAGAACAACCGTTCATGATCCCCCCATCCACCAGCATTCTGGACGACTATTTCTTTATCCAAAGAGAAGTGCTGGCCTGGAAGTTCCTGGCCATGGGATGTCGTCAACAAAGCGGCCAAGTACAATGTCCGAAGGACCAAAAAACGCACTTCGGCGCGCTTGATCCACACGGCAGGTCCTCGTTCTCGGTCAGCATGGAGTTTTCCGGCAAAGAGAAAGTCACGATCCAGGGAGTGGAGCGCGAACTGAGTAAGTACAGTCTGAAGAGCGAGACCGCGGATTGGTCTCTCTGGCTGGATGACCATTTCAAGCTGGTCAAAATTGTGGCCGCCGCAGACAACACGGAAGTGGTAAGAGACTGAAACTCGCCGGAGCTTAGACCTCCAGGTGATTACCTAATGTCCTTAATCGACGCACGCACTTCGCGCGTACTCATCACGGTGCTTCTGTTCGCGCTGGTGCTGGGGTTCCTGTATCTCGCGCACTATACGTTGATCGCATTCTTGTTTGCAGTATTCTTTGCGTATCTGGTGGACCCGGCAGTCTCCCGCATAGAAAAATGGACCAGGAGCCGCGGCTGGGCGATTGCGGTCATTTACCTGCTGATCCTGGTCTTACTGGTCACATTTTTCTTCTTCGTGGGCCCGCAGATCGCCCGTCAGACACAACGACTCACGGAATCACTGCCCAAACTGCTGGATAACGTGAGTTCCGGGAACATCGCCCAACAGATTGGGCAAGAACGTGGCTGGGACCAGGCGACTACCACGTTGATGCAAAAAATTCTCTATAACCATCGCGACGCCGTGCTTAGCATTGCGCAAACTGTCGGCCTGCGGGTGGCCCAGGTCGCGCAGCAATCCTGGCTGCTTGTGGTTGTTCCCATTCTGGCGGCATTTTTTCTGAAGGACGGGCGCGGTTTTACCGATGTCATGCTTTCTTTCATGCATGCCAAAGCCCAGCGCGAATTTCTGCAAGGCGTACTGGACGACCTCAACCAGATGCTGGCACAGTTTATCCGTGCCCAATTGACGCTGGCCGCTTGCTCCTTCGTTGCGTATCTGGCGCTTCTCGGGCCGATGCAGGTCCCCTACTGGTTGGTACTCAGTTCCGCCGGTGGGGCCATGGAATTCATTCCCGTGGTTGGACCGCTGGTGGCGACGGTGGTAATTCTGGCGGTTGCTTTTCTCACCGGACAACACTGGCTGCTGCTGTTGATTTTCCTGGCGGTGTGGCGACTGATACAGGACTACGTGGTTTCCCCCCGCATCATGGGGAAGAGCATGGAACTCCATCCACTGGCGGCCATTTTTGGAGTACTGGCAGGCGCGGAAATCGCCGGAGTGCTCGGGGTTTATCTTTCCATCCCAATCATGGCCAGTTTGCGCATCGTGTGGCGACGCTGGCGCCTGTATGCCGAGAAGAAACGCTTCGGCCCTCTCAATGAATACTCCTTTGGAACTGAAATCAGCCCTCGGCAGTAACCTTCGCGCGTCGCAACGGCTGTTGTAGAATTCTAAGCAAGACATATGCAGACGAAAATCCCTGTAGGAATTCTGGGCGCGACCGGCGTGGTCGGGCAGCGTTTTGTGCAGTTGCTCGAGAACCATCCCTGGTTCGAAGTAGCGTGGCTGGCTGCGTCTGACCGCTCTGAGGGCAAACCGTACGGCGAAGCTGCCCGTTGGCGACTGAAGACGCCCATGCCTTCGAAGATCGCTGGAATGCAGGTTTCTCCGGCCACGCCTGATGGCGCGCCGAAGGTTATTTTCGCTGCACTCGATACCGCCATTGCTTTGGAAATGGAACCGAAATTCGCGCACGCGGGACACGCGGTGGTCACGAATTCCAGCGCCTTGCGGATGCAGAAGGATGTGCCGCTGGTCATTCCTGAAGTCAATCCGGACCACATCAAATTGCTTGAATGTCAGGCCTGGCGCAAGAAGTCGCATGGCTTTGTGGTCACGAATCCGAACTGCTCCGCGATCGGGTTGGTGATCGCGCTAAAACCCTTACAACAGCGTTTTGGCATCGACACGATTAACGTAGTCACCATGCAGGCGATAAGCGGCGCGGGATATCCTGGAGTCCCGTCGCTCGACATTTTGGGGAATGTGATCCCCTACATTCCTAAAGAAGAAGAAAAGATGGAAGAGGAAACGCGCAAGCTGCTGGGAAAACTGGATGGCTCGGGTATCGTACCCGCCGATTTTGCCATGAGCGCCCAGTGCAATCGCGTCGCGGTGGAAGACGGACACACGGAATCGGTTTTCCTGAAATTGAAGAAGAAGGCAGCGCCTGAAGAAGTCATTGCTGCCTGGAACGAATTTTCCAGTGTGCCGCAGGAATTGAAATTGCCGAGTGCTCCGGAAAAAGCCATCCAGTACGTTACTCAGGCAGATCGTCCGCAACCGCGTCTGGATGTGGAATCTGGTCGCGGCATGACCACCACAGTCGGCCGTCTGCGTCCCTGCGGAGTGTTGGATTGGAAGTTCACCGTGCTTTCCCACAACACTATTCGCGGTGCGGCCGGAGCCGCTCTGCTTAATGCCGAACTGCTCAAAGTGCAGGGATATCTCGATTAGTCCATGCAAAACTGCGTTTGCATAATCTACTACTGAGGAAGCCGCGTCCATGATCGTCATGAAATTCGGCGGCACTTCGGTAGGGGACACGCGCGCGATCGAGCGGGTCGCGAGTATTGTCAAGGAGCGGCTCAAGCAGAAGCCAGTGGTCGTGGTCAGTGCCATGGCCAAGGTTACCGACCAGCTTCTGGCGATGGCCCGGGCGGCTGGATCGGGCGACTCTCCGACCGCCCTCAAGCTTTCCCGCGATCTCCGCGAACGCCACTACAACACTGCCGGAGAGCTCCTGGGAACGGCCCTCTTTACCCAATTCCACAGCGATTTAGGTGCAGATCTTGAAGCACTGGACGAACTGCTTCGAGGCATTGCTGCGGTCGGCGAATTGACTCTACGCACCACCGATCATGTGGCCGCTTACGGCGAAATGCTTTCCGCCAAACTCGTTACCGCAGCTCTGTCGGCACATGGAATTGCTTCCACGCTGGTCGATTCGCGCACATGCATCGTAACTGACAATTCCCACACGCGCGCGACTCCTCTATTCGAGGAGACCAATCTCAACCTGCGTAGCAAAGTGCAACCACTGCTGGACAATGGACGGGTACCGGTGATGGGCGGTTTTGTCGGCGCGACCAAAACTGGGGTCACAACCACCATCGGCCGTGGCGGATCGGATTTCTCGGCGGCGATTGTCGGCGCGGGTCTGGACGCGGAGAAAATCGAGATCTGGACTGACGTCGATGGCATGATGACTACCGATCCCAATATTTGCCCCGATGCACGGCGGATCAAAGTCATCAGTTTTGATGAAGCGGCCGAGTTGGCATACTTCGGCGCCAAGGTTCTGCATCCGGCAACCGTGTTGCCCGCGATCCAGAAAAACATTCCCGTATACATCCTGAATTCCAAGAATCCCACTTGTGAAGGGACGCGCATTACCGCTCGTGGCGCGCACAGCCGGAATTTCTTCAAGGCTATCGCTGCGAAAAAACGCATCACCATCGTCGATGTGGCTGCTCCCCGCATGTTGCTGGCTCACGGATTCTTGAAGTCAATTTTCGAGGCTTTTGACCGGCACCACATTCCGGTGGACGTGGTTTCAACTTCCGAAGTTAGTGTTTCGTTGACCGTGGATTCCAATGAGTCCATCCCTGCTCTTGCCGCTGACCTGGCTAAGCTGGCAGATGTAAAATACGAAGGCCGCAAAGCGATCGTGTGTTTGGTGGGAGAAAATTTGCGCGAGATTCCCGGCATCGCCGCCCGCGTGTTTGGCGAGCTGGCAGACGTTAAAATACGTATGATCTCGCAAGGCGCTTCGGAGATTAATCTGACGTTTGTGATTGAAGAAGATGCCGTCCCGGGCGTGATTCAGCGTCTGCACAAAGCTTTCTTTTCGGACCTGGATCTGGAAGTTTTCGCATAGGTTGGCAGGTTGAAATATGAACATCCTTCTATTGGGCGGCGGGAAAACGGGTTCTTTGGTGCTCGAAGTTGCCGGCGAGCGCGGACACCATGTGAGCGTGCTGCGCGCGGCGGACAATCCTCATGCATCCGCACTGACGGCGCAGAAGCTTAACGGCGTTGATGTTGTCGTGGATTTCACGACGCCGCACGCAGTCGTCGAACACATCGAGGCCTGCGTTCGTGCCGGCAAAAATATGGTGGTGGGCACAACCGGCTGGCACGGCGAGACACAAAGAATCCAGCAACTGGTTGAGCAGATCGGGACAGGATTCTTGTTTGGAGCGAATTTCTCCGTGGGCGTAAACCTTTTTTATGAAGTCGCGCGCACCGCTTCCGCCGCATTGCAGCATCATTATTCCGGCCAGATCTTCGAACGTCATCACGTGCATAAGAAAGATGCCCCCTCAGGAACGGCAGCAGCGCTGCAGAAAATCGTCAAAGACGCTTCCGGCAAGGATTTGGAAATCACGTCATTCCGCGAAGGTGACGTCGTCGGCATGCACGAGCTCATTCTGAATTCCGCTCATGACAGTATCTATCTTTGCCACGACGCGAAATCCCGCCGCGGATTCGCCGAGGGAGCGGTGCGAGCAGCTGAATGGCTGTCGGGAAAAAAGGGATTCTTCGACTTCAAAGATGTCTGGCGGGAGCTGTAAACCGTCATTTCTGAAAAGGTTCGTTTTGCACACCCCCACATTAGCGTTATCTTAGTGGTATGCAACTCCGTGGATGCGGTACGGCGTTAGTCACTCCCTTCCGACAGGACGGCTCCATCGACGAGACCGCCCTGCGCAATCTGGTCGCATGGCAGGTGGAATCCGGCATTGATTTTCTGGTCCCCTGCGGCACCACCGGCGAAACGCCCACGCTTTCGCACGACGAGTGGCTTCAGGTGATCGATATCACCATTGAAGTCGTGGCGGGACGTGTCCCCATCGTCGCAGGTGCGACTTCCAACTCGACCCGAGAAGCGGTCGCAAAGGCCAAAGAAGTGGCGGCGCGGCCGGGTGTGGATTTCATCCTCACCGCCAGCCCGTATTACAACAAGCCCACGCAGGAGGGCCAGTACCAGCACTTTCGCGCCATCGCCGAAGCCATCGAAAAGCCGATCATTCTCTACAATGTGCCCGGGCGCACCGGAGCAAATCTTGAACCAGCGACGCTCGCAAGATTAACGGAAATTCCAAATATTGCCGGAGTAAAAGAAGCCAGCGGCATCATGAATCAGATCGCCGAAGTCTGCAATCTGGTGCCGGCAAGCTTTACGGTTTTATCTGGCGACGATGCCGTCACTCTGCCCGTGATCGCGCTGGGCGGCGTGGGGCTGATCTCGGTGGCCTCCAACGAAATCCCAGGCGAAATGGCTGGAATGATCCGGTCTGCCATGAACAACGATTGGGACGCGGCGCGCAAAGTCATGCGCAAATTCCTGCCTCTGATGCAGGCAAATTTCATCGAATCCAGCCCGCTGCCAGTAAAGGCCGTGCTGGCCATGATGGGAAAAATTGAGGAAGTTTACCGGCTGCCCCTGCTTCCCATGCGTCGCGATACACGATCCAAGCTGCAGAAGATTGCCGCCGACGCCGGACTTATCGCCAAGCCCGCAGCCCACGAACCGGCGAGTTTTTACGTCTACGAAAACTGGCTTGCGGGGCCGCACAAAATTGTTCTGCATCGTTCCACTTGCGGACAGTGCAACCACGGCAAGGGACGCCCATCTGGCCACGATCCCAACCACGCGCGCTGGCATGGCCCCTACGCAACCATAGGTGAGGCGCGGGAGACCTCGCATGGCATGCAGAACGTGCTGATTCGCAGCGAATGCAAGTGCATTTGAGATTGTAGATTTAAGAGTGCAGATTGAGAAACGTGTGATCAAAGGTTTGCAAATCTGCAATCTAGAATCAACAATCTGAAATTCCTCTATACTTGCCACTGATGCAATCCCTCAAAGCTTCGATTGAACGCCTGGCCTCTCTCGGTGAAGTGGAACGTAATCCTGATGCGCGCCAGATCTTTATGGACTTCCGCGACGAACTCACCCAGGGCAAGATTCGCGCCGCGGAAAAAATCGACGGACGCTGGATCGTAAACATTTGGGTGAAACAGGGCATTCTACTGGGTTTTCGCCTGGGCGAACTCAGTGAGATGGCGCAGGACGCCAGCCTCTCCTTTGTCGATAAAGACACCTTCCCTGCCCGCCGATTCACCGTCCGCGATCGCGTACGTATCGTGCCCGGAGGATCGTCAGTGCGGCTGGGCGCCTATGTCGCGCCTACGGTAATTTGCATGCCGCCCATGTTTATCAATGTGGGCGCATACGTGGACGAAGGCACCATGGTCGATTCCCACGCGCTGGTCGGTTCTTGCGCGCAGATCGGCAAGCGGGTACATCTCAGTGCGGCGGCCCAAATTGGAGGCGTCCTCGAGCCAATTAATGCCTCTCCCGTGGTAATCGAAGATGATGTGTTGGTCGGCGGCAACTGCGGCGTGTATGAAGGCACGCTGGTGAGGACGCGGGCCGTGCTGGGAGCCGGCACAATCCTGACCCGTTCCACTCCGCTTTACGATCTGGTGCGCGGAGAAGTGTATCGCGCCACGGAAGATCACGCACTTGAGGTACCGGAAAATGCTGTCGTCGTCCCCGGATCACGAGCGGTGAAAAAGGGAAAAGGCGAAGAATGGAATCTGTCGCTCTATACGCCGGTGATCGTGAAGTATCGCGACGAGAAGACCGATCAAGGAACGGAACTGGAAGAGTGGCTGCGCTAGATTTAGCCAGGAGCTAGAAGCTAGAAGCTGGTTTAAGATGACAACCGGCTAACCGGCGCGGCATCAATCACTCGATTCCCCGTTGCCAGCATGCGGCTGCGCAGCTCCAAATGTCGCTGGCGAAAATGCGATCCGGCCCGCTTTCCCCAGGCCCGCACGAAGTAATAATTCAATCCCGCGCCAAGTACGGAACTGATCAGCGGAATCACTCGTCCCGCCCACTTCTCCACTACTTCCGTGCTGGCCTTGACGGCAATTCTCTGGATTACCCGCGGAACAAATTTGCTGATAACTTCTTTTTCCACCAGTTCGCGGCTGATGTCCACGCCAGCGGCACTGGCGGCAGCAATCCAAAGCTCGGCGGTCTCGTCATCGGTGTTGAACTCGAAACCGTAGAGCAGGCTAAGTTTCTGGATGGTCCGCAACGTGATCCCCGCCAGAATTCCGAGATCAGGCACAATCGTGATCAAGCCGCCAAGTCCAAGTCCGGCTCCTTCAACAGCTGCGACTTTCATGCCACCACGAACTATTTTCTCCGCAACATCGTCAAGAACACGCATATCCACCGAATGGAGTCCTTGAAAGCTGGTGACCGGCAATCCATAGGCGGAACGAAGTTGCAGAAGAAATCGGGAGGGATCGACTCGCACCGTTTCGTAAGCGTGCAGAAACCCACGACGCAGCCCATTCTCCATGCGCCGGCGAAGCCACGATTTGGATAATTGTTCCGCCATCTGATTAGAAGTTACGCCATTGAGACGGCAAAAACCAGTTCCCTTCCGGAGTTGGCACGTCTCATGACCTCATCCGTGATACGTGCTCTGCTGCCTTCCTGTGCTAGCATCAATACTTAAAATGCCAACTGGAAAACTGCATATTGTGCCCCTGGGCGGCCTCGGCGAGTTCGGAATGAACTGCATGGCCGTCCGCTGGAATGATGACATTATTGTCATTGACGCCGGTCTCATGTTCCCCGAAGCCGAACTCCTCGGCGTCGACATTGTTGTCCCTGACATCTCCTACCTGATCGAGAACCGCAGCAAGGTGCGAGGGATCGTTCTCACTCATGGACACGAAGATCATATCGGCGCATTGCCTTTCGTCCTTTCCGAACTGAATGTGCCGGTTTACGGCACCGAGTTCACGCTGGCGTATGTCGAAGACAAGCTGGAGGAACACGGCTTGCTCGAAGATGCCGTTCTGCATGAGATGCGGGCAGGTGAACGCTTCAAGCTTGGGCCGTTCACCATCCATCCCATCCGCGTCACTCACAGCCTGGTGGATTGCGTCGCCATCGCCGTGCATACGCCGCTGGGGGTGATCATTCATACCGGCGATTTCAAAGTCGATCCCACCCCTACCGACAACAAGCTTTTCGATCTGCACGCCTTTGCCGAGTATGGCAAAGAAGGCGTACTGGCGTTGTTTCAGGATTCGACCAACGTCGAGCGCAAGGGATACACACCCAGTGAGCGGGCGGTGCGCCGCAAGTTCGACGAAGTGTTTGTGCACACCAAGCGTCGGCTGTTTATTTCCTGCTTTTCCTCGTCCATCCATCGCATAAAACTCGCAGTCGAGATGGCTTGGGAACACGGACGCAAGATTGCATTTCTGGGCCGCTCCATGAACAACTCGGCGGAAATCGCCGAAGACCTGGGCTACATCGAAATTCCCGAAGGATTATTAATTCATCCTGGCGAATTGAAAAATTATCCCCCGGAAAAAATTTGCGTGCTGATCAGCGGTACGCAGGGCGAGCCCATGTCCGCCCTGTCACGCGCGGCAGTGGACAACCACAAACACGCCAAGATAGAAAAGGGCGACACCGTCGTGCTCTCCTCGCGCATCATTCCGGGCAACGAAAAAGGCATCTATCGCATGATCGATCACCTCTTCCGTCGGCAGGCGCACGTCATTTATGACGATGGCTCCTTCCCACCCATCCATGTCAGCGGACATGCCAGCCAGGAAGAGCTGAAGCTGATTATCAATCTGGTGAAGCCGAGATATTTCATTCCCATCCACGGCGAATACCGGCAGTTGAAACTGCATGCGGAAATGGCCGGCGCCATGCAGGGCTCGGTGGGACAGGCGATTCTGATCGAAAGCGGCGACGTTCTCGAATTCGACGAACTAGGCGCGCGCAAAGCTGGACGCGTCAACGTAGGCCGCGTCTGCATCGATTCCGGATCCCGTACCGACGTAGTCGAAGACTTGATCGTGAAAGATCGCCGCCACCTCAGCGAAGACGGCATCGTGCTGCCCATCATCGCCATCAACAAACTCACGGGACGAGTCGAGAGCACACCGGAAATCGTAACTCGCGGCTTCAACACCGGCGACGAGGGACTCATGGAAGGCGCCCGCCAAATCCTTCTGGAGACGCTGGAGCTATCCAGCGACGAAGAGAAAAGAGATTACGGCGTAATCAAAGAAAAAATCCGCACCGACCTCAAGCGCTACATCTCCAAGCAAACCCAGAAACGGCCCCTGATCATGCCGGTGATTTTGGAAATCTAATTCTTTTCTACTCTCGAGGGTGCCCCGTCCAAGCTCCGCTTGGGCGGGGATTTAGCCACCCAACTTTACTACCGAGAAACAGTTGAGGATCTGCGAGTTTCACCAGGCTTTTGTGCCCGACACCTCGGGAATGCACAATCGATCAATCACCACGTTCGTGCAGTTTACATTGATGTACCGCCTTTAGACTTTACCCTTCCTAACGGTGCCGTGCATCCCTCGGAAGAAAAATCCCCGCTCAAGTGGAGCTTGAATGGGACACCTTCGAGAGTGGTTGACGCCCTCGCTCTTCTGCGTTGCGGCGCCAGACTGTCTCGCGGGGAATTGACAAACAACCGACGACTAAGGCTACATGGAATGTCATCTCCTGAAAGCCGAATCATGGTCGCTCTCGACGAAATCCAGGTCTTGCAATCCAGCATCCAAAATGCGACGGAATCCCGCGTGAATATGCGATGAGTACGGCAATCGCATCCGGCGCGGAACCGGCGATCTGGCGTCCCGCGGGCAATCCCTGGCTGATTGCGGTGACGGTCTCACTAGCGGCATTCATGGAAGTGCTGGACGCGGCCATCGCCAATGTCGCGCTGCCCCATATTGCCGGGAATCTTGGCGCCAGCAATGATCAGAGTACCTGGGTGCTCACGTCGTATCTGGTTGCCAACGCGATCGTTCTTCCCATTACCGGCTGGCTCGTCAGTTTATTCGGACGCAAGCGCTTCTTCATGACGTGTATGGGTATTTTCACCGTCAGTTCCCTGTTCTGCGGACTCGCTCCCAGCCTCGGGTCTCTTTTGCTTTTCCGCGTGCTCCAGGGTGCAGGAGGCGGAGGCCTGCAGCCCATGGCGCAGGCGATTCTGGCAGACACTTTCCCGCCGGAAAAACGCGGCCTGGCATTTTCGATCTATGGAATTACAGCGGTCTGCGCTCCTGCTATTGGGCCGACCCTCGGTGGTTGGCTTACAGATGTTGCATCCTGGCGGTGGATCTTCCTGATCAATCTGCCGGTGGGTCTTCTCGCGTTGGTGCTCGTCTATCGCCTGGTCGAGGATCCGCCGCACGTGATTCGCCGAAAGAGGTCCGAGATCAAACTCGACTACGTTGGATTTTCATTGCTTGCACTCGGAGTCGCTGCGCTGCAGATTATGCTCGACAAGGGGCAGGAGGACGACTGGTTTGGGTCCGATTTCATCACCATATTGGCGATCACCGCTGGCCTATGCCTGACCGCCCTGATCCTCTATGAGTGGTTTCACAAGGACCCCATTGTCGATGTACGTCTCTTCAAGAACACGAACTTCGCCACCGCCAACATGATGATGTTCATGGTAGGCGCCGTTTCGTTCGCAACGACCGTCCTAATGCCGCAGTTTCTTCAGACCTTGATGGGATATACGGCCCAGTCGGCGGGAATGGTGCTCTCGGCGTCGGCGGTGTTGCTCCTGATCGAGTTGCCTCTCGTCGGACGCCTGATCGGAACTTTCCAGTCGCGTTATCTCATCGCGTTCGGGTGGTTCACTCTGGCGATCGGCATGTATCTGTCCACGCAAAATCTGGATCTGTTGATGAGCTTCCGTTCCGCTACGTTGCTGCGCATCGGCCAGTATTTGCCGATGGGATTTATTTTTGTGCCGGCCACGACGGTTGCGTACATCGGGATCAGCCAGGACAAGAGCAACGCGGTCGCCGGCCTGGTCAACTTCACCCGAAATATCGGAAGCAGCGTCGGCACATCGGTTGTGACAACCATGATCGTGCGGCGATCACAATTTCACCAGGCGCGGCTGGTCACGGGCTTAGGCATGGGGAACACGAGATTCAGAGATGCAATAAACGGCCTGGTTCAAAAGCTCACTCACGCAGGATTGAATCCGCACAGCGCGCAGCAGCAGGCCTTCGCTCGCGTCTATGCCACGGTTCAGGCGCAGGCAGCCGCTTTGGCCTACATCGACACCTATTGGGTGCTCGGCATCGCGGCTCTCATTATGTTTGCCTTGTCCTTCATTTTGAAGAAAAATGATCCGCGCGCGGGCCGGGGATCCGTGTCGTCCCACTAACGGAACAACTCCAAGCCGATCACCACACCCGGCACACCTTCGCTGGCGCCATAGGCTGGCCAACCTTGCAACTAAAGGCCTTTCCGAACTCAGGCGTATTCACCAGTACGCCATTCGCCCGAAAGCGGTCCGGAGAATGCGGATCGGTGGTCGCGATAAGCCGCTCCAGCTCCGGACTCCACACCGAGCACCAATCCTGGGCGAACCCCAGGAAAACCTGTTGTACGGGCGTGTAGCCATCAGCGGACTGTTTGTTCAAATCAATGTGTTCCTCGGCTGCCCGCGCCAGGAACGCCATATAGGCCAATCGCATGCCGCCGTTGTCAGCAGTGTTTTCACCGAGTGTGAGCTTGCCGTTAATCTTGGTGTCACCCACGCTGAATTGCGAATACTCGTCAACAATGCATTGCGCTTTCTCGGTGAACTTCTCGCCATCTTCTTTGGTCCACCAGTCTTGCAGGTTGCCGTGGCCGTCGAACTGGCGGCCTTGATCGTCGAAACCGTGGGTGATCTCGTGACCCATGAACAGGCCGATGTGTCCATAGTTCAACGAATCCGCTTGTGACGGATCGAAAAATGCCAGCTGCATTACGCCGGCCGGAAAATTGATGTCGTTCATGCTGGGGTTATAAAACGCGTTCACCGTCGGCGTAGAGGTAATCCACTCGTCTCGATCGACGAGCTTTCCTATTTTCGCCAACTGCCGCAGCGATTCAAACTCCGCCGCTCGTAGATTATTTCCGAAGGCGTCATCGCGCTCGATCTGCAACTTCGAATAGTCGCGCCATTTGTCGGGATATCCAACTTTATTGGCGATCAAGTGCAGCTTCTCTTTCGCGCGACCTTTGGTGGCTGCGCTCATCCAATCGAGCGAATCGATATCGCGATCCATGGCTGATTCAATATCGTGGATCATCTGCAGCGCCTTCACCTTGCTAGCCGCCGGAAACTGTTGTTCGACGTAGGCTTTTCCGAGCGCTTCCGGCAAGGCGTTATCCGTGCTACGGACGCAGCGCTTCCAACGAGGCTCTTGTTCCTGCGTGCCCGCGAGTTTGCGTGCATAGAAATCGAACTTCTCTTCATCGAGAGCCTTGGGCAGGATTAATCCGCCAGTCGAGGAAACCAGCTGCCAGCGCAGATACGCTTTGATGGTCGGCAGGTCCGTGTCGGTGATCACCTGGTTCAATCCTTTGAAAAATTCCGGCTCGGCGACGTTGATCTCGGTGAACGCCGGCGACCCCGACTTGGCATAAAAATGCTCCCAATTGAAGGACGGAGTAAGCGCCTGCAGGTCTGCAACCGGCATCATGTGGTAGACCTTGTGCGGATCGCGCTGGGAAGTGATATCGAGTGAAACATTCGCCAGCGCAGTTTCCAGTTTCAAGATCGCTGCCGCGTCGCTTGCCGCCTGTGCGTCGTTCGCGCCGAGTAGCTTCAAAATGTTGGTCACATGCTGCAGGTACTGTTTGCGGATCTCTTCATCTTTCGCGCCCGTGCGAAAGTAATAATCTTTCTCCGGCAGACCAAGTCCACCCTGGGCGGAAACGGCAATCGTCTGCGTCGCATCTTTAAAATCCTGCTGTGATCCAAATCCCAGAAACGCATTCACGTTGATGAGTTGAAAGTGAGCCAGCAATGCCGGCAACTTGTCTTTACTGGTCAACGCATTGATGCGATCCAATTCCGGCTGCAACGGCGCCAGCCCCTTTTTCTGGACCGCCGCTTCGTCCATGCAACTAGCGTAATAATCTCCAATCTTTCGGGTGTTCGCATCCGTTGTCGAAGTGTCCGCCGCAGCTTTCTCCAATATCGCGTGCAGCACCTGCCGGTTATATTGCTCGAGGTTATAAAACTGGTCGGAATAGGGAGAATCGCTCGGGATAGGATGCTTTTTGCTCCAATTACCGCATGCATACTGATAGAAATCGACGCAGGGATCCGCGGTCGTATCCATCAAAGTTTTGTCGAGCCCGGGAACGGGTGAGAAGGTTTGTGCGGGCGCATCGTTAGTTTGAGCCAAGGCCGCACTTATGCAGGTCAGTAATACACAGATCGCAAAGGTTCTTGAAGTCGAAAGCATCCGTTTTCTCCCCGAAAAGATAATACCGCAATCCTGCCCAGGGTTTGTCAAACCGGAGCCGCACTCTACTGCCCTTGCAAAAAACTCACGAAAAAGGCACCCTCGACTGTGGCCGGGGCATCATCCGCTTATCGATTCGAGGAGAACCATCATCGTCACACTGAATGACATTCGTGCGGCACAGACCCGACTTCAAGGCGTGGCTACTCGTACTCATTTGATCGAATCGGGTATCCACGTGACTGGTTCTGCTCCAGGCGACCGCCAGCTTTTCCTCAAGCCCGAGAACCAGCAGCCCATCGGGGCATTCAAACTGCGCGGGGCTTACAACAAGATCGCGTCTCTATCTCCAGAAGAGCGCAAACGCGGAGTGATCACCTATTCCAGCGGCAATCATGCGCAAGGAGTTGCCTACTCGGCGCGGGCGTTGGTGGTAAAAGCGGTGATCGTCATGCCGAATAATGCACCGAAGATCAAGCGCGAGGCAACCGCAGCCCTAGGTGCGGAGATCATACTGGTGGGGCCCGGTAGCCTGGAGCGCCAGCTCAAAGCCGAAGAACTGGCAGCCCAGCATGGATATGTCATCGTTCCTCCCTATAACGACGAGAAAATTATCGCTGGCCAGGGCACCATTGGCCTCGAGATTCTCGAGGATTTGCCCGATGTCGAAACCATTCTCGCTCCGGTCGGCGGCGGCGGCATGATCAGTGGGATCGCGACGGCCGTTAAGCTGACCAAGCCATCCGTGAAGATTATTGGCGCGGAACCGGAATTGGCGGCCGATGCCCAGGCCAGCCTGCGGGCGGGAAAGATCGTGGAATTCCCGGCCGATGAGGTTTCTCGCACCCAAGCGGATGGCCTGCGTACGCAGAGCATTGGACCGATTAATTTCGAGCACATCCGGAAATACGTAGACGATATCGTGACCGTGACCGAAGCCGAGATCCAGGAAGCGATGCGCCGGCTGGCGGCTAATCCGAAAACAGTGGCCGAACCGAGCGGCGCCGTGGCCGTGGCGGCGTTCCTGTTTCACCGCGATCAGTTGCCCAGGACTAAACTGAATGTCGCGGTGATCAGTGGTGGGAATATCGATCCACAGCTGCTGGCGCAACTCATGCATCCAACAAACTAAGCGACATAACGAATTAAATCATGAAACGAAATTTGGTTATTGGATTCCTGATCTTGCTGAGCACCGGGCTGCTGAGCACCACGGCTTCTGCGGACGTGCTGCGGGCCACCATCGTCCGCGTGGCCACGCTCTATGTTTCCCCCGATACCAACTCAGCCAAAATGAGGGAGGTCGAGCGTGGGCGAGAGCTGGTCATCATGGAGACCATCCCCAATTGGGTGCATGTCGAGGCCACGCTCGGGATTAAAGCCACCAACGACGATGAGCAAGAGCCCCAAGTGGTTACGGGGTGGATTCTCGATAAAGGTGTAGTACGGGACTCGCTCGCGGACGGAGATAAGATTCTCTTTGGCGAGGCAATCGATTCCGAGGACCAGGCCAGCCGGCGCAATGGACGCCGGGGAGCGGCCGATGATGCGTTGCGTCTTTATTACCGAACCGCAGAATACTTCCCCAAGTCGCCGCTGGCGGCGGAAGCCATGTATCGTTCGGCGGACATTCGCTGGCAGATTGAAAAAGCTGACGTGATGTCGCGGCCTTCAGCAAAAGAGGAAGACGCCTATTTACGCCAGGGGATGAACGAAAGGTTCATGAAGGAAGTGATAAAAAAGTTTCCCGGCACCAAGTGGGCGGACCTGGCGTCGTTTCACTTGATCGACAATAAATTGTGCGGCGATTGGCTGGGTGCATCGAAGTGTCCGATGAAAGAAGCTGAGATATATGAGAACTACGCGAAAGACCATCCTCAGTCTCCCGCCGTGGCCGAGGCGCTGTATGACGCGGCCTATCGTTGGTCAGCACTGATCGAAATCTACAAAACAGAAGAACAGGCGAAAAAGTCGGAAGAATCAAAATCCAAGGCCGTCGCCCTGGCCCACAGAGTGATCGAACAGCCTTCGCAAGGCGATTGGGGTGCGCGCGCTCAACGTTTGCTGTATCTTATCGAGCAAGGTGTGCCTACCTACGGAAATTCGCAGGAGTAACGCCGCCGCCCTCGAACCAGAGTTGCAAGTACAACGGCACATCGGTTTCTGCCATACTTTCTGCACTCACCCTCCGGAGGACGCTTGCACGATTATTTGTTGTCCCTGGTTCTAGGGATTATCGAAGGACTTACGGAATTTCTGCCGGTCAGTTCGACGGCTCATCTGCGCATCGCGGAATCGCTTTTTCACATTAGCCTCTCCGATGGCTACTGGAAGATGTACACCATCGTGATTCAACTGGGCGCGATTCTGTGTCTGCCAGTTTACTTCCGTAGCCGCATTGCCAAACTTATTTCGACATTTCCCGGCGGCGAACGAGGTGACAAGACCGTGCTTACGCATCCCTTGGGCTTGACGATGGTGGCCTTCGTGGTGACGGCGATTCCTGCGTTCCTGTTGACCAAAATTATCGGCAAGCATTTGGAAAATTTGCGCATCATGGGCGCCGCGTTGCTGATCGGCGGCATCGTCATGTGGCTCGTAGATGCATGGAATGCGAAGTCCGAAGCCGCAGGCCCAACTGGCGAAGGCCGTATCCACACCTGGAAAATGGAAGACATCAGCCTGACGCAGGCCATCTGGATCGGTGCTTGCCAAATTCTGTCCGCAGTTTTTCCGGGAACGTCGCGATCCATGTCAACGATCGCGGCCGGCCAAGTGGCTCGGATATCGCGCGCGGCTGCGCTGGAATTCTCATTCTTTCTTTCCATCCCAACCATGGTCGTCGCCACCTGCTATGACTTGCTTAAATCGCTGCATGGGAAAAATGCGAACCCAATCGGGGTCTCTCAGATTGATCAGCACGGATGGGTGGTCCTGGCGATCGGTTTCGTTGTGTCATTCTTAGTGGCTTATCTTGCCGTCGCCTGGTTCATGGGTTACGTGCGCAAGCGCGGATTCGCCCCTTTTGCGATTTACCGCATCATTGTTGGTGCATTGGTGCTGGCATTTGCCTCGCAAATGGTGGGATAAACATTGCAAAACCCTGCACGGGAAGCCAACTCGATAACTTCTGACCAATTCCCCCATTGTTAGAAGTGACAACTTCTTGGCATAATTAAAAGGCTCTGGCGTAGGTCGGCACCGCTGGAAACGTGTCTCCTGCGTGCTGCGAAATACGCCCCATGAAGTTTGCTTCCCGCATATTCGCTCCGACCAACAACAAGCGGCTCAATGAGCTGATTGGGTTCCTGTTGTGTGTCTCCGCGCTCCTCCTTTTTCTCGCTCTGGCTTCCTATTCGCCGCTGGATCCTTCGTTAAACAGCGCCTCGATCCTCACCGGTTCGCATGCGGCGCGCAACTGGATTGGCGTGGTCGGCGCTTTGATTTCCGACGTTCTACTGCAATTCTTCGGGATCGGGGCATTTCTGCTGCCTGTGTTCGCGGGCGTATTGGGGATGCGCTGGTTCCGCTCGCGCAAAGTTCCCTCGCCGGTGGCCAAGTCTTTAGGTGGAGTCTGGCTGGTGATGTTTGTTCCCGCTCTCCTGGCCCTGCTGCCGGGTCACATGCGCTGGATGCGCCTGATTCCGATTGAAGGTCTGCTGGGCAGGATCGTCGGCGATTTCCTGATTCATTACTTCAATCTGGCGGGCGCATACATTGTTTGCGCCACCGTCCTGGCGGTCGCGCTTTATCTCTCGACTGCGTTTTCCTTCTCCGCGATGCAAGTTTGGGCACCCACGCGGTTCGCCTTCGTGGTCGCCTTATGGAATCGCTGGCAGGATTGGCGGGAAGCACGCGCCAAGAAGGCCATGCAAAAGGACCTTGAAAAACGCCGTGCTTCGCCTAAGCCCGTGATCACCGCCCAGATGGTTCCCGCCCGAGCTGTCCCGCAGGCACGCGCGCCGGAACCGGTGCGAACCGGGATTGACCGCACATTCGAAGAAGAGCACCGCGAAGTGCAATCTGCCGTGCCACAGTCAGAAGGATCGCCCGCACCCGAAGTCATGCAGCGGGCCGACGCCGATCATCAGGCCAAAACGACGTTGCCGCGCGCAGCCGGAGGCTACAAGCTGCCGCCTAGCAGCTTGCTCCATCGCGCCGACGAACAACAGGCCATCGATGCCGACGAACTCAAACTGCTGGCTCAGGTCCTCACCGACAAGTACGCCGAGTTCGATGTTCACGGGCAGATTACGCAGATCAATCCCGGCCCGGTGGTCACAACGTTCGAATTCAAGCCCGAAGCTGGCATCAAATACAGCCGGATCACCAATCTGACGGAAGACCTCTGCCTCGCCCTGAAAGCCGAAAGCATTCTGATCGAACGCATGGCGGGTAAATCCACCGTGGGCATTCAGGTGCCGAACAGCACACGCGAAATTATCTGGCTGCGGGAAAACATCGAGTCGCCGGAATTCTTCGGCACCAAGTCAAAGATCACATTAGCGCTGGGAAAAGACATCAACGGACGCATCGTTACCGCCGATCTCGCTGGAATGCCGCATCTGCTAATCGCCGGTTCCACAGGCGCTGGCAAGAGCGTGGCGATCAACGCCATGATCATGTCCATTCTGTATAAGGCAACGCCTGATCAGGTGCGATTGATTCTGGTCGATCCGAAACGCTTGGAACTAGGCAACTATGAAGGCGTGCCGCACTTGTTCACGCCCATCATTACGGAACCCAAGCTGGCGGCGAATGCTTTGCGCAATGCCGTACGGGAGATGGAACGCCGCTTAAAGCTGCTGGCTGCCAAAGGCGTTCGCAATATCGATCAATACAACAGATTGTTCGATGATGTCGTCACCCCCAGCCTGTTTGGCGATAACGCCGACGATCGTCCAATTCCCTACATCGTCATCATCATCGACGAGTTAGCCGACCTGATGATGCTCGACTCCGGCAATGTGGAAGAGTCGGTCACGCGCCTGGCGCAGATGGCACGCGCCGTCGGCATTCACCTAGTTCTGGCGACGCAACGGCCATCAGTCGACGTAATCACCGGCTTGATCAAAGCCAACTTCCCGGCCCGTATTTCATTCCGCGTTGCTACTAAAGTGGACTCACGCACCATTCTTGACGCCAACGGCGCCGAAGCCCTGCTGGGACGCGGCGACATGCTCTATCTTCCCTCAGGCTCGGCCCGCGTCCACCGCCTGCATGCGCCGTTCGTCACGGAAAAGGAAATCGCCGAAGTCGTCGAATTCTGGCGCGCTCAGGGCACGGCCGAATATGAAGAGAAATTCCTGCAGGCCCCCAGAGACGAACACGAAGGCGGTCCTGCTGGCGGCAATGGCGAAGACGGCGAAACAGACAACGATCCCATGTTCGAAGATGCCATCCGTCTCGTCCTGGAATTCGGCAAGGCTTCCACTTCCCTGTTGCAGCGTCGTTTGCGCATCGGTTACGGCCGCGCCGCTCATCTCATCGATCTCATGGAACGCGACGGCATCGTCGGCCCCGCCGACGGCCCCAAGCCGCGCGAAATCCTGAAACGTCCCGGCTGGATCGATGAAGTGGAAGAATCGCTCCGCTAACCTCTTTCGACCCACAGAATCGGGCCTGTCAATGCTTGTGGCTTATACCCCCATTCAGTAGTAGAATCCCGCCGTTCGTCTAACCAGGCACAAAGATATTGTTCGGAATGGATTTTATTGTTTATATCGGCGTGGCTCTATTGGTGCTCTTTGGCCCATGGATCTTGCTGTGGCGCAGCCATGTCAAGCGCAAACGTAACCGGGAGGAGGACGAACGACGCTGGAAGACTCTGTCCGACCGTATCTTTAATGTGGAAGGTGCTCTTGACGAACTAAGGAAGACGGTTCGAAGTCCGACTATCGAAAAGGTTGCGGCGGAAACAAGAGCTCCTGCGACAACTCCCTTGATTGCGGCGCGTCCAATTGCAGTTCCTCTGCCGGTGTCGCCTCCCGTCCAGCCAGTTGCCTCAGAACCAACTCCGGAGCGTATTGCAGCAGAGTCCTGGATAGAACAAAGAACAGAGGGGCCGCCGCTACTCGTTCCGCTTACTTCTCTTCCGCAGCCCGGACCACCTACCGAAGGCCAAACCGTCCCGCCACCCGCGTCTCCGCGTTTCGCCCAGGTGGAATCCGCTTCCTCTTTCTTCGATGGCTTCAAATCTGCCCTCAATCTCGAGGAGACGCTCGGGACTAATTGGCTGAACAAACTTGGCATCATTCTTCTGGTGATCGGCATTGCATTTTTCCTCGCTTATCAACTCAAGACCCTTGGGCCCGCAGGAAAAGTGCTGGTTGGATACATCGTCAGTGCTGTGATGTTGGGGATCGGCATCTGGTTCGAGCGCCACGATCGCTATCGGATTTTGGCCCGTGCTGCGATCGGCGGCGGATGGGCGCTTCTGTTCTTCACCACCTACGCCATGTATCACGTGCCCGCCACGCACGTGCTCCCGTCACAAACTGTGGACCTCGTGCTCATGCTCGCGGTCGCTGCGGTCATGGTTTGGCACACCCTGCGCTATCGCTCCCAAGTTGTTACCGGCCTGGCATTCCTGCTGGCTTTCCTGACCGTCGCCATCAGCCATGACACCGTGTATAGCCTCACTGCGGGCGCGGTTTTAGCTGCCGGGCTGGTAGTCATCGTCGGAAAAATGCAGTGGTTCGAGCTGGAAATCTTCGGCATTCTGGCCAGCTATTTGAACCACTACCTGTGGCTGCGGCCCATTATTGAGCCCATGAACGGGCATCGGCATCCGTTCCCGGAATTTGCCGCCAGCGCCGGGATTCTGACACTCTACTGGGCAATCTTCCGCCTCTCCTACGTGTTCCGCTGCCCTAGCAACGACTATAAGGAACGCATTTCGACTGCAGCCGCTCTCCTGAACACGGTCCTGTTGCTGCTGCTTTTCAAGTACCAGTCCACCCATCCCGAGTGGGCTTTCTGGGCGCTCCTGGCAATTGGCGGGATTGAAGCTTTGCTCGGGCAATTGCCGGTCACACGACGCCGCCGCAGCGCCGTCATTGTTCTCTCCACGCTCGGCGCTGTTCTGCTGATCGCCGCTTTTCCGTTCCGTTATTCCGGAACCCGGTTGTCGGTGCTTTGGCTAGTGGAAGCGGAAGCCCTTCTCCTGATCGGGGTTTGGACCCGAGAGATTATCTTTCGCCGCTTGGGCTTACTGGCTGCGGGCTTGGTTGCCGGCCAAATGCTCAGCGTGGATGCCGCAAAGATCTATGGCATGCGCATGGATGATGCCTATGTCCACAGCGATTTCCATCTGGCGCTTATCTTTGCGGTGGCCGCCGCCGTGTTCTACGCCAACGCACATTGGGTGTTCCGGCGCTGGAGCGCTCTGTTCACTGTCGAGTTCGACCGGTTGGTGATGCGCCGCCTGTCTTACATCGCCGCGCTGATGGCATTTGTGGGCTTATGGATTGCCTTCCCCGAAGCCTGGACGGCCGTCGCCTGGGCCGCGTTAGGTCTCGGATTGGCGTGGCTGGGACGACGCTTCACTATCCCAGATCTGGGTTATCAAGCCAACTTCCTGGCCTTGGCATCCGTCATCCGCGCGCTGGCCATCAATCTGGATGCCACCACAGCATTCCACGGCGTGACCTTGCGGCTTATGACAATTTCGCTAGTCGCGGTCCTGCTGTATATCACGTCTCGCTGGAGCTGGCAGGAAGTCGTGCCCATCCGTGATCGGAAAGAGACTGGCTACTCATACAACTGGGAAGCAATCATCCACCACTCCCACATCTGGATCCCATCCTTCCTTCTCGCGCTTCTAGCTTGGTACGAATTGCGACCCGTCGGTGTAGCCGTGGCCTGGATGCTTGGCGGGATGCTTCTGTTCGAACTTGGACTAACCCGCAAATCGCTGTCTCTTCGGCTGCAAGCCTATTTGGCGTTCCTCGCCGGCTTCCTGCGCATTTTCTATGTGAATCTCAACGCTTCGGGTAATCCCGGAGAGCTTAGTCCCCGCTTCTACACTGTGGTACCAATCGTCCTGGCTTTTTTCTACGCGTACTGGCGATTGCACGAGAGCCAGGCCGAACTGTCTTCTCTGGAAGGCAAAAGCAAGGTTACGGAACTCTTCTGTTACCTCGGCACCATAACCATTGCCTCGTTAATGCGCTTCGAAATCCCGGCGGATTGGGTTGCAGCAGCCTGGGCAGGGCTCGTCTTCGTTCTCATGATTCTGGCATGGCAGAGTGGCCGCCGTGTATTCCTGCATCAAGCTCTTCTGGTCGGATGTGGCGTGCTTTTCCGGACTGCATTGCATAATTTTTATCAGCGCAGTTATTTCCCCGCGTCCTCGGTTTGGGAAAGCCGCATTCTTTGCGTGGGCGTGGCGGTCGCGCTGCTTTTCCTGTCGCTCCCATTCGCATTTCGCCTGCGCAACCAAGATGAGGCAACTTTGGACACGGGGATTGTAGGGATATTGCAATCGGCGGGAAAACGTCCGGAACAGATTTTCTTCTTCATTGCCATTGCCTTGCTGACAGTACTGCTGGCTCTGGAGATGAGACATGGAATGGTCACCGTCTCGTGGGGAGTGGAAGGCGTGGCGATTTTTCTCTTCGCGCTCTGGGTGGGCGAGCGCAGCTTCCGTCTTTCCGGTCTTGGCTTGTTGTTACTGTGCGTCGGAAAGATCCTGATCGTGGATATTTGGGGACTGAATCCGCGCGACCGCTATCTTACGCTGATCGTTCTCGGCGGCGCGTTGTTGCTGGTTTCCTTCCTCTATACCAGGAATCGCGAGGCTTTGCGCCAATATTTATGAAGCACTGGATTGCATTTGCGGGGATCTTGCTGTTGGGACTCGCGGCCATTGTCGTCAGCGAGCGTCACCAGGTAGACGTGCCTCCCGGCCCCGCGGCCGTGCTCTATCTGGTTGCCGATACCGAGCAGGAACTCACCCGCATGCCAGTCAGCTTCACCCGCATGTCGGACGAGGAAGAGATTCGGATTGGCAACGAGTTGACCAGCGAGTACCTTCTGGCTGACGACCGAACCAGAGATTCCGACATTCTCGAAATCGAAAAATACTTGACCCAGGTCGGTGCGCGCCTCGCTCCCCACGCTCATCGCAACTTGCCATATCGTTTTCACTATCTTCCGGACAAATACTTGATCAACGCCTTTGCCCTTCCCGGCGGCCATGTCTTCGTCGGCGCGGGACTTCTTTCCCTCATGGACAGCGAGGATGAATTGGCCGCTGTAATGGGCCATGAAATTGAGCACATCGACCACTACCACTGCGCCGAACGAGTTCAGCAACAGGAGGCGTTGCACAAGCTTCCGTTCGGTGGATTGATTGGCATGCCTATTGAAGTCTTCGAAGCCGGATACAGCAAAGATCAGGAATTCGAGGCCGATCGCGAGGGCACGCGCTTGGCGGTGGAATCCGGATACTCAGCCAACGGCGCGATTCGGATGTTTGAGACCTTCCAGCGCTTGTACGAGGAATATCAATCCCGGGCCAAAACACCCCAGCAGGAGTTGTCGAACGTTGCTCTACAAACTTTAGAGGGGTATTTCCGATCGCATCCTCTGCCTTCGGAGCGCATCGATCAAATACGCAAGCTGCTTGCGAGCGAGCATTGGGAGACCCATCCGGAACGCGATCTGGCCGTCGGCTACATCTTCTGGACGGCACGAGCAAAAGAAGCGCTCGAGAGCAAAAAATATCAGCTGGCCCAGCAACTCGCCACCCGGTCGTTACTGGTGCGACCCGGCCAGGTGTATGCGCTTGAAGTGTTGGCTTCTGCACAATTTGCCCAGGCGGATTTTGCAACGGCAGCATCTTCCTATCGCAAAATCCTGGATCTGGATCACTACAACACCTCCTTGAATTTTGCATACCTCTATGCGCGCGCGTTGGCTGCAGCGGACCGGGCGCAGGCCACAGCCGAGTTCCGCCAATGGGAAGAGTCCATTAAAGGGGAGAAACCGAAGGACTTAGAGATTTCGCGGGCTGGTCTTGCGCTGCTGGCGGGAGATCCAACCCTGGCCCGTAAGGCCGCTGCGGAAGCAACCGCCAATATCGAGGCAAACTGGTCGCCCGAATCGCTGGCAAATCTGGGCTGGTGGTATTACCTTGCCGGCGATTACGCCACCGCCCAGGAATTATCGAGCAACGCGGTGCAACAACGTCCTGGCAACGCCCGGATGACCACGGAATTGGCCTGGATCCAGATCGAAAACAGAAAGCTTACGGACGCGCTGCAAACTTTAACAACCACTTATGACTCCAGCGACGCTCCGGACAGGACCATGGCCAGAGCGGTCGCCTTTTGGCAAGCACAGCAACCCGACGTGGCCCTGTCGGAGTTTGAGACGTCAATTGCACGTCAACCGGAGTGGGAAAATACCCGTTGGGTCAAGGCACTTTATTCAGCACGAGTCGTACAAAATGTTCAGGACATGCAAACCGAACGCCTACGACGCAAGCAGGCAAGCGTGGCCGACAAACGCTAGAAACTGCTATCTTTGAAGCCAATCGATCGTAATCTGTTCCGTTATTTCCGGGCCAAAGGATCCCATGAAAGTTACCACGGAATACTTAAAGTTTCACACGAAGTCTCATCGTGAATACATTCATATCACGCCTCAAGTTGAAGCCATTGTTCGCAAGAGCGGGGTAAAAGAAGGCATGGTGCTGGTTTCGGCCATGCACATCACAGCAGGCATTTATGTCAACGACAACGAATCCGGCCTTATCGAAGACATTGACCAATGGCTGGAAACGCTCGCGCCTTTCAACAAAAACTATCAGCACCATCAAACCGGTGAAGACAACGGGGATTCGCACCTGAAAGCCCTTTTAATTCATCATGAAGTGGTCGTTCCCATCACGGCTGGAAAACTCGATTTTGGCACCTGGCAGCGTATTTTCTATGCCGAGTTTGATGGCCAGCGCGACAAGCGGGTGATCGTGAAAGTGATGGGAGAGTAAGGTCAACAACAGAAATATCGGGTTGCACGGAAACCGGCAATCCGTTACATTCTACCGTCCGTGTACCTGTGCGCCGAGGAGGCCCGATGAGCGACGAACTGCAGGAACTGAAGGAACATGCGGAGGCAGCCGAGCACGATCCCAGCCTGGCGCCGATCTCGCTGACCATGGCCATCATTGCGGTATTGGTGGCAAGCGTATCGTTGCTCGGACATCGTGCCCATACCGAGGAAGTGATTCTGCAGAACAAGATTAGCGACCAGTGGGCTTTTTTTCAGGCCAAGAGCATCCGCCGCCATACTGACGACCTATTTGCCGATTTGACAGCCGTTGTGGCTTCCAAAGATGCGAACGAAGCGGCCAAGCTGCATGACAAATACGCCGCCGAAGCCGACCGCTATCGTGATGAGCAAAAAGAACTGGAAGCGAAAGCTCACGAACTGGAAGAGGACGCTAAACACGAACGAAAACACGCGGATCGTTTTGACTTGAGTGAAGCGATCCTGGAGATCGCTCTGGTCATCACATCGATCACGTTGCTTTCTGGCCGCAAGCTCTTTTGGCTAATGGGAATCGTTTTCGGTGTCGTGGGCATTGCTGTGGCCGTTACCGGCCTTCTGATCTAAATTCTTTCCACAGTCGATCCGCGATGCCGAGGCGTCGGCAAGACTGACTTAGCCTCGGCATTCCAGTCATCTTGGGTAAGTCCCTCTGCTCGAAGATTGTTCATTCCACACGCTTCGTCTTTCATCAACTTCGGCAATCGACGTGCAGCCTCCAGGTCTTTCCCGTAAGAAAGCTTCCGAGGGCTCCAATGCTCCACAAGTGTGCCAATCCGACGTGTGTAAATCTTTTTCGTAGCATGCACCAAGGCAAACTCTTCGTGGTGGAGAGCGAGGGCGAAGAGGCCCAAGCTCAAATCCAGACAAATGGATCGCGTAAGAGTCGCGCACCTCGCCGTTTGGAGCACTACTGGCTTTGCGATAAGTGCTTTCCCCAGGTTACGTTGACATTTACCAAGGGACTCGGCTTGCTTATGGTGCCGCTGCTTCCTCCCCAGGCCAGGACTCCAGAAGCAAAGAAACCGATGAACTCCTTGCGACACAATGACTTACTTCCCCCAGCAACCAGCCGGTTGGCGGGAAATGACGAAAGACGAGGTGTGGCATGAACAGCGTCGGCGGACATGTGTGCACGATCTGCGGCGGACACCGAATAGCGGAAGATCGATGGTTTCTTGTAACCGAGAACACATGGGAAGACAAATTGAAAATCCTGCGATGGCATGACGATCTTGCTGCGAAAGACGGAGTGCATCGCGTGTGCAGTCCGCCGCATGCGCGGGAACTGGTCGTTCATTGGATGACGACCGGGAGTCTGGACTATCCGTTTGCTCGGACTTCGCAGCCGGTACTGTGGAACACGCGCCGATTGGAGAGCCGATTGCCGGAAATCCAAGACTTGGAGGCGAAGGGGATGCAGATCGGCGAACTGGCGGTGCACCGCGAGAGTGTGGGACGGGCGCTGAGCGAAAACCCGCAATCTCTGAATGTCATCCTGGATGAGCTTCTGGGCGTGTTGCGGCGGGAAGCTGGTGAGGTTGCGAGCGAAGTCGAAGCCGAAGATGAGATTCTTTGTGCATCGACGCAGGAGATGTAGTGACCCTCAGGCGCTAAAGCGCGTG
Source organism: Terriglobia bacterium (assembly GCA_963723765.1). Classification (GTDB taxonomy): domain Bacteria; phylum Acidobacteriota; class Terriglobia; order Terriglobales; family Acidobacteriaceae; genus DATBAX01. The sequence goes on along the minus strand of CAVRSD010000003.1, from coordinate 223,956 downwards.
GAGAAAAGCGAGGCTTTTAACGCAGCACTGTAAGTGCTGCTCCACCCCGGCACTGCAAGCACCACTCTACCCCGGCACTCCACCCCAGGACCCCAAGCGCCGCTCTCACCCGCTATACTGTATGGTCCGCTTCGAACCTACGCGCCGCCGGGGCTGCTCCCATTAAATCTGAGCTGGCGCAATATTTTAGCTCTTGCCTGATTCAGCCCAGGCACGCCAGTCGTGCGTGACAACCTTGACCATGTCCTTGGCAGCGGAATACAGCCAGTTCGGCTTTAGAGTGCTCAGATGGTGGCGAACTTCTTTGATCGCACTCTGACTGCCAAGATGAATGTTGGCGGTTTCCCATCCCATGGAAAAGAGCATTTTGAGCTCATCCCGACTCTTGGGAATGACGCTGAGCTCAATGCGGGAACAATGGGGGGAGAGGCGGCGGACGATCCAGCGGCCGCGCAACTGCACAAAGGGATCCACCGAGCGTACCGCGCGGCTGATAATTGCTTGGTACATGATTTCGCCCGGACCATCCGTTCCGCGAACCCAGAAAATCGAAGAAGGCACCAAAGCCTTGGCTTCCCGCGCAACCCTGCCGCCATGGCATTCCGCGAGAGCCACCAAGCGCACATGACCCAGACTTCCCAAGCCGGCGACACGCCGCACCAGCCGATAGGTGAGGTTCCGCTCGGGCATGACGTGTTCCAGCGCTTCCTGGGCGCTGGGCGGGATTTCCCCTACTACCTTCGGCAAGCTTTCCATCTTCTTCCAAAAATGCACCGGGTCACGCAGCTCGCCGGTGGCCATAATGCGTAACCACTTGTTCTCTTCCTCGAGCACGAAGGGATGCCCGTGTTCGTCGAGGGATTTCCGGTAGCCATCCAGAATTGCGGCGCAGGCACTCTTCGCATTCATGGTTAAATGACCCGCTTCAATCGCGAGTACAGCACTTACGGCGAGCCGTACCAGATCAAGGGTGTAGGGAAAAACAGCGGCTTCGTCAAAATCATTGACCCCCCAAACCAGACGGCCTTCCACGTCCCGCCAGGTGCCAAAATTCTCCACGTGAAGGTCACCGACCGCGAGCAGACGAGGGGCCCTGGCGATCGCGGGGCATACCTCGGGCCAGATTTGCACCCAGCGATAGAAGGTTGCCCGGAGGAACGGGAACACGGCTTCCGCCATGCGCTGATGTTTGAGACGAAGGTCGTCCTTGACCAGGGTGGTGTGCGAGCCCAGCCATTGTTCGAAATGCCGTGTGGCTTTGACGATATTCATGGATGCCCGGCTCACGATAGAAGGGGCGTGGCCAGATGTCAACCCAGGGGTCAGGCCGGTAGTGGTGCGGTTTGAGAAAAGCGGCTAAAGCCTGTCTCTCATGGTTCTTTCGGCACGGCTGAAAGTCGTGCCCTGATACGAATCGCGCTTCAAACTACACCACCACCGTCTAGCCAGTGGTGTCTCATATATGACTCCTCCTGCGATTGTAGAGATGCGCGCCAGATCCCTCGCCCGGGTGAACTGCGCCGGATCTTCGGGATGACATCCTACGAGGGGATAGGTTCAAACTGCGCCACTATTCTTTCTAGTATCGTCATTTCGAGCGTAGCAAATCGGGCTTTTCCTCAGCGCCGGCAGACAGCGGATTCCTCGGCGCTGCGCTTCTCGGAATGACAAGATGGAGGGTTGCTGCCATTGAGGGAGGGTTGGGTGCTGGTCAGAGCTGGTGCGGCTGGATAGAATTCTTTAGGCGGAGCGCCCAATCCACCAGAGAATCTTGGCGACAATGCGCCAGTTGGTGGAAAGCGCAGTGGAGTCATATTCCCGATTTTCCGGCACTAAAACCTCGGTATCGTCAAAACGCTGCAAACGGGAAACGACCAGACCTTGATCCTTATGGGCGGCTACCACGATATGCCCGTAAAGTTTGCGGCGGTTGGTTTGGGATGTGTCCACCACGATGATGTAGCCATCGTGAATCAAAGGCATCATGGAACGGCCGCGCACTCTTAAACAACTGGTATAGGCGGGATTGGGACACCATTGATTGGGGGCCGCAAGTAGTGTTTCGGGCGTGGCCTCTTGAAGAAGAATGGCCGGATCGCCCTTGCCGCCGTGGGTGGCCGCCACCACCGGGAGCACGGGAATGGCAACCAGTTGGCTCGCCTTTTTCGGAACACGATGAACCCCGGCTTGCACGATCCGAAGATCCGGCAAGCGATCCCTTCGCAGGCGGGAACGTACCGATGGCAGAACCCGCATCAGGTCATCGCTATGTAAACCGGCGCGGGCCCAAAAATACCAGCACTCCGGATCGCCGGTCAGATTTCCGAGCTGAATGCTGATATTGGCAGGCGGCTCCTGAATGCCACGCTCCCAACGGGAAACCGCCATGGCGGAGGCATCCAGCCGCTTGCCCAGTTCAGACTGGCTCAGACCCAGGCGGCGACGCAAAGCGTTGATTCTCCCCGCCCACTCGGCCCGTCCGGGATTGCTTGTTTTGCCCATTCCGCGCTGCTACACTTGGCTAACTAAAATGATTAACGTTTAAGTTAACTGGCACGATCCTTGACAAGCTTGACGAAAGGGAGTCATGCACGGTGACAATGCTAGCACAATTCAGGGACCAGCCCTCCCCCCCCAGACGCTCTACCGCGGCTTATACATAAGAATTGCGCGACGGTTGAAGATTGATCCTTCCTATGTCAGCCGGGTGGCGCGGGGGGAGAGGCATTCAAAAACGGTAGAGCACGCCCTGCGCCAAGAAATTGACCACATCAATAAAAAACTTAATGCGAGCCGCCTGGGCTTCTCGCCGGCACCTGTCCTCACCCCGGGTACGGGCAATCGGTTGCGATTCTTCGTAAGCCGCAACCGGCGTGATCTCCGTGACGAATGGCTGCAACACAGCAAAGCGGATCCAAACCTCAAGCGCATCAAGCTGGCCACTCAAAAACGAACGTCACCTGTGCTGCCGCTCATCGATGAAGCCTTAAAGGCCATGAAATTCAGCCTGAAAGAAATGGCCACCCTGCCGATGAAATCCGCGGCAGAACACGGACGCATAAGACTGGCCCAGGGTTACAAATCAAGGCACCTGCTCGAGGAGTACAACTTAATCCGGCGTTGCATTTTTGCTTTGGCTGAAGAGCATGCCAGCCGGCTGGACAGCCATTTTCTTATTCACGATCTCGGCCAATTCGGCGAGGCACTTGACTTGCAGTCGCAGAAAGCCCTCGAGGCATTCATCGGCGAATCTTAGCGGGAGTTGATTCAAGTGGAATAGGCGGCGTTGATGCGAACGTATTCGGCGGTCAAATCCGTAGTCTGGAAAAGAACTTTGCTCTGACCCCGATGGAGCTGCACGCGGATATTGCAACTCGGTTGCGACAAATCGAGGTGGGCTTTAGCTTCATCAAACGGACAAGCTACGCCGCCCCGACAGACTAGCTGCTTACCAATAAAGATGTTTACGCGAGCCGGATCGATCAGCACGCCGCAATTCCCTACCGCCGCCAGGATGCGGCCCCAGTTTGGATCCGCGCCCGCCCAGGCCGTCTTTACCAATAAAGAGTGAGCAATAGCGCGTGCCACACGAAGGGCTTCTTCGCGACTCTTCGCCTGCTCGATGGAAAGATGAACCACATGCTGCACGCCTTCGCCATCGGCAATAATTTGATCGGCCAGGGATTGGCAAACTCGGTGCAGAGCTTGGGCGAACTTTGTTTTCACCGACGGACCTTTGAGGTAAACCCCGCTCTGCCCGGAAGCTAGAAGCAGCACAGTGTCATTGGTCGACGTATCACCATCGACCGACATGCAATTGAAACTCTGGTCGCAGGCTTGGCGTAGGACTCGCCTTAATTCCGAAGGGCTGGCGGCGATGTCCGTGAACACATACACCAGCATGGTCGCGAGCTGGGGATGAATCATGCCGGATCCTTTGGCGACTCCTGACAATGTAACCTCGGATCGCCCTACACGAAAACTGGCCGACGCTTGCTTCGGTCGCGTGTCGGTAGTCATGATGGCCTGGGTCAACTGATTGAACCCGTGTTCGGAGACCTCACGCGCTAAGACCAGTGCCGGCAATTGGGTAATAACCTTCTCCACCGGCAACGGGACGCCAATGATTCCGGTGGAAGAGGGAAACACTTCTTCTGGGCGTATTCCCAGCAGGCGGGCGGTTTCGCGGCAAATGCGTTGGCAAGCTCGAAGTCCAATCTTCCCGGTGGCGCAGTTGGCATTGCCAGAGTTGATGATGACGGCGCGCACATGACTCTTTGATTTCCTTAAAGACGCGCGGCCAACTTGTACGGGCGCCGCCACGACACGATTTTTAGTGAAGAGAGCAGCAGCGGTTGTGCCGGGACAGGCTTCCACGAGCGCCAGATCGAGACGGCCGCTGGCTTTCAGTCCGGCGGCAGTCGCGGAAAAGCTGAAACCTTTTGGTAGAAGGAGTGTGCCTGAAAGCGCAGGTATGGTCATACCTGGAGCTTCACCAACCACTTTGTGGGTTCGGGCAGAATAGAGATTTTCGGGAGCTCGCCGCGCACCATGGCAAATTCGTCACATTGGTGATAGCGCGGGCATACACAACAGTCTTTGTGTATTTTGTCTGGTAAATCTTCGCGCTGGGCCATGGCAAATCCCATTTGGGCGAAGAATTCCGGCTTGCGGGTAAACAGACAGATACAACTGACGCCGTGCTTGTCAGCTTCGTCCATCAGGGCACGCACAAGCAGTTTGCCGCCGCCCGACCCTTGTTGCTCAGGATTCACCGTGATGGAACGAATTTCGGCGAGATGCTGACCGTAGAGATGAAGCGCGCCGCAGCCAACGATGCGTCCGCGTTTTTCGAGGACGACGAAATCGCGAACGTTTTCGCAAATTTCCGCGAAGGTGCGTGGAAGCAGAGTGCCGTCGCCGGAATAGGCCGAGATCAGTTCGTGGATTCTCTCGGCGTCCGGCAGGATGGCTTCACGCGTGTGCATGGATTCCCCCGCGAATGGAATCGACCTTCTGCTTCGCCTCCGAGATTGCCTGTCGCACCCGCGATGGCGCCGTGCCCCCGGGAACGTCATGAATAGCTAACACGGATTGCAAAGTTAGGCAGGCATAGAAGTCCTGATCAAACGCTGGATTCAGTGAGCGCAGTTCTTCGAGAGACAGCCCCGAGAGCTCGCAGTTTTTCTCCAAACAAGTCTGCACCGCTTTACCGATCTGCTCGTGGGCCAAGCGAAACGGAACTCCGCGCTGGACAAGATACGTGGCAGCGGCCCAGGCGTTCATGAATCCGGTTTGTGCGGCTTCCTGCATACGATCGTGATTGAATTCGACAGCTTTCATCCAGCCCGTGACCAGCGGAAGTAAGGAAAGCACGATTTCGGCAGCCTGGAAAAGTGGCTCCTGAGTTTCCTGCAAGTCTTTGTTGTAGGCGAGCGGCAGGCCCTTCAGTGTGACTTGCAATGCTGTGGCAAGGCCGATGATGCGAGCAGACTTGGCGCGGGTCAGTTCCAGCAAGTCCGCATTCATTTTTTGTGGCATGGCGCTGCTTCCCGTCGAGTAGGCTTCGGGCAAATGCACGAAGTTATACTCTTGCGTGGAAAACAAAATCATTTCTTCGGCCCAGCGGCTTAGATGCAATGCGAGCAGCGAAAGTGTATTCACAAATTCGAGAACGAAATCGCGGTCGCTGGTAGCGTCGATGCTATTGGCGGTAGGCCCGCTGAAGCCAAGGCTCGCGGCCATGGCGCGACGATCGAGCGGCAGAGTAGCTCCGGCAATCGCGCCCGATCCCAAGGGGCAGCGATTCAGTCGTTTTTGGCAATCCGCGAGCCGGTCGGCATCGCGCAAAAACATTTCGACATACGCGAGCAGCCAATGGGCCACGAGAACGGGTTCGGCGCGTTGCAGGTGAGTGTAGGCGGGCATGGCTGCGTCTCCGGCTTGTTCTGCGCGAGCTAGAAGAACGTCGACCAAGCTGGCCAGATCCGATTGAAGCTGATCAATTGCAGTTCGGACATACAAACGAAGATCGGTGGCGATTTGCTCGTTGCGGCTGCGGCCACTGTGCAGCTTGTAGCCGGTATCGCCGATGAGCGCGACTAATTGCTTCTCGACGAAATGATGAATGTCTTCCGCTTCGGTGTCCTGGAGAAATGCCGGCGACTCCAAAGCTTTCTGGGCAATTTGCTGCAGGCCTTGCAGAATAGAGATCAGCTCCGCAGACGAGAGAATCGTTGCGTCCTTCAAGGCATGGGCATGGGCGCCGCTGGCCGCAAGCTCGTGGCTCAACAAACGCTTGTCGAACTCGAAAGAGCGCTGCCAGCGTTCGAAAGCCGGATCGAGCGGCTGACGGAAGCGGCCCGACCACATCTTCATCTCTCCACCCCAGATTTCTCCACCCCGGCTTTCGAAACTTCAGTCTTCGCCCGGACCAGGGCTCGTGACCGGGAAGGCAGGCCAAGGATGCGGATGAATCCGGCAGCATCTTTCTGGTCGTAACTGTCGCCCATGGTGAAGGACGAAAGATCGGTGCGATACAGAGAGAAGTCCGATTGACGGCTTACGATTGAGACATTCCCTTTGTAAAGGGAAAGCGTGACCGTACCGGTGATTTCTTTTTGTGTGTCGTCTACGAACGCGTCCAAAGCTTCGCGCAGCGGTGTAAACCACAGTCCGAAGTAGACCAACTCGGCGTATTTCAAAGCTACGTGCTGTTTGAAGTGCGACAGATCACGCTCCAGGCATAGGGCCTCGAGTTCACGGTGCGCAGCGATCAGAAGCGTGCCGCCGGGAGTTTCGTAGCATCCGCGGGATTTGATTCCCACGAAACGATTCTCCACGATGTCGGTTCGTCCAATCGCGTTACGGGCGCCGATTTCATTCAGTAGCTCAACCAGTTGGACGGGATCGAGGCCCATTCCGTTGACGGAAATCGGAGTGCCTTTAGCAAACCCAATCGTGACCTGCTCTTCGCGGTCGGGGGCTTCCTGCGGCGAACGAGTGATCTGCCAAGTGGTGGCCAGAGGCGCGTTGCCTGCATCTTCCAGTTCCCCGCCCTCGTGGCTGATGTGCCAGAGATTGCGATCGCGACTATGAATTTTTGTCCGGCTGGCTTCGACCTGAATGCCATGACTCTCCGCATAATCAAGACAGTCTTCGCGAGACTTCAGCGTCCACTCGCGCCATGGAGCGATCACTTTTAATTCTGGAGCGAGCGCCTGATAAGTGAGTTCGAAACGGACTTGATCGTTTCCTTTGCCGGTGCATCCATGGGAGACCGCCGTTGCGCTTTCCCGCAGCGCGACTTCAACCTGATGCTTGGCAATCACCGGTCGGGCCATCGAAGTCCCCAGTAAATACTTGTGTTCGTAGACAGCGCCCGCCCGCAATGAAGGAAACACATACCCCGTGAGAAATTCTTCGCGCATGTCTTCGACGACAACTTTGCTCGCGCCTGTTTTATAGGCTTTTTCGACGACAGCATCGATGTCGTCACCCTGGCCCACGTCGCCGACCATGGCGATCACGTCATAGGAATAATTTTCCTTGAGCCACGGAATGATGATCGAGGTATCGAGACCACCGGAATAGGCAAGAACTACTTTCTCTTTGTTAGGCATTCGCGCTCCTCATCGATAAACGGCCTTCTCCGCCGCCAAGCAATAACATCATAATGGCTTTTTGCACGTGGTATCGACTTTCGGCCTGGTCAAACACCACGGAACGCACCGAGTCGATCACTTCGTCGGTCACTTCCTCGCCGCGGTGAGCGGGCAGGCAGTGCATGAACACTGCGTGCGGCGCGGCTTCCGCGATCAAGGCACCATTCACCTGATACGGCGGGAATATGCGGGCACGTTCGCCCTCTTCCCGCTCTTGTCCCATGCTTGTCCACGCATCGGTGTAGATCGCGTCCACGCCGGCAACGGCTTGGTGCGGATCTGTGAACAATTCGATTATCGCTCCTGTCTCCGTGGCAATCTGCTGCGCTGCCGCGAGAATCTCGGGGTTCGGACCGTAGCCCGATGGCGTGGCAATTCGGAATTTCGATCCGAGGCAAGCTGCTGTCAACAACAGCGAGTGTGCCACATTATTTCCGTCGCCAACGTAGGCAAGCGTGATCTTCTTGAGATCGCCAAAGCGCTCCTGCAAAGTGAAGTAGTCCGCCAATGCCTGACAGGGATGCTCGAGATCACTCAGAGCATTGATCACCGGCACGCAGGCGTGTTCGGCCATTCCCTCGACCGTGGCGTGTGCGAAAGTGCGCAGTACGATACCATCCACCCAACGCTCGAGATTGTGGGCGATATCGCTCAGCTTTTCACGTGCATCGAGACGGCCTGAGGTCTGATCAACGAAAGAGACTGAACCGCCCAAGCTGGCGATTCCTGCTTCGAAAGTAAGGCGAGTGCGCAGCGAGGGCTTCTCGAAGAACATCACGATGTGCTTACCGTCGAGTGCCAGGCGAAAATCTGCGGGACGCGCTTTCATTAATCCGGCGAGATCGAGAACGGCTTTTACCCCCTCCGGGCCGAGATCGCGGGTGGAAATCAAATCGCGGCACGGCAAAGTCTCCGCGCTTGGCGTGTGCAGAATTGGCGAACTGAATGACTTCGAATTGAGTGACTGTCTCAACGTGATGTACTCCTTCTGGTGGACTTTCCCGTGCCTTTCGCCGGCTTCGCTGCAGCCAGTGCTGCATCGAGGGCGCGAACAACTTGATCAACGTGCTTTTTCTGAATAATGTACGGGGGAAGAAATCGCAGCACCGTTTCGTGGGTGCGATTGATCAGAATTCCCTGCTGCAACAATTGCGCGACTACGGCTTTCGCTGTGTCGCCGGAATCAAGATCCAGACCCAGCATGAGGCCCATACCGCGAACTTCTCGAACGGAGGCATGTCGCGCTTTCAGGCCTTCCAGTTTGGCGTGAAAGTAACTGCCGACCTCTTTTACGTGGCCGAGAAGCCCATCAAGTATTCGCAGAAACTCGATGGCCACCGCACAAGCCAGAGGACCTCCGCCGAAAGTTGTGCCGTGCATGCCGGGATGAAACCCACTAGCGACTTCGTTGGTGGTGAGGATGGCACCCAGCGGCAATCCCGCAGCTAAAGGCTTGGCAACCGTAATCACATCTGGCTTGATCCCGTAGTGCTGGTAAGCGAAATACTTTCCAGTGCGGCCCAGGCCACATTGAATTTCGTCGAGGATCAGCAGCGCACCAGTGCGCTTGGTCAGTTCTCGCGCTGTTTGTAGAAATTCCGGGCTGAGCGGGCGGATGCCACCTTCGCCCTGGATGGTCTCAAGACAGATCGCACAGACGCTGCCATCAAATTGGCGTTTGAGATCGGCAACATCGTTGAAGGCAACGAAACCAACGCCGGGCATCATGGGCGCGAAAGGCTGACGGTACTTTTCCTGTCCGGTGGTTGCCAGCGAACCGAAAGTGCGGCCATGAAACGAATTTTCCAGAGCCAGCAGCCGCCACTTCGCTTTGTGTCCATTGCTGTTTTGGGTACGGGCGTAAGCGCGAGCAAGCTTCAATGCGCCTTCCCAAGCTTCAGTGCCGCTGTTGCAGAAAAATGCCCGATCCATGCCGGAAATCTTCGTCAGCTTTTTCGCCAGCTCGGCCTGATACTCGTGAAAAAACAAATTGGAAACATGAATCAACTTGCTAGCCTGCCGCTGCAGCGTCTTGCGAATCGCTGGATGCCCATGCCCAAGAGCGTTTACGCCAATGCCACTCAGGAAATCCAGATAACGGTTCCCCTCTGAATCCCAAAGATACAGGCCGCGACCCTTCTCAAACAGGATCTTGTGCCGATCGTAGGTATGCAGCAGCAGCTTATCTTCGGACTTCGACACGGTAGCAAGACTCATGCTCCAATCACCTCCGTGCCGTATTCCAGCTTGCTGAAATAAAACTGAGGCAGAATGTCGACTTGTGCCGCAGGCAAAATGCGCACACGTCCCACGCCCCGCTTCAGGGCCTGACTACAGGCTTCCAGCTTGGGAAGCATGCCGCCGGCGATGACGGAATCCGCAATCAAGGCCGTGATTTCTTTTGTAGTCAGCCAGGGGATGACAGTTCCCTGAGCGTCTTTCACTCCTGCGACGTCAGTCAGAAAAATCAAAGCGTCGGCGTGGGTCGCCACGGCGCAAGCTGAAGCCATCTGATCGGCGTTGATGTTGTAGTACTCGCCATCGGAGCCGAGGGCCAGCGAGGAAAGTACGGGAATACCACCTTGTCCCCAGATGGCTTCCAGCCATTTGGGCTCAACTGAAGAAATCTCTCCCACGTACCCGAGGTCGTATCCCTGCGTCTGTTTTTTTCGCGCCCGGAATAACGTTCCGTCCCCACCACAGAGGCCGATGCCGGGATATCCGGCTGCGTTAATTCCGGCGACGAGAGTTTTATTCACGATCCCCGCGAGTACCATTAGGGCCACATCGCGAGTTTCAGCATCGGTGATGCGCAGGCCGTTCACAAAATCGCTCTCTTTGCCTAAGAGTTTCAAGGTGCGAGTGAGCGCAACGCCGCCGCCGTGCACCACGGCAATATGATGACCATCCCGCGCAAGTTCAACAATTGCGTGCGCGCATTTGTGCAGCGTCGATTTCTCCTCGATCGCGGCGCCTCCGACTTTGACCACAATTTTCACTGCAGGCCTTCTTCCTCTTTCCATCCGTACATCAGGTTCATGTTCTGCACTGCCTGCCCTGCAGCGCCTTTGAGCAAATTGTCCACGCACGAGACCAGGACGAGGCGGCGTCCGTCTTCCGCGAGGCAGAAACCGAGATCGCAGTAGTTAGTATGCAAAGAGAATTGGATTTGCGGCAGGTTCGGCGTCGCGAAAACCCGCACCCAATGCTTCCCACCGTAGAACTCACGAAAACAGGATTCCACTTCGGCTGCTTTCATCTCGCGATTCAACTGCAAATAGATCGTTGAAAGAATCCCTCTTGGGATGGGAAGCAGATGGGGCGTGAATATCAGCTCACGCGCACCGAGTCCCAACTGTTCGACAATTTCTCCAACATGGCGATGACCGAAAACGGAGTACGCCGAAAAATTGTCCGCCACCGACACAAAATGAGTCTTGGAAGTTGGTTCCTTCCCGGCGCCGGAAACGCCCGACTTCGAATCGGAAATAATCCCCCGCTCTCGATCCACGATGCCCGCCTTCAGCAGCGGGGCCAGTGCGAGGATTACCGAGGTGGCGTAGCAGCCGGGATTCGCCACTAAAGCCGCGCCCGGAATCTGATCGGCATTCAACTCGGGAAGGCCATAGACGGCTTTCTTTGTCAGTTCGGCCGCCGCGACCGAATCCTCATCTTTAAAGCCGTAAACCGCGCGATGCTGTTCCTGCTTGAGCCGCCAGGCACCGCTGAGGTCGATGACACGTAGTCCCTCGGCGATTGCTTCGGGGACCAAGGAACGCGACGCCTCGTGCGGCGTCGCCAAAAAAAGTAGTCCGATACCCTGCTGCTTCAGGACTGGCCAGGATAGCGGTTGCAAAGGATATCGCCCATTGCCGGAGAGAATTGGAAACACGTCCGCCAAATTGATGGATGAAGCTGCGTCCTTTTCGTTCGGACGGCTCAGCAGAACCGGCTTATCCACCTGCGGATGTCGTAGCAACAGGCGGGTCAATTCCAAGCCGGAATAGCCCGTAGCGCCTAACACTGCAACTTTGAGTTTGGCGGCCATTACGCAAGCAACTCCCGAATGCGACCTTCCGCTCGCTTGGCGGCTTTCTTATCCACACAAACAATCAGGATGGTGTCATCGCCCGCAATGGTGCCGATCGCTTCTGGCCAGTCTTCCCCGTCCAGAGCGGCGGCAACCGGTTGGGCGCTGCCTACGCTGGTTTTCACCACTAATAAGTTTTGGGCAATTTGCGTGCCGGTCACGAACTCCCGCACCAGCCGCGAAACCGGCGGCAACGCTGGATCCGAGGAGCTCTCGCCTTGCGGCATGGAATAGCCTTCCGAAGTCTTCACCAGTCCAAGGTCGCGAATGTCCCGCGAGAGCGTGGCTTGGCCGACGTCGAATCCCCGCCGATTGAGGATGCGCTGCAGGTCTTCCTGGCTATGGACGGGTCCTCGATCCACGGATTCCAGGATGGCGCGTTGTCGTAAAGGCTTATTCATGCATTTATATTCATCGAAATGAATAACTATTCATATTGTTTAGGCTTTTGGCGGGGCTGTCAAGGCAAAAGTGAGGTGATTATGCACTTGATTAAGTTACTTAAAGTTGAGGGTCCTGGAGGCAACGAAGCAAGGGGATTGAGTGGGGACAGAAAAGCCCACCGGCCAGTCTCTCTCTGGCGGTGGGCTGCGAGCGGTCAATCAACCATCGCGGGAATCAGTTGTGGAGGTCAGCCCGATTCTGATCAGTCTTGTCAGACTTATCAGCGGATTGAAAGAACTCAACCAGTCGGTCCATCAGGCGGCGACGACCGCCGATCATGTGCAGTCCGCTCTCGTGTTGATGTTCTTCGAGGATTTTATTGAGATTTTCTTCGAGTTGGGTCATGGCAACCTCCTCTGGGGAATTCACGCTAGTATCTTGCGGCCAGCCTCACGGCACTTCCGAGCACCTTCGGCTTTTTCTAGGGTAACAACTTCTGGCCCAGCGGGAGATTTGAAATTCGAATGAATAGTATCGCCAAATCAGATGCAATGAAACCTGGGAAAAACGGCTATTTTGACGCGGACGCAAGCTGACGAACCGTGCTGATGAAAGTCGTCGTCGCTCGAGTCAGGGTGCGATCGCGGCGATAAGCGAGTCCCAGTTCCCGCCAGAGTTCCCCATCTTGCAACGCGATGAGCTTCACTCGTCCTGCCAGCACTTGATCGCGGGCGAAGCTGGCGCTAATCAACGAAACGCCCAGGCCGGCAGCCACGAAACTTTTGATCATTCCGATGCTGGGCAGTTCCATCCTGATCTGCAACTGCGAGGCGTAGGGACGAAAAAGTTTGTCCATGACGCGGCGGCTATAGCCGGTTTTCGGCAACAAGAGAGGCTGCTTGACGATTTCGCTGACCGGCACCACGTCGTGCTTGGCCAGCGGATTCTGCGGGCTCACCATCAGCATGAGCTGATCGCGGAAAATAGCATGCGTCTTTAGGCTGGCTGACTTGACTGGCAAGGTAACAATGCCAACATCGATCGTGCCATTCTCCAGTTTTTCGACAATTTTGTAGCTGAAGTTGCGATAGATGTTGATGTGCACGCCGGGATACAGACTGCAATACTTGGCAAAAACATCAGGCAAAACGTAGAGGCAGGTGGCTTCATTGGCGCCGATCGTGATTTTGCCTCGCGGCGAGGTACCCTGGTCGGCGACGGCCAGCAGAGATTCGTCTTTCATCTGCAGGAGCCGCTCGGCGTAGGCGAAAAGCACCCGTCCAGCCGGGGTCAGCGTGACATCTTTGCCGGAGCGGTCGAGGAGCCGGTCGCCGTACTCCTGCTCGAGCTGGCGGATCTGTGCGCTCACGGCCGATTGCGAGCGGAAGACCTTTTGTCCCGCACGCGAAAAGCTTCCCAGCTTGGCAACTTCCAAAAATGTGACTAATTGATCAAAGTCCATGGATTCACGCAGCTAAAGGATTGTGCGTGATTATAGCGGAGACACGGGGATGTGCGCTGACGAAACTTTCTTAAGGCGCAGGATATGCCGGGTTTTGCGTCCAGATGTTTGCCCGGAATGAGCGCTTTTCAGCGGAGTTAGCGATATAGCTAGACTTCTTCCACACCGGCAGCGGCGGCAATACGAATCAGTGGCGCGACGGTCAGAGAATTGGTCGCGTGCAAACCGCATTCGGTTTTTTGGAATCCGGCCCAGCGTCCGGCACGGGAATCTTCTCCGGGCTGAACCGCCCGAGTGCAATGGGTGCAGCCAATGCTGGGGAAATTGTTGTCGTGCAGCGGATTGTAGGGAACGTCATGCTTGTGGACGTAATTCCAAACCATCTGCTTCGTCCAATCGGCAATCGGGTTGATCTTCACCAGTTGGAATTTTGCATCCCATTCAATCTTGTGTGCGGTGGACCGGACAGAGGTCTGGTCGCGGCGAATGGCGGTGATCCAGGCCCGCAATTCTGAAAGTTTATTCTTGAGCGGCTCGACCTTTCTCAGACTGCAGCATTGATCGGGATTGCGCTTCCAAAGGGCTGGTCCGTATGCCCGCTCCTGCTCCTCGGGAGTGAGTGCTGAGTAAATCCGTTCCACCTTGATGCCGTAACGTTTCTCGACCCGGTCGATCAGATCGTAAGTTTCGGGAAACAGGAACTCGGTGTCGCCGGTGAAGACTTTGACATCAGGATTCACGCGTGAGGCGATGTCAAGCAATACCATGCCTTCGACGCCAAAACCGGTTGCCATGGCCACGTCTTCTCCGAAGTTGGAAAACGCCCAGCATAATACTTCTTCGGGTTTCCATGCTTCGGCTGCAGCCTTCAATTGTTCCAACTGTTCGGTCACTCGGGTCGCTCCTGATCTTGCATGGCTGTGCGGTATGAGGTCGAGAATCGCTGAAACGAGTGACAACGATTCCTGCTTCTGTGACAAAATTCCTGGCAAGACCCACGACTTCTCCGACCACCAACAATGTCGGGGAGGGCAGTTGCGGTGCGGAGGGCAGGCCTTGCAAGCTTGTTTGATAAATTTGCTGATCGTTCAAGGTCGCGCGGGAAATAATCGCGCAGGGCGTGGACGCGTTCACTCCAATTGCCTGCAGATGAGCCGTAGTGCCGGCATAGTCGTAGCCCGGCATGTAAACCACAATCGTGGTGCTGGGCGGAATGCTTGCCGGCCAGTCGGATTCATCGGCGCTCGAACGATGTCCGGTCAGCACCATGAACGACGATGCCAGTTCGCGATGAGTCAGCGGAATCTGAGTCGATGCCGCCGCACCGAGGGCGGCGGTCACGCCAGGGACAATCTCAAACTCGATGTTCGCCTTGCGCAGTGCTTCGATTTCTTCGCCAGCGCGCCCGAAGACCAAGGGATCTCCACCCTTCAAACGGACCACCTGCAGCCCCATGAGCGCGTATTGCACCAGCAGCGCCTGGATCTCCGATTGAGGGGTGCTCTTCTTGCCGCTCCGCTTGCCCACGTTGTGCAGCTTTGCCGTGGACGGAATAAAGCCAAGAATCTCCGTTCCCACCAGTTCGTCATGCAGCACGACATCGGCTGTTTTCAGGAGCCGAAGCGCTTTCAAAGTCAGCAATTCCGGATCGCCAGGCCCTGCACCTACGAGATAGACTTTGCCTTTCATCAATTGCTCTCTTGCCCCTTCGCACCCAGTGAATGAAGCTCATCAAAAGCCTGCTGGCTGGCGATTTCATGCAGTAAATTTCGTCGCACCTCAGGATCAATTTCGCTCGCGAACAATTGTTTCCGCACACTGCCCAATTGCTCCAGCCACTCGCCGTATTCCGGCCCGAACTGAATTTCAAGCTGCCGTCTGAGCCTCTGCGCCAGAGCGGGACTGTGCCCGGCCGTCGAAATTGCAATCTGGAAGTTGCCGCGTCGCACCACGGCGCCATAGTAGAAATCGCACTGGTCAGGATCGTCGACGGCGTTGCACAACACGCCACGCGCTTGCGCTTCCCGAAAAATTGTCTGGTTTAAAGAGGTCACCGAGGTCGCTGCAATCACCAGGAACATGCCATCGAGATCCTGAACTTCAAAACTTCGCCGCTCCAAGGTAATCACTCCAGCATCTGCTAGTTCCCTAATCGCACGGCTGGCTTGCAGCGCGACCACGTGAACGTTCGCACCAGCTTCCAGCAAGCTCTGAATCTTGGATTCGCCAAGGTTCCCCGCCCCGACCACCAAGCACCGGCGACCCGCGAGTTTCAGAAATATGGGAAACAAACTCATAGCCTTTTAGCCTTCAATTCCCGCCGGCACACGTCCCTCAGGGATGTCCCGTGCTACTACAGCTACCAGTTCGCCGGCCAACCGCTCCCGCAACTCGTCATTGCTGTGCCGCGCGAAAAACTTGCGCAGGTTCTCTCCCGGCAGACGCTCGTCCATGTAACGACCCAGCAACCTTTCGATTGCATCCGGAACGTCGGTCGCCAGGCAGCGATAGCCCACCGGACGAGCGATTGACTGATGCAGCCCGACAGCACCACCTACGCAGAAGTAATAAGCATCCTGCATCCGGCCATCCACTTTGATCTTCTTGCCTTCAAGCCCGATGTCGGCAATCCAGTGCTGGCCGCAGCTGTTGGGGCAGCCGGTCACATGCAGTTTCAGGTGCTGTTCGAACCCGGGCAGTCGTTCTTCCAATTCCTCCACCAGCCAGCGGGAAAAGTTCTTGGTCTCGGTGATGGCCAATTTGCAGTATTCCGAACCGCTGCAAGCGACAATGCCGCGGAAAAATGCGGATCCCGCTACCGGCAGATTGATCGCAGCCAACTCATTCGCCAACGCATGGGTATTGCGTTGCGGCACATTCACGATCACCAGGTTCTGCATGTTGGTGAGGCGGATGTCGCCACCGGCATACTTGTCGGCCAGGTCCGCCGCCGAATGCAGTTGCGCGGCACTGATCCTTCCCCGCAATACTGCCGCGCCTACATAGCTGAATTCGGGTTGCTTTTGCTGATGGATGCCAACGTGATCGCGGTAAACATCATTCGGAGCTTGTTCATCAGCGGCGGGATCGAACTTGAAGCCGATTCGTCTGTTCCAATTCGTACTGGAAGCTCTCCGCCGTCCATCCATGTTTCAGAAACAGAAATTTCAATCGCGCCCGTTCGCGGTTTTCGCGCAGGTTGTCGCTGTCACGGAAAATTTGCGCGATGCCCTTGAGGGCAGGCAGCGCTTGGTGTTGCTTCACGAACGCATTCAAACGAACCGCCAGATGAGGATCAGTGGACAGGCCGCCCCCGATGCGGAGAGAGAAGCCTGTCTCCCAAGTTCCACCGACCCTACGGCGAATCGCCGTCAGCCCAATATCGTTAATTTCCGGATACTCGCACCACACCGAGCAACCGCTGATGCAGATCTTGAATTTGCGCGGCAGGTTCACAAACTCGTTGTTGCCCACGAACAAACGATTTGCTTCCTGGAGAAGACCGGAAGCGTCGAAGATTTCATGAGCGTCCACGCCGGCAACTGGGCAGCCGGTAATGTTGCGGGTAACGTCGCCGCAAGCACCCATGGTGTTTAGGCCGCACTTCCAAAGCGCTTCTAAGACAGAGGGCAGATCTTCAATCGTGACCCAATGCAACTGAATGTTTTGCCGAACAGTGATGTCCGCTGTTCCCCTGGCGTAACGCTCCGTAATTCCTGCGATGGTGCGTAGCTGGTGCGAATGAAGCTGGCCGCCGGGAATGCGGATGCGCACCATAAAGTATGGCAGTGCCTTCCCTTCTCCACCCTTGCCGCCTAAGACGCCGAGCCCGTCTCCCTGGGTATAAACGCCCCACCAACGCATGTAGGTTCCGACCCATTCCTTCGGAATGGAATCAAAACCTTCGCGCGCAAAGCGGCGAATCTGCTCGAGCCCCTCCCATGGATTCTGCTCTCGTTTCAGCCGTTCCGCTCGTTGTGCCTTCGATTCAGTTGGAATTGTCATAAAAAATAAAAAGCCCACCGCCAGGTATGCTGCACTGGCGATGGGCTTAATCTTTGCCGATTTCTAGAGATTTCTTAGGTCAGCAAGCCTCCCGCGCCAGTAGACGTACACATACAACAACAAGTACAACACTGGCCGCGCATGGCTGAGAAAGCTGACATATCGGTTTCGATACTAGAGAAGGTGCCCGGAGCTGTCAACATACCTTTTGGGTGTACAGCATCAATAATTTGAATGCTTAACATCAAAATTGCCTATGCCCCTCCGCCCGGAAGGCCGCAGGGTACTTGCGAACGCGGACGCAAGACGTTTAAGTTATCGCTGTAAATAAATGATTCAGTTAACTTTAAACGAAATACTGGTGGTAGAATCCGGGCTTCCACTGGTGTTGCTGACGGTGTAGGCATTCACTGTGACCACGTAGTTGCCTGGAGTCGTACCCCCTCTGCCTCCGCCTCCGCCCCCATTTCCGCCGGAAGTGCCGCCACAACTGGAAAATATTGTCATAGCGAGGACAAGCAGCAAACCGTTGCCAGCGGATCCCCGACTCAATATCCTTTTCGATTCTGCGGGAATAAGAATCACTCCAAAGAAAACGACCATCGCTGCAATCGCGCTCGCCGCTTTAACCCCAGTTTTTGGCAAAACAAACAATCCAGCCGTGTTGGCCGTGCTTGTCACACTCACCGTCGCAGTCCCGGTCGCACTATTGCTGAAGTCTACGGTATATGGATTCAGCGCATCAGCGGATGCAACCGAGCAAGTCGCTTTGGGGGCCGTCGTGGTACAGGACAAATAAACGCGTCCAGTGCCGCTCGTCGAATTCAGGCCGACTGTGCTTTTGCCCACCTGTCCAGCCACCACGCTGATCGAGGTCCCATTCATCGTCGGCCCGGCTACCGGCGAAGGTGTGTACGCACGAACATAATCGACCACCATCAAGGCCGGATTCGGGGTCGTGTTGTCCGGTGGCCCCGGCCAACTACCAGTGCCACCCACCGCGAGATTCAACAGAAGAAAGAAGTTCGCGTTGAATGGCCAGGTCGTTCCCGCGGGGATATCGCTGGCAGTACGGACGAAGAAAACCTTGCTGGGATCGTCCACATAGAACTGAATCATGTTCGGAGACCAGATTGTGCCGTAGGTATGAAAGGCGGTGTTTACCTGCCCGCCGCCTGGGAATGTGTAGCTTTGGCCCAACCCGTTGCCTCCCGAATATCCCGGCCCGTGGATCGTGGACTTGATCTCCGTGGGCCCCAGTCCGCTGGAGGCGGGAACGTTCTCCATATAGTCGGTCTCCCCGGAAGTGGGCCAACCCACGGAAGTAATGTCAGTCCCGAGCGCCCAAAAGGCGGGCCATAATCCCGGCCCGATCGGAAGCTGCATACTGGACTCAATCCGTCCGTACTTGAAGCTGGCCAGATTATTGGCAGTGTTCAATCGCGCCGAGGTCCAGCTGCCGCTATACGGAGCGACGCTTGAACTAATCTCGATAGCTTGAATAACGAGATGTCCGCTGCCGTCGATGTAAGCGTTTGGGCTACTCGGATTGCAGGGAGAAGTCGAACTGCCCGGAGCGCAGTAATACTCGACTTCGTCGTTCACATTCAGAATCCCTGTGTCGTACTGCCACTTGGTACTGTCGATAGGGCTGTTCGCCGCACCGTTGAATTCATCACTCCAGGAGAGCGTCCAGGATTGCGCGCTGGCAAGGCCAGATAACAAAAACCAAACGCCAGCGACCATCAATAATCCGCGCGACAAAGAGAAGCGATTTTTCATGGTGTGATACTCCAGGAGAGCTGCATCACTGGCTAACTTTCTTTCATATAAGCCTACCTCAATCCATCCACCAGATAGAGATCCGAAAGGGTGCGATGGTAGCCATAGACGCAGGTCTTGGCATCCGGAGTGAGTAAGATGGGCCCGATGGTTTCGACACCGGCGGGATCGCCGGGCATCAGCTGTTTCACGAAACTCTTCTGGCCGGTGGTCAAATCCAGCCGGAATATTTTGGCGGGAAGGTCTCCCGGACGATAAATGTAGAGCGACTTGCCATCCTGTCCCCAGGCGACGGGCTGTTCTCCCGCCTCCAGACCATGGATAGGACGTGCTTCCCCGCCATTCACGGGATACAAATATCCTAACTGATCGGGGCCGATTCCCGCGACGGACTGGCCATCGGGCGAAACAAAAAAGGCGGTAGCATGGACTCCTTCAGGACTGATCGCCTTGGGCTGACCGTTTTCGACGTCCTGCACATAAAGCCGGACACCATGATCGGGTTCATTTCCGGAAAAAAGCACCCGCTTCCCGTCTGGAAACCAATGTCCCCAGGCATGGTTGATCGAATCATGAGTGAGTGGTTTGGCATCGCCCGCCTTGGTGGGTAGCAGAATCAGTTGTGCGGGGGAATCCTGCGTCTGCGCCATGACCCACTTCTGATCGGGGGACAATGCGATCGCAGCCCCCTCGCCCAGCAGCACAGCAGGAGAACCATCGGTCTTGCGCACATAGACGGCATAGCTGAGTCCGCCGGATTTCCCATAAGCCAGACTGCCTCCGCCGCCCTCTTCGTCGAAAAGAAGGGTCTGGCCATCTGCCGAAATATCAGCCGGATATGAATAGTCGAGCCAGGTGAGATCACGTTCTTTGCCATCGCTCGACACGGCAGTCAACTCGCGCCGCCAACTGGCTCGATTGAGAAGGGCTCGCCCGTCTTTCCATATATCGAGCAGCATTAATGTCCCCGGCATTCGGGCTACGAGCCGCTCTTTGCCTGAGAGTGTAACCGCATACAAAGCGCGGTCGATGCCTGACTTGTTCCCGGTAAACCAGATCTCATGACCATCCGGGGACCACGCCAGTCCCTGATTGCTGTACCACCCGGTGGACAACACGGTCTTCTTGCCGGCGAGATCTACAATAGCGACTGAACCACTGTCATCGCCCTGGGTAGGATGATCGAGGAAAGCCACGTAATCACCATTGGGAGAAACCCGCATGTGGCCGATCCAACCACCGGTTTCATACAGAACTTTGCCAGCCGGATATTCCAGCCGGTTCCGGCCGCCCACGTCGCGGACAATGGCTATGTTATTACCGTCAGGTCCCCAATCCGCCCATTGCACCTGATCGACAATTTCTCGTGGCGCGCCTCCCGCTAGGGGTGCTCGCGCGAGTGTGCCCACGCTGACCCAGGTGCCAATCGGGTGGCTTCCGAGCAGGACCGCCATCTCACCGGTTTCGGAAACCGACATGAGCTGGGTCCGATTCATCCCCAGAGCCCGCGATTCCGAGCTCTCCGGACGCGCAGTAAAAACTTCCACCGGATTTCCCTGCCAGGATGCGCTATAGAGAATGGTTTGCCCATCAGGCGCAAATCTTGCCGAACGCACGCTGCCTCGCCGAAAGGTAAGCTGCCGGTAAACCGGTGGCGGAGGCGGAGGTTTTTGTAACCATGTCCTGCCAGCCAATGCACCGACCGCCAGTCCTACTAAAAGCCCAACCGTGGTGAATATGGCGGAAGTGAATTTTCGCTTTCCTGGCTCCGGCGATTTTGCGACCGCAGCCGAGACCACTGCCGCTCCGCCGGCTCCCGCTGCCAGTGCGGAACTGGACGATTCAACATCGCGCTTGAGACGCTTCAAGTCCGAACGGATTTCCCCGGCGCTCTGGCTCCGCATTTCGCGGTTCTTTTCCAGCGCTTTGTTGATGATGCGTTCAAGTTCCCCCGGCACCTCGGGATTCATGCGCATGGGGGGAATCGGCGCCTTGTTCAGAATGGCGTTGAAAACTGCTGCGGAAGTGTTGCCCGCAAAGGGCTGAACCCCAGTCGCCATCTGATACAGAACCACGCCAAACGAGAACAGATCGGTACGAGCGTCGAGATCCTCGCCCATGGCCTGCTCGGGAGACATGTAATCGACCGTACCCACCGCAGCGCCCGCATTGGTCAGATTCTCCTGGGGTACGGCTGTCTCTTGTGCGGACACCCCTACGGTATCGGCTGCTCTCTCTGGATTGGTGAGCTTAGCGAGTCCAAAATCCAGTACCTTCGCCTGGCCGCGTGGGGTCACTAAAATGTTGGCGGGCTTGATGTCGCGATGCACAATGCCAGCCGTATGCGCTGCATCCAGGGCATCGGCGATCTGGATGCCGAATTCCAGCACATCCCGAAGTTTCATGGGACGCTTTTCTATCTTGTGTTTGAGAGTCATCCCCTCCAGGAATTCCATGGCAATAAAAACTTGCCCCTGGTCCTCGGCAATCTCATAGATGGTGCAGATATTGGGATGGTTCAGAGCCGACGCGGCGCGGGCTTCTCGTTGAAATCGGGTCAGCGCCTGTTTGTCCCGGGCAAGCTCTTCGGAAAGGAATTTCAGGGCAACAAAGCGGCCCAGTGTCGTGTCTTCCGCCTTATACACGACACCCATTCCGCCGCCGCCCAACTTTTCAACAATGCGGTAGTGCGAAAAAGTTTGGCCGATCAAAAGTGAAGAATCCCCCGGGCCACGATATTAGGAGCTACAGGCAGCGAAGTCAAAGCTTTACAGCCAAAGTGTCACGAAAATAAATAAGTTATTGCAGCCTGGCAAACTCCGCTTTGGCCTCTTTGAGAATAGGGATGTCCGCATCCGCGTCTTTCCACAGCGTAAAGAAATCTTGGTAGGCAGCGCGTGCTTTGACACGATCACCAGCTTGCACGTAAGCACGAGCGAGACCAAGATGAGCCAAAGCTCCCGTTGGAAAATTCTGCACCATCCCCGGATGATCGATGATTTTCTGAAATTCAGCAGCCGCAGGGCTACCCTGATGCGCCAACAAGTACGCTTGGCCGCGCAAATAAGCGGGATAGAGACTCTCCACCTGACTCGGCGGCACTTGCCCGGTTTCATACGGCTCCGCGGCTTGCAGAAAATCAACCGCTTGCGAAGCATTCCCTCGAGCAATTTCGATCGCCGCCTTGATTGTTGGGAACCAGTAAAGCTTCAATATCGTGTTGGATGGATTGCTTTTTTCCAACTGTTGGACAAGTTGTTGCGCTTTATTGGGATTGCCTCCCCGGGCCTGAGTCAAAGCCGCGATTACCTCCACATCCCGGCCGGGTGCCAGGGTAAGCGCAGCCTCAGCTCCACGGCGCGCTAGCTCAGCATTGCCGAATTCGGCTTCCCGCAGGGCTGCATTCGCCTGCCAGAGCGCGGCAGTTTCCTTGGAATCGGCCCGCAGCGCGGAATCTGAGGCACGCCGGGAAAAGTCACGCGCCCTAGCCAATCGTCCGTAATAGGCTTCGGTATCGGATTGCGTGCTTAACAGCGGGTCTTCGTCTCCCGGCCTTCCCGCGCCCCACGCGACTTGCTTCTCCATTTCGCTGTTGTCGTGGTGTAAAAACGCCAGCGCGTATTCCAGCAGATGCACATAAACATTATCCAGCTTGCGCTCGTGGGCTTGTGCAATGGTCGCCTTGGCTTCTTCGAAACGATTCAACGCTATATACACTTCCGCGAGATTTTCATAACTAACAACGGAATTCGGTTCCAGGCGAAGCGATTCATGAAGTTCCGTGATGGCCTTGTCCCACTGACCGAGAATGGCGTGGTTCGCTCCCAGATTGCCATGAGGAACATAATCGCGCGGATAACTCTGGATCCAGAGTTCGTAGGATTGAGATTCCTTTTCGATGTCTCCGTTGCTGAAGGCATAATCTGCCGTGATCCGCAGTCTTTCCCTTTCGCTGACGTGCTCGCGGAGGTCATAAGCTTTCTGAATGTTCGCAGCTGCTAAAGTGGGCTGCCCCATGTTCGCGTAGTGAACGCCCAGTCCGGCATAAGCCATGGCGAAATTCGGATCAAGCTCGATGGCTCTCTTCAAAAAAGGAATGGCTTCGGCGTCACCCTGTTGATTTCCTGTCACCGCACCCAAACTGAAAGCCTTCAGCGCTTCCAGCGAAGGCGTGGTGGCTTCGATGGGAACATCGAACTTCTGAATGGAAGCCAGCGACTCGCCCAACTTGCTGCGAAGCACGGACGCTGCCTGACTTAACGCTTTCAGCACGCCTTCTTTGCCGGCGGATTGCCCCTGTTCCTCAGCCAGTGGGTCGCCTGTCCGGCAACTGGACGCACTCAAACCGACCACATACTGGCTCCCCAGGCTGGAGATTGAGCCCGCAATGATCGCTTTGCTTCCGGTGCGAAGACAAAGTTCGCGCGCTACATCAAGCGTCAGTTTATCCGTGGGCTGGCGACCCATAAGACGGAGCGTCTCGCCAACTTTTCGATCGGAGAGAACATTGAGAAATGGGGACTGTCCCAACTCAACAGAGAGAGCTTGTTTCAGAGCATCGTCGAAAACCGGGTCGCCCGTGCTGTTGGCAAAATCCGTGAGGACGATCGTGTCTTTCTCAGTGAGCGTAGTGGCAGTCTGTCGCGACCGCCAGTAGAAAAAGCCTCCAACAATAATGGCCACTAATAAAGCTAGCGGCACAACTATCTTCCACCAGCTTCTCGCTTTTTGTTCCGGAGCTGCGGGCAATGACTGTGACGAGGCCGCCTTCTCTGCACCAGTCACGGGCCGTGCAACCAACAATCCGGAAGGAGCAACGCCTTGGTCCGGGTCGTCTGACGCAAGGGTGATCGCGCTTCGACTGGAATCCGTATCGCGCTTCAGACGCTTCAGGTCCGCGCCGATATCGGAAGCATGCTGATACCGCAACTCACGATCTTTCTCCAGCGCCTTGTTGATGATTTCTTCCAGCTTGCTGGGCAGATCAGGATTCAGCCGCACCGGAGCGGTGGGCGCTTTGTGCAAAATGGAATCGAAAAGAACCGCGGACGTGTCCCCGCGAAATGGCATGGCGCCGGTCGCCATCTCATAAATCACCGCGCCAAACGAGAAAATATCGCTGCGGCTGTCGAGTTCCTTGCCCCGCGCCTGCTCAGGGGACATGTAGGCGACCGTTCCCATGGCCGTACCGGCACTGGTCAGATTTTCCGCAGTCACCCCTTCCGGATTTTTCTCACCTTTGGTCGTCATCTTCGCCAGACCAAAATCCAGTACCTTGGCATGCCCGCGTTCGGTCACAAAGATATTCGCCGGCTTGATGTCGCGATGGACAATGCCTTTGGCATGCGCTGCGTCGAGTGCGTCCGCGACCTCGATCGCCAACGAAAGTAACTGCTCCATTTCCAGCGGCCGCCCGGCAATGCTGTACTTCAAAGTCAGCCCTTCCAGGTATTCCATGGCAATAAAAGCTTTACCTTCGTGCTCGCCAATGTCGTAAATCGTGCAAATATTGGGATGATTCAGGGCAGAGGCGGCGCGGGCTTCGCGGCGGAAACGTTCCAACGCCTGCGGATCAAGCGCAACATTGTCGGGCAGAAACTTGAGCGCCACAAAGCGGCCGAGCCGCGGGTCTTCGGCTTTGTACACTACACCCATCCCGCCGCCGCCGAGTTTCTCGATCAGCCGGTAATGGGAAACGGTTTGTTCGGGCAGTGGGATAAGAGTCCACCCTAGGGCGTCAATTTTAGTTAGTGTGAGGGACCCGGGTTTTCCAAAGCCTTCTGCTGGCAATCGGCGGCTGCGATGAGTAGCTGGCCGAATGCCGTGGTACCCCGAAGTTTTGCCAGCAATGGATCGGAGCGCAGCCCCGCCGTGGAACAATAATTCTTTTGAATGGCGCCCGCCATCATGCGTACCGCATCGTCGGGTCTTCCACAATACGCCAAGATGGTGGCCTGTTCATAACGCGGCGCCGGATCGCTGTCCGACGTCACATTGGCTTCGGTCTTCTGCACAATATTATCCATCTCCGAAGCCGGGCGAAGTTGCAGGCAAACTTCCAGCAGGTCCCGGTGATAATAAGGATTCCCAGTAATTTTGCCGACCGACTGCCGCGCTTCTGCGATCTTGCCCTCGCGAAGCAGGACGGAAGGCATCATATAGTTCGCCCACTCCGAACCCGCATCCAGGCGTACAAAATCCATGGCTCTTTCGTTTTCTCCCAAGCCAAGAAATACCCAGGCGCAGGAACGAAATTCGTAGTTGCCCGGATCCAGCGCCATGGCGGTATTGCATTCGTGCTTGGATTCCTCAAACATGCCGGCATAGCGAAAGACGTACGCCAAAGTAAAATGAGCGGTCGCATTCTGAGGACGGCGCGCAACCAGCTCTTTCGCCTGCTCGTAGGCTTTTCCCAAATCTCCCCGCTCCACCCGATTCACAATCAGATTGCCCGCTGCCGCGCTGAGATTTGGATCCAGCGCCAGAGCCCGCTCGTAGGCCGAGTTTGATTTTTCGAACATGGTAGCGCCACCATTGGCGTACGAGCCATCGTAGTAGTAACGCAGCCCCAGCGATTCCCAGGCCGGCGCATAGCTCGGATCCATACCGACCGCTTCCTCCAGCACGGAAATGGCGGCCTTATTAGGCTCAGGATCATGCGAAATCGCCAGGCTGCGCAGATACAGATCGTAGGCGTCTTGGTTCTTCGGTTTTGTCCCCGCTTCAATAAACCCGGCGGTGGCACCCAACTCCGGCAGCAGCCCCTGGTGGACCTGGCTGGAAATCTGTTTCTGCATGGAAATCAAATCCTGCGCGTCACTGGTGATGGTGCCCTGCCACAGCAGGCGGTTGCTGCCCACGTCAATCGCCTCAATCGTCACCAAAAGCTTTTTCCCCTGCAACAAATAATGCCCGGTGAGCACAACTGCCACACGTAACTGATGACCAACCTGTTGGGGATCGACATCGGCGCCGGTAAACCTCCGCGTACTGGTGGAAGGCCGCACGTCCAGTGATCGGGTGTAGGCAAGCACATTGGCGATCTCATCGGCCAGGGCGAAACGCAGGTAGTCGATGTTTTGATCGTTGGTGATGTTCTGCAGCGGGAGCACCGCAATGGTGTTTCTGTTCCCGCCAAAGCCACCGCCTGACCGATGCTTAATCCACCAGATCCCCAACGTAACCAGCACGGTAATCAGGACACCCATCGTCCCCAGCAATAAATAGTTTTGCCGATAGGACGCGGTTTGAAAGGTATTGGTCACTACCCGCAGCGGCGAACTGGCTGAAGTCCTGGTCAGTCCTGATTCCGTCTCTCTTTTCAACTTCACCAGGTCCGCCTTCATTTCGGCGGCGGTGAAATAACGGTTCCGGCGGTCTTTCTCCATCGCCTTGCCAATGATGGCCTCGAGCTCGAGGGGTAGGGTGGGATTCAAGGTCCGTGGAGACGCCGGTTTCTGGTGCAGAACTGCATCCAGGGTGGTGACGACATTGTTTCCGGCAAATGGCTTCTTTCCCGTCGCCATTTCGAAGAGCACGACCCCGAAGGAAAAAAGATCGCTGCGCGGATCCAGTTCCTCGCTCCGGGCCTGCTCGGGAGACATGTACACTGCCGTGCCCGGAATTACGCCCATCTGGGTCAGGGAGTCTTCATAATTGCCGTCGCTGTTCGCAACCTGCTCACGCGCCAGCTTGGCGAGTCCAAAATCGAGGACTTTGACCTGTCCCGTCTTCGTCAAAAAAATATTGGCTGGCTTGATGTCGCGATGAATAATCCCCTTGGCATGGGACGCCACCAATGCGTCTGCCACCTGGACCGCAATATCCAGAATTTCGTCCAACTCGAGGGGAGTGCCACGGATGCGCTGCTTCAGGCTCTCGCCCTCCAGCAACTCCATCACAATAAAGGGATGGCCATCGTTATCTTCAATGTCGTGAATGATGCAAATGTTGGGATGGTTCAACTGCGAAGCGGCGCGGGCCTCACGCCGAAAGCGCTCCAGGACTCGGGGATCTTTGACCAGTTCTTCCGGAAGGAACTTCAGCGCAACCCGGCGTTGCAGTTTTAGGTCCTCGGCTCCGTAGACCACACCCATTCCACCGCCGCCAAGCTTTTCGGTGATGTGATAGTGCGAAACGGTCTGGTCGAGCAAGCGGAGAGGGACTCCACCCTCGCGCCGCGATATTAGAACCACCGCCGCCCGAAGTCAACCGGGTTTGGGCTCAAGCTGCCTTTCATTTGCCCACTTTTGTCATCCTGAGTGCAATAGCCCCTTCGCGATTGCGAAGTGGCTGCGAGTCGAAGGACCCTCGGATCATCCCCGGCCCCGTACCACCCGCTGCTGGTCTGATCTCCATGAGTTCTGCTCCCTTCCACTTTATAACTTCCCCAATACCTTCTAGAATCCAATCATCCTTAACCCATGGAAAAACTAACGCTGAATCCGAGGCAGGTTCCGGGTGTTTGAAACATCCACCCTGTTGGCCATCGTCGGCGGCGCCGCGCTCGGACTGATCATTGCTTGGCTGACGTTGCGCACTCGCGCCGCAGTCCTTCAGGAGCGCGCCGTCACTTTGGACCGCGCCCTGAAGGAATCGTCGGCAAAACTAGCTACAGAAAATTCAGCCAATGCAGCCTTGTCAAAACAGTTGGCAACTCTCACTTCAACCTTGCAGGAGGAACGCAAGTCCAATCAGGAAAAGCTGGATCTTCTCGACAGCGCTACGGCCGAACTAACCACCGCCTTCCAGGCCTTGGCGGCCAAAGCTCTTCAAAGCAACAACGAATCCTTTCTACAGCTTGCCAATGCGAGTCTGGCACAATTCCAAACCAAAGCCGAAGGCGACCTTGTCGCCCGGGAAAAAGCTGTCGCCGATCTGGTGTCCCCCATCAAAGACGCGCTCACCAAGGTGGACTCCAAGATCCAGCAGATCGAAGGCGACCGCAAAGAAGCTTACGGTACGTTGACGGAGCAAGTCCGGTCACTGATAGGCACCCAGGAACAATTGCGCGACGAAACCGGCAATCTGGTGCGGGCTCTTCGCGCCCCGGCCGTTCGCGGACGCTGGGGAGAAATCCAGCTCAAGCGTGTGGTCGAAATGGCCGGAATGCTCGCTTATTGCGACTTCACCGAACAAACCACCGTTCAAGTTGACGATGGTCGCATACGCCCCGACTTGATCGTGAAATTACCCGGCGGAAAAAGTGTGGTCGTCGATGCTAAGACTCCCCTCGAAGCCTACCTGAGGGCTGTCGAATCCACCGATGACACAATTCGACTGGCCTTCATGAAGACGCACGCGCAACAGGTACGCACTCACATGTCCCGCCTGGCTTTGAAATCGTACTGGGAGCAATTTGAATCCTCGCCGGAGTTCGTGGTGATGTTTCTGCCTGGAGAAATGTTTTTCAGCGCCGCTCTGGAGCAGGATCCAGGACTAATTGAAGAAGGTGTGAACCAGCGAGTCATTCCAGCTTCGCCGACCACGCTGATCGCCCTGCTTCGAGCTGTCGCTTTCGGTTGGAGACAGGAAAAGCTGGCCCGCAATGCCCAGGAAATCAGCGCTCTCGGAAAAGAATTGCATGAGCGGCTAAGAAGTCTTGCTGGTCATCTGGAAGCTGTAGGAAAAGGACTGGACCGAGCAGTGGAGTCCTATAACAAAGCAGTCGGCACGCTGGAAAGCCGGGTATTGGTTTCAGCTCGCAAGTTCAGTGAGCTGGGCGTTGCCGTCGCGCAGGAAATTCCGGACGTAGAACCTATCGAGACTACCACCCGCACCCTGGCATTCGAATGGGATGACGAACTGCCGCTCAGTCTGACCTCTCCCGACGACAAACTCACCAAGACTGGCGACTAGGCTCTCTTCACCGCGACTTCTTCCACTCCAATTTCAGCAGCATTCACGCCATCAAAATTAACGAAGAAACACTCGATCTTTAGCTCTGGGAAATTCGTTTTCACCAGTTCCGCAGCACGTTGCAATTCCTGTTCATGATGATCGGATTCCCGCTTGTGGTCTCCCTCAAAGGCCGCGAGCCCACCGTAAGTGGCGCAATCAGAGTGGCTCATCAGAAATAAGCGGGTCGTCTGATGCAGCCGGATCGACATCCGCACCTGCTCCAGAATGAAATCGCGCTCGAAATCATTGCGTGGCGAAGCCAGTGTTTTCGCCCCTCCGGCCACCACAATCATGTCCGGCCGCAAAATTCCCTGTTTTTGCAAGAATTTGTGCACAGCCAGCCGGATACGCTGATCAAAGCAGCACAACACTGCCGCATCCGCGACATATGGCCCGGCGTCCGAATCGAAGTGAAAGACTTTTTTCATGTAGTTTCATAAATTCTACCCTAACCCTTGTCATCCTGAGCGCAGTAGCCGCTTCGCAACGCGAAGTGGCTGCGAAGTCGAAGGACCCCTACCCGCTTAACTGCATCTCACGGACCGACCTCATTGTGCTAGCATCTCCCACCATGCGCCCTCGCTTAACTTTCATTTTCCTGTTTGCTGTTCTCTCCACCTCCCTCGCCCAAACTCACGCGAAGATCAACGTCTTCGCCACTCAGGAAGGTTTCGTCGACAGCCACGGCGCCCTCATCTACTACATGTCCGTCGGACATGGCGCACCGCTCATGATCGTCCACGGAGGCCCTGGGGCCTCGCACGATTACTTCCTTCCTTATCTATTGCCGCTCATGCGTACCAACCGCCTGATTTTTATCGACGAGCGCGGCTCCGGCAAATCTTCCAAGCTGGAAGATGTGCATCAGTACACCATCTCCAACATGGTCGAGGACATCGAGAACGTTCGCCAGGCGCTCGCCCTCGGCAAAATCAGCCTGCTCGGTCATTCCTACGGAGGCGCTCTTGCCCAAGCCTATGCGCTCAAGTATCAGCAAAATCTTTCTCACCTGATTCTAGGCAGCACGTTCGCCAGCACCAAGAAACTCAATGCAGCCCTGGCCAAAATGAAATCTGAAATGTCCCCCAAAGATCGCGAGCGCGTCGATGCCCTCGAAGCTGCCGGCCTATACGGCAAAGGCGAACTCTGGGAGCACGGACGCTATCCCGAGGAATACGCCAAGCTTGCATGGGGCATAGGTTACTTCCCTTACGTCTTTCAGAACCATCCCGATCCCAACTATGATCCCTTGGCTTCGAACACTGGCACCGCCTGGAATGTCTATCGCGAAATGTGGGGTTCCCACGGCGAGTTCGTCGTGGATGGCAACCTGACGGAAGTGGAATATCTCGATCGCCTGCCGCAAATCAAAGTCCCCACTCTCATCATCGTCGGCGATCACGATGAGAGCGACCCCAAAATGTCCCAGGAAATGCACGCAAAAATCGCCGGATCGAAACTGGTCATTCTCCCCAGGAGCGGCCACATGACCTTCATCGATCAACCCGATAAATTCATCCAGACGGTGCGCGACTTTGTGGCGCGATAGAAGTAGGCAACCACTACACCATGCACCCAGTGTCATCCTGAGCACAGCACCCACTTCGCAACGCGAAGTGGGTGCGAAGTCGAAGGATCTCTACCCTATCCACGGCACTCCCTTACAAACTCATCCCTCAAAATAAAACTGATAGTGCTTCCGGCATCCCGGATTGAACTGCGCCCGGCACGATGGACAAGAATACCCACTCTCCATATATTCGCGAACAGTCAGCTCCGTGCCGCAAGCTCCGCAAAGTATGGCTTTCTGATTCCATTCACTCTTCGGCCACACCTTGATAGGATGATCGGCCAGCGCAGCATGGCAATCTTTGCAGGCGTAATAAACTCCGCAGCACTTCATCTTGATCGCAATAATGTCGGTCGGCCCGTGCCAATGCCCGCACCGGGTCTGCGGATCGAGATCAACGCCCCGCACTTCAGGAAGATTTGAGCGATGTGTATTCAAAGTTTGCCGAAGAACTCCGCTCTAGGGTGGAGCAGCGCTTCAGCGCTGCGTTAAGTCTTTTTCTCCGCACCGCGCTTTAGCGCCTGAGGTACGTTTTCAACCAATCGTCAGCAGCTCTTCGTAAAATCCGCCAATCTGCCGCGCCCGGTCCACAAAGTGGACCTCAAAGATCCAGTGCCGCTTTTGCCCCGAAGCATCCAGTGTCCGCATCCGGTTCGGATTCTCCGGATGCACATAAAAAGTGATCTTGTCCCCTTGAATCCTCTCGTGAGGAAATTCCCCAATCAAATGGCCCGCGATCGGCCCTCCATATTCCCAGCCCGCTTCCTTCGCCAACTGATGCGCGTACGCATACAACTCCGCCCCGGTGATCTCATGGTTTTGCTCAAAATATTTCTTGCCTTTGGCAAATCCTTCTTCGATATCGCGGCAGAGCTTGTGCTTTACCGGATCATTTCCCACCACGTACGTACGTCCGAAATCGGTTTCCCACTCTTCGAACACCGGCCCCAGATCGAGAAACACAATGTCGTCTTCCTTAACCGTTAAATCGGGAGGGTTATCGTTATAAGGCGCGAGTGTATTGGGGCCAGCCCGCACAATCCGCTTGTGCCAATACTTCGAAATCCCGTACATGCTCGCAGCGAGAGCATAAATGCTCTCATTGATTTCAGTTTCCGCCTTCCCGGGACGAATCAGACCCCGCGCTTCTACTTCCGCGAATAGCTTTCCAGCCTTTACCTGCGCCTCCAATAAGGCAGCAGCTCGTGCTTTTTCCAATGGCTCCATATCGAAATATCTTAAAGCATGGAAAGCAGAAAGGTCTCTCGGAGCCGAATGAAACTTCGGATCAAATGTAAAATTGACCTGGACAGTTCGTATTTGCAACTTTTCAGTGGCATACGAGTCCTATACTAGGTACGAGCATTCGTCTATGCTGATCTACCTGTTAGCCTTCGCCGGCGGCATACTCACGATCTTCAGTCCATGCATTCTCCCCGTTCTGCCCTTCGTATTCGCCCGCGCCGACCAGCCTTTTCGCCGTTCCGGTTTACCTCTGCTTACGGGCATGGCATTAACTTTTTCGCTGGTCGCCATCGCCGCCGCGTTCGGCGGACACTGGGTGGTCCGCCTCAATCAGAGCGGCCGCTACGTGGCCATGTTCATATTCCTGGTATTGGGTGTCAGCCTGCTTTTCCCATCGTTTGCCGAAACTCTGACGCGGCCGTTGGTCCGCGCCGGCAGCCGTCTCCAAGGTGGTCCTTCCACCGAGGCCAGCGTCGGAAAATCATTTGTGTTGGGAATTTCTACCGGATTACTTTGGGCTCCCTGCGCCGGCCCCATCCTCGGCCTCATCTTGACCGGAGCAGCGCTTCAGGGTCCTGGCGCCCACTCATCTTTCTTGTTATTGTCTTTTGCACTGGGCGCTGCCACTTCTCTGGGCATTGCGCTCTTTGCAGGGAATAAAGTGTTCTCCGCATTGAAGCGTTCTCTTTCGTTCGAAGTTTGGATACGCCGCGCCCTGGGCGCCGCTGTAATCCTGGGAGTAGTCGCCATCGCTCTCGGCTGGGACACGGTCCTGCTCACCAAATTTTCTTTCGTGAATACCGCCAAAGCTGAATCGCATTTGATCGATGCGCTGGGCCCGCAGAAACCTGCCATCCTTACTGTGAGTGCAGCAGAATCACTACCAGTTCTCGCCGACGAAGGCCCCATGCCGGACTTGGACGGCGCCGTAGGCTGGATCAACTCTTCTCCGTTAAAAACCAAGTCCCTGCGCGGCAAAGTTGTGCTCATCGATTTCTGGACCTATTCCTGTATCAACTGTCTGCGCACCTTGCCCTACATCGAAGGCTGGGCAGAGAAATATAAAGACTCCGGCCTGGTGGTCATCGGGGTTCACACCCCGGAGTTTGCTTTCGAAAAGGATCGCGCCAACGTGGAGAAGGCCGTTCACGACTTGAAGATCACTTACCCCGTAGCCATCGACAGCGACTACGGCATTTGGCGGGCCTTCAAGAATCAATATTGGCCGGCCCACTACTTCATCGATGGCAAGGGACGCATCCGTTATCACCACTTCGGCGAAGGCGAATACGCCGAGTCGGAGCAAGTAATTCAGGAGCTGCTTAGAGAAAACGGCGCCAAGTCGCTTGCTGACTCTTCACTCAATATCGCCGCCACCGGTGTTGAAGCTGCTCCAGACAACGGAGACGTCCGCTCCCCTGAAACCTACATCGGCTACAGCCGCGCCGAACACTTCGCTTCCGCCGAGCCCCTCGCTCACGATTCACGCAAGACTTATTCCCTGAGTCAAAGACTTTCTCTCAATCAATGGGGATTGGCCGGAGCCTGGAAGGTAGGTCCGGAAAGCGCCGTGCTTCAAACCGCACCCGGCACGATTACTTTTCGCTTTCATGCCCGCGATCTCCACCTGGTACTCGGCCCCACTAAAGACGGCAAGCCCGTCCGCTTCATCGTGAAGTTGGATGGCACCCCGCCCGGCGACGATCACGGCAGTGACACTGACGCCACCGGGGCCGGCACCGTCCAGGGCCATCGCCTGTATCAGTTAATCCGCCAAAAAGGCGCAGTCGAAGACCGCACCTTCGAAATCCAATTCCTCGATCCCGGCGTCCAAGCCTTCGCCTTCACCTTCGGCTGACGGCTAACGATTGCAGATCACCACCACACACCAACTCCCTTGTCATCCTGAGCGCAGCAGATAGTTCGCAACGCGAACTATCCGCGAAGTCGAAGGACCCCTACCCACTCAACAGCGGACTCTTTTCCCACCTAATCACACGAGAGTTCCCATCTTAACGCCCTGCCTTTCGACATTTGCGTAGGAGATTTTTTCAACCGATATGCAATTTTACTTGACAATATGTAATCTAAACATTACATTATGTCGCGTATAGAGGTCATATCCGATGCCTCAAAGCGAAAACCGCGATCCCAGCGTCCCCACCCTAGGATGGATATTCGGAGCCATCCTCCTGTGGGGAACGACCTTTGCCGTTGCCTCAAGAATCCTCCATCACCACCCCGTAAGCGTGAAGCTTCGCGCGGCAGCGGTAATCATCGGCGTTCTCGGATTCGTATCCTGGCCGCTGGCGACCGCCAGGCTCATCCGCGCACAGGAGGAATTCACCCGCCGGATTCATTTGATCGCACTGGCCATCGCCTTCGTCGCCACGGGCCTCTTCCTCTTTACGACCGACCTGTTGCAGCGCGCAGGCTTCATTGATTATGTATCCCTCATGACCATCTGGCTGGTGATGCTCGGCGCCTGGTGTCTCGCCATCATAGGTGCGGAATGGTACTACCGCCGATGAAAAACTCATTGCGGGTACTACGTGCGGAACAAAACTGGTCGCAGGCGGAACTGGGCATGCGCGTGGGAGTCTCACGCCAGGCCATCAACGCCATCGAGACCGGCAAATATGATCCCGGGCTACCCCTGGCCATGCGAATCGCTCGCGCTTTCGAGCGCAAAGTGGACGACATTTTCGAATTGGAGGACAACACCTGATGCGCAGCTTTCGGTATTCTCAACACATCGCGCGACCGCGAGAAGAAGTTTTCGCCTTCATGATGGATTTCAACACCGCCCCGCGCTGGCGCAACATGGTGCGCCGCATGGAAGTCGTCGGCGGCGGTCCCGTGCAGGCAGGCACAAAACTCCTGATGACCATGGACGTCCTGGGGAAAACGTTGCAGTTGGAATCGGAAGTATGGCGCTACGAACCGCCGCACCGCATCGGCCAGCGCAACACCCGGTCAGGCGTGACCGGCGTATTCGAATACATCCTCGAACCAGACGAATCCGGCACCACCGTCATCTACACCTGTGACATTCACCCGCATGGCTTGATGTGGCTGACGCTTCCCTGGCTACTCCGCTCGGACCGCCACCGCTATCGTGACCAACTGGCAACCCTCAAACGCGCCATCGAGCAAACCAACCCAGCCTCAATAATGTCATCCTGAGCGCAGCAGATAGTTCGCAACGCGAACTATCTGCGAAGTCGAAGGACCCCTATCAGCTAAACCACTCTGGATAACTGGCACCGCACCGGGTGCCCCGTCCTTCTCGCGCATTTTGCGAGAGGGCGGGGCTTTTGACTCTAGCTTTAGTCGACTTCTCCCATGCAGATCAACCCACCCAGCCCCGGAGGGGCGGCACAAACTTAGCCCAGGACGTAAGTCCTGGGTAAGATCGAAACCGATCACGCCCCGCACGGGCGCCACGCCCGCATGGTTCTCCTTATGATGAGCCGCCGAAGATGTGGACCATGCAGGAGTTGGTGATATGATCTCGAAATGGCTTACAAAGTTCTTGTGATAAGGTGCCCAAAGACTGAAAAGAATCTTGAGTTCGGAGAGCGCCTCCCGCTGGATGATCGTCGCTATCCACTCAGGTTCATGTGAAGTCTCTACACTTACCGTTCGACATTACTCGCTGCCCGGAATGCGGAGAATCACATGCTTTCGCCAAGGAAGAAGAAATCCGGGAAGTGATTGTCCCAGAGGAAAAAGCCTCTTAGACTTTTTGCCTAGTCGCCACGGACACTTTCGCGCACACCGAGGGAATGCGACCAAACGTAAAACGCGGCTTCAATCGGCTGTTCATTGTTCTGACCCTTGGCTGGTTCGTTTACTGCTCATTCGTGTATCCGACGCAAAAACGGCTGCAAGCACAGAAGACTTATGAGGGTGAGTTGCAGGACTGTTATGAACATAAGCTGGGAGAAGGTCAAGAGTTCAAAGAATGTCTCGAGTTTGCTGAGGCGAAGTCAGGGGTAGACGATTGATCTCTGAGAACCTTCTACACCCGGGAGTCGTGGTTTCTTGCGTTGATCATGATAGTGGTTCCAATTACAACTTACGGCGCCTGTCGTGGCCTAGCAGCCATGAGTCTGTGGGTCTGGCGCGGATTCAGGTCTCCTTAATAGCAGATATTACGAAGCCTGACTCGCCCTTCGCGATTTCTCAGCGACCGAATCAATCCAATGCCGCACCTGCTCCTTATCGTAGCCCTTGAGCCCCTGCCGAGCGCAGTCTTTTGCTAGTAAAGCAGCACCCAAAGACTTGAAGTTTTTCACGCCTTCCCATGTCTCGTTGCCGGAGTGTTTCACGAAAAAGTCGAAGCCATTTGATTGATGGTTTCGGGATCGGCTTCCATGAAATGCGAGTCTATTCCGAAATACTTTAAGGTCATTGGAAAAGTGAGCAACCTCCGATTCAACCGCAGTGATCGCCCGTTCTTCGTCCGGAAATCGTTGCCTCCAGATTCTGAAACCGTTCAACGCATTGTCTGCGTCTTCGATCAAGCTGTAGAAGAATCCAAACAAAACAAACATCAGAGTCGGACCCATGTCTGTAATTGACCACTCCTCTGGTAGGTTTGAGGCCTTGATGGTGGGCACGTACTTTCCGGTCAAGAAATCATCATAAACAGTCCAGAGATTCATAAATTGCATGAACCGCTCTACAAAGATACGGAATTCTTCGGGATCTCCTGGCGTGTGTTCGGACTTTGACTCCGGAGCTGATGCCATCAACACCATGTTATTCTAAACGCAAATACGAGCTTCATGTCCGACGCTAAACAACAAGTCCAATTGCGCCTGCGCAAGCTCCCTAAGAATTGTTCGCTTGAGGACATTCAGTACCATCTCTACGTCCTCGACAAAGTGCGGCGCGGACTGGAAGACGCGCGGGGACAGAGCACGCTTACGCAGGAAGAGGTCGAAAAGCGCCTCAGCAAATGGCTCACCGAGTAGTTTGGCTGACGCGAACGATACCCTAGTTCCAAAACGGGCCGCGCGATGTGGTCGCAGTCGAGGTCTCGATTTTTCCCATTTTGGCACTCCCGCTTCTTTTCATAAAGATGCGGGCTTTGTACGTACACTTCCGCCAGTACAAAATGTTCCCCGGGGAACATTTGTGCAAATCGTCATTGTGTTCCACGTGGAACATTACGCACATTTACGCTCCCCGTTTGGTCTTCAGCTCGGCCAGCAACTGCTCGATGCGGTCTTCTTTTTCGAGCGCCGCGAGGCGGTCTTCCATGTTGTCGGCGGCGATCTCGGACTTGGCCTGGCTGGTGGCTTGCGCGTGCGCCACCTTGTGCTTCATGCGATCGAAGGCGTTGGCACTGGAGCCATTGCCCGACGCGATCTTCGCGTCGCTGGCCTTCGACACCGCCCGCGCCCGCCGATGCTGAGCGATGAGCAGGTCGGCCTTGGCCTGCGCCTCGGTAAGTTTCTGTTCGAGTTGCCGCAGAGCAGTCTTCAAGTTTTCCACCTGCGCTTTTTGATCGACGATCTGCTCGGCGTAGCCTTCGGTCAGGTCGCGATAACTTTCCACGCGCTGCAAGGCGGCACGCGCCAGGTCGTCCTGCTTTTTATCGACGGCAAGTTCGGCCTTGCGCATCCACTCGGTGACTTTGTCTTCGTTCTCTTTGCGTTTATTTTCCAGCAGGTGCTGATCGGCGATGGCGATGGCCACCTGCGTCTTCACTTGCAGCAACTGGTTCTGCATGTCGAGGATGACTTGCTTGATCATCTTCTCGGGATGCTCGGCCTTGTCGACCAGATCGTTGAGGTTGGCCCGGACTAATGTTGAGACTCTTTCTAGTAGTGCCATGATGGACTCCTTTTTTTAGCTATCAGCTGTCAGCCATCAGCTCTCAGCTGAGAAATAAGATAGGACGAGCCTGGGCTCGTCCCTGAATACATTTATGCAGCCGGTGGCAGCGCATCCTTGGCGGGCTTGTCGCCAATGGTGCGGACCTTGGAGAACAAGTCACCCAGACTCATGCCCGACAATGTTTCGAACAGGGCAGGCACCTGCGCCGCCATCTTGGTGATGTCACCGGTGATCTTGTTCATCCCGGCGGCCTCGCCGTTGCCAGTAGAGACGATCGTGATCTTGTCGATATTAGCCAACGGACTGGCCAGCGCCTTCACGATCTCCGGCATGCTGGCGAACAATCTATCGATGACCGCGGCCTGGTTGTACTCCTGGAAAGCTTCGGCTTTGACGTTCATTGCCTTGGCCTCGGCTTCACCTTTCTTGAAGATGATCTCGGCTTCGGCCTCGCCTTGGGCGCGGATTGCCGAAGCATGACCATCGGCTTCCGACATGAGCCGCTGCTTTTCGGCCATGGCCAAAGTCTCGATGCGTTGCCGTTCGATCTCTGCCGGCTTGAGTACCGTGGCGATCAACTCGTTTGAGCGGCGATTGATTTCGGCCTCTTGCACTTTGACCTGCTGTTCTTTTTCGATCTGCTGCACCTTCACCTGCTCGGCGATGACCTGCTGCTGCATGATGTTGGTTTGGATGTCGTAGGCTTTATCGGCCTGCGCCTGCTGCCGCTTGGTGACTTCGAGGTATTGCGGCTTTCTTGATCTCGAGGTCGCGCGTGGATTCGGCCTGCTTGGCGAGTGAAAGAGTTTCAGCGAGCACTCGCTCCTGGTCGGCCTGCGCTTTGGCGACTGCGGATTCGCGTTGGGCGAGGGCGCGTCTGATGGCGGTGTCACGATCGGCCTCGGCGGTGGCCACGTCGGCATCACGCTTGATGCGGGCGACGTCCGGCTTGCCCATGTTGGTGATGTACTCGTTCTTGTCGCGAACTTCTTTGATAGTGAACGAAATGACCTCGAGGCCCATCTTGTTCATGTCTTCGGCGCAGGTGGAACGCATGCGGTCGGAAACCATCTCCGGCTGCTTGACGATCTCTTCCACCGTGAGCTGTCCGATAATGCCTCGCAGATGGCCTTCCATCACGAGGCGAATCAAACCTTCGCGCTCTTGTGGAGTCTTGGTGAGGAACTGCTCGGCCGCGGTCAGGATGGACTCAATGTCCGACTTGACTTTGATTTGAGCGACGGCTTCGACCGTGACCGCGACACCCTGCTTGGTGTAGAGGTCCTGTTGCGGAGCGACGTCGAACGACATCAACTCCAGTGACAATCCGCGGCAGACCTGGACCATGGGAAGAACAATTGTTCCATGTCCTTTCACCACTCGGGTTCCGCCGACGCCGTAGACGATCAACGCCTCGTGCGGCCCGGCTTTGCGATACAACCTGGCAAAGCTGCTCATCAGGAACATGAGGACCAGCACCATCATTCCGATAACAATCCAGACTTCTATGTTCATGCCTAAAAACATACTGCCTCCTTACGAACTCTTCTGTGGCGACTGCTTGATCGCGTCCAGATCATGAACAAGGCGAGCTGGATCGCTGTGGCCAAGGAACACTTCCCCGTTCGCAGTCTTGATGCGTACGCCTTGGTTGCTCCATACGTAGGCGCGCGTGTTGCCGAGGCCGCGAATGCCGTAGCCGCCAGCGATGCTCCAACTGCCAGCGGCGTAATGTTGAATCTGGTTGGCGGGGATGGATTGCAGCCGGAAACCGAGCGTGCGAATCTCCACGCCGGACGGACTGAACAGATAGCGAAAGCCGGTCGCGGCAAAGACTGCCGATGCCAGCAACATGACGGCGATCACACCCATAGTTATTTTGACTGCCGTGACAGTCATAACCGAGATGCCATACACATCTGCGATCAATGGTAGAGCTAGAACAAATGCCCAGATGAGACCGGAATGTACTTCCTCGGCGAACACGCCATGGACTGGCAGGGCGGCACCGCGTTTGGACGCGATATAGAAAATGACTAATGCCGCGGCAGCGATAGGCACGATAACAAGCGCCGGCGTAGGCATGGTCGAGGCGCCATCCAAGTTGTAATTCAGGATGGCATTGCACACGTACGCAGCAACTACGATGATCAGATAAAGAAATGCCAACAGAGCCCAGGAGAATGCTTCTACCGGCTTCTTCCAATGCGCGACGTAGAGCAAAACAGTGAAGACCGCCAGCAGGAAGCCCAGGAAAATGAGACTGAATTCCAGCGATTGCTCAGGCGACATCCATCCATTGGGAGCGCCCGCGGCGTTGAAGTGGGTGGCCATGTGTGCGGGTAGGCGATCCCATGTTTGCCAGTAGCGGAAAGCCATCCAGGGGAGGACCAGCCACATGGCAGCAATCAGAGCTTGGAATTTTCGACTCATAAAATCTCTGGATCCTCAGATGACGGGTCTTCGGACATTTCGCTCCACAGACGAACGTAGGCGATGCCCTTGTCATAGCGGGTCACGACCACTTCGCTGGCTTTTGGGATGGCGGTGTTATTTTCTGAGCGCGCACCGCAAGTCCTGCGCGTGCCCGCCTGTGAGTAAATAATTTCTCCGGTGCCACCTTCGCGGATGGTCACGGAAGTGCGTCCGAGCACGCCGACCATTTCGAAGTCCGCGGGGTCGAGACTTTCTTCGCGCGACATCAGGACGCGGCTGAGAAACAGGAACACAATGGTCGCG
Source organism: Terriglobia bacterium (assembly GCA_963723765.1). GTDB lineage: Bacteria > Acidobacteriota > Terriglobia > Terriglobales > Acidobacteriaceae > DATBAX01. The sequence continues at coordinate 183,265 of CAVRSD010000003.1, read as the reverse complement.
CCGCCGATGCCACTTAAGACCGCAACGGCCAGACCCATGAAAAACCAGACCGTCGAATAGCGCGTGAGTAGATAGCCGGTTCCGCCGAACCAAGCCAGGAAGGCCATCAGGGAGACAAGATTGAAGGGCGATGGGTCATGGACGATGCGCCGCCCCGGCGATGCGCCTGCAGCGGGAACCGAGTGGCTTCCGGTCACATCGTGCACGTGCGGCAGGGGAAAGTGTCCGTGAGAAAAGTGGGGGAGATGCAAATGCCAGCGCAGCGTGCCGGCAAGAAACGAAAGCAGGCTGAAGGCAAACCCCACGGCAAAACAAATGAGATAGAAATTTGCCCAGGTCATTGCTGTCTCCTTCTGGATGCCGGATGCGGATGCTTTCTTGCAGCTCCGGGCTTAAGCGCTTCGAGCAATCGTTCCGCGAGACCGGGCGTATCGAGAATTGCGCCCAATAAGATCAAACAGCGCCGCGTATCTTTTTCCCGAGCCGCCTTGATCAAGACTTCACTCACTTCGGGATCGCTGGCGAAACGCTCCGACCCCTGGAGCATCCAGACGTCGAGCTTCCCTTCCGTGGTCCGGAGATCGGAGACGAGTTCGGTGTGGTAGCCATCGGGGTCATCGACGAGAAAGCCGGGGTGCACTTTGAAAAACTTCGCCAGCAAGGTACGCGAGGATTGCGTCATGTGCCGGCGCGATCCGCCTTCGATCTGCGAGATGTAGGACTGGCTGATGCTTTTGCCCTGCTCCTTGCGAACGGCGCGCACCAGTTCCGGCTGGTTCATGGGGCGGCCGAGGCCGCGTAGGGAGCCTTCGACTTCCCGCAGGTAACGGATTTTCTCGCCGAGCTTCATATTTCTAATCGACATAGTTATATTGCAATTTGCAATGTATGTCAAGGAGTGGATTTGGCAGGTTTTCAGTGGGTTGCGGGCGAGGATTGCGGGGAGTGGCCGGGTCTACGCAAATCGCCGAGTTTGGCTCGGCTGGACAGCCGAGGCGGCTGTCCCTACATGAATTGTGGTGGGGTAAACAAAAACCCCCGGCTCGCGCCGAGGGCCTTGCTGCTCAATGATGGTGTGCAATTACTGAACGCGGGCGTTGTGTTTGTCGCGATAGATCTGGCGCGACATTTTGTTGTCCTGACGATTTACCTTGGCTTTTTCCGCAGGAGTCAGCTTTCCACCGTTGGCAGCGCGGTCACGAGCCACCTCGCGGTTTACGGCGCCTTCCTTGCGTTCCAGGTGGGCGGTTTCGCCAGGGGTCAACTGGCCGCTCTTGACGCCCTGAGCGATGCGGTCCTGTTGATTCTCGGCGCGCTTGCCAACTTCCGTGTTGGGAGTTTGCAATGCAGTTTGAGCGATGACTGGCAGAGTAAACGCTGCCAGAGCAGCTCCAAGAAACAGTTGCTTGATTTGCTTGTTCATAGAAGTTCGCCTCTTTCATCTGCGTTTGTGTTTGTGTCAGCCTGTTTCAGTGTCATCGGCTGCTCTGAATGTCAAAACACAGTGTGTCAAGAAATGTTGCGGGAAAAAAGATTACCAAGGGCGAGTGTTCGTGCATGTCCGGAAAGCCTTGCGGGGCAAGGGTTTGAGAGGGTAACAGTTACCAGAAAAGGTAGGGTCTTCGCAAATTTGCCGAGCCTGGCTCGGCGGACAGCCGAGGCGGCTGTCCCTACGTGAGTCGGGGAGAGCTACAAACCGGCTTCGATGCGGGAGCGGGGATCGAGAACGTCGCGGAGAGCGTCGCCGATGAAATTGAAGGACAGGACAGCCAGCATTACGGCGAGCGCGGGAAACAGGACCAGATGCGGAGAGTCGAAAAGATGGGCACGGCCATCGTTCAACATGGCGCCCCAACTGGCCGTTGGCGGAGGCACACCCAGACCGAGAAAGCTCATGGTAGCTTCAGCAAGAATCGCGCCGGCCATGCCGATGGCAGATTGCACCACGATCGGCTGAATGATGTTGGGCAAAATGTGGCGGGTGATGATGCGGAGATCGCTGGCGCCGAGCGCGCGGGCGGCTTCCACATATTCGCGTTCGCGGGCGGCCAGCACCTGAGCGCGGACGAGGCGCGCGTAGCCCACCCAGCCTCCGAGCGAGAGGGCGAGAACGAGATTGAAGATGCCGGGGCCGCGAAAGGCTACGAAGGCAATCGCCAGGAGAATTCCGGGGAAAGACAGGAACGCATTCATGACGACGATGTTGACGAAGCGATCGAGGCGTCCGCCGTAGTAGCCGGCGGTGGAACCGACGATGAGGCCGAGAAACAAAGACACGGCGACCACGCAACTGCCGACCAGCATGGAAATGCGGGAGCCGTAGATGAGGCGGGAGAGGATGTCGCGTCCCAGTTCGTCGGTGCCGCACCAGTGGGCTGACGACGGGCTTGCCAGACGATTGGGAAGATCGATGTAGGCCGGGTCTTGGGGAGCGATCCAGGGCGCGAAGAGAGCGAAGATTACGAAGACGGCGACCAAGACAACGCCGATGGTGGCGAGGACGTTGTGGCGGGCGTGGCCTGCGATCTGGCGTTGAAACGAGATGGTGGTGGTGGACATCAGTCAGGAAATTTTAGCCGCTCGCCGGTCCTCATGACACAAGATTTATCAGGTCGCTGGTTCACTGCAACCGAGCGAACGGGTTTTCGATACGAATGCTCGCAATTCTCTGCTGATTATTGAGATCTTCCGAAAGGATTGTGGTTGCGCCACATTTGGCAGCTGAAGCGACGATTAGGGCATCCCAAAAGCCGATCCGGGATTCATCCTCAATCCGAAAAGCGGCTGCAATTTCGGCGGGTGTCGTTTCCATGCACCAGATCGAATAGCTATTGACGACCGAGCGCGCCACATCTTTTGAAAGCGGACTAGCAATCTTGCGCGTGACGTTGACATAGAATTCCTGCAACACCTGCATACTTAGTACGCCGGTGCGCTCGCTCCAGAGTTCGCGCAGAACACTTCTGGCTACGTCATGCTTGGCATTCGCGTCAACGTCGTGGGCGTAGATCAAAACGTTGGTATCGACGAATGTTTTATCGCTCATGCCATTCGTCCCGGCTGGCGCGGATCACGCCTCCTAAATGGAAGCCCTGGTCGAGCAGGGCCATGGCCTGTCGCTCGGCGCGTTCGTAGGCTTCTTCCTCTCCCACCAGCACCTCGATTTGCTCGGCGAGCAGCCCGCTGATTGAGGAGCCCCGGCGGGCAGCCAGGATTTTGGCTTTGCGAAGGGTTTGGCGGGTTAGGCTAACTGTCACATTCTGCTTGATCATAGAGCTCCACCACCCTTTAACACGTAATATACGTGTAACACGTAATATACGTGCAGTCAATGGAAATATGAACGGAATCAGTTTGATAGGAGATGATGAGGTACGAAATGGCAGATTTGAAGATAGCTTATCTCGCTCACTGCCTGATCCTTGGATTCGCCACGGAATACAGAAAGTCCGTCAGAAAATTGACCGCAACGTACGTCAGGCCAATCGCCAGGATGCAGCCCTGCACCAAATAGTAATCGCGATTGCCGATGGACTGGATGGTGAGGCGTCCGATGCCGGGCCAGGAGAAGATGGTTTCGGTGACGATGGCGCCGGCGAGGAGCGCGCCGAATTGCAGGCCGAGGACGGTAATGATGGGGATCATGGCGTTGCGCAGGGCGTGGCGATAGACGACGGTGCGCTCGGGCAGGCCTTTGGCGCGGGCGGTGCGGATGTAGTCTTGTCCCAGTTCTTCGAGCATGGAGGTGCGGACCATGCGGGTGAGGATGGCGGCCAGCGCGCTGCCCATGGTGATGGCGGGGAGAATGAGATTGGCGAAGGTGCCGGAGCCGGAGACGGGGAGCCATCCCAGCTTGATGGCGAAAAATAAAATCAGGATGGGGCCGAGCGCGAAATTCGGGAACGACAGGCCGAACAGGCTGACTACGCTGAGGGCGCGGTCGTCCCAGCGATTGCGGCGTTGCGCGGAACGGACACCGGCGGGGACCGAAAGCAGGATCGCCACCAGCAGCGCGGCGAGAGTCAGTTGCAGAGTATAAGGATAGCGCTGAAGCGATCAGACTGCCGACGCTTTGGTTGTAGCGGAGCGACGAGCCGAGATCGCCGTGGAGAACACCCTTCCAATAATGGAAATATTGCTGGCTGAGAGTCTCATCAAGTCTGAAGGTGTGACGGGTGGCCTGGACATCGGCGGCGGGTGCGCCTTCTCCGAGCATTTGCAGGACTGGATCTCCGGGGACCAGATGGATGAGCAGGAATACTAACGAGACCACGAGCCAGATGACCGGCAAAGTGTAGAGCACGCGGAAGGAAAGGTAGCGAAGCATGAGATCGGTCGTCGGTCGTTGGTCTTACGTCGTACGTCGTTAGGTCGTTGGCCTCAGGCGCTAAAGCGCGTGTAGAAAAGTAAAATTCTAAATCACAGCGCTTAAGCGCTGCGCCACCCAAAACATACTTACCCAAACAGTGTTGCGCTGCCAAAAGCAGATTCGTCGGAGGAAGCCTCCTCGGAATGACAAGATGGGATTCGTATGACCCTCATCAGCGATCGATTCTCTTCCACGTCCTGCAAAACTAGGTTTCGATAGAGTCTTGCGGCCGCAGCCTTAATTTGGAAGCAAGCCGTAGACATCGATTTCGCTGCGGGTGCTCACGTACACCTTGCCGTTGGCTACCGTGGGCGAAACGAACTTTACCGCCTGGCCGGCTTGATCCCGGTTGCTGGCGGCTTGCGTGCTGTCCCAAAGTTCGGTATTCAGATTGGTGGCATCGTAGGCGTACAAGACTGTCGCGCCCAGACCGTGAGAACTGGGGACGCCGTACTGGCTAACGTCCATCACCCAGGCAATGCCAGCAGACGCGCTTTGGGAAGAGATCGCCGGTACCGCTCCGGGGAACGGGAATGCGTGGCTGGTCTGGGACGATGGCGAAGTGCTGAATTGGCCACTGGTGGGATCGAATTCAAAGAGTTTCAGCGAATCTCCCGCGCCGGCATAGTACAGATTGTTTTGCCAAAATGCCGGCGTGCAAAACGAACCGCCGATGGATTGGAAGCTTTGCACAATCTGATTATTGTTGTTGCTGTGATAATGCCCCATGTTATCGCGATTGATCAGGTAGATGATTCCCTCTTTGCCGGCGCCGATCAATAAATGATCTACGGGACCCGAAGTTTGATCGGGCAGCAGGATTACGCCACCGGAACCAAGATCGGTGTCGTTGTTCGCGAGATTCAATTGATCATCGGGGGTGAACCAATCGGTAAGAGTGAGGCTGGTGGTGGCGTCTAATTTGAGGATGCTGTCGCCAAAATCGTCGTTTGGCTGAGAGGAGGAATTCCCATCGAACTGCCCGTTTCCCGTGGCGAGGAAAAGATTGCCACTGGTGTCGGCGGCGGGAGCGCCGCCGGCCATCCAAATGCCACCCAGTCCGGAATTTGCAGTGCTGTTAAAGATTGCGACCTGTTGAGTCACATTGGAAGCGTCGTAACCGAGAAGCCAGCCGTGGTAAGGAGTCCGATCCTCATGAGATGCCGAACTGACATACACGATCTCACTGCCATTCACATTGACCAGGGCCAACGCAGAGCGTTGATGCTGGTTCTGCAAGTTAAAGGAGACTGTCGATCCGCCATCGCCTGTGCCCGGCACGGATGCGGAAAGATCGACGGGAGCGCTGAACTTCTCACTTCCTGTTGCTAGTGCAAGGGCGTGCAGACGCTGGTAAAAATTAGTACTCGCATCGATGGACTTGCTCAGCACATAAATTGTGCCGGTGGCTGAATCGATGACAGGAGTGCTGGTCACGCCTACTTCCGGCTGAATGTCTTCATCGCCGTAGCCAACGTCAGCCCAGGGGACGGAAGTTTCGCCGGCATTGGCGCCATGGGCTGTGTCGATCAAATTGGCATGCCAGAGTTGCACGCAGGGATTCGCATCGGCGTCGAAAGCATAAAGGCTGTCGTGCTGGGTGGCCACGAAGATCACGTTGTGGAGAGCGCCACCGATGGTCAAGCCGGGAACCCAGAGTGGTTGCGTATAGGTCACGCCATCCACGGGACAGGAGAACAGTTTTCCAAATGTGGTCTGGTTCACGCTTAGAGTCGTCAACGCATATTCTTGGGTGTTGGTACCGTCGCGCGAGAGGTTGTTGTGATAAGTGAAAACGCCCGCGAGATCGGTCACCGCGATGCCGGCGGATGCGCTCTTGGTGGTATCGGCGACGCTGGTGGCGGTGACGGTATGGGTGCCAGCCGTCGCGGGGGGAGTATAAACGCCAGACACATTGATGGAGCCGACAGTCGAGTTCCCTCCTGCAATGGAATCGACGGTCCAAGTAACGCCGAGAGACTTAGGATCACCAGTCACGTTCGCGGTAAATTTTTGAGCCTGGGTGGTAACCACGACCGCAGCAAGTTTGGGAGTCAGGCTTACGGCGACGGGCGCACCACCTCCGCCGCCGCCGCCACCGTTACTGGAGCTTCCGCCACAGCCCACGAATCCCAAGGCAGCCGCCAAGGCAAATGAGCCGCACAAACTACGAGTGATAACATTTCGCTTCCCAGCCATGCTTGCACCCCACAAAATCAGTTCTAAGGATACAACCTGTTTGGTAGCTCTCAGGCGGTTACATCCGAAGAGTAACGAATCAGTTATTTTCGCAAAAGACCTAGGGCAATCAAAACCTCAGGCACTAGAAACGCGCGCTTAAAAAGGAACCAGGAATTTGCATCTATTCTGCGTGCGCTCCAACGGGTTTAGATTCCAGCTTTTCAATTCTCACTTTGGCGATACGGCGGCCTTCCATCTCTTCCACGGTAAAGCGATGACCCTCGTAGTCACAAGCGTCTCCAAGTTCAGGAACCCGCTGCAAGCGAGCGAGCATGAAGCCCGCCAGGGTTTCGAAACCAGCATCGCGGGGCAAGGATAGCTGATACTGCGATTCGAGATCTCGGAGTCCGACTGAGCCTTCCAGCACAACCGCGATTTTCCCTTCGAGCAGCGGCTGCTCGGGCGGAGGAACATCGAATTCGTCCTCAATCTCACCCACCAGTTGCTCGAGAATATCTTCGACCGTGACCACTCCTGCGGTTGAGCCAAATTCGTCTACTACAACCGCGAGATGGCGCTTGCGATCTTTGAACTCGTCCAGCATTTCGGTGAGTACTTTGGTCTCGGGCACGACCAGCACATCATGCATGATCTGGCTGATCTTCATGGCAGCGATGCGGGCAGCCACCGGCTGGCCGGGACTGATCGTGAGTCTGAGGCGCGTCCAGCGCATCAAGTCCTTGGCGTAAAGAACTCCGATAATGTGTTCAGGGCCGCTTTTAGGATCATAAATAGGGATGCGGGAATGTTGTTCCTCGACTACGCGGCCCAGGGCATCGTCCAGAGATAAATCACCGGGCAGAGAAAAGATATCGGGACGGGGCACCATTACCTGGCGCACGGTGATGTCTTCGAGCTCCAGTGCATGATGGATCATCTCTTCCTGAAAAGGTGGGATCTGACCGAATTGGCGACTGGCGGTGGCGATCAGTTTGAGTTCGTCGGGCGAGTGGACAGTACCCTGCCGGGCCTTGGGGGAGCCGAGAACCCGCAGCACCGCACCGGCTGCCCGGCTCATGCCAAAGAGTAATGGCCGGAAGAGGGTGAGGAAAACATCCATGGGGGCGGCGACGGCCAGGGCGACCTGCTCGGCCCGCTGCAAGGCCAGTGACTTGGGAACCAGTTCTCCCAGGATGACGTGCAGGCAGGTGATCAGGGTAAAGGCCAGGACGATGGCGATACCGTGGGCGTAGACCAGGGCGTGAGGGACCTGGTTGATAAAACCCATGCCTTCGACAATACGGGCCACGATGGGTTCGCCAATCCAGCCCAGAGGTAAGGCTGACGATGGTGATTCCCAGTTGGACGCCGTTGACGACTTCGTCAAGATTACGATGCAGTTTTTGGACAGTGCGGGCGCCGATGCGGTGGGCTTCGATGAGCTGCTGAATGCGCGTATCACGCACGCTCACCAGGGCGAACTCCGCCGCCGCGAAGAACGCGTTGGCTGCAACCAGCAGCAAGACCAAGAACACCCGGAGGAGCACAAAGGCGATCATGGATGGCTAATTCTAACATTTCAAAGGGGTACGCGCTGGAGACTTAAGTCAAAAACCCGCCTTCCGCAAAATCGCGGAAGCACGGGACACCCCTGGCCGTGTAAAATGGGTGTACACCTAGAATTGTGATTCAGCAGCCGCTGGCCGCACTAGTTCGGCGATAGAAGTCGGCGTAGATTCTCTGCTTCCATTTTTGGAATTGTCCGGTCTAACTAACAGACAAGGCTAGTGCAAGCAGACCACGGGAATCCTGCTAAGAGTGGCAGGAACAAATCCAGGAGCACCTTCGTATTAACCATTGAGAGGTTTGCAGAATCGAAATTATTTATCGCAATTTATCAACGGTTCCATCATCCAAATTAAGTAACCCAACTTTAGGTAGTCCCAGGAGGCAGATGTGAACGGCAACGGGAATGGAAAAAAGAAGCGGAAGAAACGGATCATTATTATCAGCGTCGTTGTAGGTGTGGTGCTGTTGGGTGTAGTCACGGTCTACGCTTTTAGCCGCGGCGGGACGAAGATCGACCCCACGAAGCTGGCCAAAGTAGAAAAGGGTGATTTGGCGAAAAGTGTCGTCGCCACCGGCAAAGTTGAGCCCATTACCAAAGTTGAGGTGAAGTCCAAGGCCAGCGGCATCGTGAAGAAGCTGCTGGTGGACGCCGGCGACAAAGTCAAGAAGGGGCAGCTACTCGCCCAGTTGGACAAACTGGAAATTGAAGCTCAGGTGGAGCAGTCCAAGGCTGCGCTGCAGGCTGCCGAAGCTAATTTGACGAGTTCGAAGGCCGACTGGGAACGCGCCAAGGTGGACGCCGAAGGGCCAGAAGTGCCGATGACCAAGCGCGGATACGACCGCGCTCAAGGCATGGCCAAAGATGGCGTAGTCTCGCAATCTGCTCTGGATGACGCCGAGAAAGAGTACAAAATGGCGCTCAACAAGCAGAACGTCGCCAAGGCGCAGATCACGGTACTCCAGGGCAAGATTGCCCAATCACAGGCGCAGATCGCAGAGAGCCGGGCCAATCTCGATCAGCTCGAGGAACAGCTCAGTTACACGGATATCGTTTCTCCGATTGACGGCGTAATTCTTTCACGCGATGTGGAATTGGGCGATGCGGTCAGTTCTATCCTCGTACTGGGATCATCTGCAACATTGGTGATGACTCTCGGGGATACCAGTTCGGTTTACGTCAAAGGCAAAGTGGATGAGAGCGATATTGGGCGCGTCTATCTAGGACAACCGGCGCGCATCAAGGTGGAGTCATTCAAAGACAAGACCTTTAATGGTGTGGTGACCAAGATTTCTCCAATGGGAGTGGAGAAAGACAATGTGACCACGTTCGAAGTTCGCGCTTCCATCAATAACCCCGGCGGTGAATTGAAGGCCGAGATGACTGCCAATGCCGAAATCATTCTGGAAGAACACAAAGGAGTTTTGCAGATTCCGGAAGGCGCAATCCTCTATGACAAGGACAAGAAAGCGTCCGTCGAAGTGCCGGACCCGAAGGCCAAGGATGGCAAGGATAAAATTGCTGTCAACATTGGCATTTCGAACGGCGCCAAGACTGAAGTTCTCAGCGGATTGAAAGAAGGCCAGGAAGTCGTTCTGCAGTAAGTATTTTTGCGGTAGATTTTCAAGGACAAGACTTGCATCTGATCAGACAAGCGGAGATCAGATAAAACAGGGCACGGGCCGGTTGGCTTGTGCCCTTATGTCTTGTGGAAGTTGTCCGACTCATATCTGCGCGGAGCTTTGAAGGAGAAAATATGAAATTCTCAGGAATTCGTTTTGCGGTGATGGCGATTTTCAGTATTGTGGGCTTCATCTGCATTCTGCCGGCGCTCGCGGCGGCGGCGGATGGCTCATTCCACCGCACCCTGCAGGTATCGGGTCCGGTGAATCTGGAAGTCGAGACAGGTTCGGGCAACATCGAAATACGCACTGGTGATTCGAACCGGGTGGAAGTGACAGGACGGATCAAGGTGAGCGACTGGTTTGGCGGGGACAACGGCGACGAAAAAGTGAAGCGACTGGAAGCCAACCCTCCGATTCAGCAGAGCGGAAACGATGTTCGCATCGGACATATCGACGATCCCGAATTGCGCCGTAATATTTCGATCAGCTATGAAGTGGTGGTTCCGAAGAACACTCAACTGCGCTCTGGGACGGGATCGGGCAACCAGGTGATCAGTGGCATTCATGGACCGGCTCAAGTTAGCTCGGGTTCTGGAACTCTGAAGATTTCCGATATTGGTGAAGATTTGCGGGCGGATGCCGGTTCGGGCAACATCGATATGGACCACGTGAACGGCAGCGTGCATGCGAAATCGGGCAGCGGGACAATCCGTGCAACGGCAATTGCCGGGGCCTTCGATGCCGGCACCGGCAGTGGAAACATGACTCTGGAACAAAGCGCACCCGGCTCCGTGCATGTAGATACTGGTTCCGGGAGTCTGGACTTGCGCGGTATCCAAGGCTCGCTGGAGGCCAGGGCCGGGAGCGGAAGCATCCATGCCGAGGGCGATCCAACTGGCGCGTGGACGGTGCATAGCGGCTCGGGCGGCATAAAACTGCGGTTCCCTTCCACTGCCGCGTTTGATCTGAGCGCTCATACCAGCTCGGGATCCATTTCCGTAAATCATCCATTGACAGTACAAGGCTCGATCGGACGCAAGGAGATCCACGGGAAAGTGCTCGCGGGTGGAGTGCCGGTGGAAGTGGAAACGGGATCGGGCAATATCGAAATTGAGTAGAGCCGTCGTTGGTCGTGCGTCCTTGGTCGTTGGCTAGAAGCCTTTGCTGTTGGCTGATGGAGCAAAATTTTTGATCGATTTTGCCAACGACCAAGGCCGCACGACCAACGACCCATCTGTTACCTCCGTGCCTTGACTCTGCCCACGCTGGGAGTTTACCGTCGAGATTTACTGGGAAAACTCCGTCTTCATAGCGAGGAAGCATTTTGGCGAATCGTCCTACTATTACGCTGACCACCGATTTCGGACTCAATGACCATTACGTCGGCACCATGAAGGGCGTCATTCTGGAGATTGTTCCCGATGCCCAGATCGTCGACATTTGCCATGCGGTGCAGCCGTTTGACGTTCTCGACGGCGCCCTGACGATTGCCCAGGCCTACAATTATTTTCCACCGGCGACGGTCCATCTGGTTGTTGTCGACCCTGGCGTAGGAACGGAACGCCGGCCTATTCTGGCTTCGAGCGACCGGCATCATTTTGTGGCGCCCGACAACGGAGTGCTTTCGCTAATTTATAGCCGCGAAGAACGCATGCATGTGCGCCACATCACTTCCGACCATTATTTTCGGCAGCCAGTCAGTAAGACATTCCATGGCCGCGATATTTTCGCGCCAGTGGCGGCTTATCTTGTCCAAGCGGATGGAGACCGATAAGTTCGGCGAGGAAATTACCGATTTTGTGCGCTTCAACGCACCCAAACCAAAATCCGTGGACGGGAAAAGTCTGCGCGGAGTGGTGCTGAAGGTCGATCGCTTTGGGAACCTGGTCACCAACATCACGCCGCAAGACGCTCCCATGCTGTTCCAACTGGACCCACTTCCCTTCAAAATTCTGATAGGCAAATGCGAGATCACCGAAATCCATTCGACTTACGCCGAAGGAAGACCCGGCGAAGTTTTCGGGATTTTGGGAAGCATGGGTTATCTGGAGATTGTCACCAATCGTGGGGCGGCGGTGCAGCTTGTGGGATCGGGCAAAGGTAGTGAAGTGAATATTGTGCTGGAAGGGGCTGTAGCTGCCGGCAACGGCCAATGAGCAGGTGGGTAAAGCTTCTCTTTCTGGTGGGAGCAGCCCTAATCTCTGTATTCCTGACTATTATTTCTGAAGCATGTTCGATTGGTCGCAGTTCCTCCGTGTCACCAGGAACTTTCGTGGCGAGAAGGCTATTCTCAACGTACCACCACGATCTAGGGAGATTCTCCACGACTGCGTTCTGGATCGACTGGGTTCTCTTTTTTGCCGTGTTTCTTACTTGTCTCGCCATAGTTAGCAAGCTTCGTCGATGGAACGAGGTTGATTAGCAGTTCTCTGCGAGCTTAACAACTAATGAGAAGTCTCACAGCACTCGAAAAAATTGTCTATGCCGTATTTAGCAGCAGTCGTTTCTGTGTTTCTAGCCTTTGTATCGGAGGGGATTGGAAAAGGCCATGTGGGGGGAACACCGGGAATGCTCGCTGCAAGCAAACTTGTTCCGACACTCCCTGTTCCGAATCAGTTGCAAAATCTCGGAGAAACAGTCCTGGTAGGACTCACTGTTGATTCTGCACTTTATTTTGTGCTGATTTGCGCAGTGTTGGTCATCATCGGCAAGCTTCGTGACCGATACAACAATAATAACGAGTGATACCGTATCACGCCCCGCTGATCGAGAAAGATGACCTATGAACTCTTGGGCCGGGGGTGAACATAGTGTTCCATCTCGGCAGTCCACTTTAGAAATCGCCATAGATTGCCGCGCTCGCGGATGGCAAACTCCCAGAATTCCAGAAATCCGATCTGCTGCATCTTCACTCCACAATAGGTCTCGATACGCCAGAGGAGATAGGGGCTGCGCCACGGGGTGAGGCGGTGTCCGCGAGTAGCGTTCCATAAGAATCGAAGGATGTAGCGCATGGATGTTTCCAGTATAGCTTGTAGGCAGTAAGACCTTCTATGTGGTACGCGCGAGATCCCTCGCCCGGCTGAACTGCGCCGGGTCTTCGGGATGACCGAAGGAGAAAGGGCAAGTTGTGCGTGCTAAAATCCAGCTTCTGCCGAGGATTTCTGTTTCATGTCTGAAGAAAGCGCACGTCAGAAGGCCGAAGATCACTACTATGCTGCGCTTGATCTTGTATTGGAAGGCGAGCAGGAGCAGGCTTTGGCCGAATACCAGAAATCCGTGGCAGCCGATCCCACTTTTACCGAAGCCATGCACGGCATGTGTCGTGCCCTGCAAGATCTGGATCGACTGGATGAAGCCATCGTGGTAGCCAATCGAATCGCAGAACTCGATCCGGACGACATCCTCGCCCACACCAGCCTGTCAGTGATTTATCAGAAAAAAGGCATGGTGCCGGAAGCGGAAGCTGAGGGAAATAAGGCCAGAGTGCTGGGGTGGAAGCAGCAGTTGAAGAAAGGCAGTCCTTCGTCGTAGGTCGTTCGTCGTTGGCTCAACCGAATAGCGAACGACGCATGACCAAGGACCAACGACTACAATTCGTATTTCTTCACCAAATGCCGGAACGACCGGTAGGAAATCTTGAGCAAGTCGGCGGCACGAGTTTGTACGCCGTTCGACTGAGCCAAAGCGGCGTGCAGCAAAGATTTCTCGATGTCCGCAACATAAATTTCCATGTTGATGCCCTCGGGCAGCACGCCCCCGGAGGCGATGGCTCCTCCGGCCAGACCGACACCCGCGGCCGCTGCTCGGGCTTTGGAGCGCTCGGCGGGCAACTCAACGTGGAGTTCTTCTCCCATTTCCAAGGCGACCGCTCGTTCGATGGTGTTTTCCAGTTGGCGCACATTGCCTGGCCATTCGTAGCCGCTCAACGCTTCCAGAGATTGTGGATTGACCCGGATAATGTTTCGTCCTGCGGCTGAAACATATTTCTTCAGGAAATGATTCACCAACAGCGGCACATCTTCGCGGCGCTGGCGCAATGGCGGCACGGAAACTGGAATGACGCTGAGCCGGTAATAAAGATCCTCGCGAAAAGTATTCTCGGCCACCTGCTTGTCCAAATCACGGTTGGTAGCGGCGATCACCCGGACGTCGATGGCAATTTCGTCAGTGCCTCCCACCGGGCGAACGCAGCGCTCCTGCAATACGCGCAAGAGTTTAACCTGCATGGTCAGGCTCATTTCGCTGATTTCGTCCAGAAATACGGTTCCCTTGTCAGCAACTTCGAACAGACCACGCTTATTCTGATTGGCTCCCGTAAAAGCGCCCTTTACATAGCCGAACAGTTCGCTCTCCAGCAGGGTTTCTGGAAAGGCTCCGCAATTGATGGAGACGAACGGTTCTGATGCACGCGGCGAACAAACATGCACCGCACGAGCGACGAGTTCTTTACCGGTACCGCTCTCGCCATAAATCAGGACGGTGCTTTGGGTAGAAGCGACGGTCCGAATGGTTTGCTTCAGCTTCTCCATCGCGGGACTGACGCCGACAATGTTATCCAACGAATTTCTGGTGGCGGCATCGCGCTTGAAGGCAAAATTTTGGCGGCTGAGTTTCATTTTCTCCAGCGCGCGGTTGATCGCCAGCTTGATCTCGTCCACCAGCCCTGGAGACTTGCGAATGTAATCCGTGGCCCCACCCGCCTTCACAGCCTGTACAGCCGCTTCGTAATCGTCTACCGCAGTGATAAGAATGACCGCCGAATCCGGCGAAATCTGGTGAGCGTGACGCAGTACCTCGATGCCGTTGATGCCGGGCATCTTGATATCCGTCACCACCACATCGTAGAGTGCGCCATCTAACTTTCTCTTGGCAGCCTCGCCGGAATTCACCGTCTCAACCTTGTGACCGTCGCGGCGCAGAGCGATATCCAGCATTTCGCAGATGGAGCGCTCGTCATCGCAAACCAGGATGTTACCCACGCGCTCCTCCTCCCACGGCAACGGCAGCCGTTACATTTTCGATGACGTTTACAGGAGATTGCCGGTTGGATGCAACCTGCGCGCGAGTCGGATTCTCGGCTGCGAGCAAACGGCGCAGTCGCAAAACAAAGACGCTGCCTTGCCCGGGCTTGGATCGGGCCCATACTTTGCCCTCGTGAGCCTGCACAATTTGATAGACGATGGCCAATCCCAATCCCGTGCCACCTTCGAACTGGGACTGGAACGGCTCGAAAATCTTGTCGATGATTTGCGGGTTGATGCCGGGGCCAGTGTCGGCAAAGTTCACCTGCCAATCGTCGGCGACGCCTTCCACGGAAACGCGGAGCGTCCCTCCACCCCGCATGGCGCGCACCGCATTTTCACAAAAGTTCCAGAACACTTGCTTGATCTTGTCTCCGTCGGCCAAAGCCAGCGCTTCCTTCACGGCAAAGTGGCGCTCAATCCGCACGCCCGTGTTCTGCGCGACCAAACGATGTTCCAGCAGAGTCAGCGTATCTTCGAGCAAAGGGAGCAGATCCACCTTGGTGAACTGATATTGCTTTCCCCGCGAATAGGCGAGGAAGTCGGTAATGATGTTATTCAGCCGCTCGGATTCACGGGTGACAATTTGCAATAGTTGGCGGTGCTCGTCGCTTAGGTCGGAAATGCCGGAGAGCATTCCGACCGATCCAGCGATGGAAGTTAGAGGATTACGAATTTCATGCGCGATAGCGGCCGCGAGCCGTCCCACGGCAGCCAGGCGGTCCTGCATGCGAACTTCACGCTCAAGGCGGCGGATTTCCGTCAGATCATCAAAGGTATACACGTAACCGAAATTGTCACCGCTGGGAACCGTGAGCGCCGAGACCATGACTCGAAAAGTCTTCCGATAAGCATTGGGGGCTAGAAAACGCACTTCGCCGTGCGTAGGCTCAGAACCTACATGCGGCAAAGGATCGAGAAAGAACTGGTTCACGGGCTTGCCCAGCAGTTCTGACTCGGGATGACCCAACAGGCTTTGTGCGGCAGTGTTAGCCAGAGTGATGTGTCCATCGAGTCCGGTGGTGATGAGCCCGCCGCTGATGGATTGAATAATGTTTTCGTGCAGCGCCTGCAGATTCTCCAGGGCGCCGCTGGTGTGCTTCAGCTTTACATCCACCTGACGCAGTTTGGCGGACAATACGCCGGCCAGATATGCGACCGCCAGGTACGCGAACAGGTTCACGAAAATGATGGCCTGGAAGGCCCGGAGTTCAGGATGCGATGACGAGTAGGATGGAATGACCCCAAAATAGGCCAGTTCCAGAACAGTCCCATAGCAAATGAATGCCAGGGCCGCAGTCAAATAGGCCCACAAACGTGGCAGGAGTACGCTGGCCACAATAATAACCAGGGGATAAAGAAAGTTTAGCGAACTGTCTTCGCCGCCGGTGGCATACACCACCATGCTGACCAGGACCAGGTCCGTGAGCACCTGCAAGACAGACTGGATGCGAAGCTCGTCCCAGAACGAAAGCAGTAGAAGATAAAAGACGGAGATCGTGTACCACAGCAGAATAGTGTTGATGAACAGTCGCAGAGGCAATGGCGACGGAGTGAGCCGCGCGATGGCCAGCTCAATTCCTAACAGAAATGTGAGGATGATTATGCGAACCTTGACCAGCCAAGCCAGCCACTGCCGCTCATCGAACATCGATTGCATGCGTTGATCCAGATTCCTGTGCTCTTGCTTCCGAGAACACAGATTGCACGTTTGAAACTGTGGTCTGTGCGTGAAGAAGAGCTTTTCAGCGGGCAAAGCGGCCTGGGCTAATCTTTACCCAGGCCTTCTCGCCCGAAAACCCGCGTCTAGCCCGCCAATTTGGCGATCATCGAGAACAACGGCATATACAGCGAAATAACGATGCCGCCGACGGAGACGCCCAAGATTCCGATGATGACTGGTTCCAACATGGCCAACATGTCCTTGGTCGCAGAATCAACTTCATCTTCGTAGAAGTCTGCAATCTTCTGCAGCATGGAATCCATCGCGCCGGTGGCTTCACCGACTCCGATCATCTGCGTCACCATGTTGGGGAAAACGCCGGATTCCCGGAGGGGATCGACTATGGTTCGGCCTTCTTCAATGGCTTTGCGAACTCGCATCAATGCTTGTTCGAGCACCGCATTGCCTGAGGTCCTCGCGGTGATAGTCAGACCTTCCAGGATCGGCACGCCAGAGGTGATCAACGTTCCGAGGGTTCGGGTAAAGCGTGCCACCGCGATCTTACGCAACAGAATTCCGACGATGGGCATTTTCAACATCGCATAATCGAGGTAGTACCGGCCCTTGGGATCTTTACGAATTTGCTTCATACCAAACACCAGGCCCACGCCACCGAGCAGGAAGAACCACCAAAATTGGCCGACGAAAGCGCTGAGACCGATCACGATACGTGTGGGCAACGGAAGGGCAACGCCCAACCCCACAAACAGGTTGGCGAAAATGGGTACCACCCACTTCAGCAAAGCTCCCACAATCAACAGCGCCATGCTGACCACCGCGATCGGATAGATCAGCGCTGACTTCACGGCTGATTTCAGTTTGACTGCTTTTTCCACGTATGCGGCCAGACGTTGCAGAATGATGTCCAAAATACCGCCGGTTTCGCCGGCCTCCATCATGTTGGTGGTCAGGTCGTCGAAAGTCTTCGGGTATTGCCGCATGGCGTTGGCCAGCGTGGAACCGCCTTCGACGGTGGTACGAACACCGTTGAGCGTCTTCTGGAAAGACAGGTTCTCCTGGTTGGCCGCAAGAATCTCCAGGCATTGCACCAGGGGGAGACCGGCGTCGATCATGACCGAGAACTGGCGGAAGAAGATCGCGATGTCCTTGGTCTTGACCTTGCTGGTGCCAAAGGTCGGCATGGAGAATTCCTTGCCCTTTTCGCGGATCGAGCCGGCGGTGATCTGCTCACGCCGCAGCTGCGTGGCCAGCATTTGCTTATTGGGCGCGTTGCGTTCGCCGCTGACTTTCTGTCCGGATGCATCCTTGCCCGAAAATGTAAAAACTGCCATGGTGACCTCTCCTGAGCTTCTCTGGATTTCTGCCTGCTATGTTCTTTCTTTCAATTCCAAATTTGTTTACCGCTTGCCGGGCGTGGCGCCTTTCGCCATCACCGGTGTCTGACTCTTACTCAAGAGTCCGGCTCCGCGGTTGATCATTTCCTGCAATTCATCAGTGTTGCTGGACCGTGCCATTGCCGTTTCCATGGAAATCTGTTTTTGGAAATACAATGTCGCCAGCGACTGGTTAAAGGTCTGCATGCCGAACTTGTCCTGGCCGGATTGCATGGAAGAGTAGATCTGGTGGATCTTGTCTTCGCGAATCAGGTTGCGGACGGCAGCGTTGGGCACCAGGATTTCCATTGCCATGGCGCGGCCTTTACCGTCTGCTTTAGGCAGAAGGCTTTGGCACATGATGCCTTCCAGCACCAGTGACAACTGAGCGCGAATCTGAGGCTGCTGGTGGGCCGGAAACACGTCGATAATACGGTTGATGGTGGACGATGCCGAGTTGGTGTGCAACGTACCGAAAGTCAAGTGGCCGGTTTCCGCAATTCGCAGGGCGGATTCGATGGTTTCCAAATCGCGCATTTCACCGATGAGTACCACATCTGGATCTTCACGAAGAGCAGCGCGGAGAGCATCAGTAAAACTCTTGGTGTCCGCATGCAACTCGCGCTGGTTGACCACGCAATTCTTGTTCATGTGCACGAATTCGATAGGATCCTCGATGGTCAGAATGTGGTCATGCCGTTCGGTATTGATCTTGTCGATCATGGCGGCAAGCGTGGTTGATTTACCGGAACCGGTTGGTCCCGTGACCAGCACCAATCCGCGCGGCTTATCGCACATCTTGCTTACGACTGCCGGCAGACCGAGTTGATTGAATGACTTGATCTCGAAAGGAATCAGACGGAAGACGGCCGAAGTCGCGCCCCGCTGATTAAAGACGTTGGCACGGAAACGAGCCAAGCCCTTCAGTCCGAAAGAAAAGTCGAGTTCAAAACTCTCTTCGAAGCGATGCTTTTGAGCGTCGGTCATGACGCTGTAGGCGAGCTGCTTGGTTTCCGCCGGCGTCATCTGCGGCAAATCCAGCGGCACCAGATGTCCGTGCACACGGATCTGCGGCGGCGAATTGGTGGTGATATGAAGATCGCTGCCGCTCATCTCGAGCATTCTTTTCAACAGATCGCTTAATGCCAGCCCCATAACTTTTCTTCCCTTCTTTTCTTCTCAGAACTCTAGTGAATGGTTTCGCGAGCCACTTCTTCCAGCGTCGTCATGCCAGCCGCCACTTTGATCAGGCCGCTGCGACGCAGGGTGATCATGCCCCGCTCAATCGCTTTCTTTTTCAGTTCCAGCGCGGAAGCTCCGACCAGGACCAACTCCTTGATCTCGTCGTCCACTTCCATCACTTCGTACAAACCGCAGCGTCCCTTGTAACCGGTGTTGTTACAGACTCCGCATCCTTTGCCTTTTTGGACTTTCACGGTCTTGGCTTCTTCGGGAGTAAAACCCTCTTCAATCAAGGTTTGAATCGGAACTTCCACGACTTCGGTACAGTCTTTGCAGATTCGACGGATCAGTCGTTGCGCACAGATCAGATGAACTGAAGTCGCAACCAGGAAAGGTTCGATACCCATGTTCATCAGTCGCGTGATCGTTTCCGGAGCGCCATTGGTGTGCAGCGTGGACAGGACCAAGTGGCCGGTAAGCGCGGCTTTGATGGCGATTTCCGCGGTTTCAAAGTCTCGGATTTCGCCGACTAGAATGATGTTGGGATCTTGCCGCAGGAAAGCACGCAGTGCGGCTGCAAAGTTCAAGCCGATCTGCTCTTTCATCTGCACCTGGTTGACTCCGGCCAATTGAAACTCAACCGGATCTTCAGCCGTCATGATGTTGGTGTCGGGCTGATTCAAACGCGCAATCGACGAATACAGCGTGTTGGTTTTGCCGGAACCGGTAGGGCCGGTCACCAGCACCATGCCGTAAGGTTTGAGAATGGCTTTTTCGAACTTGACCAGCGATTCCGGCTCGAAGCCGAGCTTGGTCATATCGAGACGCAGGTTCTCTTTGTCGAGCAACCGCATCACGATCTTTTCTCCCCACAGCGTAGGGAGCGTGCTGACGCGGAAGTCGAGTTGTTTCTTTTTTCCGCCGATTTGCATTTTCAGCATGATGCGTCCGTCTTGCGGCAGGCGCTTTTCGCTGATGTCGAGTTTCGACATGATCTTTACGCGGGAAATAATGGCGTCCTTCAACTTGAGCGGCGGCGACATGATGCTCTGCAATATGCCGTCAATACGGAAGCGCACGCGGAATTCTTTTTCGTACGGCTCCATGTGAATATCGCTGGCTCCGCGCTTGACTGCATCGGTGAGCACCAGGTTCACCAGCTTGACGATGGGAGCTTCGTCGGCGGCCCGTTCCAGATCGGCCAGCCCGACTTCTTCTTGCTCCGCCTGCAGTTCGACGTCGGCTTCGTCCATGTCCGTAATCGACTGCATGACCTGCTCGAGGTCTTCTTCCTTGGTGGTGCCGTAAGCCTTCTCGATGCCTTCGAGGATCGAACTCTCAGACGCCACCACCGGCTCAATGTTGAAGCCGGTCATGAACTTGATATCGTCCATGGCAAAGACGTTGGTGGGATCGACCATGGCGATGGTCAGCGAAGCACCCACGCGGCTCAGCGGAAGAATCTGGTAGCGCTTGGCGGTTTCAAACGGAATGAGCTTGACGACGGAAGCGTCAATTTCAAAATACGAGAGATTGATGGCGGGAACGCCGTACTGGCGAGAAAGGAAATTAGTGACGTCTTCGTCACTCAGGAATCCCAGCTTCACCAGGGCGGAGCCCAGGCGGCAGTTGGTTTCCTTCTGCACCTTCGTCGCTTGCTGCAACTGCTCTGGGGATATGACCTTCTCTTTTACGAGAAGATCGCCCAGCCGTTGAGACATACTTTCAATCTCCTAGGTCGTAACGACAGAGAAACTTCTGTTAACTTTGCTTGGCTGACGCGCAATCGTGGCTGTTTGTCAGGGGAGACAGGCAACGTGTTTCGCGTTGACATAAATTGTCACAGCAGATGGGTTACTGCACCAGTAACTTTGGTTCTATACACATGGGTGTACTCCCAGCAACTTATAGATTTATCAATCGTAGAGACCGCGTAAACAGGGGGAATCGCAGTTAGATAAGGCGGATTTAAGACAGCTGTGGCTGGGTTGAGAAAACACTTTGGTAACCGGTGCTATGCTTTGGGCGTCACTTGCATCATGACTGGTAAGAGAAGCTCCGGTGGCGAGCGGTGTCTAACAAACAGTGGAGTTTTGTACGCATGGGGAAATTCGTAAAGGTGCTACTGATCGCAAATCTCTGCCTTTGGATTTATTTCGGGATTGCCTTTGCTCATGCTTCTTACCCGTTCCGACGCGATCCGTGGGGACATCCTGCAGGAGCGGGGTTTACTTTTGCAGGACATTCGATAGGGATCGTAGAATCTCCATTTAAGTACCTGTTTTTCAAGCTTGTCTTTTGGATCGAGTTCCCATCCTTTGTACTCGATAGGGGTGCTGAGAATCTGCTTTTCTCGCACTTAACTAGTGATCGTTTCTTCGCGGGAATTTCGGTGGAGGGCTGGAGCCTGTTGACGATCGTATTGCTATCCTTTCTCCAATGGTATCTTGTTGGGTGGGTTGGACAGAACCTCTGGCTTAGATACTCATGCGAACCTTCACTCGGTTGATTATTCTTTCTTTGGTTGTATCGCTTGCCACTTCCACCATAGCCCAAACCCTGCGCCAAGAAGCCGACCGCATCGGAATGCTCGTAGGCACGGCGGTCAATCCTGTCTATCTCTCCGAAGAGGCCTACGCTTCCACGCTGGCGCGCGAGTTCAATATGATTGAGCCCGAAGACGCCATGAAATGGACGGCCATCCGCCCGGACGAGAAGACTTTCAACTTTGATTCCGCCGATCGTCTTGTGGGTTTCGCTGAGACCCACAATATGAAAGTGCGCGGCCACAATCTTCTGTGGGGGATCCATAATCCCAAGTGGCTGGCGGACGGTCATTACAGTTCTCAACAGTTGGCTGACCTGATGCAAGAGCACATCCGGCGCGTGGTGGAACACTATCGCGGAAAAGTCTTCGCCTGGGACGTGGTCAACGAAGCTTTCGATGAAAATGGCGGCCTGCGTGATTCCATCTGGTACAACCAGCCCGGCATTGGCCTGGCCAAAAAGCACATCGAATACATCGAACAGGCGTTTCGCTGGGCCCATGCAGCCGATCCGCAAGCGCTGCTTTTTTACAATGAAACTGGGGCCGAAGCGGTAAATCACAAGTCAGACGCAGTGTACAAGATGGTAAAAGACTTCAAGAAGCACGGCGTGCCCATCGATGGCGTGGGTTTGCAGATGCATATCTTTAATCATGATCCGGACGTTCCTTCGATCGCCGCGAATATCGAGCGCTTTACCAAGCTCGGGGTACAGATCCAAATCACGGAGATGGATGTCGCCTTACCCGTGGATGCTGACGGCAATCCTTTGCATCCCGAGGATTTGTCCCGGCAAGCGGAAATCTACCGTCAGGTCGCAACGGCCTGCTTGCAACATCCCGGCTGCACCGCTTTCCAGACCTGGGGCTTTACCGATAAATATTCCTGGATCGGATGGTTCACGCATAAAACCAAGGGCGATGGGCTGCTTTTCGATAGGCAGTATCGATCGAAACCTGCTTATGATGCGCTTCGGCAAGCCTTCGCTGCGCAGCCTGCAAAATAGCGTCAAGACTTGCGCGAACACGGCTCGGCACTTCTAATGCGGCGTGCTTCCGGCTTTATAATGAATCACTTATCCCTGCGTTGTAATCGTAGTGGGTAGAAGTTGTGATTCCCGTGGCTGCCCCCAATCCAACCCGCCCCCCGGAAACTTCCAGCCGGAAGAAGCTCATGATTCCGGTCGCTGTGGGCGCTCTGCTGCTTTTTGGAATCCTGCTTTCCCAGTCTTCTTTTGATTTGCCGTTTCTGAATCCGCAGAACAGTCAGCAGCCGCTATTTTTCGTTTCGCTTTCAATCACCATCTCTCTTCTATTTGTCGCCTTGACATTTGTGCTGGTGCGGAATCTGCTGAAAGTTTTTGCGGAACGAAGACTGGGCGTACTGGGATCGAAATTCCGCACCCGCCTGGTAGTGGTGAGTCTTCTGCTTTCATTCCTGCCCGTGATTGTCATGTTCTGGTTCGCGTACGGGTTGATGAATCGCTCGATCGAAAGATGGTTCTCCAGTCCGGTCGAGGAGGTACGGCAGGAAACGGCGACCATGGCATCCTTGCTTTCGAAATATGCCTGGCAGAACGCGCACGCAGAGGCGGTTTCCATCGCCGCCACACCGGAAGCCCAATACGCTTTTGCAGGGCACAGTTTTTCTCCGGTCGTAGAAGAATTCCGGCGTCACGAGCCCACCTTGCAGGGTGGATTTGCCCTGGCAATTAACGATGGCGAAGCCGAAGCCAGCTTCGGCGCTCCCACTCCCTGGCCACAACTCAAGACGAGGATTCCGTTCGACAAACTAGCATCCGACACGCCTGCGCCGAGCTTAACGTTGAATCAGGTCGAATACATTCTGGGAAGCGCCCCGGTCGGCAATCACGGATTGATCCTGGTTGCCATGCCGCTGCCGAAGAAGTTTTCTGAGACGGTCAAGGAAATTGAAGCTAGCCAGCAGCGCTACCTTGAACTCAGCCGTCAGCGCAAGCAAATACGCCGCATCTACATGGAGTTGTTACTTCTGCTCACGGTTGTGGTGCTATTCGCCACGACCTGGCTGGCATTATTTCTTTCGAAACTGGTCACACGTCCCGTGGCCGCACTGGCCGAAGCAACCCAGGAAATCTCCCGCGGACGACTCGATTACCGCGTGGAAGTGCGGGCAGCCGACGAAATCGGAGACTTGGTGCGGTCGTTCAACCGCATGGCGGAGGAATTGGAAGTTGGCCGCCGCCAGATTGAAGCGTCCAGCCGTGAACTCGGTGCCGCCAACGTGGCTTTAGAGCAACGGCGCCGTCATATCGAGACTATTCTGGAGAGTATTCCCACCGGCGTGCTTTCGCTGAATGCGGATCGTCGTATCACCCATGTGAATCAGGCTCTGCTTCGTCTTTTCCATCCCATCCGGGAAGAAAATGGTGCCCCGGCAATTTTGATTGGGGCGCAACTGCGGGACGTCTTTACACCCGAAGTTCTGGAAGATCTGGAGCCACTGCTGCGGCGAGCCGATCGCATGGGTACGACTACCACCCAAATGGAAATGGTGGTGCAGCGCGCCACCCTCAATGTCGCCGCCACCGTGGCCACGCTCCGTCATGAGGAGCATCGACTGGGTTATGTTTTGGTATTCGAAGATTTATCCGATCTTCTCAAAGCCCAGAAGCAGGCAGCCTGGCGTGAGGTAGCACGTCGTGTTGCGCATGAGATCAAAAACCCGTTGACCCCAATCGCTCTCTCCGCAGAACGCATTCGCCGGCATCTTGACCGGGGGAATCCACCCGATGCTGCTTCGCTGGAAATTGTCGATAATTGCGCTGAGACCATCGCCGGAGCCGTCGAAACCGTGCGAACTCTGGTTGACGAGTTTTCCACGTTGGCCCGCTTCCCTACCGCGCAGCCCCAGCCCTCCAGCATTAATCCTATCGTGGAGAACGCTTTGTCCATGTTCAACGGGCGTTTAGATGGGATCTATGTGCGCACTTCTTTGGCGGGAGATCTACCGAAAGTGATGGCTGATGCTGAAGCCATTAAACGGGCGTTGGCCAATTTGGTGGACAATGCGGCCGAAGCCATGCAGGATTCGCCGCTGCGCGAAATTCAGATTTCCACTTCTCTGGTGGCCAGTCGCGATGCGGTCGAGATCAGCGTCTCTGACACCGGACACGGTGTGACTCAGGAATTGAAAGAACGCCTTTTTCTTCCCTATTTTTCCACGAAGAAACGCGGAACCGGCCTTGGCCTGGCTATTGTCAGCCGCATCGTTGAAGATCATCACGGTTCGATTCGCGTGGAAGAAAACCGTCCGGTCGGCACCCGTTTCGTAGTTGAGTTGCCGATTGTGCCCGAAGCCGTCGCCGCCGTCACCGTCCAGCATGCATAACGTTCTCATCGTTGACGATGAACCTACGATCCGGCAGTCGCTCAAGGGCGTGCTGGAAGACGAAGGGTACAAGACAGGCGGCGCCGAAAGTGGCGAAGCTTGCCTGGAGCTTCTGCGCAAGCGGGTTTTCGATGTCATCCTTCTTGATGTCTGGCTCCCCGGCATGGACGGTTTGGAAACCCTACAAAAGATCCGTGAAATTGAGAACGCACCCGAAGTCATCATGATCTCGGGACATGGCACCATCGAAACTGCCGTGCGGGCCACCAAACTAGGTGCCTACGATTTTCTGGAAAAACCGCTCTCCATCGATAAGACTCTCACCCTCATCAAGCACGCCATTGACGCGAACCGCCTGCGTCAGGAAAACCGCGAACTCAAGCGGCAGCTCACTCCCAAGAGCGTCATCGCCGGCGATAGCATTCCCATGAAAGCGCTTCGCCAACAGATCCAGCTTATGGCGCCAACCAACGGCCGTGTGCTCATTTATGGCGAGTCGGGGACGGGAAAGGAATTGGTCGCGCACGCCATCCATGCTCAGAGCCTAAGAAAAAACGAAATGTTTGTGGAAGTAAACTGTGCTGCGATTCCCGAAGACCTGATTGAAAGCGAGCTCTTTGGCCATCGCAAGCATTCGTTTCCAGCCGCGAGTATCGATAAGGAAGGCAAGTTCCAGAAAGCCAACGGTGGAACTCTGTTTCTCGATGAAATCGGCGATATGAGTTTAAAAACGCAGTCCAAGGTGTTGCGTACGCTCGATGAACAGCGGTTCATTCCCGTGGGTAGCGATGAACCGATTACCGTGGATGCTCGCATCATCGCCTCGACCAATAAAGATCTTGAAGAGGAAATCTCGCGGGGAAATTTCCGGGAAGATTTATTTTACCGGTTGAACGTGATTCCC
This sequence comes from Terriglobia bacterium, assembly GCA_963723765.1. Taxonomy (GTDB): domain Bacteria; phylum Acidobacteriota; class Terriglobia; order Terriglobales; family Acidobacteriaceae; genus DATBAX01. Next base: position 157,441 of record CAVRSD010000003.1, on the reverse strand, counting down.
TTCTCCGTCCCGCCCTTGCGCGAACGCAAGGAGGATGTCCCGCTGCTGGCCCGTCATTTTCTGAAGGAGTTTTCCGCAACCTACGGCCGCCGCGCGCGCGAAATCAGTGACGATTCAATCGATACCTTGATGCGTTACACCTGGCCGGGAAATGTCCGGGAGCTGCGCAACGTGATCGAACGCATCGTCATCATGAATCCGGCCACCATTCGTTTCGAGCGTAAGCATCTGCCGCCGCTGGTTTATCGCGATGGCACCCGTCGCGCCGCGGGAGCGGAGTTTTCCACCCTGCACCAGGCCCGCGATGCCTACGAGCGCGACTACATTTTGAAAAAGCTCGATGACAATCACGGCAACGTAAGTCGCACCGCCGAGGCTCTCGGCCTGGAACGCAGCCATCTCTATCGCAAAATGAAAACCTTGGGAATTGCAGTCAAAGAGTAGAAGAGCAAAAAGAACTGCGTGAAAGTTTATGAGCCTTGCCGGTAGAACCTACCGCTTGAGCATGTGAATCTCAGCGCCATTCTTGAGAAACTTTACTTCGTCCATGAGCTGGTTGATCAGATAAATTCCTCGGCCACCATTTGAGTAAAGATTCTTTCCCTGCACCGGGCTGGGAATCGTGTCCGGATCGAATCCCGCACCCGGATCACGCACTACGATCAACATGCCCCGGCTCTCATCGCAGGCCACATCACACTCAATCACTTTCGTCGGATCGGCCTTGGCGCCATGCACGACGGCGTTGGCCAGCGCTTCGGTCAATGCCAATTCAATGGCGTCTTCCTTACCTGCAACCACCGACTTCATCTGGGAAATAATTTTCATCACTTGCTGCACTACTGGATCCACAGCATTTCTGTCCGCCACCAACTTCACGTTCAACTTCAACACCAACTTTTCCGCATCAAAATCGAAAGTCGGCACGAACGATGCGGCGTCACCAGTCATTTTTCTGGCCGGCCCAGCCAGCCGCTCTAACTGCCGGCGCCAGTCCAATTCTTCCACAAACTCATGCGACTCGCGCCAATCGGCCTTCACTTTGACGAACAGTTCGAGATAAACCTTGGTGCCCACCATCTCTTCAATTTGCAATCTCGCGGCCGTCCCGATCTTCTTCAGCATCTGACCGCCCTTGCCGACCAGAATTCCCTTCTGGCCTTCCCGTTCACAATAGATTGCGGCAGCGATGCGAGTGAGACTCTTGCCCTCCTCGAATTGTTCGATCACCACGGTCGTCGCGTAGGGCACTTCTTCACTGGTTCCCATCAGTACTTGTTCACGGATGATTTCCGCCACCATGAACCGTGTCGGCTGATCGGTAATTTGATCATCGGGAAAGTAGTGGGGCCCCTCAGGAAGAGTGCGAATCACTTTGTCGATCAATAGATCCAGGCCTTCGCCTTTGCGGGCGGAAAGCGGAATCACTTCCTTAAATTTATGCAACTTCGAGTACTCAGCGATAATCGGAAGCAGCTTGCCTTTGCCGCCGCGAAGAAGATCAATTTTATTCAACAGGAGAAAAGCTGGAGTCTTCGATCGTTTTAATATCTCGAGAACGGTCTCGTCGTCGGGACGGGATTTCTTAGAAGCATCCACAATCAACAATATAAGGTCGCAGCCATCCATCGCCTCCCTCACTTCACCCATCATTTTCTTGCCGAGAGAACTGTCCGGCGTGTGTACGCCCGGCGTATCAATCAAGACCACCTGACCGCCGACTCTGCCCTTTTGTTTGGGAACCTGAATAATGCCAAGGATGCGATTGCGCGTGGTCTGCGGCTTGGGACTGACAATTGCCAGCTTCTCGCCCACCAAGGCATTGAGCAGGGTGGACTTGCCAGCGTTAGGACGACCGAGGATGCATACAAATCCGGAATGAAAGGCCATGAATGAGGTCTGGAAACGGCGCCGAACAGACTCTGCGCCTCAAAGACTATATCAGCTTCATTTGCTTCTGCTCCGCGATCTTCGGTTCCATCACCGAAATCCGAACGCGCTGCACTTTGCGCTTGGTCGACTCCAGAACCTCAAACCGTAGTCCGTTGTCTTCGACCACTTCCCCTGTTTGGGGAATTCTTCCAGCCAGCTCGCTCACCAAACCCGCTATCGTGGCAGACTCTCTGCCTTCTGGACGCATGCCGAACAACTCATCGAGCCGGTCTACATCCATGTTGCCGGGAACCACGTAAGAATGCTCGCTCTCCCGCAAAACCTGGGCCTTTTCGTGTTCGTCACCGATCTCACCCACGATTTCTTCCACCAGATCCTCGATGGTGACCAGACCGGCAACCCCACCGTACTCATCCACTACGATCGCCATGCGGATGTTGTTTTTCTGCATTTCACGCAGCAGATCGCTACCCAGCTTGCTTTCCGGAATAAAATAAACGTCCCGGCGCATCAGGGAATCCACGGTGCGGATGTGGGCTTCGGTGTCCGGCACCTGCAGCACATCCTGTGCATGCACAATCCCCACAATGTTGTGGATCGTGCCTTCAAATACCGGCACGCGGGAAAAGGGCTTGGTGCGCAACAAGTCAATAAACTGTTCGACCGTGGTATTGGTCGGCACGGCGATGATCTCCGGACGCGGTTTCATCGCATCGCGCACCGTCTTTTCGCCGAATTCAACCACCGACTGAATCAGGTCGCGATTGCTTTCATCGAGGATGCCCTCTTCCTGTCCGGCCTCGATAAGCGCGTCCACGGCTTCTGCCTGGGTCTCCGGCTGCTCCTCGGAGTGCTCCTTCGTCAATGCCGCCACCGACTGCAAGAAACCCAGCACCAGGGTCACGGGCAGTACCACATAAATCAGAATACGCAAAAGAAAAGCCCAGCGAACCAGCCACTGCCCTGTGGTACGAGAGAAAAACACCAGGGGCAGGAAACGATTAAACACGATCACAACCAGAATGAGACTCAAAGTAGCTTGCAGAATTTCCTGCAAACTCCAGGCCCGATCGCGAAAGACCACAAACCCCACCAGCAATGCAATGGCCGCCGTGGTGAGCTGCGTGAGTACCGCCATGGACAGAGCGGCACGTTCCCGGCTTACCGCTAGCTTCGGTTCAACATTCTGTTCGAAGGTGTCAATGTTGTCTTGAAATTCTCGCGACAGGAACCTGCCAATTTCCGTATAAACGCGATCCACGTAGGAAGCCAAGGTCAGTAGCCCGAGCAACAGCACGAACCCGATGGCGATGACAAGATTCATTGACTTACCGTGCGGCGAGTTGCTGCCTGCTGATTAGTGTGGGACTAGCCTTTCTTCGCACCTTTGGCGAAGGCTTGACACCCTCTGAGCCTAAAGCGCTTTTACGCTGGTCACTTCTCTCGATCAATCCCTGTGGCAATCCGAGTAGCCTTCGCAAGCGTTTTTCTTTTCGCGCCATTTCGCCGTGATCACGTTCATGGTCGTATCCAGCGAGGTGAAGCAAGCCGTGCAACGAGAGAATCTTTATTTCCTCGGCTGTCGAATGCCCCAGCAATCGCGCGTTTTTCGCAGCGATGTCGGCCGAGATGGCCAAGTCGCCAGTGAAAGCATCTCTCACACCGGAAATCGCCGGAAACGAAAGCACGTCGGTCGGCTGGTTCTTGCCGCGGAACCGGCGGTTCAATTGTCGCAATTCCTGGCTGCTGGTCACGAGCACATTGACCTCACCCTGCAACCGCACCGCTTCCATGGCTTGCGTGAGAAATCGGGACAATGCCACCTCTCCCAGTCCTGCAACTCGCTTTCGAAGAATGACCAAGACTTCTTTCTGTCCTCACTATCCGCGGCAGCAGTTTTTTCTGCTCAAAAGAAACAGGAGGGCCGCATCCTGCGCCCTCCATGAAGAATTCTATTCTGTCTATTCCTTGGTTTCCACTTCCGCCGGCGATCCCGCCGTATTCTGCTCCCTCGCCGTCTCGTGTTCGTTACGGCCGTTACTTCCAGCTCCTGCATCGATCAGGGGCAAGCGTGGCTGTTCCAATCGAGCCTTGCGTTCGTCGTAGGCACGAATGATGCGCTGCACCAAATGGTGACGCACTACATCGGTATCGTCGAAATAGCAGAAGGTCAGTCCTTCGACACTTTTCAGGATGTCCACAGCTTCAAGTAGGCCACTACGCTTCGCATTCGGTAAATCAATTTGGGTCACGTCACCGGTGATCACGGCCTTAGAGTTGAATCCAAGGCGGGTGACAAACATCTTCATCTGCTCGGACGTAGTGTTTTGTGCCTCGTCCAGAATTACGAAAGAGTCGTTCAGAGTGCGCCCGCGCATGAACGCAATGGGCGCAATCTCGATCACGTTCTTTTCCAGATAGCGATCCACTTTTTCGGGCTCCAGCATGTCGTAGAGCGCATCGTACAAAGGCCGCAAATAAGGATCGATCTTGTCCTGCAAAGTTCCCGGCAGAAATCCCAGGCGCTCTCCTGCTTCGACAGCCGGACGCGCCAGGATGATGCGGTTCACGCGCTTGGACTGCAGCGCGGAAATGGCCATCGCAACAGCCAAATATGTCTTGCCCGTCCCGGCCGGCCCAATGCCAAAGACCATGTCGTGATTTTCGATCGCATCCAGATAGCGCCGCTGATTGGCGCTCTTGGGCTGCACCGTTCGGCGCCCAAACGAACGCTGCTTTCCCGCCTCCGCCAAACCGCGCAACGTGACTTTGGGGTCGGCGATCAGCACCCGCAACATGCTATTCAAGTCGCCGTTATTGAAAGCATGCCCAGAACGCTGCAGGTATTCGTAGTCGGCAAAGATCTGCTCTGCTCGCGCCAAATCCTGCGGTGTTCCTTCGAGCGAAATGGAATTCGCGCGCAGGTCAATATTGACATTCAGGCCATCTTCCAGCAGACGCACGTTCTCGTCCCGCGTGCCGAATAGGGTCTCAATGTTAGGACTAATTTCGATGCTTTTCTTCATACAATTCTGTGTGCTCTAAAGAACTATCGCAGCTACTATCGTCGATCCCTTGGATGCTGATAGCGGTCGGGCAGCCACACTCCTGCCTGGTTTACGCACAAACTTTCTTGTGTCTGGAGATGGAACCGGCCGCGATATGCGCGCTCCCGAGGAAGCAACCACCATTACGGTAAGGTTAAACCTGTAGGAGGAAGGGAGTCAATGTCATGGCAAGTCGCAGTTACGCGCCTTCTCCCTTTGCATCCGCCACGGACGCTGGCACCGCCCGTTTCCCTGCCCAATCTCTGAGCGCTTCGATTTCTTCCGCGCGCGTAGTCGAAAGCGGTACAGTCGCTTTCAATGCCTGGACCAGCGTCTGCGTGATCAGCGGCTGCTTGCTGGAGAACGCCGCATAAAGCGCTGTCTGCACAGATGCCTCAATTTCCGCGCCGGAATACCCTAGCGCGGCAGAGGCTATCTGATCCAGATCGAACTCCGCGGGATTTCGCTTCCGTTTCGTTAACTGGATGCCAAATATCTGTTTGCGTTCTGCTTTGTTCGGTAAGTCCACGAAAAACAGTTCATCGAAACGTCCTTTGCGGATCAATTCAGGGGGCAGAGCGCTTACGTTGTTGCACGTGGCGGCGACAAATACCGGCGCTTTGCGTTCCTGCATCCAGGAAAGAAACGACGCCAAGAGGCGCGACGAAACACCTGCGTCGGACGACGCAGAATCCGCGCCGCTTCCCGCGAAGACTTTCTCCAGTTCATCGATCCACAAGACACACGGCGCGAGTCCTTCGGCAACTTGAAACACTTTCTGAATCCGTTTTTCGGTTTCACCGATATATTTGTCGAAGATGGCCGCCGTATCGAACTTGACCAGAGGAATTTTCCATTCCCCGGCGATGGCCTGGGCGCACATGCTCTTGCCACAGCCCTGGACGCCCAGGATGATCACGCCCTTGGGAGGCTCCAAGCCAAACTCGCGCGCGGCGTCTTCCCATGTGCCTTGTCGCTCAGCGAGCCATGACTTCAAATTCTCCAGGCCACCCACGCTGGAAAGCGTGTCGGTGACCTCCACAAAATCCAGCATTTCTGAACGCCGTAACAATTCTTTTTTGGCCTGCAACACGTCGGTTACGATCTCCGGCGTCAAGCCATATCGGGTTACCAGCGCCTGCGAAACTGCCCGCTCCGCTTCTTCCTCGCTCAGCCCGCGCAGGTTGTTGGCCATTGCGTCGAGGCCCGCCGAATCCAGATTACGTTTAAGCGTCCGGGTCTTTCCGATTCTCACAATCATTTCATCGATGATCTGGCGCAAACGTTGCTTGTCAGGAAGCGGCAGCTCCAGAAATTCCACCAGGCTGGCCAATTCCGGCGGGATCACGATAGAGGGAGCTGTAATCACAACCGTGCGCCGGTTCTGCGAGAATTTCTGCCCCACGTCGCGGAGGCGCCGCACCACCACGGGATCGTCCATGTGACGGTGAAAATCTTTCAAGATGAAAGCGGCATCAATCGATATGCCTTCCAGGTTGCCGAGCACTTGCACCGGCTCACGGCTGTTATAAATCGCCTTTGCGGAAATATCAGTCGAATCATGCCCGGTGGGGCCGTTAAAAGCATCCGTGAGCACTTGCGCTGGGCCATCATTTCCGCAGCGGGCCAACCCGGAAGCAATGCTCCACTCGAACGCCGCCAGATTCAGAGAGCCGCAGGCCGCCCGCACTAGGCGCACGGCGTGCATCTCCTCTACAGTTTCGACCACGACAATGGGCGTCGAGGAATCGATCAGGATTTTGAGGCGTGAAAGAGCATCCAGCATATGGGTTTGACCTGTGGCAAGCTGCTCCCGTAAAATAACCTATTCGGTACCCACCGGAATATCTCTAATCGAGAAACCCTTAGAAACGAAGGTAACTGTCGCACATGGCAAATCATTTTTCGGCGATCAAACGCGCCCGTCAGACGGAAAAACGCACCGCCCGTAACCGCAGCAACACCTCCCAACTGCGAGGTGCATTGCGCGAACTGCGCGAAGGCCTGGCGAAAGGCGACAAGAAGACCGCCGAGCAGGTTTTCCGGCAGACCGTGTCGTCTCTCGACAAGGCCATCCAGAAGGGCGTGATCCACAAGAACACCGCGTCCCGGTATAAGTCCCGCCTGAGCGCGCGTGTAAAGGCATTGAAGTAGGACTAAACGCCTCCTGGAAAAATCAAGCTAAACTAAGCTATTGAATCTTGTCTCTTTTTGCTAGGTTGTGACGCAAACAGAGCAGCTGGATGTTTCTTGCATCTTTCGAGGTTCCGCCTTCAGAGTATGGAATCACATGATCAAAGTGTAGATTCTGTTTGCTCCCGCATTGGACACAACACCCTTTGTCACGTTTCCAGACCTCCAATTTAACTGCGCTCGGAATTATCCTGTCGTGATCGAGGACAGCTTTTCTCAGAGATTGAGCACTGGGTGATATGTCGGTTAGCTCTAACTTGAACTTGAAGACACTTCTTCCGTCCGAGTCCTCTCGCCAACCGTCCACTAATCTAAACAAGCCGTTGTAGACCCATATCCCCGATCGTATCTTCTCAAAGACCTTGACCTCTTCCGCAGGGCTTTGCCGTTTCCGAAATTGTTGAGCCGCTTCAAGAAATAATCCATTCTGAGTAGGGCGACCACCCGGATAGGACTGCGGTTGGTCAACGCTCTTTGGATCTGGCCCGTCCAGAGTTCGGGCAATGTCATGTCCCTCATAGATCAGAGTCTGACCGTTATCTTCGATCCGATCGGCGTAGGGTGCGCCGGCGCGAAGGCTCATCAGAATAACGCTGGTCTTTCCCCTTAGTCGGAAATTCATTCCGCGCTGAAGGTTCACACCCTCTTCAGCACACATTTCAATATAGGAAATTACGTCACCGACGCTATGCATGGCAAAGAGCTCACACCGGCAATTCTTCCTGCATCCACTCGGCTTCGGGCCTTGGCTCAGCCGTCAGGTCGAGCACAAGCTTTTCTAGCATCATTCGCTTGCTCGGGGGATTCGAACGTAAGGCCAGATCGGTTCTTGCCACCAAGCGGATGGCCCGCGTCAGTTCGCGTTTGGATTTGTAACGCCGCGCCTGCTTGATGATGTCATCGGCGGCGAAAGGCGGCACGCGGAAGCCCTGCCACAGCGCCGCCCACAACATACGCTGATCGCGGACATTGCGTTCGAGAATCACCAGCATCTGACGAAATGTTTTAGCCAGCATGTAAAGATGCCCAATGGCAGCCTCGTCGCCGTCACCGACATTCAACATGGAATCGAGCATTTCGAGCGCGCGGACCCGGTCTTTGGAGGAAATTGCGTCGGTCAACTCATACAAAGATCGCTGCTTGGCGGCCAGCACCATGGTTTCGACGTCGCCAAGAGTGATGCGCTTTTTCTCGCCCACGTAGAGCATCAGCTTCTCGAGTTCATTCGAGATCATCATCATGTCGCCGCCCAGTGCGTCCACCAGCTCGCGGGCGGCGTCGGTGTCAATCTTCACTTCCCGGGTCGCTCCGTATTCGCCAATCCAGCGTACAGCCTCACTTTCCTCGACCCGGGCCAACTCTACGATGGTGCAATATTGGCCCATGGTTTCCCGGATGCGCTCGTAACGCTCCTTGTCGGTCATGTCCATGCGGCGGACGTCGGCGGGAATGCTGATGTGGTCGGCCACGAAGATCAGCACGGCATCTGGATTGGGATCTTTGCAGTACTGCTCGATGGAAGAAAGTTTCTCATCGTTCGATCCGCGACCGAAAAGACTCTTTACGCCACGAACAAAAAATACCTGGAAAGGCGCCATGAGGGAAGGCGTGCGGGCGCGGTCGAGGACTTCCACCAAATCGGTTTCGGCGAGATCAAAATCGAACATGCTGAAATCACGGAGATCGGCGGGCACCAGGTGTTCGAGGATGGCTTCGCGGCAACGCTTGCGGAAGAATACTTCATCGCCAACAAAAAGATACGCGGGACGCAGTTTGCGGGCTTCGACTTCAGAAACGAAGCGGTCGGCCTGTGCAAATGCCCGCATCAGAAACCCTCCATATTCAGAAACCCTCCAGAATATTCGACACCAGAGTTTGAGCGAAATCGCGCGACAGGCGCTGATAGGCGGGTGAATCTTCCTCGAAGAATGTGGCCAGATCGCTCGAAACCTCATATTGCTCGCGGAACAGATACGAAGGATTTTGATAAAGCACTTTGCCGTGCTTGTCGGTCAGCGAGACTTTCATGGTGACCACGATCAGGGCGCTGGCGGCGCGTCCGGTCGTTGAATCGTAGGTGAGTGGTGAAGCGTAGGTCGAGAGCACGGTTCCGTGAAGAGTAGCATCCGCATCGTCATTTTCCTCACTGATGATGTGGTAATGAGTGCGAGTCACCATTTCTCTAACTACGGCTTTCGTGAGGGTTTGTTCAATCCTGAAAGTCTGGGTTTGACTGGCAAAGGCGGGCACCGCGATGGTACGCACATTCTCCGGAATCGAAACTGTATGACCAGCAGTGTGGTAACCGCATCCCGCACTGAACAGGCAGATAAGCGCGGCCAACGCCACGGGCCTCACTGGATTTTTCCCTTAGGGCGGGTGGCGGCCATGGATTCCGCACATTCCACTGCTCCCGACGCAGCGATTCGCAAGTTGTCTGAAGCCGCCCACAGCCAGAAACTGTTTCCGTTGTTCGCATCGGGCACAATCGACACCAGGATATTGGCCTGCCCCGCGGCATTCACATTGTTGGGAGCGTCCTCAGCGGCGAGCGTGATAATTACATGCTCACCTGCCAACGCCTGCGACACAGCGGAAATATCGACTGCCTGCTGCATCTCGATGTGTACGGCGAAAGCGTGTCCATGGAAGATAGGAGCTTGCACCAGCAACAATGACGGCACCGGCGCATTCTTCCCGGCGATTCGTTGATAATGCTTTAACACTCGACGCTCCAGGGTTGCGAGCGGAGGCAGGGACTGCTCACCGTAACGGGCGACCATATTAAAGGCAACCTGGGTGTCATAAATAGCTTTGGGTAACGGCTGGAAGGAGAGCAGGTTGACGGTCTGCTCGTGTAGCTCGTCCATACCCTTCTGCGCATGTTCGGAGGCAGGCTCATACACCGTAGCTACAGCACGTTCCACCGGCCCCACTTTCTGCGCCCGCAGCAATAGCAGCGCTAACACCACCGCAGCGGGATGCGCCACCACCGCAGGGCCTGGCTGCAAATCCGGCGGCCGCGTTTGGCCCAGTTGGCGTTCCACCCATGGCGAGCGCACTACCGCATTGGGTTCGTCTTCAAGAGCGTAAGAAAGATCTACGATTGCACTTCCCGTATCACGCGGGATCTTCCAGTATTTGCGAGTGGAATCGGGATCGGACGCAAAGAAAGTAAAATCAATATTCTTAAATTGTTCGGTGCGAACACTTTGAATGAAGGTTACTTCGTCCTTTACGGCCTCAAGTTTGCCTATGGATTCATCATCGTCCAAAAGCTTGACGTCCAGGGACGGGAAATTGCGATCATTGAGCACCTCCGCAACTTCTTTTCCTTTAAGCGATCCAGCGCCGACAATGGCGAGACGATAAAAGTTACCCCCACGCACCGGTTCCGTGTGTGAAACGATGACGGGCTTGATGTTCGAACTCATGAGATTTGTGAGGCCTCCTTGTAGGTCGGAGGCGGTGGATTACGTTGGCGGCGAAACAGCCATTGCAAACGCCAAAAGACGCCGGAAAACATATAGGTCAACGCGATGACAAACAGCACCCACTGCGAGAAGGCCCAAATACCAGCGATCAGCAGAGCAAGCAGGACAATTACCCGAAATGGTTGTCTCCGGTTGAAATCAATATCTTTGAAACTGTAAAAGCGCCAGGTGCTCACCATCAGATACGCTGCCGTCACCACGATCAGCATCCAGGTAATGGCGCTGCCCCACCACACCAGCGGATCGCCCGCGGAAAAATGCACTACGGCGGCGATGACGCCCGCCCCGGCGGGAATGGGCATACCTACAAAATATTTCTTGCCGGGACGTCCGGGATTTGAAGGCTGCGGATTGGAAACGATATTGAAACGCGCCAACCGGCTGGCTCCAGCCACCAGAAACAAGAAGCTGGCAATGGCGCCGAACTGCGCGATTTTGCCGACCATTTCCTGGGAAGACAGCATGCCCGGCGGCAACTGGCGGAATCCCCACATCCAGGCAAGTAAGGCAGGAGCCACGCCAAAGGTGATGACATCTGCCAAAGAATCGAGTTCGCGGCCAAAGTCACTACTGGTCCCGGTCATGCGGGCAATGCGGCCATCGAGGCCATCGAAAAGCACAGCGAATCCAATGGCTTTCGCGGCGTTATCGAAGTGCGTATGATCGGCAAGCGTCGCGTGGGTGACTTGCAGGATGGCGTAATATCCGAGCGCAATGTTCGCCGTGGTGAACAACGAAGGCAGAATGTACATGCCTTTGCGCAAGCGTCGCGGAGGCTTGTCTTCCTGGCGGCGTCTGGGGACTTCGGCAGCTTCGGGATCCATCACTGCGCTCCTTGCTGGGACTGTCCGACGCCGACAGCCGCAACCTGGCGGTTGGTAACTCGAGCATAGGCCAGCACGCTCGATCCGCCCTTCACATGATCGCCGACTTTAACATGCAAACGGGCGGTCCCGCCCAGCAATACATCGACTCGCGACCCGAACTTGATCAGGCCTACTCGCTCACCACGTTCCACCAGGTCGCCGATCTTTTTATGGAATACAATCCGCCGCGCCAATAAGCCGGCAATCTGTTTGAACACAACCGTCTGCCCTTCGCCTTCCACGGTCACAATATTCTGTTCGTTTTGTTCAGCCGAAGCCTCATTCATCGCATTCAGATACTTGCCCTTTTGATAACGAACGTCGCGGATTGTGCCTGCGATGGGAGAGCGGTTCACATGGACATTGAAAACGTTCAGAAAAATGCTGATGCGAATAAGCTGGACGCCATCAATCGAAACCGGCGATACATCGGTGACCTTCCCGTCGGCTGGAGAAACAACGGCGCCCGTTCCATCCGAAATCACTCGCCGCGGATCGCGAAAGAACCAAAGGAAAAACAAGGCAAGCAGAATGGCAGGCAAAGCCCACAGCGGATCAGTAAGCCATCCCACCAGTGCGCCTGCGCCAAGCAATGGCAGCGCGTAATAGTAGCCGTCGGGAACCATGAGGAGATACGTAAGATTATAGTGCAGGCTTACGGAACAGAGAGCCCTTCCTGTTAAACGCTAATAAAAAAAGGCGCTTACGCGCGCCGTGTTGCAGAGTAAATAATGCCCTTGGCGGCCAAAGCCGCGTTGAATTGGACGTGGACTCTTAGGCGACCTGGTTGTGATGGAGCTCTTGCCGGTACTGCCGCGCGATGCCTTCCATCTGGTCCTTGAGCCGCAGTTTGAGCTTCTTCAGCCGGACTTCTTCTAATTTCTCGTCGTCGGTGAGGAAGCGTTTTTGGGTGAGTGAATCGAGACGTAATTCGTATTGCGTGTGTTCCTGCGCTAATTTGCGGAATTCTTCATGGGTAGCCATAAGTTGATCGTTAGAAACCTGCATCAAGCAGACCTCCCGGTGCTGGGATTCGACTGCCGTATGAGCCCCTAACCTACCACACCGGAAATCTGGCTTCAATCCCCATGGAAAAAATAGTGTTTTGCAAAATGAGACAGCGATTTGCAGTGAAAATGGTGCAGTTAAGCCAAGAAAAAGTTGATACAGGATTGCATCTTCCTCCGGTTCCTTGTAATACCGCTGGCGGCGGCCATTCTCAGCGAATCCGCATTTCTCATAGAGCTTTCTGGCGGCTGAATTGGACTCGCGGACTTCCAGGAAAATGGTTCTGGCACCCTCTCTCTTGAGAGATCTTAAGAAATTCGTCGAGAAGCTGTTTTCCCAGGCCCTGGCGACGCTGCGAGTTGGCAACGACGATGTTCTCGACCTCCCATTCTGCGTCAAGAACACGCCCGACGAGAAATGCTTGTAAAGCAGATTGCTCTTCGATCATCAGCACCATTCTGTGCGAAGGCGAATTCGCGAAGATCTGGTGATATTGTTCGGCAGACCATTGTGCTGCATGCAGACGAAAGATTCGCCAGAGCCATGATGGCGGGGATGTCAGCGGCAGTGGCGGGACGGATGAGCAAGTGGTTTCGGGATTCGAGTTTCGATTAGTTTAAGAATTGTTCTTTACCAGGATTTCCCCGTCCATGCGGCGGATGTAATTGGCGTCCAACGTTTCTGGAGAAACAATTTCGCCGGACAGAATTTTCTTCCAGCCGATTCGGGCGATCGCATCACTGCCAGGCCGCTCGATCTCTTCCACTGCCAAACCTGCGGCTCGGGCGATGTCCGCCAATTTCCTGTCCGGAGTCACCAACGGTCTGACCAGCTGCAATCGCAATCAATTCAGGCTGTGTCACTAGTCTTTCGCTGATCCGCTTGCGCTGCCGATTCAACTTCATATTCTCCGGCATAGACTTCGTCGCGTCCTGCATCGAGCGCCGCCACCACTCTGTCCGCGAACTCGGCTGCCTACGATCGCCACCGCTTCCAGCAAAGATACGGCAGCAATCGGCTTCTCCAAAACTTCAGCCAGAGCCTTGATAGCTGCGAGCCCAATGCGAAGACCGGTAAACGATCCCGGGCCGGAGACTACTGCGAATCGCTCCAATATCCGCTTTGCTGAATCCATGTTTGCTGAGAACGCTGCAATCTGCGGAACCAATTGCGCGGAAAAAGTTCCGCCCGCAAGTTGCAACCACTTCCAGCACATCGCAGTCTTCGCCCGGCCCGCACTTTGCCAGAGCGATGCTGCCATTCCTGTCCGAACTGTCCACCGCAAGAAGAAGCATGAGACATGGGAAAAAGTATTTTGGGTTATCCGTGCAAATCCGCGAAAATCCGTGGCCAGATTTTGAACTAATCCGCCACCTCCACTAACTCCAACAGCACTCCACCGGCGCTCGACGGATGCACAAACACATATCGATGTCCGCCCGCGCCCACTTTAATTTCGTTGGAAACCAGCCGCACGCCATCTTTCTTGAGTGTTTCCACCACCGCGGCCAGGTCTGGCACTCGCAAAGACACATGATGCAGCCCTTCACCGCGTTTGGAAATAAATTTTGCAATCGGCGAATTCTCCGATGTCGCCTCCAGCAATTCCAGACGGCTCTCTCCCACCGGCACCATCACCAGCCTCACCTGTTCGGCTTCCACAGTTTCTTCCGCCGAAATACTCAAACCTAATTTTTCGTAGAAGCTTTTCGACGCGGCAAGAGATTTGACCGCAATCCCGAGATGGTCAATCGCAAACATCAATTCCCTTTCAACCCTTTCCTAACTTGCCTACAATTTCTTCTACCAGCGTGTAGGGATCCCGTTTGTGCTCTGCGATTTCGGCGGCGTAGCGCGACAAATTGCCATCCCCCACCTGCTTGCGTGCCGTCTCCAGAAGCGAATCTCGTAACATCTCGATCAGCCGTTCCTGCCAGTTCTGAATATTATGCTTAAGAACCAGACCTTCCTTTTCAAGATAGGCCTCGTATCCGAGCAATCGCGGCGGCAAGTTCAGCAATTCCAGTCCCATCGCTGGCCACGGTCTTCACAATGGGCGGCGTCCACTGAGTCGCTACGGATGGCCAACGATTGCAGCCCACGAATTTCACGCTCCACCCTGTCAGCACCTTCATGATCGCTTTTATTGATCACAAAAATATCAGCGATTTCCATGATCCCGGCCTTAATCGTCTGTACGTCGTCACCCATCCCCGGCACCAGAATCACCACTGTAATGTCGGCCAGACGCACAATGTCGACTTCATCCTGCCCCACGCCAACGGTTTCGATCAGCACCAGATCGCGACCGGAAGCATCGAGCACAGTCGCTACATCCGCCGTCGTCCGCGCCAATCCGCCGAGCGATCCACGCGTCGCCATGCTGCGAATGTAAATCCCGGGATCGGCAAAGTGTTCCTGCATACGGATGCGGTCGCCAAGAATCGCTCCGCCTGTGAAAGGACTGGTAGGATCGACCGCGATAATGCCCACCGTGCGGTTGTCTTTGCGATAATGCCGGGCCAGTTGATCGACCAGCGTGCTCTTCCCCGCCCCAGGCGCTCCAGTCAGGCCTATTACGCGGGCCTTCCCCGTGTGCGGGAAGAGCGCCTTTAAGAGTTCTGACCATCCCGGAGCTCGATTCTCCACGGTAGAAATGGCGCGAGCAAGCGTGCGGACGTCACCTGCACACAACTGCTCAATCGATGGTTGGAGGCCGGGATTCAAACAGCCAGTGTAAAGCAGAGCCGGGAAATCAAAAGAAAACTTTTCGCCCTGTCATCCTGAGCGCAGTGGCCACTTCGCGAAGCGAAGCGCCTATGGAGTCGAAGGACCCCTACGATCTGATCGAACCGAAACCCTCAGTCTTTCAGCAACTGCCGCGCAATCACCAATCTCTGTATTTCGCTCGTCCCTTCGCCAATCGTGCACAGCTTCACGTCGCGATAAAACTTTTCCGCCGGATAATCTTTGATAAACCCATAGCCGCCGTGGATCTGCACCCCTTCATTGGCGCACTTGACGGCAACTTCGCTGGCATACAATTTCGCCATGGACGATTCCAGCGTAGTTTTCGAACCCGCGTCTTTCATCGCTGCTGCTCGCAAGGTCAAAAGCTTCGCGGCTTCGATCTC
The DNA here is from genome assembly GCA_963723765.1 of Terriglobia bacterium. GTDB lineage: Bacteria > Acidobacteriota > Terriglobia > Terriglobales > Acidobacteriaceae > DATBAX01. The sequence continues at coordinate 141,806 of CAVRSD010000003.1, read as the reverse complement.
TGTCGCCATATCAGCCAGTTTCCACTGCACCGCCTGAAAATCGCTGATGGCTTTGCCGAACTGCTTGCGCTGTTTGGAATATTTAAGCGCAGCTTCGTAAGCACCTTCGGCCATTCCCAACGACAGTGCTGCAATCGAGATGCGACCGCCATCGAGCACACGCATCGAGTCGACAAAGCCCTGGCCTTCAGTACCCAGTAAATTCTCTGCCGGCAGAACGCAATCTTCGAAAATTAGCTCGGCTGTATCGCTCGCCCGCAGGCCCAGCTTGTTTTCTTTTTTCCCCGGACGAAATCCCTTGGTGTCTTTGTCCACCAGGAATGCCGAGAGCCCATGCGTGTGCGCGGCGCGATCAGTCACCGCAATCACCACCAGCACGTCGGCATAATGTCCGTTGGTGCAAAACGTTTTGGTTCCATTCAGCACCCAGTTGTTCCCTTTGCGGACCGCAGTCATGCGCGCGCTGCCAGCGTCCGATCCCGACGACGGTTCAGTCAGGCCCCAGGCACCAATAAATTCCCCAGTCGCCAACTTGCTGACATATTTCTTTTTCTGGGTTTCATTTCCCGCAAGGAAAATATGGTTCGAGCACAACGAAGTATGTGCCGCCACGATGATGCCCACCGAGCCATCCACCCGCGAAAGTTCCTCAATCGCGGTCACGTACTCGACGTAGCCCATACCCGCGCCGCCATACTCCGCCGGGAATATGACGCCCAGCAGGCCGAGCTTGCCCAATTCCTTGATCGTGGTCAGGGGGAACTCGCTCGCCTCGTCCCACTTCATGACATTAGGAGCGATCTCGCGCTCGGCAAATTCGCGAACGGATTTCTTCAATTGCTGTTGCTCGTCGTTCAGTTGGAAATCCAAGGGGCCTCCACAAACTCGTACGCCGGTAATTATGAGGAGAGAAAATATTCCTGGCGTCGAACGTTCATTAGATCACAGCTGGAACGGAGAATCGCCGCGAACGAACCGACCGGTTGGTCAGCAGAATGTCTCGTAAGTTGTACGTCTTCCGCGGCTATCCAACATTCTGCACGGAGGAAATAAATCGTTCGAACACTTCGTTGGAGAGCAGCCTTCCCCGTGGTGTCAACCGGATCACTTCGCCCTGACGCTCGAGCAGTCCGGTGGCCACCAATTCCGCAATCCCTTCAGAGAAACCAGCCACGGCTTCTTCTCCGCAGTCCTGAGCGACTTCCAGTAAATTTAGACCGCAGTTCAGCCGCAATCCCAAAAAGAATGTCTCTTCCAGCGCAGCTTCTCGAGAAACGCGTGTGCTCTTCTGCTCTCCGCCGGCGACGTACTGCTCCAGCGAATCCGGAGAGGAAAAACGCACGTCGTCCATTCCTTTTTGTGGTGCCAGCAACATGGAATGGGCATCGACGCCGAACCCAAAGTAGGGTTGTCGCGTCCAATATTTCAGGTTGTGCCGCGACTCTTGTCCTCCGCGAGCGAAATTGGATATCTCGTACTGCTGGATTCCAGCGCTGTTGAATCGTTCGCAAGCCCGCTCGTACAGGTCGACTGTCAATTCCTCGTCGGGAACAAAATGCGCATGATATTTCGTTCCACCGGCAAGAAGTTCGCGGCCCAGCCTGGAATCTTCATCCACTTCCAGCATGTACACGCTGGCGTGCGGAGTCCCCAAAGCGATCACTTCGTCTAACGAAACATCCCAGCTATCGGCGGTCTGATAAGGCAATCCTGCAATCAAGTCAATATTGATGTTTACAATCCCAGCCGCCCGCACCCGTGCAATGTCGTCCAGGACGGTGGTTCGCTTATGTAGTCTCCCCACTGATGCAGATTCCTGGTCAACGAATGACTGCACCCCCAAACTCACACGGTTCACTCCGCACGTCTGCAGAGCGTTCAACACTGGCTGGGTCAGCGTGCCCGGAGCGCATTCCACCGTGATCTCCGCGTCATCCAGCAAATTAAAATTTTGCCGAATGGTGACAAATAGCCGCTCCAGTTGTGTAACATCCAGTATCGATGGAGTGCCTCCACCCAGAAACACGGAGTTCACGGAACGCTCGAAGCGTCCGCCCATCAATTCAGCAGTGGCAGCGGCGCATTGAATGTCGGAGCAAACGCGATCCACGTAACGCTGGAAAACGGCGCGAGAAAAGACATCCGAGGCGAAGTTGCAGTAGCTGCACTTGGTACGGCAGAACGGTACCGAGATGTACAATCCGAGTGGCATGAAAGATGACTACCTGACGACTGATTGCCGAATGAACGATTATCAGATCAACGATAGTCAGATAAATGATTATCCCACTTTGCCGCGTTTGCGGAACTGCGGGCCGTCGAAATACCAGCACATCTAGCTCAAATATGGTTCCTCGCGTCGTCATTACCGGCATGGGCGTGGTCAGTCCCAATGGCATCGGCAAAGAGGCTTTTTGCCGGGCCCTACTCGCAGGAAAATCTGGAGTGAAGCGTATTTCGCGCTTTGATCCCTCCGATCTGCCGGTGCATATTGCCGGCGAAATTCCTGAGTTCGACGAACTGGCCTGGGTCGATGCTCGCGAACGCAAGCACGTTTCCCGCGTAGTCCCACTTGCCGTTGCCGCGTCACACGAAGCCATTCAAGATGCCGGCCTCGACCCCGCGGCCATGTCGATGGAAGAAAAGCGCGAGATCGGCGTGATCCTTGGCACAGGCGGCGGCGCGCAGGAATTTTCCGAAGAACAATACCGGCTCTGGCATTCCGGACACGTGAAGCAGGTGAGCCTGTTCTGCATTCCCAGCGGCACCATGGGAACAATCCCCAGCGAAATCAGCATGCGCTTTGGTTTTCGCGGCTACAGCCATGTGGTCACCGCAGGATGCACTTCTTCCACCGATGCCATCGGATATGCCTATCAACATATTCAGGCCGGAGTGCAGCCGATGTTTCTGGTGGGCGGCGTGGATTCGGCAATCACTCCGGGAATTATCAAGGGATACACTCTGCTACGTGCGCTCACGCAATCCTGGAACCACGAGCCCGAACGCGCCTCCCGCCCCTTCTCCGCAGACCGCGACGGCTTTGTGATCGCCGAAGGCTCCTGGATGTTCATCCTTGAAGACTTCGACCACGCTCAGGCCCGAAGCGCCCGCATCTATGCCGAAATCACCGGATACGCCTCCACCTGCGAAGCTTTTCACCGCGTACGCATGAGCGATTCTCCGGAAGAACCTGCACGCGCGATTACTTTGGCCCTGGAAGAATCCCAGCTTGTGCCTGAAGACATTCAATATGTAAACCTGCATGGCACTTCCACGGAAATGAACGATCGCGTGGAAACCCGGGCATTGAAGCTCGCTCTCGGCAAACACGCCAGCAAGATTCCGATGTCAGGATTGAAATCGCAGATCGGACACGCCCAGGGCGCCTGCGGCTCCGCCAGCCTTGCCGCCACTCTCACCGCCATGGAACACGGCAAGATTCCGCCGACTATCAATCTCGATGTCCCTGACCCCGAATGCGATCTCGACTACGTCCCAGATATCGGACGAAAGGCCCAAATCGAGCATGCCATCTGCAACTGTGTCGGCTTCGGATCGAAGAACTCAGCTCTGGTGCTGCGCAAAATCGCATAAAACCTTTTCCATCCTCCGGCCTGTCTGTCCCATCTATTTAGGGTAATCTTCTAATAGCGCATGGCCCAGGAAGAAGAAGTTTTAGGCAAAGCTTATGACAGCCGTCTCATGAAACGGCTGCTCACCTACCTTCGTCCCTACAAATGGCAGACGGCGATTGCTCTTGCCTCGATCCTGCTCAAGGTGGGTGCCGACGTGCTGGGTCCTTACCTCACACAAGTAGTTGTCGACCGTTATCTCGCGCCAGTTCGCGGGCTACACACGCCATTTGACCGGTTTCTGAGCAGCCGGCCTATGATCGGGATCGCACAGATTGCCGCTTTCGGGGCCAGTCTACTGCTGTTCAGTTTCGTGCTGGAATATCTCCAGACCTACTTCATGCAGTGGGTCGGACAGAAAGTCATGTTCGACCTGCGCAAAGAGATCTTCCGCCACCTGCAACACATGCATGTCGGGTTTTATGACAAGAACCCGGTCGGCCGCCTGGTCACCCGCGTCACCAGCGACGTGGACGCCTTGAATGAAATGTTCACCTCCGGCGTCGTCTCGCTCTTCGAAGACGTCTTCGTGTTGGTCGGAATCGTCGCCATGATGCTGCACATGAACCGCAGGCTGGCTTTGATTACTTTTGCGGTGCTGCCACTCATCATCTTTGCTACCAAGATCTTTCGCGACAAGGTCCGCGACTCTTACCGCCGCATTCGCACCGCCATTGCCCGCATTAATGCCCATCTACAAGAACACGTCAGCGGCATGATGGTGCTGCAATTGTTCAATCGTGAAAAGCGCGCCTACGACAAATTTTCGGAAGTCAACGCCCAGCACATGGATGCGTTCAAAGACGCGATCATGGCCCACGCTGTGTACTACCCGGTGGTCGAAGTTCTTTCTTCGGTGGCCATCGCGTCTGGTGATCTGGTTTGGCGGCAATGATGTAATCCGCGGTATCACCACAATAGGAGTTCTGGCCGCCTTCATCCAGTACGCCCAGCGCTTCTTCCGTCCCATCCAGGATTTCAGCGAGAAATACAACATTCTTCAAGCCGCCATGGCGTCGAGCGAACGCATCTTCAAGCTGCTCGACACGCCGCCAGAAATCACTTCGCCCGCTGTGACGAAGACGCCCGAGGGCCCCGGCCGCATTGAGTTCGATCATGTCTGGTTCGCTTATAGAACCATTCCTGCCGCCGAAGCAGGCAATGCCCACGTAGGGACGGGTGCCCTCACCCGTCCAGGCCGACTCAAAGAGTCGGCGATCTCATCCGCAGAACCTGACTGGGTGCTCCGCGACGTCTCCTTCACCATCGAACCCGGAGAAACCGTCGCCATCGTCGGCCACACCGGCGCCGGCAAGACTACGATCATTTCCCTGCTCATGCGCTTCTATGATGTGCAAAAAGGCGCGATCAAAATCGACGGCGTGGATATCAAAGAGATGAACCTCGACGATCTCCGTCGCCGCTTCGGCATCGTGCTGCAGGATCCGTTCTTATTTACTGGAACGATCGAGGGAAATATTCGTCTCGGCTCCAAGTGGATCACTGACGAGCAAGTCAACAAAGCCGCCGAAGATGTGAACCTTGCCGACTTCATCCGCACCCTTCCGGCAGGGTTCAAGGAAGAAGTTCGCGAGCGTGGCAGCACACTCTCCACTGGACAAAAACAGCTCATTTCATTCGCCCGAGCGCTGGCTCACAACCCAAAGATTCTTATCCTTGACGAAGCCACTTCCAGCGTTGATACGGAGACCGAATTCAAGGTCCGCGATGCTCTCAGCCGGATGATCGAAGGCCGCACTTCCGTCGTCATCGCCCATCGGCTTTCTACGGTGCAGCGCGCCGACCAGATTATCGTGATGCACAAAGGCCAGGTCCGGGAAATGGGCTCCCACCAGCAACTCCTCGCCCAGCGCGGCATTTACTACAAGCTCTATCAGCTTCAGTACAAAGACCAGGAAGCGCCTCTGTCCGTCTAATCACGAATAACCCAAATATTTCCCACAATGGCCCCCCGGACGTCCTAACTTTCGTAACTCTTCCCTTCATTACTCCGCCAGCTAGAATCCTGGATACAAGCATGGATATAGAAGAATAGTCAGGCGGCATGAGTCAGCAAGAATTCCAAGAAGTAAGCCAGAACAGTCCCGAAGCGATTCCGACCCAGATGCGTCAAATCGAGGGTCGGGAATGGTGGCTGTGGGGCTTCGCCATAGCGGTCACCCTGGCATTGACTCTGGGCATTGTCTCGTTCACTTTTCCCTGGCTTCATTTCGAGAAGGACGTTTCCTATTGGTTTGACCTCAAGGAATGGGTGCGCGGCCTCGCCGCCCTGGTTCTGCTCTTCGACATGTACACGGTTTACCAGTACATGCAACTCCACCGCATCCGGCGTCAGCTCGCCGAACGAGATCAGCTTTTCCAACTCATCAGTGAAAATGCCGCCGACATGATCGCGTTGGTTGATGGCGACGGCCGCCGGCTCTACAACAGCCCCGCCTATCAAAAAGTCCTCGGTTACTCACCCGAGGAATTGAAAGGTACGTCATCGATCGATCAAATTCATCCCGACGATCGCCCGCGGGTGCTGCAAGCCGCGGAGAAAGCCCGGCAGAGCGGACGAGGCGAGCGCGTCGAATACCGCATCCGCCACAAAGACGGCTCCTGGCGCACTCTTGAATCAACCGCAAGCGCGATTCGAGATCGAAAAGGAAACACCGGCAAACTGGTCATCGTGAACCGCGACATCTCCGAACGCAAGCGTGCCGAAGAAATGCTCGTCCACAATGCCTTCCACGATGGACTCACCAATCTGCCTAACCGTGCACTCTTCCTGGACCGCCTGCAACACGCGTTGACGCTCTCCAAGAAACATCCGAATTACAACTTCGCGGTTCTGTTGATTGATGTGGACGAATTCAAAATCGTCAACGACAGCCTGGGACACTCCGCCGGAGACGAACTGCTGATTCAAATCGGCCAAAGACTAAAGTTGTCCGTGCGCCGTACAGACACGGTCTCCCGTCCGCCTCTGGAAGGCATCTCTGACCGGCGCGCGAATGCCAATACCCTGGCCCGGCTCGGCGGTGATGAATTCACCGTTCTCCTGGACGACATTCGCGACCCCATCGAGGCCATCCGCGTAGCAGGTCGCGTTCAGGCTGAATTGGCGTCTCCCTTTGTTGTGAATGAGCAGGAAATTGTAATTTCAGCCAGCATCGGAATTGCGTCCAGCGCCAGTCCGCACTTAAATGCAGAAGACCTGCTGCGTGATGCGGATATTGCCATGTATCGCGCCAAAAAGGCCGGAAAAGCCCGCTGCGAGGTCTTTGACACTGCCATGCACGCCAGTGCCGTCAAACGCTTGCGGCTGGAAACCGATTTGCGCAAAGCTCTCGATCAGAACGAATTCCGTGTGTACTACCAGCCCATTGTGTCGCTGCAAACCGGCAAGATTACGGGCTTCGAAGCGCTGACCCGATGGCAACATCCGGACGGCATTCGTTCCCCACTCGATTTCATCCCGGTGGCTGAAGAAACCGGACTCATCATTCCCATGAACCGGCTCTTGCTGCGCGAAGCTTGCAAAGATCTCCAGGCCTGGCAAGCTGCCTATCCTGCCAACCCGCCGCTCACCATGAGCGTAAACATCACTCCCAGGGAGTTCGCCCAACCGGATTTGGCCTACGAGATCAGCAAAACTTTAGACGAACTCAATTTTGATCCCAACAATTTGCGGCTGGAAATTGTGGAAACCATCGCCATGGGCGATGAAGAAAAATCCGGTATTGCTCTCGCAAAGCTGAAGGCTCTCGGCGTCCACCTGAGCATCGACGATTTTGGCACCGGCTATTCCTCCCTAAGCCGCCTGCGCCGCATTCCCGTGGACACCTTGAAAATCGACCGCGCCTTCATCATGAACATGGACACTGACGCCGAAAACCGCGAGATCGTGAAAACCATCATCATGCTCGCTCACAATCTGGGCTTGAAAGTCGTGGCTGAAGGCACCGAAACCGAAAAGCACATCAACCAACTCCGCGCGCTCAATTGCGAGATGGCCCAGGGCTACTTCTACTCCCGTCCCGCCGACAACGAGACCATGTTGAAGCTCTTGGCAGCGAATCAAAGCGCCCGGGCAGCGACCGTCGGTAATTAAAAAAAACGTAAGGGCGATACAATGCTCTCTTGCGAATCCTGATCTCGGCAGGCGAAGCTTCGGGAGAAATGTACGGCGCGCAGCTAATCGAAGCCCTGCGCCGCCATGCCGCCGCCACAACTCACGTAGGGACAGCCGCCTCGGCTGTCCAGCGAAGCGCAGCGACGCCGCCCGCCACAGCCGATGTAATGACGGGCGCCCCGCCCGTCCAGGCCGACTCGAAAAGTCGGCTCGATTTCTTCGGCGTCGGCGGAGACCGCATGCGCGCCGCCGGATGCGACACAGTCGTCGACGCCAAAGACCTCGCCGTCGTCGGCATCTCCGAAATCCTCAGCCATCTGCCCAAAATCTGGAGCTTATTCCACAAACTGATCGCTGAAGCCGACAAGCGCAAACCCGATCTCGCCATCGTCATCGACTCCCCAGCCTTCAACTGGCGCGTCGCCCGCCAGATGAAAAAGCGCGGCATTCCAGTCGTCTATTACGTCTGTCCGCAGTTCTGGGCATGGCGTCAGGGACGCGTCCGCCTGCTGCGAAAGTATGTTGATAAAGCGCTGGTCATTTTTCCCTTCGAAGAAAAGTTCTACCGCGACCGTGGCGTAGACGCGACTTTCGTCGGTCATCCCCTCGCCGATCTTCCCAAGCCGAGCATCGCGCGCGCCGACTATGCCGCCCAAAATCACTTGGATCCAAATAAAATCTGGATCACGCTCATGCCCGGCAGCCGCGTCAAAGAAGTACGCATGAACCTGCCCACAATCCTGCAATCCGCGGCAAAACTTGGTTCTCAATACGAATTTCTGCTTCCCGTCGCACCCACGCTCGACCAAAGTTTCCTAGCTACTCTCATAGGTTCGCAACCCGTTCATCTGGTTCCTGAGTCGTTACCCGCTCTTGCGCATTCGCGCGCCGGAATCATCGCCAGCGGCACGGCTACCGTCGAAGCCGCCATGATGCGCACACCCTTTGTGATGGTTTACCGGGTAACCCCCTTCACACACTTTCTGGGACGCCATACCGTCAAAGTCCCGCATTTCGCCATGGTTAACCTGATTGCAGAAAAAGAAGTCGTCCCTGAGCTGGTGCAACAGGACTTCACCGCCGAAAACGTGGTTTCCCGCCTCAACGAAATCATCCCCGATGGCTCAGCGCGTGACCAAATGATTGCAGGCCTTAGCAATGTGAGAGACCGCCTAAGCCATGCCGATGGCGGCCAGCTCCACCCCGCAGACCGAGCCAGTGAAGCCATCTTTACGCTGATGGAGGGGCTGAAGCCCCTGGGCAGGTGAGGGCACCCGCCCCTACGTGCGCTAGCGGCGAGGAGAATTACGTAGGCGCGGACGCCTCGTCTGCGCAGCAAGCCAAGCTCGCTCTTTTCTGATCCCTCGCCCCCGAAACCCCCAAATGTCAAGAATTCCCCCTAAGCCTTGTCCTACCAGCATCTTTTGCGTAACAATCTTCATCATAGAGATCAGTGGGGCATTTCCCAGGAGACCGTTCTTGATGCTCTTTCAACCTCGGCGCCAGCGTCGGGCACTCATCGCCTGTATTGTGCTCTCACTTTTGTTGATCTCCTTGCCTGCCCGGGCCGCGGATAAAACGCGGTTGCACGTGGATGATTACCAGATCTCCGCCGAACTGACGCCCCATGCCCATAAACTCCTCGCGCATGTAGTCGTCAAGTTCACCGCGCTCGACGATCTCACCATTGCGACCTTCAACCTGCACAATGATTTGCGCATCAGCAAAGTCACGGATGCCACCGGCAAGTTGTTGACTGCCGAACGGGTTACCCAGGATTCCACCGTGCGTGTGCCGCTCGCAGCGACGCTCCCTAAAGGCAGCTCAACCACTCTGACTTTCGACTACGAAGGCGTACTTGATTCCGCCGACGACAGTCCCGTACAAGGCCTCAAGCTCGCCTATGTTGGCGATGACACCAGTTATCTGCTGTACGCGGGCGATTGGTTTCCCGTAAATAACTATGGAATCAATCGCTTCACCGCGACCATGAATTTTACGGTGCCCAGCCACATGATCGTCATCGGGAGCGGAAAGGAAACGGTAAGCACTCCTCCCGCATCGAAAAAAGCCGCTGCCGACGCCAATAACCACCAAGACTTTCAGTTTCGTTTGGGACAAGCCCAGTTTCCCCGGCACCATCGTTGCCGGATCTTTCCAGGAATATAAAAGCGACGAAGCCGGCCTCGACCTGCACGTTTTCTTCAAGCCCAATCATCAGGCGCTGGGCGCGGAATATGCTGAAACCGCCATCAAAGAATTCACTTACTTCGTGACTTTGTACGGAACCGCACCTTCCACGACGCTGCGGGTCGTCGAACTGCCCGACGATACGTTGCCCTCCGCCTGGGCTCCCGAGGTGGCATGCATTGCCAGCCGCGCCGTCACTGAGAAAATCAATTATCGCCTGCTGGCCAATACCATCGCCCACCAATGGTGGGGAGTTTCCGTGAGTCCCGAGTCGCACGACGACTGGTGGCTGACTGACGGATTTTCCCGGTATTCCGAGGCCCGCTACGTAGAGCAGGCTGCGGGCCCTCTGGCCCTGGAAGAAACCGTGAAAGACATGTCCGTCGGCGCACTGGCTTATGACACCGTCCCACTCTCGAGCGCGGGCAAGCTTGATCTTTTCTCGCCCGAGTTTCAGTCGCTCGTGACTGACAAAGGCGCCATGATCCTGCACATGCTGCGCTGGGTCGAGGGAGACGAAAAGTACAACGAGACCATGCGTACTTTCGCCTCGCAATATGCCGGCAAGTCCGCGTCGCTCGATGATTTCAAAGCCATCGCCGAAAAGGACTACGGCGATCAACTCACCTGGTTCTTTTCCCAATGGCTGGATTCCACCGGCGCTCCTGAATTTAAAGTGAAATACACGGTTTACCGGCTCGGCGGCAGCCCTAAGAGCGAGAAAGCAGCTCCCAAAAAAGACGACAAAGCTCCTGGTTTCCGTGTTGTAGGTCAGATTACCCAGGACCTCGACCTGTTCCGCATGCCGGTCGATTTGAAAATTGATACTGACGGCAAAACCGAAGACAAACGCCTCGAAGTAGTCGGTACCGATTCCGCGTTTACGGTAGAGACGTTCGGCAAACCGCGCCGCATTTCGGTCGATCCCGAAAATCGCGTGCTGAAAAATTCCACCGACATCAAGCTGCGGGCGTCCATTCAGCGCGGACAAGCTTTGACCCAGCAAGGAGATCTGGCCGGCGCGCTACTGGAATTCAATAAAGCTCTGGAAAATAACAAGAACAGCTCGCTGGCGCACTATCGCATTGCCGAAGTATTTTTTCAGCAGAGAAACTATCAGGCGTCCGCCAATGCCTATCGCGAAAGCCTGAACGGAGACGGCGAACCGCGTTGGACCGAAGTCTGGAGCCATGTCCAGCTAGGCAAGATTTTCGACGTCACCGGTCAACGCGAACGCGCCACCAACGAATACCGCCAGGCCTTGCAGACCAACGACAACACCCAAGGCGCCATGGACGAAGCCCGTAAATATCTATCGAAGGCGTTCGAGGTCCAGAAAAAAACCGACGCCGGAATCTAGAAAGCGACACACTAGAAAGACCCGACAGTTCTTGTCATTCCGAGAAGCGCAGCGCCGAGGAATCCGCTGTCTGCCGGCGGCGCATGTCACCGTACATTCAGAATACTGCATACACCACCATGAAAGAGCGGGCCTTCCAGGCCCGCGTTACAAGCAGAGCAATGATTACGCGGCGCTTAAGCGCCGCTCTTCCACGGTGGCGCACATAGCGAGAATGTTTTCCGGCTCTCTTCGTGTAACAAAATCAGCATTCGCTAATACGCCCAGTGCAGCAACGTCGCACCCACGGTAAATCCCGCTCCGACCGACGCCAGCAGCACCAAATTGCCTTTCTTCAACTTTCCTTCTTCGATGGCCGTATTCATGGCCAAAGGAATGGTCCCTGCCGTGGTGTTGCCGAAACGGTCTATGTTGATTACGATCTTTTCTTCGGGCAGGCCCAGTCGTTCCGCAGTTGCGGTGATGATGCGCTTGTTGGCCTGATGCGGGATGAACACATCGATGTCGCTGACTTTAAGGCCATTGCGCTCCAATAACTTTTCGCAGACTTCGAGTTGTTTGCGTACGGCAAACTTGAATACCGCTCCGCCGTCCTGGTGAACGTAGTGCATTTTCTTGTCTACGGTCTCGTGAGTCGAAGGATTCAGACTGCCGCCACCCGGCATGAAGAGCGAGCAGCCACCCGAGCCATCCACTTCGTGGATGAAATCGATAATGCCAACAGAATCATCTTCCGCAGGTTCCAGGATGACGGCGCCGGCACCATCTCCGAAAAGGACGCAGGTGGCGCGGTCGGTGTAGTCGAGGATGGAGGACATCACATCCGCGCCAATCACCATGACTTTCTTGTGCGCGCCCGAAGCGATGAACTGAGCGCCCGTTTGCAACGCATAGACGAAGGCAGAACAAGCCGCCGAAAGATCGAACCCCCACACTCCCTTGGCTCCCAGCTTGTTCTGCACCAGGCATGCAGTGGATGGGAAAAACATGTCCGGGGTCACGGTGCCGACAATAATGGCTTCCAGATCCGTGGGCAGCAGGCCGCGCTGTGCGAGAGCTTTCTTGGCCGCTTCCACCGCCAGGTCACTGGTGGCCACGCCTTTTTCGACGATGTGCCGTTCGCGGATGCCAGTGCGGCTCATCAGCCATTCGTCGGAAGTTTCGACCATCTTTTCCAGATCGGCGTTGGTGAGAACGCGGGGTGGGACGTAGGTACCGAGGGCGCTGATTTTGGCGCGGACGAGCTGGCTCAATGATTTCTCCTGAATAAAACCAATTATTGTGAATGATTGAGAGAAGAAAGTCTAACGCTTGCGGAACGTTCGCAAAATAAGTCAGGCACCGGCGACCCACTGCACACGCAAGAGCTCGTTACCGTTGCTTCCTTCCGGACCTGGCGGGGTTGGCGAGAGAACGTCGCGTAGGACCGATGCCTGACCAATTTGATTTTAACACTGCTAGGCGGTTAGCCCTTGGCCGTTGGCCGTTAGCCGTCAGAAAACAAACGAACAGGAACTGGTCAGAGTCCACTAAAGACGACGTACACCTCGGTACCCTTCCCTTCGTTCGCGGATCGCGGAACAATGGAGTACAAGTTAATTACGAGCCAGTATTCATGAACCGCCCTTCATCGACGAAGATCCCGTTGCCAGCGGCAGTCCAGCGCTATTTTGAAGTTGCGCTCTATCTGCTGGTATTCACCGGCTTTGGGACGCTGGCAGCAACCGGCGGCTTGGGTGGGATCACCGTCTTGTTGGTCAGTGCCGCGCTTTTATTTCGCGGATATCTCTTGGCCAAGCGGCGCGTCTGGCTTATCCCGGAACGTTGGACGACGGTTCTTACCATCGGGTACGCAGCTTTCTATTTGGCGGATTATTTTGTGGTCTCCGCCGCTTTTTTAGGCGCGACTGTACACCTTGTACTTTTTGTCATGGTGGTGCGATTGTTCTCGGCGCAACGCGACCGCGACCACTACTTCCTATCGGTGATTGCGTTTTTAATGGTGCTGGCCGCGGCCGTGCTCACGGTCAATAGCATCTTTCTGCTGGCGTTCGCCGGCTTCATGCTCATGGCCGTCGCAACCTTCATCCTGATGGAAATGAAGCATGCTGCGGCCAAAGCCACCATCAACGCTAAAGACTCTTCGAGGCACCAGGCTTACCGGCAGATGGCTTTTTCTCTGGCGGGAGTGGCACCGGGGATTGTGTTGTGCATCCTGCTGACGGCGGCGGGCATTTTCTTTCTTTTGCCGCGCGTCTCCGCAGCCTATCTCACGGCTTACAGCCCCGGCAGCGATTTCAGCACTGGATTTGCCGACCGCGTGGAACTGGGGCGTATTGGGCAAATACAACAATCGAATTCGGTAGTGATGCACATTCAGATCGATGGCGACAAAAATGGCGCCTTCGATTTGAAATGGCGCGGAGTGAGCCTCAGCCTGTTCGACGGCAGGGTTTGGTCGAACCCGCACCAGCGCTACCTGCAACGCCGTTCGCCGGATAATAGCTTTGCGCTTTGGCCAGGGCCTGCCCAATCGGAAACCCTTCGTACGCAAAGTGTGAGCAATCCGATCCATTACAAGGTGTTGATGGAGCCCGTTGGCACGAATGTTTTCTTTCTTGCAGCCACCCCGCGAGACCTGACCGGAAATTATCGTCTTATCGCGGAGGACGACGGCGGCGCGGTATTCGATTTGGATCCCGAGCATCCGATCAGCACCTATGAGGCGACTTCAAACATTGCCCAAGCGGGCCCGGCGCAATTGCGCACGGCGTATGTCAGTTATCCTCCGGACGTTCTAGCGAATTATCTGCAATTGCCCCGGCTCGATCCGCGCATTCCGCTGCTGGCACAACAGATTACCGCTCAGGCAGACAATAACTACGACCGCGCGGTGGCCATCGAAAGATATCTTCAGACCCATTACGGCTACACGCTGCAGCTTTCGAGCAAAATTCCTCGTGATCCTTTGGCGGAATTCCTGTTTGAACGCAAGCAGGGACACTGCGAGTACTTTGCTTCCTCCATGGCAGTCATGCTGCGGAGCCTGCAAATCCCCACGCGCATGGTGAATGGTTTTCGGACCGGAGAGTTCAATGACCTGACCTCCCAGTATTTGGTCCGGGCAAGTAATGCCCACTCGTGGGTGGAAGCTTATTTTCCTGGATATGGCTGGATAAGTTTTGACCCCACGCCGGCAGCGCCACCGGAGATGTCCACAGGTTGGAGGCGTTTGAGTTTGTACACCGACGCATTGGCCTCGTTCTGGCGGGAGTGGATTGTTAACTATGATTTGGGGCACCAACAGCATTTGGCCTTCAGCACGACGCACAACGGACGGGAGTTGCTGCAAAATCTTCGGGTCTGGGCCAAGAAGAAATACGAGGCACTGCTAACAGGGGCTCGTCACACGCATGAAACCCTGGGACGCTCGCCCGTGCGATGGAGTGTCGCAGGAATTCTGCTGGCGATCCTGCTTGTGCTGGGAGCGAACTCCGGGCGCTTGTGGAGAGCGGTGGGCAAGCTTCGATTGGCGGCGCGCCCCGAAAAATCTCCGCAGCTGGCTGCGACCATTTGGTACGAACGGATGACGCGCAAGGTGGCTCGTCAGGGTTGGCGCAAGTCCCCAGCGCAAACGCCAGGTGAGTTCGTGATTTCGATTGATGACGCGGTCATGCGAAAACAGGTGGAGGAGTTCACGCGAAGATACGAAAGTGCGCGTTTTGGAGAATCGGCCGAGGATGCCCGACATTTGCCGGAACTGTACGAAGAGATTGTCAGCAGTCCGCGACGAAACCGGCGGCGTGGCCAGTTAAAGTTAATTAAAGTGCCAGATGACTCCACTCCCGACGAATAAATTGTTCTGACGGCTTCTCCCCGTATCCACGTTTACCTGCGGCACTCCGCTCCAATAATCCCGAACTTCGGTGCGCAGGGCCAGCCGATGCGTAATTCTCACGTCCAATCCAGCGCCGAACTGAAGCACGACACCGGTGCTGCCGGTCTTTCCCGGATTGGGGCCGCCTTCGAATTCCAACTGGGAACTGGAACTGAAGTGACCAAGCCCAAGACCGATGCTGCCCCAGGGCGAAAGGTAAGTCCGGGGCAACAGATTGGCCCGGAGAGATGGGGTGAGAAAGTAGGAATGGTAACTTTGCGGAGTTACGTTCTGGACGAAATCCAGCTTTTCGTGGGGATTAAAAAGCACGGGGAGTTCGGCGGTGAGGGAGTAGACGTCATTTTCCCGGAATCGCCATCCATAGCTAACTTCAAAGCTAATCCCATTGCTGAAGAGCAGGTCTGAGCCGTAGGCGGCCACGTGCGGGTCGTTGATAAACGTGCGCCCAAGGATTCCAGTTACTTCGTTCTTAGGAGGAACGACATCCGCGTCCTGGGCGGCGGAGGTTCCCGCCAGGGCAATCCCCATGGGAATGACGAGTGCCATGAGGATCGTAAAGCCGAACCGTTGCCGCACCATCTGGCCTCCCAATATCGCCTAAGTGATTGAAACCAGCCTAGCACGCTGCACCAGCGGAGATGATTGCCTCGATTGGTGCAAGCAAGCTTCTAGCTCCTAGCTTCCGGCTTAGGCTTCTCAGCCAGACAACTCAGGAGGGGTGTTCATCGATGCTAAAATAGAAGGATTGCATGCCTGACAAGAACCCAACTGTGGCCGTCCTGGACGCTCCCAAAGCCGCGCAACCGGTTCCGCATGTTCCCACCAAAGTGGGTTTTGTCAGCCTGGGGTGCCCCAAGAACCTGGTGGACAGCGAAGTGATGATGGGCATGCTGGCCCACGCGGGGGCGGAACTCACCCGGCGCGCTGAAGATGCTGACGTGATTGTGGTCAATACCTGCTCGTTTATCGCCAGCGCTCAGCAGGAATCGGTAAACACAATTTTGGAGATGGCGCGGCATAAGACGGATGGCCACGCTCGCAAGCTGATTGTTGCCGGCTGCCTGGTGGAGCGTTATCGCGACGAGATTCGGAAGAATATTCCGGAAGTGGATGCAGTTGTCGGCACGGGGGAACTGGAAAAGATTCTGGCGGCGGCGGGCGTGGTTTCAAGTCCAGCTCCGGTCACGAACTCGCCGTTTCATATTCTGGGTCACGGGCCGAAGGCGATTCACGCGAAGCGCAAGGCCGCTTCTCCCGCGAGACCTGGGATGGCGCCATCGCCGACCTGCCCAACTATCTTTACGACGAAACTACCCCGCGAATACTGGCGACTGCGTCGCACACTGCGTATATCAAGATCGCCGAGGGTTGTGATCATCCCTGCAGCTTTTGCATTATTCCTCAATTGCGCGGCAAGTTTCGCTCGCGGCGTTTTGAGTCGGTGGTAGCCGAGGCGGAACGGTTGGCCATGAGCGGGGTGCGGGAGATTACTCTGATCGGTCAGGACACGACCTGCTACGGCGAAGATTTCGGATTAAAAGATGGCCTCGCGCTATTGCTGGAAAAACTGGCCGGGATCGAAGAGCTGCGATGGGTCCGTTTTCTGTATGCGTATCCCAACAAGATCACGGGGCGATTGCTGGAGACCATTGCCGGGCACGAAAAGATTTGCTCCTACATTGATGTACCACTTCAACATGCGTCAGCTACCACGTTGAAACGCATGAAACGTGGCGGTGGCGCAGATATTTTTCTGCGTTCCATCGAAAAGATGCGCAAGACGATCCCCGGCGTCACCTTGCGAACTTCTTTTATCGTTGGATTTCCGGGAGAAACCGAAAAAGAGTTCGAAGAGCTTTGTGACTTTGTGCGTGAAGTGGAATTTGACTGGATGGGGGCGTTCGGCTATTCCGATCAGGAAGGTGCGAAAGCCTTCGCAGACGGTGAAAAATTGTCCGACCGGGAAATCGAGCGGCGCCGCAAGCGGGTAATGCAGATTCAAAAGAGCATCAGCAAACGTAAGAAGAAGGCGCTTATCGGGACAGAAGTTGATCTGTTACTTGAAGGGATGTCCGAGGAGACCGATCTGCTGCTCGAAGGCCGCACCGCCATGCATGCCCCGGAAATCGATGGGAAAGTTTTTGTAAACGATGTTCCGGAAGGGATCATTCCGCGGGTGGGTGAATTTTATCGCTGCGAAATCACTGAGTCTCACGATTACGATCTGGTCGCAAAGATTCTGTAGGAGTTCTGCATAGGAACATGGCCAGCAAGAACGATCTCAAACTGCGTTGTCCCATCTGCAAGAAGGAAACCAAGCGGACTGACGATGAGTTTCCCTTCTGTAGTGAACGTTGCCGGACGATTGATTTGGGAAGATGGGCCAGCGGCGCTTATGTAATTGCGTCGACGCCGCAGGATACTTCCGACACCACTCCGGACTCGATTCGAGATCCAGACAATGAAGAGTAGGCCGGAGAGTAACCCTGCGGTTCGGGGCCCGCTCTGGGCGAAATTGATTGCTACTTTTTTCGGCGTAGGCCGAATGAAGCCCGGGCCGGGCACGTGGGGCTCTGCAGCGACAGTCCTGCTCTGGTGGCTGCTGACCCTGCGAAATCCCAGCGGCATGGCAACCGTGGACAGCAACTGGACTGGCTCTGCTTGTGATTGCCATTGGCATTCCTGCGGCGACAACGGTTGCGCGGGCCACCTCTCTCAAAGATCCGCAATTCGTCGTCATCGATGAAGTTGCCGGCCAGCTCATCGCCCTGATTGCGGTTCCCGCCTCATGGAAATGTTTACTCGCGGGCTTTATACTTTTTCGTGGATTCGATATGGTGAAGCCGCCTCCGGTGCGGCAACTGGAGCGTTTGCCGGAAGGCACTGGAATCGTGATTGATGACGTGGGCGCCGGTCTCTACGCTCTGGCATCATGCAGTTGCTGCTTCATTTCGGATTACTGCCGCGATAGCATGCGGTTCGGTTTCTGCTAAGAAAGCTGTAAGTTCATGGGAATTTCAGACCGTCTGCTGGGCAAGAAAACCGCGAATGGAGACCCTCACATTGAGACGGTCTCTCCCGGCGCCGCCCTTCCCGGCGGCGAAGTGCGGATCAGCGGCCGTAGTTTGCGGCCGCAGGAGCTGCGGCGTCCCCGGGTGCGGTTTGGAGAAACTGAAGGCGCGGTCGTGATCAGCGCCGACGACTTTCTCATCGCCCGCGTGCCGCAAGGCGCGTCTTCCGGCGCCATTGTGGTTTCGACCAACGGCCACAGCAGTAATCCGCACCAAATCCATGTGGCGGCCCCGATTGCTGAAGACCTCCATCCCGTGACCAGCCCGGCGCTGGATGCCGAGGGAAATATTTTCGTCACCTTCTCCGGTGCGCGCGGGCAGAAAGTTCCAGTAGCGATTTTTAAAATTGACACCAATTACAACGTCAAGCCGTTTATCGCAGACATGATGAATGCCACCGCCATCGCTTTCGACCGGGCCGGACAAATGTATGTATCTTCGCGCTATGAAGGCGCGGTGTATCGGGTTGCGCCAAATGGCACCATGTCGTCCTACGCCGAGAGTATGGGCGTGGCCACTGGCATTGCATTCGACCGCGCCGAGAACCTTTACATCGGTGACCGCAGCGGAACGATTTTCAAAGTCGCGCGCGACCGCCAGATTTTTGTTTTCGCGACGATTGAACCCAGCGTCTCCGCCTATCATTTGGCGGTTGGCCCGCAGGGAGATCTTTTCGTCGCCGGGCCCACTACCTCGAGCTTTGATTCGGTGTACAAGATTGATCCTCAGGGCAAGGTCTCGACTTTCTATCGCGGCCTGGGACGCCCCCAAGGGCTGGCCTTTGACGTGGACGGCAATCTCTATGTGGCAGCGTCCCTTGCGGGGCAACGCGGCATTGTGAAGATCACGCCGGATGGCAAAGCGTCCATGGCGGTTGCCGGGCCGAGCCTCGTAGGATTGGCTTTCGCGCCAGGCCGATCGGTAATTCTTGCCACCACCAGCGGAGTTCATCATCTCTCGTGGAACATTCAGGGACTTTCTCTGTTCTCCGATTAATTTTCTGCTTTTCTCTCTACTTGTGAGATCGACCACGGCCAACCGAGAGCATCTGCCGGGCGGTTATCATTTAAACTGCTAACGTGAACGCCGAAATTATCGCTATCGGCTCGGAACTGCTGACTCCTTTTCGTCAGGACACCAACTCGCTTTATTTGACGGAAAAGCTCAATGGGCTGGGCGTGGAAGTCATCTTCAAGACTATTGTTGGCGACAATCGTGAACATCTCACCGCTTCCGCATGCCTCGCCTTATCACGCGCTGAGATTGTGCTTTTCATGGGCGGTCTCGGGCCGACCGAGGACGATCTCACGCGGGAGTCTGTAGCGGCTGCGCTGGGGCTGACGATTCGCCGCGACCCCGAGATCGTCGCCTACCTGGAGCGCCGCTTCGCCGAACGCGGCTACACGATGACGCCGAATAATCTCCAACAAGCCGATGTGATTGCCGGGGCGACGGTATTGCCAAATCCGCAGGGCACCGCGCCCGGCCAGTGGATTACGGGCAAGTATGAAGGGCAGGAAAGAATCGTCATTCTGCTGCCTGGGCCACCGCATGAGATGAAAGCTGTCTTTGAGCAGCAATGTCTGGACCGCCTGCGGGCGAAATTGCCGCAGCAATTCATCGCCACCCGGGTTTTGAAAATCACGGGCATGGGCGAGTCGGCGTGTGACGCCCGCGTCGCTCCGATTTATAAGCGCTATACCGATGTGCAGACGACGATTTTGGCGGGAGCCGGAGAAATCCAGTTACATTTGAAGACGCATGCTGCGTCTCTTCAGGCGGCCCAGCAAGTCGTGGATGAACTGGTCGTAGAAATCGAAGAAGAGCTGGGTGATTCGGTGTTCTCCGATAACGGAGATTCGTTGGAGCAGATTGTCGGTTACTACCTGCAGATGCGGAACGCGACGCTCGCGGTTGCGGAATCCTGCACGGGAGGCTTGGTTGCCGAACGAATCACTTCGGTGAGCGGCAGCTCACGATATTTTCTCGGCGGCGCCGTCGTCTATTCGAATGCGTTGAAGACGGCATTTGCGGACGTCCCAGAAGCGTTAATCGAAAAGCACGGAGCTGTGAGTGGAGAAGTTGCGATCGCTTTGGCGGAAGGAATTCGCAAGCGCTGTGGCGCGACTCTTGGAATCGGGATCACTGGCGTAGCTGGGCCCACCGGAGGCACGGCGGAAAAACCGGTCGGGCTGGTTTTTCACGCTTTGTCCAGCGAACGCGGCACGGAAGTGATTGAACGCAAATTCCCCGGCGACCGCAAGCGCGTCCGTGCCTTTGCAAGCCAGCAGGCACTGGATATGGTGAGAAGAAAGTTGATGTAAAGAAGCTGCTGGCTGCTAGCTCCTAGCCTCTTGTTGGAATGGTTAGCTAGGAGCTAGAAGGTAAGCGCTGACCCCCTAATGCGTCTCTTCATCGCCATCGACATTGACGACAGCATCCGCGAACGCATTACACGCTTTATGGAAGGTGTATGCGGATTCGCTCCTGACGCTCGCTGGGTCCGTCCGGAATCGCTGCATATCACGCTGAAATTTATTGGTGAAAAGCCGGACGAGGCTGTTGAAGAAATCAGCAGTACGTCTCTGCTGAGATAAAGGCTGAAGCCATTGGATGACTTTTCGCGGCTACGGTTTTTTCCCTGGAGCAAAAGCTGCCCGCGTCTTTTGGATTGGCATTGAGTCCTCTCCGCAGTTGGCAAGCCTTGCTAAAACGATTGATGCGACCATGGTGACGTTGGGCATTCCGAAAGAAGATCACGCTTTCAGTCCGCATTTGACGCTGGCTCGCGGCGGAAACCGTTCCGGGATCCCAAAACGTCAGAAGGACGACCATCCGAATCGACGCTTCGGACGACTGCAGGAGAGATTGGCCACCATGGCGATCCCGGAGTTTGGTACCATGACGGCCCGCGAGTTCTGTCTATACAAGAGTCAGCTTTCGCCGGGCGGCTCGCGGTACACCAAGATCGCCGGGTTCGAGCTGCGATAAATTATCGCTAACCACTTCATGTCCGCCTTCCTCCTTGTCGCCGCATTCAGTTACGTATTGGGATCCATCCCTTTCGGATACATCCTGATAAAACTTTTCCGTGGTGAAGATGTGCGGCGGACTGGCAGCGGCAATATCGGCGCAACCAACGTCGCACGCTCATCGCCTGTATTAGGCGTCCTTACCCTTATTCTCGACGCTGTGAAGGGACTAATAGCCGTTCTCGCCACACGTGCCCTGTTCCCTGGCCACACTTTATTGCCCGGCGTTGCTGCCCTGTTCGCCGTGCTCGGACACATGTTTTCCGCCTGGCTCAAATTTCGCGGAGGCAAGGGAGTCGCAACTGGACTGGGATCATTCGTGATCGTTGCCCCAAAAGCGATTCTGGTCATGATCTGCATGTTCCTGGTTCTCGTGCTCGCCTTCCGTTACGTTTCGCTCGCTTCCATCGTCGGTTTAGCATCGTTTCCAGTGCTTGCATGCTTTCTCGATGGTTACCGTCATGCGCCGCAGATGCTTGCTCTCATGGTCGCTGCTTCAGTCCTCATCATCGCGAAACATCGCGGGAATATTCAGCGGCTCAGGGCCGGCACGGAACCCCGATTTCAATGGAGGCACAATTAAAAGATGAGCCGGATCGCAATCATCGGCGCGGGCGCCTGGGGTACAGGACTTGCCATTGTTCTGGGACGCAAGGACACGCACCAGGTTCGCCTGTGGGCCCACGAAAAAGAGGTCCGGGAGTCCATCTCAGCCCACAGGGTGAACAAACTTTTCTTGCCCGAACAATCCATCCCGGAGAGTGTAGTTCCTACGAATGATTGGGCGGAGGCGATCGAAAGTGCGGAGATCGCGGTGAACGCCGTGCCTTCGCACCACTGCCGTGCCATCTTCAAAAAGATGCAGGCGCATCTCACACCGGAAATGCTGCTGGTGAGCGCTACTAAGGGATTAGAAAACGAAACCCACATGCGCATGACGGAAGTCATCACGCAGGTGGTGAAGGATGCGAAAGGGTTCGCGCCTCGTATCGGCGCACTCAGTGGCCCATCTTTCGCGAAAGAAGTGGCCCGCGGCGATCCGACTGCAATCACCATTGCTTCTCACGACGCAGAATTGGCCAACATTGTGCAGCGCGAGTTCAGCGACCCGCGCTTCCGTCTCTATACGAATGATGATGTCATTGGTGTGGAGCTCGGCGGCGCGTTGAAGAACATTATCGCCATTGCAGCCGGGATTTGCGCTGGTCTGGAACTCGGCCACAACTCAATCGCTGCCCTCATCACTCGTGGTCTGGCGGAAATGACACGCCTGGTGATGGCCTGTGGAGGACGTCAGGAAACCATGGCAGGTCTGGCTGGATTGGGCGACCTCGTTCTCACCTGTACGGGAGGTCTTTCACGCAATCGCAGCGTGGGCGTCGAACTGGGCCGCGGACAAAAACTTCCTGAAATCATCGCCGGCATGCACGGCATGGTGGCGGAAGGCGTTTTCACTACTCATGCGGCGGTCGGCCTTGCCCGGATGCATCAGGTGGAGATGCCCATCACCGAACAAATGCACGCCATCCTGCACAATGGGAAGTCGCCGAGCGAGGCCATCCGCGATCTTATGACGCGCAGTGCCAAAAGCGAGAAACTCTCTGCCCGTTTCTAGAATCACCACTTCTAAAACTCAAACCACTCGCGTGAACTCAGCCAGTTTACGTTCGCTTTCTCTGACCTGTTCACATTGCTGATCGATGGCCTGATATTCGATACGATGTTTCTCACGGAATCTTTCGTACGCTTCCTCGGACGTCCAGAAATCCCGGGTGGCGTATCGGCGGGAATTCGCCTCTTCGTGTTTTAACTCTGTACCCAGATAGTTTTCGTTTCTCTGGAACAGGCGCGCCCAATCGCCGGAAGGTCCATAAATCTGCTCAAAACGAGCTTCCATCCCCGGTTTGGCCACGAACTCCCACATGACCATGTAGCCCCATCGGCTCTCTTGCCCAGGCAGCACGGATGTGTCTCCTGACTCACAATTCTAATCGACTGATTCCTCAGGGAATAGATCAATAGCTTTCTAGTGCCAAATCCTCAAAAATCCTCCCCGCACAAAGTACTTTCGTAACGGTTTTGGCAGTGCAATCTCAGCATTCTGACCTGTCCGACCAAGTAGAATTCTCTAAGGAATCAGCCCGTGTCTGACACGTGCTGTAGGGCCACTTTGTCGCTGAAATCACCCACATCATCGCGCATTCCCATTCTGTACGTCATCCTGGGTGTGCTTATTCTCGTCAGCGTGGTGCCGATGTATTTTTATTCGGCCCAGGTGGAATCAATCAATCGGGAACGCCTGATCACCAATGAGAGGTTGCTGCAGAACACGGTTACACGCTCGTTGGGAGACGACATTTCCCAACATCAGGAATCGCTGCGCATGATGCTGGCAAACCTGTCGTCCGCCCTGCAAGTGGCGAGCGGCGGCGATCTCACCGGCGATCATGTCCAGGCCCCTGAGTTGCGCGCCCTGCTGGAAAATTTCGTTTCCTCCTCCGACGATCTGGCTTACGCCACGGTGTTGAACTCGGAAGCCAAAGGAATTTCCGCCGGGCGCATCGCTCCCGACGATTTCCTGCAAAGCGAACTGCAGCGTGCCTACATCGCCTCGCGCGAAGGCCGCACCTACAACGGACAAGCGCTGGTGGTGGGCAACGGCAAGAACGCACGTACCGTCATGCTGGTCAGTGCTCCGGTGATGTACGGCGGACGTTTTCTGGGCATGATTGGTTCGGTGGTGGACTTGCAATTTCTGATCCGCCGTCTGCAAGAAGTCAATCGTGGCGGACTCACTCCCTACGTGGTCGATAACCAGGGACGCCTCGTGGCCGGAGCAACCTCCGACTATGCTACGGGTCAAGACATGACCAATCTGGAGATCGTGCGGAATTTTGTCGACGAGGGGAGCAAAGCTCAAATGGTGGCGGCCACCCGGGAATTCTCAGTAGGCGGCAAACACGGCACCATGATGCTTGGAACTTATAGTCCGGTCAGCAATCTCGACTGGGCCGTGATCGTGCAAAAGCCGCGGGCTGAGGCTTACCGCGGCGTGTATGAAATGCAACGGGGGGCGCGTATTTTGGCGCTCATGGCGGTGGCTCTTAGCATTGGCATCAGCATTTTTGCCGCTCACCGGATTACCCACCCGCTGGAAGTCCTCACCGAGTCGAGTCGTGCCATCGCTCGCGGTGATTTTTCCCAGCGCGTGAAGCTCAAAAGCCGCACTGAAATTGGCGAGCTAGCAGCGACGTTCAACACCATGTCCGAGGAACTCGAGCATTTTGTGCTCGATCTCAAGCACGCCGCGAATGAAAACCGTGAATTATTCATGGGTTCCATTCAAATGCTGGCCGGCGCAGTGGACGAAAAAGACCCTTACACTCGCGGCCATTCTGACCGCGTCACGCGCTATTCCATGATGATTGCGCGCGAGTTGGGTCAGCCCGATGAATTTCTGGAGATCGTACGCATCTCGGCCCAACTCCATGACGTGGGAAAAATCGGCATTGAAGACCGCATCCTGAAAAAGCCGGGTGCGCTCACTCCCGCCGAATTCGACATCATGAAGACCCACACCACCAAAGGCGCCAATATCCTGCGGTCCGTAGCGCAGTTAAAAGATATGATTCCGGGGATTGAGCTGCACCACGAATCACTCGATGGCCGCGGCTATCCGCATGGTTACAAAGATGAGCAGATCCCGCTGTTGCCTCGTATTATTGCGGTGGCCGATACCTTTGACGCATTGACCACGAATCGTCCTTATCAGCACGCCTACGATGTCAATGAAGCTTTGCGCATCATTCACTCGCTATCGGGCAAACGACTCGACCCAAAAGCGGTGTTCGCATTAGACGCGGTTTATCAACGAGGCGAAATCCGCATCCAGCGCCAGCCGGCTCCCGCTCCAGTTGCTCCTCAGGCCGAATCGACGGCGCCGCTAGAAGCCGCCGTTACCGTCCAAACCACGCCCGTTTAGAGGCCTCTTACTCCTCACGTCCTCACAAACTCTGATTCGGTCTCAAGTATCCCACTCCGCTCCGATTGTTCTCGCCTGACCGCTATAATTGATAGGTAGAAATAAAGCGCATTCATTCCCCATGATTCAGACTCTATTTGGCAGCACCGAGCCGACGCCTAGCTTCTTCGACCGCATGAAAGAAGCGGTCACCCGCACGCGCGAAAACCTGAGCGAACGCATTGAAGAAGTGGTTTCCTTTGGCAAGGAAATTGACCGAGCCACTCTGGACGACCTGGAAGCTACCCTTATCGGCGCTGACCTGGGCAGCAGCACAACCCATGAAATTTTGCAGAAGCTGCGGGACAAAGCCGATCGCAAGCAGATTAAAGATGTCGGTGAACTCAAGCGTTTACTAAAAGAAGAACTGCTCGCTATTCTTAATGCCGCCAATCAACAGCCGGTGCAGCGAGTGGATGGTGTTCCCGAAGTCATTCTTGTAGTCGGCGTAAACGGCACCGGCAAGACCACAACGATCGGAAAGCTGGCCCAATTCCTGCGCTCGAGTGGAAAAACTGTGCTGCTCTGCGCGGCCGACACTTTCCGCGCCGCCGCCATCGATCAACTGGAAGTATGGGGACAACGTACGGGGACAGAAGTCATCCACACCAAACCAGGCGGCGATCCCTCCGCCGTGCTTTATGACGCGCTGCAGGCTGCCACTGCCCGCCACTGCGATTACGTGATCGTAGACACCGCCGGACGCCTGCACACAAAAACCAACCTGATGGCCGAACTGGAGAAAATGCGACGCACCGCTCAACGCATCATTCCCGGCGCACCCCACGAAACCTTGCTGGTCATGGATGCCACGACCGGCCAGAACGGCCTGCAACAGGCGCGTCTATTTACTGAGGCTGCCGGTGTAACTGGTATCGTACTCACCAAACTCGATGGCACAGCCAAAGGCGGCGTGGTCGTTGCCATTTCCCGTGAGTTGGGTTTGCCCGTCCGCTATGTAGGAGTCGGAGAAAAAATTGGAGATCTGTTGCGATTCGATCCCAAAGAGTTTGTGGATTCGTTGTTTAACTAGTCATCGGATGTTCTCTGTGCCTCCGTGTCTCCGTGGTGAAATAATACTTTTATCGTGAACACATCCCGCGAAACCGACGAAAGCTTTCTCCGCCGTGCGCTTGAACTGGCGCGGGAAGGCATCGGTCTGACTTCGCCCAACCCGTGCGTGGGTGCCGTCATAGTGGATGACCAGGGCCATATACTCGGCAGCGGCTCCCATTCCTACGACGGCGTCAAACACGCAGAAATCCTTGCCCTCGAACAAGCTGGCGAAAAGGCCAGGGGCGCAACTCTATATCTCAATCTGGAACCCTGCTCGCACCAGGGCCGCACGGCTCCATGCGCAGACGCGATCGTCGCTGGCGGCATTCGCCGCGTGGTTGCCTCGATGCAGGATCCCAACCCGCAAGTCAGCGGGAAAGGCTTCACCAAACTTCGAGATGCAGGAATCGCAGTGGCTTCCGGCATCCTCGAAGACGAGGCACGGCCATTGAACGAAGCCTTCGCGAAATACATTCGCGACCGCACTCCATTCGTCACGCTGAAAGCAGCGATGACGCTCGATGGCAAGATCGCGCCTCCACCCAGTTCTCAAGGAGCAAGCGGTAAAACGCAAAACTGGATTACCAATGAACCGGCCCGCGCTCACGTACAGCAACTTCGTCATCAGAATGACGCCATCCTGGTCGGTGTAGGGACGGTCATTGCCGATGATCCGTTGCTCACCGACCGCAGCGGGTTCCCGCGCCGCCGGCCACTGTTGCGGGTCGTCCTCGATTCGCGGCTCCGCTTGCCTCTCCAATCACACCTGGTGGAAACCGCTGAGAATGATGTGCTGGTTCTCTGCTCTTT
Source organism: Terriglobia bacterium (assembly GCA_963723765.1). Classification (GTDB taxonomy): domain Bacteria; phylum Acidobacteriota; class Terriglobia; order Terriglobales; family Acidobacteriaceae; genus DATBAX01. Next base: position 114,595 of record CAVRSD010000003.1, on the reverse strand, counting down.
CGCCGAAGAGAAAAAAAAGAAAGAACTGCTGCAAAACGGCATTCGAGTCGAGCAGATTCCCGCCGTCACCATCGACGGCCGCCCGGACATGAAGAACATTGTCAGTTTTCTGGGTGAGATGGAAATCACCAGCCTCATGATCGAAGGCGGCGCCATGGTCAATTGGGCGGCCCTTGCCGCAGACATTGTAGACAAGGTATTTCTTTACTACGCCCCCAAGATATTAGCGGGAACCAGCTCAATACCATTTGCCACAGGCAACGGATTCCAAAGCATGAGTGACGCCGCGTACGTGAAGTCCTTCCGCTTGCATCGTTTCGGAGAAGACTTCGCCGTGGAAGGATATTTGAAAGATCCGTACGAGCAATAATAATCATGGGAACGCGGAAAACCAGCTCCGAAGGAGCGACCCAGCTTAGACCCGGACGAAAGCCCTGGGTAAAGTAAGACAAGACTGCGCGTTTGAAGCGCAACACTACAAACAAGATCGAACGTTTGTCTTGGCGGTAGGGGTCCTTCGACTCCGCAGACGTTCACTTCGTGAACGTCTGACTGCGCTCAGGATGACAAGAACGGGAGAAGCTCATGTTTACCGGCATCATTGAAGAAGTTGGGCGCGTCACTCGTATTGCGAACGAGAACGGCAATCGCCGCTTGACTGTTTCTTCTCAGCAATTGGTGAAGGAACTAAAACCAGGTGACAGCATTGCCGTCAGCGGCGTCTGCCTTACGGCGGTGGACATCACTCCCCAATCTTTCACTGCGGACCTGGCGGAAGAAACCTGTGAGCGCACATCATTTTCTCGCATCAAAAAAGACGCAGCGGTCAATCTCGAACTCCCCATGCGCGCTGACGGGCGCTTCGGAGGACACATTGTCCAGGGCCACGTGGACGGAACCGGTAAATTCTTGGGGCTGAAAAAGCTCTCTAATGGCGGTGGGTATGCGCTTCACATTGAAATCCCCGCAGACTTGGCGCGCTATGTAATTTTCAAAGGCTCGCTATGTATCGAAGGCATCAGCCTGACCGTCGCAACAATCGAAGGAACTGAAGTCACAGTCGCCATTATTCCTCACACGGTGAAGATGACCAATCTTGGTTCTTTGAAACCTGGGGATCCGGTGAATCTGGAAGTGGATATGATCGCGAAGTATGTCGAGAAGATGATGCGGGGAGAATCAGCAAGCAGTTCGATTTCGGTGGAAAGACTAATAGAAGAGGGATTTTAAAACGGGTGTTGGGCTCTGGGCTTTTAGGCTCTGGGCCGGGAAAACCCGCCTTCGTATTGCCGCACAAGCTCGAAGCCTAGAGCCCAACGCCCAGAGCTGCTGTCACGCTCCCAGCTTCAGCTCATCCAGCTTCAGAAACTCCTGCACGATCGGCTCTTCGCATTTCTCCATTTCTGGATAAGTGCCGAAAAACAATACTTTGGCTTCATGCAGAAAAACAATCCGCTCCGCCAACTTTTGCGCCAGACGCATATCGTGCGTCACAACTACGCTGGTCAGGTGCAACTGGATTTTCAGCCGCTTGATCAGGTCGCCCAGCAACTGCGCCATGAGCGGATCCACCATGGTCGTAGGCTCGTCATAGAGGACGCATTCGGGTTGTGCGGCCAGGGCACGCGCAATCGCCACCGAACGTTTCATTCCCGTCGAAAGGTCTGAGGGCAGAAGGTCGCGCATCTGCGCCACACCCACCATCTCCAGCAAGCCATTGACGATCTGAAGAATTTGGTCTTCGCCCAGGCCCTTTCGCTCCCGCAAAGGAAACGCAACGTTTTCGCCGACGGTAAGCGAATCGAAAAGCGCTCCATTCTGGAAGACCATGGTGACTTTCTTGCGAATTCGTTCCATCTGCTCTTCGGAATAATCGGTGATGTCTTCATGGGCCACAATCACTCGGCCGGAATCCGGCTTGAGAAATCCCATGATGTTTTGCAGGGTCACGGACTTGCCCACACCGCTTCGTCCCAGAATGCAGACGGTTTCGCCCGGCATCACGTCAAAGCTGACGTGATCGAGCACCTTCTTGTCACCAAAAGATTTGGAGACGTCTTTGAACTCGATGTACGGTCCGGTTTGTTCGCTTTCGCCCATGGCTTAGTTTAGCTTCCTGTTTCCGTAATCCAGTTTCGCATGTTCCCAATCTGCCGGGTATTCAAATTACGAAGCATCTGGTTTGTCGTGCCATGTGCGAGCTTTTTCCGCCTGCCAGAATGAAGGCCGTGGCATTTTCCAAGCTGCGATCATACACGGCACACTTTGGTGACCGCGCCCCACCCGTTAAAACTCACAACTCAAGGTTTTTCATGAGGTTGTCTGGGTCACTGCAAAAGAACTACACAAAAGTAACCTACCCAATTTCGCCCGTCCGGTAGATGATGGCTTGTCCGGTATTCCCGCCCGGAAAACACCATGGCACAGAAGTTATTGGACGCTCTCATGCTTCGCAGTTGTTCCCACGAGTTCTCCTGGCCACGGCGTGCTGCCGACAGCCAGTACTATCAGGTCTGCCTGCTCTGCGCCGTCGAGTACAAGTATGACTGGAAGACCATGCGCCGCATTGAGCGCGTGGATAGCTCCAAAGAAACTGCCGCAACCCGCAAGGGACGAAGCACCGCCAAGAAGCCTAGCTGGGTGCCGCGCGCGCGCCGCCTCAAGCTCCAGGCCCCTGTACGTTATCGGGTGAAAAACCTGGGAATCTGGTATGAGGGCATTGTCGAGAACCTCAGCCAATCCGGCGTGCTTCTGCACGGATCGCAACAGTTTCCCGATAATACGCTGGTGGAAATGGTTTTCGAAATGCCGGAAGAGATCTCCGGACAGAAGAACAGCAGCGTTCTCTGCCAGGGCAGAATCATCCGTACCCGCAAAGCCCAGGATTCACCGGACGGCGTGGGGTTGGCGGCCTCGATACTGGACTACAAGTTCATTCACTAGCCAGCAAGTCCAATAGTTACTGCTGTTTGCAGTTCATTCTTCATCCGCTTGTCCACCCGTACAGTACCTTTGGTACCTGGGTTCCTGGGGGGGAATCGCCGTATAATCAGGCGAAACTCACACTTATATTTTGACGCGTGAGCAAAGGCCACGGTGGACATTGGTTTTACATTGGCGATTTTCGCATTGGGGCTGGCATTCGGCAGCTTCCTGAATGTGTGTATCTATCGTCTGCCGCGGGACTTATCCGTGGTTCGGCCGGGCTCAGCCTGTCCGAAATGCGCCAAAGCCATTCCGTTCTACGATAACGTTCCTATCCTGAGTTGGCTGATTCTGCGCGGACGCTGCCGCAACTGCCAGGCTCCGATCACTCCCAGATATCTCGCGGTCGAACTGCTCACTGGCGCGATCTTTCTCGCCTGCTATTGGCATTTTGGATTGACTCTGGCGCTGTTGAAATATTGCGTTTTCGGATTTCTGTTGCTCGGCCTCATCTTTACCGACGCCGAAACCATGCTTCTGCCCGACAAAATGACTTTGCCTGGACTGGCGCTAGGGCTGGCTTTCAGCCTCCTGGTTCCAATCAATGATCTGGTTTCGCAATTGTTGCCCGGCATGGTTGCTCTCCATGGCGGCTCGCATATTTCCTGGCAGGTAGCTTCGCTGCTGGATGCAGTCATGGGCGCGGCATTGGGATCTTCGTTCATCTACGGCGTAGGTGCGATCTATCTGCGTGCACGGGGAGTTGAAGGCATGGGTTTCGGCGACGTGAAGCTCATGGCCATGGTCGGCGCGTTCCTCGGCATTCGTTTAACCATCTGCACGCTTTTCGCCGCGTCGATTGCTGGATCGCTGTTCGGACTGTGGACCATCCTTGCGGTGTGGATGAAGCGCACCCGCCGCCGCATGAAACGCCATCACGAATCGCCGGAGGAATCGCGGCGCCGCGGCTGGGTGTCGGCCACCATCGCCCTCCGCCATTATCAAATGCCGTTCGGAGTATTTCTGGCTGGGATGGCCATGCTCGCCGCGCTCTTCGGCAATGATTTTCTGCGCTGGTACTGGGGTTTGCTATGAGCCTGCTCAGCAATCCCATCATCTTCCGCATGGCCGGCCTGTTGCTCATCTCGAGCTTCGCTTTCGTGCTGGGAATGACCATGATCCGGCGTCTGCGCAGGAACCTGAGCGAAGAATCCGCGTGGGACGGAAGTTCGACCTCGGTCGAAAGCCTTCCCCTGCACACTTATCACGCCGTCATTCAGCAATTGAAACAGCAGAAACATGAATTGCAGAGTTCGCAACTGTTGGAGCGAAAACGGGCCAAGAGTTCGGAAAACATCAGCGCCGCGGTGCTTTCCAATCTCTCGAGTGGCGTAATGTTCTTTGCCCCCACCGGATTGGTGCGGCAGGCGAATTCCGCCGCCAAACACATTCTCGGATTTGCCTCGTTGGTAGGAATGAGCGCGGCAGAAATTTTCCGCCAGGCGGCCTTCGCCACGCCTTCAAGTTCACCGAGAACGGTAGCCGAGGCAATGCAAACCAGCTTGCGGGACAACGTACCCTCCGGACGCATGGAACTTGAATACGCAACTCCTTCCGGCGAGAAACGATTCTTAGAGATCACAATCACTGCGGTGAATTCATCCGCTGGCGATGGACTGGGTGCTGCCTGTCTGATCAGTGACAAAACTGAGGTCACGTTGATCCAGCAGCAACAGGCCCTACGCGGGGAAATGTCCGCCGAGATGGCGCTCGCATTGCGCACCTCGCTCACCACAATTTCTGGCTATGCCCAGCAACTGGCAGCCAGCCGCGATCCTGAACTGGCGCGGCAAATTGCCGCCGACATCGCTTCGGAAGCGGCGCAACTGAATCACACCATCGGCGGTTTCCTCGCAGGCCCAAGGCCTGTAAAGACTGCCGTTGGAGCTTAATTTCGAAATACCGCTGCCGGCGAGGTTGCTGGCAACAGCAAATGAAGAGTCCAAGGAAGAATGGAGCCACTATGAATCGCATCGCATACATTACGTTCGCAGGGATGGTTTTCACCGGCATGCTGGCGGGCGCACAATCGCAACCGGCAGCTTCGCAACCCGCCCAGCCCTCGATCAGCCAGACAACGGTCAGCTCATCTCCGTCGCTGGCCGATTCCGCCCGCGCCGTCCGCAAGGACAAGAAGCCGGCCGCCCCCAAGGTGTACGACAACGACAATCTGCCGACGCAGGACAAACTGAGCGTCGTCGGAAACGTCGACCGAAGCCTCGGCTGCAGCGCCCCAGGCCGATGCGAACCAGGATGCCGCGGATCCGAGCAAGCCAGCCACCATCAAGCCGGGAGATTCCAAGGAAGATCGCCAAAAAGTATTTGACGAATGGAAGGGCAAGATTGATGAACAGAAAGACTCCATCAACCTAGTGTCCCGCGAACTCGACGTTCTGCAGCGCGAATACCGCCTGCGCGCCGCCGCATTTTATGCCGACGCCGGCAACCGCATGAGAGATTCGAAGGACTGGGACAAGGAAGACACACAATATAAACAGGGCATCGCTGACAAACAAAAAGCCGTCGATGATGCCAAGCAGAAAGCTCGAAGACATGCAGGAAGAGGCTCGCAAAGCCGGGCGCGCCGACGATCGTCACGAGAATAGGCGCTGCTTGGAAATACCAATGCCCTTCCGTTCTCCACTGAACGGAAGGGCATTATTTTTGCACTTTGATCTCGAGAAAGATTCAACTACTGCTTGTCGTATGCCGCGGTGTATTTGACCTTGTTGCCCTTGGCATCGGTTCCGCTCACCGTAACGGTGCGGCTCTTGCCGTCAGCCGACACCACAATTCGTCCCATGGAAGTAACCTTGCCGTCTTTCTTGTTGGTCAACTCGTTGGTGCGATCATTAATCTTCTTGTACGACCGCATGTCGGCAGTCGGATCCCCGCTAAGTGGGTAGTCTTTGCCGTCGAACATTCCCGTCCACTCGGTATGCAGCGGCTTGCCGTCGCCATCGACACCGTCCACGGTAACTTTCACGCTGTCCCCGGCTGCCTCGTAGACAACTATGTTGTTCTTATTCGCGCCTGCGGGAATCTTGGATTTAGCCTCGTTCAGCTTCCATGTCCCCATATTGGGGCTGGCGAAAGCCATCGCTGATGCAACAAAGCACAAAGCCAGAGTCAATACCATCGTTCTTGTTTTCATTTCTCCTCCTGATTGAGAAGCAAGTTTCGAATGATTGAGCGGGAGCCATTCTAGTGCTGTGTGGGACATTCAGCAAATTGGATTAGCGGTGGCTAACTTTGCGCCATTACAAATCAGGCTGCCTCACTCTATCGCGCACTTTGCGATAGGGTGGGAACCACAAACGCCGGAAGCTAGGGATTTTTGATTAGAACCGACCCGCGCCTTAGACCGTGCCTGCATTGTTTGATTGGGGTGCTAACGTAATTGCGATTTGTCGTTAGTTCGGATGTTCCATGCGGTGTCCTGAAACCTGATACTGCCCTTTCGAGTACTGAAAGTTCACGTGATCAATATAGGCACCCGCATGTGTAATAAGAACCAGCTGCAGGTTGCGATAGCCGTTTGTGCGGGTCGGCAACACAGCTAGGGCATCTCCGCGCCCTCGGAATACGACCTTGTATCCCGCCGTCGATTTTGCCAACACCCAGAACTGGCTGATGTGCGCTCCCCCAAGACATGGGCGCTCCCCCCTTACGACCAGTCCGGACGAGGACGTTCGGCTCAATCGAATCTCCGAGGCGACAAACCATGATGCTGGAATCTCGGCAGCCGGGATTCCTTCCTGGTCCGCGCAATCCTGCAACAGGTCATCACTTCTCTTCGACATCCGGAGGGACTGCAAAGCTTCAGTGGGAATGTGGACAGGCTTCTGAAAATCACCCTCGGCCCCGAAATCTGTCTGTTCTCGACTGCGTTCGTCGGCGCAAACCACCATGTGAGGAAGGAGCAGCGCCAACATAGCGATGAGTCCAGTTTTCCAATGTTTCGAGTTTCTGACTACGAACATGGATTCTCCTTAATTTCGTGGTTCTTCCCCCGCAACCCCAAAATCTGCCTCACATGATGCCGCCCATGCACCCAATGAAACTTGCGCCACTGCCGCGCCGTAAAAGCGCCCAGCAGCGGATGGTCCACCAGCTTGGTTCGCTTTCCATAGCGCTCTTCGCATTTCGTGATCGCTTCATCCATGGCCACAATCTGCGTATCAATGTCAGAGACGATCTTTTCCATCGGTGTGCCACGCGGGCGGGTCTGCTTGGGAGCTTCGCGTCCAGAGGGAAACTGCCCGCATTCCACCACGTAGGTAGCCATGACCCGCTGCTTCAGAGTAGGCGAAGTAGCCAGCGGCTTTTCGCCTACCATGCAGCGTTGAAAACCCTTGGTCGTTCCCGTGTAACTGAGATAAAGATGCTCCAGTATCTCAGCTGCGCTCCACTTCCCTTCCGCATGGCGCGTAAGCTCTTCCGCACTCATGCCCTCGGTCGCAGAGGCAATCGCTCGCTTCAATCGCTCAAGATAAGAATCCATGAATAACGCTTTCTACTCGTGCAGCAGAATGAACCACTGCTAGAATGAACCCCAACATTCGAGGATGCAAGCCTTGGGTTCAAGAGAGGAAGGTAGCGATGAAGAAGCTGCTGATGGCAACGCTGGCGTTGGTACTGATGGCAGGCTGCACGTCGCAACCCACCAAACCTGCGGAAAAGCCCGCGCCCAAGCCTCCGGAATTTCTCACCGGGCACGTGGCCGGTCAGAAGTTATTCATCGTGGCTCACGGCTGGGCCCGCGACGCGCAGCCCTTCCGCCTGGAATCACAGGTCACTCCCGAGTCCAATGGACATGACGGAAAGTCGGCAGTATGGCAGGGAGGATTCGCTTCGGCGCTCCAGCACAGCCTGAAACCCTTTGTCTGGTATGGCATCGATCCGCCGGATGGCTCGCGTGGGGTATCGCCCGGCATCGAGGACAGCTACAGTCCGACCAACTCCTCGACCACCGTCTTCGATATTCAGTTTCTCAAGACGGATTCCGACCAGGCTCTCGAGGTGGCGCAGAAGCATGGTGGCGATAAACTTCTCGAGAAGAATCCCGACATGCCGGTCTTCTACCTGCTCGATTGGAGCCGGACCAACAGCAACCTGGTCTGGCACGTGATCTATGGCGCCAGCCGCAATCAACCCAAGCTGACCGTCGACGTCGACGCGACCACCGGACTTTTCATCCGCGAGGAAAAATAGGAACTCGATTTTGGGTGGCGTAGCGCTTCCCAGCGCTGCGATCAAGCTCCTCTGCTCTGAACGCGCTTCAGCGCCTGAAGTACCTCAAGCTTAAATCAGGCGTTAGGCAGTAACCGATTTCCCGCAGAATTTTTCGAAAGCGCTCTTGAGTTCAGCGGCAATGTCCGCGGGCTCGCGATGTTCAATATCGCTGCGCTGGATCATGTGGACTATCTGACCGTCGCGCAACAAAGCAATCGAAGGCGAAGACGGCGGATACCCGGTGAAATAAGATCGGGCCCGGTCGGTCGCTTCCCTATCCTGTCCGGCAAAGACGGTGAAAAGTCTGTCGGGACGCACAGCTTGCTGCAAAGCCGCTCGCACCGCAGGGCGCATACGGCCAGCGGCGCACCCACAAATAGAATTCACCACCACCATGGTCGTGCCCGGCTCCTTGGTTAGTGCCTGGTCGACTTCTTGCACGGTACGCAACTCTTTCACACCCACGCGAGTCAATTCTTCGCGCATGGGGATCACCATTATCTCTGGATACATTGAGTCTCCTGAATTCCTCTACCCAGTCATTGTAATACGACTGGTCGTTATTTCCTGTAGAGACGTAGCTTGCTACGTCTTGCCGCCAGCGCCACAACCGGTCATATATAGTTGAACCACCGCTATGTTGATCCAGAACGATGTCGCCCTGGCGCCTTTAACCACCCTGAAAGTTGGCGGACTGGCGCGATATTTCGTCGAGGCGAAAACCATCGCGGAAGTAAATGAAGCTGTGGCTTTCGCTCGCCAGAAGAATTTCCCTCTCTTTGTGCTGGGCGGCGGCAGCAACCTGGTGATCTCCGACGCGGGTTGGCCAGGTCTGGTAATCAAGATCGCTATCCTCGGATTAGCCGAACACACTGCGAACGGGATAACCCACTTCGACGTCGGCGCCGGCGAAGAATGGGATAGCTTCGTGGCCCACGCCGTGTCCCGGAATTGTGCCGGAGTGGAGTGCCTGAGCGGTATCCCCGGCAGTGTCGGCGGCACACCGGTACAAAACGTCGGCGCTTACGGCCAGGAGGTCGCCGATACCATTGCGTCCGTCCGCGCGCTCGATCTTAAAATCGGCAAGGAACGAGAACTATCCAAAGCTGATTGCGGTTTCAAATATCGCACCAGCATCTTCAACACCACCGAGCGCGGACGTTACATCATTTTGCAAGTCAACTATGTATTGCAGCACGGCGGCGCCGCCCACATCGCCTATGCCGACCTTAAGAAGCATTTCTTCGGTTGGACCGAAGCCCCGACGCTGGCCGACACTCGCGAGGCCGTCCGCAGAATCCGCGCCAGCAAAGGCATGCTGATCACCCCCGGCGATGAAGACTGCCGCAGCGCCGGCTCCTTCTTCAAGAATCCCATTCTCTCTGCGGCTCAGTTTGACGATCTCACAAAAAGGGCCGCAGAAAAAAAGCTGCAGATTCCCAGCTACCCCGCGCTCGATGCCCAGCGCAAAGTGTCAGCCGCGTGGCTGGTCGAGCATTCCGGTTTCAATCGAGGCTATAGTGCCGGGCGCGTCGGCATTTCCAGCAAGCACGCGCTCGCCCTCGTAAATCGAGACGAAGCCACCGCCGCCGACGTCGTGGCGCTGAAAGAGCACATCCAGCAGCGAGTACAGGACATCTGGGGCATTCGCCTCGAACCCGAACCGGTGTTCGTGGGCTTCTGAAGTCCCAGGGTCTTTCATTTCAGTCACTTAATCCTGCAAGCCGCACTGCATTCCGCGTTCCATAAATAATTCCGAACGAATCTTCCCCACGGGTAGTCTTCATGTTTGAGGGTCAGAAATTGGCAGCCGGAGACATGAGTCTGAGCCAGGTCATGCCGCTTGAAGACGCGCAGGACGACCGCATCGAGCTTGCCGTCCGCGAGCATGCAAGGCTGGTTTACCGGATTTCTTACTCGGTGTTGCGGAATCACCATGACGCTGAGGATGCCACGCAGGAAACCTTTCTCCGCCTTTTGCGCTATGGCAAGAAGATGCCGGAAGTCCAGGAGATGAAAAGCTGGATAGCACGGATCGCATGGCGGATTGCGATTGGCAGGAAAAAGAAAGCGCCAGACATTTCGCTCGACGATGCCAGCGCGGTCTTAATTCAGCTACGGTCCTTCGCAGCTGGCGCTGAAGAGATTGTCCTGCAACAGGAGACGAGTGCGGGCTTGGAGAAACTGATCGCGACGTTGCCAAGAAAATTGCGCGAGCCGCTGATGCTTTCGACCGTGCAGGAACTTTCGCCAGCGGACATTGCCGGCGTTTTAGGAACCAGCGAAGCCGCCATACGCTCCTGTCTCTTCCGGGCGCGCCAGGTCTTGCGTGACAAACTTACGGCATTATTGGACAACGAACATGAAACTCGATGACAAAAACCGAATAGCGGATCAATGGCTGGACGCCGCAATCCAGCAATACGCAGCTCCAGAACCAGACTCTGGCCTGGAAGAACGCATACGGCGGAATCTGAGAACGGCTGTCCCGGAGAAAAAGACGGGATGGCAGTGGTGGGCTCCATGGGTGGTGGCGACGGCCACCGTGCTAATAGTGTCAGGAATACTGATCCATAGATCGCGTCGTGATAATGACCACGCGGCGGTGAAGAGTACCCCCGTTCCAGTCACCGTCGCCCGAGGCCAGGAGTCATTGCCAGCCTTGCCTATGGTTACATCATCGGCGCACACCCAGAAAAAACCCCATCCCGCGGTTGCAGCGATCGCCCAACCACGATGGCCGGATCATTTCCCATCTCCACAACCTTTGAGCTGGCAGGAGCAATTACTGGCCGACTATGTCCGTGAGCGTCCCCAGGAAGCCAGACAGATTGCGCGAGCGAGAGCGGAACAACAAGAGCAGGACATACTCGATTTCAGGAAGAGAAGGGCCATTCCCGAAAATTTGCTTCGGATCGAGTAATTAGGAACACACAAAGGAGAATTGTCATGAACCGAAAGACCGTATCTTACGCATTCGTATTGCTGCTGATCTTTTTCGGAATGCAACCCGCAACCCCAGCCCAGGATACCAATGGCGCAGCCAAGACGGATTCCTCGCAGAGAGAAGTGGGCGCGTACCATCTCGATTTCTCAATCAACGAACTGGCGGATGGCAAGAGAATAAACAGCCGGAAATATTCGATGAACATAACGGATGAAGGCAAAAGCAAGGAGCTCAAGATCGGCACGCGTGTCCCCATCGAAACCGAGAGTGGAAAGTTCGATTACCTTGATGTCGGAACCAGCATCACGGTACAGCTGGTATCGTGGCAGACGCCCCTTAGCCTGGACGTAATTGTCGATATCAGTAATTTCGCGACCCCCGAGGACGCCACCCGGGGAGGACGTCCGATTCTCAGGCAAATCCGTATCAGCACCAGAACGCCTATAGTTTTGGGGAAGCCCGTGATCGCCGGCAGCGTGGATGATCCTAACTCGAACCATCAATTTCAACTGGAAATTACCGCGACCAAACTCTAATCACATGTGCCTCGGGCACCCACGCCCGTGAACGGCTGGCAGAGGCACCGGTTCAGCCCTCTCTGCCAGCCAGCCGCGCAGCTTCCCTAAATATCTGCATAAACATCCCTCGCGTCAGCTTCCCTGTCTGCGTGTTCTGGTTCGAGGGATGATAAGACGCCAGCAAGATTTTCCCATCCGCCATTTCATAACGCTCGCCGTGGCGGAAGACATATTCTTTCCTGCTCGGAAGCTGTCCCCTTCGCTTCAAATAATTGAGGTACGCATCAAACCCGATCTTCCCCAACGCCACCACCACGCGCAGCTTCTTGAGCCCCTCCATCTCGCGGTCAAGATACGACGAGCAATTCGCCAGTTCCTGCGGCAGGGGTTTGTTGTCCGGAGGAGCGCAGCGCGCCGCCGCCGTAATGTACATGTCTGTCAGTTTCAAACCATCGTCGCGGCGAATCGCATCGGGCTGATTGGCAAAACCAGCCTCGTACAGAATCGGATACATAAATTTCCCGGAGGCGTCACCAGTGAACGGCCGCCCCGTGCGATTGGAGCCATGCGCGCCGGGAGCCAGGCCGAGCACCAGAACTCGAGCTTCCGGATCGCCAAAGCCCGGCACCGGCTTGCCCCAGTAATCCCAGTCGAGATAAGCGCGGCGCTTCTCGCGCGCAATTCTCTCTCGATACTCGACCAACCTTGGGCATCGGATACAAGAAATTACTTCGCGATTGAGAACGGTGAGCCAGCGCGGCAGGTCATTGACTGTAGTTGATTTCTTGGAAGTCACCAATTTGACGTTAACATAGGTCGCACTTGCGCCATAGCCAGCCTGTGCTCCCTAATCTTTGCACAAATGACGCTCTCCCCTCCTCTAGGTTTTACAAAGTGGGATTCGTTTTTCCTATTGTTCCTGGAACAGTCTCTTTACAATATTTGGTAGCTAGAGTCGCTTCCAGCCTTTCAGGAGCAACGATTATGATGGCCTCCCGGCTGCTCACCAGTTGTATTCTTGCGGTGGTTTCCAGCACTGGGATTGTACTAAGTGCTGCTCAGGTATGGACAGGACAAGCCTATCCGCCATCCACCCAGTGTGTGCCTCGGACGGATAACCCCAAAGACACCACCTACGAATCGTGGATTAGCGAGTATCGAAAAGGCCCTCTCGGTGGAAGTCTTACCGGCCGTCACCAAATTCAACTGGCGATTACGGTCATCGACGGTGATGACCTGAAGGCTGAAGATAAAATCGCCCCGACTCTGCGGTCAGGGCTGCTGCATGATGACGACATCGGTGAGTATTTCGACCGACGGAACGGTCTCATGGTCTCGGGTTACGCCATCGGCTTTCCAGGGAGGCGGTCCTGACCATCTTTCAGTGGAAAATCTCAAGGTTCTACAGCCCCTGATCGTGAGTCTTCGGGCGCTTCCGCCGGATGATTACTCACAGCTTCCGCCTCCCGGCCGCCGTGTTGTTCTTCGAATCACGAAGGGCGGCGAGATCGTGGCGCGCGTCTACGATCGGGCCGACATGCCGGACAGTGTTTTGGAGGTACTCGGTTTGATGGGAGCCACTCATGGACCTTTGACCATGGACTTCACGCCCACCAAGACCGGCAAACTGGAAGAGTTCGATGAACAAAATATCCCGCCGGATACGGTTGGAATCCGGAGGCCAAACCCAAACGATCCGGTGACAAAGGCGCTCAGGGCGGATTCTGTCCTATTGGCGATCAGCCCGGACCGCTCCCTGACGGTTAAACGATACCTTCCGTTCGACGGCAGGACTGTGATTACGGATACGAAAAGATCGGCTGTAGTTTATGAAGAGACGGATACCACGCTAGACAGCCGCTGGATTTATATTTCCCATGCCTGGTTCACTCCCGATGGCAGATTTCTTTTGCTCTTGAGCAATCGTCCCGCAGTTCGAATCTACGATACCAAAACCTGGCAGCCAGTGAACACCTTGCCGGGCCTGCCCTCGGGTGCGGTAGCTTACTATCCGTCCTCAGACTGGAAGCACGGCGTGATGATCTCAGCCGCCGGCGAAGTGGACTTATGGGATGCGACTGCGGGCCGCACGCTGGCGAAACTGGACCTCGACGGTGCGTTGCAAAGCGTATCCTTCTCGCCAGACGATTCACTGTTCGCGGTGACCAGTGTGCGACAAGACAAAGATCAGTCCTCGACGTTCCGTCTCCGCATCTGGGAGACAAAAGCTGGACAATTCATGCGCGAGCTGCCGTCGCTCTATTATTTCGCGCACGACGGCATTGGCGTTCCATTGTGGTTGGGGAACGGCAAGTATCTGCTGGCCCAGACCAAGGAAGGGCGGTTCGGCAGCTATGTAGTCGGGATTTGGAACGTGGAATCCGGTAAATTTCGTGGCGGATTTTCGGGCTGTGCGGATTCGATAGGCGACCCGTTCGCCGTGGCGCTTGCAGGGCAGCAACTCCTCGATTGGTGCCCGGACGGCAAGCTACTTATGTGGAATGTCTCCCCGGCAATCGACAGCATCGCCGAGTTTGAAAACTCGCTGAATCGATCACCCGGCACCGTTTTGGCGAAGCAGCACTGATCGTGAAGAAAGACAGCTGCCTTGGTCATTCGTTGACTAGGGGATGCCCTATCCCTAAGATGAAACCACCTTGGAACAGGTGTTCTTGAAATGATTGGCCAAACCGTCTCCCACTATCGCATTGTTGAGAAGTTGGGCGGCGGCGGGATGGGCGTTGTCTATAAAGCTGAAGACATAAACCTGCATAGGTTTGTGGCCTTGAAGTTCCTGCCCGATGAGGTCGCTAAAGACTCTCAGGCCCTGGCGCGATTCCAGCGGGAAGCGCAAACGGCGTCGGCGCTCAACCATCCCAATATTTGCACCATCTATGAAATCGGGCAGCAGAATGGACATCCGTTTATCGTGATGGAATTTCTGGATGGCGTGACCCTGAAGAATCGGATCGCCGGGCGTCCTCTGGAAACGGAAACTCTTCTCTCCATCGCCATCGACCTCGCCGATGCACTCGACGCGGCTCATGCCGCCGGGATTGTTCATCGCGACATCAAACCGGCAAACATTTTTGTCACCAAGCGCGGCCACACCAAGATCCTCGACTTCGGGCTGGCCAAAGTGACGCCGGTGATGGGCAGCGGGAGCGATCCGGGGGCAACCGCTGCGGAAGCGGCGATGACTGAGGATCACCTGACCAGTCCAGGCACCATGCTTGGGACGGTAGCCTACATGTCGCCAGAGCAAGTGCGCGCTAAAGATCTGGACGCCCGGACGGATCTTTTTTCGTTCGGTGCAGTGATGTATGAGATGGCAACCGGCACATTGCCCTTTCGCGGAGAAAGTTCGGCGATGATCTGTGAAGCCATCGTGAACCGCGCTCCGGTACCTGCGGTGCGGTTGAATCCCGATTTGCCGGCCGAACTGGAACGGACGATCGACAAGGCCCTCGAGAAAGACCGCAATTTGCGCTATCAACACGCCTCCGAAATGCGGACAGACCTACAGCGGCTGAAGCGGGACAGCAGCTCGGGCCGGTCGCAAAAGTTATCTTCCGGACATGGGCCCCAAGCTTTGGCAGCGCCAACGGCACAACCTGCGAGCCGAAAAGTCTATTACTCTGTCGCCGCTTCAGTTCTGCTGCTGCTGGCAGTCGTTGGGGTATTTCTTTTTTACCGCTCGTCGCGGAGCGGGCCTGCCGCCAGCAAAGAGTGGGAGCAGCTCACTTTCTTTACCGACTCGGCTATATATCCAACTCTGTCTCCCGATGGAAGAATGCTCGCGTTCATCCGCGGGGATAACTCGTTCATCGGTCTGGGGCAAATCTATGTGAAGTTCCTGCCTGACGGCCAGCCCGTCGAACTCACGCACGACAAGTTGCTGAAATTAAGTCCCACCTTTTCTCCCGATGGAGCCCGCATCGCCTATGGCGAAGTACCGCCTTGGGATACATGGGAAGTCCCAGTGGTGGGTGGCGAACCCCACGTTCTGCTTCCCAACGCAGCGTCTTTAACATGGATCGACAACGGAAAGCGGCTACTGTTTTCCGAAATCACCGAAGGGATTCACATGGTGATTGTCACCACCGATGAGGCCCGAGGGCAGCGCCGGGAAGTATATTCGCCTCCAGGCGAGCGCAGCATGGCCCATCATTCCTACCTTTCGCCCGACGCTCGATGGGTGCTCGTGGTCGAGATGGACCGGCGCGGCGAGATTCTGCCCTGCCGGGTTGTTCCCTTCGAGGGCAGTGGCCAGTCGCGGGTGGTGGGGCCGCCCGACAGCGAATGTCTTGCAGGCGCGTGGTCGCCGGACGGTAAATGGATCTACCTGGCGGCAAAGACGGATGCGTTTCATATCTGGCGGCAGCGGTTTCCGGATGGACAGCCGGAACAATTGACTTTCGGCCCTACTTCGCAGGAAGGCATTGCCATGGCCCCGGATGGCAAATCGCTGATTACCTCGGTTGGGTCGACCGATAGCACGGTGTGGATGCACGACAAGAACGGCGACCACCAGATTTCCTCCGAAGGAAGCGCCCAGGAGCCCGCGTTTTCCGCGGATGGAAACAGCCTTTATTTCCTGATGGCCAATGGCCAAACCCGTGGCTACGAACTGTGGGTCAAAGACCTGACAACCGAGAAAGTGGAAAAACTATTACCGGGCTACTCCATGGGTGTTTACTCGATTTCTCGAGATGGAAAACAAATCGCTTTTACGATGAATGAACCGAACGGCCACACCAGCCTGTGGATTGCGCCCACGAATCGCCGTTCCGCGCCGGTGCGGATTTCAGCCACGGCCATTGAAGACTCTCCAAATTTTCTGCCGGATGGTGATCTTGTTTTCCGCGTCGTGGAAGGCGGCTCGAATTCTCTTTATCGCATGAAAGCAGATGGCACGGAGCGTCACAAAATAACTCCTGCCCGCATTTTTGACGTCATGGCCGTATCGCCGGACGGCCGCTGGATCCTCGCCGGCGGACCGGGTCCAGACCAGGATCATACGGTGGCCATGACTGCGTTTGCGACCGACGGAACTGGGACCGTACCGTTTTGTCTCGGCTATTGCATCATCAGTTGGGATACCACCGGAAAATTTGCATACCTCTACTTTCCACAATCACACGAAGGCAGTTACCCATTGTCGGCACAGAATGGAGGACTTCCGAAGTTGCCGTCGGTAGAACTTAAGCAAATTGAGGATTTTACGAAGGCAAACGCAACAACCGTGATTCCCTGGTTTGTGGAGTCAGCTGTAAGCCCATCGGTGTATGCCTATACCCGCCAGAATACCCGCCGCAATCTTTATCGTATCCCGTTGCAATAGCCGCGCGAAGTTTTCCGCTCAGAAATAGTAACGCCGGCTCTCCCGTCCGAATCAAAGGATTGGAAGAGGAGAACGAAAGCGATGAAGAGTGCACCTGCGAAACCAGACTGGGAATCTCGACCTGCTGCCCGAAGCGGCGGATTCGTAATTGGATCCGACCTCGAAATCAGCCGACTTGGGTTCGGCGCCATGCGGATTACCGGCAAAGGAGTCTGGGGAGAGCCGAAGGATCGAAACGAGGCCGTCAAGGTCTTGCAGCGGGCCGTCGAACTGGGAATCAATTTTATCGACACGGCGGATTCCTACGGACCAGGCGTGAGCGAAGAGATCATTGCCGAAGCGCTGTATCCTTATCCGGCGGGATTGGTGATCGCGACGAAGGCCGGATTCGATCGTCAGGGGCCCGACCAGTGGAGCGAGAATGGCAAACCCGAGCATCTACGCGCCGCGTGTGAAGGCAGTCTGAAGCGGCTACGACTGGAGTGCATTGATCTTTTTCAACTGCATCGCATCGATCCAAAAGTTCCCGCTGCCGACCAACTGGGGACTCTCAAAGATTTGCAGTCTGAGGGCAAGATCAAACACATTGGACTTTCGGAGGTCAGCGTGGCGCAGATTGAGCATGCGCGTACCCTCGTGCCGATTGTCACCGTGCAAAACCGCTACAGCCTGGCGGACCAGGCGGCGGGAGATGTCCTGGAATACTGCGAGCGCTCCAAGATCGGATTCATTCCCTGGTTTCCGCTCGCGGCCGGAAAGCTTTCGGGGTCAGGCAACGCACTGCAGCATCTGGCGGAAGAGAATAAAATTTCAATCTCGCAGCTGGCACTGGCATGGCTGCTATGGCGCTCTCCCGTAATGCTTCCCATTCCTGGCACTTCCAGTGTGAAGCACCTGGACGAAAATGTTGCGGCCGCTTCCTTAAAGTTAGATGGCAAGAGCTTGCGCGATCTCGGGAAGTCCATGCAGGGGAAGTCGTGATGAATGACCAGCGCTGAATGGAACCTACTCTTCCCGCAAAGCCGCCAGCGGCTCGATGCGAGAGGCCCGGCGTGCTGGAACATATGCTGCCACGATTGAAATTACAGCGACCGCGAGAGCGACGACGAGGAAAGTTGCGGGATCATTCGGATGAATCGCGTACACCATGGTGGTCATCAGACGCACGATTGCGAAGGTGAGTGCCAATCCAATCGCAGTTCCGAATAAAGCCAGTTTCAAGCTTTGGGTCAACACCAGTTTCATGACGTTGCTTCGCGTGGCTCCAATTGCCATTCTGACCCCCAATTCTTTTGTCCTCTCGCGCACCAAATAGGAAACTACCGCGAATAATCCGATACCGGTGAGGACTGCCGCAAGTGCAGCCAATCCACCCAACAGCGAAAGTGCGAATCTCCATGGCCCCAATGCGTCGTAGACGATGGATTCCATTGGGTACATATCGTCAACCGGCTGCTCGGGATCGACGCTCTGCACCGCTTGCCGCACCTGGGACAGCCCACAATCCGACGCATTATGGCACAACAGTACGATCTGCATCGATTGCGGAGGCATCTGTTTGAAAGAGACATACATAGTGGGCAATGGCTCGTCCCCGATCGAATTTCTGACGTCTCCCACAACGCCCACTATGCGGCGTGGCACCGGCGCGCCATCGCGATGGATCGAGATATATTTTCCGATCGCGCTGTCGTTAGGCCATTGTTCGTGCGCAAAAGACTCGGAAACGATCGCCACCGCTTGAGACTTTGCGTCGTCGGCATCGGAAAAATTCCGCCCATCGAGTAGCGGAATATTCAGCAGAGGCAAGAATCCGGAATCGATGCGGCGTAGCGACGCCCCTTCATAGTCGCTGGGATTGTCGCTCCTCCCGGCGATGGTGAAGCTGGTCCAGTATGGATTTCCCTGGAGTGGCAAGGGATAACCCAATCCAGCCGCCTCGACGCCGGGTAAGGCGCGCAGGTTTTGGTCCACACGGCTGAAGAATGCGGCCTCGTCCTCGTTATTCTGATAGCGAATTCGTGGCAGTCCAATCCAGCTTGTGACCACATGGTCTGCACGAAAACCAAGGGGCTGATGCTGCAAATTCACCATGCTGCGTAGCAGTAATCCCGTAGCCACGAGTAACACGACGGAAAGAGAGATCTCGCCGATGATAAACGTATTGCGAATGAAACGTCCGCTCGCGTCGATGGTGGTTGCGTTTCCAGCATTCCGCAGGATGCGTTGAACATTCGTTCCCAACACTTTAAACGCCGGGAGCAATCCAAAACCGAATCCGACAATCACAGATACGGCGATCGCAAACATCATCACTGCGGGACTGATTTGAATCAACCCGAGACTGTCATTATCCGGACCGAAACGCTGAAATAGCTGGCGGCCCGCAAGCGCAAAAACCACTCCCAGAAGGCCGGAGGCCAAGCCCAGTACCAGACTCTCCATCAGCACATCTGTGAGGATTCGTGAGGTGCTCGCACCCAGCGCCATGCGCACCGCCAATTCACGCGTGCGTCCGGTCACGCGCGCAAGCATCAAGATGGCCACGTTGGCGCTCGCAATCAACAACACCAGCAGCACAATACCGAACGCGAGCAGGAGTGAGTTCCTGGTTTCGCCAACCAAAGCCTGCTGCAGTGGCATGACCACCGCCCCCATCCGACTATCCGATGCCTGATATTGCAAGTGCAACTGCGCGGCAATGCGATTCATGTCGGCGCGGGCCTGGTCGAGCGTCACACCGGGACGCAGCCTTCCCACGACCTGCAAAAAATACTGATCGCGCCAGAGCATGCGATCCGGACGGATCTGCTGCCGTAAAGGGATCCAAAGGTCCGTGTCTCCGTCGTCGTCGAGCGAGCGGAAGCTACTGGGCATGACGCCGACTACGAAATACGGTCCCCCGTTCAAAGAAATAGCTTTGCCAACAATTTGCGGATCACCGTGAAATTCATTTGCCCAAAGATGGTGGCTCAACATCACCACATGTGGCGATGAAAAGTCGTCTTCCTTCGGCGAGAAAGAACGCCCCAACGCAGGCTGCGCACCCAGAATCGCGAACAGTCCGGGCGAAGTTGCCACGCCGCTCAAAGGCCTGGGCTCGCCATGCCCGGTCAAGGTGTAGTGAAAGCCGCAAGAAGCCGCGAGGTCGGTGAACACGTTTTGCTGCTGGCGAAAGTCCAGAAAATCGGCAGGAGAGAATCCATCGAAGTCCGCCTGGTCGTTGGCGATTTTGCTCTGAGATACGCTAACTAGCCGCGCCGGATCCGCATAAGGCAGCGGCTGGATCATCACCGCATAAATAATGCTGAAGACCGAAACCGTCGCCCCCACTCCCAACCCCAACGTCAAAATAACCGACGACGAAAATCCCCGGTTCTTCCAGAGCCGGCGCAGGGTCTGCCGAACTTCGCTGAGGCGCACCATAGGCTGAATTGCAATAGAACGAGAAGCAAGGACGAATCAGAACCTCATTCTAACGGGCGATTGGGACCCCCGCCTAGAAACCAGGCAGGTACACACACGAAATCTCTGCGCGATTGATAATATGATTGCATTCAGGCATCCCAATGAAGATTCCTATTCCTGATGGTTCCAGCGTTGTTCCGTTGAAGCTGACCCGCCGCCAGCTTCTGAGAGGTGCTGGACGATTTGCCGTCGCAGCGGCCGCTTCCGGCCTGATGCCTCCCAATGTACGGCGCATGCTGGCCCAGCAGTCACGCTCGTCTGGTTCCCTGCGCGATGTTAAGCATGTCGTTATGCTCATGCAGGAGAATCGCTCCTTCGATCATTACTTCGGAACCATGGCGGGAGTCCGCGGCTTCGACGATCCACAAGCCCTCAAGCTGTCCAACGGCCAATCGGTTTTTTATCAGCCGGATGACCTGAATCCAGACGGCCACTTTTTACCGTTTCATCTGGATACACGCTCCACCAGTGCTCAGAAGATCCCTTCCACCAGTCATGCCTGGGCCGTCCAACACGAGGCTTGGAATGGCGGACGCATGGACCGATGGCTGGCGGCCCATCGCAAAGCGGACGGCGCTCATGGCCCGTATTGCATGGGTTACTACACCCGCGACGATATTCCATTCCAGTTTGCTTTGGCCGAAGCCTTCACGCTGTGCGACGCCTATCACTGTTCGGTGATGGGCCCCACCTGGCCCAACCGCATGTATTGGATGACCGGCACGATTGATCCCGAAGGAAAGAACGGCGGCCCGATCCTCAAAAACGTCGCGCCCGAGAGTGGATACACCTGGACCACTTATGCTGAACGGCTCGAAAACGCAGGCATCAGTTGGAAGGTTTATCAGCAGGAAGACAACTACGGCTGCAATCTACTGGAAACTTTCAAAGTCTTCCGGGATGCGCGCCCAGGATCCGCTCTCTACACCAAAGCAATGGTGCGCAGTCCGGAAGGCCAGTTCGAATACGATGCCGCCAATGGCAAGCTGCCGGCAGTCTCGTGGGTCATCCCAACCGCTTATCAATCGGAACATCCGGACTACATGCCCGCCGAGGGTGCGGCCTTTGTGGCCAGCAAGATTGACGCGATTGCGGCCAATCCTGAGGTCTGGGCAAAGACTGTTTTTATCCTCAACTACGACGAGAACGATGGCATCTTCGATCACGTTGCGCCGCCGGTACCTGCTCGCGATACGCCTCAGGAGTTCGTTCGGGGTCTTCCGATCGGCGGCGGATTTCGCGTGCCCTGCATCATCGTCTCACCGTGGACCGCCGGCGGCTACGTGTCCAGCCAGCAGTTCGATCACACTTCGGTGCTTCAGTTCCTGGAGGAGTTCACTGGCGTCCGCGAAACTAACATCAGCGACTGGCGACGGCAGACGTTTGGCAGCTTGAGTTCGGTTCTTCGATTTCAGAATGCAGGTGCGGCAGCGCCATCGTTGCCCGACACCAGCGGGCCCGTCCGTCTCGCGAAATATGAGTCTGAGATGCTGCCTAAACCCGTTTTCCCGGACCACGACCAGCAGCTACCTAAACAAGAAAGTGGCCGGCGCAAGGTCGCTGTAAAAACTCAAAGCTGACTGATATGACTGTCCCCAGGTATTTGACCATCAGCGTGGATGATGGCCACCCCACCGATTTACGAACCGCTGATCTTTTACAAAGTTTGAACCTGAAGGCGACTTTTTATATTCCGCAGACGAATCCGGAACGAGACGTGATGAGCCCGAAAGATGTTCGGGAAATTGCCGGTCATTTCGATGTCGGCGCCCATACTGGCAGTCATCTTTCCTTGCGATCGATGGACAACGCTGCGGCCCTCGCTGAAATTGAAGGCGGAAAGAATTGGCTGGAACACGTTACCGGGAAAAGAGCATCTGCGTTTTGCTATCCGAGGGGCAAATTTAATTCACGAATCCGGGACCTCGTAAAACAGGCGGGCTTCAAAGGAGCACGCACTTGTATGTTTAACCTCCATGAGTTCCCGAGAGACCCATACCTCTGGGGGCTGAGCACGCATGCTTTCTCACATTCCGCGGGAATTCAATTTCGACACGCTCTGCTGGAAAAAAATTTCCAGGGCGCGCTGAATTTTATTCGTCATCATCGATGTACCACCGATTGGGTAGAACATTTCCGATCGGCGGTTGACCATGTGGCCAAAAATGGAGGGATTGCTCATCTATTTCTCCATAGCTGGGAAATAGAAGAACAAGGGCAATGGCATCGACTGACTGAACTTTTGCGCGAGGTTGCTCAAAGAAAAGACTTCCTCCCGGCCACTAACAGCGAGCTGTTCGATCTATGGCCAGGAGCGAGCAAGGAAAAGTAGTAAGGTGACCTATCCGCATCCAATTGAATTAGGAGAAACAACATGCCACAGAGCACGCACAATCGAGCCGCCGAACTCCACAACATTGCCGCCCACGCCCATGCCGCCGCCGCCACCGCCCATGGGCAGGGGGATCATCTCACCGCTCACGAACTTACCCGGCAGGCGCATGAGCACTCCGTGAACGCCAAGAAGTATGTCGAAGAGCTTCATCGCGAACAAGCGGCGCCGAATAAGACCTAAAGCATTTCGGGACCAGCCCGTACCGTCGCAACTACTGCTGGGTTCCGGAGAATGTACCGCTCATGCCCTGACATATCGGCGTGGTTGTGCTGCACGACCCAGTCCCTGTCAGCGTGCCATTATTCACGGTTCCGCTGCCAGTGAACTCAGCCATATTGCCATTCCCGGCGCCGGCGACAAAAACCAGGGTGAATGCCGCGTCAGCAGGAACGGGGTTCGCCGCCACGCCGATCAGAACCCCCTGACCCGCACTCTTCGCGGAAGTCGAGCCTCCAACGATCGAACCCTGCCCACTGTTATTGTTGGCGATAAAGCAAACCGGCCCCTGCACGGAGAACGTGCCCACTGGGGTCGTCACGCTGCACGGACTTGAAACCAACTTCACCTGGTAAGTAACCGATCCACCCTGACCAAGAGTCCCGGTTATGGTCCATGTCCCCGGCATTGAGGTATCCGTACCGGATCCGCCCCCGGCGTTGCTGGCAGAGTTACAACCGACGGCGAAGACGATCAAAATCAAGATCAAGATATGTTTCATGTGTCTCTCCTTTGAGTTCTTAGTTCCCACGGCAGCAGCGCCCATTAACTGGGCAGACCTTGGCCCGGTTTTCTGTCGTGCCTGAAAACCGGCGAAACCCGAAGCACCTTACTTTTCATTGTGTTTCCCATTTGAGAAACCAATTGCGACTGCGTTCTAGGACCGTAGAGTGCAGCTCGACTGCCACTGCTCCTGACCACGAATTTCAGTAGTTGTAATTACCTGGAGAGATCTTAAGGATGAAGCCGGAGGGAAAAATCAGCCTTGTGCCTTTTGGGCCATCACAACAAAGTGTGGCACCTCGATTGCGTACGGATGTTCCGCCCTTGCAGCTAACTCCGAGGACGATTATGCTCACCCACTCAGTTTCGGGAGTACATATATGAAAAAAGCACTGCTCGTCTTTGGCTTTTTATGTCTCATGGTGTGCGCAGGGGTTACGGCGTCCGCCGGCGAGAATGAAAGCCTGAACATTCCATTGAGTCTGGACTGGAAAATGGCAAACCACGCCGAGCAGCATGGGTACGTGATTATGGAGTATGTCCGTCAAGGAGACGACATCCATCAGTGGAAGGAGCTATTTACTTACCAAAACTTCGGCCTGCGAGGTAAACATGCTTCCACGCCAAAGGACGAACTCGATGCGTTGAAGGCGGTCAAAGAGAAGGAGTGCCCCGGCGCAACGAAATGGAATGTAATCGCACAGGATGAAAACAGCATTTTGTATGAATGGCAGGAAAAGCCCTGCCTCGGTTGGCCCGATCAGCACGAGATCGCCAGGATTATTTTCGGCAAGCAAAACCTTTTTATCCTGCACTACGCTGCGAAAGTTCAACAACTGGATCCGGACACACGAACGAATTGGATCAAGACCTTCGAGGACGTGACCATTGACACCGAGACCAAATCTGTGGGATCGGAAGACGTAGACTCGATCATTCCCTTCGAAATGGACAAAGTAACGGCGGCCCTCAAACCTGCCATGGAGAGCGTGGACTGCAAGGTAGAGGAAGAGACTGCCACTCGCATAGAATGCAAGCGGCCACGTAGTACGAGCGGCCACTACGTCTACGGCGGGGAAAGCGTCACTGCCATACTGGAAGCGCAAGGGAGCAAAACGCGAGTCGTCATCACGACTGGCAAGGGATTCTATGGGCGCTTGAGAAAAAGGGCCTGGTCGAGCCCTATCTATCAGCAAATGGTCAAGAACCTGGAACAGCCACAGCCCTAGACCTAAGCGATTGGCGGATGGCCCACCTTTAACTTTCTGCCTGCGCCATCCCTGCTGGGGGTGCCCACTCTTGTGTTTCTTGCAAGAGCCTGCCCTGAGCGAAGTCGAAGGGGTGGGAGGCGATGCTGCGGGGAGCGCCGGTTTCGCGCTCTGAGATTGTTTCCGGAGCGGGCAAGTCCGGATGAGTCAAAACAACATAGCGCCGACGTCCATGGTTCCCACCCTTTCCAAGAACCGGAAAGGATGGGCCAGCCCGCCACATCTATATGGTTAGGTTCGGGTTTGGCCTTTCTTGCGTTCCCGTCGCGACCCAATCCCACTCAGTTTCAGGGCGAAGTCAAATCAAACGCGTTCTAGCTTCACGCGAGATCCCTCGCCCGGCTGAAAACCGCCGGGACTTCGGGATGACAGCTCTTTCCTGGAGGGAAATTTATTGCTTCTTAATAAGTGGTCATCCCGAAGTCCCCGCGTTTTCTCCAGCGGGGCGAGGGATCCGGCGTGTACTGTCCAACTCTGTGTTCATCCGTCACAGACGGAGCGAGCCCTAGCTGGTAGAACCGAGCAATGCCGGAGACCAGACGCTATTACGTTTACATCATGACGAACCGGCCACGTTCGCACGTCCTCTATACGGGGATGACTGGAAACCCGACTCGGAGAATTTTCGAACATAAGAACAAGCTAGTTCCCGGTTTTACCAGCCGTTACAACCTTACGCGTCTGGTTTACTACGAAAGCTTTTCTTACCCTGGCGAGGCGATTGATCGAGAAAAAGAAATTAAGGGTTGGCGCAGGAGTAAGAAGATTCGCTTGATTGAGTCGATGAATCCGCATTGGTATGACTTGGCGGATCGATGGACGGAGACTTACAAGCCTGCTGAAGGGCAACGCTCTGCATAAATAATAAATAGTCATCCCGAAGTCCCGGCGCAGTTCAGCCGGGCGCGGGATCCGGCGTGTAGCGCCCGGCCCTCCGGCTTCATACTTCACGGCTAAGGCACACTTGAGTGGCAGAGCAAGCAAGTGCAGTGACGATCGGCGCGAGATCCCTCGCCCGGCTGAAAACCGCCGGGACTTCGGGATGACAGTTTTGGTGGGTGCGCCGTTTGACGCTTCTCCCCTAACCTCTTTACACTCAAAGATGTGAGCCCTACAGAAACTACGAGCCCCACCCTGCGGGAAATCCAGGTGGAGATACCGGCCGAGGAAGTCACTCGGGAGACTGAAGCCCGGATCCAGAAGTATCAGAAACTGGTGCGCATTCCCGGCTTTCGTCGCGGACACGTGCCTGCCTCCATCATCAAGCAGCGCTTTTCGCAGGACATCCAGAACGATGTCGTCGATGCGCTTGTTCCCAAGTACTTTCATAAAGAGGCCGAGAAGCAGGGCCTGATTCCGGTGTCGCAGCCGCGAGTGACCGACCTGCATGTGCATGACAATGCGCCGCTGACTTTCAAGGCCAGCTTTGAAGTCATGCCGGAAGTCAAAGTGGAAGGCTACAAAGAGCTGCGCGCAGACAAGCCGGTCATCACGGTCACGGACGAAGAGGTTGAGGAATCGCTGAAAAGCCTGCAAGAGCAGCGCGCGAATTTCACCGCCGTCGAGGGACGTCCTCTCGCCGAAGGTGATTTTGCCCAGGCTTCCATCGATGGCCAGCCCAAAGATAAAGACGGCGAAAGCCAGCCCGTTCACATGGACGATGTGCTGGTGGAAATCGGCGGTAAGAACACCATGCCGGAATTCACCGAGCATTTGAAAGGCGCTTCGGCTGGCGAAGAACGCAGTTTTGAGGTTGTTTATCCAGCCGATGCGGCCGACAAGCGTCTGGCCGGGAAAGTTTTCAATTACACCGCAAAAGTTCAGTCCATCAAGCAAAAGACTTTGCCCGAATTGAATGACGATTTTGCCAAGGAGCTGGGCGAGTTTGCCAATCTCGAGGAAGTGCGCAAGCGCATCCGCGAGGGCATGGAAGAAGAGCGCAAGCATACCGCCGAGCATGCGGCCAAAGACAAGCTGGTCGTCGATCTGGTAAAGCAGAATGATTTTGAGGTGCCGGAGTCGATGGTCGACCGGCAGATTGATCTGCGTCTCGAACGCGGCTTGCGCGCATTGATCGCGCAAGGCATGAAGCAGGAAGACGTTAAGAAGATGGACATGACCCGTCTGCGAGCCGGCCAGAAAGACCAGGCCGTGCAGGAAGTGAAGGCTTCGCTGTTGCTGGAAAAGATAGCGGACACGGAGAAAATCGAGGTCGGTGACGAGGAAATCGACCGCGAAATTCAGGCGCTGGCGACGCAGTCAAAACAGACGCCGGACGCGATTCGCGCTCGTTTGACACGTGATGGTGCGCTCGATAGAATCCGAAATAGAATCCGCACCGAAAAGACCCTCGACTTTCTGTATCATCAGTCCGCTTAGGCGGGCCGTTTTCGATCCCCCCAGAAGCCCAGGCAGGTTGGGTAGGAGTGTGAAAGGTGAACGTGAAAGATCCGCAAATGATGTTAGTTCCCATGGTCATCGAACAGACCGGACGGGGTGAGCGGGCTTACGACATTTATTCCCGGCTGCTGCGGGACAACATCATTTTCATCGGCACGCCGATCGATGACAACATCGCCAACCTGGTGATTGCACAGATGTTGTTTCTGGCGCAGGAAGATCCGGAGAAGGACATCCAGCTTTACATCAACTCGCCGGGCGGCTCGATCACCGCAGGCATGGCGATTTACGACACCATGCAGTATGTAAAGAACGACGTTACCACCATTTGCATTGGCCAGGCGGCCAGCATGGCGGCGTTACTTTTGGCTGCCGGAGAGCCGAAAAAACGCCTTGCGCTGCCCAATTCACGTATCCTTATACATCAGCCCTCCATGGGCGGATTATCGGGGCAGGCCACGGATATTGACATTCATGCCCGCGAAATCCTGCGCATGCGGGAGATTACTAATCAGTTACTATCCAAGCACAGCGGGCAAAAGCTGGATAAAGTGGAGAAAGACGTGGAGCGCGACTTCATCATGAACGCGCAGCAGGCAAAAGAGTACGGAATCATAGACGATATCATCTACAAGACGAGAGAGAAGGTATGATCGGGCTTCCGCCGATCGCTTCCCTAACGTCTCGGCGCGAAACGATCGCTCCCCGCGGGATTGGAGTTCGGGGATCGGGACCAACAAAGGAGTAAGGCGGAGTGAAAAACCGGACCGGTACCGAGGAGATTCTGCGCTGTTCGTTCTGCCACAAATCGCAGGACGCCGTTGCCAAACTGATTTCTTCTCCCAGCGATTACCCCAGGGCCTACATTTGCGATGAGTGCGTAGCCGTCTGCAATTCCATCCTGGAAGACGACCGCACGGCAACGCCCGCCGCCACCACACCCAACCAGCTTCCTAAGCCGCAAGAGGTCAAAGCGTTTCTGGACGAGTATGTGATCGGACAGGAACAGACCAAGAAGAAGCTGGCGGTCGCCGTTTACAACCACTACAAGCGCATCTACATGAACCGGCAGCGCGTGGGCGATGGCATTGAGCTGAGCAAGTCGAACATCATGCTGATCGGCTCGACCGGCACCGGCAAAACGCTGATGGCGCAAACTCTGGCCCGCATGCTGGATGTGCCTTTCGCCATTGTCGACGCTACTACTTTGACCGAAGCTGGGTACGTTGGTGAGGACGTCGAAAACATCATCCTCAAGCTGCTGCAAGCCGCGGATGGCGATGTGGGACGCGCCCAGACCGGCATCATCTATATTGACGAAGTCGACAAGATTGGCCGCAAAGACGAGAACCCCTCGATCACGCGTGACGTTTCGGGCGAAGGCGTCCAGCAAGCCCTGCTGAAAATTCTGGAAGGCACGATTGCCAACGTTCCGCCGCAAGGTGGACGCAAGCATCCCCACCAGGAATTCACTCCGGTGGATACCACCAACATCCTTTTCATTTGCGGCGGCGCGTTCGTCGGCCTGGACAAGATCATCGGCCGCCGTGCCGGGCGCAAGTCGCTGGGGTTCAAGACCGGAGAAGAACCCGAGAACCAGGATTCGGCAGCCAGCAAACGCAAAGAGAATTACGAGCTTCTCAGTGACGCGCAACCGGAAGACCTCATCAAGTTCGGATTGATCCCCGAATTTGTGGGCCGGTTGCCGGTTCTAGGCGTTCTGGAAGATCTCGACGAATTCGCGCTGATCGAAATTCTGACACGCCCCAAGAACGCCATCATTAAGCAGTACATTCGGCTCTTTGAATTTGAGAATGTGCGGCTGAAATTCAATGACGACGCTCTGAAAGCTATTGCCCGCCAGGCGATGCAGCGCAAGGTCGGCGCCCGCGGTCTGCGCATGATTCTTGAAGAATTGATGCTCGACCTGATGTACCATTTGCCCAGTCAGAAGAAGGTCAAGGAATTTGAAGTCACCAAGGAGATGGTGGAAAAGCGCAACGTCTCCCTGGCGATGATGGACAAAGCAGGGTAGGGTTACCGTAGAGATGTTGCGGAGCGTATTGGAGCCCAGTAATTTGGAGAAATAGTGACCACACCCAAGGAAAAATTCGAGACCAAGAAACTGCCCATGATGCCCATCCGGGACGTGGTCATCTTCCCGTACATGATGACTCCGTTCGTGGTCGGCCGGGAATCGAGCGTCCACGCTTTGGAAGAGGCGCTGGCAGCGGACAAGAAAATTTTCCTCGCCACCCAGCATGACGCCAGTGTGGACGAGCCCAAAGCCAACGAAATCTACCAGGTCGGCACCATCGTCAACATTGTGCAGAGCCTGAAGTTGCCTGACGGCAATATCAAAGTCCTGGTCGAAGGCATCGAGCGCGGCAAAATTCTGCAGATCAGCGAGACCGAAGGCTTCATGCAGGTCTCGGTCCGCGTCGCCCGCTACGCAACGGAAACTAACGCTCAGATCGAAACCGGCATGCAGCGCGTTACTGCCCTGTTCGAGCAGTATGTCAAGCTCTGCCAATCCTTGAACTACGAGACGATGATCGCGGCTGTACGCATGGAAGATCCGGCCAAACTCACGGACACCATCGCCGCCAACCTGCAACTTTCCATCGAAGAAAAGCAGGAACTGCTGGAACTCTTCGATCCCGCCGAGCGTCTCACCCGCATCGGCGACGTTCTCGACATCGAAATCGAAAAGTTGAACATGGACCGCACCATCCAATCGCGAGTAAAACGTCAGATGGAGCGCGCCCAGAAAGAGTATTACCTCAACGAAAAGATCAAGGCCATCCAGAAAGAACTGGGACGCGGCGAAAAGAGCGAATTCGACGAATTGAAGAAGAAAGTCGATGCCGCTGGCATGCCCAAAGAAGTGCGTGACAAGGCCATGCAGGAACTGAAGAAGCTCGAGGCCATGCCGCCCATGTCGGCAGAATCGACAGTTTCGCGCAACTATCTTGACTGGCTCCTGGCTGTGCCGTGGAAAAAACGCTCCAAGGAAATCCGCAACCTCAGCCGCGCCGAGAAAGTCCTGAACGAAGATCATTACGGGCTGGAAAAGATCAAAGAGCGCATTCTTGAGTTTTTGGCTGTCCGCCAATTGGTCAAGAATCCCAAAGGTTCGATCTTGTGCTTTGTCGGACCTCCCGGAGTCGGCAAGACTTCGCTGGGAATGTCGATCGCCAAAGCCACCGGCCGCAAGTTCGTACGCATGTCGCTGGGCGGAGTTCGCGATGAAGCCGAAATTCGCGGCCATCGCCGCACCTACATTGGCGCGCTTCCCGGACAAATCATTCAGATGATGAAGAAAGCCGGCACCAAGAACCCGGTCTTCATGCTGGATGAAGTCGACAAGATGTCCATGGATTTCCGCGGCGATCCTTCGTCCGCGCTGCTCGAAGTTTTGGATCCCGAACAGAATTTCATGTTCCAGGACCACTACCTCGACGTGGAATACGATCTGTCGCAGGTGTTCTTCATCGCCACCGCCAACGTGATGCACACGATCCCGGCTCCTCTGCAAGACCGCATGGAAGTGCTGCGCCTGCACGGCTACACCGAGCAGGAAAAAGTGGAAATCGCCAAACAATTCCTGGTCAAGAAGCAAATGGTGCAAGCAGGCTTGACCGACAAAAACGTCAAGTTCTCGGATGAAGCCATCACTTCGCTGATCCGTTCCTATACGCGCGAAGCAGGCGTCCGCAACCTGGAGCGCGAAATCGGAAACGTTTGCCGCAAGATTGCCCGCAAGGTCGTAAAGGAAGGCGAGAACTACAACATCGCCGTTACTGGAGAAAACACCACCGACTTCCTGGGCGTAACCAAATTCCGCGATACCCTCGCCCACGAGAAGAGCGAGATCGGCCTGGTCACAGGTTTGGCGTGGACCGAAGTCGGCGGCTCGATCCTCAGCACGGAAGCAACGGTTGTCGACGGGAAAGGCAAGCTCACTTTGACCGGACAGTTGGGCGATGTGATGCAGGAGTCGGCGCAAGCGGCTATGTCGTACATTCGCTCCCGAGCTCACCGTTTGGGATTGGCCCGCGACTTTTACCGCAGCATCGATATCCACGTTCATGTCCCTGAAGGCGCGATCCCGAAAGACGGCCCATCGGCAGGCATCACCATCGCCACTGCGATTGCCAGTGCCTTAAGCAAGATTGCCGTACGCCGTGATCTGGCCATGACTGGGGAGATCACGCTTCGTGGAAAAGTGTTGCCAATCGGCGGATTGAAAGAGAAGCTGCTCGCTGCACATCGGGCTGGCCTTTTCGAAGTGATTCTGCCCCAGGACAACCAGAAAGATGTAGCCGAAGTGCCGGAGAATCTGCGGAGTGCGATGAAGCTGCATTTTGTCGATACCGTGGACCAGGTGCTGGCGATTGCCCTGGAACACCCGTTGCCCGAAGTACCTCCCGTGGAAGCTGACCGGGCCATCACTCTTACGCCTCCCACCGATCCACCGGCGGCGCATCAGTAAGCAGCAAATCCGAATTCCTGTAAAAATGGCCCACGAACTGTGGGCCATTTTCATTTTTCGGCATAAAATATCTTCTGATATCTGTTCCAGGAGTTTTCCATGGCGTTCGTTTTCCGGATGCGCATGAAGAGCACCACGAGTCTGCTTGTGGCCATCGTTGTGGTGGCAGTCGTCCTGATTTCTTTCCCGGCTTATCGTGTGTTTTTCGGGATCAGCGTGTTGATAGGAATTGCAGTTGCCGGCATTCTCTATCTCCGCAACAAATATGTTCCGGTCAAAGAAGCGGAAGCCGACAACAAGCGCCCGCTCGGCCTGTAGGCTTGCAACTTATCTCCCAAACCTGCAAACTGATTTATGCGTGTCCTAGCCCGGTTCATGATGTCGGCCACCGACGCTACCTTGTTCCCTCCGCCAACTCTGCCCGAAATCGCCTTCCTGGGACGATCGAACGTAGGAAAGTCCAGCGTAATCAATTCCCTGCTGGGCGCAAAAATGGCCAAAACCAGTTCCACTCCCGGACGCACCCGCGCCATCAATTTCTTTGAACTGCGGTGGGCCGGAAAGCCGCAGCCCGAGCTGATCTTCGCCGATCTCCCCGGCTACGGATATGCCAAAATTTCCCGCGAAGTCTCCAGCCAGTGGCCAACTTTCATCGATCCTTACCTCAACGACCGTCCAACTCTGGCGCTTTGCCTGGCACTGGTGGACATCAGCGTGCCGCCGCAACCGAACGATAAACAGCTCATCGACTTCCTGAGTGCCAGCGGGCGTCCCCACCTGATCGTCGCTACTAAGAGTGACCGGCTCTCCAACAACCAGTTGCACAATGCCATGCGTCTCTTGAAGCAGGAAAATCCTCAAACACGAATTCTTCCCTTCTCGGCCCGAACCGGGGCCGGGAAAGAACAGCTCTGGCAGGAAATTCGCTCCGTGGTTGACGGCCATCCGCTTTAGCGAATTACTTTGGTGTTTGCGGCAACATCTCACGTCTAAGTATCTTCCGTTATGATAAATGTCTATGGCTACATATCTCATTACCGGCATCGCCGGTTTTATCGGATCATCCCTGGCCCGCGCCGTGCTCGCGCAGGGCGATCAGGTTCGCGGCATCGATAATCTTTCCACCGGAAAACGGCAAAATCTCACGGAAATTCTGGGTCACATCGACTTTCGTGAAGCTGATTTACTGGATTTTGACGCCGTTCAGAAAGCCTGTCAGGGGGTTGATTTCATTTTCCATGAAGCTGCCATTCCTTCCGTTCCGAAATCGGTCCTTGATCCGCTGGGCAGCAATCGCGCCAACGTGGACGCGACCGTCAACCTGCTGGTTGCGGCGCGGGATGCCAAGGTAAAACGCGTAGTCTATGCCGCATCATCGTCCGCTTATGGCGATACGCCGACTCTGCCCAAGCATGAGGACATGAAGCCCAGTCCGATTTCTCCCTACGCTGTCGCCAAGCTGGCCAGCGAGAATTACATGACTTCCTTCTACCGATGTTACGGCCTGGAAACCGTCAGCCTCCGTTACTTCAACATCTTTGGCCCTCGCCAGGACCCCACTTCGCCCTACTCTGGTGTGCTGGCCAAGTTCATTACCCAGATGGTTGCCGGCGAGTCGCCAACCATCCTTGGAGATGGCGCGCAGAGCCGGGATTTCACCTACATCGACAATGTCGTGAGCGCGAATCTTCTGGCCTGCAAGGCCCCCGCCGGAAACGTGGCTGGCAGCATGTTCAACGTCGCCACCGGTACCCGCATCGATTTGAACGAGACCTTTCGCGTTCTCAAGAAAATTATCGGATTCAAAGGGGAAGTGAAATACGGGCCGGAGCGCGAAGGAGATGTGAAGCATTCTCTCGCTGATCTGACACACGCGAAGAAAAATCTCGGCTACAAACCTTTGGTAAATTTCGAAGAAGGCTTGAAGAAGACCGTCGATTGGTATCGCACTCCTAAATAGGACCCCGGGCTCTAGGCGCGGGGCTTTTGGCTCTAGGAAGCCACTGTCAGCAACACGTATTGTCCTAAAGCCCAGAGCCCGCTTTCATTACCTTCGTTATCTAGGGTCTGCTAACCCGCCAGACTAAAGTTGCTGCATGACACTTTCATCTCTGGTGGTTTCCCGCGATTGGGCCGAAATCAGTGTGTTGCAATGCATCCTCGGCAGTCTGCATATTGGCGTCGATGTCGAAACTGAGCCGCAGCGCGCTCTGGACACATTGGCGAAATCCAAGGTCGATGCTTTGATCGTGGATGCGGATCTCGCCGGCACCCCAGGTCTCCTCCGCGGGCTGGAAGGCAGCTTCTTCCAGAACACCGTGCCGCTGGTCATTCTTAGCGGTCCCTCGGGACAGCGCGACTTCGACGCCAAGGACGCTACCTTTCTTTTCCAGAAGCCGATTTCCGTGGAACAGGCCGTTCGCACCCTGTCGGCCGCACGCAACATGATCCTCGATGGCCGGCTTCGCTATCATCGTCATCCGTTGGATTCACCCGTCTCCGTCACCTTCAACCGCAAAGACCATCTGCAGGCCCACATTTTGAATGTCAGCCAGGGCGGCGTTAGAGTTCACGCCCGCAAAGCACTCCCTGGGACCGGCCCGGTTCGAGTGGATTTCGCGCTTCCAGGCACCAAGCGCTCTTTAAAACTTGCCGGAGAAGTCGTGTGGCGGAACGGACAGGGCGACGCTGGCATTCGCTTCCTGGACGCCAACGTCAAGACCAAGCGGAACTTGCAGCTTTGGCTGGAACGGGAATATCTAACGAACTAGCTATCGGCAAGTCTAGATTTACCTTTGCGCCCTTCGCTTTTCTTAGCGATCTTTGCGGTTAAAAGATTTGGACTTTGATTTCGCTGAGAGCTGACAGCAGATAGCACACAGCGGCCTCACCGAAACCGCGGCCGTTCCTCTTCTTCCTTGTGGTTCTGGGCTCCGGCAATCTGTGCCAGATGAGCTCCGGGCGTCGTGCCCATCCAGAAAGTAAACAACATCCAATAAGCGGCGGAGAAAAGTGCGCTCGCTCCCAACAAGAGCGCGACCGCAATCGGCCACGCCGGAAGAAGCTGCGTCATCGCCAGTGAGACCAAAGAAAACAGCAAGACGGCCGCTGCCAGTATTAGGCCGTCCACCGACCGTGAAAAAATGGTCGATGCAATGGGAACAGGACACCACGGAATGTGCAGGAGTTTCGGTTCTTCCGCAAACACCGCGTCCTGCAACTTGATTTCGTTTGGCCGGAGAGCAATGGCCGGCCGCGGGGTGGTAGAAAACAGCAGGCTCGGCGCGCCTTCACTGAGATCGCGGCGAAACATTACTTCGGAACGCGCCGCCTGATGACCGCTGGCCAGCAGCTGGCTAAAAAGCCAGTCTTTCAGCAAACGCGCCGAACGCCGCGGCAGATTAAGAAACTCAATGCCCGCCCTGCCATTGGCATCTGCCCAGGTCACTCGCCCCGGAATTTCAATGCGCAGGCGCGGCCCCAGCAACTCGAAACGAATATGGACAGGCTGCTCTGGGCGCAAAGGCGACACTGCCTGCACTGCCATTCCGCTGGTAGAAAGATCGCGGATGACGCCGCCGTTGGCGTGGTCCAGATTGACATAAGTCAGAGTCTGAAGCTGTATCCGATATTGACGGCGGCGACGCGCCTGCACAGGCGTCATCGGTGGTCTCTCCGCAGACATAACTGGATTCGACACTTGCCCCATCCTGGAATCTTAGTCCCGGAGTTTAGATGCAGCTCAGTAACCGGGCTGGTTCCGGAAAAATCCTCCCGGAAATACGCCACGGAAAGCTGCCCTGCAAAATACTCATCGAAAACTATATAAAATTCCAGAACAAAAGATCAGGAAGCCGGACGATGTTCGATAGGATCGGCTTCCGTCTCAGGCCGGTCCTGGTGTGCCAAGTCCCACTGAATCAGGCGATTCAGCTCGTAACTGTAGGGTCCGTAAGCGCGAAAGGCTTCTTCATCGAACAACCGCTTGATGCCGCAACCCGTGCAGACCTGATAGGAATGCTTTTGCAGCCGAACCGGCCAGCTCATGTTTCGGTGCCAGCAACCGCGAAAAACCACTAAAGCAGCCCCTGCCGCTCCCGTGGCCATCATGCCCAAACGCCATGCCCAACTCGATTTCTTTTTCTTCTCAACCACCTGCCACAACCTGTAAGTCACTCAAAAAATTAAACATACACCCATTCTGTCGCACGAGCAACAGGCCTACGGAAAACCAGCGAGATGCCTCTACTCTTGTAGCTTACCAAAGAACCGGTCGTGAATCCCACCTTCGTGCGGAAGGAATGATTGCGATCACGGCTAATCCACTGTAACTTAAAGGAATCATTAGGTGAATCCGGGTAAATACTCGGAAGGACCTGGGTAGAATTCGGTCAGTCCCGCAAACTTCGCCAATCTGGACTTCACTTCTGGCCCCTGGCGAGTTTGCACTGAGCTGAATTCCACCCAATGAAATCACAGGGATTGCTTCGATTTGTGAGCGCGAACCCCAAAAACCCGGAGTCGAATTTACTGAAACCTGATTCGCCCAAGCCGGCGGATCCGACTTCAGCCCCTGCGCCCCAAATTTTTCAGCAGCTCGGTGTTCCCACTCACGAAGCTCTACAAGCTCTCCTCGCATTCTCTTCCCTGCACGAACAAATCCGTCAGCGCCGGATAGATGACAAACATGATGAGAAGCACGCCGAGAAACATGATCGCGTGGTTCCAACAGGGGACGTGTGGGAGCTCGAGCAGTTTGTTCTCGATGAAGTTTTGCAACTGGTTTCCGATCGCGCCCTGGCCATCACCGGCGCGGACGGCGTGGCCATCGCGCTTGCCGACGGCAACGCTATCGTTTGCCGCGCGTCATCAGGAACCATCGCACCCGATGCGGGTGTTCGCCTGGACCCGAATTCCGGCTTCTCGGGGGCCTGCCTCACCAGCGGCCATATCGTCCGCTGTGATGATTCGGAAAACGATTCGCGCGTAAACGTCGAAACCTGCCGCCGTCTGGGCACGCGCTCCATGGTGGCGGTTCCACTCTCCGCTCGGCAAACCGTGATTGGATTGCTGGAAGCCTTTTCCAGCGAAGCCTACGGATTCAACGACAGTGATGTTCGCAATCTCAATCTCCTTGCCGAATTGATTCTGGCCGCGCTTAAGCCCGAAGAAGAAGATCGCCTGGCGGAAATTTCCCAGCGTGTAGTAGCAGCTGTGGCCAAGCCGATGGAACCGCTTCCAGTAGCGGACCCGCCGTCCGAAGCAACACCTGCCCCAGTCGTGATCGTGCCGCAAGTGGCGGAAATAGAAAAAAACGAAACGGATCAAACGGAAGCTCCGGAAATTCACCAAGAAAATCCGGAAATCCTGGCGGCCATTCCGGAGCTCAGTATCGCAAGGCCCGCTACTCCGGCTACGCCTTCAAGCGCCGTTCCTGATCTGGTGCTTTCCAAAGTCGTCGTCACTGAAATCGACGCCCCGGAAAGCGTCGTTCCCGTGATCAAGAGCGAGCCAGTTCAACCCGCGCCTTCTGCGGACGCCGCTCCTGCCAGCCTCTCGGCTCCTCATCGCGTCACGGAGACTCTTACAGATCACAATATCGTTCCGGACGAAACTCCAGCGATCTTTTCCGAATCTTCTTCTGGAGAGAAATCCCGGTACGGCCTGCGCATCGTCCTTCCCATTCTTCTTATCGTGCTGGTCGCACTTTTCGGGCTGTGGCGAACAATCGTCCACACTCCCGCCGCAATTTCTCAGCCCGGCCACTCCGCGTCAGCGGTAGCCACGCCATCGCCAGGCACGTCCTCGCCATCCGAATTGGATTACAGCGAAGCCGCACCGCTCGCGGACAAATCCAGTCCGGCGGAAAAAGGGCAGAAGTCCGCAGTCACAGGCATCCGGCACTGGTCGGCGGCCGATTCCAGCACGGTCGTGATCGATCTGCAAGACCAGGTGCAGTACGAAGCCCATCGTCTGGCAAATCCGGAACGCATCTATTTCGATCTACACGACACCACCCTGGCCGCCGGCCTCGACAACAAATCGATTGCCGTGCAGGACGCTCTTCTGGTTCGCGTACGAGTCGCGCAGCCCGTCAGTGGAATCACCCGCGTGGTGCTGGAAACCAAGAACCCCTCCGACTATTCCGTCAGCCTGGAACAGAATCCTTATCGTCTGGTGGTTGAGGTCCGCAGACTCGGAGCCAAACCGCAGCCGCACGCCCGTGTCGATCTGTTCGGCCCGGAAAATCCTAAAGAGACCATCCAGATCGAAACTGGCCAGATTCATACCGGCCAAAGTGCAAAGTCGTTGCCGCCGTCAGTTCCGGCAGCGAGCGCAACCGCAAAAAGTACTGCTGCGAATATCACCGACAGTTCACAAGCTAGTGCCCACGTTCCGCAATTTCGTCTGGTGTTGGACGCCGGCCACGGCGGCTGGGACCTGGGCACGGTCGGGCGCAAAGGTTTACTGGAAAAAGATCTGGTGCTGGATATCGTGGACCGCCTCGGCAAGCTGGTTCAGAGCCATCTGGGCGCCGAAGTCATTTACACCCGGCAGGACGATACTTATATCCCGCTGGAGAAACGTGCGGAAATCGCCAACGTCGCTCACGCCGATCTGTTTCTTTCCATTCACGCCAACTACAGCGACTATCCTTCGGCGCGCGGCGTGGAAACCTACTACACCAATACTTATTCTTCACTAAAAGCCAGAACTCCTGGCGCGGACGCTACTGACACAACCCTGCAAAACATCGACTGGACCAACGTGGATATCCGCGAAAAAGTCCAGGAATCGCACCGTTTCGCGGCCAGCGTGCAGCGCTCATTATTTGGCACTCTCGCCGCGAAGAATCCTGGCTTACGGGATCGCGGCGTGAAGGCCGCTTCCTACGTAGTCCTGACCGGGACCGAAATGCCCGCCATCCTCGCTGAAGTTTCCTTCGTCAGCAGCCCCACCGATGAGAGCGAACTTCAGCGATCCGCCTATCGCCAGCAAATCGCCGAAGCCCTCTACCAGGGCATCGCGCACTATGCCGAAGCCTCGCACCATGTAAAGCTGGCCAGCGCGAAAAAGTAATTGTGAACGACGGAATCAACCTCCCAGAATGGATTCGTAAAAATCTATCGACGCTCACGGATGTCATCGCGATTGAAGCGCAAACCGTGCGAATGGCCCCGATTTGAGAGCTGCTTAAATTCCTCAATGCTTCGATCGGCATCGTCTCCGTCCGCCACCGTCTGTAGATAATCTCGGATCAATTGGTTGAGGTTTTTGCCAAGTGCCTCAGCTTTCTTTCGAGCCCGGACGACTAGTTCCTCATCGATGGACAGAGTAATGTTCATAAACAAAAGTATAGTAGCCAGATCATCCCCGCGAATTATTCTCCTCTAACAAAAATATCGGCCAGAAGTTTCTGATCTGCCGCATTTCAGTTCTCAGTTCCCCACTCCTCCATACTTCTGCAACCACTTCAACTCTTCCCTCACCTTGATCTTCCCATGCCAGGGATTCTTATCCAGCGAATGACCCTCCCCTGGAAAAATCAGCAATTCGCTCGGAATGCCCAGATTGTGCAGCGCATGATCGAGCAAATAATCTTCCGCCACCGCCACGCGAATATCGTCGCCACCAGCCACCAGATGGGTCGGCGTGCGAACTTTGTTCATCTGAAATAAATCGCGCCTTCATCGTGATAGCGCTGCGCCTGCTCCCAGGGAAGTCCGCCTAGAAAATACGCATCGTCAAAAGTCGTATCGTCGTTGCCCCAGTTGGCCACATGCTCTACTGCGCCGGCTCCGGTCACGGCAGCCTTCCAGCGCGTGCTCTGGGTGATGAGCCAATTGGTCATGTAGCCGCCATAGCTGTATCCACCTACCGCCAGACGATCAGGATCAGCAATGCCATCCTTCACCAGCGCATCCACACCTTCCAAAATATCCTTACCCGGACGCGACACAATCTCCGGCACGATTTGCATGAGAAATTTATCGCCGTATCCCGTCGACCCGCGATAATTCGGCTCAAACACCAGCCAGCCCTGGGTCGCAGCCAACCGATCCCACACGTACCAATCCGCTTCAAAGTGGTTGCCATCGGCATCCGCGGGGCCACCGTGAATGAACACAAACATCGGCAAATTTTTCGCCTCGAACTTTCCCGGCGGATACATCAACATGCCTTCGACCATAGTTCCGTCATCGGCCTTCCAGCGATAAGGCTTACCCTTGGGCAAATCGCGTTCGGTAAATACCTTGTTGAACGAAGTAATGGGCCGCGCTTCCTGCAATTTGTCGATGCCGTCGGCCAGATAAACTTCCGTCGGCTTCTCCAGCGTGGAATGAATGACGGCCACTCGCTGCGAGTGTTCCGCAATCGCAAACCCATCGTACGTGCCTTCCCAGCCATTCAGTTTATGAAAAGAATCCGCCGGCTTGGCCGCAGAATACAATGCCACTTCCGTTCCCACCCGTCCGGTGAGCAGCACGCCGTTTCCCTGCACTTCATAGTGACCGACGGCGCCGATGAAATCCTTGCCCCACTGTTGCACTTCCCCGCTCTCGGCCTCCACCCAATACAAATGCGGCTGCAAATCGCGGTACGGGCCGCTGACATCTCCCACTTCCACGGTAAAGAAAATGTGCCGGCTGTCTGACGACCATTTCACGCTCTGTTCGACTGCATTGTTATGCGTGATCTGACGCACTGGCCGATCGAGCGAAGCCCCGGCGAGATCAATTAAATAGATTTCAAACTCTTCCACTTTTTCATCACGCTGCGAAACCGACTGGCTCGCCAGCGCCAGTTTGTGTCCATCCGGCGAAGTTTCCAGTTCGGAAATATGCCACGGAATACTCCCCAGCGCATGCGATCCCGGAGTTGCGTCCGAACTCTCTTCCGCATCGTCGCTAACTTTGCCCACTGCAGCAATGTGGTGGGCGATGGCATCCGCCACGTCCAGGCTGAAGATCTCATCCCCGCGTTCCGCCCCCCGATACTGGTTCACATCTTTCCATTCTTTTTTGTACGCATCCTTTTGCGCCTTGGTCCAGGGCGTGCGGGTGGCGAAATAAAGGGTGCGCGAATCGGCGGACCAGCTAAACGCGTGCACCTCTTCTTCACCTTGCGTTACCGGAAACGCCTCGCCGCCATTCGGCGAGATCAAGTAAAGCTGCGCGGTTTCACTGTCCTTAGCGTCGCCGCCAGAATCGTCCCCTTTGGCGGACGCACTTTTCCGTTCGGAAAGAAACGCGATCCACTGCCCGTCCGGAGACCAATGCGCGTCCGTGTCCGCGCCGGACTGCGTAAGTGGAGTCAGTCCGCCGCCACTCGCCCCGCCGCGATAGACCCACAACTCTTTGCGAAAGATGTTCTGGTCCCAATCGGCACGCTCGGCTTCAATCAACACCGACTGGCCATCAGGAGAAAGTTTTACGCCATCAAAGCTGACAGAGTTGAAAAATTCGTCGATGGTGATCTTGGGCTTGGCCGCCGTTTGCGCGGAAAGAAGACCAAGGGTCACGAACAGGTTTAGGGTGATCACCAAAAATAAAAGGGGAAGTTTTTTCGTCGTCATAGGGGCTGAGCAAGAGGTATATCGTGCCGGGGCAGTTCTTGTAAATGCAGAATCCAAACTATCCTTGGACTCCGGGTCACATTGGCGCCAGAAATTATTGCGTCGCGGGTGCCCCATCCTTCCCGCGTTCTTTGCGGGAGGGTGGGGCTTTTCTCATCGGCGAAGAGCCGCCTGACGGACTCATCAATATTGACTACTCCCTTGACTTCGTATCTGTCACTCAGATACGCTCCGCTCGTCTTTGGGAGCGCACTATTCTTGCGCGCTTAGATTTTCCTTTCCAAATTTAAATTTACTTTGCGACCGAGGAGGTCAGTAATCTATGCAAAAACTCACAGGGTTGTTGTTGGGGCTGTCGTTTGTAGTCGGAGGAATTGGCGTGGCTGCGGCACAGGAAAGTGGAACCATGGCGCCGCCCAAGGTGCTGGTGCTTTACCGCGAGTTCCTGAAACCGGGTAAACAGGGCGCATCGCATGAAAAAACCGAGAGCGCATTTGTCCAAGCGGTCACTAAGGCCAAGTGGCCAACCCATTACTTTGACGCGGATTCTCTCTCCGGCCGTCCGCGTTCACTGTTTCTCTTTCCTTATGATTCATTTGCCGACTGGGAAAAGGACCATCTGGCCGGCCTGAAAAACCCCGCGCTGATGGCCGCGCTTGACCGGGCCGGCGTAGCCGACGGCGATTTGCTGAGCGACGCGGACTCCACCGTGCTCTCCTATCGCCCCGATCAAAGCCTCAATGCGGACGGCAGCATCGCCAAGTTCCGCTACTTCGAGATTTCTCTCTACCAGGTCCGCGCCGGACACGGCCACGAATGGGATGAGTTGGTCAAACTGGTCGTGGCCGCTTACACGAAAGTTCCCGACTCCCATTGGGCCACGTACGAAGTGGCCTATGGCCAGCAGCCAAACACCACTTACGTAGTTTTCCACGCGCTCAAATCAGCGGCGGAAATCGACTCTTTCCCCGAGCAGGACAAGGCTTTCGTCGCCGCCATGGGCGAAGAAGGCATGAAAAAGCTGGGCGAACTGGAATCGTCCGCAGTCGAGTCCCGGCAGACCAACTTGTTCTTGTTCAACCCGGCAATGAGCTATCCGCCGGAGGCCTGGGTCAAAGAGGATCCAGACTTCTGGAAGCCCAAGAGCATGATGCCAATGATGCCCAAGAAAGCCGCCGAGAAGCCGGCTGCCGCGCAGTAAGATATAGTCTGAACAAATGGTTGGGGCACTCTACCGCGGGTGCCCCATCCTTTTTTTCGCGTTCTTTGTGAAAAAGGGTAGGGTGCGGCTCCCATGGACGGAGAGCTTACAATCGTGATTTGATAAACAACTTGAAGATAAAACTAGAGAACGGTAAACCCGCCGCAGACGAAGCTGCTCAGGCTCTTGAGCAGGCTTTGGGCTGCCGGCTATCGGATTCGTTCAGGAACTTTATTAGGAGCCAGGATGGCGCTGAACCCGAAACCAATATCTTCAGGGTAAGCAAAAATAATGAATGCGGAGTGAATCAATTCATCCCGGTGGCTGAAATTCAAAAGGAACGAGCTTACCTCGAAAACATTCCTGCAAAAGCGTACCCGATCGCCTGGGCAGAATGCGGAAACTACGTTCTTGTTGACGAAGGCAAAAACGGCGCTGTGTTCTTTTGGGACCACGAAATACCGGAAGAGATCACCGAACTCGCCGCCAACTTTGGAGCCTTTCTCGACCTCCTGGAACCGTTCGATATCAAGACCATTGAGTTGAAGCCAGGTCAGGTCAAAAGGGTGTGGGTTGATCCTGAGTTCTTAAAGCGGCTCAAAAAATAAGCCGGCTTCCCCCGTCACGAACAGATTGATAACTTATCGCGGGTGCCCCGGCGTCTGTCGTGAGCGAAATCAAACGATCTCGCCGCGGAGGCCTGGGACCTAAAGCTTCGTATCCGGGCACGGCTTCTCAGCCGTGCCATAAACCTATCCCTGAATGTTTACGGCATCGCTAAAGCGATGCCCGATACGAACCACTTCTGGCAGGGGTCCCAACGCCTAGAGCCCAGCGCCCATCCTCCTTCTACTTCTCCCCCAGATATTCCCACCGCAGCAACCCAATCGGCACATTCCCATTCAGCCACAGATAATCATGAAACGCGCGCAGACTAAACGCATCGCCCTTCTGCCTTTTCGCATCGGCGAGAAACTGGAGAATCTGCAGCTTGCCAATCTGGTAGGAAATCGCCTGTCCCGGCGTGGAAGCAAAGAAGGCGGCTTCCCCATGAGCAAACTCCGCATCCGCGGGGACGGTGTTCTTCAAATATTCCGCCGCCTGCTCGATGGTGAACTGGCCCAGCGCCAGCTTGACGTCCACTTCCACCCGCAGCGCCCGCAGACGCATGAAGTTCCAGATCATCACCCGCGAACGCGGACTGTCATCGAAAAAGCCGGCATGCAGCATCATTTCCTCGGCATAGAATCCGATACCCTCGTTCGCGACGGATTCGTAGTAGTGCCGACGAATGGGGTCGGGATTCGCCCACGCCAGCGACATCTGAAAATAATGTCCCGGAATTCCCTCATGCACCAGAATCGCCCGCGGCTCGGTCGCCATACTGGCCGCAAAGTAACTGAGATCGGGTGCCGGCGGGTCCACATAGCGGGTGCTGTTTTCTTTCATCCGGCTGGGCCCGGTAAAGTCGTCGGCTTCGCCAAAATCGGCTACCGGCGCGAGATACGCTAGGCGTGGGCAGATAGAGATAATGCGGCAGGGAGGCGGGCACAGTAAGAATGTCTTTTTCTTCTAGAAATTTGCGGACGCTTAGTTCATCTTTCGCTTCCCGCTTCACTTCTTCGGCCTGATCGTTGAATAATTTCAACGGTGGTACGTTGGCATCGCGATGTTCTTCATAAACCTGCGACGCCACCGAACGCGCCCACTCCTGCCTTCCCATCTCCAATAATTGCTCAGGTGTGTAGGGCAGCAACGCAACGTTCTTCAGAAAAAACATGTAGGCGTCGCGCCCTACTGCGGTTTCCTTTGACATTCCCGGTAGCCGCCGCGCCAGCCAATCACGATAAGACTCGAGCGCCACAATCGCCTGTTCAGCCGCCGGATCGATTCCGCGCGCTGCTTCAGGATCGAGACTCGGCTTCAATTCCGCAATCGACTTGAGTAGATAGACGCGAACGTCTTTCAGTTGGTCCAGCGCGAGCTGGGCAAACGGGGCGGCGGGCTGAGTGAGATTT
Organism: Terriglobia bacterium; assembly: GCA_963723765.1. Taxonomy (GTDB): domain Bacteria; phylum Acidobacteriota; class Terriglobia; order Terriglobales; family Acidobacteriaceae; genus DATBAX01. The sequence continues at coordinate 70,024 of CAVRSD010000003.1, read as the reverse complement.
TTCTTTGCGCCCTCCACGGTTCGCGGAATCGAAGCCAGCGTGGCCACGATCTCTCGCGTGCGTGCTGCATCGAACGGCGGAGGCGGCAACAGCAGGCTCTCATAAGCTCCCAAACTCTGTTCCAGATAGAATCCTGGATCGCGCTGCCAGCTTCGATTCAGCTCCAACTCCCAGCGAATCCGCGCGATCGCCGATCCCATCAGCTGGTAATCCACCTGCCGCGCCACCGGCCATTTCGTGGCATCGATCTTCTTCCAACGGGCTTCAAACTCATTGAGCTGCTGACGATACCCGGCAACTTTTTCCGGAGACCAGTCCGGCACCCAGCCCGCCGGACGCTCAATGCGAGTGATGTCGTCCCCCGTGACCGGCTGCTCAACCGCGCGCCAGGTCCAAAAGTTCTGGGCCAAGTCGTCAAGCTCGTCCGCCCGAAGCGCGGGCACAGCCACTAGAAACATCACCGCAGTCAGTAAACAAGCCTTAGCCACTTGCATTCAGTAACTCCACTTGAAGATTTCTAACCGCAGAGAACGCAGAGATCGCAGAGAAACAGAAAAGCGGGGTTTTTCTCGGCGACCTCGGCGATCTCAGCGGTAAAAAGATTTTATTGTGCCGGCTGAGCATTTTTCAGCGCATCCTCAAGTCCCAGCTGATTTTTCTGATTGCTGCCTTCAATCATGCGCCAGCCATCGTCGTAATGTTTGAAGCCCACCGTGGAGTTGTATTGCACGCCTCCGCTGGAAAGCGCGGCACCCACTTCATTCGCCGGCGCCCATCTCCAGGAAAAATCCACATCGGCGAGATTGCCGTTCTTGCTGATCCCCGTCACTTCAATAAATTCCCGGCTGGCAATGGGTACCTGGAAGTATTGCGACGCGGCATGATTGCTGGGAACCAGGTCGCGAAAAGTTTCCACCCCAATGGGAGTGAAGATCACGTCCTGACACGGCGGCGGGCTCACGTCCGCGGGACAGGAAATCAGCGTTCCGGTAATCCAGCCGCGGCGCTGCAAGACCAGGTATTCGGGAGAAAGATAGTCCTTGTTCGAGATGATTCCGGTTCGCAGCCAGAACTGCTGCTGGGTTTTGAAAGTATCGGACCCCGCAATCAGATCCGCCGCCAGCCGCCGGGTCAGAAAATCCCGCGGCGAGCAGGCTACGGCCATACACAGCATCGCGGCCAACAATGGAGTCTTCAGTTTAAGCATTGGGAGTTAGCTAAAGGATTGTAACTAAACCCGAGCTGTGGCGTGGCAAGAAAGGACGGTCTGTGATCTGCCCCTCGAATTTCAAGGCCCAGCGGCCCGGGATCGCGGTGTGACACGACGGACAATATCCATCCGGCGTAAGACGATAATTCTGAACGAAATAGCTATGGCGCTCGATCAACGTTTCGCCGCAATGATGGCAGCGTGTGTCTTCATGATCGCCCACCATTCCCCGGCAAATTTCCCGCGTAAACATAACGCAGCCCGGCATTTCGCCCGATCTCCACGGCGCGCAACAAATCTTCCGGCCGCGTATTTTCCGGATCGGACATTTTGTAGTCTTTGTGGAACGCGGTCACATGCCATGGGATGTCCGGAGAAACGCTGCAAAGAAAGTCGGTTAGCCCGCGCAATTCATCTGGAGAATCGTTAAACCCCGGAATGAGCAGAGTCACAATCTCCAGCCACACTCCCATCTCGTACAAAGTACGAATGGTTTCAAGAATCGGTTTCAGGCGTCCGCCCAGTTGGTGGTAGTGCTGTTCGCTGAAGCTTTTTAAATCCACTTTGTAGAGATCGATCCACGGCCGCACATACTCCAAGACTTGTGGCGTGCCGTTGCCGTTGGAAACAAGGCCGGTGATCAATCCGGCGGCTTTGGCTGCTTTGAATACCGCCACCGCCCACTCCGCAGTGATCAGCGGTTCGTTGTAAGTACTTACCAGAACTTTCGCGCCCTGACGAAGTGCATCCTGCACCAGAAGTTCCGGCGAAGCGCGCAGAGGCGACGAGACGGCGCTCGGATCGCGCAAAGCCTGCGAAGTCACCCAGTTCTGACAGTATCCGCAATGCAGATCGCAGCCCAACATGCCGAAGCTATAGGCCAGCGCCCCCGGATACGCGTGAAAGAAAGGTTTCTTCTCAATGGGGTCGCATTGCACCCCACCCACGTATCCCCAGGGTACGTAAAGCGTGCCACCCTGGTTATAGCGCACTTTGCAAACCCCGGGCTGGCCATCGGGAATGGGACAGGCATGACCGCAGGCATAACAGCGCACGCGGTTGCGATCAAGTTTTTCGTAGAGTTCGCCTTCGCGGACGTTTTCGTGGATGATGTCACGAAGGGTGGACATGCAACGCCTCTTGATCCATTCTACCCCTCCCCAATCTAGCCGGAATAAACGGAATGAATTCAATAACTTATCTCTAAGTTATTGATAAATAGAGACGGCATGATCTGCAGGCAGCAGTGGATTCCCCTTTACGTCCGCATGCTAGAATGCCTCTGCATGGGCCGTACGCGGCTTGCCAGTGAAGCGACGGGGCAAAGACGGAGCAAACCTCACTGCGACGCTCCGGAAGGCTAGAATCGACGGCAAATCGATTATTATCTTTTAGCTATTATTCCAAACCCCCAGGGAGCCGCCGAATGGTTCTATTTCGGGAAATATATTCGGCGAGTATTACTGCGCGGGGCCAGTTGAGCTTTTTGCTGACTGCTTATGCGAGGTGATCCAATCCTCGGCGCGCTTCTGCTCGGCTAATATCTGGGCACGGCTGAGGCGCGAAGCCAGTAAGGCCACGCGATATTTGCTGCCTTCATCTCCGCCAGCTTCAGCAAGGACCGCCCAGTAATAAGCTTTGCTCAAGTCCTGGGGGACGCCTCGCCCCGCCCAGTAGTAGGCTCCCATCGTAGCCTGCGCCGCCACATTTCCCTGCTCGGCAGCTTTCGAAAACCAGATGAGCGCTTGCGAATAATCCTGAGGAACGTCTTCGCCGGTGGCATAGCGCGCCCCCACTTCAAATTGGGCTACGGGGTCGCCTTGCTCGGCCAAACGCAGCATGCCTTCCGAATCAGTGGCGGATGGCGCCGGTTGCAGCGGAGCTTTCGCGGCGATGCGATTCGACTCCGATTGCGGCCGCGTAAATGCCTGGATCCGGTTTTTCACCCAGGGAGTGGCCACCCATCCTAAAGCGACAAGTAGCGTAGCCGCGGACGCCGTTAGAAGAACCCGGCCAAACCATGAAGTCGAGGATTTCGCCGCAACCTCGCCAGCATCGGGAATGGAGGACAGATCCGTGGAAATCGCCTCCGAACCTACTAAACCTGGATTTAATGGAACTGCTTCTCTAAAACCCGAACTTCCGGAAGGAAAATTCACCAAAGGCTGACTTTTTTCCGGAAGGCTTACCGGAGGAAGTTTTGCCGGGGAAATATAGGTCGCAGTCTTTATGGCGCCGGCAATCATTTCTGCCAGACGTTGCAGGACCATATCGTCGTTCGCGATGAAGGCGCGGGGATCGGGCGAAAATACCTCAAGCAGTCCGAGGACGGTATCGTCATTGCGCACCGGCACGGCAATCATGGAGCGGATCCCAAGCAAGCGGCAACTCTCGCGATCCACGCGTAGGTCGGTCTCGGCATCTTCGCAACGCAGCGGTTTGCCGGTGCGGATACACGCGCCAGAAAAATTTGAGCTAAGGTCAAGCTTTGCACCGACGGGAGGAGCGTCGGAGCCGGCGCGAGCCCGGCAGATGATTTCTTCCTGGTTGGATTCTTCCGCCAGCACAATGGCGGCGCCGCTGGCCCGGGTGAAGGTCAGGGCGCGGTGAGCGATGAGGGTCAGGGCTTTTTCCAGATCGCGTCCGGCGGAATCGACTTCGCGCTTCACCGCCGCCAGCGCAATTAAAATGGAGGTGTAGTCGGGACGAACCGCCGGCTCAAATTCGTCAGTCGAAGTCGTTACTGATGTAGTGACGGAAGTCGCGGCAGCGGTTGCGGATAATGTCGCGATTGGCTCGATACTCTTCTCAGGCATCGCTTCGATAGCGGCGGGCGAGTCCTGCACGTGATTGGCACAGGCCGCGATAATATTGGCGAAGAGCCACTCCTTGAGTTGATGGCGGGTTTCGCGGGGCATTTCCGCGAAGGAGATTCCGGCCCGGCCCGACCGGTCCGACCAGGCCACTGTGCCCATGGTCAGGATGTAGGCCTGGGTTTCCGCCAGATCAAGCACCACCGGCAAGCTGAAATTGCGAGCCAAAGGCGACGCCGTCTGAATGCAGATGCCTTTTTCGCTGATGTCCAGGATCTCGCTGAGGTTGAGGTTCGTCCCGCCGGATTTTCCACTCAGGTTGGCGTAGGCGGGAATATGAACTTTCTGCCGCACGCATTCGCGTCGCTCAGGATAGGCGGACTGCGGCGCCCGGCTGTTGTCAGTCAGGCTATTCCCGAAGGTTTGCATACAGAACTTTCAATATTACTCTAGACGGGGCTCTGCAAATAACGAAGGAAAATCAGGATCAGGCAGTTTTAGAGTAACCGGCCAGTCGGGTTACCGCTGTTTTACAAAATTACCTGTCAGCAGGTGCATTGACAACCACGGCACTGCCGACGATTTCGATCAGCGAATCACCAGGAATCCACTCGAGAGCCATGCAGGCGCGGGAGGGAGATTTGCCGGGAGAAAAATACGTCCCATAGATTTTGTTCAATGCATCGTATTGGGCTTTATGAGCATCGAACCGCGCCTTGCCGGTGGGCATGGGGACGCTGTCAGCAAGCGGCAGGCAGAGAAATATCTGCAGATGAAGAATGCTGTCCATGGTGCAGCCCGCTTCCTCGACCGACTTCTTGAGCGCGTCCATGGTACGAGTGACATGCTTTTCGAAGGGGTCGGTTACGAGAACATGGTTCTCTTTGGAAAAGCCGTCATTGGACCCAGTGCCGTAGAAGTAGAAGATCCCTTCATATACATGGTTGACCGCGCCGGTACGATGAGGTTTATCGCCGCCAACGGGCATGCCAGCCGAAGGAGCCTGCTGTGCGAAGAGTTTTGATGTTCCAGTAATGGCCGCCGCAGCCGCCGCGATCTTGCCAACGAAACTGCGCCGAGTGTTGATTTCCATGAAAGTTCTCCTTTTGGATTTTTCGGTCGAGGAAAGCAAACCCCAAAGCATAATAGCGCAGGACGGAGGCGTATGGTCCATTTGGAGCTATCGCGACATGGAATTCCGGTTTAGGCCTACGCGGTTGTTCCGAAATGCTTCCGGACGAACTCCACCGCGACGTTGGTCAGGTATTTTCCCAGGCAGTGAATGCAAGGCACGTACCCCTCGTGTTCGGCTTCTTCCGCGGTCATGGAGCGAATCTTGCCGTCTTTGGCGCGAAGATAATCGCATCCCGCGACGTGGAAAATCTTCGAGTGCTCCGCGACCAGCACGGTGAGACCTCGGGGAATCTTCTCGCCCGATTTCGCGAGAGGGGACCGGGTTTCAGTCTGCACGGGCGCCGCGGACTTCGCCAGACCGATGGTTCCAGCAATCAGACCGAGAGCAGCCACGGCGATCAGCCATCCGAAAGCCGTCCCCCGTTTGCCCGGCGTGGCCTGGGCAATTTTCTTTTGCAATCGTCCGCTGAATCCCAACGGCACCTGGACCAGCCGCTCGTCGCCGTAGAGCTGAACGATGTTGCGGGTGCCTGCCAGAACGGAAGTGCAGCGCGGGCAGGTATGAAAATGCTCGTCCAGGGCAGTGCGCAAGGATGGGTCGAGGTCGTTCTCAAGATAGTTTGAGATTTCCAGCCAGACCTGTTCGCAACTGACTACCATGGCTTGTTTCCTTTCTGAAAAGATTCGCGGCTGAACCACCCGCCCGCCATTTTGGGAGCGAGCAGGTCCCGTAACATGAGCCGTGCTCGCAGCAGCCGGGTTTTGACCGAGGCCCGGGAAATTCCCAGCGTCTCCGCAACCTCTTCGATGCTTAAGTGATGCACGTCACGCAACACGAATATTTCCCGATATTTTTCGCCAATCGAGGCCAGCGCTTCCAAAAGAAGTTCGCGAACTTCGGCGCGCTCCAGCGACTCCGAAGGAATCTCGCGCCAGTCCGCAAATTCTCGCGGAGAGTACGTCCCTTCTTCGTCCTGATGTTCCCCGATAGGCTGCATGATCTCTGCGTGTTCTCTCCGTCTGCGCATGCGGGCTTCATTGATGGCGATCTGAATCAGCCATGTGCTGAAGCGCGCTTCCGAACGAAACTGGTGCATGTGGGCGAAAGCTTTCAGAATCGCTTCCTGGGCCGCGTCCTCGGCATCGGCTGGATTGCGCAGAATCGCAAATGCGGCTGCGTACACTCTGCGTTCATACGGCCGAACTAGTTCGTAGAAAACGTCGCTCTCGCCGTTCCGAATACGCCGAATCAATTCCTGTTCGTGCGTATCCTCTTGAGGAGGCGACTTGACCGAAATGGCTCCGTCCACGATTAGCATTTTCCCAGGATGTTTCTTCCACACGGAATCTAGCGCGGTCCGTACTCCGGGTTCTTTTTCCATCCGGTCAGCATGGAAATAAAATTGTTCCAGCCATGCAGGACCACCATGACCAGATGTCCGAACAAAAAAAGGATCATGGCCCACATCACCAGGAAATGCCAAATTCGGGCGTAATGGAAGCCGCCCATCATCCAGGCCAGCCAGGAAAATTGCACCGGTTTCCAGATAGCCAGGCCGGTAAGCACGGAGAGAACGCCCAGCCCGATCGCCGACGTGTAAGCCTGTTTCTGCAAAGAGTTGTAGGCTTCGGTCACGGGCGGCTTGCGTCCGAAGAAAAAGTAATAGCGCACCATCGGCCAGATGCCGCGAATGTCTTTGGGAACGAAGAGAACCTGGCGATAGTGGCCGCTGAACAACTGGTATCCCAGGTAAACCAGGCCGGTGGCAAGGTAAATCCACATGAAAGTTAAATGCCATTGCAACGCTCCGCCGAGCCAGCCTCCGATCGCCAGGGATTTGGGCCAGTTGAGCAAATTTTGCTGCGGGATCTTGGGGCCGAAGCTGGGGAAGGCGCGAAAAATCTGCAGGCCGCTTCCGGCCAGCACAAAGAGCGAGATCGCATTCAGCCAGTGGCAGAGGCGTATGGGCAAGGGATGCTCATACACCGCAGTGGTGACCTTGTCACCTTTCTCGGACATGATTTCCAGCACTGCCTCGTGCACGATTTCTCCGATTCGTTACGACTAATAATGCATAGGCTCTTCGGTCGCCAAGAACGCTCTCTCAGGATGACAGCATTTTCATAAACCGTAGAACTCTGAATAGCCCTGATCTTCCCAGTAGCCCACTCTCTCTAAAACATTGGTGACTTTCAAATCGGTCAAATACTTGGCCTGCTTGTAGCCAACTTTGGTTGGAATCTGTAATCGCAGCGGAGCGCCATGTTCGCGGCTAAGAGGCTGGTCATACATTTCGTAACAGAGCAGCGTCTGCGGATGGAGAGCCGTTGCCATATCGAGCGACTCGTAATAATCGTCAGCACATTCGACGGTCACGAAACGAGAAGTGAGATCGGCGCCGATCATTTGTAAGTAATCCGAAAGACGTGCGCCGCCAAATCTGCCGATGACGTCCCATCCTTCGACGCAAACGTGGCGCGTATTTTGCCGGAATTTAGGGAGGGTCTGGATCTGCGCCAGAGTGTAATCACCCGGCTTTTGGACGGCGCCGGTGACAGTAAGCGTCCATTTATCAAAATCCACCTGGGGGTCTTCCACATCGTAGCCATTGATGGGGAATTTGGAAAAAGGAGCGAGTTCCGCGTCGGCGAAGGTGGGCGCTAAATGTCCTTCGCGAAAAAGCCTGGCGGACGCCCAGTCACTGAAGGCCAAACCCTTTTTAAGCAGGGACGTCTGAAACTTTGGAATGGCAAATGCGCCCAAAGCCAGAACTGGAGCTAGCTTCAGCAACTCCCTTCGATTCATACGTTTAAACTTGCGCTCGTAGGACCGCATCGCCATAACCGCCTCTAGAAGAGCAATCTTACTCCAGCACCGTAATGTTGGGATGTGCGAAAAAGCGAAAGGTTACTACTACTTGTGCTAGCTTCTGGGGCGATTTCAGGGCATAATGCCTCAAAGCCCGCCCCCACGGGTCGGGAGACGTCCGAAATGCCCATCGTGGAACAGAGTAGTCAGTTGCAGGTAAGTAGTGTGCCTCCGCAATATTCCGAACATAAGCAACGCCGCCGGATGCTCGTCGCTCTGGTGCTTTTGGTCTGTGCCCTGGCTTTAGTTTTATACCGGGACCGCGACCTTTTGTTTCCGCCTGACCAGGATGAAGATGCGGATGTGCAGACGCAAAGTGCACCGCAGACCACCACGATTTCACCCGATACCACCATTGTGCGGCAACCAGTTTCGCGGACAAAAGCGAAACAACCCGCAGCTCCGCCCGCAAAAAGCGCTGACGCCTCAACTAATAACGCATCCGTGGTTACGAATCGCGCTGTGCTGCCACCACTCGAAATAGAGGTGGTTGCGGGAGATTCGCACCAAACCGTGGCGGCTACGAATCCTTCGATCAAGATTGATATGCAGTCCCATAGTGCTCCGCAAACCGCGACCATCACGCGGACGCCGGTGGGAGTAGGCCATGGCACTGTCAATGCATCCTCGCAGAGCCGGCTTTCTCCGGATACGGCGTTGGTGGTAACGCGGCCAGTGCAGCCGGACTATCCGCTGCTGGCGCGGCAGATGAAGGTGCAGGGGTCGGTCATCCTGCAAGCCCTGATCGGACGGGAAGGCACCATTCAAGATCTGCAGGTATTGAGCGGGCCGGCCATCCTTTCGGCGGCGGCGCGCGAGGCCGTAAAGCAATGGCATTTCAAGCCTTATCTTCAGGGTGGCGAAGCGGTGGAAACAGAAGCCAAAATTACGGTGAATTTCACCATTTCAACCAACTAATTTTCCAGCTCTCATTGATAGTCACTTCTACTTGAGTCCGTACCCCTGCGGGCTGTGTGGCTATCTATCCTCAAATCATGGGTGTAGCGATTTTGGTGAAAGTGTCAGGTGCAGTGCTGTGCCGAATAGTTGACCGGCTCTTTTTGAATTGGTGAACTATAAGTTTGAACGGGTAAGGATGATGAGGGGTCTATTTCGAGGATCCGGCGGGACAAAATTTAACGGGCGTCCTAACTCTTGCGAGTCCGGACGCCCGGGCAGCCCTCCCCCAGAACTGCTCACCTGTAAAAATACAGGTTTTTCGGAGCTTTTGGGAATGGCACGAACGTGCCAGACCGAGCCACCAACGTGCCATTCGGCCATTCGGCCGGCTTTGCCTAATAACTCACCCCTGCCCAAATGAGGGACAGGCTGCCCAAGAAATTGCTTGGCTAACCCAGAGAAGTAGGCCGGTTTGGAATAGGAATTACGTAGCGGCGAGGTGGCAGAGTGGCTGCTTGCGCCAATTGATCCCTAACCTTACGGCTATCCGTGCCATAACTATGCACGCAAGTCGCATAGATCGGTAACCAAAATCGCAGTAACGTGCATCCAACTTCCCCCTTTTAGGGGCCCGCTGTCGGGGCTTGGTCCGGGCGGCGGGCTTTTTAGTCACTAAACCTGACAGCACGATTCGGCGGTGTTATCCCGTCTGGCCGACGGCAATTGGAGCCTGCGCCACCCGATTGCGGCCCTGGGCTTTGGCAGCATAGAGAGCTGTGTCTGCGGCGCGGAGGAGCGCTTCGCAGTCTGGCAGCTCGTCGCCGCTAATATCCACCGCGGCCAGGCCCAGACTGAGGGTCACGGGCAGAGGGCCGGCACTGGTATTTATCGGCTGATCCGCGATGGAATGGCAGAGCCGTTCCGCACTGGCGAACAGGTCTGAGGCATTACAGCCGGGGAGAACAATAAGGAATTCTTCCCCGCCATAACGGCCCACCGCATCATAGCCTCGCACTCCAGCAGCCAGGCGGCGGGCGGCTTCCTGCAGTACGGCGTCCCCCACCAGGTGGCCGTGTGAATCGTTAATACTCTTGAAGTGATCCAGGTCCGCCATGATGACGCCCAAAGGATTCTTGGTCCGCTTCCGGCGTTGTACCTCTTTTTGCAGCAAATCCATGATTGCTCCGCGGTTCCAGAGATTGGTAAGGCGATCGTGTGCGGCTTCAAATTGCAGCTCATTCTGGGCGTCGAGCAGGGCGTCCTGGAGTTCGAGAATCCGTTTTCCGGCACGGACGCGGGCCCGCAACTCGTCTACATCAAAGGGCTTGGTTAGATAGTCATCGGCGCCGGCTTCCAGTCCGGCTACTACGTCTTGTTTGTCATCTTTGGCCGAGAGCAATAAGACATACTTATACGGACCCTGATCGAGATTGCGGATTTTGCGGCAGACTTCAATGCCATCCATGGCGGGCATCATCCAGTCGAGGATGACCATTTGGGGAGCGTCCGGCTGCTGCAAAACATTCCATGCGTCCAGCCCATTGTCGACGGCTATCACACGGTAATTCCATCGCCGCAACCAATTCTGCAACAGATGGCGGAAGATGGGATCGTCTTCGGCAATCAGCACCGAATCGATAGCGGATACAGCCTCCCCGGAAATCACTTTAGGGTCGCTGGTCAGAATGCTCATGGACGCACTCCGGCCATGTCTTTCAAAGCGGATTGCACGCCAATTAATTCCCGCTCCAAAACATCGAAGACGGCAGCCGCTTGAGATAAGTCCTTATCGTTCCCCATGTTTTCGAGTTGCCGTGCAGCTTGCGACGCGGCTTCTGCCCCTAGATATCCCACCTCGCCTTTAATGCTGTGAGCCACGCGTCTCACGGTCTCGGCGTCACCATCGGCTACCGCCTGGCGCAACTTTTCCAGAAGTTTGGGAGATTCCTCCAAATAGATCTGGCAAAGTTCTTGCAACAGCTCTTCGTCGCCTCCCAGCCGATCAAGGGCTTCCGTTTTGCTCCAGCAGGTTGGGGTGGGAAGGCTCTGCGTCACTACGAGCGGGGGATGGTCCAGATTCGCCAATTCGTCTTCGATATCGCTAAAGCGCAGCGGTTTGGAAATATAACCATCCATGCCCGCCGCAAGACAACGCTCCCGGTCGCCTTTCATGGCATGTGCGGTCATGGCAATGATGGGTAAATGGGTTCCAGTTGTCTTCTCTGCTTTGCGGATGGCCGCCGTGGCTGCCAGACCATCCATCTCGGGCATCTGCACATCCATGAAGGCCACATCGAATTTCTCCGTGGTCGCAAACGAGAGCGCTTCCTTCCCGTTCTGAGCCAGCACGGAAGAATGCCCCATCTTCTGGAGAACGCGGATGATCACGGCTTGATTCACGACATTGTCCTCGGCGACGAGAATTCGAAGTTGCCGTGAGGACTCCCGCAGAGTGTGGCGAGTCACGAGCGCGGGAGCCGTGACAGTTTTTCCCCGCCGCTGACCCAGCACGGTCAGAATGGCGGCCAACAGGTCAGCTTTCAGAACAGGTTTGAGTAGATAGGCGGCGAGGCCTACTTCACGGCAGCGTATGGCTTCGCCGGATGTCCCCGCTGAAGTCAGCATCAGGATCGCCGCTTCATTCAGAGAGGAATCCTGCCGGATTTTTTCCGCCAATTCGAAGCCATCCATGCCGGGCATACACATATCCACCAGGATTATGCGGAAGGGATCTGCCTTTGTTTGAGCCTCCGCAAGCGCGGACAGAGCTGCCTCTCCACTAGCAGCCACCGAGGGCCGCATTCCCCACCCGCTTGCCATACCATAAAGAATCTGACGACTGGATTCATTGTCGTCCACAATAAGTACGGACACCCCCTGCAATTCGGATACGAGGACGCAACAAGAACGGACGGGTTTCGAAATGGCTGGCGCCAAATAAGCAGTGAAATGAAAAGTGCTTCCCTTGCCCTCTTGGCTGTCTAACCACATCCTTCCGCCCATCAACTCCACCAGCCGGGCTGAAATCGCCAATCCTAATCCGGTACCGCCATACTTGCGCGTGGTACTGCTATCAGCCTGGGTGAAGGGATGAAAAAGAAGCTCATGCTTTTCGACGGGAATCCCGATGCCGGTGTCTTTCACTTTGAAGTGGAGTTCGATCCGTCCGTCGGCCTGGGAACTGCTACTGATTTCGATCAGCACTTCTCCATGCTCGGTAAACTTGATGGCATTTCCGGCGAGATTCACCAGAATCTGGCGCAGCCTTCCGGGATCTCCGACCAGCTCAGCGGGCACTTCAGGGCCAATATCATAGGCGAGTTCCAATCCTTTCTGGTGCGCTCGCAACGCAAGTGATTTCATGGTTTCGCCTATCGAACTGGGGAAGTTGAACTCGATCGCTTCCAAGTCCAGCTTGCCAGACTCCACTTTGGAGAAATCCAGAATGTCGTTAATCACACTCAACAGCGACTCACCGGAAGACTTCACCATGAGCAGGTAGTCACGCTGCTCCTGGTTGAGGTCTGTGTCCAGGGCCAGTTCGGTCATACCCATGATGCCGTTGATGGGAGTGCGAATTTCGTGGCTCATATTGGCCAGGAACTCGCCTTTGGCTCGGCTGGCGGCTTCTGCCGCATCTTTCGCCGCCGCAAACTGCACATTCATGGTCAGCAAATCGGCAGTACGGCGCGCCACTTCCTCTTCAAGGTTCTCGCGATGCTGCTGGAGTTCTGAATCGCGCCTCTCGATTTGTTCCAGCATGCCGTTGAACTCAGTCGCCAACAGGCCGAATTCGTCACGGTTGAGGACTTCGGCCCGGATCGAGTAGTCGGCCCGGCCCGAAACCGCTTTAGCGGTCTCCACCAATTCAAGAACGGGCCGCGAGATGGGTTTTTGAAAACGCGAGGCCAGGGCAAAAGCCAGGGAAAACGTGATCAACAGAGTCAATACGAAGGTGAAGGTGTACTCGCGCAAACGGGCGTGCAGTCTTCCCAGATCAGACTCGAGGTACAGCGTGCCGATGGGCTCGCCCGCAAGCACGATCCTTCGGAACTGAACCAGGTGGCCATTCTTGAACTCGGTGATCGCCGATTGCGGTGACGGCGGTATGAAATCTGAATCGTTTGCGTCCCGCAAGTATTTGGCGAAGGGTTTGCCGTCAGAGGTATAGATACAGGCCGCAGTCACAGTAGGTTCGGCCCGTAAAGCTTGCAAAACATCGTGGGCTGCTTCTGCGTCACGAAATGTCAGAGCGGCGGTGCTGTTGCCGGCCAGAACATCGCTCAAGACGCCAAGGTTCTGGGCCACGGCGCGCTTAAATGTCATGACGTCATAAATGGCCATGGGACATGCGGCCGCCAAGGCGGTGAATCCGCTGATCGCCATGAACAGAGCGGTGAGCTTGTGGCGGATCGACACATCACGAAAACGCCACATCTGGGCCGCTCCTACCGTTCCCTACGTCGCAACCAGTTTCGCCACGCTCAATAACCTGGAGCTGATTTTCAATCCAGCTCGCTCTGCCGCTACGAGGCTCACCTCAAACTTCACCCGGTCATTCTCCAGCACAAAATTGATCATGCCGCCTTCCCCGACAAAACCCTCGGTATCGCCAACCGTCAACACACTTGCTCCCTGCAAGCCCTGGAGAATTTTCTTCCTCGATAATTTCTCGGATGAGCTAATGAACAGGATGTGACAGTTCCTGGCTTCGGGCAGATCGATCACATGTTTGACTTCCAGCTTGCGGCCATTGACAGTCTTTTGGTCGGTGATTTTACGCAGGTCTTCCCCGAAGGGATCCTGCCCGAGAACGCATATCCGGAGTGGTGCGGAAGCATCGGAAAAAGTGCCCGGCGGCCACTCGACAAATTTCGCGAAGTTAAACAGGAAGGCCGCCTTGATCTGATATTCGCCGGCAGACTGGGCTGGAGCCGTGATCACCAGGGAACCCAGCGCAAGGCAAATCAGAAACAATCTCCGTGGTTGTCCAAGGACTGGTTGAAAGACACAGTTCAACATCACTTCCCTTTCAACCGCGACTCGGGCCACAGGTCCGACACGTATTCAAAACCTGCCGGTAATCTTGACCCGGAAATTTCTTCCGTCTTGTTGAATTGCATCCTGCACGTCTTCGGGGCGCCCGGGATCGAAGTATTTCTTGTCAAAAATGTTGTAGACGCTGGCGGACAAGTCCAGATGCTTGCCCAGGGTGTGTCCCAGCAATGTGCCGTTGAAAACGGAGAAGCCGCTAACGGTGTTCCCACCCAAAGTCTGGACGGAACTGGTGTATTGCGCGTCCAAACTGGCGAACAGCTGCTGTCGCGCAAAAGGCAGACTCAAGTTCAGTTTGCCCAAATGCTGGGGAGAGTTGGCAAGAATCTGATGGGTTATGGGCTGTTCGGTTTTGGTGTAACTATAACTCGCCCGGCCTTCGAAACCCCAAGCCAGGTGGCCGTCCAACTCGGCTTCCACGCCGGTAGCGTCTGCTGTATCAGAGTTGCTATACACGGACTGACCATCGCCCGGGTTTGTCTCCAGCGAGATCAGATTGTCAATCCAATTGCGGAAAACGCTGCCCGAAAGCTTGAAATGTTGTCCAAGCGTCTGTTCCACCACGCCCTCAACGCTGCGGATTGTCTCCGGCCGGAGTTGCAAGTTGTTGTCGAAGAATGGTCCGTAGTCGGGCGTTAGTTCGAAAGGCTCGGGGGCACGAAAAGCTGCACCGTAAAGCAATTTCAAGGTGGTGGGATGGAAGATATGGTAGATCAGCCCCAGACGAGGATTGGTGCTGCCACCGAAATCAGAGTAATGATCGTAGCGAAGACCGGCACTCAAGTTAAGAGTGTGGGTAATGGCGAATTCATCCTGCCCGTAGAAGGCCCAGATCGTTGAGCTGGATGGAACAGCCTCGAAGATATTGCCGATGGGAGTGTAGTCGCCCTGATCCTGGCGAAGATTGTCTGTGATTTCCGTTCCCAGAGTGATTTTGTGTTTCTCCAGCAAGGTGCGGCTCAATTTCACTTCGCTGTCCCACCAGTTTCCCCGGAAAGAATATGTGTTCACGGTTGTCGATCCGTCGGTCAATCCGGTGGAATACGCAACTGGCGCTTGCAGGCGGGCTTGGTCATAGGAAGTCCGAGCCGTCAGGTCCCACTTGTCGCCAATGGAATGTTGGTAACTGAGATCGAGGTATTGATGGTAGTCGTAGTTCTGGGTGCGCGGATCATTGAACAAAGCGCCGAAGTAGGCGGTCGGAACTCCCTTATCGCGCGCGCTGAATAATCCCTGCAAGGTGAATCCGTGAAAACTCAGTGTAGCCAGGATGTGTTGAAAGCTTTCGTAGTCAGTGTTGCGGGTAATCCCGTAATTAGTGACGGGACTATCGAACTGGGGATAAAACAGAGTTTGTCCCCGGCTGTTGTAGAAGGTGCCGGAGAGTAGCAGGTCGAGGCCGCGGTATTGGGCTCCGTAGGTGGCTCGGCCCTGGTAGGTCCCAAAACTGGCCGGCGTAAACGAGAGTTCCACGCCTTTCATTTGCGGGGGCTTGCGGGTGATTACGTTGATCACGGCAAAGAAGGCATCGGCGCCGTAGAGCGAGGAACTGGGGCCGCGAATGATTTCCACACGCTCGATCAGATCCACATCGACGAGGAACTCCGTACCTAGGTAAGGCTCCCCGAAAACGTTATCGTTGATGCGGTGGCCGTCAATCAACACCAGAATGCGATTGTTCGAATCTCCCAGGCGTCCAAATCCGCGCACGCCTACAAAGCTGTAGTCGCGATCATATGTGACATAGAAACCGCGCACACTTTGCAAAATATCGGCGAGCGTACGGTAGCCATATTTTTGGATCTCATCCGCCGTGACGACCGTGACCGACGAAGGCGCATCGCTGGCGTTCTGCAAGTGCTTCGAGGCACTGTAAACCTGGATGTTGGTCAATTCTTCCAGGCTGGCTTCACTCAAATCCTTGGCTTGATTCTGGGCGAAGCATGTAAGGTGTAGCAAAAGTAAAAGCAGGCTTAATCTGGCTAGGTTGGCGAAGCCAATTCCGGAAGCAGCATTCGTCTGCTTCAGAAGCGCCATGGAAATCCTCCGATACTCAAGTTGCTCTTCCGTGTGGCGAAGGAACGAACATAGACCCACCCGTACTTCTTCGGCCAGACTGGGTTCTTCTTTAAGAGCAACTGGGAGGTACGGGTTTTCCGCAAGCCAGAGACTTCCCGATTTGGGCGAATGTCGTCGTTTTGCACGACATCGAGACTGGCGAGACTAAAGGCTTGGCAGCCGCCGCCGATGCTACCTATGCATGCGCAAATCGTGCCCTGTCGAATTCTGCCGCCTCTTTCCGGCAATAGCCTCTCCGGGAAAGAGTTGCGCCGAATGAAACAGCGTTCCGAGATTCGGCGGACCAGCCAGCTTGCCCAGGACATCACTCAGCGCAAGCGGATAGAGGAAGTGCGCGGACGTCTAGCAGCCATTATCGAGTCCTCCGACGACGCTATCATCAGCAAAGACCTGAACGGAACGATCACGGCATGGAATCCCGGAGCAGAAAGGCTGTTTGGCTACTCATCCACCGAGGCCCTGGGCAAATCCATGCAGATGCTATTGCCACCAGAGCGCGCGCATGAGGAATCCAACATTCTGACACGCATCGGACGCGGAGAGCGCGTTACCCATTTCGAAACCGCCCGCGTCCGCAAGGACGGTACACACATACATATTTCCGCAACGATTTCGCCGATCAAGGACAGTAACGGTGCAATTGTTGGCGCTTCGAACATTGCGCGGGATGTCACTGAACGCAAGCGAGCGGAAGAGTTACTGGCTAAGCAAGCGGAGGAATTGTGCCGGCAGACGGAGGAACTGGTCCATTCGCAGCAAGCCTTGAGAGCGCAGAGCGCGCTGCTGCAGTCCGTGCTGGACAGCATGGGCGAAGGCCTGGTCGCCGCCGATGAGCATGGAAAATTCATTCTTTGGAACCCGGCCGCGGAAAAAATTGTTGGCTTGGGCGCAGCCAACGTAGCCAGTCAGGAATGGACTGAGCACTATGGTCTCTACCTGCCGGACACGGTCACACCTTTCCCCCCTGAGCAAAATCCCCTGGCATGCGCCATTCACGGAGAGGCGTGCTCAGCCGAGATGTTTGTGCGCAATCCCGAACTCGCCGAAGGGGCCTGGATCGAAGCCAACGCGCATCCATTGAGAGGCGCGGATGGGGTGCAGCGCGGCGGGGTCGTGGCTTTTCGCGATATAACCCAAAAAAAGAAAGCCGAGCAGGAAATCTACAAATTGAACGAAGCCCTAGAACAACGGGTAGCCGAGCGCACCGCCCAATTGGAGGAGTCCAACGAAGATCTCGAATCTTTCACCTACAGCGTCGCCCATGACCTGCGCGCCCCTTTGCGTCATATCACAGGTTTCTCAGGAATTCTGATGGAAGAGTTTAGCTCTTCGCTGGATGCCCAGGCCCAGCGCTATCTGCAACGGATACAAGACGGGACGCGCAAGATGGGCCAGTTGGTGGATGAACTGTTGAGCCTGGCCAGGGTAGGCCGACAGGCGCCGAATCTCCAGCAAGTCGGGCTGAATTCGCTTGTCATGGAAGTGATCGGTATCTTAGAGCCGGAAATGGAGGGGCGGCAGATCGAATGGAGAATTGCCGACCTGCCCTTCGTCGAGTGCGACCCCACGTTGGTCAAGCAAGTATTTCAAAATCTGATTTCCAACGCAGTCAAATACTCACGGCCGCGCCTGCGAGCCGTCATTGAAATCGGCTACACCCAGGAGAATGGTCACCCGGCTATTTTTGTCCGCGATAACGGCGTCGGCTTCAGCATGAAATACGCCGACAAGCTGTTTGGAGTGTTTCAACGCCTCCACCGTTCCGAAGATTTCGAAGGTACCGGCGTGGGTCTGGCCACGGTGCAGCGGATTATCAAGAAACACCAAGGCAAGGTATGGGCGGATGCGGAACTCGATAAGGGCGCAATTTTCTATTTCACTCTCGGCGGACTGCAACCTTCCGAAGCAACGAAACAGAACCTGGCAGTGGGAGCGTAATCATGGACTGCAGGGAAACCGACATTCTGCTGGTGGAAGACAGTCCAGAGGATGCTGAACTCGCGATCCACGCGCTGCGCCGCGAACACCTGGCTAATAACATCTTTATCGCGAGAGACGGAGAAGAAGCATTGGACTTTCTGTTCTGTCGTGGCCCGTTTGCCGAGCGCTGTTTCGATCACCCTCCCAAGCTGGTCCTGCTGGATTTGAAATTACCCAAGGTGGATGGCATCGAAATCCTCCGCCAGCTCAAAGATGATCCGCGGACCAAAGCCATTCCCGTGGTCGTCCTGACCTCTTCCAAGGAAGAACGCGACTTGATCCGCAGCTACGACCTGGGAGCTAACAGCTATATCCAGAAACCGGTGGATTTCGAACAGTTCCGGCAGACGGTAAAAACCGTAGGTCTGTACTGGATGGTCATCAACCGGCGTCCGATTACAAACGAGGCAAAGAAATCAGCCGGGCAAGGTGGGGCATGAGCACAACCGGAACCAGCATGGGCCGTGAGGCCGGGAACTCCAGCGCCAGTAAACCCCAGCTCCGCGTCCTGCTGGTAGAAGACGATCCGGTTGACCGGTACCTGATTTTGCGCGAACTGGCCAAAGGAGAGTTCGACATCACCAGTGAAGTGGTCCAGACCGCCGAAGAATTCCGGCAGCGGGTGAGAACGAATTGCCCCGACGTGGTCCTCTCCGATTACAACCTGGGACAGTGGAGAGGCACAGAAGCACTGGAGATTTTGCGTGAAGAAGGGTTGGATATCCCTTTAATCCTGGTGTCGGGAGTTCTGGGAGATGTGACGGCAGTCGAGTGCATCAAGCAAGGCGTCACCGATTATGTTCTCAAGGACTCGCTGGCCCGGTTATCGGTGGCGTTGCGCGGCGCGTTGAAGGACAAGAAAGCGCGCGAAGAACGCCAGCGCACGCAAAAATCGCTGGCCGAGAAGGTGGAGGAATTGGCCCGCTCCAATCGCGACCTGGAACAATTTGCCTATGTGGCTTCCCACGATTTGCAGGAGCCGCTGCGCATGGTGGCAGCCTACACTCAACTACTCGCAGAGCGTTATCGCGGCAAACTCGACGATCAGGCCGACAAGTACATCAATTATGCGGTCGACGGCGCAGCACGAATGCAGAGTTTGATTCACGACCTGCTGGCCTTCTCCCGCGTGGGACGGCAGGAGACGGAACTAAAGAACACCGACTGCAATGAAGTCGTTGGCGATGCGATGAAGGACATGCAAACCGCGATTACGGAAAGTGGCGCCATGATCCACCACGAAAACTTACCCTGGCTCCAGGCCAACAGCTCACAACTGAATCAGGTATTTCGCAACCTGATAGGAAACGCGATCAAGTTTCACGGCACCGAGACTCCTGTCGTTCACATCTCGGCGGAGAAGCATGAGACCGACTGGATATTTTCGGTCACCGATAACGGCATCGGCATTTCGCCGGAGCATGCCAAGAACATCTTCACCATTTTTAACCGCTTGCATACTCGCACCGAGTATCCGGGTAACGGCATCGGGCTGTCCATCTGCAAGAAGATCATTGAACGGCATGGCGGGAGGATCGAAGCTCTGGCCCGCGAAGGCGGAGGTTCCATTTTCCGGTTCACCTTGCCGGTGTCAAGACCAGGCGAGACGCAGGAATCTTCATGATTGTGCCTACGGCTGAAATCCTGTTGGTGGAAGACAATCCGGCTGACATGGATTTGACCATTGATGCCCTGGCGCAGAGCAAGTGGCCGACGAACATTAGCATGGTCAGCGATGGAGCTGAGGCCATGGCTTTTCTTCGCCGCGAGGGAAAGTACGCCGCCGCGGCACGTCCCAACCTGGTGTTGCTGGACCTGAATCTGCCGCGAAAGGATGGGCGTTCGGTCTTGTCGGAGGTGAAAAAAGATCCGGCCTTGCGCCGGATACCGATCGTGATCTTCAGCACATCCCAGGCCCCGCTCGATATCGAGCGCTGCTACGAGTTGGGGGCAAACAGTTACGTCAGCAAACCGCCCAACCTTCGGGATTGGATGGCGGCAGTGACTTTACTGAAAGAGTTCTGGATTGGCTGCGCCTGCCTGCCGCGCGAGGAGAACTGATACTGATGACGAAGAACGGATCAAAGCACATCTTGTTGATTGAGGACAACCCCGGCGACGCGGACCTGGTCCGGCTGCGATTGGTGGAGTCCCAAGCGGACATTGAAGTGTCCTGTGTGGACCGGCTTTCCGACGGACTGGAGTCTCTGGTCGAGAATCCGCCAGCCGTGGTGCTGCTGGATTTGAATCTTCCGGACAGCCGGGGAGCCGAAACCTTCCGCAGCGTACTGAGAAAAGCCCCGGGAGTTCCAGTACTCATCCTCTCCGGTCAGGATGACGAGGCGCTCGCAGTCAAGGCCGTTCACCAAGGGGTGCAGGACTACCTGGTAAAAGGCAATTTTGACAGCAAGCAATTGGGCCGAGCCATCCGCTATGCCGTGGAGCGGCAGGGATTGTTGACTTCGCTGGACATGAGCCGTAAACAGCAACTTCAATTTAAGGATGAATTTCTCTCCCACGTTTCACATGAACTGCGCACGCCTCTGACCTCCATCCATCAATTCGTGACCATCCTGCTGGATGGACTGGCAGGTGTGATGTTGCCCGAGCAGCGGGAGCATCTGGGGACCATTTTGCGAAGTGCGAATCAGCTCCAAACCATGATCGGCGATCTGTTAGAGGCCACTCGTGCGGAATCCGGAAAGCTGCGGAATGAACCGCGCTGCATTGCCATCGGAGATGTCGTCCAGCAGTCGGTTGCCATGCTACAGGCTACTGCACAAGAAAAACGGATCGGGCTGGAGATGAGCGTGGATACCAGGATTCCACTCGCGCTCGCCGATCCCGAACGGATTATTCAGATACTTACAAACTTGATTGATAACGCAATTAAATTTACTCCTGCCGATGGGTCCGTCGTGGTCAAAGCCTGCCGGGTAGATCATGACCCGGAGTTCCTCTACGTCTCGGTAACGGACACCGGCCGGGGCATCAGCCCAGAATCGAGAGCGTTGATTTTTGAACGCCTGTACCAGGACCCCAATGCCATCGATAACAGCCGAAAGGGCTTGGGACTGGGACTCTACATTGTGCAGGAACTGGTCAAACTCAACGGTGGCCGGATCTGGGTGGAAAGCCAGTTGGCCCATGGCAGTATTTTTTCGTTCACGCTGCCCCTGTTCTCCTTTGCAAAGCTTCTCTCTCCTCTCATCACGGTGGAGGGCCGCCTGCGGGATTCGTTGGTTTTGGTCACGGTGGAACGAATGCCGCTGTTGAAACCGGGCCTGGGTAACTGGCCGGAAACACGGCAACGGTGCCTGGAAATACTGAGAAGATGCATTTTCATCGACAAGGACATTGTGCTCCCTGCCCTGGGAAACACCGGCCCCAACGAAACCTTCGTGATCGTAGCCTCCACTGACCAGAAGGGCGCAGACATACTGCGAAAGCGCATATACGAACAACTCAACCGCAGCGCGGAGTTGCAAAGCAACAGCATCTTTAAAGTTTCAGTGATTCCCGTAGAGCTTCCATCCCCGGAAACGGTAGAGCCGGTGGAGAAGCTCGTGCAAAAAACTGCCGATGGTATCACTGAAATGATTATGACGATCTTTCGGCGTCACAATTCCGAAGGGTAATCCGATACAAAACTATAGAAGAGAGGGCACCATGCCAAATCCAAAAATCCTGATCGTTGACGATGACTCTGACCTCAGACGCGGCTTAAACTTGCGGTTGCGCGCCAATCACTACGACACTGCGTATGCGTGCGATGGTTTCTCGGCCGTGGCCATGGCTCTAAAGGAAAAGCCTGACATGATCATCCTCGATATCGGCCTGCCGGCGGGAGACGGCTTCGTGGTGCTGGAACGTCTGCAACAAAATGCGTCTCTGTCCGTTATTCCGGTCATCGTCTTGACGGCGCGAGACCCGCAATACAACCGGGAGCGCGTCCTGAAAGCGGGCGCGACTGCTTTTTTCCAGAAACCGGCGGACAATGCGGAATTGTTGGGTACGATCCGCGCCGTCCTGAGCCCAGCGTGGCCGGGAACGGCAGGTACCGCTCCCTCTTAGCAACCGCTAAGACCGGAGCAGTCGAGCCCTCCCCAAACAGTGAGCAGAAGACATGCCTACGCCCAGCGAACTGAAGTTTCCCTGCCCACGTGTCGATGAAAGTTCCGATAGCTTCACAAGTCCATTATGTCGGAATTCGAGGATCCCGAAATTTTTCGATCTATTCTGGACAGCCTGCTAACAGGCGTCTATCTGATGGATCGCGAGCGGAAAATTCTCTTCTGGAACGACGGCGCGGAAAAGATTACCGGCTATCACCGCCATGAAGTGCTGGGCCGCTTCTGCCGCGATAATATCCTGCTGCACTGTAACGACCAACGCTGTATGCTTTGCGGCGCTCTCTGTCCATTCACGCAAACCATGCACGACGGCAAAGCCAGAGAAACACGGGTCCAGTTACGCCACAAACAAGGACATCGAATTCCGGTGCGCGGGTGGATCGTTCCCATCCGCAACAGCCATGGCTCGATTCTCGGAGTGGCGGAGAGTTTCGATGAACAGAGGCTCGCTTCCGGTCGCAATCGCCATCAGCACAATCTTGCCGTGTATGGATGTCTGGATGAAACTACCGGCATCCCCAATCAGGGTTTCACGCAATTTCATTTGCGTGAAACGGTCGCCAGCTTCGCCGCCTACCACCTCCCTTTCGGCGTCATGCGGCTGGAGATAAATCAACTGGAACATTTCCGGGCAGCTTATGGCCGGGAAGCGAAAGCATCGATTCTGCGCGTGGTCGCGGAAACAATCAGAAAAAGTCTCCGGCCCAACGACTTTCTTGGCCACTGGTCGGCGGACCAACTTTTGGTGCTACTGACCGACTGCACCATGGCTGAGCTGAAAATAACGTTTGAGCGGGTCCGGAAAGTTGTGAGTTGTGCCGGACTTCAATGGTGGGGCGACGAATTATCCGTCACCGTCTCGGCGGGGCTGGCTACCGCCCAGATGGCAGACACCGTTGACTCCCTGATGGAACGGACACGGCAAGGTTCCGATCCGACTTCCGTCCAAAGCGCTGCGGCCGCGGCTGCATCCTCTGGGGTAAGACCATAACATTAAGAGAGTTGATCCATTATGTTTGCCGTCATTGGAATCCTCGTTGTTTTCGGCGCGGTAGCTGCCGGCTACTTAATGGAGCACGGCAACTTGCGGGTGCTCATGCAGCCCGCCGAACTCATTATCATTGCGGGAGCGGCCGCGGGAACTATCCTAATCGCCAATCCGCTCCATATTCTTAAACGAATCGTTGCCGGCATTGTCAGTGTGTTCCTCGGATCAAAGTTCACCAAGCAGCGTTATCTGGAATCCCTCAAAACCATGTTCGACCTGCTGAACAAGGCCCGCCGCGAGGGATTGGTGGCCCTGGAAAATGACGTGGAAGATCCGGACAAGAGTCCGATCCTGGCCAAGAATCCCACCTTCCTTAAAGACCGCCACATCCGCGACTATTTTTGCGACACCATGCGCATGGCCATCAGCGGCGTGGAAGCGTTTGATCTCGATCAACTTTTGGAACTCGATATGGAAGTTCTTCACCAGGAAGCCAGCACCCCGATTGCAGCCCTCAGCAGCGTGGCGGACTCGTTGCCGGGACTGGGAATCGTGGCTGCAGTGCTTGGCGTGGTGATCACCATGGGAGCCATCGGCGGACCACCAGAAGAAATCGGACGCAAAGTTGCCGCCGCACTGGTCGGTACTTTTCTGGGCATTCTGCTTTGTTATGGATTGGTGGGGCCACTTGCCGCCAATATGTCGAAGAGTGCCGAAGACGAACGCGCCTACCTCCACGTTCTGCGAGTTTTGATGATCGCATTCTTGAAAGGTACAACTCCCATCCTGGCCGTGGAGGCTGCGCGTCGCGCAATTCCTGGGCACGCGCGGCCTTCTTTCCTGGAAGTTGAAAAAGCTTGCCGGGGCACCGGAAGCGAAACCGCCGCAGCCGAAGTTCCGGCCGAAGCTTCAACCTAAGCGGAAAAGGAAAATTCCATGGATGGTACACGCCCGATCATCATCAAGAAAAAGGCTGCGCACGTTGCACATCACGGCGGCGCCTGGAAGGTGGCCTATGCCGATTTCGTCACTGCCATGATGGCCCTGTTTATCGTGCTCTGGCTGGTAAATGCCAGTAAGCCGATTAAAGACGCCATTGCCGGTTACTTCAACGATCCATCCGGCACTGCGAGCAAGATTGGCCTGACCGAGAAAGGAGTGATCGACAGCAGCACCGTCACCGACGACAACATGCCCAAGCTCAAGGAGCAGTTAGAGAAGGCCATCCGCAACGTAAAAGATTTCGACAAGTTCAAGGACCAGATCAAGATCACCATCACGCCTGAAGGTCTGCGGATCGAATTGCTCGAGTCGGCCGCTGGAACTTTTTTCGATGTCGGCAAGCCCAAGCCCAATGAGAATGGAATGAAGCTGCTGGCTCTTCTGGCTCATGAGCTGGGCAAGCTACCCAACAAGATCCTTATTGAAGGCCACACAGATTCAACGCCTTATGCGGGAACCCGAGACTATGGCAATTGGGACCTTTCCACGGACCGCGCCAACGCCGCCCGCCGATTGATGCAACAAACAGGTCTGGGGACGAAGCAAGTATCTCAAGTAAGAGGCTATGCCGATCAATTATTGCGTAAGCCCGACCAGCCGCTGGACGCATCCAACCGGCGAATCTCGATGATCGTGCAGTACAAGGAAAAAGAAGAGGCTGGGGCCGGAAGCACTGGCAGCGTCACCCAGTCGCTGCCAGGAGTTGCTCCGAAATAAGGCGGTGCACAATCACAAGTCGACTATTATTTTGAACTGATCTGGAATTCGCCTTGTACGCCTTCGACAGCATTTGGCGCGATCCAGACGTCGTAGGCTCCCGCTGGAACAATCCACTTCATGCTGGGATCGTAGGAACCCAGGTCGTTTGCAGTGACGGAAAACTCCACCGTCTTGTGTTCACCCGGAGCCAGCGTGACCCGCGAGAATCCCTTCAGTTCGCGCACCGGGCGCGAGGTTGGCGCGACCCGGTCGTGAACGTAAAACTGGACTACTTCAGTACCAACGCGCTGACCGGTATTTTGCAACTCCGCGGTCACACGGAGAATTCCTGTGGGCGCGACCGTCGGCGCTTCTATCCGCAGATTGCTGTACTGAAAGGTCGTATAGGTGAGGCCGTACCCAAATGGAAACAGCGGTTCCCTGCTTTCATCCAGATATCCCGTGTGCCAGCGATCGGGCGAGGTCGGGCGTCCCGTATTTTTGTGATTGTAATAGACAGGAATCTGACCTACGGAGCGCGGCCAACTGATCGCCATCCTGGCGCTCGGCGAAACATCACCGAACAATATATCGGCGATGGCATTTCCGGACTGCACGCCCGGATACCAGGCTTGCAGGATCGCCGACACATGATCGTTGGCCCAGCGAATATCCAACGGGCGCCCGCTTTCCAGAACGAGCACCACCGGCTTACCGGTTGCAACTATGGCTTCGAGCAATTGTTCTTGCTTGCCGGGCAGATCCAGGCTGGCCCGCGAACTGGCTTCCCCTGTCATCCCGGCCAGCTCTCCCAGAAAAAGGATCACCACATCCGCCTTTTGGGCCGCCCGCACAGCATCGTCGATATTCGCGGGGCCTGTCGTTGAGCCAACATTCTGCACTCCGGTCGCGGTTGACGGCGCGGGCGCTGCAACCGGGGCACCGACACCCGTGCCACCTGAAACTTCAAATGAATTTATGTCAACACCCTTTGCGTACAAGACTTCCACGCCAGGCGCCTTCGCTTTGATCCCTTCCAGCGGCGACACGGCGTCCGCTGCCCTACCCTGCGCCACCCACGAACCAAGCTGTGCGGCCTTGTCATCTGCCAGTGGGCCGATCATGGCGATTGTCTTTGTGTTTTTATCGAGCGGCAGCAGACCTCGATTTTTAATCAGCACAATTGATTCTTGCGCCATCTTGCGCGCAATCTGCAAACTTTCCGTGGTCAGAATGTCGTTGTGCTCGCGTTGCGGATCGGTGTAGGGATTTTCGAAAAGACCTGCCCTGAACTTGACGCGCAAGACTCGCCGCACGGCTTCATCAAGCACGCTCACTGGCAACTTGCCCGACTCTACGAGCGATCCAAGCTGTTTTGCATAGGCACCATCCGCCATATCCATTTCGACGCCCGCGGTCACCGCCTTCAGTGCGGCTTCTGCTTCGTCTTGCGCAACCCCATGTGGCATGAGTTCATCAACAGCACCGTAATCACTGACCACAAACCCCTGAAATCCCCATTCACCCCGAAGAATGTCGGTCAAGGTATGGCTGTTCACCGTTGCCGGGACGCCATCCAGGTCTTCAAAGGCAGACATGATCGTGGCCGAACCTGCTTTCACCGCAGCATGGAATGGCGGCAAATACACTTCCCTTAACAGTTGCTCCGAAATGTCCACCGTGTTGTAGTCGCGACCACCTTCCACTGCGCCATAGGCTACAAAGTGCTTGGTGCAAGCGAGCACACTTTCAGGGTCAGCAATGTTTTGGCCTTGAAATCCGCGCACACGAGCTGCGGCCACCAATGAACCCAAATATGGATCCTCTCCCGCTCCTTCCACCATGCGGCCCCAGCGAGGGTCACGGGAGATATCGACCATCGGAGCGAAAGTCCATTTGATTCCGGCAGCACTGGCTTCTTTGGCCGCGACCCGCTCAGCCTGCTCGATGAGGTCCGGATCGAAGCTACCAGCGCTGGCAATCGGCATGGGAAAAACCGTGCGGTAGCCATGGATCACGTCCAAGCCAAAGAGAAGAGGAATTTTCAGCCGCGACTTCTCGACCGCCAATTTCTGGGCGGCGTTCACGTCCGCCGCTCCCAGAACATTAAACAGAGAACCGACCTTGCCTTGCCGCACGAGATCGAGAGTCTGTGGACTATTGCTGGTAAATTGCGCCAACTGGCCGACCTTCTCCTCGAGAGTCATCTGCCGCAGGAGCGCGTTGACTCGGTGTTCGATGGCATCGGAAGGCTGCTGTTGCGAGAACGCACTCACGCTCACACTCAATACCAGAATGATGGAGAAAATCGATTGCTGAACACCGAACATTGAAACCTCCCGCTTGATTGGCAACAGGCAGGATATCACTGGAAATCGATCGGCTTTTGTTCGACATACAGCTATGCCGCAAACCGCAATTGTTGTATAGTTACGAATTATTGTTTTTTGTTTCGTTGTGATTCGTTCCATATTCGTTTCATCGATGACCTCGGAGGCTTCCCCATGCCAAAGAAATGGTCGGTTGTCACTCTTCTTCTTGCTGCCAGCTGCATCGCAGCCCACGGACAAACTACCAGTCAAAATCAGCCGTCCGCTCAAACCACACCGGCGCAGATCGGCTATCAGTCGGCTCCTGACGCCGATCAGAAGAAGACTTTACTTCTGAAAGACTTTCAACCCACCGCCATGCTGCATGCGCCAGCACACAAAATATCGAAGGCGAAGTTTTACGTTATCGACGTGCATAACCATGTGAACGACGCCGCGGGAATTGACGAGCACATGCCGCCGGAGCGCGTGGTGGAAGTGATGAACAACACCAATGTGAAGACCATCGTCATTCTAACCGGCATGTGGGGCGACAAGCTGCAGCATGTGCTCGATGAGATGGTCAAAGCCTATCCCGGCCGCTTCATCGTCTTTCAGCAGATTGATTGGAGCAAGATTGACGATCCTAACTTCAGCCAGGAAATGGTGAAGCAACTCGATGACTCCGTAGCTCGCGGCGCGCGGGGACTCAAAGTCTTGAAAGACCTGGGACTGGGAGTGCGGGACAAAACCGGCAAGTTCATCACGGTGGACGATCCCCGTCTTGATCCGGTTTGGGAGGAATGCGGCCGTCTGGGGATTCCGGTCTCGATTCACGTCACCGATCCTGAGGCTTTTTTTCATCCCATCGACAACAAGAATGAGCGCTATGAGGAGTTGACTGAGCATCCGGACTGGAGTTTCTACGGACCCCAATTCCCCACCAAGGAAGAGATCCTCGCGGCGCGTGATCGCGTGTTCGCCCGCCATCCCCACACAACGTTTGTTGCGTTGCACGTGGCGAACTGGCCGGAGAATCTTGACTATGTTTCCAGCGTGCTCGATAAATATCCCAACGTCATGACCGAGTTTGGCGCCCGTGAAGCAGAGTTGGGCCGCCAGCCAAGGCGAGCGCGAGAGTTCTTTCTCAAATATCAGGACCGAATCATGTTTGGCACCGACAACGAAGTGACGGAAGAGATGTATCGCAACCACTTCCGCTGGCTCGAAACCGGAGACGAGTATTTTGACTATTGGGGATATCCCGGACAGGGTCGTTGGAAAATCTACGGAATGGAATTGCCAGATTCAGTGTTAGAGAAAATCTATCACTTAAATGCGGAACGAATGTTCGGCCACTTCAAAGGAGCATCGGCCGCGAAGGAAGCAAAATGACGCGCCGACACTGGAAATTTACTAGCGCGCTGGTGTTGGTTGGAGTCGCGTTCATGGGCGTCGGCTGTAACCGAACTTCCACGACCACCGCTGAACCCGCCCCCAGGCTTTCGAGTATCAAAGTCGATGTTCAGAACGGCGGCCCCGTGGTCCTGACTACTGCAAGCGCTGAGTTTCAGGTTCTGCCTTCCGGTTATATACAGGGTTCTCTGTTCAAAAACGGCGAAAAATTGACCCTGGACGAACCACGTTTGGGCGCACCCGCCGACAGCAACTACGTCGTCCATGACAAACAAGAAGTCCATTTCGTATTGGATTTCGATCAGGCAAAAGTTTCAGAAGCGACAGGAAAACTGGGCCGTGGAAAACACATCGAAATTCCAGCGCATCCACTCGGGCCGTCCGGCACGGGCATTCAACGAACATTACAGATTGAAGCCTACGATGATTTTCCCAACGTGCTGTTGAGCAGCGTCGATTATAAGAATACGGGCACTACGGATTATCAAATCGACGATGCCATCGAGCAACAGCATCGATTTAGTTCTCACGAGGTGAAGGACGAACAATACGACATGTGGTCCTACCAGGGTTCGAGTTATGACTGGGGCGAAGAAGACGTTCTAAAGCTGACGCGTTCGTTCTCGCGACCAAACCTTATGGGCGCCATGGTCAAAGGCGGCTACGGTGGCGGCATTCCCGTGGTGGCCTTCTGGACGAAGTCCGTGGGCGAAGCCATTGGACACGTAGAAACGCTGCCGCTCACGCTGGGAATTCCATCGAAAGTCGAAGCGGATGGACGAGTCGCTGCGGCGATTGACATCCCGGCAAACCAGGCACTAAAGCCGGGTGAAACGTTCTCGACGCCGCGCAGCTTTGTGGCAGTTTATTCCGGCGATTTCTACGAACCGTTGCGGATGTGGTCAGGCATTTTGCAAAAAGAAGGCTGGGAGATCACCAAGCCTTCAAGCGAGGCCTATAACGTAAGTTGGTGCGGATGGGGCTACGAGTTCAATGTGACGCCGGCGCAAATGGTAGGAACGATTCCAAAATTGAAAGAGTTGGGCATCAAGTGGGCTACCCTTGACGACCGCTGGTTTGATACGTACGGTGATTGGAATCCACGAAACGAGACGTTCCCCGGCGATTCCATCAAGAAAATGACCGACGACTTTCACAAGCAAGGCATGCTGGCACAGCTGTGGTGGCTGCCTTTGGGCGTGGAAGATGGCCAGGACCGAACGGATTCGCATAAGTACATCGTTTCGAAAGTTGTGCAGGAGCATCCCGATTGGCTCATTCTCGACAAAAAAGGTAAACACGCTCGCATCACGCGCAATCTGGCTGTGCTTTGCCCAGCCCTGCCCGAGGTGCAGGCTTATTACAAGCGGCTCACGGAAAAATTCATCCGCGATTGGGGATTTGACGGCTCCAAGCTCGACAATATTTACAGCGTGCCGGCATGCTACAACCCGGCGCATCACCACAAGTCGCCGCAGGATTCTGTCAATGCTGTGGCGGACGTGTACAAAACAATTTTCCAAACTACACGTGCCTTGAAGCCGCAAAGCGTCACCCAGAGCTGTCCATGCGGTACTCCCCCGTCGCTTGCGTGGCTGCCCTATCTGGATCAGGCCGTCACTGCCGATCCGGTTGGTGCAGTCCAGGTGCGGCGCCGCATCAAGGTCTACAAGGCGCTGCTGGGGCCTGAATCCGCGGTCTATGGAGATCATGTGGAACTCTCAGCCATGACTCGCATCGGCAACGACTGGAGCGAACATGGCGACGATTTCGCTTCGACCATCGGCGCCGGCGGCGTGGTAGGCACCAAGTTTGTGTGGCCTGATCCCGGACCGAAATACAAGCCAGTTCTGTTGACCGAGGAGAAAGAGGCGCACTGGAAAAAATGGATCGGCATTTACAACCAGAAAATGCTCTCCAGTGGCACGTTCCTCGATCTCTACACTTATGGTTACGATTCACCCGAAGCCTACGCCATCGCTAAAGACGGCAAGATGTACTATGCGTTTTTTGCACCGGATGACAAGCTCTGGAACGGAGAAGTGGAATTGCGCGGGCTGAAACCGGGAACCTACCATGTGACCGACTATGCCGATGGAAAGGACCTTGGTTCGATTGAAGCGACCGCGGACCATGCTCCCAAACTGAAGACGGAGTTCAAGGAGCACTTGCTGTTGGAAGTTGCGCCGTAATCACTATTACGCGGGCCGGGTGAGAGCAGTCCCGAATCTAGACGGACTTCGCCTCTTCACGAAGGAACTGTTCGCGATGTTTATGTTCGCGAAAAGCTTCCGTCCCTCCGGGTCGCGTAGTCGAGAGCGCTCCCGTCAAATTGCCGTAAGCGAGACAACTGGGGATATCAGCACCTTGCACGAACTGATGGAGAAAGCCGGCATCAAAGCTGTCCCCGGCCCCCACGGGATCGACAAAATCCACTTTCGCAGCCGGACTGGTAAAGCGCTTTGGCCCTTGCCGTGCCATCGCGCCTTCGGAACCCATCTTTACCACGACCAGCGGAACCATCGCCGCCAGTTGATCGACTGCGGTCTCCAGATCATCCGCCCCCGTGATCCGGCGCGCTTCTCGCGCATTGGGCATAAAGACATCGACGTGGCTCAGGACATCCCGCAATCCAGCTTCCCAGAGATCTTCCGGATCGTCATTAGTATCCAAGGAGATTGTCAGCCCAGCGGCTTTGAGCCGCTTGAACAGTTCGGGAACATGCGGACGCAGGCGCGTCTGCAAATAAAAAGATGAGAAGTGAAAGTGACGAGAGTCGGCAAGATAGTCGAAATCAAGATCATTCAAAGTAAGCTCTGAGATCGTGCCCGAGTAGGTAAGGATATTTCGCCATTCATCATGTTGAAGAATTACCGTTAGTCCACTCTTGACCTCGCCGGACATTTGCCTCACTGCCGACACATCCACACCAATGTCAGCCAGCAAATGCAAGGCCGTCCGGCCCAACTGATCGTCTCCAATAATCGACTGGAAACCTACGCGGCTACCGAGTGCCGCCAGATTGTGCGCCACAATGGAGGAAGAACCGCCCAAAGTGAGCATCATGCGATCAGCGAGCAATTCGCGATCTGGAGGGAGTTCTACTGGAAGCCCGTAAAGAATAAGATCGAGATTGAGTTCGCCTGCGATGGTTACATCAAATCGCGGCATGTTCAGGTCTCTGCTGCGGATTTTCGTCATCAAGAATAACCACACGGCTCAAATTTCGCGGCGAGTCTGGATCCAGGCCCTTTTTCAATCCGGTGAAGAGGCCCAGAAGCTGGGCTGCGAATAAATGGGGAGCTACCCGGGCCAGTTCGGGAACGTCAAGACTCAACTCAACCAGCAAGTCGGATGCGGCACGGGCGCGTCCATCAGCCTTGTTAGTAATGGCCAGCGTTGTGGCCCCCAAAGCTTTCATCTCTTCCAAAACTTCGACCTCTTCTTCATATCCAGATTCAGAAAGCAGAAAGACCAACAAGGTTTCAGGACTCACAATCGACTTGGGGCCGTGGCGAAACTCGAGCGTGTGAAAAGCTTGGGCGTACGAAACTGACATCTCCATTACTTTTAATGCACCTTCGCAGGCCAAGCCGTAGAGAGGTCCCTGCGCCAGATAAACATAGTCAGCAAAATCATGGCTATCCACAAACTTGCGAATACTCTCTGGCATCGGCTGTAATGCCAAAGCAGCCGCGGCGGGCAGCTTGTTCAAAGATTCAGCAAAAGCAGAATCCCCCGCCATTGTTGCCGCAAGATTCTGCAGTGTCAGCAGCATCGAACTGAACGAGCGCGTCATTACCGTGCTCTTCTCGTCCGCCGCCGGTAGGACTATGGTTGTCGTGGCTAACCGTTCCAGCGCCTCGCCCGTGGCGCAGGTAATCGCCAAGGTAGAAACGCCCCGCGATTTCAGTAATTCCGCGGCTCTCAGCACCTCTGAGGTGCGTCCCGATCGCGAGATCAAGACGGGCACGTAGTTCTTAAAGGACGCCAACATCAATTCTGGATAAAGCAGGAGTTCCGAGGCCGGAATGGCTCGAGCGCGCTGGCCGGTAAGCATGGTCATGGTCGCGGCCGCGGAAAGCGCGACGTAGTAACTGGAACCACACCCGATGAACAACCACTCGCTCACACCGGCAAAACGTTCGCGCAATTCCTCAAATCTTTGGCTTCGGCGCAGGTCCTCAAGACAAGTAGTCCAACACTCAGGCTGGGAAAGGATTTCCGCCAAGCTATGGGCGCCAGCATTTTTTGCTTTGGCATTCACGCCATCAGGGGATGAATTAAACAAGCGTAACCTCAACTCCAGCCTTTTTCAGGGTTCGCAGATCAGACTTGGGAATACCACGATCCGTAATCACCTCGTGCATGGACGAAGTGGGCACGATCATGGACAAACTGCGTCGTCCAAATTTACTCGAGTCACAAACGGCGACCGTGCGCTTGGCAATTTCCACCATCACGCGATTCACTTTTGACTCCAGCAAGTTCGGCGTGCTCAGGCCATACTGAACGTCAAACCCGTCCACCCCGAGAAACAGAAGGTCGGCACTCAGATGGCGCAACGTTTCCTCCGCAATGGGGCCAACCAGGGA
Source organism: Terriglobia bacterium (assembly GCA_963723765.1). Taxonomy (GTDB): domain Bacteria; phylum Acidobacteriota; class Terriglobia; order Terriglobales; family Acidobacteriaceae; genus DATBAX01. Next base: position 36,842 of record CAVRSD010000003.1, on the reverse strand, counting down.
GAATGAATTCTTGCGCAACGTACCGCCGGTCAGAATAACGTCAATGGTTGTGCCGGCCAGTTCCCCTGCGATATTTAATGCATTGGTAATAATCGTAAGATTGCGAAGATTGCGTAGAGCGCGTGCGATGGCGGTAGTGGTGGTGCCGGAATCGAGAATCACCACCTGTCCCTCTTTCACCATGCGGGCCGCTGCCGTAGCAATGTGAAGCTTGTCCTTGCGATGCAGTTGCTCTTTCTCGCGCAGAGTCGGGTCTTCCAGCGCGCCCTCGCGCGCAGGCAATGCGCCACCGTGTGTGCGGTGCAATTGGCGCTGCTCATGCAGCACCTCCAGGTCCTTGCGGATCGTCACCTGGGAGGTTTCGAATTGCGCGGCAAGTTCCGTAACCAGCACCCGGCCCTGGTTGTTCAGGACTTCGAGGATGGCCCGGCGGCGTTCTTCATTCAACACAATAGTCGACTCTTCCCGGTAAATTAGGTGCTATGGGACCAAACCCAGACCTTCTGTTAGCGCTTTCTTTTTATATCGTTTTCTTTCGTTTGTCCACTGCAAAAAAAGTAACGACTAGTTTGCATCCGCACAAGCCACAGCACCTTTATCTATTGAGGGTAATGCAAAAATCGAATTCCCGGCTTCCGTTTTGCCTTTAACTTCTTGCGCTTCACCGAGAAAAGGAAGGAATTTCAAAACGTTTTTCCGCTGCCCTGAAAAGCTAATGCGCACATTTACCGGATCCTGAACCGGATTCTCATGGCCCCGCAATCCTTGAAAATTGGCGATAAAGACGCATTCCTTCCCATCCACCTCCGCGATGTTCGTGACGACCTTTAGCGGGGCATCCACGGAAATCCCCGAACGGCCTTTCAGGGCGGTGAGAAACTTCGCCTGCATATCCGGCGTGGCGTGCTCGAAGTCGTGCTCCAGCGCCGCCATATAAGCTTTTCCCGGATCATCGTTAAACCGAATTACATTCCGAGAGTCTGCAAGACCGCTGACATCGGTGCCATTGACGATCAGAGTGTTCCCTGCCGCAACGTAAGCACGCAAAGCCGCTTTTTCAGTGTCGTCGAGCACTCGAACGTCAGGCAGAATTAACGTCTCTCCGTGAAAAGTAGTGAGACTTCGAGGCGTGACGGCCTGATATTCCAGATGCTTTTGCATCAACAGAATCATGGCGCCGCGATACGAAGAGATGAAATCCTTTGCAAAATAATTCCGCGTGGACGGCGAAAAATAAACTCCGATCGGATGCAATGGATGGTGCGGCCGGTAGAAGGCATCTTGATGTTTTGCAATCCACTGGAAAATCTTCTGCCGCGTTGCCGGATCGTTGGATCCGGACATCACATGGCCCTTCGCATCCCAAAAGTTTGCATTGGCCATCAGTTGCGACATGGCCAGGTTCTCCATCGACTGGCCGGGATCAACTTTCTTGTCGCCATCCCACGAGTAATTGAGAATCCACGTCGGCTTCCCTTCCGCAAACGCACGAAATGAGGCCATTCCCACCTGATATTCCAGCCAGATAAGAGGAGTTCGGGCAGAAGCCATGTGGTCACCTTCGCCGAACTCATATTCGTGGGCGATCCCATCGAGGACGGCGTACATCTGGTAGACATCCGCGCCCACGCGGACAGCTTCTTCTTCGATTCCCGGATAGATCTCGGCAACGGTGACAATCTTTGGGTTTACCGACTTGGCGTTGCGATCGATATCCTGCATGAAATCGGTAAGGCTTTGAATGCGGAAATCCACCCACTTGCGAAAATTCGGGTCGGAGAAATCGCCGAGCTTGAGATCTTTTCGCGCGTCCAGCCCGGTCCTAGCGCGAAATGCTGCGACGGTGTAGTCATCAAAGCTGGCCCAGGTATCTTCCCAACCATCAAAGTGCGTCATCCAATAAGGAATATCGACATAAATTCCATCGATGCCGGTAGCGGCAATCTGCCGCACCCGTTCCATATAAGTCTTTCGCCACTCCGGAGCGAATGGGCTCACCCATACGTCCTCGTCTCCAGGTGCAATCCAAAAAGCATTGCCCCCGCCAAAGATGGCTGGCTCGCCAGTAATCTTGCGCTGCAACCAATCCGGATGATCTTTGGCAAGTGTGTGCTGGACGCGGTCGCCGTGCGCGGTGATGCACTCCGTCCCGGCGATATAAACAAATGCGTGATTATTGGCCTGGTGCGCCGCAACGGCTACATTGCGAATTGCAGCGAGTTTTTCCTGGGGATCAAGAAAACTTTCATATCGTCCCGGGATGTCGTTGTCCACTTCAATGCCGGCGACCCCGTCTTTTGTGGCACGGTCGACGATCTGCTGCGCATTATCGGAAGTCAGGCCGTAGGCACCAATCCGAACGTAGTTTGTCCAGTTCTGGTCCCGAGGAACATCCTGCCCTTGCAGGAACACTCCCAGCGAAACCAAAACCATCCCCACAACCCAGGTCCCACGCTTTTTCATAATTGCTTTCCGATTAATGCGGATGGTTCGTGACGTCAAACACCAGCCCGGTATTGTTCAGGCTAAGCGGCAAGACATAGCTGTCATAGGTTGTATGACCAGAGACGTCCAGGGCACGAATCTGAAAATTCAAAGCTTTCGTGCCGCCGAGCCCTACGGTATCGAAGCTTGCGGCCTGAACTCCAGGGTCAAGGACATCAAGCGCGGCATGCGCGACAACTTCTGTCCAGTTCCAATCTGTGCCTGTGCCGGTGTACTGCCACAAATGAGCCGTACCGGCTTCGACATCGAACACGTATTCCGCGCCAACGGCAATACCGTTGCCGTTGTATCCGGTCTTCGCATTCTGATCAGCGTCGAGAAATATCTGCCAACTCGCGCTCGCACCGCTCCAACGAATGGAGGTGCGTCCTCGCATCCGCGCACCCTGGGAATTAAATGAGTCCGGCCATGCGCTGGCAAACGGGGATTGCACGGCTTGTTGCTCCACCGCCTCCGCTTCCGCAGCCCAGTATTTCGGCGGCGTTGCATACGGATTGCCTGCCTCTTCTGTCAGGTAGACCCAGCCGGCATTGCGCTGCTTGGCCAGGTCCATAGCTTTGGGAAGTTGATCTGCACCCATGCCATAGACTATGTGCCAGAACCGGTCAGGCGGATACTTGTGTACCCACGCAAAGTCCACGTAATCGTCTCGATAACTCGCAAAGCCCTTGTCTTCCCAGTTCATCAGGATGTTGGTGATTCCCATCCAGCAGTCGCTGGGACTGTACGTACCCGGATTGAGCACGGTCATCCGCGCGCCCGTCTTCTCGCGCACGTAGTTTGTCAGCGACTCGTAATACAAAAACTGGTTGGGAAAAAATTGATTGTGAGTATTGCAGTCGGTCGGAGCCTCATCGAAGAACATGCCATCGACCAGGTAGTTCTTGTACACCGCATCGATCTTCTGCCGGACGATCTTCGGATCCCGCGTGCCATAGCCTGTGTAGGTATATCCAATAACGAAGATGCCCTGCTTGCGGGATGCACGGATCGCCTTGTCCACGCTCGGGTAGTAGCCCTCATCATCCCCGTTGTCGAGATTGACGATCATGATGCCGACAGCCTTTGCTCCGGGCGCCGCCCATGCTGTCCACTGCGGCGACCCCGGGTCCTGATAGGCAGGCACGCCCAGCCGGGTTTGGCCCGCGGCCATCACTGCCGTGAATACAACGAGGAGCCATCCTCTGAGCCGCACTCCGCGCGCTAAGTTTTTCATGGCTGAGCCCCTGTCAGTCCGTTGAGTCACCCGTTTTAGAATTCGAACCTGGCTCCGAATTGCATGCGGCGGGCGCTGGAAGCCGTGGAAGTGATCAGCCCGAAGGTTGAATCTCCCTGAGCGTATGCGGTATTCGGTGATGCGAACCGGGGTGTGTTGGTGAAGTTGAAAAATTCCGCGCGAACTTCCAGTTTCGTACCTTCTTTCGGCACAAATTCTTTGTAAAGGCTGACATCCATGCTGTGGATGCCCTCCGTTCGCAGATTCGAAAAATACCGTGGCGCATCGCCCGGCATTTGGTCGCCGGGGTCTGCAAAACAAGCGGAGTTCAAGTAGGGTTGCTGAGTAATGGCTGCCTTGTTCGAGCTAATGCCCAAGCCCGCGTTACAAAGCACATTTGGACGCTGGTTGCCATCCATTAACCGTGGGCTGGCCATGGGCACCGAGAGAGGCTGGCCAGATTGTTCAGTGATCAGAGTAGAGATAGCCCAACCACCTACAACCGCGTTGGCAAAGCGGTTCATATCACCGCCGATCCATCGGTCCTTGCCAACCGGCAGATCAAAAATCACAGCCGCAGCCAATCGGTGCGTGGCATCATTGGCGCTAATGCCATGTTCGGCTCTCAGATTGTCCAATTGCTGCGGATTGCCGTTATTCAGGGTACCGACAAACGCGTTTGCACCCACCGACGAATCGTCGGTCGATTTCGACAACGTGTAATTGCCTTCGAAGCTGATGTAGTGGCTGGTGCGCTTCTGGAAGCGTATCTGCATCGAGTTGTACCAGGACTGCGCCTCCAGTAATGGAAGTCCTTCAAAGTTTCCGTCGTATTGTGGATACGGGCGCAACAGATTTCCCTGGGGAAGGGTTGCATTGCCATACTGTGAGTTAGGCTCGTTGAAAATCGCCGGGCCTGCGTTGATGGTGCACGACGTCCCGCCAAACAGGCTGCAGAACGGGTTAGGCACGGGGTTCGCCAGATAATTGCTGACGCAACTGTCATCGTCGCAAGTTGGATCCAAAGCATGCTGCTGGGCTGAAACCTGCGACAGCTCGCTCGAAGAGATAAAGTTACGGTTGCGGGTGCTGGAGTATCCGCCATAGGGCAAATGATTGCTGCGGTTTGCCGAGTAATCGACCCCAATCACGAGCTGCCCGGGCAGGAGCCGCTGGACTCCAAGATTCCATTGAAAGATATCCGCATTCTGCGCCGCAGTCGTGCCTAGATCGTTCTGATTGATGTAGCCCCAGTTGGCTAATTTGCCGTACTTGGTTCCTTGCGGACCTGCCAGTCCGTTCGGGAACGGATCGGCGAGGCTCGCATCTCGCGTCAAGAAATTGTCCGTGGTGAAAAACATGGTCGAGGTTTGACGAAACGCACTTCCGGGATACTGAAAGTTGGTAGCAACGCTTAGTCCGTAGTACACCCCAGCCCCGCCGCGAATCACAGTATTGTTATCCAGTTGATAGGCGAAGCCCAGCCGTGGGCCTAAATTATTTCGGTCCACCGGTACATTTCTATTGCCGCTGGTGGCAAATATCGTGGAGCCCGGCAACGGACCGGTGATCGCAAGATCGGGAACCGTAATACCGCTGCTGCCGGAAAAGTCGCTGAATTGGATTGCGTTGTCGCGTTCCGTATAGGGCGTGCTCCACTCGTAGCGCAAGCCTAGATTCACAGTCAGCCTGGGAGTCACTTTCCAATCGTCCTGGAAATAAAATCCGGTTTCCTTGGATTTATTCTCGACCGCTGGATAGATATTGATCTGGCTGCCGTTGTCCGGGAAACCAAATAAAAGACTGGCGAAAGGATTGCCTTGGGTTCCGCCCGCAGCGCCACTGTTGGGGATCTGCGAAGTTACATCGTCAGTAAAGTTGAACAACCCAGTGGGGTTGGGCGGCTGGAAGAAGTCGTTGAAGAATATTCGTTGCTCTCCGCCAAATTTGAAAAGATGTGTACCATGCACGATTTCGAAGGCCGTAGAGTAACTGTAAAGCGTGTGAGCAAAATTCGTATTAATGCAGCACTGGTCAAAGAGGCTGGTCCAGGGCGAGTTGCCGGACATCTGGATGGTCGGCATCCGGTCCACTCCGTTGGCATCAAGGATCGCAGGCAAATCTGCGGTCGCAAGAGGAGGAATGCCGGTTTGCTCATCTTGCTTCGCTCGGTCCAGACCGAAGCGGAGAGTCCAAAGCGTTTTTGGAGTGAGCGTCCAGTTGTACTCCAGCGAGACGTTTTGCGAGGTCAGGGGACCATTCGAAATCCCGTCGTTGAATTCTCCATCGCCAAATAACTCTGGGGTGATGTAGTTATTGTGCAACCTGCTGTATCGGCCGGAAACGCGTTCTTTGTCATTGATCTGATGGTCAAGTTTGATGTCGAACTGATATTGGGGACCATGCGAGACCGCGTTCGAGCGGTAATTGTTGAATTCTCCGGGAAGGTTTGGCTCGGGATAAAGGTTGATGATCTTTTGCCCAATTGCGTCGATTTCGTTCGCCGGAATCACATTCAGATTTCCGCCACTTTGAACCTGCGGCCTTATACAAGGCTGGCCTGGTCCCTGCGGGGCGCATTGCAGCGGATCGTAGATAGGATTTGCCGCACCCGAGAAATCGCCGGCCCGCTCATTCGACGTCCCGAACTGCCCGTTCGTCGGTACGGATGCCAGAAAATTAATGGGCTCGTTGTCGCGCACCTTTTCAAAATCAAAGAAAAAGAAGGTGCGGTTTTTCTTGATGGGCCCGCCCAGTGCAACCCCGTACTGGTCTCGTGCATGGTCCGGCTTCTGCCCCGGGGCGGGATTAAAAAAGTCTCGCGCGTCCGTTCCGGGACGCTGCAAGAACCACCAGCTGCTGCCATGGAAGTTGTTGGTTCCGCTTTTCAGGACCATATTCACTACAGTCCCGCCATTGTTGCCGAATTCCGCCGAGAAACTATTGTTCTGGACTTTGAACTCCTGAATAATTTCCACCGACGGCTCGTAATAAACGTTGGTGGTCGCGCCTTCACCTTGCTCTGGCGCGCTGATCAAGGCTCCGTCCAGGCGCACTTCCGCAGTCGCGTTGCGCTGCCCGTTCGAAACGAAATTCGTTCCCGCAGGATACGAATCGGTGACACCCGATCCGGCCGTTTCCGTGACCCCACCCGACAAGAATGCGAGGCCAAAGAAACTGCGGTTATAGAGAGGTATGTCTTTCACGTATTCATTGGTGACGTCGGTGCCGATGGTGGCGTTCTCGGTGTCCAGCAAGGGAGCCGTCTCGGTCACCAGGACCTGGGTGGTCGTGCCCGCAGCACGCAGAGTGAAATTCAGACTGGTTTCCTGATCGACGGCCAACACCACATCCTTTCGTTCAACCGTCTGAAAACCTGGCGCTTCCGCCTTGATCGTGTAATTCGAAGGCCGCAGTGCCCGCAGGAGGTATTCACCCGAGCTGTCCGTCTTGGAGGTGTGCGCGATGTTCGTGCCGACATCGGTGATGGTCACGATCGCATTGGGCACAACAGCGCCGGTGGCATCCGTGACCACACCGCGGACTTGGGCCTCATAGCTGGCCTGGGTAATGGCCAGCCCGGCTAGGCCGAGCACGGAACAGACCAGCAAAATCCACCAGGAAGCACTTGAAATACGGAACATGGGTCCTCCTCGTTCGCATTGGCTCCGCAAGTACTGATATTGCGAATCATTACGAGAGAGATACGCAAACTTACGAATACTTACGATTTAGATCTTTTAGTTTCTATTGGCTGGGTTGTCAAGCAAAATTTGCTGCTAGAGGAAATATCGATACTGCGATCACAGTTGCTGTTTCCACCTATACGAGCCTGGATTGCGTACTTGTGCCGGTCATGTGTGCGTTCCGCAGGAAGCGGACCGGTAGGCTGAGATTAGCAGCCCCGGATGGTTGACTAAACAGTCGGCCACCGATTCTTCAGAGGCTCACCACGCATCTTCAATAACGAGCGCCTTCATGCCATGGTTTCTCCACGACCTGACTCATCCAGCAAGTGATACACCTTGCTGGCGGTCATTCCAAACACCTGGTCTTTCTCTGTCCTTGAGAGTTCACCCAATAGTTCATTCAGGGTCTTAAACCAATTTCCGTATGAGGTTGCCAATAGGCAAACCGGCCAGTCTGATCCCACCATGAGACGCTGTGGACGGAATGACTCCAACACCACTTCGAGATAGGGCAATAAGTCCTCTTTCGACCAGGACAACCAATTCGCCTCCGTAACCATGCCCGAGATCTTGCAATACACATTTTCCCGCCGGGCCAATTCGGCGACATGAGCTCGCCATGGATCCATCGCTCGATCGCGAATTTTCGGCTTGGCCGCGTGGTCGAGAACAAAAACTTGATGAGGATGACGGTCAACAAATTGAATGGTGGCGGGCAGATGCTTCTCGAAAATCAGAATATCGTAAACCAGACTTGTATCTTTCAGCCGGGAGATACCAGCATTGAACTTTTCGCCCAGGATGAAGTTGTCATCTGGTTCGTCCTGAATCACATGGCGAAGTCCTTTGAGTTTTTCCTGGGAACGCAGCCGCTCCAGCTCTGCCGGAAAATTCTCGCTGCTGATCGGCGCCCAGCCTACCACTCCCCGAATGAATGCTGATCGGGACGCCAAGTCCAACAGCCAGGATGTCTCGCCCAACGTCTGCCGAGCTTGCACCGCAACCGCTCCATCGATTCCGGCGGCCCGCAGCTCTCGCTCCAAATCGGCGGGGAGGAAGTCGCGCTTCAGCGCACTCATGTTGTCGTCAATCCATCCGTAGTCCGCTATCTGGTACTGCCAGAGATGGTGATGCGCGTCAATCTTCTCAGCCATGATTTTCGGGTACCGACTGAATGTGAATCCTAGTTAACTGGTGACACACCGTACAGCACGCTCCCATGCGACAGCAAGGTTACACTGATTGTGTCCGCCGGACCCATATCTTTCTGTTCCCACAGGTCCCGCAGCCTGTATTTCGTTGCCGGTAACCCCCAAATCTCTCCAGGCATACTGAATGGTCTGAGTGGACTCTCCCGTGTTGAAAATTGCAGATAGTAGCCGTTTCCCGTGGACGATTGCGCGCCCCAAACGACGGCTTTGTCCGTCGTGATTACAGGATGATTCCCGCTTGAATGTCGTTCGAGCAAATAACGGCGCCAGGTCGGTTGGACGTAGCCATGATCTGCCGCATTGTCATGCTTCCGCCCTCGGCGCCCTTCCCACAGCTCCAGCCGCTGTGGGTAACGAAGTTTAACTAACTTGTCGTATGATCCCTTGAACGAAAACAGAAGGCTGGTCAGGAAGTTATAGGGAGCACCAGTCTTGAGAGCTCGTCCATAATCGCGCCTAAAATACCTCATGCCACTTGACCCTACCGCCCATCGCCACAGCATTCCTTCTTTGCGGTGGTGGATTGGCGGCCTATTGTTCGCGTCCACGGTCATCAATTACATAGACCGCCAGACGCTGTCAATCCTGGCACCCTATCTCAAGATTGAATATCACTGGTCCAACACCGATTATGCATACATAGTAATTGCCTTCCGCGTGGCCTATTCGATCGGAATGTCGGTATTCGGCAGATTGATGGACCGCATTGGGACCCGACGTGGCCTCACCATCACGGTAATTTGGTATTCACTCATTTCCCTTCTGACCCCATTAGCCAGTGGTTTTCGCAGCTTTATGTTTTTCCGCTTTTGGTTGGGAGCAGGAGAATCGGCAAATTGGCCGGCGGCCACCAAAGCTGTTTCGGAGTGGTTTCCGAAGCAGGAACGAGGCCTGGCAACGGCGCTGTTTGATAGCGGCTCGTCCATTGGAGGAGCCATTGCTCCCTTCCTCATTCTGGGAATTTATTCTCGCTTTGGATGGCGTCCGGCATTCATGCTTCCGGGGTTACTCGGCTTCATTTGGTTGATTTTCTGGCGGCGATTTTATCACCCGCCTCAATCGCATCCTTTGATTTCTAAAGCCGAGAGTGAAATGCTTGCAGCAGATAAGAACACGATTGCATTCGAGAGCAATCTCGGATCTCGATGGCTCGACCTTCTCCGCCTGCCTCAGACTTGGGGGACAATCGTCGCGCGTGGATTCACCGATCCAGTGTGGTTTTTTGTCACTGACTGGTTCCCCATCTATTTAGTAGCGAAAGGCATTGACCTCAAAAGCGGATTGATCGCTGTTTGGGTCCCTTTCATTGCCGCCGATCTGGGTAATTTTTTCGGCGGAATCGTCTCCGGCTATCTGATTAAGCGAGACTGGTCTCTGGGTTGGGCACGAAAAGCGGTGGTGATCTTTGGCGGAATCGGGGTCACCTTGCTGATCCCCACCATCTTCACGACCAACCTTTATCTGATAACAGCGCTCTTCGCCCTTGCCACGTTCTCCTACGCTTCATTCAGCACGATCGCGAATGTGCTGCCTTCAGACCTCTACGACACGGCATCCGTGGCAACGGTTAGCGGTATGGGCGGCACTGCTTCAGGCTTGGGCACCATCGGCGCATTCCTGCTCGTCGGCCACCTTTCAGATGCGCGCCAGGCCATGACGACACATATGTTCGATCCCATCATGGTCGCGGCCGGATTGATTCCATTGGTGGGAATGATTCTGGTACTGCTGCTGGTCCGTAACACACGCGCTACCGAAAAAGGACTGGTCCGGCCGATCTGAAGCCAACAACGCGAACCCAGTTTTCAACCGCCCAATCGCAATTCCTTGGTGGAAGGTTTCAACAGGGCGGCGGAATGGGTGTCGAGATACACAGTCGTGTTGGGATGCGTTCGGAGAATCGAAGCCGGGGCCAAGGGGCTGATCTCGCCTTCAAAAGAAGCCCTCACCGCCTCTGCTTTTCTCGCATCGGGAACAATGCAGATGATTTCCTTCGCTTTCAGAATCTGCTTCACGCTCATGGAGATTGCCTGACGTGGGACGTCAGAAAGAGAACGGAACCATCCTTCGCCGAGTTGCTGTCGCCGGCAAGCCTCATCGAGATTTACAACGATATAAGGCTCTTCCGTTTCAAAATCCGCGGGAGGATCATTGAACGCCAGATGGCCATTCTCTCCGATACCGACAAATGCGACATCAATCGGTCCGCTGCTCAGGGCTTTGCCGACGCGACTGATCACGACGGCAGGATCTTCCTGACCACTTAATAAATGGGTTTCTTTGATCGCAACTTTACCGATCAATCGTTCCTGCAAAAATTTAACAAAGCTCGCGGGATGGGAATCGGAATCAGGCAGACCAATGTATTCGTCCAGGTGAAACATGGCGACTTGCTGCCAGTCGACTTCCGGCATGGAAGTGAGAGCGTCAAGAAACTCAAACTGAGCGGCTCCAGTGGCGGCAATAATGCGGGCTTTGCCATTCTCCACGACAGCATTCCGTATGGCGGTGGCAGCTTGTTGGGCGGCGGTCCTGCCGAGTGCAAATTTGTTGTTGCAGATCACTAGTTTCATAGATTGTTTGGATGGTTTCGTTTGATTGCGTAATCATTATAAACGAAACTTAACGACAATATACGAAAGTGAGTGAAACAATTCTCGCCGGACACCTTCTATCCTTAGAAACCCCGCTCACATCGCTTGTTTGCGAGCGTTGGCAAGGATCTGGCGTAGACGACTTCCAACGGTTAGATCCTCCCCCGCCCGTAAGGTCATTGAGATAATTTGCAACCGATTCGGATGAGGTCCCTGTTTTCTTTTAGGATCATTGCCTTCGCGGACAACCGGAACCAGGCTGGGATTGGTATTCGTCAGCACTTCAATGCGGGGTTCGCCTTCCCGTAGTTGTTGGTCGCATTGGGCGACCGTCAAGCCAAACTGCTTTTCGTCCCACATCACCGTCAGAGTCGGATAGCTATTCCCACCTTCAGGAATCTCTATGGAGGTTGTCACTCCCGGCACTGTCTGCACTAACTTCGCGATGCGTTCGACCCGGCTGCTCCATTCTTTGTTTAATGCTCCGAGGTCTGCATGCGACCAATATTCAACGGCTGCAAGTATGCCGACTATCTCTTCTTTGCCTACCTTCATAGCCCGGCACACGGAGCCTTCCCACGGATTGTTATTTGCCAGGGCCGCATCGATCAGATTTTCCGGCCCAACAGTATCCCGGAACATTGCGGGCCGCGCAAACCTTTTCCGCCGCTGAAACAATAAAGATCAACCCCCATTTTTGCGTAGCGCGTAAGATTTTCAAACGGTGGGATGCCCGCCGCATCGTCCAGCAACATGGGGACCTCTGCCTTGCGCGTGATTTCCAGCGCTTTCAAAAGACGGTCATCTCGCCAAGTTGTGTAAACCATTGCGGTTTGATCATTCATGGCCGCCTGCAGATCTTCCACTTCGTGGGCAAGCACTAATTTGCCTCCCGCCAGGCGGATCGCGTTATCGAATGCACTTCGGCCTCCCAGCATAACCACTTCATGCTTCAAGCCGGTGGTGTCGGGCAATTGCCAAACATTCTTGGGATCAGACCCGGCAATGCAAGCGGCAGTCGCCACCGCCATCGCGCCCGCTGACCCGGAAGTGACCATTCCAGATTCCGCTCCTGAAAGTTCCGCAAGCCGCTTGCCGGCTGCACGCTGCAATTCAAACATGTCAACAAAATGCTGGGATGCATCCTCCACCGCCCGCCGCACCTCCGGCAGTTCGAGCGAGCCGCTCAGATAGGTCCACGTCCCGCGCGCATTAATAAATGGCCGGACCCCAAGACGGGTATAAACATCCGAGGAGACAGATTTTCGGGCAGTGGCGGCCACCGTACTCGCAACACTGCGAGAGGCAATGGTGGCGAATAGAGGGGCTGCTGCCAGGAACTTGATGAAAGACCGCCGATTATTCACCTTGTTGTGAAGCCCATGCCCACGCAACATAACTCTCCTTAATCTCTATCGAGGCAAGAACCAATCGACCCGACCTAAGCTTCGCCATCGGGTTACAGAAATATTGCTCGACGAAAAAGCCTGGTGTCCACAAAGCCACCAAATGGATCATCAGGGTAACGCGAAACTAAATAAGTCGTCGCCCGATGCAATGGCAACGTACTGTTTGCCGTCAACTGAATAACTCATTGGAGACGCATGCAATGTCTGTCCGGTATTAAAGTGCCACAAAGATTTTCCGGTCTTGGCATCGACTGCTTCGAAAGACTCGGCATCGTCGGCAAAGAACACTAAGCCTGATGCGGTTGTCATGACGCCGCCCCAGGAACGCGAGTCTCCCTCTTGCATGTAACGCCAGGTAAAACTATTTTTATCGAGGTCAAATGCCAGAAGCGCCTTCTTCCCCCGGTCTTTGAGATCATGCGTGGTTCCAGTCGAGTAATAGTTGCTGCCTTCCGCAAAGACCTCTGGCTTTCTGAAGTAAGTTGAGCAGTCATCAAACGCTGACACATAGAATTCATGCGTGAATTCACTGTAGGAGGGAGAAAACCAGTTGGTTCCTCCAATATCACCGGGACAAATAAGTGTGCCGTTGGCAGTGGGCTTTAAGTCCGAGACTATGGGTCGGCCGTTGGCGTCAATTCCCTTGGCCCAATTTAATCTTGTCGCAAACTGGGTCGCGGACAAGAACTTGCCATTGGTGCGATCAAGAACGTAGAGGAATCCGTTCCGGTTTGCCTCGACTAGAAGCTTTCTGGGCTGTCCCTGGTAAACCCTATCAATCAGAACCGGCGTTTGAGTTCCGTCGTAGTCATATACGTCGTGTGGGGTAAATTGGAAATACCATTTCAATTTCCCCGTGTCCGGATCGATTGCCAGCACGCTCGCCGTGTAAAGATCATCTCCGGGACGAACGTCGCCATCGTAATCCGGGCCGGCATTGCCAGTGCCCCAGTAGACAGTATTTAATTCAGGGTCATAAGTTCCCGGCATCCAGGTTGTGCCGCCTCCGTGCAGATAAGCGTCTCCTGGCCAGCTTGAGGAGCCAAACTCTCCCGGACCCGGAATTGTCCAGAGTCGCCACACTAGGCTCCCCGTAATCGCGTCGTATGCCGCGACGAAACCACGCACTCCGGAATCGCCGCCAGAAGTTCCCACCAAGACTTTGTCCTTAATGATCAACGGAGCGCTGGTGGCTCCATAATTCTTGTTCCAGTCCGCATAGGCTACATCCCACAGTAAGTGCCCGGATCGGGCATCCAGGCACAATAAGTGGGCATTGTCGGTTTCGGTGTACAAGCGGGTCCCTAATAAAGCGACGCCCCGGTTGATATGCCCGGCAGCATCATCGACCAGGCCACTGGACACCGGGCGTGAATAATGCCACAGAGTTCGTCCATTGATTGAATCGAGGGCATACACATCGTTGGACGCGGTGACGTACATCACGCCATTCATGACCACAGGAGTAACTTCCAGCGTGCCGGCGTTCTTGCTATGGAACACCCATTGCGCACGAAGCTGGCCAACATTTTCGGGATTTATTTGGGTAAGACTGCTATAGCGCCTTCCGGTGTAATCGCCGTTATAAGAAGGCCAATTCTCTGCAATCGTGTGGGAAAGCAACTGGGTTGATTGCACGTCCGCATTCGCCGTCACAGTTTGACTCTTGCTCGGGCTGGCTGCACAGACAAATAACACAGAACCGTAAACTGCCGCACGCCAGATACGTCGCATATTCACAATCATCAAACTCAGTGCCCTCCGCTGTCCGGGGTAACGAATACTTCTCCAAGAGCCCCCCGGTCAACATCATTGCCATCAATCAGGTGCACCGACACTCGCACGATATCCTTGGCTGCTGCAATGGCTTGGTGAAGTTCAACTTCCTCCTGCGGATTTACGGATTGGAGTGAAACGTGGGCTGTTCCCAGACCGCTTCTGTCATATAGATATGCCTCTAATTTTCCAGGAAAGAAAACTCCAAAGCTGCCACTGAGATTTATATTTCCGCCATCTCTGGTGGCGGCCAGAGGTTGACCAACCAAACCAGCGTCAGTAACAGTATGAAAATCGCGCCCCATCCGCGAAGGAAACCACGATGTGTCCATGGCATAGGTTTCTCCCGCCGCTAACACCACCATAGGACTATTGAGTTCCGCTTCCATGTAATATGGGGTCTCTTCGAGGTTCTTCGAAGAGAGGTATGGCACGCCCTGCTTATCCAGTTCTACCGTGGGCCCATTTTTATAAAAAATAACGGAAGCTTTCCCCGGATAAGACGCTCCTTCTACATAGTTGTGCTTCTCAACCATCGCATACTGATTTGAACCGTCCACCAGAGCGAGCCAGCCGGCCGTAGAATCGATCCACACTTCACTTTCCAGATACCGCCAATTTATGCGGAATAGGCCGTCTTTTACGCTGTAGGACGGATCATTCGCCAGACCATCCCGAGCGTGATATCCAAGTAAATACGAGGAATGAGGATTTACTGGAGTAAACGCCCAGAAGTCGTGGTTGTATTGGCTGCGATCTCTTGCGTCTGCTAAATCATATTGCGACACAGACTGTACCGACCATTCAATCGTATGGCCGGTAAAATTTTTGGTTATGGCATGAAAATAAATCTCCGGAGAATCACTTCCAATGCTGATCTCCCTGGTGTATTGCAATCCCGTAGGCGGATCAGGAGGACCTTCCAGACGCACAGTACACTTTTCTTTTTGCGACAGAATGGAAAAAGCGTAAGACCCGTCGTCCAGTTCGGTGGAGGCTCCCTGCCAATGCTGCTCGTCGTCGTTGCCCTCGGGTAAAGGCCAGATTTTGTCGCCACCGTAATTAATCCAGCGGCCCGCCGCCTCAGCGGGAGCAATATACTTTCCCTTGTACTGTGGGTTGACAAATAAATAGGAATGCCCGTTGAATGCGACTTGCATCAACCGGCCGCCAAGTTGCGGTACAAAAGTTAATCGCAACCAGTCGTTCGTGACTTCCTGGGCTTGCCAGCCCTCGAACACGATGGGGCGGATCTGACACGGAGAATGTGAGGCCGCGCTCGCACTTTGAGCGCTCGCCATGGATACCATAACGCCGAGCGCCAAACCCAACTTGAAACAATGTAATTTCATTTCTCCATGCCTCCAATTGTTGACGCTTCCCTTTTTCTTAGGCGCCTTTAGACCTGGCTGCGGTCAACAATTGGCGCAGTCTTTTACCAACAATAATATCCTCGCCCGGCTTCAGGGTCATGGATATGATCTGAAGCTTATCCTCTGCGTCAGACCTCTCAACACGTTCGTGAGGAAGCTTGCGCAGAACGTCACTTGGGTTGTCACGACTCATTACTGCAATGCTGGGCGTCCCGTCAATCAACTCCTTCGCGCAATCCTGAGTGCTATAGCCCCACGCCTTCTGGTCCCAAGAGATATTAAGTGTGGGATATTGGTTCTCCGTGGTGGGCGTAAAAACTTTGGTCTGGACGCCCGGAACTGTCCCGACGAGTGTGGCAATGCGTTCGACGCGTCCCGTCCATTCTTTGTTGAGCGCCGTCATGTCCATCTTAAAAAGGGCCTCGACAGCAGCGAGGCATCCCATGATTTCCTCTTTGCCAACTTTCATGGGGCGGCAGACGGCACCCTCCCACGGACTTGTGTTTGCAAGGGCAGCTTCGATGAGATCTTTGCGTCCCAGCAGAACTCCAGTCGACTGCGGGCCACACAATCCTTTGCCGCCACTGACGGTATATAAATCGCAACCCATCTTCGCGAACAAACGGATGTTTTCTACGGGAGGAATGCCATCGGCCGCGTCCATGAAGATCGGGACGCCGCGACTCTTGGCGATAGCAATCTCCTTGGCCAGTTCGTCAGGAAGCGAACCCGTATAGATCATTGCCGTGTTGCTAGTGATGGCGTTCTGCATTTGCTCGGATGAATCTACAACGACCAGTTTTCCACCCGCCAATCGAATGGCGCTATCGAACGGGCTGCGGCCGCCGACCATGACCACTTCATGCTTCAGGCCGGTAGTATCCGGCAGTTGCCAAATAGATTTCGGATCTGTTCCCGCAATGCACCCGGCTGTTCCTGAAGCAATTGCGGCCGCAGCTCCAGAGGTAATCATGCCCGACTCCGCGCCGGTCAATTCCGCCAATCGTTTTCCGACAGCTTGCTGGAGGTCGAATATATTCACGTAGTGCAGGGACGCTGCCTCCTGAGCGGCTTTCACTTCCGGCAATTCCAGCGTGGCGCTCAGATAGGTCCATGTTCCACGTCCGTTGATCACGGGTTTTATACCAATACGCGTGTAAATGTTATCGGTGGAGTCTTTCGCTACCCCGGCCCAGCCTGTTCCAAATGCCTGCTGGATGCCCACTTGTGCAAGAAGGGGGACGGCGGAGAGCCATTTAACAAACGTTCTACGTTGCATTTTCAAGTTCGGTTCCATATGGGTTACCCCTCGTACTCAATGTTTCGGCGTTCGAACCGCAATAAATGAAATTTGTTCAGCAGCCTCAGACTTCTGGTCAGCATTCTGTTGCAGAGTCGTTCGTGCGGGAAACTTGCCCTTAAAGAATTTTCCATAGAGATTATCCATGCGATCGGCGTCCTGAATCTGCCGCAGATAAACCGTGGAGAATACGACATCGGAAAAACTCATGTCAGCTTCCTGCAGGCCATCCAGAAGATTGCGCATGGATTGCCGAAGCTGCAAGTCGAAATCGGGGGTCACGATTCCCTGGTCCGGGATGAACCCATCCTTGGCGGAAAGATAAAAGGTGTCGCCATAAAGAACGCCAGGACTTGCCGTAGGACTCGGTGGCATATTTTTGGGACGGACGGCCTTGCGTTTAGCGAGATCGGCACCGGCAATGCAGCTAAAAACCACGTGATGATCATCCGGAAGGCCCATAACTTGAATCGTTCCCCGTCCTGGCGTATTCCCAAATTCAAAATAGGTCCTATAAACCTTTCCCATCACGTCATATTGGCCATCAACACTCATGTAGGGGTTCACCCATACAACATTTTTCATGCTCATGTTGGCCGTCTTCAAGATCGTCGCCACGTTATCGAGGGCCTGCTTGGTCTCAGCAGAAAAATCTCCCGCTGATTTGCCGGTAAGCGGATCGGTTCCTCCCTGCGCGGACATGTATAAAACATCATCCGCTTGGATCGCGGGCGGATCTATGTGTTGCCCTTGAGGCCATCCCTGGGGCCAGATGCTGCGTCGCTGGCTGGTATTTTGGACGGCTATACAGTTGATTTCGACATTCTCTCCATTGGGGAGAGCCCCCACCACCAGAACAGTCCGGGCCGGAGGATTAGTACCAATAGATTTCCAATAAACGTCGTTCATCGCATCGATATCATGCGCATTGGTCAGATAAATATTCATCCAAACCACGTTCCCAAAATCCATGCCTGATTGATGCAGGACGCGCTGTACGTTTTTCAACGACTCGCCGACTTGTTGTTGCAAGTCACTGGCAAGGGTGCCATCGGATTTCCGGCCACTTTGACCGGAGATATAGAGAGTTCCGTTCGCCAAAATGCTGGGGCTGGCGGATGCACTCTTCGCCTCAGCGACGCCCTGCGCCAAGAGATTCGCACCCGACGCAACAAGCAATGACGACAGAAGAAGAACCAGCGAAACACGTCTCAATAAGTTGCTCATTGAACCCCCATCGCACGCTATATTGCTCATAAATACGGAACAAACCCGTGCACCTTTGTGTGAATCTTGTACACCGAAGTTCCGGCCGTTATGTACAGGGTTGAGTAATCCGCATCTCCCCAGGCGAGATTTGCCGGCTGTTCCGGAACTACGATGGTTCCGAGATGAATGCCTTGAGGACTCCACACCCAAATACCCTTCGGCCCCACGACGTACAGGTTCCCTTCCATGTCCACCTTCATCCCATCTGGCACACCACCCTTTGATACCGCCTTCTCGTCCCCAAAGATCCGCCCGTTGGCTAAGGTGCCGTCCGGCTGGAAGTCGTAGACACGAATGTTCCGTTGCTCGGAATCATCCACGTAGAACTTCTTCCCGTCAGGCGAAAAAGCAAGCCCGTTGGGCTCCGTCAAGTCTTTGGTCAGTAATTGCAACTGGCCATTTTTGCTGATTCGATAGACGCCCTTGAAGGGAATCTCCTGTTTCTGCCCGGCGGGCAGATCAGAAATTGGATCGGTAAAATAAATCGCGCCGTCCGGACCAACGACGACGTCGTTCGGGCTGTTGAGGCGTTTCCCTTGATAGTGGTCGGCAAGAATGTCGTAGCTCTTACCGTCCGGGGATAGCCGGATCACCGCGCGCAAGACGCTGGCGCAATCCAAAAGACGCAGCTGCTTGTCATAAGTATTACCGTCGGGGTCTCCCAGAGCTATCACCTCGTGCTTTTGGCCGTCAGCGAGAGTTATCCGAAAAATCTTGTTTATGACTTCATCACTAACCCATAGATAGCCGGCCTTGTCCCAGACTGGCCCCTCGGTAAAACCAAACCCAGAGGCAACCGTGGCCAGTGGCGCATTGTGATCCACTAAGTTCCAAAAAAAAGGAGAGATTCCCTGCAGCTCAAAAGTAGCCTTGGGAGCTTGAGCATGAACGGCTTTGCACAAGATGCCACTTAGGAGCGCGATCCCAGCAATTGCACATATCGAGAGTGTCTTTATACGTCTGCGTGACAGCAACAAGGTATGCAGCCTCCTATGGAAACGGTTGGACAAATGACAATTGGCCGTGGCGATTCATTCTCTGTCGAAATCATTGTTGTGCGATCTGGGAGGTTGTGCGGTGACATGGCTGGCATTTTCTGTCCCAACGTTGAGCAGATAGGCAATCAGGTCGTTCAGTTCATCGCTGTTGAGCGTGGAGCCGTAATTCTCCGGCATCAGTGAATGCGCTTCCATGTCTATTTGTTTCAAATCAGACTTCTGAAAAAACTGAAAAGATCCATCGAGCGTTTGCAGCGCAATGGAGAAATTATCGCTGCTTCTGACGATTCCTGTAACTTTCTCTCCCGTCCGAGTGACCACGGTGGTGGCATTGGATCGCGCCGGCAAGTTGTTCTTGGTATCGGTGATCACTCCGCGAATTTGGGCCGCCGTCTCATGCGATCCATAGAGCGAGAGATCACTTGCAATAAAACCGCCTTTCCCGTTGACCATGTGACAGGTAGAGCATTGCGCTTTCCCGAAAAAAAGTGATTCTCCCACACGCTTGTCCCCTGGAAGGTCAAGTGGAACAACCTGTCCCTTCCCCTGCTGGGCCCGCAAATAATTGACGATGACTCTTACCCTTTCCGTGGACAGCAGGCTAAAGGCGGGCATACCCTTACCGGAGATTCCGTGTTGGATAATGCGCATCAAGTCGCTGTCCGATAACTGCTGTACTTCAGAAGCCGTCGCAAGATCCGGCGCACGTTCCCCGCCGCGGCCATCCGCCCCGTGACAGGCGCCACAGTTCGTTGTAAAAAGAGCGCGTCCTTCAGAGGCACTAAGCGATGCAGCGGGGGGGCTCGCGTCGGCCGATCGCTGCGCATGCAATGAAGTAAAAGAAAACAGTCCCACGGCCACCAGCAGGCTGGAGACGGCTCGCCATTGATGCAGTATTCGCAAGAGTCCTGCTTCCCCTACAGCGATGCACTCCCGGTACGATGGATCCACGGCGGATGCGCGTTTACGAAAGCAAAATACGATTTTTCACCTGACGAAATCCTGATTCGGGCTTTGAAAGTCCATACACGATGGAGTTAACCATTTATCTCAATCGCGGCTGGATTGTCAACTTTTATTTGCGTTTCCTTACGTTTTATTGCGTTTCCTCGTTTTGCTTTGTTAGCAAGCAGCTGCCCGTAGGCAACCTACTTCCGCTTTACTGCGATTGCCGAGATTTCAATCCGGGCATTGTTGACCAGGGCAGCAGCCTGAATCGTCGCGCGGGCCGGCTTGGGATCAGGCAGGACGGCTTTGTAAATCTGGTTCATGTCCCCGAACTCGTGAATGTCGGCGAGATAGACGGTGACGCTAACCACGTCCTTCCACCTGAAGCCGGCGGCCTTGAGGACCTTTTGGACATTTGCGAGCGCCGCCGTCGTTTCCGGGCCGATGCCCCCTGCGACCAGCTTTCCGGACTCGTCCTCACCCTCTTGGCCTGCGATGTAAAGAGTGTTCCCGGCCACGATTCCGTCGCTGAAAGGAAGGCCTTTAGCGGACGATAGATTCACCGCTTTTCGTTCCTGGCCAGAGCTAGGCCGCTCCGCCATGACCGTGAGAGACAGGAGTGCGACGGCGCATGTGAATAAGCGGAAAGTTTTCGTCGGTATGATGCTTTTCATTTCCGTTCCCTTTGTGATGAATGGATTGGCTCTTCCACGCAATGAAAAGCAGTGTTAGAGTCTGCGCACATGTATACATTGCGGAGGATGAAATGAACAAGTTTCGCGGCTGGGTGAAATCCCATACCATCCTGGCATTTTTGTTATCCATTGGCAGTTTGTGCGCGGTTTTGTGCGGCGCTGGGCTCCTGCGGGCGCAGTCGGCTGTGGGAACCACCATATCGCAGTCTGACAACAATTTGATTGCGGATTTCCGCCGTGTGGAAGTGGCTTCGGTCTCGGATGCACTGGAGCAATTGACCGGCCAGCGCATGTACATGAGTCACCGCATGCATCCGCTCTTCACCACCAAGTTTGCCGGCTTTGCGCGAACGGTGCTGCTCAAGAAAGACGAAGGCAACAGCGACCCAGCTGCGTTGAACGGGATGCTGGCAGCCATTGATCAGGGCCCTCCCGATTCCGTGTACGTGATGGTGCTCGAAGACGGCGAAGACATCGCCGGCATGGGCGGGTTGATGGGCACGGCCATGGCGGCGCGCGGTTACACCGGCGCTGTGATCGATGGGGGAGTGCGCGATGTTGCCTATTTGCGCAAGATCGGGTTCCCCGTGTATGCGACTGGCATCGTGCCGTCAACCTCTGTGCACCATTATCGATTCGGGGGATCCCAGATTCCGGTGACCTGCGACGGAGTGCCGGTCAATGCGGGCGACATTGTCGTCGCCGATAGCGATGGAGTCGTAGTGGTCCCCAGGGCCAAGGCCCAGGAAGTGCTCACCCTCGCACAACAAATGGATTTCAAAGAGCACTCAATGTATGCCGTGATCGAACAAACAAAATCGATCATAGAGGCGGTCAAGAAGTTCGGCAGACTGTGAGGCAAAGAAACTCATTGCACAAAATCTACTTTCATCAGATAATTCGCACTTTCATTTTGTAGCGGCTCCGATTTTCTCAGAGCACATGGCTAATACTCCAAAGCGAAGCTACAACATCACGGCGCTGCAGCGCGGATTGCGCCTGCTGCAACTCTTCAGCGAGTCGCCGCATGGCTTCACTGCAAAACAAGTTGCGGACCGCTCGCGGTTGCCGGTAAGCACGATCCATCGTTTCCTGGCGAACCTGAAGACTTCGGGCTTCTTGAACTCCAGCGGAGACGGCGTGTACCAACTGGGAATCGCGTGTTTCGCCATTGGGCAAGCGGCGTTGGGCCAGCTCGACATTCGCCGGGTGAGTCTGCCATACCTTCAGGAATTGAACCGGCAGACGCGCGAGACCATTCATTTGACCGTGCGCCACGGCTTGTCCGCAGTTTACGTCGAGAAGCTGGATTCACAGGAACAATTGCGCATCCACTCCCGCATCGGCGCGGCTGTCCCGTTGTATTGCACTGCCGTGGGAAAGGTCATGCTGGCTTACCTGCCGGGAGAGGAACGAGAACGAATTCTTCCCCAGCTAGGGCTGAAGCGGCTGACGCCGAACACAGCAGGGAACCTGCAGGAACTGGAAGCTGAACTGTGCCGGGTCCGAAAGAACGGCTACGCCTGCGATCTAGAGGAGCACGAACTCCACATTCGCTGTATTGCAGCACCCATTTGGGACCACGTCGGAGTAGTGAATGCCAGCCTCAGCATCACCGCACCAACGGTACGCATGTCAGTCACCCGTTTGCGACAACTCGCGCCGCTAATTCAAGCCGCAGGATTGCAAGTCTCGCGGGAACTGGGACACCAGACGACCAACAACCAATTGCCACCGCGAAAGAGTGTTGGCGGAGAGGCAGCGTTTGCAAAACCTCTCTAAGCGGCTCGCAGCATGGAAGAACAGTTCCGAATTCAGTTCAGTATCTCAGTGAAGATCGATTGCATCGCCGCAGTGAATGCTAAGAGAGTGACCGCCAGATGAACGAGGAGAGAATCTCATGCAACTGAGCTCGAAGTGGAATCGACGTGGTTTTCTCGGAGGAGTCGGGGTGATCGCAGGGTCTCTCCTGGCGCCGCGCAAGTTGTTCTCCTTGAACCGTCAGTCAGGTGCTCCCAGCGCCCGCGTAAGCGGCTTTGGACAGACCGGGAATCCTTTTGAAGAACTGGGGCTTACTACGGTGATCAATTGTGTGGGGACCATGACGGTGCTGGGCGGTTCCCTTCCTCACCCGGAACTCGAAGCGGTGATGAGCATGGCGGGGCGCCACTTCGTCAGCATCAACGATCTGGAAGTGGCCGCTGGCCATCGCATCGCTGAAATGCTCAAGTTGCCGGACGGTTATACAGCGCTGGTAACGTCGGGCGCAGCGGCTGCCATTCAATCGGGACTGGCGGGAATTCTGACGGGCGGGAACGAAACATTCATCCGGCAATTGCCCGACCTCACCGGGATGAAATCGGAAGTGATTATCCAGAAGTCGCATCGCAATCCGTTTGATCACCAGTTGCGATCCACGGGAATCAAACTTATCGAGATCGAAACCGTCGACCAATTGCATGCCGCAGTAAACGATCGCACGGCGATGATGCACTTCTCTAACTTCGCCAATGCCTCGGGGCAGATCAAAATTGAGGAGTGGATTAAGTTTGCGAAGCAATACAACATCCCTTGCATGAACGACGCTGCAGCCGATACGCCTCCTGTGTCTCATCTGTGGGACTACGCCAACATGGGTTTCGATCTGGTGACCTTCAGTGGCGGCAAGGCAATTCGCGGACCTCAGTGTGCCGGCATGTTAATCGGCCGCAAGGATCTGGTGGCCAACGCCCTGGCGAACAACTGTCCGAACGAAGACACATTGGGCCGCAGCCAGAAAGTGGGCAAAGAAGAAATCGTGGGCATGGTGAAGGCGCTCGAACTTTTTCTCGCCGAAGATCATGACGCTCTGACCAAGGAATGGCAGGGCCGGCTGGAGTTGATTTCCAGCGAAATCACGAAAGTTCCCGGGGTCAGCACATCTTACTTTTTACCCGACATGGCCAATCATGTGCCTCACATGAGTATCGTATGGGACCCTGCCCATATTTCATTGACGGCCGAGCAGGCGTCCAAGCTGCTAAGAAAATCGAAGCCATCCATTGCGATAGGCGCGGGTGAAGGGCGACCGGGTCTGGCTATGAACTCGTTCATGCTTCAACCTGGCGAAGACAAAATTGTTGCTCGGCAACTCTCGGGACTTCTCCGCGAACACGCTGCGTAAGACGAACCACACTACATCGGGGAATTACCTGGGAGAATCCTTGCGGCTCACAAAGCTTGTTTTTTGTCGGACTAGATCGAAGCGGTCTCCGCATGGCCATGCGGAGCTTGCTTTGAAAATGGCGGCAGATCAAAGGAATCGGCAATGACCTCTGCTGGAACGAGCCGTATGCGCTGGTTTCTCGTGTTCTGGCTGTTCGTCCTCAGTGGCGTGTCTTATCTCGACCGGGTAAACATTTCGATTGCCGGCGGATCCATCGCCGAGGCCTACCATCTCAGCGATGTACAACTGGGCAAAGTGTTCAGTGCGATGCTGGTGGGTTACGCGCTCTTCCAAACTGTCGGCGGAAGGCTGGCGGACCGCTTCGGCCCGCGCCGCGTGCTGGCCGCTGGCGTCATGTGGTGGGGAATCTTTACCGGCCTCACTGCAATGGTTCCCGCGAACATTGGCGGCGCACTGTTCATTTTTATTGCGGTCCGCTTTCTTCTGGGCGCCGGCGAATCCGTGATCTATCCCTCGGCCAATCAATTCATTGCGCGCTGGATACCGGCAACGGAACGTGGCATCGCAAATGGATGGATTTTCGCCGGCGTGGGCGCCGGTGCCGGACTTACGCCGTTACTCATAACCCACATTATGCTTCGTTACGGCTGGCGGTCATCGTTCTGGGTATGCGCCGTCATCGGATTCGCGGCCGGCGCGGTGTGGTTTTTTATCGCTCGCGACACACCCGCTGAACATAAAAGCGTTTCTGCCTCCGAGTTGGCGTTGATCCGCTCTGGTCTGACGCAATCCGAGTCGAAGAACGATTCGAAATCACTCCTACCATGGAGCCGCGTTCTGCAAAGCAAGGAAGTCTGGGCCCTCACTGTCAGCTATTTCTGCTATGGCTACGTGGCATGGATCTTCTTTAGCTGGTTCTATCGTTATCTCGCCAAAGTCCGTGGCTTGGATTTGAAAGCAAGCGCGTTTTACACCATGCTGCCATTTCTGGCCATGCTGGTCGGCTGCCTTTTAGGCGGAGAGATCAACGACCGACTCACAAAATTGAAAGGGCCGCGGATTGGACGCTGTGGTCTGGCGTTAGTCGCACTCGTGGTCGCCGGAATCTTTATCGCTTTCGGATCTCAAGTGCAAAGCGCCCGCTTGGCCAGCGTCGTGCTTGCGGGTGGAGCAGGTGCGTTGTATCTGTCGCAGAGTTCGTTCTGGTCAGTGACGGCCGATATTGCCGGCGCGTCGTCGGGCTCGGTATCCGGCTTCATGAATATGGGGTGTCAGCTGGGAGCCGCGCTGACGGCATCTCTCACTCCTTGGATTGCCGTTCGCTTTGGTTGGACAACCTCATTTCTCGTCGCGGCTGGGTTGTGCCTGGTGGCCGCAGTGTGTTGGTTGCTGGTCGATCCGTCGCGACCGCTCACTGCCGAGGTAATTCTATGAAAAGACGCGATCTGTTAAAAGGAGCGCTGCTGCTGCCAGCACTGGCTGCGTATGCCGACGTACCGCCGCACCTTTGGCAAGAATCTGAGTTTGGATCGGGCCCACTCGTGCGCGAGCGTTTGAATCAAGGACCGTTCGATGTCGATCAGGATCAGGGCTGGCAAACCGTGTTGTTCACAACACCCTCGGAGAAGCCTCTGCGAAATCCTGGCCTGGGGTTGGTGGGCTATACGTGGGAGGAAAGCGGTCCATCGCTTGCGGCCCGTGCAGGCCGAGAAACATTGGAGCAGCACGTAGAAAAAATGGCGAGTTTGCCATTCGTCGACGTTCTTTACATCCGATGTGATTGGCGCAATGTTCAGTCGCGCCCCGGCAGACTCGACCTCGACCCGGTTTGGGCACTCACTTTCGATGCCGCGAAACGCAAAGGGCTCCGGGTTGCATTCCGGGTGCAACTCTCGAATCAATCGTTTCAGCCGAAAGACCTTGCGCTTCCCTACTTTCTGCGTGACCGCGTGCCCATGGTGAAAATTGGGCGCATTCCCGGCAGCGATGGCGAGTACATGGAGCCCAGGTATGACCATCCTGAATTTCAAAAGGCCTTCGCGGAATTGAATGACCTTTTGGCGCAACGCTTTGACGGTGACCCTCTGGTGGAATGGGTTGACCTCATGCAGTACGGGTTCTGGGGCGAAGGGCATACTAATGATTTCCCCAACCCCTTTCCTGAGTACGTAACTGCCGAACGGACATTTGTCCAAATGACAGCCCGGCAACTCGACACGTGGAAAAGGACTCCGCTGGCCTGCAATACGCAACCCGATATCAGCAACGTGGGCAATCGCACCACGTTGGATATGGCGGTACGGGCAGGTGCATGGCTGCGTTCCGACAGCATCATTGTCGAGGAACCAATCCAAATTGAAGAATTGGCGAATCGGCCGGCATGGCTCGCCGTTATTTTGGAAGACGGCACTTTTCGCGAGCATAACCTGGAAAAAATCGGGAAGGATTCGGCGGGAATAAATCTGCTTGAAAACTACATGCTCCATGTTCTTGACGTGAAAGCAAATTATTGGGGGCTGTGGACAGAGTCTGACAATCTCGCCCACTACAACGAGGTTTATCCTCGGGGCTTCGCACGCCTGCGGAGCAAACTTGGATACAGACTTCGTCCTTCGTGGGTGTGGCAACGCAAAAGGTATGGCACGTCAGAACTGATCGTGAATGTTTCAAACAGCGGCGTAGCGGGTGTCCCAGGCGTGTTGTGGCTGAATCTGCAAAGCCCAGATGGAAAATTCCGACTCCGTGGCAGCCTGGATGCCGGCCACCCTTATGGCGGCGGAGTTCGCCAAGCCTCCTTCCTGCTGCCCAAGGGTTACACCGGGGCGATCAATCTTTCCGCGAAGCTTGAAATCCGGCCAGGAGTAGAAAGGTCCGTGGCATGGGCTTGCGAACAACCGTTGAATGCGGATGGTTCCATCACCGTCGAGGTTAAGGCGGACAACGATCGACGCTGGCGGAAAGGTATCTGATTCACTGGTGCGCGAACACTGCACGCTTGCAGCCACCATCTCCTGAAATAGGCTGGAGCGGCATAAGCTAGCCAGCTTACCGTATGTCCTGGGTGCACCATCATGATCTCTATATGGGGGGCTATTTCGTAGATCCGACCCAGAATGCTGAGGGTCTATTTGCACCACACGAGCGATCGAAGGCCTCTAGCGGCTCCTGCTGCTTCTAGAGCCACTCGCAATCGCCATGAAACGCTGATCGGCGCGGGAGTCTTAACGCGGGAGTCTTAAATGGAGCAAGAAAACAACCGGGCTGGATCAATCACGCAACGCGATCCCGCGCGGACGTTTGAGACCTGACCATAGCTCGGATGTCTCGGTTTTCCAGGACCGGGCCTTGCCGCGCCTGTGCTTGGCGAAGCACAACATCCACCATTGCCCACGCCAAGTCGTCAGCGCGAATTACTTGGTTCGGAAACAGCAGTCGAAACAGGGGATAGACTGCGCGTATCAGTCGATAACTGAAGGCCGGTTCCTTTCGCGGCTGCACAGGGTAGATATACGCGGGCCGAAAAAGGTAAACGCGCGGGAAACCGGCTGCGAGTAATGCCTTCTCGGCCATTCCTTTGTAGCGCGCGAAGGCAAGCCGACTTCGTCCCGTCGGGTCGGCACCATTCCCGCTCAAGAACGAGAACTCGGCATTCGGACTGCTGTTACGGAGAACTCGCGTGAACTCGATCGTGTAGTCGGCGGTTATGGTGCGGAGTTCAGCGTCCGACACTGTCCCGGTATACGTCCCCAGGCAATAGATCGCCGCATCCTGGCGCGAGAGCGTCTCCGCGAGTGCGGAACAGTCTGCGAAGTTTTGATGCAGAACCTGATTCAACTTGGGGTGCGAGATCCCAAGCTTCTTACGCCCAATCGAAGTCGCACTTTTGACGGCGGCGTTATCCAGCGCGTAGCGAAGGGCATATCCGCCGACCATTCCACTCGCGCCCACAATCACTAGACGCTTTTGGCCGGCAATGGGAACACTCCTCGACGCACCCGAAGTCACCTCGTTGGTCGCTGTCATGACAGAAAGCGCTCCTCAATCCAGTCCGCTTGCATCGCGGCGATCAGCGCAATGTGCGTAGGCCTCAACGAGCTCGCGTATTGCGAGTCGATCTGCAGCTTCGTTGGGTGAGATACTGATGTGCTTACCCATGTACTTCCTCTCATTCGTTTTGTTCAGAGATCACTCGAGGACGACTGTCGGCTCAAGAAATGCCCCAATCCCGTATTTTGCGTGTTCGCGGCCGACGCCGGAATATTTGGATCCCCCCAAGATGCCTGCGGATAGTCAGTCATGTTATCGATCACTACGCGCCCAGCCCGCAACTAAGGGGCCAAGTGACGTGAGCAATCGAACTCGCTCCCCAAGATGACGCTTCTATTGGCAAGTTTTAGCGTCACCGCAAACCTATCCGGCTAATTTAGATTGCCACAGACTAAGGCGCGCGGAGAAGCAACGTCCGTACTGACGCAAGCCTGACACTGTCAAAGTTACGACACTGAATTGACACTCCGTAATTGTTTTTTTTACACTTTCGGTGATTTTCTACAGGCAAATTCTCTGGCATGAGTTTTGCTAGGTAAACAGGATGGGGAGCGATCGGGCTGCAGTGTCATCACGAGAGTTGGCGGGCGGAGATTCCAGCCCGCAGCTTGAACCGTTTCGCAAGAGCCTGCTTGAGCGCATTCTCTCCGTCATTACAGACGTCCGCGCCGGTGAGGGACTTGGCGCAGTGTTGCTGACTGCCGATCTTGCTGTGCTCCTTGGCGGCTACTATTTGCTCAAGACGGTGCGAGAGTCTTTGATCCTTGCCCAAGGGGGGGCCGAGGTGAAGGCATACTCGTCAGCCGCCCAGGCGATTTTGCTGTTTGGCGTGGTCCCGATTTATGGCTGGATCGCCACCCGAATTAATCGCAATCAATTGCTTCGGTGGACGGCGATTTTTTTCGCCTCCAACCTCCTGCTATTCGCTTACCTGGGAAGCAGGGGTATTCACGAAGCTGTGCCGTATTTCATATGGGTTGGAATATTTAACGTATTTACCGTGGCGCAACTCTGGGCCTTTGCGACCGATCTGTACACCGAGTCACAAGGCAAAAGACTTTTCCCAATGCTCGGCGTCGGCGCTTCGGTGGGGGCAGTGGGCGGCGCTTGGATTGCGGGCAAGCTCATTAAGCCATTAGGCCCTTACAACGTGATGCTTATCGCCGCGGCGGCGCTTTGTCTCTGTGCTGCGCTCTCCAGTTGGGCAAGACCATGTGATCTCCCAGCGCGAAGGAGAGCGGGAGCAGAAAAAAAATATTGAGAAGCTTGGTCCACAGGGAGGATTTCAATTACTGATCTCTGATCCCTATCTCCGGCTCATTGCAATGCTGACTATTCTGCTCAATATCGTGAGCCTTTCCGGCGATTTCATTGTCGGCAAGCTGGTTATTAACCATGCCAATGAGGTCGTGGGATCGGCAAGCAACTGCATAGCAGCTCGAGCCGCCTACATCGGAGCGTACTACGCGAATTACTATGCCTGGACCAATCTCGTGTCATTTGTCATTCAGGCATTTCTTGTATCGCGAATCTTCAAGTACGTCGGCGTACGCGGGGCTCTCTTTATTCTGCCGACTCTCTCATTCGCGACGTTTGGCTCAATCCTCATCCTTCCTATCATGAACGTAGTTCGCGTCCTTAAGATCGCGGAGAACGGCACGAACTATTCGCTGCAGAACACCATTCGTAATGCGTTGCTATTGCCAACCTCGCGCGAAGCGAAATACAAAGCCAAAGCGGCCATCGAGACTTTTTGCGTCAGGCTGGGCGATGTGCTACAAGCCGGGATCATTTTCCTGGGAACCCGGCTGCACGCCTCCCTCACCTGGTTCGCCACCATCACGCTCGCAGTTACGGTACTTTGGACTTTGGTTGCTTTTGCTCTCTACCGTGAGCACCGGCAACAATCGCCTGTGGAGAGCTAGCTTTGTTGAAACTTTGAGCGCAGATGGCTGAATCAGATACGAGATTGCGAGAGATGAGGACCCTTAAACAACTCGCGGGAACGGGAACATTCCGAGGTCTGCCGTTGCTTCTGTTCGTCTTACGCCGCATTGATGACGCACTTCATCTTCGGCCGGGCGTTTCGTGATTCCCTTCTAGGCAGCGAGCTTACGATTCAATCGCTCCCATTCGCTCACGATGTGGAGCACTCTAGTCTCCATCATCGTAAGCCTCCGGTCTCCAATCTTTTTCGGTCGAGGCAGCGCAAGCGCATCGCTTGCGCGGGATTCGCTCTCAATGTAATTATCGAACTGCTGTTTGCACTCGCCTCCCCCCGCTTCCCCTGGTTGTACCGCCTGTTTTTCATCGACGTCTCGGCGTCGACGCTGATAGGCCTTTCGATGATTTGGATCCTGATAGGCGATTGGGCAAGCAGTTGTCATGCCGACCGGAGCCGGCTGGTCCCGGCGGTCACCGATATTCGGCACGGTCGCAAGTATCCTGGCCGGGATCGGCCTAACTCATTTGCGGACAGCTACCAGTTTCCGGAGCGCAAATCTGATTTTGGCCGCGATGAACATGATTCCGGTGGTGGCGCTTTTGTTCCATCGCAGTGACGATTGCGTGCCCCGAAACGGTTTTCGCTTGCGAGATCTCCAGGACCAAGCTTATCTTCCCAACAAATTATTGAGGAAGTTCGCTGTGCTGGTGGTGGTGGCCGCGCTTACCTCTACGCTGCTGGACTTGATGTTCCGCATTCGGGTTGCCGAGTACTACGTCAATCAGGCCGATCGGTTACACTTTCTCGGCCTATTTCAAAGCTTGCTCAACGTTTGTGCCTTGCTTTCTCAGATCGCCGTGGGCCGCCTTTTCCACAAGAGGTTGGTCCTGGCCTTTATTCATTTGCACCCCGCGATCGTTGGTATCGCCAGTTGCCTGCTCGCATTCATACCCGGATTCTGGCTGTTCACCTGTTTGCGTAGTGGGGAGTATTCCCTGCGGAATTCCCTGTTCCGCTTCGGCTCGGAGATGGCATACGCCCATTTCCCCGATCAAGAACGAGCGGTTGTCCGGCCTTTGATCGATGTCATCGGAGAGCGACTGGGAGATCTCGGCGCTGCAGGCATTTTGGCCCTTCTCTTGCTTATCAATCCTCAGCTACCGGTCAAACTTGGGCTGTTGTTGTTAGCGCTGTGCTCATTTTTATTTTGGTGGATATGTCGCAGCCTCGAACGAAATATTAACGCCAGCGGGGTGAACGGCGGGCAAGACATGGTTGTTAATTCAACGACCAAATACTCAGGTATGGCGCACCAGCGCGCCAGGATCGTTTGATCCGTTAGGAGATCTGTCCGTGAGAATTCGACTTGCCAGACAATTCGCCATACTTCTCGTTGCCGGCGGCATTGCGGGTTCACTTAACGCAGGCGCGCAAGACACAGGAGTTATCAATGGCAGTACCTCGCGAGCCCAGGCGGTGGCCGATGCGGAACACGAAAAAGCGAAGCATTTAGAACCGCAGGAACCGCCTAAGGGCGAGCGCAAGTTCGACCATATCGAGAAAGCTGTCCTTGGGCCGATTTTTAATACGAACGGCCCGAGCCTCAAGTTTGGCGGAATACCCACAGGAGGTGGATTCTCCCTGGGGCCACAATATACCCGGCAGGATCTGCTGGCGGACCATTTAACCAGTAACACCTACTTCGCCGGATCGACTCGTAAGTGGTATGGAGGAGCAACTTCACTTGATTTCCACGATCTGTTGAACGGTCATCTGGAGCTGCGCGTTGATGGTGGATACCAAAATGCCGCCTCGGTGTGGTACTTCGGGGAGGGGCCGGATTCCAGCAAAAGCAACAAGA
Organism: Terriglobia bacterium; assembly: GCA_963723765.1. Classification (GTDB taxonomy): domain Bacteria; phylum Acidobacteriota; class Terriglobia; order Terriglobales; family Acidobacteriaceae; genus DATBAX01. The sequence goes on along the minus strand of CAVRSD010000003.1, from coordinate 4,840 downwards.
CAGATTTCCGGCGGGAGTTTACGACTACGCACTTTTCCGCACTAAGCCATCTCTTCGATCAGAAATTGACCGTGGGCTATACCGTGGGTGGATTATTGGTAAATGTCGGTCCGGGAGATCTCTCCGGCACTCCGAGCACCGACCAGCTATTCACTGAGGCCGATACGCCTGGCCTCGTCCACCAATCTAATTTCATCACCGGCACTTCGACAATCCAACTGGATCTTAGCCGGCCGGGGTTCAGCAATCCGCAAGGTCTGCAGCTCGAAGCCGACGATTCGCAGTTCTTCGACAGGAGCGGCAACCAGGCAAACTTTCATCTCCTTGCGACACAAGCCACATACTACTTGCCCCTCACCAACGGCATGCGAACCCTGGTGTTTCGGGTTCGCAATCAGACTGCTTTTGCCAAAGATCCCCAAGCCGTGCCTTTTTACCTGCAACCGACTCTCGGCGGACCAGACGATCTTCGCGGATACGATCGCTATCGCTTTTATGGAAACGGCACATCAGTTGCCAGCCTGGAATATCGCTGGTCAATTTCGCAAACGCTCGAGATGGCAATCTTTGGCGATGGGGGCAACGTCTATGAAAGACCGGGGCTGATCGGCTTCCGTGATCTTCGCGGAGACGGCGGCATCGGATTTCGTGTCAAAAACAAACAAGCTACCGTCATGCGGTTCGACATCGGCTTTTCACAAGAAGGGGTCAATGTATGGTTCGTATTCAACGATGCTTTCGGCAAGCTCTCCCATATCTTCTAGGGTTTGGCTTTGCGGCAGTGACAGCATGCTCGGCACAACAGTTCCTGGCGGACGATCCTCTTACGCGCACTCCCGAAGTGGCGGCAGTGGGCACGACCAACGTTCAAGATATCAATACTCTTTATGACTTCGCTCATAATACGTTCCGCTACAAAAATCCTGGGACAACCGAATCACTGGCCGTCAACACGCTGGGCGAGGTCCCGGACTCGAGTTGGTTTACCAACCGCGACACCAGTGGTCTCAGCATAGATGCGGTGAAAAAGGGCGGAAGGACGCATGGAGGCCCGCAACCACCCTATACGGTCGTCGCGGCTAAGAGCGAAGGTGTGAGTACCGGCTTCCGCATCCGCGATGCTCGCGGCCTGGTTTATTTCGTGAAGGCCGATCCACCTGAGAACCTTGAAATGGCAACAGCGGCGGATGTGATGGGCTCCCTGTTTCTTTACGCCGCGGGTTACAACGTGCCCGAGAATTACATTCTGGTGGGCCGCCGTGAGGATTTTCTTCTTTCCAAAGACGCGAAGATTAAAACGACATATGGGAAAGATCGCCGCCTGCATGAAAACGAACTGCGACAGATCTTCGATCGGATTCCCCGATACAGCGATGGCAGTATCCGGCTCATGGCCAGTCTTTCTCTCCCGTCAAAGATTGCGGGACCGTTCCGCTACTCAGGCGTTCGCTCGGACGATCCGAACGACCTCGTACCGCACCAACAGCGGCGCGACCTGAGGGGACTTGAAGTCCTATTTGCCTGGGTGAACCATACGGACGCCAAAGGTGATAACAGCCTGGACACGGTGGAGGGTACAGGTGAGGACACCAGATTCGTGCATCATCTGCTGGATTTTGGTGATTCCTTTGGAAGCGACAGCGATATTGAAAAAGATCCGCGCCACGGGCGTGAATACATATTTCTTCCCGTGACGTGGAGCCGGACATACAGTCTCGGTTTGGCCCCCGCCGATTGGGAGAAGGTTCATTATCCGCACGACATGGAGGCCGTCGGCAATTTCACCGCCGCCGCTTTCGATCCGCTCGCCTGGAAGGCAAATTATCCCAATCCAGCTTTTGTGCAAATGACTCCGCTCGATGGGTATTGGGGGGCGAAGCGCGTGATGGCATTTCGCGATGAGCAAATCCGCGCCATCGTCGAAGAGGGACGATTTCAGGACCCGAAGGTCGTGGACTACATCAGCCGGGCGCTCGAATCCAGGAGAGACGCGATTGGCAAGGCTTGGTTCGGCCAGGTACTTCCGCTAGAAGGATTTCGAATTGTTGACGATCACCTGGCATTCGACGATCTGGCCGTCCAATATGGCCTCTCGTCGCCAAGCCGCTACCAGACCAGTTGGTTCTTGTGGCATAACGAAGCACAACAAAAAGAAGACGTAGCCACTTCGGAAAACTCTGTGCTGCCAAACACCTTCAAGTCTCTCGCCGTGGGATCGTACATCGGTTGCCGGATCGCACTCGATCATGCAGATAAGAGATCGGTCACCGTCTACTTCCGGCACGAGGGAGACAACTGGAAGCTGGTCGGCATCTCGCGAACAACAGCCTAAATGAAAAAACGCATGGCTTGCTCAGGGCCGAAGTGCTGCGCGTTTCAAATCTGACGCGAGGGATTAGGGCGCTGGAACTTTTCTGCTCTTACGATCATCTACAAGAAAGACACGTTCTCCAGAGAGATGGAGAGAGTTGAACGTGAGGACGAATGTTCGCCAGGTTAGGTCGAAACGTCCGCTATGCGCCGCGGACGATTGCGATCCCATCGGCTGACCGTCGTCTTATCCTGCACATGGCTCAGATCAAACGTCGATTGATTGTCGTTATTGGCCTTTTGGCAGTTGTGTCGCTCATTGCTGCAACACAAGTCTCTTGGTGCCAGGCCGAGAAGGAACGTGGCCTGCCCAATTTCGGTCGGGTTACAGACAATCTTTATCGCGGGGGACAGCCCACCTCGGATGGATTCAATGCGCTGCATGCGATGGGGGTGGGAATCGTTGTCGATCTCCGCGAGACGCCTACTGACATGGTGACCGAGAAGCGCCAGGTTGAATCCCTAGGAATGAAGTCCGTCGATATTCCCTGGAGCGCAAACCACGAACCCTCAAGTGACCAAATTGTCGAATTTCTCGATTTGGTTCGCGCAAACCCGGACACGAAAATATATGTTCATTGCCGTCGCGGGGCAGATCGCACTGGAGTCATGATCGCGTCTTACCGCGTTGCGGTCGAACATAAGTCCGTCGCGGATGCGGTCTCTGAAATGCATCGCTACCACTATGATTGGCTCTTTCGTTCGCAACTTAAGCGCTACATAGAGTCGCTTCCAGGATTGTTACAAAACGACCCACGGTTTGCGAATTATCGCCCCCCACCATCAGCCACCAAAAGTGCGAACAGCAATGGAAGATAAACTATCGACGCCGCAAGCAACCGGCGTGCGGCCGACCTTGACCGTTGGAGCGCGAATTTGAACCCAAAGTACACAAATCCCAAACCCAGCAGCGCACCGGCGCAGTAAAACAAAGCAGCGTGCCGCGCCGGGGATTGCACCATGCTGATGGCGACAAGAGCAAGCAGCGGCGACAAGGTTTGCATCGCCATAAGAGGAACTCTCGCATTGCCTTTGGGCAAAACCAGGTAGCCTGCCCGGTCATAGTCTTCGCGGTACATCCATGCAATTGCCATGAAATGTGGAAACTGCCAGAGAAAGAGGATCGCGTACAAGATCCATGCCTCTCTATTCAATCGGCCTGACGCCGCAACCCAGCCGATCAGGGGAGGCATGGCGCCAGGAAAAGCACCGACGAGAACGCACAAGGGTGTCTTTCGTTTCAACGGAGTGTACAAGAACAGATAACTCAACAGGGTGAAAACTCCGAGCATGCTCGCAAGGAAGTTGACAGTCGCGGCGAGATAGACGCTGCCAACCGCGGCCAATGCAATCCCGAAGACCAGGACTGCTTGCGGTTTGAGACGGCCGGCTGCGGCGGGACGCCGGGCGGTCCGCCGCATCTGCGCGTCGAACTCCCGTTCGATGTATTGATTTAGCGTGCCAGTTCCACTTGCGACCAATAATGTTCCAAGCAAAGTGTTGAACAGCGATATGACGGACAAGGGTCGCGCTGCGTTACCACATCCCAAATAAAAACCGACGCCAGTCGTGATCAGTATGAGGAAATTAACTTCCGGCTTTGTCAGTGCCCAGTAATCTGAGAGGGTGGATCGCCAATAACGCCCGTCTTGCGCTTTGGAGGGCACGAGTTGCTCGGTAACTATGGACGAGCCCGACATTCAGACCGCCTCGATTCCATGGACGTCGCTCTTCCGTAGCGCAATTGGTTGCGTTTCCGATTGCCGAATCGCGTACTCTTGCGACCCGTGGGGCGAGAGTAAACGCGCTGTGACAATCGCCGCGGCGACCAGGTAGACGAGGGTCACGCAAGTCCACATCAACGCTCCCGCGCATTCCTGGTCTTCCAAAGCGGACAATCCAAACGAGTGTGGTGAGGAAAAGTAGACGGGATAAACCACGCGGTCGCAAAAAACGAGAAATCCCGAAAGAATATCGCACGGTAATGTCGCCAAAAACAGATACAAAAGTATCGATGACTCTGGCCATTTCAGGGCGTCCCGCGAAGGCTCAACCACTGGCCACCAGAAAAGAATGCCGGTCACGAGAAACGATGCTTGTTCAATTCCGTGCCACATTTGCGATCGCAACGCGAGCGCGAACACCACAGGTATGTGCCACACAAGTAAAGTGGCAGTCGCTCCAAGCCAGCCAATTGCCGGGTACAACGGCATGCGCCCCCGTCTTTGCATCGAGAGTCGCGGCAATAGCTTCAAGGGTGCGCCAAGCAAGATCATCTGCCGCCGGTAATCCACGGCGGCTACCAGTCGATATGAATTTCCCTTAATGTTGAACACCACCCGGTCTCTGACCAGGCTGGCATTGGCATAGTTTCCCGTAACGTCGGTAGGGATCTTCCAGTCGGCGGCCTGGACTTCGTGAAACCAAGCGTCCAGGGCTGATTTAACGGCCTTCTGGTCTTTGCCGCCTT
>CAVRSD010000002.1:0-605704 GCA_963723765.1 Terriglobia bacterium | reverse complement strand
CCGTTGCGCGGGCGGCGGGGCGACATTGCGCGGCTCGTCGATTCGATTCTCCAGCGCATCGGCAGGGCCGGCGATGCAGGCGGCCGCGGGCCGGGCCATTCACTAAAGTGGCACGGTGATGACGGTGCTCGCTGTCTTCGCGTTTCTGAACTGAAAGTCATCCTAAGCATGGTCGACGCGCGCACTGACGCAATCGCAACGCTGCGGACCGCCGTAAAACCCGCGGCTACAGATGCGACTGATCTGTTCGCAAAGGCGTGAATGACTTCTTCGTTTCGCGATAGAAACATCCACTGACCCACGCGGGTCGAAACCAGCAATCCCGCCTCGATCAATGCCGCGACGTGCGCCGATACGGTCGATTGAGATAGCCCGCTGCGCGCGTGGATTGCATTTAACGGCACCCCGCAAGCCACGACCGAAGTATCCCTGCACGAAGTATGGCGTTCGGCGTCTTCAACCACCTCAAGATCTCGCGCCGGAACGGGTTTGCGAGTGCCTTATGAATCAGATCCTCGTCAAGCGCCTTGCGAACACACATCGCAGAGTTGGACGCCCTGCGAAGGCTGGTTGGGTTTTAGTCATGGCTGACTCGACAATGACTTGACGATGCTTCTGGCGAACTCTTCGCCAAGGTCCTCCCTGACGAGAGCCAGGGCCATCTGGATACCGTCACTGACACCGCGCGACGAGTACACGTTGCCATCCTTCAGGCAGCTGTTGATGGCTCATGACGTGGACCAGGGGATACTCGGTGGACAGACGTTGTGCGTCGCGCCAATGCGTGTCAACGCGCGATGGTCGGCAAGGCCGGCACGCGCGATTAAAAAAGCCCCGTTGGACACCGACGCGAGCCTTCGCACCTGCGTCCGGCATCGCCAAGCCAGTCCACCAGTTCGCGATGCTCGAGCCCCGAGCCGATGACCGGCGAACCGGGCACGACGACGATGTCGAATGCAGTACGACGCATCCGACAGACTCTCCGTCGTGCCCACCGCTACGCCATTCGAGCACAGCACGGGCCCCGGCGACGCCCCCACGAGATGCTGCTCGTACAACGTTGCGCCGCACAGACGGTTCGCTTCGTGGAAGACATCCATGGGGCCCGTCACTTCGAGCAGCCGAAATCCTGCGTACAGCATCATCGCAACCTGCATGCGCCGTCACTCCTCGAATGCACTGCACACGAGCGGCCGCATCCGCCGCGTTAGCGTCTGGCGACCACCCGTTGCGAGGTGCGGCGTTTTCAACATGATGAATCTGTCCCTGGTTATCGTTCCGCATCAACGCAGACCGCGACTTTTGAAGCGGCGGTTGCGGCCGTAGTCCACGAGACCAAGTCTAATCAGCCGGCATGGGAGAAGAAACACGTGGATGTCGCCATGCCCGGCCAATCAACGTGAGATTTGGGCCAACGCGAGACCAACCCGAGCCCGGTCCTTTCATTACACGGACGCAAAAGTCAATTACCGGCTAGTGCGTCCCTGTTTCCGGGCCATTGCGGTAAGCTGCGGTACCGCTCGTCGATACAGGTTAGCCGGCTTGGTCCAGTCGTTCGGGCGAAGCCAATCGGATCGCCGGTATCGGAAACGGGCCTACTAACTCCACGAAGGTCACGGCATGAAAGTCGCCATTGTTATATTCGATGGTGTGCAGGCGCTCGATGTTGCGGGCCCCCTCGACGTGTTCGCGGAAGCCAACACGATCCTTTCCGAGCAGCAGAAATATGAAGTCTCGCTGGTGGGACCGCGGGCCGGCGCCGTGACCTGCTCGAACGGGATGCAACTTTCCGTGCCGTTTGGCTATGCGGATCTCGACACGCAATGGGACCTGCTGCTGGTCGCGGGCGGCCCGCAATTGCCCGACGCTCAACCGTCAGCGACTTTCTGACGTGGCTGCAAAATCAGGCACGCGACGCGACACGGTTCGGCTCCGTTTGCAATGGGGCATTCGTGCTTGCCCATGCGGGACTGCTCGACGGCAAGGAAGTGACGACTCACTGGGCGGACGCCGGCCGCCTCGCGCACGAATTTCCGCAGGCGCGTGTGCAGCCCGACAAGATCTTCGTTCGTGACGGACGCCTCTTTACCTCGGCAGGCGTGACGGCCGGCATCGATCTGTGCCTGTCGCTGGTCGCCGAAGACTGGGGGCACGAACTGGCGGTGCGTGTCGCAAAACGTCTTGTCGTGTATATCCAGCGCGAAGGCGGCCAATCGCAGTACAGCCCGTATATCGGAGCAGGGAAGGGACGAAGATCCGATTATCGGCAAAGTGCACCGGTATGTGACCGAGCATATAACCGATGCGCTATCGATCGAACAGCTCGCGAGCGCGGTTGGCAGTGAGCCGGCGGACCTTCTCGAGAGTATTTGCGAAGTACGCGAAGGTGACACCGTCCGTGTTTGTCGAGCAGGTTCGCGTCGACACCGCGAGGAAGTTGCTCGAAGACACGGACGCACCGCTGAAGACCGTGGCATTTAAATGCGGCTTTCGCAGCGCCACGCATATGCGCACGACGTTCTCCCGGCGGCTAGATGTCACGCCGAAACAATATCGGCAACGATTCCGCAGCGATGCAGGCACGCAGCCTGGCGAATAACGGTGCCCAACAGGTCTCGTTTCAAGGACTCTCATCCGTGACTGACGCCGATTCGCTTCCATCGCTTCCCGATCTCCTCGAACCTGACTTGTCGTTGGTATTTTGCGGAATCAATCCGGGTATCCGTGCGGCATCGACAGGTCACCACTTTGCGGGCCGAGGCAATCGATTCTGGCGGGTGCTGCATCTGGCAGGTTTTACGCCCGAACTGATTCGTCCTGAAGACAGCCACACGATTCTTCAATACGGTTGCGGTCTCACCACGGTCGTCCCGCGGCCCACCGCGCAGGCCGCCGAACTCTCGCGAGCGGAAATTGAACTGGCCGGCGATGCCTTTCGGCAAAAGATCGAGCACTATGCCCCGCGCTACGTCGTCTTTCTCGGCAAGATGGCGCTCGCGGCGATCTCCGGCACACGCGATCTTCAGTGGGGGCTACAAGCGGAGCCCTTCGCCGGCGCACATGCGTGGGTCGTGCCCAATCCAAGTGGACTGAATCGGGCGTTCGACCTCGATGCGCTGGTAGCCGCCTACCGGGAAGTTCGCATTGCCGTAGCGTCCATGCCCTGAAGGTGCGCGTTTTGGCGTAGCGCCTCGGTCACGAATTCCACGAAAGCGCGAATCTTGCCGCTGGTGCTGCGCCGCTCTACATGAAGCAGGCTCACCGGCATCGACTCGGGCTCGAATGACGTCAGGACGGGCTGGAGCTTGCCATCGAGTACCTCGGGCGCCGCCTGATACGACAGCAACTGGATGATCCCCACGCCGTCGACGGCAGCGAGAACGGCAGCGGGACCCAGGTCGACGACCATCCGCGGCTGAAGTCTGACGGGCAACCTCGAACCGTTCTCGTTGAACACCCACTCGAGCGGAGGCGAGACGCCGGTGAAAGACACGCAGTGGTGATTGATCAGATCCCTGGGGTGAAGCGGTTCCCCGTGCGCGGCGAGATAAGCGGGCGCCGCATACGTTCGACGCCGCACAAAGCCCAACGGAATGGCGAATGTCGAGGAGTCGCCGAGGTGGCCGACACGGATGGCAATATCCACGCCTTCCTCCAGAAGCCGCGTCGTGCGATCGGCGTACACCGCATTGATGCTGACGTCCGGATAACGCAGCGCGAAGGCGTTGACCAGAGGCGCCACATAGCGCTGGCCAAACAGGACCGGCGCGGAAACGGTCAGCGTCCCGACGGGATTGAGCGGATCGGCCGCAATGTTGGCTTCCGCATCCGTGATGGTGTCCAACACCTTCCTGCAGGCTTCGAGGTAGGCCATGCCTGCATCCGTCGGACGCACCGAGCGCGTCGTCCGGGCCAGCAGATGCGTGCCGAGACGGGATTCCAGCGAATTGACCGCCCGCGAGACCGCGGCCGCCGACATGGCGACTTTCTCGGCCGCGCCCGTAAAACTGCCCCGGTCGACGATGGCGACGAAAACCTCCATCTCACGCAATTTGTCCATTCGCTTCCCCCTGATCAACACGTCCTCATGCCGTCATTCTATGCGTTGTGATCCGCAGCGTGACGATCTTTCCATGGACCGTTCGCATGGCCGTTCGCAAAGGACTCTTTCAGGCTGAGAGGGTTATCGGAACCTTCGCAAACCGGTTGGCAAAATTCGCAAACTCATTGGCCCAATACTCACTAGCGTGGACTCCAAAGAATTGGGCCGATCCACCACAATGACTTCACGCCGTACAGCCAACCCAACGAACGAGGTTCTCATGTTTTCCGCGATGCTTGAAGTTCACCCCATCCCCGAACAGTTCGATGCGTATCTCGGCATGGCCAAGATGCTGCGCCCTGAACTGGAGAAGATCGACGGGTTTATCGACAACAACCGCTATGCCAGTCTCACACGCGAGGGTTGGCTGCTTTCGCTGTCGAGCTGGCGCGACGAGAAGTCGCTCATCCGCTGGCGTAGCCAGGAGACGCACCACAAGATCATGCAGGCTGCGCGCGACCGGGTGTTTTCCGACTATCGCTTGCGCATTGGCCAGACCGTCAGCGATACCCAGGTGCCCGCGGGACAGGTGTTGCGTGAGCAGCGCCTGGACGTCACCGAGGTGGGCCAAGGCACGGCGGTGACGCTGCATGACGGCAAATTCTCGCCGGAGTGGCTCAAGCAGGCTGGCGCAGATGCGGTGGCGAAATCGCTTGGCGTGGATACAAGCGCGCCCGGCCTCGTTTCGTGGGACGTATTCGACGCACTGATGGCGCCAGGGGATGCGATCGCGGTGGTGACGTGGCGTGACCATGCGGCAGTCGAAGCATTCGAACGCAACGCGGCGAAAGCGGATGTGTTGCGCTTGCGGAATATCCGCATCATCCGGCAGTACGGCATGTTCGATCGCCGGGAAGCTCCGCAGTATTTCAAAGAGGCACAAGCGAAAGCGTAAGCCAGCCGCGTTCCGTTATCGAGGTTGGAGGACTTTCATTTTTCATGCGGCTTCCAACCACGATATTTAGATATCCGATCTAATCTTTGCAACAACGAGATTCCTATGAGCACAGACAATGCCTTGGCAACTGGAGCACAAGCGCCGAGCGCCGCGGCGTCGCCGCACGCGCTGCCGCAGTAGTGCCGGCGACCGCGGCCCCTGCACAACTTGCGCCGACGCAAGCCACGCTTTCGCTGCGTCTCGCCATCGGCCTCGTCGGAATGTTGCTGGCGTCTCTCCTCGCCATTCTCAACGAGCAGGTCACTGCACAGTCGCTGGCGTAGAACCCAATATTGCAAGTGGGAGGAGTACAGGAGGCAATGACCGCCGCAGCGCCAACGGAAGGTGTTGTTGCTGAACCCACGCTACCGTAAAGTGGACTGGTGCTACCCGTCACCGAGACCGAGGTGCGGTTCGAGGAACTCCACGTCAAAGGAACCCCAGTGATGGTGTGCCCTAAGGTGTCCAGAACGGTTGCATAAATGGTTTTGGAGCTTCCGGTTGGTACCACGAATGAATTGCCGCTGTCGCCGAGAACGTACAGCGAAATTTGCTGGACCGCGCAGGTCACAAAATTATAAGGGGCACTGTTGACGCCGCTGATGCCGGCGTAGAGGGAAGTGGTTCCGGGTATATTGGCTGTGGTTTCAGCCTGGTTGAGGACCGGTTGATTGGTGGAGGTTTGGGTGAGGGTCTTCAGCGTAACTACGCTCGCGTTATCTACCTGCCAGGAGAACTGCCCTACTGAGGCTGTGATGTCCGTGAGATTGCTTCCGGAGCCGCTATACGCAGATGCCTGGAAATCAAGTACCTGATCTTTTGAATAGCACGGCCCTGGGGGATTTGTCGGAGACGGCACCACACTGATCTGGATGCTGGTGATGTGTTGATGTACGTATACGACAGTCGGTGGACTGCTTATACCCAGTGCGGTTGCGACAACTTGTGCGGTGCCAACCTGTCCTGGCGTGCAAGTGGTGGGGGCGATCAATGAATCCCAGGTTCCGGCGCACACCTGGCCGTTGGTGGCCACGGTGGCCACGGTAGGGTTGGTGGACTGATATGAAAAGGTTTCCGGGATGTCCTGATTATTGCGGTTATGCGCGGCGGCAAGAAAATTCTGAACGGCTCCCAGATCCATGGAAGAATTGGTGGCTGGCGATAGGCTAATGGTCGCGGGCACTTGATCGGGTACGATTTTTGTGGCGCCTCCGCCCCCGCAAGCGGACAAACTAATGGCTAACAGACAAAGTGAAGGTATAAGAACTGCCAACCTGACCAACCCGGACCTACCCATTCATCCTCCCCGCTCCATGGTCGCCCACGGGGCGAGCACGCCTTGTACTCGTAAACATTGGTAATCGATAAAATCAGCTCTCGAAAATATTAAGTTTCGGAAGTTTTCCAGTGTAGAGGCTACCCATCTTTAGAGCAAGTTGGGTCTGCAATCTCACAGCTCGCATATTACGGTTTGTTCCTGCAGTACCCCGGGCTATATGCAAATCAGATGCATTATCCCAATTTGACCATCAGGTTTCCGGCATGTTCGCCTTGCAAGTTTAAGATGCGGCAATTGGTGGTTGACGATGTGTCAAGAGGATTGTTATATTTATAAGGTTCCGCGAGTAACTTTGGCTTGTCTGTATACGGCCACTTGTTTTGGCCGCCCGTAAGAGTGTGCGAAACACTCCGAAAGAATGCAGCTGAGATTTAGGATATACGTTCTCGAAGGATTGTAGGTTTCGAGACGCCCTCGCTGAAACGCCCTGCGCGCACCTTTCAATTGGAAGGCTATGTGGGGCGCAGCTAACGAAACGGAGCACTTCCTGGTTTTCAGAAAATGAAGACAGGCTTGGTGTCACCGTCGTTGGCGTCAGTCTAACGGGAAACCGAAAAATTCTCGCCTTGTTTCCAGGGGTGGGAAGTATGGTTGGCGAATCGCCAGCCAGACCCTGCATAAGGGAAAGTAGAAGCGGCGTCAATCCGCGTTTGCGCGCCTGTATTGGCGTGCAACGGGAATGATGCGGCTCAAGGAGTGGTAAAGAGTGCCTACCTTTAATCAATTGGTGCGTGACGGCCGCAAGCGGCCCCGATATAAGACGGCCAGCCCTGCCTTGCAGGGATGTCCGCAAAAGCGCGGTGTCTGCACCCGCGTGTATACGCAAACGCCCAAGAAGCCGAACTCGGCGTTGCGCAAGGTCGCGCGTGTGCGCCTGACCAATGGGATTGAAGTCACGACTTACATCCCAGGCGTTGGCCACAACTTGCAGGAGCACTCGATTGTGCTGATTCGCGGCGGCCGTGTGAAGGATTTGCCTGGCGTGCGTTATCACGTGGTCCGCGGCACCTTGGACGCAGTGGGTGTTGCCGGCCGCAAGCAGAGCCGTTCGAAATATGGCGCCAAGCGCCCGAAAGCATAGTTTTTCAGTGAGGAATTAGCTGCATGCCTAGAAAAGGACATATCGCCAAGCGGACGGTGGAAGTCGATCCGGTTTACGGATCGGACCTGGTCACGAAGTTTGTGAACTCGATGATGTGGCAGGGCAAGAAGAGCACCGCCGAAGGCATCTTTTACGAAGCCTTGACCAAGATGGAGGCCAAGGGCGGAGATGAAGCCCTGAAGCTCTTCAAGAAGGCCATCGAGAATGCCAAGCCGCTGCTCGAAGTGAAGAGCCGCCGCGTCGGTGGCGCCAACTATCAGGTGCCGGTGGAAGTGAATGCTGATCGCCGCACGTCACTTGCGATTCGCTGGCTGATTCTCTATGCCCGCGGACGTGGCGAAAAGGGCATGGTCGACAAGTTGAGCAACGAGCTGCTCGATGCCGCCAACGGCAAAGGCGCAGCTATCAAGAAGAAGGAAGACGTTCACCGCATGGCTGAGGCCAATAAGGCTTTCGCGCATTATCGCTGGTAATAGAGAGACAAGAATTTGACGGGTTCAGTTGCTAACGAGCAAGAGTTAAGAAAAGAAGAGAGAAAGAAAGCTGTGTCCAGAACAGTTCCATTAGAACGGTGTAGAAACATCGGCATCATGGCCCACATCGATGCCGGCAAGACCACCACGACCGAGCGCATCCTGTTTTACACGGGAAAGACGCATCGCATCGGAGAGGTCCACGAAGGCACTGCCACCATGGACTGGATGGAGCAGGAGCAGGAGCGCGGCATCACCATTACGTCCGCTGCCACAACCTGCACCTGGCGCGACATTCGCATCAATATCATTGACACCCCCGGCCACGTGGATTTCACCGCTGAAGTGGAGCGGTCGTTGCGTGTACTAGACGGCGCAGTCGCGGTGTTTGACGCAGTTCACGGCGTGCAGCCGCAGTCGGAAAAAGTCTGGCGTCAGGCTGACAAGTACGGCGTTCCAAGAATTTGCTTTATTAATAAGATCGACAAGATGGGCGCCGATTTCGAGCATGCCGTCGATACCCTCCGCAAGCGCCTCAATGCCAAGCCCGTCGCGATTCAGATTCCCATCGGACAAGAAGATAAGTTCAAGGGCGTTGTAGATCTCATCAACATGAAGTCGATCACCTGGAAAGATGAGACCATTGGTGCCGAGTACGTCACCGGCGAAATTCCCGCCGAACTGCAGAAAAAAGCAGAAGCGTTCCATGCGCAACTGATTGAAGCCGTTGCGGAAACCGATGACGCGATCCTGCACAAGTTTCTCGAAGGCGAGAGCATTTCCGCCGCTGAGCTGCAGGCTGCGCTGCGCCGGGCAACGATTGCCCTGAAAGTATTTCCAGTCGTCGTGGGTACGTCGTTTAAAAATAAAGGCGTTCAGCCGCTGCTCGATGCGGTTGTGGATTATCTTCCTTCGCCTCTCGATACCGCCGAAATTCACGGCATTAATCCTGACAAAAAAGACGAAGTTCTGACCCGCAAAGCCAGCGACAACGAACCTTTTTCGGCTCTGGCTTTCAAGATCATGGCCGATCCGTTCGTCGGTCAGCTGACTTTTATTCGCGTGTACTCCGGCCAGTTGAAATCAGGCGATTCGGTGCTGAATCCGCGCACCACCAAGACTGAGCGCATTGGGCGTTTGCTCAAGATGCACGCCAACAAGCGCGAAGATATCAGTGAAATTCTTGCTGGTGACATTTGCGCGGCGGTCGGTCTCAAGAACGTGGGCACCGGCGACACGATTTGCGACGAAGACAAGCCGATTGCGCTGGAATCGATTGAGTTTGCGGTCCCGGTGATCTCGGTCGCAGTTGAGCCGAAGACCAAAGCCGACCAGGAAAAAATGGGCATGGCGCTGGCCAAGCTGGCCCAGGAAGATCCCACCTTTAAAGTTCACACCGATCCCGACAGCGGACAAACCATCATCAGCGGCATGGGCGAGTTGCATCTGGAAATCATCGTTGACCGCATGATGCGCGAGTACAAAGTTGAAGCCAACGTTGGCAAGCCGCAGGTCGCCTACCGCGAGACCATCCGCAAGAAGTCGGAAGCGGAAGGCAAATACATTCGCCAGACCGGCGGCAAGGGTCAATACGGACACGCCAAGATTCGTCTCGAGCCGCAGCCGCCGGGGACGGGCTACGAATTTGTCAATGACACCACGGGCGGTTCGGTGCCCAAGGAATTCATCAAGCCAGTCGATCAGGGAATTCGCGAAGCCATGGAAGGCGGCATTCTCGCCGGCTACGAAATGGTCGATGTGAAGGCCATTCTTTACGACGGCAGCTATCACGATGTCGATTCGAACGAAATGGCGTTCAAGATCGCTGGTTCGATGGCGTTCAAGGAAGCCGCACGCAAGGCGTCTCCGGTGTTGCTTGAGCCGGTGATGGCAGTTGAAGTGGTGACCCCGGAAGATTACGCAGGCGTGATCATGGGCGACTTGAGTTCGCGCCGCGGGCGCATCGAAGGCATGGAGCATCGTGCCGGTTCGCAGGTGATCAAAGCAATCGTGCCGTTGGCGGAAATGTTCGGATACGCCACGCACATGCGGTCCAGTACGCAAGGCCGTGCCGAATATTCGATGCACTTTGCGCGTTACGAAGAAGCGCCGCGGTCGGTGTCGGAAGAAATTATTGCCCGCAATCAGGGCACGAAATAAGACAAGAGCACGGAGCAAGTCAATGGCGAAAGAAAAATTTGATCGCAATAAGCCGCACGTAAACGTAGGGACGATTGGTCACATCGACCATGGCAAGACCACGTTGACGGCGGCGATCACGAAAGTATTGTCGAAGCACAACCCGAAGATCCTGTTCCGCAGCTTTGACAGCATTGATAACGCTCCGGAAGAAAAAGCGCGCGGAATCACGATTGCCACGGCGCACGTCGAGTATGAGACGGCGAACCGGCACTACGCGCACGTCGATTGCCCGGGCCACGCCGATTACATCAAGAACATGATCACGGGTGCGGCGCAGATGGATGGCGGCATTCTCGTCGTCGCTGCGACCGACGGTCCGATGCCGCAAACGCGTGAACACGTGCTGCTGGCTCGTCAGGTCGGTGTGCCGTATCTGGTTGTGGCGCTGAACAAGTGCGATGCGGTCGACGATCCTGAGTTGCTGGAATTGGTCGAACTGGAAGTGCGCGAGTTGCTGAAGAGCTATCAGTTTCCGGGAGACGATGTTCCAGTTGTGAAGCTCTCGGCGCTAGGTGCGCTGAACGGCGAAGCCAAGTGGGAGAAGCAGGTCGACGAGTTGATGGAGGCGGTTGACAAGTACATTCCGCAGCCGGCGCGTGAACTGGATAAGCCGTTTCTGATGCCGATTGAAGACATCTTTTCGATCCAGGGGCGTGGCACGGTTGTCACCGGACGTATCGAGCGTGGCAAGGTGAAGGTTGGCGAAGAAGTGGAAATCGTCGGCTTCCGCGAAACCCGCAAGACGGTGGTCACGGGCGTCGAAATGTTCAAGAAGCAATTGGACGAAGGCCTGGCGGGAGACAATGCTGGACTTCTTCTGCGCGGCATTGCGAAAGAAGACGTCGAGCGCGGCATGGTGTTGGCGAAGGGTGGATCGATCACGCCGCACACCAAGTTCAAGGCGGAAGTTTACATCCTGACCAAAGAAGAAGGTGGACGTCATACACCGTTCTTCAAGGGATACCGTCCGCAGTTTTACTTGCGTACGACCGACGTAACGGGCGTAGCGGAATTGCCGCCAGCGACCGAGATGGTGATGCCTGGCGACAACGTGAGTCTGGTGATTGAGTTGATCACGCCGGTAGCGATGGAAAAGGGACTGCGCTTTGCCATTCGCGAAGGTGGACATACGGTGGGTGCAGGCACGATCAGTGAAATTATCGCGTAGTTAAAAATCAAACGCGGCTTGCAGCTTGCCGCCAGTTCTTTCCTCCCGCAAGCGGGAGGGGTCAGAGAGAGAAAAGTGATAGGAAACGAAAAAATTCGCATCCGGTTGAAGGCTTACGACTACCGCATTCTCGATCAATCGACGAATGAGATTGTCGAAACTGCCAAGCGCACCGGCGCACAAATCGCGGGCCCGATTCCATTGCCCACGATGAAAAATAAATACTGCGTGCTGCGTTCGCCGCACGTAGATAAGAAGTCACGCGAGCAGTTCGAGATCCGCACGCATAAGCGGCTGCTCGATATTCTCGATCCCACGCCGCAAACGGTGGACGCGCTGATGAAGCTCGATCTTCCTGCGGGAGTGGACGTTGAGATCAAGGCATTCGGCAAGGAACATAAGTAGGCGGTCAGCTCTCAGCTTTCAGAATTCAAAAGCACCAGCCAATGGCAGAAAGCCAAGCTGGATGAGCGGAGAAAAGGGAAATGGCAAAAGTAACGGGAATCTTAGGAAAAAAAGTCGGCATGACGCAGCTCTTCGACGCGAAGGGTGACGTGCATCCCGCGACGGTTCTGCAGGCTGGGCCGTGCGTGGTCACGCAACACAAGACCCAGACCAAGGACGGATACACTGCCGCGCAGATTGGTCTGGTGGAATTCGTGAAAGAGTCGCGCCTGACCAAGCCGATGAAGGGGCATCTCGGCAAGCACAATTTGCCGCCCATTAAGTTTTCGCGCGAAGTGCCAGTCGAGATTGACGAAAAAGCCGAGCCGGGCACTGACGGCAACATCAAGGCCGGGGATCGGATCCTGGTTGATATTTTTGACGGCGAAAAATTCGTTGACGTAGTCGGAATCAGCAAGGGACGTGGTTTCGCCGGCGTGGTCCGGCGTCATCATTTTGCCGGTGGTCCGAAGTCGCACGGTTCGATGTTCCAAGTTACCGGTTCGATCGGATCTTCAGCATTTCCGTCGCGTGTCTTTAAAGGCATGCGCATGTCGGGACACATGGGCGTGGACCGCGTGACCGTCCGCAACCTGCGTGTGCTGGGTATCGAGAACGAAGACAATTTGTTGATCGTGGAAGGCAGCGTACCCGGCCCGAATGGCGGATATCTGGTGATTACCAAGGCCAAGAAGCCACCCAGAGAACGCCGCGGATTTGCCGGATCTGCGACTGTCGATCCGTTGAAGGCCGCCAAGCGCGCGCAAAAAGGCAAGTAGGAATCAGGAATTAAGACAATGGCAAACATCGACATTCACAATTTGAGCGGGGCCAAGGTTGGCACCCTCGAACTCGCCGATGAAATATTCGGCGCGGTCAACGAGGACTTGCTGTGGGAAGCGGTGAAACACTACCGCGCCGCACAACGCGCCGGCACTCACGCCACCAAGAACAAGAAACTGGTCTCTGGAGCGGGCAAGAAGCTGTGGAAGCAGAAGGGCACTGGACGCGCCCGTGTTGGCTCGATCCGTTCACCTCTGTGGCGTCATGGCGGTACGGTACACGGACCGCAGCCAAGGTCTTACGATTACACGTTTCCGCGCAAGAAATTGCTGGGGGCATTGCGTTCGGCTTTGGCTTCGAAGTTTGCCGATGGGAAATTGATCATCGTCAACACCTTCGAAATGAAAGAGCCCAAGACGAAATTATTTCGCGAAGCGCTCGACAAGTTGAAAGTCGATAAAACGGTTTTGATCGTCGAAGTGCCAAAACGCGAGAATCATAATCTGGACTTGAGTACGCGCAACCTGGCGGGCGCGGAACTGGTGAATGCCAACGAAGTGCATCCATATCATCTTTTGCGTTACGACCGGGCGATCTTCTCGCAGCCGGCGATTGAAAAGCTGCAAATTTCGCTGAAGAGCACGCTTTCGAAACGGCAGCACAAGAAAGACGCAGACGAAGGCGAAAAGCCGAAGAAGTCGGCGGCTTCTCCTCGACGTCGAACGCGGCAGGATAAAGACAAAGCGGCGGAGGTGGCCTGATGAAATCCGCATATCAAATTCTTCATCGTCCAGTGATTACGGAAAAAGGTCTGGCCATCAAGGAAAACCAGAACACCCTGGTGTTCCAGGTAGCCACGGCCGCAACCAAGACCGAGATCAAGCAGGCCGTGCAAAGCATTTTCAAGGTCAAGGTGCATTCCGTACGCACCGCAGTATTTCCGGGAAAAGAGCGCCGCCGCGGCAAGTTTGCCGGTTATCGTCCCGATTGGAAGAAAGCATTTGTACGCCTGAAGAGCGGCGAAAAGATGCCGGAGTACGCACAGAATTTGTAAAAGAAGCTGACTAGCTTCTAGCTCCTAGCCAAAAGCTAGAAGCCAGCAGCTAGAAGCTAAGAGCTGATTATGCCAATTAAGACATACCGACCGAGAACCCAGACGCTGCGCTATCGCACCACGATAGTCAACGACGACATTACGAGCACCACGCCGCACAAGCCGCTGGTGGTCACGAAAAAGCGCTCTGGCGGGCGCCGCAATAGCGGCGATACCACCATGCGTTTCATTGGCGGCGGTCACAAGCGTCAATTGCGCCTTATCGATTTCAAGCGCGACAAGACCGGCATTCCCTGCACGGTGGCGACGATTGAGTACGATCCCAACCGCTCGGCCCGCATCGCCTTGCTGCATTATGCCGATGGCGAGAAGCGTTATATTGTGCAGCCCGATGGTCTGAAAGTGGGAGCGAAATTAGTAAGTGGACCGGATGCGGATATTCTCGTCGGCAACGCGTTGCCCTTAAAGAATATTCCGCCAGGCACGACGATCCACAATATTGAATTGAAGCCGGGCAAGGGTGCGCAGATGGTGCGTTCCGCTGGTGGTTCGGCGCAGTTGGTCGCGAAAGAGGGCGAATACGCGCTGGTGAAACTGCCTTCCGGAGAAATCCGCAAAGTTGCGCAGGATTGCATGGCGACCATTGGACAAGTTGGCAACAGCGATCATGAAAACGTAACGATCGGCAAAGCAGGACGCTCGCGCTGGTTGGGGAAACGTCCACATAATCGCGGCGTGTCGATGAACCCGGTCGACCATCCGCACGGCGGTGGTGAAGGGAAGACTTCCGGTGGCCGTCATCCGGTGACTCCATGGGGTCAGCCGACGCGCGGCTACAAGACGCGCAATAACAAGCGCACGGATGCGTTCATCGTGAACCGGCGCGGCAAGAAGTAGTCGGTAGTAAAGAGATTTAGCTGGAAGCTGGAAGCTAGAAGCTCAAGATTGAAAGAGCTACAAGCTGAAAGCTGACAGCCGAAAGCTGAGAGCGATTTATGGCACGTTCAACCAAAAAAGGGCCGTTCATCGATGCCCACCTGCAGCTCAAGGTGGACGGAATGAACGCGCGCAACGAGAAGAAGGTGCTGCGCACCTGGTCGCGGCGCTCGACCGTCATCCCCGAGATGGTGGGTCATACCATCGCGGTGCATAACGGCAAAAAGTTTATTCCGGTGTACGTCACCGAAAACATGGTCGGCCACAAACTCGGCGAGTTCAGTTTTACCCGCCAGTTCAAGGGCCACTCCATGCGGGCGGCAACAGAAACGGCAGCCAAGCCGGCCGGCGCGCCGGGTGGGCCCGGGGCCGTATCGTCGGCGGCGCCGAAGGCATAAAGGGAACGAAATATGGAATTTCGAGCTGAAGCCCGTTACATGCGCGTCTCGCCACAGAAGGCGCGGCTGGTGCTTGATTTGATCAAGGGCCGCCGCGTGGAAGATGCGCTGAACACTTTGGTGTTTACCAAGAAGCGCGTCGCGGCCACGATTGAAAAACTGCTGCGATCGGCATTGGAAAACGCCAACTATTTGAGCGGCGAAAAGAACCTCGACGTCGATATCGATAGCTTGTACGTGAAGAGCGCTGTCGCCAACGATGGGCCGCGGATGAAGCGGATTCGTCCCGCGCCGATGGGCCGGGCTTTCCGATACGTGCGGCGCATTTCGCACATCGAAATTTCGCTGGCAGAACGCAATAAGAGCGGAGAATCGGTCGCCACTGTGGTCGGTGAAGAGCGCACGAGTGGCAGGACTTCGGGAAAAGCGAAGGCTCGGACGTCCAAGAACAAGCCGAAAGGCCCGGCTGGCAAGAGCAAGCAGGAAGCGAAGCAGAAGAACAAAAAGAAATTCGCAGGATCGAGCAAGTAGGTTTTAAGAAGCAATTGTTAGGAGCATTACTTTTAGGAGCATCATGGGACAAAAAGTCCATCCTTATGGTTTTCGCCTCGGCTACACCAAGCCGTGGAAGTCGCGTTGGTTTGTCGAAAAGGATTACGACAAGCTGTTGCTCGAAGATATCAAGCTGAAGGCTGAGCTGAAGGACAAGCTCAAGTCGGCGGGTGTCAGCTCGATTGAAATCGAGCGTCCGGGCAACAAGCTGCGCGTCATCATCAAGACTGCGCGTCCGGGCATCATCATCGGACGCAAGGGCGCCGAAATCGACAAACTCAAGGCGGATGTGCAGAAGCGCACCGGCCGCGAAGTGTTTGTCGACATTCAGGAAGTGCACAAGCCTGAACTCGATGCGCAATTGGTTTCGGAGTCGATTGCGCTGCAGCTCGAAAAGCGGGTTGGTTTCCGCCGCGCCATGCGCAAGTCGGTGGATTCCGCGTTGCGTTTCGGATGCAAGGGAATCAAGGTGCGAGTGAGCGGACGTCTGAACGGAAATGAAATCGCCCGTTCGGAATGGTATCTGCAAGGGCGTTTGCCGTTGCACACGCTGCGCGCGGACATCGATTACGGTTTCACCGAGGCGCGCACGACTTATGGCGTCATCGGCGTGAAGACCTGGATTTATCGCGGCGAAATTTTGCCGGCCAAGAAACGCGAATCGCAGCAAGCGGGCGCGTTCTAAGCGAAAGGCTAACGGCCAACGGCCGAGGACTGATTTTATGTTGATGCCAAAGAAAGTTAAGTACCGCAAGCAGCAGCGCGGACGCATGTGCGGCAAAGCATGGCGCGGCAGCGAGCTGGCTTTCGGAGATTTCGGGCTGAAGGTGCTCGAGCCTGGCTGGATTACCGACCGGCAGATCGAAGCCAGCCGCGTGGCCATGACCCGTTTCGTGAAACGTGGCGGCAAGATTTGGATCCGTCTGTTTCCGGACAAGCCCGTGACCAAGAAGCCGGCCGAAACCCGTATGGGTAAAGGCAAGGGAGCTCCGGACCACTGGGTTTGCGTAGTGCGTCCCGGCAAGATTTTGTTTGAGATGGAAGGCGTGACGGTGGCGGACGCTACCGAGGCGATGCGCCTGGCGTCTCATAAACTGCCGCTGCGCACGCGCTTCGTGAAGCGCGAGTCAGCTGCACATTAAAGACAGCGCATCTAGAACAGATTTTTAGAAACTGAGAACTGACTTATGAAACCGGAAAAAGTTCGCAACCTGACCGACGAGGAACTTCGCCACCAGGAGGGTGACCTCAGCGGTCAACTCTTCAAGCTGAAGTTCCAGCTCAATATGGGACAGACCGAAAGCTTGAAGAAGATGCGCGGCCTGCGCAAGGACATCGCGCGCGTGCAGACCATCGCCCGCGAACGTGAAATTGCAGCCGGCAAGACGGAGAAGAAGTAATGCCCGAGACAAACCCACAGCAGGTCCCGGCGGCCGCAGGGCGGCGCAAGGAAGTGGTTGGCGAAGTGGTTTCCAACCGCATGAAGAAAACGATCGTCGTCGAAGTGGTGCGCAAGAAGTCGCATGCCTTCTACGGACGCGTGGTTTCCAAGGGCAAGAAGTTCTATGCCCATGACGAAACGAACCAAGCCCACGTTGGCGACGTGGTGCGTCTCGAGGAATCGCGGCCGCTTTCGAAGCTGAAGCGCTGGCGTTTGAAGGAAATTGTCCGCAAGACTGCGTTGGTGCCGGAGCACACGGCAGCAGAAGTAAAAGCTTAACCGCTGCTGGCCCACAGGGAGACTGATTTATGGCGTTAATGATGAGAAGCTGGCTCGATGTCGCCGATAATTCCGGTGCTCGCAAGCTGCAAATGATTTTGCCGCTAGGTGGTTCGACCGGATTACGCGCCGGTCTGGGAGATACCATCACCGCCAGCGTGAAAGAAGCTTCGCCCGATGGACAAGTTAAGAAAGGCACGGTGGTGAAGGCGGTCATCGTTCGCACCCGCAAGGAATATCGCCGGCGCGACGGGACGTATATTCGCTTTGACCAGAATGCCGCTGTCCTGATCAACGAAACCGGGGAGCCAGTCGGAACGCGCGTCTTCGGGCCGGTGGCCCGTGAACTTCGCGAAAAGAAGTTCTTGAAGATTGTGTCGCTGGCGCCGGAAGTAATTTAGTTCAACATCTTAAGACGATTAACTGGGAACCGAGAATTGAAATGAAGACAGTCAGCCGAGCACATACGCGAGTGGATCTAAAGCGCAACGACACGGTCAAGGTCATCACTGGCCGTGACAAAGGCAAGGAAGGCCGCGTCCTGCGCGTGTTTCCGGGAGACAGCAAGCTCCTGGTCGAGCACGTCATGATCGTGAAGAAGCACGTACGCCCGAATCCGCAGAAGAATATCAAAGGCGGAATTGCCGAGCAGGAAAGCCGCATCGCGATTTCGAACGTGCAGATTGTTTGCCCGACCTGCGGCCCGGTTCGTATCGGCCACGCGGTCCAGGGTGACCATAAAGTGCGGGTTTGCAAGAAGTGTGGAACGACGCTGGATAAGTAAGCTTCTAGCGAAACAACGAATTTGAAGGTGCTTACGAACCGGGACAACGATTTTCAGCTAGAAGCTGGAAGCTCCCGAAACCGTGAGAGAAGGCAATAAAAGTTATGGCCAAAGAAAATCAAAAAGAGAAGAAAGCCAAACCGAGCGAGAAGCCGGAAGCGAAGCCGGGCGTAGCGGCGCGCCACAGCGCCAAAGAAACGCCGCGGCTGAAAGAGCGGTTTCACAAGGAAATCGCGCCTGCGCTGATGAAGGAATTCGATCTGAAGAACCCGATGGCGGTCCCGCATCTGCACAAGATCGTGATCAACATGGGTATGGGCGATGCCACGCAGAATGCCAAGCTTATGGATCCCGCGGTCAACGAATTGGGTCAGATCACCGGCCAGAAGCCGGTGGTAACGCGGGCGAAGAAATCGATCGCGGCTTTTAAGTTGCGCGAAAACATGCCGATTGGTGTGATGGTCACCTTACGCGGCGATCGCATGTACGAATTTTATGACCGGCTGGTGAGTGTGGTGCTGGCCCGGGTGCGTGACTTTCGTGGAGTGTCAACGAAGTCGTTCGATGGCCGCGGCAATTACACTTTGGGCCTGCACGATCAGTTGATCTTCCCAGAGATTGATTATGCCAAGGTGGACAAACAGAAGGGCATGAATGTCACCATCGTGACCACGGCTCGCAATGATAGTCATGGGATGGCTTTGTTGAAGCATATGGGTATGCCGTTCCGGCCGTAAAGTTTTTGTGATTTTGAGATAGAAGTTTTTGAGTAAAGGAATACATGGCAACGACAGCAAAAAGAGTCAAAGACGCAAACATCAAGAAGAAATTCGAGCAGGCGCGCGCCAAGGGTGAGCCAAGGCCCAAATTTTCGACGCGCCGGCACAACCGCTGCCAGGTCTGCGGCCGTCCGCGCGCGTTTCTGCGCAAGTTCGGACTGTGCCGTTTGTGTTTCCGCAGTTTGGCATTGCGTGGCGAAATTCCTGGAGTTTCGAAGTCGTCCTGGTAGTTCGGAAAGGGCATGGCTTTTGGCTGTGCCGCAACGATCGCCGATGGCGGGCCTAGGCTCGAGATCGGCGGAACACGTCGCCGCAGGTTCTACGCTCCACGGCAAGACGGAGCGCAGCAAACGGGCGATTGAGGAGAAGCAAGAATGAATTTGACCGATCCGGTCGCAGACATGTTGACGCGCATTCGCAACGCGATCAATGCGCGCCATCAAAAAGTTGATATTCCCGCTTCCAAGCTGAAGCTGGAGATTGCCCGCATTCTTAAAGAAGAGGGCTACATCTCCAATTTCAAGGCGACGGAAGAGGAAAGCCATAAGATCCTGCGCGTCTATCTGAAATACGGCAACAATAACGAAGCCGTCATTTCGAATGTAGCGCGTGTTTCCCGGCCAGGGTGCCGGGTTTATGTGCGGCGCACCGAGATTCCGCGCGTGCTCGGCGGTCTGGGCATCAATATCCTGACCACGCCACGCGGCGTGATGACGGGACGCCAGGCCCGCAAGCAAGGCTTGGGCGGCGAAGTTCTCTGCGAAGTTTGGTAGAAGACTGCTACTAGCTTCTAGCTGCTAGCTAGAGGCTCTTAGCTAGAAGCTAGAAGCTAGAAGCTTCTGGCGCTGAAGATTAAGAAGAAGCGACGAGCTAACCTATGTCACGAATTGGAAAAAAGCCGATCCCGCTCCCCCAGGGAGTTACATTCAAGGTCGAAGGCAATACTGTGACCGTGCAGGGACCCAAGGGCAAGGTGGAAACTCACCTGCCGACAGGCATCCGCATCGAGAAGCAGGATGGCAATCTGGTGGCATTGCGCGAGAACGATTCGCAGGCCGCAGTCCACGGACTGGCCCGCGCCCTGGTCAACAATGCCGTGGAAGGCGTAACCAAGGGCTGGGTGCGCGATCTGGAAATCGTCGGTATCGGCTATCGCGCTGAGATGAAGGGCAAAAACACGGTGGTGTTCAGCCTGGGCTTCTCGCATCCGATCGAGTATCCGCTGCCTTCGGGAGTGGACGCAGTCGTCGATGCCAAGCAAACCAAGTTGACACTGACTGGAATTGACCGCCAGAAGATCGGTCAGGTCGCCGCTGAAATGCGCAGCTTGCGTCCACCGGATCCCTACAAGAATAAGGGTGTGCGGTATTCCGGCGAGCGCTTGAAGAAGAAGGTCGGTAAGACCGGAGCGAAGTAAACCGTCGTTGGTCATTGGCCGGTCGTCGTTGGCCAACCACGCTCGGCGAGAAAATTTGCAGGATGTCGAAGTTCAGGGTTTGGCCAACGACCAGGGACGAACGACCAAGGACGGACTTTATGTTAACCATTTCATCGAAGAACACGAATCGGCGCCACGTGCATAAGCGCATCCGTAAAAAGGTGCAAGGTACGGCTGCTCGTCCGCGGTTGAATGTTTATCGCTCGCTGAACAATATCTATGTTCAGGTGATTGACGATCTCAAGGGCGCGACCCTGGTCTCGGCCAACTCTGGCGAGGGTGCGGAAAAAGGCAAGAAGCGCGCCGGTGGCAACGTAGCTGCGGCCAAGGAAGTCGGCAAAGCGGTTGCGGAACGGGCCAAAGCGAAAGGCATCAAGAAGGTGGTTTTCGATCGCGGCGGCTACATTTATCACGGACGCGTAAAGGCCCTGGCCGACGCTGCTCGTGAAGCCGGTCTGGAGTTCTAAGTTCCGAGTTCTAGGCTTCGAGTTCTACGAAGAGTCTGGTAATCGAGTAAGGGGCAATTTAGCCCTTTACAAAATTGGAAATGAGATTCAAAGAATGCCAACAGTAATCAAGAAGCTCGATGCGAATTCCTACCAGTTGAAAGACCAGGTAGTGGCGATTAACCGCGTGACCAAGGTCGTCAAGGGCGGCAAGAACATGTCGTTTGCCGCGCTCGTCGTGGTCGGCGATCCCGGTGCGGGCGTTGTCGGATACGGCTCGGGTAAGGCCAAGGAAGTTCCCCAGGCGATCCGTAAGGGCATTGAATCGGCGAAGAAAAACTTAATGAAAGTGAATCTCACGCAGACTTCGATTCCGCATCTTTCCCTGGGACATTTCGGCGCCGGCAGAGTGTTGCTGAAGCCGGCCCCGGAAGGTACGGGAGTCATCGCGGGCGGTGCAGTCCGCGCCGTGATGAATTCGGTGGGCATTCAGAATGTGCTTACGAAATCGATTGGGACGACCAATCCCCACAACGTGATCAAAGCGACATTCGACGCGCTGAAGAGATTGAAGAACAAGGAATCCGTGGCTTCGATGCGCGGCAAATTGGTGGAAGAGCTTTAAAGGAAGCAGGAGTCTGGAATGATGGCGAAAACGAAAGCTGTGGCAAAGTCGAGCGGGAAAATCCAGCTCAAGTGGGTGCGTTCCGCCATTTGCGCCCCGGTCAAGCAAAAGCTGGTGATCAAAGGCCTGGGATTTACCCGGCTGAACCAGGTGATTGAGCGTCCCAACAATGCAGCGATTCGTGGCATGGTGGCGAAGGTGCCGCACCTGGTCGAGTACGTGCAATAAGACGCTATTAGCTATCAGCTATCAGCTCTCAGCCAAAACGGGAGCAATGAAGCTGACAGCTGATAGCTGAAAGCTGACAGCTATTTTATGAATCTTTCAAATATTCGAGCACCGAAAAAAGCGGCGGAGAACAAGAAGCGCGTGGGCCGTGGTATGGGTTCCGGCATGGGCAAAACCTCCGCCCGCGGACATAAAGGGCAGCGTTCACGCAGTGGTTCGCGCATGATGCGTGGTTTTGAAGGCGGCCAGATGCCGCTGCATCGCCGCATGCCGAAGCGCGGATTCACCAACATTTTCCGCAAGGAATTCAACATCGTGAATCTGGACAAGCTGGTTCTGCTCGGCGAGACCAACATCACTCCAGATGTCTTGCGCAAGGCTGGCGTCATCAGCACCAAGCATCCGGTAAAGATTCTTGGTACCGGCGAACTGTCGGTTGCGCTTACCGTGTACGCGCATAAATTTTCCAAGACGGCCCAGGACAAAATTACCAAGGCCGGCGGCAAATTTGAGGTCCTGTAGTTAAATGTTCGATAAACTGGCCAACATTTTTCGCATCCCCGACCTTCGCAAGCGCATTCTGTTCACGCTTGGGCTGTTGGCCGTGTACCGCCTGGGCGGGCACATTCCCACGCCCGGTGTGAACGCTGACAAGTTGCAACAGTACTTCGAAGCCAACCGCGGCAGCTTCCTTGGCCTGGCGGACATGTTTACCGGTGGCCAGCTGCGCCGGCTTACCATTTTTGCTTTGGGCATCATGCCCTACATCACCGCCTCCATCATTCTGCAATTGCTGACCGTGGTCTATGAGCCGCTGGCCAAGTTGCAGAAGGAAGGCGAACTGGGGCGCAAGAAAATTACCCAGTGGACGCGCTATCTCACCGTTATCTTGAGCGCTGTCCAGTCCTTTGGAATTGCCATCAGCCTGCAGAAGGGCGGCGATTTTGTGGTTAATCCTGGCCCAGGTTTCATTCTCATGACCATGCTGACCTTGACCACGGGCAGCGCCTTCATCATGTGGCTGGGCGAGCAGATCACCGAACGCGGCGTAGGTAATGGCATGTCGCTATTGATCTTTGCCGGCATTGTCGTCGGATTGCCGCGTGGCGTACTCGACTTGGTCGACAAAGTCAGGCAGGGCGCCTGGGGCGTTTTCACTATTCCCGCCATGATCATGCTGATCGCAATCATGGTCCTGGTTGTCGCGTTCATCGTTTACGTGGAACGAAGCGAACGAAGAATTCCAGTGCAGTACGCCAAGCGTGTAGTAGGGCGCAAAGTCATGGGCGGCCAGTCCACGCACTTGCCTCTACGAGTGAACGCGGGCGGCGTGATGCCGGTCATCTTCGCTTCCTCAATTCTGACTTTGCCGCAAATGCTCGGCCAGGGGCTGAAAGACAACCGCTATTTCGGTCGGCCGGTCATCCATGCACTTGGGCTGGGGTGAGCCGCTCTACACGCTCCTCTATGCCGTTGGAATTATTTTCTTCGCCTACTTCTACGTGTCGATTGTCTTCAACCCCAGTGAGGTTGCCGACAATATGCGCAAGTATGGCGGCTTTGTGCCCGGCATTCGTCCCGGCAAACGCACGGCGGATTACATTAACGAGATCCTCACCCGCATCACGCTGGTGGGAGCTCTATACCTGATCCTGATCTCGTTTATTCCGGAGTGGATGATCGCTGGAATCCACCTGAATCATTTGCCCGGCGCGCTCGGCAATATGTTCGATCACCTGCCCACCTGGATCACCAATGGTTTGGGCGTGACATTCTATTTCGGTGGCACCTCGTTGCTGATTGTGGTTGGTGTCGCAATGGACACCGTGACGCAGATCGAAGCGCAACTCATTATGCGTCACTATGACGGATTCACTCCGCGCAGCGGACGAATACGCGGGCGCCGCACCTGGTGAAGTCGCCAAATAAAGCTTGATAGTACTTTCGGTTTTGCATGAAACTTGGCAGGAAGATTGGATCGGGGACTGACTGGGGCCAGTTTAATGGCGGAAGAATCATTGCGCGATATCGGTCCCATCGTTCTGCTGGGGGCGCCGGGGGCCGGCAAAGGCACTCAGTCCAAGCGGATCACTGAACGGTTTTGCGTGCCTCAGGTCTCGACTGGCGACCTGTTGCGGGAAAATGTGGAGCGCGGCACCGATTTAGGGGTTGGGGCGAGAGCCAACATGGCTTCGGGCCAGTTGGTGCCGGACAATCTGGTGTGCGATATGGTGGCCTGGCGTTTGCGGGAGCCGGACTGCGAGCATGGTTTTATCCTCGACGGCTTTCCCCGGACCGCCAAACAAGCGGCTTGGCTCGACGGGTTTTTGAAGTATCAGTTCATTGACAACTCGAAGCACTGCAACTGGTTGCCGATTGTGATCCGGATTGACGTGGATTATAATCAATTCAAGCTGCGGCTGACCGGACGACGGACTTGTGTCGCCAACGGACACATCTATAACGTCTATTTCCAACCACCTCGCGTTGCGGATATATGTGATGTTGACGGTTCGCCGCTGACCATCCGCGACGATGATCGCACCGAAGTGATCGAGGAACGCCTGGCCACTTATGACCGGCAGACCAAGCCGGTGGCGGAGTATTACCAGCAAAAAGGGCGGCTGGTGTCGGTGAATGGCGATCAGCCTGTGGAACAGGTGACCGAACAGATTTTCAGGGAGATTGAAAGCCACGCCGCCGCTGCGGCGAAAGGCTGTTAGAGCATGGCGATCGTTTGCAAATCGGCGTCGGAGATCGAGAAAATGCGGCACAGCGGCCGCATCGTCCGCGAAGTGCTTGATCATCTTAAGACTCTGGTGGCGCCTGGGGTTAGCACCATGGACCTGGAGCGGGCCGCCGAGGCGAAGATGAAAGAGTTGGGCGCGAAGCCGGCCTTCAAGGGTTATTACGATTATCCTTGCGTGCTTTGCACCTCGATCAACGAAGAGATTGTTCACGGCATCCCTTCAGAAAAACGGGTGCTGAAAGCTGGAGATATCGTTTCCATCGATTGCGGCGTAGTACTCGATGGCTACTACGGTGACGCAGCCATCACGGTTGCAGTTGGCGAAACCGTACCGCCCGAGCTGCAGAAGCTGCTGGAAGTGACGGAAGCTTCCCTCTACAAAGGCATCCAGCAGGTGCTGATCGGAAATGCGGTCGGCGACGTAGGAGCTGCGGTTCAGGAATTTGTGGAAGCCAACGGCTTCAGTGTGGTGCGGGAATTTGTAGGGCATGGCATCGGGACCAAGTTGCACGAAGAGCCGCAAGTCCCGAACTACGGGGCGCGTGGTCACGGAACACGGCTTCGCGAGGGCATGGTGCTGGCCATCGAGCCGATGGTAAATTTCGGCAAGCCTGGGACCAGAGTTTTGGACGACAAGTGGACCGCCGTAACAGCCGACGGTAGCTTCAGCGCCCACTTCGAACATTGTGTAGCGGTCACGAAAGACGGACCGGTGATTTTGACGCAGTAGTGAAGCGGCCATTGGCCGTTAGCTAAGAGCCAACAGCCAAAGGCTAACAGCAGATTCAAGGAGCCATTTGAGTAAAGAAGACGCGATTGAGGTGATGGCAACGGTTCTGGAACCGTTGCCGAATGCCATGTTCCGGGTGGAACTGGAAAATAAGCACAAAGTGTTGGCGCATGTGTCCGGAAAAATGCGCAAGAATTTTATCCGCATTCTGCCAGGGGACAAAGTAGCCGTAGAACTTTCTCCCTACGACCTGAATCGCGGAAGAATCGTTTATCGCTACAAATGAGTTGGCTCTGTGGTTTTGCCAACGGCCAACGACGAACGGCCAAGGACTGATTTTATGAAAGTACGAGCATCAGTAAAGAAAATTTGCGACAAGTGCAAGGTCATCCACCGTAAGGGTGTGGTGCGGGTGATCTGCGAAACTGCAAAACACAAACAGCGTCAGGGCTAATTAAGTAAGACGAAATATAGAGGAGCACTATGGCACGTATTGCAGGCGTCGATCTTCCGCGTAACAAGCATGTGGATATCGCGCTGACTTACATTTACGGCATCGGTCACCCGCGCGCCGCCCGCATTCTGGGCAAGGCGAACGTGGAAGCGCAGAAAAAAGTCCAGGACCTCGGAGAAGATGAAGTCAACCGTATCCGCCAGGTCATTGAGGCCGAAGGCCAGGTCGAGGGCGATCTGCGCAAGGAAATTTCGATGAACATCAAGCGGCTCATCGAAATCGGTTCCTATCGCGGATATCGTCATCGCCGCAACTTGCCGGTCCGCGGACAACGCACTCACACCAATGCTCGTACCCGCAAGGGCCCGCGCAAGGGAACGGTCACGGCCAAGAAAAAGACAACCAAGGCATAAAAGGCAGCGCTGGTCGTTTGGATTTAGCCAACGACCAACGACGAACGACCAAGGACGAAACTTTATGGCAAAACCAGCAGCAGCCGGCGGCGCTCCAGCAACACCGGAGAAAAAAGGCAAAAAGAAAACGTTTAAGAAGAAAGAACGCAAGCATGTGTCGCACGGCATCGCGCACATTCAGGCGTCTTTCAATAACACCATTGTGACTATCGCCGATCAGGCCGGCAACGTCCTGTCGTGGAAGAGCTCCGGTTCGCTGGGCTTCCGCGGATCGCGCAAAGGCACTCCATTCGCAGCCCAGCAGGCCGCATCGAACGCCGCCAGCATGGCGCGCGATCACGGTGTGCGCAGCGTGGAAGTACGAGTCAGCGGTCCCGGCTCCGGACGCGAGTCCGCCATCCGTGCCCTGGCCTCGTCCGGCATAGAAGTACGCAACATCAAAGACGCCACGCCGATTCCGCACAACGGTTGCCGTCCGCCGAAGCGTCGAAGAGTGTAAGAACCGTCGTTAGTCCTTGGTCGTTCGTCGTTCGCAAAAGCGAGGAACGAGGATTTAGCCAACGACCAATGACGAACGACCAACGACTGATTTTGGTCCGGGAAGAAGGGTTGAAGCCATACCCGTAAACCGGTCATCTAATACAGGAGAGCAAATTGGCACGTTATACAGATCCCGTCTGCCGTCTATGCCGCCGCGAGGGCATGAAGCTGTTCCTCAAAGGCACCCGCTGTTTCAGCGATAAATGCGCCATTGAAAAGCGCAACTTTGCCCCCGGCCAGCACGGCAAGGATCGCAAAGCCAAAATTGTTGGATACGGCCTGCAACTGCGCGAGAAACAGAAGACCAAGCGCATGTATTTCACGCAGGAAAGCCAGTTCCGCAACTACTTCGAGAAGGCCGCGCGCGCAAAAGGCGTGACCGGCGAACTTCTGTTGCAGTCGCTGGAACGCCGTCTAGATAACGTTGTTTATCGTCTCGGCTTCGGCATTTCCCGCCGTCAGGCGCGCCAGTTGGTGCGTCACGGACACATTCACGTGAATGGAAAGAAAGTAAACATTCCTTCCTATCCGGTGAGTGTGGGCGAAGAAATTGCCATTCGCGCCAGCAGTGCGAAGCTTGCGATTCTCGAGCCGGCGAAGGAATTCGCCAGCCATCAGAATGCGCCCAACTGGCTGGAAATTGATCGCGACAATTACAAAGGCAAAGTATTGGCGTTGCCGAAACGCGAGGACATTAACGCGCCGATTAACGAACAGTTGATCGTCGAGTTGTATAGCAAGTAACGCCGTTTGGCGTTGGGCGTCTGAGCCCTTGGCCGGCAGTCAAATCCTGAGCTAACGGCGAAGGATCTCGACGCGACGGACTAGATTTTTCACCGGTCCACCATTTCGAGCCAGATCAGCCTGTACTGGCGCTTGACCTGAAACTGGACCGTTTCAGGGAGCCAGCACTGAGCCAAACGGCCGAAGGAGAAACACATGCTTTGGAAGGGCTTTCAAAAACCGAAACGTCTTGCAGTTGACACTTCATCCTTAACCGACAAGTACGGAATTTTCTGGGCACAGCCGTTTGAACGCGGCTTCGGCACCACCATCGGCAACGCGCTTCGTCGCGTAATGCTTTCCTCCATCGAGGGAGCCGCCGTGACCGCCGTCAAGATCGAAGGCGTGCTGCACGAATTCCAGTCCATCACCGGAGTGGTTGAAGATGCGACCGACATCATTCTTAACTTGAAGCAAGTTCCGTTCAAGTTGAGCAGCGACGCGCCCAAAGCCATCTACCTGCGCGCCGACCAGCCCGGCGTCATCACTTCGGGCATGATCGAAGCCGATGGCGACGTCGAAGTTCTGGACAAAGACGTTTACATCGCCACCGTCAGCGAAGGCGGCAAGCTCGATATGGAAATGCGCCTCAAGCGCGGCCGTGGTTACGTCTCCGCCGACAAGAATTTCGACGAAGACCTGGGCATTGGATTCATTCCAATCGACTCCGTCCACTCGCCGGTGCGCAAGTGCAATTACACCGTGGAAGCAGCCCGTCTTGGTCAGATCACCGACTACGACAAGCTGACTCTCGAAGTCTGGACCAACGGCTCCCTCACCCCGGCTGACTCAATTGGCCTGGCGGCGAAGTTGCTGAAGGACCACATGAACATCTTCATCAACTTTGAAGAGGACATCGAGACCTCCACTTCGAGCGAAGAGCGCAAGCCGGAGATCAAGAACGAAAACCTGAACCGCTCCGTCGAAGAGCTCGAGCTTTCCGTGCGCAGCTACAACTGCCTGAAGAACGCAAACATTCAGAGCATTGGCGAGCTGGTCCAAAAGACCGAAGCCGAAATGCTGAAGACGAAAAACTTCGGCCGCAAGTCGCTGAACGAGATCAAGGAAATCCTCGGAACCATGGGATTAAGTCTTGGTATGAAGATCGACGAGCAGGGCAATGCTGTACCGGGTCCGACATCGAACCAGGTACTGCCGGCATCGGCTTACGGAGATAGTGATCTGTAACAAAAATAAGTTTCGGTCTCGGGTCAAAGGTTTCGGGTCTTAGGACCGGGAACCTGAGACCCGAAACCTGAGACCTCAAAACAGGGGTTTTAAGATGCGTCACAAAGTAGCAGGATGGAAACTGGGACGGAACACTGCCCACCGCCGCTCGTTGCTGCGAAATCTGGTCACGTCGCTCATTCTCGAAGAGCGCATTGAAACCACTTTGCCCAAAGCGAAAGCCATGCGTCCGCAGGTCGAAAAGATGATCACGCTTGGTAAACGTGGCGATCTCGCCGCCCGCCGCCAGGCCCTCGCCTATCTGATGACCAGTGCCGCCGTCGACAAATTATTTGACACCATCGGCCCGCGTTTTGGCGATCGCACCGGTGGTTACCTGCGCATCGTGCATCTCGGATGGCGTAAGGGCGACGGTGCCGATACGGCTTTCATCGAGCTTCTAGGCAGCGAAAAAGTGGTGGAAGAAAAGCGCGAGAAACGCGCCGAAATCCGCTCCAAGCGCGCGGAAGAAGCCAAGCGCGCCATGGACGAAGCCGAAGCCCAAGGCGGCGTCGAGCATCCCACCGGTGCTCACGCCGAAGGCGAAGACAAGACCGAAGACGCCAAGTAGCTTCGCAATCTCAATTTCAACAGGGACGGCCAAAAGCCGTCCCTAATTTTTTTGGTACTGTCATCCTGAGCGCCGTTTGCCTACCACCCTTCTTGTCATTCCGATCCGACGAACGCGAAGGGAGGAATCTGCATTTCCTGGCCTATTCCCCGCCAGTACATGTCCTATTGCGGGTCACGCTCGTAATCTAGCGTTACTTTTCCATCGCGCTACACTTCCATGGGGTACCATGGAATTTTCCCGCACACAAATCGGCATCGCCGCAGGCGCTGGTGGCCTGTTGCTGGTCATTTTTCTGGGCTATCTGATGTGGCTCAACGGGCAACCGCCGGTATTGTCCCGTTCCGTGGACGTCGACCCGCTCTCCGGGACCCCCAACTCCATCGATTTGAATCCTTTGCGCGATCGTTCGTCGGAACGCGCGGCGGCCCAATATTTACGCGCCATGCGGGACGGTAACTGCAATGAGCAATTAGCCGGCTGGGAAAAGGATTACCGCAAGAAGTATGCTGCATTTATCTGTAATTCCGAGGCCCAACACCCGCTGCTTTCGTGGGAAGTTGTGGATTGGGAAGACACGCCGCCACTGCGCATCCTTCATTATCGCGGCAAGCGCCGGACGACTCCAGGCATAAAGGGCACTTACAAGGAACTGCTTTCCGTGACTTTGGATAATCAAACCGGACAGTGGGTCGTCACCAAATACGACGCCATGTACTGATCTTTCTCTTTCAGATCTTTTCTGAGCGGCGGCTTCGCCATCGAATAAAAAGAAAAATCACAATCTGGGCAACAAGTGCTGCTGAGCTGTCCAGCACGACATCGTGCCAGGTCCCGGTTCGTGATGGGATGTAGCTTTGGTGCCACTCATCCAGGCTCGCGACCAATGCCGTCATGAAAAATGCGATTCCGGCCCAGCGCAACGACCAGCGTGGGGCCTGCGGCAAAGGCAGCGTGGCCCGCCACGCCCCGAATAAAATCAGGCTCCCGGTAAAGTAGCCCACAAAGTGCCCTGTCTTGCGTAGGTAGTGATTAACGATCTCAAAGCGGAACGGGTCCAATCCCAGAAGAAAATGGAAAAAGGGATACAAAAAACGGCTGGTGTGTTCGGAAGAAAAACTGTCGGTGGATTCAGTGGCAATGATTCCCAGCCACAACACAGACGCAATCCACGTCTTTAGCAGTTCTTTTCTGTGTGGCGTCAAGCGCGATTACCGGCCATGACAAATTGTAAGGCTCTATTCGATCGCATAGTTCGGCGCCTCGCGCGTAATCATCACATCATGGACATGGCTTTCCCGCAGTCCCGCTCCGCTGATGCGAACGAAACGAGTCCTCTGCAGTAATTCCGGAATCGTGCCGCAGCCGCAATATCCCATGCCCGACTTCAATCCGCCCACCATCTGGTGCACGATCATGGAGACCGATCCGCGGTAGGGAACCCGTCCTTCAATCCCTTCCGGCACCAGCTTGGCCGATCGGTTCGAGTCTTCTCCAATGCCCGATACCACCGTCGAAGCTTCCCCTTCCGTGCTCTGGAAGTAGCGCTCACTCGATCCCTGCGCCATTGCTCCCAGTGAACCCATGCCACGATACGATTTGAACGTGCGGCCTTGATACAGGATCAATTCGCCCGGGCTCTCATCCGTGCCCGCAAACATCGATCCAATCATCACCGCGCTCGCGCCCGCCGCCAGCGCTTTGGTGATGTCGCCGGAATACTTGATCCCGCCATCGGCAATCACCGGCACCCCGGACTCTTTGGTTGCCCGATAAGCTTCCGCAATCGCGGTGATCTGCGGAACTCCCGCGCCGGTGACAACGCGCGTGGTGCAGATCGAACCAGGCCCGATCCCAACCTTGATGGAATCTGCTCCCGCGCGCACCAGTTCGCATGCGCCGTCGAATGTCGCCACGTTGCCGACAATCAAATCGACTTCAGGGAATTTCGCTTTCACCGCTTTCACCGCATCAATCACCCGCGTGGAATGACCATGCGCGCTGTCAATCGCCAATAGATCCACTTTGTTTCTAACCATTTCCTGCGCCCGTTCGAGATAGTCTCCCGTTGCGCCGATCGCAGCGCTGGCCCGCAAGCGCCCTTGTTCATCCTTCGCTGCGTTGGGATATTTTAGTTTTTTCTGAATGTCCTTTACCGTGATCAGGCCCTTCAAATTGTAATGATCATCGACCACCAGAAGTTTTTCCACGCGATGCTTATGTAGAATCTGTTCCGCATCCTCAAGCGTAGTGCCGACGGCTACGGTAATCAGATTGTCCTTGGTCATCACCTTGCTGATGGGAATATCGAAGCGGGTTTCGAAGCGCAGGTCGCGGTTGGTAAGGATGCCGACCAGCTTTTTGTTCTTGGTGATGGGCACTCCGGAGATCTTGTACTTGCGCATGATCTCCAGCGCGTCGCAAACTTTATCGTCCGGCGACATGGTGACCGGATCCACAATCATGCCGCTCTCCGACCGCTTTACCTTGTCCACTTCATTCGCCTGCTGCTCGATGGTGAGATTGCGATGGATGATCCCAATGCCACCCTGCTGCGCCATCGCAATCGCCATATGCGATTCCGTGACCGTGTCCATGGCCGCGCTGATGATCGGAACATTCAACCGAATATTGCGTGTCAGTTGGGTTTGCGTATTGGCGAGTGCGGGGACAATATCCGAATGGGCAGGCAGCAGCAACACGTCATCAAAGGTCAATGCTTCAGGAACAGGAAAATGAATCATAAGTTTTCTCTGGAGTGGTGGGCCATTCTCTATTCTAGGGAGACCTGACGGTTACTGGCAAATTGAACTCGTTATAACTCTCAGCCCCCATGTCATCCTGAGCGAAGTCAGTTCATCCGCAACGTGGATGAACCGCGAGTCGAAGGACCCCTACGATCATGACCGCAGCCGCGAATCAAGGGCTTTCGACAAGCTTGTTCGGCAAACCCAAAAGCGCTCAAACCGCGCTTGTTCGGCCCTCCCGCGTTTGTCTTTTACCCTCCACCAGCGTATATTCAAGGTTGGAAACTGTTGTGTAGGTATCAGCATTTGGCGAGACACACCAGTGGGCGCAAGCCCACTTTTTAGTTTCCGGAACTTTTGGGCCCCTGCAAGTTATTGGTTTCATGGCATTTGACGTTGATCAGGTTCGGGAAGTCGCAGAACGGGTAGCAGCCTCCAGCGGACTGGAAATCGTGGAAGTGGAGTTGCGCGGCGGAGGCAAGGCCCGCATGCTCCGTATTGTGATTGATAAGCCTGCCGGCGTCACTCACGAAGATTGCGCGATTTTGAGCCGGGATGTCGGCACTATCCTCGATGTCGAGGATGCGATCCCGGGTAACTCGTATCTCCTGGAAGTTTCATCTCCAGGGTTGGATCGCAAGTTGTTTCGTGCGGCGGATTTCGAACGCTTCACCGGCAGCCGGGTGAAGTTGACGACGCGGAATCCGGTGAACGGCAACCGCCACTTTGAAGGACGACTGGAAAATTTTCAGAACGGCCGCCTGACCCTCGACTTGAGCAAGGCAAAGAAATCGAACAAGAAATCTTTGCAACCGAAGTCAGAGAATTCGCCAGAGAAACTGGAACTGGATCTGGCGAATATTGAAAAAGCGAATTTAGTTCCCGAACTATAAAAGTATTGTCATTCCGAATCGGCTTCAGCCGAAGAGGAATCTTTCGGTACCGGATTACTTATGGCAAGCGAGCTTTATAACACGATCGACGCACTGAGCAGGGAAAAGGGCATCGATCCGCAAATTGTCGTCAGCGCGGTGGAAGACGCCATCGTGGTCGCCACCCGCAAGTATTACAAGACGCAGGAAAACCTGCGCGCCCAGCTCGACAAGGACACCGGCAAGATCAACGCTTTTGCGGTCAAGACCGTTGTGGAAACTCCCGAGCAGGTGGAAGATCCAGTTTTGCAAGTCACGCTCGAGGATGCCCGCAAGCTTGATCCTAATGTCGAGGTTGGCGGCGAACTCCATATCCCCAAAGTGACAGAAGGAATTCTAGGACGGATCGCGGCCCAACTGGCCAAGCAGGTGATCTTTCAGAAAGTGCGCGAAGCCGAACGCGACACTGTTTACAACGAATACATCGGACGCGTAAATGAGATCGTCAATGCCACGGTAAAGCGCATCGAGGGTCCGGACGTGATCTTCGATCTCGGCAAAGCCGAATCTCGCATGCCGCGTAAAGAGCAATCGCGCCTGGAGTCTTTCGCCATCGGCGAACGTGTACGGGTTGTGATCGTTCGCGTCGAGCGCGCCTCCAAAGGCCCGGGCGTAGTCGTTTCCCGCGCAGCTCCCGAGCTGGTACAGAATTTGTTCCAGACGGAAGTGCCGGAAATCTATGACGGCACTGTCGTGATCCGTGCCATCGCTCGCGAAGCTGGAGAGCGCACCAAGATCGCCGTCATGTCGAAAGACAAAGACGTGGACGCCGTCGGCGCCTGCGTTGGCATGAAGGGCATGCGCGTGCAATCGATCATCCGCGAACTGCGCGGCGAGAAGATCGACATCATCGAGTACCACGAAGATGCCGTCACCTTCGCCGAAAAAGCCTTGCAGCCCGCGAAAGTCAGCCGCGTTTCCGTGCTCGATAGCGCCGATAAGCATCTCGAAGTTGTGGTCGATGATACTCAGCTCTCTCTTGCCATTGGCAAGAAGGGTCAAAACGTCCGTCTGGCCGCGAAACTGCTCGGCTGGAAGATCGATATCAAGAGCGAGGAAGAGAAGCGGCAGGAAGTCGAATTGGAGATGTCTCGACTGGTGGGCACCACCTCGACTCCGCTCGAGAGTGTTCCTGGCATGGGTGAAGGCATCGTCGAGAAGCTCACGGCTGCCGGTGTGACCACGGTGGAAGCCCTGGCTGACATGACGCCCGAGCAACTCGAGGCCATCGAGGGAATCGGCCCCAAGACGGTGGAAAAAATCAGTTTGGCGGTCAATAATTACTTCGCCAGTTTGGAAGGCGGCGAAGCAGCTGCCACCGAAGGCGAGGCAGTGGAAGAAGTGCCGGCCGACGGTCAGGAAGTTCCGGCGGAAGAAGCGGCTGCTTCCGAAGAAATTCCTGGGGAAGCAACCGAGCAGGAAGCGGCTGGCGAGGAAAGCGCGGGAGCCGCCAGTGACGAGACTGCGGAAATCCCTGCAGTGCAAGACCTCGGCGAGGAGCAACCTCCTGCTCAGGCCAAGGACGAGTAAGTGCGAACCTCTCGTGCTTTCGGGAAATCCGGACGCGCGGAACTGAAAACTGACACCGTGAGGTTGCTATGAAGACTTAGCGGGACAGTCGGAGGAAAGAAAGGGCGGATGAGTAAGATTCGAATCAACGATCTGGCCAGAGAGCTGGAAGTCAAGAGCAAGGTCATTCTCGACGCATTGACTGCAGTCGGTGTCACCGAGAAGAAGACCCATTCCAGTTCCGTTGAAGAGCACGAAGCCGAAAAGGTGCGTGCTCACATTCACGGCGCCAGCGATGCCCAGACCTCCACCAAGTCTTCCCGTCCCAGCCGCGCCGAAGCTGACGGCATTAAGACCAAGATCGACCTTTCTCAGATTTCCAAGCCCGGCGATGTACTGAAAGCCATCATTAGCAAGCAACAGCCGGCGGCTCCAGCAGCGCCTCCCGTTCGTCCCGCAGTCACTGCGACTCCGGTTGCGGCCAAACCCGCAGCGCCGGTCGCAACTGTAGCGCCTACCGCAGCTCCAGTACCCCAAGCGCCCGCCGCGCCGCCCCCGAAATTCGTTGTACCGCAAACCGGTGTTCGGCCAACGTTTACCGTGCCCGCGCCAGCGGCCAAGCCCTCTGAGGTTGTCGCTGCGCCAGCTCCGCCGCCAGTGGCCCAGGTTCCAGCTCCCACGGCGGCCAAGCCGCCAGTCGCAACCCAATCTGCCGCGCCAGCATCGCCAATTGCGCCGCTGCGCCCGACCATCGCTCCGCCGCGCATGATTGTGCCCCAGACCGGCCCTCGTCCCGTATACAAGGCTCCAATGCGTCCGGCTCCGGTTGCAGGCCAGCCGATTGCCGCACGGCCCATCCCCGGACGTCCGGTGCCCGGGCAGCCTATCTTCCAACGTCCTCGCCCTGGTGCGCCCGCCGCGCCCGGCAGTCGTCCAATTTTGCGTCCGGGAGAGCGTCGGCCGATGCATCCCACTCGGCAGTCGCCTACTGGAACGCGTCCTCTTGGCGTTGGCCCTGGTGCACCGCCTCCCGGCCCGTCGCGTCCGGGCGGTCCGCGTCCCGGAGGTCCAGCTCGCCGGCCAGGACAGCGTTACGTTCCGCGTGGTGTGAAGGAAGGCCCGATGAAGGGCTACACTCCTCCGCCACGTCTGTCGCTCTCCAATGAGCCGCAGCCGATCACGCGCAGCATCACCATCACCGAAGGCGTCAGCGTTAAGGATCTCGCCGAGAAACTCGGAATTCGCGCCAAAGACTTGATCGCCCGCCTGCTGGCCCGCGGCGTATTCGCCACCGTCAACCAGACGCTTGATACCGAACTCGCCAGCGAGATGGCGCGCTTCTTCGGCGCCGATACCAACGTGATCAGCTTCGAAGATCAGGCCCAGAAAGAAATCACCGACGCTGCCGCCAGTGAAGAAGGCGTTGTCGGCGAAGGCGTCGCTCGCCCGCCCGTCGTCACCATCATGGGCCACGTCGATCACGGCAAAACCACTTTGCTCGACTCCATTCGCTTGACCAACGTCGCAGGCGGCGAAGCTGGCGGAATCACGCAGCACATCGGCGCTTACAAAGTCACCATCACCGACAAGAATTCGCCCGCCTTCGGACGCCAGATCGTTTTCCTCGATACTCCTGGTCACGAAGCTTTCACTCGCATGCGTTCTCGCGGCGCAAAAGCCACGGACATCGTTGTTCTTGTTGTCGCTGCCGACGATGGCGTCATGCCGCAAACCATCGAAGCCATCGATCACGCTCACGCCGCGGAAGTTCCAATCATCGTTGCCGTGAACAAGATCGATAAGCCCGATGCCATGCCCGACCGTGTCAAGAAACAACTTGCCGATCGCGGCCTGATGCCCGAAGACTGGGGCGGCACCACGGTTTTCGTCGATGTCTCGGCCAAACAGAAAACCAACTTAAATCTCCTGATGGAAATGATCTGCCTGGTGGCCGATCTCCAGGAGCTGAAAGCCTCGCCCGAACGCGCGGCTACAGGCGTTGTGCTCGAAGCCAAGCTCGATCGCGGCCGCGGTCCCGTCGCCACCGTGCTCGTACAGAACGGAACTTTAAAGGCCAGCGACAATTTCGTCGTCGGCAACGTTTACGGAAAAGTACGCGCCATGCTCGACGATCGCGGCGCTCAGATCCAGACCGCTCCGCCTTCCACTCCCGTAGAAATTCTCGGTATGGAAGGTTTGCCGCAAGCCGGCGATCAATTCGTTGTGGTTGCCGATCGCGACAAAGCCCGCGGCATCTCCGAATATCGCGAACAAAAGGCCCGCGAAGCCACGCTGGCCAAGAGTTCCCGCGTCTCGCTCGAAGGTCTGGCGGAGCACTTGAAGACCGCCGGGATGAAGGAATTGAACATCATCCTCAAGGGCGACGTGGGCGGTTCCATCGAAGTGCTAAGCGACTTGTTGACCAGGCTTTCGAACGACAAGGTCCGGCTCAAGCTGCTGCACTCCGGCGTGGGCGCCATCACCGAAACCGATGTGCTCCTTGCGTCGGCTTCAAACGCCATCATCATCGGCTTCAACGTGCGCCCGGAACGCAAGGCTCAGGAAATCGCCGATCAGGAAAAAGTCGACATCCGCCTGCACTCGATCATTTACGAGCTCCAGGACGAAATCAAACGCGCCATGACCGGCCTCCTCGAACCCACAATCAAGGAAACTTATCAGGGCCGCGCCATCGTCCGCGAAACTTTCCGCATCCCGAAAGTCGGAACGATTGCTGGATGCCAGGTTTCCGATGGCTTCATCAAGCGTGATTCCGAAGTCCGCCTGCTGCGCGACGATGTCGAAGTATTCAAAGGCAAGATCCAATCGCTGCGCCGCTTCAAGGACGATGCCAGCCAGGTCACCAACGGCATGGAGTGCGGCATCTCCATCGCCAACTACAGCGACATCA
Source organism: Terriglobia bacterium (assembly GCA_963723765.1). Lineage (GTDB taxonomy): Bacteria > Acidobacteriota > Terriglobia > Terriglobales > Acidobacteriaceae > DATBAX01. Next base: position 568,628 of record CAVRSD010000002.1, on the reverse strand, counting down.
AGGCCGGCGACGTCATCGAAGCTTTCATGACCGAAAAGATCGCCGCCGTGGCCATGGTTTAAAACAGTCGTTGGTCATTGGTCGTCCGTCGTTGGCCAGATCGCTTTGCCAACGACCAAGGACGAACGACCAACGACCTTTATGATTGCCTTTCTCACCATCGAACTGAGCATCGAATCGGCACAGTCTCTCAAGGACAAACGTCAGGTCGTTCGTAGCCTCAAAGACCGGCTGCGGGCGCATTTCAATGTGGCGGTGGCCGAGTTGGATGCCAGCAGCCTGTGGAATCGCGCCACCATCGGAGTGGTCAGCGTCTCCGACTCGCGCGATTATCTGGATGGGTTGATGAAAAACGTGGAGCGTCACGCCACGCGCATCGCCAACAACAACGGCGCCGACATTAGCGACTCATTCGTGGATTTTCTGTAATCTTGAATCAACAAGTTCAATTGGATCTACTATTCCCAGAATACCAAGTTGAGCCAGTAAAATGCGCCATGCAGCGCATCAAAATATCGTCTGATTCCTGAGCAACTTGCAGGGATTTGCATGGGTTTCAGGGGCTTGACAAGTCGAGTCCAGGGCGGCGCATTCGAAGCCATTTTCTGATATTCTCATTCGTTTTATTCCGAGGTGAAAAATCGTGGAGAGCCGGGGAGCAAAATATCATCGCGGACGTTTAGGGGAATCCCTGCGCCAGGAGATCGAAACCATTCTCGAAGGCGAGTTGGGAGACCCGCGCATTGGCCTGGCTGCCGTGAGCAGTGTGGCCTTGGCGGACGATTCCCGTTCAGCGCGGGTCTACGTGACGGTCGAAGGCGACGATGACGAAGCTGCGACCACACTCGAAGGATTGAGCGCGGCGGTGGGCTACATCCGGCGGGAACTGACGGATCGCCTGCATTTACGGCGTGCGCCGGAAATTACTTTTCAGGTTGACCGGACGGGACAACACACTTCGCGCGTCGATGAACTATTGAAACGGGCCAAAAAGAGAAGTAAATAGCAGTAGGGCGGTCGTTGGTCTTGGCTACTGGCCCTTGGTTAGGATTGCCCAGACGCGTTTTTGGGTGGCGCAGCGTTTCAACGCTGCGATTGAGCTTCGCTTCATAAACGCGCCGCAGCGCCGAGGTACATTCAGGAGATCGATGCTGAGAGAAGTCCTTAAGCAAATCGAACAGCGTGAACGGTTTGTGCTGACTTCGCACGCGCGTCCGGACGGCGATGCGGTTGGCTCTGCGCTGGCCTGCTGCCAGATATTGCGCCTGATGGGCAAGCAAGCCGAAGTGGTTCTCCGCGATGGCGTTCCGCGCATTTACCAGACATTGCCTTTCGCCGACAAAGTGGTGCAAGCCGAACAGGTCAATGGAAAATATGACGCGGCCATTGTCCTCGAATGCGACAGCATTCAACGCACCCGCTTGCAAGGCCTTGAAAATAGCTTTCTTATCAACATCGATCACCACATGAGCGGCCGTCCGTTCGCGCACGTAAATTGGATCGATCCCAAGGCCGTCGCTACAGCGGAAATGGTTTATCGTCTGTCGCGGGAAGCTGGCGTCACCATCTCGCCGGAGATTGCGACCTGCCTTTACACAGCGGTACTTACAGACACTGGCTCTTTCATGTTCGAAGGCACGAACGAGCGCACTTTCGCGCTGGCTCGGGAGTTAGTGCTGGCCGGGGCCGATCCCGCACATTGTGCCCGCAACGTTTACTTTGCCCATTCCGTGGCCAAGATGCGATTGCTGGGCGCGGCACTTTCCGATTTGCGTCGCGAGGGTCCAATCGCCTGGATCTCATTGACGCAGGAGCAGATGCAACGTTTCGCCGCGAAAGAGGAAGACTGCGAAGGACTGGTGAATTACGTTCTCTCCATCCAGGAGGTTGAAGTTGCGGTGCTTTTTCGCGAACTCCCCGGCGGCAACTTTCGTGTCAGTCTGCGCAGCAAGGGCCAAAATGTTGCGGAAGTTGCAGTGAAGTTTGGCGGCGGAGGACATCAGTGCGCCAGCGGGTGCGCGGCGGATGGGCCTTTATCTCTTGCCGTGGCGCGAATTCTGGCGGAACTCAAACACAGTTCAGCTCCGCCGCTCCGGACGCAATCTTGAACCCGCCTTCCCGGTTTTCATTTCCCCGAGACTGGTTTTTCCTGGCCGGCTTTTGCTGGTTCTTTTTCTTTTTTGGACTGGCATCTTTTGGCCTGATTGGCGCGGACGAGCCACGTTACGCGCAAGTGGCCCGAGAAATGTTCGCCCGCCACGACTGGATTACGCCCACGCTAGGCGGAAAGCCCTGGCTAGAAAAGCCTGCCCTCTATTATTGGCAGGCGATGCTCGCTTATGCCGTGTTTGGGGTGAGCGATTGGGCCGCCCGCCTGCCTTCGGCCGTGGACGCCACGCTGATGGTGTCCGCGATCTATGTTTTTCTGCGCCGCTTTTGTTCCGGATTCGAGCTTGATGGTGCACTGATGACCGCCTCCGCGGCGGGGGTAATCGGCTTTGCCCGCGCGGCTTCCATGGACATGCCTCTGGCCGCGACTTTCACCATCGCGTTGCTCGCATGGTATGCGTGGCAGGAGAGCGATAAGAAAGGTTACCTGGCGCTTTTCTATTTTTTCCTCGGACTAGGCGTGCTGGCGAAAGGGCCCGATTGCACCGTTTCTCGCCGTCGTGATCATTGTGATTTTTGCCCTGGCCATGCGCAAACCGGCGCTGATCAGACGAACGCTGTGGGTTCCTGGAATCCTGCTGTTCTGTGCCGTGGTTCTACCCTGGTACATCGCGGTGCAGATCAGGAACCCGGAATTCTTCCGGGTTTTTATCCTGGAGCACAATTTCGCGCGCTTCGGCACGAATCTGTATCACCACAAGGAAGTGTTCTGGTACTACCTGCCGGTCGTCCTGCTTGGCCTGCTTCCATGGACCATATTCGCAGTTGTAGCGTTGATCGAAAACATTCGCGCCTGGTGGGCTGACGGACGCAAACTGTCCCCGGAAGATGCTCTCAGCGCTTTTCTGGCGATCTGGCTGATGGTGCCGGTTATTTTCTTTTCGATCTCACAATCGAAATTACCGGGATACATTCTGCCAGCTCTGCCTGCGGCCACGCTGCTGCTGTCCGTCTATCTGCGAGAGCAGGTTTCGGCGGACGAACATCCCGGAGGATTGAGGATTGTGCTCCACTCCGCGGTAGCCGCCCTGACCATTGTCCCCGCGCTCATGGCGGGATATCTCCTTCAGCAACATCGGCTTCCCTGGGGCCGGGCGGCAGAGATTTCACTGGCAGCGGCGGTTGTGCTCTTCGTGGGAATTGCCATAATCCTGAAGCGCTCGGGTTTCCGCGTATTGCGTACCGTGACCCTGATTCCTGTACTGCTCGCCGTTTCTATCGGCTTGCGGATTGGCGCCCCCATCGCCGATGCCACTTTGTCGCTGCGTCCGGTGGCAAACGAGGTCCGCCAACTCGAAAGCAAGCCTCTGCCACTGGCGATTTTTCTCCTCCCACGCGAATACGAATATGGCCTGCAGTTTTATTCCAATCAGAATCTTGGCCGCTATGAGTTGGGAGAAATCCCGGCGGGAGAACACATTGTAGTGGCACTTGAAGGCTTACAGTCCAAAATGGCGAAACGAGCCGCGGGGCGTCGCGTTGTCTATCTCGGCAACTTCGCGGCGCAGCATGTGGATTATTACTGGGTAGCGGCAGCAGGGACTGGCAAGTAGCAGTTGGCACTTAGCAATTAGCCCTGACACCTAAGACCTGAGACCAAGAGCCTGGCGCCTAGAGCCGAGAGCCTGGGTTTCCTGTTGCCCTTTCGTGTTCTTCCGTTTGCCTCTTCTCCCTCAATCGAACTACACTCACTTTCGCGGACACATGGCGATGCTCGGTTAAATCCGCGACCCTCCAGGAGCCAACTCTGAGTGGAGATTCTCGATCTCAGGCATTTTTCTTCGGTCGACCTGCGTCCCTTGCTGGAGGACGAAATCCAGCTATGGGCGCGGCTTCTCTCCTGGGACTACAGCGCTTCCTCGGAAATGATTCTGCGCTACGTCGACGCGAAAATCCTGCCGGGCTATGCGGCGGTCGATCGCGGACGCATTTTCGGCTACGCCTTTTTCGTTTATGAAGGCAGCAAGGGTGTTATCGGGGACCTCTTCGTTGCCAGCGACCAGCGGCTGAACAATCCCAGCGAAGTGGAAGCGCAACTCCTGACCCACGTGATCGAGACGCTGCAGCAGTCGCCGGGAATCCATCGCATTGAAGCGCAACTGCTGGTCCATGAAACGGGAGCGGTTGCCCGCCCTTTTGTGGAGCAGGGTTTTCAGCGGCATGCGCGCCTGTTTATGGTTTTGCCGCTGGGCGAGCCGGCGAAGCGTGCGCCCCACCTGGATGAGGACATCGAGATCCGGCGCTGGTCGGAGCAGGACTACCAGGCCGCGGCTTCGGTGATCACGAACGCTTACCGCGGGCATGTGGATTCTGAGATCAACGACCAATACCGTACGCTCAGCGGTTCGTTGCGCTTCCTGAATAATATTGTGCGTTTCCCCGGATGTGGGACCTTCGATCCGGAAGCTTCGTTCGTGGCCGTCCACAAACGCGCGCACACTCTGGTGGGACTCATTCTGTGTTCGCGTGTCCGCAGCGATGTGGGTCATGTAACCCAGGTTTGCGTGTTACCGGAGTATCGCCGTCATGGGACCGGGGAATCCCTGATGGAAGCCACGATGGCGAACCTTCGCCAGCGCGGCTTCTCGTTATTGTCGCTGACCGTGACCGAGGCCAATGATCGCGCCGTGGAGCTGTATAAGCACCTGGGATTTGAGACGAAGCGGGTGTTCGATGCTTTTATGTGGGAAGGGTGAGAATGGCTTTTAGCTATTAGCTTTCAGCTTTTAGCTAAACCTTCGTTAAAGCAGGTCCTTTGACTTGTCTTCGTCGCGCTTGGGCGCGACTCAATCGGTGCTTAGGATGACAGGGATTTACTTTTGGTTTAGCTGACAGCTAAGAGCCGATAGCTGACAGCTATCTTCTTAACAACCACATCGCCCAACCTGCCACGAAAACTCCGCCGACAAACATCGCAAAACAATAGAGGCCGTAGCGGATCTGGTCGCGCGCGACGCTGCGCTGGGTGATCCCGAAGACCACGGAGGTGAACAGAGCGAAGAGCACAGCGGCGCTGAAGTGAGAGAGGTTCATGGCTTTTTCCCGATCGCGATATGGTAAGCATCGGCCACGCTGATGAAATTGAGCAGACCCGCGACGATGATGAATACCTTTCCGTAATCAGCCACGGCATGCGCCGCCGGGCCACCGCCCAGCTCCATGGCCCGGGCAATAATGTATAAGCCGCCCGCACCCACGTCACCAACGAACCCCAGCATATCGAGAATATCGCCGCCGTTAAGCCTATATACACGTCCATTCATCAAGAGACCGATGATGAACATCCCGCCGATGGAGGCCATCAGCAGGAGGCCACGGATCCAACGCTTTTGAATCAGATGTCCGGCGCCCGGAATGAGCCATCCAATAGCCGGAGCCACCACCGACATGGTGGAGGTTTCCGGAGCTGCCGCTATCTTTTTTTGCTACCGACGAATTCGCCATTCAGATGGTCACAATCTCACGTTGGATTTTACCAGTTACTTCTGCCGCTTTTGGACGCACCAGCATGTTCACCTCGCTGCGCACGCCGAACTCAGGCAAATAAATGCCGGGCTCGATGGAGAAGCAGGAGTTGGGCAGGATCTGGCGTTCGTCATGAATTTCCAGATCGTCCATGTTGGCGCCGTTGGCATGGACTTCGGTGCCAATCGAATGTCCGGTGCGATGGACGAAATATTCTCCATACCCGGCTTTCTGAATGTGGCCGCGCACCGCTTTGTCGACTTCCCAGCCGGGAAGGTTGCGTCCAGCCGAGACTCCCTCTTGCACAGTCTTGATGCCTGCGTCGCGCGCGTCCCGAACAATGGTGAAGATTTCATGAAGCCGATCGGATGGCGACTTGCCAACATAGGCCATCCACGTAATGTCGTAATAGACCGAGCCAGGCGTGTTCTTCTTGCCCCACACGTCGAGCAGGACGGTGTCGCCTTCGCGAATGGGAGCTGAAGTTTCAGCGCGAAGATCATAGTGCGGATTGCCTGCGTTCGCATTCACCGCGACGATCGGCGGATCGACCGTTACCAGGTTTTCGCGGTGGAAAGCTTCCATGAACCATTGCTGCATGGCGTACTCGTGCGTGCCGCCATTGCGCACCCGGCGGCCGATCTCCTGAAAAGCTTCTGGGACAATGGCGTCTATCGCATCCCGGGCGGCAAAGTGGCTTTTGATTTGATCTTCGTTCATGGTGGCTTCGAACTGGGCGACCAGATCTCCCGAGCTCACCACATTCTTGCCCAGCCCGCGAATCATCTCCAACGTGCCGCCATCCACCAGGGAAACCGTGAACACAAGATTATTGGGCGAATACTGCATGGCGATGTCGCGGCAGTTCGACAGCATTGCCTTGATCTGCTCGAACAACTCCTGCCAGGCGGCATATTGATGTTTGCTGCCGGGAAGGGAATCCAAATGCCCGGACTCGATCTTGTGCACCAGTTTGATGGGATCGCCGCTGGCCGGGATGAGATAAAACCAGCGTCGCGTGACCATCAGACCATCGGGCAAGCCCAATACGCGGTAAGCAATGGGATCGCGGTGATGGTGATCATAAAAAAGCCAGGCATCGATGTTGCGCTCGCGCAGAGCAGCCTGTATGGCGGGAAGGTTCATAGGCAAACCTTTATTCTAACAACCTCAGGGACTTTGGGCGAATCGGGCGCATGTAGCCGGTATCGAAGCGATGCATTCTCTCCCAGAATGATTCCTGCTACACTACGCCGGAAAATGTCCGCCATTGCTGAAGTGCCGACCCAACCACGCGTCCGCCTCGAATCGATCGACGTGCTGCGTGGCGTGATCATGATCGTGATGGCGCTCGATCATACGCGGGATTTTTTCTCCAGTTCTGGGCTTAACCCGACCGATCCCGCGACCACCACGATCCCGCTCTTCTTCACCCGCTGGATTACCCATTTCTGCGCTCCAACTTTTTTCCTGCTGACCGGTACCGGCGCTTATCTCTCGCTGCGCAAGAAATCCAAGAGCGAGTTGTCAAAATTCCTGTTCACTCGCGGCCTGTGGTTGATCTTTCTGGAAGTAGGGATCTTCCGCTGTTTGGGATGGCAGTTTAACTTCGACTACCACCTGACCATGCTTGTTGTGCTGTGGGCGCTGGGCTGGGCGATGATTGTGCTTTCGGTGTTGGTGTATTTGCCGACCTGGCTGGTTACGACATTTGGCGTGGTGATGATTGCAGGCCACAATCTGCTGGATTCGATCCAGTCCTCGAACCCGGTGTGGACGATTCTGCATTCTCCCAATTTTCTTTTGAACACTCCAGAGCACACCATCTTTGTCCCCTATGTGCTTATTCCGTGGGTTGGCGTCACGGCGGCGGGCTACGGTCTGGGGCAGGTCTTTAGCTGGGAACCCGCCCGGCGCAAGGCATTCCTGTTGCGCCTGGGTCTTGGATTGACTGCGGCTTTTATCGTCATTCGCGGCATCAACATCTACGGTGACCCGTCGCACTGGACGACGCAGAGGTCCGCAGCCTTTACCGTGCTTTCATTTCTGAACACCACAAAATATCCGCCATCGCTGCTGTATCTTCTGATGACGCTCGGGCCGGCGATGCTTTTGCTATGGGCGGTGGACGGCAGAACCCCACAAGTTTTGCGGCCCGCGCTCACCGTTGGCAAGGTGCCGATGTTTTACTACCTGCTGCATGTGCCGCTCATTCATCTGATCGCAGTGATCGTGTGCTATCTACGCTACGGGCAGGCGCACTGGATGTTTGAGTCACCCGCTCTCCCGGATTTTCCGATCACGCAGCCGCCCGGGTGGGGATACTCTTTGCCGATTGTCTATTTGGTCTGGGCTTGCGTCGTGCTGGGGCTGTATCCGCTTTGCCACTGGTTCGCCGCCTTGAAGCAGCGCCGCAGCGATGCCTGGCTCAGCTATTTCTGAATCTCAGAAACCAGCCGGAGCCGGGCTCTTTGTAAACTTCATCACTTTGAAACCGCGGAACTGTGTCCAGGGATACGAATCCATGTCCCGCAGCAGGTCTTTTTCCCAGGCGAATTCCGGATGGGCTTTCAAATGGTCGGAGGCGCTGAAATTGATTCCGCAAGCGTGTCCGGCAGAGGCTACAAATCCCATCTGCGCGGCCAGGGTTGCGTCGGTGGCTTTGTTCTGCGCAGTGCCGGCGTTTCCGAAAGGAGGCTGCCAGGTCCCATCACCACGTGGCGAAAGGTCGATGTGACCGCACAGCGTTCGTTCGCTGGGCTCAGTTTTCTTGGTGAACGTATCGTAATGGTCGGACTCAAAACGTTTTGCGGCATCGAGGTCGATCTGGCCCTTGTTCTCTGCCATGAGCTGGTTCCATCGCACGTGACGCGCATTGGCGCTCACGCTCATGTCGCTCAGGTCGAAGTTGGTCTCCTCGCGAGCTAGTTTCTCGCTGATGGGATAGTTTGAGCTCACAAAATATCCGTCGGTCTTCCGCTCCAGCGTGACGTTCTTCAGACCCAGTTCGAGACTCGCAATTTCGTTCTTGCGGAGATCGCCAACCAGCCAGTCGTTGGCATAGCCGCCGTTGTTTCCCTCTTTCATGATGCGGGCAAAGTCGTCAATCGAGGTTGAATACTGCATGGCCTTGCGTGCCCGGACGAATTCCGGGATGCCGTTAATGTCATAGCCGGAGAATCCGCCAATCGTGGTTTCAGCGATCACAATGCCTGCCGAAGTCACGCCAAAATCATCGGCACTGTGAATCATGCCGGGGAAGCCGTCCATGATGAAGTGGTGGCCCTTGGCGGGGACGACGTCAAAAATAATGGTCCAGCGCTGGCCATCGAGGTAGCTGGTCCAGTTGTTGTGGGCGATGACGATCTTGCCGTCCTTGGTGTAGCTGCCGGTGGCGATAAAAGCGCTGCAGTGTTGTGGTGCGACCACCGTTGCTGCGGACTTAATGCCATGCTGCTTGTCGTATTGTTCGACGTAGTATTCCCACTCCAGCGAACCATTCAAGGCCACGACGTCCCACAAATCCATTTTCGCGCCGGCCGCGTTTACACCGTCGGTAATCCCCTGGAGCTCTTCGCGATATTCCTGTTCGATGTGCGGCCACATCATGTTTTGGGCAGCGTCGCGAAAGAAACGCCCAATCTTTCTTGTTGTCATGCTCCATCTCGAGGGTCATGACTTTGAGCGCATCTTCAATCTCAGGCTTCAGCAGGTAGCCATGCTGGAAGCCGATCTCAGAGGGAGTGCCTTGCAGATGGACGAAGGTCCATCCGTTCTCAGCGGCTTTGCGGCTGGCCAGCCCTAACCGGGGATCACGCGGGGCATTCTGAGCAAAAGAGAGCGACGTGGAAAAACCTGTCATCACAAACAGCATCAGGAAGATAATCGCGGTTCGGCGCATGGTGTACTCTCGGGTCATAAAAAATTCGTAGGTATGGTAGCAGAAAGCAAAGAACGATCACACCGCCAGAATCTTCTTCCGAGTAGTTGCGGGCAGCGTCTCGCAGGCTGTCCGTAGAACCAGTCGTCGGTGCTCTCTCACGAATACTCTTCAGATACGGCACGGTTCGCTCGGGATTGGCCTTCGCGGTTTCGCGCAACAGCCAGCCCAGGCCCTTCTGCACCATGTCGTCTTTATCGCATAAAAGCAGATTGGAGAGCGTCCGTAATCTCCGGGAAAAACATTTTCCGCCGCGTTCCCTGGATCAAGGCCACGCATGCCGCCCGGCGATGCCAACGATCTGAAACTTTTGCCCAACGGAATGCACGCCTGATACGAGCCGGTTTGGCCACAATCATGGGCGCAATCAAGTAGTGAACCAGTCCGTCGTGGTCGGCCCAACTGCTGATACGCGCGAGCCACGACTCAAAGATCCGGAATTCGCGATCACCGAATTCGTCTGTCAACTTTTCCAGCAGGAAGATGGCAAAGACTTTCTCCTCAAGAACGCAGCCGCTGAATAACGTGTCAGCGACTTGCAGAAGAAAATCCAGCTCATGTTCTTTTCGGATTTCCCGCCGGGAACGCATCGCCGCTCGTCGCAGGTCACCCGTATACCAGCCATGTGATTTGATTTCTTGTTTGAAGTACCACTGGACGCCTTCGGCGTGCTCGGGGGAGCCGCCAGCTTGAAGAATGTGTCGAATCTCAGAACCGACGCTGGCGGGAGTGACTTTGCGTGCAGCCATTTGCCATTTAACTCGCGGGAGCCGTACTAGCTATCCTGATCGTCTTGTCGTAAATCCAAAGCAGTGCCGCGGTCGCCACGCCCACCGCAGTCACAGCCCACCAAATGCGTCCCGGCTGATGGGTGACTTCACCGAAATGGTGGATCAGTCTCCCGCCAAACCATCCGCCGATCAGCGATCCAATGCCAATTGGAAGGAACGCAAATCCCATGTACGTACCCTGCTGGCCGGGAGGCGCGAGCCGGGAAATATATTCGTAATAGCGTGGCGATTGCGTAATCTCCCCCAGCGAAACTGCAAACAACGTGGCAATTGCCATGGGGACCGTAGGATCCGCAATCAGTATGATCCAGGCCAGCGCCGAGATCAGCGTCCCCAGCGTAATGGCGGTGAATGCCGGCATCTTCTGGGTGAGAAAACTAACTATCATTTGCAGTGCAATGACTGTCAACGGCCCGGTCACGAGCATCAATTCGGTATCGGTCTTGGGATTGATGTAGTCGTGAATATAAAGCGGCAGGATGATGAATTCCTGCCAGTAAACTACCCAGTATCCCGAAAAAATCAGAAGAAAAAGCATGAACCGGGGATTCGACAGCACAGTGGCAAAATTCTTTGCCGCTTGGCCCAGGCTGACCGTTTGTGTCTCTCCGGACCGCCGAGGTTCTTTGTAGAAAAGCAACACGGCGAAAAACATGGCAAACACGCTGACTGCAGCCACACGAAATACGTTCTCCACGCGCATGTGCTGATGGACCCAGGAAGCCAGATACGGACCGGCGGCGCCACCGATGTTAACCAGGGTGTAGTAGATGGAATAACCGATGGAGCGGACATTTTCTCTGGAAGCGCGGGCCGTCGTTCCGACCACGGCGGGTTTGACCAGGGCAATACCCAGCGCGGGAAGCATGAGGACAAGCGTCACCAGCACGCCCAGCGGCATGGCGTCGCGCACAGGCGCCAGCCAGGGCGATCCAATCGAGCCCAGCAGAAAATACGAACAACTTAGAATCAGGTAGGCCAGCGAAAGGGAACGCCGGAAGCCCAGCCGGTCGGCAAGCGTTCCACCGAATGCGGCGAGAAACCAGACCAATCCGCCAAATAGCCCCGTCAGGCTGCTGGCCTGTTCCACTCCAAAATTCAAGGTTTCGTGAAGATACCGGGCCAGCGAGGCAAAGGCCGCATAGTAAGAAAGCCGCTCGAAGAGTTCGCTGATATTGGCGACCCAGAAAGGCCGCTCAAAGCCGGTGCGAATTTCGTGGAAGCGCTCAGAAAAAGTCATCGAGTTCTTTCGGACCGTCCCGTGTAGTGTGGCGCGGGCGCCCTCGCCCGCGTTGTCGAGATATATGATTTCCCGGAAGCTATCCCAACCGCTTCCGCACTTCCTCGGCCGACAGTCCCGCCACACGAATCACTTTCCGGCGGCTGGTCTCGCCGGACGCTATGGTAACGGAGGAACGCGGAACCTTCAAAAGATTTGCGAAGAATTCGATGCAGGACTGGTTGGCCCGGCCATCGACTGGAGGAGCCGTCAACGAGAGTTTTAGAGCATCGCCGATTTCGCCGGTGACAGCGTTCTTCTTGGCCCGAGGATGGACCTTCACGGCGAAGGTTACGCCGGCAAGTGTTTCATGAATAAGAATCAATCAGAACTCGAAGTATCCTCCGCCCGACGCACGACGAGGGCCGTCATCGGTGCCGGTGGCGGGCAGTACTCCGACAATTCCTCGCAGACTTTCCCATGCCGCCTGATTCAGCGCCGGGTCCGAGCCGACCAGATCGCGAATCATGTTCCATGCCGCCATGTTGAGCGCACCCTCTGGCGGAGGCCCCATCGCCAGAGAGACCGAGCACTGCGGGCAGAAGCAGATGCGTTGGGACGACGATTTTTGCCGCGGCCTGACTCCCACGGTCTGCGCGAACATATAGACGGCTACTGATTTGTGTCCTGGCTCAAGCTCGCGATTACAACGAAGGCAATATAAGTTTTCCAAAGGTCTCCCTCAATCCGTTCAATGTAGGCGGCACTGCGCTTGTGCTCTCTACCAAAGAGAAAATACTGTCTCCGCAGCGGACGGGACGCAAGTACGTAGGAAGATTCCCGGAGGACTCGGTTGTGGATTACTGTCTGCATTGCTCTACTCTGCGCACTTAGAAACCATGAAACCTGGTTCGGAATGAGGCGCTGAACCAAGCTGGGCTCTAGCCAGAGGCTGTGAGCATCGTGCACTCTGATGGGATGAGCGCAAAACATTCTCAGTCGAGTGGCGACTGGTCGCCGGTCCGGACCCAACAACCATCGGCCAAGTTTTTTCGACTGTCGCAACTGCGGAGAATGCGGGGATGCGAACAGGTTGCCGCGGTCTGTTTTCGGGTGCGTGCCAAAGGCATCGAATTTCTGCTGGTCCAAACTCGTGGCGGGCGCTGGACTTTCCCCAAGGGCAGCGCCGAAGCTGGGTTGACCCATGCCCAGGCTGCCGCTCTGGAAGCTTTCGAAGAAGCCGGAGTTCATGGACGGATGGAGGAAGTCTCATTTACCCGATACATTCGCCGCCGGCGGGCCGGCAATTCTGCTTCGAAATCGTCTGCATCGAAATCAGTGGAGAAGTCCGCGGAGAACGAACTTGCCGTGAACGCTCATCTCTGCGAGGTGTTACGGCTGTGCGCGCCGCAAGAGGCCGGCCGAAATCCCACCTGGTTTTCCGTCGAGAAGGCGAAGCGGCGTTTGCGGGAAGCCCGCCGGCCCGATTACGCAGCCGAACTTGCCCGCGTGGTTGACTGCGCCGTAACCCGCATTCAGAGACTGCGGCGGGGCATCAGCCCGGCGCCGGATCAACCACAACTCGATGGGCCAAAATTTGATCGACCGAAGCTCGATCGACAGAAATCTGATCGACCGAAAAAAGACGCGTTGCAGAAAGTTCACTTCATGATTGACCATGTTCGCGGAGTGGTGGACGCTGCCAAATCTTCAGGGAACCTCAAGAAAGGCCGACGAAACATTATTCAAATTGACCGATTCTGAGATCGCTTGCGCTAAATCGAAGCCCGTCCTCCAAAGATCGCCGTTCCCACCCGTACACAAGTCGAGCCTTCTTCAATCGCTACTTCGAAGTCGTGGGACATGCCCATGGAGAGCGTATCCATGCTGATTCTCTCAAGCTTTCGTGAGGCGATCTGGTCTCGCAATTCACGCAGTTTACGAAAGTAGGGGCGCGCTTGCTGCGGGTCTTCGAAAAACGGCGGGATGGTCATCAACCCGCGAAATTTCAAGTGTTCCAATTGCGGTGCGGCGCGAAGAAGCGTTTCCAACTCTGGCGAGTCGAAAGATAGACCGCTCTTAGCCGCTTCTCCGCCTACGTTGATCTCAATCAGTACGCTAAGTGTTTTCCCGAACTGTTGGGCTGCGTCGTTCAGCTTTTGCGCCAATCGGAGTGAATCCACGGAATCTATCGCGGTAAACAATTCAGCGGATTTTGCAGCCTTATTCGTCTGCAAGTGGCCGATCATGTGCCATTCAGCATCGTGCAGGTCCCGGAGCGTCTCAATCTTATCTGCGAATTCCTGTACCCGATTTTCGCCGAAGTGCCGAAGTCCGGCGTGGTAAGCCTGGCGAACGAGCTCTGGCGGAAAAGTCTTGCTCACCGCCATCAGAGTGACGTCGTCGTGATCACGTCCGTTATGTTGAGCCGCTGTTGCGATTCGTTCCTGGATCAGAGCAATGTTTTGTACAACCGGCATGCATAAACCATAAACCACAAAGGCCACGAAGCAGATCTTTCGCTTTGCTCAGGATGACGGCGCGCGACTCCCGCTTCGCTCACGCCGCACAAGCGCCGTCACATCATCGCCGTAGGCGGCGCCGGCTCACTGGGATCTCCCGCGCTGGAAAGGGGGAGACGGATCATGAGGGCAGCCAGGCTGACCAGGACGACCAATCCCACAACGTAAGACGGCGCATTGAAAATCTGTATCAGTGTCCAATGACGCCATTGGCCCACCGCCACTACGCCGGCCCATCCCAAACCAAGTAGTGATTCGCCTACGATGAGTCCGGAAGCGGTCAGCACGCCTGCATTTTCCACCCGCGCCAGTTGTGCTTGATTGAACCCACGCCGCTTGGCCATCCAGTCGGCGAGGGCCCTGAAAACGCCGCCGAGAAAAATAGCAAACGTGGTCTCGAATGGTAAATACATCCCGACGGCCACGAGCATGGGACTTTTTACCTGCATCATGATCATGGCAATACCAAAGAAAACTCCCACCGCGATCAGAGGCCATGGCATGTCGCCGCCCACAATGCCGATGGCGAGGGTAGCCATCAATCCAGCTTGAGGCGCCGAGAGCTGGCGGCTGCCGAAACCGAAAGATTTATTCAGTAGATAAAGCGGCCAGTACATGACCAGGCTGGCTACGACAACGGCGATCAATTCAGCAATCTGAATCTTGCGCGGGGTTCCACCGAGGATGTAGCCGACCTTAAAGTCTTGCAGCAGTTCTCCCGCCACCGACGAAGACACACATACCACCGCTGCCACTCCCAACACTGCAGCGACGCCGCCCGGTCCCGAAACTCCCAGCGAAACCATGAGCAACGCCGCGATCAGCAGGGTTGAAAGCGTCAATCCAGAAACCGGATTGTTCGAAGACCCAATGAACCCCACCAGGCTGCCCGAGACGGTTGCGAAGAAAAAGCCAACCACCAGCATGACGAAGGCGGCCAGCACCGCAGGCCAAAGCAGATTCGAAATATGGATGTACAGAAAACACATGAGCACGAACATGAGGGCAATCAGGCTCAAGACCACCTTCGAACTCATGTATTGTTCCGTGCGTGAAAGCTGGGCCCGCTGGGCGGCGGTTTGGCGCAGGTCCGCAATCGCCCGGCCCAGCCCCGCGGTCAGGCTTCTCCCCATCTTGAACAAGGTATAGGCGGCGCCCACCAGCATCCCGCCCACTGCGATCGGACGCACTACGAATCTCCAGACCGCAATCGCCATATTTGCCCAATCATCAGGCGTGTCGGCTGGAAGGTAATGTTTGAGTTGCGGGCCGAGAAAGAAAATCAACAGGGGAACCATGAGCCCCCAGGCCAGCACACCGCCGGCAAATTGGATCGACGCCAGCCGCAAGCCAATGATGTAGCCGACCCCCAAATACGCCGGGCTCACGCTGGGCGCGGCGAACGTGCTGATTCCACCTGCGGCGACGACGTTCGGGCTGTTCGAGAGCCCAAGGCGAACGTGGCTGTGTCCTAGAGTACCCACGGAAAAGTGAAGATCTTTATCGGTGGCAAATAATCCAAGGCGGCCGAGAATGTAAACAATGCCGCCCACGCCCATGTTCCAGAACAGGTATTTTGCGGATTGCGCGCCCCGCTGACCGGCTTTATGGATCTCAGATGCGGCGACGGATTCTGGAAAGGGCAGCTCCGGATCTTCCACCATCACGCGGCGCACCAGTGAAATGAAAAGAACGCCAAGGATGCTGCCCACCAACATCAACGCAGTGGATTTCCAGTACGCTTGTCCCGGTTCGAAGGATGACCACACTCCGGCAAGAAGAAATGCGGGGATCGTGAAAATTGCCCCTGCGGCGAGACCCTCGCCAATCGTCCCCGCCGTACGAGCGATGTTTTCCTCGAGCAGCGATCCTTTCCATATCCGCAGGATTGCCATAGCGATGACGGCGGCGGGATAAGTGGCCGCGATGGTGATACCCGCACGGAGGCCCAAATAAGCGTTCGCCGCACCTAAGACGATCGTCAATAAAAGTCCCAGAAGGACGGCGCGCACCGTCAACTCCCGCATCTGCATGGTTTCTGGAACGAAAGGTTTGAACTTTGTCGGTCCGGTGGGTTCAACCGGGTTAGGAGTACTCATGAATAGGCCTCACAGTGACAATGACAATGATTAATGATCAGGAATGCTGCTCTAGTTAAGACCGCGCAAGTTACCATGCGTGCGACCTGCTTTACAAGTGCCGGTTGCGGCCGGGTTCCATCCCGATTGTGTGTTCTCGGCATCAATATTGGGAGAACTTTGCGCAAAATCGCCACCAAATGCCCATAAATCGCGGAATATGACAGCTTCAAATCCACCTCAAACTTGCTATATACTAGCCATGGCATGATCTTCTTTTGGCTGGCTTTGGAGGTGCATTAGCCATGCTGTCCAAGCAGTTCCACTGCAGTGATTGTGGCAGTGCCCACGGGTTTCGTTCCCGTCCCCGTACTGTCACCGAAAAGTATTTACTCCCGGTATTCTTGCTCCGTCCGGTGAGGTGCGCCAAGTGCTTCCGCCGGGACTACCGACTTTTGTTTGTGGAAGTTCCGGAGCGTCCTGTTCCCGTTACGGAACACCGCATGGCTGCCTAAGCAGGGTCTCTCGTTTGACAGGCAGGCATTCCGCGCCATTATACTGAAGCAGATACTTCCGAGCCGGAGCCAGAAGCCCTGGCAGGATGTGGGAGGTTCGTCTTCAGCAGTACCCGGGACCTAACTCGGACTACTGGGACTAAAACTGCAGCCAGGGAACACGCGTGGGTGCCTTCCTTGGTTTCGTATTTTGCAGCCCAGGTGAACGTCGCTGCTGAAGGCTTGTTCGCTACTTTGTTTCCCTCCGACTGTCGTCTTTGTGATGCCCCGCTCCTCAATATTTCACGCTTGCCAGTTTGTTTGGATTGTCTTTCCGCCATGCGCCCGATTGCAGGTGCGCTATGTTCCATCTGCGGGGAGCGATTGACCGGGCCCTTTGTTGTTTCCGCAGATCAAGACCAACCAGAGCAAGCAGGACCTCGTTGCGAACTGTGCAGACGAGCGGAGCCTCCTTACGTCAGGGCCGTGGCTTATGGCAGCTATGACGGCGGCTTGCGAGAACTTATCCACTTGCTGAAATATGAAAAAGTACGGCCTGCGGCCAATGTGCTGGGCCGGATGCTGACGGAAATCATTGCCGAGCTGGAACCTGCGTTTAGCGAAGCAGCGATTCTGGTCGTGCCCGTTCCATTGCACTCTGCCAAGCGACGCGAGCGCGGGTTCAATCAATCAGAACTGATGGCGCATGCCGCGCTAAAACAGAGCCGCATGGGAGAACGTCTAACGCTGGATCCGCGGGTGCTCGAACGCCGCCGGGTCACCCAGTCGCAGATCGGCCTGAGCCGGCATCAGCGGCGAGAAAATATTCGCGGCGCTTTCACCGTAGCAAAGCCGGAAGAAGTTGCTGGCCGCGAAGTGCTTTTGATCGACGATGTTTTTACCACCGGCACGACGGTCTCCGAGTGCGCGCGCATTCTGCGGAAGGCGGGAGCATCTAAAGTATTTGTGGCCACCGCAGCACGCACCCTAAAGAACGATGCAGCCCATGTGGAACCAAGTTTGGAGGTTGAGGCCCGGATGACCATGGCGGCCACCGGGTAAGAGCACATGTCAGGAAAGTGGAACAATTCGCTCGGCGGCCTGAGCCGGCATCACACCGTGCCCCTTGCCGTCGCGGGAACTCACCAGGATGGTGACGGACACGCGCTGCACGCGCCCGTGCTGGTGCTGAATGCGTCCTATGAGCCGATTAATGTTTGCGCCGCCCGCCGTGCCATTGTGCTGGTGCTGAAGGGCGTCGCCATGGCCGAGGAAGAGAACGGTCACTTCCTGCATGCGGCGCGCCTGGCTTTCCGTGTTCCCTCGGTGATTCGTCTGCTCGAGTACCGTCGGATTCCGCACCAGACGCGGGCGCTCTCTCGAAAAAACATCCTGCTGCGAGATCGCAATACCTGCCAGTACTGCGCGGAAATTCTATCCGCTGGCGACTTGACGCTTGATCATGTCGTTCCGCGCTCGCGTGGTGGAGCGTCCACCTGGGAAAATCTGGTGGCTTGCTGCCATGGTTGCAATCGTCACAAAGGAAACCAATTTCCGACCGAGGCGGGAATGAAGCTCATGCGGGAGCCGCGGGCCTTCAATCTGCACACCAGTCGCCACATCATGCGCCTAATGGGCCGTTCCGACGACAAGTGGCGGAAATATCTTTTTTACTAACTGCGACTCAAGACCCTGAACCAAAAATCCTACTGCGCCGCTGGTGGCGTAGGCCCTGTCTTCTTATAATTGGTAAACTTCAGCTTTTCTTTGATGTGCATGTCAGTGCTGCGAAAATGCAGTGTGTCATCCGCGGAGGAGTAGGAGGGAAACCAATACTTGCCATCGACCGGCTGGCGCCAGGTAGTAAATTGCGGAAACAGGTTCTCACGAGTTTTCTTCTTTTTGCCGGTCACAATATCGGGCACCGACTTGCCCTTGTTTCTCACAATCTGAAAATCCTGATCGTCCACCCAGATCCGTCCTTGAAAGTAGCGGTGCCCGTTTTCGATGTTTTTTGGAACGACGTCAAAAACGTAGCAGTGCAGATCATCGACTTTTTGCGAACCTGCATAAGTCAGGTTGTATGTCGGCAGTTCATCGCTGCTGATGGTGAACGTTGCGCGTACTTCCAGATCTTCCACGTCCTCTTTGGTAAGGTCCAGGCTCGCCTGCGGCGCGAGCACTACGCTCTTGATGCGCTTCCCGCCGTTGTAACTGATGTCCGACACTTGCCGGTAGTCGGATCGCACATCGGTACCCACGATTTCCTGCACTTCGAGCGATTGCTGAAAGGTGTATTGCTCGCGTACCTGCTTCCATTCTTTTTCTTTCGCGGTGAAATGCCGGATGATTTCTTGCGGGGTGGTGCTCTTTGGGGCAGACGGGTCGAGTGTGCCATCCTGCGCCCACGCTGATGCGCCCATGCCGGCCAGCATTCCTAGAACAAGAATGAATGCAACGAGCGGGACTCTATGCTCAAGGAATTTCATGCGAGCTTAGTCTAATTAAAACGTCTGTGCGTGTCAGCCAACTCTCCTACTTGTCATGCCGAGGCGCGCAGCGCCGAGGAATCTGCTGTCTGCCGGCGCTGGCAAAGAGCAGATTCCTCGAGCTGCTCGGAATGACAAGGGGGCCGGTTGGTCTTCCGCCGCTACTTCTGCGGCACCATCGGCGGCTGTTCCACCGGCGGCGGGGTTTGGCCCTTCTGCTCGGACTTTTGGACTTCTCGGCCTTCGTAAGTGATCTTGGACTTGGATCCGAAACGCTGGTAATCGCTGTACTTGATGATTTCGCGAATGTGAACGTCATTGAGCTTGAAGTGCAGAATGTCGTCGGCCTTGGTGAAAACCGGAAACCAGTAATTACCGTCCACTTGTTCGCGCCAGGTGGTGAATTTCGGGAACAAATTCTCATTGTTCTTCTTGCGGATATCGGGAACGGTCTTGCCGAACGTTTTCACGATCTGAAAATCGCGGTCATCCACCCAAATGCGGCCTTGGAAATAGCGTTTCTTGCCTTCGATTTTCTTGGGTGCGACGTCGAAGACATAGCAGTGCAGTTCATCTTCCTGTTGCTGACCAACATAAAGAATGTCGTATTCGGGGATCTCGTCCGAGGTCAGCACAAAGGGCAGCCGATGGCGAATGTCTTCGAGATCTTCCGGGCTCATCATGATCCCGTTTGGATCCTGGTCCAGCGTGGATTGAGGCGCAAAGACCACGTTCTCCAGATGCTTTCCCTGATCGTCATAGCTGACGTCAAAAACTTCATGGTATTCGCCGAGCACGGTGTTGCCATCCAGGGTTTGGACCCGAACTTCCTGGCGGAAAGTGTACAGTTCGCGCGCCTGCTTAAATTCCTTCTCCTTCGCCGCGAAGTGCTGGATGATTTGGTCGGACGTGACGCCCTTGGGCTGGGCGGGGTCAAGCGGACCTTCGTCGGCGAAACAGATAGGTAAAAGCGGTCCGGACAGGACGACCGCCGCAAGCAATATCGATGCCACCAGAAGCATGCGATTCATAAGATAAGTGTAGCGAAACTGATCTGGAAAAGCCGAATTTGCGAGTAATCCGCCTGAGATTTTAGATGCGCCAACCCGCCGATAGTTGCTGCTGGGCTGATAAAGAGCCTGTGTGGAGAGCCCATGAAGATTCCGGTAGGTCATCTCCCAAAACCTCATCTTCAGTGACCCTGTCGGCTATTAGCCGCAGTGGATTTGCGTTGTAAGATGACGATTAACCCATGAGCCCCTCCCCGCGCGCGGAAGTATCGAAAGAGTTTCCTGCCGTTCAGCAGGAAATCGCACGTCTTTCCGCGCTGCCAGAAATTCGTTCGGCCCTTGCCTGGTTTCGCACCCAGGAGCCGCAATTCGCCCACTGGCAACTGGAGATGGCACGAATCGCCGCGCCGCCGTTCGGCGAGGCGGCCAGAGGAGCCTGGGTCAAAGAGCGTTTTGATGAGCTGGGGTTAGAAGATGTCCATATCGATGAGGTCGGGAATGTGCTCGGCCTGCGTCCTGGGGTAGGCAAACGTTGCGTCACCCTCAGCGCCCATATCGACACGGTTTTTCCCGCCGGTACTCCGCTCAACATCCGGCAACAGGGAAGCCGGCTTTACGGCCCCGGTGTTTCCGACAATGGCGCGGGACTTACCGCCCTGCTGGCGATTGCAGCCGCATTGAAAAATGCGAAGATCACGAATTCTTTACCCGTGCTTTTCATGGGAAATGTTGGCGAAGAAGGCGAAGGCGACCTGCGCGGCATGCGCCACATTTTTGCCGATCCGCGCTGGAAGAATTCCATCAACAGCAGCTTAGTGCTCGACGGAGCCGGTTCGGACACCATTGTGGCCGAAGCGCTGGGCAGCCGCCGCTTTGAAGTGATCGTGCGCGGGCCGGGAGGACATTCCTGGAGTGATTTTGGTTCGCCCAATCCAATTCTGGTGCTGGCTGGCGCCATCCAGTCCTTTACCCAGGCGCCCGTACCCTCGTCGCCTAAGACCACATTCAATATCGGCGTGATTCGTGGCGGGACTTCGGTCAATTCCATTCCCGAGTCAGCCAGCATGAGAGTGGATATCCGATCCACCTCCATGACCGAAATGGAGCGGCTGGAACGAACTCTGCGGCACTCGGTTGACCGGGCGGTGGAAGAGGAATCACTCGCGATCGAAAAACGCGGCTCAACCCAACGCCGTCCCCTGGGCCTCACCTCCGAAATCGTGGCCATCGGCAATCGCCCGGCGGGAGAACTGGATGCAAATTCCAATATCCTTCAAGTCATTCGTGCGGTGGACGCACATCTAGGGAATGCCGCACAAATCCAGCGCGCCTCTACCGATGCCAATATCCCGCTGTCGCTTGGTCAGGAAGCCATTGCCATTGGCGGCGGTGGCACCGGTGGCGGAGCCCACACTTTGCAGGAATGGTTTGACTGTAACGGACGTGAACTCGGATTGAAAAGAATTCTGTTAACTCTGCTAACCCTCACGGGAGTCAAGTAAATGAATCTAAAAACGGCCACTTATCTGCTGTGTGCTGTTTCGGCCCTGTCTTACGCGCAGACCCAACCCAAACCAAAAGCTGACATCATTTTTCTCCATGGAAACATTTATACCGGAGTGGTCGGCGCATCCACGTTCCATGAAGTGCAGCGGGCGGAAGCCATCGCCGTGCATGACGGCCGCATCGAGGCCATCGGATCGGAAAATCAGATCCTCATGCTGAAAGGCCCTTCGACTGAGGTCGTCAATCTCGAAGGTCACTTCGTCATGCCGGGATTCAACGACGCTCATATGCATCTCGGCGAGGCCGGTCTGCAAGGCTTGACCGTGAACCTGGCCGGCGTGCAGTCGCTGGCGGAGTTTCGCGAACGCATAAAAGCCCGGCTGGAAACCGCTACGCCCGGGGAATGGATCGTTGGCGGTGGCTGGGACGAAACTCTCTGGCCGGTAAAAGAAGTGCCCACCCGCTGGGACCTCGATGAAGTCACCACCGATCATCCTGTCTTGCTGGAACGTGCGGACGGCCACTCCGCCGTTGCCAACACCCGGGCTTTACGAATGGCCAGCATCACCATCGCCAGCAAAGATCCCCAGGGCGGTCAGATCGGCCGCGATACCAGCGGACAACCCAATGGCATTTTGCGTGATACCGCCATCCAGGCCGTGACTCCGCTCATTCCGCCTCCTTCTCATGCCAAGCGCCGGCAGGCTCTGGAATCGGCGCTACAGGAGTTAGCGCAATGGGGCGTGACCTCGGCCCAGGATTACTCCGGGTTCACGGATTCTCACGCCAATTGGGAAGATTTCCAGGTCCTCGAAGAAATCGAGCGCGATGGCAAACTCACCGCGCGTATTTCCGAGTGGCTCGCCTTTGACGATCCGCTTGACACCCTGGAAACGCAGCGCTCGGCCCATCCTCAGTCCGATCCGATGCTGCATACCGGCATGTTGAAAGGTTTCATGGATGGTTCGCTCGGGTCGCACTCGGCAGCCTTGTTGCAGCCCTACACCGACGATCCCAATAATTCCGGCCTGTTGAGGTACGACGCAGCCAAGCTGACGCAGATGACCAAAGATCGCGTGGATGCCGGCTTTCAAATCGGCTTTCACGCTATCGGCGATAAAGGCGTGCAGATGGCGCTCGATGCCTTCGCCGAAGCCGAAAAAGATGCGCGCGAGAAAAAGATAAAAGCGGCGAACGGCGGCGATGACTATCGCTTACGCATTGAGCACGCTCAGGTGACCAATCCGGCGCAGGTTGCAGAATTCAAGAAGCTGAAGATTATTGCCTCCATGCAGCCCAGTCATTTACTGACCGACATGAGCTGGGCCATGGCCCGCTTAGGTCCGGACCGGGCGGCACACTCTTACGCCTGGGCGGAATTTCTCAACAGCGGGGTCACACTAGCCTTTGGCACCGACTATCCATTCGGGCCGGGCACTCCATTCCTTGGCCTGTACGCTGCGGTCACTCGCAAGAGCGAAGACGGCAAGAAAGATTACTTCCCCGGAGAAAAGCTGACCATGGATCAAGCCATCGCCGCCTACACCACAGGAGCGGCCTTCGCGGAATTCGCCGAAAAAGACAAAGGCAAACTCGCGCCCGGAATGCTGGCGGATTTTGTAGTCCTGGATCGCGATCTCACCGCGTCCATCCCCGCGAAAATCCTGGGAACAAAAGTATTGCGAACCGTAGTCGGCGGCAAGACCGTCTATCAGACAAAGTAAGGCTGTTCCCGGCAATGCTCGCGTAGGGACAGCCGCCTCGGCTGTCCGGTTTTAGCCGAAGCCCCGAGCGAAGCCGAGGGGGGAAGTCGAAGGGGCTGTCCAGACTGAACTGGATTTTGGGTGGAGCAGCGCTTAAGCGCTGCGTTGAAATCCCGTTCTGAAAATCGGGCTTTATCCCCGGAGGTGTTCAAGGGCCGAATGGTGCTGTTCGACATCGCCACCCCCCCCGCAGGCATAGCCAACGGCGGTAGTAACTACTGCCATATTCGTCGAGGGGATCGCATTTGTTCAGCTTTCTCCGCGTCTGCGGGCGGTGGCACTTCTGCTAAAGGACATGAGCGAGGTGTTACCCCGGTGCTATCCACAGAGGGGGCGGTGCGAAAGCACCGCGAAGATGTCGAAATGGCTAGGGAAGTGCAGCTAGGGCTATTTCACGATCGGAACATCTGACGCGGTGGCAATCTCATCGCAGGCTTTCTTGTTGCCGAGCAAGACACACTCAGCACTGTAGTAGTCTCTGCGGCTCGCACCATCGCCGTTCGCCCAGTCCTCGTACTGACAGCCTTGGCGGATCGTATCGGGCTGTTTCCAATCGCCTTTAGTAGCCAGCTGAATGCAACTCGCACCAGTCGCGGGGTCAAATCGCCACGTCCGCGAACCTTCATTTCGGAATTCATAGTGGTGTTCCGCTTTGGGCTTCGCCTCGAGCGCAGCGACTTTCTCGCTGAGTTCTTTGATCTGTTGGTCGCGCGGATCGCTGGCCGCTGACTTTGACACGAAATGCTCTTTCAATTCTGAATAGCCGGCCCATCCGCCATAGATCAGGAGCCCAAGCACGAGCAGCCCAAAAATCGCGCCTCCTATTTCTGATTTGTTCTCTGCAGTTGTCATGGTGCCTCCAATCCGCACAACCTAGCCTGCCAAGTTGGATTTTGACTAGGGCACGAAGGGCTAGTTACCGTAGACGCGGGGACGGCGAAAACTCCATGACCTGACGGGCCTGCAGTTTCCCGGGTGATGGTTAGGAGATGCGCGGTACGTTCGGGACGCCCTCACGTTCGTTGCAGTCGTGGCAGAGATATGCGACGCCATCCACTTCAAACACTTCGGGGCTTAGTTTCCCGCAGACGGTGCATTCAATCATTGCGCCACTTCCTGTTGCTGGTGCTGTTGCAAGGCCTGTAAATACAGACTGCCGGCGGCTTCCGAGTACCGGGTGCCTTCTTTGCGTGCGAGGCGCATTCCCTCGGCTTTGTGACGGTAACAAACGTTCGGATTGAGCGGCAATTTCGGATCGCAAATACAACAGGTCTTTTTCATGATGCTTTAGCCTAAAACTTCGGCCAGCCCTCGTAAATTGCCCATTCGGTCAGTTACTACCCCCTCTCTCGGGTGGTTACTTTTACACCCTATCGGCTATCCCCCGCCGATTTAATCACTCCCCGCTCTTTCCGATCGAGAAGCTTCCTGGAATTTTCTTCCGCCACATGTTCCAGCTTCACCTGCAATTCCTCACTCATCGCAGCCACATACCACAGCACATCGCCGAGTTCTTTCACCAGCGACGCTCTATCCTCCGCGCTAATCTGTTCTCCGGATCGCTGGCCCAGATTCCTCCACAGCTTCTTCACTTTTTCAGCGACTTCTCCGGATTCTCCAGCCAGGCCAAGCGCAGGATAAATAAGATTTTTCCCTAACTCCGGATAATCCCGCGTTACCCGCACCATCGCGCTATAGTCGTCAAAAGTCATTCTGCCTCCGGTACTGTTTTTGTGATGTTAGGAAGTGTACAAGGTGGGTGCCGCTAGAAATTGCCCTTCACCCGCATCGGATGGAAGGGAATTGTTACTACAGCTTCCAGATCCACAGGATAGCCGTTTTTCGTGGCAGGACGAAAACGCCAGCGGGCGAGCGCGGTGCACGCATATTCATCGAGGCGATCGTCCACGCCCTTCAGCACTCGTACTTCGCCCACGGAGCCATCGTTGTGAATGATCGCGTAGAGAGTCACGGTCCCCTGCACATTGCGGCGCATCAGTTCCGTGGGATATCCAGGATCGACTTCCTTGGTGGCCAGAGGTGCGACTAGCTCCCCCTTCAGGTCGTTCTTTGCCAATTCTGCAAAGTGGATGATCCAGCTACCCGCCTGCGAGTTGAGGTTCGGCAGGTTCAACGTCATGGAATAAAACTTCTTGTCGCCAAAGACTTGTTTTTCCAGCTCCGTGGCATTTGGATTTGCGGACTCGCGCGGAATGCCGCTAACCCGCGGCATCGTCGCATTCGCGATCAGGCGAGAATTGCTGGCGGTCGCATCACCCGGTTTTGGACCAGCCCCCACCACCAGCCCGGACGGAATTCCTTTCGTGCTGTTACTCGAACCCGCTGCGGATTGAGTCTTCCCCGTAGCGCTGTCAGGAGTTCCGGGCGCTCCAACTTTGCCTTCGGGAGTCGCCGCGAACGTTCCTCTCCGATTTCCCGCAGGAGGTTGTATCGGGCCACCCGGTTCGACAGGATGAATGCCCAACGCGATCATCCGGCCACCGGAATTCGAATTCGCATTTCCCTGCATGGAAGGCGGAGGCGGCACCACTCTCGCACCCGAATTTCCCAGCGGCGCCGAAGGCAGAGCCCGCCGTTCGGACATCGCCAACTGCGGCGCAGGTGCAACCACTTCCGAATGTGCGATGTTGATGTCTGCTAATCGTCGAGTGGAAACCGCATTCACGTCCGGCGCGGGTTCGACGACAGCAGCCTGGGGAGCGCGAACATGGCGCCTGGTGTCAGCCCCGTCGATTTCCGGGGCCGGCGCAACCACGGTGGCGGGAAGCGTTGGCATACTCATCCCGGCCAGCGAACGCGTCGTTTCGGAAAGCGCTACGGTGGCTCGCACCGGCATCGCGGCCACAACATTGGGCAGCGGCACCTCATGGTTCAGCTTGATCTGGGGTGGGGCAACAATGGTCTGGGTATGATTGTCGGCGTCCGGAGGAACGGAGAGAATGGGCTGCTTGGCGTGCTCGGGCTCACCCTTCTGCTGTAATTTGATCTTGGGGCCGCCAGTATCCATTGGCGGCAAGTAATCAGACTTGCTGTAATAGACCACGTCATCTTTGCTGAAAACGGGACGATCCGCGATTTCCGTGGGCTGCGGCAAGTATTGAAACACCGTCAATATCGCAGCAATAACTACCACGTGATAACCAATCGATTCCAGAAATCTGCGCCACGGCAGATAGGATGCGACGAAGACATCGGGCCAAAATCTGCCGGGAGCGGACACCAACTGCAGCCGAGCTTGCGGGCGATTCCTGAATTGCGCCGCCAGGTTACCCAGAAAAATCCTGTGCCAGGGCTCAACCTCGACCAGGAACGCAGGTGGGACCACGGGACTGGCCACCATCTCAACTTCGGATTCCAGCAGTCCCAGGCTTTGGTTCATGAATACATCACAATCATTCCGTCTACATCGATTATAGCGGGGCAGGAATGCATGCGGCTATTCAGGAGTTCATTCAGACGTGCTTTAATACCGATATGAAACTCGCGTTTCGAGCCAGCCATGAACTAACTATTAGATGCAGGAGCAGCATGAAAAATTCAGTGATTGTTTTCATCATGTTATTGCTGACCACTTCGCTTATATGTGCGCAGAGCGCCCAAAGTCCCGCCTCCCCGGCTGCCGACTACTCCGGCATGTATGCGTTTCTGCAAGATGGGGAATTCGTGCAGATCACGGTCGAAGATCAGGGCCTGGTGACCGGTCTAATTTCGCGCTATAGCGACGCGAAAAACGACAAGGGCGAATTCCTCGATCAGTTTTTCAAAGAGGGCAAGCTCGAAGGCCGCAAGTTGACTTTCACTACGATAACCGTGCACGACGTCTGGTACGACTTCCAGGGCGCAGTGGAACGCGGCGACGGCCAGAACGGGGGCGACGAAGGGTATTACGTTCTGAAAGGAAAACTTACCCAGCACGCCACCGACAGCAACAAAAAAACTACGGCGAAATCACAAGAAGTTGCATTCAAGTCGTTTCCGAAAGATTTAGACTCCGCGCCCGCCAAGTGAAATCGAAGCCGAACATGGAACAGCGTGTCATCCGCCGCCGCGCGCTTCTCCTCGGAATCGTGATTTTTCTTTCGTACGCCTATTTTTACGAAGGCGGCGGATGGAACCAGAATTCGCGGTTCGATATGGTTCGCGCCATCCTCGAGCAAAAAACTCTAAGCATTGACGCCTATCACGAAAACACTCAGGACAAAGCCCTTTCCCGCGGTCACTACTATTCGGACAAAGCCCCCGGGCTCGCGCTGTTGGCCTTGCCCGTAGCCGCGGCCTCCAGACCTTTGCTGCGAGAGGTGGGCATCGATCCGGCGTCGCCAAACGGCCTGGTTGCTATTTCTTACGCTGTGACAGTATTTGCCGTGGCCCTCCCTACCGCCCTGGCTTGTGTGTGCTTATTTTTGATCGCATTGCAGCTCGGCAGCGATGTAAGCGGCGCAGCCTTTGCATCTTTGGGGATGGGCCTGGCGACTCCGATGTGGGCTTACGCCACTCTTTTCTGGGGGCACGCCCTCGCCGGGGCATGCTTGATTTTCGGATTCGCCGCTGCTGTTATTTTGCGCGAGAGCCGGGGCAGAACAAGGGACTTCATTCTGGGGCTCGCCGTCGGATTGTTCGCCGGATGGGCCACGGTTTCGGAATATCCCGCTGCGCCGGCATCCGCGATTCTTGCGGTTCTCGCTTTGGCGCAAGTCTGGTCTGGCGGTCGTGCCAGACGCTGGCGTACCGGCCTCGGCGTGAGTGTGGGAGCGATCGCCTGCGTTTTGGTGCTGATGTTTTATCAATACCGGGCGTTCGGATCGGCGATTCATCCCAGCTATTCGTATTACCAGGAGGGAGCCTTCCCCTGGATGAAGCACGGCTACATGGGCCTGACGTATCCCAGAATTGATGTCATGTTCAAGCTTTTGTTCGGCTGCCGTCGCGGACTTTTCTTCGCGGCGCCGTTTTTAGTCACGGCACCGTTTGGGCTGCGAATTCTTTGGAAAAATAAAAATAATTCTGATTCGCTATGCCGGCATGGCCGCCGCAGCGATTGCTATCTATTATTTTTTGTTCAATGCCTCGTTCTCGGTATGGGCCGGAGGCTGGTCCTACGGCCCGCGTTATATGGCTGCTGGAGTGCCGCTGCTATGCGTCGGGTCTGGCGCCATCCTGGACGCAGGCTCGGCCCTTATGGAAAAAGATGCTGGCCACCATGGCAGTCTGTGGCGGCTTATTCGCGTTGATGGCGGTATCTACCACTCCGCAACCTCCCGATCAATACCATTGTCCCTTAATGCAAGTGATCATTCCTGCGTTCTGGGCAGGGAAGTTGGCGCTAACTCGAGGCTCGATGTTGACCGCAGCGGAAGACGTTCCCTTTGGTACGCACGGTGCTTTTAACCTCGGACAAATTGCCGGACTGCATGGCTCTGGCAAGTCTCATTCCTCTGCTCGTTTTATGGGGTCTGGCAGTGATTCTGTGGAAACGGATTGGTTCCGGCAACCTGAACACTGCTAATGACGGGTCTTAGTTCGAGTTTCCAGTTCTGAGTCAAACTCACCACGATTGAATGGTTCTCCGGCCCGCCAACGCGGTCCGTGGATTCGCCGGGATCGTGCACCCAATCATAGAGTTGCTGACCTGACTTTTGATGCACGATCAAATGCCAGCCCGGCGTGACCAGCGATTTCATTCCGCCGTTGGTGGCGATGGGTATTTTCCCTTCGACGACTCGATCCTCAGGAGTGATGATTTCGGTCTGCGGAAGCTCAGAGAGGGGATCGGGCCAATTCGTCGCGACTTCGCGATTCTTCCAAAATGCAGTCAGCGGCGGGCCAGGAAATGTTTGCCGCTTGTTCTGCAGCAAATCCATAACCGTGGCCGGAATCGCTGCATTGGTGACGGGCTGACTCACTCGCAATCCGGCAGGAACCTGGCCGGGATACCAAACGATCAGCGGAACGTGAATGAGTTCCCAATACAAAGCGGCGCCGTGATAGGTCAATCCATGGTCTCCCAGGGACTCGCCATGGTCTGAGGTAATCACAACCAGTGTGTTACTCGCCAGACCTCGCCGCTCCAACTCGCGCATGAGCCGTCCAATGTTTTCGTCGACATACTTCACGCCTGCATCGTATTGGTCGACGCTGCTTCCCGTGTCCCATGCGGGTTTTGCAGAACCCATGGGTTGCCCATACGGATTGTGCACGTCGATGTAATTCAAGAATGCGAAAAAAGGTCTCTGACGATCGCGATCAATCCATCGCAAAGTTTCTTCGTTCACCACCGATGCCGGTTTGCGAACGCTTCTGGCTCCCCCGCGGCTTCCCCAGCCTTCGGTGTCTCTGTCCAGGATGGCAGTGAAGCCCAAGCCGCGCAGCGTGCGCCTGACCAGACTCTTGTCACTTCGCGAAAGATAAATCCGCGCAAATTCACGCCCAAACAAAGTGCGGACGAAAGCATCCGCCGGGGAATGGAAGTAATCTTCAAAATGAATGAAGCCGCGCCCAAAGCCCAGCGAGTGCGAGAAATAAACCCGGTTGGCGGAAAACGCGCCTGTCCGATATCCGTTCTGTTCCAGCTCTTCCCCCAGCGTGGGAAAGCCATTGAAGTTGCTGCCACTCGTCCCAAACAGCGGCATCCGTTCCACGTTACCTACTCCGTGCTCGAAGACATAGCGGCCGGTCAGCAACGAGACGTGTGAGGGCAAACTCCAGGAGCAAGTCGAAATCGCGTTTTCGAATAGCGTCCCTTGTTTGGCCAGCGCATCGATTTCCGGCGTGGTGGAACGTTGATATCCGTAAGAAGACACGTGATCGGCGCGTAGGGTGTCGACCACAATCACTAGAACGTTGGGCGATCCGGGAACAGCTGCTGGCAGTTTTGCCACCGCGCTTCGTTCACTCAGATATTTCCCACCCTGAATTCCAACGAACAGGATCAAGAGAAGCGCGATCGCCCAGGGTGTACTTCGTTTCCAGAACCGCAATGCCGCGGTCTCGCGTTTGCCGATCCAGCGGCTGAAACTCACGGCCACGCCCACAGCGAGCAGAAGACAGGCTGAGTGATAAAGCCGGTCCGGCACCGTCAGAAAGTCGTATGCGGCAAGAAATGCCAGCAGGAAAACCAACACTCGAAACGCTGGAATCTGTTTGAATAATCGCGAAATCAGGAAGACCGCCAGCGTGACGATCAGAAACAAGATCAAGTCCACCAGTGGCGAGACCCAGAGAATTTCCCTGGAAACATGCATGATCGCACCCCAGCGCGCCCAGTTGATCCGTTGAAACAGCAGGAGGCCGGCAGCCTCGATCACTCCGGTCACGATGCCGAACCAAAGACCAACAATCAACAGCGAGGCAAGGGATGATGATCTGGAAGTATCTGCGTCCATGCTTTTGGGATGCACAGTGAGAGGATTGTAATCGAGCTGTAACTTCCGCGGACGCCGGCAGAAGGTGAAGGCACGAAGAGCCACTAATTTAACAACACTTTCCCCGACTTCTGCGTCTAATCAGGAGCGCCCATACGCGTCTTTCACCCTGTGGTGGGCAAAAGGTATAATCAAAAAGTTCGGCTATTCCCGGAGGAAGTCATTATGGATCAGCGCGCAAGCGCTTTTTGGACGCGTCTCAAGGCCAATCGGCTCCCGTCCACATTCGCAGTTTTAGCTACCCTGGCTGTCGGCATTTTGATTGGAACGGTCATCTCCTACGGAGTTAAGGGCCAAGAGACCAAGAAGGCCTCCGATGCTACTCCGTTGACTGTGCCTGCCGTGCATCAGACGGCGAACCAGTTCACCGAAATCGCCAAGCAACTGGAGCCCAGTGTCGTCAATATCAACACCGAATCGACGATCAAGAATCCGCGCCGCCGCGCCGGCCATGGGGCACAACCTGACGATCCGGATGATCAGGGGCAGAATCCTTTCGATGACTTTTTTGGCCGTTTTTTTGGAGGACAGGGCGGTCAAGGCCAGGGTCCGATTCGCGAGCGTTCTCTCGGTTCCGGCGTGCTGGTGGATTCCAAGGGCTACATTCTTACCAATCGCCACGTCGTTGAGAAGGCTGATCGTATTCGCGTGAAGCTTCAGGACGATCCGCCGAGCGTGCAACACGACGCCAGAGTCATCGGCACCGATCAGGAAACTGACCTCGCCGTGATCAAGATCGATGTGGACCATCCGCTGCCCGCGGCCAAGCTGGGTAACTCTGACGGCATGCAGGTGGGAGATTGGGTGCTGGCGATCGGCAGTCCGTTTGGTCAGCAAGGCACGGTCACGGCCGGAATTGTTTCCGCGAAAGGCCGAAACATTGTGCCTGGCCGGCAATTCCAGTCTTTCCTGCAAACAGATGCTGCCATTAATCCCGGAAACTCCGGCGGGCCGCTGGTGAACATGGCGGCGGAAGTGATTGGAATCAATACCGCGATTCTTACCGATACCAATTCCTACGCGGGTGTGGGATTCGCTTTGCCCTCGAACACCATCGTGCAGGTTTACAACCAGTTGATTGGTCCCGAACATCGGGTGGCTCGCGGTTCGATTGGAATCATGTTCAGCGCCGAGGAGAATCCAGCGATTGAGCGTGTCTATGGCATGGGTTCCGGCATTACGGTTTCGGACGTGACGCCGGGCAGTCCGGCGGACCAGGCCGGTCTCAAGCGCGGGGACACCATTACTTCCGTGGACGGCAAGTCGGTGAAAAACGGCGACGAACTGGTGTCAGACATCGCCAGCCGCAAGCCCGGCGCCAAGGTCACTCTCGGTTTCGTTCGCAATGGCAAGAAGCAGGAAGCCTCGGTCACGGTCGCCGACCGGGCCAAGTTATTTGCTGCCCGGCTGGGAGATGATCAGGACAGCGAAGCGGATAGTACGCCGAAAGAGAGCCGACTGGGCATCACCGCGCGTGCCATTACTTCTGAGATGGCCGACAAGTTGGAAATCCCTGCCGGCAAGGGCGTCATCGTCCAGGACGTGAAGCCGGAGTCTTTCGCGGACGATGTCGGCGTAGCTCGCGGGGACGTCATTCTCGAGATCAACAAGCAACCGGTGAACAGCGAAGACGACTTCACGCGCCTTCAATCCGCTCTGAAGAGTGGACAGGACGTGGTTTTCCTGGTTCGCAGGCGGGGATCGGGCAACCAGGACGGAGCCATCTTCCTGGCCGGTACACTTCCGTAACATCGGCAGTAGACGATTGGGACTGGCACTGGGGCGTGGGTCGAGAGATCATTACTCAGTGCCGGGCCCTAGTTGTCTGGCGGGTCTTTTGTGGAATTCCTTGAGGTGAGTGTTGCTGCGGAACAGACTCTGGCCGTTGAGGATCGTCAGTTGCGCTCTGTTTCTTGTGGGCACTCTTTCGTCTGCCCAGACTGCCAACACAACTGAAAAGCCGGTTTCGAAGCCTGCATCCGGCACTAGTAAGAAGACTTCTACCGCTTCCGGTAAAGCCGCCAAGCCGACCGGCGTTTCTACGCATAAGAGTTCGACCCGGCGGCGCAAATCGCGCAAGACTGCGGTCAGTTCCAAAAAGCATGGCCAGCAAGCGATTGATCCCGAGCGAGCTCAGCAGATACAGGCAGCTTTAATTCGCGAACACTACCTGAGTGGAGAGCCGTCCAGCACCTGGAATGACGCCTCACAAAAGGCCATGCAACGCTACCAGGCCGATCACGGATGGCAGAGCAAGCAGGTCCCCGATTCGCGGGCGCTGATCAAGCTTGGGCTCGGTCCCGACCACGAGCACTTGCTCAATCCGGAAAGTGCCATGACCATGCAACCGGAAGTGTCACGCGCGGCGGCACCTGCCTCAATACCTGCATCTACAGAGCCTGCGAGTGCAGCTCCCCCACAGAAATAGTTTTGGTTTCGCGTGAGCGGACTCGCTTGTAGCGACTAGCTTTTCATCACCGGATCAGGAAAATAAGGTAGCGGCTGTCCATTCACAATGGCGCGGGGATTGTCATCGACGAGCGCCCGTGCTACTTCCTCGCTGTAGTCTTCTGCAACCAACTGGCGCGCAGCGGACAGTATTGGCGTCCGGCGTTTGGTATCGTGAGCATCCGTGGCCAGAACGTGCACGGCCTGGCGCTTTAGCAGCCACTCCGCTGTTCGCCAGGCGCGCTCTCCCCAAAGTCCGGTTAGCGCCGAAGCGGTTACCTGCACCACACAGCCATGTCCCGCCCATTGCAACACCCGCTGCGGCGTCTGCTGCACGATGGGATTGCGCTCGGGGTGAGTGATTACGGGCGTGATCCCCAGTTCCTGCAGCTTGATGAAGGAATCGTCAATCTGCGCCGGGATGCCGTAATTGCTCAACTCCACTAGTAAATAGCGCGTCCCCTCGATGCAATATTTCTCGGGCGAGATCATCACGTCCTGAAGATTTTCGTAGGAAAGGTGGAAGTCGCAACCCAGACTGAATCGCGGCGCCGGGCCGACGAGCTGGCGAAGATGATCCAGCAATCCGCTCAGATATTGCCGGTCGTAGTGATAACGCTCATTGGCATGGGGCGTGGCCACGATGTGTTCAATCCCGTCGGCCACCGCCATGCGGCACATTTCCTGGGCAACGTCCCAGGTTTTAGGCCCGTCATCTACGTCGGCAAGAATGTGGCAATGGATATCAATCACGAAGCGAACTTCCGAGCGCGAAGCATGAAATGAATTTAAGCAGATTATGGGGGAAAGACCAAGAGGGCAGAGATATTGTTCATTTCATCTGCCGGACGATGTACCAACATCAACTTGTTAATCTTTCACTTTATAATACATTATATGTTATTGTATTATTAGATCATATGGGAAAAATACTGTCAGTTTTCGACTTGATGCGGACAAGGTTACTGCGCTGGATACGCTGGCCGAAGCACAGGATCGCGACCGCACTTATCTCCTGAACGAGGCCGTGGCTGCTTATTTGGATGTGCAAAAGTGGCAGATGGAGCAGATCAAAAAGAGCCTGAATCAGGCGGAGGCTGGTGACTTGCTGCTGCACAGCAAAGTCAAAAGGGCGGTGCGCAGCTGGCATCGCGGTTGATACAATCACTTTGAAACAGTCTGGACACAATTGGCATTTGCTTACGAGGATCTGGGCGAGTTCCTCCGGTTTTTGATTACATCGCGTATTACAGAGAAATACAGTGCAGCTGAAATTGATAAGCTTTTCACTGCGAATCGATCCAATCAACGGTGGAAATGCTGAGAGCAAGTGAGTTGATCCACATTGGCGAAAGGCTATTGAGGACACAATGACGGGGAAGACAAGTTGCAAGCGAAAGAAATTGCCGAGAATCTAAACAAGACGTTCTTCGCTCACGGTGACGCCGTTTCCAGAACAAGGGCTAAGGAACTTCGTTTGAAGGTGGCGTACTCGCATCCGGAGCTCGAGAGGCTGATCTGGCAAGCGTACTTAGGCTTGCAGAGTTATCTTCAATTGCGCGTTCCTTTCGACCCTTTGCAACACTATTTGTCGGATACTGCGGCAGCGGCCTCGTTAACCCCAGCGCCTGCTGTCAACATCCCAGTAAATATGCCGCCACAAATAGCCCAGCAAGTGTGGCAAGCAGCGGCAAACCAAGCTCTTCAGAACCAAGTGGCGCCGATTGAGGTGCCTTATGTAAGTCGTAATGCACTAATCGAAAGCACTCGCATAGCCTCAGAGCACAGAACCGAGGGCAGAATTGGAGCCACTGCGATGCCGAACGGCGAGATTCGAATATCCGTCGTCATCTCGTTTGCTGCGTGGAGCCTGATTCCACCCCCGACAGTACCACCAGTTCCTGCTACGACAAATGCCGGTGGAGGAGAAACTTAGGCTGCCATAAAGCGCTTACTTTCTTATATATACATGATATAGTAGGGTTTGAAAGCGGACTACTGTTTTTTGGCAAGAAATTATTATAGGTACGCTAGTTTGGCGTAGACAGTTGTTAGTCCCCACCTAAGGTAATGTGAAGTAACGATTTGGCCGATTTACCATATAGGGTAGGAAAGAAGAAAATATGATCTCCAGCCGCGACATAACAGTCTTGAAAATAGTCACGTCGGATGTGTTCCGTCATACGCCCTTCGAACATGAAACAACTACCGATGGCCTGAAATTACCTGACGATCATCGATCCAACGAGAATCACGATGGTTAAGCACCAAGTAAATGATGGGATTGTTTCCAGCCCATCACTTCCGAACCCAACTCCTGTCGTTGGCTAATACGGTGCGGAGCTGCTTATTTGGTATTCTCTGCTTCAGTCAGGGCGATAACTCGTCCTACCGATATCTCTCTCTAACAAATTCCTCAATCGCGTCGTACGCCTTCGTCAACGTCGCTTCATCGGGCAGGAACACGATCCGGAAATGTTTGGTGCCGGGCTTTTGTCCGAAGCCGGAGCCGTGGACAACCATGACGTGTTTTTGCAGGATCAGTTCCTTTACGAAGACTTCATCGTCTTCGGGAATGTCCAGACGGGGATAGGCATAGAAAGCTCCGCGCGGCGAGACACAGCTGATGTGCGGAATCGAGTTGCAGCGATCCATGGTGATGTCGCGGCGCGATCGCAGTTTCCGGCAAACTTCAATCAGGTGGTCCTGCGGGCCTTCGAGCGCAATCTTCACCGCATATTGTTCGGGATGATTGGCCGAAAGTCGCGAGCGCAGGAGTTTATGTACGCCGTCGATGTAAGGCTTTACTGCGGCGGCTTCGCCACTGATGATGCTCCATCCCAGGCGCCATCCGGGCGCGAGATAGTTCTTGGACAGGCCGCCGAAAGTGACCACTGGCACATCGGGCGCGACGGCCGCCATGGCAATGCACTCGTCACCATCGAGCATGAGCTTGTCGTAGATCTCGTCGGAGAAAATAATCAGGTTGTGCCGCCGCGCCAGTTCCGCGACTTGTTCGAGCATGGCCCGGGTGCAGACCGATCCCGTTGGATTGTTGGGATTGATCAGCACGATGCCGCGAGTGCGTGGCGTAATTTTCTTCTTGATGTCCTCAAGTTCCGGCTGCCAGCCGTCGTCTTCGTTTAGATCGTAAGTATTCAGGCCGATGCCCAGCTTCGCGAGCACGGCCGAGTAGAGCGGATAATCCGGGCTCGGCGTGAGGATATTGTCACCGGGGTTGAGCAGCGAGGTGAGACAAATGTCCACGGACTCACTGGCTCCGGCGGTGACAAAGACATTCTGTACGGAAGTCATGCCCTTACGCGCGGCTTCGGCACGGATGGCGGTGAGCGCTTCAGGGATTCCCGCCGAGGGGGCGTAACCGTTCTTGCCATCACGCATGGCTTTATAAACGGCTTCAATCAGGTGAGGCGGTGTTTGAAAGTCAAAAATATTAGGATCGCCCACATTGAGCGCGAGTACTTTGTGTCCCTGGGCGATGACCCGGTCCGCCGTCGATGCCAGATCGCGGATGGCATAGCGGACATTCTCCAGCCGGGTGGCTGGCGCGATCTCGCGAGTTTGCGTGATGGGCATGGATCGATTTTAACCGCGGAGAGTGCTGAGGGCGCAGAGAAATCTGCTTTTTCCTTAGTGCCGGGCAGCGAGCAGATTCCTCGGCGCTGCACTTCTCGGAATGACAAAATCTGGGATCGGTTACTCCGAACCAATCAATGCGTCGATCAGATCCACGCCCGTCGGACTTCCCCAGCCGGTTACCAGATCGAAGTTCTTGACCGCGGAATACTTGCCGTTGCTACCGCTGGTTTGGTCGTGGAAGTCGCTGGTGTAGCTCGATCCCGTGCCAATCGCATAGACAGCCGGATTGATAAAACCGACTGGAGACTTACCCTTCGCGGCCGCCTGCTGATTGACCAAAGCCAGGAAGCCGGCCCAGACCGGGGCAGCGTAACTGGTGCCCCCATTGCCTCCGTAGCAGCCGCCGTCATAGCAGCTGAACTGATTGGTGTTGGCTTCGGCGGCCACGTCCGGAATGTTGCGTAACTTCTTGGAAGCATGATTGGTCGAAGTAACCACGCCCGGGAGTTGCTGATATGCGGGGATGGGAACTTTATTCTTGGAAGGCATGCCGGCGCTGCCGCTCCATCCGGTTTCCGATTTCCACGATCCA
Source organism: Terriglobia bacterium (assembly GCA_963723765.1). Classification (GTDB taxonomy): domain Bacteria; phylum Acidobacteriota; class Terriglobia; order Terriglobales; family Acidobacteriaceae; genus DATBAX01. The sequence continues at coordinate 531,100 of CAVRSD010000002.1, read as the reverse complement.
CCGGCGCCGTTGGTGGTGATATCGGTCCCGCCGACACCGACCACGAGAGGATCGTCCGACGGCCAGACGTAACTGGCGGCGCTTGCCGAGCCATCGTCACCCGTGGCTACGAATAGAGTTTGTCCCTGAGCGGCGAACTCCATGAGGATTGGGTCAATACTGGTTTCATCATCGGCCCAGCCCCAGGAACAGCTGAGTTGCTTGGAAGTATTGTCCGACGCCATCCGGTTGAAGATGGAGACGTCGTTGTTGCCCACGTAAACTACGACCTGCTTCAGAGCCGGAGCCATGGAGATCGCCATCTCAATGTCGAGCACCTGTTCACCGTCGTCGCAGGTCGCAGGCGGACACTTTAAACTGACTCCATTCAACGACACACCCTTCACCGGGACCTTGAGAGTCTGCTTTACCGTTTTGAAGAAAAGCCTGACGTCGCTAATCTCATAACCGCCATATTCAAATAACCCAAGCGACTGGCCTTTGCCATTGAGAGAGCCGGATCCGTAGTAGGCAGCTCGCATATCGCTGCCGATGAATTGTCCGCCGGGCCCCGAGCCGGTCGTCTTGCTGACGACGGCTGCCGGTTTCGCAGTTCTTACCATGTGGGAATGCGGGAGTGTGAAGTTGTCCAATCCGGTGATGTGCAACACCGGCACATCGAGATCAAGCGATGGTTCGCGATCGGGCGAGTAGAACGTCCGGTTCTCGGTGGGATGCTGATATGTGTTCATGGCGATGTGGAAAGCATTTTCGATGTTGGCTACTGGCCCTTCAACATCCAAAACCAGGCGATTAGAGGCTGTGTTCACGACATTCAGCCCATTTGTTCTTGCAAAGCGGACGACTGCGTCATAGTCGTCCTGGGTGGGCCCGAATCTCTCGGCGAATTCCGGCACGCTGAGATATTGTCGGAAGCTCGGACTTTGGGAATCGTAAATTTGCTGGATCAGATCTCGCAGGCCTGATTCATTCCTAAGCGGCAAGGAGATGGCCAGGCTCAAATGCCGCGTGCTGGGGAGATGACCGACAAATGCTGCCTGCCCGTTAACGACTTCCTGATGCACGTGACTGCTCATGGTTAAGCGCTGCTCAGCTGTTGCCATCGAACCGAAGAAGAGCATGAATGCCGCGATTGCCAGAAAACCTGCCGTGTGTTTATTCATTTCTTATCTCCTGACCCTCTGTCATCCTGAGCGGAGAGGAAACTTCGGAACGAAGTTTCCTAGCAGTCGAAGGATCCCTACCCCAGGCAGACTTGCTGGTTTTAGGGGTCCTTCGACTCCGTGAGTCCACTCGTAAACGAGTGAACTCACTCCGCTCAGGACGACAAGATTGAAAGTTTCTCTTTTCTCATTTACTCCCCGCGGTCGATCTGCGCTTTCTGCAGCTTGTCGGAATAATCCACGTAAACAGCCTTCCACTCGCTGTAAAAATCTATTGCCCCGATACCGCCTTCGCGATGACCGTTGCCAGTGGACTTCGTACCACCAAACGGCAAGTGCACTTCCGCGCCGATGGTTGGGGCATTGATGTAGGTGATCCCGGTGTGAAGATCTCGCATCGCAGTGAAGGCTTTGTTCACGTCTTTGGTATAGAGCGAAGATGAAAGCCCGTACTCAATGCCATTGGCGATTTCAATGGCGTGCTCGAAGCTGTCACAGGGGATGATCGAAACCACCGGGCCAAAGATTTCCTCCTGGGCGATGCGCATCTTGGGATCGACATCGACAAATACTGTGGGTTCCATGAAGTAGCCGTGCTGGTAGTCGCCTTTTTCCAGACGATTGCCTCCGGTCTTCAACTTCGCACCCTCGGATTTACCGATCTCCACGTAATTCAGATCGCTCTTAAGCTGGCGCTCGTTGATGGCGGGGCCCATCTCGGTGCTTTCGTTGAGTCCGTTGCCGACTTTTAATTTCTTGGCGAGCTCGACATAGCGCGAGATGAAATCCGCATATACACCTTTCTGGACGATGATGCGGCTGGTCGCCGTGCAGCGCTGGCCAGTAGTGCCGAATGCGCCCCACAGGCCGCCTTCGATGGCGAGCTCGAGATTGGCATCATCGAGGACGATCATGGGATTCTTGCCACCGAGTTCCAGCGAGCAATGCTTTAGACTCTTGGCGGCAGTAGCGCCGACAATGCGACCCACGCGAGACGACCCGGTGAAAGAAATCGCCCGCAGATCGGGATGCTCGACCAGCGGCGCTCCCGCTTCTGGCCCGTATCCGGTCACGATGTTGATGACGCCTTTAGGCAGGCCTGCGTCCATCAGAGTGCGGACCAGATTCAGCGTGGAGAGCGGAGTGTCCTCGCCCGGCTTGATCACGCAGGTGTTGCCGCAAACGATGGCCGGCAGAAGTTTCCACGACGGAATGGCCATGGGAAAGTTCCAGGGCGCAATCATGCCGCAGACGCCGATGGGCTGGCGGATGGCCATGGCAAATTTATTGGGCAACTCCGAGGGCGTGGTGGGCCCGAACAGGCGGCGGCCTTCTCCAGCCATGTAATAGGCGCAATCGATGGCTTCCTGCACGTCGCCGCGGGTTTCCTTGAGGATCTTGCCCATTTCGCGGGTCATGTCGCGGGCGTATTCTTCCTTGCGCTCAAACAGCATCTCGGCCGCACGAAAGACAATTTCCGCACGATGAGGAGCGGGACGAGGCGCCATTTGGCGAAGGCGCGTTTGGCGGCTTCCATGGCGGCATCGATGTCGGCTTTCCCCGATTTCTGGAAGATTCCAACTACATCGCGGGTGTCGGCAGGATTGCGGTTTTCGAACGTTTCCCCGCTCTTCGACTCGACCCACTCGCCGTCAATAAAGTTCTTATAAACCTTGGTTTTACCGCTGCCGGCAATGGCCGGGGTGGCCAGCGTATCGGTCGCCATAATGCCTCCTGGAAATAAAAGCCGTGATCTCCCATGCTACAACCGGGCCAGAAGAGCGGCAAGCAGGGGGCGAACAACGAATCACGCAGGCCCGGACGCCAAGTCTGGGCGCGCTAATCAAGGCGGACTGCCGTCCGCGGGGCAGGCGAGGACATCTTCCGGCTTCGCTCAGCAAAGGATCCGCCCCTACGCCGGCTGTGGGGTGGCAGGTCCTCGGAATTCATGGCAGCATAATCTCCATGACCACGATCGTGCTGCTGACAATTTCTAACATCTTCATGACCTTCGCCTGGTACGGCCACCTGAAGTACCGTCAGGCGCCGCTGTTTAAGGTCATTCTGATTAGCTGGCTGATTGCGTTTTTTGAGTACTGCTTCCAGGTTCCCGCCAACCGCATCGGCTCTTACGAGTTCACCGCCGTCCAGCTCAAGACCATTCAGGAAGTCATCACGCTGGTGGTGTTTTCAGCCTTCTCGGTCTTGTATTTGGGAGAGAAGCTGAAGTGGAACTACCTTGTCGGTTTCGCGATGATCGTGGCTGCCGTGTTTGTGATTTTCAAGAAATGGTAATTTTCGGAAGCAAAAAAGCGGCCCGTAATCAGTGCAACCTTGCACTCACCACGGGCCGCCGGGATCAATCGTCCATTTTGCAGATTAGTGCTTCTTCTCCTCGGGCTTCTCTGGGCGAGGCGCACTCTCGTGGTGAGGAGCAGCAGCCTGCGGATGTGATTCCGGTCGAGGCGCTTTTTCGGCTTGAGGTTTACTTTCCCGTGGAGCCGCTGCGTGCTCGGGACGTGCTGGGGCGGCCTGATGCGCCGGCTTCTCGCTCTGTGCGTGAGAATCGCTCGGTGGACGCGGTACGTTATGCTCGGCAGCCGCATGCTCCGGCTTCGCCGTGTTTCCCGCACGCGGTGTGCTCGTCCGGTTGGAAGCATTGGGAGGACGAGGCACATTGTGAGTAGTAGGAGCTTTGCTAGCTTCAGATTCCGGACGAGCGGCAGGATGTTCCATCTTGTTTCCTGGCGTGTTCTCCGGACGTGGAACATTATTGGCCCGCGGGGAAGCCGCTCCACGATTCGCAGCTGGAGACGGCTTATACGGCGCTCCAGCTTCCCGAGCTGCAACTACCCCACGACCGCTGAATTCTCCAGGCTTTGCCGTGGCGGCAATCGCTGGTTTCCCATGATTCACCGAAGCCCGAAGTTCCCGATTGCTGGCAGCGGCAGTTTCATGCCGTGTCTGCATGGCAGTAGCCTGAACATGTTGTTCGTGAGAAAACCGCTCTTCTTCCGCTGATGGACGCCGGTCAATGCCGCCGGCCCCGCCATTGAAACTCACACGAGTAGTGTTGTTGACGATGACCGTTTTGTTGTACACGTTGTGCACGATGGTGACGTTTACGTTGGTGACGGACCGGTTGTAGGAGAAGCGACCGCCCTGCCAGTATCCGCCTTCGTAGCCGACGCCGCCGTAACCGAAGCCGTAGTTGACTCCACCGTAGAATCCGATATGTTCACCCCAATAGCCGCCATGCCAGGCATAGACACCCTCGCCCCATCCCCAATAGCCGGGTGTCCACAGGAAACCGACTTGCGGAGGTTCGACCCAGGTGCCAGGGACCCAGAAGTAGCCTTCGTCGCCGTAAGCCCAATAGCCAGGCGTCCAGAGATAGCCGTCAACCGGGCAAGGGGGCTGAACGTAGACCGGCAGCGCCGGTGGAGCGATGTTTATAGAGACAAAAACGCCCGCGGACGACACCACTGGGATGGCCAATATGAAAAATGCCAATAACAACAAACGCATGGAGCGCATGATACGCATTGTGTTTCCTCTGGCTCTCTCATCCTTCGCTTGCCCGGTAATGCCTTGCCGCTGCGGGTTGCGCGGATAAGAGGCTAATTCCAGCCCCTTACGTCGGGCATGATTCCAAAATCTGTTACGTGTGTATAAACGCCGCCGATAGGATTATGTTGCTCGGCTAAAAGTTGTCTGGAGCGTATTGATTCTGCGAGGGTTGTGAAACTAAACAACATCTATTGCGATTTTGGGAACACTCTCAGATGTCTTAAAAGGCTACGTTATGACCGAGTAAAGAGCCAGTGAAGTAGCTGCGTTCCTATACTTTCGGCGGCCCGGCGGGTCATGCCCCGACGTGTGGTGACCCAAGTTGATTAACGGTGTTTTCCGTAGTTACCCTTGTGATAATGTTCAAGTTACCCCATATTCTCTAAGTTTGGCTAGGTGGCAGGGGCCTCGGTGTCTTCAAATCGCAAGCCGGCGATCCAGATCGCGTGGAAAACTGTCACGTACCGCAGCGTACTGCTGGCGGTGCTGGGCGTAGCCATAGTTTTTTGCATTGCCATGCGCTTCGCATTCCCGCAATTCACCGCCAACGGCATCAAGGCTGCGGATAATTTCGGCAACAAGTTACTTGAAGCAGTAGCGGGCGCGGCCGGGCCGGTGAAGTCCGGCTCCATGAGCTCGCAGCAAGCGCACATTACCGCGCTCGACGGTACGGTGAGAGTGAAGAAGGCGAGCAGTAATAGCTGGGTGAACGCCGACTACAGCGTGCCGCTGGAAAAAGGTGATGTGGTCCAGACCGGCCCCGAGGGCATGGCCAAGATCGTTTTCAACGACGGCACCAATTACACGGTGAAACAGGATTCCTTGATCGTAGTGGAAGAAAACTCGACCAACGAACAGCAGCAGACTAACGTAGCGGTAGCGGTCAGCACCGGAACCGTCGATTTGACGACTGCCATGTACGCTCAAGGGTCAAGATCGCAAGTTACGGTTGCCGGGGCAACGGCATCACTGGCGCCGGACAGCGCGGCCCGAGTAAGCAATGATCCGGCGAATGATCAGCATGAGATTGTGATGAAGAAGGGAAGCGCCGAAGTCGCGCGCAACGGCGAAGTGGTTGGCCTGACGGATTTGGACAAATTGAACTGGAAAGGCAACTCGTTGCGCATGGAGAAATCAAAGGAGATTGGTCCTCCCGGTCTGATCTCTCCCGCCAACATGATGCCCATCGATTCCAAGTCGATCGATTTTTCCTGGAGTCCGATACCGAACGCCGTACGCTATAGGTTGGAGATTTCCAAGAACCAGCACTTTACTTCGACCGTCGTCAACCTCAAGGTACCCACACCGGGGGCGGTGGTCTCGGGATTAGGGGAGGGCGCGTATTACTGGATGGTGCAGTCCTATGATGCCGCCGGCAAGGAATCGCCCGAGAGCGAGAAAAACCGCTTCACCATCATTCCGAAAGACACCAACACGGCGGTTATGACCCTGGATTTGGATCCGTTGAGCCAGCATGGCCACGTGATCGAATTGACCGGGAAGACTGAAGTGGGAGCACGGGTAATGGTCAATGGCCAGGAAGTACCGGTCATTGGCGTGGATGGCACGTTTCATTACTTTACGCCGCCTCTGCCGTTGGGGGAGAGCGTGATTACGATCACAGCACAGAATAAAAAGGGCGGAGTGAAAACCGAGCAAAAGAAAGTTGTGATTCAGTGAACCGCGGCAGTCATTCCAGTGGACTACCCGAGGTGCAGGAACTTTCGTTTGCTGTCCTATTGTCAGAATTCCCATAGAATTAAGACAGTAAGTCTTACTGGACAAAAGTAACCGGGCGCGGACAAAGAAAAACCGGGTCTGGAAGAGCAAGAAAAAACCGAGATCAGAGAAAGAAGTTTCACGCATGTCAAAGAACGGCTTCCACTCCAGCGCATCGCGCTTGCACAACCTGAGGTCGTTGTTCAGTGTTTTTTCGAGTGACCTCGCCATCGACCTGGGCACCGCCAACACGCTGGTGTACGCGCGCGGCAAAGGCATCGTGGTGAACGAACCTTCCATCGTGGCCATCAACAAGAACACCGGGGAAGTTGAGGCGGTTGGCAAAGAGGCCAAGGAGATGCTGGGCCGCACGCCAGGAAACATTGTCGCCATCAAGCCGATGAAAGATGGTGTGATCGCCGATTTTAAAGTCACCGAAAAAATGTTGAATTACTTTATCCAGAAGGCGCACAACCGCAAAATGCTGGTACATCCGCGCATCGTGATTGGCGTGCCCTCGGAAATTACGCAAGTAGAAAAACGCGCGGTCATGGATTCCGCCTATCGCGCCAAGGCCAGCGAAGTTTATCTCGTCGAACAAGCCATGGTGGCGGCAATCGGCGCCGGTCTGCCCATCACTGAACCCAGCGGCAACATGGTCGTGGATATTGGCGGCGGCACCACCGACATTGCGGTGATTTCCCTCAGCGGTATCGTTTATTCGCGTTCCGTGCGCATGGCCGGCAATCAGATGGACGAAGCCATCATGAACTACCTCAAGCGCAAATATAATTTGCTGGTCGGTGAACGTACGGCAGAGCAAATCAAAATGGAAATCGGTTCCGCATATCCGCTGGACAAGCCGCTGACCATGGAAATCAAAGGCCGCAACTTGATTGAAGGCGTGCCTAAAACAATTACGGTCGATGACAGCGAAATTCGCGAAGCACTAAGCGAATGCGTTTCGACCATCATGAATGCGGTCCGCGTGGCTCTCGAACGTACACCGCCGGAACTTTCCGCCGACATCAGCGATCGCGGTATCGTGCTTACGGGTGGTGGCGCACTGCTGAAGAATCTGGACAAACGCATCCGTGAAGAAACCGGATTACCGGTCTCGATCGCCGACGATCCGCTGTGCAGCGTAGTGCTGGGCACAGGCAAGATGCTCAGCGACTTCAAGCTGCTGCGTAAGATTTCGATTGAGTAGAACGGGCAGCTTCTAGTCACTCGCTACTAGCTCCTAGCAACCACAACGAAATCCAAGCTTGCTATAAGCTAGCAGCTAGAGGCTAGTAGCTGATTCATGGAAAACCTCGTCACCCGCTATCGCAACGTCACCATTCTGGTGGCGATTTTATTTGCGCAAGTGCTGGGACTGGCGGTCCAGGTGAGGCGCTCCAGCGAGAATGAATCCAGCCGATTGATCCGGGTCTGGGTGGTCGGGGCCGTTACCCCATTCGAAAAAATTCTGGTCTGGTCGCAGGACGGCATTTCCGGCATGTGGCACAACTATTTGTATTTGCGAGGCGTGCGCCAGGAAAACCGCCAGTTGAATGAAGAGATCGAGCGGTTGCGCCTGGAGCAGGTACGCCTCAGCCAGGACGCGGAACAGGCGCAGCGTTTGCAGGCCCTACTTGGCTTCCGCGAGCAATTCATTTCGCAAACCATGCCGGCCCAAGTCATTGGCTCCAGTGGCAGCGAGCAATCGCGATTGGTTTATATCGATAAGGGTGCGCGCGATGGAATCGGAAGGGTTACCGACAGCGATGCCGAGAGCGATAAAGAGATAGGAAAAGACATGGCGGTGATTACCGCCGGAGGGGTCGTCGGGAAAGTGCTGCACGTGTACAACTCGACCTCTCAAGTCCTGCTCATCAACGATCAATCGAGCGGAGTCGGTGTGATCCTGGAGAAATCCCGGTTGCAGGGTGTTTTGAAGGGAACCGCTTCGGGGGAGCTCGTCCTCGACAAGATCATGAACGATGAACAAATTGAGACCGGCGAAAAAGTGCTGACCAGCGGCGGCGACCGGATCTTTCCCAAGGGATTGTTAGTCGGCACGGTAAGCCAGGTTTCGCCGGGACCAGAGTCGTTTCTCAAGATTCGCGTAAAGCCGGCCGCCGATTTGGACAGGCTAGAAGAAGTTCTGGTGATTACGAAGAAAGAAGATCGGGCTCCGTCAGTGGCGGACTCCGGGCCGGTACGCGCAGTGGATATTCTCACCCAGCGGCTCCCATCCGTGCCGGACAATCCTCCAGCCGATTCCAAGCAGACGACCACAGGCGGAACGGTTGCGACTTCGCCGGCGACTCCGCCGGCCGTGAAACCCGAGGCACCAGGAACTCGTGAGCTCCAAGCCTGCTGAGTGCGCCTGTGGCCGCGCCCAAAGCTAGCAGCAATCCAGCGGTTATCTCGACTGGGACGACCACGAAACCGGCAGTCCCACCCGCTAAAACAGGGAATTCAGTCGCCAAGCCGGCAGGTAGTCAACCCAAAGCGCCGCCTCAAACCGATTCCGCGCCGGAGAAGAACCCCCAATAGCGTGCCTATCACTTACACATCCAATGAGCAGATTGAGGTTTACCGGTTCAGTATTCCGGTGACCATTGGGGTACCGCTGGTTGCGTTGTTTTTGCAGGCGTTTCTGCCCGTACGCTTCCCGTTCTTTACGTATTTCGATTTGCCGCTGTTAGTGGTGATTTTCTTTGCCATTGCCCGCCGCAGCCAGGTGGCTGGATTGCTCACGGGCGCGATTGTTGGTCTGGCGCAGGACGCGCTGACCCATCAACCCCTCGGGCTCTACAGCCTGACCAAGACGGTCGTGGGCTATGCTGCATCCTCGTTGGGAGTAAAGCTGGACGTGGAAAATGCCGGGGCCCGGTTCCTGGTGACGCTGTTTTTCTATGTGGCCCATCAGGTGATTTATTTTTCCGTGGCTCGAGGCATGCTGCGAATGAATATGCACTATACCTGGCAGCATGAGTTGGTGGCCGCGTTGCTGAATGCCGTGGTGGCCGTTGCCTTGTTTGCCGTGCTCGACCGCTTCAAGCAGAGAACGTGAAGAGCCGGCTCTGGGGCTTGAAAACTCTAGGTCGATCGTTGGTCGTTGCGCCTAAAGCCTAAGCCAAGACTGTATGACCTTGGTCACTCGGCCTGCGGTCTAGTGCATCCCTCTCACGGTTTACAATGGAGTTAACCTAAGCTTGTCAAATCAAAGCTCGTTGGCCCAAATGCTAAGCAAGCCAACGACGAACGACCAATGACCAACGACTGATTCTATGTTTGGCCGCGACGAAAAAGTTTCGCTAGTCCGCCTGACCGCGGTGCAATACATCATCCTCGGTATTTTTCTGCTATTGGCTTACGGATTGTGGCGGCTGCAGGTGACGCAGAGCGCCCTGTACGCCGGGCTCGCGGAAAAAAACCGGGTCCGCAATGTTCCGATTCTGGCGCCACGCGGCAAAATCCTCGATCGCGAAGGCCGCACCATCGTGGACAACTATCCGTCGTTCACGGCCTTGTTGCTGCGTGACTCTTCCCGCGATCTGACTGCGGACGCTGAGCTTATCGCGCAAGGCCTGCATCTTGATCCCAAAGAAGTGCGCGAGCGCATCAAGAAATTTTCCGGCGTTCCGCAATACCAGCCCATTTATCTCAAAGACGACATCACGCCGGACGAACTGGCTTTCATCGAGGCCCATCGCAATGAGCTGCCCGAGCTGGACACCATCATGGCGCACCGGCGGCTTTATCCCCGCAACGGTTTCATGGCCCATCTGATCGGCTACGTCGGGGAAGTCAGCGGCGACATGCTCAACCAGCCGCAATTCGATTTGTACAGTCCCGGCGACGTGGTGGGCAGGTCGGGCGTGGAGCTGCAATATAACCAGACCTTGATGGGCAAGAATGGTTCCCGCCAGGAAGTGGTGAATAGTCACGGCAAAGAGGTGGGACAACTGGCGGAAAAGCCCGCCGAGCCCGGCCATACCCTTAAGCTGACGGTGGACATCGATCTGCAGATTGCCGCCGAAGAAGCCATGGGAGACAAGAACGGCGCGATGATCGCGATGGACCCGCACACCGGAGAAATCCTGGCCATGGTCAGCCGGCCCACCTACGATCCCAACGATTTCGCGGTTCGAATTTCACGCGAAGAGTGGAACAAGCTGGTCACCGATCCTGACAAGCCGCTGTTGAACAAAGCGATCCAGGCGCAGCTCGCGCCCGGCTCGACCTTCAAGATCCTTATGTCGGTTGCGGGCTGGCAGGAAGGCATCGCCCAGACTCTGCATGTGAACTGCACTGGCGGGGCCACGTTCTACGGCCGGCGATTCGGCTGCTGGGTGAAAACTGGCCACGGCGCGGTCGATCTGACCAAAGCGATCTATCAGTCTTGCGACGTTTTCTTTTACACCCTGGCGGAAAAGCTGGGCATCGACCGCATCGCAAAATATGCGACGGCTCTTGGATTGGGACAGAAGACTGGCATCGACTTGCCGCAGGAAGTGAGCGGGATCATGCCATCGGAGGAATGGAAGGTCCGCAACTTCAAGCAAAAGTGGTTTGCCGGCGAAACCATTTCGGTGGGCATCGGGCAGGGTGCCAGTTGCAACTACGCCGGTACAGCTCATGCGCGCGATCGCCGCCATCTCGATGGATGGACGCATGGTGGTTCCGCATGTGGCCAACCCAGCGGGGCTTCCACCGGAATATGTCGAAGCCAGTCACATGATGGACGTGAAGAATATTCCGATTGATGCGGACGGATTCAACCTGATTACCGACGCGATGAGCCGAGTGCTACTGCCCGAAGGGACGGCACCATCCGCGCATGTTCCAGGAATCGATATCGCCGGAAAGACAGGATCGGCGCAGATTGTCTCGCTGGCAGTGCGTGCCAAGCATATGGGCAACGAGGCTTTGAATCAGAACGGGTGGTTCGTGGGATTCACGCCCCGGCGCAATCCTGACATCATTGTGTGCGTTCTGTTCGAAGGCGGCGAGCATGGCAAGTTGGCGGCCCGTCTGGCAACGCAGGTAATTAAGGCGTACGTGGACAAACAACGGAAACCATCCACCAAAGTCGCAGGGGAGAATAAGAAAGTAGAAGTGGGAGCGGTATGGAACGGCGATGACGACGATCTCCACGGGGGCCATTTTGTGGTGGACTTGGCGAAGCAGCGCTTGCCGCTGGCCACCGCTGCGCCGGGATTGCAATAGGGTAGGCTCTGGGCTTTAGGCGCTAGGCTCTAGCTTGGCGAACGACCAAGGACGAACGACCAACGACTGATTTATGGCACGTTATATTTCATTCCGCGATTTCGACTGGGTGCTTTTTATCTTTGTCCTGGCCATTTGTGGTTTGGGGGTTTTGGAGATTCGCAGCGCTACCGAGCACACAAAGTTTGCCGGTTCGCACATCAAGCAGCTTTACTGGATTGTGGGTGGCGTTGGCGGCATGTTTCTGGTCAGTTTTTTCAATTACCAGGTGCTGCTGGAGCGGGTGCATTGGATGTACATCGCTGCCATCGGATCGTTGATGATGGTGTTGATTTTTGGACAGAAATATCTGGGAGCCCGGCGCTGGGTGAAGATGCCCGGTGGACAGCACTTTCAGCCTTCGGAATGGGTCAAGCTGATCCTGATTCTGGCGGTGGCCAAGTATTTCGCCGACCTGCAACAAAGAGAGCTTTCCTGGTCGGACTTCGTCAAAGCCGGGGCCATTGTAGGCGTTCCCATGCTGATGGTTTTGGCCCAACCCGATCTGGGGACGGCACTTACCTACCTCCCGATCGCCATCAGTGGCATATTTCTGGGAGGGTTGCAGCTTAGACAGGGATTGGTAGTTGCCCTGCTAGCTGCTATCGGTATCGGCGCAGTGTTCTTTGTCCCGCGCGTGCATGTTCTGAAGCCCTATCAGCGGGATCGCCTGACCAGCTTTATTCATCCCGATGCGGACAGTCAGGGATCCGGCTATCAGGTAAATCAATCCTTGATTGCAGTAGGTTCCGGGGGGATCTGGGGCAGCACGGAGGGATCGCAAACTCATCTGTCTTTTCTTCCCGTTCCGCAGACGGATTTCATCTTTGCTGCATTCGCCGAAGAACATGGATTTATCGGCGCGCTAGGGCTGTTACTGCTATACTTTATAGTGCTAATGAGGTTGACTCAGAACGCGCAAACAGCGCCCGACCGCGCTGGCACGTTCATCGTCATGGGTGTGGTGGCTGTGCTTAGTTTCCATATCCTGGTCAACGTTGGCATGGTGGTCGGTTTTATGCCGGTCACCGGAATACCTTTGCCTTTAATGAGTTATGGCGGGTCTTCCGTCCTGTTTATGTTCCTGGCGCTGGGTATGGTCATGAATGTACGGATGCGCCGCTTTGTGAACTGAAGCGGGAGGAAGATGGCGAAGTGTTTAGCGACTCGCGCCAGCCAGGCGCGGAAAAAATTTAGAGATCTTTGAAGATCTAGAACCAGGAAAAGATCTAGAACCAAGAAAACGATCGCCCTCGCGTAAAGAGGGCACTCACCGGCCAGAATAAGCAGTCAAAGGCCGGGCAGGATTGAAGCGAAAGCGCTTCCTGGCAGGTAACGGCCCCCTCTGATCCCGAGGATCTTGAGAGAGCGGTCACAAAGCCGGTAGCGCGTGAAATGCGATTAGTGGAAAAGATTATTAAGCTTGCGCAACGGTTCCGGTCACGGAGAGAACTCCGAGGCCCCAGCTGTCCTTTGCGTGGCCCAACCATCGCAGCTCTCGATCCTCCCCGTCCCTTCCTGCAATTCGTCCGATGAATCCGTAGGCCTTAAGGCCACGGACCGGAGTTTGCATGTCAAAAGAATTGTTTGTATCGACCACCCCACATGAAACCAAAGTTGGGATGGTCGAAGACGACCTCCTCGCCGAGATCTATCTCGAACGCGAGAACGAATACACCTTAGCCGGCTCCATTTACAAAGGCAGAGTCACCCGCGTCCTTCCCGGGATGCAGTCGGCTTTTGTCGATATTGGCCTCGAACGCGACGCCTTCCTCTATGTTTCCGACTTCATGGAACTGGAAGAGGGTGACGATGTCGATGACATTCCCACCAATCGCCCGGTAACGGAGAATGCTTCCGAGCGTCAATCCCAACCGGCAAGTACTGATGCTGTCTTGCAACACGCTGAACCTGGGTTTTCCCCCACGGAAAGCTCCGAGGGTTCAGTGCATTCCGGCGAAAGTCGCGGGCCGTCAATCGGCAGGGAACAGCAAGAGGGGGATGGCCGTGGCCGCCGCCGTCGTCGTGGCCGCCGCGGAGAGCGGATGCCTGACTCCAAGTTTGCCCGTCCGGTTTCGGAAGCCTCTACAGAAACTGCTGCTCCAGTGGAGCATATTGACAGGCCGGAGCAGACGGAACGTCCAAGCCGAAATGAACGCCCTGAGCGCTCAGGACGTCCGGATCGTGGAGGACGCTTCAGCCGCCCCGAGCGCAATGATCGTTCAGGTAATGATCGTTCGCAACGCAGCGATCAATCTGACGACTACGGGCCGCCGCCGGGGTATCAGCCGATCCTGCTTCCAGGAGAGTCGATTTCCAAATATTCGCGTCAGGCCCAGAATCCGCCAGCACAGCGCAGTTCGTTCTCTTCTCCAACCTCCGCACCCCCTGCGGCGGGGACCTTTTCGGAAGACGAGCCATTGTTCGCTGATTCCGCGGAAGCCCTGGCTCAGACCGCCGATACACTCGAAGAAGCAAGAGTGGAAGCGCCCTCAACTGTGCCCTATCAGGTACATATCGATTCGGCGGGGTCCGAATGGGACCGGGAACAGAAACGACAGCATGAATTGAATGTGGCCGCAGTTTTCGGGGAAATCTCGACCGAAGAAAATGACTTGGACGACAAGATCACGATCGTTCCTGAGCGTTCCGACCGAGTTTCCGTGGCCGCTTCTGCTGAGGGCACTATGGAGCAGGAGGAAATCGACGAAGAAGAGAGTGACGAAGAAGATTCGGACCTCGCCCACTACGTCGAAGAACTTGATGAAGACGCGCCTTTCGAAGAACTGGAAGAAGAAACGCTCTCTGCCGGGGATCACCAGGCTGATGACCACCGCGATGACGACCATCATGAACATCACACTCATGAAATCGCCGCAGTGGGAGAGCCGGTAGTAGAAACCGTCGAATCCCTCGGCTCCGATTCTTTTTCCGAGGGCCATCAACGCGCGGAGTCAATCGAAGGCGTGGATACCGCGGCTGCGCACGAAGAAGAGGAATCCGAAGACAACGAATTGGAAGAAGCGCAGGCGCAAGCCGAAGCTTTGCTCGATGCTGAAGCTCGCGGCAATGGGACCGTCGATGCCCAGGTCGAAGTTCGCGCCCCAGAAGCTACGGCTGCTTTCACGCAACGCGCGCCACGGCCAGGTTATGACCCGCGTCGCGGAGGACGTGATAATCAGCGTGGACGTCGAGGCGGCGGTGGACGCCGTTTTCCACGTCGCGAACCGCAGAACCTTCCCCAGATTACTGACCTGTTAAAAGAAGGCCAGGAAATCCTGGTGCAGATCGCCAAGGAGCCCATCGGCAAGAAAGGCGCGCGCATCACCAGTCACATTGCGCTGCCGGGCCGCTTCCTGGTCTATATGCCGACGGTCAATCACACTGGAGTTTCGCGCAAGATCGCTTCCGAAGAAGAACGGCAGCGGCTGAAGCGCATCATCATCAGCGAGCGCGAAAATGGCCATGGCGGCTTTATCGTTCGGACTGCCGCACAGGGTGCTGCGGAAGAAGAGCTGCGCGCTGATATCCGTTTCCTTAAAGGCCTGTGGAACGAAATTAAGACCCGCGCCGAGAGTGGCAAATCCCCGGCGCTGATCTATCACGATCTCAATGTGGTCGAACGCATTCTCCGCGATCAGGTCACATCTGATTTCTCCGCCGTTTGGGTTGACACCGAGCAGGAGTACGAACGCATTTTGCGTTTCGCCACCCGCTTCCAGCCTGCATTGGTCAGGCGCGTGAAGCTTTACTCCAAGGAAGTGCCTCTATTCGAACAGTTCGGGCTCAGTGAAGAAATCAATAAGGCGCTCAAGTCGAAAGTCTGGCTCAAGAGCGGTGGATACATCGTCATCAACCAGACCGAAGCGTTGGTGGCGATCGACGTTAACACTGGCAAGTACGTGGGCAAGACGGCGCGCCTCGAAGACACCATCGTCAAGACCAACGTAGACGCGATCAAGGAAATTGTACGTCAGATTCGCCTGCGCGATTTGGGCGGCATCATCATTATCGACTTCATCGATATGGACGAACGCCGCAATCGCCAGAAAGTCATGCAAGCCCTGGAAGAGGCTCTGAAGAGCGATCGTGCACCGTCCAAAGTTCTGCAATTCAACGACTTTGGATTGGTCGCCATTACTCGCAAGCGCGTGAAGCAATCACTGGAACGGACGATTGGGTCGCCTTGTCCTTATTGCGATTCGACCGGCTATGTAAAGTCCGTGACCACGATCTGCAACGATATTTATATCGAGATGCGCAAAATGGCCAAGCACCTCGACCATGCCGATGTGATGTTGCGAGTCAATCCGGAAGTCGGAAAGGCCCTGAAAGCCAACAATGGCAAGGCCCTGACCGAGATGGAAGAATTGACCAAGAAGACGGTCATCGTGAAGAGCGATCCGGCTTTGCACCAGGAGCAATTCGATATCAACTAAGCTCTCAGCTCTCAGCTTTCAGTAAAAAACTCAAAGACGGGCGAATTCGCCCGTCTTATTTTTTTGTGGCATTGCCTGATATCGTCGTGACGTTGCACAATGGCACGCGGGTTACAGGAGAAATCGTGAGCAAACTTTTTCGGGCAGTTCTTATAGTCGGGATTATTTCCTTCATCGGGATGTTGGTTGTGGAACCTGCCGCTGCGCAAGTTTCGCAAGTGAAGACCCGCACCGTTGTTTTGATCGTCAGTGATGGTCTCCGCTGGCAGGAGATTTTTAGCGGGGCCGACCCAACTTTGATGGACAGTGAACACGGCGGCATTTGGGCCGACCCGAAAGAGCTTAAAGAAAAATTTTGGCGCGACGATGTTTCAGAGCGCCGCAAAGCGTTGTTCCCTTTTCTGTGGAGCACGATCGCAAAGCAGGGACAGATTTTCGGCAATCAGACCAAGGGAAGCGTGGCCCACGTTACCAATGGCATGGCATTTTCCTATCCTGGCTACAACGAGATGATCACCGGGCATCCCGACCCTAAGATCGATAGCAATGAGTTCGGGCCCAATCCCAACGTGAGCGTGTTCGAATGGCTGAACCGCATGCCGGAGTTTCACGGCAAGGTTGCAGTCTATGGCACCTGGAACACGTTCCAGAATATTTTCAACGAAAAACGTAGTGGCCTGGTGATGCAGACGGGCTGGGACCCGCCGGAGAAAGGAAATCTTTCGCCGCGCCAGGAATTGATGAACGAACTGTACCGCACGACCACGCCGCTGGACAACGAGGATACCTACAATTCATTTATCCAGGTGCCGTTGCTGGAGTATGTAGAGACGGGCCGGCCCCGGGTACTATTTGTAGGCTACGGTGAGACGGACAACTGGGCGCATTCCGGCCGTTACGATCTGGTGCTGGAGAGCGCCCATGGCTTCGACCATTTCGTGCAGCAACTTTGGGAACAGATGCAGTCCATGCCGGAGTATCGCGATAAGACAACTTTTATTCTCACCACGGACCACGGACGAGGCAGTGGACTGGTCGAATGGAAAGAACACGGAGTGGACGAAAAGGGCTCGGAAAATATCTGGATTGCAGTCGTCGGCCCCGATACTCCCGCACGCGGCGAACGTGAAAACATTGGACCAGTCACGCAAGCCCAGATCGCAGCGACAGTGGCCGCGTTTCTTGGCAAAGACTATCCGCATGATGTTCCGGCTGCGGCAGCGCCGTTGCCGGATGTTCGGTAATGTTTCTTAAATCGTGAGCCAATCCCGTTTGCCTGTGGTGAAGTCCTTCCGGGCTGAAGTTTTTCTCAATCACGCCGATGGATAGCGATGTGCCCAGAGGGACAAACCAAAGTTTTTGGAGATAAAGCTCATCCTTGGTTGATCACTCTAACGGGCAACTTCAAACCACAATTTCTAATCAAAATAGCGCTATCTAATTTTCGACAGGAGGACGACTTGAAACTACAAGGCGTAAAGAGACTTGCAGCATCGGCAGCAATGACGGCAGCTTTGGGTGTGGCGATGTTTGCCACTGGGCCCCAGGCATATGCGGAAGACCACTCGAAGTGCCAGCACGCGATTGAGAAGGCCGAAGCCCGAGTGGATGATGCCGTCCGCAAGCATGGCGAGCGTAGTCATGAGGCGGATGATCGGAGAAAAGACCTGAATGCCGAGCGGGAACGCTGCTTCAACCAATACCACGGATGGTGGGACGGACACGAAAAGCGTTGGCACGAAGACCGCGACTGGAAATAACTACCCGGTTCCATCGAGTGAATTCCATTGGCCTCCGAATTACATTCGGAGGCTTTTTATGTGAGAGGTTTTCAGTCCGCGCCGGCGCCGATGCTTTTTTCTCTAGGTATCGCTGAGAGAGTCTTCACCGCAACTTCAGTTGTGTCATGCAGTTTCTGGATGGAAGCCTGTAGCACGCTGGCTTGCTGTTTCTCGTTGTGCTGGTTTGCAAGGTTGAGTACGCGAGTGCCATTCTCATTCACCGCGCGAGATACTTCGAGCAGGGCAATGAGCGAGTCGGCGTGCAATTTCCATAACGACGGCGAGTTCTCGGCGCGTTTGAGTTCTTCCAGTTCCGTGGTCATGCGCCCCACCAGGGCGACCAGCCGCAATTGCACCCGTGCCACCCCGGCGCGCAGGCTCTTTTCTTCCAAAAAGTCGGCGCTGCACGCATCGGCCTCGGCCGGAGTCAACGCCAGGTTGAAGTAGCGCATCGGAACAATCTGGCGAAATTTTGGATCGGCCACGCGTACGAAAATCCGGATCGATTCTTCCACCTTGAGAAGCTTGGTTTCCTCCGAGGAAATCTGCTGCGGGGTCACGGCTGCACGCAGTGCTGGCACGTCAAGCACAGGCCGTCTAGCCGGTACGGCCACCTTGGAAATAGGAGCAAGTTTCGGTTTCGCAGGCGGCGGGGTTCGTACCAGTTGTGGCTTGCGGCGGATGGGTGGCCGTCGCTCCAGGACTTTCTTGAGCTGGGAAACCCGGCGAAACTTTTCCAAAGCCTGGCTGTAGTCGATCTTCAGCAACTCACTTTCTTCCATCGCGGTCACTTGTTCCACAGTGACGTCTACGCCGTCCACATTTCCCAGAATCGTGCCGCCCTGTTCTTCCAGGGCCTGGGCAAAGCTTTTGATTTCGGCTGACGCGGCATGGAATAGATCGTCAAATTTCTTGCCGAAATCCGCGTTGTAAGGTGCGATGGTGGCCAACACCCCGGGATGGTAGAAGGAACTTTCCAGAGACTGTTTCAGCTCGCGAACCGCGGGAATGATGCCTGAGTCCAAAAGCGAATTCAGATCGCGGAAACCTTTGACCTGGTCCAGCAGAGGATCGAAACGGCGCAGGAGTTGAACGTGCTCCTCGGGAAGCGAAGGTACATCACTGTCCGCAAGAATTTCCAGCAGCGCAATTTCAAACGGAGAAAGCGGCAAGGAACCGTCGAGACCGTAGCCGCGCTGCTCCCACTGGCCAGGAACGCGGGGATGCCGATAAAGAAATGTCGCCACCATGTCGGTCTTGTCACGATTGAGGTCGCTGCTATCTTTTGTCCGCGTAAAGTAGCGAAGCATGGCTTCTGCAATTTCGGGATCGGTGTCGGCAGTGAAAGCCCGCCGCAGCATGGCCGGAGAGATGGCCATATCGAGCAGGCGCAGCCAGCGGCGCATCTTGGTCAGAGTCTCATGTACGTTGTTGTCATCCTGCAGGGAGATCGCTTCGAGGCCCTGAGGAACGGGAACTTCGCCCTGGACAGGCGTCTGCAGCAGCTTCTCGTAGAAGCCCTGTACGGTCGCCAGAATTGCCAGCTCCCACTTCGGATCTTCGGCCAACGCAACTCCTCGGGAATTGACCCTGCTCTAAGCTGCTGGTCGGCAAGGGCTTTACCTTCACTAGTAAAAACCAAGCCGCGCCTATGCACAATACTCTCCGAAGTACCTGATACCAAAGTGACGTAAAAGGGAAGCCAGGGGCCATTGACAGGACGATAGGCGGATTGTCGGGGTAACCGGCGAGTGACTTGCGAAGGGGGAAAAAATGGGCCACTGCGGATGGAGGTTCGTGGGACATCAGGAGGTCTCTGTCCGCAGTGGCTGAGACGAAATGTTCTGACAGAAGGAAGTGTAAGAGATAATCCCTACTATGTCAATAGGAATTGTTTAATAATGATCGCCTTTTCGCTATCTAGTGGAAAACAACGGTCTTATTCCCATAGAGCAGGATTCGATTCTCGGTGTGCCAGCGCACCGCGCGGGACAGCACAACCTTTTCCAGGTCACGGCCTTTGTGTAATAGATCGTCGACGGAATCGCGGTGGGAAATGCGAATGACGTCCTGTTCGATGATGGGGCCATCGTCGAGCACCTCGGTGACGTAATGGCTGGTGGCGCCAATCAGCTTTACTCCGCGTTCAAAAGCCTGATGGTAGGGCTTCGCGCCGACAAAGGCCGGCAGGAAGGAATGGTGAATGTTGATAATGCGGTGAGGATACTCGTTCACGAAATCGTTGGAAAGGATTTGCATGTAGCGGGCCAGCACGATGAAATCAGGAGCATGCTGCCTGAGCCGCGCCAGAATTTTCTCCTCGGCGGGCCGCTTGTTGTCTTTGGGCACAGGCACCGTGATGTAGGGAATTCGATAGAAGTCGGCAATGGATTGATTGTCCGGGTGATTGGAAATGATCAGCGGAATATTGCAGGCCAATTCGCCACTCTTGTGCCGGTAGAGCAAGTCCACCAGGCAATGGTCGTACTTGGAAACAAGAATGACCATCTTCTGACGATAGCTGGACTGTGCAAGCCGCCAACTCATCTGTAATTTTTCCGCGATAGGCGCGAAGTGTTTGCTAAAGTCATTCAGATCGATGTCGAAGTCGGCCGGGTCAAATTCCACGCGCATCAGGAAGAGATTGGAACCCTCGTCAGCGTGCTCGTCGGCATGCAGGATGTTGCCGTTATGCCGGAAAACGAAGTCCGAGATTGTGGCGACGACGCCCTTCTGGTCGGGACAGGCGATAAGCAGGATGGCGGAGTTCTTCATGGAGAAAGTCGACTGTAGAGACGCGGCTCGCCGCGTCTCCCGCTGACCACTACTTCTTCAGCTCTTTCAAAATTTCTTTCGCGGCGTTCGCTCCCGAACCTCCGGTTAACCCTGCTCCGGGGTGCGTTGCTGATCCGCACAAGTACAAATTTTGGATCGGCGTGCGATAACGGGCCCAATCCAGCAACGGACGCATGGTGAAAAACTGATCCAGCGACAACTCTCCATGGAAGATATGTCCGCCGGTGAGCCCGTACGTGTCCTCCAAATCCTGCGGCGTGATGATCTGGTGGGTCAGAATCAGCTCCGGCAGGTTAGGTGCATATTGTGTTAGTGTCTGCACCACGGTTTGGCCGAGGGCTTTACGCTGTGTTTCCCAGTCGGTGCCCTTGAGCTTGAAGGGCGCGTACTGCATGTAGATCGACATCACATGTTGACCCGAAGGCGCGAGCGATGGATCGGTCAGTGACGGAATTGCAACTTCCAGATACGGTTGCTTGGAGAAGTTGCCGTACTTCGATTCGTCGAAAGCCCGCTCCAGATAATCGATCTCGGGACCGATATGAATGCGCCCACTCAATGCGGCAGTGTCGGTTGAGCCGTTGAGCCCGGTGAATTTCGGCAGGCCGGAAAGCGCAAGATTGACTTTAGCAACCGTCCCCGGCATGCGGTAATGCTGAAGCTTCATGACGAAATCGGGCGAGAGATGCGTAGGATCGACCAGCTTCAATAATGTCCGCTTGGGATCGGCGTTGGAGATGACCGCCCGGGCGTTGATCTCTTCGCCGGTGGAAAGCACAACGCTGGTGGCGACGCCGTCTTTTACGCGAACTTCAATCACTTCCGCGTTGCTGCGAATTTCCGCGCCCGCTTGCGTGGCCGCCGCCGCCATGGCCTGGGTCACCGCACCGATTCCACCTTCAGCAAAGTGCGAAGAACCCGCGGGATGAGAATCACCAGCCGCGCGAATGAGCAGAACCAGCGTGCTGCCCGCTGACCACGGGCCGAGGAAAGTCCCGAAAATTCCGCGAGCAGCGATAGTCGCACGAAGCAGTTCGGTCTCGAAGTATTCCGCTACTACATCGGCGACCGCCAGGTCCCCAGCGCAGCAGGCGATACAAATCTTTCTTGCCCAGCTTGCGGATGGATCGCCCGGTCTGCAGCATCCCCCAGAGGTCGCCGCGGCTGGGATTGTCGATGTTCGGAGCGGCGAGGGCCAAAGCTTCGCCGATCACTTTGCCCATCTTGACGAGCGAAGCCTGGAAGTCTGGATATCTCGCTGCGTCTTTCTGTGAGAACTTGGCGATTTCTTCCGCCGACTTTCTGGCGTCGTTGTAGAGAGTGAGCGCGCGGCCGTCGGGCGTGAACGAAGTGACGGCGACCTCGGGCGTGAGCATCTTCAGCCCGTGCTGTTCGAGTCGCATGTCGCGAACAATGTCGGGACGAAGCGGGCCGGCGGAATGCGCGAGAATCGACCCGCGGAATCCGGGATGGAATTCCTCGGTGATGGCCGCGCCACCGGGTTGCGGGCGGCGTTCGAGCACCAGCGGTTTGTAACCAGCTTTGGCGAGATAAAAAGC
The DNA here is from genome assembly GCA_963723765.1 of Terriglobia bacterium. Lineage (GTDB taxonomy): Bacteria > Acidobacteriota > Terriglobia > Terriglobales > Acidobacteriaceae > DATBAX01. Next base: position 508,811 of record CAVRSD010000002.1, on the reverse strand, counting down.
GGTGACCAGCCCGTTGTGACCGCCGCCGATGATGACGACATCGCGCTGTTCGGCCATGGCTTACGCAGCTCCCTTGAAGTCTTTGAGAATTTCGAGCGCAGCCAGACGGCCAGGCGCGCCCATGATGCCGCCGCCGGGATGCGTGGCCGATCCGCACATGTAGAGGTTCTTGATCGGCGTGCGGAACTGCGCGTAGCCGGGCACTGGCCGCAGGAAAAACAGCTGCTCGAGTGACAACTCGCCCTGGAAGATATTTCCTTCGCGACAAACCGAAGTCGCGTTCCAGATCGAGCGGGGTGACAATCTGGCGATGCAGAATGATGTCTTTGATATTCGGCGCGTATTCGGCGATGGTGTTGATGACGTTGTCGCCGAAGGCTTCTTTCTGATCGTCCCAGTTGAGACCCGGCCGCAGCTTGTACGGCGCGTACTGCACGAAGCAGGACATCACATGCTTACCCGGAGGCGCGACCGAAGGATCGGTGAGCGACGGAATCACCATGTCGATATAAGGACGCCGCGAGTAATTGCCGTACTTGGCGTCGTCGTAGGCGCGTTCCATATATTCGACGCTGGGCGAAATTGAAATCGCGCCGCGCAGATGAGCGCCGGGACCGGGCATCGCCTTGAAATTCGGCAGAGCATCCAGAGCCAGGTTTACCTTGCCAGAAGACCCGCGGAATTTGTAACGATTGATCTCTTCGAGGAAATCCTCGGGCAGATGTCCCTTCTCGATGAATTTCACGAAGGTCAGCCGCGGATCGACACTTGAAGAAATGATGTCGGCATAAATTTCATCGCCATTCGCCAGCACTACGCCTTTGGCTTTGCCGTCTTTGATGATGATCTGCGCGATCGGTGCTTCTTTGCGAATTTCAACCCCAGCTTCGACGGCCGCATCGCCGATCGCATTTGAAATCGCGCCGGTGCCGCCGCGGGCAAATCCCCAGGAACGGAATGCGCCGTCAATTTCTCCCATGTAGTGATGCAGCAGAACGTAGGCCGTTCCCGGCGAGCGCACGCCGAGGAAAGTTCCGATGATGCCGGACGCCGACATGGTGGCCTTGAGCACATCGGTCTCGAACCATTGATCGAGAAAGTCGATGGCGCTCATGGTCATCAACTGCACCTGGTTGTATTTGTCTTCGCTGGTCAGGCCCTGGAAGCGGCGTCCGAGGAAGAGCAGCTTCATCAGGTCTTTCGGATTCAGCGTCGCCGGATCGGGCGGTACCATCGAGAGAATTGGCTTCACGAATCGGCACATGGCCTGCATCGATTTGCCGAATTCGTCGTAGGCTTCAGCGTCGAGCTTGGAATGGCGAGCAATCTCGCGATGAGTCTTGCCGTGGTCATTCACACGCCAGAGATAATCACCGCTGGGCATGGGGGTGAACGTGCCATCGAGCGGCAGAATCTCCAGTCCGTGGCGGGGAAGATCGAGATCACGAATAATTTCCGGCCGCAACAGTGAAACCACATACGAACAGACCGAGAATTTGAATCCCGGATACACTTCTTCAGTAACGGCCGCGCCACCGATCACATGCCGGCGCTCGAGCACGAGAACTTTCTTGCCGGCTTTGGCAAGGTAGGCGGCGTTGACGAGGCCGTTGTGGCCTCCGCCGATCACGATCACATCGTATTTCTGATTGGACCCGTTTGAACTTGCCATATTGAACTTTGGTCCTCGTCGCTGCTGGTCAGTTCAATAACCGCGGATTGTAACAGTTGCGGCTGAGATATCTGACTGGATCGAACTTTGGAAAACTCTTCCGTCGCGTTCTGAAAATATAGGTCGCTGAGCGAAGGAGACAGCAGGGCGAAGCTCCCTGGCGGATTCAGAGTCCGCTGAGGAGGACTGACCAACTCAGAATGGCGTTCCAGGGTGTTGGCATGGCGACCGTCACGGATACCACTGTCAATAGTGACTCGCTATTCTAACCGGAAGCGGGCTTTTTGTCTGTAGACTTAGAGAGGATCTGTGACTTGAAGTCATGCAATCGTTTGCCGCAAACGCCAGCGTCTGAATATAATCCACAGCGAGACGTGGCAAGCCACGTCTCTACAAGAAACGTGTCCGTAGAGACGCAGCTTGCTGCGTCTTCCGTTCATCTAATCGAACCATCGAGGAAACCACGTGCCCGTCGGAACCGCATTTCACGAACGTACTTTTCCGCTTTGCCAAAGTCTGAGCTATCGCGAGTGGTCGGGCTATTACACGGTGAGCGTGTATGAGGTGCACCACGAGCACGAATACAACGCCATCCGCAATGCCGCTGCGATCATCGATATTTCGCCGCTCTACAAATATTTGATCACTGGCAAGGACGCGACCAAACTGGTGAACCGCGTGATCACCCGTGACGTCACCAAGGTTTCCGTGGGGCAAGTCATTTATTGCTGCTGGTGCGACGAGCAAGGCAAGGTCATCGACGACGGCACCATCACGCGCCTCGAAGAAAACAAATATCGTTGGACGGCCGCCGACCCCAGCCTGCGTTGGTTCCGACAGAACGGTACCAACATGGACGTCCAGATCGAAGACATTTCCGAAAAAGTGGCGGCGCTGGCCTTGCAAGGCCCGACTTCGGCAAAGCTGCTGAAAGCCGCAGCCCAGGCGGATATCGCGAACCTGAAATATTTCCGCATGACGCAGGGAACGATCAACGGTGTCCCTGTGGACATTTCGCGCACCGGATATACGGGCGATCTGGGATACGAAATCTGGGTGCCGTGGAACGATGCAGTGAAAGTGTGGGATGCGATGGCGGAAAAAGGCAAAGCGTTTCGATCTGCACGCCGCCGGAATGCTGGCGCTGGATGTGGCACGAGTAGAAGCGGGGCTGCTGCTGATTGAAGTGGATTACTCCAGTGCCAAGAAAGCGCTGATCCCTTCGCAGAAATATTCGCCGTATGAACTCGGCTTCGCCAAGATGGTCCATCTGAACAAAGAGAATTTCATCGGCAAGGCGGCTCTGGCGAAAGATGAAAAGAATGGCGTGGCACGGCAGTTTGTTGGACTGGAAATTGATTGGACGGAAGTCGAAGAGCGCTACGAAAAATTCGGATTGACGCCGGCCGCGCCCAGTCAGGCATCCCGCGTGGCGGTGCCGTTGTATGTTGGCGACAAGCAGGTGGGAAAAGCGACTTCCACTACGTGGTCTCCGGTGCTGAAGAAGATGATCGCGCTGGGCAGCGTGGAAACGGCCCATGCGGAAATCGGAACCAAGCTGCAATTGGAAATCACTATCGAAGCCATACATCAGAAAGTCACGGCGAAAGTGGTGAAGACTCCATTCTTCAATCCGCCGAGGAAGACGGCCGTGCCGGTCTAGCGATGATCACGTAGGGACAGCCGCCTCGGCTGTCCGGCTGAGCGAAGCTCGCCGATTCTGAGAGTTGGAATGCACGCCGGGCTTTGCCCGATCAGACAGCCGAGGCGGCTGTCCCTACGTGGATCCTGCCACTCCCAAAGCTCGCGCTGCCCTTCTTCTTCCGGCCACGTAAATCCATGCCCCGATCAGCACCAGGACTCCCGATCCTCCCACGATCTTAATCACGGCCAGCAGCTTGTTCGGCTCGTCCGGCTGGGGGATCAAGGACAAAACAATCGTTGCTGTTGTGGTCATGAATCCCACCACTGCCACCAGTTTGGCGACGGGCTTACCACCGGGGACGCGAATCACATCCGTGCCCGCCGGTTCGCGCTGCAACTTGTACATGGAGGCGAACAGGTAAAGAAACGGAATGAAGTAAGTGATCACGCCCATGCTGACCAGCGCGTCGTAGGCGCCCTTGATGCTGGTGCCGGCCTGTCCGAGAAAGATGAATAGGCCACCGAGCACGAATTGGGTCAGCAGGCCGACCCACGGCGTCTTCCATCGCGGATGCAGCGCGCCGAACGCCGGTGGAAGAAAGCGGTCAATTCCGGCAACGAAAGGGAGCCTCGCAACGGCAGCCAGGTACGCACCTGCTGCGCCCACGTTGCTGAGCATAATCAAGAATGCCGTGAAAGGAATTAGGCCTTCAAACCCGATGCGGCTTGCGGTCTTCGAAATCGCCTGCATCAGTCCCTGCAAATTGCCGACCTCGGAAGATGGCAACGCCACCAGCACGCTCATTGTCCCCACGATGTAACAGAGCGTTACTGTTATGCCGCCGATAAACAGCGCTCGAGGAATGGCGCGGCGGGCGTTCTTGATTTCTCCTCCCATGAGCGAAGCGGTCTCGCAGCCGGCAAAAGCATAAGTCAGCACCGACCAAAAAATAATGTCGTTGAGATGGAAGCTGGGTTTCATGGTATGAAACGTGAACGATGTGGCCGCTCCATAGCGATGCCAGGCGACCGCTCCCATCGCGATGATGATGCCGACCGGAATCCACATGGAAAGCGCGCCTACGTTGTGCAGCCAGGTGCCCACGTTGAGCCCGAAAACGTTGAGCAGCGTGGCCAGGGTGAGCGCCACCAGAGAAAACACAATGTAGAAAGTTGTGCTGCTCTCCAGATGTCCCCAGGCGTTGTGCCGGATGTAAAGCGCATTGCTGGCCGCAAAATAAAGCACGGCAGGGAAGTAGGGCAGGTTGCAGGTCCAATAGGTCCAGGCGGTGATGAATCCGGAAAAGTCACCGAAGGCACGCTTTGACCAAACGTAGATGCCACCCTCGTCGGGATAGCGCGAAGACAGTTCGATGACCGAGAGCGCTAGTGGAGTGTAGAAACACAACCAGGCGCCGATCCAGATGACGATGGAACTGGGTCCGGCAGCGGCTGCGGTTGCGATCCAGCGCAGGCTGACCCCGGTGACCACGTAGAACAGCACCAGATCGCGGAATCCCATGACCCGCTTCGGCTTGTTGGGATCTTCCGTTTCGGATGTGGAAAGTGTCTGAACGATTTCAGAGGGTCCGGCGGCTGGTTTGAATTCTGGCAATCTTATGTCCCGAGGTCAGGTAAGTTGCGCTGCACGCACACTCGCAAAAAAGAAAACACAGATTACACTGATGCAAGGGAAGGGCAAGATGAATTTGTAAGTCGCAACTTCTTATACTGCCGTTTTCCGACTACTGCGCTTCCAATATAAATATCCGGGCACGCCGAGCAACACAATACCAGTCCCCCACGCCGCTTCAGCGGGACGGGTGAAAATTGTATTCAAGGCCCAGGCACCCGTGATGAGTATGTAAATTCCCGGCAGCCACGGATATCCCGTGCAGCGATAAGGACGCGGAACCTCCGGCCGTTTCCAGCGCAGGACAAACAAGCCAACCACCGTCAGCGTATACGACAGCACCATTCCGAACATCACATAAGTGTAGAGCTGGTCGTAGCGGCCGCTTACGGTGAGAACCGCTGCCCAGGCACTCTGCCCGATCAGGGCGAACGCGGGCGTCCGCCACTTGGGGTGCACTTCGGCCATGCGCTTGAAGAAGAGGCCGTCCTTAGCCATGGCGTAATAGACGCGTGCACTACTGAGGACGGCACAGGCCAGCGCGCCAAAGCAGGAAACCGCGATCAAGGCCGACAGCCAAATGGCAGTGGCCGGAGAGAACAATGCTGCCGCCGCCGCGTGAGCGATCGTCTCGTGTTTGGCGATTTCGGTCAGCGGCAGAGCATAAACGTACGTCATGTTCATGGCGACGTAAATGACGCCCACAATCAGAACGCCCAGTACCATCGACCGCGGCACATTGCGGCGCGGTTCTTTGACTTCTCCCGCGACCCAGGTGATGTATACCCATCCGTCATAGGCCCAGAAGACCGCGATCAGCGCCACACCGAACGCGGAAAGGAGTTGACCGGGATGCATCCCCATGGTGAGGCCGTTGACCGTGCCCCACTCGCGCGCCGTGAAGTGATGCCAATCGCCCTTGCCGATGGCGAAACCTAGAATCACGAAAGCTGCCATCGCCACAAACTTTGCCCAGGTGGCGACATTCTGCAAGATGGCTCCGCGGCGCAGCCCGGCCACGTTGATCCACGTCACTACCACGATCATGACCAAAGCCACGATGTGAGCGCGAGTCAACACGATTCCGGCGATTGAAAGAACTATGTGCTCCTGCGAAATTCCAGGAATGATTCCGCCCAGATATGCCGCCGAACCCACGGCCAGCGCCGCGATCGAGCCGCCGTTGCCGACGCTGAAGAGCATCCATCCGTAGAGAAACGCCGGAAGATCGCCGTAGGCCTCTCGCAAGAAGACATACTGGCCGCCGGAATCGGGGAACATCGAACCCAGCTCGGCGAGGGCGGTGCAACCTAATAAAGAAATTCCGCCGCCGATGATCCAGACGAGCAGGAACAAAAAGGGATGCGGCAAAGGACCGGCAATATCTTTTGCGGTTAGAAAAATCGATGAGCCGATGATGCCGCCGACCAACAATAGAACGGAGTCGAGTAAGGAGAGACCACGAACCAGGGTCGCGGGAGATGTCTGTTGAGATTCAGATTGAGCCGGGGGAATTTGCGAGGCGGGAAGGGGATCCATTTTTATCCGGATTATTTATCCGATGCCCAACTCATCCGAAGATTCCAGGGGACTGCCGCAGCGCCGGCAGATGACGGCAGAACAATCCCCGCACGTCAGCGGATCGCTGACTTCTTCCGTACATAATGGGCAATAGAGCAATTCCGGTTCAGGGCCTGTCGAAGGTGGCAGCGCTGGCACCATGAGGAAGGCAAATGTAGCATATCCTCGTATCCGTTGGTGATTTTCGTGGATAAAATCTGAATCACTAAGAGTTGAAAAGGAGAATGATTTGTCCGATCGATTGCCGAGTTCCGATGAAAAGCTGCAGCAGGAATTCAACCGCTGGGCGGTTGAGGGTGAGGGCGAGAAGATGGAAAACCATCATCTCGACATCACCGAGAAGACCATCCGGCTGATGGATTTACGTCCCGGTGAGCGCGTGCTTGATCTGGGATGCGGCGCGGGTTGGGCCACGCGACTGCTGGCGCGGCGGGTGGCGACCGGACCGGATGGCTCAGTGAATGTGGTTGGTCTGGATGTTTCCGACGAGATGATCCGGCGGGCGCAGGCCATCCCGGTCGAGTTCGAAAACATTTCGTATGTTTGCGGATCTGCACAGAAGATTCCGGGAGAAGATAATTTCTTCGACAAAGTGCTTTCGGTGGAATCGTTCTACTACTATCCCGATCAGGAACTGGTGCTGCGCGAGCTATTCCGAGTCATGGCTCCGCGGGGACGTATGTTCATACTCATCAATCTCTATAAAGACAATCACTATTCGCTGCAGTGGGTCGATAAGTTAAAAGTGCCTGTCCATGTACGGTCGGAAGCCGAATACATGGCGCTGATTACGAAACATGGTTTCGAAAGAATCGAAGCTCGCCGGATTCCGGATGACACGCCTACGCCGGACGACTACAAAACGAAGTCGTTTTATAGCCTCGAAGATTTGCGCGGATTCAAGCGGATGGGAGCGTTGCTGTTGATGGCGTCGAAGCCAGAGTAGTGGCACTGCAAGACGCAGCAAGCTGCGTCTCTACAGAATGTTTCTATACGTATCTGCATGCGGCGCCTCACTTCACCAGCCGATTATATTTCTTCAGCACTTCTCTTAACCGGTCATGCGGCAATGCGATCACGGTGTGACCATTGATCCCAGTCATCGTCTCCGCAGCGATCATTGCGTTGACTACAGCTTCTTCTGTGGCCTGGACGGTTGCCAAAAAGAGAGGATCAAGATCATCGTTGGGGAGCATGTTCAATGGGCGCACTCCGTTGTGCTCTCCGGCGCCGGGATTCGCCGTGGAGAATGCGATAAAAATGTCTCCTGAACCGCCGCCGGAATAGCTTCCATCGCGGGCCAGTCCCAAGGACACACGCTTTGCCACCCTCATTAACTGGGTAGGAATAAGCGGAGCGTCTGTAGCGACGACCACGATGATGGAACCCACATCTTCATCGCGGATCATGTGATCTGTGATCTCTTTACCGACGGGCACGCCGGCGATACGCAATTGATCTCGCTGTCCGTAGTTGCATTGCACGAGTACGCCGACGGAGTACCCGCCCAACTTCGCATCGAGCACGCGGGAAGAAGTGCCGATGCCACCCTTGAATTCGTTGCAGACCATGCCGGTGCCGCCACCCACGTTGCCTTCTTCGACCGGCCCGGCGTGCGCGGTGTCGAGAGCATGGAAAGCGTCTTCGGGCTTCACATGGAACCCGTTGATGTCGTTCAGATAGCCGTCGTAGGTTTCCGCTACTACGGGTAGCGACCACCAGTAACCCTCCTGATCGGGCTTGCCTTGCTTGATTTTCCAGGCGATGGTCGCGTCCCGCACTACGCCGACGCTGTGAGTGTTGGTGATCATCACAGGGCCGTCAAGAAAGCCGGATTCTTCGAGCCACGTCGTTCCTGTCATCTCGCCATTGCCGTTCAGGGTGAACCATCCCGCAAAAACTGAGTCTTTGGAATCCTTGCCGCGAGGCAGGATGGCAGTAACCCCGGTGCGCACCGGGCCTACCCCAACTACCAGCGGCCCGTTACCGGAGATCAGGGTGGTATGGCCGACTTCCACTCCTTTTACGTCAGTGATGGCATTCAGCGGTCCGGGTGTGCCATCGAAGGGAACTCCCAGATCGCGGGCGCGCGGCTTGGTTTGAGCTGCGGCAATGGCCGTGAGCAGTGAAAAAAGGACAATAAAATTTCTGACTCCATGGCCAGAGTTTCGCATCCAATTCCTCCAAGTGCCCCGAGGCAGTATAAGGCAGTGGGTGAAACGATTTACTATTCAATCTTTACGGTTCAATCTGGAGGGCGGGATGAAACACTGGAAGCAAGCTCTGATCGCAGGTTCGGCAGGGGCCAGTGTCGCGCTTTTTCTGCAACGCAGAAAAACCGGCGGCGCGCTCCTGGCGGGAGTCAGCCTGGTCACACTAGCTTCGGAACACACTGAGAAGTTCCAAAAGCTCTATAAGAATTTGCCGGATTATCTCGACCGCGGAAGCAAGATTCTTGAAGCTGCATCAATCATTGGGGCGGGAGTAGCCAAATTCGCAGAAAGTCGCGGCTACCCACAATGGAATGGGCAGGAAGTAAGAAATTAGCAGTGAGAATGCAGAAGTAAGAACTCCAATCGGGACTTTGAGAGACTTATACTTTGTTTTTTTACTTCTGCATTCTGAAATCTGCCTTCTGAAATCTTCTCTTGTTATTCAATTCCCAGCTGTTTCTTGGCTTCCGGGCTCAATCGCTCCGGCCCCCAGGGCGGAGTCCAGACGACGTTGACGGTGACATTGCCCACGCCGGGAAGCTGCTCAACCCGAGCCTTTACTTGCGCGCTGATATTGACGTGTTCGGGGCAGCCCTGGGAAGTGAGTGTCAAATCGATGGCCACGTCCTGCTTCTCCTCGGCGGCATTCTCAAAGCGCACATCGTAAATCAGCCCCAGATCGACGATGTTAACTGGGATCTCCGGGTCGTAACACTGTTTGAGCGCGCTTAGAATTTCGTCCTGAGTGACGGCAACGGGCATGATTTTCTCCTCATCAAACTTTCGCCAAGTGTTAGTTTACCCCAGTCTGGCCTGCGATTTTGGTAGTTTAGGAAGGGAGAAGGTTGAGGAATGAAGCAAAAGATTCAAATCATGCTGGTGGTAGCCATGCTAGTGGCTGGACTGCGCCTTGCTTACATCCTCTACCAGCGCCACGAATACGCTGTGCAGGATGCCCGGAAACCGATAGACGCACCGGTCAATCCCGATTATCTGGTGTTTCCAAAAAAACTTCGCCCCTATGATCTCAGGTCGGCGCAGCGACTGACTGCGCAGCCAGTGTGGGTCAAAGTCGGCTACAGCATCACCTATTTTCCCTACGATTCAGCGTCGCACCACGTTGACTTTGCCCATGAAGCGGGGATGCTCCTACCCATCGAACGCCTTGAAATCAAAAACGTGGTCGCGGACGTCTTCCCAAAAAATCCAGGCGAAAAACAGGTAATGGCGGTGTTTGGTAAGGATGGCAAGAGTTACGCTTTTTCCATCGGAGTAGTGAAAGGGGACGATTTCCAGATTTACTCAGACGACATGCTTTTCATCGAGGATCCGCACGAACTCTACAAACATTGGTCAAAAAACGTTTGGGACTCGATCGACAAGCACCAAGTCGCGGCCGGCATGAATGAAATCCAGGCGAACTTTGCGGTTGGGCTCGGCGTTCCGGAAGGATCTGGCGAGGGAGCCGACAAAACAATGAATTATCCCAACGGGGGCAATTCGCTTCGGGTTACGTATCGCAACGGCAAGGTGGAAGAGATCAAGCCAGGGACGAGCACGTAGGATGATCACCGAGCCGCTAGCGCGCTTGAACCCTCTTACTCAGTGAAAAGTGTCATCCTGAGCTTGCGAAGGATCTTGCGTGGGGCGGATGCGCATTTTGGTACGGCATTTGTGCTGGCACGCGCGAGATCCCTCGCCCGGCTGAAGAACGCCGGATCTTCGGGATGACATGGATTGGTGGGATATCGCTAAAATGAGCCACTGCCCACTTCGCGTAGTCTGTACTTACTTCAACACCGGCGAATCTTCGGTTGCCGCTTTCTCCTCCTCCACACGAATCACGCCATCGTCATTCACATAGAACGACCGATGTTGGGCGTCGAGCTGCTTGGGAGTGAGCGCCAGCTCATAGCTGTCTTTGTCCTTGTGGGAACGGAAACTCACCGTATAGTCGCCGCGATCAGTCTGGGTCATGCGCTTGGTAAAAGAGCGGGCGCCACCCACCAGTTCCGCCAGAGTAGCGGCGTACTTGTCATATTTCTTGTGGTATTCCTTCTGCGCCCGGATGACCACGCGCATGTAGCCCAGAGCGATGGCTTCGGAATCCGAGTGTGCCGGATCGCCTTTAAACTTCGGCTGATAGGCGGGCTGGGGAGTTTCGGTCTGAGCTAAGACGGCCACTGAGGCCGCAACCATGGTTCCTGCCAGTGCAATGCCCATAATCCAGCGGATAGCCGTTCCAAACCGTCTTTTCATCCGTTTTAGTCCCTCTTTTTTGGAATTACCCTATGTTACTCCCGTAATTGGCAATTCGTTACGGTGCTTTGCATCACTGGGCAACATCGTTATGCTTAATACATCTTTCAACCAGGAATGCCATGAAAGCTGCTGCTGCCAAGAAACCGCTAATTCGTATTGCCGTAGTGGAAAGCGATCCGCTGCGGTTCGTTGGATTCCGCGCCCTTTTCGATTCGGAGCCCGATTTCGAGCTGCTCTCTGCTTCGCTGGCTGACATCAGCACGCAGCAGAACATCGACTTGGTCTTGCTCGGCAACCGCAATGGGCAGAATCTGTTTGATCTCATGGCCAGTTTGAAGGCCACGCGTCCCGACCTTCGCATTATTGTCACCGGTTCCGGGATCGACGAAGAGACCATTCTGAAGGCCATTGCTTCCGGCGCCAAAGGCTATGTGGACGAAGCGGCATCTCCCGCGGAATTCATTCAAGCTATTCGGATCGTGAACCAGGGATCTGTCTGGGCTCCCCGGCATGTGCTTTCCATGTTCATCGAACGTGTGAGTTCTTCACCGGGCCGTATCTTCCCGGCCGGCCGTGTGACTTTCACCGACCGCGAAAAGGAAGTGCTGGAAATGCTGGTTGCAGGCCGCTCCAACAAGGAGATTGGTTCTGCTCTTGGCATTGAAGAGCGAACGGTTAAAGCCCATGTGGCCAAGCTGATGCGCAAGGTCGGAGTGCAGAATCGCATTTCACTCTCGGTCCATGCCATTACCCACTCGCTGGTGACTGCTAAGTAAGCCCAGCTTCCTCCCGAAACCCGCCGCTAACTAACTCCAAGCTTTGGGGTTAGTGTTGCTATCCTCCGGCCTCGCCGTCCGTCTAAGTCGTGTATTCTTACCCCCGGCTTCTTGTCCCAAAATCCGTAATAGGCATAGAGGAGATTACTGCGTGCGTTCATTCAAGCTTTTCCCTGTGATTCTGCTATTGACCGGTTGCAGCCTGTCTGCGGCCTGGGCCCAGACCTCTACCGCGCAAGTGGCCAAGGAACCTGACCATTTTGACGTTAATTCGGTCGATACTGCGGTCGATCCCTGCGTGGACTTTTACCAATACAGCTGCAAGAAGTGGCTCGACAGCAATCCCATCCCGGCCGATCAGGCGGCATGGGGACACGGGGGGAAGCTGGCCCTGTGGAATCAATTTGTGCTCAAGGATGTGCTGGAGAAAGCGTCCAGCAACGACCCCAGTCGTAGCGCCGTCGAACAGAAGATCGGTGACTATTACGCCTCCTGCATGGATGAGTCGGGGAATCAACGCCAAAGGCATAGCCCCGATCAAACCGGAACTGGATCGCATTGACGCATTGAAAAACAAAAGTCAGCTTGCCGGTGAATTGGCCCACCTGCACGGAATTACCTTCCAGCTTGTCCCAGGCTCGGACTCTGGATCGGGTACCGCATTGTTTGGTTTCTCTTCCGGGCAGGATCTGGATGACGCCTCCAAGGTAGTGGCATCGCTTGACCAGGGCGGACTCGGCTTGCCGGACCGCGATTACTACCTGAAGGACGACGCCAAATCGATTGAGATTCGTCAGCAATATGTGGCGCACATTCAGAAGACGTTCGAGTTGCTGGGAGAAGATTCCGCGACCGCGAGTGCGCACGCGAAAGCCGTCATGGAAATCGAAACCGCGCTGGCGAAGGCAGCGATGGATATTGTCCTGCGCCGCGATCCGGCAAATTTGAATCACAAAATGTCAGCCCAGGAACTGCGAGCGCTGACTCCCGATTTCTCCTGGGACGACTACCTGAAAGGTGTGCAAGCACCGGCCACCATCCACTATCTCGTGGCCACTCCCGACTTTTTCAAGGGGGTCAATCAATTGATTGCCAGCCAGTCTCTGGAGAATTTGAAAACATACTTGCGCTGGCAGTTGGTGAGCGCTTCGTCATCGCTACTCGGGCAGCCCTTGGTCGAAGAAAAGTTTGATTTCTACGGACGCAAGCTGGTTGGGCAAAAAGAGCAGCGGCCTTTGTGGCGGCGCTGCACCCAGTACGTGGACCGTGATCTTGGGGAAGCGCTGGGCCAGGCGTATGTCGATCGCACCTTCGGTGCCGAGGGCAAGGCCCGCATGCTGAAAATGGTGCAGGCGCTGGAAGTTGCTCTAGGCAGCGATATTCAGCAGGTGGACTGGATGAGCCCGGCCACCAAGAAGGAAGCCATCATCAAGCTGCACGGCTTTGAAGGCAAAATTGGGTATCCTGACCAGTGGCGCGATTACTCCAGCGTCAAGATCGTCCGTGGTGATTTGCTGGGAGATGCCTATCGCAGCGGAGAATTCGAATTTCGCCGGCAGTTGGACAAAATCGGCAAGCCCGTCGATCGCGGCGAATGGGGCATGACTCCGCCTACGGTAAATGCTTATTACGATCCGCAGCTCAATACCATTAACTTCCCGGCTGGAATCCTGCAGCCGCCATACTTCGACAAGCAGAAGAGCGATGCCGTGAATTTCGGATCCATTGGAGCGGTCATTGGTCACGAAATGACGCATGGTTTCGACGATGAAGGCCGGAAGTTCGACGCCACTGGCAATCTCCGCGATTGGTGGACGGAGCAGGACGGCAAGGAATTTGATCGCCGCGCGCAATGCATTGCCGACGAATACTCTGGTTTTGAGGCCACGCCGGGCGTCAAGGTCAACGGCAAACTGACGCTGGGTGAAAACACGGCGGACAACGGGGGTACACGGATTGCATTGATGGCTTTGCAAACTACTCTGGCCGCCGAGGGCAAGAGCGATGAAAAAATCGAGGGATTCAGCCCCGAGCAGACCTTCTTCATTGCCTTCGGCCAGTCCTGGTGTTCGAACTTGACTCCGGAATTATTGCGAGTGTTGGCGCAGTCGAATCCCCACTCTCCTCCGCAATATCGCGTGAATGGAGTGGTTTCCAATATGCCGGAGTTCCAGAAAGCTTTTGGCTGCAAGAAAGGTCAGCCGATGGTTCGCGACAACGCCTGCCACGTTTGGTAGAGCTGGGGTTTTGGGTGGAGCAGTCGCTTCAGCGCTGCGTTAAAGGTGCCGGATATTCGGTACGCGCTTAGCGCCTTGAGTATTTGCATAGGGAATAGCGGCGGTTACTTTAGGACAATGCCCTCGGTAATCTTGCCGCTTTTTCTGATCCGACGCATACTCCGTTTACCTACCACAGAACCTGGGAGACGGGGTTGGGAGCGGAGATTTAGGGTCACCGCTACTGGCCCCGCATTTTTTTGTCATCGCAAGTGCCTGAATCAGCAATAGATACTCTTCGCTGTGGATAACAACCATTCTCTCCTGCTGTGAATCCTTTAGAATCAGTGACATCAATTCTCAAGAAGCTTCCGGGTGATTTTCTACGCGCGGATTGCGCCATAACTTTGAAAGCCGAGGAAAAATGAAAAGACTGCTGCTGCTATGTGTGATTGCCTGCCTTGCCAGTTCCGCTGCGTTCGCTGCCGATGACGATCAGAACAAAGCTGCCGACCGGCTCAAAGCAGCAGCCACGGTTCTGGATGAAATCCAGGCTGCACCGGACACAGGTATTCCTGAAAGTGTGCTGGGCTCGGCGGAGTGTGTGGCAGTCGTGCCGTCCATGCTCAAGGCAGGTTTCGTTTTTGGCGCTCGCTACGGGCGTGGAGTGGCCAGTTGCCGCACCCCCAAAGGTTGGAGCGCGCCAGCTTTCTTCACTATCAAAGGGGGCAGCTTCGGATTGCAGATTGGCGGCCAGGCGGTTGATCTGGTCATGCTCATCATGAATGACAATGGCATGAAAAATCTGCTTTCCAGCCAGTTCAAACTGGGCGCCGATGCCAGCGTGGCCGCCGGTCCCGTTGGCCGTGCCGCGACCGCCGATACCGATTGGAAGATGCGCGCGCAGGTGTTGAGCTACTCCCGGGCCCGTGGCGTATTTGCCGGACTCGAACTGAGCGGCGCCGCGGTCCAGCGCGACCGCGATAGCACCCGAGAGTTTTACGGGAAGTTGATACCTACGAAGGAGCTGTTTTCGGGGACAGTCGACGCTCCTCAAGGTGCGTATCCATTCCTTAGCACGCTGGCCAAGTGGGCGAAGACAGCGGGTAAGTAAAACCGGGCTCTGGGCTTTAGGCGCTAGGCTCTAGGTAAAATAGAAAGCCTAAAGCCGAGAGCCTAAAGCCTGAAGCCCAGAGCCCAATCATCATCCCCTGAATGCGTCAGCGACTCGAGTACGCGCTAGCGTGGCTGATCATCAAGACCCTCGGAGCGCTGCCTCGTCCGCTGGCCCGGGCCGTGGCCATTGCCCTGGGTCGGCTGATCTACGTGCTGCATGTCCGGCTCCGGCAGGTCGGTATGCGTAATCTCGCGCTGGCTTTCCCGGAAAAGACTCGCCACGAGCGCGCCAAAATCTTGCGCGGTGTTTTTACCTCGCTTAGCCGCCAGTTGGCTGAACTGTGCTTGTTTCCTAAATACACCAAAGAAAATGTCAGCCAGGTGGTGGTGTATGACGGATTCGAGAATTTCGAGCGGGCGTTGGCGCGAGGAAAGGGTGTGCTATTCCTGACCGCACATCTCGGAGCCTGGGAACTGTCCGCATTTGCCCACTCGCTGCACGGACATCCCTTGAAGATCGTCATGCGGCCCTTGGACAACGTTTATCTTGATCGCCTCTCCCGGCGCTATCGCACCATGCACGGCAATGCTACCGTCGATAAAGATGACTTCGTGCGCGGTTTGCTCTCTGCCATGAGAAACGGAGAAACGGTCGGCATACTCATGGACACCAATATGACTCCGCCGCAGGGTGTATTTGTGGATTTCTTCGGCATTCCCGCCTGTACCGCAAGCGGCCTGGCAAGAATCGCATTGCGCACGGACGCGGCAGTAGTTCCCGGCTTCACCATCTGGGATCCGGTTTTGCGCAAATATCGCCTGCGTTTTGATCCCGCGGTCACCTTGATTCGCACCGGTAACGATGATGCCGATGCGGTGGCGAATACGGCCCTGTTCACGAAAATTATCGAAGACTATGTGCGGCACTATCCCGATCAGTGGCTATGGGTGCATCGCCGCTGGAAAACGCGGCCAGAAGGTCAGCCACCACTCTATTAGCAGCTTATAAATGAAATCTTCCCCGAACCGATTACTCCGACTGATCGCAGTGTTCAAGCTGGCAAAAGCCGCCCTGCTGATCACGGTCGCCGTGGGTGCATTAAAGCTGCTCCATAAGGATGTAGCTGGTGCAGTTGGACATTGTGTGGAAGTGCTCAAGCTCGATCCCAACAACCATTACATCAACCTCGCACTCATGAAAGCCGCCAATATCAACCCCGGCAAAATCGAGGAACTGGGCTTGGGGAGCCTGATCTATGCGGGGCTTTTTCTGACCGAAGGAATCGGCTTATGGCTCGAGAAACGCTGGGCCGAATGGTTTACCGTGATCATTACCAGCTCACTGGTTCCGATCGAAATTTACGAGATTGTCCACCATTTAACTCCGGTGAAGATTGCGGTGTTCCTGATTAACATTGCCATCGTGGGCTATCTTGTCTATCGAATTCGTAACCGGGGAAATGACAACGTTAAATAGCTGAGCGGAGCTGACCCCGAAGGCGTAGACAAGAGTCTGCGCCTCATTTCGGACCGTATTTCAAAACCAGTCGCTGCGATAGGCAACCCACCAACTGGCGTAGGCAGCTGGGATGGTGGCTCCGAGTGCCCACCAGAGGGGCAATGTGAAATCAGCGAGCAGACCCAATAGGGTGAAGCTGATCCAGAAGACCTTCTTCTCCATCCCTTCATTTTAGTCCTCGGCCCTGTTTTCACAGCTTTTCTTTCCCTCGCCAAACATATACAAAGGTGCAATGGGAAGCACTGTACGAGCGGTGTCCGATTCCGTGCGCGCACGCGTTGTGGGAGACGGCGAGGTTGTATTAAGTGGGATTTCCAGCATAGTTTCCGCGAAACTTGGCGATCTGGTCTTCGTGGAAGATGAAAAGAACCTGGCTTTGGCCGTGGAATCACGCGCTTCCGCGGTGATTGCCGGAGAATTTGCCGCACAGAAATCCTATGCAAAGCCTTTAATCATTGCAGCTCAGCCGAAGCTTGCCTTCGCCCGGGCTGCGAAACTGCTTCATCCGGCAGGGGGCCAGCAGAGTGGCATCCATCCCACTGCGGTCGTGCATCCCTCGGTGCGGCCTGGCGCCAATGTTGTCATCGAAGCTCGAGTCGTAATTAGCGAAGACGTTCTGATTGGCCAGGGAACAAAGATTGGTGCTGGCGCCGTGATCGGCGCTGGTGTCAGCATAGGACGTGATTGTCGTCTGTATCCGAATGTGACTATTTATCCCGGGACAAAGCTCGGCGACCGCGTTGTTGTCCATGCCGGCGCGGTGCTGGGCAGCGACGGCTTTGGCTATGTGCAGGACAAAACTACCGGCCGCCGCGAGCAATTCCCGCAGATTGGCCGCCTCGAAATCGGCGATGACGTCGAGGTCGGCGCAAACTCCACGATCGATCGTGGCGCGTTGGAGGTCACGCGCATCGGACGAGGCACAAAAATCGACAATCTGGTTCATATTGGACACAACTGCCAAATCGGTGAAGATGTCGTGATCGCGGCACAAACCGGCCTCTCTGGCAGCATCACCATCGAAAATAACGTCGTGCTGGGTGGACAAGTGGGCATCGGCGAGCACGCACGCCTCGAAGAAGGCGTCATGCTCGGCGGCCAGGGCGGCGTGCTCCCCAACAAAGTCCTGCGTGGCAAAGGTGTGGCATTCTGGGGAACTCCAGCGCAGCCAGTGCGTGAATATTTGAAGCAGTTGGCGGTGCTGGCCCGATTGGTGAAGAAAGAATAGGGAAAGAAGCTTCTAGCTGATTCGTGAACTGACAAGTCACCCAATCACTTCTGAAGTTTGACGCGGAGTGCATCCAGGCGAGTCCGCGCATCGTTCATGTTAGGGACGATCCGCAACGCCGATTCGTATGCACGAACTGCGGATGGCAATGCTCCCTGGTCTTCCAGCGTGCGGCCCAGCCAAAAGTAGGCTACCGCTGAAGGCGCGATTTGCGCGGCGCGGGAGAAATCCGCAAGAGCCGCATCGAGATTGTGTTCCTGATACTCGAGTGAGCCTCGCGCCAGATAACTATTCTGTTCATCCGAGTTGGCGTGGATGGCGGCATTAAATTCTGTCATTGCCGCTGCCAGCCGATTCCGCTGCATCAGCAAAATTCCCAGATTGTTGTGGGCCTGCGCCGCTTCCGTGGAATCCGAGGCGTAGGTCAGGGCCAGTTGATATTCATGCATCGCTGCATCGAGCTGGTTCTGCTGATGCAGCACGGTCGCAAGGTTGTAGTGCGCCGTGGCAAGTTGAGGCACTAAATGGACGGCTGTTTCAAAATGATGCAGGGCTAAGTCGGGTTGCCCCATGTCCATGTACGCCGCGCCCAGATTGTCTTCGGCAATGCCATTTCCAGTCGTGACCTGCAGTGCGTGAGAGAACAGCGTGAAGCTGTTACGCCAATAGCCAATCTGAATATAAGAAACGAAGGCATAGCCGGAAAGTACAGCCAGTGTGATGACGACCGTTGTTATGCGAGACAGTCTGATGCGAGCGAAGAAATCCGCTGCCAGCCATACGGCCATGACAAATAGTCCAATGAACGGAATGTACGCATAACGGTCCGCCATCGCCTGACGGCCAACCTGCACAATACCGATCACCGGAATCATTGTGGCGAGGTACCAAAGCCAGCCCACCAACAAATATCTTTTCTTCCTGAAACGCCAGACCAGTGCCGTGATTACCAACAGTACAACTGCCGCCGCCAGCACTTTCCACAACCCCAGCGAATTCTCGGGGTGGGGATAGAACACTGCCAGATGTGAAGGCCAAATCCCTTTGCCGATGTAGGCCATGTAGGAGTAAATGGCATTCTTGATCCGCAGACCTAAAGGCAATGCAGCTGTGATTCCCAAGGCACCGCCGCTGTGCTGCGCATAAACCGTAATCAACGCACTCGCAACGGCCATCGCAAACAGCGGGATCTTTTCGGCAAAGAGTTTTAGAAACGTGGCACGCGAGGCAGGCGTTCCGTTCGAATTCAGGTCTCCCAACCGCCGCAACGGCCAGTAGTCCAGCAAGAGAAGCACAAATGGCAGTGTAATGACCATGGGCTTCGCCATCAGCCCCAAGGCAAAGAGCACGACAACACTCAGGTATTTTCCGGCCCCCGGTCTCCGTACGTACCATCCGTAGACACAAGTCGTGAGCAGGAAAAAGAGGGTACAGAGCAGAGTCTTTCGCTCTGCTACCCAGGCAACCGACTCCACATTTAGCGGATGCACCGCAAACAGCGCCGCTACAACCGCACTGCGCAAGGTATAGCCAGTCGCATAGTTTAGTAAAAGAAAAAGCAGCACAACATTGATCGCATGCAGCAAAACACTGACCAAATGATGCCCAACCGGGTTCAGTCCGAAAAACTGAACGTCGGCCATGTGTGAAATCCATGTCAGCGGATGCCAGTTGGCTTCGGTAGTCGCAGTGAAAGCCCAGGCAAGGTTGTGCCAGGAAAGCCCCTGTCGAACATGAGCATTTGCCGTGACGTAGTCCGGATCATCGTAATTGACGAAGCCGTTATGCAGTGACGGAGCGTACAGAGCGAATGTCCCCAGCTGCCAACAGGAAGCGTGAGCAGAATGATGGTTTTGCGAGGCGAGCCAAATGAAGCGTTGCTCCTGCATTTCTCCAGCGAAGTGGATGGGCTCATTCAACACGTCGAATTTTATACTTTGGAACGCTGCGAAATTCGCTGAAAAAGCGGAAGTAACGCATTGAACACTGCGCACATTCCGTCTGGAGGCCACACTTCCCGAGACAAGATCGCCAGTTTGTTATCCTTGCCCAGTGCGAAAGATTCACCAGAGTGCGTGGCTTCTAGTTCTGCTGTCAGCTGGCCTTCAGATCGCTATTTTCCCCCTGCCTAATTTTTACATGCTGGGCTGGGTGGCCTTCGCACCCCTGCTGCTGGCGTTGCTCCGAGCGCGTGAGCCGGACACTCTGCAGTTGCGCGAGGGAATGAAGCTGCTCCCAGCTCGTCCCTTGCAGGCGTTTCTTCTCGCCTATGTTTGTGGTTTTTTCTGGTACGCCGGGACCTGCTATTGGATCTATAACACGATGCGCCAGTACGGAGGCGTTAACACTCCGGCCGCATTGGGCCTTCTGGTCCTTTTCTGTTTGTATCTTGCGATCTACCACGGTGTTTTCGGGCTGATCATCGGCCTGCTGGCCGAGCGCACACTCAGCCGCAGAGCATTGATTCTGGCGCCGATCGTCTGGGTCGCCGTGGAATTGGCGCGTACCCGCATCACCGGGTTCCCCTGGGATTTATTCGGAACCACTCAAGTGGATAACGTTCCGCTGGCAAGGCTAGCGACTTTTACTGGGGTCTATGGCCTGTCTTTCGAAATCATGATCGTCAACGTGGCCGTGGCTACGGCCTTTCTGGTAAAACGCGAGAAGCGCCAGTTGCTGCTGGTTGCAGCATTTGCGGCCGCGGCAGTGCTGCAATGCGGGGAGTTCATCCCCACGCCTGCCGTGCCGACCGACCACGTAGCGCTACTAGTGCAGCCCAACATCCCAATTCTCGAAGGTTCCGAATGGACAAATGATTACCTCGACGCCACCCTTCGTGATCTTTCCGCCATCAGTCTCAAGCCGCCGACTACTTCTTCCCCAACTGCAGGTCACACTGCTCCCGATCCTCATCGCGTGGCCGGAATCACCAGGGCCATTTTATGGAAGTGATCCACTTTTCCGGAATGTCATCAGCAACGTCTCGCGTCAGTCCAATACCTGGGTGATCGCGGGGAGTGTCGGCACCCCTGTGGGCATGGCGCCGGGGTCGGCAACGCATTTCTACAATTCCGGCGCCCTCGTGAGTCCCAGCGGGCAATGGGTCTCGCGCTACGACAAGATCCATCTTGTCCCCTTCGGTGAATACGTTCCTTTCCGGCGGATCTTTTCCTTTGCCGATGGACTCACCAAAGAAGTGGGCGACTTTTCCCAGGGCACTTCACGTGAGCCGCTGGTTGCGGGAGATGAAAAGCTGGGAGTATTCATCTGTTACGAATCCATCTTCCCCGACGAAATCCGACAACTTTCCGTCAACGGCGCACAGGTTTTCGTGAATATTTCCAACGATGGATGGTACGGCGACAGTGGCGCCTATGCGCAGCATTTGAAGCAAGCCCGCATGCGCGCAGTGGAAAACGCCCGCTGGCTGCTGCGTGACACCAATACCGGAGTGACGGCATCGATCGATCCCTATGGAAGAGTTGTGGCCACTGCGCCACGCAAGATCCGCACCGCGCTGCTGGCGCCCTACGCATTGTCCAACGTAACCACGTTCTACACACGTTACGGCGACTGGTTTGCGTGGCTGTGTGCGATAATTTCTGTAGTGGCGCTCATCGCGCGTTTTCTATTTCGCTCCGAGGCAGAATGAACCTCATGAACCAAGAGCTCGAGCAAGAGTACGCAGGCCTGAAGGGCAAAGTCCAAGAGCTCCGGGAGTATCTTTGACGCCGGCACTGTGCGTCCGCAGTTAGTCGAGGTCGAAAAGCAGGCCGCGGAACCCAATCTCTGGAACGACCCGAAAAAATCCCAGCAAGTCATGCGCGAAAAAAAGCGCCTGGAAGATATGTTGGCCAACGAGGCTGAATTGACTCGCCGGACCGACGACATTTCCGCTTATTTCGACCTATCGCGCGAAGGCGAAAACGTCGATGCCGACATTCGCCGCGAACTTGATTCTCTGCGCCAGTTCGTCGATCGCCTGGAAACCGAAAGTCTGCTTTCCGGCAAGCATGACGCGCTCAATGCCATTGTGACCATCCATCCCGGCGCAGGCGGGACTGAGTCGCAGGACTGGGCAGAAATGTTGCTGCGCATGTATTTGCGATGGGCTGAACGCCAGGGTTTCGAGACCGCCATGTACGAGTATCAACCCGGCGAAGAAGCTGGATTGAAATCCGTGACTTTCGGAGTGAATGGGCAATATGCTTTCGGGCTGTTAACCAGCGAGATCGGGGTGCATCGCTTGGTACGCATTTCGCCTTTTGATCAGGCAAAGCGCCGTCACACTTCTTTCGCCAGCGTTTATGTTTCGCCGGAAATTGACGACAGCATCGAAGTCATTATCAAACCGGAAGATCTTCGCATCGATACCTATCGATCCAGTGGCAAGGGCGGCCAGCACGTCAATACCACTGACTCCGCGGTGCGCATCACGCACATCCCCACTGGAATTGTTGCGGGCTGCCAGAACGAGCGTTCCCAGCACAAAAATAAAGACCGCGCCATGAGCATGTTGCGTTCAAAACTCTACGAACACGAGCTGGAGAAAAAGCGCGAGGTCACGAGGAAGATCGAAGACTCCAAGCTCGACATCGACTTCGGCTCGCAGATCCGGTCTTATGTTTTGCAGCCCTATCGCCTGATTAAAGATCACCGCACCAAAACGGAAGTCGGCGATGTCGATAAAGTGATCGACGGAGATTTGCAGCCCTTCATCGGTGCATATTTGCGTATGCGGCGGGGAGAGAAGCAGTCGCACGAGTCCACGTAGAGATAGCCGCTCGGCTGTCTGGCTGAGCGCAGCGAGGCCGTATCCCCGAGACTCAGTCGTGATTGGAACAAGAGACCGATCGCAGGGTTGAAGATGACACGCAAGCCCAACCCGTCCAACCCGTCCCTTGGCCTCACCCGCCGTTTCGAGCAGGCCCTGATCTTCGCCACCCGCAAACACGCCAGCCAGATCCGCAAGGGAACAGGGACTCCTTACGTCTCGCATCTATTGAGTGTCGCGGCCCTGGTGCTGGAAGCCGGAGGCGAGGAAGACCTCGCCATCGCGGCGCTGTTGCACGATGTGGTTGAAGACTGCGGAGGCGCGCCCATGCTTAAGGAAGTCCGCCGCCGCTTCGGGAAACGCGTTGCCGATGTAGTCGAGGCGTGTTCCGACACCGACGTTACTCCCAAGCCGCCCTGGCGCGAACGCAAAGAGCAATACATCCGGCATTTGCGGACCGCCGATGCCGGAGTGCGCCTGGTTTCGGTTGCGGACAAGCTGCATAACGCACGCAGCATCCTCGCCGACTATCGTGAAATTGGGGAACCAATCTGGCAACGGTTCCAAGGCAAACGGGAGGGCACACTCTGGTACTATCGGGCCTTACTGGTCGAATTTCGCCGCAAGTACCAGAACCGGTTGGTCGATGAACTGGAACGGGTAGTTCGCGAATTAGAAGCTTTGGTGGCCAAAAGCCCTGCTCGCCCGCGAGTTCGCCGCAAGTAAAGTAGAGGTTGCAAGATTATGCCGCGCATGCTCGAACTGATCCGCGCCTCAGCTGTGCCGTCGAATCTGATGCAGTCTGCCGCGAAGGGCGCCCTCTCTGTTCCCCCGCAGGAGATGATCGAAATACTGGTGTATCTGGCGACCCAGAACAAAGTTTTCGGCGAGCAGGCGAGTCTTACGCTGGCGGGATGGGATGAGTCGTCCTTGTTGGCAGCGGCCTCCAATCCGAATACTCCAAAAGAAGTCCTGGATTACCTGATTGACGCACGAAATCTTCGGCCAGCCCTGCTTCTTACCTTGCTCGAAAATCCAGCGGTGACCGAAGACACGCTGGTGACGTTGGCAGGTTCCATTCCAAGGGATGCGGTCGACACTTTTCTCAAGAGCAAACGGATCAACAGCTCGCGAAAAATCATGCAGGCGCTTGCCGCCAACCGTAATTTCACAGGAATTCAATCGGCGCTAATCGAAGACTGGCTGGCGGAATTGATTTCATCCTCCAGCGCTAAAACGGTGACTGCGCCTGAGGAGCCGCCGAGTGAGAAATCCGCGGAGGTTCCGGATGCTGAAGCCGAGCCTGATGTGCCAGAGGAAGAAATCACAAAATACCTGACCGAACATGCCAGCGAAATCGCCGCCGAAGCTGCCAAGCCTTTCCAACCCATCGGTGGAAATTACGAAGAATCCGTCTCAGCCGAAGCGCCGACGGGAGAAACAAAGGCCGAAACTCCAGCGATACCACCCACGGCTCCGGAGCCGGAGTTCAAAAGGCCCGCCCTAAAAAAATCGATCCTGACGGAGGGAGAAAAACGCGGCAGCGCTTTGCAGAAAATTGCCAAACTGGACATCACCGGACGTATCCAGCTAGCCATGAAGGGTACGAAAGAAGAGCGCGCCCTTCTTGTCCGCGATGGTACCAAGATCGTCGCGCTTGCAGTGCTGGAGTCGCCCAAGATCAGCGATAGTGAAGTCGAAAAGTTTGCCGGGCAGAAAAATGTGCTCGAGGCCGTGCTGCGTGCCATTCCCATGAAGCGTCGTTTTATAAAGCAATATGGGGTCATACGGAACCTGGTTTCCAATCCCCGCACCCCGATTGATGTTTCTCTCGGCCTGGTCAAGCACTTGATGCTCAATGATCTCAAGCATCTGTCGGGTAACAAGGAAGTTTCCGATACCATCCGGAAAATTGCCACGAAGATGTTCCGGCAGAAATTAGATACAACGAAGAAAAGCACGGACTAGCTACAATTACTGACAATGGCGACATCCTCTGGGTCCGATCCGATTGCAGATCTACTGAAGCGCTCCAAAACCATTGCTGTAGTTGGCCTCTCCAACAGCCCGCTGCGCCCCAGCCACGGCGTATCCGCCTACATGCAGACGCACCGCTATCGCATTATTCCGGTGAATCCTAATATTAAGAGTTCTCTGG
This sequence comes from Terriglobia bacterium, assembly GCA_963723765.1. Lineage (GTDB taxonomy): Bacteria > Acidobacteriota > Terriglobia > Terriglobales > Acidobacteriaceae > DATBAX01. Next base: position 484,019 of record CAVRSD010000002.1, on the reverse strand, counting down.
GAGAGAAGGCTTATGCCTCGTTGCTGGATGTTCCTGAGAAAATCGACATCGTGAACATCTTCCGGCGTCCGGAATTCGTTGAGGAGATTGTCGAGCAGGCCATCCAGCTAAAAGTTCCCGCCATCTGGATGCAGGAAGAAGTCATTCACGAGAAAGCCGCGGAGAAGGCCCGTGAGGCAGGCATCTTCGTAATAATGGATCGCTGCATTCTGCAGGAGCATCGCGCCCGTTTTCAATAATTTCTCTCAGCGAATTGCGACATAAACATTCACGTCCTGGTCTGAGGGATCAGGACCCTTGCTCACATACCGATCAAAGTCCCCGCTATAGGTCCGCTGCAAATCAGAACTCCAAACTTGTTGCCATGCAGCAATCACCGAGTCCGGCTGCTTGCCGTTCGCCGGAATAACCGCATATTTCGCGGCGGGAACGATCTTGGACACGAGTCCGGCCGACAGGGAAGAGACGTTATTGACTTCATACCCGATCACTATCGTGTACGGCCTGGTGTGGTCGCCTTCGTAATCGATATAGACCGAATAAATGTTTTCAGATTTCTTGTTAGGAATCTTGGCGGCGACACCCTGAGCGTAAAACTGCTGCCAGAGTTGGCCGATTTCCTGCGGCCGGTCGTTGGAAACACGGGCCGAAACCCCGACGATGGTGAAAGCAGGGAGTGAAATTCGCTTGCAATTCATCGTGCTATGCCGCCGCTTGAATCATGATGACGGTCGCATCATCGCACAGGCCTGTTCCATTGGTGAAGGAGTGCACATCCGCGAGAATGCTTTCTGGCGATGACTCAGGTTGCAGCAAGTGGTTCTCAAGCCGCGCGGCGCCATATTCTTCGTCACTGGAATCGGCAGCCTCGGTAATCCCGTCGCTGTAGAACACCAGCCGCGAACCCGCACTCAACGGAATTTCGAGTTCAGAATAGGTCCCGAAGCCCAAGCCGAGTGGAATTCCTCTCTCCGAATTCAGAAAGCGCGTGCTCTCGCTTTCGAGGAGCAAGGGCCGCAAATGCCCGGCGCTGGAGTAAGTCAACGTGCGCTTGATCGGATCAAGCACGGCATACAGCATGGTGACGAACTTGCCACTGGGAAAATCGTCGACCAACAACCGGTTCAATCGCGCCAATACTTCTCCAGGACTGTAGGCAGTTTCGGCAAGGGAGCGCAGCATGCCGCGGGTCGCGGACATGAGCAACGCGGCAGCCGTACCTTTTCCTGACACGTCGGCCAGAACCAATCCCCAGCGGCCATCTTCCAGAGGGATAAAGTCGTACCAATCGCCTCCGACCGCTCCAGCCGGGACGCATAGGCCGCTGACCGTAAATCCCGGGATGGACGGGCAACTCTTGGGAAGCAAAGCCTGCTGGATGGCTCGGGCCTCGTGCCCTTCCTGGCTCATCTTTTCTCGCTCCTGCCGCTCATGCTGGAAGAGCCGGGCATTCTGCACCGCTACCGCGAAGTGGTCGCAGAGCGCCTGCAACAGTCTGCGTTGCTCTGGCTGAAACGCATCAAGCTCACAATGAGAAGCCATGAACACGCCAACCAGGCTTCCCTCCACTTGTAACGGAATGGCCAATTGAGACAGCGTGGATTCATCACAAGCGATGTAGTACTCATCGACTCGCACGTCCGGGGCGTAGCGCGTTTTTCCAGTGGCCGCCACGTATCCCACCATGCCGTCCTTGCCAATTCTCAGGATATGGGACGTGCAATCGACGGTGCAGCCATGTACCCCGAGCAGCACCATTTCTCCACGGTCCTCATTGTGGAGATAAATGCTGGACTCCACGTATCCAAACGTGTGCGCCACATCATTTACGATCTTGTCGATCAGTTGATCCAAATCGAGAATGGACGCAATTTTCTGCGCCGCTTTCTGCAGTTTCAGCAGTTCTTCGACTTGTCCGATTTGCAGTGGATGTGCCGCCGCGTAATCGCGGTCGCGTATTTCTGGGCTAGTAGCCATCGCATAGCCCTCCTGGAGGGAAAAACTTCCTACCAGTCAGATGTTCAGATCTTGCCTAGGATTCTTTTTTCGGGCCTTCTGATCCAGTTCCGGACACCAGTACCCGCCGCTTCTTGATCTCTTCCATCCGCTCACGGATTCGTCTTTTCCACGCCCTCATTCGTCGGACGATAGTAAACCCGGTCGCGTAAATTGTCCGGGCAGGCATTGCATGTCGGCAATCTTGCTTTCCAGATCATGCGCGTACTGATAACCCTCGCCGTAGCCCAATCCCTTCATCAATCCCGTGGGCGCATTCCGCAAATGCAGGGGAACCGACTCGGCCGCAGTTTGCTCCACGTCCTGCTGCACTGCGCCATAAGCCGTGTACAGGGCATTTGATTTGGGAGCGAGCGCCAGATAAACCACTGCTTGCGCCAGCGCTAAATTCCCCTCCGGCATGCCGATAAAATCCACCGCATCGCGTGCGGCCATGCACAACGTGAGCGCATTCGGCTCGGCCAGACCGATGTCTTCCACCGCCATTCGCACCACCCGGCGGGCAATGTACAAAGGATCTTCGCCGGCCTCGAGCATGCGTCCCAGCCAATAGAGCGAAGCATCGGGATCACTATTGCGTACCGATTTATGCAGCGCCGAAATCAAGTTGTAGTGTTCTTCGCCGGCTTTGTCATAACGCAGCACCCGTTTCTGGACGGCGTCCAGCACAACTGCATCGGTAATTTCCGCCCCAACTTCCTTGCCGGCGGCTCCCCGGGCCAACGTGGCGGCGACTTCCAGCACGTTGTAGGCACTACGCGCATCGCCGCTCGAGTAAGAAGCAATCTTCGCCAGCACCGCATCGGACGCCGTCAGCTTCAGTGCGCCCAACCCCCGTTCTTCGTCCAGTAATGCTCGCTTCAGCAGCAAAACAATCTGCTCTTCCGCCAGCGGCTTGAGCACATACACCCGGCTGCGGGACAAAAGCGCCGAGATAATTTCGAAAGACGGATTCTCCGTAGTCGCCCCGATCAGCCGGATGTTTCCTTTTTCCACGTGCGGCAGAAACGCGTCCTGCTGGGCTTTATTGAAACGATGGATTTCGTCGATAAAAACAATCGTGCGCGTGCCATATTGCTTGGCACGCTCGGCATCGGCCATCACCTGTTTGATTTCCTTGATCCCAACGAGTACCGCGGAAAACTCGATGAACTCCGCCTTGGTCATGTGCGCAATGATCTGTGCCAGCGTGGTTTTCCCCGTTCCAGGCGGTCCCCAAAAGACAAGCGAACCTGTGTCATCCCGTTCGATCTGCGTACGCAGCGGTTTCCCCGGGCCGACCAGATGTTCCTGCCCAACAAATTCATCCAACGTCCGCGGACGCATACGGTCTGCCAGCGGGCGGCCGCGGTCGCCAGAGTTCGTGCCTTCCGGGATGGTTTGGAAAAGATTCATGGAATTATTTCATCACGGAGACACAGAGACACGGAGGAATGCAAAGGCGATAAAATCGTGCACACAACAATAGAAAAAGGTTTTCTCCGTGCCTCAGTGTCTCCGTGGTAGATCATTTTTTCTGCTTCGCCACTTCATACAACACAATGCTGGCCGCCACGCCAGCATTCAGCGATTCCACGTTAGGCGAGTGTGGAATCGCCACAACCTCGTCCATCTGGGCCAGCAACTCGCGCGGCAGCCCAGCGCCTTCGCTGCCAATAAAAATCGCCAATGAACCCGACAGATCGGCGTCACCCAAGGGCTTACTCTTGTGTGAAGACGTAGCCACCAGTCTCAATCCCTGGGCCCGCAATTGCGGCAGCGCGTCTGCCAACTTTGTCTTCGCAATCGGAAGACGGAATACCGAACCCGCAGAGGCGCGAATTACCTTGGAATTGAAAGCGCCGGCCGTTCCTTCGCCGAGCAGCACGCCGCCTGCTCCAAAAGCCTCCGCCGAGCGCAGGATCGTGCCCAGGTTTCCCGGATCCTGTACTCCGGCGATAGCCAACAAAGATCCAGGCTGCGCTTTGGCCAGGACATCCCCGAACGTAAACTGCTTGCAAAGCACCAGTGCGGCTACGCCTTGCGGAGTTTCGCTGGGGACTGAACTGTCGAACAGCTTGTCAGGAAGCAGCAATGTTTCGACACTTGCAGCCATTTGCGGTAGCAGCCTGCCGGCAATATTCGCAGAGGAATTCCGGAAAAAGATGGCCCGAAACTTCAAGCCGCTGCGGACAGCCTCTTCGATAATGCGCACACCTTCAATGGCGCAATGCCCATCGGGAGTGAGATCACCGTCGGCAAATGCGCGCCGGAGTTCTTTCACCAGTCCATTGTGACGCCCTTCGATGGGCCGCAATCGGCTGTGTCCGCTGGCTACGTGGTTGCTTGTTTTCTTATCCACTGATTTTCTGGAAATGCTCTTTTTCTGGCAATCTTCGTTCTGTCCAGAATCATACTCGGTTTGAGAATTCTGGATGGGGCGGTAAGGAACTATGGAATCATGAATCTACCGCCAAAAGCCGCAAAAATGCTGGATTAACCGGGATGGATGGCTTATGCTGCCCATAGTTTTATTGGAGGTTTGCGATGAAACGTTTCCTGATTACCGTCACTTTGTGCCTGGTCTTTTGTTGTGGTGCCCTAGCCCAACAAACTGATCCTGACGCTCCTGCCTCGGTTGCGGACATCCAAACCTATCTCGAAACCATGCATTCCCACGACATGATGAAGCAGATGATGGCCGCCATGTCGAAGCCCATGCATCAGATGGTGCATGAGCAATATTTGAAGGACAAAGACAAGCTTCCTGCGGACTTCGAAGTCCGTATGAACAAGATCACGGACGACATGATGGCCAGCATGCCCATGGACGAGATCATGCAAGCCATGATCCCGGTGTATCAGAAACATCTCACCAAGCGAAATGTGGATGACCTGATTGCATTTTATTCCTCGCCGACCGGGCAAAAAATGCTGAAGGAGATGCCGGGAATCATGGCGGAAGCCATGCAAACCATGATGCCAATTATGACGAAACACATCGACATGATGAAACAGCGCATCAACGAACAGACCGCAGAATTGATGAAGGATTCCGGAAAAGACTCCGACTCGCCCCAGAAGTAACACATTTTTCGATATCTTTCGGGCGATCCACCCGGGTCGCCCTATGTCCACGAATTCGATGGCTCCGCTCTGTGGTTCCTCTCGCGTTTCTCGGTTTCCCCGCCCCTCCATGGTATGTTAAGGTTCTCAATTTCAGAGCCCAGCGGGGTAGGAACCAGTGCGCGCGGAAATCGTAAAAATCAGCAGCGAGAACCCGGAAGCATCTCTCATCCGCTATGCGGCGGACCAAATTCGTGCCGGCGAAGTATTAGGCATGCCCACGGACACATTTTATGGCCTCGCCTCCGATCCTTTTAACCTGCGTGCCGTCGACCGCGTCTATGAAATCAAGTCCCGCTCCCGCCATAAGCCGCTCTCCTTGCTGATTGAGAGTGTGGACCAGGCGGAAGAATTGGCTCAGCCATTACCCGAGGAGTTTTACGCTCTCGCCCGCAAATTCTGGCCCGGACCACTGACCATGATTATCCGCGCCTCCTCGCGGCTGCCTTTGAAGGTCACAGCCAATACCGGAAACGTGGCGTTGCGCGTCCCCAACTCCGCCATTCCGCTTGCCGTGGTGAAGGCCGCGGGTATTCCCATCACCGCGACTTCCGCGAATCTCAGCGGAGAATCGGAATGCACCACCGCCGAAGCGGTGCGCGACCAGCTCCAGGACCGCATTGCCATCATCGTGGATGGCGGCACTTCGCCTCGGGATGTGGCTTCCACCATTGTCGACCTTACCGATGAAGAGGCCCGCTGGAAAATTCAGCGTGAAGGTGCGATTTCCGCCCTGGTGATTTCCGAATTCTTCGCCCGAGGATGACTGCATCTGCAACTGACCGGCGTTCGTCGCGCCACTGGATTCTGTGGTCGCTGCTTCTCGCCGTATTCCTGATGGCGGCTGCGATCGTTCACGTCAGTATTGGAATCGTCCACGAATCCAGGAATCACGATCTGCATCCCGCGGACGCCATCGTCGTCTTCGGCGCCGCTCAATACGACGGCCGCCCGTCGCCTGTGTATCGCGCCCGCCTCGACCACGCTTTCGATCTCTTCCAGCAACACATCGCTCCCGTAGTCATCACCACGGGAGGCTTCGCCGCCGATCCCCGCTTCAGCGAAGGCGGAGTCGGTCACGACTACCTCATGCATCGCGGAATTCCGGAATCCAATCTGATCGCCGAAACCACCGGCTCGGACACTTCAGAATCCGCCCAACGCGTTGCCGTCATCATGCGCGCCAACCATTTGCACACTTGCGTCGCCGTCAGCGATGCCTACCACGTGTTCCGCATCCGCAAACTTCTGAAACATGAAGGTATGCAGGTCCAGGCCGCCCCGCGTCCGGATTCAGTTCCGCATTCGATATGGCAACGGGGAGTCGCATTGCTGCGAGAGTCGGTGAGTTATTTGCTGTGGCGGCTGCACATAACGACGTAGAAGCATTCTGATGCAGGTGTATGGACGGCGATTTTCAGTCAACGAGTGAAATTACGATATTACGCCAACTAAGCGATGAAAACTTCCTTCCGGACATCCTGAACTGATCCAATTGTCAGTACCGGACGACAGTAAATCCAGACTCTCTGTCATAGAAAGTGAGGCCGTCGTGATCCCGCGTTTTGAATGTTTTGAGGGGCGAGCAAAGACCCTTAAACTCAGCGAATAGTCGCCGGACAGCAAGCGAGAAAGGCAGGTAAACCACGTCTCCGTTCATGTTTGTTGTCACAAGCCTAAAGAGCCAACACCCGATGGTTTGGCGACGCCACATCAACGGAAAGAGAAAATAAGCAAAGAAGGCGCCGAGGCCAAAAAAAGCCAGTGCAACTCCAGCTTCGTCCGTTGCGACTCCGTAGTTACGCTGAAAATGCCACCTGAAAACACCAGTGCGAGTTGCTTCAAGTAACACGGGAATGGTTCCGAAAAGGGCTCCCATCGTGAAAACGGAGAACCAAAAATCCACAATAAATGCTGCAGCACGCCTCCACATTGGGGCGACGTGAAATCCCTGTACTTCGACAGTCGTACTGAGAATGATGACGTAGATCGCTAGGCCTGCCAGGCTCATTAGAAGGGATTTTGGATCGGTGCCCGCCGATACACTGGTCGCCCCGTTGCTCGTCACGGAATTGTAGCCCGTAGTCCCGTGCGTGAAGTAGAACGCCCAAATATACGTGGCGACTAGTCCCGCGCCGACTGCGAATCGCGAAATTAGAGACTTGGTCTTCATTGCCTTTGCAGCGGCATCAGTTTTAACACAAGCCCCCGGATTTGGTCTTCGCGAGGCACTCCAACTAGGCATTACACTCAAAACGCTACCTACCGACTTGGCCGGGCCTTTGTAAACGCTCCGGTAACGAGGAGTAGCGTTCTTGCCGTCGCAATACACTACCCCCAATCCATTTGACTCTCGTCTTTCCCATCCCTAACATGGCAGACCACAGCCTTCCACGCATTACCAGCTTGGGGAACCCATGATCGGCGAAACCATCTCGCACTACCGCATCCTCGAGAAATTAGGCGGCGGAGGCATGGGCGTGGTGTACAAGGCCGAAGACACTCGTCTCTACCGCTTCGTCGCTCTCAAGTTCCTGCCCGACGACGTGGCGAGCGACCCGCAATCAGTAGCTCGTTTCCGCCGAGAGGCCCAAGCCGCATCGGCTCTGAATCATCCCAACATCTGCACCATTCACGACATCGGCGAAGAAAACGGACGCGCCTTCATCGCCATGGAGTACCTCGAAGGCGTGACCCTGAAGCACCTGATCGCCGGCAGGCCCATGGAGATGGAAACCCTGCTATCGCTAAGCATCGAGGTGGCCGATGCTCTGGACGCCGCACACGCGGAAGGCATTGTCCACCGCGACATCAAGCCCGCCAATATTTTTGTGACCAAGCGCGGTCACTCCAAGGTCCTCGATTTTGGGCTCGCCAAAATGAAGACCGAAGGTCGCCCCGGCAGCAGCGCACCGATTGACGCAACCGAGACCGCCGTCCTGGAAGCGCATCTGACCAGCCCAGGATCGGCCGTGGGCACGGTCGCCTACATGTCTCCCGAGCAGGCCCGCGGCAGGGAATTGGATCCGCGCACCGATCTGTTTTCATTCGGCGCAGTCCTCTACGAAATGGCGACCGGCACGCTGCCCTTTCGCGGCGAGACCACCGCAGTCCTTTTCGATTCCATCCTTCACAAAGCGCCAGTCGCGCCCGTCCGCCTGAATCCCGACCTTCCTGCCGATCTCGAACGCATCATCAATAAAGCGCTGGAGAAAGATCGCGAGCTGCGCTATCAGCATGCCGCTGACATGCGCACCGATCTAAAGCGCCTCAAGCGCGAAATGGATTCCGGCCACAGCTCCGCTTGAGTGCCCAAGCCGAAGCGCCGCCGGCTCCGCCATCGGGCTCGGCAAGTGCTATGCAACCGGTGTCAGTAGCTCCAATCTCGAGCGCAGCCTCAACTCCCGCGATACAGGCAGCGTCGGGATCTACTGCAGTCGCAATTCCAACCGCGGTCCAATCATCAAAGCGCGGAATTTGGCTCGGACTGGCCGCCTTGCTGGTCGTCGCCATCGGATTGAGCATCTTCTTCCATTACAGGAAATCGCGGTCCCTCACCGAAAAAGATTCCATCCTGCTCACCGATTTTGTGAACACCACCGGCGACGCGGTCTTTGACGGAACTCTGAATCAGGCCCTGGCCGTACAACTCGAACAGTCGCCCTACCTGAATCTGGTGCCCGAGTCGCGTATCCGCGAATCCCTACAATTTATGGGACGCAAACCGGACGAACACATCACCGGCGACGTCGGCCGCGAAATCTGTTTGCGCAACGGCATCAAAGCCATGCTGACCGGATCGATTGCCAGCCTAGGCAATCACTACGTAATCACTTTGGCCGCCACCAACGCGCAAACGGGAGATTCGCTTGGGAGAGAGCAAGTCGAAGCCGACAGCAAGGAGCAGGTGCTGAAGTCGCTGGACCAGGCGGCGTCAAACCTTCGGCAGAAGATGGGAGAGTCGTTGGCCTCGGTGAATCAGTTTGCCACGCCGCTCGAGCAGGCCACCACCTCGTCACTCGAAGCCCTAAAGGCCTACAGCCTGGGATTCGCCGAGCATCAAAAGACCAACGATACCGCCGCCATTCCCCATCTGAAGCGGGCCGTGGAACTTGACCCCAATTTTGCGCTGGCCTATGCGGTCCTGGGAGTTTCCTCCTACAACATTTCCCAGCTCAAGGATGGTGGAGAGGCGCTCAAGAAAGCCTACGAATTGCAGGATCGAGCCAGTCAGCGCGAAAAGTTCTACATCATGGGGCATTACTACGATCTGTATGCGCTGGATCCGGAAAAAGGGCTGGCAGTGTACACCCAATGGACACAAACTTATCCCCACGATACCTCTCCACTCGACAATAGTGCGTTACTTTACGGCCTTCTCGGCCAGCCACAAAAAGCTCTCGATGTCGCCAGTCAGTCCATGCGCCTCGATCCTAAAGATGCCTACGGCTATGCAAATACCGCCGACGCTTATGAGTCCTTGAACCGTTTCGATGAAGCCAAAAGTGTGGCGGAGCAGGCGATTGCGCAGAAGCTCGATGGACCCTCGGTGCATTTGGTATTGTCTGACATTGCCTTCATCCGGAGAGACCAGGCCGCCTATGACCACGAGATGGCGCAGGCCGTCGGTACGCCGAACGAGAGTTTCATGTTCTTCTTCCAGGGGAATGGACAAGGTGCGCTGGGAAAGGTCAAGGCTTCCCGCGAAACCCTGCAGAAGGCGCGATCGGAAATGATGCAAGCCGGGCTCCCTGACTTTGCCGCGTTTCTTTTTGCTGTTGAAGCGCAACAAGATGCGGCGCTGGGATATCCCGCCGAGGTTCGGACCAAAGCCGCCAAAGCCCTTGAATTGTCCAAAGACGTTACCATACGTTCTTCGGCCGCCATTGCTTTCGCAATGGCTGGGGACGCGGTCAAGTCAAAAGCCATCATCGACGATTTGAATCGGGAATTTCCGGAAAATCGATGGCTGCAATTGACCACCACGCCCATGTCGCAAGCAGTTCTGGACTTGCAACGCAACCAGCCCGGCGAAGCCGTCAGGATACTGGAAGCGTTGCGTCCCTACGAACTGGGAGGGGGTCCGGGGAGCTTGGGATTTGACATTAACCACTTTCGCGGACTGGCTTACCTAAGCCTGCACGACGGCGTTAAGGCAGCCGCAGAATTTCAGAGGATTCTCGATCATCAGGGCGTGAACCCGAGCGGGTATGAATATTATCTTGCTCACTTAAATCTGGCCCGCGCCTACGTGCTTCAAGGCGACAAAACCAAAGCCCGCACCGCCTACCAGGATTTCTTCGCCGCCTGGAAAGACGCCGACCCCGATGTGCCAGTCCTCGTCCAGGCCCACGCCGAATACGCCAAACTGCAATAATCCATTTGCCCTGCCGAGCGGAATCGAATCAATCGTGAGGCGATTGATTCGATGGAGTCGAAGGACCCCTACCCCTACCCCTACACAAATCGTTAATTTTTCTTGGGATGTTGTTGTTGGGGTGGTGCAGCGCTTAAGCGCTGCGTTAGAGCATGTGTTGTTCGGAACGCGCTTCCGCGCCTGAGATCCCGCCCCGATCCGCACCAACAATTGAAGAAAAACTTTCCCTAAGCAATCCACTTACGTTACCTCCGCGTACTCCTAGCGTTACCCCAGTGCAAGAGGCACATGGGGTGTTCGCTTGTACCTTTCCGGGGCGTCGAGACGCCTTGGCTAACTCAAGTTATCTCATTCCTTAAAGGAGGACTCCCATGGAAATCGAAAACGTACTTGAAGTTGTAAAAAAGAACTTTGACCGTCGCAGGTTCCTGCAGGCTACCGGTGTGGCAGGTTTGGGCGCGGCCGCGACTACGCTGATCGGTGGCAGCGCCACTGTTCTGGCTGCACAGAGTTTGTCCCCGAAGTCCGGCGCGGTTCAGGATCCCTTAACCAAAGACACGCCCGCGCAGATTTTCACCGCGGCCCTGATCGCCGAAGATCTGGCGACCACTTTCTACTACAACGGCCTGGTCGGCGCAGTGCTTCAGGATCCCGCTCTGGCCGGTCCCGGAGGCACCGTGACCCACGCACCCAACGGCGATCAGGACAACATTAACTATCTCCGCGCCGCGTTGAATGAGGAATACACTCACGCTGCTTTGTTCCGCTCGCTGCTGGGAATCTCCGGCTCGGCCAGCGATCCGGTGCAAACTTTCTATTTCCCGGCGGGAACGTTCGATACCCTCACTCCCTTCATTGCCACTCTGGAAGCTCTGGAGAATGCCTTCATCGGTGCTTATCTGGCTGCGATTCATGAGTTCGCCAGAATGGCGGCGGTAGCCGGCACCGGCTCCGATTTCACCTCGGGAGAGTTGGCGTATTTCTCGGAAGTCTCCGCCTCGATCATGGGCGTGGAGTGCGAACACCGGGTACTGGGACGCGACATCGCCTCCGAAACTCCGGCCAACAATCGTCACTACGAAATCGTGGACGGAATCCGCAGCGTATTCAACGGGACTCATTCCGCTGTCGTTGCATTGACGCCGTTCCTTACCGCTTCAACCGGTCCGGGATTCTCCTTCGCGGATGCGATAGCGAATGCCTCCTCGGTTTGGCTGCCTGTTGGAGGCGGTCTACCACCTAAGTAATAAACGCATGGTTTTCACCGAAGAGGCCCGCGAAGATTGGCGGCCTCTTTGGTGAATCCATGAAATTCGACTAAGACCACAAATTGAATTTCTGCAATCGGAGGAAGGTATGTTCGAAGGACTGTTGCAACCCATGCACTTATTGATTATTGCCGGCCTGGCTCTGCTGATCTTTGGCCCGAAAAAGCTGCCGGAACTCGGCAAAGGACTTGGCGACGGAATTCGTGGTTTCAAGTCCGCGATGAATCCCGATAAAGCGGTCGAGCCAACGAAAGAAGCCGAAGCAACTCGGACAGTCTAAAAATTCTGCTCAAAACTTTGTCACCCTGAGCGGAATCGAGTCAATCGCTTGCGATTGACTCGATGAAGTCGAAGGGCCCCTACCTTGCGTATTCAGTTTCGCTCTTGGGGTGTTGCATCAGGGGTGGCGCAGCGCTTAAGCGCTGCTATAAAAAGCTTGGTTCCGGTAACGCGCTTCAGCGCCTGAGGTTACCACCCCATCCTCTTCCGCAACTCCGTGATATGCGCCACATGATGCCGCCCATGCCATGCATAGAGCGCGACATTTTTCTCCAGCGGCATCACCCCCAGCTCCGGATGCCGAAAAGTCCGTTTCCACTCCTTCGGATGAATCGCGCGCAATACGCGTACCCAGCGGTCATGCAGAGAATCCATCAAGGCCAGCGAAACTTCCAGCGGTGTGGATTGCACATCCGGCAGCTGCGCCCAAAGACTTTCTTCATAGGGTTTGATGGTCGGCTCGTCCTCGGTGAGTGCCAGCTTGAATCGGATATAGGCATTCATGTGACTTTCCGGCACATGGTGGACGACCTGCCGCACCGTCCATCCGCCCTCGCGATAAGGAGTTTCAATCTGTTGCGGAGTAAGCCCCTGCACAGCGGCACGCAAAGCTGCCGGAGTCTCCTCAATCTCCTCAATGAATTTCTGGCGCTGGTCTTCGCTGGGCGCGCCTTCGTAATGAAATTTTCCAATGGGATAACGGGGATCGATGCTCATAGTTTTAGGCTCATAACTTAGGCTCTCGGCTTTAGGCTCTCGCCTCTGGGCCGGGCACAATTATAAGCAATCAGATGGAATGGAGCCGAAGGAAGATGCGATAAAGAAAAACGAATTCAAAGCGGAAAACATACCTTCAACAAATGTCCCAGGGCCCAGCGCCTAAAGCCCAGCCTATCTTACTAACGCCATAATTCTTACCGGCCCCCGCGAACTCCCCGCCATTTTCACCGGCGCCACAATGACCACGCCGTTTGTTTCCGGTGCGTGATCCAGGTTGGCGACATTTTCCAAGGGATAAACACTATGCGCCAGCGTATAACGCTGAACCGCAGGATCCTGTGATTCGCCGCGGTCCACGCTCGGGGTATCGATTCCGAGACCAAGGACGTTGCGTCCTTCCACCAAAAACTTCGCGGCATCTTCCGAATACCCGGGGAAGTGTTGCACACCCTGGCGATCGGCATTGCGATACTCTTGCGGCGAATGCCAGCGCGAATCCCATCCCGTGCGTGCCATCACGACGGAACCGAGCGGCATTTGTCCATGCTTTCGTTCCCAGCGGGCAATGTCATGGACAGAAATCTGGTAGTCCTGATTATTCTCCGCTTCCTGCCGGACATCAATCACCACCAGCGACGCAATCAGCCGTTCCGCCGGGATCTGATCGACCGTCCATAGGCTGCGCGCCAATTGCGCTGGAGCATCAATCTCAGTCGCAAACTGTTCCGGCACATTATGGTTGTGAGAGCTCGCCGCCGAAGCCGGATGCACGCCAGCCGAAGGGCTTTTCAAATCCGGCGGTCCAACGGATATATCAATGGCGTGTGTCAGATCCACCACACCGCGAAAGCTGGTTTGCTGTGCCACGCCTCCCGAATGACGCTGGGCAAACAGAAACACCACCAACGTAAGCACCAAGCCGACAATAAAAGTACGAAACCTCATTAGCTTAAATCGTCTTTCTTTTCTTTAGTTTGGGGCAAACTTGGGGACAAGCTGTTACGACGGAAAGCCCAAACTGTACACAAGTCAGATGCGTGTACTTTCCCCCCAAGATGCCACCTCTATTGTCAGGGTAATGAAAAGAAGCATCAAGAACCGTCAGGACATGCCCAAATGAGTGCAGTTCGACTCACTAACTGGGTGCTGAGTTGGATGGACCTCGCTCGTCGACTCGCTGGCATCGTGCGTGCCCTGTAACACTGTCATGCTGAGCGAATAAGCCGTTCACGAAAGTGAAGGGCGAGGGAGTCGAAGCACCCCTACTAGCTTCCCGGCCCTATGACGATCGTGGGTTTCTTCGACTCTGTGGCTGCTTCGCTTCGCGAATCACACTCCGCTCAGGATGACATTTTTCTTCAAACTCCGCGCTTGTTAATCCCGCCGCGAATCCCGAAACTGGATAATTCTCCGCCGGTCGCGTTTCGATGGCCGGCCCTCCGGCGCGGGCGCAAAATTCATCATGGCTTTGCGCTCTGCTGCGACTTTGAGTCGTAATTCGCGGCTCTCGCCCGTCTCCCGGTAAAGCGTATGCGCTACCGCTGCCGGACCGCGCACTTCGCTGAGCAGCAGGACCTCCACTCGAAAGTCCCCGCCTTCATTCCTGATCTGGATGAAATCTCCCATACGAACTTCCCGCGCGGGTTTGGCGGGTTGATCGTTGATCCGAATCCTGCCAAGATCGCAGGCTCGCGCTGCCAGCGTACGCGTCTTAAAGAATCTGGCAGCCCAAAGCCACTTGTCCATTCGTACGCTGGCCATGACTTATCTTAATCGTGAATCGCAAATCTTTATGAATTGTCATTCCGAAGCGCGGCTTCATCGCGCGAGGAATCTGCTGTTCCCGCCCACGAAAAAAGCAGATTCCTCCCTTCGTATTCGCTACAGATCGGACTGAGAAGAGGGTAGGTAACGCCAGAATTCTAGATTGCACATTTCAACCCTCCCCAATCGCCACGTCCCCTACACCATGTCATCCTGAGCGCAGTGAATGTTTCGCGAAGCGAAGCATCCACGGAGTCGAAGGACCCCTACCCCGATTTCAAAGCCCTCCATCTGGGGGTTCGAATCGTGGTACGACTCCCATGAACGGGCGAAAAAACAGATTCCTCCCTTCGCGTTCGCTACGGATCGGAATAACAAGAAGGTGAGCACTGACCTATCCAATCTAGCTGGCATAATGAATAATCGATATCCATGCCGGAACTCCCGGACATCGCCGCCTATCTCACCGCACTCGAACCCCGCATCATCGGACAACCGATCACGCACATACGTCTGGCGAGTCCGTTCCTTCTCCGCACCGCACAGCCGCCAATTACGAGCGTAGAAGGCCGCATCGTCCGTGAACTTCGCAGAATCGGCAAACGCATCGCCATAGGAGTGGAAGGCGATTTCTGGCTGGTTCTTCATCTGATGATCGCCGGCCGCTTGCACTGGCGGCCGCCATCAGCCAAGTTAGCGGGACGCCAAAGCCTGGCAGCCTTCGATTTTCCCGCTGGTTCGCTCGTGCTCACCGAAGCCGGCACCATGCATCGCGCCTCGTTATATGTTTTTGCCGGAGAAAACAATCTGGATTCGATCGATCCCGGCGGCATCGACGTCTTTACCAGTGATCTCAACTCATTTCGCGAAGCGCTCACCGTAGAAAATCGCACGCTCAAACGCGCCCTTACCGATCCCCGCATCGTCAGCGGCATCGGCAACGCGTATTCCGATGAAATCCTCTTCGCCGTGCAATTGTCTCCAATCACTCTGACCCACAAGCTCCAGCCCGAAGAATGGACAAGACTGTTCGCCGCGACCCGCGATACTCTCCAGCTCTGGATCGACCGCATGCGTACAGAAGCAGAGTCAGCCTTCCCCGAAAAAGTCACCGCCTTCCGTCCGGACATGGCAGTTCACGGACGCTACGGCAAACCATGCCCGCGATGCGGAGAAAAGATCCAGCGCATTCGCTATGCCAACAACGAAACCAACTATTGCGCACGCTGCCAAACCGCCGGAAAAGTTCTCGCCGACCGCAGCCTGTCGCGCCTCTTGAAATCCGACTGGCCACGCACTCTCGAAGAACTCGAAGCCCTCAAACGCCGCTGATTCAAGTAAGGACGAAAGCCGGGTGCCCCGTGTCTCGCCGCATTTGCGAGACGCGGGATTCCATGAACACCCTTCCACCCCCTTACGACGTGAGGTATAGTACGGGCGTTAGATCTGGATATGGCTACCTGTCCATGTTGCGGAGAGTCGCTCCCGGCCTCGGCTGGAAGTGGTGAGATCTGCCCGGCTTGCACCAGCGCCATGGAAACAGGCGTCGATGCCGCCTCATCAGGGACGTGGCCCCGCTTAAAAACCCCCGAGCCCACGTGTTTGAAGGACCGCATTTCCTGGATACACCCCTCGCTCAGCGACGCCCCCTCGGCGTCACGATTCTAGGTGTCTGGAATTATGCGTGCGCCGTATTGGTTCTTGTCTTTGGTGTGGTGGCTGTAGCTTGGCCGAGAATAATTGAGGCAGTGTTGGACCTGGATCCCGGTTCTTATACCGTGGACACTCGAATTTTGATATTCGGTGCTTGTGTGTTCCTTTCACTTCTGTCTTATCTGGTGGGCTATGCATTCATGAGACTCCAGAACTGGGTGAGAGTGTTCACCATTGCGGTATCGATATTCGATCTGGTCATGGGCGGTTCGCACTCGGATTTTGTGAACCGCGTCGTATCCGTCATACTGATTTGGTATTTGTTTACGCCACGCGTGAGAGCCTCATTTCATGCGGTCACAGCGGACGAGCAGCACGCGACGTAGGATTCCAGGAACCCCGCGGGGGGTGCCCCGTGTCTCGCCGCTTTTGCGAGACGCGGGATTCCACATCCACCACGGAGGGCGTGACAGAAGCATGCCCCTGCGGTTACCCTTCATTGAGCGTAGACCTCCGAGCGGCACATATCTTCAACGCCAGGCTTTTCCCGAGGTGATGCATTGCCTTTTTCCCGCTACCCTCTTTCTTGTTTCGTTCTGCTTCTCCTTATCGTCGTCTCGCTCCAATCCCAGACAGCGGTTCCTGATTCCGCCACGACCGTGACCACGATCCAGACCAAACTTCGGGTCGTCCTTGTAGATGTGGTAGTGACCGACAACAAAGGACAACCAGTCCCCGGCCTGCACAAAGAAGATTTTGAAGTTTTGGAAGATGGGAAGCCGCAAACCATTGCGTCCTTTGATGAGCACCAGGCCACGACTCCCACGCTGGTTAAGCTGCCACCCATGCCGCCGAATGTTTATACCAATTTCCCTCTCACCGAGAAGGCGGATTCGGTGAACGTGCTGTTGCTGGATGCGCTGAATACGGAGTCGCGCGATCAGACCTATGTGCATACCCAGATGATCAAGTATCTTCAGACGATCCCGCCGGGCACACGCGTTGCTATCTTTACTCTGGCGTCACGACTGCGCATGATCCAGGGAGTTACCACTGACTCTACGGTTTTATTGGCGATCCTCAAGAAAGGAATCGCCGGTCCGCATCAATCGCCACTGCTTCCTTCCACTGCGGAAACCGAAGCCGATCAGCACTTCATCGACTTCCTGACTACCGAGAATGGCGGCTCGGCGTCTGCTCAGACCGGAGCCCAGGCAGCCATTAACTCCGTCAACGCCATGAAGCAGTTTCTGTCCGACTCAGCGTCCTTCCAGACCGAATTGCGCATCAGGATTACACTTCAAGCTTTGCAGCAACTGGCGCGCTATCTCTCCGATGTTCCCGGCCGCAAAAACGTGATCTGGTTTTCCGGTGCTTTCCCCACCGGAATTCTTCCCGACGCGGACTCACCCGATCCTTCTTCTGCGGTCCGCGACTTCCAGTCGGACATTCGAAAAACCACCAACCTGCTCGCCGCCAGCCAGATCGCTATCTACCCCATCGCGGCGGAAGGTCTGCTTCCGGATTCTGTCTATGAAACCAACGGCGCGGAGATTGGGGAGAAAAGGCCTTCCTTAGCGGAACGGGACCAGGTCCGGCAGCTGCGAGCTGGAGGCGTAAGTCGCGATTCCAACCACAGCGCCATGGAGGAGCTCGCCAAGGACACCGGGGGACAGGCTTTCTACAACACCAACGGACTGAACGATGCCCTGACTCGCGTGATCAATAACGGCACACGCTATTACACGCTGGCTTACACTCCCGCCGACAAAAGCATGAACGGGAAATTCCGCCGCATCCAGGTCAATCTTCTTAGTGCCAGGTACAAGCTCGCCTACCGCCGGGGATACTTCGCGGAAGACCTTGCGTCCCCGACCGCCGTGCAAACCCCGGACTCTGATCCGCTATTTCCACTCATGGGACGCAACCTGCCCGATCTCTCTCAGATTATTTACAAGGTGCACGTGCTGTCATTGAATCCGCAACCGCCCGCGGACGCGCCGCGCGCCGGCAGCAACACCGAATTGAAAGGGCCGACGACCCGCTACGGCGTGGATTTCGCCGTCTCGGTGCAGGACCTCAAACTCGACCCTATGCCCGACGGTGGCCGTCATGCCAACATTGAAGTGATGCTCGTCGCCTATGATCCAGAAGGCAAGCCTCTGAACTTTGTAAGTACAAAAGGCGAATTGATATTGAAACCCACGGTTTACGCAAGCTTGCTGAAGGTAGGTCTGCAGATGCACAAGGAAATCGATGTGCCCAAGGGAGCAGATGTCTATCTGCGCACAGGCATCTACGATATGGGCTCAGACGCAGCCGGCACACTAGGATTCCCCGTCCGCGAAGATTCCAACGCTCCAGCCACAGCAGCAAAGTAAGCTCTCGGCCCGGGTGCCGCTTGTCTCGCCGCTTTTGCGAGACGCGGGATTCTGCGAACTCATCCGCGTGGGATTTTCAGAAAAAGAGCAGATCAACGAGGATTCATAGCAACTCTGACCCGCCGCCATTGGAAAATCAGTTCGGTGATCCCCAGCGGCACCACCCAGCAGACCCAGGTAATGATGATGCTGCGATCGTTTTCCGGTTGCAGCCTCGAAGTCGGACCATAATCGCTCAATATACGGAAGGTTACGAAAGCGAAGGTCACCACGTAGGCGCGGATCATCCACTCCTTATGGAACTGCACCAGTCCCTTGCGTATCGTGTAATAGGCCATGCCGGTCGTGATCGTCCAGGCGGACGCCAGACCCATCAGGCCCACTTCAAAAGCCCAACCCGAGGTGATGGAAAACGCCAGGCCGATCGACCCAATCACGCCAACGGCGACGCCGAGCAGAAATAGCCGTCCAGTCCAGCGATGGATCTGGAAATGTTTATTGCGAAGCCCAGTCCAGAACTGCCACGGGCCCATCAGCAAGGCGAGAGTTCCCCCACTGATGTGCAGCAACAGCCACACCCGGCGCGTCCAGTACGAGTCGAACGAAGCCGCGTTGTAGTGAAGGTAGTAGAAGAAAACATACTTCCAGACGAACGCGAGAGCAATGCCGACAATGCCGATCCAAGCGACAGTCTTGGCCGCCAGCTTTGCCTTCCCAGGTTTGTTCCAAACCGCTGTCGGGATGCTCGTCGGCGCATGGGCCATGGGTGTCTTCCTTATGTTGCGAGAGATGCTAACACGGGTCCGGACTGACTGAAAGGCCGGGTGCCCCGTGTCTCGCCGCATTTGCGAGACGTGGGATTCCACGGACAATCCCGCTTGGGATTTTTGTCTGAAGCCACCGAGGAAGAGCGGCCCTTTCAGGGCCGCCTTGTTTAAGGTGGTTGATTTACGCGGCGCTGAAAACGCGCTCCTCCACAAAACCTCTCAGAGTTCCTCAGCTAAAGGGCGTATGAGGACGTCAGGAGGACCCTCAGTTAGGTCTTTGGTTGGGTCATGCTGAACCAATTTCCAAACGGATCTTTAAATACCGCTACCACGCCGAAGAACTCATCTTTTGGTTCGGCGACGAATTCCACGCCTTTGGCCTTCAATTCTGCAAAGGTCTTGCGGCAATCTGCGGTTTGGAAAGCGCCGGCGCTGAACCAGCCTTTCTTCAACAGTGCGGCCATCGCGTCCACGTCTTTCTTGGCAGTTTCCGCGGAGTCCCCACCCTTCATTCGGCCGAAGTCGCCGCCGCTGCCGATCTTCAACAGGGCAAGCTCCACCTCAGACTGTCCTTTGGGAGCGACCGTGAGCCACCGGAAGCCGTTCGGTGCCGTGTAATCAGCCTTGAGTTCAAAACCCAGCTTATCAACGTAGAAATCCTTGGCCTGGTCCTGATCGAGGACATAGATAGTTGTATGGGACATTTTCTGGATCATGATTGTTCTCCTCCACCAAGAAGGTAGCGAACCGCTGCAGGCGGTGCTTCTCGATTCTTGCTATTCGATCCCGGTTTTCAATTCCGCAGCCCGCGGCTGTAGAAAGCATGCCGGTACCATCAGCACACGCCAGGGAGCACTGTAGCCGAAGATGCGGCGGACCTCGCGCTGGAACGAGGCAGGGCCACGGCCAAACTGGGCACGGAATTTGCTGGAGAACGATCCCAAACTTCCATAGCCGATTTCGAAGCATACTTCGGTGACGCTGCGCTCAGAAGCGAGCATCTGCCTGGCACGGTCCATGCGTAGGCGAGTGAGAAAATCATGCGGAGTCTCGCCGAAAGTAGCACGGAATAGACGATGGAAATGAAATTCGGAAAGACAAGCTTCGCGTGCCGCCTGTTCGAGAAGAACCCGGGATTGATATTCGGCGGCGAGCAGGTCACGCCCGCGACAGAGCCGGCGGAAGGTGTCGTCATGGAGAAGCTGCGGCACAGGGAAATAATACTACCTTCCTGCAGGGCCCCGCAGCCCGATCGCTGCGTGCCCCGATGTCTCGCGTCTTTTTTGCGAGACCCTGGGATTCCACTCGCACCCGCTTGGGATTTTGTCTGAAGCCACCGTGGAAGAGCGGCCCTTTCAGGGCCGCGTTATCTGGAGAGGTTTGACGTACGCGTCGCTTTTCCACGGAGCTTCTTATGACACCAGCAGGAGTGCCACGACCGCAGCGATTAGCGTCCCCAGAAAATTCACCAGATCGTTATTCAAGATTCCCCGTCGTTCCAGCCACGCGCCCAGAAAACTATCAGCAATCATCCCCACCGTTGCTGCCCCAACTACGATCCCGAATCCACTTCCAGGGCACGAGTCCAGTCAATCACGCACACCACGCCAACCACAGCTGCCGCCATCACGCCTGCGAGAGTTCCCGTGACGGTAACCCCGCCATCCGTTCCCGGAGCCACCGCTTTCCACGTCGTAATCAAACGGGGATTCGTTCCCACCGCTTGCCCGATCTCACTCGAAACCGTATCCGCCGCCGCTTCCGAAAGTGCCGCCGCCATCGCCAACAAAAATCCTACCCTGCCATGGATCGCATACAAAACGGCAGCGACCGTGGCCACGCCAAGATTGGCCAGCACCTGCGAGGCTCGTCGTCCGTCGCCTTTCTCGGCGGTTCCCAATCGTTGTTTATGTGACCGGCCGAAACGAGTAGCCATCCAGGTGAGGACAAAGACTGAAACCAAAACACCGACCGCTCCGGCCCCGGCACTCACGTAGAGCAGAAAGCAAACCACCGCTCCCGCCAGCGCTCCCGACCAGGTCACCCCTCGCAACCACCGCCCAAGTCCAGCGAAAATGAGCGTAACCACGGCCGCAATCTCGAGCTGCGGCCTTGATAACAGGGGCATCCAGCCGGTGATCATCGCTAAGTCATGCATTTGCTGTGATATTCCGCGAAATTCGTAGTTTGTCTGCTGCGGAGGCCCTGTACCAATTCAGATACTACTATCGGTTGTGGCCCGGCGAAATCCGTTCTACTAGTCGTGCGTTAGCTTTGGATTACCTGGGCGATGTTAGCTGCATCCAATCCGGTTCTAGTTTAAACTCAGTGCCTTGGCGTGCTCTGCGCCTGGTTTTATGAGTGACGGTTCACAAGGGGAAACTTTATGGCGGCCTCGGTTTGGTCTGGGTATCTGACTTTCGGATTGATTTCCATGCCGGTACGTCTTTTTTCCGGCGCGCGCAGTTCGGGAATTTCCTTCAACATGCTGCATCGCGATGACTTGTCTCGCCTCAAGCAGCAATATGTTTGCCTCGCCGACGGCAAAGTCGTGGAGCGCAGCGACACTGTGAAGGGCTACGAGTTTCGCAAAGGCGAATACGTCGTCATTGAACCGGAAGAGATCAAGAAGATCGAGCCGCAAACCGCCAAGACCATGGAAATCCTGGAGTTTGTGAAAACCAGCGAAGTGGATCCGGTGTACTTTGAATCTTCCTACTACATGGTTCCCGAAGAAGCCGGACGCCGTCCTTATGCGCTTCTCACCAAAGCCCTTGAGGAGAGCGAGTATGTGGCGATCGCCAAGCTCACCATGCACAATCGCGAATACACGGTGTTCTTGCGCCCGCATTCGGGCGGAATGATGCTGCACACCATGTATTACGCCGAGGAAGTCCGCCAGGTCGAAGAGTTTGGCGCGCCCGATGTCGAATTGAAAGATGCGGAAGTTAAGGTCGCGCATCAGTTGATCGACGCTTTGGCCGCAGAGTGGGACCCGGAGAAATATCACGACACTTTTCAGGATAATCTCAAGAACCTGATTCAAACCAAGTTAGAAGGCGGCAAGATCGCCGAAGTGGAGAAGCCGAAAAAACTTGCGCCGGTTGTGGATCTGATGTCGGCTCTCAAAGCCAGCCTGGCCGAGATGGAAGGCAAGAAGAAACCGGCGGCTACAACCCATCGCGCGCCAGCGGCTTCCGGAAAGAGATCTCGCGGCGGGGCCTGAGGTTAATTCTGTAACTCAGATTTATAACTCTAAGATAATATTTCCGCCGGCTTCGATATAAACGTGCCGCGCCGTCTTTCTGGCCCCCAACCCTCATGCAACGCCTCGCCCTTCGCCTGCGACCCTGCAAGCTGGCTTTACGGGCATTCTGGAGAGCGTCGTGAATGCTATTTCTGCTCCTGAAAAGCCTTCAACGAGAGATCAACAACTTAGCTGGAAGTGAATCAATTTGAGATTGTTTCTGCCTTACGAGCAGCGGAGTATGATTCGCCTCTTCCTTCGCCGCCAGGTGCCAGGACTTAATTTCTACCGTTCACATGCAACCTTTGTACCTGTTTCCCGGCACTAATCTAGTCTGGGGCTATCGCTATATGGGTGGGAGCGCTGGCGCTTAAGCCAGCTTCGCTTTAGAATAGAAAATTCCTCGTTGACCGCTGTGAATTCATGAATGCTTTGGTTGGGGTGTCGATGATCAGGATACGCGCGGCGCGAGTGGCTTTCGCTTTGCTGCTGCTATTTATTTGTACCAGTTGCGGGGAAACCTACCGGCCGGTGGCTTTTCCCATCATTCCACCTCCGCCGACTCCCGGAACTTTTCATTTCATGCTCACTCTAAGCGGCAATGGAATGAACCCCCAGCCTACGCTCATCCCACCTTCCCAGCCTCCATTCGCCGGCAGTGTGATGCGCTTTGACAATTCGGGTGACAGCGTCGCCGCGCAGACTGACGCCGGCCTTGGTCCCATTCACGCCGCCGTGCTGCCCAATGGCAGCACCTGGTATGTGGCCAACAGCTTTGAAGACACGATTTCGGCAAGTACGACGTCAAGCTCCAGTAAACAAACCACGATTGCCCTGCCGGATACGCCGGGAGTGGTGCTCGCCATACCGGTTTTTGTGCACACCACGGAAAATGGCAAGGTTTATGTGGCTAACTACAACTACGGAACAGTTTCAGTGATCAACACCTCTACCAATCTTGTAGTGGCCAACGTTGCGGTGGATCCGACCAAGTCGATTCCCAACCCGCTGGCGCATCCGGTGACATTGGCGGAGCTGCCTAATGCCGCGAAGATTTATTCAGTGAATCAGGGCAACGGATCGGTGACCAGCATCAATACCGTGGATGACACGGTAGGCGTAGTCTTAACCACGGTTGGAACTTCTCCGGTGTGGGCGGCAACCCGTTCCGATAGCCAGAGAGTCTACGTTCTTGACAAAAGCAGTGGGAATATCTCGGTTATTGATCCGACGACCACCCCCGATTCGGTGATTGGCACAGTCGGTACCGCTGCGGGCGCGGATTTCATGATTTATGACGGCAAGCTCAATCGTTTGTACGTGCTCAGTTCTGCGGGGAACGCGTTCTGGGCCTTTGATGCTTCCGGGAGTCTGCCGGCGTCTCTGCTGCCCGGGCCCATCAGCATGGTGCCAAGCCCGGGCACGGCGTGCGCAACCAGCGTCGCCCCAGTTCCAGTTTCGTTGACCGCGCTTGCAGATGGCAGCCGGGTTTATGTGGCGAGCTATCAGAAAGATACGGCCAGCGGAAACATCTGCTCACAAGTTTCGGTATTCAACTCAACCAACTACATACCGGGGAACGTAATTTCGCTCGGTTCCACCCCGATTGTTAGCGACATAACGGATTATCCGACGGGTTGCGACGCGGCGCGGCCAAATTCCGCTTCGGGATCTACCCTCGGCTTCAACCAGGCCCCACTGGGCTTCCGCATTTCCATCGCCTCCTCGGGCGACAATAACCCGACTACCCGGGTTTACGCAGCTAGCTGTGACCAGGCAAATACGTCGATTATTACGACGGTCCCGATTAATTCTCCCGGCGAGGTTTTTCAATCCGACAGTTTGGTAACGCAGATCAACGCCCCACTCAGCGCATTCAAAGCGCCGGACCCGGATCCGGTGAGCGGGCTCTGTCCCTTTAACCAGGGACCGGCGGTGAATGGGGTGTGTCCGCCGCCGCCGCAGAATCCGTTGTTCATGGTTGCGGGGCCCTAAGAAAAAAAATGGATAAGAAAGAAATCAATTCGCCGAAATTGACCGAGCATTTTGTTCTTTGGGCAGTGGTATTGGCATTGCTGTTTCTCGGGCTGATGGCGCATTACGTCTGGAAACTTTTTTAGGAAGTCGTAGCGGGGCATCGAAGAAGACCTGAGTCAGCTGCATTTTAGCCTCCGCAGCGACCGCTTAGCGCTCGAGGGCACAGGAGGACTCGTGAGAGCACTGACTTTGTTTGCACTTTATCTGACCGTCAGTTCCGTTCTCGTGTCGGCTCAGCCGACCCTCACTGACCAGCTGCTAAGCTAATCGCCCGCGTAAAGCAGACACCTGCGTTGCAATTCGACTCGGCACTTCCGCACATGGCATTCGAAAAGTGGCTGCGGGTTCAAGTCGGGACGGATGCCACGATTAACTGGGTGCTGCGGACTGGCGACGGCCACCACCTGTCCTTGATTGAAGCCGACGTTTCAATTCAAGGTCGGCCTGGAATAGTTATCATGATTGAGGGAACGCCGGAGCCGACGTTTCACTCGTTGCAGTTGGTGCGGGCCAATGGTATCGCCGAATGGCCTCGACTTAGTGCGCTGCCTAAAGCGGTGAGAAAAGCCAGAGCGGTGTGAGGCCCGAAGAGTCTTTGGTTTCTTGCGCTACTACACACCTACAAACGGCCGGAAGCTTTTGCAGTTTTCAATTTAGGGCCCAGCCATTAGAATCGCTGCATGGCTAAGAAAACTGGAATGAACAGTTCGTCTCTTTGGCTTATAGCAATCGCCCTGATTGTGATCGCAGCATGGTATTTCTTCAAAAAATAAGCTCTGAGTCGCTGATCGTTGGGGTGATGGCCTGTTTACAACAGTTATCGGATCCTTCGGATACTTGGCAGGGGGATTTTTGGAATCCGCGCAGAAGCTGGTTCGCAGCGCTCACAGCGCGGGGCTCTCAATCACTCGGCATGGTTGCACGCCGAGCCGATGCTCCCGTCTTCGTTACTTAATTGCCTTCACCAGAGTACCGCTGACAACCGTATCCGCGTCCGTCTCAACGGCTAGCATTTCCTTCCCGTCGTCCACAATCACGAGGCTGAAGTGCATTTCGGACTGCCCCTTCGGCGTTATGGTAGCTCTGCCCCTGCAGTCCGTGCCGACCCTGTAAGAACCGGTGACGGGCTCGAACGTGAGAAACGTGCCATTCTCGCTACTCGCTATGCGTCCGCTTATCACTCCTTCTCCAGAAGGGTTGACCGTTAATTTCAACTCACCGATGAAAGCCACCGCTCCCGTTGCGAGGAAGACGCCGGTTGTTTCAAACCCAAAACTACCCTTGACTCCGGCATCGGTGCAGGTCGGGGAGCCTTGCTTCACGGCGAATCCCTCGGAAAAAAGGTGGAGGGCCAAGAATCCTCTCGGCGTAACCACAATAGAGAAGGGGCTGGCTCCCGTGGGGTAGCCAGTGCCGGTGCAGTTCGAGGTGACTGCGTAAGTTCCGCTGAGAGACTCGGTGGCAATCACGCCGTCATGAGATGCTGTAGTTTCTACGGTAAACGTGCCTGGGGTTGAGTCAAACGTGATCTGGCTCACGGCGGCGGTGGCAGGGGTGCCGTTGCTATCTGTGCCGTCGTGCTGAAACCCGTAGGTGCCACTCAGAGAGGCGTTTGAACATTTCGCCGCCCAAGCAGCAGAATCGAGCCCAAAGCTGCCCAGAACGATCGCTAAAGCAATGCGAAACATTTTGTAAGTCATGGTGCCCTCCTCTTCCCTGTTTTTTGCCTGCGTTCATCTATCTGGCCCGGAATTTTGGCCAAGAACGGCTGCCATTGTCCGCTCAATCCCTGTTCGCGTCAATGTGAAACAATTTGCAACGCCGACGAGAACATTTCTGTTATGGATTGTTGTCGTAACATCGCAATTACTCCAACAACTGGGTTGTGAGTGTATGCCTGTTTACAACAACCAAGTTCCGGGTTGGCCGTCATCCGCCTACGATGAGCAATAGGTTGCAAGCAGAAATTTTAAACGCATTTATCGGGACTTAGGGCGGACGGCTTGAAATCGAGACTCAACGTGCGTTGGGTGACGCCGTAGTCACTGCCACACGACCCGCGATGCTAAAGACGATGGGCCAAAGCAGGTAGAGAAGAATGACCAGGTACATTACTTCGTTCCCCTCGGCGAACGCCCACATCCCACTCGAAGCGTTCTGGAGATCCATGATCTGCGTGGTCGACATTCCAGTGATGGCTGCCTCATGCCTGATCATCAGTGTGCGCTTGAGAACCATGCCCTCATAGGCGAGCACCCATATGATCACGAAGGTGAAAAGTTCGTAGCCGACGCGCACAAACCCGTTCAGGCTGCGCACGAACCGGGCATACTGGTCTGTCTCCAAAGGCGCCCGGTCGTTCAGCATTGCCAGAACGGCGAACCCGAAAGGCCCCAATGCCGCCAGAAACAGCCATAGGAGGGATCGCTTCTTGGAGCGGATCACCAGAAGGCACACCAGTAGGAACAAGACGACCACACCCGCTTCAGATCCCCATAAAGACACGTGTTTCAGCAGACTGAGCAGATGGTAGTTTTGCACATAGTTCGGATGACCTGCCGCAACTTCGGGATTAATCCGGTTGAACAGAATTCCCCCCAGCCTCCAGACCAAGGGAATCAGCAGGAACAGAACAAGTGCCACGACCGATTGTTTCTTTACCATCGCACCCCCGGGGAACCGCGCGTGTGTCACGCTACACCCACTCTCAACTCCTGGTGAGTCGTATGACCAGACCAGTGCCAGCTGAACTCAGATAGTTGACGAAAAATCGCAATTTCACCAACAACTGGTAAATCGCGATATTCCCAAGCGAAACAGCTATCCGGCGACGGCGGTCTGGGTCTTGGATTGTACGCAGTTGTAGCGCAGGGCAATATTCATAAACACATTGCCAATGCAGGTTTCAAAGCACAGCACGAGAGCTTCGGTGTCCTCGGTGCTCTTGGCGCCGTCGGTGGTATGGAGAACCGGCGGATGCACGCGGAAATGAAAGCCCTGATCGTTGAGCGTAGCTACGGCATTGCCGACGATTTGGTTGGCCAGTTCGCAAACCGCTTCCCGCACCAGACTGTCAGTCTCCGGCAGTTCGATACCCGCGAACTTGCTGGCTACGCGGACCGCGCTCTGGGTATCCAGATCGAAAATAATTCGTCCTTCGATGTCCCCGCTCAGCCACACTAAAGCCGCTACGCCCTTGCGGCGATAGGCCTCTTCTTCCATGCTGAGATTCCCGATCTGCATGGGACATTGCAGCCCCTGCGCCAGCACGGCGTCGGCCGCATTGATGAACGGCTGGATCAACTCCATCTTCATGTTAGGCTCCTGCGCCGGCAGCCAGAGCTGCGCTGCCATCTTCTCCCAGCACGTACTTGATGACTTCGTACAGCACTTCCGGTTTGACCGGCTTCTGCACGAAATGACGCGCGCCCCGCTGCAATGCGGCCACAATGTTCTCCTGATAACCCACGGAGGACACCATGACGATGCGTGCTTCGGGATGCTTTTGTACGATTTTTTCCGCGGCTTCAATACCTTCCATCTGCGGCATGGTGATGTCCATGAGCACGATGTCGGGATTGATGCGTTCGTATTCGGTGATGGCGGTCAAGCCGTCGCCGGCTTCGCCCGCAATCTGCCCGCCGAACGATTCCACAATGCGGCCGAGATTTTTGCGCGCGAAAACGGAATCGTCCACGATTAAATAGCGGACTGGCTGCCCGTCCTTGCTGCGTTTTACTGCTGCAAACTGCTCCATATCGAACCTCCTCCAGCTTTCATCCATCGCCGGTATTTGTTCTTGCCATACCAGAGAAAAATTGTTCTTAACCTGCGACCGCCCCGCTGCGGGCCGGCAAACACTGTGACTGCAATGTATTCGCGAGCACATCCAACGCCACCACACGCATGGCAAAACCGCGTTCAATGGCTGCCTTGGGCATGCCGTATACGACGCATGAATCCTCGCTCTGGGCCAGGGTCATTCCTCCTGCGGCTTTGACCAGGCCCAAGCCTTGAGCTCCGTCTTCGCCCATTCCTGTCATGATTACGGCGATGCCTTTGGCGCCAAATTCTTCAGAGAGGCTTTTGAATAGAACGTCTGCCGAAGGGCGATGCCCGTTTACCCGCGGATCGTCACTCAGCACCGCGACATCTCCGAGCGGTAACCGTTTGACCTTGATGTGGCGGCTGCCGGGACAAATGAGTACACGGCCGGCCAGTAGCAGGTCTCCTGATTGCGCTTCTTTGACGCTGATCGAGCAACTTTCATCCAGACGGCGGGCAAACATTTCGGTAAAACCTTCGGGCATGTGCTGCACCACTACGATGCTTCCCGGAAAATCACCGGGTAGCTGTGACAGTACATACTGCAGCGCCTGGGGTCCGCCAGTGGAAATACCGATTCCCACGATGCGCGTGGGCTGCTTCTTGGTATCGAGCCGGACTTTGCCCGATGGACGTAAATTTTCCAGGCTGGGAGTCAATTGCACGCCCCGGCTCTGGGCTGCGGCTTTAATCTTGGCAATCAAGTCACGGGCAATCTCGGGCATGCGTGCATGAACATCGTTGGGTTTGGCGACGAAATCAAAGGCCCCGAGCGCCAGCGCCTTGAGCGTGACCGACGCTCCTTTTGTGCTGTGAGAACTCACCACGATGACCGGTAAATGGTGGCGGCGCATGATTTCTTTGAGCATGTCCAGGCCGCCCATGCCGGGCATTTCCAGATCGAGGGTCACGACCTGGGGTTTCAATTCCTCGATCTTTTTCAGGCCGAAATTTCCGTCCATGGCGGTGCCGACGACTTCAATGGAATCGTCGGTCTTCAGAATTTGTGGAATCAGCTTGCGCATGAGAGCGGAATCATCCACCACCAGCACGCGTACGGTGGGGGTCATTGCCGCACCTCCCCAGCTGACATAGCTGCAGACATGGCCGAAGAGGTATTCAGGCGGGCTCGTTCCGCATGCGAAAGTAACAGGCCAGAAGAGAGGCCAGAACTCTGATCGCGTCCGGACTTGGAGAAGCGTTCCATGATGGCGGCAAGGTTCATGATCAGGACCACACGGCCGTCGCCCAGAATGGATGCACCACTCACCAGGTCCGTGGCCACGGTCTGATCATCGAGCGTCTTGATGACCAATTCTTCTTCGCCTTCCATGGCATCGACAATCAATCCCAGTTTGCGTTCGCCAAAACTAATGACCAGAATGAAGATTTTTCCCGCCCGATGGTCGGTGCGTTCCGTGCCTCGGCGTCCCATGCGTACCAGTGGAAGCACCTGATTGCGTAACTGCAAGACTTCGTAGTTATCCACCCGGTGCAAATCGGATTCATGGGCGCGAGCGATTTCCGCAACCGCGTTCAGAGGGATGGCGTACAGTCGCTGCTCGACCCGGAACAAGAGCGCCTTGATAATGGCCAGGGTAAGTGGCAGTTTGAGCCGAAATGTGGTGCCTTGGCCCACCCGAGTCTGAATTTCGACGGTACCCTTCAGGCGGTGCAATACGCTGCGAACCACGTCGAGCCCCACGCCCCGTCCGGAGACTTCCGTAATTTCTTCCGCGGTGCTGAATCCCGGGCGGAACACCAGATCAAGAATTTCCGCCTCGCTGAAGTGGGCAACTTCTTCAGCGCTGGCCAGGCCTTGTTTTAAGGCGCGAGCTTTTACTTTTTCAGGATCGATGCCGCTGCCGTCGTCGCGAATTTCCACAATGAGCTGATTACCCTGGTGATATGCGTCCAGGCGGATGGTCCCATGAGCCGGCTTGTCGAGGCGAACTCGTTCTTCCGGACTCTCAATTCCGTGACTGATAGCGTTGCGTACGATATGCGTTAGTGGCTCGGCGATGGCATCGAGAAGCGTTTTGTCGACGTCGGTATCCTGCCCGCTGATCACCAGTTCCACTTTTCTGCCGCAAAGGCGGGAGACATCGCGGACCATGCGAGGAAACCGCCGGAAGAGTTGTTCCACCGGGACCATGCGAACTTTCATGACCGAACGCTGCAAATCGTTCAGCACGCGTGCCTGAAAACCCATGGCGTCGGCGAAACGTCCGCGGATGGCTTCTTTCGGGTAGCGCTTGGCGAATTCATTCAAAGCCTGTTGCAACATCGATTTGCCGATAATGAGCTCGCCCACGAGGTTGAGTACGTTATCGATCCGCTCGGCGTCTACGCGCAGGATATTTTCAGCCACGACGGTGGTGGGAAGCGTTGGGGCAGCGAATTCCTGCTCCTCAAAGCGCACTTCCTCGGTCGAGTCAGCTTCAGGAGCCGTTTCAATTGGCGCTGCAATGGTTTCTTCAGGCGCGGCAACGGGTATGGGATTCTTTTGCTTTTTTACTGCGCCGGCAATCGTCTCCAATTCCACGTGGGAAATTACCGTGGGAATTTTGCATCTTGCGATCACCTGATCGGCGGTCTTGTCACTGGCCAGGAGCAGCTCGATTTTCTTGGCGTTCTCGGTAGAACTGGCTTCCGGCCTGGCACCCAGCACTTTGCCGACTGAGGCGACGGCATTCAGAACGAGTTGGCGGGCGGCAATCGGCATGGCGCATAGAGGATCGATTTGCGCAGTGATATGGAAAACACGCTGGCCCTGAGCCGAGGCATCCTGGATGGCCAGTTTTTCGTATTCGGTCCACACCGTGACCGCGCCGTGACCCGCAGATTTCTTTTTCCTGGATTTTTTCCCCTGCGGTGCATCGGCCAGTTCACGAATGGCTTTATGCAGAGCGTCAGTCGAAGGCAGCTTGGCGTTGCGGCGATAGCAAGCCAGCATGTCGCTAAATATGTCAGCAGCGGAGAAGGACACTTCGGCAAGGGAAGTGAGTGAGGCGGTTGTTTCCACCGCCAGGGCATCTTCGAATTCATGGGCCAATTCGCTCAGTTCGCGAAAGCCACAAGCGGCAGCGTCCCCTTTCAGAGTATGAACAACGCGGCGAATGCTGCGTATGATTTCCGTGTCGTTCGGGTTCTTTTCCAGCTTGAGAGCTTCGTCATTCAGCGCTTGCAGCAGTTCCTGCGAGGTCTCGAAGAAGAGTTCGCGTAGTTCCGCGCCGCGTTCGTCAGAAAACTGGGTCATCGTGCCCCCTCGATCTTCTGATAGGCGGTGCCGCTGTCGTGGTAGATCATGGAGAATTTGTCTGTCAGACCCAACAGGCTTTCGGCATGACCCACGAGCAGGTAGCCGCCGGGGTTGAGGCAGCGCGCGAATTTTTCCACCAGGCGCTTTTGCTCGGCTTCATCGAAATACATCATGACGTTGCGGCAGAAGATGACATCGTTACGCTGCGGCAAGTATTCCGTTTTCAGATTGTGGAAATCGAAGTGGATGAATTCCTTGAGCGCTTTCTTGATGGCATATCTCTCCCCGACTTTGTCGAAATAGCGGAGGCGATAGTTGTAGTCCACCGAGTTCATGTGGTGTTCGGCGTAGATGCCTTCCTGGCCCGCGCGCAAGACCTGGTAATTGATGTCGCTGGCGAGGATTTCCACTTTCCAGGGCAGAGGAATTAACGGCTTCGGCCAGGTTGTTTCCACCGATGCGGGAGTCCGGAGATGGTGGTAGGCCAGAGAATCGGCGACCATCATCGCAATTGTGTACGGTTCCTGGCCGGTGGAGCAGCCGGCACTCCAGATGCGGAGGACCTGGTCTCCTCGAGCTTGTTTGGAGCGGAGGAGTTCGTCGAGGATGCGTTTGTGGAACAGATCGAGTTGCGCCTTGTTGCGGAAAAAGCTGGTCTCATTGACGGTCAGGTTTTCCAGCAGACGGGACAGTTCCTGTTTGCCTTCCTGGCTGATCAGCAGGCGATAGTAACTGTAGAACGAATCCATCTGGCACTCTTTGAGGCGGCGTTGCAGGCGGTCCTGCAGGAAGTGGGCACGGCGTTCGTCGAAATGCATGCCGCATTCCTGGTACACGAGCGCTTGCAGAAGCTTGAGCTCGGGTTCGGACAGCTGGGTGGCGACGCCTGGTGCGCTCATGATTGTCTTTCGTGTCCCTTATTTTGCAGCGGCAGCGCTCTTAGCCTTACTCTCTTCTCCAATTTTTGCGACTGACGTGCTCTCTCCACCGACGGTTTTTGCCCGCACGCCGGTGTAGTCGAGCAGTTTGGCAATATCCAGCAACACGATCAGGCGGCCTTTGTATTTGGCCAGTCCGGTTACGCAATTCAAGCCGCCTTCCTGAAATTCGTGGGGTGCAGGCTCCACATCTTCGGAAGGAATTTTGAGCACTTCGGACGCCGCATCGACGATCAAACCGGAGAGCCGGGCGTTGTGTTCGACGACCAGAATCCGGTTGCGGCGGCTGGGCGCGACCTGAATTTCACCCAGGCGTTTGCGCAGATCGATCACCGAAACAATTTTCCCGCGCAGATTGATGACCCCTTCCATGTAATCCGGGGCATCGGGCACGGCCGTGATTTCGGGCACGCGCACAATTTCGTGCAGGGAAGTGATGGAGACGCCATAGGTCTCGCGTCCCACTTGAAAGCCGACGATGTGCAGTTCGCGGGTCATCGCGGAATTCAGCTCCGGGCCCCAGCCACAGCTTGCCGGGCAAGTCCTTTGCCAGCTTTGGTTCCCAACACCCGGTCGATTTGTTCGAGGGCGAAGCGGTCCATGGAATCCAGCAGATCGCGCGACATCTTCGACATCTGCTCCGCCGAAGCCGCCAATTCCGTGGAACCCGAGGTGGTCTGCTGCACCAGTTCCCGCATGCGCTCCATGGCCTTGACCACGGCGTGAGCGCCAGAAGCCTGTTCTTCGACGGCCGAGTTGATCTCGTGCGTGATTTCGTTCAGCCGGGTGGTAGCGCGCGCAATCTGCGACGAGCCATGCGATTGCTCGTTGGTGGCTGCGCCAATCTCCTGGGCGAATTTATAAACTTCCGTGACCACATTGGAGATCTTGCGCAATGCGCCGTTTAATTCCTCGCCGAGACCCAAGCCTTCGTTCACGATGGTGGTGCTCTGCTCCATGTTGTCGACGGCTTTGCGGGCCTCTTTTTGAATGCTCTGGATGAGTTCCGAAATTTCCTTGGTGGACTGGGCCGATTTTTCAGCCAGCTTGCGAACTTCGTCGGCGACTACGGCGAATCCGAGTCCGTGTTCTCCGGCGCGGGCCGCTTCGATGGCCGCGTTCAACGCCAGCAGATTGGTTTGTTCGGCCAGATCGTCGATGACCTCGATGATCTTGCCGATGTCGTCTGCACGTTGACCGAGGACGTCGATGATTTGGCCGGACGAACGGATGGTGACGTTGATCTTGTTCAGTCCGTCGGTGGCTTTGTCCATGGTGGTGATGCCGCTGTGGACTTCCTCTCGCGAACGGTTGGAGATGTCCAGCAGAACTTTCGCGGTGTCAGCCACGCGCTGGATCGATGCGACCATTTCATCAATGGATGCGGACGTCTCGCTCACGCTCGAAGCCTGCACTTGGGTACTCTTCACCATGTTCTGCACGTTGACGCTCATTTCGTGCATGGTGCTGGTGACTTCGTCGATTGCGGATGAAGTTTGCAGGCTGATTTTCGCCGATTCGTCGGAGGCGCCGGCCACCTGGCTGGAAGCGCTCGCCACCTGGGTGGAAGCATCGCGGACATTGCGGACCAGACTTCTCAACCCTTCGACCATGCGGCTGAAGGCGTTGCCCAAAGTGTCGTTCTTCGAACGGGGCTCGATCTCGACGCTCAGATTGCCTCCGGCAATGGCTTCGGAAATCGCCGCCATTTCTTTCAAATAATTCACCATGCTGGTGAAAGTCCGGGCCAGTTGCCCGATTTCGTCGTCACCCTTGACATCGATGGCATGGTCTAAATCGCCGGCAGTGCCGATCTGCTGGGCCACATTCATCAGCTTGTTTAGCGGCTCGGTAATGGATTTGGCACTGCGATAAGCGATGACTACACCGAGTGCGAGTGCGCCAAGAGTACTGAACCCGGCGATCAGGATGGTCCAGGTTCCTGCACTCTCGTCAGATTTGCGACGTTCATCGAGGAGCTTTTTGTTCTCCTGGTCGGCGGCATCCAGGTAGTCGGTGGAATTCTTCACCCAGGACGAAGCGTCCTTTTGCAGATAAAAAATTTGCAGATCGGCGACGGTGGCATTGCCTGCGTCCACTTCTTTCCGCTTTTCGAGCAGCGGCGCGGCAAACTCGGTGGCCCAGGACTGCTCATTCTTCTGGACCTTGTCCAATGCAGTCCGCTGTTGGTCGGAGTTGCTCTGTTTCTCGCTGTCCACCAGGGCATCGTTGAGTAGTCGAACCCCGTCATTCATCCGGTCGATTTCCCGGCTATCGCCACTCAGCAGATAGTTGCTCAGGTAAAGCCGGTTCTGCATCATCTGGAACTGGATCTTGTTGGTCGTTGCCGCCATTTGCAAAGCCTGCGAGGCAGCTGCTTTGGCAGCATGTTCCCGTTCCACCGCAATCAGGTTCACCAGGAACAACACGATGACCATCGCAAGGACGGCTCCGAAGTTCATGTAGAGTTTCTTGCTAATCGTCATTTGCTGCTCCTCCGCGGACTACGTTTTTTCTGCAACGCCCAGAGGGCGTATTCACCGGCGCAACTTTTTCTACTGCTCAGGTTGGAACGTGAACTCGACTGTGCCTGATGTCTCGGTAGCGGCTGGTTCATATTTCCATTTCTTGACTGCATCCATGGCAGCGTTGACCAGAATTGGATGGCCCCCAATTACTTTGGCGTCTTTCACGGTGCCATTGGCGGCAATCACCACCGATAATTTCACCTTGCCGGCGATAGCCATCCGGCGTGCAATCTCGGGATACGTGGGAGCCACTTTGGACTTAATCTTGCGCGACCCTATTTCTTCTTGAGCCAGGGCCTGGAAGGGGCGAGATACCATGGTCATCGCCATCCCTGCCAACAGGGCACAACCCAGATACATTCGTAAGGTTCTTAGAGACACAATTCCTCCTCAGGAAATGACCTCGCTTATTCCAAGTGCAATGCCAATGCCAGCCTTAGGAGTTTCTCAAGAACGCCTTCACACAGCATGTAAGTCTTTTAATATTAGCTAGTTAATGATGAATTTGGCCGTAGTGAAAGGGTCGGGAAAAAGCTGAAAATAGTCTCACTGGCGTCTTGGTGTCTCAAGGTGACACCTCCGGCTGGCAAGTCGGCGCGGTTTTTGCCGTAAAACGTCGGCTGTTTACTATGTTGACTCAAATTGAGATTGGGGATAGATTTCCTGTATATTCAGTTACTTGTAAGTCTGTAGCGTCTGCCGGGAGGCGGTTTCTGACCAACCAAACCGAAGATGCGACGGTGCTGAAACGTGGGGGTGCCCACGGGGAAGACGCTTTTCAGAGATTGCTCTTGCAGTTTTCAGCCGTAGCCGCGCAAGGGACCGCTCCTGCCGCTCTAATCCATGTATTCTGCCGGGCCACGCGTGAGTTCTTTCAAGTGGACGGCGCCTACCTCTGGGAGTTTATTTCTGAAGCAGAGTTGCTGGGTGTGGAAGCCGACGGCCATCTGGCGGATCGTTTCCGTGGGACGCGGATAAAAACCAGCGAGAGTGCGGTGGCGGTGGAAGCGGTTCACCAGCGCAAAACGGTTTATGTGAACCACCTGGAGTCGTCGCGCTATGCCATGGCTGCCGAATTTCATGCCCGAGCCATGTTGGCCGCCCCTTTAGTCGTTTCGAAGGTAGTCATTGGGGCGGCAGTGTTCCTGCATCAATCCGACCCCGACTTTTTCAACGACGATTTGGCGGCGAAAGCGACGATTCTGGCGGGTCAGTTAGGCAGTCTGCTGGAGGCCAGCCGTCTCGTCCAGAAGACCCACGAGGAACATCGGCGGGCTGAGATCCTGGCCGAAGTTGCGCAGGCTTTGCATTCCGTGCCGGACGGCTCATCGGTCGTCGAAGCGGTTGCCGACCGGTTGCGTCTTCTTCTACGCACGCCGCTGGTATGCGTTCTGCTGCGCAGGGGGCCCAATTTTGAGTTGAGCGGGCTGGCTGCGGAGTCTCCCGAGTTCGAACTTTCGGTGCGGGCGCGTCACGACCGGAAGGGACTTCACTTTGCCGCAGATCTTGCGGCGCGGGCTTTGGCTGCCGGCGAAGCCATCACGGTTGCCATGGATCCCGCAACCCACACCCTGAGCGGCCTGGTTGCATCGGGAGTGTTGATTGCCGCTCCCTTCCGCAGCTCGCAAACAGAAGGCGCAGTGCTCGTCTACCCACGCCGGGAAAGTGCTTTCAGCGCCGAGGAGAAATCGCTGGTCTCCGCCATCACGAGTTTTGGTGCAGTCGCCATGGTCAATGCGGAGCTGTACGAGACGGCTCGCGCCCAAGCGCATGAACTGCACCAGATTCTTAGTATTTCCTCGGAGCTGGGATCGAGCGGCCAGCTGGACCAGTTCATGGAGCAGTTCGTGCTTCGAGGGAGCGACTTCCTGGGCTATGGACGAGCTTTCGTGGGCCTCCTCGAAGACGGGGTTTTCCAGATTCGCTGGAAATACAGTCAAGGCCAGAGCACCCGCACCGACTCGGTATTTCCTGACGGACTTGCCAGCCGCACACTGCTGAATAAAGAAGCATTTTGGTCTGACCACCCTGCCGAGGTCCCCGGCGCCCACGCCGAACTGGTCGCAAAGTACAACGTGAAACAGTTGCTGGCCGTGCCTTTGCTGGGCACCGATGGGCAAGTGTTGGGGATGTTCGGCGTGCTCGACCGGCTGGATCAGGCGGCCATTTCGCAAGAGGACATCCGCCGCGCCAAGGCTCTGGCCACTCAGGTCGCCATCGCACTGGAGCTGACCCGTAATTTAGAGATTTCCGAACAGCATCGCCGCCGCGCCGAATCCTTGATGGGTCTGGCGCTTGAGCTGAATGCGTTGCTGAGGCTGCCCGAGTTTGCCAAGAGTTTTGTGTCTCGCGCCGCAGACATGACGGGAGCGACTGCCGCTGCACTGGCCGTGGGACAGGCAGCAGTTTTGGAGACGGTTGTGTTGCAGCGCGCCGGTGGCGGAGGCAACCAGGATTCCGAACTCTTCGGCGGGTTCGGACGAGCGATCCAGCAGGCGTTGGCACAGCATGCCGAGTCGATCATTGCTTCCACGGCCGCAGAATTGTTTGGTCCTGAGACGGCCGAGAAGCTGGGCTGGACGGACTGCACTTTAGCGCGGCTCTCGGGTGTCTCTGGCGAACTGGTCGGGGTGCTCTGCCTGGCCAATCGCGGAAAACCTCTCACCGTTGGTGACGAGCAACTCCTGCAGGCGATTGCCGGGCATGCTTCGGTGGCGCTGGAGAATGCGAATTTCTTTGCCCGGATGGAACAGGCAAACCGGCACTGGATCGAAATTTTCGATGCGATTACCGATTTCATCGTGGCCCATGATGAGGCGGGGAACGTTCTGCGGGTGAATCGTTCGCTGGCTGATTTCATTGGAGTCAAGCCGAATGAATTGATTGGCCTCAATATGTCGACCCTGCTGGCCATGGGAAGCCAGTCGGCGCTGGGGCCATGTCCCTTTTGCAAGAGCGCGGGCGAAGGGTCGGACGAGTTCGTGCATCCCGTACTGGAGAGGACCTATTGGGTCTCGACTTCGCGGGTCCACAGCGCCAGCAGCGAAGTTCTACAGACCATCCATGTACTGAAAGACATTACCGACCGGCGTGAGGCGGAGCGCCGCTACCGCGAACTGTTCGACAACGTGCAGGAAGGGCTCTTCTTCTCCACGCCCGACGGGCGTTTCATCGAAGTCAACGACGCGCTGGTGCGCATGCTGGGTTATAACAGCCGGGAAGATTTGTTATCGGCGGACCTTCGATCCCAGCTTTATTTTTCGCCCGAACGCCGGTCAGAAATCGCCACAGAGATTGAGA
Organism: Terriglobia bacterium; assembly: GCA_963723765.1. Taxonomy (GTDB): domain Bacteria; phylum Acidobacteriota; class Terriglobia; order Terriglobales; family Acidobacteriaceae; genus DATBAX01. The sequence goes on along the minus strand of CAVRSD010000002.1, from coordinate 445,552 downwards.
AGCACGGTGCGCTACGGAACCGCGAAGAAGCTCTGCGCCGCAAGGACGGATCGATTGTCCATGTATTGATCAACGGTTTTGCGGTGCGCGATCCACAAGGCCGGACCACGCAATATCGCGGATTGATGTTGGACATCAGCGGACTCAAGGCGTACCAGACAGAGTTGCAACGGGAGCGGGATTTTTCGGGAAAGATCCTCAACAACACCCAGAGCCTGATCCTGGTCTCGGACACGGCGGGTCTGGTGAGCTACGCCAACCGGCGCTGGTATGACATGGGTTACGAGCAGAAACAGATCCTGGGACGGCCTTTGGAAGAGCTGGTCGCGCCGGCAAAACGGGAAGTCCTGGGCGAAGCTTTTGCCGCGATTATCGCGGGTAATCAGGTGGACAATCTGGAGTTGCAAGTGCTCCGCGCGGACAAACGGATCGGACATTTTTCAGTCAATCTCAGCCCCATGCGCGATGAGCAGGGGAACGTGACCAGCATTGTGGTGGTGATGAGTGATGTTACGGAAGCGGCCACCCTGCAAGCCAAACTGATGCACGCGGAAAGAATGGCCGCCGTGGGCCAACTGGTTTCCGGAGTTGCGCATGAAGTCAACAATCCGCTCACAGCGATTCTAGGTTTCGCCGATCTTCTCATGGAAAATCCGGAAGTTCCGGAGAGCGCCCGCAAAGACCTGCGAGTTATTTTGCAGGAGGCGCAACGCACCAAACAGATCGTACAGAACCTGTTGAGCTTTGCCCGGCAAATGCCCCCGCAGCGCAAGCCGGTGCAGGTCAATACGATTTTGCGCCGTACTCTGGAGTTGCGCGCTTATGACTTTCACAGCCGGGGCGTCGAGATCAGCGAACACCTTGCCCAGGAGTTGCCATACGTAGTGGGAGATTCACACCAGCTACAGCAAGTCTTCCTCAATATTGTGAACAACGCCTATGACGCTGTCCGGGAGGCGGGACGTCCCGGAAGGATTGACATTACCACCATGAAGCAAGGCGGCTTTGTGGAAGTTTTGTTTCGCGACAACGGGCCCGGAGTCACCGATCCGAGCCGTATTTTTGACCCGTTTTTCACCACCAAGGAAGTGGGCAAGGGAACGGGACTGGGTCTCAGCATCTGCTACGGCATAGTGCACGAGCACGGCGGCGAGATCTTTTGCCATAACAACGAAGGCGCGGAGGGCGCGACATTTGTGGTGCGCTTTCCGGCCTCCCCGGAATTGGTCTCAGTCGGGACCGCAGCTGGAGCGCAACCATGACAACCTCGGCCCTCAGGCCTTCCCCCCCTTTGCCAATACTTCTGATCGAAGACGAGCCGGCCGTCATGAGCTATGTTCGCGCCGCGCTGGAACGCAGTGGTTACACGGTGGTGTGCAGCGAATCTGGAGTCGATGGCCTGCGACTGCTGGAGTCCGGCGAGTTTCAGGGTGTGGTCTCCGATATGCGCACCCCCGGTGGAGTCGATGGCACGGATGTCCACGCCTGGGTGGCGAAAAACAGGCCGGAACTGGCGTCGCGCATTGTTTTTATTACTGGTGACATCGCCAACGAAGACACTGTAGCCACGCTGCGGCGAACCGGCGCACCCTGCGTGGAAAAACCTTTTCGAGTCGCACAATTTATTTCGGTTGTGGAACAAACCATAGGAAAACCACAGTGACTGACGATCTACGCATAAGACTAATGGTGGTCGATGATGAGCAAAGTATTCGCAGACTTTGCATGACGGTGGGCGAGGCACTTGGCTTTGTTTGCACGGAAGCGGAGAGCGGTGAGGTCGCGCTGGCCCTGCTGGAGGAGCAACCGGCCCACATCATTCTTACGGATATGGTGATGCCCAGCATGTCCGGCCTGGAATTTCTCGAGAAGGTGAAAAAGTTGCTGCCGCGCACCGAGGTGGCCGTTATGACCGGCCATGGCTCGGTGGAAACCGCGGTACAAGCCATGAAGTTGGGCGCGTACGACTACATCAGCAAGCCGTTCTCGCCACTGGAAGAACTGCGCCTTTTCCTGCGGCGCATGGCCGACAAGATCCGGCTGGTGGAAGAAAATCAGTTTCTGCGGGAACGGGTGGACTCAGAAACCGAACTGCATGGCATTGTAGGGACTTCCACCAAGATTCAGGATGTCCTGCGCATGATTTCGCGCCTCAAAGACACGCGTACTCCGGTGTTGATCACGGGTGAAAGCGGTACGGGAAAAGAACTGGTGGCGCGTGCCATTCATTTCCGCGGTTCGTTCGCGAACCGTCCCTTCGTGGCCGTGGACTGTGGCTCGCTGGTTCCGACGCTGATCGAGAGCGAATTGTTTGGTTATGAAAAGGGTGCCTTCACCGGCGCATTGCGATCGAAGCCTGGATTGTTCTACTCGGCCAACGGGGGCACGATTTTTCTTGATGAAATCGGCGAGCTGCCGCTGGAGCTGCAAGCCAAGCTGCTCCGCGTTCTGCAGGAAAAAGAAGTGCGCCCGGTGGGCAGCAACCAGAAAGTGAAAGTGGATGTGCGCGTCATTGCGGCCACCAACCGTGATCTTGAAGCCGAATATCGCAACGGCACTTTCCGGAAAGATCTTTACTTCCGGCTCAACGTGGTCACCGTGCATTTACCTTCGCTGCGCGAACGCCGCTCCGACGTTCCCATGCTTGCCCATTGGTTTCTCGAACGACACGCTACCGGGGCTTCCATGTCGGTCACCAATGCAGCCATGAAGTGCCTGTTGCAATACGATTGGCCAGGGAATGTCCGGGAACTGGAGAACTGCATTGAACGTGCGGTTGCATTGGGTGACCGGCGAATTGTGGATCTCAGTGACTTGCCTCCCAGCATCGCTTCGGCTTCTCCGATGATGGAGTCAGGAGGCGCTTCTCCCGGCCTTTCCACAAATGACCTGGAAGACATTGAGCGCGCAACCATCGAGCGTGTTTTCGAACAGGTCAAGGGAGACAAAGTGCTGGCCGGCAAGATGCTTGGCATCAGCCGTGCGACCCTCTATCGCAAGCTGAAGCGTTATAACATTGGGCCGAGAGAATCGCTGGAATCCCCGACCCAGGCGCTGCAATAGATCTGTTGAGTCAAACACCCTCGTGATCCGCTCAAGGAGTGTGAGCTGTGACCAAAATACACATCCAGATCTTGATTCTCGGCCTGACCGCAGTCTTATGCAGCTCTGCGCGCGCCCAGCAACCCCAAGTCCAAGCCCTCATAAATTACAAAGATGTCGAGGTCGTTGATTTTGAGGAGATGAAATACCCACTTCTAGCGCAATATGCACCCGACCAATCGGAAGGAGTGGTGGTGGTGCAGGTAACCCTGGACGACGAAGGCAGGATCGCGGACGCGAAAGCCATCTCCGGAAATTTTCTTTTAGTGCCTGAAACCCTCGCCAACATCAAGAAATGGCATTTCCGGTCAACTGGAGGCAAGACCGCCATCATTGTTTACAACTTTAGAAAGATCGCCGGGGAGTGCCACTCTTCCTCCAGCGTTTTTACATTGCAACGGCCAAATTTCGTCACAGTGCTCGGTTGCCTGGCTACTTCCGAAGCTTGGCTCAAGATTGAACATCCTCCAATGGGTGAGACCGTGAGCGATAGCGACATGCAAGCCCTGAATTTCGACGAAGACTTCAGATATCCCCCGCTTGCGAACCAGGCGCGAATTGGGGGAGTAGTGGTTTTAGAGGTCAACCTCGGCAAAGATGGCAAGGTGAAAGAGACTGTGCCCCTTTTAGGTCACCCGATGCTGTTCACCGCTTGCATGCTTAGCGTTCAGAAATGGCGTTTTCGACCCAACGCGCAAAAGAAGGCGATCATTGTTTATGACTTCAGACTAGACGGTGAGGGTCCAGGTCATACTATTTTTGAAGCACCCAACTTCGTCACCATCACCAACACGCCGGTGCTGGTCGAAACCCAGAGCTCGTCCAACTAGTACGTAATCCGTCTCCTGAGACACTGTTTCATTGTGAGACAGCAAGACAGATTTTTCGAACAAACCAGCTTAAATCCAAGCCATCGATTCTATGTAAATCAGTGACTTAGGTACTGTCGGCCTGGCTCCCCACTTTGGCCGCGCTCGTGCACTATTCTTCTACGATGCGGTTCGGGTACCTCAAGCCATGCTAACCGGCAGACTTGAGGACCCCCACCGTGTTGACCCCAGGGGATCAAGGAGTTTCGTGCCTAAAGCGGCCACAGCCCGCGCCCGTTCGTCGAGCGAAAGCTCTACCAGCAAACTAGCCAAATTCTTTCCCGAAGCCACGCCCGTACGTATCCCGGTTCGTTTAACTCGCATTGCGAACGAAGGCAACGCTTTTACAGAGAGTACGGTGATCGAATACGGCACGGCTCGCGAGGTACTGTTCGCTTCCTCTATGCCGCTGGAATTTGCGGATATGCTACGGCTGCAGAACTCCGATGGGACGCTGGATACGGAAGCTTGTGTTGTGGCCGTGCAATATAACGGCGAACGCAAAGCCGTGGCCGCACGCTTTACGCAACCGGTCACGAACTGGATTGTGAAGCTATGACTACACCGGATTTGAACGAACTCAGCGCGGAATGGCGCACGGCGCGCCTGCTTTATCCGCTTTATGCAGCCCTGGCCCGTGAATGTGTGATTGAACTGCCGCCTTGCGCCGATCTGGAAGCTGACATTGATGCGCCTCCGGCGGAATCCGTGGAACAGGCGCGGCAATGGTTTCTGGACATGGACCAGCGTATCCAGGTTCATCAACTCCGGCAGTTTCTGCAGACTACCGCCCTGACCAACGATGAATCCCTGCGAACCTTGCTGCTGCACCATCTGCGCAAGCAGAAACTTAGCGACTCCGACCGGGACAAGATTGATTTCCTGCTGGTCCAGTTTTTCTCCCATTGCGCTCCGTCGCGATTGGAAGATGCCGATGTGGATGTCGAATACGTCGCCCAGATGCTGGAGCCGGTGTTGGGAACTTTTGATGTGAGTGTGCCTGCATCGCTGAATTCACTGGATGGACTGATACAAAAAGCCAATGGCTGCAAGAACCTGAAAGAGCTGTTCACTAGCCGGATCCTCGAAGAAGGAAGAAAGCTGAAGATTTCTGTGGGCTCGAATTATTTCGAACCGGCCGCGATGGTCGCCTTTACCCGCTTTAGTTTTCTCATGCGGCGGGTCTTCTTTCGCCTGATGCACCAGGATTTGAACGTCATTTTGGATGGTCTGCGGGCATTGGAGGAATTGGGAATCTATACCCTCGACTGCCGCAAGGCGCAGTTCTCGGCGGATGAACCGGTCGCCCGTCTGCGCATGATTTGCCAGTCCTGGAAAGTAATGTTCCACGCTGAATATTCTTCCGGTCAACCGCTCTGCATTCTGGTCGACCTGCGCACCGCAGTGGATGCAGCCCTGGCCCAAGCCACCAAGAATGGCGGCAAGAAAGCTTCCGTTGCAAATGCTCCGAAGTCCCATGCCGCCGCCGCGGGCAGTGGATTCAATGTAAGCAGTTCCGATGCGCCCGAGTTCGAGGTGTCCAGCGCTCCGGCGTGGAATGCTGACGACTCGGACGGTAATTCCGGTGGCGGTTCCACGAATTAGTTGCCCGCAATTGTGATTGGAGAGTACTGAACCTTGGAGCAGCCCACCGTATTGATCGTGTCCGATGACGCGGAATTCTCGCGGGCCATCACCAGTCGCTGGCAGTCTGAGCGCAACGTTCCGGCATTTACCCTGATGAGTGGCGATCTGTGCCAGGGATTGGACGCGAACGAATTCGATCTGGCAATTGTAGGAACCGCCCCGGCGGTGGCTTTAGTTCAGGTGTTGACAGCTTTAGAGTCAGCGGGAAAGCCGGTTGTCTTCGTATGCTCGGCACAGCACTCCGCGCAATCGATACGCGAGGCACAATCACGGGCCATGGTTTTGCATCAGCGGGAAGGCTGGCTGGATGCGCTGGTGCTGGTGGCTTCGGAAACTTTGCGGCGTTGTGACGCTCTGGCTCGCGTCCGCGACCTGGAAGCGGAGAATGCGTTGCTGCAACGTCAGTCTACGCTCGGCCTGTACATGCTGGAAATGCGCCACAACTTGAACAACGCACTAACTTCGGTGTTGGGAAACTCAGAATTGATGTTACTTGAACCGGGAACGTTTTCCGCTTCTATCCGCTCGCAGATCGAAACCATCCGCAATATGGGGCTGCGCATGCATGAAGTGCTACAGCGCTTTTCTTCGCTGGAAAAAGAGTTGAAAGTAGCGGATACGCAGGAACACCGGAACAGCGGAATGAAAACGCGATCGGCCGCCGCCAGCCTGTAGCCGAACATTTCCAAGAAATTTATGGAGTATCTTTTCTCAGGCCTGAGGTCTGAGTTCCTTTCTTGACTGTCCATCCCTTTCCACCTACTCTTAAACGGTTTTAGCAAAGGGATTCGGCAACATCGATGCCGAACTTTGCGGGGGCCGAATGCAGCGTCTTTCAGCACTTTTCTTTTGTGCGATGTTTGCTGTGGTGCTTTCCGCCGTCCCGTCTTATAGCGCTGACGCCCCTGCCAATTCCACAAAAGCAATCATCGCTTACTACGAGTCCAGTGGATCCTATGCGGCTCTCATACACTTTGCCCCGTCGCTAAACGAGGTGGCCACCGACACTTTTGGGGTCGATGACCAGGGGAATATTTCTGGGAACGCTCCCAAAGATGCGCTCAAGGCGGCGCAAGCCAAAGGCATGCTCACGTTCGCCACCGTTTCCAATTTTGGCAAATCGGATTTCAGTCCACATATTGCCCATCTCGTTCTTACCAACCCAAAAGCCCGGTCACGAGCGATCGCAGGCATGTTGCGTGTGGTCAATGAGTCCGGCTACTCGGGCGTGAACATCGATTTTGAGGCCATCCCTCGCAAAGATCGGGCGGCGTTCAGTTCGTTCGTTCGAATCGTGTCGCAAAGGATGCATGCTGCCGGATATCTCAATATGGTTTCTATTCCTGCGGCGTTGAAAGACAATCCATACGATTCCTGGACGGGGGCATTCGATTTCAAAGCGCTAGGCAAGAGCATCGATATTTTCCAATTGATGACCTACGACGAGAATGGTCCGTGGGGACCGACCGGGCCAGTCGCTGGATTGGATTGGGTGGAAGCCTGCGTTAAGTACGCGGTTTCTGCGGTGCCGTCCGGCAAAGTAAGTTTGGGAATTCCCGCGTACGGCTACGACTGGAACCTGACTGCCGGGTCCGGAGTGCAGGTGCATTGGGCGAATATTCCCGCACTGATCGCGAAAACCGGTGCATCGCCCAAATGGGATACAGCCAGTTCGTCCCCATACTTTTCCTATCAAACGGAAGGTGGCGCGAATCACGTTGTGTGGTATGAAGACGCGACCAGCATTCCATTAAAGTCGGCGCTCGTAGTTTCTTATAACTTGGGCGGAGTTTCAGTTTTTGCGCTTGGTTTCGAAGACCAAAGTTTCTGGGACGCGGTGCATGCTGGCGGTTTCTGAGTGAGGATTCCGAGCGACGATAAGTTTCTGGAAGTGGTGCTGAACGATAACGCAGGCGTTAATATTACCGCACCCTTAAGCATTAATCTAAGCGAGTAGGCTCAGGCCATCACAGCAAGCTCACGCGAACAAAAACTCCTTCGTCCGCAATTCCTTAATCGTATCCCGCAGTTTCGCGGCTTTCTCGAACTCAAACCGTTTGGCGGCTTCGCGCATGTCGCTTTCGAGTTTGCCGATGTACTCGTCGAGCGCGGCCTGGGTCTGGAATTCGGGAATGCCTTCTGATTCTCCGGCGGTGAGATCGGCGTAGTCGGCGGCGACGATGCCGGCCAGCGTCATGTCGAGTGGCCGGATAATCGACTCTGGCGTAATTCCATTCGCAACGTTGTAAGCCTCCTGGATGGCGCGGCGGCGGTCGGTTTCGCCCATGGCTTTTTTCATGGAATCGGTCATGCGGTCGGCGTAGAGGAGGGCGCGGCCGTTGAGGTTGCGGGCGCAGCGTCCGATGGTTTGGATGAGCGCTCCTGCCGAACGGAGGAAGCCCTCTTTGTCGGCGTCGAGGATAGCTACGAGTGAAACTTCCGGCAGGTCCAAACCTTCGCGCAGGAGATTGATGCCAATCAATACATCGAACTCACCCTTGCGCAGGTCGCGAAGGATTTTTACTCGCTCCAGCGTTTCAATCTCAGAGTGCATGTAGCGGCACTTCACGCCGACCTCGCTGTAATACTCGGCGAGATCTTCGGACATGCGTTTGGTCAGCGTGGTGACCAGCACGCGCTCGCCACGTGAGACGCGGTCGCGAATCTCGTGCAGCAGATCGTCGATCTGTCCCTTGACTGGACGCACTTCGACCGGCGGATCGACCAGTCCGGTGGGCCGGATGATCTGCTCGACTACCACGCCAGCGGACTTGGTCAGTTCGTAAGGGCCGGGCGTGGCGGAAACGTAAATCATTTGTCCCATGCGGTGCTCGAACTCTTCAAAGGTCAGCGGACGATTGTCGAGTGCCGAAGGCAGGCGGAATCCATACTCGACCAGCGTTTCTTTTCGCGAGCGATCTCCGTGGTACATGCCATGCAACTGCGGCACGGTCTGGTGCGATTCGTCGATGAACATCAGGTAATCGCGAGGGAAATAATCGAGCAGCGTGGGCGGCGGTTCGCCCGGCATGCGTCCAGTGAAATGCCGCGAATAGTTTTCAATGCCGTGGCAATAGCCCACGGACTTGATCATTTCCAGGTCATACATGGTGCGCTGATGCACCCGCTGCGATTCGACGAGATGTCCCTGCTTCTCCAGTTCGGCTTCCCACCACTTCAATTCTTCCTTGATGGAATCGACCGCTTTGTTGCGGGTCTCCGGCTTCATCACATAATGAGTCTTGGGGTAAATAGGAAGGCGTGCATACTTCTGCTTCACCGTTCCGAAGAGAGGGTCAATCTGCGAAAGGGAATCAACTTCGTCGCCCCATAGCTCAATGCGATACGCCATGTCGTCATAGGTGGGGAAGACTTCGATCACATCGCCGCGTACGCGAAAAGTGCCACGCCGGAAATCGCCGTCAGTGCGCTCGTAAAGAATTTCCACGAGTTTGCGGGTGATGTCCTCGCGCTTGATCTTCTGGCCCTTTTCAAGAAACAGCATCATGCCGTAATACGCTTCCGGGGAACCTAAGCCGTAAATGCAGCTTACGGAGGACACGATCAGGCAATCCCGCCGCTCGAACAGTGAGCGGGTGGCGGAAAGGCGCAGGCGGTCCAGTTCATCGTTGATGGTGGATTCTTTCTCAATGTAAAGATCGGCGGCGGGGACGTAGGCTTCGGGCTGGTAGTAGTCGTAATAAGAAACAAAATATTCGACTGCGTTGTGCGGGAAGAAATTCTTGAATTCGTGATAGAGCTGAGCCGCCAGAGTTTTGTTGTGGGCCATCACGATTGAAGGCCGGTTCACATGCTCGATGACCTTGGCCATGGTGTAGGTCTTGCCGGAGCCGGTTACCCCCAGCAGCACCTGGTGCTGCTCGCGATCGAAAAGTCCCTTATTCAGAGACGCAATCGCGGTAGGCTGATCGCCCTTCGGCTCATAATTGCTGACTAGTTTGAAATCCATGAATTTGTCCCAGCCCCTCACAGAAGGCAATTTCAATGAGTGGACATCTCTACATTATAACGTTGCAAAGGGATGAGTTGCTGGGATTGCCAAGCTGGATGGGACGAAAAAGCAGATGACACAAAAAGGCGCGAAGTTTGCACTCCACGCCGTTGGTGATCTCCGTAAAGCTTTTACGGCAGCCTGAAATTCACTGTAATTGTCGTTTGGATTTCCACCGGCTCACTGTTTAGGGTGTAGGGCTTGTATTTCCATTGCTTCACGGCGTCGATGGCAGCACGGGCCAGGGTCGCATCGCCGCTGAGGGCCTTTACATTTTTGACGTTGCCATCTTTACCAATGGTCTCCTCCAGCTGCACCGTACCTTGAATGTGCAATTGCTTGGCGGACTGCGGATACATGGGCGGAACCCTCTTTATCAGGAGACCCTGGGTGACGCCCTGGGAAATCCTCAGGGCTTCTGCAGGTGGTGGACTGGGCAGGCTCGATCCCGTCGCTGTGGCGATTCCCGCAAGAGCCTTGTCACTTACACCCGATCCGACTCCTAAAGCCGACGGAGCAAGAGGCTGGACAGTTTCGGGTGAGGGCGCCGGAGTTTTTAAAGTCGATGCCGATTTTGTAACGTTAAGCACTTGCTTCGCAGGGGCTGGCGTCGAGCTGGCGGCTTTTGCATTCGAAGCGAGAGCGGGGGCGGCCTTTGCAGCGGAAGGTTTCGTCACGGGTGCTGGATGGGACGGCACCGAGCTCACTTCTGTCGTGTCTGGCTGCGAGTTCGTGGTCCCCAAATCTGAACCCTGGTCCGCGGTCTCGGCTGGCGTAACAATGGTTGGCGCAGGAACCGGAGTTCGCGCAGGAGCCGAAACCTGCGGCTGTACCGAAACCGGAGCTGGTGTTTGGATCGGTACTGGAACAGTCTGCTTGTGCAGGTATTTTTGCAAAGACGCTGGAGCAATTTCTGGATGTTGAGTGGCGTAATAAGAGGCGCCTGCAATCGCGATGATGGCGATCGCCACGAATACCAGAACCTTCTTGCTGCCACCGGCTTTCTGCTCGGCTTGCATGGCAGAGAACATCAGCGGCTCATCCGCTGATTCGGCCGCGGCAGAAATTTTCGGAAGCGTGGGTTCGGTTTCAGTCTGGTGTAACTCCGTAGGCGAAACTTTCGCCGCTGCCGACTCCAAGTTCTGCTCGAATGCATTGTCGCTGGGCCGAGGAGTTTCTCGGGCCGGGGCGGGCGCACTCGCCGCACCGTGTGCGGATGACATGTTGTGAGCGGCAGGCCGGCTTTTTGCGGCATCTGCAAAGTTGGCTGGCGGCGGGGCGGCTTTGGTTGCGGTTGGAGCAACAGCATCAGTCTTGCCGGCGGCTTCCGCTGCGCGCTTCAGAGCCGACGCCATCGGGGTGGAAAGTGGTTTGGAAACGGGCTGCCACGGATATTCCTTCGAAGCACTTGAACTTGCTGCCGGCTGCGCCGAGCGCTTGCTGTCAATCGAATCCGACATCGATTCCAATAGTGCCGCTTCTGTTGGTTCTGGTTCCGGAGTCGGGTCCTGCTGGAGTTCGAAAGCGGAAGAAGTCTTATCAGAGATCGCGTTTTCGTTCGAAGCCCGTTGTGTGGCAAATCCACCGAATGCCGGTTTCGGCGGGAGCGCCGGCGCCGAAATCACTGGGCCAACAGGTTTAAAGGGCGCAACCGCAGCCGGTGCCACTGCTGGTGTTGCGGTTACTGGAGGTTTGTACGAATCCGCTTTGCGCAGTAAGCCACGCGCTACGCGCAATGTGCCCTTCGACTGTTCCACGTTGATCGGCTTGGTCAGAACCAGATTCGCTCCAATACGAAACGCCTTGGCAACTCCGGACTGACCTTCGACTACCGCTACGGCGAGAGCGCTCTGATTCGATGCGGAATTCCGCGCGCTTTTGAATAACAATGTCGCGTTCTGCTCGTTCTCGCAATCGACCACAATCGCATCAAAATGCTGGCCCATCAATTTCTTGACTGCGGCAAAAGGCTCGGAGCACGGCTCAACGCTAAATTCCAGATCAGTCAGGACTTGCGTGACCACGCGGGCTGTCTTTTCGTCGGGGCAGAACAGTAGAGCTTGGTAACTCATAATGCCATCGTAGGTACACCACGGGGCACCATCAAGTTACCGAGGTAATTGCGAAGATCTTGTCTTTTCAGCGCTATTTCAGGGCGTAGAACCCGCTGCAGCGAGTGCTCTTTGTGTGGCTTCGAGCAATGCTTCCGGACCTACGGGGTGTCCAGTCGCATGCTCCATCCACAGATCGGGAGTCACGCGGCCGAACTTGGCCATGCGTTCGAATTCCGGACCAATGCTGCCGGATTTCTTCATCTGCTCTTCAATCTGGAAGGCGATCATGTGCCCGATGGGATAGTCGGGTAGGTAGAGGAACGAATCGATCATGTGCGAGTAAACGGCAAGCAGGACAACATCCCTCTGGTGAAAGACAGGAGCGTAATAGCGGTTCCAGATATCTTTTGCGATTTGTACGGTGGCATCGTTGAGCTGTTTGGGCGTGGCTTCGGGGTGGTCGTACATCCAGTGCCAGACTCCGATATCGACCATCGCGACACCGGCGATTTCGTAGGTGCCCCAGAAATCGTTGAGTGTTTTTTCCGCCTGACTTTTTGCATCAGGTGCGGGCAGGCCCAGCAGTTCCAAATCGTGTCCTTGAAACACGAATGCCAGTGCTTCGGTGAATGCCGTGTTGGGCACGCCTTGCAGCAGGGTGTAGTCAATATCGTTCAGCGAGAACGTTTGCTCCACGTTGTGGCCCATCTCATGGACCGCGATGTTGAAGGCTTTGTAATTCATGCCGTTCTTTTCCACGCGGGTACGCAAATGGGCTTTTTCAGCCCGCATTCCTGCGCCCATGGCATGGCCGGAACCGCGCGCCGGATCCACGATGATGTTGTTGGCTACGTATTGGGCACGATCCGGAGAAAAGCCAAGCTTCACTAATAAGTTCGGAATATCTTTCTGATAGGCGGCAGCGGTTGGATATTTCTTAGCGACCATCTCGTCCAACTGCGTCTCGGAGGAAGAACTCCCTGGACGAAAGCCGTTGTACCAAACGTCAAATGGTTCGAGCGGGCGTCCCAGACGCGATGAAATGAGCTTGGCGGTTTGAGCCACCTGGGGTGAGGTCAGAACTTTTTCCAACATCGCTTGGAGCCGTGCTTCCGGAATCTCACGGTCTTCGTCGAAGCGCCGGTCGATCAGCGTCGGCGCCGTTGGCGAATAGGGGTCGGCTTTCTTCGAGGCGGTGAATGTTTTCAGCAGCATCGCGTAGCGTGTGTCGGGCTCCCGCGTGTTGCTGATCTGCTGGTCGGGTTTTGCTGGCGAGTCGGAATCCTTCACTGCAGCTGCCGTTACTTCATTGCTATACGGATTCCAGTCGACATTAGGATTGTCGACGACCACGGCGGGAATGGTTTGGGTGACGATGCGCTCCATGACCTGTTGAATCATGCGCTGCTTCGCGAGCGTGTTCTGCGGATCGGCGTAGTCGGCTTTAATCTCGTCGCGTAAATTCCAGTGGCTCAGCAGGCGCATTTTCGGTGGGAAAAGACGCTGGCCCTGCTGGTCGAGCAGGTGGTACATCCAAATGTTGTACTGCGCGACGTACTGCCCCGCTTCGCCCGCGGCCTGGGCGATGGCGAGGTTGACCTCGGCGGGAATGCGCTTGTCAAAACGCTGCGTGAGCCGGGCTTCAGCCCATTGTCTGCGATTCCAGGTCGCTCCGTTTGTCAAGCGTTCATCGAGGGTGGTAAGTGGGAAGTTCAGTAGCACGACAAAAGCCAGTTTGTTCTGGAAAAAGTCGTCGATGACATGCGCCGATGGATCGTAGCCATCGAAAATTTCGTCGAAGGGAAGCACCGGGCCCAGATCGAGATCGGATTGCTGATTGAACTCCCGGTTGATCTCGTGCATATGTCCGTCGAGTTGTTCGAGCAGACTTTGGAAACGGGTGAACATGGTGTCGAGTGTGGCTTGGTCTCCCGCGAAATTGGCGCGCACGAAATCCTGAAACGTCGCTACGTCGCCATCTTCGGTCCTCCAGAATTCCCCCACCTGATGCAGTCCGCGCTGAATGCGCGATCTCTGCGGCTCGCCGTATTTGGCGACAAGCTCGGTCTCAAGCTTGGTGCTGGAATCTTTCAACCACGTGGGTTGAAGGTTGGCGGCAAACGGACTCTTCATTGATGTCTCCTGGGGTTGGGCGGGTACCGTGGCCACCGTGCAAGCAATCAAAAATGCGAATAGAGCGAACCGGCCCATAAGAAGAACCTTTAGAGTGAATTTGTGCAGAAACCCGGATATCTTACGCTAGTGGGCAGGGAATGAATACCGGACTGTTTGCTTAAAACAGGGAACTGGGACCTTACCTGCGGATGCCTAACTGCAACAATACTGCACTCTCAACGGCTGCTACATCTGGTTGCGATAGATTTCCCAATTTGTTTCTCAGTCGCTTCTTCGATGCGGTCATGATCTGATCGGCCATGGCTTTGCGCGGTTCACCGTTAAGCGTGATTAGCGTCTCGCCGGGATAGACTTTGGCAACCTGGCTTGAAATGGGGACGACAATCACCCGGTTCAGTGCCGTGTTGGCGGCGTCATTACTTAGGACGATCGCCGGGCGGGTTTTCTGGATTTCTCCCCCAACCGAGGGATCGAATGACACCCACCAGACTTCACCTCTGCGGGGATGCATCGCCGATCAACCCTTCGCTCCACGCTTCTGCTTCCCGCTCGCGGTCGACATCATTTGCCATTTCGCGATACTGAGCGACCAGACTGTTGGGAGACTTTTCGGCAGCTGCGCGCGCTGCCTCCTCAACTTTGGCTGCTGCATATTCATCCAAGACAAACCAGGTGGCATGGCCGCGTGATACCGGATTGCCCAGCGGCTGCTTATCATTCCCATTCCAGCGCGTAGCCACTACTTCTTTTTCGTCCCACAAAATCCGGGCCACGGTCATCCGGTTCTCGCCCGGATCGTGTATCACCTCAACCACTCCGCCGACCAGACTTCTGGGTGACAAGACTTCCTCGGGCCGAATGTACGTCATGAACCTGTCCTCACATAACAGATTGTAGCTAGCTTCATTAGCTATGGTCAACAGCTATTGAAGGTAGCTGTATAACACACATAATAGTGACTTAACCAACTAATTCCTCAACGTCTTCCCAGTCTTCAACGTGTACTGAATCCTCTCCTGAGTTTTCTTCTCGCCGCACAGCGATTTGAATCCCTCACGCTCCAAAGCCAAAACATACTGCTCGCTGACTGGAGTGCCCGAGGTGACGTTGCCGCCGCAGAGGACTTCGGCGATCTTGGTGGCCAGCTTCACTTCGTATTCGGTGATGTAGTCACCCTGGCGCATGAGGTGAACGCCCATCTTGAGTGCAGCCAGAATGTTTTCTCCCGGCGCCGGGATATCGGTGCGAGGTTGCGGAGGCTCGTATCCTGAGCGGACGAGTTCCAGGGCACGCGCTTTGGCGTCGGTGAGAACGCGCTCGCGGTTCATGGTGATGCGGTCGGAGCTGGAGAGAAATCCGAGGGCACGGGCTTCGTGGGCTGAGGTTGCGACTTTGGCCGTGGCGATGGTCTCGAAGGCTTTTTTCATGGCCTCCATCAGTTCGACCGACTCGCCGCGCCCGCCAGGTCGAATGGATTCCGCGCTGTCCACCGCACGCAGCAACATCTCTTTGCAGCCGCCGCCGCCGGGCAACAGGCCAACGCCCACCTCGACCAGCCCCGTGTACAGTTCCGCATGAGGTTGCCGCGCCGGAGCGTGTAGGGAAATTTCCGTGCCGCCGCCGAGAGTCAAGCCAAAAGCTGCGACCACGACCGGTTTGGGAGAGAACTTGATGGCTTGCGTCATGCCCTGGAATTGGCGGATGGCAAGGTCCACGTCGTCCCACTCTTCATCCTGCACGGACATGAGCAGCAGCATGAGGTTTGCGCCCACGGAGAAGTTGGTGGCGTCGTTGGTCATGACGAACGCGTCGAAGTTGTCGCCGGTGCCACCCGGTTTAAGAGTTTGAATGATCAGACTGATGATGTCGCTGCCCAGCGTGTTCATCTTTGAATGAAATTCAATGCAAGCCACGCCGTCGCCGAGATCGACAATGGAAGCTCCGGAGTTTTTCTTCACCACCCCGTTGGATTTTTTCGCCGTAGTGACCGACCACACACCATCGGGAACCTGAACCGGTTTGTAGCTGGAACTGGCGAGGTCAAAGAAAGCGCGGCCGGACGCAGCCTTGGGATCGTCGAGATACCAGGCTTTCTTTCCGGATGCGAGCAGTTGTTCCACGTTCGCCGCGATCGGCTTGCCTTCTTTCTTCATGCGCTCGACCGTGGTTTCGACTCCGGCGGCGTCCCATAATTCAAATGGCCCCAGTTCCCAGTTGAAGCCGAGCCGCATCGCGCGGTCGATTTCCACGATGGAATCAGAAATCTCCGGAATGCGGTTGGCGCAGTAGGTCCAAAGCTCGGAGAGGGCTGTCCAGAGAAACGTACCTGCTTTGTCACCCTTGGGCGAAGTGCTACCGTCGAGACCGAGCAACATGCGAATGCGCGCGCCGGTGTCCTCAACGTTCTTCGCCATGTCAAGGGCAGCGAATTTGGGTTTCTGCCGGGGATGGTATTCGAGAGTTTTCCAGTCGAGCGCGAGGCGTTCGTCTTCTTTGTCGCCGCCTCCCTTTAACTTCTTATAAAAGCCGCCTTTGGTTTTGTCGCCCAGCCATTTGCGCTCGAGCATGGTCTGGTAGAAACCTGGAAGTTTGAGGTCGGAACGTTCATCAAGAGCGGCGGACAGGAGTGTCCGCCCCACACGAGCATCGGCGGTCATGTTGCTTACCACATGTCCGAGAATGTCGAGGCCCACGAGATCAATGGTGCGGAATGTTGCCGAACGCGGCCAGCCCACGGCGCTCCCTGTCAGCGCGTCGACATCTTCAATCGAAAGATCTAGCTCTTGCATGAGGCGAATGACGTTCAGCACCGAGAAAGTTCCGATGCGGTTGCCGATGAAGTTTGGAGTGTCCTTGGCGAAGACAACACCTTTGCCGAGATGCACATCGGCAAAGCGAGCGACGGCGTCGATGGCAGCACGGTCGGTTTCGGGGGTGGGGATGAGCTCGAACAACCGCATATAACGCGGAGGATTAAAGAAATGCGTGCCAAACCAGGCCTTGCGAAAATCATCTGAGAAGCCTTCCGCGATTTTGCCGACGGGCAGGCCACTAGTATTCGTAGTAATGATGGTGCCGGGTTTGCGGATGGCCTCGACTTTCTTCAGCAATCCGCGCTTGATGTCGAGATTCTCCACTACGGCTTCGATGATCCAGTCCACTTCAGAAAGTTTCTTGAGATCGTCGTCGAAGTTGCCAATCGTGACCAGCTTCGCGAGGGAAGCTTCCATGAAGGCGGCAGGCTTCGATTTTTTGGCGGCATCGAGTCCGGCAGCCGCGATTTTGTTGCGTGCCTCCGGCTTGGCATCGGGCGGAGTGTCTTTCGGAACGATGTCGAACAGATAGCTGGGAATGCCAGCATTGGCAAATTGCGCGGCGATGCGTGCCCCCATGGTTCCTGCGCCTAAAATTGCGACTTTATGAATTTGCTTCATGAATACCTCATTCCATCGGATGCCTACGGCAGTTTATCCACCGCCCAGTCGTCTTTACCAGTATTCACCACAATGATTTGTGAGAAACGCGGATGCACCCATTTGTGGTCAGGGCCGATCTCAAACAAAGCCACGGGGAAGGTGTAACGCCCAGGCTTCAGTTTCTTGCCGCGGCTGATTTCGTATGCCTGCTGGATGGCCGATCCCGGAGCGAAGAAAGCCTGCAGACGATCTTCGGAAAACTGATGCTTTGCGGCATCGGTGAGAAGAATGATTCCCGCCTCGTGGTCCTGGGTTTGCCAGGCGTTCATAAATCGATTTGCGGACGACAAAGCCGCTACATATTCCCGGTCCAAAAGACCCGTTGTTGAGTGCTTGCCTTTTGCGGACAACGACGGGATGGTGAATGCAATTCCCGCAGATAAGAGTAATAAGAAGAGCGATCGATAACTCACTCAGCCATTATGCGGGAAGCTGGCAATTCGATCCACCTAAGCGGCTGGCCGGTAGTGTCTCAGTTTGAATTTCCGTTGTTGATCCGAGGGCGTCGCTAGCGGTTCCTGGATGAACAGCCATAATGACATGAAGTGTAAAATAACCGGGAAGAGCAGACATGAATGATGCAATCGTTGTCTCAACAGATTTTGATTTTGAAATCGGGTCATGGCGGGTGAAGCATCGGCGCCTAAAGGAGCGCCTGTCGAATTGCGAAGAGTGGGAGGAGTTTGACGGAACGGCGAATATGCGAACCCTGCTGGGTGGCAATGGCAATGTCGAGGACAATGTCTTGGAGTTTCCCAGCGGAACCTATCGAGCAATTGCGCTGCGTTCTTATGACCCCGCCGGCAAGTCATGGGCGATCTGGTGGTTGTCCTCAAGCGACCCGCATGCGCTGGACTTGCCTGTGATCGGGCGGTTTGAGAACGGCGTAGGATCTTTTTACGCAAATGATGTGCTACGCGGAACGCCTATTCGGGTTCGGTTCCTTTGGTTGCGAACAGATACGAAGACCCCGAGGTGGGAACAGGCCATGTCCAAAGACGGCGGCATCAGTTGGGAAACAAATTGGACGATGGACTTTGAACAAGCTTAAGGTTGTAGAAGAATTTTATATCGCGATCCTCCTCGGTTTGCGCATAGCTCCAGCTTGCAATGGCGGCTTTTCACGCAAACCAGATAATCCACAAGAGAATTCGTCAACTTCCGCTTCCGGCCCACATCAGATCAGAGTGCGATTTTGGCGGAGTTAGCTATTTGGCGCGCTAAAATTTCAAACTGAGACACTACGGGCTGGCCCTGTGAAGCAGTGGCGCTCGTAGGGGTCCTTCGACTGCGAGGATTCGGTCTATTGCGAGCGAATCCTCTTCGCTCAGGATGACAAGTGTTTGTTGATGTGATGGCCGGGTAGTTACGAAATGAGCTTTGCCAGCACAAACGCCGCGGCTGCGGCGAGGCCGCCGATCACCATGGTTTGGGTTGCACTGCGCAAGGGGCCGGTGTTGGTGAAGCGTCCTTTCATGTAGCCGAAAATGCCTAACGCCGCCAAAGTGACTACCGCGGAAAATTCCAGTCCGCGAGCGGCATTGCCGAGAATGATGTAGGGCGAAAGCGGAATAAGGCCGCCGGCTACGTACGAAACTGCAATGGTTGCGGCGCTGGTGACGGCGCGGCGCGGGTCTGGCTCTTCCAGTCCAAGTTCGTAGCGCATCATGAAATCCACCCATGACTTCGGATGCTCGCTCAATGCTTCGATAATCGGCATGCTCTGGGCTTTGGTGAGTCCGTAGGCCTCAAATACGCGGCTCACCTCTGCCTTTTCTTCTTCGGGGATCTCGATAATTTCTCGTTCTTCGCGCAAGCGTTCCTGCTCGTAGTGTTCTGCGTCTCCGCGGGCAGCGAGATAACCGCCCAAGTCCCATGGCGATTGACCCGGCGGCAATTTCCGCCAGCCCGCCGATGACAATCAGCTGGGCGCTGATTAGTCTTCTGCACTGCGCCCGAAAGTCCGGCAGCAAGAGCAAAAGGCACGGTTAGTCCGTCAGCCATGCCGATGACGATGTCACGGACAAAATTGCTGGAAGTGAAGTGTTTTTCGACGTGCCCGATTCGCGTCATAAATATCTATGCCTCAGAGTGCGAATTCAGATAATCCTGCGCCGCGCGGACTACTTCTCGTTCGCCACGATAGGCAAGTTTGCGCGCTGCCTCTTCGAGAGAGACCCACATCGCCTGCTTCACCTCAACCCGCATTCCGGGATCGATATTATCGATCTGGCCTGACTTATAGCGCAGCAGGTAAAAGCTGACGATTTTAAAAACGCGTTCCTGGTCTCCCCAGGTGCGAACATAAACATACTTGATGTCGCGAAGTTTGGTGATCATGACTGCGGTCAGGCCGGTCTCTTCCAGTACTTCGCGGATGGCGGTTTGTTCGGGCTTTTCCCCGGGATCGACCAAGCCTTTGGGTAGAGCCAGTAATATTTTTTGTGATGCTTTCTTCCTGGCTGCCAACGAAGTGGCAACGGAAAGCTCTCTTTGCGGCTGGATGGCAGCCATTTCCCATCCCGCTTGAGTATGCCGAATGACCACGCCCCCCGCGGAAATCTCCCGAACCATGCGCCCAAGTTATCAGGATTGAAGCAGTTAGTCACCGGCAGGTCAGCTTGAATACGTTTGGCCGTGGAAGGTAACCTATGGAGCCTCACCAGAGATATGTATCGGTTGCATGGGCGTGGCATCTAATATGGTGGTTAGAAGTTGGCAATATCCGGGCAAGACCGGGATAGAGTGGAGTCCCCGTGAAGGGTCTGGACAAGATCGTTCGTTCGGTACAAGCCTTCGGGCGCGAGCTCTCGGGGCATCCCATTCCGATAGTGGAAGAGCGGGTTCCGGGCATTGGGCTGGCGTTGGGGGGTGGTTTCGCCCGCGGCATCGCGCATATCGGAGTCCTCAAAGTCCTCGAAGAAGAAAACATTCCCATCCATTTTGTTGCGGGCACCAGCGTGGGCGCGCTTATCGGTGCGGCATATTGCAGCGGACTCAGCATCGAGGAGTGTGAGCAATTTGCGGCGCGGGTCCGCTTCAAGCATTTTGCCCGCTGGACACTCTCCCGCTTTGGATTCGCCAGCAGTCAGCGCATGATTGGATTTCTCAACACTCTGCTAAAGGTGAAAACATTCGAGGACCTGAGAATTCCACTAGCCGTCACCGCGACAGATTTTTCCACGGGCGAAGGAGTTGTGTTTCACTCGGGTCCGCTGGTCGATCCAGTCCGCGCCAGTTGCGCCTATCCCGGCATGTTTTTACCGGTGAAGATTAATGGCCGCCTCTTGGTGGACGGCATGTTGGCCTATCCCGTACCAACAGCTCCGTTGCGAGAGATGGGCGCAGGTCGCGTTCTGGCGGTAAGTCTAAAAGGTAGATGGACCAATGCTGAAGGACCGCGGCATGTGTTCGAAGTGATTGGGCAGTGCTTCGCCATCGCGCAGGAAATGAACAGCAGTCAGTGGAAGCAGTCGGCCGATCTGGTGGTGGAACCTGACGTTCACGAATTTAAATATGACGACTTCGAGCATAGCGCGGATCTGGTGCGTGCGGGAGAGGCTGCTATGCGCGCCGCTCTGCCGGAAGTTCGCCAGTGGCTGCACCCAAGTCCTACGGCAGGGGAAAAGGCGAGGGAGTCGCTCATGTCCAAACCTGTGACAGCGTCAGCGGACTAGTTTTCGGCTCGAAACACTCCTTAATATTCCATTCTTAATCTCAACCCCACCCCATCCCTCTGCAAAATATTGCAGTCCGGGCGGATGCAAATCCATGCATCTTGACACTTCCTCCCGGTTGGGAGAAAATCCCGTTGGCCGTCACAGTGCTGCCTCTTGAATTAGTGCCCCCCGACTCCTGCAGAGCAAGCCTGTTTTTGCCTTCCAGCCCCCACGTTCGTATGTGTCCACAAAAATCTGCTAAAAGGAAAAGGAACCGACCGTTTATGAAATTTCAGACCCTGTCTCTCACGGTAACAGTCGCCTTATTGATCGGGATTGCGAGTCCCGCGTTGGCCCAGAACGACTCTCTTCGCGCCCGAGTGATGGTGCCTAAGTCGAGCGTCGAGCGTCCTGAGGATCGTGGCATTCGCGCCCACACCAATCTTCTGGTATTGCAGCCGGTCTCGGGCGTCAGGCCGATGT
The DNA here is from genome assembly GCA_963723765.1 of Terriglobia bacterium. Classification (GTDB taxonomy): domain Bacteria; phylum Acidobacteriota; class Terriglobia; order Terriglobales; family Acidobacteriaceae; genus DATBAX01. The sequence continues at coordinate 424,114 of CAVRSD010000002.1, read as the reverse complement.
CGGGGGTGAAGCCTCAAGTCGGCCCTCCGTTCGCCGGATACTTTTATGAAACCCCGGCTTCGATCGGCTGTCTCTACAAACTCACGAAGTTCGTGAAGGGATGCAATCCCAACACCGTGACCGCTAATCCAACCGGTGGTTTCGGAGCCATTGCCATCGTTGACGCCTATGATGATCCGGATGCGGCGACCGATTTGGCTACATTCTCCACCCAGTTCGGTTTGCCGGCTCCGACTGCATCGACTTTTTCCGTGGTTTACGCCTCCGGAAAGAAGCCAGCACAAGATTCCACCGGTGGCTGGGAACTGGAAGAATCGCTGGACATTGAATGGGCCCACGCCATGGCGCCCAACGCCAAGATCATTCTGGTGGAAGCGGCTTCCACCAGTTTTACGGATCTCTTCACGGCTGAATCCAAAGCGGCAGCGCTGGTCAATGCGGCCGGTGGCGGAGAAGTCTCGAATAGCTGGGGCGGTTCCGAATTCTCCGGTGAGACTGCAAGCGATTCCATTTTTGTGGAGTCCGGAGTTGTGTTCCTGGCTTCAGTTGGAGACTCGGAGGGAACCCTCTATCCCAGTACTTCCCCGAATGTGATTGCTGCCGGTGGTACAACCATTAGCCGGAACCCCGTAACCGGAGCATTTCAGGCGGAACTGGCCTGGAATCTGGCCGGTGGTGGCCCTAGCACCGAAGAGCCTCGTCCGAGCTTCCAGGATGGCATCGAAAGCATCGTGGGCGGAGCCCGCGGCACTCCGGACTTGTCCTTTGATTCAGATCCGAATACCGCAGTTTGGATAGTAGACAGCATTCCGTACATGGGTCAGGGCGGTCCCGGCGCCTGGTGGACGGTCGGTGGTACCAGCGTGGCTTCCCCCTCGCTGGCGGGAATCATCAACGCAACTGGCGGCAAGGCCACCTCAAGCGAGGCCGAACTGACCGAGATCTACAACAACCGTGCGGTGGTTGCGGATTTCGCGGACACCATCAAGGGTTCCTGTTACTTCTATGACGGCTACCTGGCCGTCAAGGGCTGGGACTTCTGCACCGGTGTCGGCAGCGTCAAAGGCAAGCTCGGAAAGTAGTTTGTCGGATGTGCAAAGGCCCCGTCAACGACGGGGCCTTTTCCTTTTAGGCAAGAACGTGGTTAGGCAAGAATGTAGCAATGTGGCGATGTGGCGCGGGCGCCCACGCCCGGGAATGCCAGCAGCGGCAAAAGATCGCGGTCTGCATCCCAAGGTTGCCATCCAGAGTGCGAGAAGGTGACGTTTTCAGTCAATGAGTGAAATTGCGATTTTGCAACAACTATGGGCTGGAAATCGTGTGACCTCGGAACAGTTCTGGGTTTTCGTGAAGTCCATTAGGAAGCTGGAATAACGACGGGCTCAGCGGTGAGTCCGAGAGCTCCTCAATCGTTTTCTCAATCGCAATTGTTCGGCTGGCTGTACCCTTTTTGGTCGCCGCGAGTTTGCTAATGACTTTCAATTTAACCGCCAACCCTGTCGGCAAGGGTCCGGTGTGATGGATCTGGGCGATATCTGGATAGTCCACAAGTGCAGTCCCAGTCACATAATACGGTTCGGCGCGCACAAAGTCGGGAGCACAACTGCGATCTGGAAGTTCGTGGTCGATGTACCACCCGTCAAGGGTCTCTTCCCCACCACTATCATTGTTCGCATCTGCCCGCTTTGTTGTTGTGATAAGGTGCCTCGCTGGATGCCCAAAGAACACCTTCCTCTCGCCGGTGTCCACCGTTTTGCTTTCCACCTGAACCGCAGTTTTACTCGTCTTCTGTAAATACTCGCCGCGCTGAGTTTCCGATGCGAACCTTACCAGTTTGTAATTCCGATATTCGTGTGCGTCCAGATCGATTAAGAAGCCAACCCTCGTTTCGCAGTTCGCTATATCTGCGATAGAAGCTGTTGTCGCATCGCCGAGGCTGTCTTCTCTACGCATCATTCCGTGTCGGTACTGAATCTTCCGAGTAACATTAGGATTCGTTACGTTCGGATTCGTGTCGGAATCCGTAATAACCGTTTGGGTCTTAATCATCGTGTCAGCTCGACAGAGGTCTGAGTATCCGAAGGAAAGTGCGATGAATAGAAGGGTGCAACATTGTTTGTCCACAATAAAGGTAGGCTAGTCCGGTTTGTGACGGTTATCCAGATTACCGTCGTTTAGTCACTGGAAATAACGTTGCAAGCGAACGACAGCAGAATCGGCGTCGCCTACAAACACAGTTGGACTTCTGGAGAGGGTTTGGGGAGAGGCTAAAACAATCTTCTAATACGAATCACGCGTGTGACATCCTACTTCATCACTCCGCGCTGGGCGATGCCAATATTGTCTCGGGTCGTGTTCTTTACCAGATACATCATTTCGTCGGCCTGGCGGATGACGTCGTGTGGGGTTTTGGCATCGTGCGGATAAGTGGCGACTCCGATGGAGGCGCGGACATTCAGATTCAGTCCTTCTTCCTTGCAGAACATGCTGGTGCGCAGACTGTCGCGTAATCGTCGTGCGACCACCAATGCCTGATCTTTGCCGGTCTGCGGCAGCAGGATCACGAATTCGTCGCCGCCGTAGCGGAAAGCATAATCAATCAGGCGAAGCTGGGCTTTGACCAGATAGCCGATTTCCGCCAGCAGCTTGCTTCCGATCAGATGTCCGTGAGTATCGTTGACCTGCTTGAAGTGGTCGAGATCGATGAAGAGCACCGTGAACTCATAGGCGAAACGGGCCGAACGGTACACTTCTTTTTCCAAAGTCTTGTACAGATGCCGGGCATTGTAGAGGCCGGTGCAATCGTCGGTGATAGTGAGTTCCTGAATTTTCTCCACCGAACGGGCATTTTCAATGGCGATGGCGGCGTAATCACAGAGGGCCTGCAGGAAAAACGATTCTTCGTCTCCGAAGTGCTGCATGTCAACGTTGACCAGTTGAATCACACCGAGAACGCGGAGTCTTGAACGCACTGGCACACAGATGATGGAACGTGTCTCCCACTTGGTCATCTCATCAATGCGCTTGGTGAAGCGCGGGTCGGTCATCACGTCGGGAACGATCAGCTTTTCGCCATGCTTGGCGACGTGGCCGGCAATGCCTTCGCCGACCTTGAGACGCACATTCTTAAGAGCTTCGGCGGCGCTGCCTACGGCGATGGCGAAGTAAAGTTCGTCGCGTTCGGCATCCACCATGAGGAGCGACCAGGTGTCAGGCTTGAAGTATTCCGCCATCTTTTCCATGATGGTTTGCAGAATGGAATCGAGGTCCAGTGAAGACGTAAGGGCTTTGGCAACATCATGGAAGATGTTCAGTTCTTGACTTTGCCGGTTACGACCGGCGCCGGGGGCTTGCGTCATCGAACATCAACCTCAATATGGGCGGAAATGCTGCGATTATAAGCGGCGCCGGGAAGCCTGGGCAATGAACCATAGTAATACGGAACCCGTGACGCCACGTGCGCTGAGGCCAATTTGGATCGCCTGGCCCGCTTTGGCATGTACAGTTCGTATCCCGGCGTTAAATTCGTGCATGTTCCACTAAACGCTTGACATATATTTATCTGTCGTCCAGCTTTATCTGTCATTAATCTGCGTGCAGGCAATTTAGAGGGGGAACGTTCGCTTGGCACCATTTGGATCGCGACTGAAGCAGGAGCGGGAGAAGCGCGGCATCACCTTGGACGCAGTCGCCTTGTCCACCAAAATTGGAACGCGTTTTCTGCGCGCCCTGGAAGAAGAACACTTCGACCAGCTTCCGGGAGGCATTTTTAACCGCGGATTCGTTCGTGCCTATGCCCGCTGCGTCGGCCTCGATGAGGACCAGACGGTCGCAGACTATCTGCTGGCGTCCGGAGAGGCTCAGCCTAAGAAAGCAGAAGCGGTTGAGCCGGCCCGGACTGCGGCTCCGCCCATCCGTACTGTAGCTCCGAAAACGATTGTCCCGGAAACAGAAAACGAGGAGGAACAAAGCAGTCCGGCAAGCAACCTTCCCTGGGGCATGTTCGCGATCGCACTTGTGATCGTGGTGCTGGGTCTTGCCATTTGGCGCTTCTTCTCTCGCGAATCATCGATCGGATCGACGAATGTTGGATCGACGGGCATGAGTGCATCGGTCACTGCAACCAAGCCGCCTCCTCCAGTTCCTCAGAGCACTGGGATGCAAACCGCCGCAGCTGTGCCGGCGAGCACGGCGATTCCGAATGCATCCCCAGCCCCGGCTTCGTTTGTCGTGCGGATCAAAGCCAGCGAAGATTCCTGGGTTTCCGTCACCGCCGATGGCAAGCCCGTTTTCGAGGACACCATGGAAGAGCTGGCAGAAAAATCCCTGGAGGCCCATAGCGAGCTGGTGGTGAGGGTGGGTAATCTGGGTGGTTTGGATTTCTGGTTTAACGGCACCAAATTGCCCGTGCAAGGCGAAGAAGGGGAGGTTAAAACCCTGACCTTCGACACCAATGGGCTGCGTCCACAAGTGCCGAAACCCCAGCCTGCGGACGCTCCTACGCCGTCGCCGTAAGTGCAAGTAAACGTGTATCTTTCCTGCCGTTCGGCCCCCGATAATACCCGTCTGCCCTACGGGAGGCGCATCCTGCTGACCGTAATCCCCACCTGGCCTAAAGTGATTGCGCGAGGCCCTCTTCTCTGATAGCTTTTTAGTATCCCCAAGACGCTCATTTCGTGGCTACTGTGCACTTATCCGACCCCCGCCAGACGTGATGCCGAAATTGTTTAAAGGAGAAGCCGATTGTCGTCCAAGAACCGTTTTCTTTTTACTTCCGAATCTGTGACTGAGGGCCATCCCGATAAGATCGCCGACCAGATTTCCGATGCCATCCTCGATGCCTGTCTTGCCGAAGATCCCACCAGCCGCGTGGCCTGCGAAACTCTGACCGCCACCGGATTAGTGGTCATCGCCGGAGAAATTACCACCAAGGCTTACGTGGATTTCCAGAACCTGGTGCGTGGCACCATCTCTGCAATCGGATACAACAACGCACTCTATGGATTCGATTCCAATACCTGTGCCGTGATCTCGAGCATCAATAAGCAGTCGGGCGACATTGCCATGGGTGTGGATACCGGCGGCGCCGGCGACCAGGGTATGATGTTTGGCTTTGCCTGCAACGAGACCGAAGAATTGATGCCCATGCCGATATCGCTGGCCCACAAGCTGGTCATGCGGCTATCTGAGTGCCGGAAAACTGGCAAGCTCCAGTATCTGCGGCCCGACGGCAAATCCCAGGTTACGGTTGAATACGACGCCAACCACAAGCCAGTTCGCATTGACGCGGTCGTCATTTCAACCCAGCACGCGGAAAACGTAGGCAACGACGAACTGCGTAGCGATATTCTCAAGCACGTCATTCAAGCGACACTGCCGGCCCACCTGCTCGACGCTGACACCAAATATCACATCAATCCCACCGGACGTTTCGTCATCGGTGGACCTATGGGCGATACCGGTTTGACCGGCCGCAAAATCATCGTTGATACCTACGGCGGTATGGGGCGGCACGGCGGCGGCGCATTCAGCGGCAAAGATCCGACCAAGGTCGATCGTTCGGCTGCTTACATGGCCCGCCACATCGCCAAGAACATCGTGGCTGCCAAATTGGCCGAGCGTTGCGAAGTGCAGCTGGCTTACGCGATCGGTGTAGCCGAGCCCGTCAGCGTGCTCGTGGATACTTTCGGTACCGGCAAAGTCGATACCACCGTCATTCAGGATTTGGTGCGCGCGCATTTCAAACTGACCCCTAAGGGCATTATCGAATCGCTCAATTTGCGGCGTCCCATTTACTGCAAGACCGCCGCGTACGGACATTTCGGCCGCAGCGATAAAGACTTTACCTGGGAAGCCACCGACAAAGCGGCGAAACTGGCCAGTGATGCAGGGGTTCGCGAGCCCGTCGGGGCGAGAAAATAATTCACGGAAAGCCCCATCCTCTCGCAAAAACCGCGAGAAGTATGGGGCACCCGATTTTTTCTTTATAGAAACACACACGTCATTAAATCTGAGTTCTGACCTACAGGAGATACATGTCTACAACCACCACGCAATTGCAGGGCGATATCAAGAGCATAGACTTTGCAGATCTTGGTAAGAAACGCATCGATTGGGCCAACCAGTCGATGAAAGTGCTTCAGATCATTCGCAAGGAATTCATCAAGAACCAGCCGCTAAAAGGCATTCGCATTTCGGCCTGCCTGCACGTTACCGCCGAGACCGCCAATTTGGCGATCGCGCTGCGTGACGGCGGCGCGGATGTGGTTCTTTGCGCCTCGAATCCGCTGTCCACGCAGGACGACGTCGCGGCCAGCCTCGTACGCGATCACAACATCCCGGTTTTCGCTATCAAGGGCGAGGACAACGACACTTACTACAACCACATTCTTGCTGCCATCGACCACAAACCCCACATCACCATGGACGACGGCGCCGACCTTGTCACCCTGCTGCACACTAAGCGGAAAGATGCGCTGGACGGCGTGATCGGCGGCACCGAAGAAACCACGACTGGCGTGATCCGTTTACGTGCGATGGCGAAAGAAGGCGTGTTGAAGTTCCCCATCGTCGCCGTGAACGACGCGGACACCAAGCATCTGTTTGACAATCGCTACGGCACCGGACAATCAACACTGGATGGCATTATTCGCGCCACCAACTTCCTGTTGGCGGGATCGAAGTTTGTGGTGGCTGGCTACGGTTGGTGCGGACGCGGACTTGCTAGTCGCGCACGCGGCGCCGGAGCTGAAGTCATTGTCACCGAAGTGGATCCCACGAAGGCGCTTGAAGCCGTGATGGATGGCTTCCGCGTGATGTCCATGACCGAAGCCGCGAAATTGGGCGATGTGTTCTGCACCGTCACCGGCAACAAGAGCGTACTGACAAGAGAACATTTCGAACTCATGAAAGATGGCGCCATTATTTCGAACTCGGGCCACTTCAACGTCGAAATCGACATCACCGCACTGGATAAGTTGTCTTCCTCGAAGCGCACCACGCGTACTTCAGTGGAAGAGTACTCCTTGAAAGACGGTCGCAAAATTAACCTGCTCGGCGAAGGCCGCTTGATCAACCTGGCCGCAGCCGAGGGACACCCGCCGTCTGTGATGGACATGAGCTTTGCCGATCAGGCGCTCTCGGTCGAGTACATGGTGAAGAATTACAAGACACTCGAGAAGACGGTCCACACCGTGCCGGTCGAACTCGACAAACGCGTGGCCAAGCTGAAGCTGGAATCGATGGGCATCAAGATCGACAAGCTGACGCCGGAGCAGGAAGAGTATCTGGCAGGCTGGTCGGAAGGAACGTAATTCGCGTAGCGTGGGCGCCTCGCCCGCAGGTTTGATTACGTGAAGGGGACGGCGCAAGCCGTCCCCTTTTTATTGAGTTGTCATCCTGAGCGAAGCGAAGGACCTATGCACTTGGCATGGATGACTGTCCGAATGAGCGGGACAGCTCTGTGATAGATTTGAATTTCCGCTATGAAATACATCGCTGACTGGGCCTTGAACGTTGCCGCGCTGCGGGGCGCTTCCCACGCCGACCTGCGCATCGTTGACGAACGCAGCCGGGCTCTCTCCACCAAGAATGGCAAAGTGGGCAGCGCTTCGGTTTCGGAGTCGCTTGGAATCGGCATTCGCGTCATTGCCGATGGCGCATGGGGATTCGCCGCAACCGACGACTTGAGCCGTGCCTCGGTGGAAGCCACGGCGGCACAAGCGGTTGCGATCGCGAAAGCATCTTCGCGGGTCAAGCAGCATGACGTTCAACTCGCTCCCGAAAAACCGGTCATTGCAGAGTGGGCTTCGACTTACAAAATTGATCCCTTCACGACTTCGGTCGAGCAGAATATCGAATTGCTGCTGAAGATCGATTCTGAACTGTGCTCGGTCGCTGGTGTGACGCTGGCGGAAGCCAATCTGAATTTTCATCGCGATGAGCAATGGTTCTTTTCCTCGGAAGGCGCGAATATTCATCAGACCAGGCACAGCACAGGTGCCGGCTATTGCGCGTATGCGTTTGCAGGAAGCGAAATCCAGAAGCGTTCTTATCCCAATTCGTTCGGAGGGCAATGGCAAAATAAGGGATACGAGCTGATCGAAGAGTTGAAACTGGTGGAAAATGCCCGCCGCATTGGAGAAGAAGCGGTAGCGTTGCACACGGTGGAACAATGTCCGGAGGGAGTGTTCGATGTGATTTTAGGCAGCTCACAGCTTGGGCTGCAGGTCCACGAATCGGTGGGTCATCCCATCGAACTCGATCGTGTGCTTGGCATGGAAGCTAATTTCGCCGGTACTTCTTTTCTCACACTCGAAAAACTGCGAAAACTACGCTATGGAAGTGACCTGGTCAATGTGGTCGCCGATGCGCGACAGGAGCACGGGCCCGGACTCGGCACGTTTGGTTTCGACGACGAAGGTGTGCCCGCACAATGTACGCCAATCATCGCCAACGGCCTGTTCACGGGATATCTGAGCTCACGCGACACGGCGCTACACCATCGGCGAAAATCGTTCGGGAGGAACGGTGCGGGCGGAAAGCTGGAATCGCCTGCCCATGATTCGCATGACCAACATCAGTATTCTTCCCGGCGAAAAGCCGCTGACCCATGACCAACTGATCGCGGGGACAGACCATGGCATCGAGATGGAAACCAATAAGTCCTGGTCAATCGACGACAAGCGTTACAACTTCCAGTTCAGTTGCGAAATTGGATGGGAAATCAAAAACGGCAAGCGCGTCCGCATGTTGAAGAACCCATCGTATTCAGGAATCACGACCGAGTTCTGGAATTCGATGGACGCGATCTGCTCCCGGGACGAATGGACGCTTTGGGGCACGCCCAATTGCGGCAAGGGACAACCACAGCAAGTGATGGGGACAGGACACGGCGCTGCACCGGCGAGATTCAGGAAAATTAAAGTGGGATCAGCTTACAAAGGGAGCTGACTGCTGAATGTTAAGTAAAGAAAAAGCTTCCGACATCTTCGATCGTATCAAGAAACATTCGACTGCGGATGAAGTCGAAGTGCTTTTCTATGGCGGCAAGAGTGCGCTTACTCGTTTTGCCAACAATACAATTCATCAGAATGTCGCGGAGGAAAATTACGGGGTTTCGGTGCGGACCGTGTTTGCGGGACGGACTGCACGAGCGACCACAAACAAGCTCGATGATGAAAGCCTGAAGCGAGTGGTGCAGGCATCGGAAACACTGGCGAAAGTGCAGCATCCAGATGCGGATTTGCTGCCGGTGCCGAAGGCGAGCGAGGTCGCTCGCGCCGCGCATACAGCGCCTGGCCGGCATTTTGCGGAGACAGCCGCCATCACTCCCGAACAGCGGGCCGAAGCTGTCGGCAAGATTGTTTCTATCGCTCAGAAACGTGAGATCACCACGGCGGGCATCTTCTCGACTGCGGACTTCGTGGAAGGCATTTTCAATTCTCGTGGTCTTTCGGACTGGCACACGCAAACTTCGTCCGAGATTTCGATCACCATGCTCGCGAAGGATTCTTCCGGTTGGCAAAAAGCGAACTCCCCGGACGTATCCAATCTGGACGCGATGATGCTCGCGGAAATCGCCGCGAACAAGGCAAGCAATTCGGCGGATCCACGAGAAGTCGCAGCCGGGAAGTACACCGTAATTCTCGAGCCGGCGGCCGTGCTCGATATCACCGGATTCATGTTTTGGGATTTTGGCGGCCTGGCCGTCCTGGAGCAGCGTTCGTTTCTAAATAATCGCGTAGGCGAGAAATTGTTCGGCGAAAACATCAATATCTGGGATGACGTGGCTCATCCGCTGCAGTCAGGTTCTCCCTTTGATGGCGAAGGTGTTCCCCGGCAACGCGTACAGTTGGTGGAGAATGGCGTGGTGAAGCGCCTGGTGTATGCGAGAGGGACCGCCGAAAAGATGAAGGCTTCCGAACACAAAAATAAAATTGGAGTGATCGAAGCAACTGGTCATGGCTTCTCGCTGCCCAATGAAATGGGAGAAGCGCCGCTGAATATTGTTTTTGGTGCGCCGCGCGAAGCGAAAACTGTGGATGAGATGATCGCTTCCACCGAGCGCGGAATTCTGGTGACGCGGCTTTGGTATATCCGTGAAGTGGATCCCTACGAGAAAATTCTTACTGGTATGACCCGCGACGGCACGTTTTATATCGAAGATGGAAAAATTTGCGGTGGAGTGCGCAATTTTCGTTTCAATGAAAGCCTGATTCACATGCTTTCGAACGTGGAAGAGATGGGAGCCCCAGTGCGCGCCAGCGGTGAAGAGTCATTCGACATGGTGGTTCCGGCGATGAAGGTAAAGGAGTTTAACTTCACGGAAGTGACAAGGTTCTAAAACTGCACTTAGCATTCAGCCATGGGATTTTTCTCCTGGTTTCACGCAACTGGGATTGCTAAGTGCTGATTTCGCTTTGCTGATATTCCCGCCTGTGTTGCGAATCCGTCATTCCTGCTGCAAATGCATGATGCCCAAGGATTTAACCCCTACTAGTTCCATGACTTCGGTAACTTTGCATGTCTGATTCCGGGGTGTAATCTGCGGCGTAATGTCGAATGAAAGCCGATTTCCGGAGAATAGCAATTCCGGCCCATCTTCCGAGATGCGGGAGCGGAAGCGCAGGGTCCCAAGAATCCGTGAAGGCGAAGACCACAGCCAAGGGTCAAAGCTCACGATACTCGGACATGCAGAGCGCGGTGCGTTTTCCCATCAAGCTGCCTATTGCCGTGAAGTCGCAAGCGGGAGCCAGTTCCACGGAAACCCAAAACATTTCGTCCAACGGTGTGTTGTTTCAAATGGACTCGGACATGCCGATTGGATCTCTGGTGGATTTCACCATCTCTCTGCCCGCGGAAGTTGTGGGGGCGGAGAGCGATGTACGCGTGGATTGCCGCGGCCGCGTGGTGCGCAGTTCGGAAGACGGTGGCCGCCGCGGTGTGGGCGTGGTCATCGATGAATACCGTTTTGATCGCCGCTGAGCGCGGCAGGAATTATGGCAGGCACTTCGGTCAGCTTGGAAGAAAATGTCGGACAGTTGCATGAGAGCGAAAGCGAGAGTACAACCCCGTTCATTCGTGTGATTGTGGCTGATACGCAGGCGATTTTCCGCGCCGGATTACGCAAGATTTTCGCCGTGGAAGACGACATCCGTGTGGTCGGGCAGGCGGAGACTCTCGAGCAGACGCTGTCCGCCGCCAAGAAATTTTCCGCCGATGTCCTGATTTTAGAAGCTGCCCTGTCAACGCATCCTGTGGAAGCGGTTTCTGATCTGTTGCGGCAGGCGCCAGCGCTTCGACTGGTGGTGGTTACAACCGAACCGAACGAAGAACTGACGCTGGAACTTTTTCGGCGGGGGGTACACGGTATCGTGTCCCGTGAAATTGATCCGGAGATGCTGGTGGATTGCCTGCGCAAAGTTTCCCAAGGTGAACCCTGGCTCGACAGCAGGGGAACCCAATGGGTGCTGGAAGCCTATCGGACACAGGCTTCTCGCCCCGCGTCGGCCCGATCGAAAGTGCAGTTAACTCCGAAAGAGACGCTCATCGTCTCCTGCGTCACGCAGGGCATGAAGAACAAGGAAATTGCCGTACGGGTCGGTACCACCGAACAAGTGGTGAAGAATTATTTGCGAAAAGTCTATGACAAGTTGGGCGTCGCCGACCGCCTTGAATTGGCACTCTACTGCCTGAATAACCGCGTGCTGGATAGCGCGGCTTCGCACGCCATTCCAAACCGGCCATCTGCCGCGAGCCATGCGGCACCAGACTCGCCGTCCGCAGTAGCAGGGCCCCCCGAAAACGTCTCCTAGCATGCCTTCCAGCGCAGTGATGATCTTTTCCCGATTCTTTCCGGGGACCCGCCATACAATTGCTGAGCCAAAAATCCGCAAACAGCACCCGCACCCGAACCCAGCCTTGCGGTTCTGCGCTGTGGGCCATAGAATTTGAAGAGGGAAGTTTCAAGGCGGCATTCGTCGTCGAATCAGAAATACCTGCAATAGCTTCCTAACATGCTTCCTGCCGCAATGTCCTGCGGCAGATCGTCGCGGGAGAGATGGCCGAGTGGCTGAAGGCGCACGCTTGGAAAGCGTGTTTACTCGAAAGGGTAACGTGGGTTCGAATCCCACTCTCTCCGCCACACAGTCTGTAATACGGAGAAATCTGCTCGGGTGACTCTGGAATTTGCGGGAAATAGGCGGAATTTCGCGATACTTGCTCGCGAACCGGACCGGAGAAAGCCCTAACTAGTTACTAACGGCGAGCTTAGCCGCCATTTTCTCCGGAGAGCATCCGAGCACTCCGGTTTCCACGACTCCCTCGGGCGAATGCAATGCGATCGCAAACCGATGATGAGGCGAAAGCTGCCTTGACTTTCGTCGCGCTTGGCAATCCTGCTGGACGCTCTTCGATGGGCGTTTCGCGATACCGACCTGGCGTAAACTTCCTACAAGCGACGGAAGCCTTTAATTTTTTTCCCGGATTCGACATTAGCCGCTAAAATGGTCGTCGGGAAGACCACGCAACTGTCAAAGTGCCCTGAGCTGACCGTGGCAAATGCGTGCGATCCGATCTCAACAGTGAGCCCTGAACGATGGGTATTCTTCTTGGATTCGCCCCTTTCATAATATTCGCGGTGCTATCGCGATGGTTGGTCTATTTGCTACTACTCTTTCATCTTCCGCTCAGAATGCCGTCGAAAAGGTGGTAACTGCGCGAACAACATTTTCCGGAGCGCCGGATGGTATATGAGCTTCAATTTCAAGCGACACTTTTACGAGCTCCACTACAATTTCGTCGCATGATTTTCCATTGAAGTCGATAGAAACCCCGCTTCAGGATGACAAAGAGCAAGAATAGGGGCTAAGCTAACTTGTTCGAGGTGGAGAAGCCTCGCGCAGTTTCCTTCAGATGAACCGAACCGGCTCGTTGATCGCTCTTCCATCTCCATCTGATCCCTCAGAGGCCACCAAACGGCTCCTCCCATGGCTGGTTGCTGTCGCCTTTTTTATGGAGTCGCTGGATACAACGATCCTTAATACGGCCGTTCCCACCATCGCTTCGGCCCTCGGCGTGCCGACAGCATCCAGCCAAGACCTGTAACCATGACGAAGTGAATGTGCCCCCGAATTGCTGGATCACTCGGAGCAAAAATGGATGTTCGTGTGGTAGCTTTTTCACGAGGCAAAAATGCATTCGAGAGCATCAAACAAACTGGACAGGCGCAAAAGAGGTTCATAAATGAAGAGTTTTGGGAATGCTGCGGGTTTCATCTTGCTTCGATTGGAAAAACTGAGTTGGCTTTTCCTCTCATCTTTGTTCTTGTGGCTCGCGATTTCACCTCAGAGCGTGGCCGCTGCTCAAGACGCTCAGGCTACGTTGCCAAACGCTCCGGTACCACAGGCTCCGGTGGAACAACCTGCGGCGCCGCCTTACACGCAACAGACCCCGGACCAGTTGGATCAACTGGTAGCGCCGATCGCGCTGTATCCCGACTCACTGGTGGCGCAGGTTTTGGGGGCGTCCACGTTTCCCGAGCAGGTGGTCGAGGCTGACCGATGGGTACAAGCGCATCCTGATTTGAAGGGCGATGCCTTGGGTCAAGCAGTGGACCAGCAAAGCTGGGATCCCAGCGTCAAAGCGCTGACTGGGTTTCCGACGGTACTGGGGAATATGGACAAAAACCTCTCATGGACGTCGTCCCTGGGAGACGCCTACTACAATCAGCAGGCGGATGTAATGGATGCCGTCCAAGCGATGCGGCAGCGAGCCCAAGCGGCAGGCGATCTCAAGACCACTTCTCAGCAAAACGTAACTACCGAGGGTTCGACGATCACGGTGCAGCCGGCGAACCCTGAAATCGTTTACGTTCCCGCTTATGATCCATGGCTGGTTTACGGAGATCCCATCCTGGCGTGGCCGGGTTGGTATCCGTATCCTGGAATCTGGTTTGACGGTCCATTTCTCTCGTTCGGTGGCGGCTTCGGAATCGGCTGGTATGGCGGTTTTGGATGGGGCTGGAATAATTGGGGGTTCGATTGGCACAACCGATTCGCCGTGTACGGCCACGATCGGTATTTTTCCCGAAGCAACACGTTTTATAACCGGGCCAATTTGGGACGGGGTGGATTCGGGCATGGTGGATTCGATAACCGCGACCGCGGAGGAAACAGGATCGGCGGCGACCACGGCGGATTCGAGAACCGCCCCAGCCCAGCCAGCAGACCTTTCGACGGAAGCAGACAAGCGGCTCGAGGATACGCTGAACCGCGAGGTCAGAGCGGTGTTCGGTCGGGCGCATTCAGCGGCTACGACCATGGCGGCCAAACCCGCGGCTTTTCCTCACGCGGAAGCGCCAGCTTCGGCGGCGGGCGCGGCGGTGGCGGATTTCATGGCGGCGGACGTCGCTAACCAAGGATCATTAACCGAGGACCATCGAATTCCTGAGCGGGTGAAATGAAACGGAGAAAAGACGTATGCGAACGAAGTTGAGATCCGACGAATCTTATTGGGTTGGCCTTTCCAAAGTTGCAGTGATCGCCATCGTTTTGGCGGCATGCGCGCCTACCCGTTCCATGGCGCAACGGCCGGGGCAGAAGACATTTCCCTCGGCCGAAGACGCGAGCAGCGCACTCGTCATGGCAATACAAACTAACGATGAAAAAGCGACTCTCGAAATCCTCGGGCCGGACGGAAAGAACGTCGTCTCGTCGGGCGATGATATCGAAGACGCCAACAGCCGGACAAACTTCGTTCAGAAATATCAGGAAATGCACCGTCTGGCCAAAGATCCGGATGGCACGACGATCTTGTACATTGGCGCGAAGAATTGGCCCACACCTATACCGCTGGTGAACAAAGGTAGCGCGTGGTATTTCGACACCGAAGCAGGAAAGAAAGAGATCCTGTACCGGCGAATCGGCCGGAACGAAATGTCGGCCATTCGAGTTGTCCAGGAATTGGTGGCGGCGCAAAAGGAATACCATGCTGCACAGCACGGCGAATACGCCCAGAAAATCTTCAGCAGTGAAGGCCAACATAACGGTCTTTATTGGAAGGTTGCCGATGGGGAATCCCCGAGCCCGATCGGCCCGTTGGTAGCAGCGGCTGTAGCCGAGGGCTATACCAAGGGCCGAGACGTCGCCCCGACTCCTTATCGCGGCTACTATTACCGCATTTTGACTCGCCAGGGGAAAAACGGTCCAGGTGGCGCGAAAAGTTATGTCGTCAATGGAAAAATGACGGATGGCTTCGCCTTCATGGCTTATCCGGCGGAATACAGATCGTCGGGCGTGATGACATTCATCATTGGCGAGGACGGAGTGGTGTACGAAAAGGACCTCGGCAAGAAGACCGATGTTGCTGCCAAGAATATGAAGGAATACAACCCCAACTCTAGTTGGCGCAAAACGGAAGACATGCAAGAAGAGACCGCTGCCAAGCAAAACGCGAAGTGACAGGTCTTGCCGTTCCTTGCTGCCGATCCAGGTCAAATCTAGACTGGGATCTTTCGTCCGGCGTCGATTAGTAGTTTGTCGCCAACATCCTTGGGGACATAGAAATAGATTTTTTTCGCGGGAATTTCGAACCAAATGAAATCCTTAACGAGAATTGTTTTTTCTCGCCAATCAAGGTCACTCCATGGAATTTGAAGGTTTGTCTTGAAAATATCGCGGGCGAAGCCACGGTTGTTCCATGTCCAAAACGATCTTTTGCGTGTAGTAGCGGTCAGCAGGTAGAGCGCGGATGCATCGGCTCCAACAGAGCACCACATGCCGGATTCTAAATTGGCAAACCTCAGAATGCACTCGTAGCGGTTGCCGTTAAATTCCCCGTCATAACGGTAGTCACTTTTGAATCGGCGCATGATGCCGGCGTTCCAAAATATCAGGACAGCGGCCATCACGAAAATTGCGATTACGATAATAGGCGTCATCTGTTGGTCCTGGTTAGTGAGCTTCTAAATCGTATCGCCCGCGGCACCCGTCCTATTAGAGATCGGTGTATTCAGGGATATAGTCCTTGAAGAGACCAGTACCGAGGTACATGGTTCGCACGGGGATGCGATCCGCGTTCTTACTCGTCCTGACCCACTCCCATGCGGCAACAATCTCTGGGCTGGTGAAATAGCGGGTCTCGGCCTGAAGAACAGCGGTTCCGGCCAGGACCATAGCCACTATCTCTTCCCATTTGTCGGCACCGACTACCGCCATTCGCGCGATATGGCTTGTGTATTTCTGGAGAAAGCGCATTTCATCCCAACGCGCTTTCCAATCCGCACCCTCCATTTGCGAAAGCTCCGCCAGGATTCCAATCGGACGCTCTTTCCGTTCGTGGATGACAAACTCAATTTGCGTCTCAAATGCTTTGACTTCCTCGGCGGTGACCCTACCAACCACCTTGAAACCGAACGCCGCTCCCTGGCTTTCTTTCAGTCTTTCAATCATGGCCTCACCTTTCCTTTTTGCAATGGCTAGTTAGCACCGCGACGCCAATCACAATTCCGCATTCTAGTACGTATCCAAGATTTCCGTCCTCTATCCAGATGGGCTGGCCTAGCGTGCAAACACAGTGCCTTCCCAGCGTGCGATCACAGTGCAAGCCAAACAATTGCCAATTACATTAACGGAAGTGCGGGCCATGTCCATGAGAGCATCGATGCCGAGAATGATAAAGATTGGCTCCGTTGGTAGATGAAATGTGGATGCGGTTGCGAGAAGCACCACCAGTACTGCTCGCGGAACTCCCGCAACCCCCTTACTGGTGAGCATTAGGGCGAAGACCATGAAAAGTTGTTCTGTCCAGGACAAGTGGATGCCGGCGGCTTGCGCCACGAAGATGGATGCCAGCGAAAGATAGAGTGCAGAACCATCCATGTTGAAGCTGTAACCAGCAGGAATTACAAATGCCACTATGTGGCGAGGCACGCCGAAGGCTTCCATCTGTTCCATGGCGAGAGGCAGGGCAGCTTCTGATGTGCTGGTACCGAAGGCAATGGTTGCGGGTTCAGCCACAGCTTTCAGGAAGCGGCCGATCGGCAGCCGCACAATCCAGGCGATGGGAAGAAATACCAGCATTAGAAACGCCAATAGCGCGCCATAGCCGGTGAGCAACAATTTCGCCAGCGGCAGCAGAACCCTCACTCCCATGTGGCCGACCGTATAGGCCATTGCGGCGCCCACTCCGACCGGCGCGAAATACATCACAATCTTGGTAAGAGAAAACATGGTGTCGGTGAGCGACTCACAGAAACGCAACATTGGGGCGCGTTTCGCCTCAGACAAGCGCGCAAGTGCGATGCCGAAAAGAATGGCAAACACCGAAACCTGGAGGATTTGGTTTTCCGCCACCGCTTTAGCAATATTCTCGGGGAAGATGTGCAACAGAAAATCATCCCAATGAAGAGGCGTTTGATTTTGCGTCTGCACGGATGCATTTTGTGGGGTTCCCGAGAAAGACAGTCCCTCGCCTGCACGGGTGAGGTTGATGGCTATTAGGCCAATGAAAAGGGCGAGCGTAGTGACGATTTCGAAGTAAATCAGGCTTTTCAAGCCGATTCGCCCCATGCTTCGCAAATTGCCGTGGCCGGCAATGCCAGTGACCAGTGTCCCAATAATGAGTGGAGCGACGATGACTTTAATCAGCCGTAAAAAAATATCGCTGAATACGCGTAAGATGTTCGGCGAGCTGAGGACGGTCCAGCCCGATTTCGATGCCGAGGAGCATCGACAAGAAAATCCAATAAGTGAGGGTCGATCTTCGCACTCCTGCGAGGGCAAGTACGGCTATGCCAATCCAGCGGAGCACCACGGTCCACGTATGAAAGGGATATGGGGCGGCCAGAGAGACTCCGGCAATAAACAGCATGACTCCCAGGATAAGAAAAATGTGAGTCGCCGTCGATTCACGGCCGCGAGACGCTTCTGAAGTTAGATTGGTCATTCCCGATCTTTCGTCGACCCAGCGATTCCCCAGCATCCAATACGAAAATACAGGGTCTCAGAGATTGCAGGGGTTGTCGATTGCTGGTCCCAACTTCAATACAGACACAGATCTGAAATATCCGGCAAAAACGTGAGACTTGCCGGCAAGTTGCAGTAGTTTATATCCTGCATGACAATGGAATGTCTTACCACTTATAGAGACACTCCAAAAAGGAGCCAACTTGTCGATTCGACCCATCAAGCGAGTGATTCAATCGAAGCCGACGCTCGAAGGTGCGGGCGTGCATCTGCGCCGCGCGTTTGGCTTCGGAAACACTAAGGATTTCGATCCGTTTCTTCTGCTCGATGATTTTCGCAATGATGTTCCTGAGGATTATCTGGCAGGTTTCCCCTGGCATCCCCACCGCGGTATTGAAACCATCACCTATGTTTTGGCGGGGACCGTAGAGCACAACGACAGCATGGGAAACCGTGGCGCTATCGCTTCCGGCGATGTGCAGTGGATGACGGCGGGCAGTGGCATTATCCATCAGGAGATGCCGAAAGGTGACCATGCCGGCCGGATGCACGGTTTTCAGTTGTGGGCGAATCTTCCGGCGGCGCTCAAAATGACGGCGCCGCGTTATCAGGAAGTGAAGGCATTGGATATTCCTGAAATCAAGGATGACGACGGTACCCATGTGCGAGTTGTCTGCGGGAGCTTCTGGGGAAAGACCGGCCCGGTGGATGGGATCGCCGCAGACCCGATCTACCTGGATGTTTCGGTGTCGCCGGGCAGGAGAAAGACGCTCCCGGTGGAGACGACCCGCCACGCCTTCGCTTATGTTTTTGCAGGAAGTGGAAAGTTCTGCAATGCGTCCGGCCCACTCGTTGCGCCGACAGAAGGGGTGAAATGGCTGGACACCGACGCCTCCCGTGGAAGCGGACAACCGCTCGCTCATACTTTTTGACCGGGGTGATGAGGTCACGGTTCAGGCCGGGGACGATGGGATCAGGTTCCTGCTGGTTTCAGGAAAGCCATTGGAAGAGCCGGTCGCATGGTATGGCCCAATCGTGATGAATACACAGGAGCAACTGCGGCAGGCATTCACTGAACTTGAGCAGGGGAACTTTTTGAAAAAACCTTAGTTCCTGTTTCGCCCAGACCGATCTCCAATCTACAACCGTGGGCAAAAGCCAATTGGCCGATACTGCTGAAAAGAACGTGAAGCCGCGAGTTTCCTCGAGTTTGTGGCAGCCCCTGCGTGTGTCTACCTTCCGCAATCTGCTGGTCGCCGATGTGGTTTCTGATATCGGCACGTTCATGCAGAGTGTCGGCGCAGCATGGCTGATGGTGTCGCTCGGTGCCGGGCCGATGTATGTGGCACTTACGCAAACGGCTTCGTCCTTGCCATTTTTTCTTCTCGCACTTCCTGCAGGTTCCGCGGGCGATATCGTAGATCGCCGTAAATTGGTTCTATTCACTGAGTCCTGGATGGCTGGAGTGGCGTTACTTCTCGCTGTCTTGACCATTGCTGGCCTTATGTCACCGTGGCTCCTGCTCGTGCTGACGTTTGCATTGTCGGCAGGAGATGCTTTCGAAACCCCGACGTGGCGCGCGATTCTTCCTGAATTAGTGGCCAAGCCTGACCTTGAAGCTGCATCGGCGCTGAACGGGATTGAATTCAATCTTGCCCGAGCAGTAGGACCGGCACTCGCGGGTGTCGTTATCGCCAGCGCGGGTATAGCCACAGCATTTGTGGCCAATGTCTTGTCGTTCATCGGCGTCATCTTTGTTATTGCGCGATGGAAAAGGCCGATTCGTAAACGAACAGCGCCCGTAGAATCGTTCGGAGGAGCCACAGTCGCTGCCATTCGATATGTGCGCTACTCACCCCAGATCCGTCACGTACTCATTCGGACGGGTTCACTGATGTTCTTCGGCAGCGCCCTATTTGCATTGCTACCCACGATAGCCAGGAGCATGACGGCTAGCGCGGCAGGTTATGGGTTCTTGCTCGGATGCTTTGGGGCGGGCGCAGTCCTCGGCGCTCTCGTGTTGCAGCACGCGCGCGCCAGATGGTCAACGGAGACCGTTGTGTCCACGGGAGTCATAGTCCTGGGGCTGGCGACTATTACCATTAGTGCTTTACACAGACTGAGTACATTGGGCCCCCTCATGTTAATTGGCGGCGCGTCCTGGATTGTTTTCATTTCCCTAATCAGCGCGCTGATCCAAAATCTAGCGCCCGACTGGGTTCGTGCCCGCGTCCTCGCTGTGTTCATACTGGTGTCTCAAGGAGGCACGGCCCTGGGGAGCGCAACTTGGGGATTTATTGCCCAACGAGCCGGGATTCGGGTAGCGATTGTCTCTGCTGGAATTGGAACCATCTGCACCACGGTGCTCGTGCTCTTTGCGAAGCTTCCGAACTCGACTTCGGATTTGAGTCCATGGAACCATTGGCGGATGCCCGTCGTCGTCAACGAGCCCGCAGACGAGCTTCGCGGGGGCCCAGTGCTGGTTACGGTTACATATATAGTCAGCCGGGAGCGAGAGGCGGAGTTCGTGAAAACGATCCATCAATATGGACGTCTCCGCCGTCGCGATGGAGCTTATCGATGGGGAGTCTTCCATGACACTGAAACCGAAGATCGCTATCTGGAAATTTTTCTGGTGAATTCGTGGGCGGAACACCAGCGTCAACACGAACGGGGGACACAAGCGGACCGCGAGCTTGAGCAACGCTTGCGTAGTTGCATAGCCAGCGAGCCGGAGGTACGTCACCTCATCTACGCTTCATCGAAAGAAACGTAGTGTCAATTGCAGCGGACCTGCGCCGGTGCTAGACTGCGCGAATGGCCATCAAAAAGAAAACCAAGAAAAAAGCAACGAAGTTGAAGAAAACTACCAGCAAGAAGTTCAAGCCGGCGAAGAAACTCGTGAAGAAGGCGAAAGCTCCCAAGAAGTTGGCGAGGAAGAAGCCTGTTTCCAGGGCACCAGCGAAAGTTAAGCGTGCCGCTAAGACTCATAAGAAGAAGACCGTCCGCGGGAAAAGCGCGGGGACGATCAAGAAGCAGACACGGAAGAAACGCGGGCGGGCCGATGCCGAGCCATTCTCAGCGCGTGGAGCGAGATCCGGGTCGGGTGGGCAATCGGGCGATTTGCAGGGACTATCCAATATCGAGAGTGCGGATTCGGAAAGTGTTGACGAACTGCTCGAAGAAGGGAACGCATTCGAGGCTGGCATCGTGAGGGGCGTGGAAGATGCCGGGGACGCGGATGAGGCGGAAGTTCACACCCATGAGGTTCCGGAGGATGACGTACCCGGCGAATATCTGGATGAGGAGTAGTTGTTAGCAGGTACGGTTGCGATTCTGTCTGCGAAAGCCACTCATCCAGCGAGTACTTCTAATCGACGTGTTCGCCTTCTTGCATAAAGCCGAGTTCCGGCGCGGGCAATTTATCGTTCTTGTTGGCCCAGAAGACGTACAGCGTGGGTAGCAAGACTATGCTGATGACGAGTTCGACAATTAACCCGCCGACAATCACGATGGCAAACGGCCGTTGCGAGTCGGAACCAATGTCGTGCGACATGGCAGCGGGCAGAAGTCCCAAAGTGGCGACCAGCATGGTCATCATGATGGGGCGAAGCCGTAGCGATGCGCCTTCTTTCGCGGCCTCGCGCGGATTCATACCTCGCGTGCGGAGCTGGTTGATGTACTCCACCATAATGACTCCGATTTCGACCGATACGCCAATCAGGGCCAGAAATCCCAAGCCGGATGACACCGAGAAATGCGTACCGGTCAGCAGCAGGCTGAGAAAACCACCAAGAGGCGAGAGCCCAACCACCGCGAGAATGAGGCCGACCCATTTCCACGAACTGAAAGCGGAGTAAAGAATAAAAGACATGAGCAGGAGCGTGATGGGCACGATCACGGCGAGACGCCGGTTCGCACGCTGCTGACTCTCATATTCGCCGGTCCAGTCGAGGTGATAGCCTTCGGGCAGCTGCACTTTTTGGCCGACGTCCTCGATTGCCTGACGTACCGTGCTACCCAAATCGCGTCCGCGCACGCTGTACTTAATGGCGACGTAGCGTGAATTTCCCTCGCGATAGATGTTCGACGCGCCGTCTTCGAGTTTGATCTGGCAGAGTTGCGCCAACGAAACCCGCTCTCCCGAAGGTGCTAGAATCCGGATATTCGCGATATCGTCGACAGTCTTGCGAAACGGTTCCTGATAACGGACGGTCAGGTCGTAGCGTTGCTCACCGATCAGGATTTGGCTGACGGCCTTTCCGCCGACAGCAGTCTCAACAGCATCCTGCACATCGCTGACATTGATTCCAAACCGATCGGCGGCGGCGCGATCAATTACCAGATTCACGTTGGGCTGGCCGCGTACTTGAAACGTTCCCAGATCAGCCACGCCCGGAATTTTACTCATGACGGCCTGAATTTCGTCGGCTTTGGCTTCGAGAACCTTCAAGTCAGACCCGAAAAGTTTTACGGCAAGTTCGCCCTTGACGCCGCTGACGGCTTCTTCGACGTTGTCGGAAATCGGCTGCGAAAAATTCCAGTCCACTCCGGGAAATTTGTCCAGATCGGTGTCCATGGCAGCAATGAGATCGTCTTTTGTTTTGTACTCCGAGCGCCACTCCGAGCGCGGCAGCAGATCAACAAAAAATTCTGTATTGTAGAAGCCGCTGGCATCGCTGCCATCATCGGGACGTCCTACCTGGCTCACGATCTGCTTGACCTCTGGAAAATTAGCCAGCACCAGCCGCGCCTGTTTTGCCAACGAGAATGCAGCCGAAGGCCCTGTGCTTGGGGCCAGTGTGCCTCTTACCCAAATCGCGCCTTCATCCAGATGGGGCAGGAACTCAGAACCAATCACCCCACCGAAAGCCAGAAATAACATCGCCACAAGTGCGACAATCCCCATCCCTAGGGTGAATTTGAGGTGGTCGAAACACCAATCGAGTAGGCGAGTGTAATGTTCCTGCAGCCAGTGAAATACAGGGTTGCGCCATTCTTTAATGTTGTCCTTGAACAACAGCGTGCATAGCACCGGCGCAATCAAGAGCGCGAACAGCAATGCTCCCAACAGGGCAAATGCCACGGTCCACGCCATCGGACGAAACAGTCTTCCTTCGACACGTTGGAGAGTGAAGATCGGTAGGTAGGAAACGATAATAATGATGCGAGCAAAGAAAACCGGCCTCTGCACTTCGTGCGCCGCCGTGCCGATCATTTCAATAAATGTCTTCTTGCCGCGGCCGTACTCGGCATGACGCAAAATGTTCTCGATCATTACTACTGAGCCATCCACCACCATGCCGAAATCCAATGCTCCCAGGGAGAGCAGGTTGGCCGGAATGTGACTCAGGTCCAGCAGGATTGCGGCAAAGAGCAATGCAAAGGGAATGGTGATAGTGACAATCAGCGCGCTGCGTACATTACCCAGGAATAAAAACAGGACAAGCGTGACCAGCAAAACGCCGTCCGTGAGATTTCTAAGCACGGTATGGGTTGTGTAGTGGACGAGATCGCTGCGGTCGAGGTGGGGGACCAGCTTTACACCGGCAGGTAACTGATGTTCGTTCAGCTGTTTAATTTCCGCATGTAAGGCGTCGAGCGTGGCATCGGCTTCAGCACCTTTGCGCAAAAGGACGATACCCTCGACGACATCATCATCGTTGATGACTGTTCCATCTTCTTTGCGGATAGTTTTGCCGAGTTGGCCCAGGCGTACCTTGGGCGACTGCACCACCACGGCGAGATCGCGCACATGGACGGGCGTTCCGTTCTGTACTTTTACAACCGTGGCGGCAATGTCGTCAGTGGTCTGCATCAGGCCAACGGCGCGGACATTCAGCGCCTGCTCGCCACGCTCGATGAAGCCGCCGCCTGCGTTCGTATTATTTGCGGCAAGCGCCTGCTCTACCTGGCTAAGCGACAATCCATACGAAACCAGTTTGCCGGGATCAATCCTTACCTGGTATTCGCGAGTGGGGCCGCCAAACGGATTCACGTCCACCACGTTGGGAACCGATTTCAGTTGGTTGACGACATACCAGTCGTTCAGTGTCTTCAGCTCCATCACGTCATACTTCGGATTCGTGCTCTGGAGCGTGTAAAACATGATCTGGCCGGTGGGGCTGTAATCCGGCCCGAGATTCGGATTCACGCCGGTTGGCAGGGTGACGAGTTGCAACCGGTCCAACACTTCTTGGCGGGCATTGAATGTAGTTGTATCGTCGTCGTAAATGATCGTGATGACGGAGAGGCCTGCCAGCGAAGTTGACCGCAGGTGGGTCATATGAGCCACGCCGTTCAAGGTCACTTCGAGTGGGACTGTGATCTGCTGCTCGACTTCCTCAGCGGCATGGCCAGGCCATTGAGTAATGACCTGCGCATAGGTGTCGGCAACGTCGGGATAAGCTTCGATCGGCAGATTGTGGAAAGAAATGAGCCCCCACGCAAACAGCACGACTGTCACGCTCAGCACCAGGATGCGATTGCGCAGAGCAAAGTCGATCAGATACCGGATCATTTGCCCTGCTCCGCGACGGCCGAAGAGAATTCCAAAGCGTTCGCTACAATTTCTTGTCCGGTGTTTAAGCCATCCTTTATCTGCTGCAGTCCGTCCGAGTTTTCTCCCTGGGCATGCACCTCGACGCGGCGGAACTGCTGTGCGCCTTCCTTCAGGAACACCCAATCTTTATCTTGCAGTCGTAAGACCGCAGTCGAGGGAACCACGATTCGCGACTGCGACTTGTTGGAGCGGAACGTGGCCACGGCAAACATACCGGGACGCAATGAGCCGTCGTGATTTGGTAACACGATTCGCACCTTGGTCGAGCGCGTCGCCGGATCGAGGACACGGGAAATATCGGCGACTTTGCCGCGGTAAGTCCGGTCCGGATAGGCATTGAGCCGGATGCCGGCGGCATCTCCCATGTGAACGTCGCCGAGATCGTTCTCATACACGTCACAGACGACCCACACTTGAGCAAGGTCAGCAATGGTAAAAAGATTGGGAGTATTGTCGAGGCTCTTGATTCCTTCGAATCCCGAGATGTTTTGTTCGACAATTGTTCCCGAGACGGGGGCGCGAAGTTCAATCAACGATCCGGGATGGGCCGGATCGCCGCCTAACAGCCGGACATGCTGTTCAGCGCTCTGCACGTCTACCTTGGCTTTTACTTCCGTGTCGTCGGCCTGTTGCAGATCTTTTTCGGGCAACGCGCCGTGAGAATACAGCAACTGCGCCCGGTCAAGAGCTTTCTGTGACAGTTGCTCATCCGCGACCGCTTTTTGATAATCGGAGAATGCTCCCGCCAAATCGGCGCTTTGGATAGACAGCAATATCTGGCCCTTCTTTACGTAATCTCCCAGCCGTACTTTCAATTCGACAACCCGCCCAGAGCCCTGTGAGGTCACATGGATGGTGTTATTCACATCCGGCGTCACCGTCCCATTGGCATTCAGCGTGGTCGGCAGGTTCCGTGTTTCCACTTTGGCTAGTTTGAAGAGTTCAGGTTTCTCCACGGTGTAGAGATTGGGATCGGGCGTGACCTCGGCCTTTGTGGGAGGTGCTTTAGGAGCGTCAGAACAGGAAATACTCATTCCAGCGAAAAACAACGCGCCACTCATGACGATCATTCGAATCGGTATTTGGAAACGCAATCGGAGCCTTTGCATGCAAAACTCAAGTGGTTCGTGAATGCCCGCGCGGATTGCAAAATGCCAGTAAGGCAACCGCTGCGAGTCACGAACAGTTCGGAAATCTATTGAAATTGCGCAGCCGACGAACGGCGCGACAGATACCGAAGACTTAGATAGTGGGAGGGGCCCGGCCGCCAATCGTGCCAGTGAGAGCTTGCGTAGAAGGCAATAACAAATAGGTTGAAATTAGTTCAAGCGTTTGATCCTTGTCTCCGAATGCGGCCACTTCGACCAGTTGTGCAGGGGGTCGGCCCTCATTTCCCCAGGTTGGAGATTTCGATCCCAGTGATTGCTTTACTACCCGCTTGGAAGGACTGGATTCTTCAATTTCAGCGCGGATGGGATGCAGGTCGTCCGTGGCGGAAACTATGGGGAACAGCAAAGCCAGGAGGCAGCTTAAAAGGACAAAGCCACGAGAGCGACAAAACCACCCGGAAGCGCGACCCGACGTCAAATCATGCCGCCAGATCAAAACCGCAGGCAGCACAAGCATCAGCCATAACAAATTGAGGAGCAGTTCCATTGCGTACGATGGTCCCAGCTGGTTTGGGGAAACTGTATCGACTAAGTTTCGCACGATGTCGAATTCAAATCAAATTACTATCGTTCTTCGGGTTGTCACCGGAGCAAAGTAGAGGTAGACTGCTGGCGCACAATTTGGAGGCTCCCTTGGATCGCTACGAATCTTCAATTGCCAAGACCCATGAAATTCGGTTACTGCAGCTTCGGCGGGAACGAAAGACGGAATCCCAGCGTCTCGATAATTTGAAGAAGGGCCTCCAGGCGCAATTAACCACCAAGGCCGACAATCGAAAGATCTACGCCGCGTAGTATCAAACGCCAGCATCCAGCCAATCTCGCTATCGGACTATCCACCCACCTTTCCATTCCTAAATTCACCGGATTTTAATCTGGCAGTAATCACAACGTAACGTGCGGAAAGCTAGTCTGAATGTCCAACAAAAAGTCCCAGGGAGTGCCGTTCATTCGGTGCGATGCTGCGTTTACAAATGAATCATTCCACAGGTATTTCGGAAGCGTCTGCGAGAATTCTCGCTACGACGATATTGCTGTGTGCGGTATTGATGTTCGGAGACTGTGGTGGCGGGAGTTCATCCTCTTCTGGTTCTCAACAGGGACCGCTGGCGGGAAACTGGCAAGTTATCCTGAATCAGGGGTTCCCGTTCCAAAATCCTCCTCCGGCACTTTCCGTTTCCGGCTTCCTTTTGGAATCGGACAATTCGCTGACGGGCAGCGTCGAGTTACCGGGCAGCACGCAGAATGGAAATTGTGCGGGCGTCGGTCTTTTGAGTGGAACTATCAGCGGCCAAAATATAACGCTCTCAATAGATGAAAGTGGATCGACCATGAGTCTCACTGGGAGTGTTTCGTCGGACAACCAGTCCATGTCCGGTGCGTACTCGACTTTGGCTGGCGGCTGCAGTAGTAATCCAACCAGTGGAACATGGACCGCCTTGAAGATTCCCCCAGTCAGCTTTAACTTCACTGGAACGCTTTCGCAATCATCCTACATGCAACTGCTAACCGGAGTGTCACCGCCGGCGCCTATCGCGGTGTCCGGGAAAATAAGTCAGAGCGCCAACATTGGCGCGAGCAATGCGACTTTGAACGGAACGATCACGGCCGTGGGCTATCCCTGTTTTCGGACAGCTTCGTTGACCGGAACGATCAGCGGACAAAATGTCGTTCTGTCAGTTTTTGGATATGATGGCTCGCAAATTGGAACCCTGGGTGCAGCGACCGCTCCCGCAACGGTTGCGGTGAGCTCCAATGTAATTTCTTTGAGCGGAAGCAATACTAATGGCAGCGGCCTAACGCTGGGGGCGATTGGTGCAGGCACAGTTTTCGGGCCCTGTCCTGCGCTCCCGAACGGCGGCCTCAGTCAACCGAATGACACGGCGGCCGTGGCACTCACATCTCAGTAAGAGAACGTTGCGTGTGATTTGCGGACGTTGCGTGTTCCACGAGACATCAGAACAAGCCCATCGCTGCTCAGTGCATAGCGCCCAGTCCAGACCGCCATCTAAAGCTCATTCCTTATAACAGTCGCGCATTTCAAGCCGGTTCCCAGCAAAATCTATCAGCGTTATTCAGCCATCCCTAGAAGTTATATTTGACGGCCAGTTGCAAAGTGCGGGGGCGGTGGGCATCCACGGGATGCAGGAAGGAGCTGCCGGTAAGACAATCCGAACCTCCTGGGTAGTAAGCGCCCGCGGAATAGTTGGGGCCCCCATAGCAACTGACTGTGTTACTTCCGGTATTGCCCAGATCCGGGTTATAGATCCGAAACTGAGTGTGGTTGAATACGTTAAATGCTTCTGCGCGGAACTCGATTTCGCTGCCCTCGTGAATCGGAAAATGTTTGAGCAACGACATGTCGAAATTCACTCGGCTTGGGTTATTCAGAAAATTTCGTCCGGCATCGCCGAAGGTGAGTCCGCGGGGCGCAACGAACTCATTGGGATTTAAAAGAAGCGGACCAAAGCTGCTGGGGTTGCTCTTCAACGCCGCAGGAGCGGGGTGGGCCACGATGTCCGGGTAAGACCCTGCGCCAACGCCATTCGCGACGCCGGCATTGTCCAGGACGCCAATTCCAGTAGTCCCAGCATTATTGATTACGCTGAACGGTGTTCCAGACTGAAATGTAGTGATGCCTGACCATTCCCAATTGGCTCCCACCAAGTGAGCGAATCTGGAAACGGTTCCAGGCGCCGGAGTGCTTCCGTCCGCAGTTTCGGGAGGGCCGTTGGTGAAGGTGGTGTTTGCCCATTTGCTGAAAGCCCGTTCAAAGTTTGGCAGCCGGTACACATAGCTAATATTCAACAGATGCCGCTGGTCGAAGTTGGAACTGGCCTTGTTGGAGCGCAAATCAAGCGAATTCACAAATGTAGGATCGGTGCGATCTGAGGAGTCGTCGATCGAATGGCTGTAGGAGTAAGCGATTCCGGCCGTTAGCGGCCCCTTGGTGCGCCGGACCGTCGTCTGGAATCCTTGGTACGAAGAATCGGCGACATTTTGCAAGGAGAAAATCTGTCCCAGGCCGGGATACGGACGCAATGTATTTGTCACTTCGATTGGCGAGGATGACTGCCCTTGGCACGCCACTGCTAGATTGATGGAAGCCGGGTTCTGGGCGCTAACTGCCACTCCATTCTGCAACAAGAAACTGGGGCTGGTGAGCGTGCCACGATTGAAACAGTCACCTCCAACTACAGCGGAGCCGGGCACATCCAGAAGAACGGGCTCGTGCAGTGCGAAGGGGTTGAGGTCTGGAGAAATGGGACTCAGCTGATTGAGCTGGCGCTCGACCGTCAGATGGGTACCTTTGCTCCCGACATAGGCAAAAGTCGCCACAAAATTCTTCGGTAGTTCGCGCTGCACACTCAGGCTCCACTGCTGAGAATACGGGAACACGGTTCGAGTTGGAATCGAGGTGACATTGAGAGGTAAAGCTCCAGGGAGAGTGGTAGTGACATCTGGATTGCAATTCGGAGCATAATTTCCGACGCAGGCAAAGCCTCCCGGAAATGGCTGGCTGAGGCTAAGCACATTC
This sequence comes from Terriglobia bacterium, assembly GCA_963723765.1. Classification (GTDB taxonomy): domain Bacteria; phylum Acidobacteriota; class Terriglobia; order Terriglobales; family Acidobacteriaceae; genus DATBAX01. The sequence continues at coordinate 394,879 of CAVRSD010000002.1, read as the reverse complement.
GGAGCACTCCCTTCCAAAGATCCGGTATTTGCCTCATCGCCGGTGCCATGCTCGAAGAAAAGACCGTAGCCAGCGCGAATCGAGGTCTTTCCGTTGCCCTGCGGGTCCCACGCGAAACCAATCCGAGGCGCGGGGTTAAACAAATGGCTACCAATACATCCTGCCGGCACCCCGTTCACACCGCAACGTACCAGTCCATTGGTGATTCGTGGGTCCAGCATACCCAGGTTGATCGGAATGGGATGATCGCTGGGTAAGTCGAGCAGTTGTCCGGTGTTGGGATCAACCCTGGTCTGGGCCGCCAGAGATTGGCTGAAAGCGGCAGGGTCCCAGTTATAGGCCTGGTTATATTTCTCGTGATAGTTCCCGAACAAACTCAGACGCAAGCCCAGGTTCACCGTAAGACGGGAGTTTACGCGCCAGTCATCCTGAAAATAAGGTTCCCCAATCTGGTAATTGTTGTAGTACCTGAGTTGCGTGCTGTCCTGGGTATAACTCTGGATGGCATTGCCTCCGCCAAAAATGCTGGGGAAGCCGCCGTTATAAAGAAAGTTGGCAAAAGCATTTCCTAAGCTGTTGATACCTCCGTTGACATTGCTGAAGCTCAACAAACCCTGCGTATCGCCGGTGGCCGCCGACAATGCCCCATTGATCTCATTTTTCTGTGCGATCACATACTGAACTCCAAACTGGATCGTATGTTTTCCGAGAGATTTGCTAATGCCATCGCGGAAGCTGTAGGTCGGGTTGGTATGTTCCCAGGGAGTGTAAGAAGGATCCACCGTAAACCCCGCTCCTCCATACGCTTGATTGTTGCCGGCAATCACCAGCCCAGGGACCTTACCCCCGAAACCATTGTTGAACAGGTAGCCCATGGGACAGACGGCAACATTGTCGGCAGTGAAACCACCGCACTGGCCTACATCATTGGGATTTCCTAGTCCTGGAGGGCGCTGATAGTTCGCTCCAGGGCCGTTCACGTTGGTCAAGGTGATGTGGGCGTTGGTGAAGCTGGCAACGAATTCGTTCAATAGCGAAGGAGTGATGGTCTCTGTAAGACGGGCCACCACATCGATTCCTGGCCCAATAAATTTGTTCTGTACGGTGGGAAAACTGTTGGTAACCGTGCCCCAGTTGGGTGTAGGGGTAACTGTATCCCAGGCATCATGGATATAGCGTAAGCTCGCCCGCAGCTTGGGAGTGATATTTTGGTCGAGCCGGAACAGCTCCTCGCGCCAGTGGGTGGGCTCAGAGATCACCGCGTCGTAGCAGGGTTTGATGAGCTGACCTGTAGTGTGATCGAACTGTCCGACCAGACTGGAGTTACAACCGGCATAAGAGTTGGGAAGAGGAACGAGATTCTGATTCAAAATAGCCAGAGCGTTCGGATCAAGCCCAGCACCGGAAGTCGCCTGAGGATTGATCAGGCTGTTGTACACAAACGAACCATCAGGAAGTTGTTTTGAAAACAATTGCCCATAGCCAGGAACCGCTTGCGGGGGCTGGCGAGGGCAGTCGGGCCAAAGTGCGACCGGAAAGAGAAACTGCCCGGTCAGCGGATTTCCATTTAACTTTCCAATATCCTGCGGATCGTTGGGATTCGGACAGACATCACTGAAGTTGCCCTGCCGTTCGGAAGCCGTGGGCACAGCGCGATTGAAATCAGGCTGCAATTCACTGGGTGACTTTTCAATGCGGACTTCCTCCGAAAAAAAGATGAAGGTCTTGTCTTTATTGAGGTTGTAATGTCCCGGTATCCATACCGGACCACCGATAGTTCCGCCAAAGTCATTTCTGCGATAAAGCGGTTTGCCCGGAGTTTGGTCGAAATAGTTTTTGGCATTCAGATTTTCGTTGCGCAGAAACTCATAAGCATTTCCGTGCCATTTATCTCCGCCTGATTTTGTAGTGACCATGACCGTGCCGGAGGCTGTTCGTCCGTATTGAGCGCCATAGTTCGAGGTCAGGACCTTGACCTCTTGAATGGCATCCAGGCTGGGATAAACCACCAGTGTGCTTTCAGCACCGCTCAAACCCGCATTCAAAACATCGCTGCCATCCACTTCGAACGAGTTGTACTCGACGCGGCCGCCGTTGACGCTGTACTTTACGCTCCCATTCACGCCGACTTTTGCCTCATCTTGCCCGGTCTGGTTGCTGACTCCGGGGGTCAAAGTGATCAATTGGGTGAAGTTGCGACCATTCAGCCCGAGATTAATGACTTCCTTTTGCGTGAGGGTCCCGGAAACCTCCGCATTTTCGGTTTCGACGCCGGCTGCTTTTGAACCTTCCACGTTGATTTCATTGGTTGCTCCAGCGGGTTCTAGTCCGGCGTCAAGAGGAAGGTCCGTTCCGGTTGCGAGTGCGATCTGATCGGCCCGAAAGGCTTTGAAACCCGCGGCGGTAACAGTGACTGAATAAGTGCCAGATGACAGTCCTTTAAAAGCGTATGTACCTTTATCGTCCGTGATCGCCGTTTTCGACAGGCCTGCACCGTCAGAAAGAGTCACCGTTGCGCCCGTGACCACTGCACCGGTTTGATCGTTGACGGACCCACTGATGCGTCCTTTTCCGTTTCCAACTGTCACTTGAGCTGGTCCGGTAGAAGTGCGAGCGGGTGCAGTCGCCGCGGCTGGACTGGGTGTGCTTGTCTGTGGTGCGTCGGTTTCCGGGGACGATGGCGATACGGATGCGGTCGTCTGAGTACCGGGCTCACCGGAAACGTTAAGAGTGAGTATCTGGCCGCGGCTCAAAACGATGCTGATTTCAAAAACCTTTTCTCCACTTACTGCCGCTGAGAGGGCATAGGCTCCTGGGGTCAAATCGGCCGCGATGTACAGGCCCTGACCATCTGTGGTTATCGACTTACTTTCTCCCGTGGCATTACTGAGCGTGACGGTCGCCCCGGAAACAACTCGGCCCACGGAGTCACTCACTGTGCCGGTGATTGCCGCTTTTTCTGGCAGGGAAGGTGTCTGATCGGTTTCTTGTCCACGACTGATTCCCACGGTACACAACGTCAACACTACGATATGAATCCAGATAGGCATCAGCCTCACAGAACCATCCTCCAAGGGAGTAAAACGCTGGCGTATACCGCCGCGCTTACGAAAACACACTGGTCGTGAACAACTTGCCGGGCGAAGTTCAGTCGGGAAACATACAATTACACTGCGATTGTTACGGAGTTGTGACAGCGGGGTTAATTTCAGATGACTACCAACTTACCCAAGTCCCTCCGTCTTCCGGATGGCAACCTGGTCACCACGCCTCACTCAAATTTTTGATCGGGCAGTTGGATAAATCAGAGTACGGCTCGGTTTTTCCATGGGCGATCTTGTTCAGAGGCTTACGGTTAGGCCTTTTCGACTACTCTCGTCATGGAGAATTCACCAACGTTTAATAAGTGCGTCATCCCCGCTTAACAGAGTTCCTTCATAGTTGCACCCGGCTGATCTCGCGGTCGCGGTGTTAGCCAACTCAAATTCCAGATCAGTAGTTTCAACCAGTAGCGGGTTTTCACATTTGGTCGGACAGGGTCGTATTCCTGCGAATCGCACACCGATGTGTTCCCTAAACCACCGCGTTTCACAACATCTTCTGAGGAGATTCACAAATGACGCAAATCAAAACGTACTTCGCGGTGCTGTTACTGGCTGCGATCGTAGCCGTGGTTCCGGCCGCCAGTGCACAGACCGTGCACTTTGTTGGCGCCGGCTCATCGGCGCAGTGGCAGCCGGCCGCTCTCGGCGCAGACGCACTGGCCATCAAGGAAATTGCTGATCAGGGCAATACCGGGACCGCCTGCCCGTATCACTGGACCGCGAATAGTTCAGCGGTTATCGTCGACTCCCGCGACTCGAGAATTCAGCACGAGCCGGGCAACACATGGATGGTTTGGATCGCTCCCTGCTCTCCCAACGACGGCTCCGGCACTCCAACCGACCTCTGGCTCGACATTAGCGTCGATTCCACCGTCGGCGTACGCACCTTCCTGGCTCAGGAGACAACGGGAAGCGGAGCGCAAGTTCAAGTCACGACTACCGCAGCACAGAACAAGATCAAGCAAGCACTTTGGGCTGATAACAACGCAGACGTTGCTCTTAATGCCGCCGTACTATCCACTGTCAACGCTACTGGCGGTGTACACGTCAACGCTGGCTTGACTGACATCCGTCCTGAAGACGCCTTGTTCGCCACTACGCGCTCCCTTGCTGCACTCAATCAAACTACCTGGGCTGGCCTTGGCTACAAAGGCGTGACCGTGAATATCGGAGCTTCGATCTTCACTTCACGCGGCACCGGAACCAATGCGACCCCGATAAAGTTCGCTCTCTCTGGAGTCGATCCAATATCGAAGATCACAGTCCGTTCATTTAAGACCGTTCCCATCGGGGCAGCTCCCATTATCTTCCTGGCAAACAACAGCACAGGGACGCCTTTCGCCCTCGACTTAGCAACTCACATCACTGTCACTGCCGCTACCGACAAACCATTGGCCCACCTGTTCGACGGCACGACGGCTTGCACCACCGGCAATCCTGCTTTCTCTGGTGGTACGCCTCCCAGCCCGGCAGCGAATCTCACGCTATTCCTGCGTGAACCGCTGTCCGGCACCATGAACACGACCGAATTCGGCTTGTTCCGTACCGCCCATAACCCTAAAGACTCACAGGAAGTGGGCATTGCGAATCCGCTCGGGCCTCCCGGCAATCCTCTGAACCAGACCTGCGCAGGTGGCGGTGGTTCCCGTCAACGCGGCATCGGCACCGGAGAAATTCGCGACGCTGTAAAAGCCACTGCGTACTCGATCGGTTACATTTTCTTCAGCTTCGGCAACACCACGACGTACGCCGGCGCTGCCACCTACAACTATCTGACCCTGGACGGCGTAGATCCGATCTTTGCTTCGCCGACTGGTAACCAGCTGGTGCCAAATTGCACTGCAACCAATTGCCCAGCCACGGGAGCCTCGAGCTTCTGGGGTGCTGGTAATCTTTCTTATCCGAACCTGCGCAACGGTAAATACCCGGCATGGTCGCTTTATCGCTGGGCTATCGATACAACCGATACCGACGCGTACGGACCGACCGTTCTGGCCCAGTTTACCCAGGACAACGTTGACGCTGGTGTCGCGGACTTCGTTCCGTTCTCGACCTCAAGCTTGAGCGACGGTTTGGAAGTTTACCGTTCGCATTTCCTTCAGTCCAAAATCGCAGCCAACAATGGAGAGCCGACGTCACCCAATACCCTTGACAATGGCAACACGCTGGGCGGCGGCACTGAAGCTGGTGGCGACATGGGCGGCTTGATCCAAGGGCCGTTCGGCGTTCCGGTGCAATATTCAGGTACTGCGACCATCTCGAAGGTTCTGACTGCCGGCAAGGGCTACAGAGTCACGTGGCATTCTGGCCAGAAGTTCGTTGTCGGGGCGTCGTGGGAAAGTCTGCCTATCACCATCAACAGTAACTCCTACACGATCGCCGCGGTCCCAACGACTGCAACCGTTCTGTACGTTACCTCAACCCCGGGAACCACCCAAACCGACGTTCCTTATAGCTTGACCGCCACATCAGGAGCCGCGGTTGCTCCTGGCGTACTCAGCAAAAAGCAGTAGTTTTTGTTTGCTTCGCGAGGTCAGGCAGAAAGTAAGTTCTGAGGCAGGCTGGCTTTTTTGGCAGTCTGCCTCAGTTTCCACTTCTGGATGAGAATCATAAATGTGATGAGAACGATGCGTCACAGGGGAATTTGATGGAGAAGTTGTTTCCAGGGCAGAGAAGTTTTCTGATCGCAATGATGGGCATCATGATGTTTTGCGCCGGAAGTGTGTGGGCACAGGGAGTCCCTGCTCCGGAATCCAGCCAGCCAGAAACGCCGGATACTGGTAATAACATTTCCATTCAGACGTCAAAGCCTGCTGAAGATTGGTCAACGCCCTCACTGAAGGGCAGTGAATTTGGAGACGCCGAACCGCTGGTAGGAGAACTGGACGACAAAGACCCCGCTTTTACCCGCGAAATCACCAGAGTGCAGTGGCGCGCGGGAGATCCGATTGATCTCTATATCATCAAGCCAACTGGAGTCAAAAAGCCGCCGGTGATTCTTTATCTCTACAGCTTTCCCTCAGAAAACGACCGTTTCCTGAACCCTGAGTTTTGCAAATTTCTCACCCGGAATGGCTTTGCCGCGATTGGTTTTTCCGCGGCCCTCACCGGACAGCGCTACCATGGCCGCCCCATGAAGCAGTGGTTCGTGAGCGAACTGCAGGAATCACTGGCAACTTCCGCGCATGATGTGCAGTTGGTTCTCAACTATCTGGCAACGCGCGATGATCTGGATATCGAAAGGGTCGGTATTTTTGGCGATGGTTCCGGTGCCACCATTGCGATCCTGGCGGCGGCGGTAGATCAACGGATCAAAACGCTGGATCTGCTGGATCCCTGGGGCGACTGGCCGGACTGGATTGCGAAGTCAAGCCGCATCCCGGAAAAGGAGCGTTCGAATTTCCTGAAGCCGGAATTCCTGGCGGCGGTTGCGCCGCTGGATCCGGTTCAGTGGCTGGCAGAATTGAAGACGCAGAAAATACGCATCCAGGACGTGATGACCGTCACCGTTACTCCAGTCGATGCCAGGCGGAAGATCGAAGCCGCAGCCCCCGCTAACGCGCAAGTAGTCCGCTATGACGATGCGAAAGCGTTTCTGAGTGCAGCTTCGGGCGGCAAAGGTTTTGATTGGATCAAAGAACAACTGCAAGCCAAACCCGCTCAGGAATATGGCGCGACCGGCAATTTAACCACCCAAGAAACTCGCCAGCAAGTTCGTTGAGGAAAATCAGAATTCAGGAGAACCGATGCAGCCGTCCGTTAGCGAGCCCCTCAATTTAGCTTCGCGAACATGTGCCAGAATCATAGTCTTCATAGCAGTGGCTGCCTCTCTCACCTTATTGCAAGCATGTGGTGGGAGTGGATTCGCCAGCTCCACTCCCGCTTCCGCGCTGGTTGCGATTCAGATCTATCCTTCGAATTCGCTGGTTCCCTTGGCAGCGCAACGTCAACTCCAGGCCATCGGCGTTTATGCCAACGGCAACCGAGCGGACATTACTTTAAATGTGACATGGGGCGTTTCTTCTGCTCCCAGTCCCACCAACTTTGTATCGGTCGATGCCAACGGGATGGCAAGTGGCGTGGCATTGGGCACAAGTGTCATCAGCGCGAGCTTTGGCCAAGTACAGGGGGTGACTCCGCTTACCGTTAACACCAATGGCTATTCATCAAGTACGACGGGCATTCTCACGGTTCCGACAAAGCATGCGGAAGTGGATGCTGCTTATCTGCCCCAGTCGCAGACTTTGATCCAAGGGGCTTATACCGTTCAGGAAATTAATCTGGACGCCGATCAGTCCTCCAGCACCCTGCCGGTGCCTTCAGCCTTGATTGCTGTCATACCAATGCCGGCTGGCTTCGTGCCGAATGTGACTGCGGCCAGCCAAAATAGTTTGCAGGTTGCCGTGATCAGTTACACGTCACCCAATGTGCAACTGATCGACGCTGCGAACGATCCAACTGACCTGACGAACAATACGGTGATTGCCACTTTCGTTTCTCCGATCACTCAGTCGGTAACCTTCAACGGGATTACGTGCATGATTTGTGCCGCCGTGGTCAATCCTGCGAACGGCCAGCTCCTTCTAAGCACGGCCCAGGGCTACTACACCATGGATCTTGTGGCTGGCACTTTCACTCCTCTTCCCTTGGTTCCCACTGCGTTGCTGTCCGAAAGTTTCCTGCTCAATCCCATCGCTGCGGACCCGTTTCTCCTGAGTCCGACGTTTGGGCATCCTACCAGCGAAGTTCAGCTTGGGGATCTAACCACGAATGCTGTGACTTCCTACGCGAGCTGGGGCTTGTCCAAACCCAATGCCGCGGCGCTCGACTTGCTTACCAACTACGGCGTGATCGTCGATGCCAGCGCCAATAGTCAGGCTCTGGTGAATCTGGTAGATCCGCAAAATCCGGTATCCACTCTGGTCACGAACATCAGCGTTTGCACGGGAGTGCCGGCGCCTCCACCAGCGGGTCTCAATATGGTGGCATTGGGAATCGGAGTGGGTAGCAGCACTTTCACCACTCCGCATACAGTTTTTTTGAGCCAGCCGTCGGGAAATTGTATCGGCTTCGAGGCTTGGCCCAATAGTACGTTTCTAACATTGGATCCTTCACAGATTTTCTATGGGTACGGAGCCTTGCCGCCGACGCCGGATGGAAATCCATTCATGAATGGCAATGATCCTAATGGGATCGAGACATTCACCAGCGTGGTCGATAAGAAGAATTATGGCGTGTTGGTCAATGCGAACCAGAACTGGATTGCTAAGGTCAACCTGGGAAACCTTTCCGCTCAGTCATCCAGTCCGCTCCCCGGTGGTCAGGACATTTCTGGCCAAATTCTGGCTGGAGCCGGAGGCGATCCGGTAGTGTACCTGCCCGCAATGGGCACTGTCGTGCTTTCCCCAGGCGTTGTCAACTTCGGGAATGAACAAGTCGGAACCCCAAGTCTTTCAGCCATCATTACTCTGACCAATGTGGTAAGTACGAACACGATTTCCATCAGTAAGATTGCAATCCAGGGGACGAACGCCGGAGATTTCTCGCAAACGAACGATTGCAACGTTGCTCTTATTCCCCAGGCCAAATGCACGATCACGGTTACATTTACTCCCACGGCCCAAGGTCCCAGTTCCGGAGCGCTCAACGTTAGCATCGAAGGGGCCGGTTCACAGACTGTGGCACTATCTGGGTCTGGAACCTAGGCCGCTCACCATCTATTGACCCTCGAAGACGCTGGAATGCGCCGGTGTGCCTATCTTTTGCTGGGAAGGTACAGAGAACGAAGCGTCAGAACGAGAATATGGACCAAATGGGGTGAGATGTGGTGGCTGGGAGGCTATTCCCCCGGTAAAACGAAAACGTCCCAGACTCAATGAGTCGTGGGACGTTACGCCGAACAGCCCTCCCCCGAAGTCTGTTCACCACCAACATACCGTTTTGACTAGTTCTTGTGAATGGCTCGAAGGTGCTACTCTGTGGAAATTCTCGTGCTGGACGTGAAAAGTCCTTTAGAAAAACGTTTGGATTACGTCAATAACGCGATATTCGGCGTCTAACACAGGCAAATAACGCCATTTGTCGAAGGTCAGGCAGGGGTGGGAGATGTCAAAGCCAATCATGTCCCCCACTCGGATGTCATCGCCTTCGGCGATGTGCATGATATGCGTGCTGGTCCATCATACCGGTGAGAGTCCAGGCGGCAGGGACGGCCATAGGCGCTGGCTGGCCGGGCCTGTAGTGGAGGGCGGGGGTGGGCAATCCGGCGTCGAATGCCGCATCGCGCTTGCCCAAAGCCACGATGGCTTTGTCTTTTTCAGGTACCGACTGCACATAAGCCCATAATTGCAATGCCGGCTGAAGACTGGAATGCATTTGCTGAGCCACAAGATTGCGGCTTTGAATCTGCTGCTGGGCGGTCTTATAGATTCCGACATCATGAGTCAGATAACATCCCGGGCGCAATATGATATCCAGCGGCACCCCAAGTTCTGCCTTGGAAAATACTTCGGCCACAACGTCATACCATGCCGACCCAGCTCCAGAAAGAATGATGGGGGTGCGATTAAACCGACTGGCCTGGGCCAATTCAGTGGTTACGTCGACTGCCCGCTCTAGGAGCGACCGGATGGACGCTTCATCCTTTAATATGCCTTCGAACACTTCGACTCCGCATAACGAAATGTGATCGCTCCAACGGGGCAGAGCTGCCAGCAGGGCATTGAGCTGTTGCCGATTGCGCACTCCGGTGCGACCACCATCTACCCCTAGTTCGAGAAGGACATTCAATCGCTTTCCTTGAGTCTGGAAAAAACTGCCCAATGATTCCACTTGCTCGCCCGAATCGATCAGGCAAAAGTATTCGAACTCTGGGTCATCCAGCAGGCGCGCAATGATGGCCATGTTCTGTTTACCTACCAACTGATTCGCCATTAGAACGCGGCGAACTCCGTGCTCGTAGGCAACGCGAGTCTGATGAGCGGTGGCCAGGGTAATTCCCCAGGCTCCAGCCTGTAACTGACGTGCAAACAGTTTCGGCGCCATTGTGGTTTTGCCGTGAGGCGCCAGTTTGACTCCGTAAGCGCCAACAAATTCCTGCATCCATCGCAAATTGTGCGCCAGCTTATCTTCATAGAGCACGGCAGTAGGAAGGCTCAGGTCTTCGCGGAGTAGGTTCCAACCCTGGGACGGAACTTCGTCGAACGCGAGGGTCCGATCCATGGGCCCGAGGCCCTTGTTTAGAGGCCCGATTTGCTCAACTGGCAAGCTGTTCGTCTGCATCTTCATCTCGATCTCTCGATCCCTAGGTTGTTCCGGTAGAATGGGCTACTTTGTCGATCAAACAATGACTTGTCTGAAAGTGTATATAACTCTGTTCCATCTGCGCGATGAAACACGAATCGTCGCTCGAATTCGTCATCGTAATGGGAGTAGTTTTCGGAGAGCCATGTGACAGCTTGCGACACCCTGATTTCTAACGTGCAGATCATCGACGGTAGCGGCAGCGAGCCACAAGCTGGCAGTGTTGCCATTGACGGTAATCGCATCCGGGCGGTTGGCAAGTTGGACGGGTATTCTGGGCGAAAGACTATCGATGGCGAAGGCAAAGTACTGGCGCCTGGTTTTATCGACGTGCATACCCACGACGATCTCTACCTGATTCACCATCCTCAGATGCTACCCAAGCTGTCGCAGGGCGTCACGACCGTCATTGTCGGAAACTGCGGGATCAGTGCGGCGCCGGTACAGTTGAGGGGTGAGCTGCCGGATCCCATGAATCTATTGGGGAATGCTGAAGCGTTCTATTACCCCACTTTTGCCGTTTATGTTGCAGCCGTGAATGCGGCGCAACCGGCGGTGAATGTTGCTGCTTTTGTGGGGCATACGGCCCTTCGCAACAATCATATGGACCGTCTTGATCGCACTGCGGCTACAAGAGAAATCGAGGCTATGCGCGCTCAGCTGCGCGAATCACTCGATCATGGTGCACTGGGATTGAGTACCGGGCTGGCCTACTTGTCGGCCAGCTCAGCATCCACCGAAGAGGTCATTGCGTTAGCCGAACCGCTATTTGATGCAGGCGCAATCTACGCCACTCATCTGCGCAGTGAAAGTGCAGCGGTGTTGCAGGCAATGGACGAAGCCTACAGCATCGGCCAGCGTACCAGGGTGCCAGTAGTCATTTCCCACTTGAAATGCGCGGGCATCGACAATTGGGGGCGCAGTGGTGAAGTATTGCAATCGCTCGACGCTGCGCGTGGTCACCAGGAGGTCGGCTGCGATTGTTATCCGTATGCTGCCAGTTCCAGTACGCTTGACCTGCGTCAGGTCGATGAACGCGTCACGATCATGATCACATGGTCCGAGCAGCATCCTGAAATGGCTGGACAAACACTGGCGCAAATTGCCAAGACTTGGGATGTCTCCCAGATTGAGGCGGCACGCCGCTTGCAGCCGGCGGGTGCGATTTACCACGGTATTTCTGAAGACGATATGCGTACGATTCTGCGACACCCCGGAACGATGATCGGCTCCGACGGCTTGCCGAACGATCCGCGACCGCATCCCCGGCTGTGGGGAACCTTCCCAAGGGTGCTTGGCTATTACCGCCGCGAGCAAAGACTATTTTCACTTGCTGAAGCCGTCCGTAAAATGACCGGGTTGCCGGCACAGCGTTTCGGATTGACCGATCGTGGCTTGGTGCGCGAAGGTTACGGCGCGGATTTGGTATTGCTGAATGCCGACACAGTGCGGGACGTTGCGACTTTTACCGATCCGGTTCGCGCGGCAGAAGGGATCGAGGCAGTTTGGGTTAACGGCGTTTTGTCGTATCGGAACCAGGCCGTGACCGGCGAGCGCGCTGGTCGCTTCCTGCCGCGCGGATACATTAATTAGCGGTTACTAAACATTCCATGTTTCAGACGGCTTTTCGTTCTTCATTATTAATACAGGTATAAAAGGAGTCGAGACCATGAGCATAAAACGCTATGGCGCTGAAGGCGGTAAAGGATCGGGTGGCCAGCATCTTCCGTTCGCTCGCGCAGTGGAAGCCGATGGGTGGCTCTATGTTTCCGGTCAGGTGCCGATGGTGAACGGGGAAGTCGTCGAGGGCAATATTACTGCCCAGGCACATCAGGCGATTCGAAATCTTGTGGCCATTTTGAAGGAGGCAGGCTACGCTCCCGAGCACGTGGTGCGTTGTGGGGTGTGGCTCGATGATGCTCGTGATTTCCAATCCTTCAATAAAGTATTTAGAGAATATTTCGGGGAGAATCCACCGGCACGCGCCTGCGTAGTATCGAGTATGGTGATCGATTGCAAAGTGGAGATAGACTGCGTCGCCTATAAACGGCCATGATTTCTAAGTTCCGATTGTTTGCGAGGAAGAAATCGAAATGCACACTCCGATGATCGACAGCCACGGTGCTTTTCTGCTGCTCTCCGCTCTGGGAGCAGTGATCGCACTGGTTGTCATGATCGCGCGTTTCAAGATTAATCCCTTCATTGTGCTGATGTCAGTGTCGCTGGCCCTGGCGATCGTCACAGGAATGCCGGCACAAACTATCGTCAAGTCTTTCGAGACCGGGGTTGGCGCGACTCTGGGACACATTGCCATTGTGGTAGGGCTGGGCACGATGCTCGGCAAGATGATGGCGGAATCAGGTGGGGCTGACCAGATTGCCCATACCCTGATCCGGGTTTTTGGCGAAAAGCGGCTGCCGTGGGCGATGGTGGTGGTCGGTTTTATTGTTGGATTACCAGTATTTTTCGAAGTCGGATTTGTGCTGCTCGTGCCGATCGCTTTCAATATCGCCAGGCGAACCGGAACGTCACTGATTCTAATCGGACTGCCCATGGTCGCCGGACTCTCCGTGGTCCACGGATTGGTGCCTCCCCATCCGGCGGCGATGTTGGCCGTGGCCGCTTACAACGCCGACATGGGACGTACGATTCTCTACGCCATGCTGGTGGGCATCCCTACGGCGATTCTTGCCGGGCCACTTTACGCAAAACTGATCGCACCGCACATTCAGCTCAATCCCGACAATCCCATAGCCGCGCAATTTATTGACGACACTCCCAAACCCAATTTGCCCAGCTTTGGCTTAACGGTATCAACCATTCTGTTGCCGGTGGGGTTGATGCTGGTCGGCAGTTGGGCCGACGTGTTTTCTGCGCCGAAGAGCGTGGTCAATACGATATTGCATTTCGCCGGCGGTGCTGACATCGCCCTTCTCATCGCTGTGATCGTTAGCTTTATCACGCTGGGGAAGATGCGAGGTTTCTCGCGAGAAACTATCTTGAAATTTTCCAATGATTGCCTCGCTCCGACTGCTACGATTACGTTGCTCATCGGCGCCGGCGGCGGTTTCGGGCGCATTCTGCAGGACAGCGGCACTTCGCAGGCTATCGTCGATATTGCGCTCCATGCTCATATATCCATTCTCTTCCTGGCCTGGTTGGTCGCCGCGCTGGTGCGGCTGGCCACCGGCTCGGCCACAGTGGCGATGACTACGGCAGCGGGAATTGTTGCGCCACTCGCGCTGCATATCGCGGGAGTTCGACCCGAGCTGCTCGTGCTTGCGACCGGCGCAGGGTCGCTGGTCTTCTCTCACGTAAATGACGGAGGATTCTGGATGGTCAAGGAATATTTCAACATGAGCGTGGCTCAAACCATCAAGACCTGGTCGATCTGCGAAACCATTATTTCGGTGGTGGCGTTAGCGCTGACGATCGGGCTATCCCTGGTTCTCTAACTGGGAATGTAAGGCGCGGGTTGCATCACTGGTCGGCATCGGTTTTATCCCATTTCCCCAACATACTAAAGTCCTTATTGTTTTCTGCCGATATCCCAACAGGTGACATTTCACCGGTAGAAAACGGGGATTTCTTCATGGACGGTATAAGTGCTCTGATTGTGGACGATTCGTCGGTCATGCGGAAGATTGTAGAGCGTTCATTACGCCAGGCGGGAATCAACTTGACCCATGTATTCGAAGCCGGCAACGGCGCTGAGGCGCTGGCCTCACTCGCGGACAATCGTGTAGACCTGATCCTGTGCGACATCAATATGCCGGTAATGGACGGGCTGGAGTTCGTCAAGCAGCTTCCCGGAGTCGAGAACGCAAAAGGAGTGCCGGTCGTCATGATCACAACCGAAGGCAGCGAAGCCCATGTTGTAAAGGCATTATCGTGTGGAGCGAAGGGTTACATTCGCAAGCCTTTTACCCCGGACCAGGTGAGAGAACATGTGATCCCGGTACTGGCAGGGAAATGATGAAAGCCACGAAAGAATTACTCGTTACCGGCAGCGGCCATGAAGACTGGATCCCGCTGCTTGAACTCGCGGCCCGGGAAGTGTTCGAACTGATGCTAGGATGCCATCTGACGACCCCGAAAACCATGATCGACCCCGTGCTGGATATCACCTCCGTGGTGGGGTTGGCCGGGAAGCTGCGCGGCGTGATGAGTATTCGGTGCAGCCATAAGTCGGCTGTATTGATGGCATCCAAGATGCTTGGAGTGGATCCGGACAAGGTCGGCTCAGAACTATGCGATGCGCTCGGAGAAGTTTGTAATATGGTGGCCGGCAACTTCAAGAATAAGATCCCCGGCCTGAGCGAAGAATGCATGCTGTCTGTTCCCACGATTATTACCGGCAGCGACTATCAGCTACACTCTCTGGCAGACTCTCCTGCTCTCGAGATACAACTGCTTTTTGAAGGTCTGCCTCTCGTCATCTCTCTGCAGGTCCATAGCTAACTCCCACTCATGAAGCCCTCATGGGGCTCATGCCAAGCTCTGACAATTGCGTTGGCAAGCCTATGTCGGGTGGTTAAGTTTCCCCCAATTCTGGAAGAGCCGACGATCAAGCAAGACAATTTTTTTACAAGTTACCGACAAACCCCCTCTATGAGGTATGTAAAACTCCCGAACAGTCGGCAGCTCGAATCTGGACGAAAAATTTACAACTTAGCCGTGAAGTTTGCTGCCTTCGATTGACTCGTCCAGGATGAGGACAGTTGGTTGGCTAGTGAACTTCTGGCCAGACGAAAAGACGCGCTAAATCATTGAGCGCGAATAGTTTAGGTGGGTAATCACTCTGTAACAGAGGTGGCGGAGCTATGAATGGTGCCTTGTCGGTTTTTCCTGGACCCACTGCGCCGCCGCATTTGCCTTCGAGCGCGACACCCCGCTGGTACGCTGCCTACACCTGTGTCCATCACGAGAAACGGATCCTGCAACAACTGATGGAACGAAACATCGATGGGTTCGTGCCGCTTTATCGCAGCGTACGACGATGGAAAGACCGGCGAAAAGAATTGGACCTGGTGCTGTTTCCCGGATACGTCTTTGTGCGCATCCCGTTGCAGCAACGGTTGCGAGTATTGCAGATACCTGGTGTGGTGACCCTTGTGAACTTCAATGGCCTGCCTACCCCCCTGCCAGAGGGAGAGGTCGAGGCATTGCGCAGGGGATTGGGCGAGGGGGTTTGCGCCGCACCGCATCCTTATCTCAAGACAGGTCGCCGGGTGCTCATCAGAAACGGCCCATTTACTGGAATCGAAGGGGTCCTGGTTCGGAAGAAGGACAAATATCGCTTTGTGCTTTCGATTGAAATGATTATGCGATCCGTGGCGATCGAAATGGACGCAACTGATGTCGAAGCTTTGTTTTAAGGGGCGAAAGAGGCGTGTTCTCCATGCTGCTGGCTTTAGAAAAACGACACAGTTTTCCCGCCTGATCGTACGAGATTGATGAATCCGGCTGTAAATCCAGAGGCAAAAATGTTGAGACCTCATTTGAAATCTTGCTCTGCCCGAATCTCGATGGTCTTGTTCTCGGCGTGCCTGCTGACTGCTCTATGCGGAGTTGTGCGCAATGCCAATGCGCAAAGCAGTGTTTCCTACGACGAGGCATTGTCGACCACGAGAAGCCGTGCCGCCAAAGGAGGCAGAAGAAAAAGTTTCACTTTCGGCGGACAAGATCATAGACATATTGCGGGATGAACCCGGCCTGCTCCTGCAAGTAAAGAAATTGCTCGTGATAAAGGCGTATGAACAGGGACGCATCCTTGATCCCAGTGATCTCACGGATAATGCTTTGTTCCGTCTGTTACGCGACGACGATAACATTCGCGTCCTCGCTACACGGGAGATCGAGGATCGTTATTACGTTCGCGCCAAACCGTCGCGGGAAGAAATTGAAAGAAAAAAAAGAGAAGAAGAATTAGAAGCACAACGAGGGGTGACGCGTACATCCGAAGGCAAGGCAACCGATCAAACGCTGCCATCAAAATCAAAAGAAAACCAGGAAGATGCCTACTGGTCGAAACATGCGGACGAACGGTACAACTACAACGTTCCATCCGTGCCCTCGAATGTGAATCCACAACTTTCCCCATCTTATCCCTCAAATCCACAAACCCCAGCCCCCCAGAATTCTGCGCCGGATAATCCGGCGCGGCAGTTGGACCAGGCCGGTCTGCAATCAAACAGTGTTCAATCGAATCTCGATGTGTTCCAGGACTCGGGTGAAATCAATACTGGGAGCATGCGCCGGATCACGCCGGAAGAATTGCCAGATCTGCTGAATGCTAGTTCAATGCTATCCGCTGGTACTCTTGGTTCTGGCCTTGGCGCAAAAGCCGGGCTGAGTGGGTCGTCCTTGCTCGATAGCGCAGTACTTCCGAATTTTGCCAGCCAGCTGTCGGCTTCGGGAATGGACTATCAACCTCGAGTGCCGCAAACCACCCAGCAGCAAGCTCGTTTAGATGTGCCACAAAGACGAATTCCTTCGCCTTCGGATTTGAACGAAGATCGTCCACTGATTAGCCGCCGTCCCAACCCCTACGCCGACGTGCCTTCTCTGTACGACCTTTATGCGCAGGTAACAAGCCGGCCCGCGATCCTGGAACGCTTCGGAATGGAGATTTTCCACAATGGTACCGGGAATTTGGACAGGCTGCCCATGGATATGCCCGTGGGCGCCGACTACGTCCTAGGGCCTGGCGATGGACTGAGCATCGAACTTTCCGGGAGCATATCTCAGCATCTGCAACGGGTAGTGGACCGCGAAGGGCGCGTTGCTTTACCCGAAGTTGGCGCGGTGCAGGTTTCGGGCCGCAGTGTGGGCGAAGTGCAGCGCGTGATGCAAGCTGCTTTGCGCACTCAGTTCCATGAGATCGATGCTGACGTTTCAGTAGCCCGCATTCGTACAGTACGTGTCTATGTTGTAGGAGATGTCGAAAGCCCGGGAGCCTATGACATTAGTTCGCTTTCCACGCCGTTGAATGCCTTGTACGCTGCTGGTGGTCCGACCTCTCGCGGTTCGCTCCGTCACTTAAAGCAATACCGTGGCAAGACTCTTGTGCAAGAGGTCGATGCCTACGATCTTTTGTTGCATGGAATCCATTCCGAGCTGGACAGAATTCAATCCGGAGACACGATCCTTGTCTCCCCAATCGGTACGCAAGTTACGGTGGAAGGCATGGTGCAGCGGCCGGCGATCTATGAACTGTCCGGAGAAAAAAGTTTGTCTGAGGTCCTGGAGCTGGCCGGTGGCGTGTTGCCGTCTGGCACATTGCGTCATGTGGATCTCGAGCGGCTGGTCGCGCACGAGAGTCGCAGCATGTTGAGACTCGATCTTCCGGTGAGCAACGATCCAATGGCAATTGGCAAAGCACTCGATGAGTTTCTGGTCCAGGATGGAGACAAGATTAGGATTTCCCCAATTCTCCCCTACGCCGATAAGACTGTTTATGTGGACGGGCATGTTTTTCATCCCGGCAAGTATCCCTACCACGAGGGAATGAAGGTCACCGATATTCTTCAGTCCTATAGCGATCTCTTGCCGGAGCCTTCACGCCGGCACGCGGAGATTATTCGGCTGCAAGCCCCGGATTACACGCCGATGGTACTGGCATTTAATCTTGGCGAGGTGATGGATGGGAAGAATCAAGACCTTATCCTGAAGCCGTTCGATACGATCCGCATCTTCGGACGCTACGACTTCGAAGATCAGCCGGTGATTACAGTAAGCGGGGCAGTGCGCGATCCGGGAGACCACATTACCAATGGCGAGACTCACTTGCGCGATGCGGTTTATCTGGCGGGCGGAGTAAATCCGGATGCCGAGTTGGGCGATGCGCAGGTCTTTCGCAAAACGGACGACGGTAAGCTGAAAGTGTTTAGTGTTAACTTGCGCCAGGCTCTTTCAGGCGAGAACGCAGACAACGTTTTGTTACGGCCCAAGGACCGCGTTTTCATCCATCCCAGCCAGACCAAATTAGATCCGCCCATCGTTCTCATTCAGGGTGAGGTTCCGAGGCCAGGGAAATATCCGCTCGGCGAAGGTATGACTGCCGCTGATCTTGTACACGTTGCCGGCGGTTTTAAACGCAGCGCTTTCACCGAAACTGCAGATCTGACCCACTATGAAGTAATGCAAGGGACCAACGTGACGGGCGAGAGTGTAGAGGTTCCAATCGCTAAAGCCTTGGCCGGCGAAGCGGACAGCGACGTGCGCCTGCACGACGGCGATGTTCTCACTATCCGCCAGTTGGCAGGATGGAACGACATTCAGGCGACCATTGAAGTGAAGGGCGAAGTCCTTCACCCCGGCACGTACGGAATCAAGGAAGGAGAGCGGTTGAGTTCGATCATTGCCCGCGCTGGGGGCTTTCGAGGAGACGCTTATCCATCCGCCTCTATCTTCGAGCGGATACAGGTTCGGGACATCGAAGAGCAAAACCGAAGCGAACTGGTCCGAGAAGTCCAAACTGACGGAGCCAGTCTGAAACTTATCCCCGATACCGATCAAGATCAGAGAATGGCAAAGGAAGCGGCCCTGAATCAGTGGCAAACCACGATTCAGAGATTGCAAAATACGCCGCCTGCCGGACGGCTGGTGATTCATATTTCTCAGAACGTCAAGCGTTGGACGAACACATCCGCCGATGTTGAGGTCCGGGCTGGGGATGCAATCTATGTTCCCAAACGGCCAAATTTTGTGATGGTCGACGGATCGGTATACAACCCGACTGCTGTGACTTTCAAACCGGGCAAGGATGCAGACTGGTATCTCAAACAAGCGGGTGGACCTACGAATATGGCAAACAAGAAAGCCATTTTTGTGATCCGGGCCGATGGTTCCGTGATGGGCAACTCCGGGGGATTGTTCAGCGGTGGAGTGGAAAAGACTGCATTGCAGCCTGGGGACATGGTCATGGCACCTGAGAAAGCATTTAGTGGGACGACAAAATGGAAGTCGACATTGGAAGCTGCCCAGATAGCTTATGCGGTGGGTATCGCCATCCAGGTCGGACGAAGTTTCTGAGCGGAGCGACGCATGATGTGGCGCGTCACGATTTCTGGTTTCGTTCTTGTAGTTTTGGTGCTGACATTAAGTCGTTTGCTCTCCGCTCAGGACGAGAAGCAGCCGAAAGCATCAGAGACGCCGGCCGACAGCAGCCAGACAACTACGCCATCCAGCGCAAAAGCAGATACCGACAAAAAAAATACGGGTAAAGACGAAGACGAAGATCGCTATGTGTTGCAGCCTGGCGAAAATCCCGAGAATCGATTGATCTCGCCTTTTGTAAAGCACCTGACCACCGACCAGGAACAATTCTGGACAAGTCCGGTTCGGTTACGCATGAAAGATCTCAAATGGATCGCGCCCTTCGCGGGTATTACCGCTGGCCTGATTGCCAGCGACTCATGGATTGCGAAACAAGTTCCGGACGATCCGAGTCAATTGAAACGCAGCCGGAAGATTTCCAATTACACGCTGTACTCAATGGCGGCTGTGTCCGGAGGTTCATTTCTTCTGGGTCGCATGACGAATGACGATCATCTTCAAGAGGCTGGCATGCTGAGCGGGGAAGCCGCAATCAACAGCACCGCGGTGGCTTTTCTGTTGAAGGGCATTACACAGAGGCCGCGTCCCTTCGAAGACAATGGGCATGGATCTTTCTTTACCGGCGGAGCTTCGTTTCCGTCCGAGCAATCGGCTGCAGCCTGGTCGATTGCGAGTGTTTGGGCACACGAGTATCCCGGTACACTCAGCCAGATACTTGCTTATGGAATGGCATCCGGAGTGACCCTGACCAGGGTTACTTCCAAACAGCATTTTGCTTCAGACGCGGTGATCGGCGGCGTGTTGGGCTGGTATTTTGGGCGTCAGGTCTATCGCGCGCATCATGATCCAGAATTGGGCGGAACTTCCTGGGGAAGTGTTTTGCCGGAGCCTACCGGAGACAAGACTCGCAACCCGGACAACATGGGTTCACCCTATGTTCCGCTCGATAGTTGGGTCTATCCGGCATTTGATCGTCTGATTGCTATGGGATATATACAAAGCGCGTATTTGGGAATTCGTCCCTGGACTCGCATGGAGTGTGCTCGTCTGCTGGAAGAAGCTGGTGAGCAAATCGGCAATGCCGACGCGAATGATGCGAAGGGGCAGCAGATTTACGGCGACTTGGTCTCTGAATTTGCTGTCGAAACCAGTCGCCGGGATGGAGCAGCAAATGTTGGGGCGAGTCTGGACTCGATCTATGAACGGACCACGGAAATTGCCGGTCCTCCGCTGCGCGATGGCTATCATTTTGGCCAGACCATCATTAATGATTTCGGCCGCCCCTATGGGCAAGGTTTCAACGCTGTAGCTGGCATCACGGCGCACGCGGAGCTTGGCCCGTTCGCGTTTTATATTCGCGGTGAGTACCAGCACGCGCCCGCTGTAGCATCGGACCCGGCCAGCGTTCTCCAGGCGACGGCGGCTGCCGATTTGCTTTGCATTCAGCCCACTGCTGGGCCGGGCTGCGCGACGGTTCCGGTTTCTGAGCTCAACAACGCAACCGCCGCAGCAAACCAGTTCCGCCTGTTGGATAGTGCGGTCACGCTCAACATTCACAACGTGCAATTCTCTTTTGGCAAGCAAAGCGAATGGCTGGGCCCAAGCCAAACCGGCTCGCTTTTACTGAGCGACAACGCAGCGCCGATCCCAATGTTTCGCATCGATAACGTCTCGCCCTTCGAGATCCCCTTGCTGTCGCGCCTGCTGGGACCGGTCCGAATGGATTTTTTCGTTGGTCAGCTTTCGGGACAGCGCTGGGAATTCGACCCTCCAAATCCACATCTGCTGGGACCGACATTTCACCCGCAGCCTTTTATTCACGAGAACAAGATCAGTTTTAAACCTACGGAAAACCTGGAATTCGGGATGGGTGTAACCGCAATCTTCGGCGGCCCGGGGCTGCCCTTCACCTGGAACGAGTTTGTGAGAAGTTACTACGTGCACAAGCAGACTATCCAGGCGGGAAATCCCGCCAAACGCTTTTCCGAATTTGATTTCAGTTATCGAATTCCGGGACTGAGAAACTGGTTGACCATCTACAACGATTCTCTGGTGGGAGACGAATACTCACCCATTGGTTCGAGTCGTCCTTTGCTGAATCCGGGTATCTATCTCCCGCGGTTACCCAAGATTCCAAAGATGGATCTTCGCCTGGAAGGCCTGAAGGAACCTTTCGCGGCCGGAAACGAATTTCCGCCGGGTTTCCCCTATTACGACCTTCGCTATCGTTCGGGGTACACAAATGACGGCAATCTCATGGGTACCTGGATTGGCCGCGCAGGATTTGGCGGACAAGCCTGGGCAACCTACTGGTTTTCCTCGCGCAACAAATTGCAGGTTGGTTACAGGCACCAGGAAGTGAACTCAAAGTTCGTGGTAAACGCACAGGGCGAGGGTGGTGGGCACGCCAACGACTTCTCGGCCCAATATGAATGCAATCTACGTCCGGACGTTTCTTTTACCGGCTTCCTGCAGTATGAACAATGGAACTTTCCGGTTCTGCGATCAAGCGCTCAATCCAACGTTACGGCATCGGTTCAACTGACTTTTCATCCCAATTTGCAGTTTCATAAATGACAGGATGAAAGCCTCGGGCCACTCGTAGCGGATCTTTATTAATTCTTTCCAGAAAACTAAAATGCATTCCTCCGCCGAAGCAAGCCAGGTCGCTCAACCTTCGCGTGCGCAGGGTCAGGCTGCCGATCTCAGGTTAGTACAACGAGATGAGAGGCGACGCGCAGCCACCCAATTTTGGCGTATGGTGGTCTTGTGTGAGATAGCTGCGGATTTCTTGACGATCCTCTGCACCGTAATTGCCAGTTACACGATCTACAATTCTTTTGTCCTGGGAACGCATATTTACTACCCTTCTCGGACGGTCCTCGCGGTGGCACCCGCATTTGCGATTGTCATGGTACTGATGTTAGACCGCGCCGGCGCCTACCGGCGGGGCAATAGTTTGCTCCGGGTGCGGGAGACTGAACAGGTGCTTCGAGTTTCCGCTGAAGCATTTCTCATCGTATTTGCAATAAGCTTCTTCACCAATGTTCTCTTCTCGCGCTGGCTATTGATTCTTGGCCTGAGCCTGGTCCCGCTGCTGCTGTTCCTGCAAAAGCATTTTACGTATTCCGTGGTAAGCATGTTGCACGCTCGAGGCCACGGCAACGAAAAGGTTCTAATTTATGGCGCGGGAGGGACCGGACGCCGAGTATTTTCGGTGCTGCAGCGTTCTCCTAAACTGGGGCTGGAACCAGTTGCTTTTGTCGATGATGACAGTACCAAGGCCGGGAGTACGATTTATGAAATGGCCTATGAAAGACGGCGATCACTGCCGGTGATTCGCGGTCCGGTCACCAGAGAGATGGTCGCAAGCCACGGAATCGATCTGGTGATTGTCGCCATTCCATCGATAGCACGGGACCGGTTTATTCGGACCATGGAAGAAGCCCTGAGTGCGAATACGAAAGTTTCTTTCGTTCCTGGCCATCTTTTGCCATCCGGTCCGCGAATCGACTACCAGGACGTCGATGGTGTGCTGCTAGCCTCTTTTGGCGGCCCGACTCGTCGAGTTGGATATGAAGTAGTCAAGAGAGTTTGCGATTTAGTGGGCTCACTCATTCTTACTGTACTTGGCACGCCACTACTTCTCTTATTGGCGTTGGCCATCAAGATTGATTCGCGCGGACCAGTCTTATTCCGGCAAGACCGGGTTGGACGGCATGGAAAGCTATTCGGAATGTACAAGTTTCGCACCATGCGTGCCGGCACTCAACTCTACGATTATTCTCCGCGCGCCTCCAGCGATTCCAGGATTACCCGCTTAGGGAAATATCTGCGCCGCACCAGTTTGGATGAAGTGCCGCAGCTTTTAAATATCCTTCAGGGCAATATGTCTCTGGTTGGGCCACGTCCGGAAATGCCTTTCATCGTAGAGCAGTACACGGAGAGACATCGCCAGAGGCTGGAAGTGAAACCAGGACTTACCGGATTGTGGCAGCTCAGCGGAGACCGAGCCTTCCTCATTCACGAGAATGTGGAATACGACCTGTATTACATTCAGCACCGCAACTTCTTTATGGACCTGGCGATCCTCTTGCACACTTCCATATTTGCTATGCGCGGCATTTAGGTCTGCGAATGGAAAGCTTGAGAAAAGACGCAGTCATCCACGAATTTGAAACAATTCGCGAACTGGAGTTCCCGTCCGCTTCGGAAGATAAAGAGCCTCAGTCTGAACCTGCAGTGCAAGAGCCAATATCGATTCTGCAATTGCTATCGGACAACCGTCGGCTTCTCTACCGAATCGCGGCACGGACGATTGTAATCAGCGCAATCTTTGCGTTTTTGTTACCCCTCAACTACGAATCGACTGTCAGCATTATGCCGCCCGATTCGATCGGAGGCGGAAACATGCTGGCCGCATTAGCAGCCAAAGCCTCACCTGGGCTGGCGGCAATCGCTGGAGATATGTTCGGAATGAACGAAAACGGTCAGCTCTTTGTTTCCCTTATGCGGAGCCGGACTGTACAGGACCATATCGTCGAGAGATTTAATCTCCAGAAAGTGTATTGGTCTCGCTACAAGGAAGACGCCCGCAAGAGGCTCAACCGAAATACTGAGGCGGAGGAAGACCGGAAGAGCGGGGTTATCTCCGTAACCGTAACTGACGAGAGCCCGCAACGCGCGCACGATATCGCTCAAGCTTACATTGAAGAACTGGACCGGCTGGTTTCAGAAGTGAGCACGTCGTCAGCGCGCCGGGAGCGCATTTTCATTGAGCAGCGTCTGGCTGCGGTGAAGGGCGATTTGGAGGACGCAGAAAAGCAGTTCAGTGTGTTCGCCAGCAAAAATACTGCTCTGGACATCAAAGAACAGACCAAAGCCATGGTGGATTCGGCAGCCGTACTGCAAGGGCAAATGATTGCGGCTGAATCGGAAATGCACGGGCTGGAACAGATTTACAGCAGCAACAATGTGCATGTTCGTGCGCTTAAAGCCCGTGTTGACGAGCTTAAACTCCAGCTGCAAAAGTTGGGAGGCACCGATGCTTCATTGCTGACCGACGCTCCGCAATCAGACGAACTTTATCCTTCCATTCGAAGGTTACCCCTTCTGGGAGTCGAATGGGCCGATCTTTACCGGCGCATGAAGGTCCAGGAGACGGTGTACGAATTGCTGAACCAACAGTATGAGTTGGCTCGCATCCAGGAAGCAAAAGAAGTTCCCACTGTGAATGTGATCGATTCTGCGAATGTGCCACAAAGAAAATCATCACCTCACCGGCTATGGATCATTCTGGGTATTACTGCGTTCTCGCTGGCAACTGCCGTCCTTTGGATTACTGCGGTAAAGCGACTTGAAGGGCTCGATGCTCAGGATCCGCGCAAACGCTTCGTCACTCATATTGGTCAACGGCTTCATAACTTTGGCGCCCGCTTCGCTGTAAATCCCTTCGGAGCACGTGTGAGCCGATACGCGAGACCCCTTAAGTGGGTTTGGAACTTCGGCAAACCATAATATCTTCAACGATGAGCACGGAAACCTGGGCATCGGAAGTAGGCAGGCAAGTAGTTGGCCTGCGCAATTCCAACAGCTTTCGCCTGAGCGCGGGGAACTCGGCATTCGGGATCGCCGAGTACCTTGCCCAACCCGTGGCCATGCTACTGGCGACGCCGTTTCTGGTAAGTCATCTGGGACTTCAACAATACGGAGTTTGGATGCTCGTAAGCGCCATCCTGGGTAGCGTAGGAATTCTCAGCACCGGTTTTGGAGATGCCACCGTGAAGTACGTTTCCACTTATCGAGCGCTGAACGATTTCGCGGGAGTGGAGCGTACAATCCGTGCAACTTTGACCATCAATACGGCTCTGGCCGTGGTTTTTGGTGGGTTGATATGGATGTTGGCGCCTCTTGTCGTCCATAGCGTATTTAAGATCGAGCCCTCCCTGCAAAGCGCAAGCGTGCGAGCCATCAAAATCAGCGCAATCATTCTTGTGCTGCGATCATCGGAAAGTGTTTTTGTGAGTACGCTGCGTGCTTTTGAACGCTTTGGCCCGGCGGCGAAATTGAATGTGTTTCTACGCTCGATTGTCGTACTCTCCGCCGTCTTGCTGGCCGCGCTGGGGCGAGGCGTCGTCGAAATCATGATGGCTACCCTATTATGGTCGGCGGTAGTTGTGGTTCTTCAGGCTGCCGCAGCGAGGAGAGTAGCGGGAATGTTCAATGCCCTACCTACTTTGCAATACAGCTCACTTTCCGAGGTGTTCAGCTTTGGCTGTTTCAGTTGGTTACAAGCATTGGCCGCCGTTACGTTTAGTTATGCCGACCGTTTTATCGTAGGCGCTTTTCTCGGAACGGCTCCCATCGCAATTTATGTGATTTGTGTTCAAGCAGCTCAGCCTATCCATGGACTCACTGCCGCCGGGTTCAACTTTTTATTTCCGCATCTTAGTTCGCGGCATGAGGCGGGAGAAGTTCGCGGACCAAGACGCGTCTTTAAACTGGCGCTAGTCACAAACGTTGCCGTCGCAGGGATCCTGTCTTTGCCCTTGCTGCTCCTGGCTCGGCCAATTCTTCGAATTTGGATGGGAGCTCAATTTGCCGAACAAGGCCATCTGGTGCTGGCCGTCTTGGCTATCAGTTATGCAACTCTCGCAATGAATGTAGTTCCCCACAATTCGCTACTCGCCTTGGGACGAGTTCGAACTGTGGCCTCGCTCAATATTGTGGGCGGCCTGATTTTACTTGGAGTCATGGCGATATTGATTCCGCACTCCGGGCTGATCGGGGCGGCAATAGGACGTGCAATTTATACGACCTTACTCTCTATCGCATACTTACTCGCCTGCAGAAAGGTGTTCACTCTCACTAGCGTTTTGGCGCCCCTGCCAATTGAATAAGCCAATCGGATGACGACGAAAATTCAGATCGTTGCCGAATCCAAGAGCCCGAAAGATTCGCTCGCTACACTGGCTTTTTGGTTCTGGACGCTGACGATTTTCCGGATTGCCTTCGCGCTGCTTTTTTTTCGTGAGAATCCGGTGACTGCGACTGGCATTGGATCGGCTCTGAGCGTCGTTTTCGCCTACTGTTTAGTGC
Source organism: Terriglobia bacterium (assembly GCA_963723765.1). Taxonomy (GTDB): domain Bacteria; phylum Acidobacteriota; class Terriglobia; order Terriglobales; family Acidobacteriaceae; genus DATBAX01. The sequence continues at coordinate 368,315 of CAVRSD010000002.1, read as the reverse complement.
TTTCGCTTTTACGTACAGAGATCAAAGCTACCCCACTCCACTGGCCTTCGATTGTGAAATGGATGGCTCTTTACGTCGCATGGTGTGCGCTTTCCCTGTATTGGACCCACTCGGCGTCCTTGATTTCGGCATCTGGCTATTGGGTAACCATGACACTGGATCTCCTCATCGTCGCCGCGATGCTGAAATGGGGAGACACCGAGGTGATTGTCCCGGCGTCTCTCAAAGGCGTGATTGCAGGATGTGGCGCGATTGCCGTCTGTGCCCTGCTTTTCACTTCCAGTTCTGATGGACGTTTGGGGGATGCGGATTTTCTTCATCCCACCGTCGTGGGAAATTACGCCGCCATTGGCGCTCTCTGCAGTATTTATTTCTGGTTGAAGACCCGTGTACAGACTGGCCGCGAACGCTGGTATTGGGCCGGCTGCGCTCTGTTCATGGCGTGGATTCTTATCATCACCGTGAGTAAGACTTCCATGATTGCATTTGCCTTAGCGTTCGGTTTCTTCCTTCTCTCGTTAAAGGGCACTCCGCTGAAGGTCAGAATAATTGTCCTTCTTCTGGGAGCGACATTATTCGCCGTGATGTATGGCTCTCTATCTGCTTACCTCAGCGAGTACGAGGACAATACCAAGGATGTAACGACTTTGACCGGGCGTACCGTGCTTTGGGCAAAGGCTTGGGAGATGATCGAAGACCACCCGATTGTTGGTTATGGTTTTCTGTCCTTTCGTGACTATGGTCCACAAGACTGGGACGTGAGGACGGTCCACGGACATAACGAATGGATTACTCAGTGGTTTCAGCTGGGCGGCGTTGGAGTATCGCTGACCCTGGCAATTTATGGCTCGTACTTCTGGTGTTTTTGGCGTTCGTCTAAATCATTGCAACGCCAACTCGGTTTTAGCTTGCTGATTTACATGCTGATCGAAGGTCTGACCATAGCCGAACCGTTCGGCTTAATGTTTCCCTTGACGCTGATGCTCTTGTTGACCGTCTGGGCGAAGTCTAGAGCTGGATTTGAAAAGATAAAGATTGCTTCCGTTTCGATAAATTCAGGGTTGCCGGGCAGTCTTTTAAGGCAGCCATCGTGCTAGCTCCGAAGTTTTCCATCGTAACGCCTTCATTCAATCAGAGAGCGTATATCGAAGACGCGCTGCTCAGCGTCAAGAACCAGGCGTATCTCCAGGTGGAGCACATTGTCATCGATGGCGGCTCGACCGACGGGACGGTGGACGTCCTGCGAGATTACGGAAGCCGACCGGGCTGGAACCACCTTCAATGGGTATCGGAACCGGATGGCGGCCAGAGCGACGCCCTGAACAAGGGCTTCAAGATGGCCTCAGGACAAATTGTCGGCTGGCTAAATTCAGATGATTGTTACCGCAGTGAATGTTTTCGTACTGTGACTGATGCATTCGAAACGTATCCCACAGCGGATGTAATTTATGGCGACTACACCTGGATCGACCAGTGTGGAGCGTTCCTGAAAGTGCGAAGGGAAATAGAATTCAGTCCTTTTGTGCTTCTTTATCACCGGGTCTCGCCGCTCCCGACTCCTTCCAGCTTTTTTCAGCGACGCATTTTCGAGGAAGGCAATTTCATTGATGTGAAGTATCACTACTCGATGGATCATGAGTTTTTCCTGCGGCTGGTACAAAAGGGTTACCGGCTTCAACATGTGTCTCGAGTGCTGGCGGATTTCCGCTGGCAGCCGGATAGCAAATCCTCAAAATCCCCCGGGAAACAAGGTGAAGAGCGGGACCTCATTGTTGTCCAGTACTCGCGTTCACTTCGCCGGGTGCCGCCGGTTTTCAGATCGACATTGCTTACGCTTTTGCGGTCTCAGGCAGCCTTATTTTATTGGTCACAAAAATTATTCCGCGGCTACTATTTTGACGGCGTGTCTACCAAGTATCTGACTCCATCCAGCGGTTCTTCGGCAAATTCCTGCATACCATGAATCTTCTCAAGACAGCATGAAGATTTTGTTCGTCCACGATCCTCCTGACCTCTACGGCGCCAGCAGGTCACTGCTGCGCTTGGCATCGCGCCTGTCATTGGATGGCCACAGTGTGTTGGTAGTACTTACGGGAGATGGCTCCCTTGCTGGAAAGTTACGCGACAGCGGTGTCCAGGTGGTTGTGCGTCCCGGCTTGGCCGTGGTGAAAAGAAAGAGTGCGGGAAGCTTAAGCGGGTTGGCTCGTCTATGTGGACAATTTGTATTGTCCGTTTTCGACTTACTCCAGCTCGTTGGCAAGTTTCGTCCAGACTTGATTCACAGCAATTCGGCCGCCGTATTGCCGGCTGGCATAGTTGCCCGCATAAAGCGAATCCCCCATATATGGCACATTCGCGAGATCTTCTCGGATTTTCCCAAGCTTTGGATTTTCTACCAATGGTATATCGCTGCTTTTTCGGATCGCATTGTCTGCGTTTCTCAGGCCGTAGCCGACCAATTTGATCCGCGTATTCGAGCGCGGAAAGTTGCCGTACTCCATGATGGGTTCCCGGCATCAGAATTTCCTGAAGTCCCTCCCGCACAATGTGCGGGCTTTCCGCGACAGACCTACAACCTCAATGGCAATCTATTGGTGGGCCTGGTGGGACGAATCAAGATCGGACGAAAAGGTCAGGATGTCTTGCTGGATGCAGCTGCCCGGCTAAAGTCTCGATTTCCGGATACCCGTTTCATGTTTATCGGCAGCCCTTTCCCTGGCAATGAAGACCACCTGATTCGACTAAGAAAACTAATCACGGAAAAGAGTCTGGACAAAGAAGTGATCTATACCGGCGATATTGACGACATCAAAACCGCATACGCAGCCTTGGATATCTCGGTGCAATCGTCAGTTATGCCGGAGGCCTTCAGCGGCGTGGTGGTTGAATCCATGGCGATGAGCAAACCGGTCATCGCCAGCAAAGGCGGTGGAACTGCGGAACAGATTGAGGACGGTATCACCGGAATCCTGGTGGATCCTGGCGATTCCGGACAACTGGCTGCGGCCCTGCAAAAATTGCAGGATGATCCCGATCTACGGGCACGGCTGGGAGTAAACGGAAGAAGGAAGTTTGCCGAGAAGTATGAGTTTGAACTGTTTTACAGCCAACTGCGAGTTCTGCAATTGTCGTTGATCGCCGCTTAGGAATTCTCGATATCTCGTTGTGATCCGTCAAATCTGAAAGAAGACTAAAGGGCCATGAAAAAAGTGAAACGCATAGTGGTTACGGGTGCAGGTGGGTTTATCGGACATCATCTCATAAAGCGGCTTAAAGCAGAAGGGAACTGGGTGCGAGGAGTGGATCTCAAGTATCCGGAATACGAGTCCACGTCCGCCGACGAGTTTGAATTACTGGATTTGCGCACTTACGAGAGTTGTCTGCAGACCACGCGCGGTGGCATTGACGAAGTCTATAACCTTGCCGCGGACATGGGAGGGATCGGCTACATCACCGCCTCTCTCGCCGGCATTGCCCGCAACAATATTTTGATCAACGCCCACATGTTGGAAGCGAGCCGGCTGAACGGAATCGCAAAGTTCCTGTTCTCTTCCTCAGCTTGCGTTTATGCAGGCCACAAGCAAGACAATGCTGATGTGACTCCACTGCGTGAGGACGATGCCTATCCGGCCGACCCCGAACCGGGCTACGGATGGGAAAAACTATTCACCGAAGAGCTTTGCCGCTACTACCGGCGAGACTACCAGTTCGAAACCCGCATCGTCCGTTTTCACAATGTTTATGGCCCACTCGGGACTTATGAGGGTGGCAAGGAAAAAGCCCCAGCTGCGATTTCCCGCAAGGTGGCTCTGGCAAGAGACGGTGGAGAAATTGATGTCTGGGGAGATGGCGAGCAGACGCGATCCTTTGTATATGTAGAAGACTGTGTCGAGGGGTTGCTGCGCCTCATGGCGTCCGATTATCGCGAGCCATTGAATCTGGGAACGGATCGGCTGGTGACCATCAATCAATTGGTCGACATGATTTCAGAAATTGCTCACAAACGAGTCTTCAAGCGCCACGATTTGAGCAAACCTCAGGGCGTACGCGGCCGCAACAGCGACAACACGCGGCTGAACCAGATACTGGGATGGGAGCCGAAAATCACTCTTGAACAAGGCTTACAAGTTACCTACATGTGGATTGAGCGCGAGTTGAGGAGGGCTCAACGTGTCCCTCTCGAATACCTTAGTCAAGCCAGCGACTGAGAAAGCTCGCGCCAATGTTTTAGGAGTGGGCATCCATGCCATTGATATGGCAGATGCCGTCGGCCTTATCGAGACCGCCATCTCGGAAGGTCATAAAGGTTACGTGTGCCTGACCGGCGTACATGGCGTGATGGAAGCCCAGCGCAATGATGAATTTCGCGAAATCCTCGATCGGGCGCTTTTGGTCGCTCCCGACGGAATGCCAACGGTCTGGATCGGCAGAGCGCAGCAGTTTCGCCAGATGCGCCGGGTGTATGGGCCCGATCTGATGCTGCAGATATGCCATCGGTCCGTGGAGAAGCGGACCACTCATTTCCTGTATGGCGGGAATCCCGGGGTCGCAACCGTGTTGCGCAACAATCTCGAACAATGGTATCCGGAAATCAGAATTGTGGGGACACACACGCCGCCGTTCCGGCCGCTATTTCCGAACGAGCAACATGAAATTGAAAACAAGATGGCGAAGCTTAATCCGGACATCGTTTGGGTGGGAATGAGCACACCAAAGCAAGAACGTTTCATGGCTGAAAACGTCGAATGCTTTTCCTGCCGTGTCATGATCGGGGTGGGCGCAGCGTTTGATATTCACACCGGAGGTTTACGAGATGCTCCCCAATGGATGAAGCAGGCAGGCCTGCAGTGGGCCCACCGTCTGTTCCAGGAGCCATCGCGATTGGGAAAGAGATATCTGGTCAACAATCCTGCCTTTCTGTTGAAAGCCGCCCTCCAATTGGCAGGACTGCGCCGATACGAATTGCGAAGATTGCTCAGGTGATTCCGCCCTCGGGCAGTCCACTTGCCGCCGGCGATATTCTCAGAGAAGTATTGCCAAGCAGCAGCCAGGACACAGCAGCGGCCACCAGGGCGACGACCGCTGTCACCTTGAGCACTGTCGGATAACCGAATCGAGTGAACGAAGCTCCCGCCGCCGCTGCCGCGAACGATTGCGACAGCGACATCACCAGAAAAGTCAGGGCCGACGCGCCATTTCTTTCCGCTGGCTCCATCTTATTCATCAAAAGCGTGTACATCCCGGGCTCGCTCATCCATTGAAAAGACATGTAAATCACATAAGCGAGAGCGGCTGTGGTTGCGCCGCGAACTCCAGCGAGCGTTCCGAGAGCAATGGCAGTGGCGATCTGCATATAAATAATGCCCGTCACCAGACCGAATTTACGGAAGATAAGCGGGGTGAAAAGTATGGCCAGCACTTGCGAAAGTTGTGAGATCGCAAAGATGAGGCCAATCTTCGGTATCGGCAGATGAATATATTGCGAAAAGTAGACGTTGAAAAATGGAGCAAATGCGTTCGTGACCAGACTCCAGATAGCAATCACAGGTAAAAAACGAAACAGAAATGGATTGCGCACCCAGCTCCTCTTCTCTCGAGGTGGTGCGGAATGAAATGTAAGATGGGACAAAGGCCACATTCCCAAGGCGATAATCCCGCAGGAAATCAGTAAAGCCGCTCGATTGGTGTGAGTGACTGCCACCGAGGCAGCGGCTTTCGATAGCCATCCCGGCAGCCCCCCTCCCACCAACCCGCCTAAAGCAGCAATTCCAATCCCAGAAGAAAATACCAGGCTGAATCCAAAGGGACGATTGTCTTCGGTTGTCAGTTGCGCCAACGCCGGAGAAATCGAGACGGCCCAGATCGAAAGCGCAGTTCCGGCAAGAAAAGAGAGAGCAAATTGAACCTGCTCGGTTGTCACCAGAGCGCGAAGTGCCGCAACCGATGACAGCATGGCGAAACAGAGGAACAAAGTTTTGCGCAGGCCGAAGCGTTGGGCCAACAGCCCCGCGGGAATTGTGGCCGCCAGACCGCCGAGAGCCATGGCGCTCGCTACCCGGCCCAGTTGCCTGTTGGTGAATCCACAATCCACGAGATAGAAGTTGAACAGGAAAAAATACACGGACATGCCAAAGTCGAGAAAAAAAGACGTCGCGAAGAACGCCCAAAAGTCTTTGCCGAGTTTCTTTGTAGCCAGCCACCAACGTGCGCCGCGCCAGAGAGTCGGTGCAAGAATTTTCGCATGATAAGCGACCCGGGAAGTCAGATAGAAAAGGTATTTGGCGTAACGTTGCGATGGCCAAAACTTCTTTCTTTTCCCTTGCCTGGTGGCGTCCTGTCCCGGCGCACCTACCGTCGGCAGGTGCATCGGAGCAAGAGCATTGCGTAGTACCGCTCGCTTGTCACGGCCAGACTCGAGCAGCGCGACATGCAGCCACACTCCATCTTTATTAGGATGAAACATCCCTTCCAGTGGAGAACGGTTGAAATCTTGCAGCCACTGCCGTACTGCCGGAGACAGATTTCGCACCTCCGCTGCAATCTCTTCCGGAAGATCGCAGGCGAACCAGTCTTTTGCCAGGCAGAAACAAATTGCTTCGCAAGACCGTAGGGAATCGTTGTGCAGTTCCCGCCATTGCTTCCAAAAAGATCTGTTCTCCACATTCGTGTGTAGAAATCGAGCCATTTCGTAAACGCGATGGACGACCCAGTCGCCACTCAAAACATCCCGCAGCGCGTGCAGGGCGGAAAAGCCGAGGTTGTCCACCGGGTCAAGTGCGGGAAAGCTGAAATCGTCGAGATGGCGCGTTACACGTCGCGACCAAAATCCCTCCAGACCTCTTGGCACGAAACGAGCGGTCGTCTCGTTCCACAGGCAAAAATGAAGCTCTACCGAGGGCGGCATTTCAGGATCGAAGGCATTGCCCCGCCATTCCCAGTCAGTTTTGCGAATCATTACCGGTAGATGATCGGCGGGCGCGCGTTCGAGCACCTGGGGAACCTGGTAGCCGAGAGTCAGGAGTTTGTCTCGAGCCCGGAAGATTGATTCCGCAGGACAATAGAGATCAATATCCGATTGCATCCGCAATCGCGGGTCTTCTACATATCCAGGATACTGAGCGAACCCTTTGAGGACGAGGTAGTCGGCGTGAACGTCGTCGAGTGCCTTGGCCAGTTCCAGGTACACCTGTTTAATGCGGTCAAAACGCTTTGCATTGTCAGCGGCGTTACGTTCTATCCGCTCACGTACCCAGCCGGGCAAAGCCTTCCCGGAGTTTCGCCACAACGGAAACGTCAGGTGTGCGAGGTCACAAAACTGGAGTAGTTGTTGCCACTGGGGCTCATCCAGCGAGCGCAATGCTTCAGGATCGGCATTCCGGAATTGAAGCGCCGATAGCAAGCACTGGACGTGATGGGGAATTCGACGCATCGGTTTCCGACGGCAGCAGAAGTTGCACTTCCTCGTCTGCTCAGGTTCCTTCCTGAACCAGTGTCTCAAGCCGTTCCACCGCCCAGTCCAACTCGCGATAGCGCATTTCAAATACTTTTGCTGTCAGCAGGTTATGCAGCGACGCGCTCTGGGCTTGCTTGGCTTCTGTGCTTCCGAGGAATATGCACTGCTCAAAGTATTGCAATGCGATTTCTTTCGGAAGGGCCCAAAGGCCCGACGGTTCTGGCTCCTGCCGGTTGAGAAATACGATGTAGTCGACCTGGCTTTCGTTGGTCGTCACTATTTCTGGCAGAGTTGCAGTCGCGAGTTCAATTGCCATCTTCCCCGTAGCGCGAGGCGTGACGCGTTGTCCCTTCAGCTCCGGAAAAAGTTCCATAGCTGACTCGCGAAAGCGCATCTGGTGCGGATTGCCGACCACCACGCGGCCCTTGCGTTTCCGTACGATCGCACAGCTATCATCCGACAGAAACTTCCAACCACTGCGGGCACAGGCAAATGCAAGTGACGATTTGCCGGCTCCCGACTCTCCGCAAAGCAGCACTCCCTGTCCTCCAATTTCCACGCAGGCTGCGTGTAGTGGAGTCATATACAAAGCATCCAGCAAAGTCAGCGCCGTAGCTTCCAGAAAGTAGTAACGGAGATAGGACTGGTTTTCGACGGCAGCCAGCGTCAGCCAGGCAAACGCGTAGCCTCGATTCAGGTCAGAAATAATATAGTTCTTGGCGTCGGCAATGGTCGTAAGCAGGTTGCCCCGCGCCCGGCAGCCCGGAGCCGGGGGGCATACTTGTGATCCATCCGCAGCCACAGCAATATCAAGGCATACTGGAGGTTCGGAAAAAACTTTCCGAAAGCGTCCCCAACTCTCTTCGGCGGCCGCGAGCACTTCAGCCGAGTTCGTGGCAATTTCCACAGCGAAGCCCAAAGGATAGTAAACTGCCCGCAAGGGCAGACTGAAATTACTGAAGACGGGATCGAGGAAAGTCAGAGTGCCAGCCTCATTGGTGGTTTCCAGGACCTTGCTATCCGACATGGCAATCCTTTTCTGCAATCCTCAAAAGTTGTACTTCAAAGCAAATTGAATAATCCGCGGATTGGACACGGTCGCCGTAATCGCGCCAAAGCTGGGATTATTGCCTCCTGCAAAATCATTGTTAGGCTGGGCAAAGTTCGGCGTGTTCGTTAAATTGAAAAACTCGGTCCGGAATAGCAAACTGCTCTTTTCCGTGACGGCAAACGTTCGCTGGATCCCCATGTCCAGGTTGCGCTGGCCGGGGCCTCGCAAAAGGCCTACGCCACAGTTACCAAATCCCGTTCCGTCTCCAATCGTCGGAGGCGGCGCAAACGCGGCAGTATTGAAGTATTGAGTGAGCCGGCTTGTTATCGAACCTGAAGAAGCAGGATTCGCGCCCGTGCACTCCGCGCGGCTAAATCCGGTCAGATTGCCATAAACCGTGCCCGCAGAGCTGTCGATCGCGGTGATGGGAAGACCCGACTGCAGCACGGCAACTCCCGAGAACTGCCATTTCGAAAATGCACTCTGCACCAGCTGTGGTCCGTGCGTAAGTCTGGGCGGCGCATACACAAAGCTCAGAACAAATCTTTGTTGCCGGTCGGAATTATCCAGACCACGCGCCTGGCTCGGATTGTTCTGATCATTGCTGATGAAATCGAGATCGAGCGAGGGCAAGCCACCCGTTCCACCGGTGTAGTCCAGGTTCTTGGAAAATGTATAACTCGCTTGAAAATTCAGGCCGTTGCTGAAGCGCTTGACCACATTGGTCTGGAGCGAGTTGTAGCTCGAGTCAAAGGTCGTCCTGCAATTGTAGGAAGCGCCGGAGCCGATGCCCTGATAGGGAAGTCGCTGCGCCAGATTCTCGACCGTCGTTGTCGTGATTTCCGTTCCCCCGTAAAGCACCGGATTCTGCGGAGTCGCGATTAGCGCTTGATTGAATTCCACACAACCGGTAAGGTGGGTTCCCTTTGTCCCCACATACCCCACCTGCCACAGGAAATCCTTCGCAAACTCATACTGCACATTGAGATCGTATTGTTGGTTGTAGGGGCTGGTGATCGATTGGGAGATGGAAGGCACCGTCAAATTGCTGGTCAACGTGCGTGGGATGAAGATGGGAAAGCTCGAATTTGGCGGCAGCGCGGGATTGTAGGGCTGCTGAAAAGTTGCCGCCGAATTCAGCGATCCTTGCAGGGCCTGAGTAAGTGAAAAAGGCGGAGCGCCTACCACTTGCTGCGCCAGTTCCGCGGAGAGTCTTTGATAGTAGATGCCATATCCGCCTCGCAGCACCAGCGCAGGGCTATTGAGCAGCCGCAGTGCGAAACCAAAGCGCGGACTGAAGTCTTTATAATCCGGATTCCACATACCCGTGTTCTGACTCTTGGCGTATCCGCTGGGAAGCGGTCCGCTGTAATTCGCAGGCAGGACAAACCCACTGAATGTACTGACTCCTGCCGGCACGATGTGCGCGGCTACCGCTGGATCGAAGTTTGGTAAATGCCCATCAATCTCGCTGGGTGCGCCGAAGAATTCATATCGTAAACCGGTATTCAAGGTCAGTCGCGGAGATACGCGAATGTTGTCCTGAATAAACCCAGCCAGATCGCTGTAACGTTCATCTTTACGGAAATCGCCGGCTGCCCCGGTGCTGGAAAAGATATTGCTGGTTCCGCTGCCGTTTTGCGTCCCGCTTTGGCCGAGCAGGAAGTCTGGAAAACTCAGAAAGAATAGAAATCCGTCTGAAACGTAGGGAACGTTAACGTCCAACTGATCGCGCTTGGCCTCGGCGCCCATCTGGAAACTGTGTCTGCCTTTGGTCAGAGAAACCGTGTCCTGCCAGATGAATGCATTGGTAACTTCAAAATAAAACGGCTCCCCTGCCGGGCCAATCGTAAAGGAGTTGTTGACGGCGATGCCCGGAATTTCCGGGAGTCCTGAGGGAGTCGCCATGCCCACATCCGCTGCCTTAATCGGCTCATCACCGCGAGACAAGCCGTTAAACCGCATGAATCCAAAGCGGGCAATATTGATCAGGTTGGGCGTGAACACCTGCGTATCCGACAACACGAACATGTCGTTACGCTCGGTTTCAGCCAGCCCCCAACCTGGAACAGTCCCTCCGAATGGTGAAAAAGAGAGGTGCTGCGGATCACGTGAATAGAAAAATCGGCCCGAGAGCTGATTGTTGTTAGAAATCTTGTGGTCGAGATTGACCGTAAGCTGGTCTTCACGAAAATGTGCCGGAATAGAGAATGATGATTGCCCCACTCCACTCGATGAAATCGACTGCGGATTTGGAATGGCGTAGTTTCCGTTGGGAAACTTGAAATTCAAAATGGCCAGAGCCACAGGATTGATATTGGATCCGTCCGCAGCCACGGCCACGCCGCCGAACGCTCCCGACTGCCCTCCGAAGAGCGCTCCCAGAGCCGCCGCCGAGCGATCATTGGTCAACGCGGGAAGAGCAGAATTCTGCAGCGCCCCCTGCGCTTGCCCATTCGTTTGCAGCGTCCCCTGGTAAGACCCAAAGAAAAAAGTCTTATCTTTTCGAATGGGACCGCCAATCACGAATCCGAACTGGTTCTGTCGCAGCACTGGCCTGGGATCGTGCTCCTGATTCAGAAAGTAGTCGTTGGCATTCAGAGCGTCGTTGCGGAAAAATTCCCACAAGGTCCCGTGAAAACCATTGCTCCCGGTCTGGCTGATGAGATCGACAGTCGCTCCGGACCCCCGTCCGTACGACGCGTCGTACATACCCGTTTGTACCTTGAACTCCGCAATCGTATCGGGGGCAGGAATGGCAATCCCGGTCTCAGGGTCGAATCCAGAGAATGAGTTCTCGGAAATGTTGTTTGCATCCACGCCATCGAAAAGAAAATTGTTCGATGTCGTCCTCGCGCCATTCGCGGAGACATTCTGCGTGCCCTTGCCCAAGTCCGCTGCATCCGGCAACTCGACCACGATGCCTGGAGAGAGTGCCAAAAGTTGGGTGAAATTGCGATTGGCCAGCGGCAGATCGACAATCAGCTTTCCGTCGGTCACCCAACCGAGAGTTGAGCTTTCCGTTTGGGCCATTTCTGAAGAGCCGGAGACCTCGATCTTGACCGTATCTGCGCCTACTTCAAGTCCGACGTTCACCACCGCCGTTTCGCTGACCACCACATGGACGGAACGCAGTATCTTTTGCTTGAACCCTGTTTGCTCGACAACGATCGAATAATTTCCCGGCAGCAGCAGCGGCACACGAAACACACCTTCCGTCGTGGTGTTCACCGTTCGCGAGGAATTAGTTTCCTCATTGACCGCCGATACGCGAGCATTCGCGACCACGGCGCCTGAGGGATCGGAGACCAATCCCGTGATCGCACCCGTTCCCGGCGCTTGGGCTCGAAGACAGTTCGCCACCAGGAGAACCAGAAAGCCCTGTCGAAGCGCGGATCGTAATAGATGTGTGTGAATTCTCATTTTCCGTTTCTCGAATCTTAAGAATTTGATCGTCAGCAAACAGTGCCTGACTGAGCTACCGTCGCCTCAGGAGAACGCTCTTGCAGAATCACGATGACCAGTCAAAGCTCGCAATACGCTATTCCGCCGCCTCCATGCTGGCGACTTTGATCTTTTTCTTTTGCAGTGTTCCGGAAACTCGCACTGTGCGCCCTGCGAATTTCTCCGCTTTGTCCTGGTCGTCAAGCTCGTAAATAGCTTTCTTGCCCGCATCGTATAGAACATATTTGGCGCCCAGCTGAATGCACTTGGCGCTGCACGTGGCCTTATCGTTGCCCATGCTTTTCATGTCTTTCATCATCTGGTCATGTGATCCCGCCTTGGCGCAAAGCGAATCAGTAATTTCACCGGTAAAGGTTGAGGCGCCAGTCGCGTCTGATGACAGTGCATAGAGAGAAACCACCACCAGCATGGTCGAAAGTAGAAAAAAAGTGCGGATGAAACGATTCATTCCAGTCATTTTGGATAGAAGTTGTCCGTTCGTAAGATGTGAACCCGTCAAAAAAAGTTAAATGAGACGGCGCAGCCGTTTGTCAGGAGTTTGTCAACAGTTTGCAACTCTTTGGAATACAGAGACGCACAGGCACTTCCATGGGCTCGACAGTGCATGAATGCTGAGGGCACAACTCTGCTAGGAAAATACCGGGAGTTAGGAAAATCAATGCGGCGGGGTGGGCCAATATTTGTAAAGAGCCAACCTGAAAAGTGACAAAGAGTTAACCCATCGGTGACAAAAAATATCCATACCCGATCTATTTTTAGACCTTCCTACTTTCACTTTTAGGAATCGGTTTTCACACGTGTAAGAAGCGTGCCGGCGTGGTCCAGGGCCAGTCATGGAAAGTTTGTGCAACTTAAGAATAAGAGGGAATGGATTTATGCACTGCAGAAAAACATTTAGACGGCTGACGTTCGGTTTTCTTACCTATGTCCTCATATTGGGCAACTTTGCATTCGCCCAGACTTCTGCCCCGGAAGTTTCCTCATCGAAACCGGATGCAGTCACGGCCACAGCTACAGGCCTCGGCGTTTCCTTCGTAAAGGACTCAACCTCCCAGCTCATCGTGGAACGAGACGGAAAAAAATATATCGTTGATCTGGTTTCCCATGAAATCCGGGAAGCTGGAACCGGGCCGGCGAATGTTATGACAGCCGCGAATCAGACTGCTACAAGTAGCTCAAAGCCATCACCAGCCAGCCCAGCCCCTCCCGAGAAAAAAGACAATATATACCGGCCGGGAGATGATCTCGTGTTCAGCGTTCCCACCGGACGCCCGCTGGATCGTCATGGTTTGTATCTCAACTTCACCCACCGGTTTCCTTTCCAGGCTGCCTTCACTGGCCCGGCCGAAGGGGGCACGCTCTTAGGTTTGGATAATTTTGCCATTCCTTCATTCGGCCTGCGCTACGGAGTGACCTCGAAGCTCTCGGTAATGGCGACGCGGTCTCCCAGCATCATTGGCCGCCCCATCGAACTCATGGCTGCCTATAATTTTCTGGACGAGCACAACGGTAATCCATTAAACGCCGCCGTTAGATTTTCCATCGATGGTCAAAATGATTTCGGCAAAAACTTTGCCGAGAGTTTTGAGTTGGTTCTATCTCGCAGCCTCAGCCGCCGGGCCCAACTGTATGTCGTACCCACATTCTCACTGCATGCCCGGCCGTTATTGAGCCAGAACTCGATTACCAATGCTCCGCCCGATCTGCCTTGCAGCGAAGGCAATGTTCCCTCCGAGGATAGCTCCATTGCCGTGCGCTCTTGCGCCAACACGTTCTCTCTGGCGACTGCGTTGGCCGTCGATATTCGTCCCACCGTCGCGCTGGTGGCTGAAGCCATACCCACTCTGATAAACGGCGACGAGTTGGGTATCCATCGTCCGGCCTTTGCTTTTGGCATTCAGAAAAAGATCTGGAGGCATGCCTTCACCTTGGGATTCACTAATGGCCCGACCACCATGGTGTCCCAACGTGGCGGGACGCGCGCAACTTTCCTGGGTGATCCGACCGCTGATAAACCGGGCGGCCTTTTTCTCGGATTCGATCTTACCCGGCAAATATTTTAGGGAAGGACGGAGTTCCGAAAAAAGCAATGCGTAACTTCATTATTGGAATCATCGCTACATTTCTGGTGCTGGGATTTGGCGGGCTTGTTTTTGCATTGTTCGGCCTGATGCCGACCAACGCCGATTCGAGTCCGCCTTCTCTCGAACGCCAACTTGCCACCAACGCGCTGGACGCATCGGTAAACCGTCGCGCTCCGCATGTAAACGATCCTGTTGCGGTGAGCGATCAAACCCTGATCGACGGCATGAAACTTTACACTATGAATTGCGCCGTCTGTCACGGCACGCTCGACAACCAGCCGAGCCCACTGGAACATTCGTTTTATCCGCCGGTCCCGCAGCTCGTTCTTGATCCCGTCGATGATCCCGAATGGCATACCTATTATGTGGTTCGCAATGGCATTCGTTATACCGGCATGCCTTCATGGAACCACGCGCTCAGTGAGCAGGACATGTGGAAAGTTACGGACTTTCTCTCGCGGGTAAACAAACTGCCTCCCGCAGTGCAGGATTACTGGAAGCAGTCTTTCGGCGTGGGCCCACGCAGCGCCACCGAAAGCCGCAGCCAGCTTCAATAACCGGCGTACATCTTGGGATTTAAGGCGGGTGGCCCATTCTAGTCGCGTTCGTTGCGACTAGAGTGGGCCATCTGCTGGAATTAGCGAACTAGGGAGTCACGCTGATCTGCTTTCCCGAATACTGCACAACTTTATCCGCTTCGCTCGCCGGATCAATCCCTGCTCCGTGATTCTCCCTAACAAACACCACGCGGAACGTACGGCTCTGCAACATGCCAGGAAATTGACCGACGCGATCGCCCACGGTCAGCTTGTGCGCGGCATCGTCCCAGTGCAAGGGAATCGTTGCATGCACTCCTTTTTCATAGTTGTAGTTGTCGTTCTCATCTTCGTAGAGCGTGAAATCGCCGTCGGCGCCACGGTAAACGCGCAACTCAATGGGATCGGCAGGCTTTTCGGTGGACCACTCTTCATCCGGCCCTAACGGCACAATAGAACCGGCGCGAACATAAAGCGGCAGCCGATCGATGGGCGCGGCTGCGTCGATGGCGCGGCCACCGTCGATGGCTTTGCCATCCCAGAAGTCATACCACTTGGCATCGGGCAAATATAAATTCCTCGTGGTGGCGGATGGTTCAGTCACTGGATTCACCAGGAACGCCGGCCCGTACATGAATTGATCGCCGATATTTTCCGCCCGCACATCGGTCCGGAAATCCATGACCAGCGGACGCATCGGCGTGTAGCTTTCGTTCGTGGTCTTCCATGCCAGCGAATAAATGTAAGGCAGCATGCGATAGCGCAGCCGGTCAAAGCTGACCAAAATCTTTCTGCGCGTCCGGCCCGTACGACCACAATTCGTTTTCGTCAGGAGAACGTGTGCCATGGACTCGCAAGACCGGATTGAACGTGCCGTACTGAAACCAGCGCACGAACAATTCGCGGAACGCA
This sequence comes from Terriglobia bacterium, assembly GCA_963723765.1. Classification (GTDB taxonomy): domain Bacteria; phylum Acidobacteriota; class Terriglobia; order Terriglobales; family Acidobacteriaceae; genus DATBAX01. Next base: position 352,814 of record CAVRSD010000002.1, on the reverse strand, counting down.
GGATCAGTCGGACTACCGAAAACAAATCCACCAATGTCGGTCGTCCAATAAGGAATGCCGGAAAGTTCGAAATTCAAACCAGCAGGAATCTGCCGCCGGAAACTGAACCAGTCAGAATTAATGTCTCCTGACCATGCCGTAACGCCGTTTCTCTGCGATCCCGCAAACGCCGAGCGCGAAAGAATGAACACCCGCTTCTGGTCGGACACGCTCCGCTGTCCTTGATAGATGGCCCCCGTATCCAGCATCGGATAAACATTCACATACCGGTTGCCGCTGCCGGCCGAGAGGTTGTGATTGAGCAGAATATTTTCGTCCTGGCCTTCGGTCTCCGGTTCGGTCGTGTCCATCCACCACGCATCCAGGCCAATGCTGAACAAGCCCTTTGTTCACCAGGTCCCAGTAATATTTTCGCGCTTCCGGATTCGTCGCGTCGTACACCGCCATCGCCGAGGTGTGATAAGGCGGCTTGGCGTATTTAAACTTATCGACGAACCATCCTTGCTTGTCCATGTAGTCGTAATTGGTGGATCCCGGCTCAAAGAATGGCCAGATCGAAATCATCAGATGGAAGTTCAGGTTATGCAGTTGATCCACCATCCCCTTGGGATCGGGATAGTTCTTGTTGAATACAAATTCGCCTTTGCGGTTCCACCAGAACCAGTCCTGCACAATGTTGTCCACCGGAATATGCAAGTCACGATATTTCTGCGCCACGCCCAGAATTTCCGCTTGCGACTTGTAGCGGTTCTTGCATTGCCAGAAGCCATAAGCCCACTTACCGAACATGGGTGTCTGCCCGGTCAGTTCCCGATAGCCGGCAATCACTTTGTCGAGATCAGGGCCATAGAAAAAGTAATAGTCGATCACATCGGCGACTTCGGACGTGATGTACATATAATTTGCAAAGCGATTATTGAATTTGCTTCTGGAATCGTTGTTCCAATAAATTCCATAGCCCTTGCTCGAGACCAGGAAGGGCACGGCAATATTGGTGTTGTCCTGCGAAATATCCACGGACTCGCCGCGATAATTCCACACCCCCGCCTGATGCTGGCCGAGTCCGTAAAGTCCTTCCCGCGAACCGTAAATATTGATGAACGATTCTGAGCGATAAGTGTCCTCGCCATTCACCTTCACCGGCGTCAGCTTGCGCGTCGCTTCCTGCACCAGTTGTTTGCCATCGGCATCGCTATAGGTGATGGCGCCATCTTTGCGAGTGACGGTGACTTTGAGCTGCGAAGTAGTCAGCGTGACCGCATCATCTGTGGACTGCATGGTCCACTTCGTCTCCGGCCAGTCTTTCTTGATGATCACGAAATCGGGATGCTCGGTAAATGACGAAGTCCGCGAATAGAGCACGTGAATGATGGAATCGGAACACACCTGCAACTTCAGTGTGCCCGTGCCCATGGTGAACAGCGCGCCATCCGCCTGCTGTTGCACGGCGGTCACGGGATTCATCGGCTGCCATTGTGCCTGGGCTGCCGTGGCAATAGCCAATAAGGCAAACTGTAGAAGTCGAAATGCAGCGGGTCGCATTTTTTTCATGATTGCACCCAATCGTTTTTCTAGGGGAGTTCTTTGTAGCGTTCTATAAACTCGCCCGAGGAATATTACTCGTTGCAGTAAACGCTTACAATATCAACCTAGCTAACGGAGTTTTCTTAATGCCAGTTCGAATGAAAGATATTGCCCGTGATCTTGAGGTGTCGGTGATCACGGTTTCGAAAGCCTTACGCAACCACGCCGACATCAGCGCCGAAACCAAGGCCCGTGTCTTGAAGCGCGCCAAGGAACTGAACTACCGGCCGAATCTCGCAGCCCGCGCTCTGGTGACCGGACGCACCAAGATGATGGGTCTGGTGGTTCCAGATCTCGTCCATTCATTTTTCGCCGAGGTGGCCAGAGGCTTGTCCGGAGTGCTTCGTAAAAGTGGATACAGCGTGGTGATTTCTTCGTCCGATGAGAGTCCTGAGTTGGAGCGCCAGGTCATCGATCAATTCATTGCCCGCGGCGTGGACGCGCTCTTGATTGCTTCTTCGCAATGGACGGTCGAGAGCTTTCGTCGTCTTGAAGAGAACAACCTTCCCTACATCCTGATCGACAGAAACTTCGCGGGGCTGCCGGCGAATTTTGTGGGCGTCAACGACGACGCAGTGGGAGCCCTGGCTACCGGGCATCTCATCGAAGTTGGCTGCCGCACCATCGCCCACATCACTCGCGAGCGGATCAGCACTGCTCTCGCGCGCTCGGAAGGTTACCGGCGCACGCTCACCCAACACAATCTTTCGGTCGGGTCGGAGTATGTGGTGAATGCAGAAGAGGTCGATACAGTCGCCGACGAATCCGGATACGAAGCCGCCAAGAAGTTGCTGGCGCTGACCCCGCGACCGGATGGAATTTTTTGCCACAACGATCTGGTCGCCAGTGGCGCCATGCGCGCGATCTTTGAGGCAGGCTTGCGCATCCCCGACGACGTTGCCCTGATTGGATGTTGCAACGTCCACTACGCCAGCCCTGCTGCGAGTGCCTCTCACCAGCATCGACCAGCGCAGCGACGCCATCGGCGAACACGCTGCGCGCCTGGCGATGAGCCTGGTGGATGCAAAGTCGATGGTCGTCCCCGAGTCGATTTTGCTGGAGCCCAAGTTGATCGTCCGCGAATCGACGCGCAGGTCAAAGTAGGACTGCCCGCGCTTGCAAAATGGAGAAGTGTTCCCCGGGGAACATAACTACGATTTGCACAAGTGTTCCCCGGGGAACATTTTGTGGGTACCGGAATGTACGTACAAACTCGGGGAAGTGGGTTGGATCGTTGTAGTTGATGGGAATTCCCGTTTTGGGAATATTGCCGTTGAGCCTGCGCTGCCAGCGTTTCGTGGCAGCCTTCAATTGTGGCTGTGCAAAGGTCGGCCCCTGTAAGGATGTTAACTTGACAGGATGTGGTCCCCCACGTAAGGTCAACCGACAGTTTCCGAGGGGGAAGCTGGATATTTAGGAGGAGCCCATGGCTCGCTTCGTGGCTTGCTTGCCCCCTTTTCTTCGCGATTCTGCTACAACAGGCCCTCTGTTAGATGTTCCCACTGGGGTAATTCAGAACAAATCATTCAGGAGGAAATTAGAAGGGAACCAGAAATGAGATGTTCCAGATTTGTATCATGGGCCCTGCTCGGCGTTTTCATGCTGGCTTCGATGCTCACCTGGGCACAATCTGGCATGAGCCACGAAGAAACCGTGGTGAGGACAGCTTACGCGAGGCTCACCTACGCTGCCCAGCTACGTATCGTGGCGCTAGATGCCATGAATGTCTCTGGTGCGACACACAGTATCAGCAACGACGAATTGCAAGAACGAATCAAAGAACTAGTGCCACATTTTGAAATTGATAACGTAGTCGTTGGCAATCTGTCCGCAATTGCCGGTGAGCCTTGGGAAAACTTCGTTACGAAGCCAGACGGAGATCTTATTCAAATCACGTCGAGTGGCGTGGCGCCGACGTTTACTACGCCAAACGGAGTGACCAAGAAGTGGATGTTCTACGTTATGACCGGATGGACCAGTCATGCATTCGATAGAAACTGGGAGGGGATTACGGTCGCGAAATTCGTCAGCCAGTCGTCGAAACCGAACGGTGAAATATACGACCGTTACGTTTCCTACCGAGTGCAGGCCACACTCAGCGGGCGAGGACGCTTGTACAACGCCATGTTTCTTTTCGGCAAGGACTCAAAAGGCAAAGAAGCGATCCACCGAATAGACCACATTGTCGGCATGGGGTCGCTTGACCTTGTTTCAAATCAGTCTCTCTATCCCGAGGCTATTTTGGAGACATATTACAGGGAGCTTCCCGAAATAGCGGACTGGATTAGGGCGAACACCGTATCAAACGAGACAAAGAACAGAGACATATATTGCTCACCTTCAGGCTGCGGCTTACCCAGCAACTGGGTAAACAAATCCCTCACAATTCCCATCGACCCTGCAACGAGAGAATTGGTTCCACAATAGGCAAGCCAAGCCTTGCCATTGCTGAATTTGGGAGTAAGCCCAGACGCGATAGCAAACTGCTCAAACGCTAATACTGTTGTACCGATTACACCAGTAACAACTTACGATACGACGGACCATACAACGCCTGGGATTGGGACAGGTGAACATACCGGAACTTTCCCCGGTCTCAGCGGAACGTGTAGCTACAGCGGTACCGGTGTGCAACCGAATTGCACTACTACTTGCGCGGTTAGCGAATCCGTAAATCCCACTGTCGGCGACATCGGCAGTACAAAGAGTGGACACTGCCATGAGTCAACCATGGATGGGCGGATGGTAGCTCAGTGGGCACTTACACCGGCTCTACTTGCCACGGTGAGGCTGGATTTGGGGCCGCACGATGCGGGCTTACCTGCGATTGCACGCTAACAGAAACTTTCAGTGACGGAATCTTTACAGCTACCTCGCCTACTGGGACGGTCATCTACTCTAGCAGTCAAGCTATCTCCGATACTTGCGCTACAGTGGCCGATCCATTGTACGTGACATGTACTGGGAGTCCGGGCATTACCTGTCAAACGGAATGCAACGGTCCCGCCGGTAGTGTAGTGTGCAGTTCAGGAAAATGGCAGTGCGCCGATGGCAGCGCGGGTTGTCCTGTCCCACCCCCAAATCTAAGTTGCTCACCCCCGCTCGGGCCGACATGCGGCGGCAGTACATGGTATTGCGGCGGCGGTTGCTATTCGCCGATCATTATCGATACCGCTGGTACAGGTTTTCAGTTGACCTCTGCTGCGAACGGGCGTGATGTTTGATCTAACAAATACAGGGCATCCAATTCAGATTGCGTGGACAGCCTCTGGTTCCGCTAATGGCTGGCTTGCGCTGGATCGTAATCACAACGGGAAAATTGAGAACGGCGGGGAGCTATTTGGGAACTACGCATCCCAAACCTCATGCGCCGATCCCAACGGATTTCTTGCTCTAGCAATGTTCGATCAGGCGGTGAATGGTGGGAATGGTGATGGCATTATTGATAAGCGGGATGCTATCTGGTCACAATTGCTTGTCTGGATTGATGCCAATCACGATGGCGTCTCACAGGCAAGTGAACTCTTCGGCCTGGATGCGCTAGGAATCCATTCAATCACCCTGGCATATACAAACTCACCGTTCACGGACGCCTACGGAAACCAATTCCGCTTCAAGGGCATGATTAACGTCGAACCTGGACAGCAAGGGAAGGCTGACCCGGTTATTTATGACGTGTTTCAAGTGACCGCCGCACAGAATGCCAAAGGCAAGAAGATCACCGCTCTTGGGAACTTCGATAAATTGAAATAGATCTGCGCTGGGGCACCCCTGACATGGGTGCAATGCCGAGTGGGGCATGCTTGGGCACCTCTGCGTGAAATTCCGTGGAAGAGCGGCGCTTTGGCGCCGCGTAAATCGTCGTTTCTCGTAACGCGGCCCTGAAAGGGCCGCTCTTCCACGGTGGTTACCATCCATTAGAAACGACCGCCGAGGCGGCTGTCGCTACGTGTGCCGTGGTGATCCGCGAGCTGCTCGCGTCCGTGATTCGCTTACCTCTGAAAGTACCGCAATATTTCTCCGCAATGGCAAGAGTCTGGTAGTTTCCGGGCGTCCGTGATCAGTTCTTGAATTGCGGTATTGCAGGCTGGGTTGGTGCAGGCTTGAATGATTGCGGATTTGCAGACCGGACAGTCGGCGGTTATAGAGGTTGTGGAGAAGATCACCATGCATTTCTTGTTCGAGCACATTCCGAGGATAGGCATAGAACCCCGGAGAAATATTCTCATGGTGAAAGAAATCATCGCGAACAAAGCGAGGTTTGTTCGGATTTTGAAAAAGAGCGGAGGCTTAGTGCCGCGTAAATTGTCGTGTTTCGTATCGCGGCCCTGGAAGGGCCGCTCTTCTACGGTGGTTCCCATCGATCAGAAGAACGAACTGCCGGCTTCTGTGGTTCCCACCCTCCCCAAAAACCGGGGAAGGGTGGGGCACCCTTGGTTGTGGCGGTGCATCCCCTTGCATGCATTTGTCGAGCTTTGTTCGACTGGACAGCCGAGGCGGCTGTCGCTACGTAGGCTGTGGTGGTCTGTCCGGCTTTTCGATCACATCCTACTTTTCTTTGTTTTTATCTATGACCTGAAGCGGGACGGTCTGGGTTTGGGCGGAGTTGGGGCCGACCATGATGTCGAACATTCCGGGTTCGACTGTGCGGTTCATGTTGATGTCCAGGATGGAGAGTGCTTCCGGGGTGAGGGTGAATTCTACTGTGGTCTTCTCGCCCGGCTTCAGGCTTATGCGGTGAAAGCCGCGTAACTGCTCGACTGGCTGAGTGACCGAAGCTACTTTCTGATGAATGTACAACTGAGGGACCTCGTCGCCGGGGCGAGTGCCGGTGTTGGTGATGTCCACTTTGACGGTGGCGGTGCCGCCAGTGCCGATGACTGGCGGATCGACGCGAACATTTTCGTAGCGGAATGTGGTGTAGCTGAGGCCGAAGCCGAAAGGGAACAGGGGATGGCTGTCGGCGAAGGCGTAGCTGCGATTCCGGGAAGGCTTGTGGTCGTAGTAGTCAGGGAGTTGGCCGACGGAGTGAGGGAAAGTGATGGGCAACTTGCCGCTGGGATTCACATCACCAAACAAAACATTGGCTGCTGCTGTGCCGCCCTGTTCGCCGAGGTACCAGCCTTCGAGAATGGCGGGAACGTGTTCGGCGGTGTAGTTAATGGAAAGCGGACGGCCGTTGATGAGCAGAACGATGGTCGGAGTGCCGGTTTCGACGATGGCTTTGATGAGCGGGTCTTGCGCGCCTAATAGATCGAGGGAGTCGCGATCGCCGAGATGATTTTCCGACCAGGCTTCACGATTGGTACCTTCGTTTTCTCCGACTACGACGATAGCGACATCGGCTTTGTGGGCGACGGCGGCGGCGGCTTGAATGCTTTCGATCTGGGTTTTCGGATCGGGTTGTTTGGTGTCGTTCTCATACCATCCCGCCCAGCCTTGTTTGCCGGTGGTGATTTTGCAGCCTTCGGCGTAGAGGACGTTTACGCCTTTGCCCACGCGCTGGCGGATGCCTTCGAGAACGCTGATTTCGTTGGTCGGGCCTGCGTCCCGGCTGTAGCCGCCGAGGTGAACGTCGGCGGCGTTGGGGCCGATCACGGCGATATTTTTGATCTTGCTCAAATCGAGCGGCAGCAAATTGCCGTCATTCTTAAGTAAGACGATGGCTTCTTGCGCAGTCTTCAATGCCAGTTTCTGATGTTCGGGGCTGTTGGTAATTTTTTGCGCGTAATCGGGATCGACGTAGGGATTCTCAAATAATCCCAGGCGGAACTTAGCGGCGAGAATGCGACCGACGGCTTTGTCCAGTTCGGCTTCCGGAACTTTTCCTTGCTGGACCTGATCGACCAAAGTTCGATACACCGAACCGTCGGAAAGATCGAAATCCACTCCGGCGGCGAGAGCTTTGCGTGCGGCTTCTTCTTTGTCGGCGGCTACGTGGTGAGTTTCGTACAGCATTTGCAGGCCGCTGCCGTCTCCGCTGACGTAGCCCTGGAAGCCCCATTCTTCACGAAGAACTTTTTGGAGCAGCCAGCGATTGATGTGCGAAGGGACACCGTCGATTTCGTTGTAAGAAGCCATGACGCTGCCTACATGGGCTTCCTGCACGGCCGCCTGGAAAGGCTCGAAAAACGATTCGCGCAGGATGCGCTCCGAATAATTTGCCGGGGCGGTATTGGTGCCGCCTTCGGGCTGGCCATGCGCGGCGAAATGTTTGGCTGTGGCTAAAACGTGATGCCGTCCTATAGAGAAAGACGGGCCTTGCAATCCAGTGATCGCGGCGACGCCCATGCGGGAGACCAGGAAAGGATCTTCGCCGTAGGTTTCCTCGGTGCGTCCCCAGCGGGGATCGCGGGCGAGGTCGAGGACCGGCGTGAAAGCCTGGTTGGTGCCCGAGGATGCCATTTCGTCGGCGGCGGCGGTGAATACCTGCTGGATTAATTCTGGGTCCCAGGTGCTGGAGAGTCCGAGCACTTGCGGAAAGCTGGTGCTGCCGTAGGACATGTAGCCGTGCAGGGCTTCGCCTTGAAATATGCCAGGAATTCCCAGGCGGGTTTTCTCCATCAAATATTTCTGCGCTTCATTGCGGAAAGCGGCCGCGTCGTGCGGGCTGAGATGCGAATCGTTGTTGTACAACTTCTGAAATCCTTCAATGATGTGGGCAAGGGCGGGATCGTTCTTGTCGAAATTGCGGCGTTGCCCGCCGGCAATCTGATCCACTTTTTCTTCCAGCGTCATGCGCTTCAACAAATCCGCAACACGCTGGTCGGTGGACAGATTGGGATTGCGATAGTCCGGAGTTGACGGTTGCGCCTGGGCATGGACCGCGAGTAACGCGACGAAGAGCAGGGAACTGGGAAGGAAGCGCATAAGCAAAGTCACTCCAGTGAAAGTTAACGTATAACTATTTTTTAGGTTTTGCAGTACCCATCTCCACGGTACCGCCGATGTACTGGATCATGCCCTTGGCGCCCTCGGCATAAGGCCCGGTGGGAGCCAATTCCAGATATTTGTCCAGCGCTTCCTGAGTGCCTGGGGCTGGAATGATCTTGCCATTCGGCCAGTGGTGGCTTTGGCGATTAACGCCACACCTTTTTGGTAGTAGGCGTCAGGTTTCTTGGGATCGGCTGCAATGGCCTTGTCGTAGGCCGCGACGGCTTCGTCGATCTTGCCCGCATTGGTCAGGATAGCGCCCAAATTGTAGTAATACTGGGCTGCCCGTTCCGGATCCAATTGGATCGCCTGATCGAAGGATTTTACGGCGTCGTCAACTTTACCGGATTTGGCCTGAGCGTGGGCCATATTGTTGTAATAATGTCCAAGATCTTCGGCGTCCTGAGGGGTCTTCTGGCGGGTTGCCAAATCCTTCTGTTTTAGGTCGATGGCTTTTTGGTAGCTGTCGGCGGCTTCAGTGTAGCGGGTGGTCTTTTCGTCGCTGCTGGTTTGCTTGGAGGCGGAGTCGAGATATACGTCTCCCAGCTTCGACCAAAGCAAAGTATGGTTGGCTTCAATTTGAGTGGCTTCGAGCAAACTTTTGGTGGCAGAATCCAGGTCGCCGGCTTGCAAGGCCTGATTGGCGGCCAGCAGTTTCTCGTTGAGTGCCTTGACGGTGGCCGCTTCTTTTTGGTCGGCGGCCTGGTTCCCCTCGGTCTTCCTTAGTTGATCCGGGGTCATGCCATGTTTTTGGGCCGCAAGTTCCTGCTCGTGCTGAAGATCGATATCTATTCGTTTCTCTTCCGCAGGCACAGTAATGTTGGACAGGCGGAAAATCTCTTTTCCGTCCTGCATCAAGCTCACGTTGTACTGTCCGGGCAGGATGGCAATCGAGGAATACTCGCCGGTCGCGTTGGTTTTCAGCTTGTAGGTACGGGATGTATTCACCTCGTGGTATTCGACCATGACGCCGGCAAGTGGTTTTCCCAGCTTGTCCTTGCAAACACCTTTGACCGAGCCAAACTGGGCGAGAGCCGGGGCGCACAGAGCTGCCATCACGGCGACTAGCAAAATAAAATGATTTTTCATTTCAATCTCCCGACTTAAACCATGAAATTCGCACTGCTAATGCTTTGCTTGCCGACGTTGGAGTCAAAGACAACTATCGAGCATAAGAGTCTATCGCAGGATGGCAACACCTGCGGTGGGATAGGGAAAAATTTGGCGCATGGGGAAGGCCACACCTCGCCTGGTTAATCTGGCTCGACCTCCGGCAAAGAACGTGCCGTGACTCGAGGAACATCCGGAGGTATGGGAACGGGTAACTGGATCTCAAGCGTTCCCATATGGCTGGTAAGCCCATCTTCCACTCCCAGCCGAAGAGCGACCGCGCTGACCGGCACGTCCAGTTCCTGGTGCATGCGGAATCCGCCGGTCATCACGTCCTTATAGTTTGCCGGTCTTAGATCGCTGGTAGCGGTGCTTACCATTCTGGCGACCAGATGCTCGTCGTCATCGAAGCCGGTGACCATGAAGTTGAGCACACCATGATAGAGTCCGGCGGAAGTTGGATTAAAGAGCAAGTGTGCGGGATCGATGGCATAGTCAATTCCGTAATGTTGCATTTCCACCGGGCCAGCCGAACCACCATTCTTTTTCTGTGCCGTGGCGACTCCTGACTGGGAGGCATCCACTTTCTTTGGTTTCCCTATCGGCACAACTCTAGTGGCGAAGATGATCTGGTGCGATTGCGGCGATCCGTGTTGCATCGCGGCGACGCCAATATCCTGGGCCGGACCTCGCGTGTCTTTTACGGGCGCGGAAGGATCGTCTGCATAATAGCCCTGGCGATAGGCGAGGTGGTATCCCTTTTGATCGAGAGAGATCTTAATTTTTCTGAACCTGCCATCGTATTTCTTGTTGCTCGGTGAATAGGACAGCATGTAGTAATGCGATCCCTGGTCGATCGCGGTTTCGATGGCGTCTCCGATGCTGTTCGAATTGTAGAAAGCCTTGCCGCCGGTATCCGCCGCGACCTGTTCCATGGTGCCTTGCTCGCTGGCTACCGTCTCCCTGAAGGCCCGAGTTTCCTGCTGCATGCGCGTATCCAAAGGAATGTTGGCGCTGGTGTTGGCCAGACCGAAAGTCGCTCCTGGCGTGCTCGGCCCTAATGCGCCGGCCTGCTGTGGGATCGGATCATAGGTGCCGTTATTGGAGGCGGCAAACATGGTTTGGGTTTCCACGCCTTTGACGCTCACCGGATAGACCGCAACGTGCGCCTCGGCGAGAAGATTGGTCACCTTCCTGATTTCGTTTCCGTAGTTGCGGGTCACAGGCTGATAGTCGGTTACCTCGGGATTGGGGAAAATGCTGAGGGGGAAGGATCCGGAGAGCCAAACCAGATTTTTTCGTCCGGGGACGCCGGAAAGGTATCGCGCCAGCTGGGCGAATGCATCGAGCGTAAAGTGCATGCGTACGTCGATATCCTGAGCTTTGATTTCATCCAAGTCATTTTGTGTCCGCTGCAAGGACTGCGTGTCCCCGGTAACTAGAGCCAGATCGCGAGCCAGTTGAACCGAGCGCTCCATTCCCGAATCCGATTGCCAGGGTGGAGCTTTTACTGCGCCTTTTTTCCCCTTCGCACTGGAAATCAGCAGGTTCTCATCATGAGTAAAGCCCTGGATCAAGCGAAGGTTTGTACTGAGGGAACAAAGGGCCATTTGTAAGGCCTCGGGCTTCTTCTTGAGAAAATCAATCAACTGATCCCGGGCGCGGGCCTGATCGGGGAGTGGAGTGTTCAGGAGATCAAACACGACCATGGTCGATGAACCAGTTTCGCGCTCTTGCGAATTATTCGTGTATATGTTTGCGGGCAATTTTGCCGGAGTCTCCGGAGCTGGAGTCGCCACGGCGGGTGCAGAAGAAGATGCTGTCGCTGGAGTCGTTTGGATTGGAACTGCCGGGGCACTTTCTTTGTTGAACTCCTCGAAATGGGCGACGTTCTGGGACTTGCCATCTTCCGCGATTTGAAAGTCCTGCTGAGTCAGTCCTTTCACCGGTTTTCCTTTGCGGTCGGTGATGACCACATCCACCACAACAATGCGACTGCTGGCTTTGAATGTAATCAATGACGGATCGATCCCTTTATCCTTGCCGTCGGCAGCGGCCACGGGCTGTGCTACGGGGGCTGGGGTGGAATCATTGTTCGGAGCCGCTGCCGGAGTCTTTTCATCCGGTGCTTGATCTGAGGTGGCAGAATCAGGAGCGGACTCGGCAGCCCCGTACGCGGGCTCTTCTTCGTTGGAAGCAACTTCGAGATTTTTGTCCGAAGACGGCATGTAGAGGCCAGGCACGTCTGCTTTTACTGCCGAATATTTCGAGCGCTCATCGGCAGACATCGGGGGCAGGTCATAGCTTTGTAACGATGATTCGTTTAGCACCGCCAACCGTCGCCCATCGGGTGATAGGGAAATATTCTGTGCGGTCAAGACCACGGGGCTGATTTTCACCGAAAGGACGGAAGTGCCGCCGGCCGTATCGAAAACCTGAATTACCTGGGCAAGGCCGCGACCAGCAGCATCATCTTCTTCGTCTTCGTCACCATCTTTTGCTGCTGGGTCAGCTTGTTCCACGTGCATCAGAGTGCTCACGGCGAAGCGGCTGCCATCTTCACTGCGTTGCATCTTGGGAACGTAACGATGTTCGCTCCAGCGCTGGCGCCACAGGCGGTGTCCCGTCACTGTGAATGAACTCACGCTGTAATCGGAACCGGTAGCGGAGCAGCGCCCAATCAGTAACGTATTGCTGCTGGAGTAAAAAACATCCGGAACACACTGCGACCTCACGCGGGCAATGTTTTCCCGTTGACGTGTGGTGGGTCCAAAACGGACGAGCCAGATCTTTCCGCTCATGCCATGGCTTACGTCCGCAAATCCGGTACTGGTTCCTTCGAGAGTTACGATTCCTTCGGATTTGATGGTTCTTTGTACAGTCAAGGAGGCGATGTCGAGGAATTCAATCTTTACCGGCTGCTTTTTTGCCTTCGCGGGGTCAGGTTTCTTTTTCGAAGTCGTTTCGTTGTCGGCCGTTTCTACAATGATCTGCTTGCCGTCGGGGGTGACGGTAAGCCACAAAAATTCCTTTGGCGAGGTCATCAAGAACTTTTCTTTCAGGTTGGAATCCACGATGTAAAGACTGTTGAGGCGCCGCAGCAGGAACTGTCCTGATCCCAGCGGCCACACATAGCGTTTGTGGTCGTGCAAATACCAATTCGCAGTCTTCACCGCCTTTCCGCTGGAAACCTGAAAGATTACGGCATGCACCAACCGGTCGTCGTGACTGGGGGGACATTCCGGAAGCCGCGTAAATAATTTCTTGGGATCGAAGGTAAACAGCACATGGTCGTCATCCACAAAATCCAATGAAATGTTCGATTGGCTCGCCATGCGCGCCATTCCGGCCAGGCCCTGATAGCCGATGGACGACAAGTTAATTTGCGACGCAGGCTTGGCCGGAAGTTCGGTGTCTGTCGAATTGCTTTGCGCACGACCGGCCGATACTAAAAGAAAAGTTGAGAAAATAACCAGGCTCGCTACGATCGCACTCGATACAAACGAAGAGAATCGTGGAGCATTGCCAATATCTGCGCGTAAACGATAGCGTTCCACAAAAGACTTCGCCGGTACTTCCCACATCGGGGCCTCTTTGAAGCTGACTATTTATCGAAGCTGGCGACTGATCCCATCGAAGGCTGGGGCGGCCTTCTGCTCGGACTTCCAACCGACCGAATTGTACAATGGAATATCGTATTTCTTGAGGGTTTCACGGTTGGCGATCCAACTTTACGAATCTTTACAGGGCTGGGAGACAGCAAGTGCAAGACTTGACTTGCCTTCGTTCCTACCATGATGATTTTTGGCATGAGTTTTTTCAGAGAACCGGGATCTCTGTTTTTACCGACTGGTTCCGCGAAAAGCCGGCGCCGGATCTTCCGGGTCACAGGCGTGTTTTGCCTGTTTTTGGCTCAAGCCACAGCTCAAGCTCACAAAGGTGGATCCAGCCAGCCGGATTCTTTGAAACGACACTATGATGCGGCGCAGAATTACGAGCGTGCGGGAGATCAGAGTCACGCCGTCCTCGAGTATCAGGCATTTTTGAGCGAGGCTTTGCATCGAGTGGCCAATGGCAGAGCGGAAGTGGGCGAGTTCCATACCGCTCTTCCGTTGTTCGAGGAAGCCTCGCAGCTTGCGCCGCTGGATGTTGCGCTGCTTTTGGATTATGCGGCAGCCTGTCTCAGCGCAGATCAATTATCCCAGGCCAGAACGCTGGTGGAACAAGCGGTAAAACTTGCGCCACAGAATGCACGCGCCCATTTCTTGTTCGGCCGGATCCTATTTCATCTGGAAAATTACCCGGCAGCGAAAGTGCAGTTGGAAGCGGCGCTGGCGAAGAATTCGGATTTCGACACGGGATATTTGCTGGGCAGGACATATTTATTATTGAAGGACGAAAAGCAGGCCCGTGTGTTGTTTCATGAAATGGCCGCGGGACTGGGAGATACGGCGCTCATCCATATTTACTTCGGACGGGCCTACAACGAAAACGATTATCCGGACCAGGCCATTGCCGAGTTCCGCCAAGCCATCGCCAAGGACGCGCATGTACAGGGGGTGCACTATTATTTGGCGCTCACCTACCTGGGACACAATGAAGAAGCCGGGTATGCGAAGGCCATCCCTGAATTTCAAGCCGAGATCGGGGGCCATCCTGATGATTTTCCCAGTCACTACATGCTGGGATATATCGCGGTTCAGCAGCACAATTTGCCGGAAGCGGAAAAAGAATTAACGCGAGCCATCGCATTGAAGCCTCGTGATGTGACTTCTCTACTCCAGCTTGCCAAGGTTTATCAGGATACAAATCGGCCGGAGCAAGCGGTAACGACTTTGCGCAGTGTAATTGCGTTGGCGGATGATCCCTCGCAAGATCGGCATGCCATCAGTCGCGCCCACTACATGCTCGGACAGTTGTTGCAAAGATCCGGACAGCTGGAGGAGGCAAAGAAAGAATTGCTGGCATTTGCGGACATGGATAAACAACTGCGCGCCACGCCGGGTGTGAACGCGGAAGAAAGGAATGTGAATCCGGACAGCCTGGCGCGGCGCGATAGCCACACCCATTCTGATGATGCAGCCGCGAAAAACGCGTCGCCGGAAGAGCTGCAACAACTGCAAGCATTCGTAGACCAGCTCAGTCCTGCGGTTGCGGCTGCTTATAACAGCCTGGGGTCGGCTGCCGCCAGCCAAAATGATTTCGCTGCCGCGACCATGAACTTCAAGAAAGCCGCAGATTGGTATCCCTCTCTTGAGGGCGTTGACCGCAATTTGGGTATCGCATCTTTCTATGCGGGTCAATTTGACCAGGCTATCGAATCGTTGGAACACTTTCTTCAGACTCATCCCGAAGACACGCTTGCTCGTTCTACCCTTGTTCAGGCGCAGAAGGCGGCCGATGCCGCCAAAGTCCCGCAACAATAGAAAATTCTATTTGTGGATTTCGCTGCTCGGGATTTGAGGCTGGTCAGTCTCGACTGCGAACGGAGTCTTCTCCTGAATTCCTTTGCCTTCGACGATGGTGTAGATGAAGTCGGCAGGCAAGTCGTGGAGGACATCCTTCTGACCACTGGGCCATGAAATCTCAACGGTGTTCATCTTCGTCTGTGCGCCGAGACCGAAGTGCAAACGCAAATCGTTCTGGGAAAGATAGCTGGATCCACTGCGCACTTCGTTGAACTGCACCATGTCTCTGGTAGTTATTGTTACTCGCGCGCCGATTGCGGCCCGATTGCTCTTGGTTCCGACCAAATGAAATAGAACTGAGTGATTTGCGTTTGGTGTGCGATTGATGAGCAGGGTGGGTGGCTCACCAACATTCAAGAGAAGGATGTCTACCTTGCCGTCGTTGTTTACGTCACCGAATGCAGCTCCTCGCCGTGAGTGCAAGGGCAGATTATTCAGTCCAGAGAGAGTCGTGATGTCTTGGAAAGTTCGATTCCGATTATTTCGGAGCAGCAGAAGAGGTTCGCGATAGGGGACTGCGCCTTTCACCAACTCCATCTGAGGATAAGCATGACCGTTGGCGATGAAGATGTCATCCCATCCGCTGTTATCAAGGTCGACGAATGCGGTGCCCCAACCGACGTAGGGAAGAGTGGGCTGGAAAATGCCGGAACTAGAACTGATTTCATCAAATCCGTGCTCGCCCCGGTTCCAGTAGAGGTCAGCGCCTTCCTGGCTAAAATTGGTGACGACGATGTCGAGTTTTCCGTCGTGATCGAAATCGGCGAAGTCCACGCCCATGGATGCCTGCATGCGTCCTTCACTGTTGAAGGCCGTGCCGGTTAACAGTCCAACTTCCTCGAACGTCCCATCATGTTTATTGCGGTAGAGATAATTCGGGCCGGCGTCATTGGAGACATACAAATCGGGCCAGCCATCATTGTCATAGTCGGCCCACACCCCTTGCATGCCGAAGTAGTGATTGGGATCATCCACTCCAGCTTTTTTGGAAACATCTTCAAATGTGCCGTCACCAAGGTTGTGGAACAGGAAATCAGACTCGCCTTGCAGACCATCCGGCCCGCACAGCACTCGCATTGCCAGATAATTGCAGGGCGCGCCGTTGCTATGCGTATCGGGCAACGCGTTCATGTCTTCATGAACGTAACGCGGCACAAATAAATCCACGAGGCCATCACGGTCGTAATCGCCCCAAGCCGCGCCGGTGCTGAAGCCGCCAACGCGCAGGCCGGTTTTTTCCGTCACGTCTTCGAATTTGCAATTGCCCAGATTGCGATAAAGAACATTGCCGCCGTAACCGGTGACGTACAGGTCCTGCCATCCGTCGTTGTCGAAGTCGGCCACAGAGACGCCCATGCCCCAACCTTTGCGAGTGAGGCCGGCGGTTCTTGTGATGTCAGTGAACTTTAGGCTTCCATCCTGATGGTAGAGCGTGACCATGGGATCGCCACCCTGCCGGTAACGATCGACGGAAGATCCATTTACGGTGACGATATCCAGCTTGCCGTCGTTGTCGCAGTCGATAAAGCCAACTCCGCCGCTGGTGGATTCAATGATGTAAAGTTCATCAGGAGAAGTGATGTGGGAAACTGTGAGACCGGCTTGCTTGCTGACGTCCTCAAATCGGGGAACTGACGGCGCTTTCGCAGCTTGAGCAATACAGAGGACTGACACCAGGATCAACAACCCACAGCATGCAAGGCAGCGCATCTGGCCGAAATTGTAGCATGCTGATATTTGATGCGGACTGATAGACTTTTCTTGATTAGGGACCGATATCCTTGGGCAAAATGAAGACATTCGTTGTTGTATTTGCACTGAGCTTATTCTGTTTATTGCCTTTGAATCGTCCGCTATTTGCACAAGCTGCGACATCGAATCAGGTTCCGCTACGCATCATTGTGGTGAATACAGCGGACCAGGCCCAGCAAATCCTTGAACGGCTGAAAAAAGGCGAGGATTTTGCGGTTCTGGCCAAAGAAAAATCCACGGACCCCACGGCGGATTCCGGTGGCTATATGGGAACCATGGACCCTTTGATGTTGCGTCCCGAGATTAAAGAAGCGCTGGCCGGAATCGCTGCCGGACAGTTCTCTCCGATAGCACATATTCCCGAAGGCTACGCCATTTTGAAGTTGCTGCCGCCGTCCGCGGTCTCGGAGATGGAGAATGCGGACCGTAGTCATCTCGCGGCTTTGTCGGCCATTGGAAATATCAAATACACGCCCAATGTTTCTGGAATCGGAGAAGCCGAGTCCGCTTTATTCCGTTCTACGAAACCTGCGGGCTGGGACCAGGACCTCCGGTTGATTTGCGAAACCAGAAAACAGACGCTGGCGAATGCGACGAAAAAGATGGAGGACCAATTGGCTCCTGCGAATTCCGCAGCGCTCGCGAGTCAGGCGCCGCTGGACGTGACCCAGGAGTATTACGCGCTCGGCGAGCTCTACGCCTATTCAGGGAAAATGGATCCTGCGATCGAACAATACCTGAAGGCCTACAAACTGGCCAGATCGCAAGTTCCGTCTGCGGCTCCTCAATTTGAAGAAGAACTTGGCATCGCCTACCTTCACAAATCGGAGATGGAGAACAACATCTATTCCGCTCCGGGCGACCGTTGTCTGGTTCCCATGTCTCCGGGCAATGCATTTACCAAGACGGAAAATTCCAAGCTGGCTATTGAGTACTTCCAGAAATATCTGGAGAAGGTTCCAGACGACTTGCCCGCAAGATGGCTGCTGAATTATGCCTACATGACGGTGGGCGCTTATCCCGCAGGCGTTCCGCAACAATATCTGATTCCTCCGGCCGCCTTCGAATCCAAAGAAAGCGCTCCGCACTTTGTGGATGTCGCTCCCGCCGCTGGATTGGACCTGGTATCGATGGCTGGTGGAATCATCGTGGATGATTTTGAAAATAATGGCCTGCTCGATGTTGTCGTCTCCAGCATGAATATGTGTGAGCACATGCATTACTTCCACAACAATGGAGACGGCACTTTCACCGACCGCAGTGAGCAGGCCGGGTTGATGGACCAGTTAGGCGGATTGAATATTATTCAGGCCGATTACAACAACGACGGTTGTCTCGACATTCTTGTATTGCGCGGGGGATGGGAAGTTCCCATGCGCAAATCTCTACTGCGAAATAATTGCAAAGGATCTTTTACCGATGTGACGCGCGAAGCTGGTTTGGCCGAGCCGTCGTCGGCCACACAAACTGCTGTGTGGGCAGACATCAATAATGATGGGCTGCTGGACCTGTTCGTCGGCAGTGAGAACGGTTCGGCACAGCTTTTTCTGAACAAGGGTGACGGAACTTTTGAGAACATCTCTCACTCTGCGGGAGTGGACAAGGTTGCATTCACCAAAGCGGTGGTATCGGCAGATTACGACAACGATGGCTATCCCGACTTTTACCTTTCCAACTACGCGGGCAACAATTTTCTCTATCACAACAATCACGACAATACCTTTACCGACGTGGCACAGCAGGCGGGCGTACTGGGGCCATGGATAAGCTTCCCCACCTGGTTTTTCGATTACGACAATGACGGATGGCCCGATCTGTTCGTCACCAGTTACTTCATTTCAATCGACGAGAGCGTACGAACCTATCTCGGACTTCCTCACAACGCACTGGGTATGAAGCTTTACCGGAACCAGCACGATGGAACTTTCAAAGATGTGACGGTGGAAACAAAGCTCGACAAAGTTCTCATGCCCATGGGCGCGAATTTTGGCGACATCGATAACGACGGATTTCTCGACATCTATCTGGGGAATGGAAACCCAAACTACGCTTCGCTCATCCCGCACGTCATGCTGCGCAATCATGACGGGAAATATTTCTCAGATGTCACGGCGGCTACGGGTACCGGCGAACTGCACAAGGGACATGGGGTGGCATTTGCCGACATCGATAGAGACGGCGACGAAGACATTCTGACCGTGACGGGCGGTGCCGTTCCCGGCGATGCCCATGCGATGCGGCTGTTCGAGAATCCGGGCAATGGCAATGGCTGGATCAATTTGAAGCTGGTGGGAGTTAAAAGCAACCGTTCCGCCATTGGAGCACGCATCAAAATAACTGTGGAGAACGAAGGCAACGGAACGCGTTCCATCTATCGGACAATAGGTAGCGGCGGATCATTCGGCGCGTCGCCTTTTGAGCAGCACATTGGTTTGGGCGAGGCTGCGCGAATCCTAAACATCGAAATCGGATGGCCGGCCAGTAACACAAAACAAAATTTCTCGAATGTCGCCAAGAACCAGTTTCTCGAGATCAAAGAATTTGCCGATAATTACACCAAGCTGGATCGAAAACCATTTCGGCTCGGCGGCGCAAAGAGAGAAGTGGCGGGGAACAGTAAATGATTCGCATTTCCCACTCCGTGCAAGGGGCATTGCTGGCGGTAGTAGTCTTCACCACAATTATTGCGTTGGCGGAACAGCGATATCCGGTAAAGGGTTTGGTATTGAAAGTGGATCCACCGCATCAGACCTTGGTTGTTTCCTGTCAGGCCATCCCCGATTTCATGGAAGCCATGACTATGCCTTTAACAGTGACGAACCCAAAAGAACTCGATGGCCTGGTGCCTGGCACCATGATCGAGTTCACTCTGGTCGTGGGAAAGGACTCATCCCACGCGGAAGGGATTCACGTACACAACTATCAAGGCCTGGAGCCAGACCCGCTCACAGCCCGCCGGTTGAAACTCCTCAACCAGGTTGCCAATCCGTCGGCGTCGACGGCCAAGCCGCTGGCGGTTGGTGAGCAGGTTGCGGATTTCACATTGACCGACCAGAATCAACGGCCTGTTACCTTTTCCAGATTTGCCGGCAAAGTTGTAGCTCTCAACTTTGTTTATACCCGCTGTGCCTTACCGGATTTCTGCTTCCGCACTTCGAACAACTTTGGCCTTCTGCAAAAGCGATTCAAAGATCATCTCGGCCGTGATCTGATTTTGCTGACGGTTACGTTCGATCCGGTCCATGACCAGCCGGACGTCCTCGCTAAATACGCCAACATCTGGAAGGCCGACGGCAGAACATGGCACTTCCTGACCGGGTCCGCGCCCGATATTCGCCGTGTCTGCGATGCGTTTGGAGTGGATTTTTTCCAGGATGAGGGCTTGATGAACCACTCTCTTCACACGGCCATCGTCGATCGCAAGGGAAGGCTGGTGGCCAATCTCGAAGGCAACGAATTTACTGCCGATCAGCTTGGCGATCTTGTTGACACCGTGATTAAAGGGACGCACCCGAACTCTCTGAGTGTGGCCCACACTTCTGCACAGCACTGAGCGTCAAGCTCTTCTTCCGGCCACTCAGTTCGCGGTCAGCCCAGACGGGCTCGTCTTGTTCGCCGCGGCGGGTGTGGAACTTGCCACGGGAACATAGGGAACGTCAATTGATCCCATCTGCCCGGTAGCGGAATCTCGCACCACCAGCCGCACCCGGGCGATTCCTTCCTTGGCTGAAAACTGAATCACATGTGGCACCGCATGAGAACTAATCATGGCGGCGTATTCTTTTTCCCCGAGTTTCTGGTCGCCGTTGTCCTGCAAATATTGCAATGGCTTGCCCGCTTTATCAAAAGAACAAACCGCAACGTCCATACGCAGTTCGTGGCTCCCCCCGTCTCCTGCAGAAAACGTCAGCATGCGGGAACCAATCGCGAGATAGTACTTTGCAAGTCCCGGCTTGTCCGGAGGCAACGCTCGGGCAACCACAAGCAATGAGGTAGAAGTCAGCAGGTCTTCGCACGCCGCCTGCTGGAGCTGCGGATCGCTTCCATTTTTGTCTTTTTCGCCGGCGACAGAATCCGTCACGCGTGCGAAGTAACCCTGGCGGAAAGAAAGCTGCACGCCCGGTCGCGTCGTTTTCACAATGATGCGATGAAACTCGCCGTGCCAGTTGCTCGCGTCGGGATAGTAAGCCAGCTCGTAATACGATGAACCTTCTTCGACCGCAGTTTTGACGCAGTCGGTCAGGTCGTTGTTGTTGATGCAGATTTTGCCGCCCGTCTGTTCCGCTACTTCCGCCATCGATTCCTCAGCCGAAAACCGCGCCTCGTTCTCGCGGTTGAGCGTCTTCCCCTCTGAATAAGATCGCGGGCCATAAGCCGCCTGGTCCGAATTCTTCGAGGCTGCGAACATCGCTTGAGTTTGGACTCCAGCGGGGTTTACGGGATAGACGGCAACCTTGGCGTCGGCCAGCGCATTGGTGGCAGAGGCGACCATCATTTGATAACTCCGGCTGCCCTCAAACGTGAGGTTGTGGGCCGCGGTTGGATCGGGAGCGATCGTCATGGGAAACGAAGATGAGATCCACAACAGATTTTTCCTGCCGGGATATCCACTCACATGACGGGCAATGGCGCGGAGCGCATCCAAAGTTGTGCGGACGCGCATGTCGGTGTCGGCCGAAAAGGTTTCCTTCTCGAAGCGTCGAATTTCTGCCATCTGCAATTCGCCACCGGGAGGCCCACTGGGCGCCATGGTACCGCCACCGCCGCGGCCAGGTGTGGAAGATACAGTCGATGGAGGCGCTTCGTCATCGGTTCCAAACATATCGTTGGTCTGGTTGGAAAGGCTGTTCGGATCGTCGTGAGCATCGATCCCTCGTCCCGCGTTGTCCATGGATAACACCTTCTGCGCCGCGTCGCGCAAGAGGTTCGGGTCCTTGGTGAAACTTTGTAAGAGCACCAACTGATTTCCCAGGAGAAAAACGGCGACGGGCGTGTCGGCTGGAATGGATGCCAGCATTTTCACCATCTGCAGGCGCGCTTGCATTCCGGAATCGACGTCCGTATTCAGACCATCCATCAGCACAATCGTTGGAGGGACAGAAAGTCGGGTAGTGACCAGATTGGTGTAGACGCCCTCGGGCATTTTAGGCATGTTCGGTTTCGTAGACGCGGCCACTACCGCATGATCCAGCAAGCCGAAATCTGCGATCTTCTGTTCCAACTCACTCTTCTTAGGAGGGACTTGCTCGAAAATCTGGAAATCGCGGGCAGTCATATCTGATACCAGATGTCCGTGCTTGTCCTTGGCCACTACATCCACCGTGACCAAACGTGTCTTGGCTTTCAGCACCAACACTGGAGCCCCAGACTCTACCGAGGCGGGCGGCGCGGAGGAAGCACCCGTTCCCGGTTTCGCCTCCTGCGCGCCGAACGAATTCCCGAGAATAAAAGTGACCAGCACCACCAGCGCTGGCCGGCGAACAAAAGCGGATAAGCCGACTACTGTATTCATACCCAACCCTTCTGCGAACATGTTAAAGCATCCTGCAAATTGCCATTGGGATTCAAGCGGCAATTACATTCGGATGGAAGCTCTCCACCAGGTGACATGGATGGGGACGATGGCGTCAGATGCGAACCACAAGCAGTAGTCCTTCGTTCTCACCGTCCGAAGATTTTGGAGATTTCGAGCGCCGGTGAACTCGTTGAGTTAAGGTTTTGGATCCGGTTGAGCAACCTCGGATTGGGACCTCCGCAGCGCTTTTCGCGCCTGTTCCTGACTTTGGCGGATGGCGTCACTCAAAGGGCTGGCAGGCTCCAATCGGAGATAGGCATCAAAGTCCTTAATTACGCTGGCGTAGCTATGTTCCTGAATATGAATATTCCCCAGCACCAGAAAAATATCGGCACGAGTCGGATTTAGCTGGCTGGCCATGTTCGCGCTGAACTCGGCTTCCTGGGCCCGTTTCAATCCGGCCAGGGCGCGAGCCAGGCAGAGATGTCCACGCCAGGAAAGTTCCTCCAGTTTGACCCCTTGCCGCGCAATCGGCTCGGCCTCGCCAAAGCGATTCGAGTCATCCAACATTTCGGCCAACAAGAAAAAAGCGTCTGCATACTGACTTGAACTTAGATCGATCGATTTGCGCAGCGCTTGTTCCGCGGCGGGAGACTGCCCTAGATGCTGGTACGCAATGCCCATGTCCGCGTAAGCCTCGTAGTACTCCGAATATTCGTCGATGGCCCGCTGAAATTGGGCCAGCGCCCGCTCGTAGTTTGGCTTTGCACCGGTTAGCAGTTTGATTCCCTTGTCGAAAGCGTCTCGAGCTTTGCCGGGCACGCTCAACTGGTGGGCTGAGATCGGATCAGTCGGTCCGTTGGCCTCCTCCGTGGCTATTTTTTTTAAATAAATATTGGCGTTCTCGAGTGGCTTTCCGAACACGGACACCATAATGCGCGCCGGTTGGTAGCCCTTGAGTTGCACGTCAATGGAATAATCGGCGGAATCGAGACCGGTAAACTTGAAGTCTCCCGAGGTACCTGAAAATACTGAGCGACTATCGAACCCGGAGGTTGGTTGGAGTACGACACGTGCCATCGGCAGCGCTTCCAGTGTACCTTCCTCGCGTACTACTCCACTGCAATAAAGACCACGAGTGTTATCGCCGCTTTGACCAGACGCGGCCATCCACGAAGAACTCAGAACTGCCAGGAAGAGGAGGGCCCTCGATCCATGCCTACGGCACATGAATACCTCCAGTTCCCGGCATGCTATCACGATTCTGAGAGAGAGAAGTGCTAACAAACCCTAATTCTTATTTGGGAAACTCTTCCCGGATTGATCTGATGGACCGCCATATTGGTCCCATCCGTCTATGGCTCAGTAATGAAGGATTAGTTACTTCGGTAATTCGCTGGATTCGAGTTTTCAGCCTAAATCTACGGGAGGGTAACTTTTTACAAACTCTAGTAGATAAATACTAAGAAAAAGGTTGACAACGTTCATTGGGTGATGGCAGAGTGAGGCCCGAAAAACGTTATTGTTGAGGTCGTGATACGGGTCTCTCTTCGAAACGCCGGAAACCTGAAGTTGGGGTAAAGATCAAGTTTCTGGTGCGTTTGGCAACAATAATGTAAGCGTTTCCGTCCCAAAGTAGGACGAGGAGGGTTCAATATGCAGTCTTGCACAACGTCACTGTCGGGGATCGTGACAGGCGTAAAAAGAGCCGTAGGGGCGCTGCTCCTGCTCACCGTTGTACTCATGATGTCTTCCACCATGTTTGCGGCTGACACGGGAACCATTACTGGCACGGTTTACGACCAGTCCGGTGCCGTCGTCCCCAAGACTACCGTGACGTTAACCAACGAGGCCACCAAGGACGAACGTAAGAGCATCAGCAACGACGTCGGTTATTTCTCGTTCGGCAGCGTGCCTCCGGGCAGCTATACCGTGAAAGTTTCTTATGCCGGCTTCAAGTCCTGGCAGACCTCCGGGCTTGTAGTCAGGCCGGGCGATCTCCGTAACATCGCCGATATTGCCATGCAGATCGGTAAAGCCGATGAGACAGTCGCCGTGGAAGCTACCTATAGCGAAATTGCTCCCGTCGACTCCGGCGAACGCAGTGCTACCCTGACCGGCAAACAGATTCAGAACCTTTCGCTCGAAGGACGCGACGCAACCGAACTGATTCGTACCCTGCCGGGCTTCTCATCCTTCAATGGTGGTGGTGTCCAAAATACCGCCACAGACTTTACTGTAATTTCTCCTACCGGTGGTGCAGTGGGTGGGAGTGTCGTAGCAGGTGGAACGCCTTATCGCACTGGTACCGATCTGGTCAGCGATGGCGCGCACATTCTGGATAACGGCTGCAACTGCGGCGCTACCCAGACCGTCAACGGCGACATGGTCTCCGAAGTCAAGGTGCAGACCTCAAACTTTGGCGCAGACACTGCCAAAGGTCCTGTGGTTGTGAACGCGGTCGGAAAATCAGGCACCACCGAGTATCACGGTGAAGCTTATCTGCACGCCCGCGACAACAGCTTGAACTCGCTGGATTGGTCCTTCGGGCATCAGTTCAAGGGTCCGGGTAACGCGAATGGTTTGATTAAAGTGCCGGCCAGCCGGTTCCTTTATCCCGGCGCTCAGATCAGCGGACCGGTTCCCCACACCAACAAGAAGCTGGTTTTCTTCGCCGGCTATGAGTACTACTATCAGAACCAGATTCCGTTGAGTGGTTTAACCACCAGTGGTTTGCTCACCGATACTCTTCCCACGGTCAGCATGCGCAATGGGATCTTCGATCTCAATCCCGCCGTCGCTGCGGACAACGATGCACTTTGCGGCGGACACGGTATCCAGGGCTACCAGCCAGTTTGCGCAAACCTGTTTAACTCCTCCACCACTGCCGGTTTGCAAGAGAACAACTTCTCCTACGCAAACACGCCTACCACGACTGTGTCGAATGTGAACGTGCCCACCAGCTTATTCGATCCGGGTGCGGCGGTTCTCATGAACAACGTTCCGATGCCTAACGCAGATCCTACCCTGACAGGCGGATACAACTACCTTCAGCCGGAGAATCTCAACCAGAATGGCTGGATGTTCCATGCCAAGGTGGACTACAACTTCAGCGACAACACCAAGTTCTATGTGACCTACAACACCCAGAAGGAGACCGACAACGTGCCGGTGCACCTCTGGTGGCAACCACCAAACTCGATTCCTTTCCCAGGTGGAATGGCCTCCAAGGACGATTCGCAAACCATTACCGGCCACTTCCTGCACGTCTTCAGCCCGACGCTGACCAATGATTTTTCCACTGCGCTCGGTTACATCAACTACCCGCTGATACGAAACGACGCCAGTGCCTGGGGACTGGCTTCGAACAGCTTCCCGTATCAGGGTGTCTACAACACCAACACCACCATGATGCCCCAGATTTCCAACGGATACTGGTTGGCTGGCGCGCCCATGATGATTCAGCCGGATATTTTTGAAAACGGTGGTCACTTCCAATGGGAAAAGTGGAATTACTCGCTCGAAGACAACGTAACCAAGACCTACAAAACCCACACTTTCAAAACTGGTTTCTACTGGGAAAAGACGGTCAACAATCAGGGTGCTTTCTCGGATCTTGATGGCAACTTGACTCAGGGCGCCAATGGGCCTGGCAGTTGCAATGGTGTTGCCCCGGGGGATGCCACGATCACTTGCGGCTCGAATAATCCGGTGGCCAACCTCTTGCTGGGAGTAGGCAACTACGACCAGGTAAACAAGAGCAACCTTGACAATGCGTGGTATCCCACTTACTCGGGATATGCGATGGATGATTGGAAGGCTGCTAAACGGTTGACCTTCAACCTGGGCCTCCGCCTTGACCATTTCGGCGCCTGGCGTTCCACTGACGCCCAGGGTGTTGCTGCTTACACCGGCAGCTTCACTAACACATTCGAAAACCAGCTCTCGGGCGTTCCGGGCTTCTCCTGGAGCGGCGTTGACCCCAGCATTCCTATTACTGGACGAAACGTTCCCACCCTTACCTGGCAGCCTCGGCTCGGTCTCGCCTATGACTTATTCGGCAATGGCAAGACTGTGCTTCGTGGCGGCTATGGTTTGTACGGCTATCGTGATCAATGGAACGACTATGGTGGGCCGATCGATTTGGCGAAAGGTACCGCTACCTTCACTTCGCCTCGTCCCGTAACCTTGGCGTATGTCAATCAATTGGGAGTCAGCGGCGTGCTCGATTCCAACGGCGTCGGCTGCGGTCAGGGAGCCGGCACGCCCACTTGCGGCAATACCAGTGGTTTTGCGGTGTCCGACACTGCCCAACCACAGTCGCGCAACTACAACTTTACGGTTTCGCAGCAGTTGCCTTTCAGTTCACTTCTTGAAGTCGCGTATGTAGGAAGTGAAACCCGCAACTCGCCAATCGAGGGCAACACCAACAACCTCGACGCCCGAAATCTCAACGTACTTCAGACCGGCGTCGCATTCACGGCGAATGGATGTCCCACTCCACTCTCCCCGGTCATTATCCCCATGTCTAACGGGAATAACGCATGCGACGTCAACGCTAACAATCCTGCCACCAGTGCCTATCCATTGGCGGCTCAGTTCGCCAATGCCAACGTGCAAGTCGAGCGGCATATCGGCATTGCCAACTACAACGCTTTCCAGACCAGCTGGGTTCGCCAGAAGGGACGCGTCACCTATAACCTCAATTACACCTTCTCCAAGATTCTCGGGACGCAGGGAACAGCCCAACTGAACGGACTGGCTCCTGATGCCCTGAATCTGGCCCACGATTACGGGGTACTATCCACCGACCGCTCGCAAGTAATCAACTTCTCCTACACTTTCCAGACGGGGAATCCGGTGAAAGGTAACCGGTTCATGCAATACGCAGCCAACGGCTGGAATATTTCCGGTATCACCACCTGGCAGAGCGGCCCGGATATCCCGACCCTGAGCAGCAATAACCTGGGATTTGGTGGAGCAGGTCCGCAATACGATAAGCTGTCTCAGACTTGTACCGGAACCCCGCCCGTATGCGTGGAAAACTACGGTACGTATTCCATTGACGCGTTCAATTACCTGGGCACAAACAACTCTTCGCTTATGCCTACGGTAATCTGCAATCCGACCGCTAACCTGAAGGCGCATCAGTATTTCAATGCGGACTGCTTCAGCGTTGGTCCGGCCAAGCAGAATGGTCCGTGGCAGCTTCCATACATTCATGGTCCGGCGTACTTCAACAGCGATCTGGCGGCCTTCAAGACGTTCAAGGTTACAGAGAGACAAGCTATGGAATTCCGGCTCTCGGCCTTTAACTTCCTGAACCATCCGCTGGATTCGTTCCAGAACAACGGTGACAATTCCATCAGCTACAACTACCAGTGCGGCTCAACCGCCTACGCCAACGGCGGCCCGGCCTGCCCATACGGAAGCGGTTCTTACGTGCTGGCCAACGGTGGCAGCGGAAACTATGTGTTGAACGGCAACAACGTTCGGCCCGGCTACGCCAGCACCAAGTATGGACGCCGCGTACTCGAAGTCTCGGCCAAGTACACGTTCTAACTTCTTAACCTTGCGGGCGTTCCGAGATTCTTCGGGACGCCCGTTTTTTTTGACCCCTCTTTGAAAATCCCCGCCCATCAAAAATGTATATTGGTGTCTGTGAACGCTGGAAGCACGCATTCCGTCAGGAAATCCCAGGAACGACATCTGATCTCCTTACCCCGGCGTCGCATCCTATTCGTCTTGCTATGCTTCACCTGCACTGCGTTTCCGCGTCTCTACGGCCAGTCCAAGCCCGTTGCTACGGCAAAACCTGCTCCCAGCTTCGATGATGTCGCCAAACGCGCCCAGGAAGCCTGGGACGCCCATCAGCTTGAGGATGCCGCGAAACTCTACCGTCAGGCGGTCCAGATTCATCCTCTGTGGGCGGAAGGTTGGGGATATCTGGCGAGCTCGCTCTATCAGTTGAAGCGCTATCCCGAGGCCCGGGACGCGTATCGTCATACCACCATCCTTACCCCGAAAAACGCCCCCTCCTGGGCCCTGCTGGGCTTGTGTGAATATGAATTGCGTGACTATCGCCACGCCTTTGACCATCTTTTTAAAGCCGAGCAGTTGGGCATTGGCGAGGACCAGAGTTTGCAGGCCACGGTGAAGTATCATCTTGCCCTGTTGTGGGTCACTGCCGGCCAGTTCGAACTTGGGATGAAAGAACTGACCTGGTTTGCCGATCGCAATCAGGCCAATCCTGATGTCATTCAGGCCACGGGCCTCAGCCTGCTGCGCATGGCGCTATTTCCCTACGAAATCCCCGAGAATAAGCGCGAGCTGGTAATGAAGGCGGGTGCCGCCGGCTGGGCCACCAATACGCACCACATGGACGATGCCAAGACGCTCTACGAAGAATTAGTTACGGCCTATCCCAAAGAACACAATGTTCATTATGCCTATGGTATTTTCCTGGTGGCGCTGGACCAGGAAGCGGCGGTTGCGGAACTCGAGAAAGAATTGCAGGTCACTCCCGCCCATGTTCCCGCCCTCATTGAGGCGTCCTTCCTTTGCCTGAAGATGGGCCAACTCGATAAGAGCGCGAAACTGGCGGCACGCGCCATGGAAATTGAGCCGAAGAATTATGCGCCTCACAATATCTCCGGCCGGATTTTGGTGGAAAACGGCGAAACTGCCCGCGGCATCCAGGAACTGGAGATCGCCGCCAAGTTGGCGCCGCATATCGCTGAAACCCATTTCAATCTGGCTCAGGCTTATCAGAGAGCCGGCAGAAAAGAGGCTGCCGCGCGGGAATTTGCCATCTTTGAAAAACTGAACAAACCCAATGTGCAACAGGATCCGGGCTCAGCCGCAGGGAATCCGTAGCTATTTCGAGGCCGTCGTTGTGTCGGGTTCCTGAACACTCACTACCCGATCTCCTTGCACATCATGCAAAACCTGCCGGATTCCGCTTGGCCAAAGAATTTCAATTTCTCGCGCTGTCTTCAACTTGCCCAAGCCAAAATGCACCCGGCTATCGCTGGAGGAAGAATAGCCCACGCTGGTGGTCACGTGGTTGTACTGTCGCGTTCCGTCTTCGCCGGTAAGGCGAACGCGCGCTCCAATCCCCATGCGATTGCTTTTCGTCCCGTGCAGCTGCAGCAAAATCCAATGATTGCTGTTCTGGCTGACGTTGTGAAATAGCTCGACCTGGCCATTCAACACGCTGACTACGACGTCCAAACGTCCATCATTGTCGAAGTCGGCAAAAGCCGAGCCCCGGTGGACTGCCGGGACCTGGAAATCGGCTCCCGCGGTTGCGCTCACGTCTTCGAACTTCCCGTTCCCTAGATTTCTCAGCACTGAGTTTGGTTGTGGGTACGGCCACCCGAGAACTTCCTGCGAATTGTCGAGTACGTGGCCTCGCGCCACAAAAAGATCTTTCCACCCGTCGTTGTCCAGATCGAAAATCCCATTCGACCAGCCGGACATCTTCATAGTCTGCCAGCCTACACCGCTGCGCAGCGTGGCGTCATCAAACGCTCCCTTACCCTGATTGAGGAGCAACGGGAATGTTTCTTTCTCAAGTGCGGTGTACCAGATGT
This sequence comes from Terriglobia bacterium, assembly GCA_963723765.1. Taxonomy (GTDB): domain Bacteria; phylum Acidobacteriota; class Terriglobia; order Terriglobales; family Acidobacteriaceae; genus DATBAX01. Next base: position 322,857 of record CAVRSD010000002.1, on the reverse strand, counting down.
CCGGCCGTCCGTCGTTATTGACGTCGCGGAAATCGACGCCCATGGCCGATATCGCCTTGCCGTCATTCGAATACGCTACACCCGCCGTGGTGCCAACTTCTTCAAATCGTTTGCCGCCCACATTGTGGAACAAAAAGTTCGGGCTCTTATCGTTGGCGACAAATATGTCCGGATACCCGTCGCCATCGAAATCGGCTACGGCCACGCCCATTCCCTTGCCTAAATATTTCGAGATGCCCGTTTCTTCGGATACATCCGTGAACGTTCCATCTCCATTATTTCGATAGAGAGTATTCGGCTGGGGCTCATAGAAAGTGGGATTGCAATACGATCTCACTTTCCCCGCCATGCAGACCGGATCGTGATTCACTTCCCACGCGACATAGTTGGATACAAACAGATCGAGCAGACCATCATTGTTATAGTCCAGCCAGGCCGCTGCCACCGACCACATCTTCTTTCCCTTGTACATTCCCCCGCCGACCCCGGCTTTGGCGGTCACATCGGTAAAAGTTCCATCCTTGTTGTTATGCAGCAGTTGATTGCCGGTCACATTGGCGACATAGATGTCGGGATACCCGTCGTTGTCGTAGTCGCCGACCGCAACTCCCATGCCGTAACCGATTCCAGCCACACCGGCCTTGTCGGTGACATCGGTGAAGGTCATGTCCCCGTTATTGTGAAAAAGACGGTTCTTGAATTTCGGATCATCTTTCTGCAGCGAAGGTATGGCAGCGCCATTGACCAGAAAAATGTCGGGGAATCCGTCATTGTCGTAGTCGATGACGCCCACCCCGCCGACCATGGTCTCCGGTTGGTTCTTGTTGGCGGTCGGCGAACTTTCGGTCGTGAATTTCAGTCCACTACGCTGGGCAATTTCCTCGAAACGAATCGTGCTGGAAGGCCCCGCCGCCAATGCAAATGTGGCGAGCGTAAGCAGGGAAGCCGAAAGAACGCGTGAGAGCCGCATGCTGGACCCTTGATATCTTAACCTGTCGCGCACGAATGTTCGGCTAGAATAAGAGCTCAACATGCGTGTTCTCGCAATCGCCGTGGGGATGTTGTTTCTCGCTCCCGCGCCTCCGCCAAAAGCTCCTCCACTGCATTTTCGCGACATCGCCCAACAAGCCGGCCTCACTACTGTCCCGCCTTCTTCTCCTGACAAGCGCTATCTGGTCGAGACGATGGGCGGCGGCGTCGCTCTTTTCGACTGCGATAACGACGGCAAGCTCGACATTCTCGTTGTTGGCGATTCAACTATTGACCATTATCTACATGGGGGTGACCTGATGGTTACTCTCTATCATCAGGACGCCAACCTCCACTTCACCGACGTTACTCAGTCAGCCGGCCTCACTACTCGCGGCTGGGGCATGGGCGTGGCCATCGGAGACTTTGATAACGATGGACTGCCTGACATCTTCGTCACTGGATACGGCCACAACGTCCTCTACCACAATCTTGGCGGCTGCAAGTTTGAAGATGTGACCGAGCATGCGCATCTCACCGGCGGAGGATTCAGCATTGGGGCTGCCTGGGCTGACTACGATCGCGACGGTCGCCTGGATCTGTTCGTCTCGCGCTACGTTCATTCCGATATTCATAACCTTCCTCAGACCGGCACCCTGGCCTACAACTACAAAGGACTGGCCATGGAAATCCCCCAGGGTGAGGGCGAGACTTCGTTCCTGTATCACAACCGTGGTGATGGCACGTTCGAGGAGGTGTCAGCGAAGGTCGGCGTCGCCAACCCGGAGAAGCGGCGTGGCATGGGCGTGATCTGGGGCGACTACGATAACGATGGCTGGCCTGATCTTTTCGTCACCAACGACATGGGCCCCAATTATCTCTTCCACAACAAACACGATGGCACGTTCGAAGACCTGGGCATCATTTCTGGTACGGCTGTCGACTCCTCCGGATTGGAAATGGGCAACATGGCTGCGGACTTCGGCGACTTCGACCATGATGGCAAGCTCGATCTTGTCGTCAGTCGTTTCGGGAGTCAACCGGCGAGCGTGTATTGGAGCCAGGGTGACAAAGGCTTTGCCGACATCACTTACGACGCGAAAGTCGGACGCCCTAGCTTCGATCCAGTGAAGTGGGGCATTGGGTTCGCTGACCTCGACAACGATGGCTGGCCTGACGTGATGATTGCGAACGGCAACGTAGCGCCCATCGTGGACAAGCTGCCGAATGAAGTTCGTTATCGCGAACGCCTTCAACTGTTCCGCAACAAAGGCGATCGTACGTTCGAGGAGATCGCCGACGCGAGCGGACTCAACGATGGCCCGCTGCACTCGCGTCGCGGCATAGCTTTCGGCGACCTCAACAACGATGGCAACGTGGACATGGTTGTGTACAACGAAGGCGGGCCGCCGTCGTTGTTCATCAACGAGACGCCGAATACAAATCATCGCGTGCTCTTCCGTCTGGTGGGGACGAAGAGCAACCGGGCGGCGATTGGAGCGCGGGTGACGGTCTATACGTCCAGCATGACGCAGATCGCCGAGATCACGGGCGGGGGCGGCTACTTGTCGTCGAACGATCTGCGGCTTCATTTCGGACTGGGCGGCGATGGCCTGATGAAGAAGGTCGAGATCGCCTGGCCGAGTGGCGCCAAAGAAGAACTGCATAACGTTGCGGCGGACGCGATCTACACCGTCTTGGAAGGGTCGGGGATCAAGGAGACGGTGAAGCTGCCTCCGCCGGGGCGGTGATGAGGGGCCTGCAAAATGGAGATGTGTTCCCCGGGGAACATTTTGTGGGTACGGAGCCGTACGTACGGAAATGTATGAAGTGGTTTGGTTTGTTGGGGTTACGAAAAGATTCCCGTTTTGGGAATGGGCGGGCCGGGCCTGGGTCAGGACTTCTTTTTGGTGGGCTTGGGCTTCAAGGTTTGGGCGTATTCGTAGCTGGCTTCGAGATACTTTTGCAGCTCTTTTGGGTTCTTCCACAGGGTGTCGGGGACGGTCACATATTCCTGCATGACGGCGCCGTAGGCCTCGAACAGCTTTGTCTTATGCTTCTTTAGAAATTCCTTCCGCACGTCCTCGGGGAGCCGGATGGCCAATGTGTTCGATTGATGCAGCAGGGTGAACATGTTGCCGTTCAGGGCAGTATAAGGATTGGCCGCGCCCTTGCGTTCAATCCTGGGATTGGTGGCGATGAGCTTGTCGTAGAGAGCCACTTTAGCGGAGGTGGGCGTGCTCTTTTTGGGTGTGGCCATGGGATTTCCTTCAGATGTGAAATTGGAATGTTAGCGAGGATACATCATTCGCGGTGGCAAGCGGTCCCACTCAAGCCAAAACCGGTCCTGAATGGGTAGGTGTCGTCCCATTGATTCCGGCAGCATCGCCTCCCACCCTTGCAAAAAGCGCAAGAGTGGGCCACCCTCAATGCGATTGGCGCAGGCAGAAGACTCAGCAGTGGCGGCCCGCTCGCTTCGCGAATCCCCACCCTTTTCGCAAAGTGCGCGAAAAAGGATGGGGCACCCGGCGGTAAGACTCTGTCCTGCGATCAAACTGCCCGACTCAAGCCAAAACCGGGCTTGAATGGGCCACCCGTCCTGAATCCTTGAAATAAAAAAATACTGAAACTGTCGATCCTGAGGGGGCTGGTTCGACGTCTGAGTAGAGCTTTGTTTTGGCGGTTCGACACTGGCTGGAAGCTGGCTCTACAATCCGAATCTAATAATAAGGAGAAGATACGATGCGATGCATGGTGATCGTCAAGGCCAGCAAGGAGTCGGAGGCGGGCGTTCTTCCTGACAAGGAACTCCTCGGGGCGATGGGAAAGTTCAACGAAGAGCTGGTGAAAGCTGGCGTGATGCTGGCGGCCGAGGGGCTGCATGCCAGCTCGAAAGGCAAGCGGGTCAAGTTTTCTGGCGGAAAACATAAGATCACAGACGGGCCGTTCGCCGAGTCCAAGGAATTGATTGCCGGGTTCTGGCTGTGGCAGGTTAGGTCGATGGAGGAAGCGGTGGAGTGGTTGAAGCGCGCTCCGTTCGATGGTGGGACCGAGATCGAGATTCGCCAGGTGTTCGAAGTGGAAGAGTTTGGCGCCTCGCTCACTCCGGAAATCCGGGAACGGGGCGAGCGCGTGCGCAGGCAAATGGCTGCGAAAAAATAGTCGAGGCGAAATAATTTTCTGGTGATGTCGATTTTGCAGTCTTGGGTTCGACGTACTTATAGAGGCGAGGTTAGGGTGGCTGAGGCCGTCCGGAGACCAGGTTCTCAAAACAATACTAATAAGGAGACAGGACGATGAAATTCATGATGATTGTGAAGCACGGCGAGAAGCAAGAGGCTCCACCGAAGGAATTGATGGATGCCATTGCGATACTGGCCGAAGAAGCAGTCAAATCCGGCACAATGCTGGGGAACGGCGGGCTTAAGCCAACGGCGCTAGGAGCGCGTGTCCGGCTGTCCGGGGGGAAGGTCAGCGTGGTCGATGGGCCTTTTACCGAATCTAAAGAAATTATCGGCGGCTTTGCGCAGTTTGAGTTGAAGTCCAAGGAAGAGGCGGTGCAGTCGGCCGTCCAATTCATGGAACTGCACAAGAAGTACTGGCCGAGTTGGGAGGGTGAGACTGAGGTCCGCCAGATGTATGGACCGGAAGACATGGTTCCCAAGAAATAATGTACCAGTTGCGCTGATGGATTAAAGATGGTGTGATCGGTAGCAGTGCCTGCTGCCGACACCCATCGCGCAATTGATGCAGTCTGGAGGATCGAGTCGCCAAGGCTCATCGCCGGGCTGACGCGGATTGTGCGCGATGTGGGCGTGGCCGAAGACCTGGCGCAGGACGCTCTGGTGGCTGCGCTTGAGCAGTGGCCGAAGTCGGGAGTTCCGGACAATCCTGGCGCGTGGTTGATGGCCGCCGCCAAGCATCGTGCGATTGATTATTTTCGGCGTAACACGCGGCTCGAGCGCAAGCATGAAGAACTGGGCCGTGAGGGCGTGGTTCAGAAGATCGGCGTCCGCGAAGTTCGGGATGGCGAGGCGCAGATGGAGAACATCGAGGCGGCTCTCGACGATGATGTGGGCGACGACTTGCTGCGGCTGGTGTTCATCGCTTGCCATCCGGTGCTTACGACCGAGGCGCAGGTTGCACTTACGCTGCGCTTACTTGGTGGGCTGACCACTGAAGAAATAGCACGCGCATTTCTGGCGCCCGAGCCGACCATCGCGCAGCGCATTGTCCGGGCCAAGCGCACGCTTGCGGAAAAGCGTGTGCCGTTTGAAGTGCCGCGTGGGGCCGAGTTGGCGGCACGAATGGCGTCGGTACTGGAAGTCATCTACCTGATATTCAATGAAGGGTACGCGGCGACGGCCGGGGATGACTGGATGCGTCCCACACTGTGTGAAGATGCGCTGCGGTTGGGACGCATTCTGGCGGAGTTGGCGCCGCGTGAGCCGGAAGTCCACGGGCTGGTTGCGCTGATGGAGATTCAGGCATCACGTGCGCGGGCACGCGTGGGTCCGGCGGGAGAGCCGGTTTTGTTGTTGGAACAGAATCGCGCCCAGTGGGACCAGTTGCTGATTCGGCGGGGACTGGTGGCGCTGGAGCGGGCTGAGGCCTTTGGCGTGGCTGGATCTTATACGCTGCAAGCGGCGATAGCGGCGTGCCATGCGCGAGCACGGATGCCCGAAGAAACAGACTGGGCGCGGATCGCCGAGCTTTATCAGGAGCTCGCCAAGCTGGTGCCGTCTCCGGTGATCGAGTTGAACCGGGCGGTGGCTGTCGGGATGGCGCTTGGTCCGGCGGCAGGTCTTGAGCTGGTCGATGCGTTGACTGAAGAGCCGTCGCTCAAAAATTACCATCTGCTGCAAAGTGTGCGTGGCGATTTGCTCTTCAAGCTCAACCGCTTTGACGAAGCGCGTGCAGAATTCGAACGCGCGGCAGAGGTCACACGGAATGTACGCGAACGCGATTTACTGCTGGCGCGGGCACGAGAGTGTGGATCCTAATGAGCAGGCGGTAATCCCACTTTACGCACTATCCGGATTACAATTGGCGGCATGCCAAACTCTACTTATGAAATCCTTGGGGTTGGGTGGGGCCTTTGGATGATGCCGTTTCTTCTGGCCCAACGCAAGAAACAGGCTGCGAAACAAGTGGACCGCCGAGCGCGCTGGGGCATTTTGCTGGTGGGCGTGGGTTACGCGATCATCTGGCAGGGCAAGTTCTGGGACAGATCGCTGCCGGGTTGGCGGATGCCGGTGGCAGTCTTATTTATGGTTCTGGCGATCGTGCTTTCCTGGACGGGCACGCGCTCGCTCGGCCGCCAATGGCGCGTCGATGCTGGTTTAAACTCCGATCATGAACTGGTGACGGCGGGGCCGTATCGGTGGGTGAGGCATCCTATTTATACGTCCATGCTGTGTCTGATGTTGGGGACCGGGTTTTTGATTGCGACTTTGCCGCTGCTCTTGTTGGCGACGGTCGTCTTCGTGATTGGGACGGAGATCCGAGTGCGCATCGAAGACAAGCTGTTGGCGGCGCATTTCGGAGAAAAGTTTTGGGATTATCAAAGGCGCGTTGGAGCGTATATCCCGTTCGTGAAATGATCTGCTCAAAACATCATGGCCATCTTCGTTCAGTCTTCAGTGGTCTTCTTGTCCTGCTTTTTATTCGGTGTGGTGTTGCCCAAACTGCCGCAGTGGAAAGCAGTGCTACTGATCGGGAAATTCAGAATGGCGAGATGGCGGTTCGGCAAGGCAACTACGCCGAAGCCAAACTGCATTTTGAGCAGGCAGAGAAACTGGGCGGGCATTCTGCCGAGATCAACGCTGGGATTGCGATCGCCGAGTTGCAGATGGGCCACTATGAAGCCGCTCGTCAGCGGGAAGCCAAGGTGTTGGAGTTGGTCTCTGCTGATCACGATCGGGCTGAAGCCTACAATTTGATCGGCACGGCCTGGTTGCGGGAATCCGCGCAAAGCAACCCCAATATCGAGATGCTGCGGGCTGCCGAGGAATCGTTCCAGCGGGCGGTCAAGCTGGATCCGGTGTTCGATACGCCGTATTTCAATCTGGGCAATGCGCTGCTGCGTCAGAATCGCGAAGAAGAAGGAAAGGCGGCGTTCAGAAATTTCATCAGCGCTGCAGAGAAGAATCCGGCTTACGAACAGAGCCTCCCAATCGCGCCACAAGCGCCCGCTCCGGGATTTAACGTCACGGATAGCGGAGGCCGCGTGGTCACCTCCGACTCTCTGCATGGACGCTTTGTGCTGCTGGATTATTGGGCGACATGGTGTGGGCCCTGCATGCGGGCGCTGCCTGCGATGCACCAACTGGCGCACTACTTTCCCGCGAGCCAGTTCACTTTGATCAGTGTGAATGAGGATTCTCCAGATCAGGAGATATGGAGAAGATTTATCAGTCAGCAGAAAATGGATTGGACGCAGGTTTGGGATAAAAATGCTGAGATGTTTCATGATTTCGGCTTGGCACCGCGACCAGATCTGAGCATTCCGCGATATGTCCTGGTAGACGGGAATGGCTTTGTGCGGCGGGTTTATGACGGGACCGATCCGCTCGGATTGGTTGTGGGACAGGTTGCGAGAATAGTCGATGCTGCGCCCAAGATTCCGCAAGGCCAGGCGAATCCACCGTCTATGCCGGATCCTGCGAAGGCAGATAAACCGTAACTTTCCACCGTTCGACTAAGCGGGACTACCAGGATCACCCGATTGTATTGCGGCGAAGCGGGGCGCAACCTCTGTTCAGGTGGTGCGTCCGATGGCAAGATGTGTGCTGGTGGTGGATGATCACGCCATAATTCGAAAGATGATTTGTTCGCTATTCGAGGGCCAGGGTTTTGATGTTTGCGACGCAGAGAACGGCGCTCAGGCCGTAGAAATAGCCCAGGAATTGCATCCGGATTTGATCGTCCTGGATCTGGCGATGCCAGTGATGAATGGGCTGGAGGCGGCGCGGGCCTTGAAATTGCTCATGCCCGATGTCCCGATGTTGATGTTTACGAATACAGTGGGCCCGGTCATGGAACAGGAAGCGCGGAGCGCCGGCATTTCTGTGCTAGTTTCCAAATCTGATTCTGCCACCAAGTTGCTGGAACATGCGGATATGCTTCTGCACTGAGGATGCAGTCATTCCGAAAAGTCCGCTGGTAATGGCAAGCGGACGACCACGGTGGTGCCCGAAGAACTGGATTGTATTTCCAACTTGCCGCCAAATTGCCCGACGCGTTCCCTCATTCCTCTCAATCCAACCCCAGACAACCGTTGAGCGGGGATGCCTTTGCCTTGGTCCGAAACTTCCAGCCGGACTTCATCGACGAGACGCGAGAGTTCGACTTTCGCTGTGCTGCTGCCGGAGTGGCGATGGATGTTGGTGAGGCACTCCTGAACCACCCGGAAGAGGGCGGTTTCGAGCTCGGTCGGGAGCCGGCCAAAATCATCCGGTACCACCAACTCGATCTTGACATCGCCTCGCTCGGAAAAACCCTCTAAATACCCGCGGAGAGCCGAGGGCAGCCCGGCTTCATCGAGCAGAGGAGGATGAAGCAAGTGCGAGACAGTGCGAATTTCTTTGGCAACTTGCGCCAGAATTGTGCTGTTATCGGAAATAGCGCTGGCTGCCACAGGACTGAGCTGCTTCTCGGCCAGGGCTTTGAACTGGTTCATCGACATGACCGCCAGCAGTTGGCCCACGCTGTCGTGCAAGTCTCGTCCAATGCGGCGTCTTTCATCATCCCGCAAAGTCATCAGCCGGCCGGTAAGTTCCCGGAGCTCATTTTCGGCTTTGCGGCGATCGTTGATCTCCGAACGAAGTTCGGCGGTGCGTTCGACTACGCGAGCTTCGAGCTGGCCCTGAGCGTTACGCAACTCTTCTTCGCCAGTTTTGCGGTCGTCAATGTCCGTGCAGGTTCCGATCCATTGGGTGATTTTGCCGTGTTCGTCGCGAACCGGAATGGCTCGCGTGAAGTGCCACCGCCAAGAGTGATCGCTCCGCCGCAGGAAACGCATTTCGTTTTCAAAGGCTTCGCCGGCGGCAAGGGAAAGTTCCCACTTGTCGATGGAACTCTGCACATCTTCGGGGTGCTGAGTTTGTTTCCATCCCGAGCCCTGGCTCTCTTCCAAAGTTAATCCGGTGTAGTCGAACCAGCGCTGGTTGTAGTAGTCGATAAAGCCATCGGGACGGGAGGTCCAGACCATTTGTGGCATGGCATCAGCCAGGGTGTGGAACCTCTCAAAACTCAGCCGTTGCTGAAACTCAGCTTCCCTGATGTCCGTAATATCCACGCCGGTGGGGTGAAGGAAAATGACCCGGCCGTTAGGATCCAGGATGGGATGAAGTGCGAATTCAACGAAGCGCTGTGTCCCATCCGCCAAGGAGTAGGGAAGTACCTCACGGTAGGGAACGCCTTGAGTGGCTTGTAGTGTGGCCATCCTGATTTTGTCCTGCACCTCTGGGGAAGCGCGCCACCAGCCGGTTTTCCAAAAGACCCGCCCCAGGACTTCCTCGGCGTGGTAACCGCAAGCTTCCAGGCACAGCCGGTTTGCGTCCATGACAATTCCATCCAGATCCAGGATGCCGGCGAAAACCGAAGTTTGGTCAAACACGGCACGGAATTTGGCATTGGTGGCGACGGCGTCTGCCGTCATCCGCCGCTCGCGCTCCTCGGTCTGTTTTTGCCGGGCAATCTCTTCTTCCGCTTTTATCCGAGCGAGGTGTTCAGCGTCGAGCAGATGAATCATGCGGAGAGCGGAACTAGTAAAGGCCGCGAGACTGCTCATGATCCGGACATCTTCCATGTCGAAGTGAGTGTGGTTGTTATGAGTGACGATCCAGATTGTCCCGGTTGGATGGTTGCCTACGAGAGGAATGACCAGACCTTCCACGATCGGCACTGCTACGTCGTTAAAATAATGAAAATATCTTCCAGCATCTCGAAATAGTTGCGGAGAATTACGATCGAGAGTGACCCCGCAAGGGCTGTGATGTCGAGGCGTGGAACCACCCACATAATCTTTTAGAGTTCCTGCCAAGTGTGTCCAATGGAAAACTTCTTCGCCATTTTCATTCTTCTCTAGAACGCTCAGGCCCGCAGTGTCGGCATGGCAAAGCTCCAGGGCTTTCTGAAGCAAGGTGTCGACTAACTGCCGGGGTGAATCGGCCATGACCCGGACCAGGACATTCAACGCTTCGTTCTCCTGGCCCAGTTTTGGGAGCCGGTGAGGCCGGGAACTCAGTTCCCCAGTAATGAGAATTTCTTCAAGTTTTGTGCTCAAAATTGGGGTGGGATGGTTTGGAGTCACCGGTTGTTGAGACATTGGTCTCGTCCTTCAGGCCCGTGAGTATTTAGGAAGTAGACAGCGAACAAACCCCTGCCGTGAGCTTAGGATACGCTACCTCGAGGAGTTGATGGTGAAAACGATCAGACTTCTTCCAGGCGGCAGTTGCTGTGCTCCAATAGCGTCTCGGAGTACCGAGGCCAAAATGATGCACTATACTCTTGACAGTTGCATCGTACAGCGATAGAAAAAGCATGTTTCGCAACGTGAGCGTTGAAGATCTGCAATCCTGCCAGGGGTGACCGTCCAGATGAAAACTAGAATCAGAACAATGATTTCGTGGTTGGCCTACGGGTCTATGACAGCAGCTTTTTTCCTCGGCCAGGTCTCACTAGGACAGGATGTCGGAAGCGCGCCCGACGTGAATGCGAATCGGAAAACGAATACCGATATAAAAGATGTCGGAAATCAGCGTCCGCAGGATATGGCCACGACTGACGTTGCGAACGAAATTAAAGGAACGGTCAAGGTGACGGTGGACGCGGACAAATTGCGGCTGGCGATGGCGCCCCGCGCGTTGGCGGTGGAGACTCCGGTTTCCGATAACAACGTGGTCACCGTCGAAGTCCTCAATCTGTTAAAAGATGCGGGTGTGACCACACTGCGGTATCCGGGCGGCGGCTACGCCGACAATTTCCACTGGTCTACAAACCGGCCGACGAATTCGCAGGCTCCGCTAACGCAGAGGTATGGCAATTTCGCCGCGAATAATGATTTCGGACATTTCGTAGCTTTGTTTGACCGCCTGGGGACTGCGGTGCTCACCGTGAATTATGGCTCTAACCTGGACGGTACGGGCGGAGGTGAGCCAGCGGAGGCGGCGGCTTGGGTAGCCTATGCCAACGGAAGTCCTACGGACACCAAAGCTATTGGCAAGGACTCGACCGGCTACGACTGGCAGACCGTTGGATACTGGGCTTCGCTGCGTGCCGCTGCGCCGCTGGCGAGTGATGATGGTAAGAATTTCCTTCGCATACGACATCCCCAGCCGATCAACGTGCTTTATTGGGAGGTCGGCAACGAGGTCTATCTCAACGGCTATTTTGGCGGCGAAGGGGAAGAAGTAGATTTGCATGCTCCTTATGCGAAAGACAGCAAAGACAATGCCAGGACCCGCCAGAGGAACCCGAGTCTGTCGCCGGACGCCTATGGCAGGGCGCTAGTTCAATTTGCCAGCGCGATGAAAGCCGTAGATCCTAAAATAAAGATTGGCGCCTCACTCGATTTGCCTGTGGTTTCCGACTGGAACATTCAAGAGTGGACCCAGGACCCGGTTACCAAACAATATCGTCAGGCAACAGCGGTCCAGAAGAATGCCGATTCAGGGATGGAATGGGACCGCGGCGTGATGAAGGTAGCGGGGAAGAATATCGACTTTGTTTCCCTGCACTGGTACGTGGGCGACACCTCGGAGTCCTCGGGTTTTAAAGACCTGGACAATGCGAAACTGCTGAACACGCCGGCGGACCAACTGCCCAAAGTCATGGCAGGCGTGCTTGATCTGTTCCAAAAGTATTGCGGCTCGAATGCACCGAACATGCAGCTGCTCATCACCGGTATGGGCGTGAAACCCTTTATCAATGTTCCCGACACCCTGGTTTTAGGCCTTTTTACCACAGATGCTTATTTGAACTTGATCCAGGATGGCGCCGCCAACATCGATTGGACGGAGTTGGAGAAAGGTGGCTTTCTCGACGACATTAAGAAGCCAGGCCCGGCTTATTTCGGAATGCAGATGGTGCATTTTTTGATGAATTTGCGGGAGCCGCTGGTTACGACTACTTCAAGTAATTCGCTGCTGGCCGCTTATGCGGCGAAGCATCCGGATGGAAGCATGACCCTGATGTTCATCAACAAAGACCCGAAGAACGTGGCCAACGTCAAGGTGACGGTGAGTGGCACCAAACTGGCGAATAGCGGCGTACGGTTCGATTTTGGTAAAAGCAATCCAGCGACCGACAACGTTATCGCTCAGAACCAAATCGACGAGGTTGGGAATTCGTTCACTATGACTGTTCCTGCCTACACAATTTCGGATGTGCTCATACCGAAGGCGAAGTGATTTGCGTCGGTTGCGGGAGAAATAGTATTCAATAACGCGTTTCTGGCTACTGCTTGGGCTCGTCCACTTTCAGGAACTGATCAGCTTTTACGTTTTGCAGGATCTGCACCGCTCCCTTAGGCCAGCGAATCTCGATGGTCTTCGCCTGTGTCTCTTTGCCCAACCCAAAATGCACCCGCTTATCGCTGGACGACAAAAAGCCGACACTGGTGGTGACATGGTTGTATAGCGTCCGGCCTGAGGGTGTGGTGATTTTGATTCTCGTGCCGATGCCGTCCCGGTTGCTTTGATGGCCAATGGTTTCAATCGAGAGCCAGTGATTGCCATTGTTTCCGGAATTGACGAGGATGCGCGGCGGTTCATTAAGCGAGGTCACAACCAGGTCGGGAAATCCGTCATTGTTCAGATCCGCTACCGCAGACCCGCGCTGATAACCCATGTGCAGAAAATCCGGGCCGAGGGTTTCCGACACATCTACAAAGCTCTTGCCGTCCGTGTTTCGCCAGAGGGTATCGTGTTGTTTGGCGTTATTGCCGCCGTATTCCACGTCGCCATTCGCGGAGTAGATATCTTTCCAGCCGTCGTTGTCATAGTCCACAAACGCGTTGCTCCACCCGGATTTAGTTTGGCTGAGCCGGGCAATGTTCGACAGAGGCGAGTCGTAACGAAAAGACCGCCCTTTTTCGTTGGTGAATAAAGCGAACACCTGGGATTGCAGATCGCTGTAAAAGAGGTCCACCCAACCGTCGTTATTGAAATCTTTCGCATCGGCGCCCATGCTGGAGACTTCATGTCCGTCATCGTTATAGGCCACGCCGTAGGTCAAGCCTACTTCTTTGAAAGTACCGTCGCCCTGGTTCAGAAAGAGAAAGTTGGGCTGGGTGTCGTTGGCGATGAAGACATCCATCAGTCCGTCACCATTGAAATCGGCAATTGCGATCCCCATGCCTTTTCCGAGAGCGGCACCGAAGCCGGAGCGGTCGGTAACGTCTTCGAATTTCCCATGCCCGAGATTGTGATAGAGCCGCTGCGCGACACTGGGATAAATGCGCGGGTTGCAGTAGCTCTCATGTCCGCTCGCGGAACAACGCTGGTCTAACTCGGGACTCCAATAGGTGTATTCGGAAACTACCAGATCCAGGAGACCATCGTTGTCATAATCGAACCAGGCAGCATCGACGCTGAGGAGATTCTTGGGCTTCTTGTCCAGCCCCGAACCGGCGGTAACGTCGGTAAAAGTGCCGTCGCCGTTGTTGTGGTAAAGAGTGTCGCGCCCGGCGCCACAAATGAACAGGTCGGTATGCCCGTCGTTATCGTAGTCGGCAGCAGCCACACCGAAGCTGAAGCCCAGGTCCGCACCGGCGAGTCCGGCTTTTTCGGTTACGTCTTCAAAAGTTCCGTCGCCACGATTACGCAGAAGGCAGCCGTAGAAACTGGAGTCGGTTTTCTTCAGTTCGGGGAGCTTGGCCCCGTTGGTGAAGAAGATGTCCATCCTGCCATCATTGTCATAATCGAGGATGGCCACGCCACCGCACATGGGCTGCAGAAAGTATCTCCGTCCCGCAAATCCATTGTTCGAGATATAGGAGAACTTCGAGAGGGAAGCAATGTCCTTGAAAGTGATGGGCCCCGGAGTGGCCACCGTACCCCAAGGTCGATCATCAGGCAGTGCATAATGGACGGTCGAAGTACTGCTTGTCCCAGCAACCAGGAGCAGGCAAAGAGCGAGCGCCGTCACCCGAACCGCATTTCTGCGCAAGAACCGGACTATTTCCCACCGTGGTTGGAAGATGGTAAGGACGCGATCTACGCTCAATCCGGTATTCTTGGGCGGCATTTGAATCGGCGTTCCTGCTTCACGATCCGGGGTCGAAAACATTGTACAGCGATCGCCCGCAACGCCACGAGTTAGTTCATGGGATGGATCGAGTCGATGCTCGCATCACGAGTTGGGTGGGAATTGCGTAGTCGACCTGTTGAGAGTCGTCTTTGCCAATGAGTTTTTCCAGAGCAGCAAAAGCGGTGATGGCCAGTTGTGTCCGGGAGATCTGGACAGTCGTAAGCGCCGGCTGAGTCAGGCGAGCAAACGAGATATCGTCGAAACCGACGAGGGAAATATCTTCGGGGACTTTCAATCCCGCCTCGTGAATGGCGCCGAGCGCGCCAATTGCGCTGAGATCATTGGACGCGATGACGGCGGTGGGCCGCACGGTTAATTGCAACAAGTTCTTCATCGCGGTGGCGCCGCCTTCGATCCTGTGGTCTCCAATCTGGACCAGTTCGCGGTCGAAAACCCCGTTGACTTCTACGCCCGCGAGAAAAGCGGCATGCCGTTTGCGAGCCGACTCAAGATTCAACGGGCCGGTGATAAACCCAATTCGCCGATGATTCAGCGAGAAAAGGTGCTGGAATGCCTCCCGGATGCCTTGGGCATAGTCGATGACGATATTGACACTCCGTGGACCGGTCTTTCCGGTGTCGAGGAATACGGTAGGGATATCTCTGCGCGCAAGCTCGGCAACCAGTTCCGCGTTTGCTTCCGAGGTCATGATGGCGACCCCATCCACTTTGCGTTCAACCATTCTGCGGATGCAGCCAGCCATGCGTTTGGGGTCGTAATCGGTGTTTCCAATAATGACTTCGAGTCCTGCCTGGACCGCTCGATCTTCGAAGCTCTTGACCAGATCGGGGAAAAAGGGGTTGGTGATGTCGGAGATGATCAGACCCAGCATGCGGCTGCGGCCGGAAACCAGAGTGCGGGCGTGGGTGTTGGGATAGAAATCCAACTCTTGAATAGCTTTGTGCACCTTGGCGGCGGTGCGCGGACTCACATCTTCGGAGCCATTGATGGTTCGCGAAACTGTGGCAGTGGAAACGCCTGCCCTTTTGGCGACCTCACGGATGCTCATAGGAATGCCGGAGAAAGGAGTTAAAGAGAATTCATTGTAGCAAATGAATTTCTTGTAATCGTCTACAACGCGACCATCATTTCAGATAATATGGCGCTTGTTTGTGCGGCACGATAGTTGCACAAAGCGATGGGCCAGTTTGCCTGACGCATTCTGCCGAATGGAGACTGCTACCATGGTCCAGAAAATTCTATTCACACTTTTGTTTTTCCCCTTGATGTTTGCAGGGTGCTCACGGACTGGATCGGTGCAAAGTCAAAGTGAAGAGCAAAAACCACAGACCCAAACCAATCCGATTTTAGTCGGAGGCAAGCCGGTGATTGAGTTACAGCGTCCGCGTCTTCAAACCTCGAATGAGCCGCAATTTCTCTCGGTGCAAGTTCTGCCAGGTAGGGGCATGAATCTTTTTCAGATTCGCGCTTTTGTGCCGGGTAAAGGAGAGATCAACCTGATCGCTTCGCCGTCGTTAGAGGAAGCTGCAAAGCGCCTTGCCGGTGGCTCTGACGATCCCTATGGCAATGAATCATTCAAACTTGGTGGCGCCATCCTGGTGCCGTTTGCGAACCGCATTCGCGGAAAACTCTCCGCCGATGGCAAGACAATCGAAACCCAAATTGATGGCAAGCCCGCAACTTTGCTGGCTAACTGGGAAGGCAAGAACCCAGGCGCTGAAAAACATGCCATGCACGGCATGATCCTCGACGCAAAATTCGAGGATGTAAATGTAACGAAAAACGCCGACGAATCCTACGTGGAAGGGACTTTTCACGCTGGCAATTTTGGCGGGCACTGGTTTTCCAGCGCAGATGTTAATGTGCGTACCACTCTCCGGGACGACAACGTTGAAATGGAAGTTACGGTAAAGAATGTAGGCCAGGAAACCCTGCCTCTGGGAATTGGCTGGCATCCTTATTTTGCCTTTCCCAGTGGCGATCGCCAGCAGGCACGCTTGCATATTCCCGCAACTCGACGGGCCATCGTGAACAATTATGACGATGTTTTTCCCACGGGCAAGATTGTTCCCATGGCCGATTCTGCCTATGACTTTACTCCCGCTGCTGGTGCCCCGTTGAAGACCCTATTCCTCGATGAAAGCTTCATCGATCTGAAACGGCAGGCGGACGGAAGTGTAGTCACAGAAGTGATTGATCCCGCTGCGGATTACGGTTTGCGCATCACCGCTTTTTCAAAAGATGTGAGTGCCATCCAGGTGTACTCTCCTCCGGAGAAGTCGTTTGTGGCGATTGAGCCGCAATTTAACTATGGCGATCCCTACGGGAAAGAGTGGGGCAAAACCAAGACCGGCATGGTCAACGTGAAGCCCGGAGAGTCCGCCACCTATCACGTGCGGCTCGAGATGTTCCAGCCGAGCAAAAGTGGTGGACAAGCAAAATAGTTGATTGTCTGGATTGCTTGAGCACGGCAAGAAAGGGAATAATCGCTACCCCATGAGGAGCATTCAGCTTTCCGTTTCTCAAAGACGTCAGAGTTTTCTGATTGGTGTTTGTGTTCTGACGCTGGCATTCCTTACTTCTAACTCCGCATTGCTGTTTGCCCAAACCACGACTCTCGATCCCGTTAGCCATCGACAACATCTGGAGACAGGCGAATAGTAAGTACGACGCTCCGCGGGCGGAGATTCTGAAAGAAGTTGACCGCCAGGTCAACGAGGGACCCTTCCGTCCAGACTGGGACTCGCTGCAGAAATATCAGGAGCCGGCGTGGTATCCCGATGCGAAGTTTGGGATCTTCATTCATTGGGGTCTCTATTCGGTTGCCGCCTTCGACAACGAGTGGTACTCCCGCAACATGTATCAGAAAGGCTCTCCCGAATTTAAGCACCATATTGCCACCTATGGGCCGCAGAGCCAGTTCGGCTACAAGGACTTTATTCCCAAGATGACTGCGGAACATTTTGACCCGCAAGCATGGGCGCGGCTGTTTCATGAGGCCGGAGCAAAATATGTGGTTCCGGTGGCCGAGCATCATGATGGTTTTCCGATGTATGAATCGAATTTGACCGACTGGTGTGCCGGCAAAATGGGGCCGAAGCGGGATGTTCTGGGCGAGCTCGCCAATGCAATTCGTGCGGAAGGTCTTCATTTTGGGGCGTCATCACATCGCGCCGAGCACGATTGGTTTTTTGACGGAGGCCGGGAGTTCGATTCTGACGTAAACGATCCCAAATACGCGGCATTTTACGGCCCGGCTCACACTCGTATGGTGAAGCCGGGGTATGAAGACCGGCTGATTCAAGACTGGACTTACGTCTCGCCCGCATTCATGGACGATTGGCTCGCGCGCACGGCCGAGATCGTAGAGAAATATCATCCCGACATGATTTATTTCGACTGGTGGGTAGGGCAGCCGGCATTCCGCGATCATCTTTCGCGTTTTGCCGCCTTCTACTACAACCAGGGCGCGCAACGCGGTACCGGCGCAGTCATCAATTACAAGAACGACGATTTCCCGGACAATTCCGCAACGCTCGACGTCGAACGAGGACAATTGACCGACATCCGTCCCATGCATTGGCAGACCGATACTTCGATCAGCAATGGCTCGTGGGGATATATTGAAAATGATACGTACAAGACACCAGAGTTCATTATTCGTTTGCTGGCGGATGTCGTCAGTAAGAATGGCAACTTGCTTTTGAATGTGGGCCCGCGCCCCGACGGCACGATCCCTGAACCGGCGAAGCAAGTGCTGCTGGAAATCGGCGGATGGCTCAAAGTGAACGGCGAAGCGATTTACAGCACACGGCCGTGGAGAATTTACGGAGAAGGGCCGACCAAAGTCTCCGGTGGACCGTTTCATGAGAATGATACGAAGCCTTACACACCAGAGGACTTCCGTTTTACGACTAAAGACAATTCTCTTTACGCCATCGAGCTGGGATGGCCTGCGGACGGCCACATGACCATCCATTCCCTTGGCAGCAATTCTCCCGACGAGAAGAAAGTTGCGAATGTGACCCTGCTCGGCTCCAATGCCAATATTGGATGGAAGCAGCAATCCGACGGATTGCACCTCCAGTTGCCGGCTCAGCCTTCGGGCAAATACGCTTATACCTTCCGCGTTTCGTTTCAATAAAACTGGCCCAGGACGGACCAGTTTTACAAAAGATTACTTTCCTTGACCGAACCTTTACCCGAATGCCATAACTGCTGTGTTTGAATAGATGGAATCCCCTGTCAAACTGCGGATAGGAAGGTTATTTTATCCGGTGTCTTTGCGTCGCCATTTTTCGTGTCTCTTAAGCCTCTGCCTGCTACTTCCAGCAGGATTAGCAGGCCAAACGCCTGTTAAGCCGGGCGGATCGATTCGTGGATTGGTGAAATCGGGCAACATGCCTCTTCCCGGTGTCACGGTTACGGCCGCCAATAGTACGACCGCTCAGAAGATCGTTACCTGGACCGACATTGATGGCAGCTTTGCGTTGCAAGTTCCGGACGACGGACATTATGTGGTGCGGACTCAGATGCCCGCCTTCGCGGTGGCGACACACGAAGTGGTCATTGGGGCCGCAAACCGCAACGTACAAGTGACCCTCGAACTGGTCCTGCTCTCTCGCCAACCCAGCTCTCTGCCTACAGAACCCAAACAAACTGCACCGAACCGGACGGCGGGGAATCGAGGCTTCCAGAGCCTGCGAGTTACGCAGGGAGAGGGCAGCGAGACTTCAACGAGTAGTGGAACCGATCAGATCGCGCCAGCGGGAATGCCAGTGCCTGGGATTGCCCCCGATGCGGCTACGGAGTCGGTAGCGGTTTCCGGAAATACTTCGAATCCGATGGGGCAGTTGAATGGCGATGAGTTCCGGCAACGGGTCGATGAAATAGGAGGGCCGCCGGGTGGCACAAGCAATGGATTCGGTGGCTTTGGCGGAGGATTCGGTGGGCCGGGTGGAGGAGGGTTTGGTGGCGGTGGGGGTGGCGGTTTTCGAGGACGAGGATTCAACAGCAACCAGCCCCACGGTAGCCTCTATTACACGCTCGGCGATTCCGCTCTCAGCGCATCTCCCTATTCGTTGACTGGATTACCGGTGACCAAGCCCGCTTATGAGCAGAACAAATTTGGTGGATCCATCGGTGGCCCGCTGAATATTCCCAAGCTCTACCACGGTGGGGACAAGACTTTCTTCTTTATAAACTACAACGGCTCGCGGGGAGATAGTCCTTTTGACGCGTTTTCTACGGTGCCTACTCTTTTGGAGCGCGAAGGAAATTTTTCGGAAGCTACGGTGCCATCGCGCGGAGGCGGGCCCGCTACACCGGTGCAGATCTATGATCCCAACACCGACACGCCGTTCCCAAACGAAACCATTCCCAACATTAACCCCGCCGCAATGGCATTGCTGAAATACATTCCACTGCCCAACCTTCCCGGCAGTGAACAGAACTTCTATTACGCCACCTCTGCCATCAGCGATAGCGATGATCTGAATATTCGCCTAAACCGCACGCTGGGCGCTACGACTCCGCGTGCCCGCCGCGGTGGTCGCGGAGGCTCGCGCAATAGTTTGAGTATTGGTTTTCATTATCATGGCACGAGCGTTAACCTGACCAATCCGTTTCCGAGCGTGGGCGGAAGCACGACGTCGCGTAGTTTTGACATACCAGTCTCGTACACTCGCACTTTCGGCAGGCTGATCAACACGGCGAGGGTGGACTTCAACCGGAGCCGCACGTCTACGCAGAATCTGTACGCGTTTTCACAGGACATTGCTGGAGTTGCCGGAATTACGGGAGTCTCACAAACTCCCTTCGATTGGGGGATACCGAATCTTTCCTTCAGCAACTTTGGCAGTCTTCAGGATACGAATCCGTTGCTGCAGCGGAATCAGACGCTGACTTTCTCCGACAACATGATTTGGAACCACAAGAAGCACACCTGGCGATGGGGTGGTGATTTCCGCCGGATCCAGCTTAACAATCAGACCGATAGCAATCCTCGGGGATCTTTTGTTTTTAGCGGGTTCAATACGTCACAGACGCAGGTAGTAAACGGCCAACTACAGGCGGTACCAGGGACGGGTTTTGATTTTGCGGATTTCCTGCTAGGCATGCCACAACAGACTTCCGTGCAATATGGAGCTTTGCAGGAGGGTCAGGATAACTATCATTTTCGCGGGAATTCCTGGGATTCGTACCTGCAGGACGAATGGAAAATTCGCGGCAACCTGACTTTCAATCTTGGGGTACGGTACGAATACATTTCTCCCTATACCGAGCTCAACTATCGACTGGCCAACCTCGATCTCACTCCCGGAGTGTTGAATCCTGCGCTCGGAACTCCGAATGCGGCTTCGGTACAGGCCGGCGGGATTGGGCCTCTGACTGGGCAGCAATACCCAGCGACATTGATGCATCCCGATCGCAACAACTTTGCCCCCCGAGTGGGGATTGCGTGGAAGCCATTCAACAAAACCGTGGTTCGCGCGGGTTACGGTATTAACTACAATACCGGTGCTTATCAAAAGATCGTTCAACAACTCGCTTTTCAACCTCCATTTGCAATCACGGCTACCAATATCGAATCCTCCACAAATCCACTCACCTTACAGAACGGATTTCCGGCACCCTCTCCTGGCGCGGTAACGAATAGTTATGGCGTGGATCCAAATTACCGCCTCGGCTACGTCCAGATAAGAAATCTGGATATTCAACAAGAAATTCGTCCTACCCTGATCTTGAATATCGACTACACCGGAACCAAAGGCACACGACTGGATATTCTCGAAGCGCCCAATCGGATTCCGTCCGGAATTCGCATTCCGAACGTCGATGCCTTCAACTGGGAAGATGCGCAGGGCGATTCCGAGGCCAACGCCGCTTCGGTACGAATTCGTAAACGACTACAACGTGGGTTTTCGGTAGGGGGCACCTATACTTTTTCGAAGTCCATCGATGATGCATCGACCATCGGCGGCGGATCGACAGTGGTTGCACAAAATGCGTTCGATATCCCTGCCGAGCGCGGACTCTCCAGCTTCAACCAGACCCACAAATTCACGGCGGATTATCTCTGGGAATTGCCTTTCGGGCATGATCGACGATGGCTCACCAACAATACTCCGTGGCGCGCTTTGTTCGGTGACTGGCACTGGAGTGGCGATTGGACCATCGCATCGGGCTTACCGTTCACGCCGAGAATCTTAAACGACATCGCGGACGTCAATCGTGGGACGAATGGAACTCTCCGGCCCGATGTTGTTGCGGGGCAGTCGATAAGCTTGCCAAATCCGAGCAAAGATCGGTGGTTTAACACTGCCGCATTCATTGCGCCGCCGCTCTTGCCAAATGGTCAACCACAATATGGCGATGCCCGCCGCAACAGCATTATTGGACCCGGCAGTTTAGTGTTTGATATGGCGATGACCAAAGTCGTCCCGATGAAAGAGAATCGTAGTTTGGAATTTCGCGCTACCGCTGCGAACATTTTTAACCGGCCACAATTTAGTTCCATTGACACAAACCTGAATTCGCCTACAGCCGGACAAGTGATCGGAGTGGGCCCCATGCGGACGCTTCAACTGATTGCGCGGTTCCGCTTCTAAGATTGCCAGAGATGACTACTTGTACCCATCGACGATTCAGCAAATTCGTGGCGCTACTGCTTTTCTCGTTGATCGGTCCAGGTCTTTTCTCGCAAGATCCAAACTATACGTTTCGTTCCGAGACCGAAATCGTACTAGTGAATGTGACAGTGCGCGACAAGAGCGGAAACTTGGTCCGTAACCTAAAGCCCGAGGATTTCAAGCTACAGGAGGACGGCAAGTCGCAGCACGTAGTTTCGTTCGACATTGAAAACACGGATGCCATACCGTCCATGGACGTCGCGCAAGTCAAGCCGTTGGAAAATGCCCAGCCTTCCAGTAATCCCGCTCCCGCGAATTCACCTGCCAGTGCAGCCCTTCAATACAAAGATCGCCGGCTGATTGTCTTGTTCTTTGATCTGTCCGCCATGGAGCCGGATGAAATCGATCATGCCGCCACGGCTGCGGAGAACTATGTGGACAAGCAAATGGAACCGGCGGATCTGGTGTCCATCGTTTCTTTAGGAAGTTCTTTGCAATTAAATCAGGACTTCACTTCCGACCGGGCGCGGCTCAAGAAAATATTGCAGTCCTTCAATGCGGGCTCTGGACAAGGGTTTGAAGAGGGAAGCACCGGTACCACCGAAGGCACGGCGGACACGGGCGGATCTTTTACTGTGGACGACACTGAATACAACGTATTCAACACTGATCGACGGCTGGAAGCTTTGCGGTCCGTGGCCGAGCAACTGGCTCACATCGATCAGAAGAAATCCTTGATCTACTTTTCTAGTGGCATGGATCGCACAGGGATTGAGAACCAGTCCGAGTTGCGCTCTGCGACCAACGCCGCCGTGCGCGCGAACCTGTCGATTTACACCCTCGACATTCGTGGGCTGCAAGCTTTGGTGTCGGGTGGCGAAGCCCAGAGTGCCAGCCTGCGCGGCACCTCGCCATATTCCGGACAGTCCTCGCTCAATGCTTTGAACTCCAATTTCACCACGCAGGAAACCCTGGTCACGCTGGCGGGCGACACCGGCGGCCGCGCCTTCCTCGATTCCAACGATTTCAGCAAAGTGTTCAAAGGGGTGCAGGACGACACTTCCACGTACTACGTTCTTGGCTACCACAGCACCAATCCCGCGCGGGACGGGCATTACCGGCGTATCACGGTCAGCCTCAACCGCCCTGGGGTCAAAATCGAATATCGTCACGGCTATTACGCTCCCGCCGACTATAAACACTCCAACAAAGACGATCGCGAACGCCAGCTTGAAGAACAACTTACTTCTGATCTCCCGGCCACCGATTTGCCGCTTTATCTTGCGTCCGGCTACTTTCGTATCGGCAACGACCGTTTCTTCGTTCCGGTTTCGTTGGTCGTACCGGGATCGCAGATTCCATTTGTCAGCAGCAGTTCTCAGGACAAAGCTACTCTGGACGTCATTGGGATCGTGCTGGATGCCAACAAACGCCCGGTAGGAAACATGCGCGACACGGTGAAGCTGGCGGTAAACACGTCGACGCAAGTGAAACAAAAGAACGTGCAGTATGACAGTGGATTCGTTCTTCCCACCGGCAAATATCATTTCAAATTTGTGGTGCGCGAAAATCAGACAGGACAGATGGGTTCATTTGAAACCGACTTCACCGTTCCTGACCTGAAGGCCCAGCCGCTGAAAATGAGTTCGGTGGTTCTGGCCAATCAGATCGAGCCATCCGGCAAGAAAAAGAACGCGGACAATCCTCTGGTACGCGACGGTTCCGAGATCGTTCCCAGCGTAACCCACGTCTTTTCCAACGGGCAGCACCTTTATCTCTATTACGAAGTCTATGATCCGGGACACGAGAATGGCGGGAACAACAACGCAGGCATTCGAGTTATGACCAACGTGGCGTTTTTCCAGGGGAAGACTAAAGTTTACGAAACCCCGCTGGTGGATACAAAAGAACTGACGGCGCGCGACCGGAAAGCCGCCGTGTTTCAGCTGGACGTCGCCTTAACACAACTAAAGCCCGGTTTCTACACTTGCCAGGTAAACGTCATTGATGATGTTGCCGGGCACTTCCTGTTCCCACGAGTTGCGTTGTTGGTAAGAGCAGAGAATCCGCCTACTAGCCCAGCTGCGCCGAACGCGGCAAATCGCTGAAAATGCTGATAATTAGGGAATACGCATGGGCCAAGGATAAAAGGAATAAAGATGGCTTAGGGGCTTCACTTTTTCCGGAAAACCTTTAATATTCTAAGGCCTCCCCGAGTTGGGAGGACTACGCCATGGAGGTTCCCGCCACACCCCGAAAGCTGGCTGGCCGTTACGAGGTCAGGCAGGTTCTCGGTCAGGGTGGCATGGGCCTGGTCTATCGGGCGTATGACACTGTCATTCGCCGCGAAGTCGCGTTAAAAACCATTCTCGATCTCCCCGATCCTGCGTCTCTCCAATTGTTCTACAAAGAATGCGATGTGCTCGCTTCGATGAGCCATCCCAACATCGTCGAGATTTTTGATATTGGAGAGTTTGAAGAAGACGGCAAAGCGAAGCCCTACTTCGTCATGCCGCTGCTGCCGGGCACGACCCTGGAAAATTTCATCAAGAACGCCAGCCATCGCTTAACCGTCGAGCGCACTGTCGAAATCATTTCGCAAACCTGCCGGGGACTGCAGGCTGCGCATGAACGGGGCCTGGTGCATCGTGACCTGAAACCCAGCAACATTTTTGTGATGGAAGACGACTCGGTCAAGATCATCGATTTCGGCGTCGCCCACATGACCGACAACCACACGACCAGGGGCCAGAAGGGGACCTTGCTCTACATGTCTCCGGAGCAGATCGAGATGAAGCCACTCTCTGCCCTCTCAGACATGTTTTCGCTGAGTGTGGTCTGCTACGAGGCTCTCACGGGAAGACAACCGTTCCAGCGGGCGCGGGGAGATGAAATTGTTGATGCAATTTTGCGTCAGGTTCCACCTTCAGCCTCGGAACTGAATCCGGCGGTGAGCCAATCCATCAGCCGTGTAGTGCATAAAGGAATGGCGAAGCAGCCGTGGCACAGGTTTGCCAGTGCGCGAGATTTTGCCGACACTCTGAACAAAGCTCTCCGCAACGAGACCATTGAATTCTTCGACCCGGCGCGTACCCGGCCGCGGCTCGAACGTGCCACCAAAGCACTGGAAGAGGGAGACTATCAGTTTGCCGGGGAAATTTTAGGAGAGCTGGAAGCAGAAGGCCATATCGACGCCTCATTGGTAGCGCTGCGAGACCAACTATCTACCGCAGTGCGACGGAAGACCGTCGCGCAATTGATGGATGCCGCGAAGGCGCGTTTCGAAGAAGAAGAAGATCCCATGGCACTGCAGAAGCTGCAGGAAATCCTGCAGATTGAGCCCGATCATGCGGCGGCTCTCACACTGAAAAGCAGGATCGAAAGCCGGCGCAGCGAGCGGCAGATAGAAAACTGGTACAAGCTCGCGCGCCAGCACATCGACAATCATGCCTATCCCCACGCCCGCGAAGCTTTAGAAAATGTTCTGCAACTCAAACCCAGCGAAACCCGCGCTCTACAACTGATTGCGGAGGTCGATCGCCAGGAGCAGGAATATAACAAGCTGCGCCAGGAGAAAGCTCAGATCCATCGGGCCGCCATGGATGCCTGGAAAAAAGGCGATGTGAGCAGCGCCTTGACCAAGCTGGCGGTTGTGCTGGAGTTGGATCGTCGCGCGCCGGATTCCTCGAATCCTGAACGCGGCGGCTCTTACCAGAGTTTCTACAATGAAGTCCGGTCTGAACACGACGCAATGAACACCGCTTATGCGGAAGCGCGGAAATATCTTGCGGAGCGCAACTTCAATAAGGCTCTGGCTGCGTGCGAAACCTATCTGATTAAGTATCCCGGAAACGCGATTTTCCAGGCGCTTAAGTATGACGTGGAAGAACAGCAGCGCCTGGAACTCTCCGCGTTCATTGCCTCGGTGGACCGGCAAGTGGAGGCGGAGCCGGATCTCGATAAACGCCTGAATATTCTGAAGGAAGCGCTCGAACTGCATCCCGGCGAATCGCATTTCGAACGCACCATGCGGCTGGTACGGGACAAGCGTGATCTGGTCGATTCGATCGTCACCCGGGCCCACCAGCATGAGGAGCAGGGCGCATTTAACGATGCCGTCAATGACTGGGAAATTCTGCGCACGATTTACAGTCCGTATCCGGGACTGAAATTCGAGATCGAACGACTGCAGAAACGGCGGGAACAGCAGTCTCGTATCGAAGCCAAGACCAGTCTCATCGAGCAGATCGATACTTGTCTTCATTCCAGCGATTATTCCCGCGCGCTCGATTTAGTGGAGCGAGCCACTGTGGAATTTCCCAACGACGCGGAGCTTGGGGAACTCGCAAAGCTCGCCCGAGAGGGGGTGGAACGAGCGACAGAGGCAAACCGCTTGATGGCGGAAGGCCAGGATTTGTGCGCGCAGCGGCAATTCGCCGATGGGCTCAAACTGCTGCGAGAAGCTTACGAACTGGATGAGCATAATTCTCTGACGCGGGCAGTATTGTCCAATGCTTTGATCGAGCAAGCGCGTCTTACTGTCGATAGCAATTGGCAGGAAGCCGAGCAGTTGACGCAACAGGCTCTCGAATTGAATCCCGGCCATCCCCTGGCCAAAACCGTGCGAACGCAGATTCTTGATCAAAAGCGTGAGCAGTACGTCAACGATGGCCTTTCTCATGCGCGCAAATTGCAGGCGGCTGGAGATTTGCCAGGTGCTCTTGCCCGCATTGAGGAAGGATTAGCGAGCTATTCGCGCGAGCCTCGGCTCATTCAAATTCACGAAACGCTGCAAAGAGAATTGCAATCGCAGAGGCGGCAAGTGCGCCGTCGCGACCTGGATGAGTTGCGAAAAGTGGAGCGGGAAGCCGAGACCATCACGGATGACAACGCGAAACAGGCCGTCGGAGAACGTGCCCGCGTTCTGGCGAGTAAGCATGCTGACGACGAGGAGTTTCTGGCAGCTGCCAACGCCTTTCTGACGAGACTGAAGCTTTCACCAGTCCCAATGCCCAGTTCATCGGGAACGAAACCAGAACCCACGGCAACCCAAACGCTCATAGGCGCAGAAAATACGGCAACCTACGTTCCTGCCGCCGCGAAGCTTTCCGCCGTTGCTGCGAGTTCCTCCACGTCTGCTGCCACTGCACCATCTCCGGTTTCGCCGCAGGCTCCTTTGAAGCACGGATCATTGTCTGACGACCTCAAAGTAATGTTTCGTGTTGTAAACGAAAAATTCGCATCGCTGAATCTTGCTGGATTCATACGAAGTCCAATCGCCAAATGGGTTGGGGCAGCAATTGCAGGCGCGGCGTTGTTGGTAGTTTTGCTTGTGTTTATTGCGCATCGTCCGCATAGGCTAAACACGCCGGTCGCCGTAACGCAATTTGCTGTGACCATCCACACATCGCCGGGAGCCACCATTCGGATCAATAACCAGGTCCGTGGCATTTCCGATCTTCAAGCTGAATTTCCCGAAGGCGTCTATCAAGTCGAGGCTCAGCTGGATGGTTATCAATCCAAAAGCAGTTCGCTCGAAGTCAAAGCCGGAGCTGCGAATTCACTCGATCTAACTTTGGAACCGGTGCTTCCAGTGCTGCGAGTTTCTTCTGACACTGGTATCGGGAAAGTCTCCCTCGACACCCAGCCCGCGGTTGACCTCCAGGGAGCGCAGTGGACGCTCGATACACTGACGTCCGGTGACCACACCATAAAATTTGCTGGAGCGCAGGGAGATGCCGCCTTTTCCTTTTCGACGGACCCGAATGCTTTACCGGTACTCAAGGGGCCGATTGCGGCTCGTGGCGTGCTGGCCGTGATTGTCGCCAACCGGGGAGGCCAATTCCACGTCTATTCCAGTGATGCCGCGACGAAGCTGAGCCTGGACGGCCAGCCTGCCGTCGATGCAACCGGGAACGGAGCGGATTTTGCCCAGGTCGCGCCCGGTACACATCAGTTGACGGTGGGCCGGGGCAATGACGAATACAAGCTGGATATAGACGCCGGCCCAATGCCAACTCTTACCACTTTCCTGCAATCCGGAGAGAATATCGGCACGGTTCTGATCGTGACCGGGCAGGACAAGGTGAAGGTCTTTTTGGATGACAAACTGCAGGCAAATACAAGTCAGAATGGCCAATTGAGAATTCCGAATCTCGAGCCCAGGGACTACACCGTCCGAGTTTCCAAGAATGGATTTCAGGAAGTCCCGGAACAAAAGGTCCGCATTCGCAAGGGCGAGCAAAGCAAGCTGAACTTTACTTTGCAACCGGTTCCTCATTTTTCGGCGCTCTCCATCCAGGGGGGGACTCCAGGCACAGTGGTTGCCATTGATCAGGTGCAGGTAGGCACCGTCCAGTCCGACGGAACTCTGAGTGTTTCGACCATAAATCCTGGCGACCATGTCATCGACTTGCGTAAAGATCGGTTCCGGCCAGCACAGATCAAGAAGCACTTTGTGGCTGGCGCGGTTGTCTTGTTGACTGGCCCTGAGGTCACCCTGGATGCAGCATCGGGCGAACTGAAGATTACTTTCCCTGCATCAGATGCGACCGTGACACTCGCCAAGGGAAGCGAGTCTTCGCTCAAGGTGAATAGCGGTAGTGTGCTCAATCTGGCGCCAGGGTCCTACACTCTTACGGCACGAACTGCGGACGGCATCACTCGCTCGACGACCGTGGAAGTCATCGCAGGGCAGTCCAGGAGCATTGAACTACCGCTGGCTCCAGGTGGAATGTCCAAGTGGGATGATCCCCAGGGTTGGAAATCGGAAAAGGGCAGCTATGTTCACCATGGCGGCGACTACGTTTTGTACAACAGTTCGCCTGCATCCGGAACGTTTGTATTTTCGGCCATGCTGCTCAAGGGCCACCGGCTGCAATGGGTGGTGAATTATACCGACCCCAATAACTACGGCCTGTTTCAAATGGATGAGAATTACTTCTATCGCAGTATTTTCCGGAATGGCGTAAAGACCGACGAATTGAGGTTCCCGCTGAAAGCTGACAAGAAAAGTTTTCGCACTATCCAGATCCGCGTGACGCCGACGGAGGTGGTTCATCAAACCCGGAACGGCGATGCGTGGATGGTCCTGGATAAGTGGAGCGTGTCTGGCGCGAACCTAACCCAGGGCAAGTTTGGGTTTTACATTCCTGGCAGCGACCAGGTGGCGCTTTCGAGCTTCAGTTATTATGCAGATTTAAGCCTACAGCACTAGGTTGTGTCCTCCAAATGCCGCGCCTATAGTCAAAATCCTGCAGTATGTGCAAAGTATTTCACTCAACGGATGTTGGGTGTTTCCTGCTTGACTCTTGCTATCGGTAGTGACAAACTTCACACCCTCGCTGCCGGAACGCCATCATTGGCAATGGAGTTTCGGGCAACAGTAGTCGGGCCCCAGAAGAAAAGCAGAAAATTGAAGCGCGTCACGGATGTCCCCACCCATGTCGGTGCCGATGGTCGCAGGGTTCAGGCGTTCCTTTCCAGCTTCCAAGACCGCTCTTGAAGTCCGCGCTAACGGCGAAGCAGAACCCATCTCACTCTCCCAGGAGAAATACGCATGTTGATTCGCAGTGGTCAGTCGCAAATTCGTGCCGGAATTGCCACTTTGCTGGCTGTGGTTACGCTGTTGGCAGGGGCAGCGTTTTCGCAATCAGCGAGCAGCAGCAAACCCCGGTTGCTATCTAACGCGAAAAATCTCGGCCCGGAAGATCTATCCAAGCCGATTACGGTAACTGTCTGGTTAAACCAGCACAATAAAGCAGGGCTCGATGAATTAGTAAAGCAGATGTATCAAAAAGGATCTCCGAATTATCATCACTGGCTCACCCTGGAACAGTACAAGGCTAGCTTCGCGCCCACCGCTGAAGATGTGGCCACGATGCGTGACTTTCTCACTTCGCACAATTTGCGGGTCTCGTCCGTGGATAAGAATAATCACTTTATCTCGGCGCAAGGCCGCATCAGCGACACCCAGAGCGCCTTCCATGTTCAGATCAACCGCTTCCAGATGAACGGGCAGACCTTCCGGGCAAACACTGCCGAGCCTGTGGTCGAAGGCGCTGCTGGTAAATTGGTGGCGGCCGTGCAGGGGTTGTCCGATCTTAAATACCAGCCCTACTCGATGCGGCCCATTAATCCTGATACCGGCAAAGCTTTTGCATCCGTTCCTCTTGCCTCTGCCGTGGGACCGGATGGACTTTTCTTTAATGGACACTGCCTCACCGAGGCGATTACGCGGAAATTCAGGACTGGACACGCCGGCCCAGTAGGCCTCTACTATGGCACCCGTTATGGCTCGAATATCGCATCCGGCCCCCCGCATCTCCCGCCCTGCGGCTATGATTCCGCTGAAATACAAAAAGCGTACAGCCTCAGCGCACTTTACAAAAAAGGCTGGAACGGCAGCGGTCAGACTATCGCGATTATCGATGCGTTCGGTTCCGACACCATTCTCGGGGATTCAAACGAATTCTCCTCTCTGAACGGTCTTCCTCCCCTAACCTCGTCGAATTTCCAGGTTTTCTACCCCAGCGGGCCCACTTCGTGCGGCTCCACTTGCGGCTGGAATGACGAAACCACGCTGGATGTGCAATGGTCGCACACAGTCGCTCCAGGTGCGAACATCGCGCTCGTCCTGGCAGCGGACAACTCTTTCACCAATCTTGACACTGCCATCCTGTACGCGATTCAAACTGGCCTGGGCAATTCAATCTCCAACAGTTGGGGAATCGAAGAGGAGCTGCTCTCCGAATTCCTGCCCTCGGAGCTCGTGGTCGAAAACAACTTAAGTGAGTTGGGAGCGGCGCTGGGCATGTCGGTAAACTTCTCCACGGGGGACCACGGGGATTTCTTTGCCGCCGATGGTTTCACCACGGTCAGTATGCCTGCCAGCTCTCCTTATTCCACTGGAGTGGGTGGTACCAGCTTGTTCTTGACAGCTGGCCATAAGATGTTCTTCCAAACCGGTTGGGGCAATAACGAGACCCGCATTGCCAACGCTACTCCGAACCCGCCAATTGTTCCCCCGCTGCAGCTAGGCTTCATTTATGGAGCGGGTGGAGGAACGAGTGGAGTCTGGGCCGCCCCTGCGTACCAAAGCAGCCTGGGCAGTAGCTGGCGTATGGCTCCGGACATCTCTTATGTCGCCGATCCCTATACCGGTGTTGAGATCATCATTACACCTGACGGTGTGTCAGGAGACCCACAAGACGTCGGGGTGATCGGTGGTACGAGCCTGGCTTGCCCCATGTTCTCAGCCATGTGGGCGATCGCAAACCAGGCTGCAGGAGTGCCACTGGGTCAGGCCGCGCCGTTGCTCTACGGTTTGCCGGCTGGCGCGATCACTGACGTTACCGATGGCAGTCCTATTTCTCGGAACAATGTGTCGGGAACAATCGACACTCCGGGAAGCCCGATTATCACCGAATCTGCCAGTGATTTGGCGCAGCCCTTGGAGAATACGACTGATTTTGTCAGCGCTTTCTATAATGGCACGTCAACTCGCTGGTATGTTCTTTCGTTTGGTACCGATTCGTCCCTGACGACCGGTTGGGGATGGGATAACGTAACTGGCCTGGGCACACCGAACGGGTTGGCTTTCGTCCAGGGTGTGGTCGCAGCAGCCACTGCTCGCTAGCCGAAGGTTGTATTCTCTAACCGGAAAGGGGCCGCCCAAAAGGACGGCCCTTTTTCATTCGGTGGAGCTTTCAATATCTGCCGCGATTTGTGGGATCACCGCCCGGAGCAATGCCACAAAATCTTCTTTAACCCGATCGGCGGTTTTGAATACTTCTTCGTGACTGATGGGTTGGTCGAGAATTCCGGCGGCCATGTTGGTGACGCAGGAGATCGCTAAGACTTTCAATCCCAGATGGCGGGCGGCAATTACTTCTGGAATGGTGGACATCCCGACCAAATCCGCGCCAATGGTTCGCAGGTAGCGAATTTCAGCCGGAGTTTCGTAGCTTGGCCCCAGCAGCCCGGCATAAACCCCCTGATAAATAAGTTTTCCCACTTTGTGCGTGGCCGATAGCGCCATTTCCCGATAAGCCTTGCAATAAGCTTGCGTCATATCGGGGAATCGCGGACCGAAGCGGTCATCGTTGGCCCCGACCAGAGGGTTCTGACCCTGCAAGTTCAAGTGGTCGGTAATCACGACGAGCGCGCCTTCCTTATATTCCAGATTGATTCCGCCCGCCGCATTGGTAAGGACTAGAGCGTGGACTCCCATCTGTCCGAATACGCGTATGGGAAATGCTGCTTCCTGTGGCGAATAACCCTCGTAGAGATGCACGCGTCCCTGCATAACAGCGACAGGAATGTCTACGGATTTCCCAATCACCATCTGTCCGGCATGGCCAATGGCGGTCGAGCGCGGGAAGAATGGAATGTTCTCGTAAGGAATTTTGGTAGCTTCGGAAAGTTCATCGGCAAATGCTCCCAGGCCGGAGCCGAGTACGATCCCGATCTTGGGGAAGAGGTGGGTCTGCGAGGCCAGAAACTGGGCGGCGGATTCGGCGCGAGTAAAGTCGTCTTTCATGGGAACCTAGGGCTGCCGGAAATCCAGCGAAGTAAGAAAGCAAATTCTAGCATTTGGAGGCTAGAACTTCTTTTCGAATCCAGTGAATTCTTTCTCTAAACTCCATTGCACGCGTGCCCGTTCGCTATTGTCGAGAAACTTCTGACAAACATCCGATACCTTGCCTTCAGCGCGAGAATCGGATGCGCAGACCGCTACAGGAAGAAACGATTTGGGGTCTGTCCAAAGACTGGCTCCGGGCAAGAAACTGTGTTCCAAACTTTGACGTGCCATGCGCTTGAGGTCGGGATAAGAAAGACGATAGGTTTCCGCTGCGCGCAAATATTCGTGGGTCATATCGGACCGCGAAACCCCCTCGTCATCAGTTGCGAGTGCTACCGGCACGCCATATCGCAGATACGCCGGTAAGGGATGGTCGTTGCCGCTAACCCCGAGAATTACGTCATTGGATGTCAGACAGATTTCCACCAGTACATTGCGCTTGGCCATTTCGCGCAGAAGACCAATAGCGTCGTTTTCGTTCATCACATCCACGCCGTGTCCAATACGTTCGGCGTGGCCAAGCTCAACTGACTCACGGATATGAAAGCTTAATCCTTCAGGAGGTACGAGGCCCATGGCCAGCTCGCCGGCATGCAGACTGATGTGTTCTTTGGGATAGAGGCCGTGCAGGTAGTCGAGCATCTTCATATGCAGATCAAAATCATGCATGGGGACGTACCAGTCTTCCGCCATAACCAGATTCAGACCCACGAAGCGCGAGTCGGCTTTCATCAGTTCAAACCCAAGCAAAATTTGCGCGAACACAGCCTGTCGCGGCAGCCCTCGCAATACTTGATAGAGGTAACGGACGGTGACCTGGCAGCCAGCCTCCGCTTCGGGTGTACCGCATTTCAGTATCGAACGGACTTTTGCTTCGTCCCCATCAAGTTGCTTGCTGGTGGCTGCGACGATATCGCCAAGCCCATCGGCCAGCAGATGCTCCCTCATTTTCGCGAAATCATCGTCCCAACCGGTCTTTAGGCCCAATTGGGCAGATTGTGTGCCGTCTGCAGTGTTCATAAGTTCCAGATATTGAAGATGGTCGGCGGCAGCTCGCGAAGTGGCTTCAGCTACTGCTTCCGCGGTGTGCGTCTGGGTCGCCAGCAAGAACTTATCAAAGGTGGCGAAAAAGTGGTCATGGCCGGATTCATCGCCAACCCTCCAATTACGCATAGACCACGCATCGATCATGGAATTGTAGAGCACATGGTCATGGTAGGCGCACCGGACAGCGGGCTTGCTGGTGTACTTTTCGCAGGATGCATCGCAGGGAGGAGCAATCAGCACGGATGTCGTCCGGTCCACGCAAAGGCCGTCGTCCACGGCATAATCGATCAGATTTTCAGCATAAAGGGCTCCGGCTAGATGATTGTGCAAATCGCCGCCCTTGGGCATTTCGCGCAGGAAGGCAAGCAGGAGCGAAGGCTCGCTCCGCACGGATTCGAGATAGTGGCCGGCGCGCTGTTCGGCGCTGGGCCGAGCTTGCGGCGCTGCGATGGAAGCACTTAGGACGATTACGCCAAAAAACAGCCAACAACCCGATCGGCTCATTCAGTTGTCTCCTCTGAGGTTTCGAGCATATTACCGGGAATCCAGCATTTTACCCGTTTGCCGGGAGAGGCCGTTCATCTTGCGACTTTTTCCACCGTAGGAGTGGACCGTCGCGTAATTCTCCCTAATATTCATATTTCTTTAACAATCCTTCCCTATAGTGGCGCCTGGCTCGGGGCGAGAGTTCTTTTTGATCCTGAGCAGAATATTTCTCAGGAGAACCTAATGGCGACCGTAACCGCTCCCTCCCTCGACGCAAAACTTGGCCGAAGTCCAGGGAAAATTGGCATGCTGGCATTCGGACTGGTCCTGCTCGTGGGCTGCGTTTATTCCGGATTCCATTTGCTCACAGACCTTTCTGGCATGCATAGCGGTTCCGTCCTGCCTTATGTTTTGTTGGGGATAGCCCTTCTGGTCGCTCTTGGATTTGAATTCGTGAACGGTTTTCACGATACCGCGAATGCAGTGGCCACAGTCATTTATACGCATTCGCTAGAGCCTCACGTCGCGGTTGTTTGGTCCGGCTTTTGGAATTTCGTTGGCGTCTTGACCTCGAGCGGTCTGGTGGCCTTCGCCATAGTCTCCCTGCTGCCAGTGGAACTGATTCTCCAGGTGGGAAGCAAGGCTGGCTTCGCGATGGTGTTCGCATTGTTGGTAGCGGCCATCATCTGGAATCTTGGAACCTGGTATTTCGGACTTCCCGCATCGAGTTCTCACACCTTGATTGGTTCGGTAATCGGCGTCGGTATTGCCAATCAGCTTATGCAGGCCAGGTCTGGCACCAGCGGAGTGGATTGGGCGCAAGCCGCAAATATTGGGAAGTCGCTGCTGCTCTCACCTCTGGTGGGTTTTGCCTGTGCGTTTCTTCTGTTGAAGTTGATGAAGGCGTTTATCAAGAATAAAGCCCTTTACCAGGCTCCAGTCGGGTCCGAACCGCCACCATTTTGGATTCGCGCGTTCCTGATACTGACATGCACCGGGGTAAGCTTTTTTCACGGCTCCAATGATGGGCAAAAGGGTATGGGCCTGATCATGTTAATTCTCATCGGCACGGTTCCGACCGCTTACGCCTTGAACCATGCGGTGACCCGTCAGGAGTCCGACGATTTTATTGCTGTTTCGCAGCAGGCAGCCGCCACGCTCAACAAGTATGTCGTTCCCACCGCTGTAATCGGCGATCCCCGGGAAGAAGTTACGGATTACGTTCGCACCAAGGAATTTACACCGAACACTATGCTGGCGTTACGCGAACTGGTCAGCGATATCGGCAATGAAACGGTTTTATTTGGCGAGTTGTCCAAGGTGCCAAATGATCGCATACGCAACTTCCGCAACGACATGTACCTGGTCAGCGAAGCCTTCCGTTTGATGCAGAAGAAAAAGCAGGGAGATATCTCTCCGGCTGACTGGGAAGTGCTGGCGAATTATAAAAAGCACATCGATCATTCGACCCGGTTCATTCCGACATGGGTGAAGGTCGCGGTAGCGATGGCGCTGGGATTGGGCACGATGGTGGGCTGGAAGCGGATTGTAGTGACGGTGGGAGAAAAAATTGGCAAAGACCACCTGACTTACGGACAGGGAGCGGCTGCGGAAATCACCGCTATGCTTACCATCGGAGCCGCTGACGGATTCGGGCTTCCAGTGAGCACCACCCACGTACTTTCTTCTGGAATCGCCGGCACGATGATGGCAAATCATTCCGGACTGCAGTGGGGGACTGTACGTAATTTGATTATGGCGTGGGTACTCACGCTGCCAATTTCGATGATGCTGTCAGGATTCTTATTCTGGGGATTCCGGAATATCTTTTAGAGATGAAAGAAGTCAGCAGGCTCTGTCAGAGGATTTGCTGACTTATCCTTCTGGTTGACGCCGCTTGAGTTCGTGACGAACGCTGCGGCCTTCCACCAGGTGGAATACTTCTTCGGCCAGATTTTTGGCGTGGTCGCCGGCGCGCTCAAAAGCCTGAGCCATAAGCAGCAGATGAGTGCTGTACTCGCGTGGACGTCGATCCGTGCTTTCCAGATGCCGCCGGAACATGGCATGGCAAGCCTGATCAATCTGTGAGTCGGTTTGCAGTACCCATGTCGCAGGCTCCACGTCGCGGTTCACAAAACCCTCACGAATGCGATCCAACATCTTTTCCAGTGTTTCCGCCATGGTGATTAGGTCGCGTTTGTCCTCGGCCATCAGACGAGGAGTGACCGCTTGCACCCGCTTGACCACTGACCACGTCAAATCTCCAATGCGCTCTAAATCCGTGATGAATTTGAGGCAGGCAAGCAGTTCGCGCGCCTCGGCTTCTGTAACTTCGGTGATCGCGCTGGTGATTTTCTCGTCAACCTGACGCTCAATCCGGTCCAGTTCCTTTTCGCAATCTTTCACCGCCAGGAATGCCATTTTCGAGGAATTTCCAATAAACTCACTGGTGTTGGCTGCGGCATCCCGGGCGACCAGACAAGCCTGACGAATGAGCGCGGTCATTTCTTTTGTGGATTCCGGTTCGCGGGAGACTGGGCGCTTTATTTTGGTGAGGTTAGCCATGCTTGGGTATGAGCTTAGCAGCCCCGCAACAAATAAAACAACGGCCCCTTATTGCCGGACATCATAGTAAGATGCTTTCTCCGTTCGGCTATACCGCATTGGCTTGTGAGCGCTTGTCCCAGAAGAAGGAGTAGCGCATGTCTGTGAGCTTGGAACAAAAATCGATTGGCAGTGTCGGTATTCTTCGCGAGCGGTTCTCAGAGGTTCGCAACCTCAGCATGCGGCTGACCGAGCCGTTCTCCGCCGAAGATCAGATGCTGCAATCCATGCCGGATGCAAGCCCGGTAAAATGGCACCTTGCGCACACCACCTGGTTCTTTGAAACTTTTATTCTTGCCCAACACTCTCACAACTATGTTCCGTTCGATCCGCGTTACACCTATCTTTTTAACTCTTATTACAAAAAGCTTGGTGGACATCCTCTGCGCGGATCACGAGGGTTGATGTCGCGTCCGAGTTTGGAAGAAGTTCACGCTTATCGATCTCATGTGGATTCGGTCTTATTAACAACACTGGATGAGTTGGGCGAAGAAGTTTTGCCGTTAATAGAACTTGGGCTTAATCACGAACAACAGCATCAAGAACTGATCGTGATGGATATCAAACACGCGCTGTGGTCCTCGCCACTGCGGTGGGATGGGGTCTCGGGCCAGAATCATGTTCGATCAGCGCCTCCGCTGAGCTGGATTGGGATCGAAGGCGGCATACACATGATCGGTCACGACGGGAAGGGATTCGCTTTCGATAACGAAGGGCCCCGGCATGAAGTTTTGTTGCGGCCATTTCAGATTGCGTCCCGCGCAGTGACGAACGGCGAATATCTGGAATTCATGGCAGACGATGGCTATGGCTGTCCTGAGCTGTGGCTTTCCGATGGATGGGACCAGGTTCGCAATCAAAGCTGGAACTCACCGTTGTATTGGGAGCGCCATGACGATGGTTCCTGGCATCAATTCATAGCCGGTGGCGTTACAACCGGAACCAGAGAACTCGACCCTGCTGAGCCGGTTTGTCACATTAGCTTTTACGAAGCCGACGCTTATGCGCGATGGAGTGGTGCCCGACTGCCTTTAGAAGAAGAGTGGGAAATTGCCGGCAGTGCGTGCGCCTGCAAAGGGTACTTTCTTGGAAGACAATGTTTTCCATCCGCAAGCTGCCATCGGCGAGGGATTCCAGCAAGCATTCGGCGATGTTTGGGAATGGACGGCGAGTCCTTACATTGGCTACCCCGGATTTCAGTCGGCTCCGGGCGCGCTCGGTGAATATAACGGCAAGTTTATGTGTAATCAATTTGTGCTGCGAGGAGGTTCGTATGCCACGCCTGCCAGCCATATTCGCGCCACCTATCGCAATTTTTTCCCGCCGCATACACGCTGGCAATTTTCTGGTTTAAGGTTGGCTAAATGATCGCTCGCGAACTCATCTCGGTACCGTCGTTTGCCTCGGAGGTTGAGCAGGGTCTAACCAGCCATCCTAAAACACTGCCTTCCAAACTGTTTTATGATGCTGCCGGCTCGGCTTTGTTCGAAAAAATCACCGAACTGCCGGAGTACTACCTGACCCGTACGGAGCTCGGTATTTTGCAAAAGCATGCGTCCGAGATGGCGCGTGCGGTCGGTCCGGACACGACAATCGTCGAGTTGGGCGCTGGCACTGCAGCCAAGACCTGTACACTGCTGCGAGCGTTTGCCAACCGGCAGATGCGAGTGATGTATTTCCCAGTGGACATTTCATCGGCCGCTCTGGCCGAAGCTCGAGAAAGAGTAACTAAGGAATCCCCCCAAACGTGTATTCGGCCCGTGATCGCAGATTTTAGCGATGGCTTCGGCTTTCTGCGCGATATTCCGGGGCGTAAACTGGTTTTGTACCTGGGATCAAGCATCGGGAACTTTGAGCTGCCCGCTGCCATCGATATGTTGCGTTCGGTGCACAGCGAACTTAGCCCAGGCGATGCACTCTTGCTGGGGACGGATCTGACAAAAAACTCTGCAATTCTGGTGCCCGCCTACGACGATGCTCAAAATGTAACGGCGGAGTTTAACAAGAATATTTTGCACAGAATCAACCGCGAGCTGGATGCAAACTTTGATATCGATTCCTTCCGCCATGTCGCGAAGTGGAATGCGTCTCAATCCCGTATGGAGATGCACCTGGAAAGTCTGCAGCCGCAGATCGTGAATCTGCGAGCGCTAAATTTGCGCGTCCGGTTTGCCAACGGAGAGCGCATCCATACCGAAAATAGTTACAAGTACACCTTGTCCAGCGTGCGCGAAATGTTGAACACCGCCGGATTTTCTCCGGGGAAGACCTGGCTTGATCGAAAAAAGTGGTTCGCTCTCCATCTCGCGCAGGTATAGGGAAAACTAGGGGAATTGGAACTTCATCCGCCTCCGTTATATCCTTGCGGACGTGCAACGCTCGCCAGACCGGTCGCCCACTTCAGGTCTTCTCCTCGGTCTGATCGTGACTCTTGTAGCCGTGGTGGCGTACTCCTGGTACATCACCCGCCAGATCAATGGCCTGCGCGAATTGCAGAACAACCTGGCCGATCGAAACCGCAAGGACTCGCTTCAACTTTTGCGCATCCAGAATGAACTGAATTCTCTGGCCCTCGCCATGCGCGACATGCTGGACAACGATGAGCCTTATCCACTCACCGCCTGGTCGGCGCAGTTTCAACGCATGCGCACAGACCTGGATGACGCCCTGCGTCAGGAATCGCAATTCGCCGCGACCGGCCGCACGCCGGAACAGCGCGAGTATTTGGAAAGCCGCCTATCGCAGTTCTGGGACGCCGCGGATCGTACCTTTGCTCTGGCCCGCGATGGCAAAGAAAAAGAGGCCAAAGAACAAATCCGTCTATCGCTTCAGGCCCGTCAGGAGGCACTGAGCACCGCAGTCTCGAGGTTGTTGGTCCAAAACAACGAAAGCCAGGAACAGGCTGGCGCGCGCATCAAAGAGATTTATGACCGGGTGCAGCGGCAGGTCTACTTGTTTTTGACGGCGATCCTCACCGCCATCCTGCTCACCAGTTTCTATGTGATCCGTTCCAATCGGCGCCTGTTCACGCAGCTCGCGGTACTTTCGGAACAGCGCAGCGAGTTGGCGCAAAAATTGATTGCCACCCAGGAATCTACGTTGCGCTACATTTCCCGCGAATTGCACGATGAGTTCGGTCAAATCCTGACCGCGATGGGTTCCATGATCGGGCGCGCACGAAATCATGCACCGGAAGGCTCGCCTCTCCGCGCCGAGTTGGTGGAAGTGCGGGAGATTGCTCAGAGTGCGCTGGATAAAGTCCGCAGTCTTTCGCAGGCGTTACATCCGGTCATGCTCGAGGAAGCGGGCCTGGAAAGCACGCTTGATTGGTATCTTCCCGTGATCGAGAAGCAATCAGGCATTAAAATATCGTATACAAAATCAGGGACCCCGTTTGTTCTGGATGGGGATGCGGCCATTCATGTGTATCGCGTCGCGCAGGAGGCCCTGAATAATGTGGCTCGCCATTCCAACGCGAAAGAAGCCTGGGTGCGCCTCGGTTTTCATCCGCAGGGTTTGGAGCTCGAAGTGGAAGACCATGGCTCAGGACTTACTTTGCCGTCGAAGAACCGCGGTATAGGTCTCGTCGCCATGCGTGAGCGAGCGCAGCTGCTGGGCGGAAAAATCGACTTCATGCAACCCGCGCAAGGTGGCACATTGGTTAGACTCATTGTTCCAAGAGAGAGACCCGATTCAAATGCCTGAGAAAATTTCCGTTCTGCTCGTCGATGATCACAGTCTGGTGCGCCGTGGTTTCCGGCGAATCCTCGAAGACGAGCCTGACATTACGGTTGCTGGAGAAGCAAGCAGTGGCGAAGAGGCCGTCCAACTTGCCGCTGAACTCCAACCCAAGGTCATTCTTATGGACTGCGCATTGCCGGGAATGAGTGGGCTGCTAGCTATCAGGAAAATTTTGGAAGACTCCCCAGGGATTCTGATTTTGATGCTGAGTATGCACACCGAAGAGACATGGGTGAACCAGGCTCTTGAAGCCGGTGCTTGCGGATATATTCTGAAGAACGCCATGGATTTGGAATTAGGAACAGCGATTCGTCGTGTAGTCGCGGGAGAGATTGTGCTTGATGAACAGATTGCGCGGGCCGACGCTTTGAAGGGCGAACGCAGTTCAGGCCTTACCACGCGGGAACTGGAAATCTTGCAATGGATCTGCACCGGGAAGTCGAACAAGGAAATCGCGGTCGAGCTTGGTCTCAGCGCGAATACGGTTTCCGTCCACCGCGCCAACATCATGGACGCGCTGGGTATTCATAAAACCGCCGAATTGGTTGTCTATGCCATCCGCAGCGGCCTGGTAAACCTGCCGTGAATCGAAGATCTTTTCTGTTGGGCATGGGAGGTCTGGCGTCGGCTTCTGCTTTTTCGTTTGAGAAGCTGCGGGCAGCTGCGCCGCAAATGGCTGCTCCAGGATTTCGGCTTGTGGATGTTACCACTCCAGCAGGCATTGAATTCCGTCACAATAGTGGCGCCTACGGTGGCAAGTTTCTTCCCGAAACCTTGGGTTCTGGCTGCGCTTTTCTTGATTATGACGGCGACGGCTGGCAGGATATTTTGCTGATCAACAGCATGGACTGGCCGGGGCACAAGCGGGGGCAGAGTACGCTTAAGCTCTACCGGAACAATAGGAATGGTGCCTTCACGGATGTTACACGTAGCGCCGGTCTCGATATCGAAATGTACGGCATGGGCGTGGCTGTCGGCGATTACAACAACGATGGTTTTCCTGACATCCTGATCACCTGCGTGGGGCAAAATCGTCTCTTCCGGAATACAGGCAAAGGAACATTTATCGACGTTACCGAATCGAGCGGACTTGGCAGACGGCAGGCATTCAGCACTTCAGCCCTGTGGTTCGATTACGACCGCGACGGCTTCCTGGATTTATTTGTCTGCAACTACGTCAAGTGGTCTCCTGAACACGATGTATTTTGCAGTCTCGACGGAAAACACAAATCCTACTGCACTCCGGAAGCCTATCGCGGCGAGACTTGCTGGTTGTTCCGGAACCGGGGCAATGGGACATTTGAAGACGTTACGGCGACCAGCGGAATTTTCGATAGCAGTTCGAAATCTTTAGGTGTTGCCATGCTCGACTACGATCAGGACGGATGGCCTGATCTGCTGGTGGCGAACGATACCCAGCCTAACAAGCTTTATCGCAATCAGCGAAATGGAACTTTTAAGGATGTCGCCGTAGATGCAGGGATTGCATTCAGCGCGGAAGGAAAAGCCCGCGCCGGCATGGGAGTGGATGTGGCGGATTTCGACAACTCGGGAAATCCAGGAGTGGCGATCACGAATTTCGATAATGAGATGATTGGACTGTACCGAGCCTCCGGTGGCGGGAATTACGCAGATGTGGCGATTCCGAGCGGGGTAGGCCTGGCATCGAAAAATACTCTGGGATTCGGTTGTACATTTGTCGATGTCAATCTGGATGGCGCTCTCGATTTGATCGTTGTCAACGGCCACATTGACGATACGGTTCGGAACGTCCGCAATGTCGGTTACGCGCAACCGCCGCAACTATTCTTGAACGACGGCAAAAGTGTGTTCCGCGAAATTGGAGATGAAGTCGGAGGCGGCTTCAGTCTTCCCAAGGTTGGGCGTGGCCTGGCTTATGGGGATTTTGATCGCGACGGCGATGCCGACATTCTAATGACCACGAACGATGGGCCTGCCTATCTGTTCCGCAACGACCAGACTGCTGGTAACCGTAGTATTCGTTTCCATTTGGTCGGCACGAAATCCAATCGGGATGCGATCGGCGCTTCCGTCCGCGTTTTCCACGCAGGGCAGACTCAATCGCGATGGGTCAAGGGCGGCTCCAGCTACCTCTCGCAATCCGAGCTGCCGGTTACCTTCGGATTGGGGAAACGCGACAAGATCGATCGCGTGGTCATTCAATGGCCCAGTGGAAGAACCGAGGAATACAAGGACCTCGCCGCAGGCCGCGCTTATGAATGCACCGAATCCAAAGCAATCACCCCGCTCGCCGGCTTCTAGTCTTTTTTAGTTATTGCGTCCTCGCATTCATTTCCGCTAACCTTGCGCGCGATATGTACCCCTTCGTATCCAGCGGACATTTTATGCAAGCCGAACAGGAAGGATTACCCAAATGAATAGTGGCAAAGCAACAAGCTTCGCACTCCTGATTTTGCTGGCGGCCGGTTTCGCGGTTGGCAGCGATGCAGGCAAATCCATCACCGTAAAAGGCTATGTTCTGGATTCAGCCTGCGCCTTCACCAAAGGTCTCAAGCAGCCCATTAGCGGGGCATGCGCGACCGCTTGCGCCAAAGCGGGCTCTCCACTGGTGATTCTGACCGACGACGGCACGATCTACTGGCCGATCGCCAATACAACTCCATCGTCGGGACAAAACGACAGGCTATTGCCCTTTGCCGGACAGAGAGTGACGGCCAGCGGGGAAGTCTATCAGCGCGGCGGTTCCAGCGCGTTGGCGATTGAGAAGATCGGGCCTCTGAAGTAGAGGCCTTCGGTTACACGACGGAGTCATCTTGAAAATGGCTGGGATTAAGTGGATGGCTCCACTTCACCTAGCCGTTCCCGCAGGTAACGCCGAATGTCGAGGCTTAGGTCCTCCATTGGCGCATAGTAACCGAACTCGTGAACGCGGCACTGCATCCCCAGTTGCACACGCTCACAAATTGCCCAGTCCTGGCGATTGATCAGGTCCCAGAATTCCACTGCATCATTGGCATCGAAGTCCGCGCTGGCGATCTCATCGGGGTGAAATAGAAAATCACAGATTACGCGTGTGCGTCCCGGTCCGAGCGGCCAAAGCCGAAAAGATGCCACGTGCTCGGGAGACAAGCTCAACAGAAAATTGGGATAAACCAGTTCGCCCTTGTGGCGGATCTTCTCTGCTTCGTTAAGCGTGCGAAAAGGCTTGCGATTGGTAGTACCACTACGAGTAAAAGTGAACGCGCCTTCACGATGGTCAATCCCATGCTCCCAGTCGAGATGCGCACCGCCGCGCTCTTTGAATGCAGGTACCACCTCGCAAAGTTCCGGATGCACTCCTGCGCAGTGGTAGCACTCGTTGTAGTTTTCCGCGATCACTTTCCAGTTGGCCGCAACTTCGTAAGTAATGGAATGCGCGGTCCGCAATTCTGCCAGCGGATAGCGTGCGACACGCTCTGGTGCCAGGCCAAGCTGCGTCAGCAAAGACCGC
The DNA here is from genome assembly GCA_963723765.1 of Terriglobia bacterium. Lineage (GTDB taxonomy): Bacteria > Acidobacteriota > Terriglobia > Terriglobales > Acidobacteriaceae > DATBAX01. Next base: position 279,050 of record CAVRSD010000002.1, on the reverse strand, counting down.
TTTTCTCGTATCGCCGCTTCCAGAGAAAGATTTAGGAAAAAGAATCCTCCCCAGGTTTCGAGGCCCACGGGATAGAGAGAGAAATCTTCTTTACGCAGGCCATCAGACTCTCGTAGATGGGGAGCGCTCAATAAATGGCCATCAAGCGAGTATGTCCAAAGGTGGTAGGGACAACGAATAGTTCCCGCCGCCGTAACGCCGCCGGCGATCCCCTGACCAGTGCCAATATTTCCTGCGAGCTGGTCGCCCAGACAAAGCCGTGCTCCCCGATGACGGCAAACATTGTAATGAGCTTTGAGTTCGCCTTCTTTCGTACGGACGACCAGAATACTTTCACCCAGCACATCCAAAACCAGCGAGTCACCTGGTTTTGGAAGCTGTTCTTCCCGGCCGGCGCACAGCCACTCCCGGAAGAAAATATGTTCCTTTTCGCGAGCGAACACTTCTTCCGCAAGATAATATGAACTCGGAAGCGATTTCTGCATTCCGGGCGAGTTGGGCGGAGTACTCATCGACTACTTTTTGCCGCTACTCGCGCTCATCTCATCGTGGCCGTAGTACTCGTAAGCCGACATCGGTTTCTCACCGCCCTTTTTCCAAACCCGCTGGTCTTCGGACAACTTACCCAGTGCACGTGCCATCTCGCGAACATGAATCGCAACCGAACCGCAGCAAGAGCCAATGTAATTAATGCCCATTTCACGCGCGCGAAGAGCGTAATCTCCCATTTCTTTGCGGGTAAGCTGCAAAGGATCGAGTCCAAGGGGAAATTCCGGCAGGCTGGTGAAGTCAGGCTTGGCCTTGGGCGTGCGATAACCAACAGGCTGACAGCCGAGATAACCATCGACTGCCTTTCGCATCTGTTCCATCGGCCCCAGCATGTGCTCCGGAGGGCGCAAGCAATTCATGCCGACGATGTCCGCGCCCGCATCGAGCAACGCTTTGGCCGCTTCTGCCGCGGATTTCCCATCCGCGGTCTCGTCAGTATTCTCGAAGCAAATAGTCACCATCACCGGCAATCCGGTCTTCTTTCCGCGCTCGACCGCGAGCAAAGCTTCGCCGAGAAAAGAAAATGTCTCGCCGATAATGAAGTCCACGCCTTCATCCACTTGCACGGCAAGTTGCTCATCGAACGTCTTGCGGACTCTGTCCGCTGCCGCGGCGCTTCCCGGCTCATACATCCAGGTCAGGCTCAGATTTCCCGCGACCAGGCACTTATCTCCAGCAACTTCACGAGCGATCCTCACCGCCGTACGATTCATCTCCTCGAGCCTTGACTCCAGGCCGACCGTCGCCAGTTTGTCGCGGCTGGCATAAAACGTAAGCGCCTGCAAAACGTCGGCCCCGGCTTCCCGAAACTCAACGTGCAATTCGCGCAACGCTTCGGGATGCAGCAGGACAACTTCCGGCGTAAACGGACCCGCGCGCACCCATCCGCGCTTTTCCAGTTCGAGTAGATAGCCGCCATCCCCGAGGACTGGCCCGTCTTTCAGGCGTTCAAGAATCCCTTTCTTAGCCATACGCTCTCCTTAAATTCGTAACTTCTAATCGTCTTGATACTCAAATCCCGCTTTAATGGGTTTACCTTCCACGAAACGGCTGGGGCGGAACGAGGTAATGTCCACCGACTTTCCGCTGCCGTCCAGCAACAATTCCGACATCACCATCCCAATCGCGGGAGAAATCTTGAATCCCATCCCGGAAAATCCAGCGCAAACATACAATCCGGTCAGCCCGGGAATCTTCTCCCAGCAGCGGACGCGCATCCGGCGTCATGTCATAAATCCCAGTGACCCCGCGCATCACTTCCGCATTTTCCAGTTTCGGTATCCGCCGGCTGGCCCGCTCGATGATTTCTTCCAATGACTCATCCGAAGCCCGTTGCGGAAAGTTGTCAGGATTCACTTTGCGGCTTCCATAGAAATCGCCGATGAGAAACTTGTCATGTGCATCCGAACGGAAATAAGTGGCAGTAACCGAATCAATGCAAGCACACCCGCCGCCTTTCATCCCGGGCGCGTTCTTCAAAATTGCGACCTGATGATATTCCGGCTCGATCGGCAAAACATGCCCCACCTTCTCAAACAGTGGGCCGCTCCATGGGCCCAGAGCAGAGACCACGACAGGTGTTTCGATTTCGCCTTGATCGGTCACCACTCCTCGAACCTTTCCGCATGCCACGACAAAAGAAGTTGCTTCGGTCTTAGGCAAATAGGTCACGCCCAGATCGCGGGCACGGGTAAGAAAATCATTGGCGACTCCGGCGCCATCGCTGTATCCGGAATCCGGCTCGTATGCGGCAATTTCGACTTCGTCCACCGTCCAGTCAGGTTCCAACTCTTTCAATTCCTGCCGAGTGATCAGACCAACGTTGACCCCAAGCTTTTTCTGCATCTCCACATTCGATTTCAATCGCTCATTCTCAGAGGGATGCACGATGCGCACAAAGCCAGTCTTGCGGAAGTCGCCGGGTTCGCCCACGAGCTCCTGCCAATTTTGAAACATTTTCAGACTGATCAACGCCATTTGCACTTCCGGCGGATAGCTGTAGTGCATGCGTACCAGAGCCGACGATCTCCCGCTGCCACCGCGGCCCACGTGGTCTTTCTCAATGACCACAATCTTGCCCGCCTTACGCTGGGCAAGCTGGAACGCGATGGACGCGCCCATGACGCCCGCGCCTAGAATCACGATGTCAGCAGTTTTCGGAAATGAGCTGTTGTTGCTCACGCGGCCACCTCCTTGAATCTCCCTTTTTTCCAGTCGCGCAACACCTGGTGGGCCGCGTTATGCCCAGGCGCCCCGGTCACTCCGCCGCCGGGATGTGCGCCCGCTCCGCAAAGATAAAGGCCATCAATAGGAGTGCGATACTGTGACCATCCTGAAACCGGACGCATGAAGAACAATTGTTCGAGCCGCAAATCACCGTGAAAGATATTGCCTTCGGTTAATCCGTAGGTGCGTTCGAGATCTGATGGCGTAAGCACCTGCCGCGCCAGAATCGCATTCGGCACATTGGGTGCATACTCCGCAATTTTCTTCACCACACGGTCGCCGAGCAGTTCGCGGTTCTCATCCCACGTGCCCTGACGCAGATGGTAGGGCACATACTGCACAAAACAAGTCAATATGTGCTTGCCTTCAGGCGCAAGCGACGCGTCCGCATTCGACGACACCACACAGTCCACCCAAAGCTCTTCCGGAATCTCTCCGAATTTAGCAATGTCGTAACACCGTTCTGCAAATTCGAGCGAAGGCACCAGTGTATAGAACGTACGCTCCAGCTTTGTAGCCGTGGGAGATGTCCCCGTAAAATGCGGCTCTTCCGACAGCACGATATTCACTTTGGCGCAGGGGCCATCCATCTTGATGCCTCGAATTGCATGCAAGAAGTCTTCCGGCAATTCGTTCGCGGACAACATTCCTAAAAATGTTCGTTTAGGATCGGCATTCGAGAGCACCATACGCGCGCGAATTTCAGTGCCATCTTCCAAAACCACCCCGCGGGCCCGGCCGTTCTTTGCTTCAATCTGCGCCACCGAAGCGGATGTCCGAATCTCCACGCCCAGTTTTCGTCCCTCGGCGGCCAATGCTTGCGAGATTGCGCCCATGCCGCCCATTACGTGCCCGTAAAAACCCTGCAACTCGTGCTCGCCGCCGCTTAATAAATGAAACAGCAATCCAATCGCCGTGCCCGGTTGATACGGGCCGCCATGCTTGCCATACACATTGTTGGCCAGAAACATGGTCTTCATTTTTTCCGATTCGTAATTGTGATCGAGAAATTCGCCCAAGCTTCCCGTGAGAAATGCCACCAGTTGTGAAATTTCGTCACTGGAAATTCCCCGAAACCGCTTCCCTACGCGAAACAGATCGCTCCATCCGCCGAGACTTGCGGTATCAATTTCCGGCGGCGGCTCCAAAAAGAACGGTTGCAAGTAACGTGCCAGTTTTTTCAGTTGATTATCGACTCGCACAAATTGCTCGGCGTCTTTTACCGAAATCTTGCTGAACTCTTTCTTGGCCCGCTCGCGGTCCGCCCACCACGGCACCACATGTCCATCCGGGAAGGGAACCTGGATCGCTGGATCGCAGGGAACCATGCGCAATCCATGATCGGCCAGATGCAAATCCTGAATCACTTCCGGCCGCAACATGCTCGCGATGTACGACGTGCTCGATACCCGGCAGCCCGGCGCGATCTCTTCGGTCACGCAACAACCGCCGACAATTTCCCTGCGTTCAAGCACTAGCGTGGAGAGTCCGCCGCGCGCAAGGTACGCCGCTGCAGTCAGCCCGTTATGGCCTCCGCCAATCACAATCGCGTCATAAATCTTTTGGGAAGCGGGCACCATCATTTAATGACCAATGGTCACTAAGTCCTACCGCAAGCAAGATAAGTTACCGCATAAGCCTGAAAAATTGAATTGAATTTCTAATAAATCTTCTGTAAAGTTTCCTGACCTGAGGTCAGCATATGAGTGGAATCGGCAGCAGCCTAGTCTCTCCCCCGCGTTATCGTCGCATGCCACCCCGGCCCCGTTCGGAAGGCAAAAGGGCCAAAATCGTTGACGCGGCCATGCGTCATTTCGCCGAGCAGGGCTATCACGCCGCCCGCGTTGGCGACATTGCCGCAGCGCTCGGCATCGCCAAAGGATCGATCTTCCAGCATTTCGGCAGCAAAGATGGCCTGTTCTTCGAGGTCTATAAGAAAGCTGTTCGTTCCTTTCCTCGCTATCTCGATGCTCCCGCGGATGTGCGTGAAAAAGGTTTCTTCGAAGTCCTGCGCTACTGGCTGGTGAGCACCGAACATTTGTTGCATGAGGACTGGATCCCGTATCGCGTGTCGCTTCTAGGAAATTACGGAACCGATCTCACACTCAAACGTGAGATCAACCGCTTCTTGCTCGCGGAAGATCCCTACGGCACGGTGACATTCGTGCGTTATGGTCTACAGCGTGGGGAGCTTCGCAAAGATATGGACCAGGAGATGATCGTTTCCATCCTCGATTGGACCATGGAGCGTTTTCAGGACGCACTCCTCACCGAGGAGCTGGATCCGGGTTTGTTCCGACGCCAGGGCGAATCCCTGGAAAAAAAGGAAGCCCGTATCGCGCAGTTTTTGGATGTGCTGCGTCGTGCCATTGGAGCGGAACGCCGGAATTGATCTCGATAATTTGAAAAGATCTCAGAAAAACCAGGAACGCTCATGCCAACTTCAGTGCAGGAAATTCTTGCCAGTTATAACGACCGTGCGCCGCTTGCGGAAGCATCGACCATCCCCGCTCCCTGGTATGTAGATTCGCGCATCGCCGAGCTTGAAACCAAGACTGTTTTCAGCAAAACATGGCAAATGATCGGACGCACCGATCAGGTGGAAAAGCCCGGACAGTTTGTCACCGCAACCGTTGCCGGAGAGCCGATTGTCGCAGTGCGCGGCAATGATGGCGTGCTGCGAGGGTTTTATAACGTCTGCCGTCACCACGCCGCCGCGGTAGTCACCGAGCCCTGCGGACAGTCCTCCATTCTGCATTGTCCTTATCACGGCTGGAATTATGGGCTCGACGGCTCGCTGAAAGGCATGCCCGAATTCGATGGCGTGAAAGGTTTCGAACGCCAGCAGAACGGCCTGGTTCCGGTGAAAGCTGACATCTGGGAGAAATTTGTATTCGTAAATCTCGATCCTCAGGCTGCGTCGCTGAATGATTTTCTTGGCGGATTAGTGAAGCGGGTCGCCCCGTTGGGCGTCAGCAAGCTGCACTATTTCGATTCCCGCACTTACGACATTCACTGCAATTGGAAAGTTTTCATCGACAACTATCTCGACGGCGGCTATCACGTTCCTCATCTGCACAAAGGCCTGAGCTCGGTACTGGATTACAAGCAGTACACCATCGAGAACGAAGACCGTTTTTGCTTGCAGTCGAGCCCCATGGTTTCCTCGGAAGAAGATGCCGCCACCGGAGCCACCCGCAAAGGTGATCGCGCGTGGTATTTCTGGCAATATCCCAATCTGATGATTAATTGCTACGAAGGCTACATGGACACCAACCTCGTAGTGCCCATTGATGTGGACCACTGCCGCGTCATCTTCGAGTTTTATTTTGGCGACGTCAGTGAAGCAGCCCGTGAATACAACCAGCAGAGCGTCGCCGTCGGTGCGCGTGTTCAGGATGAAGATCTGGATATTTGTGAAGCCGTGCAGCGCGGGCTAAAGTCCCGTGCCTACGGCGCCGGCCGGCTTTCGGTCCGGCGTGAGGCGGGCGAGCATCTGTTTCATCGCTTACTGGCAGCCGATTTGAAAGCCGGAGTGCAAAGCCCGGCTGCTGCTGCAGACTAACGAATTCCTTTGGGTGGAGCAGCGCTTAAGCGCTGCGTCTACGCAGGTGTTTTGATCTACGCGCTTCAGCGCCTGAGGCCAACCGTGAAAACATTTCTTGCAGTCCTGTGGGGACTCACACTAGCGTCCAACATTTCTGCCGCTCAAATCACAGCCATCAAAGCCGGACGCCTCATTGATCCCGACTCCGCCACAGTTCTCACCGATCAAGTCATCCTCATTCGTGGCAACAAGATCGAATCCGTCGGCAAGAACCTGGCAATTCCCCCCGATGCCAAAATCATCGACCTTTCCAAGATGACTGTCCTCCCCGGCCTGATCGACTGCCACACCCATCTAGCCGACGGGAAGGAAGAGAACGGCGATCCGCTTTCTTATTTCAAGAAAACCTCGTCGCAAGTGGCCTATGAATCGATCCCCAACGCGCGCAACATGCTGCTTTCCGGATTTACCACGGTGCGCGACGTCGGTGTCTATCGCGCATTAAATGATGTCGCCCTGCGTGACGCTATTGCCAACGGATTGGTGGATGGCCCGCACATGTTCGTGGCCGGCGCCTATGTCACCATCACAGGCGGTGCCGGGGCCCTGACTGGCCTCGCGCCTGATATTGGACTTCCCTGGGACCTACATTACGGACAAGCCGATAGCCCGTGGGAAGTGCGGCAGGTGATTCGCAAGTTAGCTCAGAACGGTGTGGATCACATCAAGATCCTGTCCAGCGGCGCGGTGCTCGAGCACGGCAGCAATCCCAATTCTCAGGAATTTACCCTGGAAGAATTACAGGCCGCCGTCGACGAAGCCAGCCATTTCGGCTTGCGCGTGGAAGCGCACGCCCACTCCACGGTCGGGATCAAGAATGCAATTCTCGCCGGAGTTGCTTCGGTGGAACATGCCAGCATGATCGATGACGAAGGCATCGCTCTGGCCAAAGCGCGCGGCACTTATCTCGACATGGATATTTACGACGAGGAATGCATTGAGCAGCAGGGAAGAGAAGGAAAAATTCCGCCCGAGTTCCTTCAACATGATGCCCAGCTAGGCCAGATCCAGCGCGACAATTTTCGCAAGGCGGTGAAGGCAGGAGTAAAAATGTCTTTCGGTACGGATGCGGGAGTCTGCGCCTACGGCACCAGCGGCAAACAGTTTGCCTTCATGGTGAAGTATGGCATGACGCCCATACAGGCCATCCAAGCCGCCACCAGTTCCGCCGCCGATCTGCTGGGACATTCCGACATCGTTGGCTCCATCAAGCCCGGCAAGTTTGCCGATATCATCGCCGTGTCCGGAGACCCGTTACAAGATGTGAGCGTGCTCGAAAACGTCAGTTTCGTCATGAAAGACGGAAAAATCTACAAATAGAGGCAGCTTTTGGGTGGCGCAGCGCTTCCCAGCGCTGCGATAAAGATCTCTTTACTTTACGCGCTTTAGCGCCTGGGGGTGAACGCCCTTACCTCCCCGACCGCATCTTCCACATAATCTGCCGCAACACCCCAAGCCAAACTTGTACATCTTTCGCCGGCATCCGGAGCCGCTTCACCAGCCGCCTCACTTTCTCATCGGTCGCCGCCGCCGGATTCACATACCCGCTGGTCTTCAACGCACCGATCAGCGACTCGGTGAACCGCTCCACCTCGCCCGATACCGCCAGCTCTTCTTTCTCCGCTAACCCAGCCACCTTCTCATCCCGCGCCAGTTCATACATGCAGATGGCCACTGCCTGCCCCAGGTTCATCGAACGATGGTCTTCACGTGTCGGGATGCGCGTCAGCCAATCGCAGTGGCTGAAGTCTTTGTTCGACAGGCCCACTTTTTCCGACCCAAACAAGATGGCAACCTTGCCGGTCAAGAGCTGTTTGCGAATCATGGGCGCGGCAGTCTCCAGCCTTTTGACCGGATGATTCAAATCCCGCACTCCGACCGCCGTTGTGCCCACCACCAGCTTGCAGTCGGCCACCGCTTCGGCCACGCTCTTATATTCTTCAGCATCTGCCAGCACTGCCGACGCTCCAACCGCAGAGCGCGCCTCGCGGAATGCCGCATCGAATGGATTCACCACCCGCAGGCGGAGAAATCCGAAATTACTCATGGCACGCGCGGCCGCGCCAATGTTGAGAGGATTGCGCGAGGACACCAGCACCACGCGCAGCTGATCGAATTCGGCGGGAACGGACAAGCTACTTATTCTATGACAAGCGTCACTGATGATCTCGCGGGATCGCCTCTTCCCAGGTTTTTTGCTTCAACATCTGACCGTCTTTCAGTAACTCCCGCGTGTACTTGTAATAGAAATTCTTTTGATCGGTCGTGACCGAGAGATGTCCCTGCCAGGTCAGCACCCGGCCCTTCAACTCGAACACGCTCCTGGCTTCGCCTTTCACCGAACTGGTTTCCGGATGCGCATCGTCCACGAGGTAATCAAGATTTTCGTAGTCCGTCTCCTTACCCCACGGATACTGCTCCTCGGCGCTACCATGCCAATTCACCGTCGTCTTCTTGTTGATCTCATCGCGCGTCGATGTCCAGGTACCTGGCCACGGATAGCCCACATCTTTCATGTCGCTGCGTTCTTCCTCTGGTGGTGGCAGATTGAAAGCCGGGGCTGTAGCTCCATGCTCAGGCACCACCGGTAACACCAGTCGTGAACCTGCCCTCCCGCCGAGTTCAAGCGATGTCGTCATCGAATACGGTGTCGGCAACATCATCGGCCATAGCGCATTTGAAATCGAAAGCCGAATGCGATGACCCACTGGAAATACCCACGAAGTCAGATGCATCTCAATATTCATGGCATAGATTTTCCCCGGCTCCAGATCCTGTGGATCAGTCATTCCATCTCGTTGTGCTCCGTTAATCCCCGCTCCGGTGATCTGTGTGACCGTACCGTCGGGTGCTACATCCGACAGCCGCGCGAACCAATCCGCCAGCGGCGCGGTTGCCGACGCCTGCAACAAAGCCCGCGGTCTGCCAAGAATTGCCAAATCTTCCGTCAGCGGCGCGGAATCGTACACCAGACTGAATGCGTCCACCGGACGCTGATCGCTGAGCAATTCGCCCCACCAGAATCCCGCTTCCACGCCGATCGACGGAACATACTTCAACTGATGAACAACATGCTCCGATGCTGAAGCGGCCAGCGTGTGATTCGGTTGCGGAAAGAAATCCGTATTGCGAGCTTCCGGCGGTGGCCAACTATCCTCCCGCCGCCACTCTCCCGGAACATTCTCCAGATTCGGGTCTGGCGGATGCCAATGCTGCATGTAAACCACCAGCTTCGGATCCTGCAAAACGCCAGTGTTGCGCCCCTTCAACCAGTAATCCCACCAGCGAACGGCCTCTTCCTGCCAGTCGATCATCGGCCCGGGCACCGCTTCATTGGGAAACGTATGGTTCCACGGCCCGACGATGGCTTTCAACGGCGCTTTCGTCTGCATCAGCATGTCCGGAACGCTGTCACGATATCCGTCGAGCATCCCGCCAATGAGAAAGCTCGGCACTTTGATTTCGCTCAACGGGCGCACGGGACTGCGCCAGAACGGCCCATCATGCTGATGCTTCAAATACATCAAAGACCAGGGCGGGGAATCGAAGCGTGGGCTAAGAACTTTTTCATCGAGCGTGTAATCGGGTGCGCCGGTTTCGCCAGGCGCCATATCCATGTTGAGTTCAAATTCATCGACGTGCGCCATGCCGTCGATGTAATGCACATCGTCGTGAAACAACTCCGCGGTCGCATCGATGGCAAGAATCGCCTTCAACTCCGGCGGATTGCGCATCGCCATTTGCAGCGAATTGAATCCGCTCCACGAGATCCCCATCATGCCCACGTTGCCATTCGACCAGGATTGATGCGCCAGCCAGGTAATGATCTGCAATCCGTCCAGTTGTTCCTGTTCCGAATATTCGCGGCCCGTCGGCACGCCTTCGCTGCTCCCGAAGCCACGAATATCGACCCGCGCGCAAACATAGCCACGATGTGCAAAGTAAGCGTAAAGCGGATAATCGCGCACGGCCGTGGCGTCGTCTTTACGATAAGGATGGTATTCCAGAATTGCCGGGAACTTTTCTCCGGTCTTGGCGCCATCGGGCATGTATAAAGTCACCGCCAATCGCACGCCATCGTTCATGGGAATCCATGTGTTTTCCAGGCGCACGCCATAACTCGCCGGCGACGGCGGTTCGACGGCAAGGGCAGGCAAGACTGCAGAAAATAAGATAACGAGCAAGCATGTTCGTAGCAATGAATTGTTCACCGGAGAATCGTGTTGGAAAGCCTGTCCTTTGTCAATATTTGTAGTGTGGTTGGCGTGAAATGATCTGTCCTTCGGTCATAGCTTGGGTGTAAGGATAACGATGTGGGTATAATGCTGCCGAACCTGAAATCTCAGTGAATTGTGTTCGCAACCCGCTTCCACGAGGAATCTAAACCATGGAGAAAGATTTCGCCCCTGACTCCCGCAGCCGGAGAAAATTTCTAACCACCACCAGTGGACTGTTGGCTGCGGCCGCCGCATTACCCAAGGTCGCCTCGGCTCTCGTAACTTCCGCTGCTGCGAGTGATACCGGCTTGCCTCTGCCTCCGGGCATCGGGCGCAAAATTCCCATCGGCGTTTTTGATCCGGTCTACGCCGATCTTTCTCTCGATGACATGCTCGACCGCGTCTCCGCGCTCGGCCTCGAAGCTATGGAGATCGGCACCGGCGGCTATCCGGCGTCGCCTCATTGCCCGGTCAAGGACCTGCTCGAAGATCCCACCAAGCTGCGCGCCTGGAAAAAGAAATTCGAAGATAAGAACATTCATGTCGCCACGCTAAGCTGTCACGGCAACCCAATCCATCCCGACCCCAAAATTGCCAATCGCGACGCGGAATCTTTTCGCCGAACGGTTCTCCTGGCCGAAAAGCTCGACGTCAAAGTGATCGTCGGCTTCTCAGGATGCCCCGGCGGCAGCCCCGCCGACACTCAGCCCAACTGGATTACCTATCGCTGGCCTCCCGAATATGCAGCGATGCAGGACTGGCAGTGGAAAGAAAAAGTTGTTCCTTACTGGAAACAGGCCGCGCAATTCGCTCGTGAACACGGCATCCATCGCCTGGCTTTTGAAATGCATCCCAACTTCGTGGTCTACAACCCGATGACTTTGCTCAAGCTGCGCGAGGCCGTGGGTGAGGAGATCGGGGCCAACTGTGATCTCAGCCACCTCTTCTGGCAGGGATGCGACCCAGTTGAAGTCATCCACCTGCTGGGCAAACAGGGCGCTCTTTATCACGCTCACATGAAAGACACAGTCTTCTTCAAGGACAACGTCGATAAATACGGTGTACTGAATTTCGTGTTCGAAACCAAGGATCTCCCTCTGGCTTCGGAAACTTTCCGCGCCGTCGGCTACGGACACAGCGCCAATACCTGGAAAGAAATCGTTCGTGCCTACATGGAAGTGGGATACGAAGGCATTCTCAGCATCGAGAACGAAGATCCCATTCTGTCTGGCCCGGTCGGCGTGGAACGCGCCGCTTATGTGCTGAAAAATGTCCGCAACGAATTGCTGGGAACAACCTAGCTGGTTTTGGCCTTTCTAAATATGATGGACCGTCGCCACTTCGCCCGCTCTCTTGCCGGTGCCGCTCTGGGCGCTGCCGCGCTCCCATCGGCGACGGCCGTAGCCGCCGAAACCAAGCCCGCCCTCCCCTTCAAACTTTCCGTCATGCTGTGGACGGTCTATCGCGATCTTCCTTTCGAGCAGCGGCTCGAAAAGATCGCTGAAGCCGGTTACAGCTCTGTCGAGCTGGTTGACGAATTCAAAAAATGGTCGGATGAAGACTTTCGTCGCTTCAACGCCAGGAAGCGTTCCCTCGGAATTACATTCGATGCCACCGCCGGAGTATGGAAGGGAATCGCCGACCCTTCCGGGCGCGACGCCTTTCTGGCCGATCTCACAAGTTTTCTTCCCATTGCCGAAAAACTGGAGTGCTCCGAGATCATCGTCCTCTCCGGCAATCGCGTCGAAGGGGTTTCCCACGAAGCCCATCATCAGGCCTGCGTCGAGGCCCTGAAGCAGGCCAGCGACATCACCGCAAGAGCCAATGTCACGCTACTGCTGGAGAACATTGATCAGGAAGAGAATCCGAAATACTTTCTGACTTCGGTGGCCGAAGGCTTCGAAATCATCCGCCAGGTCGATCATCCTCGCGTAAAGTTCTTGTACGATTTCTACCACGAGCAAATTTCGGAAGGAAATCTGATCGAAAAGCTGGAGAAAAATATCGATCTCGTCGGACTGGTTCACATCGCCGACGTTCCCGGCCGCCATCAGCCCGGCACCGGCGAAATCAATTACGGAAACATCTTCCGCAAATTAGCGGAACTGAAATACAACCGCTATGCCGCCATGGAATTCATGCCCAACGGCGATCCGGTCGCCGCCCTTCGCGGCGCCCGCGAGCTGGTGGAACGCTCAGTCAACGGACCGTCCTGAATCCCGCATTGACCCGGCTTCCCACCGGGGAGTAATCTGCCCAAGCAGTAAATTTTCAGGAGTGACACATGAAGCGACGTGACGCGCTGAAGCTGCTCGCTGCCACTGCAGCCCTGCCGCTCCTTTCCCGCGGCGCCTTTTCGCTCTTCCGTGCGGTTCACGACGAGCTTCCCGCCGCACCCGCGCTGCAGACCCTCAATCCTCATCAGAACGCGACCGTCATCACCATCAGCGAGTTGATTATTCCTCAGACCGACACGCCGGGGGCCAAAGCCGCGCGGGTGAACGAGTTCATCGACGTGCTCCTCACCGGCTGGTTCGACGATAACGAACGCGCCAAGTTTCTCGCCGGCCTCGCCGATATCGACGCCACCAGCCAGCAAATGTTTGGCAAGGATTTCGTCAGCGCCTCGCCCGACCAGCAAACTCAACTCCTTTCCGAGCTCGATCAGGAGATGGTGAGCGCACACACTTCGGCCAAAATCGAGACCCGGAGGCCGCCGCGGAATCCCGAGAAGGAAAAATTCTTCGCCTCCATCAAGCAACTCACGCTCATCGGCTACTACACCTCACAAATTGGTTTTGAGCAGGAACTGCATCAGCAAATCATCCCGCCGCGCCACGCCGGATGTGCGCCTCTGGCCCCGGAGGCCACCAAATAATCATGCCCGTACAAACTTATGACGCCATCGTCGTCGGCTCCGGCATCACCGGAGGCTGGGCGGCCAAAGAGCTCGCCGAAAAAGGATTGCAAACTCTTGTTCTCGAAGCCGGACGCCCCATCGATCCCGAAAAAGATTACGCCGAACACGTTCCCACCTGGGACATGAAATTTCGCGGCATGGGCGATCGCAAGGCGCTCAGCCAGGACCAGCCCATCCAGTCGAAATCCACCGGCGTCGATGAATGGAACAGCAAGTTTTTCGTCAATGACAAGGAAAATCCCTATACCACCGACCCCAACAAGCCTTTCTTGTGGATTCGCGGGCGTCAGGTCGGCGGCCGTTCCATCATGTGGGGCCGTCAATCTTATCGCTGGAGTGATCTCGACTTCGAAGCCAATCTAAAGGAAGGCATCGCCATCGATTGGCCCATCCGCTACCAGGAAATCGCCCCCTGGTACGACTATGTTGAGGATTTCATCGGCGTGACCGGTCAACTCGAAGGACTCTCGCAGCTTCCCGACGGAAAATTTCTGCCGCCCATGGAAATGACCTGTGCCGAACTCCTGGTCAAGGACGCCATCGCCAAACATTTTCCCGGCGAACGCATGATGACCATCGGCCGTGCCGCCATTTTGACCAAGCCGCATCTCGGCCGCCTGCCTTGCCACTACTGCGGCCCCTGCGCCCGCGGATGCATCACGCGCTCTTATTTCAGCACCCTGAATTCCACGCTGCCGGTCGCCATGGCCACCGGCAAACTTACGCTGCGTCCCTACAGCGTGGTCCACAGTCTGATCCTCGATCCGCAGGACAAGTCGAAAATCAGCGGCGTCCGTGTGATCGACGGACAAACTCGCGAGACCCTCGAATTCCGTGCTCGTATTATTTTCCTGTGCGCTTCCACCCTCGAATCGGCGCGCCTGCTCCTGAACTCGGCCACTCAGGAATTTCCCAACGGACTCGCCAATTCCAGCGGGGAACTGGGACATAACCTGATGGACCACGTCATGGCGGCCGGTGCCGTGGGCACAATTCCCGGCAATGAAGATCGCACCGCTTTGGGCAATCGGCCCAATGGAATTTACGTTCCCCGCTTCCGCAATATAAAACAGAAGCATCCTGATTTCGTCCGCGGCTATGGTTTTCAGGGCGGCGGTTCCCGCGAAGGTTGGGACCGTGGAGCCCGGCAACCCGGCATCGGTGCCGAGTTCAAACATTCTCTCCGTACTCCCGGCCCCTGGAAAATGGTGTTCGGCGGCTTCGGTGAATGTTTGCCCAACCACGACAACTTCGCCGAACTCGACAAGGAAAAATTGGACGCATGGGGAGTTCCTGTGCTCAAAATCCATGCCCAGTTTGGCGACAACGAGCGCGCGCTGGTCAAGGACATGCAAATCACCGCCTCTGAAATGCTCGAGGCTTCCGGCGCCAAAGATATCCAGACCTTTGATGAAAAAGCCGCGCCCGGCCTCGCCATTCACGAAATGGGGACGGCCCGCATGGGCCGCGATCCCAAAACTTCCGTGCTCAATTCTCACAATCAAGCCCACGATCTGAAAAATCTTTTCATTACCGATGGTTCCTGCATGACTTCCACTTCTTGCGTGAATCCATCGTTGACCTACATGGCGTTGACCGCGCGGGCCTGTGATTATGCCGTCAATCAAATGAAGCGAGGAGAACTTTAGACATGAATCGTCGAAAATTTATTGGAACCATGACTGCCGCTACTTTGATGGCCAATCGTTTCGCTTGGGCGGCTACCACTCACAAGATCGACAAGGTCGGCGTGCAGCTCTATACCGTGCGCGATCTCATGCAACAGGATTTCCGCGGCACGCTCGCCCGCGTGGCTTCCATCGGATACAAAGAGGTGGAACTCGCCGGATTCAATCAGGATGCCTCCGGTAAAGTCACCTACTTCAACCAATCCCCGCAGGACATGCACGCCGCCATCGACTCCCAGGGACTCACCGCTCCTTCCACCCACGTGAATTTCAAAAGCCTGGCGCCGGAAAATTTCGCGCATGTGCTGGAAGCCAGCAAAGTCCTCGGGCATTCGTACATCGTGAATCCCTGGATCGACGAGGATGTCCGCAACGGGCCTGATGGCTGGAAGAAAGCGGCTGCTGCCTTCAATCGCGCCGGTGAAGCCTGCCAGAAGGCGGGAATTCAGTTCGCTTATCACAATCACTGGTTTGAATTCGCTGCCGGCCCCGACGGCAAAATGCCCTACGACAATCTGCTGCAGGAAACTGACCCGAACCTGGTCAAGATGGAACTCGATCTTTGCTGGATCGTCGTTGGTGGCCAGGACCCCTTGAAATATTTCGCCAAGTATCCCGGACGTTTTCCTCTCGTCCACGTGAAGGACATGAAGAAAATTCCCGTGGTGGATAGCTCCGGCGGCCAGAATTTCGGCGACTCCCTCGACATGACTTATGTCGGCGGCGGTGTGATCGACTGGAAAAGCATTTTGGCCAAGTCCGAACAGGCTGGGATCAAACATTATTTTGTCGAGCACGACAAGCCTCAGGATCCCATTGCCAGCATCACCAGCAGTTTTGCGTACCTCAAGCTTCTCCGTTTCTGACAGAGCGGAAGTTTGAAATCTTGTCATTCCGATTGGACTTTAGTCCATGAGGAATCTGCTTTTGGGTGGCGCAGCGCTTAAGCGCTGCGATCAAAGTTCTGTTTTGTGTACGCGCTTTAGCGCCTGAGGGTCTATCGCAATGCCGGAAGTGATTCGTTCCCCCAAGACGTATGACGTCTGCATCATCGGATCAGGCGCGGGCGGCGGCACTGCTGCCAAAGTCCTGACTGAAGGCGGCTTGAATGTGGTCATGCTCGAGGCCGGCCCCAACATCAATCCGGAAAAGGATTACAAAGAGCATGTATGGCCATACCAGCTTCCGCATCGCGGGGTCGGCGTCGGTGCCAAGCTCCAGGGCGAGTTGAATGACGAGTTCCTTGCGCCCAACGGTTTTTGGGACATCGACGGCGAACCCTACACCACCGCGGCCGGATCGAACTTCCGCTGGTTCCGTTCCCGCATCGTCGGTGGCCGTACCAATCATTGGGGCCGCATCGCACTGCGTTTTGCGCCCGTGGATTTCAAGTCGCGCTCCAACGACGGCATGGGCGACGACTGGCCGCTCACCTACGAAGAGATCGCACCCTACTATGATAAAGTCGAGTCATTTATTGGCGTCTTCGGATCGCAGGAAAATATTTCCAGCGCACCCAATGGCGTTTTTCTTCCCCCTCCCCCGCCTCGCTGTACCGAGACCATCGTCAAAAAAGCTTGCGACAAAGTGGGTGTTCTCTGTGTCCCGTCGCGTCTGGCCATTCTTACCAAGCCGCTCAATGGACGCGCCGCCTGCCACTATTGCGGTCAATGCAGTCGAGGCTGTATCAGCGCTTCCAACTTCAGCTCCAGTCAGGTCATGATTCCGCCCGCGCAAGCCACCGGACGCCTCACCTTGATCACCGGCGCCATGGCCCGCGAAGTCATCGTTGGCAAAGACGGCAAAGCCACCGCGATTTCCTACGTCGACAAAGCCACCAAGACTGAAAAGCGCGTCTATGCCAAGGCGTTCGTTCTGGCTGCCAGTGCATGCGAGTCGGCGCGCTTGCTGCTCAATTCAAAGTCAGCACTCTTTCCTGATGGACTGGCCAACACTTCCGGCGTGGTCGGCCGTTATTTGACCGATACTGTGGGCAGTGGCGGCGGCGGTTACTTCCCGCAGCTGGAAAAAATGCCGCCGCACAATCACGATGGCACCGGCGGCATGCACATGTATGTGCCCTGGTGGAAATTCGATCGCAAGAATGATTTCCTGCGCGGATATCACATCGAATTCGGTGGTGGGCGCGGCATGCCCGGTGTAGGCGATTTCGGTGGTACCTGCGATTTCTCCGAAGGCTACGGCTCGAGCTTGAAGAAGAAATGTCGCGCCAGCTATGGAAATTACATTGGTTTCGCCGGACGCGGCGAAATGATTCCCAACCCTGACAGCTATTGCGAGCTTGATCCCAACACCGTCGATCAGTGGGGGATTCCCGTGCTTCGTTTCCACTGGAAGTGGAGTGAAAACGAAATCCTGATGGCGAAGGACATGCAAGAAACTTTCCGCTCCATCACGGAAGCCGCAGGCGGAACCTATCTGACGAAAACCAGTCCGGACGGATCGAAGCCCTATGGCATCGAGGATGGTGGCGTCATCATCCACGAAATCGGCACCGCCCGCATGGGTCAACAATCCCCGCACTTCGGTATTGAACAGCAATTGCCAGGCGCATGACGTGAAAAACCTGTTCGTCACCGACGGCGCTCCGTTTGTGACCAACGCGGACAAAAACCCAACTCTAACCATCATGGCGCTTTCGTGGCGTGCGTCTGAATATTTGATTGCCCAGGCAAAGAGCGGCAGCCTTTAACGGCGGGAGAAAAAGTATGTCGTCCAAATCGGTTTCACGTCGCGATGTTTTGAAATCGCTCGGCATGGGAGTGATTGCCGGCGGAGTTCTTCGCACCATTCCCGCGCAGGCCGCGGAATACGCCCACCACATGGTGATGTCGGAAAAAGCGGCTGCAACTTCCGGCGTCTACACGCCTAAATTCTTTTCCGCGCACCAGTACAAAACCTTGCAGACGCTTTGCCAGACCATCATTCCCGCCGACGGCGATTCCGGCGGCGCCGTGGAGGCGGGCGCACCCGAGTTCATTGACTTGATCACCAGCGAGAACCCTGAGTATCAATTGAAATTGGGCGGCGGCTTAATGTGGCTCGATGAAACCTGCACTGATCGTTACGGCAAGGCCTATCTGGATTGCGCCCCTGAACAACAGAAAGAAATTCTGGATCTGATCGCCTATCGCAAGAACGCGAAAGCCGATCCCAGCCTGAGCCAGGGGGTCGAGTTCTTCTCTTTTCTGCGCAACCTGACTGCCGATGGCTTCTTCACCAGCAAAATCGGCATCGAGTACCTCGGCTACATCGGAAATACATTCCTGACGGAATTCAAAGGCTGCCCGCCGGTGCCGGGACTGTAAGTCGCTCCTCAACCCCAGCTCCGAAGGAGCGAAATTCATTAGCCCCGGACGTAAGTCCGGGGGAAGGGATAAATCGAGCCACGCGCCGAAGGCGCAATCACGCTAAACTCTTTTCTTGCAATACTGAGAAAAATTCCCATTCTGAAATGCTATATCTATAAGATATAAACTGAAGCTAGATCGATTTGGCTATCCGCGAGGTGCATTCTGGCTTTCGGGGTAGCCCGAAGGTCGTCCACTGGACGATCCTTGCGCGTGGGCCAATCTAGGCCACCTGGCTGGCTATTCTGCGCGAACGTGCGACCGGCTTTTCGACTGGTTGGCTGTTATTTTTGTTATCCACGAGCTAACTGTTTACAATCATGGTGTTTAGGTTAAGATAGCTGCAATATGGACGCTGGCTTCCAATGCGCGAGTTGCGGCGAATGGAACGAGACTACAGTGGATCACTCTGCCGGGAAAACTCAAACTTACGTGGAAGATTGCCAGATCTGTTGTAAGCCCAATGTTCTCCGCGTTGAATACGATCCCACGGCCGAAGAGTATGTGATGACCGCGGAACGGGAATAGCGTACCAAGCTGGTAGAGAGCTAAAATCGAGCTGGTTGTTATAAAGTTTTGTAGCAGATGGCGAAAGGACGAATCCCATGGGAACAAATTACAGCACACCCGGACGCATGGTCGCCCACAACATGGTCACTACGCAGTTCGAACTGGATGGCTTCAAGGTGGTTCGCACTCTGGGAGTGGTCCGCGGAATTGTGGTGCGCTCGCGATCCATCGTGGGCACCATCGGAGCCAGCCTGCAAACCATTCTCGGCGGCAACATCACGCTGCTCACCAACCTTTGTGAAAAAACCCGCGCCGAAGCCTTTGACTTGATGTTGCAGCACGCGGCGGAACTGGGCGGCAATGCCGTGGTCGGCGCTCGCTACGACGCGACTGAAGTGATGCAGGGCGTCACCGAAGTGCTGGCGTATGGGACCGCAGTCGCTGTCGAGCCAACGAAATAATAATTTGGTATATAGTTTCCAACCATGTCGAGTTCAGGTCTTCGTATCTCTTCTGTTTTCTTGATCCTGGTTTTATTCTGCGGCCTCAGTCAGGCGGCTTCCTTCCAATACATCCGCATCGGCAATAAGAGCGATGTGCAAACCAAACCCACGGCGGGCACGGCCATGATGGGTGGGGGAAGCGATCTGGATGAAGCTTTCCGCTGGCTATGCGGCAAAGCCGATGGCGGCGACTTCCTGATTCTGCGGGCCCACGGAGATGACGACTACAACTCCTACGTGAATGGCCTGTGCAAGGCCAATTCCGTGGCTACGCTGATCATTCCGGACCGCGCGTCGGCGCAAGATCCAGCCGTTGCGGACATCATTCGTCATGCGGAAGCTGTGTTTATTGCCGGCGGCGATCAAGCCAATTACATCCACTTTTGGAAAGGCACTCCTGTACAGGACGCGATCAATGCTGATATCGCAGAAGGCAAGCCCATTGGAGGCACGAGCGCGGGATTGGCAGTGCAGGGAGAGTTTCTTTACGGGGCGCTGAACGATCCCGATGACGCCGAACTGCATTCCAAAGATGCCTTGCCGAATCCGTATCACTACGAAGTCACGGTGGTGACTGATTTCTTAAAGATTCCGCACCTGAACAACTTGATTACCGACAGCCACTTCGCCATACGTGATCGCATGGGGCGCACTCTGGTTTTTCTGGCGCGCATTATGCAGGATGGGATGTCGAAAAATCCTCGGGAAGTGGCGATCGATGAAAAATCTGCGGTGCTGGTGGAAGCGGACGGCAAAGGAACGGTCGTTGGTTTGGGCAAGGGTGCTTACTTCTTGCGTCCGACCCATGCTGCCGAGATTTGTAAAGAGAATGT
Source organism: Terriglobia bacterium (assembly GCA_963723765.1). Lineage (GTDB taxonomy): Bacteria > Acidobacteriota > Terriglobia > Terriglobales > Acidobacteriaceae > DATBAX01. The sequence goes on along the minus strand of CAVRSD010000002.1, from coordinate 258,626 downwards.
GCCGCTGGAGTTTCATGACATTGCCGTCTATCACGTCGCGACTGGCGGTCACTTTGATTTCAACACCTGGACTGGCGATGGCGGGAAGAGCTATTCACTGTCGGTGGAAAAGGGAGTGGTGCACAGCACCGAGCCGGGGAATGCGATTTATTGATGTCCGAAGCTCGCGGAGCTTCGCTCCTGCTCGGACAGCCGAGGCGGCTGTCTCTACGTGATCGTGGTGCGTGGGCAAGTTCTTAATTGACTTCTGTCATCTTCTTTGACAAACTCCTCTGAACGTAGGAACTGCTGCGAATCGGGTCGCGGCAAGGACAATGGCCAAGACTTCTCTTTATTTTTTCTTTTCCACGAATGACGACAATCTCGAGCAGATTGTGTGTCTTGTCGATTCCGGAAAGCTGCAATCCGGACTGTGAACGCCGGGCGGTTCCCGCCTGAACTAAACCTTCCAAAGATAGGCAAATGTTCGCCGAAGCGTTTGCGCACATAATGATCGAGCTACAAATGTCGTAGATTTTCAGAACCCAGCAACCAGGAGCCTCATGAAACTCTTTCGCTTCAGCGTTTTAATCATCCTCGCCATGTGCAGTGCCGCTTTCGTTTCCGCCCAAACTTATCAGGGCAGAATTCTGGGTTCAGTTACAGACACGTCCGGAGCGGTAGTTCCCGGCGCGAAAGTCACGATTACCAACACGGCGACGGGAGTTTCGCGAATCCTGACTACGACGGCTGCCGGCGAATACATTGCTCCGAATCTGGAGCCGGGTCCTTACAAGGTGACCGCGGAGGCTGCCAGCTTTAAGAAAGAAGTGCGGGTCGGCCTGCAACTGGAAGTCGCGAAAGATGTACGCGTCGACATGAAGCTTACCGCCGGAGCGGCAGTTGAAACGGTGACGGTTTCCGGAGAAGCGCCGCTGGTCGACACCACGACGGACGTTCTGGGCGGGACGTTTTCCAATGAAGCCATCAACGAACTTCCATTGCAGGGACGCGACTTTCAGAACCTTGCCATTCTGCAACCCGGAATCCAACGCGTCCCGGGGGGCGGATTTCTTTCCATCACGGCCAACGGCAACCGTCCGGAAGACAACAACTTTATTGTGGATGGAACCGACGACAACGATGCGTATTACGGGACGACCGTGATCAACGCGGAGGGCGTGGAAGGAACGCCGGCGACGCACTTGCCGATCGATGCGATCCAGGAATTCAATATTCAATCCAGCCCGGAAGCGGATTATGGGTTGAAGCCGGGAGCCATTATCAACGTCGGCATTAAATCGGGCACGAATACGTTCCACGGCTCGACGTACTACTTTAATCGCAACAACGCACTCGACGCGCGGAACTGGTTTAATCCTTCGCCGGCTCCAGCTTCGGCGATCAATCTTCACCAGTTCGGGGCTTCCGCAGGCGGACCGATCGTGAAAGACAAATTGTTTTTCTTTGCCAACTACGAAGGCGTGCGGGACAAAGTGGGAAATCCGGGAGCTGTCGACACGCCAGTCACAGTTTCGATTGGGGACCCAACCACCAGCATCGTGGATGCCTTTGCGGAGTGCCAGGCGGCATCCGACTGTAGTCCGATCAGCGAAAAGCTGGCGGCGTATCTTCCTTCCAATCCCGGGCCGGGGACAACCATCAATCAGGACTTCAATAATCGCAACCGCGAGGACAATGGGATCTTCAAAGTCGATTATCACTTTTCGCAAAAGCACAGTTTTGTTGGGTCGTACTTTGTCGGAGACAGTGTGCAACAGGAAGAAGATGTAACCGTGTTGAATCCGTTGTTTCTTTCGGAAGCGGAGACGCGGGCGCAGGTGGTGGGCGGCGCGTGGATATGGACACCGGGTTCCCGGTTCACCAACAATTTACATATTGGGTACAACCGGTTTGGGCAGAAGGTAACAGTGGCGGACAGCAACCTGGATCCCAACAGTTTGGGCATTCCCACCGGCGTCACCAATCCCATTGATTTCGGACTTCCTGAGATTCGTATTTCCGGATTCAACTCGCACACCATTGGAGGGAATGGGAGCTGGCCTTTATATACAACTCCCAACCAGACGCTGCAATTTACTGACACCGCTACTTACATGCTGGGTAAACACAACCTACGCTTCGGCGGCGAAATTCGCAGTGGCAGCACCAACAATCTCCGCGATACCTACGGGCCGGGCTATGCCCGCTTCGATTACAACGGCCCGGAGGGCTCCCCACTGGAGAATTTCGTGACTGGCAATCCGGACTACGGCTATGTGGCAGTCGGTGACAGCCACCGGATCGTCAGTCAGAAATCGATTGGCGCTTTTATACAGGACAACTGGCGGCTATCGCCGCGGCTCACCGTCAACGCCGGTTTGCGCTATGACATTACCTTGCCGATCAAGGAACAGCACGATCTGCTGGCGAACTTTGATCCGAACCTGGGATTGGTGCAAGTCGGCAAGCAGATCAGCGAACCTTACAAGACCGACGCCAACAATTTTGCTCCACGTCTCTCGTTTGCCTTTGATCCCCGGGGCAACGGGAAAACCGTAATTCGCGCGGGAGGCGGAATCATTTACGAGATTCCGCATATTTCGGTTTTCATCGGGCAGAATAATACCGAGGCGCAAGGATTAGCGCTGATTCCGACCGGCCTTGCGCTTATCGGGCCGGGTGGAGTCCAGACCCCGAGCCCAGGAAACATTAATTCGACGACACTCAGTTTTCCCGATAATCCCAACGGCGCACCCGATCCAGGAACTCTTTCGGCGAACTGGCAAGCGGGTGGGCCGATTTTTGGCAATTTGTCTCCTGGGGCAGTCCAGTGCATTTACGATCCCAGCACGGATGCCGACAACCCATGCCCGGTGTTCGGGGTAAACAAAAACATTGCCACGCCTTATGTAATCAATTGGAACTTTAACGTGGAACAAGCCATGTGGCGGGACGCTGTTTTGACCATGGCCTACGTGGGAAATAAGGGAAACAAGCTTTACAGCGTTCGCGATATTAACCAAAACGTTTACAACAACGATACGCTGGGCGACGAGCAGTCAGGACGGCCATTGGTCAACAAATTTCCCTACCTGAGCTATATCGACATGTTGGGGAATCATGACGATTCGATCTACCACGGACTGCAAGTCACATTGAAACAGCGCACCAGCAAAGGACTGTACTTTGTGGCCGGTTACACCTTCGCGCACTCGATTGATGATTCCAGCGGGAATCGCAGCTTTGACATCCAAAACAGTCTTGATCCTGCAGCCGAACGCAGCAATTCCGATAGCGACATTCGTCATCGCTTCACGTTGGCGACGACCTACGAATTGCCGTCAAGGCCGGGATACGCGCAGATGTTGAGTGGATGGCGTCTAAACACCATCGTGAGTGCACAGACGGGAACACCAATCCTGTTCTATGACAGTTCGGATGACATTAGTGGAACTGGCGAATTCGACGACCGCTGGAACTTTTCTGGCAGTCCGTCCAAGGTTCACTGGCAGAAAGCACCGGGGTCGCTGCCGTTTTTTGCCTATGACGGTTCGGCGGGAAGCACCAATCCCACCTGCGATGCTCAGGCGTCTCTAGGACAGCTGCAGAGCTATGGCTGTTTTGCCGGACCCGGATGGGCGATCACACCGCCGGAGGCGGGACAATTCGGCACCATGGGACGAAATATCGTTTACGGACCTGCGTATGTGGACTGGGATTTTTCCGTAATCAAGACATTTAAGTTCGGCGAACGCATGACGCTTGAGGCCAGAGGCGAATTCTTCGACATTCTGAATCACCCAAACTTTGCGGGTGTGGATAACGATCTCTCCGATGGGTTCGAAGGTACGGTTGGCCAGGCGTTCTATACGACGGATGTTGCGGCTTCCAACCCAGTGGTCGGATCGGGTGGGGGACGGCATGTGCAGATTGGATTGAAGCTGATCTGGTAGAGAGCTGGTTGGTTCATAGCCCTGGCGACAAGCTGGGGCTTTTTTTATTGGGTGAATAACCCTTAGAGGGACGCTGTCGACGAGCGGGTAGGGGTCCTTCGACTTCGTAAAAGCGTTCTTTTGAACGTTTTTGCTGCGCTCAGGATGACAGAAGGGTGGGGTTGGGAGATTTCCACAAGGAGCTGGAATTCGGGAAAATTATAAAAGGCGAAGAATCAGCGAAATAGAAGGTTTAGAACAAAGAAGGTAAACCCCACCTATTGTGGTCATCGAATCAGTTATCTACTAGCCCTCGCGGTTTCGACTGAGAGCTCAACATCCCCCTCATGACCTATAAGTTTATTGTTGACAACAAACGGTTTAGGCGTAGGATGTGGACAAATGTGGTAGAAAGTGGCGGACGCGGTAGAGATCGTGGGCAAGACTGGAAAATAGAGAGGCACCAGTGGAAAGAGTAGCTGGAACCCCCGAAAACAGCCCCGATATACCCGAAACCGGCAGCATTTTAACGATTTCAACCTCCCCCGAAGTGGCAGTCACTGCAAATAGTAGTCAAACCCTGAAGCAGGGCAATGTTTATGTTTCGCGGCAATCACCCAACTCGCGTCGACGAAAAAGGACGGCTCAAGGTCCCGGCGGAGTTCAAGCGGGTGATCGACGAGAAGTACAGCACGCAATTTTACATCACCAGTTTGGATGGGAAGGTTGCTCAAGTGTATCCCTTCGAGGAATGGGAGCGGATCGAGCAGAAGCTGGCGGGGCTCTCCACCTTCAATCCTACGAAAAAGAAGTTTTTGGACCGGGTGAACTATTACGGGCAGGCGGTCGAGATGGATGGGCAAGGCCGTTTGCTGATGCCGCAGTTGTTGCGGGAGGCGGCGCAGATCAAGGGTGAGGTTGCGGTGACCGGGAACCTGACGCACCTGATCGTGCGCAACCTGGAAGCGTATCGCAAGGAAATTGAAGAGCAGCAGTTTACGCCGGAAGATGAAAGCACGCTCGACGAGCTGGGCATCTAGTGGCGGAAGGTTCAAACATCCCCGAGAGGGATGGGCATGGTGGACGCCATGTTCCCGTTCTTTTAAAAGAAGCGATCGATTTTTTAAATATCAAACGTGGCGGAACGTATATCGACGCTACGGTGGGCCTGGGCGGGCACAGTTTGGGAATCGCAAAACGCCTCGGCGCACAGGGACATTTGATTGGGCTCGATAAGGACCCGGCGGCGCTGGAAATTTCTAAGGGCGTCGTTGGTCGTTCGTCGTTGGTCGTTGGCCAAGAGCAAGACCAACCAGATGACTGGCCCACGGTGGACTTCCGGCATGGATCGTTTGCCGATCTAGCGAACGACGAACGACGAACGACCTACGACGGAATTCTGGCCGACATCGGAGTGAGCAGTTTGCAGCTCGATGATGCGGCACGAGGCTTTAGTTTTCAGGCGGAAGGACCGCTCGACATGCGAATGAATCCGCAAGCTGAGCTGACCGCCGAACAAGTGGTAAATCAGGTGGACGAGGTCACACTCGCGAATCTGATTTACGAATTCGGTGACGAAAGGAGGTCGCGGAGAATCGCCAGAGCCATTTGCCGGTCGCGGCCAATACGGACAACTGCAGAACTCGCAGCTGTGGTATCGGCCGCGGCCCGGCCAATGAATCAGGCAGAAAGAAGGATTCATCCGGCGACCAGGACCTTTCAAGCAATCCGAATCTTCGTAAACCATGAACTGGATGACCTGCGGAGCTTGCTGAATGCGGCGCCGCAGTTGCTGAAACCGGGCGGAAGGGTAGTGATCATCAGTTTCCACTCGCTGGAGGACAGGATTGTGAAAGATGCCTTCCGCGACGGAGCGAAGCAGGGTCTCTACAAAGTGCTGACGAAAAAGCCAGCTACCGCGACCGAAGAAGAGATTGATCGCAATCCGCGGGCTCGTAGCGCGAAGATGCGGGCGGCGGAGAGAGTTTAGAGCAGTGGTGAGAGACGAGCCTGACGGCTCGTGGACGGGTCGGAGACCCGTCCCCACACTAAAAAGTTTGACCCTGGAGAAACTGCCAGGGATCCCGGCGCAGCCGTGAATTGGATGGGCCGGGGTGAAAAGTTCGAAATAATATACGGAGGCTGTAAATGTACACGGGCACATTGATCAATGACTTAATGGCAGCGGTGGAGCGGGCGGAAACGCGGACTTACCAGCACATGGATTCCACGCTGGTGGAACAATGGCAATCGCTTCCGGCATACGAACTTCCAGCAGCCGATCTCCTCGGGGTGGCATAGATGGCGGCAGCCGCAGCAGTCCATGGCGCAGTTCCGGCAGCTCGCAAACGGTTCTGGGCCGGAACGCCGGAAATCTACTTTGCCAAGCCGATTGATAATTCACGGCTGGTGAAAGTCGAAGATCCCGCACATGGCCGCGAGATGAAGCAGTTTGGCTTCGCGCTGTGCTGCCTGTTTCTGCTGGTGATGACATACGCCTTTCAGCATTTCAAGGCCATCGAGTACGGATACAAGATCGAGTCGCTCAAGAACCAGCGGGATGGAATGGCGGAAATGAATCGCGCTCTGCGTTTGGAAGATGCGTCTTTGCGGGATCCGGCGCGTATCGACATACTGGCCCGGCAAATGGGATTGCAGTCGCCGCAAGCCGGTCAGGTGATCCGCATGGACAACGCAGTTCCGGATGCGGGCACGCCGGTTATGGCCAGCATGACACCAGTGGCGGTGATTTCGGCGCGGTGATTCCAGCGGAGTGATGAGAATTGCCGGGCCAGCCCGGCAGGACGGGTCTAAGAGCCGTCCCCACACAAAGCTTTTGGCGGCTTCCGCTGGGTGAGCGGGCCGCCATGTTTGTCTAAGGAAGAAATTCGTGGCTGCCAATACAAACCGCAACAGCGCCAACATTCGGCTCTACCTGCTCGGTTCCATCCTGGTGTTGTGGTCGGCGGGCATCTGCATGCGGCTGGTGTATCTGCAGATTTTCCGCTACGGCAGCTTTGAGCAGAAGGCGCAGCACCAACAGCAGCGCACGGAAGAAGTTTCCGCCATCCGGGGAGTGATCTACGATCGCGCCGGGCGCGAACTGGCGATGACAGTTTCGGTGGACTCTGTCTATTCCGTGCCTACGGATGTTCCCGATCTTGCCAACACCATCTCGCTGATTTCCCGGATCACCAAGGCTGATCCCCGGGAATTGGTGGCCAAGTGCCGGGCGGCCAAGAGTTTTTGCTGGGTGGCCCGGAAGGCGGACGCGGAGACAGCGGACCGCATCCGGGCGTTAAATCTACGCGGGATTTACTTCCAGAAAGAATCGAAACGGTTTTATCCCAAACGTGAGTTGGGCGCGCAGGTCATTGGTTACGTGGGCACGGACGATGGAGGACTCAGCGGGATCGAACGCGAATTTGATGACAAGCTGAAGGGCGAGCCGGGACGGATGCTCATCTCGGTGGACGCTCACAAGAAATGGTTTGGCAGTGTGGAGAAGCAGCCGGAGCCGGGCCAGAATGTCGTGCTTACCATCGATGAGCAGATCCAGTACATCGCCGAACGCGAGTTAGCCGCACAGATGCAGCAAACCCATGCCGAGGCCGGCACGGTGGTGGTGGAGAATCCCCACACGGGAGAGATTCTTGCGTTGGCAAATTATCCGACGTTCAATCCCAATCTTTCGCGCGAGATCAAACCGCAAAGCCTGAAGAACCATGCCGTCAGCGACGTGTATGAGCCGGGATCGACATTCAAATTGGTCACGCTGGCTGCGGCACTCGAAGAAAAGCTTACTCGTCCCAGCGAAGTTTTCGACTGTCAAATGGGATCGATCGTGGTCAACGGCATGCGCATCCATGACGACAAGCCGTGGGGGAACCTGTCAGTAGCGGAAATTCTGGCGCACTCCAGCGAAGTGGGCGCAATCAAGATCGGGCTGCGCCTCGGCGACGACAGATTCTACAAATACATTCGCGGATTCGGATTTGGCCAGCAGACCGGAATCGAACTCCCTGGGGAAACGAGGGGCCTGACCAAACCAGTCAGCCGATGGTCAAAAGTCTCGATCGCAGCCATCTCGACGGGCCAGGAAATTGGCGTGTCGCCGCTGCAACTAGCAGCCATGGTTTCGACTATCGCGAATGATGGAGTGCGGGTTCCCCCACATATCGTCGCGGCAGCGACCGAACCGCAGCAAGCTCCGCAAACGGTGGCCTTTCATCCTGGCGAAGGGATCCGCGTTCTCTCTACGACTACAGCTGCGGAAATGAAGCAAATGATGCAGGGAGTTGTGCTGACTGGCACGGGCCGTAAAGCGATTCTGGAAGGCTATTCGTCGGCAGGAAAAACCGGCACCGCGCAAAAAGTCGATCCCGCAACCCACGCGTATTCCCGCACAAAATACATCGCGTCGTTCGCAGGTTTTGCTCCGGTCAACGATCCATCGATTGTGGTAGCGGTGATTATTGATTCGCCGGTCGGACCGCATCACGGCGCCGATATTTCCGCTCCGGTATTCCAGCGTGTTTCGCAGCAGGTGCTCGAATATCTGCACACTCCACATGACATCGAAGCGCCTCCCAATCGGCAGGTACTGTTGGCGGCGCGTCGTATTAGCGATCAGGACAGTTCCGAAGGATCGCCGGACCATTTGGGAGCGCCGCTGGAGCTGGCGGATGACAACATTTCAGCTCCGTCTCCTGTTCCTATAGCTCCTCCGCCCGTGGCTCCGCCGACGGTGAAGGGCAGCGGAGTGGTACAGGCGTCGATGCGGGAGCGGGAACCGAATATCGGATCGGAAGCGGATCGACCGGCGCCGGTTGCGGATTCGCCTTCGCAGATGACGCCCGCGAGCAGCAGTGACAACGAGAAAGAGCCCCGTCCATCCAGTGGGACAGTCGTTCTCGATGTGGAGCAGGGCGGGATCGTGGTGCCATCATTTATCGGGAAAACCGTTCGGACCGCGATCGAAACCGCGGAAGAGGACGGACTCGACCTGGATGCGGTGGGTAGTGGGATGGCGCAGCAGCAATCCCCGGTGGCAGGAACGCACGTGCAGACGGGGTCGAGAGTGACGGTGAAGTTTGGCAGATGAATGTTTCTCAGCGCCATTTCAGATTGGAGATTTCAGATTGCAGATTGAAATCTGTGGCTACTCAATCTGAAATCCAGAATCACAAATCTGGAATATCTCCCAGTGTCCTATAATCCAATTCAATGACTTTCCTCGAGCTCCTCGATGGCGCGGAAATCCGCAACCAGAGCGGCAATCCAAACATCGTTAATCCGAAGATCAGTGGATTGGAATACGATTCCCGCCGGATCAAGCCCGGGGATGTGTTCGTTGCGATCCGGGGCGAGTCGAGTGACGGAAACAAATTCATTGATAAAGCGATCGCCGCCGGGGCGGTCGCGGTGGTTACCGATTCCGCCGACGAAAAACCTAGAGAAGGTGTGCCATGGGCGCAAATTTCGCACGGGCGCAAAGGACTGGCTCGGCTGGCGGCCAACTTCTACGGGCAACCTGGCAGTAAGTTGGCCATTACCGGAATTACTGGAACCAATGGCAAGAGTACGACTGCGTTTCTTCTGGAAGCGATTCTGGCCGCTGCTGGCCGCAAGAGTGCGCTGATCGGCACGATTGAGTATCACGTGGCTGGGAAGATTCTTCCAGCGCCACATACCACGCCGGAATCGCTGGACCTGAATCGCATCTTTGCGGAAGCAGTGAGTGCGGGTGCGACGGAAGCGGTGATGGAAGTGTCGTCCCATGCTTTGGCGCAGCATAGAGCATACGGCATTTATTTTGCGGTGGCTGTATTTACAAACTTGACCCGCGACCACCTCGACTATCACCTCACCATGGAGGAATATTTTGCGGCGAAACAATTGTTATTTCGTGGAGACGGCGCCCTGCCGCCTTATGCTGCTGTGATTAACGTCGACGACAAGTACGGATTGAAACTGGCGGACATCAGCCACAAGATAAGCGCCGATCTGCTGACTTATGGACTAACTGACGGAGAATTTTCCACCAGAAAGTTAGAAATCACTCCCCAAGGTACGAAGTTCGATCTAGTAACTCGAGAGAAAATAATTCCCATCTACTCTCCTCTAATCGGGCGAGTGAATGTGTACAACATTCTGGCGGCAGCCACTGCTGCCTATGCAAGCGGTTGCAAATTTGAGGAAATTGCCCACGGCATTGGGACGCTAGTGCGCGTCCCTGGGCGCTTCGAGCGAGTGGATTGTGGACAGCCGTTCACGGTCGTAGTGGATTACGCTCACACCGATGACGCGCTGCGTAACCTGACTGCATTGGCGCGAGAGTTTGTGACGCGGGCGGGACCGAATGGGCGAGTGGTCACGGTTTTTGGATGCGGCGGGGATCGCGACCGTGCGAAGCGTCCGTTGATGGGCGAGGCTGCAGGACGAGGCAGCGATTTCGTGGTGCTGACTTCGGACAATCCGCGCAGTGAAGATCCGCTGGCGATTATCAATGATGCGATGGTTGGTTTGCAGCGCGCGGGCGCAAAATACAGAATGGAATCCGATCGTAAAACCGCCATTACCCTCGCCATCGGGGAGGCCGCGCCGGGAGACATAGTGTTGCTCGCCGGCAAGGGACATGAAAAAAATCAGGTCTTGCGCGAGGGCTCGATTCCTTTCGACGATGTGGAAGTTGCTCGCCAGGCATTGCGCGAAGCGGGATACGATTGTGCGGCTGTACATGCTACTGCCGGGAAGAATTCATGAAACTATCGCTTTCCCGAATTGCGGAAATTCTTTCTGCCACCGGCGAGTTCGATGATCAAGCCGTGACGCAGGGATATTCCATTGACTCGCGCACCATCCAGCCGGGCGAACTTTTCTTTGCGGTCAAGGGGGAGCGGATGGATGGGCACGACTTCGTGGAACAGGCGTTGGGAAGAGGCGCCGTGGCGGCTGTGGTTAGGAAGGATCAGATTGCTCGCTATGCTTCCAAAACTGGGTTACTTCCGGTAGATGACACTTTGGCCGCGTTGCAGAGCTTGGCCAATGCGGTGCGGCGATTGTGGGCCAAGCCGCTGGTTGGCGTGACCGGATCGGCAGGGAAGACGACCACCAAAGAAGCCATTGCTCATGTGCTTTCCACAAAATTTCGCGTGCTCAAATCGGAAGGCAATTTTAATAATCATTTTGGATTGCCGCTCATGTTGCTGAAACTCGAGCCGGAACATGACATGGCGGTGATTGAAATGGGTATGTCGCACGCGGGGGAGATTGCCGCGCTGGCGAAGATTGCGCAGCCTGAAATCGGCGTGGTTACGAATGTAGCTCCAGTGCATCTGGAATTTTTCAATTCCATTGCCGACATTGCCCGCGCCAAGTATGAGTTGATTGAATGTTTGCCGGCGAATGGAACGGCGGTGCTGAATGCCGATGATGAATATGTCTCGAAGTTTGGGTTTCAAGGGCAGGAAAATAATGTATGGCTTGCATTCCTCGGCTGACGTGCGGGCGGAAAATATTCGATCGCTTGGCATCGCAGGATCCTCGTTCGACCTGATGATGGACGGACAGCGTGAGCCGGTGGTGCTGCCTTTGGTCGGCGTGCACAATATTTCCAATGCGTTGGCGGCGGTTGCTGTGGCGATGGATCGCGGCCTGACTCCGGCGGAAGCCGCGGCGGCGCTCGGTACTCTGGCTCCGGCGGACAAACGGGGGCAGGTCGTCCAAGTGGGTAACATTATGGTCATCAACGATTGTTACAATTCCAATCCGAGGGCCCTGGAAGCCATGGTGGACAGTCTTGCCAAGACGCCGGCGAAGCGACGAATTGTGGTGGCAGGAGAGATGCTGGAACTTGGCCCGGCCGGAGAGGAAATGCATCGTCGTTCCGGCCAGCACATGGCGGAAAAGAAAATTGACCTGTTATTAGGAGTTCGCGGACTTGCCCGGCCCATGGTGGAAGCGGCGGTTCAATCGGGAATGCGGGCGATTTTTGTGTCGACGCCGGAAGAAGCAGGGGAGTGCTTGGTGCGAGAGACCCGCGACGGCGATGTTGTACTGCTAAAGGGATCGCGCGGGGTAAAGTTAGAACGAGCCCTTGAAACATGGAAGTCGAAGGTGTCCGGCGCGGCGGGTGGACGTCGATAAAAAATAAAGTCGGCACGGAGGCTGATTGCTTTATTGGCTGCTGTACGTCAAGCTGTTCCACTATTTTCCGCCGTTCCGCATCTTTCGCTACCTTACGTTCCGGACTGCGTTTGCCAGCCTGACTGCGCTTTTTACCGGATTGATTATCGGGCCGCTGGTCATCAATCGTCTGCGCGAATTTCAGATCGGACAATTCATTCGCGAAGAAGGTCCGAAAGCCCATCAGAAAAAAGCGGGCACGCCCACCATGGGCGGCCTGCTGATTGCGATCTCCATTGTGGTGCCGACTTTGTTGTGGGCGGACCTGAGCAATCGCTTTGTGTGGATTGGAATTTTTTCCACTTGTGCGTTCGCCGCGATCGGTTTCGCGGACGACTATATAAAGGTGGTGCGGCGCAGAAATTTGGGCCTGACCGGGAAGGCCAAGATAGGGTTGCAGATTGCGTCCAGCGTTGTGATTGCAGTGGCGCTGATCGCCATGCAGACCCGCGGCCTCTATTCGACCCGGCTGCTGGTGCCGTTTTTCAAGCAACTGCATCCGGACCTGGTCATCGAGAGTTTGGTACATAATCCCACGCTTTGGCCGTTGGCATTTATCCCGTTTATTGTGTTTGTGGGAGTGGTGATCGTCGGTTCGAGCAATGCGGTTAATCTAACTGACGGGCTGGACGGACTGGCCATCGGCTGTACCGTGATTGCTGCCGGTGGGCTGACTGTGCTGACTTACGTTAGTGGGCACGCCACGTTCGCAGCTTATCTCGATTTGCCACGCATGCCGCAGGTAGGCGAGCTGACAATTTTTTGCGGATCCATGGTCGGAGCCTCGATCGGCTTCCTATGGTATAACGCGCATCCCGCAGAAGTGTTCATGGGGGATGTGGGATCGCTGGCGTTGGGTGGCGCAATTGGCACCGTGGCGGTCATGATCAAGCAGGAACTGCTGTTGCCGTTTATTGGAGGCGTGTTCGTAATCGAGGCTTTGTCGGTGATCCTGCAGGTGGGATCGTACAAGCTGCGCAAGAAACGCATTTTCAAGATGGCGCCACTGCACCATCATTTTGAATTGCTGGGATGGTCGGAATCGAAAATTATTGTACGTTTCTGGATTGCGTCTCTCATATTTGCTCTGTTCGCGCTGACTACATTGAAATTGAGATAGGATTTTTACCACCGAGGCACGGAGAAATTCTTAACTCTCCGACTTAAACGAATCGGAAATATGTCCTTTGTTCTTGTTTTCTCCGTGTCTCTGTGCCTCCGTGATGAAATAGGCTTCTGTGGATCTGAACAACAAACGCGTGCTGGTGGTTGGCCTCGGTAAGTCCGGTGTGGCTTCCGCACTTTTCCTGAAGGCTCGAGGTGCACGCGTTACCGTGTCAGACTCCAAGCCTCAAGAGCAGTTTGGCGACGAAATTCCTACACTGCTGGACCACGGCGTCACGGTCGAAACTGGCCGACACGGCGAACGCACGTTTCAAGGGCAAGATTTGATCGTGGTCAGTCCCGGTGTGCCTGTGGATGCTCCGCCGCTCGTGCAGGCCCGCGCTCTCGGTGAAACTGTGATCGGTGAAATCGAGCTGGCAGCGCGGTTCTTCCCAGGCGCGATTATCGCGATCACCGGTTCGAACGGCAAGACCACCACGACGACATTGGCTGGAGAGATTATCACGGCTGGGGGACATTCCGCAGTGGTCGGCGGCAATATCGGGACTCCTGCTATTTCCCTGGTCGAAAATGCGACGGAAAAAACCGTCGCGGTACTGGAAGTTTCCAGCTTTCAACTTGAAACCATCCAAACATTTCGCCCTAAGATTGCGGTGGTGCTCAATGTCACTCCCGACCATTTGGATCGGCATCGTACCTTTGCTGCTTATGTGGATGCTAAGGCGCGTATCTTTGAAAACCAACAGGCAGATGATTTTGCTGTCTTGAATGCTGATGACCCAACTTGCGAAAGCCTTGCCAGTCGCACTCGGGCACAGGTTTTCTGGTTTAGCCGGTCGAAAGAGGTAAAACAGGGGGCATACACGCGCGATGGACGAATTTTCTTTCGCGGCGCTTCTTCTGGGCAAGCCAAGGGGCAGCGCGAGATCATCCTGGTCTCCGAGATTCCACTAAAAGGCGCGCATAACGTAGAAAATGTTTTGGCTGCGGTATGCGTTGGATCGCTCATGGATGGTTCGCCCGAGGTGATCCGTCAAACAATTCGCAACTTCAAAGCGGTAGAGCACAGGCTGGAGTATGTAGCGACGATTCGCGGCGTTGAGTACTACAACGATTCGAAGGCGACGAATGTAGACGCGACCATTAAGGCGATCGAGTCGTTTCCAGCCAACATCCATCTCATTCTTGGCGGTAAAGACAAAGGCAGTGACTACTCGGTGCTCAACAATTTATTGCGGCAACGGGTCAAGACTGTCTATACGATTGGCACGGCGGCGGCTAAAATTGGGTCGCAAATTCAAGGGGCCACGAAGATTGTCCATGCTGAAACTCTCGACACCGCGATCAAACGAGCCGCAGTCGACGCCCGGGCAGGCGACATTGTGCTGCTGGCTCCAGCATGTGCGAGTTTTGACCAATTCAAGAATTACGAGCAGCGGGGGAGAGTTTTCAAGGAAGTGGTAAAAGAATTATCCACTGCGGCGTCCGTCCCTGAACCACGGGAGTAATCTTTCCTCAGCCGTCCACAGGCAAATCTCCTTCGCATGTCCGCGTGTCCGTGGTGAAATGAATACCTTCCATGGCCAAGCGCGTTAGCGTCGATCGCTGGTTGTTTACCGTGACCATGCTCCTGGTGTTTGTGGGGGTGGTGATGGTCTTCAGCGCCTCAGCCGTAATGGCCAAGGAACGCTACGGGTCGGGATACTACTTCTTCTTCAAGCAGTTGGAATGGGCGACGGCTGGAATTCTGGCGCTGGTCGTGGCGATGAAGATTGACTATCGCCGCTTGAAGCATCCGGCTGTGGTTTTCTCGTTGCTTGGCGTGACTACGCTGATGCTGATCTCGGTATTCCTGCTCGACCGTGCGCACAACACGCACCGTTGGATGCATTTCGCTGGGTTTTCCTTTCAGCCTTCCGAAATGGCCAAGCCCGCGCTTATATTATTTCTCGCGTTTTTCCTGGAAAGTCGTACCAAGCATATGGACGATTGGCGGAACACGCTGTTGCCGGCCATTCTGCCCACGCTGGTATTTATTGGCTTGATCGTATTTCAACCTGATCTCGGGACGGCGATCGCTTGCGCCGCCATCACAGCTTGCGTGTTGTTTGTAGCTGGCCTGAAGCCACGTTATTTTGGCTATGCGCTTCTAGCCTCAGTCCTGCCGCTCTACTTTTTGATCTTTCATGTGGCATACAGAAGAGACCGCATCCTTGCTTTTCTAGATCCTTATTCGGATCCCCAGGGCCGCGGCTTCCACATTATTCAATCGCTGATTGCAGTGAGTACGGGCGGCCTGACCGGGACGGGATTGATGGAAGGGAAGCAGAAGCTCTTTTATCTGCCGGAGCCACATACGGATTTTATCTTCTCGGTGATCTCAGAAGAACTGGGACTGGTGGGCGCGGTCATCATTGTTACGTTGTTCGCCATTTTTCTTTTCAGGGGCATCCGCACAGCTATTCGGACCCAGGACAATTTTGGACGCTTCCTGGCCGTAGGAATTACTAGCATGGTGGTAGTGCAGGCTTTCATCAATATCAGCGTGGTACTGGGGCTGATGCCGACAAAAGGCATCCCGTTACCCTTCATTTCTTATGGCGGCTCGTCTTTATTTATGACGCTGGCTTGCGTAGGCGTGCTGCTCAACGTTACCAAGCACGCTGAATGATGCGCAGCCAGAGCGTTAACCCATCCCTGCGTTACGATCCACGTTCCGGTTTATAGTCACAGCATGCGAGCTATTCTGGCGGGGGGCGGCACGGGTGGGCATGTGATCCCTGCTATCGCTATCGCCCAGGAACTCCAGAAGCAATACGGTGCCGAGGTGCTGTTCATCGGGACTGCCCGCGGCATCGAGAACCGCTTGGTTCCAGCCGCTGGATTTCCCTTGCAGTTAATTCAGGTGGGGGCGCTAAACAAAGTCAGCCTTGCGACTCGCCTGAAAACTTTCGTTGATCTGCCGCGGGCGGTTTGGCATTCGCGAAGGATTCTGTCCGAGTTTCGTGCCGATGTCGTGATTGGTGTCGGCGGATACGCTTCTGGCCCGGCGATGCTGGCCGCGATCCTGCAACGCATCCCAACTTTGGCTTTCGAGCCAAACTATGTGCCGGGATTTGCCAATCGCATGGTTGCGCGTTATGTTTCTGCGGCTGCGGTGTACATTTTGACGAGACGGCAAAATATTTTCGCAATGCCAAGGTCACGGGTGTTCCCGTCCGCCAGGCATTTTTCGAGATTGCGAACCAAGCCGCCGGAAATGCGGGGCCGGGACTGCTAATCTTTGGAGGAAGCCAGGGCGCACACGCCATCAACCAGGTGGTGATTGAGTCGGCAAAAGCGCTACAAGCGCGGGTTCCCGGCATTCATATCATTCATCAGACTGGGGAACGTGACTATAATGACGCGCAAGCTGCGTACAAGAATTTGAGCGGATCGGCCGAGGCGTATCGCTTTATGGATGACATGCCGAGGTTTTTTCGCTCGCGCTGATTTAATTTTGTGCCGCTCGGGCGCGAGCACTGTGGCGGAACTCACTGCGGCCGGAAAACCGGCGGTTCTTGTGCCGTTTCCTCGGGCTGCCGACGATCATCAGAAGCGGAATGCTGAGGCTCTGGAGCGAGCAGGTGCTGCGGTGATGCTGGAAGAATCAAAGTTGAGTCCCGAGAGCCTGGTGGAGACGGTGAGTTCGTTGTTAAGAGATCGAATCCGACTGGAAAAAATGCACGAGGCCGCACAGAAACTGGCGCATCCGAATGCCGCGCGGGATATTGCGGTGATGGCTGCGGGGTTGGCGGGAACTAAAACCTAGCCACGGATTTGCGCTGATCTTCACAGGTTTGGTTTTGCTGATCTGCGTTTATCCGCGTAAATCCGCGGCCAGAAGTTGACTTATGTTTGCGAAAATCCAGCGTATACATTTCGTCGGGATCGGCGGCATCGGCATGAGCGGGATCGCCGAGGTGCTGTTGAATCTCGGCTACAAAATTTCTGGTTCTGATCTCAAGAATTCCACCGTAACCCAGCGTCTGGCGAGTCTTGGCGCGACAATCTTCGAAGGGCATCGCGCAGAAAATGCAACCGGCGCTGACGTTGTAGTCACCAGTTCAGCGATTGTGCCGGACAATCCCGAGGTTGCTGAGGCCCGTAATCTGCATATTCCGGTGATTCAGCGCGCGGAAATGCTGGCCGAGTTGATGCGCTTGAAATATGGCATCGCCATCGCGGGCATGCACGGCAAGACTACGACGACATCGATGGTGGCCGCTGTCCTGGCCGCCGGTGGCCTTGATCCTACCGTGGTGGTGGGCGGACGCGTGGATGCCATGGGATCTAATGCGCGTCTTGGCAAGTCGCAATATCTTGTGGCGGAAGCCGACGAGAGCGACCGGACATTTCTGAAGCTTTCACCGATTCTGGCGGTGGTCACTAACATCGACCGCGAACACATGGATTGTTATCGCAACATGCGCGACGTGAAGCGCGCATTCCTCGACTTTATGGATCGCGTCCCTTTTTATGGCATGGTCGTGGCCTGTAACGACGACGTTATGCTGCGAAAACTCTTGCCAGATGTCCGGCGCCGGGTCATGACGTACGGGACGCGGCGTGGTTCTGATTTTCTGATCAAACCGCGTGAGTCTACTTTCGATGCAGCCGATGGCCGTCCCCTAAGCCGCTTTCGTGTGACCTATCGAGGAAAGGACCTCGGCGAATTTAGTTTGCATGTGCCGGGGGTACACAATGTACTGAATGCCACGGCGGCGATTGCGGTCGGCGTGGGTCTCGACATCCAAGCTGACCAAATCCGTGTGGCGCTGGAGAATTTCGGAGGGGTTGATCGGAGGTTCCAGCTGCGCGGCAAGATCGCCGGAGTCAGTGTTGTTGACGACTACGGCCATCATCCTACCGAGATCAAAGCGACTCTCGCCGCCGCGCGACAGTGCGGCTTCCGTAAAGTCCACGTCATCTTTCAGCCGCATCGCTATACCCGCACCCGCGATTTGATGGACGAGTTTGGATTGGCCTTTGCGAATGCCGACACGCTGTTTGTTCTGGATATCTATGCCGCCAGCGAGGCCCCCATCGAAGGCATTACTGGCGAGACTTTAGCGCGGCACATCAGCGAAACCGGTGGTCACAATGCTTCGTATGCCAGCTCTTTCGCGGACGCCGTCGACGCCGTCACTACTGTTGCAGAGGATGGCGATATGATTCTGACTCTTGGGGCCGGTAGTGTTTCGCAGTTGGGGCCGATGATTCTGGACAAACTTCGCACCAAAACGGTCGGATAGAAATCTTTCTGCATGCGCATTCTCTACTCTCTCGTCGTCTTATTGGTTAGCCCACTTTTTGCGCAGGACTATGCCATCCAGAAAAGCAATACCAGTGAAAATTTTCGAGGCGTCGCGATAGTTTCCGATCAGGTTGCCTGGGTGAGCGGCACGCATGGCACTTATCTGCGGAATACTCATCTGCACGAAGATCATGGGGAAGGGAACTGGCAAATCGCGCAGGTTCCGGGTGCCGAGGCGCTCGACTTTCGCGATGTGGCCGCCTTTAGTGCCGACCTCGCTTATTTGCTAAGCGCCGGGCCCGGAGAGTTATCGCGAATATACAAAACTGCCGATGGTGGCAAGAATTGGGTGTTGCAATTCACCAACCGAGATCCCAAAGGCTTCTTCGATTGTATGGATTTCTGGGACCATGATCACGGCATTGCCGTCGGCGATCCCGTGGATGGCAAGTTTGAGCTGATCACGACTCAGGACGGTGGCAAGAATTGGATACCGGTTCCGCCCCAAGCACTTCCACCTGCGATCGAAGGCGAAGGCGCCTTTGCCGCCAGTGGGACCTGCATCACCGTCGAGGGAAACAGCAACGTTTGGTTTGCCACCGGCGGGAAAGTCGCGCGCGTATTTCGTTCTGCGGATAACGGAAAATCCTGGAGGGTTGCAGATACGCCGATTGTGCATGGCAACGACTCTTCCGGCATTTTCTCGATCGCTTTTCGCGACGCTAGGCATGGAGTGATCGCCGGCGGTGACTACAAACAACCCAAACAGGACGGTCCTAATCTTGCCTTCACTGACGACGGAGGCCTTACCTGGAAGCTGTCCAAAGTTTCGCCGCAGGCATTTTTTTCAGCGGTGGCGTTCGATCCTAAGAACGCCCGTTTGCTGGCGGTTGGGTCGGCCCTTACCCTTGATATCGGGGGAAAAAACGCTCGGAAAGTTTCTGATCTGAATCTCAATGCATTGAGCGTGAGCGCAACCGGGGAAATTCTGGCTGTCGGACCAAAAGGCCTGATCGTCAGTTTTGAAAAGAAGAAACCATGACCGCAGCCGGATTCCGAAAGATTGCTCTGGCCCTACCGGAGGCAGTGGAAGGCGCGCATTTCGGGCATGCCGACTTCCGGGTAGGCGGAAAAATCTTCGCGACCCTCGCACTCGCGTCTGAAGGATACGGCGTGCTGCTGCTAACGCCCGAGCAGCAGGCTGGGATGGTCGAAGATGAGCCGAAGATCTTTTCGCCGGTTCCTGGGGGATGGGGCCGAAAGGGTTCTACGCGGGTAAGTTTGACGAAGGTGCAACCAGACGTATTGAAAGATGCGTTGCGGATGGCGTGGCGCAGAAAAGCGCCGAAGAAACTATTGTCGAATTTGCCTGTCTAACGCGAAGACGACACGAGGATGCTATCTCCTTCTTCTCGCGATCTCCTCGGCGTTTTCCAGCACTTTTTCAATCCGCCGCTCACGCGCCTCAGGTGTCCGGTAGTAAAAAATGGCGAGCAAATGTCCGCGGCGCTGAGTTTGCGACATGAGATCCCATCCTTTGCGGGCCAGGGAGCCGGGCGCGAATGCCCGTTGCAGTACTGGCGGCAGCTCTTCCTCGGCCTCCATCGTGGACAGCAGTTGTTCGGCGACCTGTTCGGCGCGCCGCACACGGGCTTCGGCACTTTTCACGTTGGTAATCCAATCCGCAACGTATTTCTGAGTGGAATAATTCAACTTATCGAACCAGCGGCGGAAGGAACGGTCCTCAGCGAGAATTCGTTTTAGCTCGGCTGGAACGGTGACAGTTCGTTCTTCAGTGTCGGGTTCGAGGCGGAATTGTGCCGTGCTTCCCAGGACAGCCTTGGCGCCAGCCTGCATTCGTTTATTAATAAGCAGGATATGACTGCCCTTACCGGTGGGGAAGAGAGAAGTGCGAAAACCAAATCCGTTGATTTCTCCCTTTACCTTGAGCATGCCGCGTGAGCCCCAGATTTTTGCGACGTCCAGCGGAACCTGGATGATGATCCATCTCAAATTTGTACCGTCACGCTCGAGCGTGGCGCGGAACGATTTGGCGAGGGATATTGTCATCGGGTTGCAATGGGCGAACTGCTATTATGCAACCCCGGAAACCTAGCCAGGAAAAACAGTGAATATTTAAAAGACGGAAATTTGTTAATCCGATAACGAAATAACATCTGTGTCGTCTAACTCCCCAAACCACGACAAGGAGCGGCGGCATGGCTTCAGAAAAAAGCGTGTATCTGGTAGCGGTGGTTGTCCTTACTTTCGGCCTGGGTAACTCACTGATAAAAAAGCATATAGGCTGGGTTGACTGTCTGTCGGCTCAAGTCGAAGGCATGCTCAACGGCGTGTCTGCAGCTGAAGGAGAGACCCAGTTTGAGGATTTGACCGAACGGGCTTACAGCCGAGGACAACGGGGAATTGAGCGTGGGCGGAACGCCGTGATCAAGACCCAGATGAAACTGGCCTGTGCACAAATTGAAATGGCACGGCGTCAGGCGGAAGTGGCCAGGACGCAAGCGGAAAGAACCCGGGGGATGAACCTGGATCAGATGCAACGCGACGTGATCCTCGAACGGCGGAATATCCAAATTAAGATTTTGAAACGACAGCTGACGATTCCGAGCGACGATACGATTTAGCTGGTACTTCGAACCAGCCCCACCAGGAATATTCCAAGATTTGGGTGATCCAGTGTTCCCGGATGTACTCCTGTGCAAAACGAACCAAATTATCTCTATCTCAACCAGGAAAAAGCATTTATATTTATCTGGCTCTCGATTCACCACGACAACTGACCTGGTTTGATGGCACGGAAATCCGGTTCCACCATCTCGCAGGAAGAGTTGTATCCGCCGCCAGATGAACCAGTGCGCGAAGAAGTAGACGACGCGCGCCTGCTTGATCTGGATGCGGATGAGGAAGCTCCCTTCCTGCGTGGACAGAAACGTGTCTCGGCCCGCCGCAGCACTCTTCCGAAAAAAACTGCCACCCGCCTGATTTGGGGCGCAATCGCATTGACGGCCCTGGTTCTGTGTGGCGTCGCAACTGCCGTGTTGTATGACTACGGAGAACATTCCTGGCGTTTTCGTGTGGCTTCCAGTGATGACATCGAAGTTGCCGGTCTGCAGAACGTCACCCGTTCGCAAATCATGGAAGTCATGGGCGCTGACATTGGGCGCAACATTTTCTTCATACCTCTGGCGCAGCAGCAGAAGCAGTTGGAGCAAATTCCCTGGGTTGAGTCGGCGAGTGTGATGCGGTTCGTGCCCAACCATCTGCGCATTGAGATTCAGGAACGTACTCCGGTGGCATTTGCGCGAGTAGGATCGAAGATTTTGTTGATGGACTCCGCGGGTACGCTCATGGACCTGCCCGCCAGCAAGAAAAAATATTCTTTTCCAGTGATTCTGGGAATGAATCCCAATGAGCCGCTATCAACGCGCGCTCCGCGCATGAAGATTTACAACGATCTGGTAAGTCAACTGGACGCCGATGGTGGGCATTATTCGCAGGCGCTCAGCGAAGTGGATATCTCCGATACAGACAATGTGAAGGTGCTCGCCAATGATCCGGACGGCGAAGTGCTGGTCAATCTCGGATCTTCTGACTATCTCGAGCGCTACAAAATATACGTTGGCCATGTGCGGGAGTGGCGGCAACAATTCACCAAGCTGGATTCAGTGGATCTGCGTTATGACCATCAGATCGTTGTGAATCCGGACATGCCGCAGACGAGGAAGCCGGCCTCGATGTCGCCGTACGCGGCCAAGGCCGCGATGTCCGCCGGAGTGAAAAAGGCGGCGTTGATCACTCGCGAAACTCTTCCCATGAGGGCGCCGAGTAATGTGCCCATCACGATTCCGGCGGCAAAGGCCCCGGTCAAGCTTGTCACTGACAAACCGGTCGTAAAACAGCCTGGGCCGGGCAAACCTTTGGCCAACAAACCCGCAGCGAACAAGTTGGCCACGAATAAAGCCGCTCCAAAGAAGAAAGTTGTAAGAACGGCGCACGGAAAGCCGTCGGCGAAGAAAGCCCGTTCGAAAACAGTTGCTGCGTCGGTCCGAAAGCCGGTGACGAAGCCTGCTGCGACTCCGGTGCAGAAACCAGCAGTGAAGACAAATGCAATCGCGTCGGCGCAGCTGGTCAGTGATCCGTCGAAGAAGAAACCAAGTCCCGCGATTGCGAAGAGCCAGGAGAATCCATAGGCATGGCGAAGCAGTACGAGCATTTAATGACCGCGATCGATGTAGGCAGCGCCAAGACTTGTGTGCTGGTGGCGGAGATCACCGAGAGCGGCCTTCGCTATCGCGGTCACGGAATCGCGGAGTCGCGGGGCTCGCGCAAGGGCGTCATTGTTGATTTGGACAAAGCCGTCGCCTCGATTCAGAAAGCGGTGGAGCAGGCCGAAGATGCCGCCGGCGTACCCATTGAGCATGCGCTTTTAGGCGTAGCTGGTTCGCATGTGCGCGGTATAAACAGCCATGGCGGGCTCAACTTCGGTACCCGAGCGCGCGAGATTGCGCGCGATGAGATTCGTCTTGCGGTCGACAAAGCCCGCGCTATTCCTCTGCCCGGCGATCGTGAAATCCTGCATCTTCTGCCGCAGGAATTCATTCTCGACGAGCACACATGTGTGCACGATCCGCTGGGCATGATGGCATCGCGGCTGGAAGTGCGCGTCCACATGGTGACGGCGGCGGCGAGCTCCACGCAGAACGTCGTGACCGCAGTGAATCGCGCTGGAGTGCACGTCGACGATACCGTGTTTGAACCGCTGGCTTGCGCCGATGCCGTACTTCGCAACGACGAGCGCGAACTTGGCGTTTGCCTCATGGACCTCGGTGCTGGATCAAGTGGCCTGATCGTTTTTCAGGAAGGTGCAGTGGCGCACACTGCGGTCATTCCCATTGGCGGCGATCACTTTACCAGCGATCTTTCCGTGGGCTTGTGTACGCCGGTGGCTGAGGCGGAAAAGATCAAGAGGCTCTATGGCAACGCGATCGTCACGCTCATCCCCGATGGGAATGAAGTGGAGGTTCCGTCAGTGGGCGACCGTCCTTCACGACTGATCTCACAGCGCATGGTGGGAGAAATTCTGGAGCCGCGGGCCCGCGAGCTTTTCGAAATGCTGCGTGACAATTTGCGTCACACCGGAATGCTGGATCTCTGCGTGGGAGGGATCGTGTTGAGTGGCGGCGCTTCGCGTCTGCCGGGGATTTTGGATATCGCGGAATCCGTGCTGCGGCGGCCGGTGCGGCTCTCCTGGCCGGCGGCGCTGGCCAAGATGCCGTCGACATTGGCCGAACCGGAGTATGCGACCGTCCTGGGCATGGCGTTCTACGGACATCGCGCCCGCACTGCCCGCGGCATTCAGGATGACCGCTGGAGTTCGAAGTTGATGGCTTTGTTTGGAAAAGGGGCCTAGAGGGAAGAGATCGGCAGCAAATTTCGAGGCAAGCAAATTCAAGAGGTGGCGTATATGAAAAAAGACACGGACATTCGCATCAGCTTTAACGAAGATACCCGCAACGACGCCAAGATCAAGGTCATCGGGGTGGGCGGCGGGGGAGGCAACGCAGTCAACCGCATGATCGATGCCGGCATGGAGGGCATCGAATTCGTGGTCGCCAACACCGATCTGCAGGCGTTGCGCATGTCGCGTGCGCCGGTGAAACTTCAGCTCGGCGTCAAGCTGACCAATGGCCTGGGCGCGGGCGCGAACCCGGAAGTCGGACGCAAAGCCGCGCTCGAAGACTCCGACAAAATCATCGAGGCCCTGGAAGGCGCTGACATGGTTTTCGTCACCACCGGACTCGGCGGAGGCACCGGAACCGGAGCGGCGCCGATCATTGCGTCGCTGGCCAGCGAAATGGGCGCGCTTACCGTCGCGGTCGTGACCAAGCCATTTGCCTTTGAAGGCAAGCGCCGCATGCAGCAGGCGGAGCGCGGCGTTTCCGAGTTGATGGAATCGGTCGACACCACCATCGTGATTCCCAACGAGAAGCTGCTCGGCGTGGCCCAGGACGCGGGCTTCTTCGAATCTTTCCGCGTGGCCGATGACATTCTTCGCCAGGGCGTGCAGGGAATTTCCGACATCATCACCATTCCCGGCATCATCAACCGCGATTTCGCCGACGTGAAAGCGATCATGGCGCACATGGGATACGCCGTCATGGGCACGGCGACCGCCAATGGGGCGCGGCGTGCAATTGAAGCGGCGCAAAAAGCCATTGCTTCTCCGCTGCTCGAAGCCGGAGCCATCGACGGCGCGCGCGGCATTCTGATCAACATCACCGGTTCGGCCTCGCTCAAGCTGGCCGAGGTGCAGGAAGCTTGCAGCATCATTCAAAGCGCAGCCGACGACGATGCCAACATTATTTTCGGCGCCGTCCTTGACGAAAAGATGAAGGACTCAGTGAAGATCACCGTCATCGCCACCGGATTCAGGGACTCAGACTATTCCCACGGACGCCGCTCGGAAATCGGCTCGGGCTTCGTAGTCTCGCGAGAATCGGTTTCCCGGGCGACTTTCTCGCGGGAGACCAGCTCGCAAGACGACGAATTTTTCCGCAGGAATGAACCCGAGTCCGATCCCGAGCCACCTCCGCCGCCCATGGTAATGGAGGAAATGACTCCGGTGTACGAGACAGCACCGCCGTCGCCGGTGCACTCGCTCGATTCCATGCGGGACGCCTCCATGCGTGATGCCATGATCGCCAACTTCGAGCAGGCCGATCTTGATGTTCCTGCCTTCCTGCGTAAGAGAAACGAGACTATGTAGAAGAGAGCTTGAATGATTTACACTCGGGAGCCGAAAGTGGCTCCCGTTTTTTCTTTGTGGAGGAAAAATGATCTCTCGGAAAGATGCCGTAATCATTGCCAGCCGGGTGCTGGCTGTCTATTTCTCTTGCTGGGTGGTGTCAGATGCAATGTATCTACCGACCCGGCTGATAAGCGTATTCCGTTACCTGCATAACGCAAGCGTCCTGACTGGTCCGGTTTACGGCTTCAAATATTCTTTGAGTGAACTGAGCGTGACGCTGCTGCGAATTGTGCTTTTCGCGGGGGCTGGATGGGTTTTTTACAGATGCGGCAGTCGCGTTCAGGCTTTTCTCCTACCCTCGCCGGACGTTGAACTGCCCACATCGACGGCAGCACAATGATCATGGGAAGCCTCTACAGAAAACGTGCCCATCGCGCTGGTTGTCTTATATAGTTGTGCGTTGCCTTGAGAATCTTGTAGCCGAATGTTGCAATCCCATCCGTGAGGTTCTAATGTCCGAGTTCACCCGTCGCGATCTACTTCGCTCTGGCCTGGTGTTGTCTGCCTCTTCTGTCGTGCCCTCAGCATTTGCGCGCGTGAATGCGCTGCTTGCGGGCTACCCGAATGCAGCCTCTGCGGAAGCTCTGGCAGCGGTGGCACCGCGCGAACACCTGCTCTTTGATTTTGACTGGAAGTTTCAGTTTGGCCACGGATCCGATCCCGCCCGCGACCTTGGCCTGGGCAACGGTCAGGGAGACTTTGCCAAGTCCGGCGAATTCAAGTTCGCTACGGCAAAGTTCGACGACTCGAAATGGCGAGCCTTGAACCTGCCTCACGATTGGGCCGTGGAGCTGCCGTTTGTCCACGACGAAGAGCTGCAAGGACACGGCTATAAGCCGCTTGGTCGCCGCTATCCCGAGACCAGCGTCGGCTGGTACCGGCGCAGCTTTGACATTCCGGAGAGCGACCGCGGACGCCGCATCTCGCTGGAATTCGACGGCGCTTTCCGCGATGCGCTGGTGTTTGTGAACGGCTATTTTATCGGACGCAATAACAATGGTTACGCGCCATTCGGTTTTGATCTCTCCGACTTTCTGATCTACGGCGGCAAGAACTATCTGGTAGTACGCATGGATGCCAGCTTCGGCGACGGCTGGTTCTATGAAGGCGCGGGCATCTATCGTCATGTGTGGCTTACCAAGACTGACGCGCTGCATCTCGGCAAATGGGAAAGCTATGTCCGCACCGATGTAAAGGGGAATGCCGCCGCGCTGAATCTTGGGACCGTAGTACAGAACCAGGGCAAGCAGGCGGAGAGTTGCCGCGTGCGCTGGCAGATTCTCGACGCCGCCGGCAAAACGGTGGCAACAGCCGAGACCGCGCCACAATCGGTCGCAGCGGACAACTCGGCGGTCTTCACTGCGATGGCAAAGGTCACCGGCCCAGTGCTGTGGTCGCCGGAAACGCCGAATCTCTACTCGGCAATTGTTACGGTTGAATCCAACGGCAAGTCGCGTGACGCCGAGCGTGTGAGCTTCGGTGTGCGCACCGTCGTCTTCGACGTCGACAAGGGATTTTTCCTCAACGGCAAGTCGGTCAAGATCAAGGGCACCTGCAACCATCATGACCATGCCGGCGTGGGTGCAGCGCTGCCAGACCGGCTGCAATGGTATCGCCTGGCTGTGTTGAAAGACATGGGTGGGAATGCGGTCCGCACTTCGCACAACATGCCGACACCGGAGTGGGTGGAAGCCTGCGACCGCATGGGCATGATGATGATGTGCGAGACCCGTCTGATGAGCTCGAACGCGGAGGGTCTGGCGCAGCTGGAGCTGATGGTCAAGCGTTATCGCAACTGCCCGTCCGTCATTATTTGGTCCATGGGCAACGAAGAATGGGTGTTGCAGAGTGCGCCGCAAGGCGAGCCGGTGATGTCTGCGATGGTCGAGCGTACTCACGAGCTCGATCCCACGCGGCTGTGCACGGCAGCGGTGAATGGCAACTGGAACTCGGCTTTTTCTGATGCATTGGATGTCGAAGGCTTCAACTACAACCTGAAGGACATCGATCCATGGCGCAAAACGCACCCCAAAAAGCCAGCCATCGGATCAGAGACGGCCAGCACTGTCGCCACCCGCGGCATCTACTCGACCGACAAGCTGCGCAACTGGGTCAGCGCTTACGACGTGAACATTACTGACTGGTCTGAGACCGCCGAGGTGTGGTGGAAGTTTTACGCCGCGCGCGAGTGGCTGGCCGGCGGATTTGCCTGGACCGGTTTCGACTATCGCGGCGAACCCACGCCCTACGGCTGGCCGTCGATCAACTCGCAGTTCGGCATCGTCGATATGTGCGGCTTTCCCAAGGACGACTTTTATTACTACAAATCCTGGTGGGGCGACGAGCCGGTGCTGCATTTGTTTCCGCACTGGAACTGGGACGAGCGCGAAGGCGAACCCATCTCCGTCTGGGTGCACTCGAACCTGGACGAAGTCGAGCTTTTCCTGAATGGCAAAAGCCAGGGCAGCCAGAAAGTCCAGCCGCTGACTCATCTCGAGTGGAAGGTGAAATACGAGCCGGGAGTGATCGAGGCGCGCGGCAGAAAAGGCGGGAAGGTCGTGCTCACCGAAAAACGCGAGACCACCGGCAAGCCGGAATCCATCAAGCTGACGGCGGACCGCACCGAGATTGACGCCAACGGCGAGGACATTGCCGTTCTGCGTGTGGAGGTTCTCGACAAGGAAGGCCGCTCTCTGCCCACGGCCGGCAACATGATCAGCTTCAAAATCACCGGCGAAGGCGCGCTGCTCGGCGTGGGCAACGGCGATCCCAACTGCCAGGAATCCGACAAGGAACCCAAACGCAGCCTGTTCAACGGACTCGCGCAGGTAATTGTGCAAGCCAGCCGAACTCCGGGGACGATCACGATCGAGGCTTACACCGAACCCTGGCCCCGGCAGAATCTGCCCCCAGTTAAGTTGACGATTACGACGAAGAAAGCGGAGCTGCGACCGGCGGTGGGGTGAATCTGCTTGGAATTACACATCGGGTGCCCCGTCCTTCTCGCGTTCTTTGCGAGAGGGCGGGGCTTTTGACTTGCTTCTAACAGCGAACCTTCGAAGGACTCCACAGTTTTCGCCCCACGTCTTATTTCGATGCACCCGTCGGCCCGCCCTCTCGCAAAAATTGCGAGAAGGACAGGGCACCCGCAGCATCAACTCGGGAGGGCGCTCACCGTTACGACAAAGAAAGCGGAATGGCGGCCGGCGGCGGGATGAATCGACTAAAAGAGCCAATTGGCACTACGAACTGGGATGGGACCGGAGTAAGCTTTCTGGATCGGACGGGCAGGCCAGCCTCGATTTTGACTCTTGAACTATGCGCTTCTACAACTTCGATCGCCGCATTCGTGCGCGTCAATATCTGACGGATGTTGCGCTTCGCCTTATGCAGTTGTGATTTCGAATTGCCCACAGAGCAATTTAGCAAGGCGGCGATTTCCTGGTGTTCGTGGCCGTGCACTTCATGGAGCAAAAAAATCATGCGATAGCCCGCGGGAAGCTCCTCGATCGCGCGGATTAAAGCGAGACGATTGATGGTTCCGGAAAGGCGACCGTCTTTGCCGCCACATTCGCGGCGCACGGTTCTGCCCTCGCCATCGGAGCGCTCGTCCAGCGAGACCTGGCGCAACACCTTCTTGCGGAAGTGCATCAGCACGGTGTTCACGGCGATGCGATGCAGCCATGTGGACAGAGCGGAATCCCCGCGAAAGCTGGACAATTTGCGAAACACCTGCATGAACGCGTCCTGGGTGAGGTCTTCCGCTTCAGCAGCGTTGTTGGTCATACGCAGGCATAGCGAGAAAACCCGGGCCTTGTGGGCATTAAACAGCTCGGCGAATGCGTCTGAGTCGCCTTCCTGGGCTCGCCTGACGACGTCAGAACTTAGCGGAACCATCGCGGATTGAGTAATCATTATTACCCCCTTGCCCTCGTTGTAGGGCGAACGGAATCAGACTCTCGCTTGTACTTTTGAGGAGGGTTCAACCATACAGACGCGTGCATGGCCAAGTCTGAGCAACATTGCTCACCGACCACAACCTCGGGAATCCATCCCCATGGTCACGAACAGTGACAATTTTGTCTAAGCGATTCTCAAGACTGGTCAATTTTGAACAGACGCCGCCATGGGCACGGTCTAGGATCTAAACTGAATCTACGGACAAACACACATGAAGGCTGTCTCTGGAAGGGGGCGGCAGTCTAAAAACGGTGCGCCGACATCAATCCTCCCCTGTCCCGGCGCATCGTCCACGCTTTAGTAATACAGGCGTTCCTGTAGAGCAAATGTTCTTGAACCCTCCCAAAAGTACCGCTTTATCTCCCCTGCCAGACCTGTAACTACCACAAACGATTCACTGTCGGTAACGTGGCCCCGCGAATGCAACTACATTGAGATAAATCAGCCCAATTGCAAGAGCGCTATGCGGCGGGTCAGCCGCGAGGAGAAACATGAAAACAAAGCCAAAGCAGGAACCTGTGGTTCGCACCGCAAAAGAAACTTCGGACGAGCAGTTTTGGGAATCGGCGTCGCACGAGCGCGATCCAGCGAAAAGTCTCCGCATTACACAGCAAATCGACAAAGCCATCAGCAACCATGAAAAAGAGTGCTTTCGGAAACCCCAGCATAGTCAATGATGAGCGGGCCGGAATCCCTTTACGTTTTTTGATGTCCTCCTCGCCGGGATGGTAAAGTCTCCATATTGGAGAGACATCGATGACTCGGACACTGCTCTATTTTGTGGTACTCGTTTCCTTCCTAAGCTCTGGCCTGGCCCAACAGTCAACCGCCGCTCCTGCCCACCATGATGCTCACGCTGCCGCGAAGGTAGCGTCATCCGCCGACAAAATATGGGACAGCCTCATGGCCGGCAACAAGCGCTTTATGGCGGGCAAGCCAAAGGCCCACGCGCTGGTTTCGCTGCGCCACTCGCTGGCTTCCGGACAGCAACCCAACGTGATCGTCCTCTCCTGTTCCGACAGCCGGGTTTCCCCGGAACTGGTTTTCGATCAAAGCCTCGGTGACCTCTTTGTCGTACGTGCCGCCGGAAATGTTGCCGGCCCAGTGGGCCTGGGCAGCATTGAGTATGCCGTGGACCACGTTCATAGTTCGGTGCTGGTGGTACTCGGCCATCAGAAATGCGGCGCAGTCATCGCTGCCTGTTCCGGCGGGAAAATGCCAAGCCAGAACTTGGACGCGATTGTGGACAAGATCGCCCCCGCCGTCACCCAAGCCAAGACGTATGCAAAGGGCGACGACCTGGTCGAATCCGCGATTAAAGAGAACGTTCACCAAAGCGCGAAAGATGTGCTGGCGAACAGCGAAATCGTGCGTCATGCCGTCGAAGCCGGCAAGCTCACGGTGATCGAGGCTGAATACGAACTGGATAGCGGTCAGGTTGTGCGCCTCAATCCACCAGCAGGCGATCAGCACTAACCCCGCCGATTCCTAAATTACCAACCGCGGGTGCCCCGTCCTTCTCGCGTTCTTTGCGAGAGGGCGGGACTTTTGACTTGCCCTGAAAACATCCCAATTTGCTAAACTCGCTCTCTTCATGCCCACGGCCTACAACCGCATTGCCGGACAAAATGTCGAACGTCTGGCCGCGCTCAGCGATGGCATCTTTGCCTTCGCCATGACCTTGCTGGTGCTGGATCTTCACGTTCCGGTGATGGACGCCATCCACAGCGAGCACGATTTGCGGCATGCGCTGGTGTCGCTCTATCCGCGCCTCATCATGTATATGATGAGCTTCCTGACCCTGGGCATTTTCTGGATCGGACAACAGACACAGCTCAACCACCTCACACGCTCCGACCGAAGTCTTTCGTGGATCCATATTGCATTTTTGTTTTTTGTCTCGATCACGCCGTTTTCAACGGCTTTGCTCGCTGAATTTCCCGCCTACCGGACGGCGCTGCTCGCCTACTGGCTGAATATTCTGTTTCTTGGGACGGCTCTCTACATTAGCTGGGGATGTGCCACCCGTTCCGGCCTGGTAAAGGACGACATTCCTGCGGAAGTGCCGGCGGCTGTCTGCCGCCGCATTTTAATTGCGCAAACGCTGTATGCTTTCGGGGCTTTGCTGTGCATCATCAGCACTCGTTGGAGTATTGCGTTCATTGTGATCGTGCAACTGAACTATGCCATCGCGCCACGTTGGTTTCGACGTTCTGATTCCTGATTTTGGTTCGATAATATTTATTGCTTTCGTTTACATCTGGCCACCGTCCAAAAGACGGTATGCGGACAACCGGGAACTATTGGTCTCCGGTCCTCGTATCTCTTTCGACGCGAATCCCGTGAGGAGTGTTCATGAACAAAGCTTTGCTGGTGTGCCTGACAATTGCGATGAGTTTCGGTCTAATCTCGGCCACCCCCGATTCTCCGTCTTCGACGCCGCAATATACCAAAGACAATCAACTGCTCCGGCCGGATAACTATCGCGAATGGATCTTTCTGTCGTCCGGCCTGGGCATGAGTTACAGCCCGGCTCCCGGAAGCATGGTGATGTTCACCAATGTCTTTGTTCCGCAGTGGGCGTATCACCAATTTCTGAATAGTGGAAAATGGCCGGACAAGACCATGTTTGTGGTGGAAGATCGAAATTCCGAGACCAAGGGCTCCATCGTTAAGAATGGACACTTTCAAAGCGACTCGATGGGTATCGGCGTCGAGGTCAAGGACGAAACCCATTCTCCCGACAAATGGCAATATTTCAGTTTCAACGAAGATACAAAATCCACAGAGGCGAATCCCAAGCAAGCATGCTGGCAGTGTCATGAAGATCATGCCGCAGTCGAGCACAGTTTTGTGCAGTTTTATCCCACGCTGAAGCCGGTTGCTAAGAAATTCGGCACCTACAAACAATCCGCGGAACAGGTCATTCCTTAAATTTGTGGTGAACCCGCGACTTTTTCCTCTTTCTGGAAAAGGGAAAAAACTTTCCTACCGTGGGGAGTGACGTTCCAGTAACTACCTGCAATTACCAAAGACCGATGACCCCCATCGAAAACTGCCGCAACTATCAATATTATCAATGGGTTAGATCAATTATTAAGTTACTCTCAAGAGAATCACTTTTTGGTTGCGGGGAAAGCCGAAGTTCCTTAGTATCGAAGCAGTTGCAGGAACTTAGCCGGGACAAGCGAAAACTAACGATCCTTGGCAGGCGCCGTGCAGTCTAATTAGGTGTGAACTCCGGGGATAGGTCCAGCGATTTAATGTTCAGGCAACCGTCGGCACTCATTCGTTTCGCCACCGCTCTCGTTTCGTTGTTGCTGCTCAGCCAAATCGGCATAGCAGCCACCGTCAATACACGCGCCCTGACTGCGGGCAAACCCAAAACTCAAAAAGTTACGGAGACCCAGCACGCCCGCAAGCACATGCGCAGGTTAGCGCAGAGCCGCGCCGCGCGTCCTCGTTCTGGAACTCGGAATACGGCTACTTTGCAGCGGACGAGCGTGCATCGCCGTCATCGCTACTACGAGCGCTTTACTGCGAGTTCGTTTGCCACGCAGGACATTACGGATGGCGATGTCGTCACCGGCGAAGATCCCGTGGTTCGTCAGGCTGCGATCGATGCCCTGGGTGACATGAACGGAACCGTTGTTGCGATTGAACCCACCAGTGGACGCATCCTGGCGATGATTAATCAGAAGTTGGCGCTCTCCAGCGGCGCGCAGCCCTGCTCTACAATCAAGCTTTCCGTAGCGCTGGCGGCATTGAGCGAAGGCATCATCACCAAGGAAACCGAAGTCCGCCTCGGTGGCCGTTATCAAATGAACCTCACCAATGCGCTGGCGCATTCGAACAATGCTTATTTCGAAGCTCTGGGCCGCAAGTTGGGATTCGAGAAAGTCAGCTACTACGCCCATCAATATGGGCTCGGCGAACTGGCCGGCTACAGCATTCCGGGGGAGCAGTTGGGCACATACCCCAACCAGGAAATTTCCGCCAAGCTGGGCGGCGTAGGCAAGATGTGCTCCTTCGGCGAAGGTGTCTCCATGACCCCGCTGCAACTTGGGGCAATGGTTTCGGCGATCGCGAATGGCGGAACTTTGTATTACCTGCAACATCCCAACACGCCGGAAGATATTGCCAACTTCCAGCCCATTGTGAAGCGGCGTCTGGACATTGCACCGCTGATTCCTGAGATCTCCGACGGAATGGCGGGAGCTGTCGCGTACGGTACCGCGCGCAGCCTGCGCATCAATTTCAGCGAAGAAGAAATTCTGGGTAAGACTGGCACCTGCTCTCGCGCCGGCACGCGCTTTGGATGGTTTGCCTCCTACGCCAATACCCACGCGGGACGAATTGTTGTCGTTGTCTTCCTGGAAGGCGGCCGTCCTACCTATGGTCCCAAGGCTGCGGAAATCACTGGACACATTTATCGCAATCTCTACGATCACGATTTCTTCCTCGCCAAACCAGTCGCGCCGGCAGACACCGCTGCAGTGAAGACATTGGGATCCGGGCAGTAAAGTTCTCAACGATTAGTTTTGGAACTCAGAAAAAGGGCCTCTCAATCGAGAGGCCCTTTTTATTTCTTGGCGAAATTAGGTAACAGCCCAGGCCGGCTATTCTGCCGCTGCCCGCGACTTTCCAGCTCCCATGTAGAACTCGTGGTCGAGCCAGGCGGCGAAACGGTTCTGGTCCTCCGCACTGGCGCACTGGAAATTGATTCCAGCTTTGCCGTGCTTGTCGTCCCAGACAACGCTACCTTCTGCGCTCAGCGTCAGCTTGGCGCCCGGGACTTGGAAGCTGAGCTTTATCGATTCGCCGTTCTCCAGCGGGGAAGGCGTAATGACGGCCATTCCATTCTGGCTGAGATTGGTGGTTTTACAAAGCATATCTGCGCCGGAGCTTCGCTGTATCGTGACCCCCAATTCGACGGCTAATCTGAAATACTTTCTGCGTTCGCGGAGCATCTGGGCATAGGCGGTACGCAGCACGACTCGTATCTGCTCGGCGACAAAGGGACGCTCAAAAATAAAGCTGGTTCCATTCTCGAAGGCCTTCTGTTTGGCTGCACCATAGGTGGCGGCAGCAAATAGAACCGCATTTTTATTGGAAGGGCTCTCGCGCAGGCTTTTAATCAGAGGATCGCTGGCCGACACATTGTCAAAGTCCAGGACCAGGGCATCGAGCTTGGAATGCGAGAGAATCTCAGAAGCCGCACTTTCATCCGCGCAGCCCTGTACCACGATGCTAATTTCGGAGAATAGCTGGGTAAACAGATCCACCATGGGTGGGTCATGAGTTACGAGTAAGGCCTTCATCTCCGCGGTGTTAGACGTCATGGTTCCCCCCAAGTTCGCTCGGTCTGATATTGGGCACAATTCTCCCAGCGACGGAAATCCACCTAAAGGGTAAAGGAAATCCGCTGAAATTCACGGAGACGGCGTTCTTGTTCCAAAAACCGAACGAACCCGGGGACGGTTAATTCCCAGGGTCGGTGGACGGATCGTTCAGGGCGATCAATTTGCCAGGCGGATAGTCTTGCACGGTGAAAGGATTTTCTGGATCGGCATTCATGATCGTCAACATATCACCGCTGCGGACACTCCGAAGGATGAGGCTCTGGTCCTCCACTGCGATGACCCTATATCGATCTTCGAATATCGGGGTTTCATCCATAACCGTTTAGATGCCAGATTTGGCAGGACGATGTGGGGCAAGTTGCCTAAAAAACGCGCCCAGTTGTTCTCTGGGCGCTTTGTCTGATACCGAACAGATGTGACTATGGCTCGACGATTTACTCGTAGCTCGTCGATTTAACGACCGGCTTTCTTTTCGTCTTTCTCCACTACGCCATCTTTGATGTAGACGACGCGATGCGCGTACTCAGCGATATCGTGCTCGTGGGTTACCAGTACGATGGTATTTCCCTGCGCTTGCAGGCGGTCGAGCACCGCCATAATTTCATTTCCAGTTTGGGAATCCAGGTTTCCGGTGGGTTCGTCCGCCAAAATGATGGAGGGACGATTCACCAGCGCGCGGGCAATCGCCACTCTTTGGCGCTGGCCGCCGGACAGTTCGTTGGGCTTGTGCATCATGCGCGCTTCCATGCCCACGGAGGTTAAGGCCTCCTTGGCGCGGGCGGTGCGTTCGTCAGAAGGCACTCCGGCGTAGATTAATGGGAGTTCGACGTTGTGCAACGCCGTGGCCCTGGCCAGTAGATTGAAGGTCTGGAAAACGAAACCGATTTCCTTGTTCCGGATGCGGGCCAGTTCATCGTCATCCAATTCGCTGACCTGCTGATTGTTCAGCCAGTATTGTCCCTTGCTGGGAGTGTCCAGGCAGCCGATCAGGTTCATCAGAGTGGATTTTCCTGAGCCGGACGGGCCCATGATGGCCACGTATTCGTTGCGCTGAATTCGCAGATTGACACCGCGCAGCGCATGTACCTGTTGCTCCGACCCCATGTCGTAGGTCTTCCACAAATCGACCGTAGCAATCATGCAGGAGTCGGGCGGAGCCGACACTGCGGGGGGCGAAATGTTGATCACTTCTGCGGTTGCCATTCTGTTCTCCTGGTACTCTTGGGACACTCAGCCGCTCCGATCTTCTTGTGATCCTCGGGCCACTGATGCTGATGATGACCTTGATATGGACGGCTCACCATTGGACGGGCCACTCCGGCGAAGGTTACGAACATATGATGTTCTTTCCTTCTTCGTCGCAAGGGCAGTAATCTATGCCCTTTTCCCGTTGCCAGCGAACGGATTCACCCTTGGCTAAAGTACGGCTCCGCCGCCGCAAAAGTTCCCTTGGATCAAAAGCAATGCATCACAAAACTTATGATGCTAATTATAACCGGATACGATAAACGGCAAAGTAACGGTCCGGGCCCCTTCATTCCCTACAACCCTGGCGGCACGGGCACGCATCGTACTGAGTCTAGGGTGTTTAAATAGTTCGACTTAACCTTGCCTTGAGGTATGCAAAGTCTTAGAATGTTGTTACCACTAGGTGAGCCCTAAGGAGTGCCCCGTCTATGTTCCGATCGGAAGGCTATCAGCGTGTTGTTTGGTCATTCCTATGTGTCGCGTTTTTAGGTTTCGGGTCTCATGCCATAGCGCAGCAGGGCACTGCATCGAAATCTGATCCTAAAGATCAAGGCAATTCCGCAGTTTCCGCAGACCAGGGAAATCAGGACAACGATCCTCTCAAGCGGCCACCCAGCGAAAAACAGAAGAAAGACAATTCCAAAGCGCTGAAGCAGGAATTAGGCAAGTCGTATAAAAAATGGTTGGATGAGGACGTTCGCTGGATCATTACCGATGAAGAGCGCCAGGCCTTCAAGCAGCTCTCCAACGACGAAGAGCGCGACAATTTTATTGAGGCCTTCTGGCAGCGCCGTGATCCCACGCCGGACACGGAAGAAAACGAATTCAAAGAAGAGCACTACCGCCGCATTGAGTATGCCAACGAGCACTACGCCGCCGGAATCCCAGGATGGAGAACCGATCGCGGCCGCATTTACATCATGTACGGTGCGCCCGACGAGAATGACTCGCATCCATCGGGTGGTACTTATGAGCGGCCCATGGAAGAGGGTGGCGGCGAAACCTCGACTTTCCCCTTTGAAGACTGGCGTTATCGATATATCGAAGGCATTGGACAGGAAATCATCATCGAATTCGTGGATACGTGCATGTGCGGCGACTACCACATGACCATCGACCGCGGAGAGAAGGACGCCTTACTGCACACGCCGAACGCGGGGTTGACTCTGTATGAGCAGATGGGGCAGTCGACCAAGGCAGATCGTTTTACCAATAACGGCCTGGAGACGCTGGGCGCTGGTCCAGGTACGCAGAGCCTGCAAACCAAGCAATTCGATCGTCTGGAACAATTCGCCAAACTGAATGCTCCTCCGCCGGTGAAGTTCAAGGACCTGGAGGAAGAAGTCGGTCACGTCATCAGTTACAATCCGATGCCATTTGACGTTAGGTCTGACTTTGTCCGGGTGACCGGCGATACTGTACTGGTCCCGATCACAATTCAGATTAAGA
The DNA here is from genome assembly GCA_963723765.1 of Terriglobia bacterium. Lineage (GTDB taxonomy): Bacteria > Acidobacteriota > Terriglobia > Terriglobales > Acidobacteriaceae > DATBAX01. The sequence continues at coordinate 221,255 of CAVRSD010000002.1, read as the reverse complement.
ATCGTGATATCACTTTTGCGAATAAAGACGGAGTGCAACGCGGCGTCGTCAATATTTTCGGCCGGATCACGACCTTGAGCGGTCGCACTGCGCAGACTTTCGAGGACACGGTGCAGGCGGATGTTCCCGCGGAATTGCTGGCCCAGGCGGCTGAAGGTTCACAGGTGTACGGGAAGTCGATTCCGTTGAAGCCTGGACTCTATCGGCTTGATCTGGTGCTCAAGGATGTGAATGGAGACCGGGTGGGGACCTGGAGAAAAAGTTTGCAAGTCCCGGACTTTGCGGATGACCGGCTCTCGTCCTCTTCCCTGATCGTGGCAGGCACGATGGAACCAGTACCAACCAGGAACGTGGGTACTGGCAGCTTCGTCATTGGTACGACCAAGGTTGTTCCACGAGTTCAGCCTGCTGATGGCAAACCCGTCAGTTTCAAGCGCAACCAGAAGATGAACTTCTGGATGCAAGTCTACAACCTGGGTGTGGACGACAAGACGCACAAGCCTTCCGCCACGGTTGAATATGAAGTGGTGAATGCGGGGACCAACAAATCCGTGGTTCATTCCGTCGAGTCCACGGACACAATGGGCAATATCGGCGACCAGATGACCCTGCAAAAAACGCTTGCGGCCGCTAATCTTGTTCCGGGTGTTTACCGCATCCAGATCAAGGTGAACGATAGTATTTCCAAGCAAACCCTGGACCCATCGGCAACTTTTGCCGTTGAGTAACCGGGAAGACTTGGTTTCCCAAAGGGTGGTAGGGATGTTCCGAAAGCTCGGCTGCCTGGTGGTTGCGTTCGGCCTGGTTCTACCTGTGTGGGCCAGCGAAAAGCCAGGTTCCATTTCCGGATATGTGCGCAGCGCCAATGGCATCCCGCAAATGGGGGCCGTGGTGGAAGTGTTGAGCTCCGCAGTGAACACAATTAAGGTGTTCACGGACGAGAACGGTTTCTACTCTGCCGGCGGTCTGCTGCCGGGCATTTACAGCATCAAGGTTTCCGCGACTTCTTTTCTGCCTACCATGCGCGAAAGCGTGGGACTACGCGCAGGCGCCAGCCTGGTATTGAATCTCACGCTCAACACGATTTTTGACTCCGTCCAGTTCGCGCCTGTACGCGGCAAAGATGAAGACGACGACTGGAAGTGGGTGCTCCGTTCCGCGTCGGACCGCCCAATTCTGCGGCTGTTGGACGCACATCTACCCAAGACGCAATCTGAAAAAGTCGGGTCCGTGCTGAAGGGCACGGTGTCTTTTCTGGCAGGTTCCCCGTCCGACGGGTTTGGCAGCACATCGGACATGAGCACGGGGTTCTCTCTCGAGAAGTCGATTTTTTCCTCAGGGACGGTTGCTTTGCATGGCGACGTGGGCTATGGCGACGGCTTACCGGATGCGGTCTTCCGCGCTTCCTACCAGCAAAAAGCCAGCAACGGGTCCGCGCCGGAAGTGGCATTGACAGTGCGTCATCTGGCTTCGCCCGATCTCAACCTGGCTAATTCTGATCTGGAAGCTCTGGCCCTGACCACCTCGGACGACATTACTTTAGGCGACGTGCTGGAACTCAAATTTGGGAGTGAATTGCAGACCATCCAGTTCATGGGACGAGAGAGCGCATTTCGTCCATTTGGTTCGGTGGCGTTGCATCTTTCCCCAGACACGGTTGTCGCTTATGGCTACGCAACTTCACAACCGGATGGACGCACCGAAAAAGGCTTCGATTCCGCTCCGGCGGATTTGAGCGAGTCCGGGCCACGCATGAGTATTTCAAATTTCACGCCTGCTCTGGAAAAAGCGCATCACCACGAAATTTCGGTCTCCCAGCACATGGGCAAGAACAGCTTGCAGGTCGCAGCTTATGCCGATCGCGTGGATAACCCTGCGCTTACCGGGGTGGGCGAAACCTCGAGCAGCGGAGACGTTCTTCCTGACATCTATTCGGGGACGTTTTCCTATCAGGGCAAAGAACTGGACACGCGAGGAATGCGCATCGTCTTGCAGCGCAAACTGACTTCGGACATTACGGCAACCGTGGATTATGGCTACGGCGGTGTTCTTGATTTAGGTAAAGCCGATGTGAGCCTGCAGGATGCCCGCGAGTGGACCCAGGTGCGAAACCGCCACAGTATCACCGGCAAGGTCAACGGAATTTTGCCGCGTTCGAAGACCAGTTGGATAGCTTCCTATGGCTGGATCAGCGGCCAGGCGCTCACACCTGTCGATATGTTCAATGCTTCGGCGGGCCAGGCGGACCCTTATCTCGATATCTTCTTCCGGCAGCCGATTCCCGGCACTGGCTTCTTTCCCAACCACGTCGACGTTCTGATCGACGTGCGGAATCTGCTAGCCCAAGGCTACGTTCCAGTGATGGGACAGGATGGCCGCACGGTTTACCTGGTGCAGTCAGCCCGTGCCCTTCGTGGTGGAGTTGCATTTACCTTCTGAGTTCACACATTCCACTTCAACTCATTTAACTTAGGGCTGAACTGGTTCTGCTCCCAGCGGAACGATTCTGATGTCCGTGCGGAATTTCTTGTAGTCGCGATAGGTGGCATCCTCGTCGATGTTCAGCCCTTTGAACAGGGCAATGCGTGCGTCCAATTTAAGCGCTACATGCTTGGGCAGCCACACATCTTCGTTCACACGCGTGAGTTCGATCACAATGTTTGAGCCTTTGTGAATGCGAGCGAGAATCCATCCGAAGGACGCTGTCTCAATGCACTGAATATCAATCTTGACCCACTGCGATTCGGCTTTGTCGATCCAGACCCGGAAACGAAAGTTGGGTAGCATTTTCGCATCTCGTAGTTTGGGCTGAAATCCAGAGCGGGGATCGGCGTCGACAACATAGGCATCGCGGCCGTTGACAGGCTCGATGGCCACCAGGCGGAAATCGTAGGCATCAGCGACTTCGCTGACGAATTTGCGGTCGTCCTCGCGGTCTTTCTCTTCTTTGTCCAGGCGCTTCTTGCGATCGTCATCACTTTCGTTCTTGCCCTTGTCGATGATCTTCTGGATTTTTTCTTCTTCCTTAGCCGCGTCTTTTTCGGAGAGCGGCTTGTCATCTTTGGATATCTGGCGCCGGACTTGTTCACCATAGAGCATCATCACGTCGTAAGTGCGGGTTTCAGTGGATTGCAACTCGCCCTTCCCATTCCGTTTATGTTCTTCTTCGCGCTGCACGTAGGTGTAGTCGCGCTGCTTCTTGTCGTTCTCCAGATCTTTCTCCGCAGCCAGGCGAATCAGATCGCGGATCTGGTCGCTGGAAAGGGTGGGAGCTGAAGTGCTCGGGATTTCCGAATCATGTGGCAGAGCAGGTTGCGGAGCTATATTTTGTCCAAATGAAAGCCCGGATGCAAAAGCGATGAGGAGCGCGAGAAAGATGCAATAGTTACGCATGCGCATGGATCATTTCAACCCGCCGGTTTTCCACAAGTTCTCTGGGAAAGTTATTTTTCCGCGCGTCCCAAGCAGCCGGCACGAAACGAGCGGTCATCCAGCCGGTGCAGTTTCTTCGCCATGGCTGGTGTGAGCAAGCGGTCATGATGGATGTCGAAGAGATATTCCGCAATGAAGAAAACGTCTTTCTCCGTGGTCATCCAATTCTGGCGATCAAAGCTTTTAAGGTTTACCGGCCGCGAAAAAGTGCGCAGAGTACGTTCGCGGCGAAGATTGAAATACACATCGAAGTAACTGAGGGCCAGTTCGCGCAGGGAACGGTAAACCGGTTCGCGGTAGCGGCATCCGGTGTAGTTGGATTTCGCGATTGCTCCCCAGTGTCCGTTCATGCGGTAGATGGCGATCACATGGTCGGTATCATGTTCGGCTTCGAGGTCGAGGATCAGGGGAGGGAATCCGTTCACTTTCAAAGCGGCGGCAGCGAATATCGCGCCTTCGAAACAATGCGAGGTATTTTCACGCAGGACGACGCGTGGCGACCAGCCTGTGTCCGCCAGGTGATAGGGCATGTCATCCAGATAACGTTGAATTCCGTGCGGATCCTTGAGGCTGCGCAATTTCCGGAGTTCGGCGGGAGTAAAGCCATGGGTGAGATTGGTCATCGTCGTGTGCAGTGTAACCGAAGGCGAGGCTCAGAAGCGTTAATCAGCCGTGGTCATGTCGAGGTCTGGGGGAAGGCCATTGCCGGGAGTAGGGGTCCTTCGACTCCGCAAGATCGCTCGCAAGCGAGCGATCTTGCTGCGCTCAGGATGACAAGGGAAACGCGCTCAGGATGACGGGGAACGGAACATTCTGGCCAATTCTTTCGCGTTATCCACGACCACGTCGGGCGGATCGGTTTCCAGCGTGTGGGGCGCGAACCCGTAGGTAACGCCGCAGGTCCACAGACCAGCGTTGCGGCCGGTCGCGATGTCCACGCCGGAGTCGCCGACAATGAGGGTTTGTTCGGGCGATGCCCCGGTTTCCCACAAAATGGTCTGGGCTCCGAGTGGATCGGGCTTCTTGGTGGTGAAGCTGTTGCCGCCGTACACCGAAACGAAAAACTTGCCGAGGCCGAGCGCCTCGACAATGGCGCGTGATGGGGCAACCGGCTTGTTGGATAGAACTGCCATCTTGCATCCGCGTTGGCCGCCCCGGATCGCCGCCAACGCCTGCGGTATGCCGTCATACACCCGGGTATGGTCCAGCTTGTGCTCCCGGTAATAAGTGAGAAAATATTCCAGCCCGCTGTTGACCAGTGTTTCGTTACTGGCTTCCGCACCGAGGGCCCGCCCAATCAACGCTGGCGCGCCGTCCCCCACATAGCTCGCGATCACGTCCTCCGGCAGCTCGGGACGCTGCATGTGCCGCAATGTGGCGTTGACGGAATGCACCAAGTCGAGGCGGGAGTCGATGATTGTGCCGTCGAGATCGAGAATAACGAGCTTGAGTTGGAGGGGATCGAATTGTCGATTGAATTTGATCAAGGGGTCTATTTAGAGGATAAATGATTTGAGGGCAGCTATCAGCTCTCAGCCTTCAGCTTGGGCCCTCACCGCCGGCCCATTGTAGTTTGGCGGAGTTTTGCCACATCCTATGGGACCTGAGCTCTAAGCTGAAAGCTGATAGCTAAGAGCTGACAGCTTCCTCCCCAAGATTTACAATAAGTCATGTAATCCAACGTGCAGGCAAGGGAGCCGGATGTCGACCACGAAAACGAATCCCAGACCGGCTGCTGTCGCAGAACGCGTGCACAAGCCCAAGACCTATCAGGGCCTTACCCGCCAGCAATTAATCGAAGCTTATCGTTTCATGTACACGTCCCGGCGCGTGGACGACCGCGAAATCCTGCTCAAGCGTCAGCAAAAGATATTTTTTCAGATTTCCGGGGCTGGACATGAGGCCATTGGCGTGGCTGCGGCTATGGCGATGAAGCCGGGTTACGATTGGTTCTATCCTTATTATCGCGATCGCGCGCTTTGCCTGGCTTTAGGGGCCACTCCCTACGAAATGTTTTTGCAGGCGGTGGGCGCAGCCGACGATCCCAGTTCCGGTGGCCGCCAAATGCCGTCGCATTGGGGATATCAGCGCCTGAACGTGGTCACGGGGTCGTCGCCCACGGGATCGCAAATTCTGCAGGCTGTGGGGTGTGCTGAGGTAGCGCGCTATCTGGCCGCCCACCCCAATGCAGCCAAAAAGGCTGACGGGGATTATCGTCAATTCAAGGACGTCGCTTTCCGCGGCGATGAAATTACCTACACTTCCCTCGGAGACGGTACCACCAGTGAAGGCGAATTCTGGGAAGCGCTGAACACGGCGGCGAATCTCCGACTGCCCATGATTTTCCTGATTGAAGACAACGAATACGCAATCTCCGTCCCCGTGGAAGTGCAAACCGCGGGTGGAAACATATCGCGCCTGGTAGCGGGTTTTCCTAATTTTCTTTTTGAAGAGATTGACGGCACCGATCCTGTGGAAAGCTACGGAGCCTTTACCCGGGCAGTTGCACATTGCCGCGCTGGAACGGGTCCGGCTTTTATTCACGCGCATGTGATTCGCCCGTATTCGCATTCACTCTCGGATGACGAACGCCTCTATCGTCCGGACGCTGAGCGGCAGCGCGATGCCGCCCACGATCCGGTTCCGCGCATGCAGATGTTCCTGATCCGCGAAGGCATCCTCGACGAGAAAAGCATCAACGCTTTGGAGAAGCAGGTCGATGACGATCTGCAGATCGCCGTCGATCATGCTCTGGCGGCAGCGCCGCCCACTCCCGATTCTGTCGAAAAGTTTCTCTATTCTCCCGATCTCGATCCCACTTCTTCGGTGTTCGACACTCAGCCCATCGTCACTGCCGCCGCACCGGATGCGAAAGCAGCCGACGGCAAGAAGACTTCGCACACCAAGACCATGGCTGACCAGATCACAGCTACGCTGCGCGACGAAATGCGGCGCGATGAACGCATCGTCGTATTCGGTGAGGATGTGGCGGATTGCAGTCGTGAGCAATACCTGCAGCAGAAAATGGTGAAAGGCAAAGGCGGTGTCTTCAAGCTTACTTTCGGCCTGCAGACGGAATTTGGTTCCGACCGCGTATTCAACTCTCCGATTGCGGAGGCCAGCATTGTGGGTCGTGCCACAGGCATGGCGCAGCGTGGACTAAAGCCTGTGGTCGAGGTCCAGTTTTTCGATTACATCTGGCCCGCCATGATGCAGTTACGTAATGAACTGCCCACCATCCGCTGGCGCTCTAACAACGCGTTTTCCGCGCCGTTGGTCATGCGGGTTCCAATTGGCGGATACCTTACGGGCGGCGCCATCTATCACTCGCAATGTGGTGAGAGCATCTTCACTCATATTCCGGGACTGCGAGTGGTGTTTCCTTCGAACGGCCTCGACGCTGCAGGCTTGTTGCGCACCGCCATTCGCTGCGACGATCCTGTCCTGTTCCTCGAACACAAACGGCTTTACCGCGAGACATACGGCCGGGCCCCTTATCCGGGACCGGATTACATGATTCCGTTTGGCAAAGCGAAAATCGTACAGCCAGGGACGGATCTGACGGTCATTACTTACGGAGCGGTTGTGCCGCGCGCTCTGCAAGCCGCGCAGAAGCTGGAACGCGAGCATGGCGTGAAAGTGGAATTGATTGATCTGCGCAGCCTGAATCCCTTTGACTGGGACACCATCGCCGGTTCCGTGAGTAAAACCAATCGTGCGCTTGTTGCTTATGAGGACACTCTAAGTTGGGGATACGGCGCGGAGATCGCCGCCCGCATCGCCGACCAGATGTTCGAACACCTCGACGCTCCCGTCCGCCGCGTCGCCGCCAAAGATACTTTTGTTGCCTACAATCCCATTCTCGAAGACGCTATTCTGCCGCAGTCGAGCGACCTGTTCCAGGCCATGAAAGAGCTGGCCGAGTACTAGATTTCTAAGGAGCCAATCCTACCCGGCGCATAAGATCCAGAAACCGCGGGTCTCCTCGAAGCGGGTCATACATCGGGTTTACCTTCAGAGTAGTGAGAGCCGTAGAATGTGCGGCGTAGGCATTCTCTAACCAGACGAAAGCTTGCTCTTTGTTGCCCGTGCCAATATAAGCGTAAAGAACCGGTGCGGGATCCATTGGTTGGTGCCGGTTCCACTGCAACAATTGCTCTAGCGCGCGTTGCGCATGTAATTGATCTCCCGACCGCCCAAAAACATAAGCCTGCATCATTAAGGTCCAGGCGGTCTGATCTTCTGCGAAACGCCATTTCTCTATGTCCGCCAGTGCTTCCGCATACATTCCCTTTTCCACATAGGCGTAGTCCATCATGTGGGCGCGTCCGAAGTGCGGCTCCATTTCCAGCACCGTGCGAAACTGTTGGATGGCGCGATCGTATTGGCGCGAAAAGTACAAGATTGCGCCATTGTCGGCGAGAATAACCAAGGAGAGAGGATCCAGTTGTCGTGCGCGTTCGCTTTCCGCGAGTGCTTCGTCGAAGCGCCCCTGATACGATAGGTATTCTGCATACCACTGATGGGCGGTAGCGTAATTGGGGTCCAATTGAATGGCCCGCCGGTATTCTTTCTCGGCAGTTTGCCAGTCCCAATCATAATTCTCGGCAATTAAAGCCAGAGAAGCGTGGGCTTCCGGCAATTTCTCGTCGATCTCCAGGGCCCGCAATGCCGCCACCCGCGCCTTGGGCATGACTTCCCTGGGTAGGGCGATATTGTATCCACTCATCAGCGAGTAAGTATCGGCCAGTCCAGCATAAGCACGGGCATAATTGGGGTCCTTGGCGATTGCCTGCTGAAAATACGAGACTGCCTCTTGAAAACCCTGACTCGTCCTTTTGTTCCAGCAGTACCGGCCATTGAGATAGAGGTCATAAGCCTCGAGAGCCTGGGGAGAGAGTGGTTGCTGCCGGGCAGGATCGGTTCGCGGTTGGTCGCCGAGAGTAAGTTGAATCTCGTCGGCAATTTCTCGGGCGATCTCGCCTTGCAGAGACAACAAACCGCTGAGTTCACGATCATATTGCCGAGCCCAAAGGTGGGATTGGTCTTTCACTTGGATCAATTGGGCGGTGATTCGTACTTCCCCGGAATCACGACGGACACTCCCCTCCAGCACGTACTGAACACCCAGTTCGCGCCCCACCCGGTCCAACGGTTCCGGGCTGCGTTTGTAATGCATGACCGAAGTCCGGGCGATCACACCAAGATGTTGGGGATCAAGGTTCCCCAACTGGCTGATCATTTCCTCGGTGAGTCCGTCACTGAAGTAGTCCTGTCCCGGATCTCCGGTGAGATTTTCGAAGGGAAGGACCGCCAGCATGAATCTCTCGCCGGGAGGATGCAACCGGCTTTTGGAGTGCGACCACTGATACCAGGTGCCAAGAATCAAGATCAGGCTGATGAAGACTGCGAGAGGAATCGACCATCGTCGCGGACCGGGCTTACTGACCGGATCCTGGATGCGTGCAGGAAGAAGCTGGGGGGCAGCTGGCGCTTCCACTTCGATATCGATGACAGATGCGATGAAACGGTATCCTCTCCCCGTAATTGTTTGCACAAAACGGGGTTGCTCGGGATCATCCCTGAGAACCTGCCGAATCTTGCGGATAGCTCCATTGATGCTGTTGTCGGTATCGAGGAAGGCGCCATTTCCCCAGACTCGCGCCACGATCTGCTCCCGGCTGACAATCTGCTCCTTTTGCTCGATCAGCAAGAGCAAAATTTCCGTGGGGATACGCTCGAGTTTGAGCCGACGACCGGCCCGGCGCAACGCACAAGTGCGCAGGTCGAGCTCAAAGTCATCTCCAAACTTGATCGAGTCCAGAGGTCTTACCGGTTCAGCTCCCATATCCCTACCAACCCAAGCTGAAGAATTCTACATGGGTCGCGGGATTTTGCAGCAACCATAGTATTTTCAATAGGTTGCGGGGACATGAAAATTAAGATAGCGACAGGGCCGCACTATTGAAACCAAAACTCGATTAAGGCAACATGCGCGGCATCGGTGGGGGGGAATTTCAGGTGCGGCGGGGATGGGGAGTCTCCGTTAGCTATAAATCTTTCGATTGTCTGCCTGTATTCGCCAAGACCCACCGAAATTTGGGAGGAATCATTATGAGACGTTCAATCACATCCGTCGTCATGGCAATTGCCGTCATGGCATTCGTGGGCAGTCTTACAATTTTCGCGGCAGCGCAGAGCGACGCCGCGCGCATGATTTATGAATCGGCAGCGACGGTTCAGACAAACATAGCTGGGATACGAACATTCCCGGCACCGCCTGCGGACTTTAATCCACAGGCAGCGTCCGACGAAGCTCTTGCCAGTTTTGGTTTTCCGCCCCGGCCAGACAAAGAAAACGACGCGCACGGCTATGCGCTATGGGCGCGAGCCATGTCGGGCGCCCGGAAACGTTGGACAGGAGAACTGAAATCCCACCCTGAAGTAAAGACAAGCCCGGTAATCCTCGGCAAGAAACCACAGAGCGAACTGTCCGCAACTTCAGCCTCGCCGGTTACCTACTCAAGCAGTAACTGGAGCGGAGTCGCGAATACCGTCAAAATCACCAAGTGGAATCCCAAGACTTCGTTCAGCGCAGTCTATTCCGAGTTCAATGTTCCGGTCGTTCAACAGGCATTTGACGTGTGCGATGGCGGCACCGACTGGGAAGTTACCTGGAATGGCATCGATGGCACTGGCAGTGGCGATGTATTGCAGGGTGGTAGCTCATCACAAGCCCTCTGCAAGAATAACAAGACGAGTGAAAACTATTTTGCTTGGATTGAATGGTATCCGAGCTACTTCGTCACCGAAGTCTTTGCCGTGAATCCGGGAGACGACATGTATGTGGAATCCTACGACACCTCTGGAGGTTGCAATCCTGGGTTCGTGTTTGTTGAAGATGAAACCACCCTGGCATACGGCACTTTTCAACTCAACTGGTTATCCGGGCCGTGCCTCTTGGGGAACAGCGCCGAAATTATCGTCGAGCGTCCTGGTGGCTCGAATGGCCTTTATCCGCTGGCCAACTACATCTGGGACTTTGCTCTGTCCTGGGACTACAACCTCAAAGGCACCGAGTTCGGACCAGGCGCGACCTCGCCCACGACTCAAATCTTTGACATGTACGATGACGGTTTTACCCAGGTCATTTCGTATCCGGTCGTCGAAGGAAAGTATTCGGTTTGGTTCGGGGACACAGGCTGCGCCTACACTGGCGGCTGTACTCCCTAGTGAATCCGAAAGCCACCCCGTCCTTAGTTTCTTCAAGTTTTGGAGAGACAGGGGCGGGGATTTTCTAATCCGCATTATTTCTTAAATACCGCATCCAACCCCGCTTGGGCGATAGCTTCGTCAATCTCAGACTTGGCGCCACTGGCCGCGATCCCCCCGATAGTTTGTCCATCCACCTGAATGGGCAGGCCACCCTGGTTGGGGAAAAAATCCGGGAAAGCCAGCACATCCAGATTGCCTTTCTTCAAAGCCTCTGCACCCTCCCGCGACGGACTCTTGTAGAACGCCGAGTGCCGCGCTTTCTTCTGCGCGAATTGGATGGTGTTGAGGGGAGCGGAGTCCGCCTTTTCCAGAAACAGCAGATTGCCGCTGTCATCCACAATGCAGATGGTCACTTCGACGTTCTGCTTTTTGGCTTCCGCTTCCGCGGCGGCAACCATGATTTTGATGGTGGCCAGGTTCAACTGTTTCCTGGTCGGAAGATCGGCGGCCAGCACCACTGCCGTGAGGCTGAACATCACAAAAATTAGTTTGAACATGCGCAGGATGCTACCAACAACCCGATTACTTTTCCAGATGAATGTAGGCGGAGGGCGCGGCCCGAGCCGGTCAGATGCCCCATCCCGCCGAAAGTATAGCGGAACAAAGTCAGGCTGAAACGTACCTTTGCCAGTCCCAGACAATTCTTCACAAAACTTTACTAGCGATAGACTGTACCGGCACAACATTCCTGATTTTGCGGAGTTTGGTCTTTCAGAGTTAGACCACTATCGTCGTATGGAGAGAAATATGTTCAACCGGGGAAGCCTATGCGTAGTTCTTGCCATTGCACTGTTATCGATTCCATTACTAAGCGCCGAACAACCCGCCGATCCGCCGTCCGCTCCAAGGCCAGCCCAGGTCCTCGACGCGAAAAAGATATATATCTCCAATGCTGAGCCTGTGACCACCCCATTCTTCGGCGCCACGGACCGTCCGTACGATGCGTTCTACGCGGCTATGAAGACTTGGGGACGATACGAACTTGTCTCCAGCCCCGCCGATGCCGACCTGGTGGTGGAAATCCGTTACGTCCTTCAAGGTGGTGTAAGCCAGATGAGGTTGGTAATTATCGATTCCAAAACTCACGTCACTCTATGGGCCTTCGCCGAGAACATCGCAGTGGCGGCACGGAAAGCAACCGCGCTCAAGAATATTGATTCGGCCGTGGCCGCTCTGGTGACCGATCTAAGAAACCTCGCCACTCCCGCCGCAACACCGCCCGAGGCTCCTGGTAAGTAAAGACTGATTTGCTGGGAGAGAATACTGATTTGTAGGAAAGCGGGTGCCCCGTTCAAGCTTCGCTTGAGCGGGGATTTCATGGATGCATCAACTTTCCAGCTTGTCGAAACTCTGACTCCAGTTGGTGTACCGGATTTGAATCGCGCAGCCTCCGTCAGTGGCACAGCCCTCAAGCACTACGATCAAGCACGCAACCGGGAAGGGCACCGGCTTCAGCCGTGCCACCCAGGCGCCGAATTCGGTTCACGCCCCGCATGGGTGGCTCAGGCCCAATCGAGAAGCCAATCCTTCGTTTCAGAACGGGAACCTTCCGCCAACTCCAACACCCAAAACCACTTCATACATTCCCGTACGTACACTTCCATACGCACAAAATGTTCCCCGGGGAACATTTGTGCAAAACGCACTTGTGTTCCCCGGGGAACATATCTTCATTTTGTAAGCTGCCTACTCGCTGAACAGTGCCCGGTAGATGCCGCCGCCGAGAACGCCGCCGACGATTGGGGCCAGCCAGAACAGCCACAGTTGATGCAGGGCCCATCCGCCGACGAAGATGGCGGGGCCGGTGCTGCGTGCCGGGTTGACCGAGGTGTTGGTGACCGGAATGCAGACCAGGTGAATCAGCGTCAGGCACAAGCCGATGGCGATGGGCGCGAAGCCCTTAGGGGCGCGGCTGTCGGTCGCTCCCATGATTACGATCAGAAAGAACATGGTCAGCACGATTTCCGCCACCAGACATGCCAGCAGGGAATAGCCGCCGGGAGAGTGCTCGCCGTATCCGTTGGAGGCGAAGCCGTTTGCCAGGTCGAAGCCAGCTTTGCCGCTGGCGATGACGTAGAGAACACTCGCCGCCGCGATCGCGCCCGCCACCTGCGCCACAATATAAGGCAGCAAGTCAGAAGCAGGGAAGCGCTTGCCTACCACGAGGCCGACGCTGATGGCAGGATTCAAGTGGCAGCCTGAAATGTGTCCGATGGCGAAGGCCATAGTGAGTACGGTGAGGCCGAAGGCCAGAGCCACACCTGCAAATCCAATTCCTAATCCGGGGAAAGCCGCAGCCAGCACGGCGCTGCCGCATCCGCCAAACACCAACCAAAATGTTCCAAAGAATTCTGCTGCTGAACGTTTGCCAAGAGTCATGACTAAACCTCCGCGTGAGTTCGTGGCCTGCAAAAACAGTGGCTTATTGCCCGGGCCATTTTTCGAGCGCCACAGCGTAGCACAAGCGCTGCAAAAGTCGAAGCCCGTTTGCAGCGAACCGTTTGCAGTGGATCAGCCGCGCGGCTATCATGCGTGCACCATGAAATCCGTAAACCTTCTTCTCGTCCTGCTGCTTGCTGGGTTGACTGTCGCTGCTGGTGCGCAGAATGCCGTGACTTCCAAGGAAGTCGACAGCGTTTATCCCGAGGCTCATGCGTTGTATCTGGATCTGCATCAGAATCCCGAACTGTCGTCGCATGAAACGCAAACGGCGGCGAGGCTGGCTGGACTCCTGCGTGGTCTCGGGTACGAAGTGACGGAGCACATCGGAGGCACGGGGATCGTAGCCATCCTGAAGAATGGAGCGGGGCCGACCGTCATGCTGCGCACCGAACTGGACGCGCTTCCGGTGGAAGAAAAAACTGGCCTCGCTTATGCGAGCAAAGTTCATACGAAAGACGACTCGGGCCGCGATGTGGCCGTGATGCATGCCTGCGGCCACGACGTGCACATGTCGTCGTTGGTGGCGGCCGCAGCGATCATGGTCCATAGCAAGGACACATGGCATGGGACGCTCATGCTGGTCGGTCAGCCCGCGGAAGAAACCATTTCCGGTGCGAAGGCCATGCTGGCTGATGGCTTTCTCAGCCGCTTCCCCAAGCCTGACGTGGCCGTGGCACTACACGTGGTGAATACATTTGCCGCAGGGACAGTGGCCGTGGCGTCCGGCACCTACGACACCAATGCGGATTCGCTGCGCATCACAATTTATGGCAAAGGGGCGCATGGATCTGCGCCGCAAACTGGGATTGATCCGATCGTGATTGCCGCACGGACCATCCTCGCGTTGCAGACCATTGTGTCCCGCGAGGTTAAGCCGGGCGAGATGGCTGTGGTCACCGTGGGATACGTTCGTGCCGGGACGAAGAACAACATCATTCCCGACCAAGCCGAACTTGGGCTGACGGTACGCACCTACAAAGCGGATATCCGCAAGCAAGTACTGGCTGCGATTGCGCGCATCGTGAAGGCCGAAGCGGAAGCGGCAGGAGCGCCGCGTGAGCCACTGATCGATCGCTACGAGCAAAGCGATTCGGTGTACAACGATCCGACGCTGGCAGTACGCGAGAAAAGCGTGCTCGAATCGACGCTCGGGAAACAGAATGTTATGAGTGAAGAACCGATTGGGGCGTCGGAGGATTTTTCTTACTTCGTCGAGCAAGGTATTCCGGGATTTTATTTTGAACTGGGCGGAGCAGAGCCGCAGGAATATCTGAAGGCCAAGGCGGAAGGAAGGAATTTGCCGTCCAATCATTCGCCGTTGTTTGCGCCGGACGTGGAGCCCGCATTGAGGACGGGAATTGCTGGTGAAGTGGCGGTGTTGCGAAATTTGTTGCAGGGATCGAGTGAGGAGTTGCGGAAGTCAATCTCTGAGAAGTGAGGAAAGTCCCAAAAGTGCAAGCATTTGTGGAATCCCACCCTAGCGCTTTGAATTTATCCAGGTTGCCCGGACTTGGAACGCGCTAGGATGGGGCACCCGGCTTTCACATTCCGCTCCTGCGGAGATTAGGTTGAGTTTGATCCTGTACAACTGTGTTGGATAATGGCGGTGGAGACTCGGCATGTATATTCCCAGGCACAACGAAGAGAAACGCGTTGCGGTGATGCAGGCGCTGATGGTGTCCCATCCGCTGGCGACCCTGGTGACCCTGGGAACGCATGGCCTGTTTGCTTCGCATATCCCGATGGTGTTCGAAGATGATGGTTCGGAGTTCGGCAGGTTGAAGGGACACATCTCGCGGGCCAATACGCAATGGCGTGACTTCTCGCCGACAGTAGACGCGCTGGCGATCTTCGCCGGTGATCAACATTACGTTTCGCCCACCTGGTATTCCGAAAACGGTGAGCATGCCGAACAAGTGCCAACCTGGAATTATGCCGTGGTACATGCTTATGCCCCGCTGAAAGTGATCGAGGATGAGCAGTGGTTGTTGGCCCATGTGACGAGTCTGACCAACATTCATGAAGCGGGATTTCCCGCTCCATGGAAAGTCAGCGATGCACCGAAAGATTTTATTGGATCACTCTTGAAAGGGATCATCGGACTGGAGCTGCCGATCCGGCGGCTTGAGGGTAAGTGGAAAGTGAGTCAGAACCGGACCGCAAGAGAGAAGCAGGGTGTGATCGACGGGCTGACCAAACTCAACACTCCGGAAAGTCTTGCCATGAAAGCTCTGGTGGAGGAAAGGCAGAAATGATTTCTGCTGCGGGTCATGCCGGAGTGTACATTATTATCGGACGCGAAATGAAAGCGGAACAATGAGGCAGAACATGCGTAAGGCCCTTCTACTTGCTGCTGTTGTGTGCGTGGCTGGATGCGTAACCGCACAATCAGGGCAACCTTCGATGAAAATAAAGGCTTCAGCGGTGTGGCAAGTCTCGCCACAGTTCATGGCAGCCGCTCACGCTGCCTGTGATAAGACATCTTCTACTTCCGGCGACGGCAAGTGCATGATCGTTCAAATGACAAAGGCGGGAGCCCCGGCCGACGCCGTAAGCTTTACGCGTGAACTCTACAAGGAAAACCAAGGTGAGTTCGGCATTATGACCGGGTTTCAGGATGAGGGTCCGGTGGCTTTTGCATGGATCACGTATCCTCTGCGCGCTAACACGAACTATGGCCTTCTACTGGTGAATGGACGACCACAAATCGTGAATGTGGAAGACCTGAAGCTACTCGATACCAAAACCATGAAACAGAGTTCCCAGTTTCAAGATCTCAAGGTTCAATTCCCCAACATCGATGTGTGGCCGGGGGATCGTGATGGGAAAGTATGGCCCAACTCACAAACCGGGCCTAATGGCGGAATTCAGTTTACCGTGGGCTATCCTCTGATTAACGGCTGCCACGCTTGCGCCCACGCCGGTTCCGCAATCTTCAACTGGAATTTCGATGCCCAGGGAAAATTTCTGGGGACAGCGTTCCAGGGAATGACTCCGCCGCCCTTGCAGTAGCCGCTCGAGCGGAGCTAAGAAATCATTATGCGTGATCCTGACCGATCAGCGGAGAGAGATAACCAGCAATGTTAAATAACTGGGAAGATTTCCTCATTACCCTTTTTACCGTGGCCGCTTCTCTGCTGTTCATGTGGATGCTTAACCGGATCTGGCCATGGGAGAAGCGTCATGCTCACAATGATCTGATCGGCTGGCAACTTAGTATTCTGGGGACGACGTATGCAGTGATTCTGGGTTTCATGCTCTACACGGTGTGGAACAATTTCGGGATCGCCAACTTGAATGCGGACAATGAGGCCAATGCTCTGGAGAATATCTATCGCCTGGCCGACGGACTCCCCGATCCGCAACGAGGACAAATCGAAGTGCTGGCCCGTTCCTATGCCGAGACCGTCATGAACGGAGATTGGCCGCAGATGGCAGCCGGTGAGGTGCCGGAAGCGAGCAATAAAATAAATCAAAACCTGTGGAAGACATTAATGTCGGTCAAAAATGGCTCTCCGACGGAAATCGTTGCGGAAGACCATGCGCTTTCCGAATTGAGCGAACTGACCGAACGTCGCCGCATGCGACTGGTGCAAAACGCGTTTCGCCTTCCGGGCGTGCTTTGGTGCGTGCTCATCATCGGCGGGGCCGTGACCATTGCATCGGCCTCGATGTTTGGTTCGGCCAATACCTCTCTCCACGCGCTTCAGGTATTTGCTTTTTCGCTGCTCATCGCGCTGGTGCTGGTCGCGGTGGCCGACATTGATCGCCCATTTCGAGGTGCAGTCCATGTCAACTATTACGCCTTCCAGCGGGCCCAGCAAAATATGAAGGATTAAAGGGTACCGCCGGGGAAAGGCAGCATCCAGATCGAATCTATTCTTTTCTTGCGAACCGCCCGCAACTTACTATATCGTGCTTGGGTTTTTGCCCGCGGTGCTTATGGCGGTCTGTACCAGAGCGCAAAGCTGCGCCGTGAGTTCCGCCGGTTCCACATCGGCGTTAATGTCCTGCCGGATATTCATGTCCTTGAAAAAACTGGCCAAGGGCTGAATTTGCTGTTCATATTCGACAAGCCGCTGTTGCACGGTCACCTCATTGTCATCGGTACGGCGCTCCAGCGGGCACCGAATCGCGATCACAGTAGCCGGTCATGCGCGGCGGTTTGAAGTGAATGTTGTAGATCTCTCCGCACCCTGGACAGGTGCGGCGGCCCAGGATGCGCTGCATGAGAACGGTGCGGTCGATTTGCAGGTTCAAAACCAGCGTCTGCCGGAGAGGGAGCTTGGGGCACAGGAAGATGGCCTGGTCCAGGGTGCGAGGGAAACCGTCCAGAATCGCACCGCGTTCGCAGTCCGGCTGGCTGGTGCGAGAGACGACCGTCTGGCAAACCAGGCTGTCTGGAACAAGCTCCCCGGCAGTCATCTTGCTTTGGATCATTCGCCCGAGTTCGGTATTTTCTTTGGCGGCCTTACGTAAGATGTCGCCGGTGGAAATGTGGGCCAATCCCACGGTTTTCGACAGTTCTCGGGCTTGGGTCCCTTTCCCGCAACCGGGTGGGCCGAGCAGGATTACGAATACCGGGCCTCGTGGCTGGACCGCTGTTCTGTCGTCGTTCTCGGCCAACATCGTGCATCCACTCCTCGGTCCCTGGGGACCAGTTAAATAGTGTAATTGCGTTTGTCGCCAACTGCGATCACCGCACATCAAGAGGTTGCACCATTCGCTGACAGTACACACGCATTAAGTATTACAATCATCACGGTTTCGCTTGCTCCCAAGAGCGGATTCCGCCACCAATTATCGAAGTCAAAGACCCAAGGAGATCCCCCGATGCGTATTCTTCGTTTCGTTTCCATTGTTTTGCTGATTGCCTTCGCAACCCTTAGCTTGGCGCAGACTCATCAACCCAAATTGACTCCGCAAAACAGCGGGACTAAGGAATTGTTGATTGCGGTCAGTCCGGTGAATGACAAAGTGGTTTGGGCGGCTGGGGCGCAGGGAACGTTTGTTCTCACCACGGATGGCGGAAAGACCTGGAATGCGGGTTTGGTGAAGGGCACGAAAGGGCTACAATTCCGCGATGTGCAGGGTATCAGTGACAAAGTTGCGTATCTGCAATCGATCGGAAATGATCCTTCCGATTTTCGTATCTACAAGACGGTCGACGGCGGCGCGACCTGGACGATGCAGTTTAAGAACAAGACTGTAGGTGCGTTCTACGATTGCTTTGCGTTCTGGACTCCGAACCGGGGAATTTCACACAGCGATTCGGTCAGACGGAGTTTTCCCGGATATCCGCACCACCGATGGAAGCACATGGCAGAGCATCAGCAGCAATATGCCGCCAGCCTTGGCGGGAGAATTCTCGTTCTCTTCGAGTGGCACTTGCGTTGCCACGCAGGGTGAAAACAATGCCTGGATTGCAACCGGCGGTTCGTCGATTGCCCGGATTCTGGCGACGACGGACGGGGGCGACACCTGGAACGCCTACAACACCCCGATTGTAAGTTCGCCCAGTGCAGGCGCGTTCACCGTGGATTTCCGCGACGCTTCGAATGGCATCGTGGGCGGGGGCGACCTCGATCCAAGCGATCCGGACAATGCGCGAACCGCTGCCTCGACCGACGGCGGTCAAACCTGGGCTCTTACCAATGCGCCTCCAGTGACCG
The DNA here is from genome assembly GCA_963723765.1 of Terriglobia bacterium. Lineage (GTDB taxonomy): Bacteria > Acidobacteriota > Terriglobia > Terriglobales > Acidobacteriaceae > DATBAX01. The sequence continues at coordinate 202,434 of CAVRSD010000002.1, read as the reverse complement.
GTGCGATTTTCGGACTCAGCTATGTGCGCAAACTTGGTACCTGCAAGCGAACGCTATGCCAGGAGCTTGCGAAATATGTAGTGATCACTGCCGATACGGGTGGAGCGGCATGGACACCCGATGAAGGGACCACCTGGTACGTCCTGCCCGGCGTGACCGGGGGCTGGGCGGTTGCCTTTGCCAGTCCGAATGCTGGATGGCTGGTGGGCGCGGGCGGCCAGATCACCAAGATCAGTTTTTGAGGAACTTCGAGAAAGCGCTGATTCTTGCCAAGCATCGAGAGACGAGCATTATTGTGATCGTGATCGGCAATTACACTCGCAACCAGAGATTGTGGGTGTAGTTTCCGATGGGTCGACAACAATTCAATCTGGACACGGCCAACTTCAAGGCCTTCATTGACTTGCCAATTTTACGGAGATAGCATTCCGCACTTGTGATCGGCCAAACCATCTCGCACTACAGCATCATCGAAAAGCTTGGTGGTGGCGGCATGGGTGTGGTTTACAAAGCCGAAGATACGCGGCTGCATCGTTTTGTTGCCCTCAAGTTTCTTCCCGACGATGTCGCCCGAGATCCTCAGGCACTCGCCCGCTTTCGACGCGAAGCTCAAGCCGCATCGGCACTGAATCATCCCAACATTTGTACGATTTACGACATCGGCGAGCAGGATGGGCAGGCCTTCATTGCCATGGAGTTTCTGGACGGCGTAATGCTGAAGTATCGCATCGCCGGGCGTCCGCTCGAAACCGATCTGTTGCTATCGCTTGCCATTGAGATCGCCGATGCGCTTGATGCGGCCCATGCGGCGGGAATCATTCATCGTGACGTGAAGCCCGCGAACATTTTCATCACCAAGCGCGGACAAGCCAAAGTTCTTGATTTCGGGCTGGCGAAGAAAACCGATCCGGGCACAAAACGAGAATCGGACTCAGGATCGGAAGATCCGACGCTGGGTGAGAAAGATCTCACCACCAAAAACATCACTCTGGGCACGGTGAGCTATATGTCGCCCGAACAGGTTGCAGGCAAGCCTTTGGACGCGCGCAGCGATTTGTTTTCTTTTGGCGTGACACTGTACGAGATGGCAAGCGGCCGCCTGCCCTTCGAAAGGGAAACCACGGGTGCAACCTTTGGAGCCATCCTTCACGAACCTGCGGAGTCGCCCAGTCAGTGGAATCCGCAGCTCTCTCCCCGGCTGGACGAAATTATTAGTAAGGCGCTCGAGAAAGATCGCACTCTTCGCTACCAGCATGCCTCAGAGATGCGGGCCGATTTGCAACGATTGAAACGCGACTCCGAGTCCCACGCGTCGGTTGCGGTCGTCACCACAGATCGTGTTAGGACGGGCGTCCTTGCCCGTCCAAGCCGGGCAAAGCTCGGCTACATTACGGCCGCAATCTTGTGTGCTGCCATTATCGCGGGCGGGTTTTACTATCGTTTACATCAACCAAGTAGCCGCCTTACCGAGAAAGACACGATCGTTCTCGCTGATTTTGCCAACAGCACGGGCGATGGGGTATTCGACGACACATTGAAGACCGCCCTCAATGTTTCTCTGCGGCAATCGCCTTTCCTGAATGTGCTCTCCGACAGCGAAGTTGCCGAAACCTTGCAACAGATGACCCGTCCGGCGGGCACGAAGCTTACGCCCGCGGTGGCCCGCGAGCTTTGCCAGCGGGCGGGCAGCAAGGTCTACGTTGCCGGATCCATCGGCAGTCTGGGTAGCGAATATGTTCTCGAGTTGAAGGCGGTAAATTGCCAGAGCGGAGATACACTGGCGCAGCAACAGGTGACGGCGAAATCCAAGGAGAAGGTGCTGGATTCGCTGGGCGAGGCAACATCCAAGTTGCGCGGCGAACTGGGCGAATCGCTGGCCATGGTGCAGAAATTTGATGTGCCGCTGGAACAGGCTACTACCTCTTCGCTCGAAGCGCTGAAGGCGTTCAGTCTTGGCGAAAAGGCTTCCAATGAGAAAGGCAGCGCTGCTGGACTGTCATACCATCAGCGTGCCATCGAGCTTGATCCAAATTTTGCCCTGGGCTACCGCATCGTGGGCGGCGATTACAATGCTCTCGGCCAGCTGGGACGCGCCAACGAGTATTACACCAAAGCATTTCAGTTACGGGACCATGCCAGCGAACGCGAAAAGCTGTCAATCACCGCCGCCTATTATCGGAATGTAACCGGGGAACTGGATAAAGCAGCCCAGACCTATCAGCAGCAGATGGATAGCTATCCGCGGGAACCCGCAGCCTATAACAATTTGGGCCTGGTGTCCGCCGAACTGGGAAACTATGAGAAGGCCGCGGAAATGACGAAGCAAGCCCTGGTGCTGGGAGCTGGTATTGCTGTCTTCTACGAGAATCTCACCACCTACAGCATGGCTTTGCAGCGCTTCGACGAAACGCGGCAGATTATTCAGCAGGCGCGGTCGCGAAAAATGGATCCCCCGGAATTCCACTTAACTCTCTATACGCTGGCCTTCCTCGGCACCGACTCCGCCGCCACGGCGGAACAGCAGAAATGGTTTGCGGGCAAGCCCGATTACGAGAACTGGGGATTGGCGTTCGCTTCCGATACTCAAGCGTACGCCGGTCATGTGAGCAAAGCCCGGGAACTGAACCGGCAGGCAGTGGACTCCGCCGTACGAGTCGACGACAAAGAAGGCGGGGCAATTTATCTGGCGAATTCCGCTCTGCAGCAAGCCGCGTATGGCAACGCTGCGGAAGCCCGGCAGTCAGGAAACGAGGCGTTGAAACTTGCTCCAGCGAGTCCTGGAGTTGCGGTCGAGGCGGCCCTTGCGTTTGCCATGGTGGGGGATACGGCGCGATCCGAATCTCTGGCCGAAGACTTAACCAAACGCTACCCACTAGGCACCCAGATGCAATCGCTCTGGCTGCCTGCGATTCGGATGCAAGCGGCGCGGGATCGAAAAAGCCGGGATTCTCTGCTGAATACTTGGCCGGCCAATATTTCCACCGATTCCACGCCCGAGTTGGGGCTGGTTCCCTTCTCCAACAACACTTCCTGTCTCTATACGGTGTATGTACGCGGCGAGGCATTGCTGGCAGTGGGACAAAGCAGTGCGGCGGCGGCTGAGTTCCAGAAAATACTGGACCACAGCGGCATCGTGGGAAACTGCTGGACAGGAGCATTGGCGCATCTGGGAGTGGCTCGTGCGAACGCCTTGCAGTCGAAGACATCGCAAGGAGCGGATGCCGATGCCGCCCGCGTCCGGGGGATCGCTGCCTACAAGGATTTCCTCACGCTCTGGAAAGACGCCGACCCTGATGTTCTTATCCTGAAGCAAGCTAAGGCAGAGTTCGCCAAGTTACGGTAACTGGCAACAGCCCGAAAATCCGCAGAAGACTTCTTCACTGCGATAACGCTGCTCCGCCAATCTTGGTGCCGATGACTTCACCCGAGATGATAATTTCGACACGGCGATTTTGCTGGCGGCCTTGTCGTGTGTCATTGCCAGCTACCGGATTTGCCGGCCCGAAGCCTTGAGCAGTTACGGAGCCGGCGTCCAACCCCTGCTGCACCAAGTAGTCCCGGACAGCATTTGCCCGCTGTTCCGATAGCGTTTGATTGAAGGTTGCCGTTCCTGTGGTATCGGTAAAGCCTTCGACAGCCAGTTTGAGTCCAGGATGGGACAGGACAATACCGGAAAGTTTGGCCAGGCCCAACTGCGCGTCCATCCTGAGGTTGAACTTTGCCGTATCGAAGAGAACATCGCCCATGTTGACCTGCAGGCCGCGCGGCGTGTCCGTGGTTGGAAGGACCCGGTTGAACTGCTCCAGTAGTTGGGCGCGCAGGTCAGCTGCCGCTTTACGGGCGCGTTCGGCTTCCGCGGTGGCGGCATCTTCTTTAGCTTTTAGATCATCTGCTTCCATTTTTGCTTTAAGGGCGGCGGCATCGGCGTCCATTTTTGCTTGAACAGCAGCGGCATCGGCCTCCGCCTTCATCTGGGCTTGTTTTGCATCCGCAAGTTCGGCTTGGCGTTTGGCCTCAGCATCAGCTTCCGCCTTCATCTGAGCTTGCTTTGCAGCAGTGATCTCCGCCTGCCGCTTGGCTTCCGCATCCGCTTTGGCTTCCGCTTCGGTCCTGGCCTTGTCGGCAGCCGCGGCTTTTTCGGCAGCAATGCGCTCCTGTTCCTTGCGTTCTGCAGCGAGTGCTCGCGCATCTTCCGAGAATTGGACGGCCTGCTTCGCCGCGGAGATGATTTGTTTTTTATCCGCTTTTTTTGCGAGTGAGCTTTCTGCGATCGACAGACTTGCTTGCGCCTTGGAAAAAATGTCTGGGGCGTACTTGTCGGCACCGCGTGATTTCGCAATTTCCACGGCATTGCGGGCTTCGTACATTTCCAGTGGAACACTTTTGAGATCCGGCGTCATTGCCAGAGGATTCTCAAGGTTCGCGTATTGACCGCGTTTCATCAGCTTGTATTCCGTGACTGGGAATAACTTTCCCTTAGTGTTTTTGCGGGTCTCGGTTTCGAGGACCACCATCTCACTGGGCACGCGGACGGCGAAGTACGGTTCCGCCGTAATAATCATGGAGAACGTTTGAGCGGGCGTGGTGGTAGCCAGTTTTCCATCCCCGTCTTTATTGATGATGATTTCTCCAGCATTGCCGGTGTGTCCTTCCGGCGTAACTGTCCAAAGCACGAAAGTCAGATACTCCGCCCCAAGTTTAGAAGGCGGCGTTAATCCTTTGACCGTTACTTCCACGTTGGTTAGACCCGCTTTGGCCTTGGCCTCTACTTTGGCTTCACCATTGGCCTGAGGCATCAGCTCGGTGCCGATGAGATCCACCTTCGTGCTCCCGCCACCGACAGTAAAGCCAATGGCGACGGTGGACTTGCTAACAAGACTGGATGCCGGTATTTCCTCGGGCGTTTGTGCGCGAGCCGAAACACCCAGAGCTCCAAGAACTACGCATAGTGAAATTGACAAAATCGCTTTCATAACTTGTTTCCTCCGCAAAATCGTTCCAGTCTCTGTCTCGCGCGAAGCCATTTTCGAGTGCGCCGCCGAACGCTTGGTCTGAAGTGTACTGATCGCAAGGATTTTGCTCAAACTCTACACAGCTCACGCAGATTTGATTTTTTTGCCACCACCGCCACCGCGTGCGTGGTCTAGGGCGATGGGGCCGGCATCGAAGAAGATCAGAGCGAAAGCGATGGCCGCGAGAGCCAAGGGGAACTGGAAACCGTGGTCTCCCAGGAGGCCGCTTTTCCAGTCCACTTTCCAGATGGCGACGGCAAGGTCGATGGTGATGGCGAAGGCGGCAAAACGGGTAAACAGTCCAATCAGGACGGCGATGCCGCCAAAGAATTCTGCGATGGCGGAGAGGTAGGCGAGCCATCCGGGCAAGCCGACGCTCCTTACTAACTCGACGTGATGAGAGAGGCCGCCGAAGAACTTGCCGTAGCCGTGGGCGATCATGATGACGCCCAGTACGACCCGCAGCACAAACAAAGCAAAGGGTTGAACGCGATCGAGAGTGCGCACGAGAGCTTCTCCTAATACTTAAGACACCGGGAAGGAACCGATTATCCCACGAGCGCGACGTCCGCGCTCGTACAGGACCCTTGGTACCGTCTATGGTACTTTGGTTACGTTTACGGGAAGTCGCCAGACACCCGGGGACTAAAACCACCACTTATTGAAACGACCTTTGTCTCGACCACAACATATAGACACCGCTCTGCAACTGTTTTTTGGTTACTTTCCAGAAAAACCCTCAAAAACCCAGCAAAACGCGGTATTTCGCTTTGACCTGCTGCAAAGGGGGGGTGAGATATGCTCAGTCCACCTGAATACACATGAAAGCGCTTTTCAGGCACAGAAACTATGGCTGACTCACGAGAAGTTATGAATATTCGCCAGGCGTCGCAATACCTGGGAGTGAGTCCGGACACGCTTTACAAGTACGTTGGGGAACAAAAGATCCCCGCGTTCAAGTTAGGCAACCGCTGGCGGTTTAAGAAATCGCGACTGGACCAGTGGATGGAAGAGAAGTCCAGCCAGGTGGAAGTGAAGAGCAAGAAGAAAACGAAGGCGGCTGCCAAAGCTGCCGGGCAATCGTAAAAGGCGGGCACATGTTTGGAATGGGATCGAAGACGATTGTTGGTTTAGATGTGGGCTCCTCCAGCATTAAGGCGGTTGAGCTAAGGAAGAAGGGCTCACAGATCGAAGTGGCGCACCTGGGCCTGGAACCGCTGGCTCCAGATATTGTGGTCGATTCCATGATCGTGGACTCGGGCACGGTGTCGAGCGCGATCTCAAAGCTATTCACTGACAATGCCATCAAGACCAAGAGCGTGGCGACTGCGGTGAGCGGACACTCCGTCATCGTGAAGAAGATTTCACTGCCTTCGATGAGCGACCAGGAACTGGCCGAAACCATCCAGAAGGAAGCCGCCCAGCACATTCCCTTCGACCTCGCGGACGTAAACCTGGACTACCAGATTCTTTCCGAAGACGCCGGCAACCCACAAATGGACGTTTTGCTGGTCGCCGTCAAGAAGGACAAGATCCTGAACTACACCAACGTACTCTCGATGTCCGGGAAGACTCCGGCTATTGTGGACATCGATGCCCTCGCGTTGCAGAACTGCTACGAGTACAACTACGAACCCGCGCCGGGACAGGTGGTGGCTCTTTTGAACCTGGGCGCGAGCGTGATGAACATCAACATCGTGAAGGGCACGACGCCGTTGTTCCCGCGCGACGTTAGCGTGGGCGGGCATCAGTACACAGATTCGTTGCAGAAGGAATTAGATTTGAGCTTCGACGATGCGGAATCACTCAAGCTGGGCCACAAAGTGGGCACGGTGAGCGAAGACGCCAAGACGCCGATTTTGCAGCAGGTGACGGAAATCATCGTGCTGGAAATTCAGAAGACTTTTGACTTCTTCCGCGCCAGTGCGGCGGGAGAGCACATCGAGAAGATTTATCTGGCGGGCGGATCTTCGAAGGTCCCCGGACTGGTCGAAGCGTTGCGTCAGGAGTTCTCGTTGCCGGTGGAAATTTTCAATCCGTTCCAGAAGATCACACCGCCCACGGATGGACCCGGAGTGGAGTTGATCGAGCAGAACGCTGGCCAGCTGGCTGTTGCGGTGGGTTTGGCCCTAAGGAGTTTTGAAAACCTATGATCCGAATCAATCTGCTGGTCGCACCGAAAGCGAAGCGCAAGGGTGGCGGCAACGCATCAACGATGCCGTCCATGGAAGTGGGGAATGTCGGCTCGCCGCTGGTAAAAGTTTTGGCGGTAGTGCTCATTGCCGGCGCGGGCAATTATGCCTATTACTCCTCGCTCAATAAAGAAGCTAAGAACATCGCCACCAAGATGGCGGCCGCGGAACAGAAGAACCGCGAGCTGGCGGATGTGAAGGCCCAGTACCTCGAACGGCAACGTCAGGCAGACGGCTATAAGCGACGGGTAGATGTGATTGACCAGTTGCGGGCTGGCCAGGCGGGTCCGGTCAACTTGATGAATACCATCGGGGAGACGATCAATGGGACCGAAGCAGTCTGGTTGAACACCATGAAAGACCAGGGTGGTTCGGTGGCCATCGAGGGTATGGCACTGAGCACCGATGCTGTGGCCACGCTGATCAAGAACCTACAGAACACGGGCTACTTCAAAAACATTGAAATCAAAGAGACCTTTCAGGACGATTCGATCAAGGACATGCAAGCTTTTCAATTCACACTGACTTGTGAGAAGGCGAAGTCCTAAGGGGCAGGAGACTATGGCTAACTTTAGCGAAATATCGGGTCTCAAACAATGGGGCGCATTGGTGGCGGGAGCGGCCCTGCTGACCGTGGCATTGTATTTCACGGTTTTCAAGAGCCAACGGGAAGCCAATGCGACAGCACAGGTGAGCCTGCAGGCGAAGTTGCAAGAAAACCAGGAGTTGGAAGCCTACCGGCCAAAACTCAAGGAGATCGAGGCCCAATTGGCCAGCCTGAAACAGCAATTGGAAATCGAGCGCCGCATCGTGCCGGACGAGAAAGAAGTGGACGGCTTCATGAAGATGATGGATGCGGAAGCCATGAAGTCTGGAATCGAACTCCGGCGTTACACGGCGAAGCCGGTAGCGACCAAGGAGTTCTACACAGAAGTTCCGTTCGAAATGGAGCTGGATGGTCCTTACTACTCCATGCTGGATTTCTTTGACCGGGTAGGAAAGCTGGAAAGAATCGTCAACGTCTCGGATTTACTCGTCGCCAACACGAAAAAAGGCAGCGAGGCGAAAACCCGGCACTCTTACCAGTACGCCCCGAATGAAAGCATCGTCGCCACCTGCACGGCAACGACATTCTTCAGTCATGATGTGATGCCACCCGCGAGTGTGCCGAGCAAAGGTAGGGTCCAATGAAGCTGACGATCGGAATTCTTGTATTGGGGATGGCGGTGGGAACTGCCTGGGGGCAGAACACCGATGCCATCGAAAACACGCGCGACACCATGAAGGCGCTGCAGCAAAAGCAGGTGATGGACCAGAATGCTGCGCTGGGAAGTTCGCAGGCGCAACCCACGAATCCGGCGCCCAGCACGTCCCAGTCGACTTCCGCTGTTAAGCCGACGAGTGCGCCCAAGGTGTCCAGCGCGCCTAAACCGACCACCAAAGTTGCGAGCGGGAGACCGGAGCAAGCGACGATCACGATCGTTCGCACGCCCAGGGTCCACGTGACGGCAGCACCAAAAGTTGCAGCCAAGTCGTCGACGCCCAAGGCTGCACACAAAACTCAAGTCAAAGTGGCCAGCCAACCAGCCAAGGCCGAGCCGGTAGTTGCAGTGGAAGACAAGAAAAATCCAGCCGATGCCAAGAAAGAAGAAACCGACAAGAAGATCAATCTTACTGGCCGGCGTGACCCGTTCGTCAGCCCGGTGGTCAATCGCACCATGATGGGTTCGGGTTGCAGCACTGGCAAACGTTGCCTGGCTATCGACCAGATTGCACTCAAAGGGGTCGTGAAGTCGGACACCGGCATGATCGCAGTAGTGACAAACGCTCTGGACAAAGCATATTTCCTGCATGAGAACGACCCGGTTTTCAACGGATACGTAGTCAAGATTACCGGTGATTCGATCGTTTTCAAGGAATCGGTACAGGACAAGATGGGCAAGCCGTTTATGCGGGAAGTAACGAAGACTATTACGACCCCGGCAGTTTAGTCCGGGGAACGGCCGGTTTGCCGGCCAGCCACAAATTTTTTAGAAAGAGATCACGGGGCGAGCACATGCAAGCCCGTGGGGAGAAGCGAAATGCGAAAGCAACTGCTGGGGGTTAGTCTACCGCTGCTGTTAGTTGTTCTGATGGCTGCGGCTGAGACGCAGAGCACGGGCACGGAAACAAAACATGCCACGCTGCAAAAGGTAAACGTGGTGCAGGGTGAGGACGGAATCACTCTGGAAATCACTGCCCGAGGGACAGTGACGCCCAAGCTGAGCACGCTGAATTCACCAGCGCGCCTGGTGCTCGATCTGCCGAACACTGCTCTTGCCACTTCTACCGGCCGCATCAATGTGGCCCGCGATGGCGTGCAGGACGTTCGCATTGGCTCGGACCGCCAAGCCAGTCCGACCAGCCGCATCGTGATCGATCTGGATCATGCCTGCAAATATGAATTGGTGCCCAGCGAGGACAATAAGATTGTCCTGAAGTTGCACTCGGGAGTGAGCGCGGCGAAGGTTGCCAAGCCAACCCCAGTGGTGACAGCCGCCGTGGCGACGCCGATTGTCGTCTCGGCGCCAAAGGCCGCCGTGACTGCTCCGGTTCTTGACACCAAACTGGCTCCGGCGCCCTCCGTTGCCGGTACCTTTGTGGTGGTCGAACCAACCTTCAAACCCAAGAGCTGTGACCACGGTTGCCGAAAACGCTCCGCCCGCCCGAGCGGTCGAGGCTGCCTCCAAATTCGTGGAGAAACCAGACACCAACTTACTGCCGACGCCCAGCGCCGCCATGCAGCCACAAGCTGCGCAAACCGCGAACACAGCTTTCCAGCCCGCGGTAAATCTGGCAGCCGAGCAAAAGGTGCAGTTGCAGCAACAGCCCGCAGCGAGCGGCCCCAAGTACACAGGCGAGCCAATTTCGGTGAACCTGAAAGATGTGGACTTGAAGGACTTCTTCCGCTTGATTCACGAGATCAGCGGATTGAACGTAGTGCTCGATCCTAACGTCAAGGGCAACCTGACCATCGTGCTTGATGACGTGCCGTGGGACCAGGCACTGGACATCGTTCTGAAGAACAACGACCTCGACCGGCAGCTTGAAGGCAACGTGTTGCGCATCGCCACTCTGGAAACGCTGCGCACGGAAGCCGAATCGCGCCGCAAAGCGCAAGAAGCCGAGGCCCTAGCCGTCGACAAAGTTACGGTCACTCGTTTCCTGAGCTATGCTCACTCTCACGATGTTGTGGTGACGATCAAGAAATTCCTCTCCCAGCGTGGAGATGTGATTTCGGACGACCGCACCAACGCCGTCATCATCTCGGATATTCCGTCGGTGATGCCGCAAATCGACCGGTTACTTACACAGCTGGATCGCAAGACGCAGGAAGTGGAGATCGAAGCCCGCGTCGTGGCTGCAACCCGCAGCTTCGCGCGTGACATCGGTACCCAACTCGGCTTTGGCTTCGGCAATGCCGGCGCCGCAGTCGGCGGCAGTTCCGCTGCTGGTGGCTCACCAATTACAGCGAGTACTCCGACTCCTTCTTACATTACTATTCCCGGCACTGGCACTACCGGTTCCGGCTCTTCGATTCCACTTTTCTCGAACCTGGCAGCCACCAGCCCGACCAGCGGGTTGAGCTTCATTACCGCCAGCGGCACCGTACGGCTCGATGCCATCCTGACGATGGCTGAGTCCCGCGGGTTGCTCAAAATCCTGTCACGTCCGCGCATCGTGACCCAGAACAACATCCAGGCCATTGTGAAGCAGGGTACTCGCGTTCCGGTTACAACCCTGGCACAGTTGGGAGGCCCGCCGACCGTCACCTACGTCGATGCGTTCCTGCGGCTGACCGTTATTCCGCAGATCACCTCGGAAAAGACGATCTTCCTGAACGTGGACGTCGAAAACACCACTCCAGACTACGGCCATGAGATCCTGGGCAATCCGGCACTTATCACCCAACAGGCGACCACGCAAGTACTGGTCACCGATGGCGGCACGGTGGTGATTGGCGGCGTTATCCAGACCAACAACTCGATCAGCATTAGTCAGGTTCCGTTGTTGGGCAACATTCCGTTTCTGGGCAACTTGTTCAAGCACACTACGGTCAGCACCTCGAACGCGGAGCTGATCTTCTTCATTACGCCTCGAGTCATCGAAACGTAGAAGCGCGAGACGTAACAGACAGACATAGCAGTACAAGGTAGAAGTAAAGACAGCAGCCGGTTTCTGGAGCAATTTCTCAGAACCGGCTGTTTTTTTCTTTAACCGCGCGTTCTGGTCTATCCGGAGTTGTTAAACTCTTTCAAGAATGGATCACAAGGGCCGCCGGACAAAAATACAAAGTGTTCTCAGCCAGAATCGGCTGGATGCTCTGCTGGTCACCCATCTTCCCAACATTCGTTACCTCTGCGGATTTACCGGCAGTGCCGGTGCGCTTCTCATCACAGAAAACCATAGCTTGTTTTTCACGGATGGACGCTATACCACCCAGGCCCACGACGAAGTCCAGGGATCAAGAGTGGTCATCGCGCAGCAGCCAGCGTTACTGGCGGTGGCGAGATGGATCGCTGGGAACCGAAAAAGCTTTGGCCGCAAGACGGCTTGGAAACTAGGAATTGAGGGCGAGCATTTGAGCGTGGCGGCACGAGATCGCCTGACGGGAGCTTTGCCGTCGTTTTGTCGCCTGAGGAAATCGGTCGGGCTGGTGGAACGGCACCGCATGGTGAAGGACTCGAAGGAGATGGAGTGCATTCGTGCCGCAGTCCGACTGGGGGCCAAGCTTTTCGATCGGGCGCTGGAGACGATTCGTCCCGGGGTCAGGGAGTCTGAGGTGGCGGAAGAGATGGAATATGCCGCTCATCAGGCTGGCGCACCGGAGATGTCCTTTCCTACGATTATTGCTGCTGGGAAGCGGTCGGCGTTGCCCCATGGGAGGGCTTCGGCGGCCAGGATACCGGCCCGGGGGTTCGTTGTCTGCGACTTCGGTGTTATACTCACGGGCTATTGCTCCGACATGACCCGGACCGTGCATGTGGGTCGTGCTACTGCGGAAGCGCAGCATGTGTACCAAGCGGTACGACGAGCGCAGCAAGCTGCAATTGAGGCAGTACGGCCCGGAGTCAGCGTTGGTGAAGTTGACTTAGCTGGCCGTAAGTTATTGCAAAGAGAAGGATTAGCTAAGTATTTTACGCATTCTACCGGCCACGGCGTGGGCTTGGAAATTCATGAAGCTCCACGCATTGCCGTTGGACAAACTGAGATCTTGCACCCAGGCATGGTGATCACCATCGAACCCGGAGTTTACCTTCCGGGACGAATGGGTGTGCGGATCGAGGACATGGTGGTAGTCACCGAACGGGGGTGCGAAGTCTTGGCATCCACGACGAAAGATCTGATTACGCTTTGAAAAGTTGGCTGGCGCAATGAACGGGGGCCGGGGAATCGGATACCATATCCTGTTGCTTCCTGAGCCGTGCAGGTGAGCGCTTGAAGGAACAGTAGTCCTACCGCACACAATGAACCAGAAAGAACTTAAAGAACTCATCGAGTTCCTGATCGAAAAGGACATTGCCGAGTTTGAACTGGAGCGCGGCGATGTAAAGGTCCGCATCAAGCGCGGGGCCGAGCCAGCTCCATTGCATGGAGGGGACGCGCGCTATTTTGCCGTGCACTCCGCGCCTCCGCCTGCACCCGAGCTGGCCACCAAACCAGCGGTGCCAGCTCCGCCGGCCATAGAGGCTGCGCCCGAACCAGAGGCCGGGCTGCACATGGTGCACTCCCCCATTGTGGGAACTTTCTACGAATGTCCTTCGCCAGGGTCGCCGCCATTCGTCAAAGTGGGAGACACGGTCGAAGTCGGCCAGGTCTTGTGCATTGTCGAGGCCATGAAGCTGATGAATGAAATTGAGTCGGACGTTGCCGGAGAGATTGTGACCAAGCTGATCACCAATGGCCAGCCCATCGAGTATGGGCAGGATCTGTTCTCCATCCGGCCGCGAAAATAGAAACCAGGTTATTCCCGCACAGACTTCGAAATGTTCAAGAAAATCCTGATCGCCAATCGTGGAGAAATCGCACTGCGGGTGATTTGCGCCTGCAAGGAACTGGGCATCCGCACGGTTGCCATTTATAGCGAGGCGGACCGCAATTCGTTGCATGTCCGTTTTGCCGATGAGGCCATCTGCATTGGGCCACCGCAGTTAGCTCAGAGCTATCTCAATATTCCGGCGGTCATCAGCGCGGCGGAAATTGCCAACGTGGACGCCATCCATCCCGGTTACGGTTTGCTTGCAGAAAATGCCAACTTTGCCGAAGTAGCTGAAACCTGCAACATCAAGTTTATTGGGCCGCCTCCGGAAATTACCCGGATGATGGGTGAGAAGGAAAAAGCCCGCGCCGCGATGAAGAAAGCCGGCGTGCCGATCTTGCCTGGTTCCGAGGGGATTCTCGCCAGCGACGGCGAAGCGATGGAATGGGCGAAACAGGTTGGCTTCCCGGTCATCGTCAAAGCTTCCGCTGGTGGCGGAGGACGAGGCATGCGTATCGTCCGCAACGAGGCAGAGCTGCCGGGATTGTTCAAAGCGGCGCAGTCGGAGGCGTCGGCGGCTTTCGGCAACGGCGATCTCTACATGGAAAAATTCGTGGAGCGGCCGCGGCACATCGAATTCCAGATTCTCGCCGATCATGTACGGCAACGTGGTCAGCCTGGGCGAGCGCGAATGCAGCATTCAGCGGCGGCATCAGAAATTGCTAGAGGAATCGCCCTCGACGCAGGTCTCGCCGGAGCTGCGCGAACAGATTGGGCAAGTCCTGAGCAAGACACTTTCTGAAATTGGCTATGTGAACGCCGGCACCATTGAATTTCTGATGGATGAAGACCGCAAGCTTTACTTCATCGAAATGAATACGCGCATTCAGGTGGAGCATCCGGTCACGGAGATGGTCACCGACGTCGATTTGGTGAAGAGCCAGATTCTGCTGGCGGCGGGCGAGCGCCTGGAAAATGTGCTGCAAGGGCCGATCGTGCATCGTGGCCACGCCATCGAATGCCGGATCAACGCCGAGAATCCGGATACGTTCGTTCCATCCGCCGGAAAGATTACGGCGTTTAATCCTCCGGGCGGGACCGGCGTTCGCATCGACACTGCGGCTTATGCCGAAGGCGTGATTCCTCCATACTACGATTCGTTGATTGCGAAGCTGATTGTGCGTGGCAAAGACCGCTCTGAGGCGATTTCTCGCATGTCCCGCGCGCTCGAGATGTTCATCGTGCAAGGAATCTACACCACGATTCCGCTGCACCAGCGGATTCTTGCCGATCCGGATTTCCGCGCCGGGAAGATTGATACCACGTTTATTGAGCGGTTCCTGGCGAAGGGGAAAGATAAGCCGGCAGCGTAGAGTTCTTCTATTCAAGAATCACCCCCAAAATCCTGTCATCCCGACCGGAGCGACGCGAAGCGAGCGCAGTGGAGGGACCTGGTGTATCTCGCTAAAATCAGCAGACTGGGGGTGCCCCACGCTTCGTGGTTTTTGCGAAGGGTGGGAACCACGGACGTAGGCGGCTTGTTTTCTGATGGATCAGAACCGTTTAGATCGCAGGAGCGGCTTCGGAGGACCACGCTTCACGACGAAACTCCACGCCGACACGGAACTGCCTCCGGAGCATTTTCGATTTAAACTCCCATGATTTCGGCAGCATTGCCTCCCACCCTTGCAAAAAGCGCAAGAGTGGGGCACCCCCAGTAGTGGTGGCGGAGGCAGAAAGCGAAAGATGGGCCAAACAACCTTAGTTGCAGCCCGCTGGGGAGCCCCAGGTCCCTCCACTCCGGTCGGGATGACAGATTTTATGGGCTGGCGAAGTCTTGCATAAGGCTCAGAAACTGAGGCTGTGTCCCCGAGGTGTCTGGATATAGGAGTAATCTCAGTTGTGAGGATCAGAAGAAAGAGTCGTTTTAAGTATCAGCCTCGCCTAGAAGCTGGCAGCCGCCTCCGTCACGGTTGGATTCAACGCGACAATTTTATCGATATTGGTCATCTTCAATACCTGGTCCACATGCTCGATGGCGCCGGCCAATCGCAACTGTCCTCCTGCCTCTTTAATTTGGCCAGCGGACATGACGATGATCCCAATGCCGGTGCTGTCAATGTGGGTCACTTTGGTCAGGTCCAAGATGATTTTTTTCTGCTTCTCGCGCACCAGGTTTTCGGTGGCCCATTCCAGGTGCTGGCAGTCTCTGCCGATAGTGATTCTTCCGGTTATTTCCAGGATAACGATGTCAGGTTGCAAGTGCTTGGTCTGAATCTCCAGCATAAGCCAAGCTCCTTTCTAATCTTCAGATCTAGTATCCAGACGATGCGGGGAGTGCGAGATGGTTCGCCCAATCGGTTCCGCAGAATGGTACTTGGACGATATAGGCAAGTCAATGAAGGAACGGGTCATGAGGCTCCCAATGTCCGTGGTTCCCACCCTTGCAAAGAACGCAAGGATGGGGCACCCTCAGTGGTGCCGGGTATACAAGTAAGGTTGGTCAGTCCCGGGACACTGCTCAAAATCCTTCATGATCACGCTGCCGCGACTCTACGCCATCCTGGACGCTGCTTTATTTCTTAACACCCAAACCCTGTGTGCATCCGCCAGGGAACTGGTGGCTGGCGGCGTGACTCTGCTGCAATATCGGAATAAGAACGGCGAAGCGCGACAGATGCTGGATCAGGCGCGGGAATTGAAGAGGAGTATTGGCGCGTCCGCCAAATTGATCATGAATGATCGGGCTGATCTTTGCCTAGCTGCGGGATTCGATGGCGTGCATGTGGGGCAGGAGGATCTCTCGCCCGAGGGCGCGAGGAAAGTCATCGGCCCGATCTCTGGCTTGGGGTTTCTACCCACAATCCTGAGCAGGTGGCCGTGGCTGATAAGACTTCCGCGGATTACATCGCAATTGGCCCAGTGTTTGCGACGTCGAGCAAGATGAATCCTGATCCTGTCGTCGGACTCGAGGGAGTGCGCCGGGCCAGAGCGCTTACCAGCAAGCCGCTGGTGGCGATTGGTGGCATTACTCGTGCCAACGGCCGGTCGGTGATTGAGGCTGGCGCGGACTCGATTGCGGTAATCTCCGACCTGTTACGGGACCCTCGTAATGCGGCAGAGGAATTTTTTCGCAGCTTTTCCCCGCATCTTGAGGTAAAGTCATGGCCTTAGCTGTCCGAGGAGGTTCGTGAGCCCCGAAACCGTGAGCCCCGAAACAACGAAGTCCAATTCCGGCGCCGACTGGGCCATCCACACCCAGCAGGACAAAGAGCTGGTCAAAGGTCTCGGCCTGACCAGCGCCACCATGCTGGTCATGGGGTCGATGATTGGCTCGGGCATCTTTATTGTCTCCGCCGAAATCGCCCGCGAAACTGATTCTCCGGCGTTGCTCATTGCGGCTTGGCTGGTCACGGGGTTCATGACCATCGTAGGGGCTTTGTGCTACGGCGAACTGGCGGCCATGATGCCGCGGGCCGGCGGGCAGTATGTTTATTTGCGCGAGGCCTTAGGGCCGCTCTGGGGATTTCTTTACGGCTGGACGCTGTTTCTGGTGATCCAGACGGGCACAATCGCCGCAGTGGGCGTGGCGTTCGGCAAGTTCCTCGGTGTTTTCTTTCCTGCGGTTTCTTCCACAAATTGGATTTGGCATCTGGGGAAAGTTCCACCCATCCATCTTGGGCCCATGGTTCTGGGAAATATGGATGTTGGTGTGAGCACGCAGAATCTTGCGGCGATTCTGATGGTGATTGCGCTTTCGGTGATCAATATCTTTGGAGTCAAGACCGGTGCGCTGATTCAGAACATTTTTACCGCCGCCAAAGTCACGGCCTTGTTGGGACTGGTTTTACTTGGTCTTTTTGTCGGACGGAATGCACAGGCGCTGCTGGCAAATTTCAATGGCAACTTCTGGCACAACGCCGCGTTGGGAGCGCAACATGCCGTACAAGTAGGCGTCGGAGGTCCGGTTGTCTGGGTCTCTACCCTGACCATTCTCGCGGTCGCGCAGGTGGGATCACTGTTCTCAGCCGATGCATGGAACAATGTGACATTCACCGCGGGCGAGGTGAAGAACCCCAGCCGTAATCTTCCGCTTTCGCTGGCGCTGGGTACGGGCGTGGTGATTGCTCTCTACATCGGATGCAACATTATTTATCTGAACGTGCTGCCGCTCAACGGCGATCCGCACGGTGCGACCATTCTCGAACGCGGCATCAAGTACGCGAGTGAAGACCGCGTGGCTACCGCCGTCCTGACGCAGATGTTTGGCCGCCTGGGTGGATACATGATGGCGGTCGCGATTCTGCTTTCCAGCTTTGGCTGCAATAACGGCCTGATCCTGGCGGGCGCACGCGTGTACTATGCGATGGCGAAAGACGGCCTGTTTTTCCGCAGCGTCGCCAAGCTGCATCCGACGTACAAGACGCCGGCGGTTTCGCTGATGGTGCAGATGGTCTGGACCTGCATTCTTTGCGTTTCAGGCAGCTACGGGCAATTGTTGGACTACATTATTTTCGCGGTCCTGGTGTTCTATATCCTGACCATTGTCGGGCTGTTCGTTTTGCGTTATACGCGTCCGAATGCCGAGCGGCCGTATCGCGCCGTCGGTTATCCAGTATTGCCGGCGATTTATATCGTGATGGCTTTATTCATCGATGTCGTACTATTGCGCTACAAGCCGCAATTCACCTGGCCGGGATTGATCATCGTGCTGCTGGGGATTCCGGTATATTTTCTGTGGTCGCGGCGTTCGAACGCGGCGAGCATTACATCAGCCTAGCTGTCGGGAGAATTCAAACGCATGGCAAATTTGTTAGCTACCAAGTCGCTGACATCGCTTCTGGCGGAATCCAAGGAAACTGGCGAACACAGCCTGAAGCGTACGCTGGGAGTTTTCCAGTTGACGTCCCTGGGAGTGGGTGCCGTGATCGGCGCAGGAATTTTTGTCATGTCCGGCCTGGGAGCCAGCTACGCGGGACCGGGGCTGATGTTGTCATTTGTGCTTTCGGGATTGGGCTGTGCCTTTGCGGCGCTCTGCTACGCGGAATTCGCGGCCATGATTCCTCTTGCCGGGAGCGCGTACACGTACGCGTACGCAACCTTGGGCGAAATCTTTGCCTGGATCATTGGTTGGGACCTCACGCTGGAATATGCCATGGGCGCCAGCACCGTATCTTCAGGTTGGTCGAACCACTTCATCGAGTTGCTGGAAATTTTCCATCTGCGAATGCCGTTGTGGTTGGCATATGACCATTGGACCGGACTACGCATTGCGGAAAATGTGATTGCCCGGCAAATGGCGCAGGCCTCAGATGCTTCGCTGGTGCCGGGAACACAAGCTTTCCTGACCAGAGTGGCTGACATCATGACCGGGCAGTCTCCTGATCTGCTACAACGCGCCCACGAACTTCTGAACGCGCCTCATCTGTTTGGATATGAGATCGGCGTCAATCTTCCAGCATTCATGATTGCTTTGGTGATCACGGCCATTCTCGCAATAGGTATCAAAGAGAGTGCGCGTTTCAATTCTACGATTGTTGTGATTAAAGTCGCGGTTGTGCTCTTTGTCATTGGCCTGGGATTCAAGTATGTGAACTTTGGGAACTGGGGCCACGACTGGTCTACCTTTGCGCCGAGTGGCTTCTCGGGCATCGGACGGGCAGCAGCTTACATATTTTTCGCCTACATTGGATTCGACGCAGTTTCCACCACCGCGCAAGAGGCCAAGAATCCGCAACGGGATTTACCCATCGGAATCATACTTTCGTTGCTGATCTGTACCGTGCTGTACATTCTGGTGGCGGGAGTGCTGACCGGGATGGTGCCCTGGCGCGATGTGAATATTGAGGCGCCAATCGCACGGGCCTTCCTGGATCGCGGGCTGGTTGGGGCTTCTCACATCATCACGCTAGGCGCTCTTGCTGGCCTGACGAGCGTGATGCTGGTCATGCTCCTCGGCCAAACTCGCGTTCTTTATTCCATGGCGAATGATGGATTGCTGCCTAAGAAATTTTTCGCCGACATTCATCCCAAATGGCGGACCCCCTGGAAGAACACCATCCTCGTGGGGTTTCTCGCGGCCATTGTTGGAAGTATCACTCCGATCGATGACATCGGGAAAATGGTAAATATCGGGACGTTGCTGGCCTTTGTCATCGTGTGCATCGCGGTAATGGTATTGCGGAGAACGAATCCGGGGCAGGCGCGGCCTTTCCGAACTCCCTGGGTACCATTGGTCCCGATTCTCGGCATTCTCTTCAATGGTTACATGATGTACAGGCTGGGCTGGATCAATTGGGCCCGGCTGGTTATCTGGCTGATCATCGGGATGGTGGTGTATTTCACGTACAGCTTGAAGCACAGCAAAGTGCAGGCTTTGGAGATAAATTCCAAACGAACATAGCTGGCTGAACGTTTCGTCGAGGCCTTTCGCGGAGACGCGGAAGGCCTTTTTGTTCTAGAGTTGGTGGTACGTCGTTGGTCATTCGTCGTTCGTCGTTGGCCAAATCACTACCAAGACAGGTTTTGATACAACTAAACGGACAAAAGACAAAGGTCTGCGACCTAAGACTTGTGATCCACATGAAGATTGTTTCCGCTTCCGAGATGCGCGATATTGACCGCGTCACCAGCGAGCGCTTCGGCGTCCCATCGTTGACGCTTATGGAGAATGCCGGCACGGCAGTTGCGGAGTTTGTGCTGTCGCGTTATCCGCAGGCGAAAGTTGTTGGCGTGATCTGTGGCAAAGGAAACAATGGCGGCGATGGATTTGTAACCGCTCGCAAGTTGAAAGAAGCAGGGAAGAAATTACGAGTGCTGCTTCTGACCGATCCAGCGGAGTTGCGTGGCGACGCCGCGAAGATGTTCAAGAAGCTTGCCATCAAACCGGTGATCGTTAAATCCAGTAAGGAGTTGAAGAGCGACAAAGTCCGAGGAGTGTTCGCATCCGAGGTCCTGATCGATGCGATCCTCGGAACTGGGTTTCGTCCACCGGTCAACGAGCTTTACGGTTCTGCCATCGCAACGCTGAATGCGAGTCGTGCGCCGGTTGTCGCCGTGGACATTCCCTCGGGAGCGATGGCCGACGTCATGGGCGAGCAGACTGGGTCAGTAGCACGTGCGGATGCCGTCGTAACTTTCACGGCCCCTCATCCGGCGCAAGTTTTCGGACTTTTAACCAACGGGACCATTGTGATTGCACCAATTGGTTCGCCGGACGAAGCGATTGTTTCTTCGTTGAATCTCAACGTAATCGCCGCCCATGATATCGCGCCGTTGATTGGATCGCGTCCGCCGGATTCGAATAAAGGCAGCTTTGGACACGTCCTGGTGCTGGGCGGATCTCTGGGAAAAGCTGGTTCGGTTGCGATGGCCGGGATGGCGGCCCTACGCGCTGGGGCAGGGTTGTCTACAGTCGCTACGCCCCAGCCCGTACTGGCGACTGTGGCCGGGTTTCATCCTGAGCTCATGACTGAGCCGCTGGAGGAAACGGAAGCTGGAAGTATCTCGCTAAAGGCCCAAGATCACGTTGCCGAATTGGCGAAGAACAAAACTGTGCTGGCCATTGGCCCGGGCATTTCGCGTCATCTGGAAACCGCGGAATTGGTGCGCGATCTAGTGAAGAATCAAAACCGGCCGATTGTTCTCGACGCCGACGGCCTGAACGCCTTCGAAGGACGCGCGAACGAGTTAAGCGGCAAAGGACGTTCGCTGGTGATTACGCCACATCCCGGCGAGATGGCGCGGCTTGTCGGTTGCACCATCGCGGAAGTGCAGCGGGATCGTATTAAAGTAGCGCGCAAGTTTGCTCGCGAACATGAATTAATTGTCGTGCTCAAAGGCCATCGAACGCTGATTGCCCAGCCCAGTGGCGAAGTGTGGGTGAATACGACTGGAAATCCTGGCATGGCGACCGGCGGTACGGGAGACATTCTCACCGGGATGACCGCCGGCCTGATCGCACAAAATCCAGCCCGAGTTTTCGAGGCTGTAATTGCGGCTGTTCACCTTCACGGCCTCGCTGGAGATATAGCTTGTGAATCCACCGGAGAACACTCTTTGGTTGCCACTGACCTCATAAATGCCTTGCCGGAAGCTTTCCGGCGAGTGCGTGAGTCGGCGCAGCAAAAGTCTGTGAAAATTGGCGTATAACACTGATTCTGCTATTCGGTAAGATCACCGTAATCCCTCTAACTGCTTGCTGGGTAGCGGGTTTGCGGGGCAGTAACCAAGCATCGCGTGTTCGCCATCCGAATCCGGACAACTGCTTCGGTAATCTGTCCACGCTTCCGAAGCGGTGGGATAGTGAAGTTGCCATGACACATTTCCCCCAGCCCCACTCGCAGCAGCGTGCTCCGCGTGTTCAGTTCAACAGCATCATTTCCGCGCTCGTCCAGTCGGATGACGGACACCGCGCCAAAGCCAGATTACAAACGGTTTCCATGACCGGCGGACTGCTCCGCCTGGCAAAAGCGCTGTCCAACGGCGACTTTGTCGAGGTGGCCTTCCAGACCGGTTCTGGCCCCGTGCACGGCATGGCCGAAATGCTGCCGCCTACGCGCCGGGCCACGGATGGAGTGCTGCAGCCATTCCGCTTTATCGCCTTGGACGACGACGATCATCGCGTGCTGCGGATGGCCGTCGACTCGATTTCCGACCGCAGCTTTGTGGGACTTCGCTCCAACCAATGGACGCAGCCGAAAGGGCAGTGAACCAGGTCCTGCCGGTCGCCTTTCGCCGACTGATACCGGCTCTCGCTATACTGGTCTTACTTGAGCACACGACCAGTGATGAGCACGCGAGAATTCACCACTCACTCCGCTGATGAGACGATCGCCCTGGGGCGCAGTCTCGCGCAAGATCTTCTACCGCCAAAAATTGTGTTGCTGCGCGGCGATCTCGGTGCAGGCAAAACCACACTGGTTAAAGGAATTGCGGAAGCTTTCAACGCCGCTTCTGCCGAAGACGTTACCAGTCCCACCTTCACCCTGGTGCATGAGTATCGTGGGCCCGCAGTGAGTCTATTTCATATTGATCTCTATCGGGTGGACACGCCGCGTCAGTTGGAAACGCTGGGTCTGGACGATCTGATGACCGAGAACAGTATTTTGCTGATTGAATGGGGAGAAAAGTTTGCCCGCTTCGAGCGCGAGCGGGACGTCGAGATTGCGCTGGAGCGAGTAAGCGAAAATGAGCGGCGTGTCCTTGTCAGCGTTCAAGATCAATGACGGGATGCGAAACTTGTATCAGAATCCCATGATGTTATATCCGCAATCCACGTAGATGACTTCGCCGGTGATGCCGGAGCTGGCGTCGGAAGCCAGAAACACTCCAGTAGACCCGACCTCATTCACGTCCACATTGCGCTTTAACGGAGCCCGTTCGGCGTGGGCCTTGAGCATGTCGCTGAAGTCAGCGATCCCGCGCGCGGCCAGAGTCTTGATGGGGCCGGCGGAAATGGCATTCACTCGAATTTTCTTCTTGCCCAAATCGTACGCAAGATAACGAACACTGCACTCGAGTGCTGCTTTGGCGACGCCCATCACGTTGTAGCGAGGAACGACTCTTTCCGCCCCGTAGTAAGTCATGGTGATAATGCTGCCGCCATCTTCCATGAGTGGAGCGGCTGCGCGCGCGACTGCGATGAGCGAATAGACACTGACATCATGAGCGATGCGAAATCCTTCGCGCGTGGTGCTGACGAATTCGCCTTTAAGTTCCTCGGCAGGAGCGAAGGCCACGCTGTGCACTAAAACGTGCAAGTTTGCCGTAGCGCTCTTTGATCTGGGCGAAGAGATTGTCGATCTCGGCGTCGTTCGATACATCGCACTGAAAGGCTTCCGCGCCGGGCAGCGCGAGAATCATGTCTTTGGCTTCCAGTCCCATGCGTTCGTTCTGGTAGGTGATGGCAAGCTTGGCGCCGGCGTTAGTGCAGGCCCTGCGCGATCGACCACGCAATACTGCGTTTATTCGCCACCCCGAAAACTACCGCTACTCGACCTTCCAGGCTGAAGGACATGCATCTCTCCCAGTGAAATTCGCAGTGAGAAGGATAACAGCTTGAGAAGGCAGAAGTAAGATTTCAGATTGTAGATTTTAGATCTCGGATTGTTGTCCGGCTGCCTGACGCAGTGGATTTAAATCTGCAATCTGAAATCTGCAATTCGAAATCTACAATTCGAAATTCATTCGGTAAGGCTGGCTTCTTGAACTGCAGCCGCTTTTACCGGCCAAGCTGCACAGACAAATCCCGCCGCGTACACGATGCCAATGATGGAGAATCCCGCGACCAGATTCAACTGGGCCACCGCGCCAACGATCAATGCCAAAACAATCTGCAAAGCCGTGCCGGCAAAATAAAAAGTGTTCTGCACGCGTCCCATAAAATGTTGCGGCACTTGTTCCATGATGCAGGTGTTCATGGCGATGCCGGTTAATCCGCGTCCCGATCCCATCAGTGCGTAGAAGCCAACCGCGATGGCCAGCAGGGGCGAGAGCGGTGCCACGATCATGCAGATGGCCAGCAGTCCCATGGACAGCGCAATCGAACGTCGCCCTCCGAGCTTGGTAAGGACTTGTGGGGCATACAGAATGCTGAGGAATGCGCCCGTGCCCCAGCCTGCATTCAGCCAGCCGTAGCCGACCGCGCCTGCATGAAAAGTGTTGTCACTCAGCGGTGCGGTGACCACGCCACCAGTCATCATGGCGCCGAGAAATAGTGCCCAGGTGATTCCGAGAAGAACCAGACTACGCTTACCGCGCAGGAAGTCGACACCTTCACGCATCTCTCGTCCGAAGCGTGCGATCGCTGTTTCCGCGGCAAGAATATCCGTGCGCAATTCTTCGGGACGAGGCACCACATGCCGTCCCTTGCGGACAGCGAAATAGCATAGGAACGACACCAGATAAGTCGAAAAATCAATCAGCAGCACGCCGCCCAGGCCAATGTGGTTATATACGAATCCCACAATCGATCCAGCCAGCAGCCATCCACCCTGGATGCCGGCCAGGAGAAAAGTGTTGGCGTTCACGAAGTCTTCGCCCGGGGTTAATTCCTGGATGAGCGCGGTGATGGTCGGCCAGAACATCCAAAAGCCCGCCGCCACCAGCATGTTCATGAGATAGAGTTCCCATATCTTTGCTTTGCCGCGGAAGGCCAGGATGGAAACCACGAGAATCACCACAGCGCGTCCGGCGTCGAGGGCCATGACCAGCCGCCTGCGGTCGCCACGGTCGATAATGACGCCAGTGAATGGCAGCATCAGCATGGCAGGGATGGTTTGCACGATGGCGAACGTTCCCAGCGCGATTTCCGAATGCGTAGCCTGCAGCACATACCAGGCGACGGCAGCGGTGTTCATGCCGCTGCCCAGCATGGACACCACGTTCGCCACGAGAACATAACGCAGTGCTGGTTTCTGCAGAATGGAACGCATGCTTAAACTTTAAATGATGTGGCCGCACAAACAGTTGTCAGAAAAAGATCGTCGGCTGGATTTTTCAGACGGAGGATTTTCGGAATGGCCACCGCAACTGAACTTTGCTGGCTTCCGCAAACAGGTAAACGATCAGCAAAGTCATTACCGGTTCGATGGGATGTTTGTAGCGAACGAAAGGGTTGACCAGGTAATAAGGAAGTGGATAGAAAAGCAGGCACGCGACGAAAAGAAAACTGCCGGGCACACGATTCCGTATGGTCAGCCATAACCCGGCGAAAGCCAATACTGCTCCGAGCAGGAATTCCGTGTGGCGGGCGATCATCATGTCATATCCCGCGACGATGGCGGCTTGCGGAGGCGCAGCCCAGAAATATCCGACACGCTCCACGGTAAACCACATGAATTGTCCGGGATGTTCGCGAATGAATTGATTTACCTGCTCGTGCTTTTCCTCCATGAAGCGGATTTCGCCCATCTGCTGGAATTTCCGCATGGCGTCAGCATCGTTGCCCGGATGTTCACTGCGTGTCCAGAGTCCGGCAGATTGATCGTTGTTGGCCTCGTGCATCTCGAGCGGAAGATTGTCACGGACGAAAATAAACTTCCCGAAAACCTCATAATTGCGTACCAGCCACGGGCTCACCACCAGGCCGGCAACTAATACGCATGCGCTCGCACCGATGAACAGCCGAGGATTTCTGGGTAGACGATATAGCAGCCAAAGCAAACAGAAAGGCAACAGGCTCACGATGGCGGTGTTGGTCAACACGATTACGCCCCAAAGCACGCCGAATCCGATCCACACCCGCGGACGTGGCGGCGCGTCCGCCATGCGTAAAGTCATCAGCAAGGCCAGACTTAGCAAAAATGTCGTGAGACTGGTTTCCCAGACGACGCGCACCGGCCAATAAATAAAATACGGGAATACGGCCCAGGTCCAGGCAGCCGCACGCGCCACGGTGATCCCGTACATTTTTTCCGCGATCCGATACAGAGTGAAGCAGGTCAAAGCGCCAAAGACGCTGTTGAAAACAAGAATCACCCATGCCGAAGCCGCGCTATAGACTCCAAATAGTTTGAAAACGCCAGCCAGAATGTAAGGATAAATCGGCGGCGCCCAGGCGCTCGGCCAGGTCGGCAGGTCGGTAGGAGAGCCAAAACCCTGTCCAGTTGCGATCGACCGCGCCAGGCGGCCCATTTCCCATCCAAATTGAAAATGATCGCGGCGGGGAGTAATGCGATAAGTGTGGCCGATCATAATTACGGCCAACCGGAGCAGAAAGGCGACGAGAACGATGAAGAGTATCGAATGACGCAAAGGCCGAGGTTGAGGTCGATTCAATCCGCGTTCGTGAGATGAACCTTCCGCGACCACGGGGAGATTTTTCTCGTCGCCATCACGCATCGGCCCAGACTATAGCACAAGGGCCTTGAGCTTCCACACATTGCTCCCGGCGTCAGCGTTCGCTAGCATCCCACTCGCGCTCTGAATTCGCGCCCCCGGTCGCGTGCGACTGTCAGGTCTGTTTCTTTGCCATCTTTCAATCGCAGATTCAAAGCTCCCCCCGGGAGAGACGTGACTTCCTTGATCCAGTCCACGTTGACCACGGTGCTCCGATGGATACGGACAAATTTCTTCGGGTCGAGTTTCTTTTCCAGCTCTGTGATCGTGTAGTCCACGCAGTAAGCCTTTCCCACGGATACGGCATAAGTCAGCTTGTCCTCGGCATAGAAGTGCGTGATCTGTGCCAGGTCGAGGAACCAAAGCCGGTCTCCGAGCCGCGACGCAATCCGATCGAGATACTCGGGCTTAGTTTCTCGTAGCGAATCCGCAAGTTGCCTGAGGAGAGCCTGCAAATCGGGCTGAGCGAGTTGCTCCGAGCTCCGCAACCGTTCCACTTTCTTGAGGGCCCGATCCAGAGACTCGGGTTCTACCGGCTTCAGTAGATAGTCAACTGAGTTCACGCCGAACGCCTTTAGTGCGTACTGATCGTAGGCAGTGGTGAAAATCACGATCGGCTGGCTGGGCAATCGCGCCAGGACCTCGAAACCATTGAGGCGGGGCATCTGAATATCCAAAAAGCACACGTCTGGCGGATCCGCAGTCAATGCCGCGACCGCTTTTTCGGGCTCGGTCGTGCTGCCGATCACCTTCACGCGTCCTGTACGCTCCAGCAATCGGCGCAGGCGCTCGAGCGCCAACGGTTCATCATCGACCAGGTATGCACGCAGTTTCATACGCGAGGCACAACCATTTCTACAATAGAATAGCCGTCGCGGCGAAGAACGTTCAGGCGCGCTTTTGCACCGAACAATGCATCGAGACGTTCCACCAGGCTGTCGAGCCCGTGGCCGGCGGGAATCGCTGACAGGTCAAAGCCCGGGCCGCTGTCACGAACGTCGATCCGCAGGCTGCCATTCTCCGCCGCCGCAGTGACCAGAAGTTCACCACCGCCGCTCTGTGGAGTGATCCCGTGTTTCACAGCATTCTCGACCAGCAACTGCACTGACATGGGTGGTACTTTGATGTCCTGCAGCTCGGCGGGAACATCCACGGATCCTCGCAGCTTGTCGCCGAAGCGTGCCTTTTCAATATCGATATAGCTTTCCACCATCGCCAATTCCTGCCGCAATGGAATAAGCGGTTGATTACTAGTGTCGAGAGAAGCCCGCAACAATACTGCCAGACGGCCCACAATCTGCTCTGCACGCGCAGGATCCACGGCAATCAGCGCACTGATCGAGTTCAGGGTGTTGAACAGGAAATGCGGATGGATGCGAGATTCGATCGAACGTAATCGCGCCTCCACCGCCAGTTTCCGTGCCCGTTCTTCGGCTATTTCTTTTTCATGGAGCTTTTCCTCCATGAGTTGTACGCGTCCGCGCAACGATCCGTGGACCACAGCGCCCAAGCCGAATACCACTGCCAAAGGCATGGCGACGCGCAAAGTGCGAAAGTACTCTTGCCAGAAATGTTGCGGAACCACCAGGCCTATCGCCATCAACAGCGCCTGTGCCAGCAAACAGCCCAAAGCAGAAAACACGATGACGCCCACAACCACGGTTGGGACGATGGGAAACTTGCGGAGAGCCAATCTCTCCGCTAGTCCACCCAATAGCCAAGTGCCGAGAAGGCCGGTTAGATTTGCGTAGATCAGCGCATAGGCCAGTACATGCAGCAGTTCGCGGATGCCCGAAATTTGATTCACCGTGAGCTGGATCAGCAGCACCACCACTACGGCGAGGTTGATCCATAACAACGAAAAAGCCCATTTATTTTTCATCGGAGCATATCGCTGCCTTTGGCCACTGCTGATCCTCTACTTGGTGCTGATGGGTTCCAGAATACCGCTGCGTAAGACATTGATGATCTGCGTAGTGTCCTGACCCGGCAATTTCAGCTCTCCCACCACCGTCTCGTTGAGTGTGCCGTATTCAATTTGCTTGGTTGCCAATGACACCCAAATCAGTCCCCAATAGCTACTCCGAGCTTTCAAAGTCATGCCGGCGTTGTCAATCTCCAGTGGATTGAGGAATGCCTGGTACTGAATCAAGGCGCAGTCCTGACCATTTCTTTGCGAACGTCCGATCCACTCCAGCGTGACTTCGCGATTGTGAAACGTGCCTACATCCGGCATGGTCACGTCCTCGTTGGAGATGCTGTGGTATGGCTCATTCAGCTTGAGGTGGTCGAAATAGTCCTGGCCGAAGTGCTCGATCATCCCAGTATCCCAAATAAGGTTACGCTCAAAGACCGCAGTGGGTGGAAACCCTTTAAAGAATCCGGGCTTCAAGGTGTCGCCGAGATCGTTGTGATAGCGGAATCCCTCCATGAAATCACGCTTCTGCGCGGCTGCAAATGGGCCCGTGGCTCCAGACGCGTCCTCTTGGGCAACGTTCTTCCATGCAACGTCTCCCCCGGCCAGCCCGCGCGTGTAGTCCCCGGTCAAGCGCTGGCGGAGCAGCATCTCACCTTTGGTGCTGGTCGTGTCGTATTCCACCGTGAACCGGTAAGTGCGGGGGCCGTTGTCCTTAACGGTGGTTCCCTGCGGCAGGGTCCAGGTTTGCGCAGACAAGGTTTGTCCCGGCAGCCCGCAAACTGCCCATAAGATAAGTCCGATCATGAGTGCTTTAGTTCTGATTCGCATTGGGTGATACCTCCTAATGCGAAGTCTGCCACCGGTAGGCGAGTGAGGCACTCATTTAGCGACGAAAGGTCGCAATTCCCGACCGCAGGTTGCCATGCGTGGACCAGACGTGCCCGCTTGCCCAGCAGGTATTCGATGTAGCCACAGGCGAAGCTGAGGATACTCATGGCGGCTCCTCAGCGATCACGTTTGGAGTCTGGAAGAAATCGTTATGATGGCAGACGGCTACATGCCGCAACCGGGAAAGCGCGGCCCTTACAAAAAGCGATAGCGAAGATGCCTGTTTTCTGAGAGCATGGGCTGGGATGAAGACTTATTACAAGCCGACTCAAGGCAATGGCAAGCGCGTGTGGTTTGTCTCTATCGACCCCGCCGAGCGCAAGAGACAGACTGTCATAGGGTGGGTTGTCATCCCAATTGTCGTTCTGGGAATAATCGTTATTGCGTGGATCACCCGCTGAAATTTCAAACTGAGGCACTACCGATCTTTCTATAAGCTTGCATCCCCCACGATTCGGCGCTACGATGCCTCCGCCGAAAATTTGCGGAGGTGACGTATGCAACTCAGTCGCTTACCCGTAGTGATGGCCGTTCTCCTGCTTTCCGTTTCTCTCCATTCACAAACTGACAAGATCATCATTCCGGCCGGTTCGCCGGAAGATCAGACGCTGCAAGTCATTTCCGCCGAACCGGACGCACAAAAGAAACCAGCGATGTACGAAGACTTTCTGCAAAAATTTTCCTCGAATCCGCAGGCCGTCGCCTACGGCAACTGGCAGCTTTCGCAGTACTACCAGACGGCGGGAGATCTACAGAAGGCCCTCGACTACGGCGACAAAGCACTCGCCAGCGCGCCGCATAATCTTGATATCCTGGCGTCTCAGGCGAACATTGCGCAGCAGCTCAAAGACAACGGAAAAATCATTCAATATTGCGTGCAAGGAGGTGAAGCATTTAACTCGATTGGTAAAGCCCCCAAACCCGACGGCATGACTGATCAGGAATTCGCTGCGTCCGTGGAAGAGCAAAAACAGTCGGCGAAAAGTTCCCGGGACTTCTTTGAAGCCACGGCGTTCAATGCGATTGCCGGTGAAACCGATCCCCGGAAACGCGTGGCCTACATTGAGCTATTCGCTCCCGCTTTCCCAAACTCAACCTTCGAAGCGCAGATTACCTCGGCCGCGATGGTCGCACTCCTGCAACTCAAAGACACTGCGGGCCTCATCACCTACGGGGAAAAAAGTTTGACGACGAATCCCGACAGTTTGCCGGTCCTCCTGTTGCTGGCGAACGCCTATGTCGATAACCCCAAACCCGGCAGCATCGCCAAGGCCGTGAGTTATTCGCAAAAGGCCATCGCAGTCGCCAAAGCCGACGCACCGGACGCGGATCGCACCCGCAAAATCTCCGCCGGAGCCGCACACTCCACCCTCGGCTATGCCTATATGAAGCAGGACAAGATTCTGTCCGCGATCCCAGAGCTCAAGTCGGCTTGCGCCTTGCTCAAAGGGCAGGACGAGCAATCTTATGCGACGGCTTTGTACCGCTTGGGCTTTGCTTATGGGAAGCTGAACAAGCTGACGGAAGCGCGTGAAGTCCTAATGGAAGCAGCGAAAATTCCGGGCCCTCAGCAAGCCATGTCACAGGATCAATTGGCCAAGGTGAACGCCGCACGAGCCAAGGAAAGATAATCGAGCCGAGCGCCTAAAGCCCAGAGCCTGATTTTTAACGCTTTGCCAATTCGTCGGACAGTAACTTCGCCTTGAAGGCGAGATTGTGGGCGCGATGCAAATCCCCAGTGTCGGCGGAGGCTTTCGCCTGCTTTATATATTCGTGGATCTGATTCACCATGTCCTGCTGACTGGCGTTGAGCTGTCGCCCTTCCGCGGCTTTCAAGTTCGACTCGGTAGTCGAGAGCAACAGGTCGGTGCTCTGGCGCTGGTGTGAGGCCTGGTCCGCGCTGACGCCGGGAGAAAGCTGAACACTGGGATCAGGAGCGCCCCCATTCTTCACGATCACCTTAGTCGGACCGTCGGTGGTCGGAGGCGCGACTACTGGCTTCTTTCTGCGGGGATGTTTCTTCGGCGTAGCTTTGCGAGGGGTCGCAGTCTTGGCTGGCGCTTTCTCTGTGGAGCTTGGCAGTTCTGTTTTCTGCTCAGCGGGCTGAACGGGATTCTGCTGAGAGTCGGATGACGAGGGATTTTGTTGCGACGGAGTGACCTGGGCGATCAAGGGAGCCTGCACTGCCGGCCACACACCGGGAGTCGAAACCACCAGCGAACACACTCCGAGAATCATGGCCAGAGACATAACAAGTTTTTGCCCGGGAACACGCGGGCGGTTCTGCGAATTCTACTGCAGTCAGGAGAATTGCACCTGTAAAAACTGCCTAGCTGCTGGCCACCACTTCTCTCGGCGTATTCGACCTCGTTTCAACCAGGGGCAGACGAAGCCGGAAAATCGTGCCCTTGCCGACGGCGGATTCGAAATCCAGCAAACCATGGTGCCACTGCAGAGTCTGGTAAGCCTGCGCCAACCCCATGCCGGTGCCACCTTTGGTTTTCTTGGTGGTGAAGTACAGTTCAAAAACTTTGTCGTGAAGTTCGGTGGGAATGCCGCTGCCCTGATCGCGGATCTCGGTGACGATCATGTTGTCATCGCGTTTAATCGAGGTCGTCAACGTCCCCCCTTGCTCCATGGACTGCACTCCATTCAGGACAATATTGAGAATCGCCTGCTTCATCAAATCGCTGTCCACTTTTACGGTCAGCGGCTCGGCGGGGAATTCGCGGACAATTTTCACTCCATGCTGTCCGGCGTCGGGCGCAGCCAGAGAAAGCACATCCTCGAGTAAGCGGCGCAAGTCGATTTCTTCCAGGTGAAGATCGCGGGGCCGGGTGAAATCGACCAGGATCTGCACCACGCGATCCAGACGATGGATCTCGCTGTCGATGATATCCATGTGGCGGCGAGTTTCAGGGTCCGTTTGCTTCAGCTTTGTCTGCAACAACTGCATGTGAAGAACAATCGCGTTGATGGGATTCTTGACCTCGTGGGCTACGCCGCGAGTGAGCCGTCCACTCGCCGACAATCGCCGTGACATTTCAATTTCATCTTCAATCTTCCGCGCAGATTCGGGATCACGCATAGTCAGTAATGCGCCGATTTGGGTTCCCCGTTCCTGAATGAAATCCAGCGAAATCTGCACCTGTTTTCCGTTGGGGGCATCAATTTCCTGCTGCTCGATGGAATGTTGCAATCGAAACGCGTCCAGAACAACGGAACCAAGATTCGACTCCGCTGAAAATATCTGTTTTACGGTGTGGCCAAGCAGTTCATGTCGGGGACGCCCCAGAAAGGTTTCCACCGATGCGCTGACCAGCACCACCCGGGAATCTCGCGTGAAAAGCATCAAGCCGTCCTGAAGATTGGACATGATCTGGTCGACGTTGTCCTTGAGTGCGGAGAAAATCTCTTTGGCGTCACGCATCTGGCGTCCCAGGTGGGCAATCTTGAGCGTGACCAGCCCGTATTCATCGAGCGTGGCGCCTTCTTCGGAAACGGTATTGGCGTCCCCGCTGACATTATCGAGGCTGCGCGCGATTCGCTCCAGCGGACCCAATGCGAGACGTGAAAGTCCCGCCGCGATCACCAGTGAAACCAGGATTGCGATTCCGGAAAGAATGACCGCGTGCTGCAACCACGGTGTCAGATCATGTTTCAAAAACACGGTGGAAATGCCCACTCGCACGCTGCCGAACGGAGCACCATTCAACTGCAACGGTCTGCGCACCTCGTAAACCGTGGGAGGGTTGTAAACCATGCGAAGCTTACGGCGAAATCGGGCGTCCTGGATCGTCTGAAAGGCGGGGCGAGGAGTAATGAGTTTGCCGATCAGGTCTGCATTGCTGTGAAGAATGGCATTGCCGTCGGAATCGACGATCGCCGCATCCAGCACGGTCGGCCAATTCCCTACCACTGATTCCAGAATGGTGTTGAGGTTGCGGTCGGTTCCCAGGTAATAAACCAGAGCCTTGCGTACTGCTTCCGGATTACTGGTATCGACCTTCGTGCTGCTCAAGTCGGGCACGGCATTGGTGGCGACGTAAGCCAATTGATAAGTGAGATTGTCCGCCGTCTCGCGGGCCGTGGCGATGCGCTGATTCAGCAACTGCGAAATATAGACGTAGGAAAATGCCGTGACCAGCAGGGCCACCATAAGAGTGACGGTCAGGACGATTTGGGTTCTTCGACGCATTGTGAATTATTAAATGAGAACCAGGCTGGCTGCTGAAGGTTGGCCCTCATAGCGATGGTCAACAAACCTTCAGCGAGCGTCCTGGTCTGGCTCTTCCTTGTCGGCCGCTTCGGCGGCTGCGCTCCCGTACTCCTTAAGTTTGTTATGCAAAGTTTTCAGGCTGATGGCGAGAATTTCGGCCGCCCGCGTTTTATTGTTGCTGGTCGATTCGAGCGTTTTCAGGATCAGCAGTTTCTCAGCTTCTCCGACCGTTGTGCCCACACCCAAACGTATGGAATCGGCATCCTCGGCGGAGGTACGAACGATGACCTGTCCGAAGGCGGGTGGAAGATGCTTGGTTTCGATCACCGCGCCGTCGCAGACGATGATGGCGCGCTCCAGCGTATTGCGCAGTTCGCGTACATTGCCGGGCCAGGAGTGGTTGCGAAATAAATTGAAAACGGCCTCGCTGATGGTGGCGACTTTTCTTGCATGCTTGGTGTTCATGTCAGCGATCAGACGTTCGCACCAGCTCCGGAATGTCTTCCTTGTGGTCCTTTAGTGGAGGCATGTGAATGTTAAAAACATTCAGCCGGTAATAAAGGTCATTACGCAGTTCGCCGCGGGCCACGGCCTCCTCCGGCACTTTATTCGTAGCGGCCAGAACGCGAACATCGATGGTAGTTTCCACCTTGCTGCCCAGGCGTCGCAGCTTGCGGTCTTCGAGCACTCGCAAAAGCTTGGCTTGCGTGGCGATCGGCATCTCGCCAATTTCGTCCAGCAACAGCGTGCCGCCTTCCGCCAATTCGAAGCATCCTGTTCGGCGTTCAACCGCGCCTGTGAACGCGCCCTTCTCGTGGCCGAATATCTCGCTTTCGATGAGCGTTTCCGGAATCGCTGCGCAATTGATGGCCACGAACGGTTTGTTGCGGCGTGGACTAAGGTCGTGGATATTGCGAGCGACCAGTTCCTTACCGGTTCCGCTGGCGCCAGTAATTAGCACCGAGGCCGTACTCGGAGCCACCATTTCAATGAGACGAAAAATCTCCTGCATTTTCTTGGACGGCCCCACCAGGCTACCCAAAGACCCGGTGTCCCGCAGCTTGCGGCGTGTGACTTCGAGTTCCACGCGCGTTCCCAGCAGCGCCGAAGCATTTTGCAGAATGGTGCGCAGACGATTGGTGTCGATAGGTTTGGTGATGTAATCGTAGGCGCCCATGCGCATGGCTTGTACGGCGCTATCGATTGTGCCTTGCGCAGTTACCACAATGACCGCCATGGTTTGGCTGTCGCTGGCAATCTTTTCCAGCAACTGCAGTCCTCCCATGCGCGGCATCTTGAGATCAGTGATCACGATGGAGGGCAGCCAGTTGGTGATCTTTTCGTATCCCTCGGCGCCATCGCTGGCGGTTTCGGCGCGATAGCCCCAGGCGGAAACCAATTCCGCCAGACCGGTGCGCTCATTTTCTTCGTCTTCGACGATCAGTACTTTTTCCTGGCCCATAAGTGTGGAAGCGGACTCCCGCAAGCATTATTGAGGCTTCTCTCATCCGCTGCAAGCTTGCAGAAGCGATTTGCCGCCGAATTCTCAAAATGAATACGATCAAAATCCAAAAATGGAGGTATCAATATGAGATTAGGGAGAGGCTATATTCCACAATCGGAAGTTGAAAATGACGTCGAATCGCAAATCAACGACTTAGCGAGAAAAAATGCTTCAAACTATTGGTTTTGATCGTGCTGTTAGTTAGAATGGCAAGTCACGCGGAAGTGTCTCAAAGTCTCAAACTCCTAATGGGGCCCATAAGTTAGTTCTGGCAATCTTTAAGAGACCTACGCAACCGCGCACTCCCGGAGGATTACATGGTAGCTTGTACGAAGTTACGTATTAGAAGTGTGTTGTTTGCCGTTTTTGTTCTGATGTTTGCTGTGTTCTTATCGCCTGCCGCTTCAATGGCGCAGGACCAGGAAGTCCCCAAAGTAGATTTGTTCGTTGGCTACCAATGGCTGCACCCAGGTGGCACCGTGCCGGCTCCTTTCGGAGATCCCAGCAACCCACCGTCCTACATTATCCCGGACGAGGGTAAAGGTTTCGGCTTCGCCGGCACCTACAACTTTGACCAGCACTGGGGCGCTGAAGGTGATTTTGGATTCAACTGGGGCGACAGTAATCGCGAGACCACGCTTTCGGTCGGTCCCCGGTTCATGGTGCGGACAGACACCACCAACTATTTTATTCACAGCTTGCTGAGCTACAACCGCCTGAAAGTCTCCGGACTCGACAGCAACAACGGGATCGGCGCAATTCTCGGCGGTGGCATGGATTTGAAGTTCTCCCGATCTTTTTCGTGGAGGCTCTTCGAAGCGGATTATGTCTGGGCGCGTCATAATTATTCCGACGCGGCGGACCCGGAATTTCCGACTTTACGGCGTCCTTCTCTCGAAGGTGTCCGACTGCGCACCGGCATTGTTTTTAACTTTGATTATCCGGCCACGGTAACGCCGGCGGCCAGCTGC
This sequence comes from Terriglobia bacterium, assembly GCA_963723765.1. Lineage (GTDB taxonomy): Bacteria > Acidobacteriota > Terriglobia > Terriglobales > Acidobacteriaceae > DATBAX01. The sequence goes on along the minus strand of CAVRSD010000002.1, from coordinate 166,871 downwards.
TCGGTCCAGCCCAGCGAAGTGATGGTGGGCGAGCCGATCACTGCCACGGCCACTGCCAGCAACTTCAATCCTAAGCACACTCTGGCTTACACCTGGAGTGGCAACGGTGGCAAGGTCACGGGCAAGGACACCACCGCCAGCATCGATACCAACGGAATGGCTGGAGGCAGTTACACGGTTTCTGCTCATGTGGCCGACCCCAAAATGAAGAAGGGCGGCGAGGCCAGTTGCACGGCGAGCTTTACCGTCAAGGAATTGCCCAAGAATCCGCCAACCGTTTCGTTGTCGGCCAGCCCTTCGAGCGTGACAGTAGGTGGCACTTCGACGATCACCGCCACTTGCAGCAGCCCGGATGGCATGCAAACCAGCGTAGCTGGCTGGACCGCCAGCGGCGGCACTATCACTGGTAACGGCAACACCGCGACTCTGGATACCACGGGCGCTTCACCGGGATCAGTCACGGTCAGTGCTACTTGCAGCGATTCACGTGGCCTCAGTTCACCGGGTTCCACCAGCGTGAACGTGCAGGCTCCTCCGACCCCACCACCACCGCCGCCACAAGCCGCGAAGCTGAGCGAATGCGACTTCGGCAACATGGCGAAAATCGGCAAGCCGTGGCGCGTCGATAACGAGTGCAAAGCCATTCTGGATGACGTAGCCAAGAACCTGCAGCAAAACGCCGACAACAAACTGGTTATCGTCGGCAATCAGGAGACTGCGGAAAAACGCAAGAACCTGGCAGGCGAACGCGCCGTCAATGCCAAGGCGTATCTCACGGGCGGGGAATCGAAGCAGGGAATTGATCCCAGCCGCGTCGAGACTCGCACCGGTAACCTGGGTACCAAGAGCGCCCAATTCTGGGTCGTTCCTGCTGGCGCAACCTTCCCCGCGGAAGACACGCAAGTGGTGGACGAGTCCAAAGTGAAGGCGGTTCCGGACCACCCGAAGGTTGCGGCCAAGAAAAAAGCAATGAAGGCCGCTAACTAAGCTAGTTGGGAAGCATCCGGGCCGGTCGAGTTTCCCTCGACCGGCCCTTTTTTATCTTCCCTTAAGTAACTTGATTCGAGCGTGTTAGGCTGTCACTCTGGGCCCCGCAAAGAAATATTCTTTGGTCAGGGGCGAGGTTACCGATGAGTTGGATCATGTCACGTACAAGTTCTCGTAAGTCATTGATTTTATTGGCCGCTGCTCTGTTCTGCAGCACGGCTGTCTGGGCCGCTCAGTGGACTGTCCTGGGGCCCGATGGGGGAGACGCCCGCAGCTTGGGCCACGATCCCAAAAATCCCGATCACGTTTTGCTGGGTACCAGCACCGGCAGCCTGTTTGAGTCGAACGATGGTGGCCACGGCTGGGTCCGTCTGGCGCATCTCGGCGACGGCGACGACTACGTGCTCGACCATATCGCTTTCGATCCGCAAGATCCCAAGACCATTTTTGTGGCCGCCTGGAGCGTCGCCAACCAGCAGTCCGGCGATGTGTTCCGTTCCCGCAACGGTGGCAAGTCGTGGGAAGCGCTTCCCGGCATGCATGGAAAATCAGTCCGCGCTCTGGCCATTTCTGCTTCCGATTCCAGGACGATCGTAGCTGGCGCAATTGATGGAGTATTCCGCAGTCAGGATGGCGGCAAGACTTGGGACAAGATTTCGCAACCTGCCCAGGGAGAGATTGAATCAATCGCCATCGATCCTAAAGATGTAAATGTAGTTTATGCAGGCACCTGGCATCTGGCGTGGAAGACCGCCGATGGCGGCGCCAACTGGGAACACATCAAGCAGGGAATGATTGAAGACTCCGACGTGTTTTCCGTCATCGTTGATTCCGACAATCCTTCGATCGTCTTCGCCAGCGCTTGCTCGGGAATTTACAAGAGCGAAAACGCCGGCGAGTTGTTCAAAAAGATCCAGGGCATTCCCTTCACCGCACGCCGTACTCGCGTGCTGAAACAGGATCCGGTGAATCCGCAGATCGTTTACGCCGGAACCACCGAAGGTCTTTGGAGAACGACCGATCTGGGCAAAACCTGGAAGCAGGTCACTGGTCCTGATGTCGTCGTCAACGATGTAATGATCGATCCGCGAAACTCTTCGCGAGTGCTGCTCGCCACCGATCGCGGTGGTGTGCTCGCCAGCGATAATGGCGCACAAAGCTTCTCGCCTTCGAATCATGGTTACACCCACCGCTATGTGACATCGATTCTCGCGGGCAAGAACGATCCCAACACCATTCTGGTCGGAGTCGTAAATGATCGTGAATGGGGTGGCGTATTTGCTTCGAAAGATGGCGGAAAAAGCTGGGCACAGAAAAGTTCCGGCTTGAGCGGAAAAGATGTGTTCACCTTGAAAGAAACCAGCAAGGGTGATTTCGTCGCAGGTACCAGCCACGGAATCTATCTCTTGGCCAGCAATGGCAATCAGTGGCAGCCGATCAATGCGGTCGTCAATGAGAAGGTTTCTTCGCGCATCGTAAAGAGGGGCACCAAGAAGACGACCGTCGTAACCAAGACGGCGATTCGTTCCACTCTCGAAGCCCGCGTAAGCGAAATCGAAATTACTCCCAAACGCTGGCTGGCCGCTACGGCTGCTGGATTGTTCATCAGCACCAATGACGGCAAAAGCTGGAGTGGTGGCCCGGTGCTCGGCAAACAGGATTTCTCCTCCGTGCAAGCGCAGGGAGAACTCATCGTGGCTGCAAGTACGACCAACGTCCTGCTGTCATCGGACGGAGGATCGACCTGGCAGTCGTCCAGCCTGGCTTCTTACGTCACCAGCATTCGCGGTCTGACACTTACTCCTGACGCGCAGATTCTCGTAGCTTCTCACGAAGGTGCGTTTAGCAGTTCCGATTCTGGAGCGACCTGGCAGCACCTTGCCAATGGCCTTCCGGACAAGAACATCAGCTCGATCGCTTACGACAGCACCCAGAAACGGCTGCTGGCGACCAGCACGGAAACCGGCGTCGTCTTTACCAGCGACAACGGCGGACGTAAATGGCACCGCGGGCCGGATTCCGGATACCCGCTGCGCCGTATCAGTGTTGTCCATGGACGTTTCATGGCGGCCACTCCGTTTGATGGCGTGATCGTCCAGCCGGAAAACGAAGCCCAGAGCGCTGCGGCAGACGCGGGCATGAACTAAACTCACTAAATAGGCCGAGTTGCAACAAGAGAGGAGCGCCGTAAGCGCTCCTCTCTTGCTTTGCCAGGGACTTTGCGCAAAGCAGGTCTATGAGATTCGTGTCACCCGCTCCTGAGGTGCGGTTCCATCCTGAGACTTTGCGTCTTTTCGCGAACCTGTTCCCAGCAAACGGGCCATGAAGTCACCCGCCCAGACCTGTTTGATGATGGGCAGAAAGAAAGTGCCGACTAACAAAGCCCCCAGCCAGGTGAAGATTCGCAAGGCCCGTTGACCGGCTTGTGTACTTGGTTCTGGCGCGGACACTGGTAACTGGAGTTGGGAGAGAACATTTCTAGCGAATGCGGAAGCGGAGTCGCTGAGCGAAGAAAACTCCTGGGTGATGTCCCCTTCCACGGTTTGTAACCAGATGGCGGCGACTCCCCAAAGAAAGAGCAGGGCTAGTACCAATAGTATCCATCGGCGATAAGTCGCCATAAATTTTCGTTTTCGACCCAACAAAAGAGTGGCTCCTGCCAGGATTAACACCCCGGATACCAGCGTCCACAAGGCGCGTTTGGTTCCACGGCGCAAATGTCCTGGCTTTACCAGAAACTGTATTGCTTGTGCATTGATATGGTTGATCGGATCGCATAACTGATGTTTCAAGGGGCTTCCCAGCAAGGTCAGCCGGAAGGGTTCAGCCTGGGTTTTGCCACCGTTGGTACCTGGTCCACGCATGCTGTTTTCTATCGTTTCCTGCTGCTTGTAGAGGAGGCGTGCAATGGCAAGCACCTTTTCTGCCTGATGTTTTTCATCCTTCTTCCCTGGCCCCGCCAGCAAGTAGGTTTGCACGCCGACGACGTAAATACTTTGGCTCAATGCCGGATAACTGCGCTTCTGAAAAGAAGTTTCGACATAACTGCCGTTCTTGCTGGTGTCGTTCTCTTCGACCAATTTCCCGACGGTGGGCCAGTCGATGCCGAGAAGTGTGATCTCGGTCTTATTCATTAAATCGGCTATGGTATGGCTGGTCGCGACCGTGGTCTGAAAAACGGCATCCAGTTCGCCTAACGCCAATAAATGCAATGCCATGGTGTAAGTAACGTCACGATCCAACAGTTCTTTTCGGTCGCTGGCGGATCCCTTGGTGCCGGGAAGAAAAGTGTTCACCACGGTTTCGTCCAGTGTCTGATTTCCGGTGGGCCACCAGATCTTGTTCTTGGCGGGATCGCGGGGGCCCGTTAAAGAGGAAATATTTGCCCCCGGTCCCAGGTACGCCATCAATTTGCTTCGGCCTTTGGTGCGTGGATCGGGAGCCAGTGGAAAGGTCGAGAAGCCGTGTGCCTTCAGGATTGCCTGGACGAGGTCCTTGCTGAGTTGCTCGGGCTGGATCAAGGCATCGATCTGATGGTTTCTTAGTTGCTCGAGTCCGAATCCGACGTCCCGATCTGTGAGTTTTCTGGCCGGCTCAAGCGCTGCCAACACCGCCGACTGATGGGAACAAGCGTGTTTCCCGGCCCAGACAGTGGCGCCCAGTAAATCAGCAAAACTACGGATGGTCAGGTCAGGGCGGAAAAGAACGGTGATCTTGTCTGTCCTGCCGGGGACTTCCAAGACTGCGCGTTTCATTCCCAGAGATTGGATCAATTCGTCCAACTCCTCCACAGACAACGTTTCGGACTCAACGATGGCTTGCAGCAAATTGGCTTTGCCTGACGGATCTTCTCCGAGCAAAGCGAAGGCCTGGCGGGAGCTCAGAAGGATGGTCTTGTCGCCAGTGTCCGGGGGCAGTCCGACCGCTTCCAGCACTGCCGAAGCGGAAACTCGCGTTCCGCTGTTCACCTCGCCCAGCCAGATTTTCTTCCCTTTGAGCTGGGCCGCCGACGAAAGAAACTGATGCGGCCTTACCAGGATGTGGACCTTCTCGACGAACAAAGGCGCAACGATCGTAATGCCGGAATGGGTTTCCTCGAAGGGAAGCTCTCCCATCCATGCCCGGTGGGCGACATCGCTCTGCACCAGAGCGAAGTCGGCTTTTCCGCTATCCAGGTCGTACACATTCTCCAGTGAACCCTGTGTCGCCAGGCACGTAACCTTCAAGGGCGGGGATTGTTTTCCGGCAGCATCCCCAATGGCGTTACAAACTTTCTGGTAATAGCCACTGTCCACACTGGTTGCGATCGTGGCGCTGAGAGACGAACTGGAATTCTGCGCCCGGGCATTTCCACAAAACATCAGCAATATCGCCGTCGCCAATAAACGGAGACCACCACGGGCCGTGATGGATCTGGAGCGCATACGCTAAATTCCTGGGGTGGGGAGGAGGAAAACACTTACAAGGGGCCGAGGGCCTAAGAGCTTTTTCCAGCCGGGACCTAAAACGGGCAAACCTGATGTGATCTATGTAACATGCTCCGAAACCAAAGCGCAAGGCGAAAATTTGTACTCTTGCCTGTTGAAATGCCAGCCCACCGCTGCGAGGACCGTCTTTTGTTATGTTCACACGTCACACTCGATCGGTGACGAGTGCCCTTAGCATCTCTCGCCGCGCAGCCTAGACTTTCCAAATGAGGAACACTTCAGGATGGCGGATTCTTGTATCAAGCTTCCTGATTCGGGAATTGACCGCCGTTTTTACCTTCTTCCCAAATTCGTACTTCCATACAGTCCGGCCCATTTGTGGCCGATGCTGTCGTTGGGTGTAGCGAAGCAGTGGAAGACAAGGGAAGCTTTCAAGGGTGGATTTGATGGACGGAATGGCAAAACTGCAGCCGAAGGACGAAGGCTCGCTGGATCCAGGAATGCTGAATGCAGCTCTTGAGGCTTTCCCTTTGGGTTTGGCGATTGCCGAAAAGGGTCGCATTCTCTATGCGAATCGAGGATTTGCACAGAGATTCGGGCTTTCCCAGGAGTTGGACATTCAACGGCTACCCGCTTCCATTGCCGAGTTCGAGGTAAACGGCCGCAATCTGCTGATCATCAGCGCCGCTGACCTGAGTCAGAATGTGCGCACGGAACAGCAGTCTTCTGAATCGCAAAAAATGGAGGCGATCGGACGGCTGGTAAGCGGCGTAGCGCACGACTTCAACAATTTGTTGACCGGCATCATGCTGTACTGCGATTTGCTGCTGGCGGGATTAAAAGACAACCGCATGCGACATCATGCGGAAGAGATTCGCATGGCGGGAGAGCATGGTGCAGAGCTGATCCAGCAATTGATGGCAGTGGCCCGACGGGAAACTGTCGAACCGCGATTGTTGTCATGGAACCAGGCGATTTTAGATATCAGAAATCTGCTGGGACGGTTGGTCGGGGAAAACATCGAATTTGTTTCTGATCTTGCCGAGGATCTGGCTTTCGTGAAACTGGCTCCCGCGCGTGCCCACCAGATCATTCTCAATCTGGTGCTCAATGCCCGCGATGCCATGCCGGAGGGCGGACGGATTACGCTCAGCACCCGCAACGGTCCTGAATCCTGCATTGAATTCGCAGTGGCTGACACCGGTCTCGGCATGGACGAGGAAACCCGCAACCACCTGTTTGAGCCGTTCTTTACCACCAAGAAGGCTGGCAACGGCGTCGGACTGGCCACGGTACATGACCTCATCCAGCAGGCTGGGGGAAAGATCGAGGTTCAGAGCACAAGCGCAAAAGGCACACAGATTGTGGTTTATCTGCCGTGCGTCAAAGCTGAGATTGAAGCTGCCGGAGCTTCCGTATCTTCCACATCCACGGTTTTCCACGAGATTTGAAAGAAGGTAAATGTTTATGACGACCGCAGCAGCAATAGCGCCGAATGCGCCGCAGATCGAAGGCGCGAATTTCCTGAATCTGATGATTGTGGACGATGAACGGGCCATTCGCGAGGTTTGCCGCGAAGTGGCCCAATCGCTTGGTTTCACAACTTCCGTGGCTGACTCGGCGGAGCACGCCTACCGCGTCATGGAATCGCAGAACGTGGACGTCCTGCTGCTCGACTTGAAATTGCCGGGAGCGGGAGGGTTGGAGGCGCTGCATCGCATCAAGGAGCGGCGTCCTGATTCTGTGGTTGTGGTCGTAACCGGCTACGGCACGGTGCAATCGGCGGTGCAAGCCATGAAAAACGGCGCTTACGACTATGTAACCAAGCCGTTCAGCATGGACGAGTTGCGCATGTTGCTGGATCGGGTGGCAAATCACTTGAAACTAAAAACAGAAAACCGAATCCTGCGCGAGAAGATCAAGTCCAAGCAGGGCTTTGGCAGCATTGTGGGCCGCGCGCCGGAGATGGAAAAGTTATACCGGATCATCGCCAAGGCTGCGCATAGCAATCATCCCGTGCTGATTCTGGGGGAGAGTGGGACTGGGAAGGAAATGGTGGCGCGGTCAATCCACTTCTCCGGGCCGTTTCGTGACAAGCCATTTATTCCCGTGGATTGCGGATCGCTGGTTCCTACGTTGATCGAGAGCGAGCTTTTTGGTTACGTCAAAGGGGCTTTCACAGGGGCCGTCCAATCGAAAGAGGGTTGCTCGCCATTGCGGAAGGCGGAACGGTGTTTCTCGACGAAGTGGGAGAACTGCCAGTGGATTTGCAGGCCAAGCTGCTGCGTGCTATTCAGGAGAAGGAAATCCGTCCCGTGGGCAGCACCAAGCGCATTAGCATCAATGTCAGAATTCTAGCGGCCACAAACCGCGACCTGGAGCAGGCGGTCGCGCAGGGAACCTTTCGCCGCGACTTGTACTTCCGGCTGAATGTGTTGAGTCTGCGGATTCCGGCGCTGCGGGAGCGGCGGCAGGACATTCCGTTGCTGGCGGGATTTTTCCTGGAACGCCTGTCACGCGCCTGTGGACAGGAACGCTCGTTGAGCGATGAAGCGATGAAAGTCATGCTGGCCTACGATTGGCCCGGCAACGTTCGGGAATTGGAAAACTGCCTGGAGCGGTCGTGCGCTTTGACTTCGGGTCCGGTCATTCAACTTGCCGATTTACCGGGTGCGATCAATGGCAGCAATGGCGGCGTGCCGGTGGCGGGAGATGGATCGGCGAAAATCCTGCCGATTGCGGAACTGGAGCGGCAAATGATCCTGAGCACCATTACCCAGCTCAACGGAGACAAGCTGATGGCAGCGCGGCTGCTGGGGATTGGCAAGACGACGCTCTATCGCAAACTGAAAGAATATTCTTCCCTCGACCAAGCCTGACAAAGACGAAGCTTGATAAAGATCAGGCCTGATTAGGTTCCCGCTTCCCGCGATGGAACTAGAACCACGCCGGAGCAGCCGTAAAACCTGCATTTTCAGCAGACAGCTTCTGGCCGCTGACGTGCAATGAATTATGCATGATTCTGCTGATTACGCCGGCTACACGCGCTCAGGACTGCGCTCAGGCCATCGAGGATGCTTTAGCGGAGTCAGTGCAGGTAGCGGCAAGTCTGGGGCAAGCCGCATCGCATCTGCGATCGGAGGAGTATTCAGCGGTGGTGATCGACCAGGCGCTGGTCGAAGGCGCACCCGATGAAAGCGAGCGAGTGCTGCAACAAATGGAGATGGCGACGCCGGTCTTTGTGAACTTTGCCATCAGCGGGATTGAGCGGGTGGTGCGCGAGTTGCGTTCAGCCCTGCGCCGCCGCACAAAAGAAGTGACTGTGGCGCGGCAGGCTGCGGAACGGGCGCTGCGCAATGAACTGAAGGGGACGGTGACGGCCATGCTGCTGTCCTGCGAGATGGCGCTGCAGGCGCCAAATCTGCCTTCGGCGGCACAGGTCAAGCTGCAAGCCATCGATGAATTGGCTCGGGAGATGAGGAAGAAGTTGGGAATGGCAGCGGGGGTGTGAGGATATGACGTATCCCGCTTCTCGCAAAGGGCGCGAGAAATGGAGGCCTGCCGATTCCTCGCCTTTCTTACCGCTGTTCATTTGTCACAAACTGACCTTCGGGGAAACAGCAGCTTTTCGAACCTGATGCTCTGGGGGAAATGAGGAGGTCCGAATAGATGAATGTGATGCGCTGACGATTGGGGTTCGAGCGACGCGACCGACCGCTGATTCGTGGTGGTTAGCCCGCTTCTCGCAAAGGACGCGAGAAACGGGGCACCCGGTTTGGTTCGGGGCGGCATCGCCGGCGATGAATGCCAATCACTTGTACCCTTAGAGAACCAACTCAAAGTAGATCAGAGGGGCCTTGCGGTAGATCACGCGGCCGACTTCGCGGAGGCCGCACTTGGCGTAGAAAGCGCCGGCACCGGCGTCAGCGTCAAAGGCATCGAGACGGATGGCATCGGCGGGCCAGGCTCGAGCTTGCTTCACCGCCTCTTTGAGCAAGCTGTGGCCAATTCCCTGGCGCTGCATGGTGGGAACAACTGCCATGTGGGTCAGGTAGAGTGCTTTCTTTACCGGGGTAAAGTAGGAAACATCGATTGCCCAAGGCTTTTTGGTTGCCAGGCGCAGCGTTCCGACGATGTTTTTGCCTTTCCGCGCGATTACTATGTGCGAATGCCGCAGGCCGAAGAGTACGCCTTTTTCCGTCGTCGCGGCGGACCAGGGTCCGCGCCCGTGGCGGCGGGTGAGTTCTTCGGCAACGGCAGTATGCAGCAGGGCCAGCGTTGAGGCATCGGCTTGTGTGGCGGTAGAGAAAGAGAGTTTCATTCTCGGCGGCTGAGATTCGTGACTGAGATGACGATGAGGGTTAGAGCAATGTGATCGACCGCTGGTTCGTGGTGGTTATCCCGCTGCTCGCAAAGGAAGCGAGAAACGGGGCACCCGGCGCAGAGAACTACCCCACTCAAGCCAAAACCAGGCTTGAAAGGGCCACCCGCCGACGGCTCAAATACAAGAAAGCATCGCGATTACTTTGCGGCTTTTGCTGCGGGAGCTTTGTCGGCTGCTTTCAGTTGTCTCAAGGCCAGCGCGGTGTCGCGGCCTTCGTGAGAGCGTTTGCCAGATTTGTTCCGACGCTTGGTTTTGGTGACGTAGTGGTTCTTTGCCATATTAAGAAAGATCTCCTGATCAATAGTTTAACCTGTCCGCACGACTTCTTTCCGTGCACCCTAATAAATCTAGCCTCTGAAATACAAGTAGGCCCCCAGGATGCAAGTTAGGACCACGGCCGAACCGGCGACATCGCGCCAATCCCAACTGGCGCGGGTTTGGGCCTTGTCTTCTTTGGTCTTGGTGGCGAAAGTGAGGCTTTGAATGCTGGCGTAATCTGGCTCTGCCGTCAGATAACTCACGCCCACCATGACGATGGCCGACACAATCGTAATCAGCACGCTGAAATATTGAAAATAGAAGTTGTTGATGATCCAGAGGAACGAGCCCTGGGTATAGCCGTTCCCGAGGCCGTAAAGGCCGAGGGTCACGGGCGTGTCCACCAGCATGCGGAAGATGCCCATGATGAAGCCGACGACCATTGCCCAAAGAGCGCCCTGAGCGTTGAGCCGCTTCCAGAAAACGCCGAAGAAAAACACGACAAAGATCGGAGGCGCCAGGTAGCCTTGCACGGCTTGCAGGTAGCCATAAAGCCCGTTAGCGCCCTTGATGACGGGGATCCAGGCGAGAGCAACTAGGATCATGGCGGCGGTGGCGATGCGGCCAGTGCGCACCAGTTGATGCTGGGTCGCCTGCGGTTTCCACTTTCCGTACAGGTCGACGGTGAAGAGCGTGGAGCATGCGTTGAACACTCCGGCGAGAGATCCCATCAGCGCGGAAAGCAGACCGGCCACCACGATGCCCCGTAGGCCGGGCGGAAGAAGGTATTCGACCATCATGGGGAACGATCCCTGGGCGATTGAGGAGATGGCTTTGCCGTCGGGACCGATCATCACAGCGAGTTCGGGAATTTTGCCGCTCTTGGCCAGGGCATAGCACACCATGCCGGGGATGATGAATAAATAAACCGGTGACAGTTTGAGAAATGCCGCGAAGATGCTGCCGCGACGGGCCCCGGTCTGATTGGGTGCGCCGAGCACGCGTTGCACAATGTATTGATCGGTACACCAGTACCAGAGTCCGGTGATCGGCGCGCAAAAGAGCATGCCGAGCCAGGGGAAATTTCCGTTGAAATACCAGGCTTGCTTCACGACCTGGCCAGCGGCATCGGTTTGCATGACCGGAGCCCAAGTCCCTTGCACGCCTGGAGGGGTGAGCGGTTTCCACAGATTGAACATGTCCGAACCGCACAGATGGCGGAGTTCGCTCCATCCCCCGAGTTTCGACAAGCCATAAAAAGTTAGACAAGCCGCTCCGGTGATCAGGACGATGGCCTGGACTGCGTCGTTGTAGGCGACCGCACGCATTCCGCCTAAGGTGGTGTAGAGCCCGGTCAAGACGATGACCAGCACCGAGCCGATCCAAAAACTGTCGATGTAGGTGCCGCCGATGGTGAGATGCATCTCGGGGAGCAGAGTGCTGAACACCACGCCGCCGGCGAAGATGCCCACGGCAATTTTCGAAACGATGAAAGTGATGATGGAAACGATGGACAGAACATATCGTGAACTGGTGCTAAAACGGCGTTCCAGGAACTCCGGCATGGTGAAAACCATGGAGCGCATGTAGAAGGGAACGAAGACCCATCCCAGAACGAGCAGGCACCAGGCGTGCAGTTCGTAGTGCGCCAGGGCCACACCGCTGGTTGCGCCGGCGCCCGCCAGGCCGACGACATGCTCCGAGCCGATATTTGAACAGAAGATGGAAGCGCCGACGATCCACCAGCTGAGATTGCGTCCGGCGAGAAAGTAATCGGCGGCGGAGTCTTTGGACTTGCTGACCACATACCAGGCCACGCTCAGCAGGACACCGAAATAAATCGCGATCACCACCCAGTCAATTCCAGTGATATGGGACACCGTCGCGGTGGTCAGAAGCATTGAGGCAGGGTTCATCGTTAATTCTCCGGGTTGGTTCTCCGTTTCAGCTTAAGCTTTATAAACTAAACGGCTTGTTTGTCCAAGACATTTGAAACATCATCAGAGTCTTCAAGTGGGAAGGGTAGAACTTCCTGCGGCACCGGGTTGAGCCAAACCGGGGCGAACGATTGGCGGTGGAGAGGACAGGGGCCGTGCTGACGCAAGGCGGCGAGGTGGTGAGGCGTGCTATAGCCTTTGTTCGAGGCCAATCCATACACGGGGAAGATGGGGTCCCATTCGCGGACCAGACGATCGCGTTCGACCTTCGCCAGGATCGAGGCTGCGGCGATCGATACGGAAAGTGCGTCACCGTGAATGATGGGGTTTTGAGGTAGGTTACAGTCTAAACGAAGAGCATCGACGAGTAGGTGATCCGGGCAGGGCGCGAGACGCGAGACGGCTTCCCGCATGGCCACGCGCGAGGCCTGATAGATGTTGATCTGATCGATGACCGCGGCATCCACGGCTGCGACCGCCCAGGCGATGGCATGTTCGCGAATTCGCTCCGCCAGGATTTCTCGGCGTTCCGGCAACAACAGCTTGGAATCGCGCAGGCCGCGAAGGCGATATTCGGGGTCGAGAATCACGGCGGCGGCAACGACGCATCCGAACAGGGAACCGCGTCCCACTTCATCTACGCCGGCGACTAAGCGCGCACCGGAACTCCAAGCCCTTTTTTCGAACTTCAGCGTGCAGCGCAGCCGCTTTAGGAGACGAAGTTTGGCGGCGGATGCGGAGATTGGTTTCTCGGGTGCGAGTTTTAGATTAGAAGACACTTAACCGTGAGATAAGAACATCTTCGCTGAGAGTGGGGTTGTGGAGCAAGTGGGAAAAGTGCGCCTTAATCGCAACGCCTTGTCATTTCAGGCCAAGCGGGAAGTCTACTGTTTCCTTACTGCCAGCAGACAGCGGATTCCTTGGTGCTACGCTTCTCGGAATGACAAGTCTTGGGTGGATTCTGTTGGTAACCGCAGCCGGGTTACGCTGGTAAATTGACCATCGTTCCGACGGTTGTTACTTTCGAGTGCAAGGAGTGCCCCGTAGACCCGCTGTGAGCGAACCATTTCCCAACCCACTTCCGGCAGAGACAATAGCACCTGAGCGCCTGGACAAGCGCATTCAGGTGGCTTTGCCGCTGCGCGTAACCTACTGGGACCGCGACAATAAACCGTGTCCGGATATGGCTTGTACTTACGACATTTCTCCCCGCGGCGCCCGTATCACCGGCTTACGATCGCTGCAGGAAGCGGGGGACATTATTGCCATCGAGCGAACCCGCAACAATAAGATCTTCTGCCGGGTGATTTGGGTGGGAGCGCTCAATTCCGAACTTCGCGGACAAGTGGGCATTCAATGCGTGGAAAGCGAACGGATGATGTGGGACGCCGAATTACGCGATATCGGAGAGGTTTATGATCCTGTCTTATTGAAGGATGAATTCGGGAAACTAAATTCAGCGGTGGATGATCGCAATCGCCGGAGGGGTCCACGTTTCTCGATCGACGGAACCGCTGAGTTGCGGTCTCAGAATCTAAGTGCAGTGCCGACCGAGGCGGCTTTGAAAGATCTATCCGAGCGCGGCTGCCTAATTACCGGCACACATGCATTTTCAGCGGGGGCTGACTTGAAGGTGGTACTGAATGTCTCTCACTACGATTTAGGCTTGAAGGGGCAAGTGCGGCACGTGGTGCAGGGTTTGGGAACGGGAATCGAATTCCGGGAAATCCGCAAAGGCGACCGCCAGATATTGCAATTCCTGCTGCGCAAGCTGGCGGAACGGGAACTGGAAGCGTCGTTTGAACTGGAATTGCAGACCCAGGAGCAAAAGCCCATACAGGAAACAGGACTTTTATCGCAGCGCTGAGCGCTCGGGCGCCACCAAAATCTGAGCGTTACACCCGAGAGAACCAGACTCTTTTCGCGACTAAGAAGTTTTTTCTGTGCTGGGGGCTGCCGCCGTTACGTGTTCACGATCCACGTCCTTCAGACGGGCAGCTTTGCCGCGGAGTCCTCGCAGATAATACAGCTTGGCGCGACGCACCTTCGAGGAGCGTACCAGTTCGATCTTATCGACTACTTTGGCGTTCATGGGGAAAATACGCTCGACGCCCTGGCCGAAGCTCATCTTCCGGACAGTGAAGCTGGCTTGGGGGCCCTTGCTGCACGAGATGACGACGCCTTCGAACACCTGCACCCGTTCCTTGTCGCCTTCCTTGATCTTCACGTGCACCTTGACGGTATCGCCGGGCACGAATGCCGGCAGGTCGGTGCGTTTTACCTTGGCGAGAATCTTATCGATAATCAGGTTCGTCATGAGCTTTTCCTTTATTTCAAAATAAATTCTTAATCTCGTTACTCAATCTTGTTGCCTGTAATCTGAGCAAGCAATTTCTTGTCTTCTTCGCTAAGCGCTGTCCCGTCGAGAAGCTCGGGGCGATTGCACAGCGTTTTTTCCAACGCGGTGCGGCGCCGCCAGCGTCTTATCTCTTCGTGATTGCCCGAAACCAGTACTTCCGGAATCACCATTCCGCGAAAGTCCGCCGGACGTGTGTAATGCGGATAATCCAGCAATCCGCCTGATCCACAGGTCGAGTTCGCGCCGTTCGCAACGTGCGGCTCGGCTTGCATGGTGAACGATTCCTGCTTCGAAGAAGCTTCGTTCCCCAGCGCACCTGGAATCAAACGTGTGACCGTGTCCAGAATCACCGCCGCTCCCAACTCACCGCCGCTGAGCACGTAATCGCCGATGGACAACTCGCGATCAGCCAAGTGCTCGCCGACGCGCTCATCCACGCCTTCGTAGCGTCCGCAGATCAGGACGATTCGATCCAGAGTCGCGAGTTCAGCGGCGACATTCTGATCGAAGCGTTTGCCCTGCGCGGAAAGCAAGATCACGCTTTCCTTAGCGCTGCGCTGTTCACGAGCCGCGATGCCCAGCGTTTCAATACATTCAAAGATCGGTTCCGGCTTGAGCACCATGCCTTCGCCGCCGCCGAATGGGCGGTCGTCTACTGTTTTGTGCCGATCGTGCGCAAATGCCCGCAGATCGTGTACTTCAATCGTCGCCAGTCCCGCTTCCCGCGCCCGGCGGACGATGCCAAAATCCAGCGGTCCGCGAAAAAAATCGGGAAAGATCGTTAAGATATCGATCTTCATTCAAACCCCTTGTCATGCTGAGCGAGTGAGTCGTTCACATCGTGAACGCCGAGGGAGTCGAATCATCCCTAGACCCGGCAGACTCTCAGCTATAGGGGTCCTTCGACTCCGTGGATGCTTCGCTTCGCGAAACACCCACTCCGCTCAGGATGACAAGAACTTATTGCTTTCTTTGCTGTTCCTGCTTTTCTTCTGCCGTGAGCGGGCTGTTGACTTCCAGCAGGCCTTCGGGCAGTTGCATCAAAATTCTTCTTGCTTTCAGATCCAGCTTGCGAAGATACGCTTCCGCGTAAGGGATCTCGTATTCTTTCGTTCCCGATCGGACGATTAGCAGCGGCGCTTCACCGGCGCCGAACTGCAAATCTGTAACTCTCCCAACCTCGCGATCTTCGTCGAAGACGGTGCATCCGACTAAATCGCTGACGTAGGTCCAACCTGAATCCAGCGGCGCTCGCTCTGCCTCGGGAATCTGCAAGTCGCACTTCAAAAGCGTTTCAGCTTCGGAAATTGAATCTATGCCGGCAAACTTTAGAACCACTTGTTCTTTATGCGGCCAAAAGCCTTCAACTTCTTAATTCGCGCCGCTTGCCGTCCGTAGTCAATGCCCACAAACGCATGCCTTCGTGGAACCTGTCAGGGGCGTTGGTTTGCGGCTCGACGGCCACTTCTCCAATGCGTCCCTGGGTTTTGCGGACCCAGGCTAGAGTGATGAAGCCGTCAGACATGGCCGACTCCGCCAATCCACTATTCGAGGACTTCCAGAACGAAACGCTTGTTGGCCTTCACACCCGCCGCGCTCACCAAGTTTCGCAGCGCGCGAACGTTGCGTCCCTGCTTGCCGATGACCTTGCCCATGTCGCTTTCGGCGACGGTGAGTTCGAGCACCGTTTCCGGGCCTTCTTCCACCTGCGAAACCGAGACCGCATCCGGCGCTTCGACCAGCGACTTCACGACTTTTTCGATCATCGTCCGCACGTTCGGCTCGGTGATTTTCGGCTCAGTCAAAACGGGCTCCTGATGGGCGGGTTAGGCTTTCTGGGACAAGCACTTGGGATTTAGGCAACCGGAGCAGCAGCCGCCGGTACAGGCTTGGACACGATCTTGTTGACCCGGTCCGACATCTGGGCGCCTTTGGAAATCCAATAAGTGATGCGCTCACGTTTGAGCTCGATGCTGGCGGGTTCGGTGCGGGGATTGTACGTTCCCACGACCTCGACCGGCCGGCCGTTGCGGGCGCGTTCCTTCTCAATCACGACCACCCGATAATGCGGTTGCTTGCGCGCACCCGTGCGCGATAGACGAATCATTAACACAGAGCTTGGTTCCTTTCGTAGTCCACCCCAGCAGGGATAAGACAAACCATTATTATGCCGTAACTTAGGCGAGATGGCAAGGTCGAAAGTCGCGGCGGAGCAGGCCGTTTTTCCACACTGCCGCCAGTACTTTCGTTATTGACTCAACATATACAGTTGGGTTCGAGAAGGCCACATGGATAGTAAAATCTGCTCAAAAGGTTCCCGCTGGCTTGGAGCTGGAACTGCGATTTTCACTACAGAACGGTAGTCCGGGCCTTAAATCGGACCGAGCACTAAGGAGAAATCATGAAGAAAAGTAAGATGATGGGTATCTTAGCGGTGATGGCCCTGATGATGGCTTTCACCCCAACTTCACCCGCATTCGAACGGCATCCTGAGATCCACGCAGCTCTGGATGCGCTTCGCAATGCCCGAGCTCATCTCGCGGCAGCCAACCACGATTTTCATGGCCATCGGGAAGATGCAATCCGCGCCACCGACGAAGCTATTCGCCAGCTTAAAATCTGTATGGATTTCGACTAGATATCAGCTGAGCTGAGAAAACAGACCCTGGGCCATCTCGGCTCGGGGTTTTGTCTTTCCGGCGCTGGTTTGGCTTTCATCCCGTATTGTGAAGACCGGCAGCGATTCCGTTGATCGTGGCCCCGAGTGCGTAGTTAAGTTCGTCCGTATTCGTGCCGGCTCGCTTACGCCGCAGCAGTTCGACTTGAATTAAGCTCATGGGATCCACATAGGGATTGCGCAATCTCACCGATCGCGACAGCACCGGATTGTTTCCCAAGAGTTCCTTTTGACCCTTTACCGACAAAATCATCCGTCGGGTGCGCTCGAATTCTCCAGCCAGCACCTGCCAGACTCGTTCGCGAAGGCCTGCGTCCTCGACGAGCGCTGCATAAAGACGAGCGATGGTGAAGTCGGCTTTCGCCATGGCCAATTCCACATTACGGATTAAGTCTGAAAACAGAGGAAACCCGCGCATCATTTCCCGCAGAGTTTTTTCCTGCGCAGGTCCACCCGCCGCAAAACGTTCCAAAGCGTAGCCCACGCCGAACCATGCGGGCACGGCATGACGGCTTTGCATCCAGCCAAAGACCCAGGGAATTGCGCGCAGATCGTCCAGCTTACGACTTGCACTGCGGCGGGCAGGACGCGACCCCATCCGCGCAAATTCAAGTTCATTCACCGGCGTTGCCTGTTCGAAATATTGCAGCACTTCGGGATTGTCCGCGATATTCTGCCGATAGAACGCAAACGCGTCGCCTGACATTTGCTCCATGGCCGCATCCCACTGCCGGTCGGCGCCCGCTGCCGGACCGTCGGGTCGGGTGAGGGCTTCAAGGCAGGCCGCAATCATGATTTCCAAATTCCATTCCGCCAGCACCGGATCAGCATACTTCCAGTTGAGGACTTCGCCCTGTTCGGTGACGCGTAGCTGACCAGAAAAATCTCCTACGGGCTGAGCCAGGATGGCTCGATGTGTGGGCCCACCACCGCGGCCAACTGTGCCGCCACGTCCGTGAAAGAGCCGCAGTTTGACGTTGTGCTCGCGGGCCACGCGATGCAGTTCGCGATGCGCTTTGTACAACTCCCAAAGGCTGGTGAGCATGCCGCCGTCTTTATTGGAATCCGAGTAGCCCAGCATGACTTCCTGCCACTGTCCCCAGGAAGCCAGCAGTGGTTTGTAGCTTTCCGTGCTCCACACCCGGGCCATAATCTCGGGAGACGAGCGCAGGGATTCAATTGACTCGAACAATGGAACCGGCATGAGTCCGGGATCGTCGCCCGAAGCCGCGACTTGAACGCCATAGATGTTCGCCAGATGGAGCACCGCAAAAATGTCTTCCGCGGATTCCGCACCGCTGATGACGTAATTGCGGATCGCGATTGGTGGATAGGATTTTTTCATCCGGGCGATGCTTTCGAAAGTCTCGATGAGGTCTAGGGCTTGCGGTGAAGAATCTCTTGCAAGCTCCGATGATATCTCCGCCAGGAACTGCGCGTGCACCCGCGCGTGCTGGCGAATGTCGAGGGTGGAAAGATGAAATCCAAAAGTGCGGACTTTCCTCAACAATGGATCGAACAATAACCTTGCCAAACTATGTCCGCGGTTCTGCTGCAAACTGTCCCGTAGTGTAGAGAGATCGTGTTCGAACTCAGCCGCGGATTTGTAGCCCGTGGTTTCGTCGGATTCTTCGCGGCTCTGGCGAAGCCGCATGACCACAAAATTCATGAAACGGCGATAGAGTTCGGTTTCTGAAATCCTCGCCAAACGCGAGTGTTCGTCACCAATGCGAGCGGCGTATTCCGCCAATTGAGACTTCAACTCTTCGGACACCGGGACCTGCCGGAACGAAGAGCTGATCTGATCAATCGCCCGCTCCATCTCGGCGATGTAGTGGCTGATAATCGCATTCTTGGCCCTTTGCAGTGCTTCACGCGTGGAATCTGCTGTAACGAATGGGTTCCCGTCACGATCGCCACCAATCCAAGAACCGAAATAGAGGAGTTCGGGTACGTCTTTATCTTCGAGCGTGATCCCGTAAACTTCGCGGAACGCATCCGTAATTTCCGCATAGAGACGCGGCAACGCGGCAAAGATGGACATCGCATAGTGGTCCAGTCCCATGCGGATTTCATCGGTGACCAGCGGTTTTTCCACGCGGACTTCATCCGTCTGCCACAAGGCTGTTATCTCGGCCTGAATTAAATTTTCGTAAGCTGCGGCATCCGGTCCGGACAAAGGCAGGCGATCCAGGCGTTCAAGATGCTTGGCAATCCGGCGACGTTTGAATAGGACCGTTCGCCGCGCAACCTCGGTGGGGTGGGCCGTGAAAACTGGCACCACTTTTATTTCCCGGAGTGCAGCCAAAGCATCGCTGGCAGTCATCCCTTTCAATTTCAGTCGCAGTAACGTCCCGCGAAACGAGCCGGCCAGGGGTGGTTGGTCGGTGTGCAGTTTGGAGGCGCGGCGCCGGCGCTTGCGGTGGTTGGTTTCCGCAAGATTGGTAAGCTCGAAATAGATCGAAAACGCTTTAGTCACTCGATAGGCATCGCTGACTGCAAGGCCTTCCACAATTCGTCGCGCCTCAGCCATTTGCGAGTCTTCAGAATTGGTGCTGGATCCACGAGTTCGAGGCTGTTCGCGATGGCTGATCAGCAGGCGCCTGAGCTGTTCGACGGTGTCCAGCAATTGCTGGCCTGATTGTTCCACCATGACCCTGCCGAGCAACATGCCGAGAGAACGCACATCGCGGCGCAGGGGGAGTTCTTTGGTGTGTTCATCACCTGTGCCGGCAGTCAGTTCGACCAGCCGTTTACTCTGGTCTTTGGCACTCCAAAGCGGCGTGTCCATGGGTGCAATCATACTAATGCAAAGATCTGTTTTCCGGTTCGGGATTGCAACCTGGAGTTAAAGCGACGCGAGTTTTTGCAGGATTTCCGCGGGCTCCGGACGTTCGGTGTAGTCCGGATTGGCTGAGGCATAGAGGACGGTGCCATCGCGATCGAGAATATAGGTTGCTGGGATGGGAAGTTGCCAGCTTTCATCTCCATTGGCGAAAGGGAGATTAATCATGGCGCGTCGGTAAACCGATTGCTGGTAATCGGGAACAAGGTAGGCGAGTCCAAATTGTTGCGCGACCTGATTATTAGCATCGCTGAGCAACGGAAAGTGAAACTTGTGTTGATCTACCATGAAGAAAGACTGTGGTACTGTCTGCGGAGAAATTGCCACTAAAGAGGCGCCTGCGTCTTTAATCTCCGGCAGAATAAGATTCATGGCTTCGAACTGACCGACACAGAACGGACACCAGCGTCCACGAAAAAAACAGATCACCAAGCGGCCTTTGGCTAGGAGATCCACGGAAGAAACTGACTTGCCATTGTGATCTTTGAGTTCGAATACCGGAGCTTTGGCGCCGGCCGTGAGAACCCGGTCCAAAATGCTGGATTGTTTGAGTTCTGCAATTGCCCGGGCATGAATGGCCTGCGTCTCAGGCGGAACATATTTTGCAATGAGTTCTTTCCGCTCGGCAAAAATTTCGCGCAGCGGACGGATGTCAGTAGAGGGTCCGGATTCCTCGAGGGAGCGCCATTTCATAGAATTAGCTTTCAGCCAGCAGCTCTCAGCAAAATCCCTCAACTAAGGCAAGATTCTCCTAAAGCCTAAGGCCCAGAGCCTGCTCTTATGCTCCAGGCATTTTCATTCCGGCCAATCTTCGCGCGAAACTGGGCTTTCCAATCTGCTTGAACATCTTCTTCATCTGGACGTACTGGCGCAGCAGATTATTGACTTCCTGCACGCTGGTCCCAGAGCCACGAGCGACGCGTTTGCGGCGGCTTCCATTGATCACTTCATGATGCATACGCTCGTGGTGAGTCATTGAATTAATGATGGCCTCGACTCGGTCGATCTGCTTCTCGTCCACGTTGTCGGCGGCTTTTTGCAGCCCTGAAAAAGGACCAACGCTCGGTAGCATTCCCATCAGGCTCTTGATCGAGCCCATTTTCTTGACCTGGCGGAGTTGATCGCGGAAGTCTTCCAAGGAAAATCCGTCGCCGGAGAGCGCCTTGGTGGCCATCTCTTCCGCTTTTTTCTTGTCGACATTCTGTTCGGCTTTCTCGATCAGCGAGAGAATGTCGCCCATGCCGAGGATGCGGGAAACGATGCGGTCGGGATGAAACGGCTCAAGCGCATCATATTTTTCGCCCACACCGATGAACTTGATGGGCTGCCCCGTGACCTGTCGAATAGAAAGCGCCGCACCACCGCGGGCATCACCGTCCATTTTCGTGAGCACCACTCCGGTAAGCGCAAGCTTCTTGTGGAACTCGTCGGCGGAGTTCACCGCGTCCTGCCCGGTCATGGCGTCGGCTACGAACAGGATTTCCTGCGGATTCAGAATGCGCTTGAGCGACTGCATTTCCTCCATGAGTTGATCGTCAATGTGAAGACGCCCGGCGGTATCGACGATGAGCACGTCGGAGCCGCTGATGATGGCCTCCTTGCGGGCCTCTTTGGCCAGGCGTTCGACCGTCGCCGTATTGGCCTCCCCTACTTCGCCAACATAAATATTCGCCTTGATTGCGTCAGCCACAACTTTGAGCTGCTCGCGGGCGGCGGGACGGTAAACGTCTACCGAAACCAGCAGTGGCCGGTGACCACCAAGCTTGAGCCAGTTTGCCAGCTTGCCCGAAGTCGTCGTCTTACCGGAACCCTGCAGGCCAGCCATAAGAATGACGGTTGGCGGCTGGGAAGCGAATTTCACCTTCGCGGTATCGCTGCCTAAGGTCGCGATCAATTCGTCGCGAACAATCTTGATGACCTGCTCGCCGGGCGAAAGCGCCGTCGCCACCTGCTGCCCGATGGCTTTTTCCTGGATATGCTCAATGAGCTGTTTGACGACTTTGAAGTTGACGTCGGCTTCGAGTAGTGCCAGACGGATTTCGCGCATGGCCTCGCCGATGTTTTCTTCGTTGAGGACAGCCTGACCACGCAGGGTCTTGAATGCGCGCTGCAGTTTTTCTGAAAGATTCTCGAACATAAGGGTAAGAGACTATTTTAGCAGTTGCCTTTGAGTGACGTGGAAGAGCGGCGCTTTCAGCGCCGCGTAGTCCCGTAGATCACAACGCGCGGCCTTGAAAGGGCCGCTCTTTCCACGGTGAAGTCGGCGTGGCTCCAACCAGCTCTAACCCCCGAAGACCTCTTTCGCCGCGACCACCGTATTGCAGTGAATTGTCACCGTATCTTCGACACGTCGGGCATAGCCCCCCGCGTAAGTCACCGTCACGGGAATATTGCGGGCACGCGCTACGCGAAATACCAACTCATCCCGCCGCTTGAGTCCTTCGATGGTTAGATTCAACCCGCCGAGTTGGTCTTCGCGGTATGGATCGGCTCCGGCGATGTAGCAGAGCAAATCGGGTTCGAACTGGCGCAGGCCGGAACTCAGGGCATTGTCGAGCCAGGCTAAGTAATCGTCGTCGCCGATGCCGTCGGGCAAGTCCACATCAATTGAGGATGGCGGTTTCCGGGCTGGATAATTGTTCTCCTGATGCAGCGAAATGGTAAAAACATCTCCGGCGTGGGTGGTACGGGCTTTCGCCTGCGGCAAGGTAAAGCCGCCGGTCGAAGGCAGGACATCGCTGGCGGCGGGTTTAGCGGCGAAGATCGCAGCAGTCCCGTTTCCCTGGTGAACGTCACAGTCCACAGTCATCGCCCGTACGATTTTTTTCTCACGCTGCATATGGCGAATCGCGACGGCTACATCGTGGATCATGCAGAAACCCTCGCCGTGATCGGGAAAGGCGTGATGGAATCCGCCGCCGACGTTGAAAGCGACGCGATCTTTCAACGCATTCTCGGCAGCCAGAATGGAACCGCCAGCCGCCAGCCAGAAAGCCCGCACCAGTTCGGGTGAGAAGGGAATCTCCATCTCAGCTTCTTCGCGCGGCGAAAGTGTTCCTGTCTTCAGTTTGTGAATGTATCCTTGCGTATGAACCAGCAGAATGTCCTGGTCGGATGCTGGATGCGGCGTAAGAAAGTCCGATGCATCGGCCACCTTCGTTTCGATCAGCCGATCATGAATGCGCCGATATTTTTCGGCAGGAAAGACATGCTGGCCGATGGGCAGGAAATAGTCGTCGCTGTAGATGAGCTTGAAGGGAAGCATGGAAACCCGTCATGGAATCGCTAGGAATTCACTACGTCGCGACCTGTTTGGAGTCAGATGGCGACGTTTTCTTGGGGCTGATCTGCGCTTTTATCGCGTCAACGAGTCGTTGAAGTTCGTCTTCTGTAAGGCCACCGTCCATTAACACAAGATCGTGCGAGAGAACCGCTCTGATCACGGCTACAGCTAAAACCTTCCCATTGACTATAAGTCCAACACGTTCCCCAATCATAGCTAGGGTAGCCTTCCGCATCCGCGCGGCGCCCTTGTCGTTGAAATCCAAAGTCAGTTCCGTGTGTTCAACTCCATCCTTTGCCGTTCGGGCATCAGCGATGTCATTTTCATCCACGATTACAGTTTGCTTTAGGCAAATCTGTTCGATGCCATCTTTTGTTTCGGATGGCATTGGTTCACTTGTCGCCGGGTCGCTGCAATCGCCGATCGCGCGTAGTTCGACCGTAACATGAGGTGTTTGAGAAGTCTGTTTATCCGTTGCCAGCAACGAGACACTAAGCGAAGTAGTTGAAATGAAGATGGTCAAATAGCGGTTTAGCGTGGCAGGCATTGCACGGAATCATACTCCAGGCTGCGAACCTCGAAAATAGAAAAACTATTTGGATCGCCTATCCTTGCCAGTAGGAGGCGCTGGCTGCACAAAAGGCCTTCTGATCGGTACGATCGCGCCTTTCGACGGATCGGCGGCGGCGCTGGCGCGCGATAGCACTTCTTCCTGAATGTATTTCACGAAGTCCTGGATCTGGCGCTGCATTTCTTCCATGCGCTCGCGCATTTGCAGGATGATGGCCATACCGCTGATGTTTACGCCTAAGTCACGAGCCAACGACAAGATGAATTCCAGGCGCTGCAAGTCTTCGTCGGTGTACAGGCGGGTGTTGCCTTCGGTGCGGGAAGGTTTGAGCAGACCTTCACGTTCGTACAGACGAAGCGTTTGCGGATGGATGCCATACATCTCAGCCACGGCCGAGATCATGTAGGCGCCTTTGGATTTACGTTTGGTCATGGTTCCTGCGACAAATCTTACTCTAAAAAGCGATAGAGACGCAGCAATCTGCGTCTCTATCGCTGACAACAAACACCCATTGTTATTTCGAGCGAAGCGAGAAATCCGCTTTTCCCTCAGCGCCGGCAGACAGCGGATTCCTCGTCGCTACGCTTCTCGGAATGACAAGGGTGAGGGGTGTCCATCTGGCAGGAATTAAGAGTCTATTATGCCGCGGTTTCGGGTTTTTGTGCGACTACCGGCGCCCAGCCTGACGGCTTCAGCAAATGATTTAGTCCGTAGGCCACGACGCCCGCACCAATGAGAAGCATGCCGAACGCAAACGAACTCATCCCCAGCACCTGTTCGGTCTCGCTGCGAATGATCGAGAAGCCGAGCAGCAGCATGGGGGCGATGCCAATGGCAATGGCTCCGAACATCCCACCGGGGACGCGGAAGGCACGCGGCAGGTTGGGTTCGCGGACGCGCAGAGCGATCAGCGCGATGAACTCCAGTCCCAAACTGCAACCATAAAGCAGGATGTCAATCGTGACCAGTCGCGCGAAGCCCAGCCCCAGGCACAGAGCCCAACCTACGGCACAGACAGAGATAGCCACCCAAGGCGCGCGCGTCTTGGGATGCAGTTTGCCAAACACACTTGGCAACATGCCATCCTGAGCCATGGCCAAAGGCAGACGCGAGTAGCTCATGACCAGAGCATTAAACATGCCGAAGGCGCTGATCATGCCGCCAAGAACCAGGGCAATCCGGAGAAACGGGCCACCCAGCAGTCCGGCAATTTCCGCCCATGACCCGGTTTCCCAAGCGGTCGGCGAAAGGCCGGTCATCCACACTGCCGCGGTCGGCAGGATGTAGCTCAGGCCGACAATCCCCACCGCCGCCAACATGGCGCGAGGATAAGTCCGCTGCGGTTTTTCGACTTCCGCTGCAATGGTGGATGCATTGTCCCAGCCCATGTAGTTCCACATGGCAATGAGCAAGCCGCCGATCATGTCCACCTTGGAAGTGGTCGGAGTGGTTACTGCGTGCAACAAAGCTCCGTACTTAAACGGGGCCAAAATCACCATCACCACAAACGGCGCGGATAGAGCAAAGAACAGCCACAGCGAGGTGGTTGAGACCACGCGTACCCCCGCGATATTCAGCAAGGCGCAGGCAATCACCACCGCGAGTCCCACCAGCACTCCGCGATATCCCTGAGCAAACCAGGGGAACATGCGAGTGAGGTAGAGCACGAACAAAGTCGGATAAATGGCCATGTCGAAGATCGACGCCACCAGCGAGAGCCAGGCTTCTTGAAATCCCCAAAAGTCTCCCATGGCGCGGCGCACCCAGGCGTAGTAGCCGCCTTCCGCAGGCAGCGCGCTGGAAAGTTCGCCAATCATCAAAGCGGTAGGCAGACTCCAGAGAATGGGAGTCAGCAACAAGATAAGGATGGCGCGTCCGTAGCCGGCGCCGTGTACGATGTCCTCCGTGCCATAGGTACCGCCCGACACCATAAAAAAGGTGGCGGCGACCAGAGGCCACAACGTAAGACGGACGGATTTCTTTCGGGAGGAGACTGCGAAAGGTTTGGGTTGGGATTGAGCAGGCGCGCTAGCTGTTGCCAATTTCTATGTTCTTCCCCTTTAAAGCAAATCACTCTCAGCCACTTTGCCGCGCTAAATTCGCGTTCCAAGTTTTCCGGTGGTTTCGATTCCGGAAATTAGGCTGGAGTTAGTTCGCACTAATGAGATTACGGGAATTTTCCACAGATGCAAGAAAATATTTGAAAATTCTTGTCAGCGAGCGCGGTACGGAGGTAATGGAGACAAAACCGCTTCCACCGCCGAGTTCGCGGAGGACGCCGAGAAACCTAGACTCGGAAAATTCTCCAACCGTAGCAGACTCGCCTTCTTGATTTTTCTCAGCGATCTCGGCGTGCTCGGTGGTTCAAAAAGTGCTATACCTATCTCGCATTGCAACACTACCGTTTTTCTCAGGAGGATTACGATTATGAAGAAATTGGCGATTTGTATTTTTCTGTTAACCGTGGCAATCGCGTTTACGCAGTCCGGAAAGCCGCAAAATGCGTTTACTCCCGCCCAGGTGAAGTTTGGCCCGGCCCCACCATTCTTGTCACCCGGCGCGCAACTGGCCGTACTGGAAGGTGATCCCATGGCATCATCGGGGGACTACACTATTCGCATAAAGATGCCCGCTGGATACAAGATCGCCCCCCACACCCACCCCGCTCGCGAGAATGTGACTGTGATATCGGGAACGCTCAAAGTCGGCATGGGAGACAAATTCGACGCCGCCCACATGATGAACTTTCCCGCCGGCAGTTTCGCTTATCTCGATCCCGAGATGCACCACTATGCGATGGCCAGCGGCCCGACCATTATCCAGATTCACGGGATGTCGCCGGTAAGGGTGGACTACATCAACCCTGCGGACGATCCCAGCAAGGCGAAGTAAACAGCTAATGTCATCCTGAGCGAAGTGGCTGCTTCGCAAAGCGAAGCAGCCACTCCCTCGCCGTTCACTTCGTGAACGGCTCACTCGCTCAGCATGACAAATGTTGGGTTTGGAAACGATAGGAAGGCATCTCGGCGGTTAAACGTTCTTCCAGAGCTCTTCCCGCGGATCTTCCGGATTCAACTTCGCCAGTTCGCGCAGAATTTCTTTGGATCGTTCATCCCGCGGCATGGGAACGGTCAGCTTGATCTCGACAATCTCATCGCCGCGCACACCGTCTTTGGTGGCCGAGGGCACGCCTTTTTCCCGCAGACGCAGTTTCTGCCCGGACTGCGTCCCCGGAGGAATCTTGAGCATCGCCCGGCCGTCGATGGTTGGAACTTCGACTTTGGCCCCCAAAGCCGCTTCAGTCGCGCTCACCGGCACGGTCAGCCGGATGTCGTCGCCATCCCGCTGGAAAATTGGATGCGGCTCAGTTCGGATAATCGCATAAAGGTCGCCCGCAGGGCCGCCGCGCTCCCCAGCGTTACCCTTGCCCGGAACGCGGATGCGCTGACCGTCGCGTGTGCCAGCCTTGATGCGAACTTCCAGCGGTTCCGTGCGCTCGACACTGCCTTCGCCGTGGCAAGCCGGACAAGTAGACACGTTCTTTCCCGTGCCGTGGCAGCGGGGGCAGGGCGTATTGAATTTCATCCGTCCCCCGGTCTGGGTGACCTGGCCCGTACCACCGCATTCCGGACACTTGCCGGGGGCATCAATGGTTCCTTGTCCATGGCAACTCACGCAGGTGTCGCGCCGGGTAATATTCAGGCGCATCACGCCGCCGCGAATCGCCGTCCAGAAAGGCACGTTAACCTGATACTCCAGATCATGTCCCGGTTCTGGCCCTTCCTGCGCTGCCCCACCGCGTCCGCCGAAAATTCCGGAGAAAATGTCTTTAAAGCTGCCGCTGCCGGAGCTTCGTCCACGTCCGCCCTCGGCCATGTCGGAGAAGTCGAAGCCGCCGAAATCAAAGTTCGAGCCCTGAAAGCCCGCTGCTGCACTGGGCTGACGTGGTGCATAACCGCCGCCGCTGCTGGCGCCTGCGTTGGCATAGGCATCGGCCGTGGCCTGGTCAATATTGTCGGAATAGAAGCCGAGCTGATCGTAAATCTTGCGCTTCTTGGGATCGCTCAGGACATCGTTGGCCTCGGACAGGGTCTTGAACTTCTCTTCCGCACCCTTGTCCCCAGGATTGACGTCGGGATGATACTTACGCGCAAGCTTGCGGAACGCTTTGCGGATGTCGTCCGCTGAGGCGCTCTTTTTCACGCCGAGAACGCCGTAATAATCTTTTTGAGTGGTAGTTGCCATTCGTGTCCAAACTTACCGTAAAAGTCGGTCAAAAAGCGGATACCTATTGAGCTTGGGCCAGACACTCCGGGACCTCAATGTCACGGAATGGACCGTAGCTATAGTCAATCTCCATGCTGGCGTGCCCCTGAGGATCGTCCATGTGTATGCGCAGCGGCAAACCGCTATCTCTGCCATCGGTGGCCACATACAAACGCACCGGACTGCGTGGCCCATCGCCGTCGTTTGCGTAAAACTGGTAGACCGTGGTTGCCGTGGCGCCAACCGTCTCATCGCCAATCACTTTAAGGTCGGTTAACTGGGCTGGTGCTTTTATGCTGTCTCTCCCGGACGATGTCTCCAGGCACTTCCAGGAATAGAAGGCTTCCGTCTCGCGCAGCCTTTGCGGCGCTTCTGCGTGCATCAGTGCGGCTTGTCCAGTAGCCATGCCTGCGGAGATCGCTCCCAGCGGACCCTGGGTAAGGGCGTGAGTGACCGCCATGCTCGCCTGTTTGTCCAGCATGGCCATCTGTATTGCCATCATCTGTTCATTGAGCTTCTTGATGCGTGCCAGGGCGGGCGAGGAGAACATGCGTGCAACGTGTCCATTCTGCGCCACCGCGCGGACCTCCCAGTCGTCCATCGTGCCCGGCGCGTCCATGGCCGGCATCTTAATGTGCATGATGACTTGCGTCGTGTCGCCCTCGACCAACTTCTCGATCCCGCTGAAGCCCATGCCCATGGCAGCGTATTTCGCCGCGTGCGGATCGTTGGACTGCATGTTTATGTTCATGCGGTAAGCCGGTGGGCTCTTGATGAGGGCGAACGATCTGTATACCGGACTGTCTTGCGGAACCGGCACGCCGGCCTGCGCCGCCGTCGACACCGCATATGTAAAGATCATTGCAGAGGTAGCGAAAAAGACGGATCGCACAAGCTTGGTCACCCCCGAAAGCGGTTTCATCGACAACTCTTTCCAATTGCGATGAGCATTGTACTATCGTCTCCTGTATAACCAGCCTTCCCGGCGAGCGCTAGTTCTGAATTTTGTGCCGTCCCGCAGACAACACACCGATACGTTCGAACTTTGGCGCGTCCACATACACCGGAATCTTTTGTAGTCCCGTCAGCGACGGCATGAAAACGTACCACCGAGATTCATCCTCCACAAGATTTAAGAAATATTCCTGACCATTCACTTCGAATTGCATTTGGTTCCCCCTCACTGAAAAACCCGGCCACGGATCTCCGCCGATCTTCGCGGATATTTCTTTGTAAAACCATCCGTGGAAATCCGCGTAAATCCGTGGCCAAGCTCGCTAGTCGATTCGTTTCAAGCTAATAGCTAGAAGCTAGGAGCTAAAAGCTTATTTCTTATCTTCGACATCCACGTACTCGGCATCAATCACACCTTCGTCTTTCTTGGCCTGACCGTTGCCGTTGGCTGATGCATCACCGCCCGGTGCAGCTCCTCCGCTAGGAGGCGTCTGTGCCGCCTTGTACATCTGTTCGGCAAGCTTGTGCGAGGCCTGGGTTAAAGTCTCGCGAGCTTTGTCCATGGCAGACTTGTCGCCGCTTTCGAGCGTCTTTTTAGCGTCGGCCACCGCATTTTCCACATCGGCGCGATCCGAGCCGGAGATCTTTTCTCCCTGCTCTTTCAGCATCTTCTCCACGCTGTAAAGCATGGAGTCGAGCTGGTTCTTGGACTCGATCGACTCGCGCTGCGCCTTGTCTTCCGCCGAGTGTGAGTCGGCTTCCTTGGCCATGCGCTCGACTTCGTCCTTGCTCAGGCCGGATGACGACGTAATCGTGATCTTCTGGTCTTTGCCGGTCGCGTTGTCTTTCGCTGTTACGTTGAGGATGCCGTTGGCATCAATGTCAAACGTCACCTCAATTTGCGGCACGCCGCGCGGCGCCGGTGGAATGCCCGTCAGGTGGAACTTGCCCAGCGTGCGGTTCTGCGCTGCCAACGGACGTTCCCCTTGCAGCACGTGCACTTCGACCGACGTCTGACTGTCCGCCGCAGTCGAGAACGTTTCCGTCTTTTTGGTCGGAATCGTCGTGTTCCGCGGAATCATCGGCGTTGCCACGCCGCCCAGAGTTTCGATCGCCAGCGACAACGGAGTCACGTCGAGCAACAGCAAGTCTTTGACTTCGCCACCGAGCACCCCACCCTGAATCGCCGCGCCGATTGCCACCACTTCATCGGGATTGACACCCTTATGTGGTTCCCGGCCAAACAGGTCTTTCACCAGCGCCTGAATGCGAGGCATACGCGTCTGTCCGCCGACCAACACCACTTCGTCGATCTTGCTGGCATCCACGCCGGCATCTTTCAAGCACTGCTTGCAAGGCCCAACCGAGCGCTGAATGATTTCTTCCACCATCGATTCCAGCTTCGCCCGCGTCAGCTTCTTGACCAAATGCTTCGGACCGCCGGCATCGGCAGTGATAAACGGCAGATTGATCTCGGTCTCCATGGTTGTGGAGAGCTCGATCTTCGCCCGTTCCGCCGCATCCCGCAGACGCTGCAAGGCCATTTCGTTGCCCTTGCCACGCAGGTCGAGGCCTTCGTCCTTCTTGAACTCGTCAATCAACCAATCGACAATGCGCTGATCGAGATTGTCGCCGCCCAGGTGGGTATCACCGTTGGTGGCTTTCACTTCAATCACGCCTTCGCCGACTTCAAGAATCGAAATATCGAAAGTTCCGCCGCCGAAGTCATAGACTGCGATGGTTTCATCCTTCTTCTTGTCGAGACCGTAAGCCAGTGCCGCCGCCGTGGGTTCGTTGATGATGCGCTTTACTTCGAGTCCGGCAATCTGGCCGGCGTCTTTTGTCGCCTGCCGTTGCGCGTCGTTAAAGTAAGCCGGAACCGTGATCACAGCTTCGTTGACTTTTTCGCCGAGATAATCTTCCGCCGCCTTCTTCAGCTTTTGCAGAATCATGGCGGAAATCTGCGGAGGCGTATGCTCCTTGCCCTGCGCCAGCACGGCAACGTGGTCGCCCGACTTCACGACCTTGTAGGGCACCATCTTGATTTCTTCCGTCACTTCGTCGAAGCGCCGCCCCATAAACCGCTTGATCGAATAGACCGTATTTTCGGGATTGGTAATGGCCTGCCGCTTGGCAACCTGGCCGACCAGCCGTTCTCCCGTCTTGGTAAAGCCGACCACCGAAGGGGTAGTGCGGCCTCCTTCTTCATTAGCGATGACCTTGGGCTCCCCACCCTCCATGACGGCGACGCAAGAGTTGGTCGTTCCGAGGTCAATTCCTATAATTTTGGCCATATCTGGCTCCTCCTGAAACTTGGTAAGTCCTTTATAATCAATCTTATGATAACGATTAACGAGGCCATCATAAGACCTGAGTGGATCGTTGTCAATGTTTAGATGCTGGGGGTTGGAAGAGGATGCACGGAAATCCTTCAGACGGAAGGTTTAATGGAAGATCGCAGGGGTCTTCGACTGCGTTGTCGCCCGCTGCGCATACGCCGTCTGCGCTCAGGATGACAATGTGGGTTGGGCGGAGAAGCGCCATTTGCGATCTTGGTTTCTATCGTTCCTATAACTACTGCTTCTCCATCGTGAAACTCTCCGTCACCCCGTGACGCTTATCATCGATGACAACATGGATTGACTTCCCATCCGGCGAAACCGTCATCCGCGTGACGCTGTCCACTTTGCCGTCACGTTTGTCCGTCTCTTCGATGATTCGCTCGCTGATTCGTTTCAGCGAAACCATGGCGCGGCCCGGATCGCCCAGGATTGGATAGTCCTTGCCATCGAACCTGGCTTCATAACTTTGCCCGTTGAGATCCGACATTTTCAGGCTGTCTGCGGTCGCATGATAAGTAATAGTGGTGCTATTCCCGGAAAGATTATTCACTTTTTGGGTGCGCCACGCTCCCGATACCGGGTGAGCCCCGGCCGGCGCCTTGCTGATTCTGGATAAGATCACTTCGCCGGTGACTGGCCGGGCTTCGGTCTGATCGGTGAATTTCTCCGTCAAAGTATTCCCATCCGGCAGGACGGTATCGGTTTGAGTAAGCATGGTCTTGCCGTTCTTCTTTTTGATCAACTCGACCGAGCTGGCATCCACAACGTGAACCGCAATAGTGTCGTAGTAAGGATGCCCCGTGACCTTCTGATCGCTCCCATCTGCTTTCACCGCGATTTTCGGTACGCAACTCAGGCATTCGTACAGGTTGTTACTCAATGAGTATTTGTCGGGCCTGGTCGGAACTCTGGTTGTGTCCGTCCTGGTCATCCACGTTCCATCGAACGGACTCTGGGCCAATGATATCGACGGAGCGAGGAACAAGAGAAACAGAAGCTTTTTCATCGGTCCTCTCCGAGCGGAGTTTCTCGGCGGCGGTTATAAAAAATCAGTCCCGGTGAGAAAAAGATTCGGTGGCTGTTCAGTGGGCCCATTCTACACCCGCAAAAAGCCTAGTCGTACTTCTCGTACAGAATGGATTTCCGGTCCCACCCCAGCCCCTTGAGCAGATCGCGGTTTGCTTTCACCATCTTGTCAAGACCACAAACGTAGGCATGCATGTCAGTTCGCCCCTGCGCGATCGCAGAAATGTGTTCCTGCACATATCCTCGCAGACCTTCCCATTCCAGGATGCCGCGACTCAATGTCGGAAGATAGTGGAAGTTCGCATGCTCACCGGCCAGACGCAAAAATTCATCGTGATAATAAATGTCTTTTTCCGTCCGGTTGCCAAATACCAGCCACAGATTTTTGCCCTGATGCCGCGACTCGTCGGCGAGCAGCCAATGCAGCATTCCCCGAAAAGGAGCAACCCCGGTTCCGGTGGCAATGAAAATCGTATCCCGTAGCGGCGGACGCAGAATGAAATCCCCAAACGGCCCCTGGCAGGAAATTTCGTCACCCTCTTTCATGTCACAAAGAAAATTCGACATGAATCCGTCCTGCACCCGGTTCAGGCAAAGAGCAAAAGTATTGCTGTCTCCCGGCGGCGAAGCGATTGAATAAGCTCGTGTGATCTCTTCGCCATCCGTCTGGTCATGTTTCAATGACAGCCATTGCCCGGCGACAAAGCCGAACCGTGACTGCCCTTTCATTTCAAATTCCAGATGCTTGGTGTAAGCGGAGAGCGCGACAGCGCGAACCAGTCGTGCGGTAAAAGTTTGGAAAGCCATCTAGGATTTAGATGATAGCGGAGAGCAACCCGACGCTGGAAGTCTTGTCATGCTGAGCGAGAGAGTCGTTCACGAAGTGAACGACGAAGGAGTCGAAGCACCCCTATAAGCTCCTCCGCAGTGAGGGCAATCGCAGGGGTCCTTCGACTTCGCTCAGGATGACAGAGTATGGTTTTGGTTGGCGAACGACCAACGACGCACGACCAACGACGGGTTTCCCTACTCCACCGTCACCGACTTAGCTAAATTCCTCGGCTGGTCAACGTCGCATCCCCTTCGCACGGCAATGTGATAAGCCAGCAATTGCAGGGGCACGATTTCCAGAATCGGCGACAGCTCTTCAGGCGCAGCAGGAACATAAAGAACGTGATCGGCAGCTTCCTTGATCTCTTCATCGCCTTCCGTGGCGATGGCGATCACTTTTCCGGAGCGAGCTTTCACTTCTTTCAGGTTCGACATCGTTTTTTCGTAGCGCACCATCGAAAGCGCATTCTTAGGATCGCGCGTCGCAATGATCACCACTGGCAAATTTTCATCGATCAATGCGTTCGGCCCATGTTTCATTTCGCCCGCAGGATAGCCTTCGGCATGAATGTAGGAGACTTCCTTCAGCTTGAGCGCGCCTTCGAGGGCGATGGGATAATGAATGCCGCGTCCCAGGAACAAGAAATCCTGCGAGCGGACGTACTGCTTGGCCAGGTCTTCGCAATCTTCATCATGAGTAAGCAGATGCTCGAGCTTTCCCGGAATGCGGGTGAGTTCGTGCACGGCAGCTCTCGCCTGTTCTTCCGTCATCGTGCCGCGCAGTTGCGCGAGGTAGAGAGCAAACAGATAAAGAGCGGTGAGTTGCGCGGTAAAAGCCTTCGTGGAAGCCACGCCGATTTCCGGGCCGGCATGCGTGTAGATCGTTCCAGAAGCCTCACGCGTAATCATGGAGCCCACCACGTTGCAGATAGCCAGTGTCTTTGACCCTTTAGCTTTAGCTTCCCGCTGTGCGGCAATGGTGTCAGCGGTTTCGCCCGATTGTGAGATGACGATGGTGATCGTCTCGGCTGCGACGATAGGGTCGCGATAACGCCACTCGCTGGCATAGTCCACTTCCACCGGAACGCGGGCCAGGCTCTCGATCATGAACTTGCCCGCTTGCCCGGCATGCCAACTGGTGCCGCACGCCTCAATGTTGATCTTCTTGGCGGCTTTGAACTCGGCTGGAGAAATCTCCATCTCGTCCAGAAAAACGTGGCCGGTTTCCTGCGAAACACGTCCGAGCGTAGTGTCCCGTACCGAGCGTGGCTGCTCATAAATCTCTTTGAGCATGAAATGCTTGAACCCGCCCTTTTCCGCCATGATGGGGTCCCAGGTAACATGCTGGACCTGGCGAACCACGGGCTGTCCGTCGAAGTCAGTGAGTTGCACGCCATCAGGGGTGAGAACAGCCATATCGCCATCGGCGAGGAAAAATAAATCGCGAGTGTGATAAAGAATCGCAGGCACATCGGACGCGACAAAATATTCGTCCTTGCCCAGGCCGATCACTGCGGGCGGGCCGTTGCGCGCGGCCACAATCTTGTCTGGTTCATCCACTGAAATCACTGAGAGTGCGAACACACCGGTCAACAATTTCACCGTCTTGCGAACAGCCTCTTCCAGCGAAGGACGGCTGCCATTGTGTTTCACGTAAAACTTCTCCACCAGATGGGCAATGACTTCGGTGTCTGTTTCGGTGACGAACTTATGGCCCTCGGCGATCAGCTGCTTCTTCAGTGAAACGTAGTTTTCCACGATTCCATTGTGGACGACTACAATGTGGCCGGTGCAATCCCGGTGCGGATGCGCGTTCTCTTCGCTGGGGCGTCCGTGGGTGGCCCAACGTGTGTGTCCAATTCCATAGGTGCCATCGAGCGGCTTGAGGCGGATGACTTCTTCAAGATTACGCAGCTTGCCTTCGGCGCGGCGGATCTGCAAGCCCTCGCCGTTCCCGCAGACTGCAATGCCTGCCGAATCGTAGCCGCGATATTCCAGCCGGCGCAGCCCGTCGATGATGACCGGGACCACGCGCTTCTTGCCAACGTATCCAACAATGCCACACATGAAAAACAACTCCTGAGTCGGTAGGCAGCACCGACGCTTTTTCTTTTATGAAACAGACCGGGGGTTGGTTAGTCTTCGAGGGAGAAGCGAAATTCTTCGATCACCGGATTGGTCAATACTTCGCGAGCGATGCGTCCAACCTCGGTTTCGGCTTCGGCTCGATTCAGCCCGCCGTCGAGCGTGAGCTCGAAGTATTTTCCCTGGCGGACCTCTTCCAATCCCTTATAGCCCATTTTCTTAAGCGCGCCCTGGATGGTTTTGCCCTGCGGGTCCAGAACACTCTTCTTTAGAGAAACGTACACGTAAGCTTTCATGGGGGTAAAGGTAATTATACGTCAGGAGGTAACCAAAGTACGTCTAAACAGCGACTTAGCCCAGTTTGGCAAGCCTCGCATCGAGCTCAGCGAGCGCATTTTCCAGCATTTTGCGATGTTGAGGATGTTGCGCTGTTTCCATTTGCTGGAGGACCCGCTTCCTGGTGAGGATAAGTCCATCCTGCTCCCGTCGTTGGGTCAGTTGTTCAGGAGTAAGTTGCGGCTTGGATTTGTCCATGCTCGAAACTGCCTCGGCTTGCTGCTCTTCTACTGATTTACTCTCCCAGCCTCGCGCCATAAATAAAGTATAACCGGGCAGCGAACCATCACTAAGGTCGCAGGCATCAACTCATTCTAAGCGCGGTTAAGTGCCGAAGGCACGGAATTTGAAAGCCCGGCACGGCGGTGCCGGGTAGTCTGGGGGAAAGAGCGAGTCCCGAAAGGGACGGCACCCTTAATTGCATACGGCAGAGAACCGCTCTGTGGCCATCGGGAGCGACTGTTTGAGGGACCCTCTGGAGAAGAGACACGATATTTCGCGACGCCGTACAACGCAAGGAACTAAGCCAAAGGCACTAAACATGCCTCATGGGTAAACATGAAAGTCACTAAATGTGACAAAAAAGTAAATAAAGTCGTTGCTTTCGTTAGAAAGTGAGTTAACATCCTCGCCAATTGCTGTTTGTACTTGTTGAGGGGACGTTGCTCGAGGGGGGAAACTGTGGGCTCGCGCAAATGGTTCCTGAAAGTCACGTAGATTCAAACGGTGAGCTTCGCCGCTACGAAACACTGCTGCAGATGGCGGACCTGGTCGTCCACCATCGTGGCCTGGCCGAGTTGTTTCGCGAGTTGGCGGAGCGGTTGCGAGAATTCGCCGCCTTCGAACTTGCCACCTTCTCTCTTCACGATTCCTCAAAAAATGTAATGCGTATGCACGTCTGGGAAGGGTCTGAGCTCTCTCCCACGACAGCCGAAGTGCCAGTGGAAAATTCTCCCATCGGATGGGTGTGGCAAACCCAGCAACCACTCGTGGTTCCCGACCAGGAGATGGAAGAGCGCTTCTCCGGCGCGTTAGCTGGCTTAAAAAAGAAAGGCATCCGTTCCTATTGTGCATTGCCGCTGACGACTACCCAAAGGCGGTTAGGTGCCTTGGGGCTGGGTAGTTCACGGGAGGGCCTCTACGGTGAAAAAGATCTGCGTTTGTTGCAGCGAGTCGCCGAACTAGTCGCACTGGCGGTGGAGAATTCGCTCATGTTTGGGGCGCTCCAACTGGAGAGGCAGAGGCTCCAGATGGTGCTCGAAGTGAACAATACGCTGGTGACAAACCTGGACATCCAGCAACTGTTCCCCGTGATTGCAGGATTTATCCGCAAGGTGGTTCGTCAGGATTATGCCAGCGTGGCCCTTCTTGACGACACCAGTCAATCCTTGCACATGTATGCTTTGGATTCCTCGCTGGCCG
This sequence comes from Terriglobia bacterium, assembly GCA_963723765.1. Taxonomy (GTDB): domain Bacteria; phylum Acidobacteriota; class Terriglobia; order Terriglobales; family Acidobacteriaceae; genus DATBAX01. Next base: position 129,881 of record CAVRSD010000002.1, on the reverse strand, counting down.
AGTCCCCGATCGGCGCCGACACCACCATCTCAGTACAGGAACCCACCGTAGGCAGGGCATTCTTGGAAAAAGAAACCAAAATCTACAATCTTGGAGAGCTAAGAGGAATGCGTTCCAACTTTGTGGACCGGATGCTGGGACAAGGAATCCAGTCATTGTGTTGCATCCCGCTGGTCACCCGAAAAGGCGCCATCGGCACACTGAACCTGGCCAGCACCGAGGACAATGCTTTCGTATCTCAGGATTTCGATTTTTTGAAACAAGTGACGGCGCAAGTGGCAGTGGCGCTGGACAATGCCCGGGTTTACCGTGAAATTGCAGGACTTAAGGACAAACTGGCACGCGAAAAATCGTACCTGGAAGGGGAAATCCGCTCCGACCGCAATTTTGAAGAAATTGTTGGTGAGAGTCCGGCCCTGAAACGGGTGCTATCGCAGGCCAAGACGGTGGCTCCGAGCAATGCTACTGTACTGATTCTCGGAGATACCGGTACCGGCAAGGAGTTGATTGCTCGCGCCATCCATCGTATGAGTTCACGAAAGGACGCGAGTTTCATCAAACTGAATTGTGCCGCCATTCCTACCGGGCTGCTCGAAAGTGAACTCTTTGGTCATGAAAAAGGCGCATTTACTGGCGCAGTCAGCCAGAAAATCGGACGCCTGGAACTGGCCGACAAAGGCACGCTGTTTTTAGACGAAGTGGGCGACATCCCGCTCGAATTGCAGCCCAAACTCCTGCGTGTGTTACAGGACCAGGAGTTCGAAAGGTTGGGCTCGAATCGTACCATCCGGGTGAATGTCCGCTTGGTTGCCGCCACGAACCGGGACCTGGCGAAAAGCGTGGCCGAACGTGAATTCCGCAGCGACCTGTATTACCGGTTGAATGTCTTTCCCATTCGTATGCCGGCCCTCCGCGAACGGGGCAAAGATGTGCAACTGCTGGTCCGCTATTTCGTCCAAAAGTATTCCCGCCGCATGAGCAAGCAGATTGAAAATATTCCAGTAGAAACTATGAATGCCTTGGCCGCCTGGGAATGGCCGGGCAATGTAAGGGAACTGGAAAATTTCATCGAGCGGTCGGTGATTCTCACAGAGGGATCCACATTGAACGTTCCATTGGCCGAGTTGCGGCCCTCCGATTATGAGAATTCTCAAAATGACGGCACGCTCGAGAGTCTGGAACGAGAGTTAATCGTCCGCGTGCTGCGCGAAACCGGCGGAGTCATTGCGGGCCCACGCGGAGCTGCGGCTCGGCTGGGACTGAAACGAACCACCTTGCAATCCAGAATGCTGAAGATGGGTCTTTCCCGCTACGAATACGAAAAGGCGAATTGATTCGCTTCCTGCCGCAAGAATTTAGCTCTTCCACTGCCGAGTTTTCGGCATCTGCCTGTCCATCGTCAGAGAGTTCTGCTTCTTCACTGACTGCTAGCGATCCATCCTCATCATCCTTCGCCACTTAGAGCCCGATGCCACATTGGAACTCGAGCTGCCAGAGACATTACTCGGTTCTCACGAATCGAATTACTCGAGACTCATGGCGGACGGCGATGCGAGTTGGCAACAGTTCGAATGAAACCTGGCCAAGTTGGAACCGAGGTCAAAGGATGGGATCATTGCCAGCCGGCCTTTCCGGTGTGCAAACGGTCGCAGTTCCCGTCCCCTCGATTGCTGCTACAGCGATGCCGGACTGGCTCAAGTCGCGTTCGCGCAAAGACGCTCGCCGGCGAACCCATGGGGAGCGCATCGATCCGCTGTACCTGTTCTTCTGTAGCGCACAGTGGCACCGCGACGGAGATAGCACGGCCGGCTGGGAGTTGATTCATGGGCTCAGGTCGTGGGACCGCGGCGTCCGGGCGGTTGCCGCGGCGTTGCTGGCGAAAACCGAGAAGTCGCGCTTGTTGGTGCGTGATTTGCGCCGGACCCGGTCCGGTCTTGATGTGATAGCGGCAGAATATGCAATCAGACCCACCGGGCAAAGCCCCGACAAGGTGGTAACCATGAACACTCCGTATGGACTGGAAATGATCGATAGTTGTCTTACCTGCAAGTTGCGGAAGAGTCATTGGTTCTGTCACCTGTCTTCGGAAGTCTTGCGGCCTTTCAGCGGGGCCAGCCATCTCTGCACTTATCCCGGAGGCGCATTGCTTTTTGTGGAAGGACAGCTGCCGCGCGGGGCATTTGTGCTTTGCTCCGGCAAAGTGAAGCTCTCGACCACCTCACGCGATGGCAAAGTTCTCATTCTTAAAATGGCCGGACCCGGCGAAGTGTTGGGTCTGAGCGCGGTTATTTCCGGCGAACCCTACGAAATGACAGCTGAGACGGCCTCACCTTGTCAGGTGAATTTCGTAGAACGCGAGCCATTGATCCGGCTCATGGAGAAGAATGGAGAACTGGGACTTCACTCCGCTCAGGCGTTGAGTAAAGAATTTCAATCGGCCTACCGGGACATCCATGATCTGGTGCTGGCCCGTTCCTCGGCGGGAAAGCTGGCCAGGCTGCTGCTTTCCTGGACCCCCGGCCACGAACGGGAGACGGGCACCACTGAAATCCGCATCCGGCCCACGCTTACCCATGAGGAGATGGCCCAAATGATCGGCTCGTCACGAGAAACCGTCACCCGTCTGCTCAGTGATCTCAAGAAAAAAGAATTCATCCGGCTGGACGGAACGACTCTGGTGATCCGCAACCGGACCGCGCTGGAGGCGATTGCGGCGTGACAATATTCAGGCAGAGTAATTCATCTAGAAAGATAGAAACGACCACCGTTTCCTTCCGCCTGGTGGGGAACGCCGACTCTGCGGGCAAAGCGAGAGCCATGCGAATCAGAGGCGAAGTTTGTGTGGGAGCAGGTACGTAAAACCTACAAACACTTCCCAACGCGTGGACGTACTCGTGAGTCCGCGATTGAACCCACCATCAAAGACAAGATTTCGCCGTGCAGTGTAGCTGAGTGCCCATAGACTACCGACCGCATTACTTTTCAAGAAAGGCTGGGTAAAGCGCCACAGTTCTCCCGAAATTGCGAAAGCCTTTCCGGCAGGGTGTGAAATGGAAAGCGTTTGGGCGAACTGGGCCCGATGGGCACCACCTTCAATAACCTCATTCACCATGGCATTTGTGTCGTAATGAAATCCCTTTACGTCGGCGGAGGCGAGGAGGATTAGCGAATTTCTAGCACTGCCCAAATCAAGCTCAGGAACGCCGCCATCAAAAACCCGTCGAAAGTAGCTCGCTGCGATGGTGGGCCGTGCGCCTTCCCCATGATGAACAACGCCCTGGAGTCCTAGAAAGAGTTCTGCCGTCCCATTCTCAGTTCGATTCTCTGTGTAGTGGACAACTGGTTCTTCAGCGGCCAACAATTCCAGGCGGTTCGACACCGAAAACTTCAGAACTCCGATCAGGCTTGACCGGGAGGAAAACTCGGGAGAATGTATCGCACCCAAGAACCCCGTTTCAAACTGGATGTATCCTGGTGGCATGATTGTGGCGGGCGTGGAAACAGTTGGCCTGCCAGGATTTGCCGCTGGCCCGTCCGAATCTGCTTCTTGGCTCTGCGAGGTCGCGATGCTACCGAGAACGCACAATAAAACCAGAATTGTCGCGTTCTGCATCATCCGTAAGCCTTACAATCATCGTCACCCATTCTGATTATGATGCCAGTAAGGCCCAGAACAGGCGGCCGAAACAAAACGACCGCCTGTTAGGCTAATCATAACTGCTCACTAGAAGTGGAACCCCAATTCCGCTGTCAGCGCCCTTGGCGTAACGTAATGCGTGCCGCTGAACGTAGACAGGAAATTGTACAACGCGTACTTGTTGGTCACGTTGACAGCCGTGAGGCGCGCACTCCACTTGTACTTGTCACCGTGAAAGAGGTTGTCATGGCCCACGGCGATGTCGAACAGGCTCCGTGGCGCAACGCGTGGTGGGTTGTGATCGTCGTCTTCGGTTCCGGGCGCCGGTATTTGTAGAAGCGACGACCCGTATTGTGACGCTGGGCACAGGTTGGAACCCAGGCTGGAACTGAGCGGAGTGCCAAGCGGATTTCCCGGCGTAGGCGGCGCCGCATGGACTGAGCCACAAAACAGTCCCGCCTGGAACTCCTGGTCCGCGCTTAGTCCCGAAGTGTCCACGACCGAATCGGTTCCCGCCGGGCCGTTGGCACAATCTGCCCCGCCGGCACATGGCGCCGGCCCGGCCACCAGTCCGCTGTCATAGCGCCAGTTGAAGCCCATCCATGGCCCCTTCTTCCACGGTTGGTATTGCACATGGGCCGTCATGTTGAACTTTTCATCGTGGTCGATACGGAATGGTCCCGATGCGGAGGGAACCGCACCGGCACCGCCGATCTGCGGAGTGAAGAATCGAGCGGCCACACTAGAGAAGACCACCAATCCTGAGAATCCATGAAGGTTCGGGACGCTCACCCGGCCTGCATACCCTGGAATCTTGGACCGGTCCCATTCAATCGGGAAAGTGATCGGGGTGGTGCCCAGTACGCTGAAGTCGTAGGCATTGTGCGTGTACTTCCAGATGTACTCGCCGGAAAAGACCAGGTATCTTCCGAGAGCTTGCTGGATCCCAGCGTGGAATTCATTGCGCCAGCCCGGACTAAACGGGGTTATGTTCGAGCCGGTGCAGAGAAGAAGCGGATTCAAGACAGCGTTGCCGCATCCCTGGTTGGAGAGGACCAGGTTTTCATTGAACGGAGTCTCCATGGTTCGAGCGTAGGAAACTCGAAGAATCGTGTTGGTTTGCTTAATGTTGTAAGCGACACCAAGGCGAGGCTCGGCTTCCCGGTGGGTGGTAAGTCCGTTGTAGAAATCACCACGCAGTCCAAGATTTAAGGCCCAGTTTCCTTTGGTGATTGAATCCTGGACGTAGAGAGCGAGCTCCTTGACGTCGGTGTGACCGTTGAAGGTGTAGAGGCCGCTGGTGGTCGTGCCCGCGGGGCAAGGGTCATTAGGAGATGGAGTCGGACGGGTCAGGTCATAGCAGCCCAGCAAAGGGTTGAAACCTGTATTCGCAGTAAACGGTGCGGGATAAAGAATCTGGTTGGTGGTCGTGGCGCTTGCGCAATTTCCGGGATCGTTGACTCCGGGGTTGCCAACAAAGACCGGCGCGCCGTTCGCGTCCAGACAGGGCGCGTTCAGCGTGGGATCAACGATGCCGAAAGGGTCCTTCTCATCGAGAAACGTCTGTTCGTAAGTGGCCCCAACTTTAAGGTTATGAATTCCCTTTACGTAAGAGAGATCCGAACGCAGCCCAGCGTTGGTGAGCGTGCGCCTCTGGCCCACGGTTTCGCCCTGAAGACCAGGGGCGCCGAGGTCCGCGAAAGGATTTGCGCTGGGATAATAGTTGTATCCATCGCGCCGGACAAAAGCTCCCAGGGTGAGCACAGTAGTGTTACTGACTACTCGCGTCCAGGAAGGTGCGATGTTGAAGGTTTGGATCTGCGAACGCTGGTCAGCCGGGCCGACGACATTGCCGTTGGGATCGAGGCCGCCATTGGCCACCACCACTCCGTTCCATGGAGTTGCGTATTCGGCGTCGTAGGGATTAGGGGTTTGGAACCAGGAGCGGGTAAATCCCAGGTTCAGATGAATGGAATCTGCACCCGAGAATTGATAATCCACCCGGTCGAACAGATTTTCCTCGTTGCCCTTGTCGTGCATGACGACGAATTCCGGTGGATCAAGGAAGCGACCGCTGTTGAGGCCGCTGACAGAGATAAAGTTTCCCCACTTTGCGCCTCCGTAGGCGAGATTGGCGGCAACGTTGGAGGTGCCAAACGATCCATACGAAGTTGTCACACTACCGTGGGGCGTGGTGACGCCCTGGCCAGAGCGGGTGGTCGCCACAATGACTACGCTGGTCTTGCCTCCGTATTCCGCGGGCGGCGCACCCGAAATCACTTCCATCGAGTCGATCGAATCGAGGGGAATCTGGTTCGAAAACACTTTGCTCTGCTGGTCGGTGATGGGCTGGCCGTCAACGGAAAACGAATTCTCAGCGTGGTCACCGAGTCCATGAAACAAGCCGTTGGAATCGGCCGCGATGCCAGGCGTAGCCAGCGTGACCAGCGAACTTACCGACGATGACGCGCTTTCTAAAGGAATCTTGTCAGCTAGGTTCTTGTCCACGTCGGTGTGAAAGGTCGGATCGTTTTCCAGCAGATCACCGCCGCTTTCCACCGTAACAGAGTCGGAAGATCCAGCCACCTTGAGAGCGATGCCGACTTTAATAGGCACGATGGACCGAACATCAATGTCCTGGGAGTAAGGCGCAAACCCCGGAGCGCTGACACTCATGTGATACGGATTGAACGGAACGTTGGGGAAGCTGAAATTGCCCGAACTGTCCGAGGTCTCTGACCGGTCAAAGGCGCTGACTGGATTGTGAATCTCCACAGTGGCATTCGCCACCACCGCGCCGGTGGGGTCTACAACCGTGCCGTTGACAGTCGTTGAACTTCCGGATTGCGCGTGCGCGCACAGGGACAGGGTCAAAACGAAAAGCACTGCAAAAGCCGCATGAAGCGACTTCTTATAAGAAGCCAGCATGAATTCCTCCAAAGGAAAATGAATAGGGTTGGGGAATGGGACCACTCAGGATCCCGCTAAGATGTTTTCGAACCCTAGGCTTGTGGAGGCGGACGAATGCGGAGAGAAAAAACGAAACCTGAAGACTGATGGATGGTGTCCGGGGCAACAAAGAGCACCGAGCGGACAAATACCGGCGAAGGCTGATAGGTGGCGCTGGCGATCACTCCCGCATGCGCCACCGAACAAATGGAGCACTCATGGCTGGGGAGTTTGGAATTCTCGTTGTGGACGTGAACCGCCTGGGCAAAGCCGCTGAAGCAAACCAGCAGCACGCACACAATCCCTAATGCTTTGACTGGCCAGCTCTTATGGGTTTTGTGCAGGAATTCGATCAAGCAAAATGCCCCAGATACACTTACAGCCTAAGCCGTGTGATGCATTCGTCAAGATACCGGTTGCCATTGTCCGGAAGTTTCTTCCGTCCGAGAGTGCTCAGAGTCCGAAAAGTTCGCGGAGGCGTTTGGTTTGAGCGCGGCTGACGGGGATTTCGGTCTGCTTCTTGTCGTCCATGCGCAGCTGGTAGGAACTCTTGAACCAGGGCACGACTTCCTTGATGCGATTGATATTGACCAGATAGGAGCGATGAGCGCGCCAGAAAAAGTTGGGATCGAGACTGTCCAGAAGTTCCTCGAGAGTGCGGCAGTTGGACTGACCCTCCATGCCACTAACTCCGGTGGTGACCACGCTAATAATGCCGTCTTCGATGGACGCGAAACAAATGTCTTTCTGGTTGACCAGGAAAAGGCGTCCAGCAGCCTTGAGTAGGATTTTCGAAGTCTGCGGTTTCTGCGACTCCAGCATGCGGACCAGAGTCTCTAATTTGTCGGACGAAACGGTATTGGTTTCCGTCTTGGCTTTCGCCTTTTGCACCGACTGGGCTACACGTTTTCGATCGAAGGGCTTCAGCAGATAGTCGACGGCATTCACTTCAAAAGCTTTCACCGCATATTGATCGAACGCAGTGGCAAACACAATCTTGGGCAGCGGCACTTTGCGGTCCAGCAATTTCTTGATCACGCCGAAGCCGTCGAGGCCAGGCATCTGCACATCAAGAAAAACCAGGTCGGGATTGTGTTCGCGGATAAGATTCACAGCTTCCAGGCCGTTCTTGCCCTGAGCCACGACGTTCACTTCCTCCATATTTTTCAGGAGGAAGGCGAGCTCGTCGCGGGCGAGCTGTTCGTCATCCACGATTACGGTTGATAGAGGCATTGCTTTTAACCCGTTCGATACAGGGGGAAGTATAGCGACTTTTGGGGCCGAGAGAGCATGGTTCTTGCTGAACGGCGCCAGGGAAAGGCTTAGCAGCGAAACGGGGAAGGTAACCGGAAATCCCCCTGGCCATTCGAGCAGCCAAATGTTTTGGACAGCATTCCGCTCTGCACAGTGTATAAGTTCCCTTGTCATCCTGAGCGCAGCAGTTCGTCCGCAAATGCGGACGAACCGCGGAGCCGAAGGACCCCTAGTATCGGCAGTGTGCTTGAGGTAGGGGTCCTTCGACTGCGAGGAAGCTTCGCTGCGCGAAACTTCCTCTCCGCTCAGGATGACAGAGGGTTGAGTTGGGAAAGAGTTTACGTTGCGTTTTCCATCGCCATCGCCATCCCCATCCCGCCGCTCACGCACAGCGTCGCCACTCCGCGCTTCACTTTGCGGCGGATCATCTCATGCAGCAGGGTGACTGTGATGCGGGCGCCGGTGCATCCGATGGGATGTCCGAGCGCGATGGCACCACCGTTGACGTTGAGTTTTTCCCGGTCGAAGTGCAACTCGCGATCGCAAGCGAGCACCTGGGCGGCGAAGGCTTCATTCAATTCGATCAGATCAAAATCAGCCAGGCGAAGCTTATGCTTCTGCTCCAGCTTACGCAGAGCGGGAACTGGGCCGATGCCCATGATGCGCGGATCGACGCCCACCGAAGTCATGGCCACGATTCTGACGAGTGGCTTCAGGTTGTTCTTCTTCACGAAGTCTTCGCCTGCGATCACCACAGCAGCAGCGCCATCGGTTATGCCGGAAGAATTTCCCGCAGTGATCGTCCCTGTCTTCGAGAAGACAGGAGCTAGCTTGGCCAATTTTTCCAGACTAGCTCCGACGAAGAGATGTTCGTCTTGGCTGAAAGTCTGCTGACCTTTCTTGCTTTCGAGAATGACCGGGACCAGTTCGTTATTAAAATACCCGGCTTGAACAGCAGCCGCAGCGCGGGTTTGCGAGGTCAACGCAAACTCGTCCTGCTCGTCGCGAGTGATCTTGTATTGTTCGGCGAGCACCTCGGCGGTTTCGCCCATGAGCATTTTCGCCAGTGGACAGAAAAATCCGTCGCGATACATGCCGTCCACCAGTTCCTGATTGCCCAGCCGGTAGCCCCAGCGCGCGCCCTCGAGATAATAAGGAAGCCGCGACATCGATTCAGTTCCACCGGCGAGCACGCACTCGAGATTGCCAGTCGCGATCTCCTGATATCCCAGTGCGATGGATTTTAATCCGGACGCGCAGGCCTTGTTCACGGTATAAGCGGGAACTTCCTGCGGAACCCCGCTACGAATAGAAATCTGCCGGGCTGGATTGGGACCGCCGCCAGCCTGGCGGGCATTTCCAAAAATCGCTTCTGCAATCTGATCGGCACGAACGCCGGCCCGTTCCATCGCAGCTTTGGCCGCGACGACGCCCATATCGCCGGCAGTCATGGACGCCAGTGAGCCCCCAAACTTCCCAATGGGCGTGCGTACCGCGGAGAGAATATAGACGTCGTTCATGAGTGTTGAGATCTCTCGAAAGATCCAATAACCATGTGGGGACGGGTCTTCGACCCGTCCAGTCGAGCGAGCTCGACTCCCTTTACTTCCACACTCAAGTCTAGCATCGGGATAGCCGATCCCATCACCTGGCCCTCGCCCCAAAACCCTGCAAGCGGTAAACTTACCTCTCATGAATTACATCTATGGAATTAACGCAGTCGCCGAGGCATTGAAAGCCCGGGGACGCACCTTCGCCTGGGTGGGCGTCGCCAAAGAAAGAAACGACCTGCGCCTGAAGCAGGTCATCGATGAGTCCCGTAAGCAGGGCATTGCGGTGCGTTTCGTCACCCGCGCCGAGCTTGATGAGTTGGCCGGAAACAACGCACATCAAGGCGTGGTAGCCGTGACCTCGGCGAGGCAGTACAACGAACTCGACGATGTGATCGCGGCCAAGCGCGGGAAATATTCTCTGCTTGTAGTACTGGATGGCATTGAAGATCCCCACAACTTGGGCGCGATTCTGCGCACTGCCGATGCCGCCGGAGCGGATGGGGTAGTCATCCCCGAGCGGCGGGCAGTTGGCGTGACTGCAACCGTAACCAAAGCGTTCGGCGGGAGCGAGCGAACATTTGCCCATCGCCAAAGTTACCAACATCGCGCGTACGGTCGAGGAGTTGAAGGAAAAGAATATCTGGATGGTCGCGCTCGATGAGCGTGGGACGCAATTGTACGATTCGCTCGACTACAACATGGATTGCGCTGTCGTACTCGGTGGCGAAGGCAAGGGTGTGCACGATCTCGTGGCGCGGAAATGCGATTTTCTGGTGTCCATTCCCATGCTCGGCAAAATGTCGTCGCTGAATGTGTCGGTCGCTGCCGGGATCATGCTGTATGAGATTGTGCGGCAGCGGCGAAACCAGGAAAATCCCCGCCCTCCCGCAAAAAGCGCGGGAAGGACGGGGCACCCGGAATCAGAATGAAGCTTCTTTTCCTGCTTTGTGTTCTTGCGGCTTCAGTGGCGACCTGTCTCGCCATTGATCGCGAAGCCTTTACCTTCACGAAATACGATCTAGATGTGCGGATCGAGCCCGGTCAGCAACGGCTGGCGGTCCGGGGCAAGATTACTCTCCGCAACGATTCAGCGATTCCACAAAAAAATATCTCGCTGCAAATCTCGTCGACTCTGCACTGGCGGTCGATTCATGTTGGCGACAGAGAAGTGCAATACGTCACTCAGCCTTACACATCGGACATTGATCACACCGGCGAACTCTCCGAAGCGATTGTGAACCTGCCGCAGGAAGTTCCACCCAAAGGCACAGTCGAACTGGAGATCGGCTATGAAGGCGTGATTCCGCTCGATGCCACGCGGCTGACCAGAATTGGCGTTCCGAAAAAAGTAGCGGAGCACAGTGATTGGGATCAGATCGGAAAATTTACGGCGGTGCGCGGCATCGGCTATGTGGCGTGGTACCCGGTGGCCGTGGACTTCGCGAATTTGTCGGAAGGCAACACTCTCTACGAGACGATCGGGAAGTGGAAGGCAAGGGAAGCGCAGACGGAGTTTAAAGTTACCTTGCACTACGCGGAACAATACGCCGACGAAGTTCCAAGATTCATGTGCAACGGCAAATCTGTTGGAGAAATGTATGAGGGATTAGGCCAATTGATGGGAACAATGGAATGTTCGTTCTCGCCGCTGGGAATGACAGTGCCAACCTTCGCGCTCGGGGAATACTCGATTCTCGATCATCAGACGATCACGATCGACTATATAGATGAGCATAAATCTGCTGCGGAAAATTATGCTCTGGCTGCGGAACTGGCCGTTCCTTTCATCACCGAATGGTTCGGCGCTCCCAAAGAAAAAATCGAAGCGATCGAGCTTTCCAACCCGGAAGCTTCCCCGTTCGAAAGCGGCAGTATGTTATTCACTCCGCTCGGCACCAGCGACTCGCGGCTTTACCGGCGAACTGCGGTTCATCAACTCACGCACGCCGCCTTTCCCTCGCCCCGTCCGTGGATCTACGAAGGCCTGGCGCATTTCGCGCAGGCACTCGATCTCGAGCAGCAATCGGGACGGCAAGCTGCGCTGGATTTCATGGGATCGCATCGCACGGCCATCGCCGACACCGAAAGGGCGGCGGCGAATCGCAAGGACGATACAAACGACACGCTGATCAACACCAGCAACGAAGAGTTCTATCGCAGCAAAGCGATGTTCGTCTGGTGGATGCTGCGTGACATGGTCGGCGAAGAGGCGTTCAAAAAGGCCCTCGCAACATATCATCCGGAGCAGGACAAAGACCCGGCCTACATGCAGCACCTGTTCGAGGTCCAATCCAAACGGGATTTGCAGTGGTTCTTCGATGGCTGGGTTTATCACGATCGCGGTCTGCCAGATTTTCGTGTGGAGTCGGCGTACACGCGCCCCACGACTGGGAGCGGCTATGTGGTCACCATCACCGTGGAAAACCTGGGCGATGTGGGTGCTGAGGTGCCCGTCACGGTGCGAATGGAGAGCGGAGAAATCACCAAACGGATCGAGGTGCATGCCAAAGCCAAGGTCTTGATACGGATGGATTGCGCAGCGACGCCGCAGGACGTCGTGCTCAACGACGGCAGCGTGCCGGAAAGCGACACCAGCAACAACACATACAAGATTGAGATTCCAGCCGCGGTAAAGCGAAACTGATCGGGAGACAACATGACGGAAGCTGAATTCAAGAAACATCTTGAAGCTGCGGAGAAGAGTCCGAAGCTGACCGCGGTTGCTGTGTCAGGCCTGCCCGACAAGACCCTGCGCTACAAACCTGCCCCCGACAAATGGTGCATCCTGGAAATTCTTGGACACCTGGCGGATGTCGAGATTGTGTTCGGTCATCGCATCCGGCAAATGCTTGCCGATCCGAAATCGACGATCACGCCCATGGACCAGGATGCTTGGGCGCGAAATCTTGGATACCTGGAGACGCCTCCTGCGGAGATGATTGCGCTATACGGAGTCAATCGTCATGCCAACTTGCAGATCTTGCGGAGGCTCAAGGCGTCCGACCTGGAGAAGTCGGCCTTTCATCCTGAACTCAAGCGGGAATGGCGCCTCGCTGAGATCGTCGAAAAGTTGGACACGCACAGCGCAAAACATCTGGAGCAGATCGAAGCGTTAAAGAAGAAAGCTCGGTAGTAGTTCGGTTACGCGCGGGTCGTGAAGCGGACGAGCGCCTCCAACTTGCCGGCTGCGGCTCCGGAGTCAATCGACTTCACCGCGAGGGGTAGGGCACCTGAGAGATGGTCGGCTTTGCCTGCGGCCACCAGGGCAGCAGCCGCGTTGAGTAAAACGACATCACGACGCGGAGACTTCTTTCCAGCGAGAACTTCCCGAATGATCATGGCATTGGCTGCGGCATCTCCGCCTGAGATCGTTTGGATGGGGGCGCGCTGCATTCCGAATTCTTCCGGCGTGACTTCGTAGGTGCGGACATTGCCTTCGCGAACTTCAGCGATCCGAGTCGGCCCAGTGATGGTGATTTCGTCGAGTCCATCGAGTCCGTGCACCACCAGCGCACGATGCAAGCCCAGCATGCTGAGAGCCTCTGCCAGTTTTTCCACCAGTTCCACCGAATAGACGCCAACCACTTGCGCCGAAGCCCCCGCGGGGTTCGTCAGCGGACCCAGCAAATTAAAAACTGTACGCAAGCGCAGCTCGCGGCGGGCGGTTTGGACATGCTTCATGGCCGAGTGCATGGCCGGCGCAAACAGGAAAGCGATGCCAACTTCATGCAGGCATTCGGCAAGCCGTGTGGAAGGAAGACCGATGTTGACGCCCAGAGCTTCCATGACGTCAGCCGAACCGCACTTCGAAGTCACGCTGCGGTTGCCATGCTTGGCGACGCGGACGCCTGCGCCTGCAACCACGAAAGCAGTTGCAGTGGAAATATTGAAGGTGCCGCTGGCGTCTCCGCCAGTGCCACAGGTATCGACCAGGGCATCGCGGCCGGTGCCGCTGACGTCGAGGGCTGACTGAAGACTCATGGGCGTTGCCGCGGCGCGGATGGCTTCGGCGAAGCCCACGATCTCCTCGACGGTCTCGCCCTTCATGTGCAGGGCGACGAGGAGGGCAGCGATTTGGGAGTCGGTGCATTTGCCGGAAAGGACTTCCTCCATGACGACTCGCGCTTCCTCACGGGAAAGTGACTCGCGGTGATTGGCAATGCGATGGAGGGCGTCGAGGATCATGGGTGAGTATAAGGTTAGCATTGGCCTACAAAATGGAGAAATGTTCCCCGTGGAACACAACTGCGATTTGCACAAATGTTCCCCGGGGAACATTTTGTGCGTACCGAAATATATGTACAAAATGATTGAAGTCGTTTTGATTGCAGAGTTAACGAAAGATTCCTTTTTTGGGAAAAATGCTTTTGGCGCGTGGAGAACTAGCTTTCTGCGTCCGTAGTTCCCACCCTTCGACTTTGCTCCGGGCAGGTTATTCGCAAAAGCGGCGAGACATAGGGCACCCCCAGTGTGCTGATTTCAGGGAGGGCAAACCAATCACGGGTGGTGCTCGGCCGGATCAAAAGCATGTTCACCAGGAAACATTCGGTTGGGCTGCGGGTTACCATGGGAGAGACGCTGGTACGAACGAATCCAGTGAGGTTTGGAAACTACGGTCTTGAGGAAATTTCGCATTCCGCGCAGTTGCTATTTGTGTTGCTACCTTTGTTGGCGGCGGCATCGGCTGCCGCTGCGAGCGGGCCGTTGGTGGTCGATGAGAACAGCCATGTGGTGGTCATGGAATATGAGGCCTGGTTCGGTCCGAAAGCTTTGAACTTTCAGGGATTCTCAGCCCTGCCGCTGCTGCAGTCGGCGGACATGCAGGCAATCGGAGGCGGCTATGACAGCGCCGATCCCGCCGTGATCAAACAGCACGTCGCGTGGCTGGAATACATGGGCGTGGATGCTGCCATCAGCGAAGTGACCAATAATGTGAGTTGCATTTTCAACAGCGAGTGGTTCATCCAGAAATACGTTCGAGATTGCACGCCGTCGTTTCGCAGAAATAATCAGAGCATCCGCGACAATACCGGCAATCTTTATCCGGCATGGGCTGGGCTGGGAACTCGCCTGAAGTTGATCCCCATGCTTGGCGGCATTGACAGTAATGTGTTGATCGAAGATATTGATGGCAAGACTGCGTTCGAAAAAGAAATCGAATATTTTGGCGCGCGCTTGCGACGATACCCGAATCTGGGCGTGATTTATGAAGGCAAGCCGCTCATGCTGATCTTTCTGGGGGCGGCGCAGGACCCGGATTCCGCCGACCACCCTCTGTGGTTTCGGCTCGAACAGTTTTTACAACGCCATCCCGAACTCGGCAGGAAATACACTTTCAAATTCATGGCCGGATATCTCGACAGCCAGCCTGGTCTGTGGGCAACTCCGGGCACGCCCGTGGGGCCGATTGAAATCAATCCTGCTTACGGATTCTGGAGCTGGGTGGACCGGCTGAATACTACTTGCACCGGGGCTTTGTGCCCGTATTATCCGACTTATAACCAGGTAGGTTCGAGAGCTGAGAACTTCACCGTCTCCATCGCAACGGCAGGGCAGGACGGATGGGGATGTCCGAACCCAAATGCGCCGCCCTATTGTTCCGACGATGCGCTTCGTTTTGGAGAAGACAAGTCCTACGTGACACTCGAATCGTTTATGAGCTATGCGAAGCAGGTCGATCCCATCTTTCTGGTGATTCACCAGTTCAATGAATTCGGGCCGCCCGATGAAGGATTTGATGCCAACACCCATGACGATATCGAGCCGGCCAATCTGTGGAGGTTTGGGGGATTTGAGACGGTGAGGCGGGAGATGAAGGAGTATCGGCAGGAGTTTGAAGGGGGTAGCGAGCTTCGGTAACCTTAGGCGCTAAGGCGCGTGCAGAAGACAGAACCTTTTATCGCAGCGCTGGGAAGCGCTGCGCCACCCAAAATCAAAGTCGCCCGTTTTCAAGGCGCTTGCGTTTGCCCTATTCGTCTACCCTTCTATAGAATCAATAGTTTGCTGCCCGATGTCTTAAGCCGCAAGCAAGACCTGCCGATCGTCATAAGTTGAACCAGTTGGTGGAACCGGATTGCATCAGGAATCATTATGAAAATTCATGAGTACCAGGCCAAGGGAATCCTGAAGAAGTATGGCGTCGCGGTGCCGCGCGGCGAGGTGGCGACTACGCGGGAACAGGCCGAAGCTGCAGCGAAGAATTTGTTCAACGCAGGGGCAACCGGGGTAGTCGTAAAAGCCCAGATCCATGCTGGAGGACGCGGCAAGGGCGGAGGAGTGAAAATCGCCAAGTCGGTGGAAGAGGCGTCGGAACTGGCGTCCAAAATTCTGGGCATGACACTGGTGACGCACCAGACTGGCCCGGAAGGCAAACTGGTGCAGCGGTTGCTGATCGAAGAGACCTTGCCGATTGAGAAAGAGCTATATCTTGGCATTGTGATTGATCGCGCGGAAGCCAAGCCGGTATTTATGGCGTCGGCATCGGGCGGGATGGAAATCGAACAGGTCGCGGAGGAGAATCCTGACGCCATTCTTCGCGAATACATTGAACCTAAGCTGGGCTTAGGAGCGTTTCAGGCTCGCAAGCTGGCGTTCAAGCTGGGATTGAAGCCGGCGCAGATCAACGAAGCAGTGCGCTTCATGACTGGTTTGTACAAGGCCTTTGAAGAAACTGATTCTTCGATGATCGAGATTAATCCATTTATCACTTGCACGGATGGACGCTTGTTTGCGCTCGATGCCAAAGTGGCGTTTCGATGACAATGCGCTGTTCCGGCATCCCGATCTGAAAGAATTGCGCGATGTGACTGAGGAAGATCCGCTTGAGGTTGAGGCTTCGAAGTACAGCCTGAACTACATCAAGCTGGATGGCAGCGTGGGTTGCATGGTGAACGGCGCCGGACTGGCCATGGCGACCATGGACATCATCAAGTATGCGGGTGGAATGCCTGCGAATTTCCTGGATGTGGGCGGCGGTGCGAATGCCGAACAGGTGACGCATGCGTTTGAAATCCTGCTGAGCGATAAGAGCGTGAAGGCTGTGCTGATCAATATTTTTGGCGGAATTTTGCGGGTGGATACGCTGGCCAAGGGTGTGGTCGAGGCGGCGACGAAAACCAAGATCCAGTTGCCGATTGTGCTGCGGCTGGAAGGGACGAACGTCGAGCAGGGGCGCGAGATTTTGAAGGAATCGGGATTTAATTTTATTGTGGCGGAAACCATGAAGGACGCGGCGGAGAAAGTGGTGGCTGCGGCTAGAGGGTGATGCGTCAGTTGAGGGTATAGGGGTCCTTCGACTGCACATTTCTTACGCTTCGCGTAAGAAATGTTTCGCTCAGGATGACAAGGGTTAGGAATTAGAGACGAAATTATGAGCATTTTGGTTGATAAATCTACGAAGGTAATTGTGCAGGGGCTGACCGGGCGCGAGGGTACGTTTCATGCCAAGGCCTGCGCGGAATATGGAACCAAGATTGTCGGGGGCGTGACTCCTGGCAAGGGTGGGACTACGCATGAAGGCTGGCCCATCTTTAACACCATGCAGGAAGCGGTGGATAAGACGGGTGCGGACACGTCGCTGATTTTTGTGCCTCCGCCGGCGGCCGCGGACGCGATTATGGAAGCTGCCGATGCCGAGATCGAGTTGATTGTTTGCATCACCGAAGGCATTCCGACGCTGGACATGGTGAAAGCCTGGGAGTTTTTGCAGACGCGGCGCTCGCGATTGATTGGTCCGAATTGTCCGGGAATTATTTCTCCGGGGAAATGCAAGATTGGGATCATGCCTGCGCGGATTCATAAAGAGGGGAATGTTGGGATTGTTTCGCGGTCGGGGACTCTGACTTATGAAGCTGTCTATCAGCTCACCACGCGCGGGATTGGGCAATCGACGGCGATTGGGATTGGCGGAGATCCGATTATTGGGACGAATTTTCTTGACGCTTTGGAGTTGTTTAATAAAGACCCGCAGACCGAGGCTGTCATCATGATTGGTGAGATCGGCGGCAATGCTGAGGAAGCGGCTGCCGAATATGTGAAGACGCGGATGAAAAAGCCCGTGGTCGGATTTATTGCCGGGCAGACTGCGCCTCCGGGACGGCGCATGGGGCATGCTGGGGCGATCATCTCGGGTGGGAAGGGTACGGCTGAAGAAAAGATCAAGGCGATGGAGGCTGCCGGGATTCGGGTGGCGAAATCGCCTGCGGACATTGGCGAGACTCTGGTGCAAGCGCTGGGTGCGAGCGCGAAGGCTTGATATTCTGGAAAGAGAGACGTGGCAAGGCACGTCTTTACAGGGATTGAATTAAAAACTTATGAAGACTCTGCAACGTACTTTTACCATCGTGAAGCCCGACGCAGTGAAGAAGAATGCAGTCGGAGACATTATTGAGCAGTTTGAGAAGAATGGCTTTCGCATTATCGCCATGAAGATGCTGGAAATTTCCAAGCATCAGGCCGAGCAGTTTTATGCGGTGCATGCGAGCCGTCCTTTCTACGGGTCGTTGACCGACTTTATGTCCAGCGGGCCGATTGTGGTGCTGGCGCTGGAGAAAGAAAATGCGATTGCCGATCTGCGCAAGCTGATGGGCGCGACCAATCCAGCCAATGCGGAAGAGGGGACGATTCGCAAAAAGTGGGCGTCCAGCATTGAGTACAACGCCATCCATGGTTCGGACGCGGAGGATACGGCGCGGTTTGAGCTGAGTTATTTTTTTGCGGGATACGAACTGGCGCAGTAAGGAGAGTTCCCATGCCGATGGTGCAGATTACGATGCTATCCGGAAGGACGGCGGAGCAGAAACGCAAGATTGCGCAGCGAATTACCGATGTTTTGGTGGAAGAGGCCGTGACCAAGCGCGAGGGGATTACGATTGCGTTTCATGAAGTGTCGAAGGAAAGTTATGCGTCGGGCGGGGTGTTGATGGTGGACAAATGATAGCTGTCAGGTTTCAGCCGTCAGCTCTCGGCTAAAACTACCTCAGGCGCCGAAGCGCGTACGGAGGACAAAGGCTTTTGACGCAGCGCTGAAGCGGCGGCTCCACCCAAAAGTCAGAGTTTTTCCGCAGCTTCTGGAAGTCAGCTCCCCAAAATCATCCCAGCAGTTCGTACAAATTTCCTTCCACGCGCTCGGCAAATTTCGGAAGTTCCTTCTTGGCGTACTGGAGAAAATGCGGGGCGGCGCGGTGGGCTTCGAGTGCGGCGTCGTCTTTGTATTGCTCGTAGATGAAGAAGCGGCGCGGTTCGGTCTTGTGGCGGTGTACCTGATAGACCACGCAGCCGGGTTCTTTGCGAGACTCCTCAGTCAGCTTGGAGAAAATTGCGGCGACTTCCGCTTCGTGACCTACTTTCGCCATCCACGTTACTGCCAGCACTACCATTGATCGCTCCGTCTCCTGAATTTTATGCGTGCGTCTTGATTTTCTTTTCGGTCAACGATTTCATCTCAGCGGCAAAATCGTCCACAAAAATAGTTTGCTCGCGGTCTGGCCCGGTGGAAACCATGCCGACGCGGGCTCCGGTTTCCTTCTCGATGAAAGCCAAATATTCGCGGGCGGCTTTCGGCAACTTTTCGAATTGCCGGATGCCGACCGTCGGAGTGCGCCATCCCGGCAGAGTTTGATAAACGCATTCGATGGGATCGTAGCCGCTGGCGTGCGCGGGGATTTCCGTTGTGGTCTTGCCACCGATTTTGTAGCCGACACAGACGGGGATTTCAGCCATTTCGTCCAGCACGTCGAGCTTGGTCACCACCAGCCAGGAGATGCCGTTAATCATGCCAGCGTAGCGCAAAAGCGGCAAGTCGAGCCAGCCGCAGCGGCGGGGACGTCCGGTGACTGCGCCGTATTCGTTGCCGCGGGCGCGGAGTTGGTCGCCGGTGGAATCCAATAGTTCCGAGGGGAACGGGCCGCCGCCTACGCGGGTGCAATAGGCTTTGGTCAGGCCGATGACCGTGCCAATCGCGGTGGGAGCGACGCCGGTGCCGATGACCGCGCCGCCCGAAGTCGCGCTCGAAGACGTGACGAAGGGATAGGTGCCGTGATCGATGTCGAGCATGGTTCCCTGCGCGCCTTCAAACATTACGGATTCGCCCTGATTGATCGCGTTGTTGAGCATGACCGCGGTGTCGGTCACAAACGGGGCGATCTTGGCCGAGGCCTCGGCGTACTCGTGGTACATCTTGTCGGGATCGAGTGGCTCGGAGTTGAACAGCGCGTGCGCGATCATGTTTTTCTCGCGGCAGGCGTTTTCAATGTGCGTTTTGAGCAGCGAAAGATCCAGCAGGTCGGCCACGCGCAGGCCGCGGCGTCCCATTTTGTCTTCGTAGGCGGGGCCGATGCCGCGGGAAGTGGTGCCGATTTTTACGCGTCCGGGAGCATTTTCGGAGGCGAGTTCGATCATGCGATGGTAGGGCAGGATCACGTGCGCGCGATTGCTGACGAACAGGCTGCCATCGACCTTTACGCCGGTTTCGCGCAGGGCCGCGACTTCCTTGAGGAAGGCCATGGGATCGAGCACGACGCCATTGCCAATCACGCTGCGGCATCCGGCGCGCAGCACGCCGCAGGGCACCAGCTGCAAGATGAATTTCTTGCCATTGATGATGACGGTGTGGCCGGCATTGTGTCCTCCGGCATAGCGCGCCACGATGGAGAACTCTTCGGAGAGGACGTCGACGATCTTGCCCTTGCCCTCATCGCCCCACTGGGCGCCTACGATGACCGCGGTTTTACCCTTGCTCAATGCCAGCTCCGTGAACGGAAGCGTGGGGCCGCTCCAACGACGTGCGAGAAAGGCCCAACCGCATTCCAGGGTTCGCACACACTCGTTGCCCCAGCGAACTGCGCATGTACTGAATTACAGGGATAAGGTGCAGTAGAGGTGTACCGAGAATCATAACCTGCGGGGCGGGGCGGGGGCAATGGTGGGGTGGGGTTAGTGGGGCTGAATTTGAATTTCCACCGTTCTAGCATCCCCTCTGTGGCATCATGGGATGCCTTATGAAATCCGATTCCGACAACCCTCTATTTATTTATCTCTCATTTGACGAAGGCGAAGTTCTGCTCAATTTGCGTCACATTGTGCAGGTTCACAGTATTACCCAAGATGAGCTTACGCTCGAAATGAGTGACGGTAAGACTATAACCGTGCACGGATCGGAAAGCGTACTGCGGATTATTGCTCTACTGAGTCAGTACGCCATCATCCCAGAGGGTGTGCCGCTGTCTGATTTTCTGTCTGGCAAGAATGTGCACTAGTGAAATGGGGACGATCTGGTGCGCAAGGCACTTGGATTTCTTACGGATTAGGTGGCCGCTGCATTGCGTCCTTTATGAATTGCGGCAAATCCTCAAACTTTATGACGCTTCCACCACCTATACCTATAGCCTGAGCGAGCCATTGCTTATATTCGTATTCAATTTTTTGAAACGCTTTTCGAATATCAGCCGCTCTCTTAGTTAAAGCTGCACTCACTCGTTCATATTCTGTGTCTGAAATACCTGGAGTCGTTACCGTTATAACCATTCGGTGATACAGGAGCCGTAGATCATTCAAAAGTGCTTCTCTGGCCGACTGATCCCATGTTCTTTCCCATTCAGCAGGCCGACTGTCGTTAAACATTTTGAGTATATTTGTGACACCTCCCGCTCCCCCAGAACGACGCTTAGTGTCATGAATGACGGACAGTGCGGCCTTGCTTGCTTGTTCTACCGTCAAATCCAACGACCACATCTCGCGGGCCATTTCTTTCATGGGGCCGTAACCGATGACAGAAAATTCTGGGACAGAAGTGACGAGTGAGCAATTTATGGAAAACAACACAGGCTGCACACTAGGGTTGAGGCGAATAGCAAGGAGACTAGAAGTGTAAAGTTCTTCTGCGGAATTTATCGGGTAGGCCTTTATCGGATCGCCTTCATAAAGCTGTGCCATCAAATTTTCGAGTTCAATGAAACAAGCATCCAAAGTGGGCCATGGATCGCCCTTTACAATCAAATCCATGATCCTCGGCGTGAGGTAATCCAGAAGATAGTCTGTTCCAGACCCCGCTATTCCGAACTGGCACTCCCCAGCATTACGTAGAGAAATCTTCTCAACGAAAGTGTGCTCGAATTCGTAGCTTTCCTTGGTGTCGGCTGCGAGAACGATGCCATCTTTGCAAACGAATCCAACGGCTATAGTCATGCGATTCCTTGCTGGAAGCCGCTGGAGTTCTGTCGGAGAAAGGAATACTAGGGTAAGTGCGGCTCCGGAATCAGCATCCTAGCACCGCCTTGTTAAAAACGAAATTGGCGCCACTGCCGGTCTTTGGTCAGGCGTCGTTCGTGATTGGTGCTGAGGCGTGGACTGACGCTTGCATTCGGATGCCTGTAAACTATTTTTCATGCCTGAACTTCCTGAAGTCGAAACCATTGCCCGGGGACTGGCCAAGCGGGTCAATGGGGATGTGATCGAGTCCGTGTGGCTGGGATCGAAGCCGGAGCCGTTGAAATCGCCGGCGGCTGAGATTGCGGGTACGCTGGAATCCAGCCGCATTGTGGATGTGCGGCGGGTGGGGAAGCATATTGTGTTTGATCTGGAGAGTGGGGCTGGGCGGCAATTCCGAGAAAAGCCAATCCGAGAAGAAAAAATCGGTCATAAGCTCCAAAGCGGGCGGGGGCGCCCGCTCCACATCTAGCACCAGCAACAGCCCAGTGGATTGTGCATCTGGGGATGACTGGGCGCATGCTGGTTTGCGAAAGCGACGCGGAGATCGAGAAGCACACGCACGCGGTGGCGAAGCTGGCTTCGGGGAGGGAGTTGCGCTTTGTCGATCCCCGGCGTTTTGGGCGGCTTAGTGTTTCCCATGATTTTGCCGCCAGCGGTTCCGAGCCGCTGGAAGTTGAATTGGAGCGATTTGTTGAGCTGTTCCATGGGCGTAAGACGCCGATCAAGAGCGCGTTGCTGAATCAAAATCTGCTCAGCGGCGTGGGGAATATTTATGCCGATGAATCGCTTTTTCGGGCGGGGATCAGGCCGCGGCGGCGGGCGTCGTCACTTACTAGAGACGACCTGCGAAGGCTTTATCTTGCGGTGCAGGAAGTTTTGAAAGAGGCGATTGCGCTGGGCGGGTCGTCGGTTTCTGATTATGTGGATGCCGATGGCGAAGAGGGATTTTTTCAGCTACAGCATCGGGTTTATGGGCGGGAAGATGAGGCTTGTCTGGTTTGTAAGACTCCGATCAAGCGGATTGTCATTGCGGGGCGTAGCAGCCATTATTGTCCGAAGTGTCAGAAGTAGTTGCATCCGCGCTCGAATTTTAAATTTCATTCTTAAACAAAGTGTCATCCTGAGCTTGCGAAGGATCTTGCGAGTGGCGGGTATGCACTCGGGGTACGGCGGTTGTGCAGATGCGCGCTAGATCCCTCGCCCGGCTGAAAACCGCCGGATCTTCGGGATGACTTTTCGAAGAATGGGTTCGAACTCCAATGCCGTCGAGACGGGATCATCGACAATCAAAAATCTGTGATGGTAATCTGAAGAGCTCGACTTATGTCTAATTTTTCTATTGGTGTGGATCTCGGCGGAACCAATCTGCGCATTGCGGCGGTGGATGAGCAGGGGAATCTGCTGGAGAAGATCGCGCTCGATACTCGGGTCACGCTGGGACTGGATCGAGTCATCGGCGACATGTGCGGGGCCATCGATCAGCTCACTGCCAAATATAAAAGCGGCAAAACGCTGCAGGGAATTGGGATTGGGGTGCCGGGAATTATTGATATGAAAACCGGCATGCTGCGCGAGTCCGCGAATATGCCGGGCTGGGGCGGATCGCCGGTGCAGGCGGAGATTGAGCAGCGGCTGGGGACGCGAGTGATTCTGGAAAACGACGCGAACGTGGCCGCTCTCGGAGAAAATTGGCTGGGCGCGGCGCGCGATGTGGACGATATGGCCATCCTTACGCTGGGTACGGGCGTGGGCGGCGGGATTGTGCTAGGCCGGCGGATTTGGCATGGCATGACCGGGATGGCTGGCGAGTTTGGTCACACGACCGTCGAGCCCGACGGGGTGCCGTGTGGCTGCGGCAATCGCGGATGCCTGGAGCAGTATGCGTCCGCCAAAGCGGTGGTGCGGATGGCGAAAGAAGCGGGCGTGGATGGCGCTTCGGCACGAGCGGTGTACAACCTTGCCGTCCAAGGAGACGAAGGCGCGAAGAAAGTTTTTGCCCGCGTCGGACGAGCGCTCGGGATCGTGATTGCCAGCGCCGTCAATGCACTCAATCTGCCGATGTATGTATTGGCCGGCGGAGTGACCAGCGCGTGGGACGCATTCTCTCCGGCGATGTTTGAGCAAGTGCGGCTGCGATCGGTGGTCTTTGCGGCGACCGCGCCCGATTCTGCGGCGGGCACGGCACAAGGTGCTTCGGCACAAGTCGCACCCAGCGGCTCGACCAGAACCATTATTACTAGGACGATTTTGGGGAGCGACGCCGGTTTGTATGGCGCGGCCCGCCTGGCGATGATGGGCGTCCAGAAGCCGGACGCGAAGTAAACGGGCGTTGCGAAGACGAGCGTCCGGAAGACGACCTTGGATTGAATGGGCGAGCTGTCGATGGACGTGCACCCGATGGGCGCGAATTCGACGGCGGAGTATTCGACGATCGTGGATTGAAACTGGGACTGGTCGGCCTCCCGCTTGATCGTGCAAATGTGCCAGACGGCTTCTTGGCACTGGATTCTCGGAATTCATCCCGTGGAGTAAAGTTTGTCCCGCCTGGTTTCTTGGCGTATTTCGCAAATGCGTTGGGCTTCACAAACTTCGATGGGCGTTCGGCGGAAGGTCGCGGAGAAAATTTTGGCCGGTTTGGCTTCGAGTCGGTTCTCGCGAATGAACCGGTGCGCATGGCCGATGGACGTGAGTTAGATGATGGACGTGAGCTGGATGAGCGCGGACTGAAGCTGGCGGCTGCAGGCCTGCCATCTGTTTTAGCGAATGAGCTACCGGGCTTCGCAAATTTCGAAGCGCGCGTGCCGGATGGGCGTGAAGTAAATTTTGATCCAGCCGTCTTGTTATTTGCTTTCGCGAATGTCCCGTTGGACTTTCCGAATGCAGATGGTCGCGAAGGTGCTGGCGGTGGAGCAAATTTAGGCTTGGCGGGCTGAGCGTCGATCTTAGCGTAGGTAACTTTAGGCTTGGTGAAAATTGGGATGAATCTTGCCGGATCGGCTCCCGGTTTGGTCATGGCCTTGAGCCGATCGACTTCTTCGGTTGTCAGCTTCCGGAATTTTCCTGGGTGCACATCCAGTTCAAGACTTCCGTAGCGCACGCGCTTGATCTTCTCTACATGGTTTCCAATCTCTTCGAACATGCGCCGAATCTGGCGATTCTTGCCTTCGGTCAATGTAACTTCGTACCAGGGATTGTTGGCTTCGCGAATCAGATTGATTCTGGCGGGCGCAGTTTTGACTCGCCGTCCGTCTTCCGTGCCGATAAATAAGCCAGATCGCAATTTGCTCAGGCCATCATCCTTCGGCTTTCCGGCTACTTTTACCATGTAAGTTTTTGGAACGTGCGACGCTGCCTTCATTAAAAGATTGGCGAATTCACCGTCATTCGTGAGCAGGAGAAGTCCTTCGCTCGCGTAATCGAGTCGGCCCACAGGGTAAACGCGCGCTCCCACGCCATGAAGCAGATCCATGACGGTGGGGCGGTGTTCCGGATCGCTAAGCGTAGTGACGTAGCCCTTGGGCTTGTTCATCAACAGATAAACATGCCGCTCGGGACCGTGAAGAAGCTTTCCGTTCACGCGGATGTGATCGACTTCAGGATCAGCCTTGGTGCCCAGTTCGGTGACGACCTGGCCGTTTACGGAGACGAGTCCGCTGGTGATGATTTGCTCGGCCTTGCGGCGAGAGGCAATTCCGGCAGCAGCGATAATTTTTTGCAGACGTTCAGCAGGCATGAATAGACAGTCGGGTCACCTTCCATTGTACCCGCCTTTGGTCGTGCCTGGTTTTACTGGAGGTTGTTCTCGTTGCAATCAAGAACCAGAAGGCTTGCCGTGCTGCCCGCCAACGCCGTCGTCACCGGCACCGGTCGTCGGGTCGTCCGACGAGGTATCGTCCTCGGCCTTAATCGGCGCGACACTGCCTGGATTGGGCTTGCCATGCTGACCCCCCACTCCATCATTCTTAGGGGAATCTTTTTTTGATGTGCTCTTCGTCATATCTTCATCTCCTGCGTCGCCATCTGTGACCGGCAACAAATCGCTTTGAAATGATTCGGCAACCAACTTCTCGAACTCTTCCATGCTGGGGAGTTCGCTGACATCTTTCAGCCCGAATCGTAGCAGGAATTCCTTGGTGCTTTTGTAAAGAATCGGCCGGCCAATGACGGCCTTACGGCCCGCCGTGGTGATCAGTTTGCGATCCAACAGGGTGGCAATGACTCCGCTCGAATCCACACCGCGGATCTCACTGATTTCAGGCACAGTTACAGGTTGTTTGTAGGCAATCACAGCCAGAGTTTCTAAAGCCGGCATGGACAGGCGGATCGGTGGCTTCAAGCTTTTGGCGAAGGCCCGAACCACGTCGTGATGTTCAGGTTTGGTAGACATCCGGTATCCGCTAGCAACTTGCCGGATTTCTATGCCGTGATCGGCGACGGCATAGTCACTGGACAATTCTTCCAGAGCTACGCGGACCTGCGACTTTATGGTGGCATCGTCCGGCGGGCCGCCATTGGCTACCGTGTCCTTAACGAGGTGAATCATGTTGTCGAGCGTGACCGGCGTTTCCGCCGCGTAGATAATGGCTTCGAGTTGGGCTTTAAGACTCATGATTCAGGTCAGATACTCTTTCTTCCGTTTACCGCCAGTCATCTTTTACTGAGACCTGTTCCGCCATAATGGCTTCGAAGCCAGTATGTTTGCGGAGCAAAATTTCGCCAAATGAACGCTCCTGCCGCAGTTGGATCGCCTGCAAGCGAACCAATTCGAGCAGGGCCAGAAACATGCAAACTAGTGTTGGACGAGAGTCGATATTACGGAGCAACTGCTTCAAGCGGATGGGCCGCTCTTCCAGCGATAAACGTCGCCGAAGGTAATCGATCATCTGTCCGACAGTGACAGTTTCCTCATCCACCTGGATCATGGGGCGGGTTCGGGCTCGATCGAGAATCTGCTGGAAAGTCCTCACCAGATCGATCACGTCGGCAGCCATTTCAGGCTCGGTGCCCTCATCATCCATGAACTCTTTGATCGCTGGGTTTGACCAGACAGCATCTTCGATCTGCTGCTTCTGCATCAGCATCTGCGCTGCGGACTTGAATTTCTCGTGCTCGATCAGACGATTTACCAGCTCGGTGCGGGGATCGTCCTGTTCCTCGGAGGAGGCAGCAGGGTCGCGCGGTAAAAGCATCTTTGACTTGATGTGAATCAGTACCGCAGCCATGTAGATGAAGTCGGCGGCAACATTCACGTCCAACTCGCGAAGTTTTTCGACGTAGGTTAAATATTGCGAGGTGATCTTGGCGATCGGGATGTCATAAATGTCGATATCCTGCTTGCGAATGAGATCGAGCAGCAAATCGAGCGGGCCTTCATAGACATCGCTCACGCTGACCGCGAAAGGAAAGTCATTTTCTTCTTTTTTCTGCTGCGATTTCTGCGCAACCACAGAAAGGATCGGCGCCGCGTCCACCGCGGTGATCGGTGTGGATGGTACTTCCGAGATCGCTTTCAATTCTTCCGCCGTTAATTTGTTGCTCATCGCGGTCATAACTTACTCGAACTCCAGAGACATGCCCATGGATTCCCGGACTTCACTCATAGTAGCCGACGCGACCTTGCCAGCCGTGGCAGCGCCCGCCTCAAGGATATCCCAGACCAGGCGTGGATGGTCCTCGTATTTCTTGCGGCGTTCCTGCATGGGGGCAAGAATCTGAACCAGCGAATCGGCGGCCCAGCCTTTGCACTCAATGCATCCGATGCCCGCGGAACGACAACCTTCGTAAACCTTGGCGATGGTGTCCTTACTACTGAATAGCTTGTGTAGATCGCCCACCGGACAAACGTCAGGATTGCCAGGGTCGGTGCGGCGAACGCGCGCCGGGTCCGTGACCATGGTCTTCAGTTTTTGCCGGACCACCGCCTCGGGATCAGTGAGCATGATGGTGTTGCCATACGACTTCGACATCTTCCGGCCATCGGTGCCGGGCAACTTTGGCGTAGGCGTCAACAATGGCTTCGGTTCCGGAAATACTGGAGTGCCGTGGAGTTTGTAAAACTGATTAAACCGCCGCGCGATTTCGCGAGTCAGTTCCACATGGGGCACCTGGTCTTCGCCAACCGGAACGAAGTCGCCCTTGTAGATCAAAATGTCCGCCGATTGGAGAAGCGGATAGCCGAGAAATCCATAAGTATTCAAGTCTTTCCCGGTGACGTTTTCCTGCTGCTCTTTATAGGTGGGGACGCGCTCGAGCCATCCCAACGGTGTGATCATGGAAAACAGCAGATGCAGTTCCGCATGTTGCGGCACATGCGACTGGATGAACATGGTGCAGCGCTCTGGATCCAGGCCGCCCGCCAGAAAATCGAGCATCACTTCAATCGAATTTTCTTTCACTTTTGAAGTGTCAGCGTAGTCGGTGGTCAAAGCGTGCCAATCGGCGATAAAGAAAAAGCATTCATACTGGTCTTGCATGCGGACCCAATTGTCCAGCGCGCCGACAAAATTCCCCAAATGCAGTTTGCCGGTGGAGCGCATGCCGCTGAGCACGCGTTTGCGTTGATGTGAGGGATCAAAAGACATCAAATTGTGTAGAGCCTTGACGAAGATTCCGACGCGAGATTGGCTTCGATATTAACATGCGAGGCGCAGGTTCCGCGCGGTGTCTGGGCTTCTGAGGCGAGCGTAAGCGCATGAAATCCAGCCCGTCTAATGCTTCTCGAAGCCCTTCTTCACTTCCTCGGGGGCAATGGGTTTCACTTTGATCGGCTTGGCGGGGATGCCGGCCACCACATTGAAAGGTTCAACGTTCTTCGAAGCCACTCCCATCGAACCGACCATCCCGTGTTCGCCGATTTTCACGCCGCTCATGACCGTGGCGTGATAAGTCACGCGCGCCTTGGGACCGATCTCGGTGACATGGTTGGAGACGATCATGCCATCATTCAAATCATGCGCATGAGTATAGACATTGGCGAAATCGGAGATCGAGCTGCCCTCATGGATGATCAGTTCCCCGCGGTCATCCAGCAGTACATATTTGTGGATGGTGCAGTTGTCTTCAATTGTCAGGTTGTAGCCAAACGAGACCTCGACGCCATGAAAAATCTTAACGTTCTTGCCGCAATACTTAAATATGTGGCGGCCAAGCATGGCGCGAACGCGGAATCCCAGCCAATGGTTTAGTCCCACCGCCGAGCGGTCATACATCATCCAGAACCAGATGAGGGGTTTGCGCTCGGCATATTTCACTGGGTCCACATCGCCGTAATATTCCGGCTCCAGTGAAGAATTGCGAGGATCGAAGCTGGAGACGAGGCTTTGCTCGGCGAGAGTGCTGGCTGGACCTGGCGCAGCGTAGGGCCGTCCGAGGTAAAGCTCGTGCAAAGCGTCGCGAACTACCTGGCTGCGATGGTTTGCATCGCGGTTGCCGAACTCCTTATCCAGGTGCTCGATCCATTCCAAGAAGCTCTTTTGCGCTTCCGGCGTCGGATTAATGGGGCGATATTCGTATCTGGGCATAGTCGCCTCGCAAAATTTTCGGGGCGCGTTAAACATAGCATACCGGCTGGCCGCGACTCGATGGTGAAGGTAAACTGCTTGGTGCTACCAGCCGACTGTGATTGGACCAGTGCACATGGAGAGGGCAAGAATGAACGACAACATAACGCGGAGGTTTGGGAAATTTCTGCGAATCACCACGATTTTGCTGGCTGGAATTTCGCAGGGCTGGTCACAATCACCGGCCTCCCCATCGTTCGATATCGTCATCATCAATGGCCACATCATCGACGGCACCGGTTCGCCCTGGTATTCCGGAGATGTCGGCATCCGCGACGGAAAGATCGCGGCGATTGGTAATCTCACCGCAGCACCGCGTACTCGAACCGTTGACGCGCAAGGCAAAGTAGTCGCCCCTGGCTTCATCGACATGCTCGGGCAGTCGGACAAGACGATTCTTGTGGATCCGCGATTGCCCTCGAAGATCTATCAGGGAATCACGACCGAGATCACCGGCGAGGGTAACTCAGCAGCGCCACTGAGCGATGCTATTGTCCAAGCGGACCGCGCTGACTACGAGCACTATCACCTCATTCCGGACTGGCGGACCTTTCGGCAATATTTCGCGAAACTGGAACGTCAAGGAATGGGCATCAATCTGGCCAGCTACGTGGGCGCCACGCAAGTGCGACGCATGGTCCTGGGTGATGACGATAAACAGCCCACGGCGGAACAGCTTGAACAAATGAAAGATCTGGTTCTACAGGCCATGCGTGATGGAGCCGTAGGACTCTCCACAGCTCTCGAATACGCCCCAGCTCCTTACGCAAAGACAGAAGAGTTGATTGCGCTGGCTGGGGAAGCGTCAAAATTCGGCGGCATTTACGCCACCCATATGCGGGACGAGAGTAATTCGGTTTTATCGGCCATCGACGAGGCCTTGCGCATCGGACGCGAAGCGCACATTCCCGTGGAAATTTGGCACCTCAAAGTTGCCGGCAAGCAAAACTGGGGCCGCATGCCAGAGGTAATCGCAAAAATCAACGCCGCTCGTGCGGAGGGGATGGACGTTAGCGCCAATACCTACGCTTATCCTGCATGGTTCAACACGTTCTCGGCGTTTATCCCGCAATGGGCGCACGATGGCGGCGATGCCAAGCTTGTGGAGCGTTTGAAAGATCCAGCGCTGCGGGCGCGCATTCGCAAGGAGATGATGACACCATCGAACGATTGGGATAATGAATGGCAGGAGATTCCAGGGCCTGAGTCAATCCTGATTGGCGTGGTGCGGAACCCGAAGCTTCTTCCCCTACAAGGCAAGACGCTTGCCGAAGTGGCGAAGCTATGGGGAAAAGATCCGATCAACGCATTGTGTGATTTACTCATCGCAGATCCCCTCATTGAAGTCGCCGTCTTTGGGATGTCGGAGCCTGACGTTGTTCTCGCGTTGCAACAACCCTGGGTGTCGATTGACAACGATTCGTCGGGCACTTCTCCGGAAGGGCTGCTCGGCCAGGAACACCCGCATCCGCGAGCGTACGGAACTTTTCCGCGCATTTTGCGCAAGTATGTTCGCGAGGAGCATAAGCTCACGTTGGAAGACGCTATTCGCAAATTCTCGGCTTTGCCGGCGCAGCGCATGCGGCTCACTGATCGCGGAGTGTTGAAAGCCGGCATGTGGGCTGACGTAGTCATCTTCGACCCTGCAACCGTGCGTGATCTAGCCACTTTCGAGAATCCGAACCAGTTGTCGCAAGGGATGGAATTTGTGCTGGTGAACGGAGTGCCCGTCATCGAGCAGGGAAAAATGACCGGTGCAAAGCCCGGAAAAGTGCTGCGGGGAGCTGGATACGTGCAGTAATTACTTCTGAGTGATGGTCAGTTTTTGCAGGCCGACCGTGGCTGAATCGACGCGATCGGGCAAGCTGAAGTGAGAATCCATGCCGATGTTAGGGTATTTCGGTTGCACAAATTTCTGCGCGAACAATTGCAGGATAATTGGCGGAATCTCATTGCCGTCCAGGATGACGGAATCCACATGCACGAAACCTTGCCCGCCTTCACCATGAGCATGAGCAACGACCACCACTGTGTGGACCCCGCTGAACATCGAGAGCAGGGGATTGCCGGAATTGCGGCCCGACTTGATCTGATCAAAATTCACCTGCGCGCTGGCGGCGACTACTCCAGGTTGTGACTGAAAATTGATCGACTGCACACCGGCTGGCAGCTTGACTTTTCCACTCGCGAAATAGGAATTGATCTCCAGATCGGAGAATTCGGTTGGCGACGGATCTGGGTGGGCCAATTTTCCGTTGCTGACGACATGTTGCAGCTTCTTTTCCATGCTGGACGTGGCGGCAGGATTGGGAGTGGTTTGCGTTTGCGTCGTACCTGGAAAAACCGCTGCAAGAAAGATAAGAGTAGTCAGGATTGTCGCTGAGATTTTCATGGTTTGAGAGCAGCCCGTGTTTCTGGAGGCGTAACGGGAGACACGTGGGGTTCTGTCAAAGTGCCTGTGATGTTGAATCCATGGCCGCCCTCACGAGAGAGTTTCATGTCCAAATTACGGCTGAAAGAGGCCGTACCACTCACCCGATAAACGCCGCTTGCCGTCTCGGCTTTGCCATTCTGAATCTCCAATTGACCGCTGCGAATCAGGAACCGTCCCGCAAAGTGGCGGATTTGTAGAGGTCCGGCCGCGTTGCCCAGAGCGATATGCAGCAACTGGGCATCCAGCGCATCTATTTGCAAATTGGCGTTCGTCGACATAAGCAGATCGGGAGTGCTCCAACCGGAAGCCGCCGTCTGATAATTTGCCGTCGCCGTTCCGCTGACCCAGCCATCATGCATGGCGTCGGCAAGTTGCCCCAGGGAGACGTGCTCCAAAGTGCCGCTGCCAGAGTACTTCGGCGGTTTGACCGCAAAATCCGCTTTCCATTCGCCGGCGTGACGTCCACCGAAAACATTGCCTCGCAAATCGGACAACCGGAGTTTGCCATCTTGCAACTCGGTATTGGCCGAAATTGCAGTAACCACCAACTTATGAATCATTAAGCGGTCTGCGGAAAGCCTTCCCACGGCGTGCAGAGTTCGCAGGTAAGGAATTCCAGGCGAGGACGAAGACGAAAATTGATACCAGGCTCGTTCGTGAGACTGAGGATTCAGGAGCAGGGCGAACTGATCAGTGGCGATTTCATCCGCATGTAAATCGAAGCGAACCGGACATTGTCCCGGCACAGCGCACTGACGTGGCAAGCTCAGCGATCCGTGCCAGGTACTTTTCGCGAGGGAAGCCGTGATGTTTTGCACTTTGATTTCGTTCTGTTCCAAAGAGAGGTCCGCGGAGGCGATTTCTAACGGGGCATTTAATCCGCCCACGGGTGTGTGAATCGAATGCAGTTGCACTCTGCCGGTGGTCGTAGGCGACTTGAATCCCGGCCAGTTACCGGCGATTTGCAAGTCTAGCTTGGCCAGCCCATCAGCCGCCAGTCCGAGTACTGGAATTCCGATGGTTCGCGCAACCTGCAACAACCGTTGCACCTGCGCATCACCTTGAAGTGCAAGGCCATAGCCTGAGTAAGAGATCCAGCCTCGGGTGATTGCAGGCGAAGGTCTTCCCAGCGCCAGATTGAATGGACCAATCTCCAGGTGGGTTTCAGACGGGGTCTGAGCATTTCCAGTCCTAGTTGGGAAGCCCACCATTTTCATTGGAGGAGCGGAAGTTCCCTTCGCTGCGATCACGAAGGGAATTTTATCGAGCGCCAACTCGGTCTTGTTATAGTTCGAACTCAAGCGGAAGCCGAGAGTTTCGCCTGATCCGGTCCAGCCCGGAGTCTCATTCTCAGCCCGGACATAATTAATATTTGCTTCCAGTTCGCCGGTCGCGATCAAATCGTTGGGTATGTTTTTCTTCGCGTGGCGAGCGAATTCCACCAACGCCTGGATAGGCACGTGCTGAACGGCCATGACTAAGTCGTAGGCTGGAGAACCGGGCAAACCGGCAATACCGCCATCCACAGTAACTGCACCATTCCCCACCGGAGCCCGGCAGGCAAGTTTGGAAAGCATCCGGTTCGCGGTACTGTAATGGCCGCTGCACTGGGCCGCGAATCGCATCGCCCCGCCACCAGGAATGTCATAGCGACGGAAATCTTCTACGGACGCTTCCGTCCCAAAAATAAGATCGCCGGGTGTGCCCTGGAGGTTGGCGGAAAACTCGATGGTTCCTCTCCATCCCTGATCGTTTCCGTAGATCAGCTTGGAGGCTTGACCGAGTTGCGCCCGTTCCCACAACAGACTGAACTGAAGAGGAGTTGCGCGCAAAGCAGCGGCTCGCTGCCAGGTCCCATTGACCGTCAGCAGGCCGGTGTCACTGAGGTTGAAATCCGTCCGCACCGGTTGCGCTTTCAAACGCATGCCCCAGGCGTTTTCCGAATCCTGCCAGAGTCCAAAGTCGGCATCAGTCAAAGCGTAGGGTTTCTTTTCCTGCCCGAACTTAAAATTAATGCGGCCACGATCCGCCTCAATGTAGGGAAAGCCGGGACGAATTTCGGTCCTCGCCTTACTGGTCGGAGCCACGGACGTTTTGGCGGCACGTTCGAGAAGGCTTTCCAGGTTCCAGTGCCCGTCGCGATTGCGCACCAGGTTGAGGCTGGGTTCCGTCAGGATTAGGCGAGCGATCTCAATGCGGCCCCGAAATAATGAACTGACTCTCAAAGCTGCAATAACTTGGTCCGCTCGCAACATAGGCTCGGCGCTGAAAGCGGGATCATCGTGGACCACGAAATTCTGCAGTTCGAATCCAGGCCGCGGCAGCAAACGCAGAGTAACGGAAGAGATGTCCACTTGTCTTCCCAGCGCCAGGCTGATGGAGTGGACAATCCTGGTCCGCAGCCGTTCTGCTCCCGGTCGAACCAGAAACAGAGCTAGCACGAGCAACGCTCCAAGCGCCAGAAGGCCGCGTCTGGAACGAAGAAATCTCACCGGACCACCCTTAATGTGCGGTGCCAGCGAGTCTCATCGAAGAAATGGATAACCACCTGCGCGATGAAACTCAGCCGGTCGATGATCCCGGTCTTCTCGTACTGATCGCGCGGCGTTTCGAATGACCAGTAGATGAACATGGGGCGCCCAATGACATTCTCCTGCGGGATGAATCCCCAGAACCGGCTGTCCAGACTCACGTCGCGATTGTCACCCATACCGAAATAGCTGTTCGGGGGCACCACTAAATCGTCGCCTTCGATGTGCGTCCGAAGACTGACCGCCAGGTCCCCATACTCGCCGCCGGGCTCGGGCGGGGCGGCCGGAAAATTGTCACGGTAATCGTTGAAGTTGCCAAGGGTGTGGATCACATAAGGCTCGTCCAACTTCTCGCCGTTGCGATACACCGCGCCGTCACGAAGATGGATGCGATCGCCGGGAATCCCAATGACCCGCTTCACCACATAGAGTCCCGGATCTCCGGGATGAAGAAATACGACGATATCGCCGCGCTTGATCGCGCGATAGGGAAGAAGCGGCCCAATCCAATGGGTGATGGGCGAGAATTGCATGCGATTCACAAACACGTGATCGCCAATCAGCAGGGTGTTCTCCATGGAACTGGAGGGAATCTCAAAGGCCTGCAAGATGAACGTGATAATGAACAGGCCCGTCACCAACACTGTCGCCAGCGAAGCCAGAAACTCGACGATCGTCTCTTTTGGTTTTTCTTCCTGCTTGCTTTCTTTTTTGGCCACTAATCAATCCTCTTGGAGGGCAGTTGCGCCCTAGCTAACCACTCGAAATGTGCGGTTCCAACGTGTGAGTTGAAACAAATGAGTTACTGCATAGGCGAAATGAAAAAGTTTATCACCCACGGTGGGAGACGCGGGCAGGTCCTCGGTTCCGTTCCTCACCGACCAATAGATGATTAAAGGCCGTCCCACGATGTTCTCTCTGGGGACAAATCCCCAGTAGCGGCTGTCCTTGCTGTCATCGCGATGGTCGCCCAGCGCGAAATAACTTCCTTCCGGGACAATCAGTTGGCCGTCTTCAACAAGTTTCTTCATGAGCAGCCACCATTCCCCCTCTTCGTCCGGATCCAAAATGTCGGCACGGGGAAACTCGTCGCGAAAAACGTTGTGTCCCACGGTGCTGTAATGTACGTAGGGCTCATTCAAAAGTACCCCATTCACATAGACTTGCTGATTTTTGAGCCGCACATGATCGCCGGGAACGCCGATGACACGTTTCACGAAATGCTGGCTGGGATCGATGGGATAGTGGAATACAATAATGTCGCCACGATGCACCTGGCGATAAGGCAAGATCGGGTCGAAAAAACTCCCCCCGCCATAGCGAAACTTGTCCACCAACAGGTAGTCCCCGATCAGCAAAGTATTTTCCATGGACTCGGAAGGAATCTGAAAGGCCTGCACAATAAAAGTCATCACAAAAGTCGCAATGACCACGGCGTTCAATAGCCATTGCAGCGAGCCAGGCCAGTCACTTCGCGATGGTTTCTCTACGGCATCCATGAGTCTGGCTAGGAACGGCCTTTCCGTTGCAGTTGCCCATTGGCTCCCTCAGGAACAGAGGCCAAATATTCCAGCACTTGCCGGGCTGCGTCCTGTTCGGCGTTTTTCTTCGTGGAACCTTCGGCGCGGCCGACGAATGCCGCTTTGCCGTGATGGTCGGTCTTGTGCAGCCGGGCTTCGACGGTAAAAGTCTTGCTGTGGTCCGGGCCGTGTTCCTTTACCAGCACGTACGTGGGTTGAGGCCGTCCGTTGGCCTGCAATTTTTCCTGCAAAGCAGATTTGTAATCGGTGACCGGCAGGCTGCTGCCATTCCGTTCCAACTCCGGATTGACGATTCTCTGCAGAACGAACCGCCGGGCATCTTCCATGCCGCCATCCAGGTACACGGCGCCCAGCACGGCTTCCAAGGCGTCCACCAGCAAAGCCGTCTTCTGGCGGCCTCCGCTTTTCTCTTCTCCCCTGCCTAATCGCAGATAAGAACCAAGTTCCAATCGCTGGGCCACGCTGATGAGATGTTTTTCGCTCACCAGGTGCGCCCGCAATTTTGAAAGCTCGCCTTCCCTGAAATGGGGGAAACGCTGGAATAATTCCTCGGTTGTCACCAGACTCAGGACGGCATCCCCCAGAAACTCGAGTTGCTCGTTGTCTGCCGCTCTTGTGGTTTCAGCGGGTTTCAGGGCCTCAAATTCCCTGGCCTGGGACGAATGCGTCAGCGCCTGCTGCAATAATTCCGGCCGCTTGAATTGGTATCCCAGAACTTCTTCCAGGGTCGCAATGTCAGGAGTTTTAATCATCTGGGAGCCTGGAGGATGGATCGATCTCTGTCAGCGAGCGGCTGTGCCTTCACCAGCCCGCCTGCCGCAGTCTTACATTCCTTCCTGATCGCTATGGTTTGGCCGGGGCTGGCGCCTGGGCAGCCGGCGCCTGGGCACCGGGAACCAGTTGCACCAGGCGGGACTGTTCGTCACGCGCCGCTTTTCCCACATTGGTACCGTCTTTCGTAAGTTCGACGGCGTGGTTCGCTTCCTTCAGTGCTTCTGGATATTTTTCCTGCTTGTCCAGGGCCAGCGCGAGTCGTAGCACAGCTACTGGGTCAGGCTGGGACGGGAAAGCATCAATGGATTTACGCAGCGAAACTTCCGCATCGGCAAACTTTTCCTTTTTGTACTGCAAGGTCCCGATAATCGAATAGGCAGTGGAGCGTAAATAGGCTTTGTACCCATCTACTCTTTCCTGGGGCGTGCCGGGTGGGACGGTAATGTCAGTATCAATAGTCTCGAGCGCATGCTGCGCATCTTTGGTCGCTTGCTCGAAACGCTGGTCCCGGTCGAGGTCCGTGTCTTGCGTGCGTTCCACTAAGACTTGCGCCACACCTACTAGAGCCTCGGGATCGTTTGCATCCAGAGCCAGTACTTTCTCCCCCATCTTCATCATCAGGTCGGCATTGTTGGCATTTTGCGCGCTGTTCATCGCCGCCCGATAAAGCAGAACCCGTAATTCGCTGTCGGGAAACTTGGTGGCGAAGTCGTCAGACGATTTTTCCATGGCTGCGGCGTCACTGATGTTGGCGATCGCCGCCTTATAGGCATCAAACTCGGGTTGCGTCTTGGCTTGCGGTGGACGCTTGCCTGGCGGTGGAGTCGGCGGGGGTGGTGGCTGCTTGCGGGGCAGCGCCTGGCTTTGCTGCTGCTGGCTGGTTTTGGGCGGCACAGACAAATGTCAGAGCCAACATCCCAACTAATATCGCTACTCGCTTCATGCGTTCTCCTTGAACTGCGACCATGGAATTCGTTGCCGATTGCACTACTCATTTACCGCCACTCTACTCAGAATGGCTGGGCGGTTCGTAAGGTTGCTGCAGACCCTTCTCCGCAGCGGCTTTGACTTCGGGCAATGCTTCGCTGGCGTTTAGAGCAGCCCGGTAATGGTCAAGGGCCGCATCACGCTCTTCCTCTAAATCGAAAATTCTTCCCAGGTAGATATGGGACCAGGCGATCACTTTCGGTTCGTGCGCCACCCCCAGGGCTTTCTCGAAATAATTTCGCGCCCCGAGCATATCTTTGTTCTTGACGGAAACCTCCGCCAGAATGAATAGCGCCCTGCCGGCATCTTCGCTCTTCTCATCCAGGGCCTGCTGCGCCAGCTTTTGGGCGCCGGCCACATCTCCGGTCGAAAGTCGCTGCTCCGCGGTGATCAACAGCTTGCCTTCGAGGGGAGAGCGGGCCAAATGCAATATCTCAGGATCGGCCTGGTTGGCGAACGGGGTCGCCGCCGCCAGCCTCTCTTCTTTGCGCACATCAATGCTCACCAGCATGCTACCGAAGACATTCCGCAACCCTAATGAGTCTTTTTCGAACAGGATCAATGCATCGTAAAAATACTGGGTCAGGATGAAGCCTTGCGCCATGGACGCGTTGACCGCTTGCTGCCGTTCCGCTTCGGGCGTCTTGCTGGGGCCCGTGGTGCGGGCTTCAATTGCCCGGATCAAGCACTCGGTGGTCAGAAGCGCCGGGTCTTCCTTGAAGCTTTCATCCATCGGAGCAGTCTTCAATGAATCCAGCAATGGCGACAGTCGCTTGGTCTCTTCGGGATACTTTAGCGCCATGGGATCGAGCAGGTAGTGAAGATAAGTGTGCCGGATCTGGTCCATCTTAAGTGAGGCATTCTTGCCGGGAGAAATCACTACGTAGTAGTCAGAAGCGTAGTTGCGTGCGTTGATCTGAGCGGGCGCACCCATGGGATCCAGATACACCGTGAATCCCCGTCCCAGATATCCCGACGAAGGCACCTTCAGATAAATGTCCGTGTCGAACAACATTTTGGCCACGGGCTCGTGATAGCGATCGGTGAAGGCGGCATAAGCCTGCAGATGACGATGCCAGATCTCGTGCAAGCCGGCATCGCATAAAACTTCTGCAGCATGGGCACCATGTCCAGCACCGGCACGGCATCCGGCGCGAGGTCCGCCTCTTTCACCTTCAAGGTGAGAACCGGCGGAGGGTTGAGATAGAGGGCCAGCGAAACGTACTGCGCCAGGTTCCGCGATGCCTCCGGCAATTGATGCTGCTGATAAGACTGGCACATCACTTCGACTGAGCTCTTCAAGCTCTCCGAAGCCTCAATGTTCTTGGCAACTTCGGCGCGGATCTGCTCCCGCAAGGGATCGGATCCGTCCAGTTCGGTATCGTATCCGCAGGCATTGATTGCCGTGAGAACGGTGAACAACGTCTCACTGGTGTCGAGAGTGATCTGGGTGGTCGCTGCTGTGCCGGGGACACCTGCACCAGCAACCCCAACAGGGCGGCATATAACGAGCTTCGTATCCTACGCTTCAGGGAGAAGCCTCCTACAGGCTGGCAACGCGCATGCGGGTCACTCTCTCAGTTTAAGTGCTTTCCCTGCACAGGGTCAAACGATAAGAGGGGTAGAGGTTGTGGGCTTGCGTGCGCGCGGGGTTACATTCGAGTCCGTGAGTCTAATTACGATTTTCTTCTCCTGAATGCTGTACTCGGCGACCGGGATATAATCTCTGCCGCGCACCTTCGTGAAAGAGGTCCTGATGCTTTCGTCAACAAATTTCTGGATGTGTTTTGCCGGGCTTTTCTATCTGGTCGCCGGAGTTTTTATCCTTCGAAAAGAGATCGGCGCGGCTCGCGGCTGGGACAAACTCATTAGCCTGGGCTGCCTCTTCGTTGCCGTTCCGCTCGCTGTATTTTCGGCTGAGCATTTCGGCGGCGCGAGCTTTATTCAG
The DNA here is from genome assembly GCA_963723765.1 of Terriglobia bacterium. GTDB lineage: Bacteria > Acidobacteriota > Terriglobia > Terriglobales > Acidobacteriaceae > DATBAX01. Next base: position 90,507 of record CAVRSD010000002.1, on the reverse strand, counting down.
ACGATGGTCCCGTCCTGGATACCGTGGCATTTGTTTTGGGCCTATTTTGTTGGGTTCGCGCTTCTCGCTGCCGCTACCAGTCTTACCGTTCGCAAGTTCGTCCGCTTGTCATCTACCTTGCTCGGATTGCTGTTCTTTCTATTTGTGTGCACGATTCATATACCGAATGTGCTCGCGAATCCCAAAGATCGGTTCGCGTGGACTGTCGCCCTGAGAGATCTCTCTTTCGCCGCGGGCGCATGGGCTCTCGCCGGACTGCATAGCCGCGCTTCGTCGCCGCAACTATCGAAATGGATGATTTTGTTTGGGCGCATCGTCATAGCGATTGCGGCGATCTTTTTTGCTGTCGAACATTTTCTACATCCCGAGTTTGCTCCCGGGGTTCCTTTGGAAAAAATCACGCCATCCTGGGTTCCGTTGCACAGCCTATGGGGATACCTCGCGGGAGCAATCCTCCTGGCTGCTGGCATCGGCCTGGCCCTCAACAAAAAATCCAGGATAGCCGCAGCTTCGATCGGCGCGTTAATGACCGTCCTGACTTTTTCGCTATATCTGCTTATTTTGATCCTCGCCCACGGCGCATCGGCGCCGGAGATCACGGAAGCGATAAATTACGTCGCCGACACATTGCTCTTCGCCGGAGCAGCACTCGTCCTGGCATCGGCGTTGCCGCATGATCCTGATCGCGCTTAAAACGGGTTTGTTATCTGTCCGTCGATCAGGCTCTCCGTTTAGGCGGTTGTTTCGTATGAGCGGCAGCCAAGTTGTGCCAGGCCAGACGCTTGGACGAGATTCTCTGTTTCGGGGAGTCGCGCAGAGGTGACCCGTGGAAGGGTCGAGCTGACCACCTCAAATGTCTTAATGTAAGGAGTTCCATCCAGGAGATTTCCCAGGATCTTCAAAACCTCCGGATAACCGCTTAAGTTGTAAGCTTGCGCGCTCCCTTTGTGATCCCAGAAACTGATAGTGGTTACTTCTCCTCCATCGGGAACGGACAGGATGATCAAATCCTGAAACCCTGCCTGCTTTTGCAGCCAGGGAACGATCGCCGACTCCATGAGATTCGTAAATTCAGTAAGTGAGTTCGGTTTCAGACGTACTGCAACCTTTCGAGCAAACATGGGCCCCCCTCGATGTCGGACTGACTCCCTGACCGGCAGTTGAGTCAGTCGCACAACATCGCACCTTAAAGATAGTGTCGTTTAGCGCCAAAGCGTTACATCTGCGATGGCTGTCTTTGGGTGCTTGAGGACTGGATCATTTTTCTCTGATCTTGGGAGGTGGGAGGCAAGGTACGCCGAAGCCTGCGGCTTCTATCGTTTTGCTTTCCTTTTGAACAACGGAGCACCCCAACTGCCTGCTGCCAGGAGAGCGCCGAAAAGAATGACGGCGTCGATGCTGGTTCGTCCCTGGGGCGCCCAGTAAACGTCTTTCAGATTCAGCCAGAGAGCAAATTCGTCAAGCGTAAGCGCCGCGCCCACGCCGTAAAGAATGGACATCAGCCGGCTAAGGAAAATCGACGTGTCTCCCGTGCCGGTCCCGATATCCGCCAGCCAGCCGTATCCCACCAGCAGCAGTATGATGATCCCAAAAACCAGATGGTGAATGTGGCTGCCGCCGGCTTCGATGAAATGAAATGGCGGAATGTGGTGCAGGACGGCATATACCACGGCCCGTCACTCCGGCAAAAGTAAGAAAGAAACTGACGGAAGCAACAAACATACGCAGCCGCGGCCGGTCGGGAATGCGCTCATGGAGGACCGTGCCCAGTGGCGTTCCCTGAAGCAGCAATAACATGAGCGCCGTCCCCGCAATCGCAAGCAACAAGATGAACCAGGCGTAAGCCATAGGATTTTAAGAAGACTGGGATGGCCCACTCTTGCGTTTTTTGCAAGGGTGGGAACCACCAACTTTACTTCCGAAAGAAAATTGCATCCAACTGCAGCAGTCGGCTGGTAGCGGGATCGACAAACCCCGGGACCACCGACCACAACTCATATCCGCGCGCTTCCAGATTGTGAAGCATGGGATCAAACAGATGTTCACCATCGTAGAGAGGAACGAGTGAGAGCTCGATCTGAATCCCAGCGACGCGGTTGATAAACTGCGCAGCTCCTTGCAGCACCTGATATTCGAATCCCTGGACATCGAGTTTCAAAAAAATACGTTCGGTTTTCGTGACGAACCCTGCACTTACACTATCGAGCGTGCGTAAGTCCACTGTCTCAGAACCAATGTAGCGTGATTCCGGAGCGGCGGTCGCATGCGATGGCAACATCGGCAGCACCGAACTGGAAGCGCTGTTGCCGGCAATGTTAAGAGTGATTGTCCCATTGTGATCGCCCAGAGCCATGCGGGGAGCGATAGTCCAGTTTGCATCGCGCTGGGCATGTTGGCTCAACGTCAAGTGAGCTGCCGTGGAAGGCTCAAAAGAGACAATCCGCCCCGGAAATCCGGCATCGCGCAATCTCTCCGCGAACTGTCCAGTATTGGCGCCGACATCAAATACCACATCGATTCGATGGACGGAAAGTTGCCGCGCCAACTGCGTAGCTTCCGAGGAAAGCGGATCAAACCTCTTTATGTCCCACCCGGCACTCCGGATGGATTTGCGAACCAGGCGTTTGATGGACATCAATGGCGATCTTCTGAGGAGATAGTCGGAGATCTATTCCCGAAACGGAAATTTGCACTAACTCCGACAAAGCAAACTACTTCATACATTCCCGTACGTACGGATTCGTGACCACAAAATGTTCCCCGGGGAACACTTCTCCATTTTGCAGCCCATCAGGCGCTGCGGAACTTCTTAACCGCGAAAATGGTCAGCACGATGAAGATCACCATCACGATGACTTGGGCGATCAGGAAGGGCGGCTCGGTCCCCGTCGGAGCCAGAGCGTGTAGTGGTCCCACCTTCATGAATCCCTGCGCCACCAGGACAAAGACGTTCAGATAAAAGCCAATCATCGCGGTGATCACATAGGTTGAGCGCCAGTGGCCTGCCATGTGAAAGGCATAACGCGCCAGGATCGCCACCAGCAGCACCACCAGCGAAATGATCCCGACCTTATGCGATGGCAACAGGTGAGTAAAGGGAAAGAGGAACCCGGTCGCGCTGGTCAATACCGTGAACAGGAGAAAGATTGCTGTCCAGCTATCGAGCCGTTTACCGCCAAGCAGTCCGAACAGGACGATGAATCCCGATCCGATCCCGATCAGGCTGATCAGAACATGTACGAGGGTAAATGTCGAAAGACTCATGCCTAAAATCATGATGGACGTCCCTCCAGAAAACAGTTTGATGTGTTGTAAAGAAGAGGCGGGAATTCTAGCACAAGCCGACCGATCTGATAATCCAAAGGGCAGGCGCGCGATTACATCAGGGTGGAGGCTGGCAGGCCCCGTCTGTATGAGGTTCGCGCCTGTATTCTGGTTCGAGATTTTTTTGTCGTAGTTTTGACTTTCATTGCCAACAGCTTTTTTATTTTGCGCTCAGTGTTCCGAATATGAAGCTGCAGGGCTTCCCAGGTGAAATCGGGATCGTGCGTGACGGCTCGAAGCCTGTCCTCTACCGTGAGTGGTTGCCGATTCGCCATGTTGACCAATAGTTGACCAGCGACTTGCCGGTGTGACAATACTGTATTTCTATTATGACCACACCGCCTGATCCCGTATCCGTGACCCTGGCTTTGGGATCATCGGCTCCGTACCAGAAGACGCTGGCGTCTCGTCTCCTTTCTGCTGGTATGTTGCGGCGGGTGCTGGTGCCTGGTTTGTTTCTGGAGGTTCAGGACCCCGCTTCCGATGGTTCCTTGCACGTCATCAAGAGATTTCCCGCCAACAAGCTGTTCAATCGCGTGCTTTGGGGGACGTGGGCCCGTTTGCCGGCGAAGATTCGTCCCAGGCCTCCGATGCGAGCCACGAGCTGGTTATCGGACCGGCTGCTTTCCAATTGGATTGAACCCAGTAATATTTTTCATGCATGCACTGCCCTTTGCCTGGCGACTTTGCACGTGGCCAAGCGGCAAGGCGCGATTACGCTGGTGGATATTGGGACGCGCCATCCGCGGCTCTGGCGACAATCGGCGATCGAGGAGTGCCGCCGCTTTGGGGTGCGGGACCAGGAAGGCGCGGCGATGCTTCCAGAGGCGATGCTGCGCCGCATGGACCGCGAGTTCGAAACCTGTGACCGAATTATCGTGCCGTCGCATGTAGCGCGTCAGAGCTTTGCGGAGATGGGTCTTGAAGAGAAGACAACGATAGTGCTAACAGGCGTGGACACGCAGGTCTTTTCTCCTCCGCTTTCTTCTCCAGAGCTTCCTTCTTCACAAGCTGCGCCTCGGTTTCGCGCGTGTTATGTGGGACGGGTGCAAATGGCCAAAGGGGTGATGTATCTCCTGCACGCGTGGAAGCGCCTTGCTCTTCCGAACGCGGAACTTGTGCTGGTAGGAGAGGTTAAGTCCGAGGTGCAAGCGCTGCTGAAGAGCAATGCGGATTCGAGTGTGCGGCTGGCAGGAATCCTGCCACCGGATGAGGTGGCCAAAATTTATCGAGAATCCAACCTGTTTGTTTTTCCGTCGGTGTCAGAAGGTCTGGCTGAGGTGGTGCTGGAGGCGATGGCTACCGCGTTGCCCGTGGTTACAACGGACAAGTCCGGAGCCAACGATTGTCTCGAGCACGGGAAGGAAGGACTCATCGTGCCCGCACGCGACGTGGATGCGATGGCCGATGCAATCTTGTGGTGCTACCAGCATCCCGAGGAGAGCCGCGCCATGGGCAGAGCGGCACGGGCCAGGATTGAAAATGAATTCACGATTGACCACTACATCGAGCGGCAGATTTCTTTATATCGCGCTCTTGCAGGGCAGAAAGCCACGCTGCAACCGAGACATGTTAAGCCGATAAACTGATTTTCGAATGATACGATCCACGGCAAGAACGGCAATGCACCGGCTGGGAGTCGTCAACGCCGTGCGCGCTTTCAACCGAAGGGGTTGCCGGATTCTTGTCTATCACCGCTTCGGGGAAGACCATGCAAAACTGGCGGCGCAGTGCGAGCACATCCGCAAACACTATCAACCAGTTTCCATGCGTCAGTTAGTGGAGAACCTTCGCGCCGGAACGCCGTTGCCCAACCGCGCGGTCGCGATCACCATTGACGATGGCTACCGTGACTTTCTGCTGCATGGACACCCGGTGTTTTCGCGATACGAAATTCCGGCGACCATGTTTGTGATCACCGGCTTTCTGGATCGAGAACTGTGGCCATGGTGGGACCAACTGACCTACATGTTCCAGCGGACCAGGCGCACTGTGATTTCTTTTGCGGGCAGGGAAGTCCCAATCACCGGGAATATCCTGCGTGTGATCGATGGAGTGACACAGCCGCTTAAACGTATGTCTCGCAGCGAACGCGGCGCCAGAATCGATGAACTGCAGCAGCAACTCGAAGTCGAACTGCCGAAAGATGCTCCCCCCGAGTGTGAGCCGTTGAGCTGGGACGACGTGCGGCAGCTGAGTGCCGCTGGCGTGGAATTTGGCGGGCATACGAGAACCCATCCCATTCTTTCCTGTGTTTCCCGTGACGCTGAACTGCGGGAGGAAATCGCCGGTTCGAAGCAGCGGCTGGATGAACAGTTGGGATTTCCCTCCCTGCATTTCGCCTATCCCAACGGCACCCCGTCCGATTACAACGACCAGGTCGTGGCGGCGGTCAAAGAGAGCGGGTTCGCCAGCGCAGTAGTTGTCGCCAAGACTTTCAACTACATGGGTGCGGACTGTTTCCGGCTGGCTCGGCTGGACGCGGATCCTTCGTTGCCAGAGAAGCATTTTGTGGAATCGTTGGCGGGGTTAAGAAACATCCGCTGACCGTAGCAATGCCCAAGGTTTTGCCCCATTGGTTACTTCCGAGCGGTTACTCCAAGGGGATTCTCGGGAACTAATTTTCCCTTCGGCGAGGGAAAAACATTTCCCTTGTCTCTGAAGCTTCGACATCTACTGCCTTCAACCCATTGAATAGGTTAAGGTTAGCTACCTGGAAGGCTTTGGAGACTCCCGTGCTTCATTCCTGCCTGTGAAGACCACCTTGGGGAGGTTATGCCCAATGCTGGTCGATGCTTCTTCCCAAAACTAGGGAAATGAGAGCGCACAAGGAGCTATCAGTTGAAATACGCTGAGGTTGATTTTATGAGCGAGGCATTTATGAAGAAGATTTTCCGGACGATCCCACTCATTTTCCTGGCTGCACTGGTAGCCTGCGGCGGTACCACCACGGTCGGTGGAGGCGGCGGCGGAGGGGGGACACCACAGCTTAAGTCCATTCAAGTTACAGCCACGAACCTGACGCTCCTGATCGGTGCAACCGAACAATTTACGGCTACGGGCACGTACAGTGGTAGCGGCGGCTCGAAAGATCTGACCAGTTCGGTTTCGTGGACTTCGTCCAACACCGGCGTAGCGACAATTTCCAGCGGCGGCATGGTAAGCGCCAAAGCGGCAGGTTCCACGACGATCACTGCGACTTCCGGAAGCGTAAGCGGCACCGCGACACTCACTGTGAATGCCACGCTGGTTTCCATTGTGGTCACACCGGCTACACCATCCGTTGCTGCGGGCACGACGGAACAATTTAAGGCCACTGGAACTTTCAGCGATAACAGCACGCAAGACATCACTGCGTCAGTTACCTGGAGTTCGGGCACGACTGCGGTGGCAACGATCAGCAATGCTGTGCCCACCCAAGGTTTGGCGGCAGCAATTGCGCACGGTTCCTCACTCATCTCGGCGGTATCGGGAAGCATTTCCGGCTCAACCACTCTGACCGTCACCAGTGGAGTTTTGCAGTCGATCGCAGTAACTCCCGCCAATGCCACGATTGCTCTGGGTACGGTGAGGCAGTTCACGGCCACGGGTACCTATTCCGATGGCGCCACCACGACTACCCAAGACATTACGGACATCGTGACCTGGAACTCCTCGAACACTGGCGTAGCCACCGTCACGATCAGTGGAGCAGTCACAGCTGTAAAAACCGGCACCTCTACGATTACGGCAACTCTGGGCGCGATCAGTGGAAACACTGGATTGACGGTGAATGCCGCAAATCTATCGTCGATCGCGATTCAACCGGGCAATCAAACCATTGCGGAAGGAACAACCATACAGTTTGCCGCGATTGGCACGTTTTCGGACGGCAGTACGCGCAACATTACCAATCAGGTCACCTGGAGTTCGTCTAATCCAGCGGCGGCTACCATTCAAAACAGCACCGCAACGGGCGTGAGCGTCGGGCAATCGACCATAGCGGCGACACTGGGTGCGACTAGTGGTACCGAAATCCTCACGGTATCGAACGCGACCATCCAATCCATCGCGGTGACGCCTTCCGGACGTTCCATCGCGGCCGGTACGCAAGAGATCATGGTCGCGACTGGTGTGTTCAGTGATTCCAGTCAGCAAGACATCACCAACGATGTGACGTGGTCGTCAAGCAATACCGCATTCGCTATCATCAGCAATACCGCGGGCAGCCAGGGTGTGGTCACGGCGGTGAAAACTGGAAGCGTCACCATAAAAGCGACTTTGGACGCGATAAGCGGAACGGCGCCACTCACTGTGGATTCCGCAACCCTGACGTCGATCGCACTGACGCCGGCAAATTTCCTATTGGCTCCGGCTTCGACGAAACAATACGACGCCATCGGGGGTTACAGTGACGGCACCAACTACAATCTCAACCGGGTGGCCAAATGGACCTCTTCGTCCACTAATGCGGCCACGGTTTCAGCCTTTGGATTAGTCACAGGCCAGTCGGCAGGAACAACGAATATTACAGCGAAAATGGGGACGGTCACCAGCAATGCGGGCAGCTTGATCGTCAGTTCTTCTCCATTAGTTTCCATCGCGGTGATGCCTGCTAGCAGCACGGTTCCGGAGACGATTGAAACGCCATTTACAGCAATTGGCACGTTCGGAGATGGCAGCACTCAGGACCTTACGCAGTCGGTGCAATGGACCGCTGCTCCGGCTTCAGTGGCAACCATCAGCAACGTGGGAGGCAGCATCGGTGTGGCGACGGGAGTTTCGGTGGGACAAGCGACCATTACCGCCATCTTCGGGGGACAAATTGGAACCTCTTCTCTCACTGTTAGCAATGCGACTCTGAGCTCGATTACGATTACTCCCAACAATCCGCACATCAGCGCGGGAGCCTCGGAGCAATTCGTAGCCACCGGAAACTTCAGTGATGGGAGCTCGCAGAACATAACCGACCAGGCGATTTGGAGTTCGTCCAATGTCAACGTCGCCGTGATCAACCCTACCGGTCTGGCTAACAGCGCCAGCACCGGCACCACCACCATCAAAGCCACCTTGAACGGAGTTAACGATACGACCGTGCTGACGGTGCAATAGCAAGCTAATTCTGGCCACGGATTTACGCGGATTCGCACGGATAAATACTTGAATTCTTTTATCCGTCAGAATCCATGTGATCCGTGGCAGCCTTTTGTCTGCGGATGTTTATCGCGAAGCCAGTGATTGCAGGCGCTCTGCCGCAATTTCTGGAGTGATGTCGCGCTGCGGCGTCCCTAACAGCTCAAAACCCACCATAAATTTTCGAATGGTCGCGGAACGCAAAAGCGGCGGGAAAAAGTGCGCGTGGAAATGCCATTCCGGATGCCGCTCGCCGTCGGTGGGCGACTGATGCAGATCCCATGGAATAGGGAAAAGGGACATCAAATACGCGGTCATAAGTTGAGGTCACCTGGTTCAGTATTTGGGCGAAACGGGTGACCTCCTCGGGAGTGAAATCAGCAAGAGTTCCCAAGTGGCGGCGACTGGAGATCATGATTTCGAACGGCCACACCGCCCAGAAAGGAACGAGCGCCACGAAGCTTTCGTTCTGGCAAACGATGCGGACTTTTTGCTGCTCTTCAAGTTTTGTGTAATCACAAAGCAGGCAGCTTTTGTGCCGATCGAGAAAGCTGCGCTGGCTATCGAGTTCTTTTTGCGGGATCTCCGGAATAGAACTGGTGGACCAGATCTGACAGTGTGGGTGCGGATTGCTGGCGCCCATGGCGGCGCCGCGATTTTCGAAGATCTGCACATGGTTGATTGCCGGCAGTGCGCCCAGTTCCTGGAACTGCGTGGTCCAGGTGCGGATCACTTCTTCGATGTCGGGCAAAAGCATGGTGGACAGAGTGAGATCATGGCGGGGCGAGAAGCACATCACACGGCAGATTCCTGGCTCGCCTTCGGCGATGAGTAGGCCTTTATTTTCGATGTCGATGCGTTCTTTGTCGACGTTGGGTCTTAGTGCGGCAAAATCGTTTTCGAAAACGAACGTACCGGCATAGCGCGGATTGTGAACTCCGCCGGCTCGGGCATTTCCGGGGCACAGATAACAGTCGGGATCGTATTCGGGCTGCTTGACCGTGGGAGCCTTGTCCACCTGTCCCTGCCAAGGGCGCACCGCGCGATGCGGAGACACCAGCACCCATTCGTTGGTCAACGGATTGAATCGGCGATGTGAATCTTCAGTAAGCTTCAAACTTTGCGGCCTTCCGGGAGAATAGATGTCATCCTAATCGACTTCACAAGATCCAGTTGATTCCGGAAACCGTATTGACATCCGGCCAGCAGCGCCGTATGGTTTGGCGTTGCGTTGTAAGCGATTACATCGACTACCAAGCCATCTTAGAGCTTTCGGTGTCTCTTTCCAAGTGCATGAAAGTAATCGTAAATACAGTCAGACTTCATATTCAGAGCTCATACGATGATCACTTCAGAACTGGCGCGGCACTTTGAAGATTTGTTTGGAACCCCGCCAAAGATATTCAGCGCACCGGGCCGCGTTAATCTCATTGGGGAACATACGGATTACAACGATGGTTTTGTGATGCCGTGCGCCATCGGAATGTCGACGCAGGTTGCCATTTCTCCCCGCAAGGACCGAAAGTTGGTGGTTCGGTCGGAGGAGTTTCCAAAGCAACTCGAATTTGATCTGGACCATTTACCGGAGCACGGCACGGGCGTGTGGAGCGACTATGTGCTGGGTGTTGCGGTCATGCTACAGCAGATTGGCCATCCGGCACGGGGAGGGAATCTTCTGGTGCAAGGCGGGGTCCCCATGGGAGCGGGGCTCAGTTCGTCGGCGGCGATTGAAGTGGCCAGCGCTTTCGCGCTGATCAGCCTGAATGGGGCGATGTTTCCCCTGCCGCAAATTGCCAAACTCTGCCAGCGAGCGGAGAACGTGTTTATCGGCGCTCGGGTTGGCATCATGGACCAATTTATTTCCTGCCTGGGGAAAGCTGAACATGCTCTGATGCTCGACTGCCGGTCGCTGGAGTTCAAGTTAATTCCCATTCCAACGAACGTGCGTCTGGTGATCTGCAACACCATGGTTAAACACGAACACGCCGGCGGAGAATACAACCGGCGGCGCGAAGAGTGTGAAGCTGGCGTAAAGATATTGAAGAAGTGGTATCCAAATATCCTGGCACTGCGGGACATTTCATCCCAGCAACTGGAAGAACACCGGCAAGACTTGCCGGACACGATCTATCGGCGGTGTTTGCACGTGGTGCAAGAGAACCAGCGCGTGCTGGATGGCGCTCTGCGACTGACCGATGGTGATTTGCATGGTTTTGGAGAGTTGATGCGAGCCTCACATCGCAGTCTTCGCGACCTATATGAAGTCAGTTGCCGTGAGCTGAATATTATGGTCGAAGTGGCGGAAGGTCTGCCCGGCTATTACGGCGGGCGCATGACCGGCGGCGGTTTTGGCGGATGTACGGTGAATCTGGTGAATGCGAGCGATGCGGCAGGCTTTGCGGAGCAAATCGCTGAACGCTATCAACGGGAGACAGGAACCGTGCCATCGGTTTACATTTGTTCGGCGGCGGATGGTGCTCATGCGGAAATCAATACGGGCGGATAACCGGGTCTCTCCGGTGCTGTTGTCTCCATCGAATTAGTGCCGTGCAAAATAGATCAGAAGGCCGAAGATCGTGATGGGGATCAATCCAATAGATACATAAACCAGGATCTTCTTTAGAGGCTGCGAACGTAGTCGTTGCCAGTCTCGCAGTTCCGGGCGGTCAGAGACGCCAACTCGATCCAGATGCTGGAGGTCCGTTCCAAAATCGTGGGCGTTCCCGTATCGATTCTTGGGCTCGCGTTCGAGAGCCCGGTAAATCACCTCCTGTAATTGTGGTGAGACGGTGGATTCGATTTCGCGGGGTGGAACGGGATGCTTCAAAACCCGGTCATAGGGTCGAGTCCCGGGAAATGGTGTCTGACCGGTCACCATCTCATATAGCATGACTCCCAGCGAGTAAATGTCGCTGCGAGCATCGCCCCGCTTTCCATTCAACTCTTCGGGAGAGATGTATTCAGACATTCCAATCACCTGGGCAAGGTTGGTAAATGTAATCCGGCGCGACCCGGCTTTTGCGGCGGTGCCGAAGTTGATCAGTTTTATATGGTCCTGGGCATCCACCAAAATGTTTTCCGGTTTGAGATTGCGGTGGACGATGCCGTGGTTCTGAACGTAGGCGAGCGCATCACAGATGCCGGAAGCGATCCGCACTGCACGTTCTGGCGAAAGTTTCTTTTCTTCGTCGAGAACCTGGCGCAAGGGTTTTCCCTCGAACCAGTCCGTGACCATGTAAACCTGGCTGTGGTGGTCATGGGGCTGAACCTTCAGCAGGCCGGGATGGTCCAGTGTCTTGCCGATTTCTTCCTCGCGGTGAAAACGATCGAAGAAAACCGGGTCAGTTTCCATGTCGGGATGTGGAACTTTAATGGCGACCTGGCGGTTCGTCTGGAGATCCGTCCCACGAAAAACTGATGCAGTAGGGCTGCGAGCCACCACGGCATCGATGTGGTAATGATCGAGTTGGTCTCCGGGATTGACTTGAGGGTTCATTGTTGTCCATTGACCGTTATCAAGACCGGCTCGGCGGTGTTCAATCCCTCCTCAATATCTTGAGGGGACTTCAGATTATAGGCACTGCGCAGGGCCAGGGGAGTGAGCAGGGTAGTCAGTAAAACCACTGCAACCATGACCGCGACTTCGGGTTTTCCGAAAATGCCGGTGCTGGCGCCCATGGCAGTAACGATAAGCCCAACTTCTCCGCGCGAGATCATGCCGCAACCAATCCGCAAGCTGCGTACCCAATCCATACCCGAGCCGAGCGCAGCCAAGCCGCATCCTACGAGCTTGCCGACAATTGCCACCGCGAACACCACCAATAGCAGCAGCCAATGGCCTGATAATGCACGATAATCGCTCGACAGGCCGATGGAAACAAAAAACAATGGGATTAGAAGGCCATGACCAATCGCATAGAAACTGCGTTCCACGTCCGCCTTGTATTCCGAGCCGGCGAACACATATCCCAGCAAATAAGCGCCAGTGATGCCAGCCACGCTGCCCAGCCATTCGGCGGAAAGGGCATAGACCAAAATCAGGCCCAATACGCAGCTGGGAACGGCCTCGTTGGCGGTGAGCTTGCGGAGTTGAACAATCAGCGGATCGAGCCAGCGTTGGGCCGCACCGTATCCGACGACAAAAAACACCAGTACACAAATGGAGATGATGCCCATTTGAACCAGCAGCGGATGACTCGCCGCAAAAGCGACCCGTTGTTGCAGCCATGCGCTGGCCATTGGTGCCAAGCCAAAAGTTTCGCCTTTGGCTGTACTCCCGGAAGCCGCTAGAAAAGCCAGTACGAACAGGCCCATCACGTCGTCGATGACGGCCGCCCCCAGGATCACGGTCGCTTCCGGCGATGCCATCTGGCCTGCATCCATTAGGGTGCGTGCGGAAATCGAAACACTGGTTGCGGTCAGTGCACCACCCATGAAACATGCAGTTTGCCAGGAAAGGCCGAGCAGGTGGGCTGCGCCCGCTCCCAAAAGAAAGGGCCAGACGACTCCTGACAGAGCGACTACAAACGCGGTAACGCTGGCCTCGCGCATGCGGTCAATGTCGGTTTCAATGCCCGCGATGAACATCAAAACCAGACCGCCAAGTTGAGCGAGAAGCAGTAGAGCGCTGGAGGCTTGTCCCTGGGAAAATAAATGCAGGTGTAGAAGATTGAAGGCGCCGGGACCCAGCACAACGCCCACGAGGAGTTCTCCGAGAATGGCGGGAATTCCGAAGCGAGTACAGAGCGAGGCCGCGACCTTGACCGCCGGAAGCAGGATGGCTAGCAGCAGCGCGAGTTGCAGCGCTGGTTGCATCTTTAACTGATGTCCAAGGCCGTCGAAACCTCTCGGTTGCGAGTCCAGAGACGACGGAATTGACGTGCCACCCATTGTCCCGGTGTTTTGTAGCCACCGCGCTCAATGCCCCCTTGCTTTATCGCACGGAGGGATGCCGCCTGTCGTCGCGCCAAATCCGATTGGGCCAGACTCTGGGCCAACAGAGCAGCCAGCCGGGTGTGCTCTTCGGCTTTTTCGATCACCCGCAGCCGCATCCACAACTCGCCCAATTTCAGCTGGGCAATGAAGCTGTTCGGGGCGAGCCTTACCGATTCTCGCAGTTCCTCGATCGCAGCCTGAGGGTCGAAGTTGACGCAGAGGGCCATTCCCAGGAGGACGCGCAGTTCCGAAACTTCCGGAAACTGGGTAACGCATTCGCGCAATTGCGTAACTAGCTTGGCGCAATCGTCCTTCTCCAGCAGGTAGGGATCGGCAAACATCCGGAACAGCAGATGTTGGGTTTTTTGTGGAATGGAAGCGAGCGCCAACGAAGATACTCGTGCGCTCAAAGCCGTTTCTTGTTTTTCCCTGTTGAACACGATCTCAGTGCTCATGGCATTTTTCATGTGAGTGTAAAACCTGGATATCGGATTTATATAACGGCAAGGCGCCATTCCCATGGGCGCCTTGCCCATTGCACTCGAATCGCAACTTCACCTGCATCACGCGACGGCGAAGTCTCGTGGAGCATGGGTGAAGATGTCGGCTTCCGCACGGAACACAAACTCGGGATAGCCGAGTTGTCCCATCTCCGGAATGTCAAGGCCAGCCATCTCAGTTTCCGCAGACACCCGGTGTCCGATGAAATACTCGAGCACCATGTTCAGCACGAAACTGAAGGTGAAGACGAAGCCGAGCAAAGTGGAGATGCCCACAAGCTGGGCAGTAAGCTGGCTTAGCCCGTCTCCGCCATAAAAGAGGCCGGTGACCGAACCAGTAACGCCGTTCCAGCTTCCTCCATAATTGCTGGTGCCGTCTGCGAACAGACCCACGGACAGTACTCCCCACAAGCCGTTGGTACCGTGAACAGAAATGGCGCCGACGGGATCGTCCACTTTCATCACGTTTTCGATGAAAGCCACGCTCAGGCAGACCAGGACACCGGCAACCAAGCCGATAATGGCTGCGCCGACCGTGCTGACGAAACCGCTGGGAGCGGTAATGGCGACAAGTCCAGCCAACAACCCGTTGCCGCTCATCGAGGCATCAGGCTTGCCTTTAAAGCCCCACATGTAGAGGATCGCGCCGAAAGTTCCAGTGCAACCCGCCAGCATGGTGTTCACCGCGATGGAGCCGATGCGAAGGTTACCGTTCGCGGAAGCGCCAAGCGTGCTGCCAGGGTTGAACCCGAACCAGCCGAAAGCAAGGATGAAGCAACCGATCAAGACCGCAGACATGTCATGTCCGATAATCGGGTTGCTGGATCCGTCACGGTTGAATTTGCCAATACGCGGACCTATGATAAGCGCCATCGCCAGCGCAGTGATGCCTCCCACAGCGTGAACCACCCCTGACCCGGCAAAGTCGCAATATCCCTTGCCCAACCCGACGTTAGATCCAAGCTGCGACAGCCATCCCGCTCCCCACGCCCAGTTGCCATACAGGGGATAAGTCAAGGCGCCCATGAGAACAGAGGATACGGCGAAGGTAACGAACTTCCAACGTTCCGCGCATGCTCCGGTGACGATGGTGAGGGCGGTGTCCATGAACACCATCTCAAACAGGAAGATGACCATCACGCCGACGTCGTAGGTATGACCAGACAAAAACATACCTGCTCCGCCGAATAGCCCCCAGGTCTTCCCAAAGAGTGAAATGGGGTGCTCGACCGCCAGTGGGTTCAGGCCGCCCAGATTCGCGTTTCCGGCGGCCCCGCCCATCTGGATGGCAAACCCGATCAGCCAGTAGGCGAGAAGACCGCAACCATACACGAAGAAATTCATCATGTAGGTGTGGTTAGCATTTTTCACCCGGCAGAGGCCAGATTCCACCATGGCGAAACCAGCCTGCATGAACATGACCAGGAAGCCTGTGACCAGCGTCCAGGTGAAATTGATGGCGACTTTATTTTGCCCGGCTTGGGCCGCTACATCGGGTAGCGTTACTCCGGCTTTGGAGTCGACGGCCGGGACATCGTTTATGGTTCCGGTTATCGTGCCGCCGGGATCGCCATTTGCCAGCTGCGCCGGGGTTGGGGCCTTGGACGCGGCATCTTTGAGTTGAGCGTCCGCAGGAGGTGGAGCGGCTGTAGCGGCTGGTGCCGCAGCAGCCGGCGCTGCAGCCTGTGCATGAGCGATTGAACTCATGGTCAAGCCGAGTGCAAGAATGCAAAGATAGAGACCACTACTTCGGATCAATTTCATTTTGTCGCTCTCCATAGTCGTTTTGGTGATTCGCTGTGAACCAGAGCTAACTCAACTAGGTCTTCCAAATTGCGTTCTTGTTGAAAGCTGAGGGCAGGACATAAACAATCCCGACCAGGCTTATGCCAATGCCTACCAGCGCAAGCACGATGCGTCCGCCGGTGCCGTCAACCAGATGCAGTCCGTACAAGGTGATGCCCCAGCCCAGAGCGGAGAGGAGAGCGCCAAGTGCTTTCATCCCCGCGCTCCCCGGTCTTTGAGCAGGCTTGCCTTCAAGTGGCTTGAGCTTCAGGAATCCGAACAGGCTTCCCAATAAAATTGCCGCCCCTGCCACCAGCCCAACCTTGCCAAGGCCGGTCGAAAAATACGCAATTCCGGCACACGCTACTGTCATTCCCACCAGGAACGTCGTAAAACTACGTCCCTGTCCTGTGTTTGCCGCCATGAGAACTGCCTCCTTTGACCCGAAGAGGGCCGCCTGTCTGAGTTACAAACTCCAATTACAAATGTCGATTTACAGCTCTAGCGTGCTTTGGCTCTTTTTCTTGCCTCAACTTGAACTGGTAGGGCAAGAAACACCACAAACTGCACCGCCACCATCACCTCCAACATCAGGGGCAACCGTCCCTGGAGGCGAATGATCAGCATCAACAGCACCATGGAAAACCATTGCCATCTTGAACGCCGCAACCGTTCAATTCGATCCGACAGCCTGAAAAACTCGCCGATCGTCATGCTCCGTTCCGCACTGAAAGGAGCGTGCGCCTTGATGCACGCGACGGCGAAAAATCCGCCGAGCAACAACTCGAACAAAACCATTTTTCCATCCATACTCAGCTCCTGAATGCCTCGACATCGAGGTTTTGAGGTACACGTATTGCATCGCCATCCCCCCGGCGCAAAAAACAGCCTGAGGCGGATCAAGCGACCCTAACTCCAGGGCTATACCTCACTTAAGTGTGTCGGTAATTGGCACGGCATCGTGCCGAAGAATCGCTTCTTTTCAACGTCGAAAAGAAGGGCTTACTGAAAAAGTCCAACTTTACTGCGGGGCATTTTGTGGTCGGGAACAGGGAAAGTCCAATTCAAATTTTTTATCATTACGATACATTCTTCCTAATCTCTTGAATCGCTGACTTGCCGCCGCTTCTCGCGGTCTTCAAGTCGTCGCTCATGATCACAGCCTCGGCAATCTCCCGCATGGACTTGCGCCTTTGCTGGCTCTCGCGTTGCATGATGCGATAGGCCTCGTCCTCGCTCATCCTTAAGTCGCGCTGCAAAATTCCCTTGGCGCGTTCCACGAAGGTTCGAGTTTCCAACTTGCCCAGAAGGAGGGAGTTCTCGTTCTCTAATCGCGCCCGTTCGATTTCGGCGCCCACCAGCAAACCAATAGTTGCAATCAAAGTGATTTCGCGATCGCTGTAAGCATGCGGTGTGCGGTTCTGCAGGTTAATGACTCCCACTACCCGTCCTCGGCTCAAGACCGGGACCGACAGGAACGCCTCAAAACGGTCTTCTGGAAGTTCGTTAAATCGTTGGAAACGACGATCTCCAGACGCGTTTTGCGACACGACAACCGGCTCGCGATGTTCGGCGACCCAACCCGTAATCCCTTGTCCCAGCTTGAGCTTCAGGCGGTCTACGGCTTCAGGGTGAGAATTCTTGGATGCTCGCAATACCAGATCATTGCCTTCGAGAATATAGATAAAGCACGAGTCACACTTGACCACCGACGTGGCGAACTCGACAACTTCCTTCAGCACTTCGCCGAAAGGGACGGCGGCAGCCATTCGTATGGCGATGGCGTGCAGAAAGGCCACGTCAGCGCTCTGGTGTTGAACCGGCTCAGGCGTGTCCATAACCAAGGATGACGCGCTGTTCAGAGCCCATTCCGCAGAAGAATTCATGCAGTCAAACTAGTCAGTGCGCGGCTTGCAAACAACTATCCTAAGGTATGGGTCTTCATTGAAAATAGTTATGGGAAGTAAAGGCCCTGTTTATCTTCTGTGCGAGCCCCGGGGAAGAGTCTTCAGTTTCTCTGTCATTCTCACCAGGTCGGGGAGGGAATCGGCCTTCATTTTGCGGGTGACTTGGCCGCGATGCATTTTAACCGTGACCTCCGTGATGCCCAATTTCGCGGCTACCTCTTTATTGGTTAGCCCCCTGACTACAAGTTCCATGACTTCGCGTTCTCGTGAGGTGAGTTCTTCGAATCTGGATTGCAAGTCGGAAATCTCGGTTTGTTCCTGCCGCCAGGTACGATCGCGGTCCAGGCCATGATGGATCGCGGTCAGAAGGTCCTCCTTCTGAAATGGTTTCATCAGAAACTCAATTGCGCCGGCCTTCATTGCCCTGGAAGTCATGGGAACGTCGCCATGTGCAGTAATGAAAACGATGGGAATTCTTATGCCGGTTCTCCCCAGCATTTCCTGGAATTCCAGTCCATTCATTCCGGGAAGTCGAATGTCGAGCACGAGGCAGCTCGGCACGTCGGGCCGGGCTGCATTCTGGAATGCTTCGGTGGATTTAAACACCTGCACCTGAAGTCCCACGGATTCCAGCAGATTACTGACGGCATCTCGAACGGAAGCATCATCGTCAACGATAAAAATTGTAGGACGGAGATCAGTCATTGGACTCTTGGGGATGGATCGGAAGTGTGAATTGGAAAGTAGCACCGCCCGACGGACACGACTCCGCCCACAAGCGGCCCTGATGAGCTTCGACAATCGAACGGCTGATCGACAGGCCCATGCCCGTGCCGTGCGGCTTGGTGGTGAAGAATGGATCGAAAATCCTTTCCGCAATTTCCGCATTCAGACCGATGCCGCGGTCTTCCACCCGTACCACCACTGCCGCACCATTTTCGCGGGAGCTGATGAGCAGATCCTTCGGGCGGTTCGCCGTCTCAGCCATAGCGTCCATACCATTCATGATGAGGTTGAGGATCACTTGCTGCAACTGTACCCGGTCGGCCTTGATCTTGGGTAGAGATGCGGTAAGTTCGGTTCGTATTGAGATGTGGCGTCGATTTGTTTCGTCACGCAAAAACAAGATCAGCTCGCGAATCACTTCGTTCATGTCAAACCAGTCTTTCGCAGGCGCTTCCTTTTTGAAAAGGGCGCGAATGCGGCTGACCACAGCGCCGGCCTGCGTCCCATCCTGAATGATTCTGTCGGCGGTCTGCCGCGCTTTCTCAAGGTTCGGCGGATTGGCGGAGAGCCATTCCACGCAGGCGTGTCCATGGGCCACGACGGCGGTGAGGGGTTGGCTGATTTCGTGGGCAATCGACGCCGCAAGCTCGCCCATACTCATGACCTGCGATAAATGAGCGAGATCCGCCTGGGTTTTCATGAGCTCGGCAGTTCGTTCGGATACCCGTATCTCCAATTGGTCACGAGTTTCCTTGAGCGCTTCCTCGCTCTTTTTCTTCGACGAACTGACCCAGCTGGCCACCAAAGCGCACACCACAAATGCTCCAAAATAAGCTTCTGCCGTGGTGCTTATGGAAAAAGAATAGACTGGCGGCACAAAGAAATACTCAACCAATACGGTGGAAAGCAAAACAGCAAACAGCCCAGCACCCGTTCCCCCAAACCACGCGCTCACCATGACAGCCCCAAAAAACAGGAACAGAAAGGGATACGGGAAAAGATGTTGCAGCAATAGTGTTGAAATAAAGGCGGCGGCTACGGAGAGCAAAGCGATCCCGTAGCGCCGAATTACTGATGGAGCTTGTCTCTGTGGTGATGGCTTGGTCGGCAAAATTTTTCTCGCTCATCTCGCAATGCGGTGGCTAGTTGAGCCATGGGACCGGCCAAATGACGTAATCAGGGAATCGAACTGTGCTAATTCTCCGACCCGATCACAATCTTCTCTGACCACGGATCATTACCCTGCTCGGGAACCTCCACCACCGGTTGCACTAAGGCAGCGGCTTCACTGACTTGTGGTGACTGCATTGGCCCTGCATCACTGAATGGCGGCGCGATCGGCCTTGGATCGATCGGCAGCAGGTGAGAGTTTTGCGCTGCCCATTTGGCTGCCAGTCCGTTCAATGGACTCTTGGTGTTGTATTCCTGATAGGCGATCATCCGGCCAATCCGAATAATCAAATCATCCAGGCCTTCGGACGCAGCCCAGAAATCTCCGATGCAAACCATCGACTCGTCGAAGTTGGGATGAAAAACCGGGGTCAGCATTCGGCATTGTGGCGCCCGCCGGGGATACCCGAGCGTCAGGTTCACCTCTAGAACGTGCGTGTCCCGCTCCAAAATCTCTCCCGATCCGGAAACGTAAAGCCCACGCAAGTTGTAAGTAAACCGGTAGATTTCCGGAGGGATCCCGGCCTTGCCCGTGATCTGTATCAAAGGCCAGCCCTGCAACAATGCCTGCAGAGTTTCTTCATCAAGCATCAGACGACGTATCCGTGGAGAAGGCATACTTTACGCTCGTGACCGGCTATCTGAGCACTCCCGTCTTCTTCATGCGGGCTAGGCTGTTGATGTGATATTGGAGATAAATCGTGCTGAAAAAAAACGTCATCACTCCGCTCAGTTGCAGCCCGATATTCTCAGTGGAATTGTAATATTCTTCCATCGCGGACTTGATGCTGAAGATTCCCACCACATAGACGATCAATCCCGCAATGATGAAAAGCCCACCCAGCGCCGCAGCGCCGTTATACAGAGCAATCGTCATGATGCCGGCCACCATCCCGGCAGGATACATCGCTACCAGGACCAGCGGCTTATTATCACCGGACAGCTTTCGCGCCCAGTTCGCCTGTACCAGCGCCCAAATCAGGTTGAAGAGCTGGCGAGTGAGTACATCCAGAATCAGCACGATTGACCAGTGCAAGTTTGGAGGCAGCGGAACCAACTGAGGCTCGGCAGCAATGACAGCTGCAACTCCTCCGCCACTCATGGCCAGCGCCGGAATATTGCCCAACACTTGCGACAGCGGCACCCAGTCCGTCATGCCCTCGCTCTGAGCCAGGTCATCGACGACTAAGTTTCCGGACTGAACGTACTGCTGCAGCTCAGAAAGACTGTAAGGACCAAAACGTTGTTCGCCGCGTTTGACGAAGTATTCCATAGACGCGCTCTTTCCTACGACTCGAATTTCTACGACTCGAACTTCACTCCCCGAACATCGCGATCGACTGTGCAGATGTCAATCACCGCCCACATCCAGCTCATGGGACTGCCGAAGCCCAGGGTCAGCACTGTAATCGAGAGCTGTATCGCCGCCTTTTTGTTATAACCCGCATAGAAATTATGGGCTCCGAAAGCTCCCAGCAGCGCTCCCAGCATAATGAAGCTGGTGCGATTCCTGGGTTCGTGCACCACGGCTTCCGGGATAGGCGCCGCGGTATCCACATCGGTAAAGCCTCCGAACATAGAAGATGGCACAACTTGATTCGCTACCCGCTGCAGGTCTCGCATCGTTGTCTGTGGAAGGACCACACCGGGGGGAGGGGGTGGTGGTAAGCGGCGTTCTCCGGCTATGCTTTGCGCGGGCGCAACCGCCACCAGTTCAGGACTGGAAACGCTGACTTTCGGCTCGTCTCCCGGAGCTTTGCTGCAGCCGAAAATTGTGCAGCCCTGATTTTCCGCGTAGCAATCGGCATGATGCGCGGTCCCGCAGCCCTCGCACACGATGGGCCCATCTTCTGGGGTGATCTTCGTTCTGCAGTAGGGGCAAACTCCGGCCGTCATGACCGATGCTTCTCCTTATAGCGAAACGCATATCGTCCAACCTGCAACAAATCGCCATCCTGAAGCACCCGGCTGTGCACCGGCTGTCCTCCCCAAAGCACCGAACCCGTCGCCTGCAGCGTGACGCGCGCACCGCTGATGCTGATCACCGCATGCCGCGGAAGAATATTGGGATCTTTGAAAAGATAAATATCCGATTCCTGCCGGCTCCCGATCGTGGTTTCGGACTTATAAAGGATGAACTGTTTCCCGGCCAACGGCCCAGCCACCACATACAGCCATCGGTCTTTCAGCGCACTTTCCACGAGGCCCATGCCGACGCCGGTGGCCAGGCCAACCAGGGCAAAGCCTACGGCCCGACTCACGGTTCCCCCATGCGTCGCCATCGCAATAGGGTCGAACACGACCCCGCCGAGGCCCGCTCCAATCGCCCCGCCCAGCGCTCCGTAGGTTCCTTTCTTCGTCGATTGTCCGACGATCCCGTAAACCACACCGCCGGCCGCGCCAAATACCATCCACGCAATTCCTCGTGCAATCCACACCGCCGGATTTCGATGGGTGAGTGCTCCTGCTTCAGAGCAGAGGTTCAACAGGGTGCGATAAATCGTCTCCGCCATGAGATCGAAAATAAAGCCCAGGAGAAACCCCAGAGGCAGGGCCAGAGCTCCACGCAATAGCGCTTTGCGCAGCGATCGTTCGACCACGCTCTCGGAAATCCCGAACCCGATGGACATCAGCGTGATGATTAGCGGGATGATGAGAACATTTCCCCAATGATGTCCGGTGGTGGCACCGTCCACAAAACCTGGCTCCGCGATCGCCCAGGCTGCGGTTGCGCCCAGCAGTCCGGCCAGGCCGAGATAAAACCAGCCCTGCAGCAAAATGCTGCCGCGCTCCGCCTCAATCGTGACAAATTGCTCTGCCGTCTGGTTGATGGTGCCGTACGTCTTAGCGCCCGAGGACGGCGTCGGCGGCGAAGTCACCGCGGATTCCGGAATCGCAACATTGGCAAGATCTTCCGCCGTGATCTTGATCGCATCCCTGTCACTTGGGCTGGGCATCGTCCCCCTTTTTACCGCTTGGACTCGATGAAGCAGGCTGTCCCGGCTTGCTGGGATCAGGTTCCGGTTCCACGATGATCTGGCCGGTGCGTGGATCGATCAGTTGGCCGGTTCGCGGATCCACCAGCACCGGCATGACCACCACACGCGGAAACAGATACCACGACAGCGCAAACCCCAGCACCAATGCCATCAGATAAAAAAAGACCTGGAAGACCAGGCGTTCCAGCGACGACTCGGAGCTTTCCGTCGCCGCGTTCGCATCGATTTTTCGAATTTTGATCGAACTGATTCCCGGCTTCTCGCGAGGCATCGCAGTCGCGTCGCCACCTGCCGCCCCAGACTCAGACCGGTCGCCTCCCTCCGCATCTTCACCGCCGCGCCGGTCAACCACTCCGATTCGGGTCAGCCGTTCGATGCGGCCATCCACCCATCCGAAGCAACCTTCCTCATCCGAGTGCGGATCGAAAACCCACGCTACCTGCCCCGGCGAAGAAAAGAAATTCTTGTGAATGAAGGTATCGTGGTCGGAGAGAAACACGCCAAAGCCGGGATGGGAGTGATACCAGCCCACGATCCGTTCCTGGGGAAACTTCTTATCTTTTACGGCATAAATATGCTCCCAGGTATCCTGGGTGAAAGTTACGTGAGCGCCCGCCTCTTCCGCATTCTGGCCCTCGATACAGGCGGCAACCTCGATCCGGTGATCGCGGTCCTGTCCGATGAGCACCCCACAAATCTCGGTTTTAATCGAAGAGCGTGCATGCTGCCGGATCTGGCGCACAACTTCACTGTCGACCACAAGAGTCGGTTGGCCATTCGACGATTTTGCTTTTGCCTTCATGGTCTCGGTTGTATGGAGTCCGCTTGCTCCGCAGCCAGCGGTCCCAGTACGCGCTCCGCATCGCCGTAGGGAATATATGCGATCTCCCGCTCCGCGCTGCGTGCGCTGAAAACGTCAAACAGTGGCAATCCCAATTTGCTTAACGGCTTGCCGCTTAATTCCGGCTCGCTGGAATACGAATGCAGCAAAATTGCTGCGCGTACTTGACCATCGTTCTTGCACTTTGCCTGCTCAAAAGGAACGCTGCCCATCGGCCGATAGAGTTCCTCTTCTTCTTTGCACGCCGGACAAACAAATTTCTGCACTACATCACGGCTGAACTCAATCACGACATCAGAAGATCCCAAATCTGCTTGCGCCCGTTTGCGCAGGCCCGCCAGCGTCAGGTCGTCCGAACTCTCCTGCAAATGGACAATCTGCGGCAGCGTGTAGTGACTCATGCAATCTGGATTTTGTGTGTACTCGACCACATAGGAAGAATGGTTCATTCCTTCAAAAACGTAGCCCTTGCTCGCCAACGTCGGCAGGCCATGAATCAGCTTCACGGCTTCCTGCACCTGCATCCCCGCAATAATCGAAGAGATAGTCGGAGTCGTTGGCACTTTCCCCTCCACCACAGGTTCCAGTGCCAGCAAGTTGCAAGACATCCGTTTTTCCAAAAGCGCCCAGTCGGTCTCTCCCAGCGTGCACTCATAACACGGAGCACTACCCGGTAAAAACACCCGCACCACTCCATTGAGTCCTTCGATGGCCCCGTCAATCCAGGGACGATTCACCTTCCACGCCGAACGATTGATCCACAATCTCGCTTCGCGGTTATCGAGTCCCGCCACAATCACGTCACTCCACTCGAACAAGCCGAGACCGCAATCATGCAAAACATTCGCCACAATGGGATGTACAAATGCGTCCGGCGCCAGCGAACGGTAGGCGTTTGCCGCCGCGTCGGCTTTGAATTTCCCGACATCTTCGGCGCGATAAAGAACTGCCCGTGAAAGATTGGAGAGCTCGATGCGATCGAGATCGACCACCACTACCTGAGTGAATCCCAGCAGCGCCGCATTCTTCAGAATCTCGTTGCCCAGTGCTCCCGCTCCGATCACCAGCAGTCGGCACTTCGCGATCTTTTCCTGGTCCCACCAGGAAATCAGTCGCAGGCGGCTGAAGCGATCCTCTCGCACCGCAGCATCGAAGACGCGTGTCATGGAAGGATGATGGAACCGGCTGTGATCTCGGGCTGTAGTCGCAGGATGTCCCCGTCCTGCACCTGCGCCTCTGACAGGGTTTGCCCATCCTGAATTTGCCGCCCTGAATTCTTGTGATGAAACTTGTAGCTCAGAGGAGCTCCATCCGGGCCATTCGTCGGCAGCCGCAACTTCTGCACCAGGACCGCCACAATCTTGTTGCAGGGAGCATCGTCCGGCAGTTCCACCGGCACACGTTTGTTCTCGGTCGAGTCGTAGACGGTAACGTTGATGTTAGGCATTCCTGTTGGGTCCATCCTGGATTGGGTTCATTGCTGCCCTCGGACCGGCACTGTTTTTTCCAGAGCCTCATCGCGGGTAACGTAGTCGGTCAATCGCCGGTGGCCAAAGCTCGCAAAGTCCCATCCGGAATCTTCCAGCAACGCATCTGCACGCACTGCGAAATTCAAGTTCTCGGCGTTGGGATCTCCATTCTTGTCGACCATCGACGTCACGATCCCCACCAGATTCCCTCGCTCATCAAACACCGGACCGCCGCTGTTGCCCGGACTCACCGGCGCCGACATCTGAATCGTGTCGCCATGCATGCGCGAAATGATCCCGGTACTCAACGTGAAGCGAAGTCCCTCGGGATGCCCGATCACGAAAACATTCTCCCCTTCGCTCGGAGGCGACGCCTTCGCCACTGGCTGCACGAATGTGGCGCTTCCTTTTTCCCGCGGCATCCAAAGCAGCAGGAGGTCCAAATTCTTATGGCGCGCCACCACATCCGCTGTCCCCCATGTGCCCGAAGCCATCGCGATGAGGGCGCGCGAACCTGCCTTCGCGTTCATCATGGGACCATCGATCACATGGCGCGCCGTGACGAACAAATATCCGTCCGCGTTGGCCTGCAACAACGCACCTGCCCCAAAACTCGCGCTGGGCATGTCCGCATGCGTGAACCAGGATCGCTGGGTCGGAGAAATCACCGCCACCAAAGGCTTGAGTTTCTCCGAAACATCCTTGGCCGACATCGGTGCCGCCGCCGGCAAACTCGGAAATTCTGCCCGCTCGTCCAGTTCGCTCAACCCTGCGCCTGCAACCGAGGGCATGGGGGCGAACGAGAGCACCAGCACGGTTCCGACCGAAGTCAGCATCCCGCTCACGATGAGCATGGTAGCCAGTAAAGAGGTCCATCCGTATCTTGTGCGAGGGGGTAGCCCGCGCATGGCCACGCGCAAGACGATTGCAACCAGGCAGAGCAGCGGCAGGACGAGCACCAGCGGAGCCAGCGCCCATTTCGCCCATGGTGGGACGGCCGGCGTCAACTTCGGTTCCAGCCGGGCAGGCTGGTCCGCAGGAACCTGAGTTTCTGCCACTTCCGCAGGGCTGATAATGATTTTTTCCATGTAAATGGCGCAGACACACGACTGCGACCAACAGGGGAAGTAGGACATTCTGGGGCATCTTTCCCCAAATTGCAAGGCAAGACTTACGGTCTAAATTGCGGGAAGTCTACGTTCGAAGGTCAACAACAGGGGGTATTTAAAGGGCGTTATTCACGCATGCCGGAGGGTTGAAGCGACTGGGGACATGCTGTGGCTATCCGCCGGTCGGAAGCTACGGTGAGGTTCTTGAAACTAGACAGCGATTGCGGACACGCTCGACCGGCTGCAATGCAGCTCAGTTGGCCGCGGCAGTACAAAGCTTGTTGTCGGAACGAATGCTACACTCGGCGACCGGGATATAATTTCCGCCCCAGCACCTTCGCGAAAGAGGTTCTGATGCTTTCATCAACAAATTTCTGGATGTGTTTCGCCGGGCTTTTCTATCTGGTCGCCGGAGTTTTTATCCTTCGAAAAGAGATCGGCGCGGCCCGCGCCTGGGACAAACTTATCAACCTGGGCTGCCTCTTCGTTGCCGTTCCGCTCGCTGTATTTTCGGCTGAGCATTTCGGCGGTGCGAGCTTCATTCAGACGATGGTCCCGTCCTGGATACCGTGGCACTTGTTTTGGGCGTATTTTGTCGGGTTCGCGCTTCTCGCTGCCGCTACCAGTCTTACCGTTCGCAAGTTCGTCCGCTTGTCATCCACCTTGCTCGGATTGCTGTTCTTTCTATTTGTCTGCACGATTCATATACCGAATGTGCTCGCGAATCCCAAAGATCGGTTCGCGTGGACTGTCGCGCTTAGAGATCTCTCTTTCGCCGCGGGCGCATGGGCTCTCGCCGGACTGCATAGCCGCGCTTCGTCGCCGCAACTATCGAAATGGATGATTTTGTTTGGGCGCATCGTCATATCAGTTGCGGCGATCTTTTTTGCTGTCGAACATTTTCTTCATCCCGAGTTCGCGCCCGGCGTTCCTTTAGAAAAAGTCACGCCATCATGGGTTCCGTTACCCAGCCTATGGGGATACCTCGCAGGAGCGATCCTACTGGTCGCTGGAATCGGCTTGGCCCTGAACAAAAAATCCAGGACAGCCGCAGCTTCGATCGGCGCGTTAATGACCGTCCTGACTTTTTCGCTATATCTGGTTATTTTGATCCTCGCTCACGGCGCATCAACGCCGGAGATCACTGAAGCGATAAATTACGTGGCGGACACATTACTCTTCGCCGGAGCAGCACTCGTCCTGGCATCGGCATTGCCACCCGATCCTGACGCGCGGCGAAGATAGGCTCGAGGGAAGACTCGTTTGCTCAATAAGTGCAATTGCCTCAGGGTGGAGAAAGCCGCAGTTCAGTGGAGGATAACCTCCGGGTAGCGACCATTCGCTCGGAATGCGGTGAACCTGAAGCCCAACGCCACGAGCTCCCTATCATGCCGCAGTTTCCAATACCTGACTCTTTGCTCTCTCCTAACGGGTGGAGCGAAGCGTGGCGAATTCGGCGATACCGAGAACGACGGCGTAGGTGGCGAAGAGAAAAGCGCCGTAGCGGCCCCCAGATGCTTCCTGAATTCTCGGCATGAACATTCCCAGGTTAGAGAGCACGACCGCTTCTCCGGCCATTCCGGGTATGGCGAGAAGGAGCATGGCTACAGCCCAGTTTGACGGGGCGATGTGACGCCAGCGGAGAATGAGGATGCAGAACACGGCGGAGAGGATGGGAGAAAGTGCAAAGCTCACCCAGTATCGTGCCGGTGTCGTCTCTAAAACTTGGTGACCATAGTGAGCGTAGTAGATGGTCCCCAATATCCAGATGATGAGGCCGAGCGAAAACAACAGCATGCATTCTTGGATCTTCATACGAGCTCCCCACGTGCTACGATGAACCACACGGTACGTCATTATGTACCGTATGGTTCATTAAAAAGTATCACACGGTACACCGCGAGGCAAGATGCGCCGTCGCAAAAAGCCTGATTTAGGAGTGCTGCTCGATCGGTGCCTGGCGGCCTTCGTCGAGTCGGGAACCCTCGACTTAAGCCTCGACCAATTGGCGCGCAAAGCTGGCAGCAGCAAGCGCATGCTGGTTCATTATTTCGGCGGGCGCGACAACATCGAGGAGCAGGCGATCACGCGCCTCGAAACCCGGCTGCGCGCGCAATTTGTTCCCGAGGCATTTCCGCCGGGAGCGACAGTACAGGCAGTGGTGAGTGCCCTCTGGGACCGCACGACTGCTCCTCAGTCGAGAGGGGTGCTCTTGCTGGTGATGGATCTGACTAAGCGCGCTTGGTCAGGTTCGAAACGCGCAAGGCTGTTTTATGCCGAGCAGCAAAGGCTGTGGCTCGAGCTCCTCATGAGGTATTTGCCTGATCGCGTGATCGTCGAAGAACTGCTACAGGCGTTCCAGGGAGCGGTGCTGGCGTTCTTGGTCACTGGAGATCGCGAGCCAGGAAGGCGAACGGTGATGCGAATTCTCGAAAGCCAGGAGAAGGTACGGTCGCTCGCCTAACCGCAAAACAGGGAGCGTAGTTTGGAGAGTCACAACTTGGTGCCGGGAGGGGGAGTCGAACCCCCAAGACCCGAAGGTCGGCGGATTTTGAGTCCGCTGCGTATCGCAGTATAACTATGATAATAAATAGCTTAACTGAACACTCCTGTAAGACTGTGTAAGTAAATGTGTCACCCTTGGGCATTTTCCGCAGACTGCACATGACGTCTCTGTCGACCACCCAAAGCATTCTGTTGGCGGCGCTCCGCTGTTACCTAACGGAACACACAGCGCCGATGCGGTGTGCATTGTCATATCATGCTGGCAAAGGAGCAGTATCAATCCCAATCTATGTTCACGCGAATCATAGTTTGTATCCTCCTGGCCCTGATCTCAGCCCAAGGCTTGTCCGCCGCCGATTTTGCGATGACGGTGACCGACAAGAATTATCTCGATACTCAAGGCTTCAGCGTTTTCCTTTACGACAGCACGTACCATCCTGTTTTTGTGGATCAAAAGAACACCGCCATGGAGATGATTCTCCACGGACAGCGCATCGCAACCAACGGCGACGTGCGCCTGATGCCGACACCGGAGCAGTGGGACCTGGTGGCAACACTCAAGGATCGCCACGCCGATAAAGCAAACAATCGGCTCACCGCCGACCTCGCATTCCCGACGTTCGACGTCAGTTACACACTTGAAGTGGCAGCAGAACCAGGCGGCGTGAGGGTCAGCATCAATCTCGACAAACCTCTCCCGCAGAAACTAGCCGGGCGGGCGGGGTTCAACCTGGAGTTCCTGCCTTCGATCTACATGGGCAAGGCTTATCTTGTGGACGGAACCAAAGCCGGCATTTTCCCGCGCACGCCGAACGATCCGATGACGAAGATTCTGCCTCTGCCGGATGAACCGAAAAAGGCGTATTACCTGGAGGACTGGGATAAAGCGAAGGGATACATGCAGCCGCTGCCGTTCGCCGAGGGTAAGAGCATCACTCTCGGCATCGACGACGCTCTGGCCCGCGTGAACGTTGTTTCGGATACGGCGGACCTCATGCTGTTCGATGGACGCGACCGCGCTCCGAACGGTTGGTTCGTGTTGCGTTCGCTGATCCCTGCGGACAAAACTACCGGCGCCATCGTCTGGCACATCAGGCCCGACGTGATTCCTAATTGGACCCGGCCGCCGATGATCGCGCACAGCCAGGTTGGTTATGCGCCGGGCTTCTCAAAAGTCGCGGTGCTCGAACTCGACCCCAAGTACAACGCGCCGAAAACGGCGAGAGTGTTGCGCCTGGCGGAAGACGGGTCTTACAAGCAGGTGTTTGAGGGCCCGATCACGCCTTCCACTCCGTGGCTGCGCTACGTCTATTCGAAATTTGATTTCACCCCGGTCAAGGATCCCGGCCTCTATGTCATCGAGTACGCAGACCAGCGTACGGCGCCCTTCCCCATCTCAAAGGACGCGTACGCCAACATCTGGCAGGACAGCCTCGATCATCACCTTGCGGCGCAAATGGATCATGTTTCCGTTCGCGAAGGCTACCGCATGTGGCACGGCGCTTCGCACCTCGATGATGGCCGTATGGCGCCGGTAGTTGGAGAGCAATTCGACGGCTGGAATCAGGCTACGGCAACCGACGGAAAGTACAAAGGCGGCGATCACATTCCTGGAATGAACGTGGGCGGCTGGTATGATGCCGGCGACTTCGACCTCGAGGAGCCTGCGCAGCTGAACGTGATTCAAAGCCTGGCTCTCGGGTATCGCGAATTTAATCTCAAGTACGACGAGCTAACGGTGGATGAAGGGACGCGGGAGGTCGAGATGCACCGTCCCGATGGAGTGCCGGATACGGTGCAGCAAGTCAAGCACGGCGCGCTGCTCATCCTGGCACAGTTTCACAACATCGGCCACGCCATCCGCGGCACTCACGAGCCCGATCTGCGCCAGTACACACAGGTGGGCGACGGAGCGTCGAAAACTGACGGCCGCATTTACGATTCGAAGCTCGGCCCGAACGAAACGAAGGGCGACTACTCCGGCAAGCCGGATGATCGCTGGATATTCACTACGAACAATCCGTATTTCCAGTGGAATGCCATTGCGGCGCTGGCTGCCGCGGCCGATACGCTGAAAGGTTGGGACGACGCATTAGCGAAAGACTGTCTTGAAACGGCGATTAAAGCCTGGAAGGACACGACTTCTGATCCAAAGTTGTATCCGACCGGTGGGGTTTCCGACAGACAGGCTCCCGCAGGTGGTGTGCTGGCTGCGTCTCAGGGTGCTGTTTCTGGAGCGCAAGGAAGTCTTAAGGCAAAGAGCAGTTCGAGTACTCCGACAAACTCAGGCGCACCTGGCGTTCCCGCCACTCAGTCGGCCGGCGGCGGCCGTGGCCGATCTTTCGTCGGACTCGACTGGCCCGCAGCTCTGGAGTTGACTATCGCCACAAACGGTGCCGAGCCCTACAAGTCTCGTCTGAAGGAATTGTTCCCTCAGATGATCACGCCGGAGCAGATGGAAATCCGTGGTTGGACGGCGGTCCGGGCATTGCCTTATCTGGACCCCAGCGCAAAAGATCAACTGCGGGAAGCAGTGAAGACATACATGGCGGGTTTGGACAAGCGTCTGGACGAGACCCCGTTCGGTGTGCCCCCGAGCCTCGGCACCTGGGGTGGATCGGGCGCCGTGGTGGACATGGCGATCCGAATGTATTTCCTGCACAAAGCGTTTCCGGATCTCGTGGGCCCCGAATACACACTTCGCGCCGTCAACTACATTCTCGGTACGCACCCGGTATCGAGCACATCCTATGTAGCCGGAGTCGGCACGGTTTCGAAGACGAAGACATACAGCAACAACCGCGCCGACAATGCTTACATCCCAGGCGCGGTGATTCCCGGATACGTTATCATCAAGCCCGATTTTCCGGAGTGCATCGACGACTTCGGATTTCTCTGGTTCGAGGATGAAGCCGTGGTGGCCGGGTCGGCAAGCTGGATCGTGGCCGGCAACGCCGCGGACGCAATCATTAAGGAATCGAAGTAGACCCAGTACTAAAGGCGCTGGAACGGCTTTACAAAAAGAACGTCAATCCATGTTGACCATGATCTTTCTAAAACATGAGGGATTATCGCTCCAGGAGCGCAGTGCTTCCGCTGCTTGCTCAAGGGGGACAACCAGACTCACGGCTTGATCAACGGGGAACGTCTGCGCTTCCAGAAGGTTGATCACGGCCTCGAAATCCGCTAGTTGAGCATTTCTGGAGCCGACAATATCCAACTCTTTTTGAACGAACAGCCGGGTTTCGTAAGTGACCGGCTCCTTTGCGTACCCGATGTACACTACACGTCCGGTGAATGCGACTTCTTCGACCGCCGCTCGGAACGTGGCCGCAGTGCCAATCGCTTCGATGGCAACATCCGGTCCCCGGCCTTCGGTCATTTCCAGCAATCGCTCGTGAATTGGTTCCCGGGTCGTGTTGATAGTGAGTTGAGCGCCGGCCATGCGCGCAAGCTCGAGTTTTTCGTCGTCCACATCAATACCGATGGTTCGCGCACGCCGGGAACTTGCGGCTGCTACGACCCCAAGTCCCACTCCGCCACAACCCCAAATGGCAACCGTGTCGTTGGCGGTTACACGTCCACGTGTGACGGCATGAAATCCCACGGTAAGAGGTTCCACCAAGCACAACTCTTTCAGCGTCAGCCTAGCGGGATACAGCTTTTCTCGCGGCATCACAATGAATTCGGTGAGTGCGCCATCCCTTTGCACACCGAGAGTCTGGTTGAACTGGCAAGCGTTCGGACGTTGGTGCAGACAGGAAGAGCATTGGCCGCAGTTCGTGTATGGGGACACCGATACGTTCGTGCCCGCTGGCAATGCGCCTTCAAGTCCCAGGTCTTTCACCACCGTAGCCGATACTTCATGGCCCAGAATGCGAGGATAGGTGACGAGTGGATTCAGTCCGCGGAACGAATTCAGATCGCTGCCACAGAATCCCACGAAGCAGACCTTGAGCAATACGCCCGCATCTGTGAGCACCGGATCGGCGATGGTCTCCAGATCAGCCTGGCCCGGTTTGCGAAGCACAAGCGCTCTCATGTCTGTACTTGGGGGGAAGTAATCGGTAAAGTTATCGATGTCAATTATAGAAGCTCGATACCGTCATGCAAATGAGATCAACCTTACTTCCATCGAGCAGGCTCTGGACTTCTCTTTTCTTCGGCCTGTGTTGCCTAACCTGGATGCCGAAACCGGCAACTGCCCAATTGTGGGATGTGCCGCCACTACCTCCAGTCAAGTACGCGCAAGCTCAGGACGGTATGACGGCGACGATCGGAAACGAGAGCATTCACATTTCCGTCTGCCGTCCCTCCGTCATCCATTTCGTGTCTACGCCCCACCCGCCCAATCCGATTCGACAAAACCAGCCGTGGATGCTCGATTCGAACGAATCCTGCCCAGGCGCAAAGTTTGAGGTATCAGAAACGAGCGATGCCGCGATCCTCACCACCGATACGCTGAAGGTCGAGCTTTCGCTCAAGTGGGGCAACGTCCAATTCAGTGCGGCAGGAGGCGAGAATCTCTTGCGCGAGCGGAACTCGATTCCCCGCACCTACGAACCGGCTGAACTGAATGGCGAAAAGACATTTCACATCGAAGACAGGTTTGCACCGGATTTCTCGGAAGGTTTCTACGGTTTGGGGCAACACCAGAGCGGGATGTTCAACTACCGGGGTGCCACCGTCGAACTGGGGCAAAACAACACCGATGTCGCCATCCCTTTGTTGTTATCGAGCAAAGGCTACGCCTTGATGTGGAACACCGCCTCGCTGACGCACGTCGATAATCGCTTCCCGCTGGAACTGAATCTGGATTCACTCGCCGGCCATGCCATCGACTACTACTTCATTTACGGTCCAGAGATGGATCGCCTCATCCACGAGTATCGGAGCCTTACCGGACATACACCGATGTTGCCGAAATGGTCGTACGGATTCTTTCAGTCGAAGGACCGATATGTTTCGCAAGAAGAAGTTCTAGCAATCGCACATCGCTATCGTGAAGAGCACATACCGCTCGACGGAATTGTTCAGGACTGGTTCTGGTGGAAGGCAGAAGGCGATCCGATCTTCAATCCCAATTTCCCCGACGTACCCGGTGAACTTAAGCGGCTCCATGATGAGCACGTTCATGCCATGCTTTCCGTTTGGGGGCTGTTTGATTCCAAGTCCCAGAACTTCCT
Organism: Terriglobia bacterium; assembly: GCA_963723765.1. Classification (GTDB taxonomy): domain Bacteria; phylum Acidobacteriota; class Terriglobia; order Terriglobales; family Acidobacteriaceae; genus DATBAX01. The sequence goes on along the minus strand of CAVRSD010000002.1, from coordinate 56,939 downwards.
GCAAATGACGCAGCAACACCTGGATGTCCCCAATGCCCATGTTTACGATGCTACGAATCCCAAAGCGCGAGACTTCTATTGGAACAACCTTGCTGGCAAGCTCTTCTCTTTGGGTTGGGACGCATTCTGGCTCGACAGCGCGGAACCGGAAGAATATTGGCCCCACATGGGGGACGCTATTTTGCGGGACAAGAAGATCTCGATCGGCAATGGCGCCGAATACACGAACATCTTTCCCTTCATGCACACTTTGGGGATCCAGGAACACTGGAAAGCTTCCACTGAACAGAAGCGGGTTTTTCTGCTGACACGGTCTGCTTTCCTGGGCCAGCAGCGAGTTGGAGCAGCGGTGTGGTCGGGCGATGTCTATGGCTCCTACTGGGGCTTACGCCATCAAGTGGCCGCGGGGTTGAACTTCGCGCTTTCGGGATATCCCTATTGGACAACCGATATCGGCGGGTATTGGCCACCGCATGAAAAGCCCGTCGAGGACCCAAAATTCCAGGAACTCTACGCACGCTGGTTCGAGTACGGGACCTTCTGCCCGATTTTTCGCACGCACGGTCACCGCCCGCAGAATGAGATCTGGGCCTTCGATAAGGTCGAGCCGATTCTTATCAACTACGACAAGCTGCGCTATCGCCTCATGCCCTACATCTATTCCCTGGCATGGCGTGTGACAAATGACGATTACACGATCCAGAGACCGTTGGTGATGGATTGGCGCAACGATGGCAGAGTTCGCGACATCGGTGATCAGTTCATGTTTGGTCCTGCAGTCCTCGTCAACCCTGTGCTGCAGCCAGACGCTACTCACAGAGTCTTGTATCTTCCGGACGCCCCGGCCTGGTACGACTTCTGGACGGGAGCTTCGACAAAGGGAAGTCGAGAGATCGATGCTGAAGCTCCTCTCGATCGCATTCCCCTTTACGTGCGTGCCGGTTCGATTCTTCCGCTCGGTCCCGAAATCGAGTACGCGGACGAGAAACCTGCGGGGCCGATCGAATTGAGGATCTATCCAGGTGCCGACGGAGAATTCGTCTTCTATCAAGACGCCGGCGACGGTTACGACTATGAGCACGGTATGCACTCTGTCATCCCAATGCACTGGTCGGAGTCAAACCGAACTTTGACGATTGGTCCGCGAGAAGGGGAATATCCCGGAATGCCGGCAAGTATGGAGATGAAGGTGGTGCTGGTATCTGCTGAACACGGAATAGGACTTGAACCGACCGCGAACCCGGACAAGCTCGTTGTCTACAACGGACAATCAATTTCGGTTCAAACCCGGTAAGAACTGCGCGAAACAGCTAAGGATGTATCGAGGGTCCAGGAGTAGAGATGAACCATTACAAGATTTTCTCGCTCGCCGCAATCATCATTGTCATTCTAGCCTCCACCTCCGTGGCGCAGGACACTTCCAGCCTGCCATACATGAATCCCAGACTCTCTCCTGAAGAGCGCGCGGCCGATCTCGTCCACCGCATGACGCTCGAAGAGAAAGCCTCACAGCTCGTGAATCAGGCGCGAGCTGTCCCGCGCTTGAACATTGCTTCTTACGATTGGTGGAGCGAGGCCTTGCATGGCGTCATTTCTGACGGTATAACCGAGTTCCCGGAACCCATTGGTCTGGCCGCCACCTTCGATGCGCCACGCATTCACGAGATGGCAACGGCCATCGGCATTGAAGGGCGAATCAAACACGCGCAGCACGAACGCGCTGGACACTCCAACATTTTCGAGGGCCTCGATTTCTGGGCTCCCAACATCAACATCTTTCGCGATCCGCGCTGGGGACGCGGCCAGGAAACCTATGGCGAAGATCCCTTCCTGAGCGCTCGGTTAGCTGTCGAGTTTGTTACCGGCATGCAGGGCGACGATCCCCACTATTACCGTGTCATCTCTACGCCCAAGCACTATGCAGTTCACAGTGGTCCCGAGCCCACGCGACACTTCACCGACGTGGACGTCAGCAAGCACGATGAGGAAGACACCTACTTACCGGCATTTCGCGCGGCTGTCGTTGAGGGTCATGCGGGATCGGTCATGTGTGCCTACAACGCGATCAATGGCGAACCCGCGTGCGCCAGTCAATTCCTGCTGCAACACACTCTTCGCGGCGCATGGGGCTTTGAGGGCTATGTTGTTTCTGACTGCGATGCCGTACGCAACATCTTCAACGGCCACCACTACCGCCCTACGCAGCCGCAGGCATCGGCGATTTCGGTGATTCGCGGTATGGATAACGAATGTATCGATTTCGCTAAAGTAAGTGACGATCACGATTACAAGCCATACATCGAGGCGGTGCAGCAGGGATACCTCCCGGAAAGCTCCGTCGACACCGCACTCATTCGTCTCTTCACCGCCCGCATCCGTCTCGGCATGTTCGATCCGCCGGCGACCGTGCCGTACATGAACATCGACGAGAAGCAGCTTGACAGTCCAGCACACCGCGAGCTGGCTCGTCGCATTGCCAATGAAGCGATGGTTCTGCTCAAGAACGATGGCGTCCTCCCGCTGAAATCCGCCAAGCGCATCGCACTGGTCGGTCCGCTCGCCGATCAGACCGCCGTCCTTCTCGGCAATTACAACGGCAGCACCTCACACACAGTCACTGTGCTCGAAGGAATGAAAGCCGAGTTCCCTGAGGCGAAGATCACCTATGTGCCTGGCACTCAGTTTCTTTCCAATCAGGCGGATCTCGTGCCCGCGTCCGTTTTGACTACCCCGGATGGCAAGCCCGGCCTCAAAGCCGAATACAGTTCGCGCCCCACCTTCGACGCCAAGCCGACTCCGCTCACCTCGCGTGTCGAATCCTCCGTGAATCTGAATGAGAGCAATGTCCCGGAACAGGCGAAAGGAATTGCCGGCTTGTCGGTGCAGTGGACTGGCTCTCTCAATCCCACCGCAACCGGCGACTATCTCTTGGGACTCAGTGTCGACGGCTTCGGTCGCCTGTCAGTGGATGGCAGAGAGATTACGACGCTCTGGGGCAAAAACATTAATCTCAGCCAGGTTCACCTGGAAAAAGGTCACGCAGTGAAGCTTGAGATCCTCTATGGCCGCAACGGAGAGGGCAAACCAAAGGCCGAATTGTTGTGGACTCCCGTGAACAACGTGCCCGATCCCGCGGCAGTAATGGCTGCGAAGAATGCCGATGTGGTCGTCGCGGTCGTTGGTATTACCAGTCGCCTCGAAGGCGAAGAGATGCCTGTGAGTCAGCCCGGTTTCTCCGGGGGCGACCGGACCAGTCTCGATTTGCCGATGCCTGAAGAAGATCTGATCGAGTCGCTGGCCGCGAGTGGCAAGCCGCTCGTCGTCGTGCTGATGAATGGCAGCGCGCTCAGCGTGAACTGGGCAAAGGAGCACGCCAACGCTATCCTCGAGTCCTGGTATTCCGGCGAAGAAGGCGGAACCGCTATCGCCGAAACCCTCAGCGGCAAGAACAATCCCGCTGGGCGCCTTCCTGTCACCTTTTACAAAGATGTTCATCAGCTTCCGCATTTCGAAGATTACTCAATGAAAGGACGCACCTATCGCTACTTCGAGGGCGAACCACTCTGGCCGTTCGGATTCGGCCTCAGCTACACAACATTCACGTACAGCAATCTCATGCTGCCGGGCGCTGCCGTCAATGCCGGTGATCCACTGCACGCCTCCGTCACGGTCGCGAACACTGGAAAGGTTGCCGGAGACGAAGTCGTTGAGCTGTACCTGCAGTTTCCCGATGTGTCCGGTGCGCCGCGGCGCGCACTCCGTGGATTTCAACGGGTCCATCTGGAGCCCGGAGCGAGCCAGAAGGTCGAGTTCCAGTTGAACCCGCGCGACCTGAGTATGGTCACCGATCTGGGGGATATCATCGTGGCACAAGGCAAGTACACGGTCTCCATCGGGAGCGGTCAACCCGGAACCGGAGCTCCTTCAGTGAACGGCAATTTTGAGGTCAAAGGAAAGATCGTTCTGCCGGAATAGTTGTTCGGTAGAGACTGAGGCGATATGCATACGAAATTCTTAAGGAACATTCTTTTGGTGTTTGTCTCGACTGGTTCTGCGTGGGCGCAGGAACCGAACTCCTGCGCGAAGCTGGCAAACTTCAAAGCCGACAACGTTGAAATCACCAAAGCCGCGGCCGTTGCTGCCGGAACCACCGAGGCGATCCCCTGGAACCAGACGCACACTGCGCCTCTGCCTTCATATTGCCGCGTCGAAGGTGTCATGAACCGGCGCACCGGAATTGACCGAGAAGAGTTTGGAATCACCTTCGCCCTGGCCATGCCCGACCAATGGAACGGCGATTTTCTCATGCAAGGTGGCGGTGGTAGCAACGGCATCGTAATGTCTCCCCTTGGGTTGAACGCTGCCGGAGACGCGCCTGGGCTCATTCGCGGATTCGCCGTCGTAAGCACGGATTCAGGTCATAAGAGCCAACGCCCATTTGATTTTGGTTTCATGCGCGATCAGCAGGCGTATCTGGACTTTGCGTACCTCGCGAACGCTGAGGTCGCTGCATTGGCCAAACAACTCATCGCGCAGCACTACGGCAAACCGGCGGCCTTTTCATATTTCTCTGGATGCTCCACCGGCGGCCGCGAAGGCATGATTTTCTCGCAGCGTTATCCCACGGTTTTCAATGGCATCATCTCCGGCGATCCCGCGATGCGCACTGGGCTTTCCAATCTCGCCATCAGCCGATGGATTCCCATCGCGTTCAATCAAGTTGCTCCGAAGGATGTAAGCGGTAAACCAATCATCGAGCAATCGATTACCGACAATGACCGCAAGCTGATCCAGGATGCTCTCATCAAGAAGTGCGATGCCAAGGATGGAATCGCCGACGGCTTAATCTCCGATCCGCTCGCGTGCGACTTCGACCCTGAGATATTGGCGTGCAAGGGCGAAACGAATAACTCCTGCTTGGCTCCGGAAAAAGCGGCCGCCATCAAGAAGGCCCTGGGAGGGCCGAAGACCTCGAGTGGAACCCAAGTCTATGCTGGATTCCTTTACGACACAGGCATCACCAACGGTCCGCCGTTCCGGGGATTGCTCTCACCTGGCCCGGCTATTTTCGGACCTGCGACGACCGATATGACAATGGATGTCGATAAGGAAGCTCTGTCGGCCAGCCAACCGCTTGTGGATTCGATGTCCACGAATTTGACGACCTTCTCCGCGCACGGAGGGAAATTGATCTTCTACCACGGCGATAGCGATCCGTGGTTCTCGCCTCTCGACACGTTCGAATACTACAAGAATATGGCGGCTGCAAACGGAAGCCTCGACGCTGTGTCGAAGTGGAGTCAGTTCTATTTCGTTCCAGGCATGAGCCATTGTGGCGGAGGGCAGGCGCTGGATCAGTTTGATTTGTTGGGTGCCCTTGTTAACTGGGTCGAGAAGGGAACAGCGCCTGCATCAGTGATCGCGACCGGCAAGGCCTTTCCTGGGCGCAGCCGGCCGCTATGCCCCTATCCGAAGCACGCAGAATACAAGGGGCAAGGAGACACGGAAGACGCAGCCAACTTTGAGTGCCGTTAAATTTTGTCACTTCTGCTAAAAGGACATCGTTTCTTATGCGTTCATTTCTCGTAGGCCTCACGCTGACCGTTATGTGCATCACTGGGCCGGGGCTGGCGGCCCAGAAAGTCGAATTGTCGATTGACGCATCCAAAACCGGCGCGAAGATCGACCGCAACATTTTCGGGCAATTCGCAGAGCATCTTGGACATGGCATTTATGAAGGCGTTTGGGTCGGGCCCGATTCCAAGATCCCGAACACTCGTGGCATTCGCAACGATGTTGTGAGCGCCTTAAAAGCGATCAAGGTCCCGAACGTTCGTTGGCCCGGTGGCTGCTTTGCCGATGAATATCACTGGCGCAAGGGCATCGGCCCTCAACGATCAGTAACCCTCAACCCCAACTGGGGCGGAGTCACTGAGGCGAACACGTTTGGAACGCATGAGTTCATGGACTTCATCGATCAGATCGGGGCGGACGCGTATGTCTCGGTCAATGTCGGTTCCGGAACTCCCGCGGAGGCGGCCGAGTGGCTGGAATACATGACGGCCGCAGCACCGACCACGCTGGTAAAAGAACGGGCGGCGAACGGGCATCCGGCTCCATACAAAGTCGCGTTACTCGGCATCGGCAACGAAAGCTGGGACTGCGGCGGCAACATGACTGCCGACTACTACGTTAGCCAGATGAAAATCTACAGCCGCTTCGTAAGGAATTTCAATCCCGCGCAACAGGACAAACAGCAGATGCTGAAGATCGCAGTGGGTCCGGGCGGCGACGGCCCGCGGTGGACCGATTGGACGGAAACCGTCATGAAGGCTTATCAGCAACACACGTGGAGCTGGGACATCAACGGACTTTCCATGCACAACTACACGGTGGGACACTGGCCGCCTTCCTATGCGTCGGTGGGATTTGGTGAAACTGAGTACAGCGAAATCCTCAAATCCACTTTGGAGATGGACGGTCTTATCAGCAAGCATTCGGCGATCATGGACAAGTATGACCCCGATAAGAAGGTGGCGCTCGTGGTTGACGAATGGGGCGGCTGGTACGCGCCGCTGCCGGGCAGCAATCCGGGGTTTCTGGTCCAGCAGAATAGCCTGCGTGACGCCATGCTCGCAGCCCTCAACCTCAATATCTTCGCGCGCCACGCCGACCGCGTGCGCGGCGCTAACATTGCACAGATGATCAATGTGCTGCAGGCAATGATCATCACGGACAAAGAGAAGATGGTCCTGACTCCAACCTATTACGTCTTCAAAATGTATGTGCCGTTCCAGGACGCCACCTTCATACCAGTGACACTCGACGCCGGTTGGTACACACATGGAGCCGTGGCCTTACCGCGCGTGGACGCGATCGCGGCGAAAGATACGAACGGAAAGTTGTGGCTGGAGATCACCAATCTCGACCCCAATGAACCGGTCGAAATCGAGGCAGCTTTGGCGGGCATCACGGCTAAATCAGCGAGCGGTGAAACTCTGACCGCGCCGAAGGTGGACAGTGTCAACACTTTTGACGCAGCTAACACAGTCACGCCGAAGCCGATTTCAGCGAAGGTTGAGGGTGGCAAGGTGATTCTAAAACTGGCGCCCAAATCGGTAACCGTCGTTTCGGTCGAGCAGTGAGGCACTAAGTCCAGCGCGATTGCAGCTCTGAAGCTAACGGCGCAATATCAGGCTGCCAACAAAGGAGAAAACAATGCGGCGATTCGCAATACTGATCTTCTTATCTGTAAGTTTCTGTTGGGCACAGGAATCAGGCAGTTTCCAACCCTCCACGACGAATGTCTGGGCAGCGGAGTATCCGCGGGTTGACGGTGCCGGCAGAGTACAGATTCGCGTCAAGGCTCCAGACGCTACGAAGGTCCGATTGAACTTCTGGAGCGGTCCGAAAGTCGACATGGAGAAACAGCAGGATGGATTCTGGACCATCACCACTCCGCCGCTGGTTCCCGGTTTTCACTATTACACGCTGATCATCGACGGCGCCGAGGTCAGCGATCCCAACACTCACGCCTTCTTCGGAGGAGGAAAGCCGGCGAGCGGCGTAGAAGTTCTGGAGGCGGGTTCTACCTATTATTCAGTACAAGATGTGCCGCATGGTGCCGTTCGCGAGGTCTGGTACAACTCGAAGGTGACGGGAACCTGGCGGCACGCGCTGGTCTATCTGCCGCCGAATTACGATACCCAAACAAAAGAGCGCTATCCGGTGCTCTATCTACAGCACGGCGCCGGCGAGGACGAGACCGGCTGGGTGCGTCAGGGCAACGCGAATTTCATCCTGGACAATTTGATCGCGGCCAAGAGTTGCAAGCCGATGATCGTCGTCATGGCCTACGGCTACGCGCACCGCGCAGGCGAGGCGCCTGTCGATTTGTTCGCAAAGGGGTTTGGGTCACCTGAAATGTTGAAGGCGATGCAGGACATGGCAGCGGCATTCGAAGATGATGTGACGCAAGCTCTCATCCCCTACATTGATTCCACCTTCCGCACGTTATCCGACCGCGACCATCGAGCGATGGCAGGCCTCTCGATGGGTGGTATGCAGACCTTCCAGATCACGCTGGATCATCTCGATCTCTTTTCATACATCGGCGGCTTCAGTGGAGCGGGCGGGATGCTTGTGCTCGGGAACCGGAAACTCGATCCCAAAACCGACTACAACGGAGTGTTCGCCGATCCGGCAGCATTTGCCAAGAAAGTGCACTTGCTCTGGATTGGTGTGGGAACGAATGAGCCGGAGAGAATGCGCACGGGACTCCAGAGACTGCATACGTCCCTACTGGAAGCAAACATCCAGCACGTCTTCTACGAATCACCGGGCACTGACCACGAGTGGCAGACCTGGCGCCGCGATCTGAAGGATTTTGCACCGCGACTCTTCTGACCCCTAGATGCTTGTCTGTCTATATGTCTAAACCTTCCCGGCTCAGTCTCAGCCTGGGTCGCCGATTCTCCCTGCGGAGCAGCCTGAGCGCCCACTGGCTGCGGTTTGGACGCTTGTGGGCGTGAGTTCTGCCGCCAAAGACCAGATTCGCACGTTGTTTCGACATCTTCTATTTCACGTTCGAAGTGGGGAAACTGAGAGTATGTAACAGATGTGCTGCAACATTCTCTACGGCATGTTTCAGTAAACTTGTCATTTTCAGTTAAATAGACTTAATGCCAGTTGGCCTAAGAGTCCGCTGCGTATTTCAGCTAACTATTGATAACAAAGGACATATCCAAAAACAGGATACGAAAGTGTGAAAGTTACTGTGTAAGTTTCTCGGATTTTCATGGATCATCTCGCCCCGCCTTTTTCCACAAGCGTCACGTGTTTATGGAGAGGGAGGGGCATGACCCGATTTCCGAAACCATCTCAGTTTCCGCTCCGGATCAGACGATCCATCAATCCGAATTAGACGGAGCCCTCCACACGGCATGAACGATACCGCTGCGCGTTCGCCCCATCTGATCCGGCGAACAGCTGCCGTGGGAACTTGAAGCAGAGGCTGCCGCTTCCGATACTTCGTAGCTTCATCCGCATCCAAGAAACTATGCAGCGAGTTTCTGTAGACTCCAGCAGTATCGCAAGCATCGGCTATGCTCGTGAGCAACAGGTGCTGGAACTAGAATTTAGACAAAGTGGAGAGGTCTATCAATACTTCGATGTTCCCGCTGAGGAGCACGCCGCCTTCCTCGCCGCCAATTCCAAAGGCACTTACCTCAACTGCCACTTCAAGTCCCGACAGTATCGTTATCATCGGGTCTGGCCCCAAGAGAAATAGATCCAGCAGTTCCTACGATGAGTGTCCACCGCAACGCTTTTCGGCGTATCGATATCGACCTGACGTTCTATTTTACGATATGTTGGCATTTATGATAATATGCATGCATATAGTAAAGAGGCGTCATGGCTGTTTCGAAGGCAGAACTCGTAGCCCGCATGGTCAGGAAGGCTGGGGTATTCCGGCCGCGCGAACTGGATCGGGTAGCGATCCCTCGGGAATATCTCCGCCAGGCGAAAGACCGTGGGCTAGTGCGGCAAGTGGGAAGAGGACTTTATGTGGCCGACGGTAGCCGGGTGACCGAGCATCATACGCTCGTGGAGGCAGCGAAACGCGTACCGCATGGTGTCATCTGCCTGCTCTCTGCGCTGCGCTTCCACGGGCTCACTACGCAATCGCCGCGTGAGGTTTGGATAGCGATTGCCCACAAGGCTCGTCGCCCACGCGCGGATTATCCGCTGATGCGTGTTGTGCATTTTTCCGGTAAGGCCCTTTCCTATGGCATTGAGGAAAAGAAACTCGAAGGAGTGGCCGTGCGAGTCTTCGGTCCAGCGAAGACTGTCGCCGATTGTTTCAAGTACCGCAACAAGATAGGGCTGGAGGTCGCTCTGGAGGCGCTGCGCGATTGCTACCGGCGGCGGAAAGCCACAATGGACGAACTCTTCATGGCCGCGAAAGTCTGCCGAGTGGCGCGGGTGATACAACCATACCTGGAGTCGCTCACGTGAAGAAGCCTGTTGCAAACCTGTCGGCTTCCGTCCGGCAGCGGCTGTTGAATCTGGCGACCGAACGCAAGGAAGATTTTGGACTTATCCTGACCCGTTATGGATTGGAACGATTCCTCTATCGCTTGAGCATTTCTCCCCATCGAGACGCATTTGTCCTCAAGGGTGCTCTGCTACTGCAACTCTGGACTGCGGAGATGTATCGTCCGACCCGAGATCTCGATCTGCTCGGACGGGGGCCGTCCGATATCAACTTCCGAAAAGTCTTTTCCGAGCTGTGCACGCAAAATGTGGTAGACGATGGCCTGACGTTTCTACCAGACACGATTCGTGTGGGAAGAATCCGTGATGAGGAAGCCTACGAAGGGGTTCGGGCACGCATGGAAGCGCGGCTTGGGAATGTGCGCGTTCCCCTTCAGATTGACGTCGGTCTCGGAGACACGATTGTTCCCGCATCAGAGGAAGTGGAGTACCCCACGCTCCTTAAATTTCCTCCACCCAAATTGCACGCCTATTCTAAGGAGAGTGTGGTTGCGGAAAAGTTCGAAGCTATGGTCAAACTCGGCGTCGCGAATAGCTGAATGAAGGACTTCTACGATCTCTGGGTGCTGGCGCAAAGGTTCGAATTCGAGAGCAGCATTCTCGCCGCGGCAATTCAGGCAACATTCAAGACGCGGCGCACGACTCTGCCGAGATCGTCGCCGCTAGCATTGAGGGCCGCGTTTTATGAACTTCAAACGAAGCAGACGCAATGGGGAGCGTTTCTGCGGAGGAGTGGGCTTAAGGCAGATTCTTCCCTGAAAGAAACAATCGAAGTCATTCGAGAGTTCGTACTGCCGGTTGTGGACGGCGTTTTGAAGGGGGACGACGAAAACGAGGGGTGGCAGCCCGGCGGACCGTGGCGGAGGAACCGGAGACTCTGATTCTCTCCTCTCGGGGGAAGTGTGTAATAGGTGTACAGGTCCAGTTCGTTAGTAGAGCTCCAGATAACGTCAATTATTTCATTTAGATATGACTACCATCGAGAATCGTAGCAGATGCGAAATCCGCTACGTCTGTTACGAACCGTTATCTGCGCCGAAGTGCCCGCCATCCAGCTGCTCATTCTGTGGAGGTTATGCTGGTGCCGGGAGGGGGAGTCGAACCCCCAAGACCCGAAGGTCGGCGGATTTTGAGTCCGCTGCGTCTGCCAGTTCCGCCATCCCGGCTCGGGCTGCAAGTGCTTGATTTTACGACCATTTTATAGCCATGTTCCCTTTTCATCCAAAATGACGAGTGTGCAACTGTGTAAGAAAGTGTGTCAGTTTTCCCGGATTTCCACAGCTCGTTGTCATTTTGCCCGTGAAGCACTTTGCCGACGATTCTCGGGCTAAGAGTCCATTGCCGAGTCATAAGAAAGCACCCGCACGAAATTCTACCACTTCATTCTTGTCAGTTCACAATTTCGCGAGCTAATCACGCTGTTTTTTCGTCAGGTGAATTTAACGTCGGCGAGTGAGTCCCTTTGCCGAGGCCTCGGATCCAGGTGGTTCACGGAACGGTTCCACAGAAATGCGCTCGTAACCCACTTCCAGCACGGTCAGGTTTTCTATACCGCCCGGCAATTGCAGGACTACGCTGTCACCCGCTGCCGACTTCATCAGCGCGCGCCCCAGAGGTGACACCCAACTGATGTGGTTGCGTTCGAGATCGATTTCGTCTGTGCCCACGATGCTCACCACTCGCTCCGCTCCCGCGGCGTTGGAATAGCGCACAGTCGCTCCGAAGAATGCCCTGGTCGCCGCCTGCCCCGCTCTCGGAGCTTCCGGGTCCACCACTTCCGCGGCTTCGATTCGCTTGGTGAGAAAGCGAATCCGCCCATCGATCTGCCGCAGCCGTCGCTTGCCGTACTGATAGTCGGCGTTTTCACTGCGATCGCCGTTGCCGGCAGCCCACGCCACCACCTCCGTCACGGCCGGGCGTTCCCTGGAGAGCAGAAACCGGTGCTCATCTTTCAGGCGCTGCAAGCCGCTCGGCGTGATGTAGTTCTTGACTGGCGTCGCGGGCTCGTCCGGTTTTGGTTTTCTCGTAAACCCTTTTCGCATCCGGTGGTCCTACTTTGGTCAATGAGTGAAATGAGGATTAACGTCAACCGTAGAGAGTCACACATCTTTGGGAGGATGTTCGACCGTGCCGAACTCCTTGCGTATATCTTCGAGAAGCCCGAGTCCACTCCGTGCAGCGAAGAAATCGATGTACTCGTCATGGCTGAAGAATGCATTTACGTAGTCAAATTGAGTCAAGATGTATCCGCCCCAGCCGTTCAACATTGCAATTTGCAGAAAGGACGCTAAGTCTTCGGATTCGTGGCCGAGAAACAGGTGGCCGGGTGCTTCATGAAGAAGACGAAGATCACCATAACTTTGCCGGAGTTTGTAGTACAGATGCAGGTTCTCGCTGCTTCCCCAGATGCCCCACTCCGTGATCCATACTAACGCCGGATTGCGGAACATCAATGAGCTTCCGATCCAATGCGCGAGATAAAAAATGCGCCCTACCGTAGTCGGATAGTGAACGTGCGCTCTATGAATTTCAGGGATCGCGTCGGGCTTTACCCGGCCTAGCCCAGCAAGCCATTCGTCGCATTCGTCTTTAGTGTAAAAGCGCATTGCGGCTTGATTCTATCAGCGGGCCACCCCTAGTTTGGTATGAGGATGGGGGAAATCAAATTCTACGAAGCATGGGGCCCCTGCTCGAAACCCAGCAACTCCTGCCTCAAACGCCATAGCTTACACTCAAACCACATGCTCAACCGGGGCTATGCCTACACCACAATCATCGGCAGCAAATATCACGGACGAACCCTGCTCTCCCACCTGGCAAGCCTTTACCCCCACTCAACCGCACAAGCCTGGCAACAAAAACTGAACAATGGCGAAGTCACCGTCGACGGCGTCACTGCGACCGGAAGCGAATCGCTCACTTTAGGACAAACCCTCGTCTGGAACCGTCCACCCTGGATCGAACCAGACACTCCTCAGCACTTCGAAGTCCTGTTTAATGACCCGCATCTGTTGGCCGTCAACAAACCTGGCGGGCTGCCAACCCTACCCGGCGGCGGCTTCATGGAAAACACTCTCCTGCGGATGGTGCAAAAACAAATCCCGAACGCAAACCCTGTCCACCGGTTGGGCCGAGCTACGACCGGCATCGTCCTCTTCGCCAAAACACCGCAGGCGGCCGCTAAACTAGGCGCAGACTGGAACACACCCAGAATTCAAAAAATCTACCGAGCGCTGGCACAAGGCATTGCACAGCACGACGCCTACGAAATTCTCACACCCATTGGACTCGTACCGCACCCGCTCATCGGTTCCGTGTGGGCCGCGAGCCCGAGTGGCAAGCCGTCAAAGTCATTGGCGAAGGTGATCTCACGCACTGCCAGCACCACAACATTTGAGGTAAGCCTAAATTCAGGACGCCCTCATCAAATCAGAATCCATCTGGCATCGATCGGCCATCCGCTGGTAGGCGATCCTCTGTACGGATTATCCGGCCAGCCTCTTGAAAATCTCCCCGGCCTCCCAGGCGATGGAGGATATTTCCTGCACGCCCGATTTCTAAAATTTCACCACCCCGTCACCGGCGAACCAATCAATCTTGAGGCAGCTTTGCCGTCTGGGTTCGCATTGCATCAGTAGTGATCCAGGAGTTCCTTGAATGCGTACTGCCCGGTGCCCCAGAGCCTGCCCGGAGCGCAGTCGAAGGGTTCCGCGTAGCCGAAGGCGAGCTAACCTGGGATTGCCGAGGAATTCAAGATTCTTGGATGGTTTAAGGAGTCCCCCGCCCAGGTTAGCGCCCCAAAACCAGAGAAGTGAAAACCGCAGACGTTAAGGGGAGAAAACCGGGGACAGACGGAACGTTTCCCAGTTTTCGGCAAAATGGAAATTAGTGAACGTCCTGTCTGTCCCCGGTTTTTCTGTCCAGCCGAAGACAACCACAAGAAAACTGTCGTTTGACCTTAGATTTGTCACAGGGTGGTGCGAAAATATCACACGGACGGAGTAAGCCCGCGCAATCCAATTGAGCGCCGTAGGGCTTCGCGATGAAGTCCCACACCATCACGGTCGCCGATCTAATTCAACGCATCGCCTTCCTGACAACTTTGCCAGGTCGATTTGTCAGGATCGCGCTCGTAATAAGGTGAAGGAGATGATCCGCTCGTGGCGCGAATGCTGGTTGACCAGCAAGCCAAGCGAGCGCCGACATAAGGGCGAACAGGTCCTCCCCATCCATATCGGCGCGCGCTGTTCCCTTGGCCTGAGCACGGAGCAATAGTCGCGCGCCCGCCGAGTGCACAGCTGCACATGTAGCGTAAAGCGCAGAATCCGGGTCTGCGTGGGCGCTCGCCATCAAGGCGCAAACACCGCTATAGGTATGAGTGAATGCCACCCCTTCGCGAAACCAAGACACGAGTGTTTCGTCAGGTGAATTTGACGTTTCGAGTTCGCCTGCCTTCTGCGCCAGTGCGTCGAAATTCGTACGCAGCAACGCTTCAAACAAGGCTTCCCGCGTTGGAAAATGACGAAACAATGTGGCCAAGCCGACTTTAGCCCGGCGGGCGATTTCCCGCATGGACGCATCGACGCCATGCTCAATGACGACGTCATGGGCGGCTGCAAGTAGGTGGTCGTAATTTTTTCTGGCGTCGGCTCGCATGGATTACCTTGACAAGCGGAACAGTGATCCGTATATTGAAACTGTATCTGGATCAGTGATCCACAAGGTACAGCACATTTGTGCAAATGGCAACAGCGGCGCAGTACGACGCCACAAAAGGAGACGTTATGGGAAAGCTAAACGGTAAGGTTGCGGTCGTCACAGGCGGCAATAGTGGCATAGGCTTGGCTACAGCCAAGCGCTTCGTGGAAGAAGGCGCACACGTTGTGATTACTGGCCGACGAGAGAAAGAGCTGAAAGAGGCCGCAGCCTTGATCGGAAGAAACGTCACGACGGTCACGGGCGACATAACGCGCCTAGAGGATTTGGACAGGCTCTATGCCGTTGTGAAACAGAAACACGGGCACATCGACGTCCTCTTCGCAAATGCCGGCTGGGGTGAAGTCGCACCAATTGGAGCGGCTACCGAAGCTCATTTCGACAAAACCTTCGATTTAAATGCGAAGGGAACATTCTTCACAGTGCAGAAGGCCATTCCCCTTTTCAAAGATGGAGGTTCGATCATCCTGAACTCTTCGGTCGCAAACGTAATGGGATTGCCGACGTTTGCCGTCTATGCCGCCAGCAAGGCTGCTGTGCGCAGTTTCGCGCGTGGCTGGGCCATGGAGTTGAAAGACCGCAAAATCCGAGTGAATGCGGTAAGCCCCGGACCAATCGAGACTCCAGCACTTGAGAAAGCGGGTCTCACTCCCGAACAAGCCCAGCAAGCGGCCGAACAATTCGCCTCGCAGGTTCCGCTCGGTCGCAGAGGTAGACCTGAGGAAATTGCAGCCGCCGTCGTGTTCCTTGCCTCCGATGAAAGTTCTTACATTACCGGCGTGGATCTCGCCGTCGACGGAGGCATGGTGCAGGTCTGACCGGCGCGGTCCCCTGGCTGGCTCGCCAGTCGCGGGGACCACCATGACGCGGAGCCTAGAGCGCCGTCGCTGCTTGGACCCAATTTGAAGTTGCGTTACGTTCAGAGCGCGCGCATGACGATCATCAAAACTGCAACTTCTTATTTCGCCTGCGCTAGCTTCGCAACAACTGCGGCAATTTTATCGAGTATCTGGTTCCAGCCCTCCAGTTGACCGCTATTTTTTGCGCTCTCCATGGGTTCATTTCCAATGTGAGTGAGTTTCGTCTGGCCGTTTCCGAGATCCTCAAAGATGGTCACGTCGTAGGCACCGTCGATGGCCTCATGTTCTATTCCTAATTGCGCAGGATCGACCTTGTTTCCCTGCGGGTCGGAAAAGTACATGGAGGAAACGATCTTTTCCTGGGGAACAATCTCGTGGTATTCAATTGCATTCCAGCACTCCTGCCCATCCGGCGCTCTCATGCAGAAGAGAGATTTTCCGCCCACGCGAAAATCCATCTGACAAACCGGCGCAGTAAAACCCTTCGGCCCCCACCACTGCATCACGTATTTCGGGTCTGTCCACGCCTTCCAGACCAATTCGCGTGGGGCATCAAAAACTCTTGTGACAACCATCCGCTCGATTTCGTTAACTGTGTTTTTTGTCATTTCTGGCCTCCGTTTTTTTTCATTTCGTTCACAACCACCTCCAGCTTGTCGAAACTCTCTTCCCAGAATCGGCGATAGCTAAACGCCCAGTCGCGGACTGTCTTGATCGCCTCTGGCCTAAGCTTGCACACACTCTCTCGTCCACGCTTTGTCTTGATCACAATCCGCGCCCGCACCAGGTAGGCGATATGTTTTGAAATCATCTGCTGCGAGAGTGCAAACGGCTCCGTCAATCCATGCACCGAGGCCGGCCCGTGGGAGAGTCGTTCGATCATTGCCCGCCGGGTTGGATCAGACAAAGCCGCAAATGTTGTACCCAATTTATCCACAACCGTATGGTAGTGGATTATCGGGCAATGTCAAGCGTGAATTTTGCGTGCTCCAGCTACTGATCATCTTTGAATCCCAAGACCGTGGAGCACTTCACGGGCTTGCGATTCGAGCGCGTAACCGCCTAAATGCTCATACTCCTCAAATGTGACAAATGCAGGTGCCCAAACGCCTATGAGATGGTTATACTCAGGCCCAGATGGCGTACCGATCTGAGTTCGATCCAGTGAACAAAATCCTGCTGTTGCGATATGAGGGACGGCTGACCGATGAATCGCTGGCAGAGTTTTATCGGGCCATTCGAAAGTATTCGACTGCGACCGATGCCGGTGCGGGTATTTTGGACTTGTCATTGGTTACTGAGTTTGCCGTGTCCACCGAATTTATACGGCAGCTGGCAAATCAAGAGCCGGCCATGGCAGACGCAACCAGGCGCCCTCGCATTATTGTTGCCTCGGGCGCGGTTGGATTCGGTCTGTCACGCATGTTTCAGATGCTAGGAGAGCCGACACGACCGCTACTCAATGTCGTACGCACCTTGGACGAGGCGCTGGCAGCCCTCAACATCCAATCCCCACATTTCCAACCCTTGGAGTCGGCGCAAGGCTGACGGGATGGCTGGTGCTGCTCGGCACGTGGAGGCTTAGAGAAGTAGAGGAATGCCCGCCGTTGGCTTCGCTTATTTCGGCTGCGTGATGGCCCCTTGTGACGCTGATGATACCAGCGCGGCATACTTCGCGAACACTCCGGTGGGATAACGCGGTTGCGGGGCTCTCCATGCCGACAATCTTTGACGAAGCGTGGCGTCGTCAATCTCAACTTCCAGCAGTCGTTTGGTCACATCAATATTGATGATGTCGCCTTCGTGTACGGCGGCAATCGGGCCGCCGAGGGCCGCTTCCGGCGACACGTGTCCCATCATTAAACCGTGAGTTGCGCCGCTGAAGCGTCCGTCGGTCAGTAGAGCGACTGACGCGCCGAGTCCTTCGCCTACGATGGCTCCGGTGACACTCAACATCTCGCGCATGCCTGGACCGCCCTTGGGGCCTTCGTTGCGAATGACGAGCACGTCTCCAGCTTTAATTTGCTTTGATGTGACTGCAGTCATAGCTTCTTCTTCGGATTCGAATACTCTTGCCGGGCCGCGATGCGAAAGCCGCTCGTGTCCGCTGATTTTGGCCACGCATCCTTCGGGTGCTAGATTGCCTTTTAGAATTACCAGGCCGCCAGTTTTTTTCAAGGGGCGATCGAGAGGTGCAATGACTTCCTGTCCCGGAGTTTCCATGGCGCTCTCACTCTCAGCCGACAGGGTATGCCCGGTCACGGTGAGGGTTTTGGGATGAAGGTGTCCGCCGCGAAGCAGACGGCGCGCCAGCAGCCGCACCCCTCCAGCCCGGTCCATATCAGTAGCCACAAAACGGCCGGAAGGTTTGAGATCGGCAAGCAGCGGAGTGCGCTCACTCACCGTCTGAAAATCGTCGATCTCGAGCGGGACTCCGGCTTCTCTCGCAATCGCCAGCAGATGCAGTACGGCGTTGGTCGAGCCGCCAGTCGAAGCCACCGAGGCAATCGCATTCTCAAACGCAGGTCGGGTCAAAATATCTTTGGGGAGGATGCCGTTCTTCAAGAGATTCATCACCACTTCGCCGCAACCGAATGCAATCTGGTCTTTGCGCGGGTCTTGAGCGGGCACGCTGTTAAAGCCCATGGGCGAAAGGCCAATCATCTCCATCACCGTGGACATGGTGTTTGCCGTGTATTGTCCGCCGCATGCGCCTGCGCCAGGGCAGGCGACGTTTTCGAGATCAAGCAGGTCGGCGTCTGACATTTTTCCGGCGGCATTCGCTCCCACTGCTTCGAATACATCCTGAATGGTCACGTCTTTGCCGCGAAAATTTCCGGGAGCGATAGTTCCGCCATAAAGTACGAAGCCCGGAATATTCAGTCGGGCCAGCGCCATGGCCGCGGCGGGAATGGTTTTGTCGCAACCCACCACGCAAACCACGGCGTCAAACATTTGTCCGCGGCAAACCAGTTCGATGGAATCCGCAATCACTTCGCGGCTGACCAAGGATGCCCGCATACCTTCGGTACCCATGGTTTCGCCATCGCTGATGGCGATGGTGTTGAACTCCATGGGCGTGCCACCCGCGGCGCGAATGCCTTCCTTTACCTTGACGGCAACCCGGCGCAGGTGAAAGTTGCACGGCATGGTTTCGATCCATGTATTGGCGACGCCGATCAGTGGCTTGGCCAGGTCGCTGTCAGTAAATCCAATGGCTTTGAACATGGCGCGCGCCGGTGCCTGGTCACGCCCATCGGTGATGCCGCGGCTACGATGCTTCAGATCCATAGGTGTATGAGATTACGACAGAGAAGGTCTCGAAAAGAAGTTTAAAGCGTAAAGAAAGCTAAAAATGTTGCGAGCGACATCTGGTTCAGCATCTACGAAACTTACGCTCTCGCGGCACTCGCAGAGGTGTTTCGTATTCCCGTCGAAGGTGAGGGGAACTGTACCGACGAAGTCCAATCTGTGTTTAGCTCAGTCAAGTCTTTGGGCGGTTCGCTTACGCTTACATCGGTGACATCCACAATCGCATGCCAATCGCGGCAGAGCTGGCCAATCTGCTTGGCATTCACTTCGAGCAGCAGCGTCGCGGTGTGCTCGTGCCCGGTGGGAATGGCTTGCACGTAAGGCATATCCAGCGCGCGCCGGGAAGCGGCGTTCAGGATGCGCATCAGCGTGCCTTGCGTATTGCGATAGCGAATGTGAAAGGCGTGCATTGAATTTCTCCCTAATCTTCTTCAAACAACATTTCTGACAACGCCGCTCCGGCTGGAACCATGGGATAAACGTTTGCTTCCGGCTGACAATCAAAAACCAGCAACTCCGGCCCGGACGAATGCAGAAAACGTTCCAGCGCGTCTCCGGTTTGCTCGGTGACCGGGAACTCGCGCATGGCTTCTTCGCCAAGACGAAACGAGTGAATCTTGTAAGCTTCGGCGATGGCCACGAAATCCGGGTTATCGCTCAAGTCGGTTTCCGCATAGTTACGCGCGTAGAAAAGCTGCTGCCACTGCCGCACCATACCCAGATATTTGTTATCGATGATCACGTTCTTGATCGGCAGATTCAGCCGCCGCACCGTGGCCAGTTCCTGGATGTTCATCTGGAAGCCGCCGTCGCCCGATACACAGACGACCAGTGCATCCGGTTTCGCCATCTGTACTCCGATGGCTGCTGGTAATGCGAACCCCATGGAGCCGAGTCCGCCGGAGGTGATAAATCCTCGCGGAAAAGATGAGCGATAGCGCTGCGCCGCCCACATCTGATGCTGGCCCACGTCGGTGACCACAAAGCTGTTTTCTGGCAGGCGGCTGAAAAGTTCATCAAGAAAACGAACTGTCGATTGCGACAATCCGCGAGGATCCAGTTCCGCGCGCTCGGGCCCAGCCGCAATGCCAAGCCACGAAGTCCAGTCGGGCAGGGAAGCGGCTTTTATGTCGCGATGAAATGCCGGAATAGTGTCGGCGAGATCGCCGATGATTGGCAGTTCGCAATTTCGGACGCGATCGAGCTGCGCAGGATCAATTTCAAAGTGCACGATTTTTGCATCTGGGGCGAAACGGGTTGGGTCGCCGGTGACGCGATCATCCAAACGGGCTCCGAATATCAGCAGCAAGTCGGTCTCATGCAGCGCCGTGTTTGAGGCGCGAGTGCCGTGCATGCCCACCATGCCGAGATAATATGGCGCGTCCGGAGGGACGGCTCCCAATCCATGGACGGTCGCGATGGTCGGAATATTCAAGTGATCGAGCAAGCGGCGCAGATCAGAAACCGCTCCAGAAATCTTGGCTCCAGCGCCGATGAGTGCCACCGGCTTCTTGGCGGCTTGCAGCATGGCAATTAGTTTTTCGCTGAATCCAGACTCGGCGTGAACATCGGATGGTTTGGCATGCGGTGTAAATTTGACCGCACCCGCAAATTCCATTTTGGCCTTCATGATGTCGGTCGGGATATCGATGACGACCGGTCCCGGACGTCCACTGCGCGCCCAATGAAATCCTTCCGCAATCGCTTCTGGAATTTCTTCGATGGTGCGTACCAGACGGCTCCATTTGGTGAGCGAAAGCGTCATGCCAAAAACGTCAGTTTCCTGAAATGCATCGGTGCCGATCATCGCGGTGCGAACTTGTCCGGTGATGCAGACCAGTGGAACTGAATCCATCTTGGCGTCGGCGATGCCTGTCACCAGATTCGTCGCGCCCGGGCCGCTGGTAGCCATGGCGACCCCAACTTTTCCGGTGGCACGCGCATAACCTTCAGCTGCAAACACCGCGCCCTGCTCATGACGAGTGAGAATGTGGCGCACGCCGCTGCCATCTAGTGCGTCATACAACGGCATGATGGCGCCACCGGGATATCCGAACACCAGGTCGATACCCTCGGCGCGCAGGCAACGCAGAACGATTTCGGCGCCCTTAAGCATTCACGACCTTCGGTTCCGGAGCTTCCACCGGTTTTTTCCTGCCCGGCAGCCACGACATCATGCCGCGCAACTCAGCTCCCACAATTTCAATCGGGTGTTGCTTTTCTTTTTCGCGGAGGGCTGCGAATTTCTTGCCACCGCTCTTGTTCTCTTCAATCCATTCTTTCGCGAACTGGCCACTCTGGATTTCAGCGAGAATCTTTTTCATCTCGATACGAGTCGCATCGCCGACCACGCGTTCTCCGCGCGTCAGGTCGCCATATTCTGCGGTGTTCGAAATCGAATCGCGCATGCTGGCCAGGCCGCCTTCGTAGATCAGGTCCACGATCAGTTTCACTTCATGCAGGCATTCGAAGTAGGCAATCTCGGGCGCATAACCGGCTTCCACAAGAGTTTCGAAACCCTTCTTGATCAGCGAAGTCAGGCCGCCGCAAAGCACGGTCTGCTCACCGAACAGATCGCTTTCGGTTTCTTCCTTGAAAGTTGTCTGTAACACGCCGGCGCGGGTCGAACCGATGCCGTAAGCGTAGGCCAAAGCCAATTCATGAGCGTGGCCGCTGGCATCCTGCTGAATGGCAATCAATGCTGGAACTCCACGGCCTTCGGTATAGACGCGGCGTACCAGGTGACCGGGGCTTTTGGGCGCGATCATCACCACATCCACATCTTTCGGCGGGACGATGGTCTTGAAGTGAATGCTGAATCCGTGCGAGACGCCGAGAACTTTCCCCTTGGTCAGGCCAGCTCGAATGTCGGCTTCGAAAAACTCGCCCTGGGTCTCATCGGGAGTCAGGATCTGGATCCAATCGGCGCGCTTGGCAGCTTCCGCCGGAGCAACGACTTCCATCCCGTCGGCCCTGGCTTTCTGTGCGGTCGGACGCTTGGGATCGAGTCCGATAATGACGTTGAAACCGCTGTCCCGCAGGTTCTGAGCCTGGGCATGGCCCTGGCTGCCGTATCCGAAGATGGCGATGGTTTTGCCCTTCAGGGCAGCTGGATTGGCGTCACGCTCATAAAAAATTGTGGCCACTATTTCTCCTAAAATCGGGCGAAAGCAAATGCGATTATCGACAAACCGACCGGTCGGTCGGTATCGAAATCGTAGCCGAGTAGCCGTGGCACTGTCAAGACCCTAGATGGATTACTAATCTGTTTGAGCTGGATCGCCTGAAGGTACTTCCGGCATGTCCATCAGGTTACTAGCGTGGGCTATAATTGGGCCAATTTACTCCCTCCGCTCCCCAGCTTGCGTCTATCGACAAAGGCGTGGGCCTTTGTGTTTCGAAAATGGATGTCAAGCCCCAGGCCGCGCCTCGCCTCAAACTACTGCTCGAATTCGAGCCGGCCCACCGTGTCTTTTTCCGTAACCTCGCCGATACAGTTTTGCGCCGGCCGCTGCCCTCCGTCGCTACTACCTCCCGGCCTGGGCCTTTCTGGAATGATGTGTTTGTGTATACCGCTGTGCCCTGGCGGTCGTTTTTCGAGTCCGTACTCTGGCACGTGCTGGTGCTGGCTGGCGTGTGGACCCTATTCCTGAGGCTGCCTCAGCACGAAACTTCGCAGAAGCAGATGTTCCATGATTCACGCATTGTTTACTACCCGCCTTCGAAGTCTTTCTCTGCGTCGGAAAGCCGTCGACCTCGTGTTCGCCCCCGGCCTAAAGCTCCGAGCGAAGCCGCGCATCAGCAGAAGCTCGTGGTGACGCCGGAACACGCGCACGGCATCGTGATGCCTCCCAGTCTTATGGTGGCGCAATCGGGCCGAGCCGCCAGTGCCGTCTCGAAAATCGCAGCTGCAAGACCAGCGCTGCCCGCGATGCCGCTCTCCGAAACCGGGCACTCACTCCGGCCCATGCCGGCGGGCCTCACTTCTGCGGTTGCTCCATCGCCTGAGCTGAAACAATCCTCGGTGCGGCGCTTGGGACTGCCGCAAGCCTCTGCCGTGGCACCTGCTCCCGAAGTTGGTGCTGGTTCGGCAAGACGCGGAATGACCGCACCGATTGCCGCAGTCGTTGCGCCCCCGCCTAGTGTGCAAGGTTCCATACGCAAAGCTGGCGACATCAATATTGGCCACTCCGAGGCAGTTGCACCCGCGCCGGAATTGCCCATGCAAGCGCAGCGCACAATTCCAGGACGAGCGCAGGCAGGGTTGGGTGGTGGCGCATCCAGCGCGGTCGTGCCGCCGCCGCCATCGGTTGGCGGTTCTGAAACCATCGGCGAAGGCAGGGCAAGTGCGCGGCCCGGCGGCGGGTTACAGGCAGTACCGCCGGCGCCGTCCGTGGGGGACGGAGGAAAATCCAATGTGGGTGGACGAGTGCATTCCTTGTCCACTGCAGGGATGCAAGTCGTGCCACCTACCGCATCAGTAGATGGCGGAGGGAACTCGACGTCCGGTAGAAGAGTAAGTTCGCTATCCGGTACTGGAACCCAAGTCGTTCCACCCACTCCATCGCTCGGAGAGACGGGCAGTTCTTCTCTAGGCGGAAGAGGAAATTTGTCCACGGCAGGGATGCGAGTTGTGCCGCCCTCTCCGCCCATCGGGAGTGGGGACGGTTCGACCTTAGGTGGCAGAGGGAATTTGTCGACTGCCGGGATGCAAGTCGTACCTCCTTCTCCATCCATTGGGAATGGTGACGGGTCCGTGGGAAATGGCCGTGGAAATTCTTTGTCGGGTGCAGGCACGGATGTAGCGCCGCCGTCATCTTCTGCTAACGGTAGTGGCGATTCTGCTGGCGATGGAAGCTCCACAGCGACGGACACCCAACCGGCCGCTGTGCCATCCGCACAACAGGTGGCCGACGATCACAAGCAGCAGACAGTCGAAGAACTGCCGGTGAACCTGATTGGCTTGGTGTTGGCGCTGCCGGGTACATCTTATTTTTCCAACTATGAAGTTTTCGTGGCCAGAAGACGGCTTGGTAAAGATGGATCTTTGCTCATAAAACTGGTTTACGAGTTTCTTCCTTACCAACGGCGGCTGTCAGAATATGATCTGAAGAACGCGAAGGTGTTCAAGCTTACCGTCGTCAGAGATACGACCTGCGACGAAACCTTGGCGCAAATGCTGCACCCTCAGATTGACGAATCCCACCCGGGCAAACAGTATTCCATCGATCCGGCGGTGCTGGGTCCGAATGATCCAAATAGCTTATTGGCTTGCTATCGCACCACGGCAGATGACTTCCGGAAAGCAGTTTCGCGGGCCCACTAGTATTTCGGAGAAGCGTTCCGGATTGGCAATCTGGCGCGCAACTGTTTATTCTGTCGCCGGATGACTCGCGACACCACCATCGACTCCCGCCAGGAAATCCTGCGTGCCGCCGCCCGCCTGTTTCAGCAACAGGGATACGACGGGACTTCCATGAATGACGTAGCCGCCGCGCTCAAACTCAGCAAGGGCGGCCTCTATCACCATTTTCAGAGCAAGGACGAAATTCTGTTCAACCTGATGGACCACGCCATGGACATCACCCAGGAGAGGGTCATCAATGCCGTGCGCGGAATCGTCGATCCCGAAGGGCGTCTGCGGGCCTTGATCCGGCTGCACATCAGCGTGGTATTGAGCATTCGAGACCGCGAAATCACGGTCATGCTGCATGAAAACCATCCCCTGCCGCCGCCGCTGCGCAAGCGTATTAACACCCGTAAAAAAGACTATGTGCATTTCGTGGAGAAGCTGATTGCGGAAGTGCAAAGCAGCCGGGGATCGAAAGCCAGTGTCAGCCCCAGAGCGGCGGCATTTGCGCTCATGGGGATGATCAACTGGATTTACCAGTGGTACAGACCGGAAGGGACGCTGACGGAAGAAAGCCTGGTGCGACAGTACACGGAAATATTTTTCGCCGGAGCATTTCAGTAATCTGTCATCCTGAGCGGAGTGACTGTTTCGCAAAGCGAAACAGTCGCAAAGTCGAAGGACCCCTACCTGGCCGGAACTGTTAGCTGAAAGGGATTCTTCGACTTCGCAGTTCATCCCCAAGCGGATGAACCGACTCCACTCAGAATGACATGGCACTATGGAAAACTTTTTCGAAATTTCTGATCTGCGGAAGCAGCGCGAAGCGGTGGGGAAATCCTATCTAGAATTCCTGCGCGTACCAGCGATGAGTGCAGGCGTTTACACGCTGGCCGCCGGAAGCGCCGATCTGCAAAAACCGCACAACGAAGATGAAATGTACTACGTAGTTCGCGGCCGGGCGCGCATGCAGGTGGGTTCCGACAATCAAGCCATTGCGGAGGGAAGCGTGATTTTCGTGGCCGCTCACGTGGAACATCGATTCCACGACATCACCGAAGATTTGAGCGTGCTGGTATTTTTCGCTCCGGCGGAAAGCTAGATTTCCCGCAATCCAAAACGAACCCGTCTACTGCACCGCCTACTGCACTATGAGCTTAAATGTGGTTGAGGCTTGCAGGGATCCGTCACTGCCAGTCACTGTGATCACATAACTCTTGCTCTGAGGCGTCGATGGCGGCGTCGTGGACATCCCTCCCCCACCGCAACCCGCAAGCATGAGTGTTCCGCCAGCCATGACGGCCATGGCCAGCACCATGAGGAATGCCCTGCTTCCGCGCTGAGATTTGCTCCCCATCAAACATATGCCAGCCGACAGAAAGATCGATGCGAATGGGAACTCCAATCCGCGTTTTGTTGGAAGCCTCGCAGCCTGGGCGGAAGTTTGAATCGTCATTGAGGTTGCCGCAGTGGCCCCCCCCGGTGTGACAGTCGCTGGATTAAAAGTAACGCTCGCCCCAGTCGGAAGGCCGGATGCCGACAATGTAATCACGTTGTTATACGAACCGCCGACCGGAGTCACGCTGATGTTCACATTGGCCGAGCCGCCTGCAGTTACGGTGACTGGCGTTTGTGGGGCTGTAAGCGTGAAAGTCGGAGCGTTGCCGACGGTCAACGCCAGAACAGTAGAAGTTGATTCCGCGAAAGTCGCGTTTCCCGAGTAGGCTGCCGTGAGGTTGGCAGAGCCCGCAGAGAGGCTGCTGGTGGTAAATGTTGCCAGACCTGACGAATTAACATTGGCCGTATTCAGCGAAGTCGAGCCGTTGTAGAAACTCACAGTTCCAAGTGGTGTGCCGCTGGGAGTGGGCGTGATGGTCGCCGTCAAAGTCACAGACTGACCGGCAACCGCCGGATTGGGAGACGCGGATAACGCCGTTGAGGTGGCGGTCAAACTCGTTCCAGTGATGGTTTCCGTCACCACTGAAGAAGCCGAGGCGGCGAAGTCGATATTTCCTGAGTAGGTGGCTGTAATGTTGTCAGACCCGGCGGGAAGGCTGCTGGTAGTAAATGTCGCTACCCCCGAAGCATTGACTGACGCCGTATTCAGCGAAGTCGAGCCATTGTAAAAACTCACAGTGCCCAGCAACGCGCCGGTGGGAGTTGGCGTGATAGTCGCCATCAAAGTGACGGGCTGACCCACGGCCGCTGGATTCGGAGACACAGTTAACGCCATAGAGGTCGAGGTTCCTGGAATCATGACCAAAGAATCAATCCCAGCCACAAGCAGTGAACTCGAAGATGGTTGTGCCACCGTGTCCGATGGGATGTTGTACACCATCAGTCTTTGCAGTCCGGCTCCAATGTAGAGGTTCCCCTTACCATCCGAAACAATGCCATCGGGAACGGGAATTTGTCCGCTCTGGAAGAGTGAAAATGAAGAGAGGTCGGTCGGGACTTCAATCAAACCGTTGGCATTATCAGATCCGTCATGGCTGATCCAAAGCTGACCGCTGTAGGGATCGTAAACCATACCGTCTCCCCCATCGATCTTGTAGTGCGGTTCCAGCACCAATGTTTTTAAGACTGCTCCAGTACACGGATCAAGCTGCACCACGGTGTTGTGATTCGCAATCGCAAATAAATCGCCCTGGGCATCATAGGTCAGCCCATCTACTGAAAATCCGGTCGCTTTGGATCCAAGCTGGGCGCCCAGTTTAGTGAAAGTACCAGCCGTGAAGTCGTATCGGATAATTTGCCCGGTGGAATATTCAGACACCAGCATGGTGTTGGCATTTGCGTTGGGATTACATGCCGTAGGAACGTCGAACAATAGATCGCGTGGGCTCTTGAGGCCGCTCAGCAGAATGGTGTTGGTTCCAGTAGCCTGATCGTACAAAGCAAGAATTCCCTGAGGCGACAAATCGTAAATCAGTTGCTTCTGGGAATTGACCAGAATGCTGTCCGGGGCTCCCGCTGCAGTGTAAAGAACAGTGATCGTCTTATTTGGGAAATCGACGAGTTCAAGCTGCCCGCTGTTTTCGCTGGTTGCATAGAATTGCTGGGCCCGCGAAACGGCAACCAGCCCGATCAAAAACATTGCGAGCAAAACGAAGGTTCGGGAACTGCGCACCAAGGAATCCCTCCAAAACACTTGATCCCGAAAATAGCTTAGAACTCTTTGCGGGGCCATCACTTTTATCGCACTTCTCAGTCCGAAGCTGGCACCCGGCATGAATAGAAATTGTAGATGTTCAATGGATCCAAAACCAGGCTCTAAGTAATTGAATTTAGGATGCTTAACGAACCGGCAGGGGTGAGCAGGGATTATACCAGGCGGTTGCAGCAATCTGCTGGATTGTAATTCTTTAAGGTTGCTCAATGACTATGTGCAAAAACCTGCAGCAACACGGAAGCCCGCCGTCCCCCATCCCTTGGCACCTGCAGCTAAGGGGTGTGGGTTTCCTTGGCCGGGATCCAGTAGATTTCTTCCTTCAGTACCTCTTTGGTGAAGCCGATCCGCTTCAGCATCCCTTTGCCGTTTTCAATCATGTCAGGATGTCCGCAAAGATATCCCACCGCGTTGGCTCCGTTCAGTCCCCACATGTCGGCATACTTGCGTAGGACGTCATCGACGCGTCCGGTTTCGCCGGTCCATTTCTCGTCATCCCAGGGACGGCTTACGGTCGGCACAAACTGCAACCATGGAACTTCGTCGGCGACTTTTTGCAATTCCTCGGAGTAGCCGAATTCCCACGAGCGGCTGGCGCCATTCAAAATGAAAAGTTTATGCTCTCCCTTGAAGGTGCCTTCTTTCCAGTCTTTGTAGAGAGTCCGAACATAACTTACAAAGGGCGCGACTCCGGTGACGGTCGAAACCAGAAAATGATTGGTGCGCCCGCTCTTGTGGTCCAGCGTGAATAATCCCTTGGGGCTTTTCCGCATGAGCATATCGTCGCCCACTTGCAGTTTGAAAAGCTTGGGAGTGAGTTCACCTTCCGGCACCAGCTCAAAGAAAAATTCAATTTCGTCTTCGTAGGGTGAGGACACAATGGAGTAGGCCCGCTCCGACCGTTTCTCCGGTCCCTGCACTCCCAGGGTGGCGTATTGTCCTGGTGCGAACTTGAACGGGCCGCCGGCCTGCACGCGAATCATCCATAAATCATCGGCAAAATCCACGCGCTTGGTAATTCGAGCGTGGTAGAACTTGTCATCGCCAGTAGTCATCTCTTACCTCGCGAGTTCATCATCGCCTTCAAGGCCAAGAGCGGCGACGCGGTGACAGTGTACCGCAGTTCGCGATTTATGTAAGCCACATGGGACAAGACAACCGCTGTTCATTGGGTGGGAGTGGGCTGGCTCCACGACTTCAAACTCTCTAGCTCCTGCAATGTTTTGCCCCAGGCTTTCTTGTCTTTCTTGGTGATCATCGGTGCATTCAGGTCAGTATAGAAAGTGAGAATGTTTTGCCGCAGTTCAGGAGTAAGCTGGGCGAATTGGTTCTTGCTCAGGTCATCCAGAAGATGTCCGTAGGTCTTGTCAGCGAGCGAATATTCTCCTGCGCTGGTGGGATGCCCGGTGTCGCAATCCAGATTGGGCAGTTGGAGTTTTCGGTCTTTCACATCGTGCAAGAGAGCGCCGTAATTCGTTGCTGTCGTGTTCACGCTCTTGATGTACATGTCTTCAGTTTGCGTGGTGGGAATCTTGAAGGCGAGCGCACTGAAGGGGCCCACTTTGGGAACGATCTTGAGAAAAAAAGCCAGAATTCTTGCACCGAGCTTCGGCTTGCGATACGTCGTGCCCCAGTCCTTTCGATAGTTGGTGCGGGACAGGTGATAGAGGAATTGTTTTTCGTTGAAATTCGGCGTGTCGCGAACAATCTCCTGGCGTCGGTTAATCAGCGCCGCCCGCGTCATCTGGGGGATCATTGTCGCAATGGCATGCCGAAAGGTGCCGATGGCCAAATCTTCACTCCCGAATACATCCGAAAGTTTGAGGTTATAAGTCTGGAGGAATGCTCGTTCCATCAAGGGCTTGGAGACATTGAAGCCGATGAAGTCGTGATAGCTGTCTGAGGTATAGCGGTTCTTGGCAACCTGCACCATGTCAAAGCCGAATTCTGTTCGAATATGTGCTTTCGGGTCATCGGCATAAGTGACTGCGCTTCCATATTTCTTTCGCAACTTGGGAAAATCCAGGGCGACCACCTGATTAATGGTGGGATGGCCGCTGTTGTCAGAAGCGTAGTGCGCCAGGGCCCCCAGCGCAAAAGCATATTCATTGAGATCGGAAGATTGTTCGATTAAGGCATTCACGAAATCGCCGGTGCGAACGTAGTGCACCAGATCGCTAAAGTATTTGCTGCCAAACGGATAGTAGCCCATATCTTGCAGCACACTGCCCCCATACGCATAGGCATGGGCCTGGCGCATGTCTTCGTCAGTGGCAGCAGGGAACCTTTGCCGGAGTAGGGGCTGGATCTGGTCTTTCCACAAGAGATCGACGACTTCTTCGTGAGTCAAGACCGAATAACTTTGACTCAACCCCGAGCAGAAGACTACGACTAGAACGGCGGCGGTAGATTTCCAGAAAGAAGGCAGAATGGGTCGCATTGGCAGGTGCTTGGATGCTTCTTAAGCTTATATAGCATCACCGGCTTACGGTACCCCTTCAGATCACCAAGTCGCCCCCTCATGGCAATGTACGGTTATGGGGTCGAAAATAGCTGCGAGCGGATCGAAAAACGAGCGGATTTGCAGGTAATCTCGAAAAACTGTGTGCCCGTAAATAGCTTATATTCAATTAGTTGCTAAGATATTGCCGCCCGTTGGTAATAGAAGGTCGTAACCAAAAAAGGGGCACCCGTAACTTTACGCCGGGGCGACCGGGCCCTACACTTTTTCCATGCACGCTTGGGAAGGAAATCCGCGGTTGGACGAATCGTCCGAGTACCGCTCGCTGGAGCTGTCGCCGGAGGGTGAGAGAAAGAAGCTAGACCGCTCGCACTCCGTCAGCTGGCGGGTACTGGCCGTGTTTGCTGTCGGATCTCTCCTGGGAGTGCCATTTATCGCAGGCGGGGCAATGCATGCCTCCTGGGCCCAGCTCTGCCACATGTTCGCCTCCATCCGGCGCTAGAGTATCGCTCGCCACCGGTTTTAAATAAGCTTCTAAGTCCAACCTTCAGGCCATCCACGATCTACTCCACCCTATTTTCGCCACAAACTGCAGTCTCTCGCTGGCAAATCTCTTTGCCCGG
Source organism: Terriglobia bacterium (assembly GCA_963723765.1). Taxonomy (GTDB): domain Bacteria; phylum Acidobacteriota; class Terriglobia; order Terriglobales; family Acidobacteriaceae; genus DATBAX01. Next base: position 26,392 of record CAVRSD010000002.1, on the reverse strand, counting down.
CCCCACTATGCATGAACGGCGAAATTTCAGCTCCTGGCGTCTAAATAATTGGTAGCATCCAGACGGGCTGTGCCCACCATGACCGATCGCGGCGTCCAATTCGTGGGGGAAGCGTCTGCTGGGTTGCAGTCGCTGCTAGTGGAGCTTTATCAAAAAAGCGGGTGCCAGGAACTTGGCTTGAGCCGCGAACAATTTGTGGCGATACTTGAAGAAGTTCGCGGCAAGTATTTACCTGCCGACGCCAGTCCTGCGGCGATACAAGAGCTATACGCAAGTTTGCGAGTTGAAGATCTGGCACTTGCCCGAGCCTGTGCCGTGGGGAATGAACGTGCCTGGGAACGCTTCCTGATTCGCTATCGTGAAAAGCTTTATGACGTCGCCGGATATATCACCAAGGAAAGTTCATCCGCGCGCGAATTGGCGGATTCGCTGTACGCCGATCTCTATGGCATGTCGGCCCGGGACGGACGGCGAGTATCCAAGCTGGCGTCTTATACCGGACGAGGTTCGCTGGAAGGCTGGCTGCGCACGGTCATGGCGCAGGAACACGTCAATCGCTACCGCAAGCAACGGCGACTGGTCAGTCTGGACGAAGAAAATGAAGAAGGCGTGCAGTACGCGGCGGTGGAACCGGAACCGGCAATCACCGTCGAACCTAAGCTTGAAGCTGCCATCGATGAGGCGCTGGGCGCGCTTTCTGCCGAAGACCGGTTCGTGCTGGCGGCGTATTATCTGGATGACCGTACCCTGGCCGACATTGCGCGAGCGCTTTCTGTGCACGAATCCACCATCAGCCGTAAAGTCGGCAAATTGGCCAAGTCCTTGCGTAAGCAGATTTTGGCGGCATTGGGACGCCATGGTATGAGCCGTCGTCAGGCCGAGGAAGCGCTGGAAGTGGATGTACGTGACCTTCGCCTGAATATCGGCAGCCGCCTGGCGCAAGAAACGGTAACTGGGACGTTCCCAGACAAGAAGGCGAAAGCCCCGGCGGGCGATGAAAGAGGGTAAATCGATACGCGGTTCATCTCAGTGCCAGTTTTTGATCGAGTTCGTTTGTAACTGATGACATGGAAGCACTTCCCAAAATCGTGCGGCAACGCCTGCAGTCGAGGACCAAATCGGGAGTTCATCCCCATGCGGATCTGCTCACCGCCTTCGCTGAAAAGGCGCTGACCGAGCGGGAACGTACTCGCGTGGTGGAGCATCTGTCGCGATGTGAAGATTGTCGCGAGGTCATGTTCCTGGCCGTTCCACAGCAGATGCCAGCTCAGGCCGGAGAGAGAATCCCAGTCCGAGCAGGGTGGCTCAGCTGGCCTGTGCTTCGCTGGGGCGCCGCAGTGGCCTGTGTGGCGATTGTAGGAACTGCGGTCACACTGCATCAGCAAAGCCAAAATCGGCCTGCTTTGAGAGATAGCGAACAGGCTGTCAGCGAGAGAGCCCAGAGCCCCGCTCCCAATACCGTCCCACTCGAGACGGTGAAGAAAGCCACCCCCAATAACGTTCCATCCGGGGAAGTGGTAGATAAAGTCACGAGATCAAAAGACGCCGATAAATTTCTAGCCAAGGCCGAACCACCGGCCCGGCCAAACCGATATGCAATGACCGCGATTCCGCGAGTGCCGATGCAATTTGATCAATCCCGGCAGATCAATGGAAATGAAACCGGAGCAAACGGAGCCATCAGCGCAGGAGTTGCTTTGGATGAGAATCGGCCGGCAGCGTCAGCGCCGGCAATGATGGCCAAAGGCGCGAATTTAGCCGACCAATCAGAAAATGCTCCAAAGCAAGCAGCCACTTCGCCCGCCGCGAGTGAAACGTCTGGAGAATCAGCGAAGACGGTCGTTGCCCAAGGCAAAGATTCTTCTGAGGAAGCCTTACAACTAAGTGGCCGCAATATGCAGTCATCGACGAGTTCGACGCTCGGTGCCATGTTAATGAAACCAGCAGTTTCCGGAATCGCGCCCCGCTGGATGCTGACGCCGGGCGGAATATTGCAGCGATCTCTGGATCAGGGAAAAACCTGGACGACGATCCCAGTTGCTGACAAAGGGACGTTTCAATCCTTTGCAGCGATTGCAGCAGATGTCTGGGTAGGTGGCGCCAACGGACTTCTCTATCACTCTTCCGATGGCGGCCTGCACTGGACCCAAGTAGTGCCTCTAGCCAACGGAGAACAGCTCACCGCCGCCATTATTCGCATTGAATTCAGCGATTCCCAGAACGGGAAGCTCACCACCGCCGATAGTGAAACCTGGACAACTTCCGATGCCGGTAAGAGCTGGCAGAAGAACTGAATCTTGTTGTCAATCATTAACGCCAAGCTTCCGCTAGATAACCTTCGCATTCCCCGCTCAAGAGATTACCCGTTGCAAAGTAAGGATTACCAAAGTGACGTTTACAGTCCCAGAGGGCCAGCCTAGTATCACTCTCGTGGTTTGGCAGTTCTGGGGGAGGGCTGCCGGGCGTCCTGAGCTGAAAAGTTCAGGGCGCTTTTATATTGAGTGGCTTGAAGCGCGATACTTAGGTATGAGCCCCTAAGTGACCCATGGTCAGCGGTCACTACTTTGCGACTTATCCATCCTCACGTGCATCGAATACAAGTGTTACGATAGCAAGTCTCAAGATTGGACTGCAGTCGTAGGGTCTTTGCGGTCCACAACTTAAACCGGAGGATAAGATGGCAGGGAACGGAATCATTGAGGTAAATGACGCGAATTTTGATCAGGATGTCCTGAAGTCAGACACGCCTGTACTGGTCGACTTTTGGGCAACTTGGTGTGGCCCCTGCCGCGCCATTGCTCCCATCGTGGAAGAACTCGCGAAGGAGTATCAGGGCAAGGTAAAGATCGGCAAAATGGACGTTGACAGCAATAGTGCCACGCCCATGCGTTACGGCGTACGCGGCATCCCTACGTTGCTGGTGTTCAAGGGCGGGCAGGTGAAAGAGCAGATCGTCGGTTACGTGCCCAAAGAGACGATTCAGAAGGCATTGGATAAGCATTTGGCATAAGGCAGCCGTTGGCTGTTAGCCGTTGGTCGTTGGCAAAAATTTTAAACGCCCGGTTTTCATATCCGGGCGTTTTGTTTTGTTCGATGTCGGGCTGTTTAGTACTTACGCAGAACTCCAATCACTTTTCCCTGAATCTGAACTGTCCCCGCCGGCACGATGATCGGCTTCATGGCAGCATTCGAAGGCTGCAGGCGGATGTTGTCACCTTCGTGGTAAAAACGTTTGAGGGTCGCATCGGTGCCATCGACCAAAGCCACTACGATTTCTCCGTTGTGAGCGGTCTTGGATTTCTCTACCAGCACATAGTCTCCGTTGAGGATGGCTTCGTCCTGCATGGAGTCACCGCGTACTTCGAGAACGAAGACTTCTTTCGAGCGCACGAAATCGGCAAGGGAAATTGTTTCGGGGTTGGCCACGGCTTCAATGGGCTGTCCGGCAGCGATCCTGCCCAGAAGCGGGAGAACCATGGTGGTATTCACTGCCATGGCCTGCTTCAGCTTTCCCTTGGGCGGCAGCAGATCGATGGAGCGGCTACGGTTATAGTCGCGGGTCAACAAGCCCTTTTTTTCGAGATTGGAAACGTGCTTGTGCACCGTGGCCAGTGAACTCAGCCCCATCCCTTCGCCAATTTCCTCGAAGGAAGGCGAGTAAGAGTGCTTCTGCACGAAGTCGGAAATGAAGTCATAGAGCTGGCGTTGCCGTCGTGTAATAGCCATGGCGATTATTGTTGGCGAATGGAAGGCGAAATGTCAAGAGGGATGTATCAAACCGGTCAGAGTTACATCTAATATAGAGAACTCGATTAAGACAATTTGAGGAGCGGGAACTATGACTGACAAGATCAAGAAGACCGACGCAGAATGGCAAAAGCAGTTGTCTCCCGAGCAGTTCCAGGTGGCGCGCAAGGCGGGGACCGAACCCGCGTTTACGGGAAAGTATTGGAAGACAAAAGATGCGGGTACCTACGTCTGTGCCTGCTGCGGCGAGCCGTTGTTCAGCTCAGAAACCAAGTTTGATTCCGGAACCGGCTGGCCCAGCTTTTATAAGGCGGTGGCCCCGTCGTCCGTCGAGGAAAAAACCGATTCCAACTACGGAATGGTGCGCACCGAGGCGCGTTGTGCCAAATGTGACGCCCACCTGGGACACGTCTTCGAGGATGGGCCCGCGCCCACCGGGCTGCGTTACTGCATGAATTCTGCCTCCCTGGAGCTGAAGAAGGACGAGGGGAAATAGATAAACAGCAAGCCGATCCGAGGTGCAACCTGGCTCGACGGTCCTGTCTGAAGATAGTTGGTGTAATTGCCTGTTAACAGCAGCTATCCGAAGTCGCCTGCCACATCGTTCAGATTCTGGACCACTCGCCGGTGTATGATTAAATCCTCAGGATGTATTCTTTCCGCAAACCTATCGTCTGGTTTTTTCTTGCAGCCTTAATTCTGTCCGCGATCCTGCCAGTTGCGCCCGGACTGCTTTGGGTCTTTCTCATTCCGTTGCTTTTGTTCTCGCTCCGGGCTGCCGTTCCGACGGAACAAGAGCCCGGGAGTATCTTCGTTCCACAGGTTGCCTTCGTTTCGCTACTGTCTTCCCGCGCTCCGCCGCTCGCCTGATCACACACTCGCCTGATCACACACTCGCAGTAATTCCAGTTGAGAACCATTCGCATTTCTACCGTGCGGTGTCGCGTCACCGCCGCGGAGGATTCGTGTCAATCAAGCGCAAGTTGCGGATGCTACTGCTCTACCTGCCTCTGCTGGCAGGTTCTTTGAGTGGGGTGCTAATGCGCCCGGAAGATATGGACCAAATAATGGAATCCTTGAATCAGGAGAGGATCGAGTACGTCATACCAGACGACAGCGAGAACGGTGACGATACGGTCAAGGAGATAAAGAAAGCGATTGAGGGGCAGTAGATCGATGCCAGGACGGTGGGGGCTACTAAAGCGCGACGGCTTGCTGACGCCATTACGCTCAATGACCGGAGCGGCTCCCATTTCCAAGGGTCAATGAGTGTAAATGCCTGTTTACAACAGTTACGCATTTGTTTTGCGAGTCATCAATCCTGAAAGGCTGATGGTGAGAAACAATGCGGACCACAGAATCAAGGCGAACATCGGCCAGCGCGTATCGTTCGTTCGGTGGTGATTGAGCGGAGTAATGCTCAGGGTGCCCATTATCAGGGAAAAAAGAGAGACACATGCGAAATATCTGCGAACCGTGCTATGTAACACACGAGAGCCCACGCCCCACGCCATACCAGACAATCGGCACAAATGGTAGCGATCCCAGAGCAGTCCCATGTCACTTCCATGAAAGAGCACGGCTGCAATCGGGATGGCAATTAGCAGCGCAGGTAGGTTGAAAACGATAGCTAGTTTTTGGGGCTGCATCAGTGGTTTTGGTTCTGTGGGCTCCCACAGGATCGTTTCTTCTTGGTTAGCAACCGGACGGTCCGTCAAGGGATTGCTGAGACCGTTTACGACACTTAATTTCCGGGTTGCCCGTCACTCGGACAGTGCTCCGACGGCCAACACTCTTCAAGTTCGGTCTGATCTAAGAACGGGAGACGTATCGACAGAATCGGAATGTGGTTCGTTAGGTGGAATGAAGTCGTGGCGATTTCGAACCCGCAGCGAGGTTTTGATGAGCCACGCCCATCGGGGATCTCGACTGAGCCTGCCGCAGAAAACATCAGAAGGTGAAACGACCACCGATTGTTGGAGCACAGTTGTTGTTGGAGTTATAGGGGACGCCGGGGCCATGAGGAATGGCGATGGCCAGACCGCCGCTCACGTAGGAATACGCAATTCCAGCAAAACCGTCGAAACGCTTGGTGAAGTGATGATCCATATAGAGCGACACCTCGTTGAGGGTGCCCGCGCAGGAAGCGCGGAAACTTTGGGGTGTGCAGGCCGGCGGAACCCGGAAGTCGTTCTGCCGCTGTTGATACCAGGCGAAAGTGAAGTCGGTTTTGCTGCGGTAGGTGTACTTTACGCCCGTCCACCAGATGTTCACCAACTTTTCAGAATCAAGATTGTTGTCTTCGACCCCGCTCATGAAATAGCCGCCCTGGTCCGCGGCGCCAACGCCCAGCGGGTTCGTGGGGTTATTCTGCCAGATGTATTCGTAGCCGGCAAAAAACTTGAACGGGTTCCACACATACTTGGCAGCGACCATAACTGCGTTGTTGTCGGTCACGATGCCATAGACGGTGTCGTTCGGATCGATCAGATTAGGCCCCAAGCCGGCGCCTCCGTTGATGGGGTTGGTATTGATGCTGTCGGTGGTCGACTGATAGGGCGCCGCCAGACTCTGAGGCCCCAGCAAGGGGTTCAAGACGCTGATCGCCTGGTTGTAATGTTGAAAGACAAAGTCGGCGGAGAACTTGGCGTAGTCTCCGCCGAGGTCGAATCCGTAGGCGTTGTTATGCGCCGATTGTGGCGTACAGGCTTCGGGACCGCTGGCAGCCCAGCCTGCGGAGGCCGAGTAACAGCCGGCAGAACCATCGGCGAACTTATACATCGCGCCGAAATGAACCGGGCCGTAGGCGATGCGATACTTCACGGCGTCGTCCCAACGGCTGTCCTCGGTGTCGCCGCCACCGGCCATCGTGCCGTTGTAGCCGATGTACGAAAAGGCATAGGAACCGCCGGCCGGATCGTACTGGAGCATGGCATCGGTGCCGAGCGAGCGCTGACGACCGAAGGTCAGCGTGCCGAAAAGCTTGGACGATACACCGCCATAGTATTCGTCATTGAAGGGTTGGCCCGCGCGCGCGCCGTCGATGGCTATCGAATAGCTGGCCCTAGGAAGACCATTGTTGATGATGTCAGTCTTTGACGCGTTGGCGAGCAGTCCGGACTGCGGATTGATGCCAGTTGAAGCGTTGAAAACTGCGAACCAGCCAGGCGCAAACTCTACCTTGCCCCGGATGCCAAAACCCGTTTGCTGCAGGTTGTTCGGTGCGACGACGAATCGATGTTGGTAGCCGTTTCGGTTCACCAGCGATTCGCCTTCATAGTTATAGCCGTTTTCCGGTAAGCCGTGGCTGACCCAGCCGACGCCGACGTCATACGCCCCGTATACAGTGATGCCGTGCCAGGTCAGCGTGCAATCGGTAGTGGCGAACTCGTGGCCACTCGCGCAGGGGTCCGGGGGGCTCTTCTGCACCTTAATGTCGACCGTGGCGTCCTGGCCAACCGCCAAGCTGATTCCCGCGCGCGCTTCATCAGCGAACCCTGGTTTTGCCGCACGAATCTCAAAGCGCCCCAGAGGCAGGCCGGAGGTCTGATAGCGCCCGTCGCCGTCGGTTGTGATGGTGCGCGTTGCACCGGTATCGACGTTCCTGACGGTCACCGTGACATTGCGAAGGGCTGCGCCGGTTTGGTCCGTCACCACGCCGGAAAGGCTCGTTCCCGTTTGGGCCTGAGCAAAGATCAAGGATGACAGAAGCAAAAAAACAACCGCAGCGATAAACACGTAAGCCTGGCGCATTTCAACCTCGGAAAATCACTGTTTGGAATGGAGGGCGCAAGTGTATATGAGATACGATTCTTTTGTCTAGAAGCATACGATATTGTGTATTGCAAGGTGCGCCGTGCGCTAGCTTATACGCATGCGACGGAGTTGACCGGTAATCTCGTTGTGGTTACGATTGCTTCGCAATGCAGAAGAACGGCGAATCCGGAAAGAACATTGAGGGACTGCTGAAGCTTCGAGATGCAGCTTTGCAATTGGGGATCAGTTTTCCAACGATTAAGCAGTGGATTTACAAGAAGAAGATTCGCAGCAATCGGACGGCGGGAGGACATCATCGTATCCCGCAGAGCGAAGTGGACAGATTGCTTTTCAGAACCCGCGGCAAGACCGAACAGCAACGCAAAGAAGAAATCCGGCGCGTGAGTGGTCGTAATCAGCTAGTGGGGCGAATTGAGTCGGTGCAGATTAGCGGTTTGATGGCTGAGGTTAGGGTTTCAATCGGTGGTCAGCAAATCACCGCGATCATCACAGCACGCTCTGCCAGAGAAATGCAGCTAAAGCGGGGACAAACTGCCGCAACCCTCATAAAGGCTACCAACGTAATGATCTTGCGGGTTTGACTTTTGACCGATGAAGAACCGACCCTTCTGCACGCGCTAATCGTTCTGCCGCTGGGTGTCGCACTGGTGCAATGCCGGCAAGTCACGCCCAATGAGGGCCGCCCAAAAACCAAAAGGGAGCATGTCGTACAGACATGCTCCTGAGGATCATTCAGCGGAGAAAAGGTAAAAGTTTAGAGTCCCGCAGCGGCGGCCGCTGAGGTTGTTCCCGGCCCAGACGAAGCCGGTTTCGCTTGAGACTGGTTCTGAGCCTTGTCTTGCTTCTGTTCGCTTTTCTGTTCAGCGGCCCGGACCTGCACACTTCCGGTAAGCACGGCGCCGTCTTCCACGCTGATGCGGTGGGTGATGACATCTCCGGTGAGCGAGCCTTCGCTACGAATATCGACGCGATCGGTGCAGGTCACGTTGCCGTTGACCTTGCCCATAATCACAACTTCCTTGGCGTTGATGTTGGCGGCGACCTGACCGTTGCGTCCAACCGTAACGCGATGGTCGGCAAAATTGACGGTGCCTTCGATGCGGCCATCAATGAAGAGCGATTCAGAGCCGGTGACTTCACCCTTGATTACGAGTGAGCGGCCGATGGTGGCTTGCTCGGTAGGCACGCTCGCGGTTTTCACGGGTGCGAAAGAATTTGTGGGTGTGGAATATTTGGTGTCTGACGATTGCAACATGGCTGCGAGCCTTCCTTGGGTTCCGAGCGGCTTATTACGGGTCCAGCCGCTTGCGGTGGGATCGAGTGCACTGCCCAAAGTGACTATCGCACGGACTTTTGTAATTCGTCAGGTTACGGAAGATCGTGTACCGCGAAATTTAGGCTTGCAATGACTCGCCGAGTTCTTCCCATTCCGCCAGGCATTTTTGCAGGTCGGAACGATTGCTGCCAAGTTCGCGCGAATGGCGTTCGGTTTCTTCCGAACTTACGAAGGTTTGCAGAGCGGTTTCATGGTCGGCAATGGCGGTTTCCAGCCTGCTGATGGTTTTTTCGAGCTCCTGCACCCGCTCTTCAATCTGCTTTCGTTTGATGGGATTCAGGCGTTTGGACTTCGAATCAGATGGAATTGTTGGCGCTTCGGGCGGCTTGCCATTAGTGGGCTGGGCGGCGGCCGACGCAGCCATGGATTCTTGCAATTGAGCGGCGCCACCCTGCTTTCGCCACATGTAGTCTTCATAATTCCCGGGATAGATTTCAACCTTGCCATCGCCGACTTCGAACACCCGCGTGGCCAGTTTGTCGATGAAATAGCGATCATGGGAGACAAAGACGGCGGTACCGTTGTAATCGCTCAAGGCTTTGAGCAGGACATCTTTGGCGCGCATGTCGAGATGGTTGGTGGGCTCGTCCAGCAGCAGGAAGTTTGCCGGAAACATCAACATGCGTAGCAGGGCATAACGGTTGCGCTCGCCACCGGAGAGTACGCCGATGCGCTTGAAAACATCGTCGGCGGAAAACAGAAAACATCCCAACAGGCTGCGCAATTCGGTTTGGGTGGAGCGGGGAGACAGTTCGCTGAGATCGTCAAGAATGCGGGCGTCGGGATTCAGTTCTTTGTACTGGTCCTGCGCAAAATAATCGGCTTGCACGTTGTGACCCAGCCGATAGTCACCTTTGGTCAAAGGTTCCTGCTGAGCCAGTAGTTTGATCAAAGTCGATTTGCCTGCGCCATTCACGCCGACCAGGGCAATGCGGTCCTCGCGCTCGATGAGGAAACTGGCGTCGTTGAAAACCTGTTTTTCGCCGTAGGATTTCGCAACATTCAAAAACTCAGCCACGATCCGGCCGCTGGGTTTTGGTTGAGGGAAAGAAAAGTGGATAGTTTTTTCTTCTTCCGGAATTTCGATCCGTTCGATCTTTTCGAGTTCCTTGATGCGGCTTTGCACCTGCTTGGCCTTGGTGGCCGTGTAACGAAAGCGATTGATAAAAACTTCGAGCTGCTCAATGCGATCCCGTTGGTTCTTGTAAGCCGCTTCCAATTGTTCCAGACGCTGGGTTTTCTGGTTGAGAAACTTTTCGTAGTTGCCGCTGTAAAGATGAATACGCTTGTTCCAGATTTCAACAATCTTGTTGACCGTGGTGTCGAGAAAATACCGGTCGTGGGAAATCAGCACCACAGCATTGGGATAATGTGAAAGATATTCTTCCAGCCAGTTGCGCGCTTCGAGATCAAGATGGTTTGTTGGCTCGTCGAGCAGTAGCAGGTTTGGCGCTTGCAGCAACAGCTTGGCCAGGGCGAGGCGCATCTGCCAGCCGCCTGAGAATTCGTCGGTGAGGCGCGTCCAGTCTTCCGTGCGAAAGCCGAGACCGGTGAGCACGCTGCCGACCTGCGCTTCAATGGCATATCCATCGCGCGTCTGAAACTCGTGCTCAATGCGATGATAGCGCTCGGCGATTTGCGTGTATTCGGGCGAGGCGTGGTCCACTTCCGACATGCGTCCGGTCAGGTCTTCCATCTCCTGCTCCATGGCGCGCAGTTCGGAGAATACCGACATGCACTCGGCGAAGACAGTGCGTCCGGAGAGGGTAAGGCCGTCCTGTGGCAGATAGCCGGCGCTGATCCCTTTGGCGGTGCTGATGGTGCCGTAGTCGAGGCCTTCCGTCCCGGCCAGGATTTTCATCAACGTGGATTTGCCGGTGCCGTTCGCGCCCACCAGCCCGATGCGGTCGCGGGGCGTGATCATCCAATCAGCTCCTTCGAACAGGAGCTTGTGGCCAAACCGTTTTCCGGCGGAGGACAACTGAATCATGGTGGTGATTCAATCGTCTCATGAGCGGGGAGTTTTGAATAAGGGGAGCTTCCCTGAATCCGAACCCCCTGTCATCCTGAGCGGAGTGACTGCTTCGCGCAGCGAAGCAGTCACGGAGTCGAAGGACCCCTATAACCAGCACGCAGCCGTAGAGCTTGCAGGGGTGCAGCGACCCCTCGTCGTTCACTTCGTGAACCACTCACTTGCTCGGCATGACAAGGGATTTAGTGTGTGGCCATGGCTTTCACTACGCCGATCTGCTCCAGCGCCCGGTCCACCACCGCCTGAATTTCTTTGGCGTATTTCACTTCGCGGCCTTTGGCGAGAATTTCTTTGGCGTCTCCGGGTAGAAACCATGTCGGATTGCGATCGGCCTCGTGGGGATGATCGGTCTCTGAAACTTCCAGCAGAAATGCCTTCACCACGAACTCACGCACTCCGGGAGGCTTCCAGAAAACGCCCTTAGAGTAGAGATAAAGATGGAAATGCCGCGGCTCGATCGCGCCCTTAACTCCGGCTTCTTCCCACGCTTCCTGTTCCGCGGCGTCGCTGTGGGACATCGTCCGCTCGGGAGCGCCTTTGGGAAACGTCCACTTATTGCCGCCGTTGGTGTTGACCAGCAGAAACTCAATCGCATCCCCGCGGCGCCGGTAGCAGATCGCCGCTACTTGCAGAGGTAAAGTGGATTGTAGAAACCGGGGCGCGCCCATTTCTTCTCCATAAAGCCAGAATGTAGAGATCCTTCGCTTCGCTCAGGATGACAATTTAATGTTAGTTCGAAGATATTGCAGGAATGTTAAATTGCAGCAGAAAAGGTGCAACTTACAGTTACCAAAGGGGAACTAAAGGCAGAGGAGCTGCTAAAGTTCCCTTCCGTAAAACTGGGACAAGTGTGACTTTATCTGTGAGATCGGACTTCATGTTGATCTTGCGGGAAGCCGGTCAGGCTGCTGCCAGATTTCTTTTCCAGGCTATGCATGGTATTCAGAATGGTCGAGATGACATTTTCATTTCCGATGGCAGTATTCAGCATCAGGTGATAGAGGGAACGAGTCGGCCAGTCGGCATTGAAATAGTGTTTAACGAAGAGAATACGGTCGCGGTCAATGGTGTCCACCAGGTCCTCTGCTTCTTTCTCACTCTTGCCAATTAAGCTGAGCCGCCGAAGCTTTTCGGCGCGTGGGGCATAGAGAAAAACATGGAAAGCATTCGGATGCTCGCGCAGAAAGTAGGGTGCCCCGCGTCCTACGATCACACATTCGCCCGTAGCGGCGGCTTTCTTCATGACTTCCTGACCGGTAGCAACAAAACAATCGGCGTCGAACGATTGCGCATCCGCCAGAGGCATGCTGCGCTCATAACTGCCGCGCCAGAAAACTTTGGCGAGGCGGCGGAAAGTGCTGTCCACGCGCTCTTCGCACTCTTCGACTGCGGAACATCCGACATGAGCCTGCCGGGCAATCTCCTCGGTGAGAGCGTGGTCCCAAAGCTTCCAGCCTAGCCGGACGGAAAGCTCACGGGCAATGTCCGCAGCGCCACTGCCGAACTCTCGCTCGATGGTGATAATGCGGTACATAGATCTCTTTAGTGTACGGGAACTTCGCCGCCGACCTTTGGCCGCTTCATCAAAAATGCCAGCGGGATCATACACAGGATTGCGATCCCCAGAAGCCAGAAGTTATCAATATATGCCAGCATGGTGGCCTGGCGGACAACCATATTTTGCACCATGGCGTAGGCCTTTTGCGCGGAACCAGGTCCGCCGCCCATCGAGGCCGCCGCACCAGCCAGGACCTTCTGTAGATTCGGATTCGATGCCGAAAGATGGCTGGACAGGTATACCTGATGGACTTGCGCCCTGCGGTCGAGCAGGGTGGTCACCACCGAAATGCCCACGCTACCGCCAATGTTGCGTCCCAGGTTCATGAGTCCGGAGGCCGCATTATTCTTGTTTTTGGGCAGATACGCATAGGCCATCGTATTGATAGGCACAAAAAGAAATGCCATACCGATTGCCTGAATCGTACGAGCCCACATGACGGTGCTGAAATCAACGTCCAGATTGAAGCTGGTCATGTGGAACAGCGAAAACCCGAGCACCAGCAGGCCGAATACCATGAGTTTGCGGGCATCCCAGCGGGAAAGTAAGAAGCCCACCAACGGCATCATCAGCATGATCGCGAAGCCGCCTGGGGAAAGCGCCATGCCCGCTCGCTCGGCAGTGTATCCGAGCAGAGTCTGCATAAAAAGCGGCAGCAAAAGTGTGCTGCCTAGCAGAGCAAAGCCCAGCATGAACATCATCATGTTGGCAGCGGCGAAAGTTCGTTCCTTGAACAGATGCAGATCAATGACAGGATCTTTATGGTGCCACTCCCAAAAGACAACGAAGATAAGCGATGCAATCGAAACGATCGCCAGCGTCAAGATGAAATGGGATTCGAACCAGTCATCGCGCTGACCTTTATCCAGCACCACTTGAAGCGTCCCGAGACCCAGGGCCACGAAGCCGAGGCCAATGTAGTCCACGCGCAATTCAGAAAGCTTCTTGCGAATCATGTTCGGCGGATCGTGAATCAGGCGCTGGGTGAGCAGCAGCGAAATAATCCCGATAGGAATATTCAGCAGGAAAATCCAGCGCCAGGTGAAGTTGTCGGTGATCCATCCGCCCAGCGTGGGACCTATGGCAGGGGCCATGACCACGGCGAGCCCATAGACGGCGAAAGCCATGCCACGTTTCGCAGGAGGAAACGTATCGGCGAGGATGGACTGCTCACTGGGTTGCAGACCGCCGCCGCCCGCGCCTTGCAGGATGCGGAAGAAAATTAGCGAGCCTAAATTTGGAGCCAATCCGCAAAGCAGGGAACTAACCGTAAAGATGGCGACGCAGCTCATGTAGAAGCGCTTGCGTCCGATGATAGAGGAGATCCAGCCGCTCAGCGGCAGGACGATGGCGTTCGATACCAGATAAGAAGTTAAGACCCAGGTGCTTTCATCGGTCCCGGCGGAAAGGCTGCCCGCGATGTGGGGCAGGGAAACATTGGCGATGCTGGTATCCAGCACCTCCATGAAGGTGGCCATGGTGACCACCACTGCAATGATCCACGGATTGATCGCCGGGCGTTCCCCCGGCATTCCATCCATGGTCAGAGCAGCCGAACTCATTGATGGATCCTGACCTTAGGCTCCACGGACATCCCGGGGCGTAAAACGTGCTCTTTGGTCTCACCCTGATCAAAGGTGATTTTCACTGGGATGCGCTGCACCACTTTCACATAATTTCCCGTAGCGTTCTCCGGCGGCAACAAACTGGAGATGGAACCGCTGGATCCGGAAATACTTTGCACGTGCCCGTTGTAGTCTTTGCCGGTGCTATCGACGTGGATGGTAACCGGCTGCCCCGCTCGCATTTCGCGCAATTGTGTTTCCTTAAAGTTGGCGGTAACCCAGATGTCATCCAGATTGATGATTTTCATCAGCTCCTGGCCGATCTGTACGTTCTGTCCAACTTCGACGGTGCGGTTGGTCACAATGCCCGCGACCGGCGCGATAATTTGCGTGTATTTCAAATTCAGTTGGGCCTGATCGAGAGCGGCTTTTTTGAATGCGACCTGGGCTTTGGCCGAGTCCGCTTTCGCCCGCATGATTTCAACCTGCTGAGGCGCGGTCTGGGCCGAACGTGAGTCGGCCTTGGCCTGCGCTAACTTGGCCTGGGCCTGGCTGATTCCTTGTTTGGCTGCTGCGGCGGAGGCGCGCGTGGCATCGACGTCGGCAGCCTGCGCTTTAGCAGCGGCCACGGCTTGGTCGTACTGTTGACTGGAAATCTCCTGCTTGTCCACCAGTTGCTTGTAGCGAACCAAATCGGCTTGCGCTCGAACATTGTTCGCTTCGGATTGGGCCAGCTGAGCGTTGGCTGCGTCATATTGCTGGCGGGCCGCCGCAATGCCAGCCTCCCCGCTCTGGACGCCCGCATCGGTCATGGAAATCTGGCTGCCAGTATTGATTGACGTCATCGGAACGTTGACTTCGGCCGCGTTGGCTGCGGCCACAGCATCGTCGTAATCCGCTTTGGCGTGTTCCAGCGCAATCTGATAATCGCTGGGGTCGATCTCCACCAGCGCCTGGCCGGCGGCAACCATCTGGTTGTCATCCACCAGCAGCTTGGCAACGTGTCCGGAAACGCGGGCGCTGATCGAATTCAAGTGGCCGTCAACCTGGGCGTCGTCCGTGGACTCGTAGCTGCCCAGATAGCGCCAGAGAAAGAATCCGGCGACCAGCACAACAATCGCGCCGATGATCAGGAACAGGCGAAATCGCGGATCGCGAGAGTTGAACCGTTTTCCGCGCAGGTCTTTTTCGGAAGCTGGCAAAGGGGTTTGCTGATTTTCCGTCCGGGACTGACTTGCCGGCGGCGCGTCGTGAGTGGGGGTTGCTGTGTCTTGTGCCATGGTTACTTGCTCTGTAAGTATTCCCGGACGCCTACTTCTGCGTAGCCGATGGCCCGGGCGAGGGCGACCTTGGCAACGTTGTGAGCGTACAGGCTGGAAATATAGTTTTCGTTGGCGGAAGCAACCGCTTCCTGGGCCTGGATGACCTCCAAATTATCGGCGACGCCGGCGGTGAAGCGATCCCGGCCCTGGGCCAGCGTTTGGTTGGCCAGGTCCACCGAACTGCGGGCGACTTCCACCTGTTCTGAGGCGGAAGCCAGATCCAGTAGTGCGCTCCTCACTTCATAATCGATCTGTCCGCGCAGGTTTTCCAGTTGCTGGCGGCTCTGCCGCAAGTGTTGCTTCCGCCTGTAAAACTTCGCCGTGAGTTTTCCCTCCGGCAAAAATTGGGATGTTCAGGGTAGCGGCCGCTTGAAACACGCTGTGCGAATTCCCCGGCGTGACACCCAGATCGCCAAAGTTTCCTGATATATCCAGAGTGGGTAGGTGTTCGGCTGTTGCAGCGCTGCGGAAATGCTGCGCGGCCCGTACTTGTTGCACTGCGGCCAGATAGTCCGAGCGGGTAGCGTAAGCGCGCCGCAGGCTTTCTTCCAGTCCCAGCGCCGTGAGAGGCTGGTAAGGCATTTGTTCCGTCAGGGCGAATTCCTGACCGGGGGGCAGCCCAATGACGCGAGCCAGGGTCAGTTTTTGCTTGGCGAAATTGTTTTTAGCGCTGATCAGTTGTTGCTGGCGATTCTGCATTTCGACGCTGGCACGAAGCGTATCAATCGCGGGAACCGTTCCGGCATGCTGCTGGTCGGAAGATTTGTCATGTAGTGCTGTGGCGGTCTCCAGTTGGGCTTGCGCAGTCTCCACGCGCGCTGCGCCAGCCAATGCCTCCAGATAGGCGTCTCCCACGGCAAGTACCACAAGGTCCCGAGCATCTTTATAGTTCAGCTGCGCGATCTTTTCGTTGTCCTGAGCACCACGAGTGCGTTGCAAGGCTTTCCAATTAAACACCGATTGGCTTGCGTACACCCCGACATTGAAGTAGTTGTAGGGGCCAATCACCGTAGGGATTCCGGGAAACTTAAAACCGAAAGCGGCGATATCCTGTTGGGCTACAGTTTCTCCGGCTTGGGCACTTACATTCGGCAGCAACGCGCTCAGTTCATGCCATTTCTGTCCCCGTGCCACCAGCGTATTGTCACTTTGCAGGAGGACACCCATGTTGTTCCGCAGACCGCGATCGATCGCTTCTTTGAACGAAATGGGCAGAACTTCCGTGGTTGCCTTGCCTTCCGGCATGCTTCCGCTGTAAGTGCTTTGGTTGACAACGATTGGTGGGGGACTGGAGTCCGAAGAATCTCCGTTCGACGTACTACCCGGCGCTTGAGCCAAGCCCAACCCACTACATAGGAAGGAAATTGCGAATAGGCCCTGGATCCTCCTGAGAAGCGAGTGTCTTATCTTAGGATTGCTTCGCTTTACGGCCAAGTCATTCACAGGGCAAGAGATGGACATAGATAAAGTAAGTATATCGATTCCGAAAGCCGCATTGTAGATGCAAAGGATTTGCGGCTGGATGGCTTCGACCAAACACTCAGCTTCGTGTAACCTCCTTGCAAGATTTCCGGTGAATCCAGTTTCCCCAAGGGAGTCCTACGTGCATCAAGCTGGAGTGCCAGCCGTCAAGGAAGCCAAGAGTAACCGCCAGACTGGTGTCTCGTCAGCCGTGAAGAAAGCCGGCCTGATTTCGTTCGTCTTCGTAATGTATTCCTACTGTACGGGCGGCCCCTTCGGACTCGAAGACATGGTCACGACCTCCGGGCCGGGAATGAGTTTGCTGTTTCTCCTCCTGGTACCGTTTTTCTGGTGTATTCCGATGTCCCTGGTCGCGGCTGAACTCACAACTGCCATGCCGGTCGAGGGCGGATTTTACCGGTGGACGCGAGCCGCCTACGGTGACTTCTGGGGCTTTCTCGCGGGCTGGTGGAATTGGTGTTCTTCTTTCCTGCTGGGTGCTGCCTATGCTGTTTTGTTCACTGACTACATTACATTTTTCTATCCTCAAATCACCGGCTGGAAGCATTACCTGGTCGCTTTGCTGGTGATCGCGGTGATCAGCTATGTCAACATCCGCGGGATCGCGATGGTAGGGAGAGTGGCGACGGTCCTTGAAATCCTCATCATTCTGCCAATCATTGCCATGTGCGTGATGAGCGTGAAGATGTGGCACCACAATCCATTTTTGCCGCTGGTGCCACCGCATCAACCCACTTTCCAGATCTTCGGAGTGGGTCTGGCTGTGGTGTTGTGGGCGTATGCGGGTTACGAGCAGCTTTCCACCGTTGCCGAAGAAGTGGAAGACCCGCGAAGGAATTATCCGCGAGCCCTGGCGTGGATGGTGCCAATTTCCATCGCGACGTATTTTCTGCCGACGGCTTGCGCATTGGGTGCGCTGAACAACTGGCAGGACTGGCACACTGGGTTCTTCTCGAACGCCGCGCAATTGATCGGTGGCCATTGGTTGGGATTTGCCATGACGGCCGCGGCCGCAATCACCAATATTTCGCTGTTCAACAGCACAGTGCTAACCTCCACGCGCATGCCATCATCTATGGCCGAGGATGGCTACATGTCTCCCTTTTTAGCGCGGATTCATCCCAAATACGGCACGCCGTGGCTGGCCATTCTGGTTTCTGCTGTCTGCTACGCGGCTTTAGCTTGGGGAACACTTACGCAACTGATTTCAATCTACGTGTGGTTGCGGATTGCTACTTCGGTACTGACCGTTCTTTCTGCCTGGCGATTGCGGGGAACGCAACCTGACTTACCGCGCCCCTTTCGCATTCCCTGGGGAATGACAGGCGTGAGATACGCTGTGATCGCTACTTTATTGATGAGTGTCGTCGCCCTGGCTGGGGCGTTTGCGAGTAGCGATAAGACGGCGCGGATTCTGGGGCCGGTCACAATTATTATCGGCCCCGTTGCCTATCTGTTCTTCCGGCGGCGCGCAATCAATCCGATTACGTAGCGACAGCGGCCTTGGCTGTCCAGCGAGCGCAAGCGAGCCGGGCCTTCTAGCTAATCCAATCCAGGAGTTTGTAGTATGCGCCTGCGAACGGCAGAAACCAGGGACGCCCGTTATACAAGCCGAGGGGCGCGCCCGGGAAGGGAATGTCTGCGTAAGGATTGTCATTTACGCCGCCGCTGATCTGTTCTGCGATCTTCGCACCGAGATAAGTAGCCATGGCCACGCCGTGCCCAGCATAGCCCAGCGCATAGTAGATGCCATCCATCTGTCCCGCATGGGGCATGGTATCGAAACAAAAATCGAGTGTTCCACCCCAGGCATAGTCAATTTTGGTATCGCGGAGCTTGGGATAGACCTCGATCATCCCTCGGCGCAAGATTTCAGAGCTGCGCCGGATCGTATCTTTAGTTTCGGGGAAAAAAGCTGCCCGGCCGCCAAAGAGCATTCGATTGTCGGGAGTGAGGCGATAGTAGTGAAGGTAATGTTTGGAGTCGTAGATCATGCGATTGCGCGGACTGAGCTCGCGGGCGAGATCTTCCGGCAAGCGTTCCGTGGCAATGATGAACGAGCCAATCGGGATAATTTTTTTTCGCAGCGTTGGCGTAGCGCTTGTGGTGTATCCACTGGTGCCGACGAAAACTTCGTTCGCGAATAACTTACCGCGTGAAGTTGTGATCTGAAATCCTCGGGCGCCGTTACTGGTGGCTTGCTGAATACTCTCCACGCGCGTGCTTTCGTAGATGAGTGCTCCTGCATTCAGCGCTGCCCGGCCAAGTCCAGCCACGTAGCGGGCTGGATTCAACCCGGCACTGACGGTATCGATGATGCCACCGTAATAGATGTCAGACCCGATCTCGCCGCGTAATTGGTTCTTCGGGATAATCTGCATCTGATGACTAAAATCTCGAGCAATGATTTCAACCGAACGAGCGTAGGTGTCGAAATGCGATTGCTTACAGGCGACTTCAAGATGTCCGCAGCGTGAGAAGTTGCAATCGATCTTTTCTTCGCGGACGATCTGTTCCACCAGATCGATCGAGGCCAGTGAAGCCGCATACATCCGCTTGGTCGCTTCCATGCCGTAACGAGCTGCCAGGGTTTCCGCACTTAACTTTAGCCCCGTAAGTACCATCCCTCCATTTCGTGAACTGGCGCCCCAACCGATCGTGTGCGATTCAAGTACCGCGACCTTCGCACCGCGTGCCGCCAACGTTCGCGCGGCTGACAGGCCGGTGAATCCCGAGCCGATGATGGCAACCTCCACACGCTCCGGAAGATTGCCCGGAGTTCCCGCTGGCATGGTGACGGTATCGAGCCAGTAATTTGTATCGTTGAAAGCCATAATCGAGAGGGCTGTATTCTATCGCGTCATGGGAACGGCATCTTTGGAGACACCATTCAAGCTTTCACTCAACTCGCGCAGTAGACTATAATTCGTCGCTGCCCTAACGGACCACTCGGGCGGTGACAAACAAAAAGTTTATTGGCTGAGTTTATTTGGATGGAGGAGTGGATGGCCTCTACTGAGCAGGTCCGCCCTAGTGGCGCGCAAGCGGGTGAAGGCTGGTGGCTGCAGGTCATTCCCGTGGTTGTCGGACTCAGTGCCTTCGGTCTGTACGCGACGCTCAGGGCATTCGAGGGTGCGTTCTATCAATGGGGGCCGTATCTTTCTCCGTTCTACTCGCCGCTCATTGATCCCCATCATCACTACTGGCCTTTTTCTCCGGCGCTCCTGATTCTGGCCGGGCCGCTCGGTTTCCGTGTCACCTGCTACTACTACCGCAAAGCTTACTACCGGGCGTTCTTTCTTGATCCTCCGGGCTGCGCGGTGGCGGAACGGCCGGGCCGGAAATATTCCGGGGAGACCAAATTTCCGTTTATTCTTCAGAACCTGCACCGTTATTTTATGTATCTCGGCATCGTGTTCATTGCTTTTCTCTGGCGTGACGCGGTGCGAAGCTTCTTTTTTGAGAATGGATTCGGAGTGGGAGTCGGCTCCCTCGTGCTGACACTGAACGTTACTTTGCTCACGCTGTATCTTCTTTCTTGCCATTCGCTGCGCCATTTGGTCGGAGGCAAGCTCGATTGTTTCTCCTGCGTATCATTTGGGCATGCCCGCAACGCAGGCTGGAAGGGCGTAAGTTCACTGAACGGACATCACATGCTGTTCGCCTGGATCAGTCTTTTCGGTGTGGGCTTTGCGGATTTTTATGTGCGCATGGTGGCGTCAGGAATGATCACGGACTTCAGACTGTTCTAAACGAAATTCGGATCGGGGATAGCGCTTGTGAGTGAAACAAACAACGACAAATTCGAGACCCACGAACACGATGTCCTGATCATTGGCGCCGGTGGCGCCGGACTGCGTGCCGCCATTGAAGCTTTGTCCCAGGGAGCAAGCGTGGGGGTAGTTTGCAAATCGCTTCTCGGCAAAGCGCACACCGTGATGGCTGAGGGCGGAGTCGCGGCGTCGATGGGCTGCGTGGACCACGATGACAACTGGCGCGTCCACTTCGGCGACACCATGCGCGGTGGAAAATTTCTCAATAACTGGCGCATGGCGCAACTGCACGCCCAGGAAGCCAGCGATCGCGTCAACGAACTGGAACAGTGGGGCGCGTTGTTCGATCGCACTGCTGACGGCAAAATCCTGCAGCGAGCTTTTGGCGGCCACAGTTTCAAGCGTCTATGCCACGTGGGCGATCGCACCGGCCTCGAAATGATTCGCACCTTGCAGGATCGCGGTGTGCAGATGGGCTTCGATGTCTACATGGAATGCGCGGTGACGCGGCTTTTGAAAGATGGCGACCGAGTCGCAGGTGCCTTCGGCTATTGGCGTGAGAACGGGCGTTTTGTCGTGTTCAAGGCGAAATCGGTTGTCCTGGCAACAGGCGGAATTGGCAAGGCGTGGCCGGTCACTTCAAATTCCTGGGAATATACCGGCGACGGTATGACGCTGGCCTACGACGCCGGTGCCGACCTGATGGACATGGAATTTGTGCAATTCCATCCCACGGGAATGGTATGGCCTCCCGGCGTGCAGGGGCTGCTCGTCACCGAAGCGGTGCGCGGCGAAGGCGGCATTCTCACCAACAAATTGGGTGAGCGCTTTATGGCGAAACATGATCCCAAACGTATGGAGCTTTCCACTCGCGATGTGGTCGCACGCGCGATCTACACCGAGGTAAAAGAGGGCCGGGGAACCGAGCACGGAGGCGCCTTCCTCGATATCTCCCATAAGCCGGCGGAATACGTGAAGCGGAAATTGCCCAGCATGTATCACCAGTTTAAGGAACTGGCGGACGTGGACATCACTAAAGGCCCCATGGAAGTCGGGCCCACCTGCCATTACATGATGGGCGGAGTTCGAGTGGAAGCGGAAACTACGCAGTCGTCAGTCGCTGGATTGTTCGCTGCGGGAGAAGCGGCAGCCGGACTGCACGGCGCGAATCGTCTCGGGGGAAATTCGCTCTCCGATCTTCTTGTGTTTGGACGCCGGGCTGGACTCGCCGCCGCCGAGCACGCCAAGAAAACCAGCGCGGGAACGATCGATCCTGCGCAGATCGCCGCCGCAGAACGCGAGATGCTGGTTCCGTTCGAGCGAAAACATGGGGAGAGCCCCTACGAATTGCATCGTGACTTGCAGCAAGTGATGCAAGCACTGGTCGGAATTTTCCGTACCGAAGAAGACTTGCAGTCGGCTCTGGGTAAGATCGAAGAACTCCGGCAGCGCAGTGAAAACTTATCCGTCGATGGTTCGCGCATGTTTAATCCGGGCTGGCATCTCGCCCGCGATCTCAGGTCAATGCTAACGGTCTCACGAGCGGTGGCTCAGAGTGCTCTGGCGCGGCGCGAGAGTCGAGGGGCGCATAGCCGCATCGACTATCCCAACTACGATGCAACCTGGGGGAAGCAAAACAATCTGATATCGAAGCAGGGCGACGCCATGAATCTGCGTCAGGTGCCGACGGTGGAATTGCCGGATGAGTTGAAACCACTGATCGAAGAAAGAAAGACCGAAGAAAAGAAGTAGAAGCCAGAAAGTGAGAGGGGCTTAGCAATGGCTGAAGCAACCCTGAGAATTTTTCGAGGCACGAAAGAAAGCGGCGCGCCGGTCGACTACAATGTGCCCATCACTCCAGGCATGGTTGTGCTGGACGCGATCCATCATATACAAGGCCATCAAGCACCCGACCTGGCGGTGCGATGGAACTGCAAAGCTGGCAAATGCGGATCGTGCTCCGCCGAGGTCAACGGCCGCCCCCGCCTGACCTGCAAGACTCGCATGGATTCTCTTCCACTCGATAAGCCGATTACCGTGAATCCCATGAAGTCTTTTCCAGTGATTAAAGATTTGGTGACGGACGTTTCGTGGAATTACAAAATAAATAAGAAGATTCCAGCCTTTCAGCCACGCCCCGGCGTCGAGTGGAAGATGTATCAGCAGGATATCGATCGGGTGCAGGAATTCCGTAAGTGCATTGAATGCTTCCTGTGCCAGAACGTCTGCCACGTCCTGCGCGAGCATGACAAGAAAGAGGAATTTGGCGGTCCGCGTTTCTTTGTCCGGGTAGCCGGCCTGGAAATGCATCCGCTTGACGGCCTTTCCCGCACAGAACTCCTTAAAGACGAACTCGGCATCGGCTTGTGCAACATTACGAAATGCTGCACTGAAGTCTGTCCCGAGGAAATTCACATTACCGACAATGCCATCATCCCGCTGAAGGAACGGGTCGTGGATGACTTCTACGATCCCGTCCTGATGCTGGTGCGAAAGATCACCGGAGCGGGCAAAGCTTCGAAGGAACCGTCGTCCGCGAAGTAGAAGTGAAGGAGGGCCTATGGAGTTCCAGCTAAAGGCAATCTCTCTTGAAGGCGTCGACGCGGCACTGTCCAAAGCCGAACTGTATCGCTTGCTGAATGAGCCCGAGGAAGCTGAGTCCATTTGCCAGGATGTATTGGCGGCCCAGCCCGGACATCAACTTGCGCTGCGTCTGTTGGGTCTGGCGATTACCGACCAGTTTTGCGGCACTCCATCCGACCGCTATTCCGAGGTGGAGAGAACTTTCCAGCAACTCACCGATGGATACGAACGATCCTACTATTTGGGGCTCCTGCACGAGCGCCGCGCCAAAGCGCAACTTCGCGCCGGACGTTCTCCGCATACGCTGATGGTGTTGCTGGAAGAAGCTATGCGCTACTACGAAGAGGCCGAAGCGATTCGACCCACCGGCAATGACGAAGCCATCCTGCGCTGGAATCGCTGCGTCCGCTTGATCCGTAGCCATGCAGCTTCCGACTGGCATCGAGAAGTCGAAGTCTTCGATACAGGCGACAGCGCGCCCTAAGACTGTTCTCCGCACGGGAACTTTTCGCTAGCTCTCACAACGCAAACTACTTCACCACGCAATTCCTGTAAATCGCAACTTAGGAACGCTGAATGACAAGCCAAACCGTAAAGATTTCGCCGCAGGTTTATGCGCGACTCGCCGGCGTGTTGTATTTGATCAACATCGCTTGTGGCATGTTCGGGGAAATCTTCGTCAGAGGCCATCTTGTTGTTGCCGGGGATGCTTTAGCGACAGCGCACAATATTATGGGCTCTGAATTTTTGTTTCGCTGCGGCATTGCGGGCGATTTGATCATGCATATTACCGATGTCCCGATGGCAGTGATCTTCTATGTATTGTTGAAGCCCGTCAGCAAAGACCTTTCTTTGCTCGCGGCATTATTCGGTATGCTGCAGACCGCCATTTTGTGCGCCAACAAGCTGAATCTGGTTACGGTGCTGCTTCTTTTGGGAGGGTCGAACGATCTCAAGGCGTTTGATCCAAATCAGCTCAAGGCTCTGGCGTCGCTTTCGTTGACGCTGCATGAATCCGGCTTTGGCATCGGCCTGGTCTTTTTTGGGATGAGTTGCCTGGTTACTGCGTATCTCCTATTTCGCTCGGAGTACTTCCCGAGGACTCTGGGTGTTTTGCAAGCGATTGCCGGCATAAGCTACCTGATGAACAGCTTTGCTCAGCTACTTTTTCCCGCAGTCGCCGCCAAAATGTTCCCAGCCATTGTGCTCCCAGCCTTCATTGGAGAGTTAGGCACATGCCTATGGCTCATCGTGAAAGGCTTAAACGTTTCGAAGTGGGATGAGCGACTACGACTGGGACCAGTGATTGAGTCTCCAACAGGAGTGTAGTTCGTTTTTTCCTGCTGAGAGTGGAGGAAACTCAAGGAAGTCCTTGAAATCCTTGAGTTTGGTCGGGGCGATAGGATTTGAACCTACGACCCCCTGCGCCCAAGGCAGGTGCGCTACCAGGCTGCGCTACGCCCCGACTGTGGTAGATGATGCGGATGGGTCTGTTCGATTATAGCTGACACTTACGAATCCGCCCCACGCGACCATCCGGCCCGACTTGCGGGAGTATAATTCTTGGGGTTCATGATGCAGACTCCGCGCTATGGTTTAGTGGCTTACGTAAAGACCCCGGTGGGGGAATTTGTCGAAAGACTTCGGCAGGAAATGCATCCAGAAATGCCCCATCTGGCAGCCCACCTCAGTCTTCTCCCTCCCCGGTGTTTGCAGGGTAGCGAAGCCTCGGCACTTGAAATCCTGGAAGATATCTGCAGCCAGGTGGAACCGTTCGAAGTGAGTCTGGGCGAGGTGGAGACTTTTATTCCGGTCACGCCCACGGTTTTTGTCCGAGTGGCCAATGGCGCCCAGCGCATGCGCGAGTTGCATTCCCAGCTCAACACCAAGGCCCTTGCCTGCGAAGAACAGTGGCTGTATTTGCCACACCTGACCATTGTCAAAATGAGCAATGAAGAGCAAGCCCAGAAGGCTTATCACGTAGCCCGCCAGCGCTGGTCAAAGTTTGAGGGGACCCGCTGCATCTCCATGAAAGATCTGACCTTTGTTCGTGAAGTGGACCAGAACCAATGGATTGATATTGCGCCCGTCCCACTGGGTCGCCATTTAGTACCACGTTAATATCCGACTCATAATCCACCTGTCCGTTTCTTCCAAATTCCCGCCCAGGGACAAGTACCAACTCCCACCGTACATAGGCCCATCGTGTGTTGCCGAAGGATGGAGGGCGGGCGTACACAAGAAGAAGGGATTGCTGCGCTAAGACCCCCCTCTACAAGCGTTTCGGGCGATCTGATTGGCGGAGGCTCTATGCAGATTGGGGTTTATGGGGCGGGATATCTGGGGACGGTCATTTCAGCCTGTTTGGCCGATTTTGGCACTCCAGTGACCTGTTGCCATCCGGATAGCTCGCGCATGGTGGAGATGGCCCAGGGCAACGTCCCTTTCCACGAAAAGAACCTGAATGAAGTCATCAAGCGCAATGTGCGCTCCGGCCGGTTGGTTTATTCGACAGACATCGAGTCATTTGCCCGCAAGACCCAGGTAATTTTCCTGGCCGAAGACACGCCGCAACACCTGGCGGATCTCGCGCTACGCATTGCGCGGGTCGTGACCAAGCCGCCGATTCTTGCCATTGTTACGCCAGTTCCCGTTGGAACGGCCTCCGGGATCGAGCAGCGGTTGGCGGAAGAAGGGTTAAAAGCCACGATTGTTTCGCAGCCCGTGTTCTTTACTCCCGGTTGCGCCGTGGAAGACTTCAATTGGCCGGACCGCATTATTCTGGGAACGAAATCGAATGACGCTGTGCTGGCCATCAAGCAAATCTTTCATCCGCTGGTGATGCGTGGTGTGCCGGTGATTGTGACCAATCACGAGACCGCCGAACTGGTGCGCGAGTCGGCGACGGCTTTCGTCGCTACAAAAATTTCTTTCATCAACGAACTGGCGACCCTATGCGAGAAGGTGAATGCAGATGCGGTGAATCTCTCGCTTGCTCTTGGGTTAGATAAGAAGATCGCCCCGCGCTGCCTGCAGCCGGGAGCTGGGATGGGCGGAATCTTCGCCGAATCCGATATGGACTCGCTGGCTTTGCTGGCCAAGCAAAATGGAGTTTCGCTCAAAGTGCTGAGCGCGGCCCGCGAAGTTAACCAGAGCCATGCCGAAAATATAGTCGAGAAAATCTCAAGCTTTGTGAATTCGGTGGAAAACAAAGACG
>CAVRSD010000001.1:0-370380 GCA_963723765.1 Terriglobia bacterium | reverse complement strand
CATCCTGAGCGCAGCATAAGCGTTCGCTTGGCGAACGCTTATGCGGAGTCGAAGGATCCCTACCGCACCCCATTTACTGGCCATCCATAACGTTTTTTACTTTCATGACCTGCAATCTCTCGGTAGAGTATTCACAGTCTTGGGTGGTTACACTTGCGTATTCTTCGCACTAGCGCGTACGAGATCGCAGTGGTCGCATGCATCTTTGCGCTTTGTTCAGCGTCGAGCACCTGTGTGTCGGCTCAAGCGAGCACACCACTCAGGGGCACGGTTGTGTTTCCAGACGGCACACCGGCGCCTGGAGCGACAGTGACTGCCAAAACTGCCTGCGATGATATGGGATACCACTTGGTCAGCCAAGCGAAGAGCTCCGAAGACGGAACTTTTTCGATTCCCCCCTTTGGCGAAAACTGCCGTCGATATCAATTCAGTGCCAACAAGCGTTCAGATTTCTGGATGGAAACTGGAGAGGATAATCTAAATGGTGGGCTGAACGGCACATCTCCTGCCATCGATCTTTCCTCAACATCCGATCCGAATCCGGTGACAATCAAGCTCGGCCAGCAAGGCGGCAGAGTTGATTTCCAAGTCTGGGACATCGCGACGAAGCACTTCATCTACGCAATGTTGAGTCTCAAGCACCAACCTGTTGCAGGTAAAACATTCGGGTCGGAAATGTTCGCCACGGGCAAGGACGGGGCTGCAGATACGCTCCTGCTGCCGCCCGGTGAGTACCTCGTAAGTATTGACTCCTACCAGTGCAGGGACCGGCAGTATATTCCTGCGGCACAGATGTGCTTCCCCTTGTCTGTCGCTTCTGGCCGTCAGCAGCAAAAGGAATATCGAATCGACGTCCGCCTGATAAAAGCTTCGCGTGCATTGGGCACTCCCTACGGTCGAAAATGTAAGCCCTAGTTTTAACCCTGCCCCTGATAAATCTCCCGCGCCCGCTCCACCGTGTCCGCCTCTTCCGGCAGCTTGTCCGGCCTTAGCCGCACAATCCGCGGGAAGCGCAGCGCATATCCGCTTTCATGCCGGTCGGATTCCATCATGTTGTTGAACGCGACTTCCAGCACGATCTTCGGTTCGACCACCCGACGGAATCCCTGATCCTCAATCGTGTGCTCCAAAAACCACTTCGTCATTTCGGCGATTTCCGCATCGGTCAAACCCGAATACGCCTTCCCGATATTCACCAGGCGCTCGCCATCCCGCACCGCAAAGGTGTAATCGCTCAACACACCAATGCGTTTCCCGTGGCCGTATTCAACTGCCGTGACCACCACGTCCAAAGTGGCCAACTCCCGCTTCAGCTTGAGCCAGGATTTCCCCCGCCGCCCCGGTGTATAAACCGATTCCGGATCTTTAATCATCAACCCTTCATTGCCCCGCGCCTGCGCCGCCTCGAAGAGTTGATCAAGTTCCTGCGCCGAAGCCGCTCGAAAAATCGGCGCCCGAATTACCTGAGACTCCGGCCCTTCCTCCTGTTCGAACGCAAGCCGCTCCTGTTCGCCTTTCTTTGTTCTTGTTTTCCTTCGTGAAATTTCGTGTCCTTCGTGGTTAGAGACCTTTCCCACCACCTCATCCAAAATCTTCCCCCGCTCCCGCAACGGACGATCAATCAGCAACTCTCCCCCGGCATACAAAACATCGAACACCAAATACGCCACCGGAACCCTCCGCATCATTTCATCACTGACTTTCTTCCGTCCCAGTCTTTGCTGCAATGCGCTGAAAGGCAATGCCCGCCCGCTTTCAGCATCCGAATAACTCCACGCCACAATCTCTCCATCCAGAATCACATCCTGACGAAACCCAGCCAACGCATCCGGCAACTCGGGAAACGATTCCGTAATGTCATCCCGCGTCCGCGAAAAAATCTTCACGTCGTCCCCAGAGCAATGCGCCTGCGCCCGAATGCCGTCGTACTTATCTTCGACCAACGCATTTTCGAAATAACTGAGCGCCTCTTCCGCCGACGCCGCCGGGCTGGCCAGCATGAATCCCAGCGGATGAAACAATCTCATCTTCGCCTCACCCAGCTTTCTATCCAGCGCCAGCTTCACCGCCTCGCCGATATCCCCCAGCAGCATGTTCGCTCGCTGGACTTCCTTCGCCGTCGCTCCATAAGCCTTGGCAATCGCCTCTTCGACCAAACTCTCTTTCAATCCAATCCGCAGATCGCCAGTCATAATCTTCACCAGATACTTGGCCTCCAGCGGCGTCGCCCGCGCCAACATTTCGAGAACCAACAAACTTTTCGCCGCCGGACCACGCGCTGCCGCAATCTCACGAAACTTGGACTGCACTTCCAGCACGCTCAAATCGCTTGCGCTTCCCGTTTTCGAGCTTTTCTTTGAAGCCAGCACTTCGCCCGCCACCGATCCCAAATCTCCGTGCCGGCGATACGCCGCACTCAACTCTTTCCCGCTCTTCCCCGACAAGTCCTCCACCGCCTGCCACAGCAACCTCCCGCCAACCTGCAGCGTGGTCTCCTCCCACACCGGAAAAGGACGCCCAGAAAGAAACACCGCCGATACCGCAGCCTCGTCCCGCCCACACGACTTCAGATAGTCCGCGACCAAGGCAATCTTCTCCAATTTCTTGGTTGTCGCGCCAATCCGCTCGCAGGTCTCAGCCAATTTCTTCATAACTCACGTAGCGACGGCCGCCTCGGCCGTCTGGAGCTTGTTCTAACTCTAAGTAAACACTCGCACTTATTAACTTTTTGGTGTTCCAAATCCGCGCTGACCTATGGTATTCTTTGATCTGCGCTTCTTTATCCATAGCTTCTTTGTCCGGCGAAGGATCATCCAATCGTTATGCGGTTCCTGCGAACATGGTGGAGTTTCCTGGTAGCGGTCCAGCTGTTGCCTGCGCTGGAAGGCGGCGAGGAAACCCTGGTCGGCGGCCAAGCCGTGCTTGAGGGCGTTATGATGCGCTCTCCGCATGCCTGGGCCATCGCCTGTCGCAAGCCTTCGGGCGAGGTGTCCACCCACAGTGAGCCACTGGAACGCCTGTCGGAAAAGCATAAATGGATGGGATACCCAGTCCTCCGCGGAGTTGCCACCCTCGGCCATGCCATGACCCTGGGCTTCAGGGCCTTAAAGTTTTCCGCCAACGTGGCCCTCGACGAGTTGCAATCCGCCGAGCCTGAAACGAACGAGCCCAAGAAAAAGCTCGAAGTCACCGGCTGGATGGCCGCCGTCAACATCATCATCTCAGTCGGCTTCTTCATCTTCATGTACAAATACCTGCCGCTGCTGGCCGCCACGGAACTGACCAAGTCACATCCCAGCCTGAGCGGGCAAATCGGCTTCAATTTCGTCGAAGGCATCATCCGCATGGCCCTGTTCCTGCTCTTCATCTTCGGTACGTCGCTGATGAAGGACATTCGCCGTGTTTACCAATACCACGGTGCCGAGCACAAAACCGTGTTCGCTTTCGAAAATGGCGACCCCATGGAAACCGCCGCGGTACAAAAGTATTCGACGTATCATCCGCGATGCGGCACCAGCTTTTTGATGACGGTCATGATCATCTCGATGTTGATTTACATGTTGGTCCCGGTCCACACCTTCTGGGCAAGGTTCGCGGTGCGGCTCGCGCTGCTCCCGGTAATCACCGGTCTCTCTTACGAGATCATCCGCTTCGCCGCCAAACATCGCGGATCCCTCTTTGCCCTGATGACCGCCCCCGGCCTCTGGCTGCAGCGCATCACCACGCAGGCACCGTCCGACGATCAGGCGCAGTGCGCCATCGTTGCGCTCGACCACGCCATGTCTCTCGAAAAACAGCGCGGCGGCGAATTAGTCATTGCCTAGCGGGCCCTACCCCAGTCGTTGGTCGTTCGTCCTTGGTCGTTGGCCAACGCATCCTGCCTTGGTTTCATTCATCACATACAAACCGAGGCTAATTGCTGTAGAGAGTAGGGCTGGAGGTGGCGTAATGTCGTCATCGTCGTTTCGAGACTTGCGGGTTTGGCAGGAAGCTATGAAGTTGACCACTGAAATTTACCGGGATACGGCCAAGTTCCCGCGACACGAAGTTTACGGCTTGAGCCAGCAGATGCGGCGGGCCGCAGTATCAGTGCCCAGCAATATCGCGGAGGGAAAAGGCCACAGATCAGATCGAGAGTTCTCGCACTTTCTATTGCACGCCCGGGGATCGCTTCTGGAACTGCAAACCCAACTTTTGATCGCGGAGGAATTACAATACTCAACGAAGGAAGATGCACAGCGTTTGTTGGCGATGGCCGAAAGCGTAGGACGTGCCCTAAGCGGATTAATCAACTCCATGCGCGAAAAAGCCGCGTGATTTAGCCAACGACCAACGACGAACGACCAACGACTGATTTTATGTTCGAACGACTCGACCAAATCGAAGCCCGCTACGAGGAGCTTACCCAGGCCCTTTCCTCACCGGACATCACCAACGACTCGGCCCGGTATCAAAAAACGGCCAAGGCGCACAGCGAAATTGTGCCCATTGTCGAACGCTATCGCGAGTTCAAAGACCTGACGCGCGGCATCGCCGACAGCAAGGCCATGCTGGCCGACGAAAAAGATCCCGAGATGCGCGCTTACGCTCAGGAAGAGCTGACCAAGCTGGAAGCCCGGGTCGCCGCCGTCGAAGAGGAACTCAAAGTCCTGCTTCTGCCCAAAGATCCCAACGACGAAAAAAACGTCATCCTCGAAATCCGCGCCGGCACCGGCGGTGACGAAGCAACTTTATTCGTGGCCGAAATGTTCCGCATGTACACGCGCTACGCCGAAACCAAACGATGGAAAGTGGAAGTGCTGTCGAGCTCGGAGTCCGCGGCCGGCGGCATGAAAGAAGTCATCGCGCTGATCGAAGGCCAGCGCGTGTACTCGCAACTGAAGTATGAAAGCGGCGTCCACCGCGTGCAACGGGTCCCCGCCACCGAGCAGCAGGGACGCGTCCACACCTCCGCCGTCACCGTCGCCGTTCTTCCCGAAGCCGAAGACGTCGACATCAAAATCGAAGCCAAAGACCTGCGCATCGATACGTTCTGTTCCTCCGGCCCCGGCGGCCAGTCGGTGAACACAACGTATTCCGCCGTCCGCATCACGCACATTCCCACCAACACAGTCGTCAGTTGCCAGGACGAAAAGTCGCAAATCAAGAATCGCGAAAAAGGCATGCGCGTCCTGCGTTCCCGCCTTTACGAAGTGGAGATGCAAAAGCAGCAGGATGCTCTCGCCAAAGAACGCAAGTCGATGGTCGGCAGCGGCGACCGCAGCGAAAAAATCCGCACCTATAACTTCCCGCAGAATCGCGTCACCGATCACCGCATCGGCCTGACCATCCATCAGTTGATGGAAGTCATGGACGGCAAACTGCAAGCCATCGTCGACGCCCTCATCACCCACTACCAGGCGGAAAAGATGAAAACCGAAACCGCCGGGGTGGCGTAAGTATGCACAGAACACGTAGGGACAGACGCCCCGTCTGTCCGGCCGTGGCGAAGCCCGGCGATTGCTAATCGCAAAATAAGCGCTTAGTTTTTCTCCGTGTCTCTGTGTCTCCGTGGTGAAATAGCCTTGTGACCCTCCGCGACGCTCTGCAATCCGCCATCACCCGTCTCACCACCGCGCACGTCCCCTCGCCGCGCATGAACGCCGAGCTGCTGCTCATGTTCACTCTGGATTGTGATCGCGCCTATCTCCATGCCCACTCTGAGCGCGAACTCACGCCGGAAGAATTGCGACGCCACGAAGGCTCGCTGGTGAAACGTGCCAGCGGCGTCCCCGCCCAATACATTACTGGACACCAGGAATTCTGGGGCCTGGACTTCATCGTCACCCCAGCCGTTCTCATCCCCCGCCCAGAAACCGAGCACGTCATCGAAACCGTTTTGGACCGTGTGGGGCGGACACTCTTGTCCGCCCACTCTCACCACATCGTGGACGTAGGCACCGGATCAGGCTGCATCGCCATTGCCCTGGCCAAAGAACTCCCGAACGCCGAAATCCACGCTACCGATATTTCTCCTTCTGCACTGGAGATCGCTCGCGCCAACGCAGCCAGCCATCATCTAGAAAACAGAATCCGATTCCACGAGGGGGACCTCTTGCAACTCGAAACCCGAAACCTCGAAACCGAATATTTCGACTTCATCGTCTCCAACCCTCCCTACGTCGGCGAATCCGAAGAAGACCAGGTCCAACTAGAAGTCCGCAAATACGAGCCGCGCAACGCCGTCTTCGCCGGCCCCACAGGATTGGAAATCATCGAACGTCTCATCCCGCAGGCCCGTGACCCGCTCAAGCCCGGCGGCTGGCTGGTCGTGGAAATCAGCGGAACGATTGTGGAGGGAGTGAAGGGTCTGTTAACAGGATGGAAAGAAGTTCAAATCACCAACGACCTGCAAGGCATCCCGCGTGTGGTTTCAGCAAGAAAACCGTGATGTCTCAAGAACGCGGCAGGCACCACCGTGGAAGAGCGGGCCTTCCAGGCCCGCGTTGGAACGCAACGACGACTTACGCGACGCTGCAAGCGCCGCTCTTCCACAACTATTTACACTTCAACGGAACCGTACAAGATCTACGCCTTGAACGCCGCCGGCTGAATCTCTTCAACATCCACCCAATTGGTAGGATACTTCCCCGTATAGCAAGCCGTGCAATAGGTCGTCTTCTCGCCGTCGCCGCAGGCTTTTTTCATTCCATCCAGCGAAAGATACGCCAGCGAATCCGCACCCGTAAATTCGCGAATCTCTTCCACCGTTTTATTCGCGCCAATCAATTCTTTCTTTGACGGCGTATCCACCCCATAAAAACAAGGCGAAATCGTTGGCGGACACGAAATGCGCATGTGGACTTCCTTCGCGCCTGCATTACGAATCATGCGCACGATCTTGCGGCTGGTGGTGCCGCGCACGATGGAATCGTCAATCAGAATCACGCGCTTGCCTTCCAGCAGCGAGCGCACTGGATTCAGTTTCAGCTTGACGCCAAAGTCGCGCACACTCTGGCTGGGCTCAATAAACGTGCGTCCTACATAATGATTGCGAATCAGCCCGAAGCGAAAAGGAATTCCACTCTCGGCCGCATAGCCTACGGCGGCAGTCACGCCTGAATCCGGCACGGGCACGACCACATCAGCCTCGACCGGAGCTTCCCGCGCCAGTTGCCGTCCCAGTTGCTCGCGGCTTTCCTGCACCGGCCGTCCAAACACCCGGCTATCCGGACGCGAGAAATATACATGCTCAAAAATGCAGCTCGATTGCGTAAGCGGCGTGGCATAAAACCGCGAAGTAATTCCTTCCGGGCCAACAACAATCAATTCCCCCGGCTTCACTTCGCGTTCATAGGTCGCACCGATCAGATCAAACGCGCAGGTCTCGGAGGCAAACACAATCGTATCTTGCTTGTAGCCAACCGCCGCCGGAATTCTTCCCATGGCCAGCGGCCGGAATCCACGGGGATCCCGCGCCGCAAAAATCCTGTCCGGACTGATCATCACCAGCGAAAATGCGCCTTCCACTCGCCGCAGCGCATCGGCCATGGCTTCAGGCAGCGTGTGCTCTCTCGATTGCGCGATCAAATGCACAATCACTTCAGTATCGCTGCTGGTCTGGAAAATCGATCCCTGGGCTTCCATGCGCGTGCGAATCTCTCCCGCATTCACCAGGTTGCCGTTGTGCGCCAGCGCCATCATGCCCTTGTTCGACTGCACCATGATCGGCTGGGCGTTCAGCAACGACGAATCTCCCGCAGTGGAATAGCGCGTGTGCCCGATGGCGAGAGTTCCGTGCAACTTGGCCAGCACTTCATTGTTGAAGATGTCGGCGACTAGGCCCATGGACTTATGCATGTTCAGCGTCATGCCATTGGACGTGACAATCCCCGCCGACTCCTGCCCGCGATGTTGCAGCGCATGCAGCCCCAGGTAGGCAAGCTTCTCGGCTTCCGGGTTGGCATAGATCGCCACCACCCCGCACTCGTCATGAAATTTGTCGGAAGTCAGCATTTAGCTATCAGCCCTCAGCAAAACCATCTAACCACCACGACTCACGTAGAGACAGCCGCCTCGGCTGTCCGTCCGATCCACTTCCCATGTGGGACCGGGGCTCTGACCCGGTCGCCGAGCAACGCTCGGCTCACTGCCTCAACTCTCCACCAACTCCGGATCCGCTTTCAACACATTTTCCAGCGCGTTCTCAAATCCATCCCGCAACTCCGAAACCTCCGCCGACACGACCACTCTGCCATCCAACTTGATTTCCAATTGTTCTGAAGTTGTCTCTCCGAGCTCTTCGGAAGACAGGCCATATTTTACTGCTACTTGTTGGATGGCCGGGAGCTTACTCTGGTCGCAAGAGATCACAATCCGGCTGGCGTCCTCGCCAAACAATGCAAACTCGGCGGGAAGCCCCCCAGAAGCCAGATCCACTCTGATTCCAATACCTTTAGCGAACGCCGACTCCGCCAAAGTCACCGCAATTCCGCCCTCCGAGCAGTCATGCGCCGACTCAACCAGCCCCGCCGAGATCATTTCGATGATGGCCTTTTGCAGCGCAGCTTCTTTCTCCAACTCCAGCGCCGGAGGAAATCCCCAGACCGCGCCCAGAATCTCTTTTGCGTATTCTGAAGAACCGAACTCAACTTCAGCGTCAATCGCGTCGCCTGGTTCCGAGGCCCGCAGTAAAACAATCGCCCGTCCCGGCTCGCGGAAATGTGGAAACACCGCTTTATGAACATCTTCGAACGTTCCCACGATGGCCATGACCGGCGTGGGATAGATGCCTTCCCCAAAAGTTTCATTGTAAAAGCTGACATTGCCGCCGGTGATCGGCACTTCCAACTCTTCGCAGGCTTTGGTGATGCCATCGATGACTTGCGAGAACTGCCACATGATGTGCGGCTTTTCCGGATTGCCAAAGTTCAGGCAATTGCTTGCCCCGATGGGAGTTGCGCCCGAACAAGCCACGTTGCGGCAAGCTTCCGCGACAGCATGCATCGCCCCTAGCTTCGGATCGAGATAACACCAGCGACCGTTGCCATCGAGCGACATCGCCAGCCCGCGCTGCGAGCCCCCGGGGTTCGTAGTCTTGATGCGAATTACTCCGGCATCGCCTGCGCCTGGGCCTTCGACGGTGTTGGTCTGCACCATGTGAATCATATTGCTGCCACACCCAGCGCTTGCCGCAAATGTTCGAACTGCTCAGTAAGTTTTTAAGATCTGCCGTGAAATCAGAAGCTTGACCAAGTTTGATCGATTCCGGCATCTCGCGCGGCAACGGAGTTTCCCAACGTTCCATCGGACGCTTGTACACCGGAGCGTCATCCGTCAGCGCTTCGTTGGGAATCTCGGCGACGACTTTGCCGTGATGCAACACGCGCATCGTATTCTCAGGAATGACTTTGCCGACTTCCACGGCATCGAGTCCCCACTTTTCGAAAACCCGGAACACTTCTCCTTCGCGTCCTTTTTGCGCCACCAGCAACATGCGCTCCTGCGATTCGCTCAGCATGATCTCGTAAGCGCTCATGCCAGTTTCACGTTGCGGAACGCGATCGAGTTCGATTTCGACGCCCACTTTTCCGCGCGCGCCCATTTCGCAGGTGGAGCAGGTAAGTCCCGCCGCGCCCATATCTTGAATGCCGATGATCGCGCCCGTCTGCATAGCCTCGAGGCAAGCTTCGAGCAAAAGCTTTTCCATGAAGGGATCGCCAACCTGCACATTAGGCCGCTTGGCTTCCGAACCTTCGCTAAATTCTTCGCTGGCCATGGTGGCGCCGTGAATACCGTCGCGCCCAGTCTTCGATCCCACATAAATCACAGGATTACCAGCACCTGAGGCCTTGGCATAGAAAATCTCGTTGCGTTTCACCAGCCCAAGTGCAAACGCATTGACCAGAGGATTTCCGGAATAGCAAGGCTCGAACTTGGTCTCTCCACCTAAGTTCGGGACACCAAAGCAGTTCCCGTAAGAAGCCACTCCGCCAACCACACCCTCAAGAATGGAATGATTCTTATGAATTTCCTGTTGTGTTGTGGCGCGGGCGCCCTCGCCCGTGGCCTTTGACTTTGATTTCGATTTTGACTTTGATTTCTCAATCGGCCCAAACCGCAGCGAGTCCATCACGGCAACGGGTCTAGCGCCCATGGTGAAGATGTCACGCAAGATTCCGCCGACGCCCGTAGTAGCACCCTGAAACGGCTCAATGAACGAAGGATGATTATGCGATTCGATCTTGAAAGCGCAAGCCCAACCATCGCCGATGTCGATGATCCCCGCATTCTCTCCCGGGCCCTGCACCACCAGCTTGCTGCGAGTGGGCAAGCGCTTCAGGTGCACGCGTGAAGATTTATACGAGCAGTGCTCGCTCCACATCACGCTGAAAATGCCAAGTTCGGTGAGCGTAGGCTCGCGGCCGCCCAGCAATGTCTTGATTTTTTCGTATTCGTCCAGGGTAAGACCGTGTTCGCGGATGATGGCGGGGGTAATGGCAGCGATGGCGGAGGTGGTCATATGGGGAAGCTCTATTGTCGCATTTCAGGGCGGGCATGGGTAGGGGAAGTCGCGAGGGACCGCGCCGATCCCGGCCTCGGAGGTGAACCAGTCAGATTGTTTGTTTTCATATGCTTATCTTTAAGTTATTGAAAACACACAGTGCGTTGTTGCTTAGTACTTTCCCAACTAGCATTTGGCGGCTGACCTACAATGCCTCTGAATGGCCAAGACTTGCCGTTTAAGCGACGATCGGGCTCCAGGGGATGGTAAGGCCTCATCTCGAGCGCAGGCTTCTCTGCCTTGGCAAAAGCCCAAAATGGAATTGCCTTGAGCTATAAATTTTCATCCCGAAAATTCCTTGCTTGCGGAGCTACGCTCCTGGACAGCCGAGGCGGCTGTCCCAACGTGAGGTGTGGTGATTCTATGTGAGCAGTGATAGCGGCCCCGCCCTCTCGCGAAGAACGCGAGAAGGACGGGGCACCCGCCAAGCTAGGACGGCGCTGTATGATTTCTTTCTTATGAAGTCGGTCATCGTGGGGACGGCCGGGCACATCGACCATGGCAAGACAGCGCTGGTAAAAGCGCTGACCGGGATCGATGCCGACCGCCTGGAAGAAGAAAAACGGCGCGGCATCACGATTGATATCGGCTTTGCCCATCTCGAATTGGCTGCGCCCGATGGTGAAACGATTCGGCTGGGGTTCGTGGATGTCCCGGGGCATGAGCGTTTTGTACGCAACATGCTGGCTGGGGTGGGTGGCATTGATTTGGTATTGCTGGTCATTGCGGCGGACGAATCCATCAAGCCGCAGACGCGAGAGCACTTTGACATCTGCCGGTTGCTTTCCATGCGCCGCGGGATCGTGGTGCTGACCAAGTCAGATCTCATCGATCGCGAGACTTTGGATGTGGTGCGGTTGGAAGTGGAGGAGTTCGTACAACAATCGTTTCTTGACGCCGAAAACTCGCCGATGGTTGCCGTGAGCTCGTTGACGGGCGCAGGCCTCGATGAACTGAAACAGGCTTTAATCAAAATCGCCGCGGAAATTCCCGCCCGGGATTCAGCCGCCATTGCGCGTCTGCCCATCGACCGAGTTTTCACCATCAAAGGTTTCGGCACAGTGGTGACGGGGACTCTGGTTTCTGGGACCGTTATCAAAGAACAGCAGTTGGAGATTTTTCCGACGGGCAGGCAGGTGCGGGTGCGCGGCGTTCAGGTCCATGGCCAACCGGCAGAGCGGGCAGTGGCTGGGGAGCGCACGGCGCTGAATCTTACGGGCGTGAGTACCGAAGAGCTGGCCCGTGGCATGACGCTGGCACCAACCGCAACTTTTCAGACGACTTCGCGCATCGATGTTTCGCTTTCTCTGCTGCCCTCAGCCAGGCCGCTGAAGGATCGAGCGCGGGTGCATTTTCACAGCTACACCATGGAGCAGATCGCTACAGTCGTTTTGTACGGCAAGAAGCAAGTCGCACCGGGAGAGGAAGCGTTCGCACAATTGCGACTGGCCCAGCCGGCGCTGCTGCTGCCGGGAGATCGATTCATCCTGCGGCAATTTTCGCCGGTGGTGACGATTGGTGGGGGAGTGGTGCTGGATGCGGCGCCGGTGCAGAAAATGCCACTAGCGGTGCGACTCGAGTTCCTGAAGGCTCAGATCAAAGGCGATGCAAAGGCTGCCCTGCTGGCGCGTATTGCTCGCCGGGCCGAGCAGGGTCTTACTTTGTCACAAGCAGTAGCCGAGACTGGATGGCGCAGCGAAGTTGTCGAAGGTTATCTCAAGCAAGAGAGTGCAGTCGTATCTCTGGGTAATCTGCTGATTCAGGCGGAGGCATTTGCGGGAGTTATGCGGGCGATTGTCGAAACCGTGTTTAGATTCCACGAGCGGAATCCCTTAGCTGCGGGCATGACGGCGGCGACCTTGCGCGAAAGTGTCCGGGCAAATGCCGAACTGTTCGATTTCGCGCTGGATAATTTGTTGCGCGCTCGAAAAATCGAAAGCGACGGCGAACTGGTGCGCCTCCCCGGACGCGGCGTGGTCATGAAAGATGAGGAAGCGGAGTCGAAAAAGATCATCGAGCACGCGTTTGCCTCGGCGGGATTGAGAGTTCCGGCACTGAAGGACGTATTGGCGGAGTTGAAAGTCGATAAGACGAGGGCCCAGAAGATTGTGACTTTGCTGCTGCGCGAGAAAGTGTTGATAAAGATTTCGGAAGACCTGGTTTTTCATCGCAGCGCACTGGAGAATTTGCGGAAGCAATTGGCGGTAGAAAAAGCGAAGTCGCCGAAGATTGATGTCGCGAGATTTAAAGAGCTGACCGGGGTGAGCCGCAAGTATGCGATCCCACTGCTGGAGTATCTGGATCGGGAGCATGTGACGAGACGGGTGGGCGATGTCAGGGAGATTCTTTAATGGTGTTCCAGAAGTGATCAATCCGTCCCCAGCAGTTTCGCGGACAAGAGTGTCCGCGCCACATAACCTTGCCGCGCTTCGCGCAAGGCGGCCTATATAATAACCGCGCAGCTTCTGATCGATTTGTCTGGAGTTCCCTGATGCTCACGATCCGTTCCGCGACCATTGACGACGCACCCCTGCTGGCCACGCTTATCCATGAACTGGCGGAGTTTGAACGCCTGAGCCACGAAGCCATTCTGACCGAAGAGGATGTGCTGCGCGACGGCTTCGGGCCACAGCCAAAATTTCGCGCCATGATCGCGGAATGGGATGGAAAGACCGCAGGCTATGTCGTGTTTTTCGAGTTTTATTCCACGTTTCAAGGGCGGTCGGGGGTGTTTCTGGAAGATATTTTTGTGCGTCCTGAGTTCCGGCAGAAGGGAATCGGCCAGGCTTTGTTGGCGCAGGTGGCCAAAGTCGCGTGGGAAGAAAATTATTTTTGCCTGCGCTGGGAAGTGCTGGACTGGAACACACCGGCCATCGGGTTCTACAAAAAGCTGGGCGCGGAATTGCTGAACGAGTGGAAGGCAGTCATCCTGCTGGGAGATGCACTGCAAGCGCTGGTCGAGAAAGCGAATTGATGGAGCGCGTTCGCGTTATCGGGGCGGGATTGGCAGGAGCGGAGGCGGCTTGGCAGTGTGCGCGACGTGGGATCGCCGTTGAATTGTGCGAGATGCGTCCGGTGCGCTCGACGCCGGCGCATCAGACTGCGGATTTTGCCGAACTAGTCTGCTCGAATTCACTTAAATCGGAAAGCGAGAATACCGCACCCTGGCTGCTGAAAGAGGAATTGCGGCGGGCAGGATCGTTATTGCTGGAAATCGCGCGCGAGTGCGCTGTCCCTGCGGGACATGCGTTGGCGGTGGACCGTGCGACGTTTGCGGCGAAGGTCACGGAAGTGATTTCGAGGCGAGCCGCTCATTACCGTGAGGCGCGAAGAAGTCACAGGTGTGGACGAGGCACAGATCACGATTATTGCTACTGGGCCGCTGACTTCTGACGCTTTGGTGGTGGAAATTGCGAGATTGAGTGGTGCTGGCGAGGTCTCGCGG
This sequence comes from Terriglobia bacterium, assembly GCA_963723765.1. GTDB lineage: Bacteria > Acidobacteriota > Terriglobia > Terriglobales > Acidobacteriaceae > DATBAX01. The sequence goes on along the minus strand of CAVRSD010000001.1, from coordinate 356,392 downwards.
ACAGGAGTGTCCGCGCCACACGAACCACAACTCTATTTTTATGATTCGATCAGTCCGATTGTGGAAGCCGATTCAATCGACATGAGCCGGGTGTATCTGGCGGCGCGCTACGACAAGGGCTCGGCGGACTACATTAATTGTCCGATGACGCGGGAAGAATATGATCGTTTTTATGACGGCCTGGTGGCGGCGCAATCGGTTGAAGAGAAAGACTGGGAGAAGCTGAATTATTTTGAGAGTTGTTTGCCGATTGAAGAAATCGCGCGGCGGGGACGCGATACGCTGCGTTTCGGTCCGATGAAGCCGGTGGGATTGAAAGATCCGAAGACGGGGCGAATCCCTTATGCGGCGGTGCAGTTGCGGCAGGAAAATCTGCGGGCGGATTCCTACAATCTGGTGGGCTTTCAGAATCATTTGAAGTTTGGCGAGCAAGCGCGGGTATTGCGTTTGATTCCGGGCTTGGAAAATGCGCGGTTTCTGCGCTATGGGCAAATCCATCGCAATACTTACATCAATTCACCGGCGCTTTTGAATGAGACTTTGCAGATGAAAAAATACCCGCAGGTTTTGTTTGCGGGCCAAATCTGCGGCGTCGAAGGATACGTGGAATCGATTGCGACCGGGTTGATGGCTGGCATGCATGCAGCAGCGCTGGTTGCCGGGTTGGAGCCGGTTGCACCACCTCGTCCGAGTGCCTTCGGATCGCTGGTGAATTATGTGGCTCACGCCGATTCCAAGAAATTTCAGCCGGCTAACATAACATTCGACCTTTTGCCGCCATTGGAGCAGAAGATTCGCGATCGTCAGGAACGACACCGGAAACAATGCGAACTGGCGCTGGCGGAATTCGGCAGGTGGCTGGAGAAGACGGCGGTATTGGCAGGGGCGGACCGATAAAGTCAGAAGGTAGAAGTCAGAGTGCAGAAGTAAAATCCCTCGAAGCTTATCGGTTCTTTCCGCCTTCGGCTTGTTACTTTCAAACTTCGAACTTCTGCATTCTGACTTCTGACCTCTGACTTCCTTCCTAGTTTCGTTGAACAAAATCCCTTCGGATTGCGTATTACTTTACGGGACTTTCCGCGTTCCGGCTTACGTTCGGCGGCGGGCTCCGTCCAATCCTCGATGATCCTGCGCGATCTTATTGGCGATGTGTTTCGCACGCTGTGGTCGCACAAGCTGCGCACCTTCCTGACCATGTTCGGGATTGCCTGGGGGATCGTTTCCATTGTGCTGATGGTGGCGGCGGGCGAGGGCCTGCGCAAAGGGCAGGAAGATCAGTCCAAGACGCTGGGAAAAGACGTAATGATTGTGTTTCATGGCCGCACCAGCCTGCAAGCGGGTGGAGCGCGGGCCGGACGCGTCGTGCATTGGGATGACGACGACCTGCCGGCAGTGCAGGCGGAAGCGACGGATTGTGAGTATGCGATCCCCGAGCTGGAGCAGGAGGATGTGCGCATCCACAGTAATTTCAACAATGCCGCGTTTCTAGTGACGGGATCGCTGCCGCCGTTTGGATATATTCGCAGCCTGAATGTGGGTCAGGGGCGTTTTTACAACTGGGATGACGAGCATGAACAACGGCGCGTGGCATTTTTAGGCAGCGATGCCGCCAAGCAACTTTTTCCGGGGCGCAATCCGGTGGGCGAGAACATTTATCTGAACGATTTTCCCTATGTTGTGATTGGGGTGATGTCGTCGAAGAAACAGGATTCCAGTTATGACGGTTGGGATGTAAATAAAGTTTTTATTCCCTTCGCGGCGATGCGGCGCGACTTTCCGGATAAACCTCCCGGGACACCGCACACTTTTGATCAGTTGCTGGTGACGCCAAAATCGGTGGAGCAGCACGAAGCCTGCAAGTATGAAATCCGGCGGGCGCTGGCGCGCATGCATCGCTACGATCCCAACGACAAGGAAGCGTGTCCGATCTGGGACACGGTGCAGGAAGCCAAAGCCTTCCGGCAGATGACCGACGGCATGAAGTATTTTCTGGGCGCGGTCGGCATTGTGACGTTGCTGCTGGGCGGTCTGGGCGTGATGAACGTGATGATGGTCGCGGTGCGCGAACGCACCCGGGAGATTGGCGTACGCAAAGCGCTGGGCGCTCCGGCGCACACTATTTTGAAACAATTTTTTATTGAGGCCGTGCTGATTGCGCTGATCAGCGGCGGCATGGGATTGAGTGTGGCGTACGGGTTGTGTTGGTTGGTAGATCTGTTGCCCATGCCGGACTTTTTTGCCGGATTGCTGCCGACCTGGGAATCAGGATTGCTGGCCTGCGGATTGTTGGGGACGATTGCGGTGTTGTCCGCGTTGTATCCGGCGCGGAAAGCGGCGTCGGTGGATCCGATTGAGGCGTTGCGGTTTGAAGCGGGCGGGTAGGGAGATAAGAAACAGCCTTGCTTCGCATCGGCTGGACAGCCGAGGCGGCTGTCGCTACGCGAGTTGCGGCGGCGGCCTCGTGAGTAACAGGAAATCATGTTGACGGAAATTATCATCGAGGCTTGGGCGGCGCTGCGACGCAATTACACGCGGAGCCTGCTGACCATGCTGGGGATCGTATGGGGGATTGCCACGGTCACGCTGCTTATCGCCTATGGGAGCAGTTTTCGCGGCGTCCTGGTAAACGGATTTGATGCTTTCGGCAAGAGCGTGGTGATTTGCTGGGCGCAACAAACCAGCGAGCAGCCGGGCGGACAACGCGCAGGCAAGAAAGTCGTCTTCGAACAAGCGGACGTGGACATGGTGAAGGAGACGGCGCCATTGGTAAAACACGTGTGCCGCGAAGCGGTGAATCGGCCGGGCGTGGCCTATGGCGACCGTCTGGTGGGAACGGCAGCGGTGCGCGGCGTGTGTCCTGAGTATGGCGAGATGCGCAATGAAGTCCCGTCCGAGGGGCGCTGGCTCAATAGCAGCGACGAGTTGGAGCACCGGCGAGTCTGCTTTCTGGGGGGGCGGGTACGCGAACAATTGTTTAGCGGACGTCCGGCAGTCGGAGAAACAGTACTGATTGGCGGAGTCCGCTTTCTGGTGATCGGCGTAATGGCTCGTAAGATCCAGCTCAGTAATTACTTTTCCAGCGACGACGATTCCACCTGGATTCCTTTTTCAGCCGCGAGCGAACTGTGGAATACCCGCTATGCGCAAGTCTTGTTGTTCGAACCGGTAGCGCCACACTTTGAAAAGAAAGCCATGGCGCAGGTTCTGGCTGCGGTGGCAACGCGGCAAGGGTTTTCTCCCACTGATCCCAAAGCCATTCAAATGTTCGGACGCGACGAATTCCGTCCCGTCATCGACGCGCTGACCATTGGACTGCAAGTGCTGCTGGCGTTTGTGGGTACGCTGACCCTGGGGATTGGCGGCGTGGGGGTGATGAACATCATGCTGGTTTCGGTGGATGAACGCATCCGCGAGATTGGCCTGCGCCGCGCGCTGGGCGCGAAAAAGCGCCACATCAAGTTTCAGTTTTTGGCGGAGACCCTGCTCATCATGCTTTTGGGCGGAGCGATTGGGGTATTGATATCGTATGTAATCGCCGCGGCTGTGGGCACGCTTCCCATGATGGGGCCGTTGTTTGAGGACGATTCGGGGCAGGGCGATATCCATTTGAAAATATCGCTGATGACCGTGGTGATTTCGGCGTTTGTGCTGTTAGTGGTGGGAGTCATCAGTGGAATGGTGCCGGCGCTGAAAGCGTCGAAACTGGATCCGGTCGAGGCCTTGCGGTACGAGTGAGGGACAGTCAGAAGTCAGAAGTGATGGTTTTATTTCTTACCTCTGAATTCTAACTTCTGACTTCCGTATTTTCGGCCGAATAATTTCGTTGACCTGCTCCGTCGTTCGCAGTACCTTGCTGGCATTCGTAGAGTTTCTCAGCGAGAGGTGAGTGCTTGCCGATTTCCGCCATCGACGCCATAGGTCCCGCTTTCGAACACACCAAGCAACAACTTCTGAAACCGTTCCGCATCAATCAGTGGGCAAAGCTGGCGTTGGTAGGATTTTTGGCCGGGGAACTCAGTTCCGGTGGCGGCGGTTGCAATATGCCGAACATCCCGCAGATACCCCACAACACGAACGACTCGCAACATCTGTTTGGTCCGTTGGGCGGGATGAACCTGCCAAACCTGGACCCGAAAACGATTGCCTTAGCGATCGCGCTTCTGGTCGTGAGCGCTTTTGTACTTTTTATCCTGTTCATTTACCTGAACAGCGTGATGCGTTTTATTTTATTTGATAGTGTGATCACGAAGAGATGTGACATCCGGAACAGTTGGGCCCGTAGACATGAGGCCGGCATGCGTTTCTTTTTCTGGCAGATTGTTCTCGCGGTGGTCTCCTTTGGGGGCATGGTGGTATTGATCGGCATTCCGGCTGCAATCCTCTTCTCCCTGGGATGGTTCCAGCAACCGCACGAACACATGGTTGCTCTGGTGCTGGGCGGGATCTTTGCCTTCATGATTTTCTTTGTTTTTTTGGTGGGGATTCTCGTAGTGACGGTGCTAACCAAGGATTTCGTGGTCCCGCAAATGGCACTCGAGGACATCAGCGCCTTCGAGGGATGGCGGCGGCTGTTGCCCATGATGAAATCGGAAAAGGTCGGGTATGCCGGCTACATTGGAATGAAAATTGTGCTGGCGCTTGGGGCAGCCATCGTGTTCGGCATAATCACGGCCATCGCTTTCCTTATCATGCTCATCCCTGCGGGCGCGATTGGCCTCGCGGCCGTGCTGGCCGGCAAAGCAGCGGGAATGACGTGGACGCTGTACACAATTTCGTGGACGGTGGTCGCGGTGATCATCGCGATCTTGATCATGCTGTATGTGGTTTCTTTTATTTCAGTGCCCGGAATTGTGTTCTTCCCTGCTTATTCGCTCTATTTTTTCGCGGCGCGTTATCCTGCCCTGCATGCGATTCTGAATCCTGCTCCGCCGGCACCTCCGCTGCCTGTGATGCCGCCACCGTTCCTGCCACCTCCGGAACCGATTGGATAAGGTGTCTCTGAGATGGCAGGTGCGCGAGAGATCCCTCGCCCGACTGAACTGCGCCGGATGTTCGGGATGACACTTTGAGGATTTGTTCCTAGGTTAGACACCAGCTGCGGCAGGGTTGTAGTGCATTTGAGAAAAGATTCGTATCAGGGCATCGCTTCAGCGATGCCGCCAAGAGCACAATTCTAAACGGCTTCAGCCGCTGAGGCTGGCTCGTCGCGCCACAGCGGCTAAAGCCTGTCTCTCTAGATTCTTTCGGCACGGCTGAAAGCCGTGCCCTGATACGAGTCGCGCTTTAAACTGCACCACTACCTGGGGTGTCCTAAAATTGACGGGAACCAACGTTAACTCTAGAATTAACAGTAGAGCAGTTGCGATTCGTTCCGCGTTGGGAGTCCATGCCACTTTACGAGTACGAGTGCAAGAAGTGCCATCACCGCATTGAAAAGATCCAATCGTTTTCCGCCCGTCACATGAAGAAGTGCCCCGACTGTGGCGGACTTTTGGAACAAGTGATTTCCGCGCCGGCGGTGCAGTTCAAGGGCTCGGGATGGTATGTGACGGACTATGCCAAGAAGTCTTCGGCAGGTTCGTCTTCGTCCTCCAATGGCGACTCTTCGTCGAAGGGAGAATCCGCATCCAAGGCGGATTCTAATTCCAAGGGCGATTCCGGTTCGAAAGGCGAATCCGGATCCAAGAGTGATTCCAGCTCGAAGAGCGATTCGGGATCAAAGAAAGAAGAAAAGTCCAAGGCGGAAAGTGCCAGCAAGAAAAGCGAGAAGAAGTAACCGGCACGTACCCCAGTGGCTAAAGCCGCCCACACTCGCAAGCCTTGACGCAGCGCTGGAAGCGCTGCTCCACCCACAACGCCGATCACCTTTCAGTCAATTATCGCCACTCCATGTCATAACCCAGCGTGCTCAGAATCTGGTTCTCGAATTCGTATTGGAGAATCGTATTAAAGTTATCGCCATTGAATTCCCATGAAGCCGCGTATCTGATCAGTGGGTGCTGGTAGAACGAATAGGCGCTTGCGTAGCGGACGTTGCACGGCTGTGGGCAGAGAATCAGCCCGGTGGGATCGGCGCGGTAATCGCCCGTGGCGACGAGTAGCACGCTCGATGGCACATCCGGGTGGGCGGCAACTAAAAGCTGATGCGGCCGTACATGCAGCGCACGTGGGTCTCCCGGCAGAATGTCCGGCGGCACACCGGAAGACTGTTGCAAGGGATTGAGATCGATCTGCTGAGCAATGCTTTGCTGTGCCGCCTTCCAGATGACCTGCAGGTCAGCGTCGGTATGGCGGGTCTGGTTGATGAATTCCGGCGCGCCGGGAAAGACCCCGCTACATCCCGCCAGGAGCAGCGTCAGAATAAGAGCGCAAGAGCTTCGGACCATCTTGTTTTTCCCCTCTCACTCGTCCCTTCAGGCCCGCTATTGAAGTCATCGGCAAAGGACTGGACTTCCCTTAGCGGAGAATCTTTTGGCCCTGGTTATCATCTAATTCATTGAATTAGTCGTTATAACGAGGATTCCATCTATGATCAATATTCGACGCAGTGAGGAACGGGGCGGCGGTAACCATGGCTGGCTCAAAACCCACCATACCTTCTCTTTCGACCAGTTTTACGATCCGCGCTGGATGGGATTTCGCTCCCTGCGCGTGATCAATGAGGATTGGGTCGCGGCCGGACACGGCTTTCCTGCGCACCCACACCGGGACATGGAAATCATCACCTATCTTCTGGAGGGGGCGATCGAGCACAAGGACAGCCTGGGGACGGGATCGATCATTCGTCCGGGGGATGGCCAGCGCATGAGTGCGGGGAGCGGCATCCGGCATAGCGAAATGAATCCGTCGCCGACGGAGGCAGCGCACTTGCTGCAAATCTGGATCATGCCAGATAAGGCCGGTCACGAGCCCAGCTATGAACAGAAGACCTTTCCTGAGGAAGAAAAGCGCGGAAAGCTGCGGCTGATTGCTTCGCCGGATGGAAAAGATGGGTCGGTGACCATCCATCAGGATGCCCGGCTTTATGTTTCGCTGCTGGCGCCAGGGCAGGAAGTGAAGCATGAACTCGGTAAGGGACGTCACGCATGGCTGCAAATTGCCAAAGGTACCGTCGAGCTGAACGGGAAGATGCTCGAACAAGGTGATGGCGCGGCGATCAGCGAGGAAAAGGCATTGAGCATCAAGGGCGAAAAAGATGCGGAAGTGCTGTTGTTTGATCTGGCGTAAGCAGACAAAATCTTTAGCCACGGATTTGCGCGGATGCACACGGATTTTCCTTCGATTGGGTGATTCGTGAAATCTGCGGTATTCGTGGCTATTTTTGGCTTTGGCTGCTCTTTCCCCTGCCCGCTTAGAGACGGGAATGTTTGCCGTCGTCGAGCCCACGGAGCGCAACCGTCCCAATGAAGGCGGCTGCTCCCCCACATTGTATGTATCTAATTTTCACTACCTTACATCGAGTACGAGGCATTTTAGATAAGCAGTTTCCGGGACGTTCAGGAGGATGGGGTGGTCTTTAGACTGGGTGCGGTTCTCGACGACCCTCACGATTCGACGGGCGTCGCGGGCGGCCTCGCCCAGCATTTCTAAGAATGCTGGCTGGCTGACATGATAGGAGCACGAGCAGGTCACCAGGATTCCCCCTGGACGCAGCATCTTCATGGCGCGAAGATTGAGTTCTTTGTAGCCGCGAAGTGCAGTGTCGAGATTCTGCTTACTTTTCGCGAAGGCTGGGGGATCGAGGACGATGGTGTCGTATTGCGTGTGGGCGGCCGAGTAGTCGCGTAATAGGTCGAAAGCGTTGGCTTCGACCCATTCAATGTCCAGCCCATTCAAAGCAGCATTGCGCTCGGCGACCTCGAGCGCTGGACGCGAACTATCCACTCCGGTGACTCTGGAACAATGCTTCGCCAGGTGCAAGGCGAAACCACCTTGATAGCAGAAGGCATCCAGGGCTTCGCCACGGGCGTATTGTGCGGCGGCTGCATAGTTTTCACGCTGGTCGAGAAAAGCCCCGGTTTTTTGTCCTTCCAGCGCTTCGTAGTGAAATTGGACGCCGTTCATCGAAAAAACTGTGGCAGTCTTTTCGCCCTGGATTGGACCTGATGCGCGCACCGGAAGTTGCTCCAACTCTCGAATCTTGGGATCGACCCGCTCGATGATGGAAGCTGGGCTTAGACGATCCGTCAGTTCGGAAAGAACGGCTGTGCGGACGAAGTCTGGGTCCATGGCTTGGGTGAGGATTTGCAGCGTCAGAATGTCGTTGTAGCGATCGACGATCAAGCCGGGAAGGAAATCACCCTCACTGAAGATGACACGATAGGCATTGGTGTCGCGGACCATTCGTTCACGATAGGCGAGTGCCGCCCGAATGCGTTCGCGCAACAGAGCAGGCAGGTCTTTTACCGGCTCGGTCGAAACCATGCGGATGGCGATTTGGGAAGAACTGCTGTAAAGCGCGGTTCCGAGGAGCTTGCCACGTTCGTCAGTGACGCTGACGAGAGCGCCGGGGGCAACGCCGTCCGCAGAAACAATGTCAGAGCGGTAGACCCAGGCGTGTCCGTTCTTGAGGCGGTCTGCGCCGCGGCGGGAGATTTTGACGGCGGGAAGTGGCGACGCGGGTAGTTTTGAGAGCATGGCATGATCTTACCTTGCCACGAACTACGTAGGGGACAGCCGAGGCGGCTGTCGCTACGTGGGCTGCGGAGAAAAATTAACTGGCGGCTGGATGTTCTGAGGGTACTGAAACGTAGACAGGATTTTCCGCGCGGGCGACTTTGAGATCGCCGTGTAATTCGTCGAGAATGGCCATGGGCAATTCTCCGGCCCATTCTTCCAGGTGCTCCTCATCCACGCCGCTTCTGAGCTGCAGGCCGGTCTTGAGGTCGGCGGCGAACGCCGTGCTGAATTCGCCGTCCTGATACTGAGTCGCGCCGATCTTTCTACCGGTGTGTCCGTCGTAAATCCTGCGGCTGGACTTTCCATTGGCATTGGCAAAGGCAATAAAAACTTCGCCAATCTCCGAGAAATCAGGCCGGTAAAACCACGCGCGGTCCACATGCACCTTGGGGCGGACACGCTTCTTCGCGGTCAAGCTCGGCCGTTCGACCGCAATTCCGGTGGCTGGATCGAAATAAAGAATGCGCTGGCAGGACTCGCAAATCACGGTTTTATCGCTGCGAACTTCGTTGAAGGTCTGGGGCCGCAACATCACCTGACAGCCCACGCATTTCTGATCGCGAACTTCGGCGAGACCAGAGCCCCGGAACTTCATCACTCGCTCGTAGTGGCGTAGGAGATCGGCATCCACGCCGCCCCGGGCCGTCTCGCGTTTGCCACTCCACTCGGCGAGTAACTTTTCGTCTTCCGCGGTACAGGCGCGAGCGGCGGCCTTTTCTTTTTCGATGTCCGCCATCTCCGCTTTCAATTCCGCTTCGGCAGTTTTGACCTCTTTTTCGCGGACTTCGGCGTTCACCATCAAATCCAGAATTTTGTCTTCGTTGGCGCGGATGTCCTGTTCGGCGAACTGGATCTCGTGCATCAGCGCTTTATATTGTTCGTTGGTTTTTACGGCGAGGGATTGATCGCGGTACTTGGAGATTTTTTGCTGGTGGTCTTGAATGGCAGTATCGTACTTGCGGCGGTTAGCTTCGTCAGCTTTGACCGCCGCTTTGGCTTTTTCGAGGACCGCCTTGGTCCCGGCGAGCCGCTCTTCAATCACGGCCACGCGTTTGGGCAGCGCGGCGACTTCGTCTTTCAGACGTAGAATTTCTCGATCAATTTTTTGCAGCTCGATGAGGTTCTGGACGTCAGGAATCATCTTGAGGACTGGCGCTGGGTAATTCTAGCATGCGTGGCAGGCTATTTTGAGGTGTTTGGCTGGCCGCACCTCGATTCCACGCGGATCTGCCTGCATCCACGTACCTTGGCGGTGTACACTTTTCAGCCGACTGTTTGTAGTCAGATTTCTACCCGGAGTTTACTTTGACGAGACTTTCCTTCCGCCTACTACTTTGCCTTCTGTTCGTACGCCTGGCCACGGCCCAATCGACTGCTGCCGGGGCCGCAGCCCCGAAACTGCTCACCATTGAAGCCATTTTCGCCGAGGGCGGCATCACCGGACGCATGGCGGAAACCATTCAGTGGAGCCCCGACAACGCCAGGTTTTCCTTCATTCAGCGCGACGATTCGGGAGACCACGGCCAACTTTGGGCCGTGGACGCCACTACCGGCGAGAAAACCGTACTGGTGAACGAAGTTAAGTTGGCCACGCTGGCTCCTCCGGTCGAGAAAATCAAGGATGACCGCGAGCGGGAGCGCATCACTCGTTATCATGTCGCGCCGTATCAGTGGGCCCCGGACTCCGGGCATCTGCTCTTCGACAATCAGGGGCAACTCTGGCTGTATGACTTGAAGAGTGGCACGGCGGTGCAGTTCACCTCTTCGCCAGACGCCAGTTGGGATCCTAAGTTTTCTCCGGATGGAGGCAGGGTCGCCTATGTCCGCAGTCATAATTTGTACGTACAGCCGATCACCGGCGGATCGGAACGGGCACTTACCAGGGACAAAGATGAGAACCTGCTGAACGGCCAGGTGGATTGGGTTTATGCCGAAGAGTTGAGCGTCCGCAGCAACTACTTCTGGTCGCCCGACGGGAATGATCTAGTCTTTCTGCAAATGGATGAAACCCCTGTGCCTACTTATCCCATCACGGACTGGCTGCCCACGCATCCTAAAGTCGAGGAAGAAAAATATCCGAAAGCCGGAGATCCCAACCCGGTGGTACGGCTGGGGGTGGTCAGTACCTCAGGCGGGAAACCCAAATTTATTTCCCTGGGCGAGGACAAGGACATCTATATTCCGCGATTCGGATGGCTGCGCAACGGGCTGATCTGGGCCGAAGTTTTGAACCGCGCTCAGGACACCCTGGATATCTATTTCGTGGACGCGCATTCGGGGCGCTCCCGCAAAGTGCTGACTGAGAATAGTCCTGAGGGTTGGGTAAACGTGAACGATGACTTCAGTTTGCTTAAATCGGGGGACCAATTCTTATGGTCGAGTTGGCGCGATGGTCATACCCATCTTTACCTTTACAGTTTCGATAAAGGGGACCCATTGGCTGGGGATGCGAAACTTGAGCGGCAACTCACCCAGGGAGACTTCGAAGTATTGGGAGTGGAATCGGTAGATGCGGGCGCCGGAGTGGTTTATTTTTCCGCCAACAAAGATGATCCGAAACAGAAACAACTTTATTCGGTAAAGCTTGACGGCTCCGGTTTTGCGCGCGTCTCGCAGGATGATGGAACCCACGCCGTACAATTCGCACCGGACAACAAGCACTATTTGGACACTTATTCAGCGGTTTTAACGCCGCCACGGGTTTCCGCATGCACCTTGGCCGGGTCCTGCCGGCAAGCCTGGGATTCGCATAACGTGAATGATTACGGTCTCGCCGCACCTAAATTTCTCGAGTTCAAGGCTGACGACGGTACATCTCTCGAGGGCCAATTGCTACTGCCTCCCCAAGTAGGATCAAGCGGTAAAATTCCCTTGATCGTTTACATCTACGGAGGCCCGGCTGCGCAGGTTGTCCTGAATCAATGGATTGAGGACACGGGACTTTTTCATGAAATATTGGCGCAGCAAGGATTCGCCGTGTTCTCGGTGGACAATCGCGGCACACCCGGACGCGATCGTAAATTCCAAACTTCGATACGTCATGAGTATGGAGCGATCGAATTGAAAGATCAGCTCACCGCACTCGACCAGCTGTTCGCTCAATACCCACAACTGGATCGCAGCCGCGTCGGCATCTGGGGCTGGAGCAACGGCGGATCCATGACCCTGTATTCGTTGACGCACTCCGACCTGTTCAAAGCCGGGGTTTCGGTTGCGCCAGTCACCGACTGGCACAACTATGACTCCATCTATACCGAGCGCTACCAGGGCCTGCCCAAAGACAATGGCAAGGGCTATGACGACTTGTTTCTGGCAAAAGTGGCGGATAAGCTGCACGGATCGCTGTTTCTTGCGCATGGCACAAGCGACGACAATGTCCATTTCCAGAACAGCATTCAGATGATTGAAGCGTTGGTCAAAGCCGGCAAACAGTTCCGCTTCATGGCGTATCCGAACAAAACCCACAGCATTCACGGTCCGGAAGATCGCGATCATCTGTTCCATGCCATTGATGACCACTTCGAGCACGAGCTGAAATAAATTCACGGAGGCCGTTGGATGCACCGCCTGACTCTCGGCGATTTCGAACTAACCGCTGTCTCGGACGGCACTTATCCGCTCGACGGCGGCGCTTTTTTTGGGGTGGTTCCCAAAATCATTTGGTCGAAGAAAGTAACAGCGGACGAAAATAACTTTGTCGCCGCAGGATTAAATTCCGTGGTGGTACGCACCGGCCGCGAAACTATTCTCATTGAAACCGGCATTGGCAACAAGCTGCCGGATCAGATGGTCAAGATTTACGGTCAACCGGCAAAGCTGCTAGGAAACCTAAGCGCAGCGGGCATTTCGCCCGATGACATCGACATTGTCATCAATACTCATCTGCACTTCGATCATTGTGGCTGGAATACGGTGCGCCAGGGCGACAACGTCGTTCCCACTTTTCCCAAAGCAAAATACTATGTGCAGCAGGGCGAATGGGAGCACGCCCATTCCGGAGAACGCGACGGCGTAAGTTACCTGAGCAAAAATTACGATCCGCTGGTCGAGAGCGGACAAATGCAGTTGCTGCACGGCGATCAGGAAATCGTTCCGGGAATTTCGGTGAAGGTTTTCCCGGGGCATACGCGCGATATGCAGGCAGTAGTCATCAGCAGCGGCGGCCAGACTGCTTGCTATATTTCCGATTTAATTCCGACCACCGCACACCTTGATCTGAACTATGTGATGGGATTCGATCTGTATCCGCTGCAAACCATCGAGAGCCGCAAGCGCTACTATGCGCAGTCGATTCCAGAGAAGTGGCTGACGATGTTTACCCATGATAAGGATTTGCCCTGGGCTTATGTGGAGAAGAATGAAAGAGGACGAATGGTGGCGCGGGGGATTTAGTGGTTCACTATCGAGTGGACTCGATGGACACCGTGTCACGGGCGAGGGCGCCCGCGCCACATAATCTTTCTTCGAAGAATTCTTCTACCTTGCCCAAGATTTCCGGCGCGCTCTTCGATTCGTAGATGGCTTTCCGCAGCGCTGCGCCGCCGGGGACGCCGTGGGTGAACCACGAGGCAAATTGCTTCATCTTGCCTTGGGCGTCGGGAAGTTCTTCTTCGATCAGCATCTGGAAATAGGTGCGGATCATCTGGTATCGGTCAGCCTCGGCCGGTTCATCGTAGCGGCCGCTTTCCGTGAACTGCTCAATCTGCCGGAAGATCCAGGGATTCGCAGGCGCCATGCGGCCGATCATGACGGCATCGCATCCCGTTTGGGTCACCATGGAGCAGGCGTCTTGGGGAGTGCGGATATCTCCATTGCCGATCACGGGAATTTTCACCGCATCTTTGATGGCGGCAATCCAATCCCAGCGGGCCTGGCCGCTGTAGCCCATCTCGCGAGTACGAGCATGCAGGGCGACAGCGTTTAAGCCGCAGTCTTCCGCCATCTTTGCCAGCTCGACGCAGATAATGTTTTCGTCATTCCAGCCGGCACGAAACTTGACGGTGAACGGAACCGTCACCGCAGCGCGCACCGCTTTGAAAATTTCTCCGATGGCAGGCAAATCGCGCAACAGGCCTGACCCGCCGTTGCACTTCACAACTTTCTTTGCCGGGCAGCCGAGGTTTAAGTCCACAAGATCGAAGCCCAGACCTTCCACCAGGCGGGCAGCTTCGGCCATGACTTTCGGATCGCTGCCAAAAAGCTGGGCCGAGATGGGGTGCTCGTCTTCGTAAAAATGCAGGTAGCGCTTGGCCTTCTGATCCTTGGCGCGAAGGACACCGTCCGCCGAAGTGAACTCGGTCATGATGAGCCCGCATCCGCCGAGATTGCGAATGAAGCGGCGAAAGACGGTATCGGTGACGCCAGCCATAGGCGCGAGCACGGTGGCGGGAGAGATGGTGACGTTGCCAATTTTGAACGAAGAAGGGACAGGCTTCAGGTCGATACCTGAAGCAGCAGGGCTGCCTGCGTTCGCCGAGTTGTCCCACTGTTTGCGCACCTGGTTATTCTAGCTGACCGCGTGCAAGGGCGTTATTCAGTGGCACCAACGAGTTGCCACCAAAACAAAAGCCCCCGCCAAAGCGAGGGCTTCATTTTCGATCTTTATCCGCGAAGATCCGCGTAAATCCGTGGCTACTTCTTGACGGGTTCGGCCTTGGCGGCTTCGGGCTTTGGCGTATTTGCGGCGGAAGCGCTCCACACGGCCGGCGGTATCCAGCATTTTCTGCTTGCCGGTGAAGAACGGATGGCAACTGGAGCAGATTTCCACGTGGAGATCGCCCTTATGGGTGGATCGGGTCGCAAAGCTGTGGCCGCACGCACACAGCACCTTAATTTCGTTATAAGCGGGATGAATAGCTGGCTTCATGGTGGTTCCCTTCGTTCGAGTCCTTAGATTCTATCGGAATGACGGGGGATTCAGCAACTCGGAAGCCCTTGGTTTCGTTCTACTTCGCGGCGCAAAACAAAAACGGCAGGGCCGACCCCCTGCCGTTCTCTTCCTTATGAAAGCTCGAACCAAAAGCCTTACTTGCTGCGGTTGACTGCCTTCTTGAGTTCCGCGCCGGCGGAAAACTTTGCGACCTTGCGGGCTGCGATTTTGATCGTGGCCCCGGTCTGCGGATTGCGCCCGTTGCGGGCTTTTCTCGCTGAAACCGAGAAGGTGCCAAAACCAATTAACGCCACCCGGTCTCCCTTTTTCAGAGCCATCGTAATGCTGTCTACTGCCGTGTCAATTGCGGTCGATGCTTGTGTCTTGCTGATACCACTGCCCGCTGCGATGCGATCGATAAGATCGGCTTTATTCATTTTCTCTCCTAGCAGGTCTCGCTGATCCCGGCACGTACCAACGGCTGGCACGCGCCGAGTGGGAAACCCGGCGGCCCTATTTAGCTACCGTCTGATCTGAAAGTCAACTGTGGAAATCGGTTCTGGGTGGCAGATTTGGGTCATCCTGAGAAGAAACGAATCTTCGCGCGGGGGTCGCCGGGCATTCCTGTTAGCAAGATGGACCATCGAATCCTGTCCCGGACTAGCCCAAACGAAGCCGGACTTCTGAGCGGACCACCCTCGCAGGGAACTGGCTTTATTTCCTCAGCTCTCCACAGCGTGTTGGACATCTTCACAGTATCTACACAGCTCAAGGCGCCGTGCCACTTGCGCAAAGTACGCAGCCGGGTGCAAAGTCGATAGGGTATGGAGAACGTGCGCGTAGTGAAGATGGCGGCGGAAGTTTGCCCTTTGTGCGAAGGGACAGGATGGAAATCGGTGTCGACGGCCGCCGATCGCCGGGTCACGCGCTGCGATTGCCGTTTGCAGGCCCGCACCCAGACCCTGCTCGCCGCAGCCCGGATTCCCAAGCGCTATGAACATTGCGAGCTTTCAAATTTCGAATCGGACGGCCCGCATCAGGGGCTCGCAAGCGCCCGCCTGGCTGCCGGCCGTTTCGTGGAAGAATACCCACTCGACAATACTGGCCTGCTGGTCATTGGCAGCATCGGGGTGGGCAAGACACACCTGGTGGTTGGAATGGTGAAAGAGCTGATTCTGAGCAAAGGCATCGCCTGCCTGTTTTACGACTATCGGGAACTGCTCAAGCAGATACAGAATTCCTATAACGATTCCGTAAAGGCCACGGAATTGGACGTGCTGCGGCCTGTGTTTGAAACTGAAGTGCTGGTATTGGATGAATTGGGCGCGGTAAAGCCAACCGAATGGGTATGGGACACGGTCAGCCTGATCCTCAACACTCGCTACAACGACAATCGCACCACCATCATCACCACGAATTTTGATGACAAGCCCGCGGGCGCCGTCAGTGGGCCGCGGGGGGCCACTCGTGACGAGACGCTCGGCGACCGCATCGGCGAACGCATGCGCTCCCGGCTGCACGAAATGTGCCGCATCATCAAAATGGACGGGGAAGATTTCCGCCAGAAATTCCGCAGCGCCAGTTTTCGGTAAGAGCGTGGCCACGGATTTTCGCTGATTTGCGCGGATTAATAAATCAAACCTCAATTCTAGGACATTAAAGTCTTTCTTTCAGATCCGCGTTATCCGCGTTGATCCGTGGCAGTTTTTCCCGGCGAATTCAAACTAAAATGACCTGGTGCTGACCCAGCGCTGCGAGTTCGTTCCAGCTTCCGACGCGGAAATTTTCGCTGCCGCTCCCGCTGCGCCCGCCGTCTTCCAGCTTCGTGGCGACGATCCCCAATCCCAGCCCTATGTCAGCAAAACCGCAAATTTGCGACGCCGCCTGCAGCGCCTCCTCGGCATACCCACGGAACATAGCAGGAAGCTAAACCTGCGCGAGCGAATCCGCTGGATCGAATACACGCCCACTGGATCCGATTTTGAATCTGGGTTTTTGCTCTACAAAGTTCTGCGTACCGCGTTTCCAGAAACCTACGCCGATCGCCTGCGTTTTCGGTTTGTTCCGCTGGTCAAGCTGCACATGGAGAACGAATACCCGCGGGCCTCGATCACCACCCGGTTGGGACGTCTAAATGGACGGACTCTTTACTACGGGCCGTTTGTCTCGCGGACAGCAGCGGAAAAGTTTGCCAACGATTCGCTCGACTTCTTCAAGATGCGGCGTTGCGTGGACGACCTGCATCCCGATCCTGCGTTTCCGGGATGCATCTATTCGGAAATGAAAATGTGCCTGGCACCCTGCTTCAAAGGCTGCACGGACGAGCAATACCACACGGAAGTAGCCCGGGTGCAGGCCTATTTCGACACCGGCGGCGAATCTCTCTTGCGGGAAATCTCGAGTGAGCGCGATCAGGCGTCGACCAATCTGGAATTCGAAAATGCGGCTGCGCTGCACTTTCGTATTGAGAAGCTCAAACCTGTGGTCAGCCAGCTTCCGGAAATTGTCCATCGCATTGACCGACTGGCTGGGGTGATGGTTCAGCCGAGTGCGATTCCCGACTCCGTAGTCTTCCTCCGCTTCGATGCGGGTGTGATCTGCGGCTCCGCTGACGTTTGCCCTGCGAGCAGCCGAACACACCAAGTCGCAGTCCATGGAGTCGCGAATCCAGGAGGCACTGCTAGGACATCCGGCTGCAGTCGCCGGGACCAGTCTCGAGTCGATGGAACATCTGGCGCTTCTGAAACGCTGGTACTACCGCAGCAGCCGGGTGGGGGAAATTTTCTTTGCGGATGAAAAGGGTACTCTGCCGATGCGAAGACTGGTGCGCGGAATCTCCCGAGTCTTTCGCGGGGAGAAACCTGAGCCGGAACCGATGGCATCTCAACAACCGCCAGCGTTATCGTAACTAGTTAAGGAGCCGGCACCATGAAAAACGATGATAAAAAGGCCCTGCGGCAACAGCTTATTGAATTAATAAAAGGCGGCGGAGCACATGCCAAGTATGAAGAAGTCGTCGCCGGAATCCCCGCCGCACTCCGCGGCCAAAAACCCGCAGGCCTGCCGCATTCCCCGTGGATGCTTCTCGAACACCTGCGCATCGCGCAGCGTGACATCCTGGAATTCAGCCGCAATCCGAAGTATGTATCTCCGGATTGGCCGGCTGATTATTGGCCCAAGAGCCCTGTCTCCGCCTACTGCCTCGGCATGGAACGAGAGCATCGCAAGCTTTCGCAAAGACTTGAAGTCGATGCAGGCTCTGGTCGCGAATCCGAAGACGGATCTTTTCGCCCGCATTCCCTGGGGTGACGGTCAGACGATCCTGCGGGAAGCCCTGCTGGTGGCCGATCACAACGCCTATCACATTGCGCAATTGGTGGATGTGCGCAGGCTGCTGGGTGCGTGGAAGGAATAACTGGTGTAGTGTGGCGCGGGCGCCCTCGCCCGCGTTTACGCAGCACTCCGCCTTGGCGATTGGCAATCTCTCGGTCGCTTGCGAAACACCACCCTCACCCCATCCCTCCACCGCTCGTCGATGCCGACCAAAGTCCATTCCACTTCGGGCGAGACGTAGCGGAGCAATGTGTCCGTGGCGGGATGTACATGCAGGGCAGGCGCAACCAGAAACAACAACGGAGTCTTGCTTAGCAACTCTTTTCCAGGAAAATATCCGAATCGCTGGAATTCACCCCTGGCGTGGTGCCAGGCCACCCGCGACCAATAATCGAGTCCCTGCATAGGCAAATGAATATCCTCGTTGGCCTTGAGTTCGACGACCGCAAGCCGTCCCTCCCGGGTAGCTGCGAGCACATCAATCATGGCGCGATCCGATGCCGAGAATGCCGGTACCTGCGAATACAGGCAGCCCGCATCTAATCTTCCATCCACCGCCGCCACATCCTTCACCACCAATGATTCCAGCCAGCGCTCGGGATGAAGCCGCCATAACGGATGATCGCGCGGGCCACCGGAATGGCGGACCTCCCCGATGCTGCGAATCAGTTGGATGAAAGCAGCGGCATTTGAAGCGCCGAGTATCTTTTCTTCCGCACCCAATCCGAATACGATTTCCGTGTTGCTGTTGAATGATTCACGGTCGTGTGCCAGCCGGGCTCGCGCAAATTCCAAACCGTGATGGCGAAACGCAATTTCCGCGGGCGACAATACGGCAATCTCCGCCTCGGGCATTTGCTCACGGACTTGCCCAATGGATTCACGGAATCGTTCATGAGCTGCGGATTCATTGGGCGAATGCACCAGGCGAGTCGCAACATTGCCACAATCAGTGAAGTCGATTTCTTTCAGACTGTCTTCGTGATCGTTCAGTTCATACAATTGCCATTTGGCGGCGTCCGGGCTGAGGTAGGCAATCCGTTCACGAGTTAGGATCGATCTGCCCGCAGGTACGAACAGCTTTAATCCTTCGACCATCAGCCGGCCCGCCTGCGATTCCCGACAGGCATCCAGCCAGAGAATGCCGAAGGTTAGCATCGCGTCGATGGAGGCCTGCGTTTCTTCTCCATTTACCCCCATGACCGCGAAACCGGTCTGCCCTCGTCGCAATAGTCCACGGGCATAGATGGGGCCAAACGAGCGTTCGAGATCCATCCCCGTGCTGAGGTGACCTACTGTAAATCCAGGAAACCGGCGCCGCAGAAGACGTTCGAGAACGTGCCGGTAAGCCAACCGCGCCGCCTTCTTCGCCGTCGGCGTACGCGGGTCGCGCTCCCGGCAGATTTCAAGTTTGGTCGGTTTTGACTGCCCCAGCCGCTGCACGGCCAGCCGAAGCGTCTCGTTCTTGATCTCGGCTTCGAGCACACGCCGCACCACGTTACGTTCTGTCGACCACAGATGCAGCAGGCACTTGTTTCGTTCGCCGGAGATGGAATACTTGGCCTGCTCCAGATCGAAAGCCACCGCGCCATCTTCCATAACAACGGCGCCGCGCGAGCCGGCGAGAAAATCTTCCACCGTGCGGACAAGAGATTCAGGAGTCACATGCAGGAGTGTTTCAGCAAAAGGCGCGGCTGTCTGTGACGAATGACCATTCCCTTTTAGGCAACAGGCAGAGGCCGCTTTCACCATGCCTGACGCACCCTATGTGGGATAATGAAGGGCGCGGCTGGAGCCTTTCCAAACCCGGCGGCATCTAACTATGGTGGATAAAAATAGGTTCTTTTTTCAGCACTACGGCATAAACGAAAAAGATCTCGAACGGCATTTGCAAGCGGCCCTTTCGGCGGGCGGCGACTACGCCGACCTTTATTTCGAATATTTGTCGTCCACTTCGCTGATGGTAGACGAATCCATGGTGAAGTCGGCCTCGCAGGGGATTTCGGCGGGTTGTGGAGTTCGTGTCATTTCCGGGGAACGCACTGGATACGCCTACACCGACGATCTTTCGCCCGAGCGCATTCTGCACGCAGCCCGTACCGCGGCATCTGATCGCCAGCGGCCCTGCCAAGACTCCGGTCGTCGGATTTCAAGAAAAGCCTGCACGCAGCCTGTACCCGATCACCCTTCCTTCGGTCGATGCCGAGATCACGGCGAAAGTCGAGCTTGTGATGCGAGCCGACAAGGCCGCTCGCGCTTACGATCCTCGCATTAAAGAAGTTCGTGCCAGCTATTCCGACGAATTGCGCAACATTCTGGTTGTCGGCTCGGACGGAACATTTGCCGAGGATTCCCAGCCTCTGGCGCGTATGAATGTTTCCTGCATTGCGAAAACCGACGCTGGCATTTCTGCTCGCGGCAGCTCCGGCGGCGGCGGACGTGTGGCACTCGATTTCTTTTTCGGCGAGAAGACGCCGGAATATTTCGCTGCCGAATCGTCTCGTCAAGCCATCCTGCAACTCGATGCCAGGGAAGCTCCGGCCGGAGAAATGGAAGTGGTACTCGGCCCCGGCTGGCCCGGTGTTCTGCTGCACGAAGCGATCGGTCATGGACTCGAAGCAGATTTCAATCGCAAGCAAACGTCCGCATTTGCCGGATTGATCGGCAAGCGCGTCGCCAGCGATAAGTGCACCATCGTTGACAACGGCACCATGCCCTGGCGCCGCGGTTCGCTCAATGTGGACGACGAAGGCCAGCCCACGCAGAACACCATGCTGATCGAAAAGGGAATTCTGAAGGGCTACTTGAGTGACAAACTTTCCGCCAAGCTCATGGGCATGTCGGACACCGGCAACGGACGCCGCGAAAGTTATGAGCACATCCCCATGCCGCGCATGACCAACACTTACATGCTGGCTGGCGAAGACGATCCGGGCGACATCATTCGCTCGGTCAAGCATGGCGTGTACGCAGTAAATTTCGGCGGCGGCCAGGTGGACATCACCAACGGAAAATTCGTTTTCTCCGCCTCCGAGGCCTACATGATCGAAGACGGCCAGATCACCGCGCCGATCAAAGGCGCGACTCTGATTGGCAACGGCCCCGACGTTCTGACCCGCGTCTCCATGGTGGGCAACGATCTGAAACTCGACGAAGGCGTAGGCACCTGCGGCAAGGACGGACAAGCCGTGCCCGTTGGCGTCGGAATCCCGACTATTAAGATCGACCGGCTCACCGTGGGCGGGACAGCCAAGAAAGATGTCGGCGGCTTCATGCAGTAAGGACAGCGGGCGACGGCATTTCAGATTGCAGATTTTAAATTGCAAATTGAAACCATTCGCCCTTAAATCTGAGATCTAAATTCACAAATCTGAAATCCTTCATGCAAACCGAACTAGAAACTCAAAACCCGAAACTCGAAACCGACCTCAAAGACCTTGCCCAGGACATCGTCCGCCGCGCCATGGCTGGCGGCGCAACCGCCGCTGAATGCGTAATCCGCGAAGGAGACGAATTCTCCACGCTGGTCCGCCTCGGTCAGGTCGAAACCCTCAAAGAATCCGGCTCGCGTGCCATTGGCGTGCGCGTGTTCAATGGACAACGCGCTGCCAGCACTTATTCCAGCGACTTCTCGCGTGAAGGTCTCGATCGCATGTTGAAGTCCGCGTTGGAGCTTTCGAAAATCACGTCGGAAGATCCTTTCGGCGGCATCCCCGATACCTCGCAACTCGGCTCCCTGACCGGCGATCTCGATCTCTACTCTCCCGATGTGTATTCCCTGCCTGGCGAAGAGCGCATCAACTATGCACGCCGCACCGAGAAGGCCGCGCTTGAAGTCGACCCTCGTATCAAGAATTCCGACGGCGGTTCGTTCGACGCCGCCACCGGCCACAAAATCTTCGCCAACTCACACGGATTTGTCGGCGAATACAAACGTTCGTATTGCTCGATTGCCGCCGTGCCTATCGCACAAACTGAAAGTGGCGCCATGCAGCGCGATTACTGGTTCTCGGTCGCGCGCAGCCTGGGACGTCTCGACTCTCCGGAAGAATGTCGGGAAGATTGCTGCCCAGCGCACCTTACGGCGTCTAGGTGCTCGTCGCGTTAAGACCGTGCAAGTGCCCATTGTTTTCGATCCCATGGTCGCCAGTTCCATCCTCGACCATATTTTTGAGGGCATCAACGGAGACTCGGTCTATCGCGGCGCATCTTTTCTTGCCGGCAAGTTAGGCGAGAAGATCGCAGGCGACCAGGTCAACGTGATCGACGACGGCACCATTCCCGGCGGTTTCGGCACCAGCCCCTTTGACGGCGAAGGAATTCCGACACGCCGCACAGTCGTTATCGAGAACGGCGTGTTGAAATCCTATTTGATGAACACGTACACAGCGAAAAAGCTCGGATTGCAAACCACCGCCAACGCCGCTCGCGGTCTGGCGGGGACGCCCGGCATTGGCCCCGGCAATTATTTTCTACAGGCCGGAACGAAGACGCCGCAAGAAATTATCGGTGGGATTAAAGACGGTCTGTACGTCACCGAATTCCTGGGCCACGGCGCCAATCTCGTCACCGGCGATTATTCGCGCGGCGCCTCTGGCCTTTGGATTTCCGGCGGAGAACTTGCCTATCCCGTGGAAGAGATCACCGTCGCCGGGAACCTCAAAGAAATGTTCTTCAACATTTCAGAAATCGGCAGCGACCTGGTTTTTCGCGGGGCCATGGCTAGTCCGACGATTCGCATCGATGGGTTAACGGTCGGCGGCGAATAGGAAGAAATTTAAGATTGTTGATTTCAGATTGTTGATTTCAGATTGCAGATTTCAAAACCTCGAAGCAATTTGCTACTGACTTTTTAAATCTGCAATCTTCAATCTCAAATCTGCAATCGCCTTGCTAGTACAATCTCCTCATGGACGGACTGATCGAACCCTCGCCGTTGTCCGAGAAGCGGGACTGGCGTCCGGTTTACTTCGGCGTGGTGTTTGTCGTCGCGATCGTGGGGATCATTCTTTTTTTCCTGCGCCCACGGCCGCAAATTGCCGCGCCACCCGATCCTTACGCCTTCAACCTCAAGCTTTCGGACTTGAAAATGTCCGTCGCCCAAAATTTCGTCGGCACCAGCGTGACTTACATTGATGGCACGATGACAAACACCGGCAACCGCACCGTGACCCGCGCCGTTCTTCACATCATCTTTCGCGATTCGATCGGGCAGGTGACGCAGGTGGATGACCAACCGGTGAAGGTTCTTCAAACCGGGGGGCCTTATCCCGACGCGGTCGATTTCGGCGCTTCGCCACTCGCGCCGGGACAGAGCAAGCAATTCCGCCTGATCTTTGAGCATATTAGCGCGGAGTGGAACCAGGCCTATCCGGAATTGCAGGTGACGCATTTGTCGTTGCAGTAGCGATGCAAGCATTAAATCGCGGCCGCTTGCTCGCGTCGTTTCGACTGGATTTCAATAAAAACATGCACCAGTGAAACCGCCGCCGGGGTCACTCCCGGAATGCGGGAAGCGTGGGCCAAAGTACGTGGTCTGATTTTCACCAAGATTCCCTGCACTTCCCGCGACAGGCCGCTGATCGAACCATAGTCAAACCATTCTGGGATGGTATGCAGCTCCGCTTTTTTCAGCCGCTCGATCGCGCGCTGCTGTTGCAGCAGGTAGCCCTCATACTTGATTTCAGTTTCTACCGACTTGAGTTCGTTGCGAACTTCAGAAGTAAGACCTTCCGAAGTAGCGCCGTCTCGAGTAAAGAATTCGGGATTCAGTTCTCGAAGCACTGGCACCAGATGCTCCACAACAATTTCGGGGCGCTTGAGAAGCTGCGCAAAACTTTGTCCACCGACAGAAGCCAGATCCAGCGCCGCATCCGCCGGGAAAGCGACCTTCTCCAGCATCGCGCCATTGAGTTTTGTTTTCTCCAGTAATTTCTTCATGGCTTCCAGCCGTTGTTGCTTGGCCAGAAAATCTTCCCACGCGGCATCGGAAATTAATCCAACCTTCCGTCCATGTGGCGTCAATCGCCGATCGGCATTGTCGATGCGCAAGTGCAATCGAAATTCCGCTCGCGAGGTAAACATGCGATACGGCTCGTCGGTCCCTTTTGAAATCAGGTCGTCGATCAGGATCGCTGTGTAAGCCTCGGTGCGATCAAGAATCAACGGCGCTTCGCCCTTCACTTTCAGGGACGCATTGATTCCCGCCATCAATCCCTGGCACGCGGCCTCTTCGTATCCGCTGGTACCGTTGATTTGCCCGGCCAGAAATAGCCCAGCAATTTTCTTGGTTTCGAGCGTGCGCTCGAGTTCTGTGGGATCAATCGAGTCATACTCGATGGCATAGCCGGGCCGCAGCATTTCCGCAGTCTCGAGGCCGGGGATGGATTTCAAAATCTCCATCTGCACTTCCACCGGCAGCGAAGTGCTCATGCCATTCACATAGATCTCATGCGTGTTCAGGCCCTCGGGTTCGAGAAAGAGCTGATGCATAATCTTGTCGGGAAACTTAACAATCTTGTCCTCAATCGAAGGACAATAGCGCGGCCCAATGGATTGAATCTGCCCGCTATACATTGGCGAACGATGCACGTTCTCGCGAATGATGCGCTGCGTTTCTGCGGTGGTCCATGCGATGTAGCAAGGCACCTGCGAATCGTGATGCGCGACGCGCCGGGTGCGAAAACTGAAAGGCGTGGGATCGACATCGCCCGGTTGCTCTTCAAATTTCGACCAGTCGATCGAGCGTCCGTCGAGACGCGGCGGAGTTCCAGTCTTAAGCCGGCAACCGCGCAGTCCCAGCTGCTTCAACGCCTCGCCCAGCAACACAGCCGCAGGCTCGCCACTTCTCCCAGCAGGATATTGCTGCTCGCCGCAGTGAATGAGTCCGTTAAGAAAAGTGCCGGTAGTGATGATGACCGCAGCAGCGCCAACCGTACGGCCGTCACGAAGCTTGATTCCACGGATGACGCGGTCGTCGGTCGTGCGTCGTTGGTCGTTGGCAACCCCGTCTCCCTCTAAGCTGTCGGCCAACAACGGCTCCAGGATTAACCCCGCGACTTCCGCCTGCTTAATCTTCAAATTCGGCTGCGAGTCCAGCACCTCTCGCATTTTCAGCCGATAAGCCTGCTTGTCGCACTGCGCTCGCGGCGACCATACGGCCGGGCCGCGCGAGGTATTCAGCAGCCGAAACTGGATGCCCACCGCGTCTGTGACCTCGCCCATAATGCCGCCAAGCGCGTCCACTTCCCGCACCAGGTGTCCCTTGGCAATCCCGCCAATCGCCGGATTGCAGGACATCTGCGCGATCAAATCGACGTTGAGCGTGAACATCGCGGTCTTCAACCCCATGCGGGCCGCCGCCATGGCAGCTTCGCATCCGGCATGCCCAGCGCCGACTACGACCACATCGAATTGTTCGGTAAACTGCATGAAACTCTTCAGATTGTAACAACTCGTGCGCGCAGACGTATGGTAAAGTGTGCAGCCATTGGTGAACACGAGAGGGAATAGATATGCGCAAAAACAAAACAATATGGGTTGCGGTAGCGGCCGCAGGAATGGTTTTGTCAGCAACGGCGCAACAGGGCCCTGGTCGGGAGACCTTCTACGGCAGAGGAGAGGGCGCGTTTCGTTGAGATTACGCACAAGCTGGAGAAGAATCCTCTCGATCCGAGCTTGAGTGATGATCGCGAATGGGCACTGCGATGGCTTATCGAAGTGCCGGATGTTCACGCCAAGCTCTGCCCCAACGTCCTCGGTGGTTTTATAAAGGAAAAGAAATACCCGTACGCAGGTGAGATCGTTCGACAGCTGACATTCTCGGGTGCAGCATTCACCATCGAAAACCCAGACAAAGCCAACGACGCGTTGGATCAGTACTTGGCCGGAGCCAAAGGGGCTCTGAGTGCATACAGCGCTATCTTGCAGCAGAAGCCGGAATCAAAGTCGAAGTCTCTGGATGAGGTGCTCCAGAAGCAAACTCAAGGCAAACTAGCTGAGTTCGTTCAGGATGCAGCAAGAAATTGCCACTAACATGTTGATGATTTGCTGACCCTTCCCCTCCGACCGTATAGTGTAGTGAGTCATACAACAAAGCAATTGGAGGCTGCAATCATGACCACCCAGCAATTCTTCCAACAGCTCGACGCCCGCATCGCAAAGTACGACCTGCTCTGTCATCCCTATTACAAAGCCTGGAGCGCCGGCCAGCTCACGCGCGACGATCTGCGCGAATATGCCTGCGATTATTTCCACCATGTCGAAGCTTTTCCTACGTATCTGGCGGAATTGGGCATTCGTCTCGACGAAAGTGAACTGCGCCAGGCCGTCCTCGCCAATATGGCGGAGGAAAAAGGACTGGAAGACGCATTCGGCGAACCATCCGCGCCGCACTCGGAGCTATGGCTTGATTTCGCGGAGGGCATGGGAGCTAGCCGCGACCTGCACTCCCACACTCCGGTTCCGGAGATTACCGAACTGACGGCGTCTTTCCATCAAGTCGCCAGTCAAGGGACACCCGAAGAAGCGCTGGCCGCTTTCTACGCTTACGAATCGCAGGTCCCGCGCGTAGCCAAAGAAAAAGCCCGCGGCCTGCGCGAAATGTACGGCGCCTCCGAAAAAACCTGCGGCTATTTCACCCTGCACACCACCGCCGATGTTTATCATTCGCAAGTGTGGCGGCAGCAGTTGGGAAAACGGATCGAGGCGAATCCGCAAGCCGCAGAGAAAGCGCTGGCGGCCAGTGAAAATGCCGCCAAGTCACTGTGGCGCGCGTTGGACGGAATCGAAGCGCGTAGAGTGGTGCAAGCGGCATAGGCAGAACCTCAACTAACGTGGGCCAGTGATTCGATAGAATCATTGGCTCATTTCTTTTTGATGAACCAGGAACCGACATGGCAAAACCCATTCCCATCGGCACTCGTGCGGACGCCGAAGAAGTCGTCGAGTTCAAACACACTCTGACCGCGCACCATGCTTCCCTGCCGCCCGTCTATTCCACCCCCGACATGATTCGCCTTATGGAGAAAGCCACCTTTGCCGTGATTCAGCCCTTCTGTGAAGGCGACGAAATCAGTGTGGGGACGGCCATCAACGTCGAGCATCGCGCCGCCAGCGGAATTGGCGCGAAAATCCGAGCCGAAGCCGTGCTCGAATCCTTTGACGGACGTTTTTACACGATGAGAGTGACGGCATTCGACAATACCGAAGTGATCGGACGCGGCACAGTTGGCCGGGCTGTGGTCAGCGTTGGGAAGTTCTCCGAGAAGCTGAAGAAGCGGATCCGGGACAGAAAACACAGCGAAACCAAACCGCTGTCATCCTGAGGCAGCGGAGTTCACGGCGAAGCCGGGAACTCCCAATGAAGGACCTATGCATTTTCGCGAGCACGACCGATGGATGCCCAAGTACACAGGTCCTTCCCGGCGCAAAGAACGCTTGCTCAGGATGACAATGTTTTTTTGATCCTAAAAGATTGAAATATGCACTCCGACACTCAAAAAGTCAAAGCTGCCGCTTTTCGCGCCATGCATGCTGGGCCGCGAATCCTGCTGCTGCCGAATGTGTGGGATGTCATCAGCGCGCGCATCATCGAAGAAGCCGGCTTCGGAGCCATCGCGACCACCAGTGCGGGGATTGCGTTTACGTTGGGATATCCGGACGGCCAGAGAATCTCCCGCGCCGAGATGCTGCAAGTGATCGCTCGTATTGCTAGTGCCGTCAAAGTCCCGGTGACGGCAGACGTTGAGGCAGGCTATGGCAATCGTCCCGAAGATGCGGCGCAAACCGCGCGTCGAGGTGATCGAAGCAGGCGCGGTCGGCATGAATCTGGAAGATGGAACCAGACGACCGCAATCGCCCGCTAGTGGATCTGTCACTGCAATTGGAAAAAATCCGCGCCGTGCAGGAAGCCGCCAGGCAAGCAGGTGTACCCATCGTTCTAAATGCGCGAACGGACGCTTATCTGCTGCAAGTGGGAACTCCTGCAGCTCGTTTCGATCTTGCTCTCCAGCGGCTATCCGCTTTTCGCGACGCCGGCGCCGATTGTCTGTTTCTTCCCGGCGTGCGCGATGCTGAAACCATCACACGCATGGTGGCAGACCTGAAATTCCCGCTCAACATTCTGGCCGGCCCCGGATCTCCTCCTGTGCCAGAACTGGAAAAGCTGGGGGTTGCGCGAGTGAGCCTGGGATCGGCCCTCATTCGAGCCACGCTAGGCCTGGTGCGCAGGATGGCGGAAGAACTGAAAACCACCGGCACGTATCGTAGCCTGGAAGACGCACCTCCCCATGCAGATGTAAATCGGATGCTGCAATCGTTAGGCATTGACTGCTCGTGTGGGACGGGGCCTTCGCCCGTCCAGGCCGAGCAAGCTCGGCTAGCTCTCCCCTCCGACTCACACACTTCCTCGGTCTCAGGCTTTTCACGGGCGGGGGCGCCCGCGCCACACAGGATGTAACATGTTTTCGTGTCCATCGCTCGCCACGAACGTCCTCGCCTACATTCACAAGCACGAACTGCTGAAGCCGGGAGACCGCGTGGCTGTGGCCGTCTCAGGCGGCGCGGATTCCGTCGCGCTCTTGTGCCTTCTCAACGAACTTCGCCACGAACTCGGCATTGTCCTTTCTGTTATTCACTTCAATCACAAGTTGCGTGCAGCCGACTCCGACCAGGACGAGCAATTTGTAGCCGCGCTGGCTCAACAACTCGGATTGGAATCGCACCGCGAAAGCGGCGACGTGGCAGCCTACGCCAAAGAAAAACACCTGAGCGTCGAAACCGCCGCCCGCAATCTCCGTTACGAATATTTCCAACGCCTGCTCCAAGGAAATCAATACAACCGCATCGCCACCGCCCACACCTTGGACGACCAGGCCGAAACAGTGCTGCTAAAGCTAGTCCGCGGGGCCGGAACTCGTGGATTAGCTGGCATCTATCCGAAGCTGGCAGCGGCCACTGCGGAGGCTTGCATCATTCGCCCGCTCCTCGAAACCCGTCGAAAAGATATCGAAGCCTATCTCACGGACATCAACCAAACGTGGCGCGAGGACAAAAGCAATCGCGATCTGCGGCATGCAAGAAACCGGATGCGGCACGGAATTCTTCCCCGCCTGGAGTGCAATCTAAACCCAGCGGTGTACGAAACGCTGTCCGAAACCGCGGAAATCGCCCGCGCCGAAGAAGATTACTGGTCAAGTAAGGTCAAGGAGCTTCTCCCTGCAGCCTGGCGAAATCCCTTCACCGCAAAAGCGCCTGGCGGTACCCTCAATCTTAAAGTACTGACAGACTTGCCTCTCGCAATGCAACGAAGAGTCATTCGTGCCGCTGCAGAATCACTGGGATTACGTCTGGAATTTCGCCAAGTAGAAGAACTTCTTGAAACCGCTTTCCCTTCTCCGGGATCCGCAGACTCGCACCAGCACAAGTCAATGCTCTTGCCCAACCTATGGCGAGTTTCCCGCAAGAAGGGTGAGCTACACTTCGAACATCAGAGCGGAACTGCCGGGCTTGCCGATTACGAGTATCCGCTTCCTGTGCCGGGATCCGTCGAAGTCCCTGAGCTGGGATCACGCTTCGAAAGCAAGTTGGTTGGGAGAAACACCGTCCAAGGGTATAATCCCCAACACTTATTCGATCCGGAACTTCTTTCGAAAGAGTTAACGGTACGGAACTGGCGCCCGGGAGACCGTTTCTGGCCCGCACATTCAAAGTCTCCCAGGAAGATCAAAGAGTTGCTGCAAGACCGGCACGTCACCGGGCCGGATCGGAAGCTATGGCCGGTCGTAGTGAGCGGAGCTGAGATAATTTGGTTGCGTGGATTTCCGGCGCCTGCGAGCTTGCAGCCCCGGGAAAATACGGCTCCCATTCTACTGTTGCAGGAACTGTCACTGGTTTGAATAGCCTCTATGAATCAAGCCGCTAAAACAGAATCGTTACGCACCGTGATCCCCGCTGAACAGATTCAGAAGCGGGTGCGGGAGATGGGCCGGCAGATTTCCGACGACTATCAGGGCAAAACCATCCACGCCCTTGCCCTGCTGGAAAACGGATTCATGTTCATGACCGACCTGGTGCGCGCGCTTGAAGTTCCAGTGATCTGCCAGTTCATCAAGCCGAGGTATCGTCATCCGGAAAATGGCCAGGAAAATGTGCTGGAAATTTTCTTCAGCCACGAACCCATGATTGAAGGCCAGCATTTGCTTTTAGTCGAAGGCCTGGTCCATTCCGGAGTCACCACAGAATTCCTGGTCAGCGATCTAAAGTCGCGCGGCGCCGCTTCCGTAAAAGTCGCCACGCTTCTCGACCGGCAAGCCGCCCGCCGGGTGCAATTGCAACCCGATTATTTCGGCTTCCTGGTGGACGAAGCATTTCTGGTCGGTTACGGTCTGGGCTCCTCCCAGCAAACCAACCGGAATCTGCCGTTTATAGCGTCTGCCAGCTAAAATCCTTTGTGACTTAAGTTACGGCAAAGTAGGGCATTCTTTTTCCCCTGAGAAGGTTTAGAATGGCAGGGGTAGGAATTTGTCATCCAATTCCCGTGGTTGGCATCTAATTGATTGAGGGTTTTTCGCTCACGGGTGTTCAGGAGTAAGGGTTCATTTTCTTAGGAGTTCTCGGTGAATTCGACAGCTAAAACGATAGGTTTCTGGATTCTTATTGCGCTTTGCGCCGGTGGCCTTTACACGGTGCTCAAAGGGGCAAACAACGGCCAAAAGGACGCGGAAGTCAACTTCTCCGAGTTCATGAACTACGTGGACCAGGGAAATGTTAAAGAGGTCACGATCACCGGCATGGAGGTGCGTGGCAAGCTGCAGAACGGATCCGCCTTCCACACCACCGCCCAGGCCAATGACGCCGTGATGAGCAAGGCCCTGCAGGACAAAAAGGTTAGCGTCACTTACCGTGACATCAACAATGGCAGCTGGAGCTGGCTGATCAATCTCGCCCCTCTCGCCCTGCTCGCGGCATTGTGGTTTTTCATGATCCGCCAGATGCAGACCGGCGGCAACAAAGCTTTGTCGTTCGGCAAGAGCCGGGCACGGCTGCTCTCCATGCAGCAGAAGAAAATTACCTTCAAGGATGTCGCCGGCGTCGACGAAGCCAAAGAAGAACTGAAAGAAATCATCGAATTCCTTCGCGAAGCCCAGAAGTTTCAAAAGCTTGGCGGACGCATTCCCAAAGGCGTGCTCCTGGTTGGATCTCCCGGTACCGGCAAAACTTTGCTCGCCCGCGCAGTCGCTGGCGAAGCCAACGTTCCCTTCTTCTCGATCTCCGGTTCGGACTTCGTCGAAATGTTCGTAGGCGTCGGCGCAAGCCGGGTGCGCGATCTGTTTGAGCAAGGCAAGAAGAATGCTCCTTGCATCATCTTCATCGATGAAATCGACGCTGTCGGACGTCATCGCGGCGCCGGTCTCGGTGGCGGACACGATGAGCGCGAACAAACTCTGAACCAGTTGCTCGTCGAAATGGACGGCTTCGAATCCAACGAAGGCGTTATCCTGATGGCCGCAACCAACCGGCCTGACGTGCTCGATCCGGCATTGCTTCGCCCCGGACGCTTCGATCGCCGCGTGGTGGTCAATCGTCCCGATGTGCGCGGCCGCGAAGAAATTCTTCGTGTGCATACCCGCAAGATTCCTATGGCCGACGATGTCGAACTCTCGGTCCTCGCGCGCGGCACGCCCGGCTTCTCCGGTGCGGACCTCGCGAATATGGTGAATGAAGCGGCCTTGAGTGCAGCCCGGCAGAACCGCAAGGCCGTGCTCATGTTCGATTTCGAGCTCGCCAAGGACAAAGTCCTCATGGGCGTGGAGCGCAAATCTCTACTGCTCACCGACGAGGAAAAGAAAAATACGGCTTACCACGAAGCCGGTCATGCCCTGGTTGCCGCCAAGCTGCCGCATTCTGATCCTTTGCACAAAGTTACGATCATTCCACGCGGCATGGCGCTGGGCTTGACCATGCAACTGCCCATTGACGACCGCCACACCTACTATCGCAACTATCTGGAGACTTCAGTCGCCATTCTGATGGGCGGCCGGATCGCAGAAGAAATGTTCCTCGGCCAGATGAGCACCGGCGCCGGCAATGACATTGAACGTGCTACTGAACTGGCGCGCAAAATGGTTTGCGAATGGGGTATGAGCGACTTAGGCCCCTTGACCTTCGGCAAGAAGGAAGAACAGATCTTCCTGGGTCGCGAAATCGCCCAGCATCGCGACTACAGCGAAGCCACCGCAGTCAAAATTGACGAGGAAGTTCGCCGTCTGGTCGGGCAGGGATACACCACCGCGAAGGAAGTCCTCGGAGACAACCGCGAAACTCTGGAGCGGATCGCCCATGCCTTGATCGAGCGCGAAGTTCTCGACGCCAATGAAATCAAGATCATCATCGACGGCAAGGAACTCCCCAAATTAGTTCCGCCGCCCAAGGGAGATGACGGAGGCATACAACAGGTCTTGAAACCTGAACCCGGCCGTCCCGGCCTCGCAGGCGGAGAGCACCCCGCACCAGCATAGAATCGTTGTTCGGTAATTAAATTTTGCCTGGGCGGCCTCGTGGCCGCCCAATTCTTTTGTGGTGATTTTGATTATTTCTGAGACACGGTAATCAGCGGCTTACCCGCAGGCAATACCTCTCCAATCTCAACGGCCGGCACTCCAGCTTGATTCAAAACCCGCATAAGCTCCGGTGAGCCTTCCGGCTGTACCGAGATCAACAGCCCTCCCGCAGTCTGCGGATCAAAAAGAATGGCCTTCACCTCATCGCTGATTCCAGCCTCATAGTCCACCACGCATTCGGCAAATTCGCGATTGGACACAAGCCCGCCGGGAATGTGACCGGCGCGAATGCACTCCAGTGCGCCTGCGAGCACTGGGATTCGAGAAGCCCAAAAGCGCATCGCCACATTGGAAGCCAGCGCCATTTCCCGAGCGTGCGCGATGAGTCCAAATCCAGTCACATCGGTCATCGTATGAATGGAGAAACCTGCAATCACTTCCGCTGCTTTTTTATTCAACGTCGTCATCGACGCAATCGCTGCATCCATCCACGCCTGCTGCGCCAGCCCTTTCTTAATCGCCGTGCAGATCACGCCTGTCCCCAGCGCCTTGGTAAAAATCAAACGGTCGCCTGCCCGTGCGCCATCATTCGCAAACACTTTTTGGGGATCAATCAGTCCAGTAACCGAATATCCGAATTTCATTTCCTCATCACGGACACTGTGCCCGCCAACCACTGCGCACCCGGCTTCGATCATTTTCGACAGCCCTCCGGCCAGCACGCGCTCCAGAACGTCCAACTCCCCGGCGGCCGGAAAGCACACATGGGCCAGCGCCGTAATCGGACGTCCGCCCATGGCATAAACATCGCTCAGCGCGTTGGTCGCTGCAATCTGGCCGAAGGTATAGGGATCGTCCACCATCGGCGTGAAGAAATCCACCGTCTGCACGAGGGCGAGATCGGACGAGATCCGATATACCCCGGCGTCGTCCGCATGATCGAAGCCCACCAGAACATTGGGATCCTGCTGCCTGGGCAATTTCGCCAGCACTTTGTCCAATATCGCCGGGCTCAGCTTGGACGCGCATCCGCCAGCTTTCACCGTTTCCGTCAACCGGAATGTCTTTGTTTCTGACATTCATCAATTCTATCTTCTCGAGGGTGCCCCGTCCTTCCCGCGTTTTTTTGCGGGAGGGCGGGGCTTTTTCCGTCCATGTAAAATTGGTCTTCCCATGCACTCCATCTCCTACACTCAGATCGATAGCCCGATCGGCCCTTTGCTGCTCGCCGCCGACAACGCCGGCCTGCGGCAAATTCTGTTCGTCCACGGACACCATCCCGCAAAACCCGATCCATCATGGCAAGAAGATCCAGCTCCCCTTCAGCCAGCAATTCGCCAGCTCAACGCGTATTTCGCGGGAGAACTGGAAGCCTTCGATCTCCAACTTGCCCCCGAAGGTACTTCTTTCCAAGTAGGCGTATGGCATGAGCTATGCGAGATTCCGTTCGGCAAGACAATTTCTTACGGAGAATTGGCGCGGCGCATCGGCAATCCCAAAGCCTCGCGCGCCGTGGGCCTAGCCAACGGCTCCAATCCCATTCCGATCGTGATTCCCTGTCATCGCGTGATCGGCAGCAACGGCAAACTCACCGGATACGGCGGTGGCCTGCCCATCAAGGAAAAATTGCTGGCTCTGGAGCGCCGCCAGTTGCGGCTGCTGTAAAGGTGACGCGACCGCTTGGTTGTGGCAAGTTATAGGCAGGCGTACAACTACCCAAGGGAAACTTAAGGAGGCTGGGATGAAGATTGCTGTGGCTATCTTTCTGTTGTCTGTATTCACGTGGGCAGAAAAGGCCCCAATCAACCCGGCAGCGTACACCGTCACCATACATGTTCGCGCGTCCCGCATGGTGAACTGGGTCGGCAGCGGTCCATCTGCCTCTCAGTTGGACGTCGTTATTGACGGGAAAAAATACGAGTTAGAGGGCCCCTACTATATCCTCCTCGCGCTCGGCGACTATAAGGCTAAGCTGGTTCAGGATGAGCACAAGACTGCGTATGAATCGCTCCAATCCTACGAGTTCTTGTTCCCGGACAACAAGACACTGAAGTACCAGGTTGTTGGGCAGACAGAATGAGATTGTTTGCTGGTGCGTCACCCATCCCCACTTTCCTCTACGGCACTGCCTGGAAAGAAGACCGCACTCCGGCTCTTACCACACTCGCTCTCCGCGCGGGTTTTCGGGCCATCGACACCGCCAACCAGCGTCGCCATTACTTCGAAGCCGGAGTCGGTGAAGGACTGGCCGAAGCCTATCGCGAAGGAGTAGTCACTCGTGCCGATCTTTTTCTGCAAACGAAATTCACTTATCAACCCGGGCAGGACCACCGCTTACCCTATGATCCCGCCGCCGCGCTTTCCGTTCAGGTCGCGCAGTCAATAGCCAGCTCGCTCGAACATCTCGGCACTGACTACGTTGACAGCTACGTGCTGCATGGCCCGTCCTCTGGCTACGACTGGACCGAGGAAGATGCCGAAGTTTGGCTGGCGATGCTCAAACAACGCGACGCCGGCCGCACACGTCTTCTCGGGGTAAGCAATGTTTCCCTAAGCCATCTCGAGCAGATGGCGTCCGTCCACGCCGAGGCTCCTGCATTCGTACAAAATCGCTGCTACGCCCGCCTCGGCTGGGACCGCGAAGTGCGGTCGTTCTGCGCGGAGCGAAAGATCATCTATCAGGGATTTTCGCTTCTCACCGCGAATGCCGAGGTGCTCCGTCATCCTCTAATCACTGGCCTTGCCGAGCAGGCAAGCGCTACTCCCGCCCAGATCGTGTTCAGCTTCGCACGCTCCGTTGGAATGCTCCCCCTCACCGGCACTTCCAACGCCGAGCACATGAAGCAGGACCTCGCCGGCATCGAATTGGCGCTTCCGCAAGAAGTGGTGCAGGCGATTGAGTCTCTTGCCGGGTAGGAAACCTCGGTACTGTTGAAGAAGAAATTATTGTCGAGGTATCCGACAGAATCTCGTACGATTTATGTCAGTCCCATTCAATATGAATTTTGCGCTCTCATTTAACTCCAGGTTCAAGCCGATCGCCTGCATGGTTTTCTGTCTGCTGCCCGCGTGCGCATTGGCCCAAATCCGCTCGGGGAGCGTCGTCGCCATGAGCCGCTCCCGGCAGAAGGTCATTATCGCGGCCGACAGCCGGGTCAATCTGGGTGACGGAAAATATGAGGACTCCTACTGTAAGATCGCCGCGCTGAGTGGTAACTTCATTTTTGCAGCCACTGGAATCGTTGGCGATTCCTCCTATCTTCTTCCTGAAGGTTTGCGCTTTGAGGCGACCCAGGAAGCTCGGAAGGTTTTCCTTTCGTACTCGCAGGCGCCGGAAGATTTCCTTGATCTGGGCCGGGTTGGCACTATTGCTTCGAGATGGGGGGCAGCCATGGCCGAGCATTTTCATGCCGCCGCGGATGCATCCCCCGCCGACTTTCAGGAATGGCGCAAGCGCATTGAGCTGTCGCACGAGTCGGCATTTGTTGTCGGTCTTTTCGCAGGCTTGGAATCAGATGGAGAAATATCGGTTTACTCCGTGACCGTGGATTATGTCGAGCCTAAGAAAGGATTCCTGCCGACTGAGCCGTACTTTCTCAGGACCACGCCGGTCCCCGACGAAGCCCCTAAAGATTTCTCGCTCACTCAAGTTTTTGGGATGCCGGAAATATTTAACGAAATCACAGCGGGAAAAACCGATCGGGCAAAACAAGAAATCCGCCAAAGACACTATCTCGAGATGACGCTCTTTCCCGAGGTGTTCGCCAGAAAACAGGTCATTCGGATGGTTGACCTCACCATTGCCTACCACCCCAAACAGGACTTCGTCGGCGGAAGCATTGATGCCGTAGAACTCACCAGCCACGGCAAAGTGAATTGGATCCAGCGCAAGGACGGTTGCCCGGCGGATTAGCAGAGTTGCTCAGCCTCGCCTTGCCAATCCAGCCTTTTACTGCCGCTCTCCAAACCCGCTTACATGAATCATCCGCTTCGGGTACCATAGTGCCAGCGCGGGCACCCCAATTCCCACCCCGCCTCATCAAACAGGAATATGACCAGGACCTTATCTTTATCTTTGCTGGCGTTATTAATCGCACTTCTGCCTTCGCTGTCTTCCGCGCAGGACATCAATCCCGCCCTGCGTCCGCCCAAAGGCGCGCCCTTAGCCATCGTGGTTTTCGAGGATTTGGAATGTCCCCAGTGCCGCCTCATGGCCCCGCTGGTCAAACAAGCCGGCCTGACCTACAAGATCCCGGTCGTTCGCCACGATTTCCCGCTACCCATGCACAAATGGTCTTACCAGGCCGCCGTCTTCGCCCGCTATTTCGACATCACTTCCAAGCAGCTGGGCAATGATTATCGCGACTACATTTTCGAGCATCAGATGGAAATCAATCCCACCAATCTTCGCGCATTTTCCGAGAAGTTCGCCGCCGACCACAAAGTGGATTTACCTTTCGTAGTCGATCCCCAGGGCAAACTAGCCGCCGAAGTTAACGCCGACCGGGACATCGGCAAAGCCATCCAGCTGCAACACACGCCCACAATTTTTATCGTCAGCAACAAACCGCAAAAGCCCTACATCGAGGTCAAAGAACCTCACAGCGAACTTTTCACCACCATCGATGCCATGAAGTAGAAAAAAAAGCGCCACGGAGTTTCGCCGATCAACACGGATCTTCTAAATTTTGATTTTAGATCCGTGCAAATCCGCGAAAATCCGTGGCCAGGTTTTTTGCGAGTTCTACCCTCTTTCAAACGCGTGCTTCTTCTCCAACGTTTCCAGCGCTTCTTTCATGTCCGCTTCAAACTTCGGCGCCTGCGCCATCAGCGAATCATTGGCCGTGACTCGTTCCCCTTCGAGCCGGACCAATCCCTGCTTCTCCAATCCCCTCACCACATCCAGCAAGTGTTCGGTGGACGTCTCCACATACAGCGCTTCCGTGGGATCGCCCAGCCACACCTGTCCGCCCACCAGTCGCGTCTGCCAATAAATTTTCCGCTGCACCAGCAGCGCTATTTCTTCTTCTGTAGCCTTCCCGAAAACCCATTTGTTCCGCTTGAAATCAAAATGCCGGCTGGAAAATTGCACCGGCACCAGCTTGCCCGATTTCACAAATTCCACCTGCCTCTTACTGACCTCTTTGCGCAGCGCATTGATGATCGGCCCTTCTACGTCTTTCGCTTCCATCGACGGCAACACTTCCCGCAACGTCGCCGAAAGATTCACCGCCACCGGCGCATGCAATCCTTCCGAATTTTCCAAGCGGACGTCCGCATGCAGCGTCCAAAAGTCCGCTCCCGAAGTCGATCGATGGAACGGCCACTTCAATTCAAACGACAGGGGCAGCCCCGTCAACGTGACGTAGATTTTCTTTGCTTCAGCCAAGTTTTAGGTTCCTGGGATTCGTGATGGTTGCGTCAACAATTGTACAGGCAGTTTACCTGGAGGCAGGATTACATCGAGAACATGCGGAGGAGCACCTGAACATATCGCTGCGTCCGTATTTTGAACGCAGTCAGCTTTACGGCTGAGGACACAGCCTGCGTGATCGGCCCGAGAGGTGTGCTAACTGGATTCATCACCATTCCATGCTCGAAGACTTGACTACCGGAAACTTGACCGGCGTTTCCCACTTCTTGAACGCTAGCGCCTAATTCCGGTCCCACTGATGCACTATCAGCCAATTTCTGTCCGCCTTTATTCCACCATTACTGATTGGATGCGTAACTCTTAAGATTCGCTGCTAAATACAAATAAGGGCGGCCACCGCCGCCCACCCCACAGTTACGCGCCAAAAGCCTATCGCCCCGCTCCCGCCGCCTTCGCCTTCCCCATCAATCCAGCAATCTTTTCCAGCAAACTTTCCATGCTGGTCCCAGTATCCACATTCGCATCCACTGCCGGATGTCTTCCTCCATCGGCATGCATCACCAGAATCTTCGTCCCGGCATGCGCCTTCTTCACCATGTAGGGCAAATGATGCCGGTCGTCCCGGGTCAACGATGACCCGATCACCACCAGGTCAAACTTCCCCGTCTTCAGCGCTTCCAGAACCCCTTTGCGTCCCTCGGCCGTCTGCACCTGATGTCCCGCCTTTTGCATGGAAACCGCCTGGGCAGCCAGAACTTCCGCATCGCCTTCGCCATAAAGAATCGTGAGTTTCGATGACGACTTCGCCGTATTCTCCATACCTGATCGAACCAGCCTTTCTGTATTTCCGCTGGTTCTTACGCTATCAATGCCATCGAAAGAAGAGAACGTCACCGAAGGCCAAAGACGTATGGACAAATGTCTATGTCGGGGATGTACAATGACCGCTTCCCGAGACGGCGGCATTGCCGTTCGTGTCACTCAAATTGTGAGGGGGAGGGAAACTGTGCGTGTTCTCTGCGTCATCCTGCTTAGTCCGCTTTTGCTCACCATGGCTGCTGCTCAACAGCCGGCTGCCAGCGATCAAACGGCCACCGCCACCTGCGACTTCGCCGACGGCAATGAGGTCACGCTCGAATACAACACCGCCCACAAAGACGATCCGCAAAACGGCAAGGTTTGGACGCCCGGTGGGACCGCCATGGTTCTATTCGCCCAGGCTCCGCTCGTCCTTAATAACGTCGACATCCCCGTCGGCGGCTACACCGCCTACGTAATCCCCGGCAAAAAGACCTGGACTCTCATCGTAAGCCGCAACACCACCGTAAGCGCCCCCTACAACCCAAGCCAGGACCTGGCCCACGCTTCCATGGACACCGCCCCCCTCACCGAACCCGCCGATGTCCTGCGCGTCTCTTTCGCCCACATGGCCCCCAAACTCTGCAGCCTCCGCCTGGACTACGGAAAAACCGGCGTCTTCGGCGCCGACTTCCTGGAAAAATAATTCTCATCCTGAGCGCCAAATACCCTTGTCACCCCGAACACCAATACCCTTGTCATCCCCAACGCCAATACCCTTGCCATTTTTGGCACAGCAGCCAATACCCTTGTCATCCTGAGCGCAGCAGAGGTTCACGAAGTGAACCTCTGCGGAGTCGAAGGACCCCTACCTCACCCCAGACCTATCCCCCTTGGGCCTCTTGCATTTCCCTTGTCATCCCGAGCAACGCCGAGGGACCTTGCATTACCCCGCCACCAATACCACCGTGGTAGAGCCGCAGCTTAAGCCCGCATTTCGCATTTCAGATCTGAAATCTGCACTCTACAATCTGCCCTCACTTCCCATACTCCGTCACCTCTCCATCCACTACCACCGCCACATACTTCTTGGTCACCACATCCCGGAACTGCACCACCTGATGATTCTCCCGCGCCAGTTGTCCCCACCGGCTCGGCTTCTTCCGATTCTGTTCGATAGCCTCAAACTCCCGCCCACTCATTTTTGAACTGCACCTTGCGCAAACGGTCGCCTCCGACCCGCTTTACAGCAAGCGTCTGATCGTCCAACACCACTTCGTCCCCGTTCATGAGCTGCATCGCCACAGCCCGCAGCACTTTCTGCTCATCCGTTATGAACATTTCCCACTCGCCATATAGAAATAGGGTTCACTCGATGCGAAACTCAAAGAATCATTAAGTTTTGTGCGCTTCTATCCCACAGATAACTACTAAGATTCCCCACAATCTGAAATCTACAATCAAAAATCTAAGATCCCCGATTTCCCACTTTCCCCAATCCAAGGCTGATCCCAAAAGTGCTAGCAGCTCCAAAAAGCCTATCTCGTCCCACAGATTAACCAACCAGATTCCCTCACCCCAACAAAAAAGGCGGCCAGAAGCCGCCCCAAGATTCTCCACCAAACCTCTCACATTGTCATTCCGAGAAGCGCAGCGCCAAGGAATCCGCTGTCTGCCGGCGCCAACAGAAAACTAAACTTCTCGCCTCACTGATCGAGCTAAGAGATCAAGCCAACGACCAAGGACGAACGACCAACGACGCCCTTTAGCTCTTCCCCCGCAACATCCCCACCAGCCGCTCATAGTCATCCACTGTCGAATACTCGATCACGATCTTCCCTTTTCCCTTGCGATCGCGAATGCGCACCCGCAATCCCAGCACCCGCTCCAACTGGGTTTGCGCCGCCCGCACATTCGGATCCACCCAGCGCGCCCGCCCTGGCTGGTTTTCCTCGGGCTTCTGATGGAGCTTGATGGTAATGTCGTCCACCAGATCTTCCACCTGTATGCGCGACATGTTCTTGTTCACCGCCTGCTCGGCAATTTTGGCGATGAGGTCATTCTCGTTTAACCGCAACAGCACCCGCGCGATGCTGAAATCCAGTTGCCCCTCTTGCAGATACTGCATCACCGTGCCCGGCAGTTTCAGCAGCCGCATGTAGTTCGCGACCGACTCCCGTGAAACTCCGACGCGATCCCCAATCTGCGTTTGCGTCAACCCGAAATCACGGCTCAACTTGCCGAATGCCGCCGCCTGCTCCATGCAATTCAGGTCCTGGCGCTGCAAGTTTTCCACCACGGTCATTTCCGCGGCCTGCTGATCGGAAATTCTGCGTACGATTGCCGGAATTGTCTCTTTACCGGCAAGTTTGGAGGCCCGGCAGCGGCGTTCGCCCAAAATCAGGACATAGCGTCCGTCTTCTCCCGGACGCACCAGAATCGGCTGCGCCAGCCCGGTCGCCACAATCGAATGCGCCAAATCCTGCAGCGCATCTTCGTCAAAGAAAAGCCGCGTCTGATAAGGATTCTTGTCGATGTGGTCCAGCGGAATCTGCTGCACCGATTCGCCCCGAGCCGCCTGCGCATGGATCTCCGGGATCACCCCACTATTGGCCTCGGTCGCCGGTAAAGACGAGACCGCCGGGGACGTAGCTGGCACCGGAGCCGCAACCGCTCTCAGTCCCCCGCCCAGCAACGATTCAAGCCCACGCCCCAACGCTTTCCGCTTGTCGATAACTTTTTCTGCCGGCTTCTCAGTCGTACTCGCTTCACCCGTAACCGTCGCGATTTTTTCAGCTGATGTCGTCATAATCTCTCCACTTTCTTAACCGCCCACGTAGGGACAGCCGCCTCGGCTGTCCAGCCAAGCGCAGCGCGGCCCGCACATCAAATCCCAACCCCATGTCATCCTGAGCGTAATAAGTTTGGGCGCTCCGCGACCAAACTTATGGAGTCGAAGGACCCCTGTACCCTCATAATCCCGCGCCTAATACATCGATGTATATCGATCTATATACATCGATGCCCATCGATATATCACGCAGACTTATCCATCTCCCCCGCCGCTTCCACCACCGGCAAATGATGCGAGATGATCTCCTTCGCCAGCCGTATGTAACTCTCCGCCCCGCGCGACCTCACGTCATACAGCAACGCCGGCTTGCCATGGCTCGGAGCCTCCGCCAGCCGGATGTTCCGAGGGATAGTCGTCTCGCAAAGCTTGTCCCCGAAATACCTTTTCAGCTCCGCCGTAACCTGTTGCGCCAGGTTGGTGCGCTCATCAAACATGGTGAGCACCACACCCTCGATCGCGAGCTCAGGATTCAGGACCGCACGAATTCGCCCGATGGTGTCAAGCAGTTCCGAAATTCCTTCCAACGCAAAGTATTCCGCCTGCATGGTGATGAGAACAGAATCAGCAGCAACCAACGCGTTCAGCGTAAGCAGGTCCAACGCAGGTGGACAGTCGAGAACAATAAACTGAAAACGATCTCGCAGAGGCGCGATCGCATCCCGCAGCCGATACTCGCGCCGCTCTCCATCCACCAGTTCGATGTTGGCGCCGATTAGATTCTTATGCGCAGGGATGATCCATAACTGTTCGAGTTCAGTGGGCTGGATGGCTTCCTCCGCACTCGCTGCACCCATGAGCAGATGGTAGGTGCTGATGCGTTCGGGATCCTTGACCAGGCCCAGGCCGCTCGAAGCATTGGACTGCGGATCGCAGTCGATGAGTAGGGTGTTGACCTCAGCCGCGGCAAACGACGCGGCCAGGTTGATGGCAGTCGTGGTCTTACCCACGCCGCCCTTCTGGTTGGCTATCGCGATTACGCGTCCCATTTTAGTTTTCGGAGAACCCAGAGATGGTTGCAGAATAGGCCGAATGAATCGCCAATGCAATGCCGGATTTCAGTGCAGCCATTGAAATCGTGCATAAGGTTGAATCAGAAGTGCAGGCGGGAGGTTGCGGCTTGAGTTTTGCACAAATGTTCCCCGGGGAACACTTGATCGATTTGTTAAGCGGCCTTGCAAAACTGAAGAAGTGTTCCACGGGGAACACAACTCAACTTTGTAAGCAAACCGTCATAGTGTTCCCCGGGGAACATTTGTGCAAAACGTAGATATGTTCCCCGGGGAACATTATGCGGAGTGGCGAGGCGAGAATGAGGAACCAGAAGTATTAACATTGTGCACAGGCATCCCACTTAAGCCGCTAGAACGGCTGGTTTATTACTACTGGATGTGTGAAAGCTGGCACCGCCGCGTATCGCTTGACCACTTATTACTATATAGATACTACCGAGGGACGGCCTGAATGAAGTCGCATGCTCCTTTAGATTCCCACTTTGGGACAAAAACGACCGTAGATCGGAGTCATCCGAGATCGAGAAAGACAGAAGAGTTCCACGGTTAACCATCTTGAGACGTGATCGAAGAGGATCAGGATTGCTGGCTCGTGCCGATTAGGAGGGTACTGCCGGCGGTGTTGGGGATCGGGACGGGGTTGTCCCAGTGGAAGTTTGGGGCCAGCGCGCGGGCCGAATTGACCTGGGCGCGGCCGATCAGGAGGGTGAGGCGACCTGCGGGGGCGACCAGGTGCGCGGCGATTGGGAGAATCCTTTCGAACTTCTCGACAGCGCGGAGGGTTACCACGTCGGCCTGAGTAGAAGAGTCCTCGGCACGGCCGGCAATGACATCAATATTGGTCAGTGCCAGAGCGCGGATTACTTCGCGCAGGAAAGTTACCTTCTTGTGATTGGATTCGATCAGGGTGAGGTGGAGGTGCGGCGCCCAGATTTTGATGGGGATGCCAGGGAAGCCTGGGCCGGAGCCTACGTCGATTAGGTCGTTGGTCGTTCGTTGTTCGTCGCTGGCCAAACCATCAGAGGCAACCACCTGCCGCGGGTAAAGATGGCGGGCCGCGAATAGGGATTCGCCGAAGTGACGGGTGACGATGTCTTCGGGATGGCGAATGGCGGTGAGATTTATGCGGGCGTTCCAATGAAGAAGTAGATCGATGTATGTCGATATGTTTTGCAGCTGGAAAGGCGAAAGAACGTCGTTGGCCGTTGGCCGTTGGTCGTTGGCCACTACAAACGGCCCCAGCAATTCGCGGATGCGGGCAGTGTCCATGAGACTTCGATTGTAGATTGAAGATTGCAGATTTTAGATTGAAGATTTGCGGAGAGGGTCAGGGTGTCTGGGGGAGCGGAGCGCCGATTAGGTGGACCAGACTTTGGGGGCCGCAACAGGATTGATTGAGGCGCTGAAAATCGCGCTGCATTTCTTTGTCCTGACGCAGGGAGTCGATGGTGGTTTTTAGGATAGCAGCGGCGTGGGGGTCGGTGGGCATGATGAGGCGATAGTGCATCCATTTGCCCTCGCGGCGGGCGGCGACCACTCCGGCGCGGCGGAGGTAGGCGAGATGGCGGGAGATTTTGGGTTGAGGGGAGTCGAGGACCTC
This sequence comes from Terriglobia bacterium, assembly GCA_963723765.1. Lineage (GTDB taxonomy): Bacteria > Acidobacteriota > Terriglobia > Terriglobales > Acidobacteriaceae > DATBAX01. The sequence continues at coordinate 312,314 of CAVRSD010000001.1, read as the reverse complement.
TACGAAATAGCAGACGCAGATTTCCTGGCGGGCGATCAGGTTGATGAGGCGGAGGCGGGTGGGGTCGGCCAAGGCCCGGAATAGGCTGTCCAGTCCGGCTTGCTTTTTCTTGTTCCCCTTCTTTTGCGCCCGCATATCTCCAGCATAGCAGAAATATATTCGTCTTGACAGATGTGTTAGGCAGGGGTACCCTGCTAATGTATTCGCTTATGCGAATGTGAGGAGAGCTTATGGAAGCATTGAAGGCGCATCTCGCCATTAACGTTCGCAGTGTTGATCAAAGTTTGGATTTTTATCGGAAGCTGTTTGGCATTGAGCCCTCGAAGATTCGAACGGGCTATGCCAAGTTTGATGTGAGGAACCCGCCACTCAACTTCACGTTGAACGAAGTGCCATTCAGCGGTGCGGGGGCGTTATCGCACATGGGGATCCAGGTTTCCTCGACTGCGGACGTCCTGGCGATGCGTGAGAAGTGGGCGCAGGCTGGGTTGATCACGCGGGATGAAATGCAGACCGAGTGTTGCTATGCCAAGCAGGACAAGACCTGGGTGCATGATCCGGATGGCAATGAGTGGGAGGTCTTTGTGGTGTTGGAGGACAATTTGCCGCAGAAGGCAGCGGCTTGTTGTGGGCCTGATTGTTGTGCTCCAGCGGCTCGTTGAGTCACCTCAAGGCGCTAAAGCGCGTAGTCAAGAGTAAGGCCCTAATCGCAGCGCTGAAGCGACTGCGCCACCCAAAATCAGCGTCACTCAAAGGCGGAGTAACTGAATGAATAAAACATCAGTGCTGTTCCTGTGCACGGGAAATTCGGCGAGGAGCCAGATGGCGGAGGGGTGGCTTCGTCATTTGGCGGGGGAACGGTTTGCGGTGTTGAGTGCAGGGACGAACCCTGTGGGAGTGAATCCGCTGGCGATCGAGGCCATGAAGGAAGTTGGAATTGACATCACAGGACAGCGTTCGAAGAACGTAACCGAGTTTCTGGGCCGGCCGATTGCGTATGTGATTACGGTTTGTGACCGGGCCAAGGAATCGTGTCCGATCTTTCCTGGGACGTACAAATTCCTGAGCTGGAGTCTGGATGATCCGGCGGCCGTAATTGGGAGCCACGAAGAAAAACTGGGGGCCTTTCGGGACATTCGGGAACAGATCCGGCAGAGGATTGAACTGGAATTTGCGGCGCTGACCCAGAAATGAAATCAACTCTTAGCAAGCGCGTAGTGGCGGAGGCGTTGGGGACGTGCCTGCTGGTGGCAGCCGTGGTGGGTTCGGGCATCATGGCGGAACGACTGGCGGGTGGGAACGTCGCGTTGGCACTATTGGCGAATACCATCGCAACCGGCGCGGCACTGCTGGCTTTGATCCTGGCTTTTGGGCCGGTCTCCGGGGCTCATCTTAATCCCGCCGTCACGCTTGGGGCATGCGTGAGCGAGGTGACACCGTGGAGCGAGTTCGCACCTTATGTCCTGGCGCAGTTTGTGGGTGGGGTCGCGGGGACGTTGTTGGCACATGGGATGTTTGGTGAGGCCCTTGTTTCGTTATCGCACCATGTGCGGGCAGGCATTCCCTCAGTCGGTTAGCGAATTTGTGGCAACCTTTGGCCTGCTGTGTGTAATTTGGGGTTGCGCTAAAGAAAGGTATACAGCTTTTGCGGTTGCAGCGTATATCACCGCAGCTTATTGGTTTACAGCTTCGACTTCTTTTGCGAATCCGGCGGTGACATTGGCGCGGTGTTTGACGGATAGTTTTGCGGGAATCCGGCCTGGGGATGTGCCTGGGTTTATGGTGGCGCAGGTTGCCGGGGCGGTGGCGGCGACTTTGTTGTTTGGATGGTTGATGCCGGTTCGGACTAAATCCAGGGCCTAGTTTTCGGTGGCGCCCTGCTGGCGCCTGATCGTGTTCTGCCTTGCCCAGAGCTTCACGCCCTGGGCTAATGTATGCCGCCCCTCCGGGGCTGATGCTGCGGTGCCATCTGCAGCGAGAGTCGAGGTACGATAGGGGTCCTTCGACTCCGCAGGGGTTCACTTCGTGGATCGCCTGCTGCGCTCAGGATGACCATGGAAACTGTTGACGCCGTGGTGGTTATGCTTCCCCAGGAACAGGCGGGTTAGGCGGAAATAATCATGGTTTGGGGGATTGGGTTTCGGGTAGAATCTGGGTGCGTTTGATCTTTTGCGGCTTTTTGCAGTTTCCAGAATCTCCCGCTGTAGAGCGTGACCTGCCTGAGAATGCGAAGCGCCGCGGGGGAATCGGCGCAACCTCCAACACAAAGGAACAGCAACATCATGGCAGAACAAGGAACAGTAAAGTGGTTTAACGACGCAAAAGGCTATGGATTTATCAGCCGCCAAAACGGCGAGGATGTATTCGTACATTTCTCGGCCATCCAAGCGGGAGGGTTCCGCAGCCTGCAAGAAGGACAACAAGTAGAGTTCGATGTGGTCAAAGGACCCAAGGGATGGCAGGCGGAGAATGTGAAGGGGGTTTAAACCACTTTACAAAATAGTTCGCAACGAGGGCGGCCTGAAAAGGCCGCCTTTTTGTTTTGGGTTCACTGCTGAAAAACATAGAGGGATGGAGTGGGGGAGCTGTAGGGGTCCTTCGACTCCGCGGAGGTTCACTTCGTGAACCTCTGCTGCGCTCAGGATGACAAGGGTGGATGATCAGGGTGTTGGCGCTCAGGATGACAATGGCAGAAAGATTTATTGCTGGGAGTCGCGGATCAGGATTACGTCTGAGTCGGTGTGGCCGCGGATGATGGCTAGTTTGCTGCCGTCGAAGGACCAGCCGAAACTATCGCCGATGTGTTCGGAAGTGAAACTAGTGAGTTGTTTTCCGGGCGAGCCGTCGAGCGGTTGCAGCCAGAGATTATCGACGTCGCGATCGCGAATGGGATAGACGAGGCTTTTGCCGTCGTGGCTGAACTGGATATTTCCCACCGGCGGACGCTGAAATTCGAGGGCCTTGAGAGGTTGGGCGGGGTCGGTGGGCAAAAGAATCAATTGAAAGGCATGGTCGCCGACATGTTGGAAAGTGATGAACGCCAGCAACTTTCCGTCCGGGGAAAGGCCGAAATGTCCGGCTACAGGTTTGTCGGAGAACTTCTCGGGCGTGCCGCCTTCGAGTGGGACCCGCATGAGTTGGCCATTGTTGGCGACGTCCCGGTAATAAACCCAGTGACCATCGGGGGAGCAGACCGGGCCTTCGTCAACTTTTCCGTCGGTCACGGGCTTGAGGTTTCCGCCGGCGGCGTCGATGCGGGCGATGATCTGGGTTCGCTTGCCGGCGTGGCCGGCAGTGGCAAACACGATGTAGCGGCCGTTGGCGCAGGATGAAGGCTCAGCGGCGATGCTATGATCGTCGGCCGAGAGGCTGACCTTGACGCCGGAATCAGGATCAAGCGAGCTGAGAGCAAGGTCTTCGGCGATGATCAGTTTGCCGTCGGGAGTCCAGGTGAAATCATTGACCGGTTTGCCAGAGGTGATTTGTTTGGCGTCGCCGGGATTTGTGGAGGCAGCCGGCATGACGAAAAGGTTCCAATGGCTCTCGTTGAGGACAGTGGCCAGAATGTGGCCGTCGGAGGAGAGGCTGAGGTCGGAATAATCGTTGATGTCGCGCGTGATGGCGCGGTATTTGCCTTCGGGATAAGAAACGAATCCGATCTGATGGCGGGTGTAGTTGGAAGTCTGATCACGATTCAGGACCAGCAATCCTTTGCCATCGGGGAGCCAGGCGATATCGGCGAGAATGCCGTCGGTGTGGAAGAACACCTTCTGCTGGCCGGTATCGGCGTCGGTCGCAATCAGACCGCTTAGGGCTCCTTCGGGCTGGAGGATCGCACACACGATTACCTTGCCATCGGGAGACCAGCTGAGCCCGTACAGGCATTGCGTCAAGGGGCCGCTGGCCAGAACCTTTTCGTCGCCGCCGCTGGTGGGCTGAATGAGCAGGCGATACTTGCCGGGGTCAGGATCGTTGTAGCGGAGGAAGGCGAATTGGCGGCCGTCAGGAGAAAAAGTGATGTTGGAATCGATGTCGGTGGCCAGCTTTTGAGGCGTGCCTCCCAGCATGGGAGCGCGGTAGAGATACTCCAATCCCTGGTTGGTGGCTTCACTGCGGACAAAATAGAGATAGTTGCCGTCGGATGAAAAACGCAGGCCGGTGTAATGAGCTTGTGCCGGTGGGATGACCTGCGTGTCGCTATTGGTGGGAATGTTACGCAGCCACAGGCTTTCCTGGCCGTTGTCGTTCACCACGTTAAGGAGATACTTGCCATCAGGAGAAATGGCGGCGCTCGCGGCTTTGCCGGTCTCGGTAATTTTGGTGATGGAGATGTTCTGGAAGGGAAGAGCACGAGTGCGAAAGAAAAATGCATAAACGCCATAGCCTGCGGCGGCGATGACAATGATGGCGAGCAATGCGGTCACGCCCAAGCCGAACTTGTGCTGGCTGGCGGCGGCAGCGACGGTGGAACTGCTGGGCCGCTGCGATGAAGTTGCGACGGGAACAGAAACGGTGGCGGCGGATTGGGCAGAAACTGACGGCGACGACTTGCGTCCGGATTCGGTGTCGCGCTTGAGGCGTTTGAGATCTCCGCGCAGGTCGGCGGCGGATTGATAGCGCAGGTCGCGATCTTTTTCGAGAAGCTTGGCGACGGCCTCCTGGAGCTTCGGTGGCATGTCGGGATTGAGCTGGATGACGGGAACGGGATCGCTGGCCAGAATCGCATGGAAAATTACGGCGGAAGTGTTGCCGGCAAAAGGCAGACGAGCGGTGGCCATCTGATAGATGACGGTGCCGAGCGAGAACAGATCGGAGCGAGAGTCAATTACTTCGCCGCGAGCCTGTTCGGGAGACATGTAGGCAATGGTACCGACAGTTGCGCCGGGACTGGTGAGATGCGCGGCAGGACTGTCTTGAGTGGCGTCGATGGTTTCCATTTCGGCGATGCGAGTGAGCTTGGCCAGGCCGAAATCCAGAACCTTTACCTGATTGCGCTGAGTGATGAAAATGTTGGCGGGCTTGATGTCGCGGTGGACGATACCTTTGGCGTGAGCGGCATCGAGGGCATCGGCAAGCTGGATGGTGATGTCCAGCAGACGATCGAGCGGCAGGGCACCACTGATCAACTTGTCGCCGAGGCTTTGTCCTTCGAGCAACTCCATGGAGATGAAGGACTGGCCGGCATCCTGTTCGACCGCGTAGATGGTGCAGATGTTGGGATGGTTTAAAGCGGACGCGGCGCGGGCTTCCAGCAGAAAACGGTCGAGCGATGCAGAGTCGCGAGCCATATCCGGGGGCAAAAACTTGAGGGCGACTTTGCGACCGAGAGTGAGATCCTGAGCTTCATAGACAACGCCCATCCCGCCACTACCGAGCTGCCCGGTGATGCGGTAATGCGAGATGGTTTGGCCGATCATGTTTCGTCAATCCGGTGAGTCGTTCATCTTAGGATGATGGGCGAGGGCAGTCAAACGCAGAATGTGGGCTCTCTTACCAACGACAGCCCTGCACGAAGCTAGTTCCGAAACATTCTTCAGCACAATCGACGATGGCAGGCGTCAGCAGATTCAGGTCGTCATATATTCTGGGCAGCAGCCATTTGCCAAATTCAAACTCGATCCAGAAGCGAGCGCAACCGGCTTTCGGCACCCTTATGATTGCACCTGTACACGGGTGATGAAAGGAGCCTGTCCGATCTTTCGCTGGGCAAGGATCGCCGAAAGGGGCTTCGCGGGGGATTGACGTTTCGTCATGCCAATTGGAAGTGGCCACTGCTTCGGCATGCAGGCAACAGCGTACTTCGAGACTGTATGTTCCCCGGAACTCGTAATCTGTGGGTTCGCTCGATTGCGGCTTCTCCAAGTCTGTGACGTTGTAGAGCGAAAATGGCGGGATTCTTGGTGGTCCTTTGCCAGACATGGCAAGGATGTAGTCATCGAGTCCTTTTAGTTGTTCCGATATTTCCGAGATATCTTTCAATCGGGAATAGTCACGCCTGGGGATCTGCGATTTCGTTCCCGTGAGGGGGTTCCAGCCTGTCCGAAACTGACCTGACAGCTTTCCGACCCTGAGTGCTGATTGGAGCGGCGCGCCGCCGAGTTTGGTCAGTCCGTCACAAAAAGCGACAACTTGTTGTGGATGGGGAGCGAAATCGACACGGTCGGGTATCAGGCTGTGGGTATATTGTTCGAATGTTCTGACAAATGGTTCGGACATAAACGTGGCCATCTTACACGCACTCTATTCGATCGTCCTTTCAAGCTGCGGGTCCGAATAATCACGAGTCAGGCGCCCTTGGGTGCGTAAATCTGCATCAACTGTACCCCGGACTTACGTGCGGGGCTATCCTGTTTCGCTCCTTCGGAGCTGGTTCACGGGCGCTTCGTTCCGTGTGTCTTTCAGACTTGCGCCGGGAAAATTAATCGTCGTCGGAGCTGGCAAGTCCCAAACAAAAACATGTCCCCCGACCGCGGAACGGGTTGTTTACGACAGCGGCGGCTTTGTCCATGCCAGGGCCGTAGGCACCGCTTGCTCGGCATCGCCGAGGGTCGGGAAAAACTGGAAGAACTGCTCCACGTGGGTGACATTGAGCGTATTGTGGATGCGTTGGCTCGCGCCGACCAGGAACAATTTTCGTCCATCTCTCTGATGGGTGATGTACGCGCCCACCAAGGCGCCCACGCCGGCGGAATCGATGTAGGGAACGCTGGTGAAATCCAGAATTAAAATTTGGGTCTTGTTCGCTCGCATTCTGGCCTGCAAGTCGAATAAGTTGTTGATGATGATGGGGCCGTTCAGGCGGAGGATGCGTTGTCCGTGTTTCGCACCGAGAAGGTCTTCGATTACAAGGGGCTCTTGTGGCATCGTCAAATGTTAAAGGTTGTAGTGATTTGGGATTGTTAAAGCAATGTTAATTTTGTGACGACACGAACAGCTTTCAACCGCTAAGGGCGCAAAAAGAAAAGCCGCAAAGTACGCTAAGAAGACACTACGAGGGAGTGCGGCGAACGGATTGCGTGATTACCGTTCCCAGGGCCAGAAGATTTATCAGGGAGATCAAGCCCAGAGAGATGGCGCAGTAGACGCACCACACTTCGAGGACGCTGGCCTCGATATGCGCCAGGTATAACGAGAAACCGAGCGCGATCAGCGCGGCAGCGAGCAGCAGGCGATAGAAACGTTTCAGGGCAAGCACTGCCAGAAATAGATATCCGAGAATGCCGATGTCGGCGACCGGAATGCCATGGAAAACGGCGTAGGGGCTGTGATTCACGATGCCGCAGTCCCATTTCTCGTTGATGTCGCAGGGCGCGTCGCCGTAAGTGCGGTAATGCTCACGCAGGGCCAGGCTCGAGGCGATGATGCCCAGGATCGCGAGAACGATGAAAACGTAGCGCATGCGATTTGCTCCTTGGGATTAGTTTAGCTGGTCGCGCCTGGCCATTGGCAATTAGCAATTAGCATTTCGCCCTCTGGGGACTTTGGCGATCCGCATGGCTCTGGATTGGCTAAATGCTAAGTGCCAATTGCTGAGTGCTTTGTAAACCCCCCGCCCTCCCGCAAAAAACGCGGGAAGGACGGGGCACCCGCTTATGATTTGGCGGCTTGTTTCAGGCTGTCCAATATTTCCTGGACGGTCCAATCGTCTGTCCACAATTTTGCGACTGTGCCATCTGGAGCGATCAGCACAATATTCATAGTGTGAGAAATGTAGTCGGCCTGTTGGACGTATTGCAAACCGAAGGCCTGGGCAAGGCTGCGCATGTCTTTGGGATTGGTGGAAGCAAAATCCCAGTGCGAGAAGCCGTGGGGATCACCATTCAAATAGCTAAGACCATATTTGCGCAGGACTGCCGAGGTGTCATATTTCGGGTCGAAGCTGATGATGAGCAGGTGGGTTTTTTCGTAGTCCGGCGAATTCTTTTTTAGTTCAGCCTCAATTCTTGCGAAGTCCGCGGCGAGGCGCGGACAAAAATTCGGCATAGGACAGCGAGTATAGATAAAAGTAACGAGCAGGGCTTTTCCCTTGAAGTCGGCCAGATGAATGGTGCGGCCATCCTGATTGATCAGCGCAACATCGGGGATGTGCTCGCCGGGCATAAGCAAGTGGGGGGATTGGGAGTCGGTTTGCGTGCGCGCGGATTTATCGGTGATGCGGACGTCTTCAAGGAAATAATTGCCGCCATCCCCCGGAACAACAACCGTGGCGGTGATCTTGTCGCCGGGTTGGACGTCCCGGAGCGCTGCGGGATCTTTTACGACGTAAGGCATGGTCATCGCAGACATGAATCCGGGGATGTCGCCGTGATCGATGGTGAGCTCGCTGGTGGCCGCGCTTTTGCCGACTACTTTTCCTTGCATGGAGAATTTCTTTGGCTGAGAGCAGGCGGTGAGAATAAGGAGGATGGCGAGGAGCGCGAGGGACTGAACCTTGGGGGTGAGTACCGATGACAGGGTAGGGGTCCTTCGACTTCGTGGCCGCTTCGCACTCGCGAAGTGGCCACCGCGCTCAGGATGACAAGATTGAAAATGACAAGATTGAAATAGATGTTTGATCATAATTTTTTTGTGCATCGCTAATAGTGAAAACGATAACGCAGTTCGACAAATATCTCCCGCGGAGAGTTCCAGTGGAAGCCTCCGAAGGTGACACTGTTGTCGAGCTCGACGCGGCGGTTGGCAACATTGAGGGCATTCAGAGAAGCCGAGAGGCGGTCGCTGAAATCCTTGCCCAGAGTCAGATCGAAGGTGGTGTGCTGCGGCAGATAGTTGCCCGGATAGGGCATGTCTGGGAAGGCATTGCTGAAGCCTGAACCATAGTAAATGTTGGTCGAGGCATAGCTACGCCGGGGGAGTGTGAGGTCTCCGCCAAAGTTGAGCGTGTTGCGCTGGTCATGATCGAGTGGGGAGAGACCCTGGGGCAAAGAAAAATCCGTGAGGCCGCCGGTGATTGCGCCTCCGCCTTCGGCGATTTGATTGGAATATGCGAGGTGAATTTGACCGCGATGAGCGATGCGCGGCGAGCGCAGCGTGGCTTCCCAGCCGCGGATTACGGCCTGGCCAATGGTGATGGGAAAAAAGAGATTGGATTCGCCGATATTGTTGTGGTCGAAGAAATTCACGACGTTGGTGCGGAAGTTATCGGCGTCGAAAACCCATCCGCGAAATGGAATAGTCACACCGAATTGATGTTCCTCGTCGCGCTCGCCATGGAGGGGAATGAACCCGAGGTTGTTAGTGTCGGCAAATTGCAAGAGCGGGCCGGAGGCGGTGATCAGCGGCGGGGCCTGATAATAGTGGCCGTAGAAAGCACGGAAGGTCCAGTTGAGGCGAGGTACATTGAGCGCGGCGCCGAAACGCGGACTAATGGCATTCTCCGAGACTGCGCCGGAGAAATGAGTGGGCCTCATGCCGGCAGTGAAGGTCAACCAGGGAGTGAGTTTGAATTTGTCATCGAGAAAGAATGCCGTCAGGCTGCCGGAGGGATGCTCTGAATCCGTGACTGGAGGATTGCCGCTACCGTCGTTGAAGGTCACGCCAAAAAGCTCGTTGTCTTGCTGATAAAAACTGTACAAACCCGCTTGCAGATTATTTCTGGCGACATTTGCAGCGAAACTTGCCTGACCGCCTCCGTAAGTTGAGCTGCGATCTTCCGTCGTGGCCGTGGGGACGTCCTCGAGGGAACCGTCATAGTTGGCACGATTGTAATGGTAGAAGGGCGAGACGGTGAGCAGGAGTTTTGAATTGAAAGTGTGTACCCAGGAAAAATTTGCGATCGCATCGGATTCATGGTCGCCATCACGAAGACCAATGCTGGGGTACTGGCCATCCCCAGGGTTGTTCTCGATGTCGTTGGGAAAAGGATCGTAAGGAATTTGGTAATAGTCCTTACGCAGAGAGGTAACGAGACGGAGTTGGTTGGAAGGGTCTACGTTGAAGATGAGCGAGCCGAAGCCTCCGTAGCCGTTGGCCGCGTCGTGAACTACCTGGGGAACCGGCGTCTGGATACCGAGATTGCTGCGATTGGCGTTTACGCTGGCATAGTAAGCGAACCGTTCGGTATGACTGCCGAAGTTGAACTGATCGTTGGTCTGGTAGAAGTTGCCGGCGCTTAGGACGATCTCAGCTTCATTATTGCGTTCGAAACCGGTGCGGGGGACAACGTTGAATACGCCATAGGTGCGATCGCCGAACTCGGCGCCATAACTGCCACGATTGACTTCCAGGTAGTCAATGTCTTTAGGATCGAACTGGGGACCGAGGTTGGAAGCGATGTTGGTATTGGGCACAGGCACGCCGTCGATGAGCCAACTGGTCTGGTGTCCCCCGCGGATGTGGAGTTGATCGTGAGTGAAGTAAGCGCCGGGAACGTAGTCGGTGATCATGGCCAGGCTGTTAGTGCGCGCTGCGCCGGGCGTGCGCTCGATGTCAAGGCGGTTTACCAAAGTGATGGGCGTGGCGGAATCGGTAGGAGCGACTTCGGGCGCGCCCGATACGTTTACAGTTTCTTTCTGGCCGGCCAGTCTGAGCAGAAAATGTGCAACGGGCTCCGTCCCGGAATTGACGACCACATCCTGCGCGGTCTGGGCGAATCCAGGACTGGCTACACTTATGGAGTAGTCGCCAATCGGCACAACGTTGAAAACAAACTCTCCGTTGTCGTCGCTATAAGCAGTTCTGGCCCAATCGGATGATTTTGCTTTCAGCATCACCATGGTTCCATGCACCGGGCGATGTTGCGGATCATGGATGATGCCGCGGACGGCACCGAAGATGGTGGCGGATGCAGCAGCAGTAAAAAGCAGGAACCCGCATAAAAGAAAAGCTCGAACGGAGTTCATGAGTTCTCCAATAACAGGGGCTTAAGCCGGTACAGAAGCCAAAGCCTTTTTCGCAGGGCTAAAAGCGCTGCGGCCACCCAAAAACCAGGGTCGTTGCCGAGCCAGCTCGGCTGGACAGCCGAGGCGGCTGTCACTACGTGAGTTTTTTAGGAGTACTGAGGAGGGGCGCGGCCGGAATGAGAAGTGCTGCCGGCGTCGCTGTGATGAGCAGAACGTAAAACGGAAGACAACGTTGACGATACGGGAGTGATGTAGGCGATGCGCGGCTGCGGATTTCCGATCCAGTGCGAACTGAGCAGCGGACGGCAGCAGTCACGATTGCAGCAAGTCGGAGGCGATTGAAACTGCAATCCGTGCGAAGTCTCAGTGCAGTCATGCTTCATCCGCAGGCAACAGGCATGCGGAGCGGGCGCAGTGATCGCCAGGGCTGCGGGAGCAAAGATGCTCACGAGCAGCAGGACCAGCAAGAATCTGGCGGTCAGGCGGTACATTTCCTAAAGAATAGGTGATTGCGGATAGTGGTGCAAGGGCGCAACCCGATCATTTTTCCGATCGTAGTTCCTGATTATACTTTGCCGTTCATTTTGGCCCACCACCAGCGCACGCCTACGAAAAGAAAGCGCCAGTCATGCAGGAACTCGGGTTCTTTGCCTTCGAAAGCGTGGCCGATAAATTGGAGGAGCCATCCCAGGACAAAGAGGGCGGCGGCGTAGGGCCAGAGTCTATGGAAGAAGATGCTGGCGAGGAAAAGCGCGAGCGAAACCAGAATCGTGGGGATGCCCAGCGTGTGGCAGACCCGGTTCACCGGGTGCTGATGGCTGGTCGAGTATTGGGCCACCCACTGCTCGCTGGTGCGGTTGCCTAGCATCACGGGGATGATACATCGGCAGAAACTTGTTGGCCACGGATTTGCGCGGATCAACGCGGATCGAGCCATGGCAAGAGCTTTCCGTACTATTCCTCTACAACCTTCGCCCGCGAGATACCGTAACCTCGGAGCCGTCGGCGAGAAAAGCTGACGCCGGTGGATTTCTTAGTACAGCAGCGAGCTCCTTGCCATAGAGCTCTTCCATATCACCTTCGACCACAACGTTTTCGCCACTCCACACTTCCCATGCGGGATGAGCAACACGATACTCGGCACAGCCACCATCTTTCTGAGCGGTGTATCCCCAATAGTGTTCGGTGATGAACTGTCCTTCTGAGCCTGCTTTTGGCAGCGCCGGATTGGCTTTTACGCTTAAACCAACTCTGTTCCATCTGATTCCGGTTTTCCAGGCGTACTCGACGACAAGCTCACCATTGTCTTTCGTCTGAATCTGGTGCGACATGGGCAGCGAGATGTAATTCTCGTTGTAGACAGTGCGGGCGACAGTAGCAATGGCAAAACGGGGAACGATCTCCCGGATGAATACGACGCCTCTTTTGATTTCCTCCTGCTCGCGGCGGCGAACGTAGAAGCGCAGGTTTATCTCTTCGAAGTTGCGATGAAACGGAAAAGGAATGCCGAATACTTTGGTATTGAGAAATCGGAATCCGACCAGACTAAGAAAGGTTTTTCCATTCCATTCGTCCAGCTCCGTTCCGGCGGGAACGAATTTGAGGAGCAGACTAGGGTCCACCTCATAGTTCAGCATCACCAGATGCCGCCATTCCGCAGTAAGGAAAACCCCTTTGGGACTCGAGTTTGCGGAGGGGTCAGTATCCATAGATTTCGCCTTCATTCCTACCACAGCAAAGTCGAAATCAGCCCATATTTTCAATCATTTCTTCCCAGTTGAGCCGCGACGGGCTGCGGTGGTAGCATCCTAGGCTTTGCGGCAATCCAGCCACCAAGGAGCGAACCCGTGAAAGCTTATGAAGGCGCGAATATCCGCAATGTTGCAATTGTGGGACACGGACATGCGGGGAAAACCTCTCTCGTTTCAGCGATGCTCTATGCCGCTAACGCGACCCCGCGACTGGGGCGGGTGGACGACGGCTCGACAACCACCGATTACGACGACGAAGAGATCGCCCGCAAAATGTCGATCGCTGCCAGTCTGGCTTATGCGGAGTGGGGTAAAACCAAAATCAATATTGTGGATACGCCTGGCTTCAATATGTTCGTTCATGAAGCCAAGCTGGTTCTGCCGGTGGTAGATGCCGCCATCGTTGTGGTGGATGGCGTGGCCGGCGTGGAAGTGGTGACCGAGCGTGTCTGGAATTACTGTGAAGAATACAAGACGCCGCGGCTGATTGTAGCCAGCCGCATGGATCGTGATCATGCCGATGCAGAGCGCGTACTGGAATCGCTGACCAAAGCATTCGGCCGTTCGGTCATTCCTTTGGAGTTGCCGATTGGAAGTGAAAAGGGTTTTAGCGGCGTAGTGGACCTGGTCCGCATGAAAGCCTACACCTACGAGTTGGGTGGAAACGGCAAGGGAAAGGAGACAGAGATTCCGGCGAATATGAAAGATCGGGTGCAGGAAGCGCACGAAAAGTTGGTGGAAATTGTCGCCGAGGGCGACGATGCGCTGATGGAAGAATTCTTTGAGAAGGGAACCATCCCAGAAGAAGACCTGGTGCCCGCGCTGCATAACGCTATTCGCGAGGACAAGATCTTCCCAGTGATCTTTGGCTCCGGGCTGGGCAACATTGGCGCGGACCGGGTGATGGATTTTATTGTGGATTACACGCCGGCGCCGTCCGAGCACGAATGGGTGCAGGGAGAGCCGACGGCATCGAGTAACGGCGAGCCGCCGAAGCGGCATGAGACGGATGCGGAGCCGGTGTCACTGTATGTTTTCAAGACCGTGTCGGATGCATTCGCGGGAAGAATTTCTTACTTCAAAGTGTTTTCCGGCGTGCTGAAGAATGAAGCGACGGTGCAGAATTTCTCACGCGGATCTTCCGAGAAGCTGGCCCACATTTCCATCATGCAAGGGAAGAACACTGTGCCCGTGACCGAGTTGCATGCTGGCGACATTGGAGCTGTCTCGAAGCTGAAAGACACGCTTACGGGCGACACTCTGGGAGACAAATCCGCGCCCATCCAATATCCACGGGTGAAGCTGCCCGAGCCGGCCATCACATTTGCCATTGAGCCAAAGAGCCGGGCGGACGAAGACAAGCTGGGGCCGGGCATCCACAAGCTAATGGAAGAAGACGCCATGCTGCGGTTCTTCCGCGACGCGCAGACGAAGGAGTTTCTGATCGCGGGCACGGGACAACAGCACATTGAAGTCGTGGTCTCGAAGATGAAGAAGCGTTATCACACCGAGGTCATTCTGCATGCGCCCAAAGTGCCATATCGAGAGACGATTCGCGGCAAAGCGGACGTGCAGGGGAAACACAAGAAGCAGACCGGCGGCCACGGACAATACGGCGATTGCAAAATCAAGATGGAGCCGCTGCCACGTGGCGGAGAGTTCGAATTTGTAAACGACATTTTTGGCGGATCGATTCCGAAAAATTACATTCCCGCCATCGAAAAGGGAATTAGAGACGCAGCGGCACGTGGTTATCTTGCGGGATTTCCCATGGTGGATTTCCGGGTCATCCTTTATGACGGTTCGTATCACGACGTGGATTCGAACGATATGTCATTTCAGATGGCCGGGCGCATCGCATTCCGAAAGGCGATGGAACAGGCCAAGCCGACTCTGCTAGAGCCGGTGATGCTCGCCGAAATCACGGCACCGGATGAATTTGCGGGCTCGATCATGGGCGATTTGAACAGCCGGCGTGGGCGCATTCAGGGCATGGACAACAAGGGCGGCAACACGATTGTGAAGGCTGAGGTGCCGATGTCTGAGATGCTGACTTATGGCGTCGATCTGACCGCCATGACCCAAGGCCGGGCGAGTTTCAACATGGAAATGCACCACTATGACATGGTGCCCGGACAACTGCAGGACAAGATTGTGGAGAAGGCGAGAGCGGCGCGAGGAGATGTGAAGGAAGAGGAAGATAAAGCGTCTTGACTTGTTCTTAAGCTGCTTTCAAACCCACCGCTTTTGCCAACTTGGCCTGGCGTTCGTCGAAAGTCCAGAATTGTTCGGCTTTGAGTTCCAGGGCGCAGGCAACGTGCAAGCTGTCGAGGGTCCGGACGCCGAGCTTTGGAGCGTAGCGGCGGGCGAGCTCGGCACAAAGCTCGAAAGCGTTTTCCGGCAGCGCGGTCTCAAGCCACAAGCCACCGGCCCGGTCGCGCTTCAACGTGCGGAAGAGGGTATCCGCCTCAGTCTGGGAAATCTTGCGATAAAAAACCTGGTTGGCGATGGCATGGGAACATTCCGCTGAGTGAAGAGGGGAAAACCAGACGCGGGGTTGCTCTTTCACCCGCTCTCGCGCCGCCGCAGAATGCACGTCTTGCACATAGAGCGCCGCGAGAAAACTGGTGTCGGCGTAAACCGTCAGAAACGGCCCCGGTCCTTTATCAGGTCATCCACAACCGTTAAAACGCGGTCGCCAAATATTTTCTTCGCGCGGGCCTCGAAATCCGGCCACTTTCCTGGCTTCTCTTCCGCCTTTTCAGGGACAATGCGCGCGATGACACGGTCACGCTCCTTGAGCTCCACGGTATTTCCAGCTCGCAACCATGCCTTAAGCAGGCGAGTGTTTCGAAGCTGGCGCAAGTTTAACGATGGCATTGTCACAATGTGACACATTATGTGTCACATTGTCAACCAGCTTCTATGCGGGTAGCCTCGGGATCTCATTACAACAGAATGCGCCAACTGGGGACGCCATCTTGCGGTAAATTTAACTCTCACTCCTAAACGATATGAATGGCTGGCAACAAAACGCGCAAAGCTGGAAGATGATGCCGCTTTCCTCTTCTGCTCTTTTCTTTGCCGGCGTCTTCTGTCTCTTCGCGACGCTGGTACTGGTCGGGACGAGCATGAGTTTTCAGTCCCAGACATTGCCGGACATGATTGGCGGTGCCCTGATCAGTGGAGGGTTCGCGATCGCCTGGGCGTATGGCGGCACACGCAGAATTTTCTGGCTGTTCCCCATTGTGGCGGTTTTGCAATTTGCCGCGAATACCCTGCTCGAATCATTCCTCGGACCGCGCCACACCTTGAATGTGCAGGAGATGGGGCACAAACTCCTGCTCCACGGATATACGGAGATGGCGCTGATTATCGCGGGCTACGCTTTGTTCATTATTTTCTTCAGCCGCGAAGGATCGAGGTTTTTCAGGACGCAAACCGAGGTGCGGCTGGCTGGAGAGATCCATCGCAGCCTGGTTCCTGCGCGTCACGAAACCATCGGCAAGATGGAACTATTTGGCACATCGATCCCGAGCAGCGAGGTCGGCGGCGATTTATTCGACATTGTCGAGAGCAACGGCAACTGGCATGCCTACGTGGCGGATGTTTCTGGACATGGAGTTGCTGCGGGGATACTCATGTCCATGATCAAGAGCTCGGCCTTCATGCAATTGACCAAGTTGAACAAGCCGGAGGATCTGCTCGCTGATCTAAATGACGTGATGCAGTCTTTCAATTCTTCTGCAAACTATCTTACGTTCGCTTACGTCGGCGGCAACGGGACCGACAATCTCAACTTTGCCCTCGCAGGGCACTTGCCGATCCTGCATTATCAGGCCCGAACCAAAACTATTCTTGAACACACCGATTCGAACCTTCCGATTGGCCTCTTCAAAGATCAAAGCTTTGCCATCTCAAACCTTTCCTTGCTACCCGGAGATTTGCTGGCCGTGATTACCGACGGATTTACTGAAGTATTCGATTCCAAGGAAAAAGAAATCGGGATGGAAGAATTCAAGTCGATGCTCGTGGGCTGCGCGGAAAAATCTCTGCCCGAGATTTACCGAGATCTTCGCGCGGAGACAATGAAGTTCGGCAAGCAGACTGATGATCAAACCATGCTGCTGATCCGCCGATTGGCCTAGCTCCCGCAGGTTGATGGGCAGGACGGTGTTTGACAACCATCGGGACAATCGAGCTACGATGTTGAACACGAGGTCACAAATGAAATTAGCCCTGGTTCTTGTCTCCATTCTTTTCGTTCTTCCATCGTTTGCGAATGGCGCAAGCCAGACACAAATTTTTCCTACGTCAGCGGGCCCGGTCAAGATCACTCCCCTGTATCACGCTAGCACCTTGATCGAGGCGGGAGGAAAGACCATCTACCTGGATCCCGCCAAGCCGGCGAAATTCTCAGGGCTCCCAAAAGCAGACCTTATTCTGATTACCGACATTCACGGCGATCACATGGATCCAGACTCGATCAAGGCGATCAGCAAGCCAGACACCGAAATTCTGGCAGCGCCCGCCGTGGTGCAGACCATGACCAGTGGCAAGCCCCTCGCCAATGGAGAAACGAAGACCTGGGGCGACTGGACGATTGAGGCCATCCCCGCATACAACCTGAAACGCGGCCCCGCCCCGGGAAAACTTTTTCACGACAAGGGACGCGGCAATGGCTACGTCCTGACTTACGGCGGCAAGCGCTTCTACTTCTCAGGCGATACCGAAGGCGTTCCGGAAATGCGCGCTCTTAAGAACATCGACGTAGCGTTTGTGTGCATGAATCTGCCATACACCATGCCACCAGAAGAGGCTGCGGATGCGGTCAAAGCATTCCATCCAACGATTGTTATTCCCTATCACTATCGCGGATCTGATCTCTCAGTATTTCAAAAAGCCTTGGACGGGACGGGGATTGAAGTCCGGCTGCTGGAGTGGTATCCCAAGTAAAGAGCCGTAGCCGGGGGACTTCATTTGGGCGAAGGAAAGTGCTCGACGTAGCACTCGCCTTTGCGGCCGTAATAGGCAGCATGGCGTCCGTCTATGAAGACGGTGTAACTTGCGCATCCGCCTGCCATAATCAGGCGCAGGAATTCCGGATAGTCAATTTGCTTTTGCTGAATCGCGCGAATTGCGGTCAACACGCCTTTCTCGTCGAACTGTTCCGCAACCACCGGAGAGTTGGGGACGGGCAGCCGTTCCAATGCGGTTTCATGGTTTTTCGCATAGAAGACCTTCTCCATGCGGGTCAAGTCCGCGCAGTATCGTTCTACCCCGATACTGATCAGTTGCTTCACTGTATCGGGGAAGCTTACCTTGCCAGCTAGCGCGCCCGTGGTACATTCATGAATGACTTTCGTGTCCATAATCGTTCCTCCATCAATCAATAGGTTTGGTTTTCAATTCGTGCCGCTCCACAACGTTCTTCAGGAAAACTTTCAGATTGCGCGCTTCCTTCTGACTTAAATGTCCAAAGAATTGGTGGTCATTTTCATCGGCTTCCCCGGCTAGAACAGGTAATAGGTCTTGGCCGGCAGCCGTAATTACAATTTCAACCGACCTTCTGTCATCTCTGCTTATCTTCCGGTGGGCGAACCCCCGTTTGTGAAGCCGGTCCACGAGCCGGGAAACCCGGCCCTTGTCCATCCCCATTTCTTCCACCAATTGGGAAAGCGAGCAGGGCGACTTTTCCTGCAAACTTCTCAAGGCAACCCATTCGGCGACGGTTACACCCTTCTCCGCCAACCGCCTCTGAAAAGAGCTGGAAACATAATTCGAAACGAAGCGGAGCCAATATCCCAAGTGGTCTTCTAGCGCGCTTATGGATTTTTCCCGTCCAGGCATACATCCATATTAGTTGTGATGACAACTGTTGTCAATAGCAAATATTACGAGAAGAATTATGAGAAAACTCAGTCTCGGTTGCTTCGTGCTAACATCCGGTTCAGTGGCTACGCTCAGGAACACTCCCAAAATTCCGCAGGATCGCGAGCGGCTGGTGTCGGCGGCGCCGGTTGAGGACGATTCGTCGTTTGAGCTGAAGCTGCGTCCGCAGCGGCTGGTGGAGTTTATTGGGCAGGCCAAGGTCAAAGAGAATTTGGCGGTCGCGATTGAGGCGGCGAAGTCGCGAGGCGAAGCGCTCGACCACGTGTTGCTGTATGGGCCTCCGGGGCTGGGGAAGACGACGCTGGCGACCATCATCGCCAATGAGTTGGGCGCGCCCTTTCAGCAAACTTCCGGGCCGACGCTGCAGATCAAGGGCGATCTCACTGCGATCCTGACCAATGTCCGCGACAAGCAGGTGTTGTTTATTGATGAAGTGCACCGGCTGCAACCGGCGTTGGAAGAAATCCTTTACTCGGCACTCGAAGATTACAAGCTGGACATCATGATCGGTCAGGGCCCGGCTGCGCGAACTCATACCATGGACGTGAAGCCATTTACGTTCATTGGTGCGACTACACGCGCGGGATTGCTTTCAGCCCCGCTGCGTTCGCGCTTCGGGATTGTGTTGCGGCTGGAATTTTATGACCACGAGGATTTACGGGTCATCGTTGAGCGGTCGGCGGAGATTCTGGGAGTTGAAATCGATCATGCGGGCGCAATGGAACTGGCCAGCCGGTCGCGGGGGACGCCGCGTATTGCGAATCGGTTGCTGCGGCGGGTTCGGGATTATGCGCAGGTGCGGGGAGCAGGGAAGATTGACTTGCCCACGGCCCAGGCTGCATTGCAGATGCTCGAAGTGGACAAGCACGGTTTCGATGAAGTAGACCGCAAGCTGCTGCTGACCATCATGGAGAAGTATCAAGGCGGCCCGGTTGGTTTGAGTACTTTGGCGGCCGGGCTGGCGGAAGAAGCGGATGCGATTGAAGAAATCTACGAACCATTCTTGATTCAGATTGGATTCCTGAATCGCACTCCCCGCGGAAGAGTTGCAACTCAACTCGCGTATGAGCATTTTGGCATCAAGCCGAATCGCAGGCAGAGTTCGTTGTTTTAGAAGCCATCAGCCGTCAGCTCTCAGCTTTCAGCCAAACAAAACCCCTCGCAGAGTAAGTGCCAAGGTCTGCGGGCCCCATCTCCAGCTACAATGTTCTCAGCATGATTGCTCACTTGCGTGGAAAGCTGCTGGCGAAGCATCCCAACCAGGCCATTGTCGAAACGGCCGGCGTGGGTTATGACGTCGTCATAACTGTTCCAACTTTTTCTGATTTGCCGGGCGTAGGCAGCGAAGTCGGGTTGCACATTCACACGCATGTGCGGGAAGACCAAATTGCGCTTTATGGATTTCTGCGGCCCACGGAAAAAACTCTGTTCGAAAAACTGATCACAGTAAGCGGCATTGGACCCAAGCTGGCGATTACGATTCTGAGCGGCATGGCGGCCGATGAAATGGTCGGCGCAATTCGGGGCAATGACATCGCGCGGCTTACGCGCATCCCTGGCATAGGCAAGAAAACCGCCGAGCGCATGGTGCTGGAATTGCGCGACAAACTTCCGGCGCAGGGTACGGAGGCAGTCACACCAATCTCTTCGCTCAGTGCGATGGAGGAAGACGTCCTGTCGGCGCTGATGAACCTGGGATATCAGCGGCCCGCCGCGGAAAAGGCACTGGCAGCGCTCGGGAAAAATGGTCAGGGTGCATCGTTCGAGGCCATGTTCCGTCAGGCTCTGGGGATGATGTCGAAATAATTATCGGCACAGTTTCTTCCAAATTGCCCCCTAAATTTCTGGTCGGAAAATCAACTGTTTAAATGATTTGCGGTAACGTTTACCCATACAGCGCGTTCCGTATTGACAATTAATATAGGGGTAGATTAAGTTGTCGCGCAGGGCCATAGTGTCCATTGAGCAAACGCTTACTTTCCATCCTCTTGGCCTTTACAGGAGGTATGTCATGAAACTTCCCACATGCGTAATAGCATTCTTGCTGACAGCTACCTGGCTCCAGCTCGGATGCGGTGGTGGCAGCACGAGTGGCGGCGGGCCTCCCCCAAACACCGGCCCTGATCCCGGAGTCCTCTCTGACGTAAATGACAGCTTTCAATACACCATCACGAACGCGAGCAGCAACCTGTTGCTGGGTATCGCCGGTCAAAGCCAGCTGGCCGGGACTGCCGTAGCACAAGCCAGCAATGACGGCATGAACGATCAGCTCTGGCATTTCATGCCCATGGGTAACCATCAGTTTAATGTAGAGAACCTTTTGACTCATCAGGTGCTGGGCATCATGAATGCTTCGCAGCAGAGTGGGGCCACCGCACTGCAGTGGGCGGACAATGGCACTCCCGACCATCTTTGGGAGTTCTACCTTCTCAAGGATGGCAATTATCTGATCAAGAATGTGAACAGCAATCTGTTTCTGGAGGACAGAAATTCGGACACCACCACTGCTGCCGTCATCGACCAAACAGCACGAGCGACCAGCGGCACCGGCTGCACCTGCCAGGAATGGGCACTAGCTTCAACCGGAAATTCTCCGTATCCGGCGCCGCTTACAGCATCTGGCGCGGGGACCGCAGTGCATGACCCCTACATGCTGAAAGATTCGAGCGGAACCTACTGGCTTTATGGCACGCACAATACATTGGCCAGCTCAACCGACATGGTGAACTTCACTTTCAGCCAGAACTGCACGACCCAACAAAAAGGCGGGTATTCCGTCTGTCCTGACATTGGTCCTGATTTCACGTCATGGAGTGGCCTGCAGACACCTCCGTCCTGGAATAACGGATTAAACACCGATATCTGGGCGCCTGACGTGCTCTATGCCAACGGGACTTATTACCAGTACTATGCGATCCCGATTGAGCCCCACAGCGGACCCCAAGCCATCATCTTCCTGGCCACGAGCGTCAATCCCGACGGGCCCTGGACAGATGCCGGGCAAATTATCGAATCATGCGGCACGACGACGGGGTGTACAAACACGTTCAACGCAATTGATCCCGCTCCTTTTGTGGACACGGCCGGAAACTGGTGGCTGGTATTCGGCTCCTGGACGGATGGTATTCACATTATTCAGCTTGATCCCAGCACCGGACTTCGGCTTACCTCGAACTCTACGCTCTACACGATTGCGCAACGGGGAAACCCATCGGCGGGGGAAGAAGGGCCGTTCATCTATCCCTACAATGGCTGGTATTACTACTTCGCGCCCATTAATGTTTGCTGCGACGGAGTCAGCAGCACCTATCGCATCATTGTCGGACGATCGCAGAGTGTCACTGGCCCCTATCTTGATCGCGGGGGTCTGGATTTAATGGTGGGCGGGGGAACGATTCTGTTGAGTGCTCATGGCAACATCGATGGGCCCGGTGGTCAGAGCTTGTTCACCGATGGCACACAGCCAACTCTGGTTTACCACTATTACGACGGTAACAATAATGGCGCGCCGACCCTGGGTATCAACCGTTTAGGTTTCGATTCCGATGGCTGGCCGTTTGTGGAGTAGATGCACTCACTCTCGGCAGCTCACATCCAGTGAGAAAAGCGTCCGATGGCTACGAAGGCTGCCAGCAGAAAAAGGACAGCTGGCGCTGCTGGAGATTCTTTGCGCCGTATGTGAAAACCAGCCGCCAGAAACATGATGGTACCCAGCCCGGCTGCAGCCCATGCACTGATCCAGGGTGCGATATGCGCGGCCATCGGCAACACAATCCCGAAACCTCCGGCCAGCTCAGCGATGCCGATAAAAGTCGCAAGCCCATGTGGAATACCACTCGGTCCGTTTTTCTCCGATAGAGCTTTGTACTTCTCGTAGGCGAATACCTTCATTCCGCCGATGGCGATAAATGCGAGCGCCAGGAAGCCTTGGACGATCCATAGGGCCAGGTTCATGAAATGTTCCTTTCCTCATCCCAGCGAGAATACGCGCCAACGCGCCGCCTTCTGCCCAAATTTAAGTTGGGCTGGGAGAATCCAACCGCTGTTGCTCCGGCTACTTATGGGTTGCAGTCACTCCGGGCACACTGTAGAACGCAATCTGGTCTGCCTTAAGAACAGCCAACTGGTTGCCGTCTGGCGAAAGCACAAAAGTTTGCTGCGTAGGAACGGGAGAAGAAATATTGATCGCAAATGTCCGCTTTCCATTTTCTACGCGGTAAACACCGATATTCTCACTGACAAGATCGGTCGGCAGGAACAAGGATTCGGCTTCGATGGGTTTGGCTGCCTTCGCAATTCCGACGGCAAAACTTTCACTCGCCCCATTGGCGGTTTGTTCCAGCTCCGCCGAAGGAGACCAGCCTTTCAGCACCGGCTTTCCATCGAATCGCAGCATGCGGTACCATTTGCCATCTTCCTGCCGGTCACAGCCCACCAGAAACAACAAGTCAGGTTGCAGCGTGGTCGCCTCCGGCCGGCATGTAGAAGTGACTTGAGCAAGGACGCGCCTCTGTCCATTCCACGAGTTCTCCACAATGCGCCACCGGTTCTTGCCAATGGTCGGAATCCGAATTTCGCCTTCGTCCGAAAGTACCGGAGGCACATCTCGTGAGGATCGCGCCACGGTCGCAAGGGTATGAAATTCCGCAGTCAGCACTTTCAACTCAAGATCCTCTTCAGGTTCCCGGCCCTCGGCTTCGGCAAGCTGGTTGTGCACGGCCCGCGAGTGGCGCTCCTGCACCACGCCGACAGCAAAGTATTTGCCGGAAGGAGAAATCCGCACAAATGCCAGTGGGCCATCGAGGGCGACCTTTTGCTCCAATTTCAATCCAGGCCCATACATACGTAATTCTCTACCGACATGGACCAGTACTTTCTCATTTCCGATCGGCCACAAATACTGTTTAGCGTCGAGCACGCGCCAATCCGTTTTTTGCAGCACTTTCATGGTCTGCAGATCGATCAGGACGGCACGAACTGTGCGCATTTGCGGTGATGCTTCTGCACCTTCACGCGGCACCAGCAAGTGTGGATTGAACGTAAACAGCAGATGATTGGATCCCAGATAAGCCAACGCAGCATCGTAGTTAAAACTATCCATCTCGCGATTAGGTCGTAGCGTATAACCCAATTCTTTGATGGATATAGTGGCCGCAGTCTGAGTCATCCCGGGCTCGGCTTCATTCGCCGATAGGGCAACGCTACATTCCGGAGGGGCGCAAATTTCTGTTTCATCGATGGGCGGCACTTCGGAAACCGCCGCCGCGCCGGCTGTAGTACCAGTGGTTGAAGACGTGGAAGATGCTACTGATCCGGACCCGCTCGACGGGGTGATGGTGGCGACCGTGGCCGGTGTTTTCAGGCTGGGTACCAGAACAAATTGCGTTCCTGATTCGAAACGCATGCTGTGCATGGAACTGAACAAAACGGAACTTCCTTCCGGACCACTTCCAACGCTAAGTTTCACGCCTCCAATGCCAACCACTTGTCCTGGCAGTACAGCTTTTGGTGGCTTGTAGCGAGTTGGTTCCACGTATACGGTCGCCGCCGCTCCTTGCACACTTCTAAGACCTCCACCGCCACCAGAGAACCCTGATCCCGCACCGGCCGAGCCGCCTCCCCCGATTGCCGATCCTACAGCGTCACTTAGGGATTGGTGTTCCTGGTCTCTATACAAGCTGGAAGTCGGATCTGGAGCCATGACTGCCGCTATGGTGAGTGGCAGCGGCTTCATATCGCGCCCGCCGCACTCCCCACTCTCAAACACTAAGGCAAGATCGGAGGTTTTCGATGTCTTCGATCGGGCATTAGCGGAGACTACGCGGCCTTTGAGAATTGCGCCCTGGCGAAGATTGCATTCCGGATTTTTCCACTCGATTTTGACTTTGACCAGGAAAGAATCTCCAACCTTCACCCGGTCAGACTCGATCGCTTTGACCAGTTCGGCCTGAACCGGAACCCGACTGGGATCAGGAATGGCTGCACCATACGTGACCCGGCACAAAGCAGAGCCAAAGAGCACTGACGACGAGAAAGCGTTTACTCATAACTCCTCGCATCATGCCACACCTGCCTACGGTTCGGAAGGCTTTTTACAATTGAGCCTATTGGGCCCCTGGCGCCTGATTCATGGGAAGGGTGGCCCGGTGCGCGCCGCCCAGCCGAAAGGAATGTCGCTCCAACTTGGTGTAGTTGTTGGCAAACTCCTTAATTTCCAGAAACTGATTTTTCTCCACATTGGGGAAGTGCTGCCGGGTGTTGCTCTTAGGCCACCAGATCTCGATGTCAACGATATGGGCAGCCTTCCCCAGCCCGATATGTTGCTGCAGCGGGGAAGCGCCAAAGGACCCACCGCTGCCCACGGTACGATATATCGAGCGCTGTCCCTTACCTTCATTCTCCACAGTCACTTTGATGCGGGCTCCAATGGCTCCCCGGTTGGTTTTCACGCCGACCAGATGCAAGCTGATCCAGTCGTTGCCGTTTCCAGGGTTTTCAAAGAGGCGGAACGCATGAGCATCTCCGGGAACAGCTCCGCCTACTTCCTCCAGCAAGTCCTCATCGCCATCGTTATCCACGTCAGCGAACGCGACTGCGTGTCCTTTATGCAATTCACCCGTGCCGGAGGAAGCGGTAACATCCACGAAATATTTTCCATCGTGGTTTCGCAGCAAAACATTGGGCAGCAATGAAGCAAACGATGGATATCCCGTACCCAGATACATATCGAGATATCCATCGTTATCGATGTCGCCGAAATTTGCGCCCATGGGCATGAATACTTTATCGAGCCCGACCTGCTCGGTTACATCCTTGAAGGATCCATTGCCCAGGTTCTTGTAGAGCTTCAGAGTCTCGGCATTATGCGGGAACCCGAGATAAGTATGCAGGGACTCATCCACGGAAACGTAGTAGCTGGTCACGAATAAATCCGGCCAGCCATCATTGTCGTAGTCGAAGAACCAGGCGGCAAAACTTTGCCAGGGTTTTTGCACACCCGCCTGCAGGGCAACTTCCGTGAAAGTACGATCATGGTTGTTGTGGTAAAGCGCGTTGTTGCCATTCAGGTTGGAAACGTAAAAATCCACGTACCCGTCATTGTCGTAATCAGCCGCCGTCACGCCTTTGGAATAGCCGATGGAGTCGGCTCCGGACGAATGTGAGATGTCTTCGAAAGTTCCGTCCCCTTTATTGTGGAAAATTTGGAGAGGACCGTTCTCATTGCCCACGATCAAATCCACAAAGCCATCATTATCGATATCGGCCCAGACCGCAGTCTGCGTGCTGGTTGCTGGTTGCGCCAGCCCACTAGCAGCAGTTACATCGGTAAAAGTGCCGTCACAATTATTGCGCAACAGCGATTTCCGTTGCGGAAACTCCCAGGCTCCGCGCAATACTAGAATGTCCATGCAGCCGTCATTGTTGTAATCCGCCTGAATCATATTCAATCCGCCCAACTGGTCTGCCAGGCCCGCCTGCGCCGTCCTGTCAGTAAATGTTCCATCGCCATTGTTGTGAAAAAAGTGCATGGGTGCGCATTGGTCGAAGTCGGAGACGACCACATCGAAAAGACCGTCGTTGTCGAAGTCATCGACAATCAAGCCGCCAGAATCGGAAAGAGTCTTGATTCCAGCGGCCTGGGCGACGTCAACAAAGCGCCCGACATCTTCAAGCGATTCAAACATTGAAGGTGCGATCAGATATTTTTGTGGAACCCCTGTGGGATAACTGCCCAAGGTCATGTAGGCCAGATTGAGCAGCCATTTGATGTCGAGCATGTCAGGTTTTTGATCCAGATATTTCAGGAAATATCCAATCGCTTTTTCGGAATCGCCTGTCTTCAGATAGCGCACGGATTGCCGCGGCGGAAAGATGCACCGATCGCCCGGATTGCGGTAAACGTCATTATCCATTTCAGATTTGTGCAAATAGGCAATTCCCAGGACTTCTTCCAACTCGGGCATGGCTGCCGGCAACTGAGATTGAGCAATCTGATACGCGGCCTCCCATTGCGCAACTGCTTTGTCCATCTCTCCTTTATAGGAATAGAGATTCGCCAAACCGTAGTGCATCTCGATCACGTCGAGTGGTTTCCCTTCCGGTAAGCCTGCGGGATTAGGCGGCGGCAGGCTCTTCTCAATTTGGTCGATGAGTTGAAAAAGCGACTTCTTGCGAATTTCGCACGTCTCATGCAGGTCCTGGCTCCAGCCATCAGACTTTGGAAAACTGCGGAAGGCCAAATCGGCTTCGGCTTGTCCGCTCACATTCGGGGCGTATCGAATGCTGCCGGTGGCAGCGAGGGGAAGAATCCGCGTTGGTGTTGTATCTCTGGCATCCACAGAATTATTCGGCGGCAGAACTCTTAGGATGGAATAACCCGAGGGAAGTTTGACTGCACCCGTGACTTGCCCAGGGGCAATCCCCTTCAAGGCATCACGCAGTTCAGAACGCAGGTTCGCGGGATCCACTTTGCCCATGTGTCCCCCATCGACGGAAGTTGGATCTGTAGATTTTTCCTTTGCCAGGGTGGCAAAGTCAGCACCGCTCTTCAGTTGGTCAAGAATTTGCTGCGCCTCGGCAGCGGAGCCAACCACGATGATCTGCAGGTCGGTCGTGGCGGCCGTATTCTGGCTCCAGAGAGAAGATGAGCAGAAAACTATTACCCCCAGCATGACCGAGGCCAGGCCAGTTAGTAGCTTTGTAGTTCCAGTGGCATGCATAAATGATGTAGATGAAGATGAGGTCGCCATGCTTCTCTGTTTCTAGAGTTTGCGTGGGGCAAGAGGGTTGCTCCGGCAGCGTACAACAGTTTTCATTTCCGTAGGGAGATGCGAACCCAAAGCCATAACATAACATCTAGTAAGCGTTTGCTATACATCAAGGATTGCTGCGCCGAAGGGCCTCAGTTTTCTACAGGATGTTTTGCCGAGAGCTCGCCAGGCCGGTGGAACCGCGGAGGACGAGGTTGGTTTTGACCACGTATTCGGTTCCGTTGGGCGAGGGTGTTACCCGGCCCACTTCCGCCAGCAGCGCGTTGAACGCCAGGCGCGCCAACTCGGTCTGCGACATCTGTATCGTGGTCAGCGGAGGCAGCACGAACTGCGCCAGCCGGATGTCATCAAATCCCACCACCGACAGATCTCGCGGAATGATAATGCCATCTTCATAACTCTTTCGCAGCACCCCGATCGCGGTCATGTCATTCGAACACAGCACCGCCGTCGGTCTGTCCACCCGCGCCAGCAGCTGGGCGCAGGCCTCCATGCCGCCTTCCATGGTGTGGTCCCCTTCCAGAATCAACTCGGGATCCACCTCCAGCCCGATCTCCTGCATGGAACCGATAAACGCCTGCTTGCGTGCCAGCGAAGACTTCAATCGCAAGGGCCCGCTGATAAACGCGATCTTCTGGTGCCGCAGCGCCGCCAGATGCTGCACCGCCTGGCGAATCCCGTGCAGATAATCGATGCGAATATTGCTCACCCGTGGCCGCGCCGGGCCCACGTCTACGAACACCAGTGGCACTTGCCGTAGTTTCAAATCCTCGAGCAGCACCTCTTCCATCCCGAAGGTCATTACCGCCACGCCATCCACGCGCCGCTCGATCATGCGCCGCACCGAACTCTCCATGCGTTTGGGATCGTTCACCGTGGAGGTCAGCAGAATCTCGTACTGATGCTGCACTGCGATGGTTTCAAACACCTGCACGATCTCGGGAAAAAAGGGATTGGTGATTTCAGAAACGATCAACCCAAAGATCCGGCTGCGTCCCGAGACCAGGGCGCGGGCTTGAGTGTTGGGGTAGTATCCCAGCTCCTCGACGACCTTCCACACCCGTTTGGCCAGTTGCGGATTCACCGTCGGCACCCGGTTGATGGCACGGGACACCGTGGCGGTGGAAACCCGGGCGCGCTTGGCAATTTCCTGGATATTCATGATGATCGCTACTCAACCACACAGAAAAACACTACAAACGGCGCCCATCTTAGCATGGAAAACGTTTCCCGTAATCCCCGCACCCACCCACTCCATAAACCCATTTGCGACAACATCTGTAGATAGTCCGCACGCTATCCCAATGAAAAGTTAAGGGCGTCGCCCACGGAATAACCTTGCATTACGTTTAAGATTCGAAGCGCTTGGCTGTTGTCCCTAAATCGGGCAGGAACCCGCAGAGTAAACGTTTTCTCGTTTGATCATTTTCCGCCAAAAAAGTCTTGACAAGTCTAATCGTTTAATACTATAGTCGCGCCCGATTTGATAACACATGGACAACTAGGGGTTTTCCGTAAGACGAGTAGTTTCAGTCGTCTACTTGGGTTTCTCGCGCTGCTCTTGGTATCTGTCGCGGGGTTTGCCCAGAGTGTTCAGTTCGAGAAAGCGTTTCACCAAGGTACCGAAGCCATGCGGAATGGGCAACTCGACGAAGCGGCGACGGACTTCTCCAAAGCCGCGACTCTGAACCCTACTTTCGCCGAGGCTTATTTCAACCTTGGTTTGGCCCGCTTGCAGCAGACTCGGTTAGACGATGCGATCAGTGCGCTCGGCAAAAGTATCAAGCTTAAACCACGGCTCCGTGGGGCAAACTTGTTTTTGGGGATTGCGCAGTATCGGAACAACGACTATCCCGAGGCGATCACGGCATTGAAGCATGAAACTCAGATCGATCCCACGAATGCTGACGCATGGATGTGGTTGGGCGTGGCGCAATTGGCTGCGGGCGACGCTGACGGCGCGACCAGCACTTTGGACAAAGCGGCTGCGCTGAGTCCAAACAACGTGGATATTCTTTACCACCGTGGCCGAGCCCACATGCTGGTTTCAAAGGAAACGTACGAGCGCATGTACCAGGTCGATCCACAATCCTGGCGGATCCATCAAGTACTGGCTCAGTCGTTCGTAGAGCAGGAACGCTACGAAGAAGCCATTCACGAGGCCCAGGAAGCGATCCGGTTAAAACCCGGAGAACCTGGACTTCATGAGGAATTGGCGGATATTTACTGGAAACAGAACCAACTGGCCAAGGCAGAGGATGAATTTCAGGGCGAGCTGAAAATCGATCCCGAAAGCGTGTCTTCCATGTACAAACTCGCGGTCGTGAGCATTGAGCGATCAAAGCCGGAGACTTCGGTGAAGCTCTTGACGGAAATCCTGCGCAAAACGCCACACAGCGCGAATGCACATTACCAGCTCGGCCGCGCCCAGGCTCAATTGGGGAATACCGCGGATGCCATCCAGAATTTCTCCGCAGCAGTATCGGATTCTGGACAATCCGACACTGAGACCCTGCGCCAGTCGTACTACCAGTTAGCCCAGCTCTACCGGCGTGAGCAGAAAACAGAGGAATCGCGCGCGGCTTTGGACGCGTTTATGCGGCTCAAGCAGCAGGCGGATGCGCAGCAGGCACAAAAATTACAGGATAAGCTCAAGCGTTCCGCCCAGATGCAAGATACGGCGCAATAAGGGAACGGTTTGATTTCGTAACAGTTTTTTTGTGAGCCTTACGGTAAACGTTTTCCAGTTAGGTGACATAGCAAGCCTTTGACATTTTAATATAGGGAGAATCTGACATGTATCTGCAAGAAAAGAAGAGCTGGGCACGAAATCTTGGGACTGGTACCTCGCTAGTCGTACTAGTCATGGCAATCTTGTTGGGCTCCGCGTGGGGACAAACCAACCAAGGTTCCATCGCCGGCAATGTCAGCGATCCCTCCGGTGCACTCGTCCCGAACGCGAAGATTACCGCGAAGGGGCAGTCCACCGGCTCAACCTACGAAACCGTTTCGAGTAGCTCAGGATCTTACCGATTCCCCAACTTGAATATCGGGACTTACGACGTCACGGTCAGCGCCGCGGGTTTCAAGACGGCGACTCTCACTGGTGTGGTGGTGCAAGTCGCTACCACGAGCGCTCTCGACGTCAAATTGGCAACGGGTGTTATCACGGAGAACGTGGTGGTAAACGCGGACGCTCCCACCGTGCAATCGGAAAGTTCAGACATCGGCACCGTCATCACCCAGAAACAGACGTTGGATCTCCCGCTCGCTCTGGGAAGCACGGTCCAGGCCATGCGCTCTCCGGAAGCGTTCGTCTTCTTGACGCCGGGCGCGGTCGGACCTGGTTCGGACTCCGGCAACGGTGGAACCTTCGAATCCAAGATCACCGGCGGTCAGAACTATGCCACAGAGGTTCTTCTCGACGGCGCCGGCACGACCCGGTCAGAGAACGGATCGTCCTTTGACGAGACCGCTCCCTCGGTCGAAGCCCTGAGCGAATTCAAGGTAATCACTTCCACGCTGCCCGCCGAGTTTGGCAGAACCACTGGCGGCATCGAGAGCTTCAACACCAAAGGCGGGACCAACGCTTACCACGGCACAGCCTACGAATTATTCCGCAACGAAGACCTCGACGCCAACTTTTGGGGCAATGACTACAACCTGGCGAATGGCATCGGTCCACGGTCTGCGAGTGCGACTCCGCTTGACAGACAGAATGACTACGGCGGGGCTCTGGGGGGACCCGTGGTGATTCCGCACCTCTATAACGGCAAAGACAAGACCTTTTTCTTCTTTTCGTGGGAACAATACCGGCAAGAGCAAGGTGGTGTGGCTACCGACACGGTACCGACTGCGTTGCAGCGTACCGGCGATTTTTCTGAAACGTTGAATACCGGGAATGTGCTCGGAACCAACCCCTGCGACGGCACCCCAATCTATCAGGGTGAGATTTTTGATCCAACAACCACCCAAACCGTGGGCGGCGTGGAGTGCCGGACAGCTTTTATGAATGAAGCGGGAAGCACGGGGAATGTCATTCCAGCCGGTGACCTTTCGACCGTCGGTAAAAATATACTTTCATATTACCCGACCCCGCAAAATACCGGCCTTACCAACAATTATCTCTTCCCCTATAGCTTCCCAATTCTGGATACGACTACGACCTTTCGCATCGATCAAAACATCTCGGCAAAGAGTAAGGCGTATTTCAGTTATTCTTCGCGCGAGAACGTCCGCCTCTCCACCAATCCAGTATTCGCAGGGCCTGCGGGAGCAGGGCGCAACCAATTCTTTGGAACCCATTACATTCGTTTTGGTTACGACTACACGATTTCGCCTACCTTGCTGAACCACCTTAGCCTTGGTTACAACCGAACCAATAGTAAGAACGTGGGCGCAGCAGTAGGATTGGGGAATGGTACCGACTGGGATGCTCAACTCGGCCTGACCGGAGCAAGCGGCAAGTTGTTTCCGCAAATCGCCAACTCGTCCACTCCAACGCAGTTGGGCGATAACGTGTATGGAGATACCATCGATAATGGTTTTCGTTTTGGCGACACCCTGAACTGGGTAAAAGGCAAACACGAATTCAAGTTCGGCTACGAACAGTGGTATCAACAGTATTCTCCGCTGAATTTCCAGAACACCACCGGCTCTCTCAACTTCACCAGTGGACAAACAGCTGCGACTACTGATTCGACAATACAAAACAACCTGACCGGCAATGGAACTGCCAGTTTACTGCTGGGTGATCCGAACACCGGATCAGTCAGCGCTTATGCCAGCCAGGCTCGTTGGTTACGAAACTACTGGGCTGGGTTCGTCCAGGACAGCTTTAAAGTTATGCCGACCCTGGTGATTAACTATGGTCTGCGCTATGAAATCGATCAACCATTCAAAGAGGCGTACGGCGACACTTCGACTATCAATTTAACCGAACCGAATCCTGGCGCTGGCAATCTACCCGGAGTGCTGGAGTTCGCAGGAAATGGGACTGGACGTAATGGAAATGCAAATGAGCGTTGGGCGAATACCTGGAAGAAAGGTTTCGGACCACGCCTGGGATTTGCCTGGTCTCCATCGGTATTTAACAGCAAAACCGTATTCCGCGGCGGTTACGGCATCATCTACGGCGGCCTGCAATATGCTGATTTCGGTGGCGACAATCGCACCGGATTCCAGGCCAATCCGTCGTTCAATAGTCCGCAAGGCTTTGATCCAGCGTTTACTCTTGATTCCGGTTTCCCAAGTTTCCCAGCTCCGCCAAATCTAGACCCGACTCAGCTCAACTTCCAGGGACCAACTTACATTGATCCATCGTATGGCCGTACGCCCATGATCCAGAACTGGAGTGCGGAAGTGCAGCACGAAATCGCTACCGACCTGATTCTCGATATCGCTTACGTGGGGCAGCATTCCACTCACCTGCGTTCGAATTTCGATGCGGTGAACTCACTTAACCCCAAGTATTTCGCTCTCGGCGGAGTGCTCGGCGCCAATATTGATTCTCCCCAAGCTGTTGCCGCGGGAATCACCCCTCCTTATGCGGGTTTCCCCACCAATCTAATTGCCGCGCAAGCTCTCGTTCCTTTCCCGCAATACTTCGGTTTCAACACCGATTGCTGCCTAGAGGATTTGGGGCAATCCACGTACAACGCATTGGAAGCTACATTGAATCGGCGCTTCCACAATGGCCTAAACCTGATGGCTTCCTATACCTGGTCGAAGACCCTGACCGACGCCGATGCTGCATTGCCCTTCTTTGCCACACTGCATCAAGGCGGCGCTCCGCAGAATCCGTTCAACAAGGATGGAGACAAGGCGATCAGCAACCAGGACCTTCCGCAAAATTTTGTGGTCAGCTACATCTATGAGCTGCCTTTCGGCAAGAACAAGAAATTCCTGAACAGCCCCGGCGTTTTGGACAAAGTGGTTGGCGGTTGGTCGTTCAGCGGTGTCCAACGTTATGAGAGTGGCCAGCCCATAGCATTTGGTTGCGCTTCGGGGGTCCCGGCATTTTCAGGTTGCATACGCTTCGACCAAACACCGGGTAGCTCGATCTTCAGTTCAGCCTATAAGAGTGGGCACTGGGACCCGGTTACCCAGCCGATATTCAATTCGCTTGACCTTCCTACCACCCTAAACCCTGGGCAGGCGGCCTTCGATGATCCCAATTCCGCGGACAAAGTCACGGCTCGCGGAAACTACACATTCGGAACCTTGCCACGAGTTGACGGCGCGATCCGCATGTCCCCTTATCTGAGTGAGGACTTCAACTTGCTGAAGCGGACCAAGATCACAGAAGGTAGCGATATGCTTCTACAGGTGAGCTTCCTGAATGCGTTTAATAGGCATATCTGGAATCGGCCGGGCGACTTGAATCCGTACGATTCGCATCTGATCCTCATGCCCAACTTGCGCAAACCAATTTCGGGTTGATCAACATTAACAACATCTCGAACACCGGAGGCGGTGGTTATCTCTTGCTACCGAGGAAGATTCAGTTGCAACTCAAGTTTGAGTTCTGACGAATCCTCCACTTAACTTCACCTCTGGGCCGTTGCTTAAGCGACGGCCCAGTTTTCTTGCAGAACAAGCCAGCTGAACCGCGCCGAATGCAGCCTTCCCCGGTATAAACTGAAAGTGCGTTCAAGTAAGAAATGCCTCCGCCGAGCCGTGGGAGAATCGCGGGGGCGGTATTCCCAAGTATGCGGCGAAACCGAATCGTTGGGATTTGCGGCGGTATGCTTTGGCTGTCGTTCGCCCTCAGCTATAGTTTTGGCCAAACTGCGGTACCGTCCTCCAGGCCCGGACCGGGCGCGCTCGTGCCCGGCAACTTTGTCGATATCACCCAGAAACTGGGTATTCACTTCGACCATCAGTCCCCGACCACTTCGAAGAAATACCTGTTGGAGACCATGGGCTCGGGAGTGGCATTGTTTGACTATGACAATGATGGCCGTCTCGATATTTTTTTCGCCAATGGTGCTCGCATCAACGATCCCATGGCCAAAGGCGCGATCCCGCAAAAAGATGACCCCAAGTATTGGAACCGCCTTTATCACCAAAAGCCGGACGGGACATTCGAAGATGTCACGGAGAAGGCGGGTCTGAGCGGCGTGGGCTATTCCACGGGCGTCGCCGTGGGTGACTATGACAACGACGGATATGACGATCTCTTCGTTGCCGGCTACGGCCACAGCACGCTTTATCACAATAACGGCAATGGCACCTTTACCGACGTCACCGAGAGTGCCGGCGTTGCCGGCTCCGGCTGGGCCACCAGCGCCGCGTGGGTTGATTACGACAACGACGGGCGTCTCGACCTGGTAGTGGCCCGCTATATGGAGTGGGATTTCGACGACATCAATTGCGGCGAACGGAAGGAAGGCTACCGGGCATACTGCCATCCGGATATCTTCAAGCCAGTTCCCATGCTTCTTTATCACAACGATGGCAACGGCAAGTTCACAGAAGTGTCGCATAAGGCTGGCGTGGACAAACCTGGAAAAGAGTTGGGAGTGGCGATTGCCGACTATGATCACGACGGCTGGCCAGATATTTTGATCGCCAATGACTCCATGCCAGAGTTTCTTTTTCACAACAAAGGCGATGGCACATTTGAGGAAGTTGCCATGGTTTCCGGTCTCGCGCTGGATGGTAGTGGCGCCACCTTTGCGGGTATGGGAGTCGACTTCGAAGATTACAATAACGATGGTTGGCCGGATGCCGTCATCACCGACTTAGCCAACCAGAGGTACGGGTTATACACCAATGCCGGAGACGGCACCTTCGATTACTCCACCAACGTGGCTGGCCTGGGTGCCCTGACCTTGCTGCACTCCGGATGGGGTGCGAAGTTTCTTGACTACGATAACGACGGCTGGAAAGACCTGTTCATCGTGCAATCACACGTAATGGACACGATTGAGATCAACGAGCCCCACTTGCACTATCGCGAGCCACCTATGCTAGCGCGCAATATTCTAGGTAAGAAGTTTGTGGATGTCTCGGCGGAATCAGGAGAAGTCTTCCAGCAAAAGTGGGTAGGGCGAGGCCTAGCTGTCGGCGACATAAATAATGACGGAAGAGTAGATGTTGTAGTCACTTCCAACAATGGACCGGCCTGGGTGCTGATGAATCAAACGCCTACGCAAAATCATTGGATCACTCTAAAACTGATCGGCGTCAAGAGCAATAGAGACGGGATCGGAGCGCAGGTCGAAATTGTAACGGATGCGGGCAAGCAATCGGCGACCGTCACCACCGCCGGCAGCTACGAATCGTCGAGCGATCGCCGGGTCCATTTCGGATTGGGCGGCGAGAACTCCGTAAAGCTGATCCGAATCCGCTGGCCCAGCGGGATTGTGCAGACATTGGAAAACACGAAGGCGGACCAGTTTCTTGATGTGACGGAAACAATTGCCTCCGGAAAATGACCGGGCGCAATCGATAATTGATATAGCTCATGGCTAAACGATTGATTGGCGCGGTCGCACTCCTGGCTTGCCTGATGGGGGCAGTCCCATTATTTTCCCAAGCGGCCGACTTCGATCAAGCCATGCTTCTTTTCCGCCAGAAAAGCTGGAAGGAAGCTGCCACCGCCTTTGCGGACACAGAGAAAATGCAGCCTGGGAAAACCGATGCCCTGCTTTTCCAGGGAAAGTGTCTAGTCAATTTGGGGCAATTCGAAGCCGCGGAGACCGTTTTGCAGGCGTATAGCTCTGCTCATCCCCAATCGGAAGATGCTGTTTATCTGCTTGCTTATACTTACTTCCGCGAGAATAAGCCCAAGCAGTCCTTGAAACTTTTCACTGCGGCCGCGAAGTTAAAAACTCCGACCGCCGATGACCTGAAAATTGTTGCCCTGGATTACGTGCTTTTAAACGACTACCGCGACGCCGGTCACTATCTTGAGGAGGCACTCAAGATGGAGCCGGATAATGTTGAAGTCCGTTACCATCTCGGGCGAGTGCGCTATCAGCAAAATCAGTTCGACCAGGCGGTTGCGGCCTTTCAGGAAGTGTTGAAACGTGACCCCGCCAATGTGAAAGCGCAGAATAACTTGGGGCTAAGCTTGGAGGCAGAGAACCAGCTGGATCCTGCGATTGCGGAATACCGAAAAGCGATCGTATTGGACGAAGCCGCAACGGTTCACAACGAACAGCCCTATTTGAATCTCGGCGCGCTACTAAGCAAGGCGAATAAGTCCGAAGACGCTGCAACTCTTTTGATAAAGGCCGCGAACATCGATCCCAAATCTAGCAAAATCCGCTACGAGCTGGGGAAATCTTATTTTGACCTGAACCGGTTCGAGGATTCGCGTAAAGAAGTGGAAGAAGCGGTTCGCCTGGACGCAAAGAATGCCCCAGCTCACTATTTGCTTGGAAGGGTCTATCAGCGGACAGGCAAATCAGATTTGGCTGCACAACAGTTCAAGCTCACGGAAGACCTGATGCGCGCTCAGGGCGAAAACTCCGGCGGCACGGCTTCACAGGCAAATGGAAAATAGTTTGGTAATAGACTGCTGATGTCGAGTTTAAATCTCATCACTTGCAAGATATCCTTCCAGGGAGTTTCTTGTCCCGCATGACTGCATCCGCATCAAGATTCCTCGTGTTTTACAGCTGCGCTCTCTTATCTTTTTCTCATGCCACGGCGGCGGCGAAAAGTACGACAAGTCAATCCAGCAATTTTGCGCTGATCAAGGATGCCGCAGAGTCTATCGCTGCAGGAGACTTACAGAAAGCGGAAACCGAGCTGAAGACCGTGCTGGCCGCTGATCCTAGCGAATATCGTGCACTGAACTTGCTGGGAGTTATACGTGCCCAGCAACGACGGGAGGCGGAGGCAGAGCAATTATTCAAGCAGGCTATACAGCAGAAACCAGATTTTGCGAGTGCCCACGTCGATCTGGGACTTCTCTATGTGCAAATCAACCGCCAGAATGACGCTATACCCGAATTCCAAGAAGCCCTGCGTATTGATCCTGCCCGCAGCGATGCTCTTTCCACCCTCGTGAACGTTTGGCGAGCTCAAGCGAAAGCTGCATTACAGAGTGGAGATTTGGAGAAAGCTCTGGCGGTCTTGATCCAGGCACATAAGACGGCTCCACTGGATCCGAACGTTACCTTTGAGTTTGGTTTGATCGCGCTGCGCATGTCTCTGCTTCCTGATGCCATGCAGGCGTTCCAGGAAGTTTTAGCTGTGCGCAAGGACGATCTCAGTGCAATTTACGGATTGGGCCGCGCCCAGATTGAGTTGAGCAAATATCAGGACGCCAGGGAATCATTCGAGCATTATGTGGTGCTTCGCCCGAAAGATGCGAGCGGCCATTATGCCCTGGGCTTCGCCTTGCAAGCATTACAGCAGGCAGCGGACGCTCGTCGCCAATTCGAACAATCCATCGAACTGCAGCCGGCGCAGACAGAGTCTTACTTCCAGCTCGGACTGATCGATCTCGAGGAAAAAAGTCTGGAAAGT
Organism: Terriglobia bacterium; assembly: GCA_963723765.1. Taxonomy (GTDB): domain Bacteria; phylum Acidobacteriota; class Terriglobia; order Terriglobales; family Acidobacteriaceae; genus DATBAX01. Next base: position 274,574 of record CAVRSD010000001.1, on the reverse strand, counting down.
GCTGCCCGCCGATTCAGCCGCGTGTTGGAACATGATCCAAAACATGCGGGAGCCCTGACGGGAATGGGCCGTGTCGAATTTCAGCGTAAGGAGTACGAGAAAGCAGCAGATCTGCTGCAACGCGCCGTCGCTTCCGATCCCTCATTGCGTGAGGGACACTATTATTTGGGGATGTCGTATGCCCGTCTTGGCAAAAAAGATGACTCCGAGAAGGAGCTCCAAGTCGCCAGCCAGCTTGAGCATGAAGAGGTCGAGCAACACAGAGTGGTAATTAAGATATTGGACTCCAGCGATCCCGCCGCCAAGCAACTCGATGACAAGAAATAGCGACAAAGACTTAAAGTGCGAACTTCATTTTGCGGGAAGCTTCACATCACCTTCCAGCACGGCATGTGGCCAACCGTTATTCCAAGCGATAGAAGAAATCTGGAGTGACGGTCGACCCGTCGTCCCGTCATAAGCGTGAAACACAATAATGTCGCCGTCTTTTTGTTGAAGAATCGATTCGCCGCCGGGACCGATCCATCGCTCATTCCCCACCAGCAGCGGCGTTCCGCCACCCTCGAGCATTGCTTTTCCGTCTGCATCAGTATAAGGTCCGGTGACATTCTTAGAGCGGCCGACCATCGTCTTGTAAGTGCTCTTAATGCCTCGGCAACATAAATCAAAAGAGACAAACAAGTAGTAATAACGGTCATGATGCACCACGAACGGCGCTTCAATAGCTTGCCAGTTGCCCGGCAAACCGGGAGGATTCGGCGGAGGATTGTCGGGACGTTTACGTTGAGCCAGAGAGTACAACTTTGTGTCTTTCGGATCCAGCTTGCCAGTCCTGGGATCGATTCGCCTCATCTTGATGCCGGTCCAAAAACTTCCGAAGCTCAACCAGGCATGCCCATGGGTATCCAGAACAAGATTGGGGTCAATTGCGTTGAAATCGTCTTCTACCCGCGATCGCAGAACCAGACCCTCGTCCTCCCAGTGAAAATTTGAGCTGTTGGGATCGAGCGTTTTGTTGGTAAGCAACGCAATCCCGGAAGTATTTTTACCGAAAGCCGAGAATGCATAGTAGAGATGAAACTTGCCATTGAAATAAGAGATATCTGGCGCCCAAAGCTCTTTGGTTTCGGGGAGTTCTTTCTTAATCCATTCAGGCACGGCCGGGAAAACATATCCGCACTCTTTCCAGTGATGGAGGTCTTTCGAGCAGCGGACCGGCAACTCACCTTTATGATCTCGTCCGGTCGCGGTCGCAAATAAATACCAGGCGTCACCATCTTTAGCTATGGATGGATCGTGTGTACCAGCAACATCACCGTCCACCTGAATCACATGCGGCGCCGTAGAGTCGGCCGGCTGGGCCGGAACTGTTTTGGCCCCGCTCATGATTGCCAGGAGGGTTGCTAGGATTGGGAGGGCAATTCGGGTATTCATCTTTGAGCCTTCGAAATTACGAATTGGATCACAGGAAATCTCGCCAAAATCGTTCAAGCCGAGGCATCATACCATAGAGCTCCGTAAGCGTTGGCGCGGATTAACTGGCGTCACGACGCTTAATCGCTCTATCAGAATTACTCTACTTTCCGCTATATAAAATGGAATATTGTCTTCTAACGTCTGTGATTGCAGTGCTCGGGAACAGTACTCCATTTCGGAATACATAGGAGTAACATGCGCATGTTTCTGTCGTCCCTCCAACCCTGTGTCGCTGCCCGACGCGCCTCAGTAGATGAGTTTTAGCGAAAACTGAATTTGCCGTGAGGTTCCCGCGGTCTTGCTGATCATGCCAAACCCTGTACCCTCGATGGTGTTCGCAGGTAGCCCCATGTTGACGATGTTAAACAGATTGAATAGCTCTGCGCGGAATTGCAGGTCCGCTCGTTCCAAACCACTTTCCCGGCGGCCAATCGGAGTCGTCTTGATGAACGCAAAATCGAAATCGTAATATGCCGGGCCGCGAAATGTATTACGTCCGAGCGTCCCAAAGCGCCCGGAGTTTGGGCCGGTCCCGCCCGCGATCCCGATGGGAATGGAAAAGAAACTTGCGTTGTTCGCGCCCCGCCCAAAATAATCGTCGCGCGGTCGCGTGGAACTGCCGCCGGTCGAGAGGTCCGGGATCTCAATCTGGTCTGGCCGGTCCGCGCCAATCGTTCCCGCGCCCGTCTGCTGGATTCCCGAATAAACCGTAAACGGCGAACCACTAGCGATCGTCGAGATGCTCAGCAACTCCCAGCCCTTCGTCAACAGGCGCGTTCGATCCGACTGAAGTCCCAAATGCTCGAAATGCAAATCCTGGGCCGCGCTCAAGGTGAAGGAGTGCGTCGCGTCAAAGCTTGACGGCCCTCTTTCCGCTTGGGTATCGAACGGGTCTTGCGGACTAAACTGCGTCACAGCGCCGGTGCCTGCTCCTCCCAGGATGCCGCTGACATCATCCAGTGATTTGCTCCAGGTGTAGCCGGCTTGCAATGACGGACCGCCGTGCCCGACATTTCCCGATAATGAGGTCTGCAGCGCGTTGTACGACGAGTGCGAGGTCGCTGTCATCACCGACTCGAATCCGAAACCACCCGTCGCCGCGCCACTACCGTCGAAGTTTGTAAACCGCGCAAATTCCGGGCCCGCTCCGGGATACGCGTTTGGATAGGACATTCTGGGAAGTCGAAACGCCGATGTTCCAACATACGCGACGTCGGCCGTGAGGCCGCCGAAAGCCCGCTCCAGCCCTAGCGTCCAACTTTGAAGGTAGCCATTGCCGAATCGCCGGTCGATCCCGGCCAGACTCAGCAGCGAGAGCTGCCCACTCGGCGACAGTGCTGCCAACTCTTGCTGGTATCGATTTACGTCCATCACAGTGTTAGTCGGCACTTTGTTCGGATCGCCGCTGGCCAATACGTTCACGCCAGCGGTGTTATAGACGGACGGCAATTCGTTCGGGGTAATTTGGAATCCGTAGGCGATCTCTCCGTTTTGCGCCGCATTGACGCGTGGATAAACAACGTAGGGGGTTGACCCCGTAAGAAGATTGTCCTGCCAGATATTTGGCGGAATCACTGTGATCGCCCCGCCCATGTGCACATGCACTGCCTGTGGCGCATTCCAGTCCAGTTGCACACGCGGCCCCCAGCCGTTCCAATTGGTCTGATAAGTAGGTTGTGGATTGATCAAAAATTCCTGCCCAACGCCTGCCGGTGGAAACGAATTCAGGAAGCTCGACGTCCGGTGCGCCCGCTCCGAAATCGGCGTGTAGAGCTCATATCGCAGCCCGTAATCGAGCGTCCATTGTGGATTGATTTTCCATGTGTCCTCGACGTAAGCGTTCACATCATTCCGGTTGATGGCCGCGGGCCCAATGTGCGCGCCATCTGATGAATAAGGCGGCGCCACCGCGACCGTGTACCCGTACGGATAGCCGATCAGCAGACTACTTAGCGTGTCTGGTAGAGGATCGCCTACTTGCACATTGTGCTGTCCGCTAGCGGAAGGAATGAACACGGGCGAGTAAACCGTTCCGCCGCCAAAATCGTATTCGCCATTGGGACTGATTCCGAAGTATGTCGTGTCGCGATTCAGTCGCGCCTCCGCACCCCATTTCACCGCGTGGCGCGCAGACGTCCAGGTAAAATTCAATTGTCCCTGGAACAAATTCCCGAACGCCGACATCACCGAGCCCGCCGCGCCGTTGTACGCCTCGTAAAGGCCATCGATGAATTTCAAAGCCGGATCGGTGTGGTTCGGTGTTACAAACGACGGCGTCGTTCGCGTGAAACTTACCGACGTCGACCAGAGAAAGTGCGGAGACACGGTGCGCGTGTAGGTGATGACCCCGTTGCGCTGCCGGTCTACATACTGCACGCCGAAGCTTGGGTCAAGCAGCGTTTGATCTGGATTTGTGGTTGGTCCGGTCAGATTGTCGTAATTGAACCGGCCCGACAATTGTCCTTTTGCGCCAACTTGCTGATCGATGCGGATCGAAAACTGATCCGCATCCGTGTTCACGTTGGAAGGAGCAGCATAGGTTCGCGCACCATACGCGCCGGTCGGGTTGTTAGGGAGTGGATAACGCGCCAGTATGGAAGCAATCGCCGAATTTACTCCCGGGCTATTCGAACTCCCCGCTATCTGCAGCGTGTCGGTGCTGCCGTCCGGGTACGTCACTATGTCCTGACCCGCTCGCTCAGCTGCCGTTGGCACAGCCAAAACCTGGGTCGTTCCCAGCACCTGCCTGAATCCCTGATACTGCACGAAATAGAACGTGCGGTCGCGTCCGTCATACACAGGTGGTAACACGACCGGCCCACCGTTCGTAAATCCGAACTCGTTTCGGCGGAACGGAGGGATCCGGCCTGGGTCCGCAATCGATGGGTGATCGAAATAATTCCGAGCATCGAGGGCAGAGTTCCTTAAGAACTCAAAGAATGACCCGTGAAAACCGCTTTTCCCGGATCGTGTCACGATATTGGTAAAGCCAGCCGCGCCGCGCCCGATGTCCGCCGGCATCCAGCCTGAGCTTGACTGCAACTCCTGAATCGCATCTACGTTGAAATTCGTGAACGTGCTCCCGCCCATCTCTGGATCGCTGACATCCGCACCGTCCATCGCGAACACGGCCTCAACGCCGCGCTGTCCATTGATGGCAAACTGCTGGGTGAAATTCGTCTGCCCGTTCACGTCGGTCATCGTACCCGCTGCTAACAGCAACAACGCGCTGAAGTCTCGTCCATTCAACGGCAACTCATTTACCTTTTGGCTGGAGAGTTTCTCCTCCGCTGCTCCACTGGCTGGGTTCGAAGTCGTGCTCGGGTTCCCATTCGAGACTCCCGCCGCAGGAGTTTGCGGGTTGGCTGCAAAGGACAGCACGTTTTGCTCGGATACCGTCAGCACAACTGTTATTCCAACAATATCCACTGCCGCTGTCGGACCTCGCCCCGGCAGTTGCACGCTCACCTTATGTGGCCCGAGTCGAATGTCCGCAATCGCGAACTTTCCATCGCTTCCCGTAACTGCTGTTAGGTTCTCTTTAGCGGCTGGTGTGTATACCGTTACCTTCGCTCCGGCCACAGGGTCACCGGCAGCCGTGCGTACGACTCCAGTCCAGGCCGGCGCCGACGGAACACTCGGTTGCGCTTCAAGCGAGACTGCGACCATCAGTCCCAACAGCAAACACTTCTCCATTCGTCGGAAAGCTTTACGAAAGGTTCGTGCCATTACGTGTTCCTCTGCGTAGTGGAATTCATGCATAAAAAATTCATATGTCGACACGGCGTACCTGTAGAAGTATCGAACCGCTTCATTCTACGTACTTGTGACTTCTATGCCTTGGGAGCGGTAGGGATTCAGGACACCTTCGTCTGATGCATCGGTGATCAAACGCGTCAGTCGGGAAGCCGGACCGACCAGGTAAGGCAGAGAGGTCCCCATTTTCCCAAGTGAGATCAGGCCAACCACTTCCGTTGAAGCCCCTATCATCGCTTGCTTCACGTACGCTTCTTCTCGGTCGCCGACGGTTATTCCGACCTCCGGGTGCAAGCTGCACATTCCGAGAAAACATAGATCAGCGCGAATGGATTCGATTCGTCGAATGGTCTCGATGCCGGTCGTGACCCGCGCCTCTTTAAGAAAATTCCCTCCGAGCATCAGCACGCTCACCTTCGGATGATCCGCCAACGCCAGCGCAAGCGGTGGGCTATTGGTAACAATCGTCGCCGAACGCTCTCTTGAAAGGTAGGAAGCAATTCTTAGATTAGTGGTACCCCCATCAATCAGCACCACCTCACCGTCGTGGATCATGTCAGCCGCCGCTCGAGCAATTCCGATCTTGCTCTCCATGTCGATTTGTTGGCGAGACCCGAAAGGAACGGCCTCGGCACGGCGAGGCAGGGCACCGCCGTGTACCCGTTGGATCTTTCCCGAACTCGCCAATTCGCGCAGATCTCGACGAATTGTGTCTTCAGAGACCCGGTATCGACTGCTAAGGTCTGCGGCGAGGACTCGGCCCTCACTGCCAAGCAGCTCCAGGATGTACTGGTGACGCTCTTCCTTGAGGGCGACTTGGCCTGCTTCCGCGTCTGGTTTCATCCTTCCCATTGTGCACGAATGCACTTTGTTATGCACGTATATACTTGTATTATCCGATTTATGCCTGATAGTGCCAAGCATAACGCCATACGAGGTCTTTCACCAAAGCGTTCGGTTCGGGCAGTCGTCTTCGATTACGGAAACGTTCTTTGCCGCGAGCAAACGCTGGAGGATATGAAAGGTATGGCGGTCGTGTGCGGCATTCCCCAGGAGCGATTCTCGGAGCTTTACTGGAACCTACGGCCGCCCTACGACCGGGGTGATATCGATGGACCAGCCTACTGGACAGCGGTTGTTGGCCAGCAAGAACTGGGTTTGAGCGGAGATCAGATAGCAATGCTAATCAAGCTCGATAGCGAAAGTATCACTCGACCAAATCAAGGCGCTGTGGAATGGGCAAAGCTGCTGCACCACGAAGGCTTCTCCTTAAGCCTTCTCTCAAACATGCCGCTCGAACTCAGTCGCCATGTGACCAAGTTTTTTCCGATCCTCTCTACGTTTGAATACCTGATTTATTCCTGCGACTATGGATCCATAAAGCCGGAGCTGGCGATCTATCGAAATTGTCTCGAACTACTCAAAGCGGCCCCGCAAGACATCTTGTACCTGGATGATCGCGCCGAAAACGTCGAGGCGGCAGCTCGCTTAGGAATGAACTCTGTACTGTTTGACACGGTTGAAAAGACTGCATCAAGAGTCGAGAGCCGATTCGACATCCCTGTCCCGAGTTAGAATCTAACTCTATTTCCCGATACAGAACGTGCTGAAAATCAGATTGAGGATGTCGTCGTTTGTCGTGGTTCCGGTAATTTCATCGAGCGGGCGCAGAGCATTGTACAAATCGAGCAACAGCATTTCATGCGGGACCTTGTGACTCACGGCAGACTGGGCAGTTTCCAGCGCAATGATGGATTCGCGGACTCGCGACTGATGCCGCACGTTGGTGAGAAATCCGGTTTCGGACTGGGCTCCGGTGTCGCCTCCGATGTGGCGTAGGATCTCGTTTCGCAGTTCCGCAATGCCTTCCCCGGTGAGGGCAGACGTGCGCACCGTTCCCTGAGACGGAGATTTCGAAGCGGGCAAATCGCATTTGTTCTCGATCACAATTGCGGGGCGTCCCGCGATTGGCTTCAGTAACTCTTCGTCCTCGGGCGTAACCGGCTGCGATGAATCTCTTACGATTAGCACCAGGTCGGCATCGGCCATAGTTTCCAACGATTTGCTTATGCCAATACTTTCAGCCTCGTCGAGTGCGCGACGAATGCCCGCGGTATCGATCAGTTTGACCGGAATACCGCCGATCGCAACAGTTTCGGTGACGAGGTCGCGCGTGGTGCCCGGGGTTGCGGTGACGATGGCACGCTCGCGCTCGACCAGTCGATTGAACAGGCTCGATTTGCCGACGTTCGGACGCCCGACAATGGCGAGAGTCAAGCCTTCGTGGACAATTTTTCCGTAAGCAAAAGTGCGGGCCAACTCTTCGAGTGGGATGTGCACGGTTTCAATCCGCTGAAGGATCTGAGCGGCGGGCAAGACCGAAACGTCGTCTTCAGCGAAGTCCACTCCTGCTTCGAGTGTCGCGATTAACTCCACCAACTTTTGTTTAATCGGCTGCAAGCGACGGGAAAGTGCGCCTTCGAGCTGCTGGGACGCGACCTTCGCCTGATAAAGCGTTTGCGAATCGATGAGATCGCGGACAGCTTCAGCCTGGGTGAGATCAATGCGTCCGTTGAGAAAAGCGCGCATGGTGAATTCGCCCGGTTCGGCAAGACGAGCGCCACGAGCCAGGGCAAGCTCGACGATGTGATGAAGAACGACCGGCGAACCATGGGCGGAAATTTCGATGATGTCGTCGGTGGTATAGGAATGGGGCTTGGCGAAGTATGTGACGACGACTTCATCGATGCGTTGGCTCTCATTGTTCTGGTGTGGCGCGGGCGCCCCCGCCCGTGAAAGGTCAGCAGCGAATTCGTCCTCAACTTTTCTGCGGGGTTCTGGCGTTTCACGGGCGGGGGCGCCCGCGCCACATAACTCTGGTTCAATCAGCTCACCGAACACTGCACGCCCCGGCTCCAGTTCACGCTTCAGGCGGAGCATGGGCATGGCGATTTTCCGCGCTTCCGGGCCAGCCAGACGGATGACACCAATCCCACCGCGGCCGGGAGGCGTGGCAATTGCAACGATCGTGTCGTCGAGATTCACGGGAAGATTGTAGCGGGCGGCGGACGAAGTTATTTTTTCGGAGCCGGCTTGTAATCCTTGGGATAGACCACTAGGCAACGGCGGCTGCCTTCCCCCTGGCTCTCAGTTTGCAGATCGGCATGATCGCGCAGCGCCAGATGGACAATGCGGCGTTCGCGCGAAGACATGGGCGCGAATTCGTAGGGCGTCTTCATGCGGCGGACTTGTTCGGCAGCGACATCGGCGGCCACGCGCAACTCTTGCAGACGTAATGGCACGCTGGTTCATGCAATCAAAGCGAACTTTCTCGTGTTCATTGCCGGGAAGGCGAATGATCTCGAGCGCCAGCAGCTCGATGGATCGCAGCAATTCGCAGCCGCGTTCCAGAAGCAGGGAAGAATCCGGGCCGGCAAACTCCACCATGATCTCCGGACGTTCCCAATCACGCTCTTCGGAAAGTGGAGGATCGACGGTGATGCGATACTTCAAGCGGAAACCGCCGAGTGCCACCACGTCACGCAAGTACTCGTTGATTTTATTTGCCGCAGCAATCTTGTCGGAAATCATTTGCCTTTATCTTTCTTCTTCGCTCGCTTCAATGCCATCTCGCGCATCTCGCGGCCCAGGCTGGTGCGATTCATAACCACCTGTTGCACAATCGAAACCAGATTGCTCTCCGCGTAATACAAAGTCACGCCGGCGGCCAGATTGAAAAAGATAAAACCCATCATCACCGGCATCATGATGTTCATCATCTTCTGCTGCTGCGGATCCATGCCCGCCTGTGGCGTCATTCTTTGCGTGATGATCATGCTGATGACAAGGCCGATAGGCAGCAGGTGCCAGGGATCGGCAGAGGAAAGATCGCCAATCCACAGCCAGCTGGCATGGCGAAGATCGAGCGCGGCATTGAGCATGCTGTAGTACGCAAACAGGAACGGCATCTGAATGATCATCGGCAGGCAGCCGCCGACCGGATTCACGCCCTCCGCTTTCATCAGCGAGCCGATCTCTACATTCATCTCCTGGCGGCGAGGATCGCGCATGCCATATTTCTTGTATTTGTCCTTGATCGAATTCATCTGCGGCTGGATCTTCTGCATTTTCAGCGCCGATTTCATGCTGGAGATGCGCAGCGGCAGCAATGCCAGGCTGATGATCAAGGTCTGAAATACGATCGCCCAGCCCCAGTTGGCAACAACATGTTCATGCGTCCACCGCAACCAAAGGAAGAGTGGACGCGCGATAAGCCCGAAGAAACCAAAGTTCACCAGGTCACGCAGATCGGCATGATCGGCGATCCCGGGGACCGGAACAGACTCCACGACCTGCAACGACTTGGGGCCGACGAAGAGGCGCTCCACGCTCGGCGCGTGCAGATTGCCTACTGCCGTGCCCAGCACTTCCGCTTTCTGGGTTTCTGCCGGATTGGGCTTTTTCGGGTCCTTGGGAATATCAATGGAGTTGCGCAGCACCACCGTAGTGGCGCTATGCGGGTCATCCGGAATAAAGATTGCCGCAAAATATTGGTCCACCACCCCAGACCAGTTAAAGGGGCCCTGCAAAGTGTTCCCACTGCTGACCGCCTTGATGGCAAGACGCTGGGTCTGGCTGGGGAAGAAAAAGTAGCTGCGCTCGACCGACTCGTCGTTGTGATACTCGATACGGCTGGCGGCGTAAGACGCTGACGAGAATTCGTCTCCGAAGCCCGCTGGCCACATCGGCAAGGCAGAAATCAGGTTTCCCTTGAAGAGGACTGACGTTTCGATGCCAACCACGTAGCTCTGGTCGAAGCGAAAGACTTTTTTCACCGTCAGATCTTGATCGGCATACTCGAAGCTAAGAGCGCGATTATGGCTATCGCTCGTTTCGGCTCCGTCACTTTGAGAAGCAACGTAGAGCGCGGAATTGATTTTGTTCCGCTGGCTCTCGTCGTAAGTCCATAGCGAGAGGGGGTAACCGTATTTTTCGGCGGCCACCGAGTTGACCAGATTGAGAGGCTGGCCCCGCTCGTCATCGTATTTCTTCAATATCCAGGACTTCACCCGTCCGCCGCGGTTGGTGAAGGTAATGCGGTAAAGATCATTCTCGATGACCGTCTCGGATTCGGCGTTGGCTTGCTTGGTGCCCACTGCAACCGGGACAGCCGACACTGACTGCATCGCGCCAGGTGGATTACTCACTGGCGCAACTGGTGCCGCAGCTTGCGTTTGATTCTGGGTTTGGGTCTGTGCCGGCGGTGTGGCTGGCTGCGGCAGATACTTCTTTAAGAGCGGCTGGCAAACAATGATGACGAGGAATGTCAGAGCGAAGACGATCAGAAGTCGTCGCTCCATGCCGGGATCTTGATTGGGATTTTGAAAGTCTGGCAATTTACCTACTTAGTGACTGCAAAGCTCGCCATCTTGACTACAACCTGCCGCCGTCGGATGTTTTGACTCCAACACCGGATCGTACCCACCCTTCACAAAGGGATGGCATCGCAGTACCCGCCAGATCGCCATCCGACCGCCTCGGACAACACCGAAACGATCGACCGCTTCCATGGCGTACTCGGAACAAGTCGGCATGTAGCGGCACGCAGGCGCAAGCATGGGCGAGATAAACCCTTTGTATCCGCGAAGCAGCGACAGGACGACGGACTTTGCAATGTTGTTCATTGGTTAAGCGTCGAGCTTCGCTTGACCCGACAGCCGACGCGGCCGTCACTACGTGTTCCTTTTCTCCGCCGACTTCTCAATCACCTCAAAAGCCCGGCGAACCTCATTTTGCAAATTCGCGAAATCCGTGGTGCGCAGCGATTTCTTCGGATTGATCACTACATCGACTGCGGCGCCTGGAACCAGCGGCTGCAATCGAACTGCTTCCCGAAGCCGCCGCTTCATACGGTTGCGATCTACTGCTCCGCCTAAAGCGCGTCCCACGGTAAATCCGATGCGAATCCCACTGGCCGCCCCCACCCCTTCTGTACGGCGCAAATAAAACACCGTCATGTGGGTAGCGAAGTGGCGCTTGCCCTGCTTATAAACGCGTTCAAAATCGGCGTGCCGCAGCAGACGGGCAATGCGCGGAACCTTTGCCGGCTTGTCCCGGCTGGACAAGTCGGTACTCCCCTTCGAAGCGATGGCGCTCACAGCTCACCATCCAGACTCAGGTTGCGGATTCCCACCGATTTCTGAAAAAGCGGGACGTTTATTCACGGAAGCCGGGCTTTACCGCCACCCGCTTGCGGCCCTTGGCTCGCCGGCGCGAGATTACCGCCTGGCCGCTCTTGGTCTTCATACGCGTGCGAAATCCGTGCGTCTTCGAGCGGTGACGTCGGTTGGGTTGGAATGTGCGCTTAGGCATGAAACTTGGCTGCTCCTGACTTCAATAGTCGCCATAGGGCGAATAGGAAGTATAAATGACGGAAGGCAGAGGGGCAAACCGGGCATGGGATAGCTATAGGCGACTGAAAATTCCTAAACCCCCCCATCCACTACGGAATAAACGTCTTGATGTTGGTTTGGGACCCCGCCCGCGACGCGGGGCAAGGCACGAAGAGTGCGCGAGCCGTGGAATCGTGCGAGGGGGCAATGAACGCTAACGCCTGTTGACGATGGCGATTCTGGAATTGTTGCAAATTCAAGAGTAAGCTGCAGTTCATGAAAACAGGGTCATCTACGCAAACGGCCCGGTGGCATATCTTGTTGTTGTGCGCCGTTTTCTGCTTTCTTGCGATGCTGCCCTTCGGGTACGCGCAAAGCATTACCGAACTCAAGAGCAAGGCTGAGGACGGTGATGTACAAGCACAATTGGCCCTTGCCAAGGCGTATGACCTAGGTGAGGGAGTCCCGAAGGATGAGGAGAAAGCCGTGCTGTGGTGGGAGAAGGCTGCGGAGCATGGCAACGTATCAGCGCAGGTCAGCCTTGGAGCGGTTTATTCCCTAGGAGCGGGCGTTCCAAAGAACTACGCTGCAGCCGTGCGCTGGTGGAAGAAGGCCGCCGAGCAAGGCGATGTAACGGCTGAAGGCAATCTCGGGACGGCGTATGGCTTGGGAATGGGCGTTCCGAAAGATGAAGTGGAAAGCGTGCGCTGGCACACCAAGGCTGCCGAAAACGGCAACGCAGCTTCCCAGTTCAGCCTCGGAATGTTCTACCTCCAAGGCGCAGGAGTCCCGAAGGACGAGGCAGAGGGAGTCAAGTGGCTGCGCAAGTCCGCCGATCAGGGTAATGCCGCCGGTCAGTTCTGGCTTGGAGCTTCGTACTACTCTGGCACAGGCGTCGCAAAGGACATCGCCGAAGCTTTGCGTTTGTATCGCAAGGCAGGCGACCAGGGCTACGCAGCGGCTCAATACAACCTCGGACAGGCATACAACTTAGGAAACGGCGTCGAAAAGGATCCCGCCGAAGCCGCTCGTTGGTGGCAGAAGGCTGCCGAACAAGGCATGGCAAAGGCTCAATATAATCTCGGGCTGGCTTATCACGATGGTGTAGGCGTAGAAAAGGACAATGTACAAGCTTATTTCTGGATTGCGATTGCTGCGTCATCCCTCGAACAAGGATTTGTGAAGGACTATCGCGACAAAGTCGAAGCGCTGCTCACAGCCAGCTCAACTTGCTGATGTGCAGGAACGCATTCGCAAATGGGAAGAGGCGCATCCGGCCACGCAGACAGCTTCATTGAATTCCTTACCAAGCGTCCCGCAGGATCAACATCAAGCCCAGACCACAAGCCCAACCGGAAGCACTGGGTATCAGGCCCGTATTTATCGCATTTACCAAAGCAGCGACCTGTGATGGAAAACTCGCCTCCGTTTTGTTCTCTTCTTTCAAAGAGGCAATCTCAACCTCACAGCGACATGAGCTGAGTTCGAGATCTGAGCGACAATGGCAAAATGGACACGGTACTAATCATCCAAATGGCTTGCGAAGAACATAATAATTCTGTGTCGGTCAAGAGCGCCTACGGGATGGCGAAGTGTTTCGGTCCTAAGAACTGCCATGTAGCGTTAGACGGCCGCACGGGGAATGTTCTTTCGTGCGACCCGAACGGTGAGGCTATATGCGGCAAAGAACTGTTTAAAGAGTTCGAATATGTGTTAGCCACTACCGGGATCAGTGTGAAATTGGAGTGAATGAAAGAAGCAAATGGGGCTGGTCCATTTCACCGTGCAGCCGCGCTCCTCGTTGTCCGCTCCGCAGCCGTCACAGTTGCAAATGACCCCTTGAAATACTGGCCGCCCCCTGCACGGATCCACCTAGTTGCCTACCGCCAAGGAAGCGCCGTCCAGCAAGAAGAATGAACAATACGACCACGAGTCCCGCTCGAACCGATGAGTCAAAATCGAATTCACTGATGCACCAGTCCCGCGGCAGTTATATCTTCGCTACTTGACAGAAGTTTTTCCGCGCTTTGAATCTGGAATGCGCCGAAAAAATCTTCGTCGAAGATTTCCACACAGGCAAAATTTTTGTGCTAGTATCCCGGACTGGCCCAGCTTACTTGATTTTTCCCCAGCCCAGCATGACTGCTCTGCCAGATTGAAGCTGTTCTGCTGGAATTAGAAGTTTATTTTTCTGCAATTTGATTGAATTAATAAGGCGCTGACTACTGGCGTCAGCCAACGAAAATTTTATTATGTCCGTTCCAACTCCGAATCTTGCTCCTAATCCGTGGTTGCGCATTCTCGATGCGCTCGAGAAAAAGATCAACCGCCATTCCTACGACACCTGGCTGAAACCCACCCGCTACAGTCATTCCAGCGCCGGCATCCTCTTTGTGCGAGTCCCCACTGCGGAGTTCCGGCATGTGGGCGATAAGTATGCCGACCTCATCCAGGAGGCATTGGACAACCTGGGGCTGGAATACCAGGACGTAAAGTTCGTTACGCCCGAAGACAATCCCGCAGCGACGCCGCTGCGCCATGATGGCGGACTCTCCGGACATACGTCGTCGGTGGCCAATCAAGGGTCGCAGGCGCGCTTTGACTGGGACGGCGCGGCGCAACTGAATTCGCGTTATACGTTCGACGCATTTGTCATCGGCAGCGGAAATCAGTTTGCTCATGCCGCGTGCCAGGCCGTCGCTGAGCGTCCCTCGAAAGCCTACAACCCGCTCTTCCTCTATGGCGGGGTCGGCATGGGCAAGACCCACCTGATGCAGGCGATTGGGCACGAGATCAAACGGCGGCAACCGCAAGCGGCCATCTGCTACGTCTCCAGCGAGAAGTTCACCAACGAGATGATCAACTCGCTGCGCTACGACAAGATGACCAGCTTCCGCGACAAGTTCCGCAATGTCGACGTACTGCTGGTGGACGACATCCAGTTCTTGACCGGAAAAGAGCGCACCCAGGAAGAGTTCTTCCATACCTTCAACGCGTTGCACGAATCGATGAAGCAGATCGTAATTGCCAGCGATCGCTCTCCCAAAGAATTAGCGGAAGTTGAAGACAGGCTGCGCAGCCGCTTTGAGTGGGGATTGATCGCCGACATTCAGCCGCCAGATCTCGAAACCAAGGTCGCAATCCTGCAAAAGAAGTCGGACCAGGAAAAAGTCACCCTCCCCACCGATGTTGCTCTTTATATTGCGTCGAATATTCGCTCCAACGTCCGCGAACTGGAAGGTGCGCTCATTCGATTAGTGGCGCATTCGTCGCTGATCGGCGCCGAGATCACTCTTCCTTATGCGCAGCAGGTCTTGAAGAACTTTATCGATTCACAGGCGCGCAAGGTCACCATTGAATCCATCCAGAAAGCGGTTGCCGAACAGTTCGGACTGCGGTTGGTGGAGATCAAAGCCAAGAACAATTCGCGTGCCATTGTTTATCCGCGACAGATTGCCATGTACCTGGCCAAGCATTTGACGGAAGCTTCACTGCCGGAAATTGGACGTCAGTTTGGCGGCAAGCATCACACGACCGTGCTGCACTCCGTAGAGAAAATCGACACCGTGCGCAAAAACGACAAGGATTTAAACAGGCTCATCAATAAGATGACCGAGCAATTGGGCGGCTAGTCGCAGTTTAAACGCGAATTTCCACCCAGCCGGCGGTTCTTCCTTGGTGGTCGCTGTGAAGTAGATGTGGAAGCTGTGCAAGAGTGGAATGAATTATCAGAGAGCGTCCGAATATGCTCTCGCCTCCGCCGAGTCCGGGCCTGATTTTGGACATGAGAGCAGCGGCCTGAACTTGCTGTTGGAATGGGACTTGGCCTGGTTTTCCACTTTTCCGGCATGCCTACTGCTACTACTGGTTTTAATGCTTTTGATTTTGATATAAGAGAAGTACTCAAAGTAGCCGCGCAACGGGAGAATCAGGTCATGCCGGTAGAAGCCATCGCCCCAGTGACTGGAACCGCCACCATGGAAATTACGGTCAGCAAATTTGAACTGTTACGAGAGCTGACGGCGACCCAGGGAGTTGTCGAACGCAAGACCACCATTCCAATTCTGTCGAACTACTTGTTCGAAGCATCCGGCGATAAACTCTCGCTCACTGCGACCGATTTGGATTTAAGCCTGCGCACATCTTGTGTTGCCAAGGTAAAAAAAGAAGGCTCCTGTACGATCCCCGCGCGCAAACTGCATGACTACGTAAAACTCCTGCCCGATGCGGACATCACCATCAAGATGCTGGAAAACCACTGGGTCAGCATTCGATGCGGGCGATCGAACACCAAAATGGTAGGGATGGCACGCTCGAACTTCCCCAGCCTGCCCGTGTTTCCGACCGCTGGCGTGATTCAGATTCCAACTAAAGTTTTACGAAATCTGATTGCCAAGACCGGATTCGCCATCGCCAATGAAGAATCGCGATACACCCTGAACGGTGCGCTCATGGTGCTGAAACCGGAATCGATCACCATGGTCGCCACCGATGGCCACCGCCTGGCGCACATCGAACGCGGGGGAGAAAAATTCGAAGGCATCTCCGGCGAACTGAAAACACTGGTCCCAAAGAAAGCGATGGACGAACTGAAATCGCTGCTTGATTCGACGGACGCCGAGACTATTGATTTTGCGAAAGACGAATCGACGCTATTCTTCCGCATCGGCCAGCGCCTGCTGACTTCGCGCCAACTCACCGGCCAATTCCCCAACTTCGAAGCCGTGCTTCCCAAGGACAACAACAAGAGCATCACGATTCGCGGCGAAGAACTCAGCCAGGCTATTTCGCGCGTCGCGCAATTCGCCGACGAGCGCTCCCGCGCCGTGCGTCTGAAGTTGGAAAAGGGCGAGATTAAACTTTCAGCTTCGTCCACGGAAACCGGCGAGTCGGAAGATTCCATCGAGACCGACTACAACGGCGAAACCCTGACCATCGGCTTCAACGCGCAGTACGTTCTGGAGTTTCTGAAAGCCGTTGGCAGCGGCGACGTGAAGCTGGAACTGAAAGACGCCCAGTCCGCCGGCCAGTTGCGTCCCGCCGAGGGTGAGGATTACAAGTACCGCTACATCGTCATGCCGATGCGCATCTGAGGATTAAAACAAGTTCTTGTTCGTCCCACGTGAACTTGCGGAATGCGCAACCGTGGAAGAGCGGGCCTTCCAGGCCCGCGTTGTGAGGCAAAGAAGATTTACGCGGCGTTGAAAACGCCACTCTTCCACGGAAGTCCACCCATCGCCATCGTTCACATTCCCGCCCTAATTCGCAGTTGACGATTGTTTGAGCGGGCGTTACCCTTTCCACTGCTTTCAGGAGGCCCTTATGCTGAGCGGATTCAAGCAGTTTATTCTTCGTGGAAATGTTGTGGATTTGGCGGTTGGCGTTGTGATTGGCGCAGCGTTCGGCGGTGTGGTCACCGCCCTCACTAAGGACCTGTTGACCCCGCTCATCGCGGCGCTGGTCGGCAAGCCAGATTTTTCGTCCATCAGCTTCGCCGTGAACGGCTCAGTTTTTCCTGTCGGCGATTTCATCAACGCTGTAGTGTCCTTCTTGTTGATCGCCGCCGCCGTTTATTTCTTCGTGATAACGCCGCTCAATGCGCTGATGGCGCGCGTGAAAAAGTCGCCGGTCCCGGCTGATCCGACCACCAAGAAGTGCCCGGAATGCTTGAGCGAGATTCCTATCGAAGCGCGCCGTTGCATGAACTGCACCCAGCCAGTTTTGGGCAAAGCAGCTTAATCGTGACTGGCGCACCCAGACTCGCAGCGTGTGGAGTCTGGGTACGCTCAGCAGCACTGGTCGTTCTTCTGTGTACTTCCCTCTGGTCGCAGCAATCCCCACCTGCCTCCGGAGAATCGTCCTCCAAACATCATCCGAAACTTCCCAAGCAGCCAATGCCAGCTGCTCTTGACCTCGGCTCTATCACCGACGGCATCTATCGCAATGCCTCCTTTGGATTCAGCTACAAACTTCCTTACGGATGGGTGGATCGCACCGACGCCATGCAGGACGATTCCCCCGACGCGGCGAAGGATCCTGCGAAGTCCATCGTGCTCATGGCAATTTTCGAGCAGCCGCCGGAAGCGCCGAGAGAGGCGATCAATTCCGGAGTTGTGATTGCTGCAGAGAGCCTGTCTTCTTATCCCGGCGTGAAGACGGCAGCGGACTACTTCGAACCTCTCACCCAACTCACCACCGACAAAGGTTTCAAGGTGATGAATGAACCGCATAGTTTCCCGGTCGGCAGCAAGGCTCTGGTACGCGGCGACTTCAGCAAGGAGATGGGCAAAGCCACGATCTACCAGACGTCTTTGGTGTTCCTGGGGAAAAACTATGTCGTGTCTTTTACCCTGATTGGCGGGAGCGAAGACGAAGTGAACGAGTTGATCGAAAACTTGAGCTTCCGTCCAGCCAAGTGACGAATGAACTGAACACGGTTTAGCAAGCCATCCCTCCCACCCTCTGCTAAGATGTTGCCGCACCATGCCTGACACCCAATCCATCCTTGGCCAAACGGTTTCGCATTATCGTGTGCTGCAAAAGATCGGCGGCGGTGGCATGGGTGTGGTCTATCAGGCCGAAGACCTACAGCTCAGCCGCTTCGTCGCCCTAAAGTTTCTTCCCGACGCCCTGGCCAATGATGCGCAGGCGCTGGAGCGTTTCCGGCGCGAGGCTCGGGCTTCGTCTGCGTTGAATCATCCGAACATTTGTACGATCTACGAAATTGGCGAGCATCAGGGAAAACTTTTCCTGGTGATGGAGTATCTCGAAGGCAAGACGCTGCGGGAAGTGATCCTGGGTCCGCCACTTGAGTTGGAGCGGTTGCTCGATATCGCAACCGAAATAGCCGACGCCTTGGACGCAGCCCACAGCAAAGGCATCGTCCATCGCGACATTAAGCCGGCGAACCTGTTTGTGACCGATCGCGGGCATGCCAAGATCCTCGATTTCGGATTGGCGAAAGCCCACGCAACAACGACGCCCGACGGGGCCACCGCTGCCATCACCGAAGATCCCCACCTCACCAGTCCCGGCAGCACGCTGGGGACCGTGGCCTACATGTCTCCCGAGCAGGCATTGGGCAAAGAGCTTGACGCCCGCACCGATCTGTTTTCTTTCGGCGTAGTGCTCTACGAGATGGCGACCAGAACGCTGCCCTTCCGTGGAGACGCGACCGCCGCGATCTTCGATGCCATTCTTCATAAAGAACCCGCTCCGCCGCAGCGCCTGAACCCGGATCTTCCGCCGGAGATCGACCACATCGTCAGCAAAGCTTTGGAGAAAGACCGCGAGATTCGTTATCAAAGTGCGGCCGAAATCCGTGCTGACTTGAAACGGTTGAAGCGGAACAGTACCTCGGGAAGAGTGAGTGTTGCGGTTGCTGCATCCACGCAACCTGCTAAACCAAAACGTCGCTGGCTGCTGGGCATTGTCGCGGCGTTGGGGCTGACACTGGCCTTTGCGCTGGTGAGAGTGTTGATTCCGGTTACGCCTCCTAGGATCACGGGATCCAACCAAATCACCCGCGATGGCAAAGGAGGCTGTTGTGCGGTCACCGATGGCTCCAGAATTTACTTCAACCGTTTCCCATCAGACCAGGAGACTTCGCTGGCCCAGGTTTCTTTGAACGGCGGCGAGGTTCTGGAAAGTCCCAGCCCGATCAAGGGTTCTCGCATAATGGATATCTCGCCGGACCACTCCCAGCTCCTCATCTCCTCCGGCGGAGCGGCGGGAAGAAACAACCCACTGTGGACGGTGCCTTTGCCGGTCGGCTCGCCCCGGCGATTTGGCAGCATCATTGCGGACGCCGAGGCCGGTGTCAGATGGTCGCCCGATGGCCAGAGTTTAGTGTTTACCAAAGGCTCCGAGCTCTGGCTGGCGAATGGCGATGGCAGCCATCCGGTTCGCATCGCCACCGTCCAGGGCAGCCCGGGATACGCCGCGTTTTCTCCTGACGGCAAGCGGATTCGATTCACCCAGATTGATGACTCGTCCCATACTTACGCGCTGTGGGAAGTCCGGCCTGACGGTTCTAATCTCCATCGATTATTGCCCGACTGGCACACGCCACCGCACGAGTGCTGCGGGATCTGGACGCCGGACGGCCGCTATTTTCTTTTTCAAAGCACGGTTCACAACGACAATTTTGGTGACATCTTCGTTTTGCGGGACTCGGTCAGTCTATTTCACAAATCCGCAACTACCCCGGCGCAGCTCACCTTTGGACCGTTGGCATTCGCTCTTACCGGCGTCACACCGGATGGCAAGAAACTGATGTTAGGCGGCTACGATCAGCGCGGCGAGTTGGTGCATTACGATTCTTCGTCCAAACAGTTCGTCCCATTTCTTGGCGACCTTGCGGCTTACGATGTGGTTTTCTCTCGCGACGGCAAAAGCATCGCTTATGTCAGCCTGCTGGATGAGACATTGTGGACCAGCCAGGCGGATGGCAGCGAGAAAATCCAGCTGACTTACCCTCCCGATCACGTTGCGCTTCCGCGCTGGTCTCCTGACGGCAAGCAGATCGCGTACATGGGGACGCAGCTGGGAAAGCCCTGGAAGGCTTACGTGATTTCGGCGCAGGGCGGCACGCCCGACGAATTGGTTCCTGGAAACACAACCGAAGGCGACCCGGCGTTCTCGCCTGACGGCACCCGCATAGTGTTTTCTACCGGGGTGCCATTCGTGGGAGCGAAGTCTGAGATCAGAATCATGGATGTGAAAACACGGCAGATCTCAACCGTTCCCGGCTCCAGCGGCCTTTTCAGCCCGCGCTGGTCCCCCGACGGCCGCTATTTGGCGGCCCTGGACCTCGAAGAGATTTCCAAGAGTCTCCACATTTTCGATTTTCAAACTGGCAAATGGGCCGATTGGGCGACCGATCCAATCGAAGTGGAATACCCGGCTTGGACTTCCGACAGCCGCTATGTGGAGTACTCGACTGATACCGAGGTCAAGCGGATTAAAGTCGGCGAAACTCATTCCGAAACACTATTCTCCACCAAGGGGTTGCGCCAGTATTCAGCTCCCGATTTTGGCGCCTGGAACGACAACGCCCCCGATAATTCCCGCATGTTCCTGCGCGATGTGAGCACGCAGAACCTCTACACGCTGGACGTGGAATTTCCCTAGCTGCAATCAATCTCTCAGATCTTGTCATTCCGAGAAGCGCAGCGCCGAGGAATCTGTCAGCAGGCGGCGAGGAAAAGCAGATTTCTCGCTCCGCTTCGAAATGACAAGGGGTTGGTGTGCGCTCTCGGAGAAAGAGTATTGCAGTTGGAGTCGGCGAACCCGAATTGTTAGAAGGTCTTGGGTGGAGCAGGCCTTCCCAGGCCTGCGTCAAAGGTGTGCGCCTGAGAACGCGCTTCAGCGCCTGAGGTGCTTCCCGATTAATCCAGCGCTTCGGGATGCAAAGCGATGTTCTTCTCGCCCGCGGCTTTTTTCTCCGCGTATTTCTTCATCCAGGCTTCGAAGCTCTTGCCGGCGGCGGTGTCGCGGCCGCTGAAGGCTAAAGACGCGATGTCTCCATAAGCCACGGCAATCTTCTGATTGGAATCTTTGGGGATCAACCGAACTACTGAATCAGCAAGGGTCTTTCCACTGCGGCGGTCGAACAAATAACCTTCAATCTTCGAACCATCTTTGCGGACGATGGTCACATCCCCGCGATAATCGAAAGCTTTTTCCAGGGCCACGCGGATTTCTTCATCACTGGCCAGCGCCGGAATCCAACCTTCGAGGTTTTCCCGCTCGCGGCCGGCGGCGACTTCCTGGACATCAGGGTTCACAGAAACATGCCCTGCTTCTTTGCCGGTCACGCCCGCGTCTCCTCGAGAGAATCGCTGGTCGAGTGCGCATTGCCGATCTGCACCAAAGTATGCGAAGCTGGGGGCTCATCCAGCAACCGCATCGCGCCTTCATCGGCATATTTGGTAAACAGCGTGCCCTTTACCGTGGCGAGGAAGCCGCTCAGCGAACTGAACGTGGCATTTACGGCCGAGGCTTCGTATCCGCTGTGCACCATGCAGTTGGCGCACTTGGGATTCCCTGACTCCGTCCCATAATTCGCCCAATCGGTTTCAGCGAGAAGTTCCTGGAACGTGTCAGCGTAGCCGTCCTGCAGCAGGTAGCAGGGCTTCTGCCAGCCGAAAACGTTGTAGGTGGGCATTCCCCATGGCGTGCAGGGATAAGTGCGCTTGCCCATCAGAAATTCCAGGAACAGCGGCGAAAGATTGAAGCGCCAGTTCTTTTCCCGATTGGACAGAATCGAGCGGAACAGCCGGCGAGTGCGGGCGCGTCCCAGGAAATGCTGCTGGTCGGGCGCTTTCTCGTAGGAATATCCGGGCGAAAGCATCATGCCTTCGACGCCCAGTTCCATCATGTCGTCAAAGAAGGCGCGGACGCTCTTGGGATCCGTCCCGTCGAACAAAGTTGTGTTGGTGGTGACGCGGAAACCCTTGGCGAGTGCCAGCTTAATCGCATCCACGGCGATCTCATAACCACCTTCGCGGCATACCGAGAGGTCGTGGTGTTCTTCCTGCCCGTCGAGGTGAACGCTGAAAGTCAGATACTTGCTGGGCTTGAACAGGCCGATCTTTTCTTTCAGCAGCAAAGCGTTGGTGCACAGGTAGATATATTTCTTGCGGGCGACCAGGCCTTCCACAATCGCGCCAATTTCAGGATGCATGAGCGGCTCGCCGCCGGGGATCGACACCATGGGCGCGCCGCATTCGTCCACCGCGCGGAAACATTCTTCCGCGGTAAGCTGCTTCTTCAAAATATGGGCAGGATACTGAATCTTGCCGCATCCGGCGCAGGCTAGATTGCAGCGGAACAGGGGCTCCAGCATCAACACCAGCGGATACTGCTTCCGCCGGGCAAGCTTCTGCTTCAGCACATACGTGCTCACTGTCCACATCTGCGAAACCGGAACGGGCATTCTTAGATCTGTCTCCTCGGGAAGTCTTAATGTTATCAGGCTTGTGTTGGTTAGATGACCAGTTCGAGCTCCCAGGTGCTCAATCTCCAACGGCCTGATTTGGGACTAATTTTGAGGTCTGTAAGTATTGTAACTGCTTGGGTTATCTCTGCGGTTCCGGCCTCGAAATTAGGCCTCGGACATGCTATAATTCACTATATCTTCCGACGGTGTAAGTGCTAGTAATTTCAGCAATTTGTAGGGAAACCAGGTACTCGGATTTTATTGCCGGCCAAGGGCTCAAATCAGTCGCATCCAATCGGAGCTGAATGGTAACCAAAGAGATCAATCCGGACGTGCTCGACGCAAAAAACGTCGATACTAAAAACGACGCGAAAAATAAGAATGGCAAGCCCGCCTCTGCGGCGAATAGTGGCTACAATGCCGACTCGATCAAAGTGCTGGGCGGCATGGAAGCGGTGCGCAAGCGCCCTGCCATGTACATCGGATCGACGGGCGAGCTCGGACTGCATCACCTGGTTTATGAAGTTGTCGACAACTCGGTCGACGAAGCGCTCGCCGGTCACGCGGACAAGATTGAAGTCACAGTCCATCTTGACAACTCGGTGACGGTCATCGACAACGGCCGTGGAATTCCTGTGGATTCCATGGATATCGATGGCGAGAAAATTCCCGCCGCGCAAGTTGTAATGACGACCTTACATGCTGGCGGTAAGTTCGATTCCTCTACTTACAAAGTTTCTGGTGGACTGCACGGCGTGGGCGTCTCCTGCGTGAACGCGCTCAGCGAAGAACTCGATCTCGAAATTTGGCGCGAAGGACTTACCTGGGAGCAGACGTATTCCAAAGGCGAGCCCACCAGCAAACTGAAAAAAGCGGGAGCGACCAAGCGGCGCGGAACCAGAGTCCACTTCCTGCCTGATCGAAGTATTTTCACCGCCACGGAATACAACTTCGACACGCTGGCCCAGCGGTTGCGCGAACTGGCGTTCCTCAACAAGGGCCTGCTGATCACGCTGACCGACGAGCGTACGACCGACGCCAAGACCGGCGAACCCAAGACTGCTGAGTTCAAATACAACGGCGGGATTGCGGAGTTCATCAAGCATCTGAACCGTGGCAAGCAAACCTTGCACGACAAGCCGATCTACATGGAAGCCGAACGCGATGGTGTAGCCATGGAGATTGGGTTGCAATACAACGACGCGTATTCCGAAACCGTCTTTAGTTTCGCCAACAACATCAACACCGTCGATGGCGGTTCGCATCTTTCCGGCTTCCGTACTTCGCTTACTCGCACCATCAACTACGCGGGCCAGCAGATGGGTCTGTTCAAGGACCTTAAAGAAAATCTGACTGGTGACGACGTGCGCGAAGGTTTGGTCGCGGTGATCAGCGTGAAGCTGCCGCAGCCGCAGTTTGAAGGACAGACCAAAGGCAAGCTGAATTCCGATATCGCTGGGGTCGTACAAGCCTTCGTAAACGAACGCCTGGGTGCCTACCTCGAACAGAATCCGACGGTCGGACGAAAGATCATCAACAAAGCCATTGACGCAGCCCGCGCCCGCGAAGCTGCGCGCAAAGCCCGCGACCTTACTCGCCGAAAAGGCGCGTTGGATGGTGGTGGCCTTCCCGGCAAACTAGCGGATTGTTCCGAACGGCAGCCAGAGCGCTGTGAACTGTTCCTGGTCGAGGGTGAATCGGCAGGCGGAACTGCCAAGCAGGGACGCGATCGGCGTTTTCAAGCCATCCTGCCGCTGAAGGGAAAAATCCTCAACGTCGAGAAAGCGCGTTACGACAAGATGCTCGGGCACGAAGAAATCCGCGCCATGATCACGGCGCTCGGCACCGGTATTTCGAAAGAAGATTTCGATCCCGCGAAACTGCGCTACGGCAAAGTCATTCTCATGACCGACGCTGACGTGGACGGAAGCCACATTCGCACTCTGCTGCTCACATTTTTCTTCCGCCACATGCAGGACTTGATCAAGCGGGGAAATATCTTCATCGCGCAGCCGCCGCTCTACTCGATCAAAAAAGGCAAGACGCAGCAGTACATCAAAGACGATCGTGAATTTGTGAAAGTCATGGTGAAGCGCGCTGCTGACGGATTGATCGTCCGCTACGGCGAAGGTGCGGCCAAGCTGGAAGGCGCGAACCTGGCCCGCTTCATTACCGTGCTGAACGAATATTTGGGCTTCCAGGACAAAGTCCAAAAGCGAGTGCGCGACGAGCAAGTTGCGGAGATGTTGCCGAAACTCGACCTCGCCAAACGCGCCGACTTCGAAGGCGATAAGAAATCTCCATCGAAGAAAATCGAGAAGCTGGAAAAAGATCTGAAGAAAATTCAGAAAGAACGTCAGTTCAAAGAAGTGGAAAGCCGTTTCGACGAAGAGCACAATTTATGGGAAGTCCGGATTGTGAATTCCCAGGGTGCCGAGCATTTGATCAACTGGGAGCTTGCGTCTTCCGCTGAATACCGGCAACTACTCTCCAAGTATAAGCAGATCGAAGAGTACATGGAGCCGCCGTTCGTGGTGGAAACCATTGCCAAGGGTTCGGCTGCGAGTGAAGCTACTGAAGAATTGACAGAGGCGGATACTGGCGGGGAAGAATCAGAAGCTGGAAAAAAGAAAGCCAAAGAAGCGGCCAAGCCGGTCTCCAAAAAGAAAGCTGCTGAGCCGGTGCTGGTCGAGAAAACCAACGCGCGCGACCTGTTCGAATATGTGCTCGCCGAAGGCCGCAAGGATTTCATCGTGCAGCGCTACAAAGGTCTTGGCGAAATGACCGCGCCGCAGCTTTGGGAAACTACCATGGATCCCGAGCGTCGCACTTTGTTGTCGGTCAAACTGGAAGACATCGCCGAGTGCGAGACCATCTTCTCTACGCTGATGGGCGAAGACGTCGAAGCGCGCCGCAAGTTCATCGAAGACAATGCGCTGGATGTAAAGAATCTGGATATCTAATCTGCTCATGTCGGCCGGGTCTCTGACCCGGCCGCTGAGCGCCCGCTCGGCACAATTGGCCGGAGTCCACACCGCTGTACGCCTTGTAACTGAACAACCATATTGTCGAACGCATGGTTCATTGCTGGCTGATGCCGTCACACGGGCGGGGGCGCCCGCGCCACATCCACATTTGCATACGGACCTGCTGGTTACTTGCGGTTACTGTTGTGCGGCCTCAGGTTGTCCGCAAGTTCCCTGCGGGCCCACGTTCTCTCAACAGGACTAGAAAAGCTTCTCCCTCCTTCGTATTCTTGTCCAGAACAGGGGAACGGATCATTATGAAAATCGGGAAACTGATATGGATCGTAGTTTGTTTATGCGGGCTGGGAGTGGCACAAGAGAAGACCACAACTGATGCCAGCCAACCGCCGGCCTTGACCATTTATAACCAGAACTTTTTTGTGGCGCGGGAATATTTGCCGCTCGACTTGAAGGCGGGCGTGAACTATGTGGACTATGCGGGAATCGCCGCGCATCTGGAACCGGATTCGGTGATCCTGCGTGATCCCGCCGGGCGGACAGCTGCAAATCCTCGAGCAAAATTATCGCAACGATCCTATCTCGCAAGAGCTGCTGCTTTCGCTTTACGAAGGCAAAACCATTGACTTCCAAATCTCTCCCGGCAATATTGTGCAGGGCAAAGTCATTCGCAGCGGCTACATTCCCAGCAGCTATTACGCGCAGGGTTATCAGCAGCCGGGCAACACACAGCCCATTATCGAAGTGAATGGAATGCTGCGCTTTGGATTGCCCGGAGAACCGCAGTTTCCCGCGCTGACCGCCGATTCCATCCTGAAGCCGACTTTGAACTGGGCGCTGCAAACCAATGCACCAGGAAAATTCGACGCCGAAATTTCCTACGTGAGCGGCGGGCATGAACTGGCAGGCGGACTACAACCTGGTCATTTCCGACAACCCTACCGCCAAATCCGATCTACTCGACATGGTTGGCTGGATCACCATGAACAACCACAGCGGCAAGACTTTCGAAAATGCGCGCATCAAGCTGATGGCCGGCGACGTCAACAAAATCCAGGAGTCGACGGTCAGTGGCCGGATGTACAAAGCTGCTGACATGGCCATGGCGGGTGCCGCTATGGCTCCGGTTGTCCAGGAAAAGTCATTTGACGAATTTCACTTGTACACCCTGGAGCGGCCGTCAACCCTGCGCGATCAGGAGACCAAACAGGTCGAGTTCGTTCAGGCCATGGCGATCCACGGACAACGCATTTATGTTTACGATGGCGCAAAGGTGGACCAATACGGGTACTACAATCCCGAACAAATCCGCCAGGATGCCAACTACGGCACGCTCTCCAATCCAAAAGTTTGGGTAATGGAAGAGTTCAAGAACTCGGAAGCGAATCATATTGGCATTCCGCTCCCCAAGGGCAAGCTGCGTTTCTATCGCCGCAATACCGATGGCCAACTGGAATTCGTCGGCGAGAATGTGATCGACCACACGCCCAAGGATGAAACCATCCGAGTCTCGACCGGCAACGCGTTTGATGTGGTGGGGGAACGCAAGCGCACCAACTATCATGTCGAGAGCAGCCAACACTGGATGGAGGAATCCTTCGAGATCCGCGTTCGCAATCACAAGAAGGAAGCGGTGAACGTGCGCGTGGTCGAGCACCTGTATCGCTGGGTGAACTGGAAGTTGACCGAACAATCGCAGGACTCAAAGAAGATGGATGCGCAGACGGTTGAGTTTCCGGTTAGCGTCGCTCCCGATGGAGAGCAGGTGGTGACGTACACGGTGCATTATTCCTGGTAGAAGTTTCGGGTGGGTTCGATTTGAAGTGCCAAACCGGAGTCGTCGGATCAGACCGTAGGGGTCCTTCGACTCCGCATCAACGTTCGCGAGCGAACGTTGATGCTGCGCTCAGGATGACAAGTGGTTAATTTCTTTCTGATTGTTACGCTTGGTACTTTACCTGCGGATACACTCGATCAAACACAACCCAGAACAGCACGATGACCACGAACACCAGTGCGCTGCCTTCGGGGCCGACGGAGCCGCCGGTGAGCCAGCGTGGTCCATGGAACGAGGAATTCAAGAGATGGCCGGGCGAGATGCCGCCGCTGTCGGGAACCGAATAGAAATAGCTTTCCGCCCAATCCCATGAAGCATGAAACCCCACCGCAAACCAGAGAGTGCCGGTGCGGCGGAGGGTCAGGCAAAAGAACAGTCCTATGAGGCCCGCTGCCAGCGCTCCGGCCCAGGCTTCTCCTTGATTGCCCAGATGGATGGCGCCAAAGATAAAGGAAAGCACAAACGCAGCCGGCCAGAATCCCATACCCTGGGTCAGAGTGAACTGCGTGTAACCGCGGAAGATGAATTCTTCGAAGAAGGCGACGGCAAGAAAGAAGACACCCCAAAAAGCGGCAAACTTCACAAGCCTGTGTCCATGAATTGCCAGGCTGCTTATGGAAAATACTCCAGCCCCGCGCATGAACAGCATCAGCAGGCTGAGAAAAAGAAATCCCCACACCACGCCCATCCAGAATAATTTGCCAAAAGCGCTGCGGCGGGGGAGGCCATAGGCGTCGAAAGGACGCTTTTCAATGGCGGCCATAATCAAGGCAGGTAAAATCGCTCCGGCAAGTACGATTAGCTCCCCAATAAATTCCGACCGGACAGACCCTTGCCTTACAGGATGTACTTGGCGCGACAATGCGCCCAGTAAAAAGACAATGGCGGCAGCCATCAGCAGATAAAGCACAACTCGCCATCCTGATCGGAGTCCCTGGGGGTCGAGGAACATATTGTGAAGTTTTCGTTCGGAAGAGGCGGAAAAGATGGGTGCATTGGGCGCTGAAAGTGGCGCGGAAAGTGGCGACGGAGAAATAGCATCGGAGCTCGAATCCGGACCAGAGATAGAAGTTTTGGGCATCTCATCCATAATGTAATTCCCCAACAATCCCCGGACATGGTAAAACACGTTTTCCCCTCCATGGGCCAATTTTTTACTCACCTACGTTATGGCCGGCCGCAAGCTCTGGCAGGCCTCCTGTTGCTGATGTTCCTTGCGCAATGCGTTTGGGTGATCGCGCGCGGGGTTGACCAGAGTGAAGTCCAGCCCGCTGAACTCTTTCGGGTGCAGGAAGGCGTCGCGCAATGGCAGGGTGAACTAATTGCTGGAATCCCTTCCGTGGCTCGGGGAGAAATAGGAGCACCAGCACCGCCCGAGTTAAAGAGTAATGACGACTACGATCCCAACCATTCGCCGCTGTGGTATCTGGTGGCCGCGGCGCCCATGCTGGGTTGGGAGGCCTCATCGCAAAGCAACGCGCTGCATTTGTGGATTTGGCTTGAGCGTGTGCCTTACCTGATGTTCGGATTGCTGCTGGGAGCATCCCTGTGGTATGTGTCTCGACGTCTCTATGGAAATGCGGGCGGCTATATTGCACTGGGTCTTTATTGCTTCTCGCCGGCAATGATTCATAGCAGCACGCTTTGGCTGTTGCCGCCGGAGATGGGTGCGGCATGGAGTGCGTTCGGCGCCGTCTTTACCGCGATCGCTGTGGCGCACACACTGTACGCGCCGCGGGAAGTCGTGTTGTGGAACTGGCGGAGAATATTGCTGCTTGGAATCTCGCTCGCGCTGGCCATTGGATCGCAGTTCTCGCTGATCATTTTGCTGCCCATTGCTCTCGCATTCATGCTGTACCTTGCTCCCTCCCGGCGATTGGCGGCGCTGGTGATATGGACATCAGCCACTGGGATCGCGTTTGCCCTGCTCTATGCATCGTATTTTTTTCATCATGATATTTTCTGGCAAAGCGTGCGCCACGCAAGTTTTCTTGGGATTGCCTGGAAGGCGTTCGGAATGACTGGCGCATATACACAAGTCCTTTTCTACCTGAGCCGCAGCAGTCCGGCGCTTTTGGTGGCGCTTCCGGTAACTGTGATCGCGTTTTTCGCTTTGCGACGGGCACGTTATTTTGGCAACATTGCGCCGCTGTTGGTTGCGTTGTTGTTCCAACTGCTGGCTTTCGGCTCGCCGCATTATCCCGGCCTCGGATTCTGGCTGGTGGCTGCGCCGTTCTTGTTCGTTTTTGTGGCCGGTGTGTCCGCCGATTTGCTCGAAACCCGGCAGCGCGCTTTAGTGCAGGCTTGTATCTGGGGATTAATGATTGCCAATGCTCTTTGGAATTTAGCCGAACTGGCGCACGCCGGGCGAGGATGAGCGGAGTGTAACGAAGCCAGTTGTTACCACGCGTTTGCCCCATCGTTGCAATGGTTTAGCGGAACGAGAAAATACCAGCGATCACCCTCTAGAAACGCCTCAAATTTAGCGCAACCCCAAGCTCTCCTGCACGTTCTAATGGATAGGGTAGGTCATTAGAAAGAGGCGCGCCATGGTCCTGAAACTGGAGTATCATCCGCTGGTGCGACGGCTGAATCCAGCCACGGTAGCGGTTCTTGCACTCGCTTTGCTCGTGCCAGGGGCGCTGGCGCAACTCAACGGCGGCCCTCCATCAGTGACGTCTGCGGGTTTTGGCGGATCAACCGGGCCGCGCGGAACGCCTCCCAGCGTGACGTCCATTGGATTTGGCGCCCAAGGGAATCATGCACTGCCGCCAACTGTGACCTCACCTCGTTTTTCCAGTAGCAATCGATTTACTACGCATCCGGGCCAGGCTTCCCACCATCAGCATCGCGATGGAATTCATCCTCCACGGGCAGGCTCTGTTTACGCGGTGCCCTACTACTATTACCCGTATCCGTACGATGCATCCGGCTACGACCAGCCCGATCCGGCCGCAGCGGACGAATCAGATGGCAACGAATATCAGGGTGGGCCGACCATCTTTGACCGGCGCGGCCCCGGAACCAGACGTCCTGTTGATGACAGTTATGCGGATCAGGGCCTTGCGCAACCCGCTGCTGCAATCCAGGCGGAAGATGAACCAGTCAGCAATCAGCCCGAAACTTTGCTGGTATTCAAAGACGGGCATCAACTCGAGGTCTCAAACTACGCCATTGTCGGAGCTACGCTTTTCGATTTAAGTGAAGGACGCAGCCACAAAATTCCGCTGTCGGAGTTGAATCTGACAGCAACCACGAAAGAGAATGACGATCGCGGGATTGACTTCCAACTTCCTGCGGCCCCAAAGTCTAATTGACCGGACCCGCCGGGCCTGATCAAGTTCCATTCTGTGGCGAGTTAGTTTACTGAGCCAGCACGTCGTCGTAATAGTTGAGCATGGCGCGACGCGGCGTGTCCTTGATCCCTTTGAGGGGAATCTTAGCTTCGGTTGAGTTGTTGCCTATCATTTTTACTCGACCCAGGAACGTGATGGTTCCGTTTGACAGCTCCAGATAGACCGGTACTAACATGCGAAACTTGTCGGTCACATTGGACTGGGTCACCTTGAAGCCGAAAACCACATCGCCGTCCGCATTTTTTTCGAAGGTGGAATCCAGTTTGTAGGCAGGCAGTGCGGTGCCGTAGACGTATTCGTCAAAGAACCAATCCATCTTGCCATCGCCGATGCGCTCCATGTCCACTGTCATGTGCTTCTCAACCGTGGCCTTGAAGTCCTCGGTGGAGGCGGCGCGACCGCTGTAGGTCTGAGTGAAATCGTGCATGGTTTCTTTGAAATTCTGATCGCTAGTCTGGTTGTTGTACATCATCATGCGAAGCATGTGCAGAATGTAGGCGCCTTTGGGGTAGATCAGGCGGCGGGCCACTTGGAATCCCGTGCTCTGGTTGTCCAGGCGATATCCCATGGTCAATGGCCCTGCGTCAATGGCGCGGAAACCCATGTTGGTTCGCTCCAGGAGCAAGGCGCGTTCGTCATCCCAGAAATCGGTGAATCTCTTATTGTTCTTTTCAACCACCTGGAGATAGAGCGATGCCGACATATCCGCGAAGCCCTCGCTCATCCACTGATCGCGATAGGAATTAAAGCCCACGGTGTGACCCCACCACTGATGGGCAACTTCGTGGGGGCCAACCACCCGCCAGTAGCCGTAGTCGTGGAAATCCATTCCGAGCTGTCGTCGCACGGTCGTGTCATATAGGTAGCAGAGAGGGAGGTACACCAGCTCCGGCCAGGACTGGCCATAGTTGCATGCGGTCTGCTGGGTCACCGCCAGCTGCTTGAATTCACTGGGGCCAAAAAAATCCGTGTACACCTGCAGTGAGACTTCTGCTTCCATGAGTGCCTTGTTCATTAACGGAGTGGTGTTCATGTTTCCCAGGGACACGTCATAGTGACGGCTGTCCTGGCCCGGCAGCGAGCCGCCCAGCTGGCTCAAGAGCGCCTTAACATTGTCGGGGGGCTCTTCGTTGGCATAGGCCTGGACCAGATAGTCGGGATTAGTGAGCTTTGCTTCCTGCATTTTGAACTGACCAAAGTTGAAGCCGGCGACGGTCTGCGGGCCACTTTTCCAAATGGAGGAGTTCTTGCCACCTTCGTTGGTCTCGCTCACCAGCGCACCGGTAGCGACCATCTTCATTCCCTTGGGAATGTGGAAAGTCATGTCATAGCTTGCGTACTGCCCCAGCCCTCCACTCACGTTGTTGGGGTACCAGTCGTCGCGGGCGATGGGGTAATAATTCCCGCTGCCCTCGTTGATGACCGCATCCTTACCGTCATAAGTGGTGGTAATGGTGTATTTTTCGTCGCGCGCAAGCGGGTGGGGAAGAATCACGTAATAATCCGCGTCGTTGTCTTTGTCCTCCTGAATAAATGACAGCGGCTGGCCGTGGTCGTCGGCGGCACTCTGCACCCGCAGGGTGCGATGAAGGTTGAAAGGAATCACCCGCAATCCGTCCACTTGCGAAACGAAGGTGGTTGAGGCTTTGCCGTCCAGGTGGGCGCTCTTCTCAATGGTAGTGTCGAGTGTCTGGTGGGTGATTTGAATCACTGAGTTCTGTTGCGTACCGCTGGCTCTGCCGTCTTTGTACTCGCTCGAAAGATGGAAAGCCGCCCACGCTCCCATGCGGTTCTCGCTGTAGGTGAGGAATTCGACCTCTTCGGGAGCCACCGCCAGAGCATAATCGGTCGGCGGGTAACCGGGCGTGTAGCTAGGGATGGTAAAGCGCAGCAGCGCAGGGGCACCGTGAGGATCGATAACATAAATTTCTTTTCCGTCGTACTTCTTTCCAGACACGAAGGCAAGGAACACCCCTCCAGGCTGAGTCCCCAGCAGGTCCTGCAAGATGCGAGCATCCAGGTTGTATTTCAAATGATGGTCATGGCGCATGGCATCCTGACTGCCGCGAAGCAGCCCGGCGTCGCAAGTCCCGCCCGGGGACCCGGCTTTCTTGATCTCCTCATAAGTGGAATCGGTGAAGCGCAGCACCAGGTGGTCGTACTGCTCCACAAACTCATCTTCTTTGCTCAGCAACTTGAGAGAGGCGCTCTCGATCGGAATGGGCGGATCGAGGACCATGGTTCCGTCTCCGACAAACACGGCCCCAGTGACTTTTCCGTGCACTGGGGCGACGAAGCAGACACTGCCAGAGTGAAGGTGAAACCGGGCGCCGTCGCGCACTAACTCAAGGTTATTCACCGTCACGGCTTCGCCGCCGAGTCCGACGTTGCGCAGCTGCTGGTAAACCGGATCGGAGTTTGGGCCAACTGCGGGAGCGGTCTGCGCCTGAGCAAGCGTAAGGAGACACACTATTGCCAGGGACCGAACGAAGTTTGCGATTGAACGCACGAATACCTCCAGGAGGGAAGGCGGTCATTTTGCATGAGCCTTGGCCTAAGTTCAAGTGGTGAATTGGTTTTCAGCTTTTTAGCTTGACCGCTACCCTGAGCCACTCGAACCTTTCCTTGGAGAATGAACGCAAAAGCGATGCCGGTCGTGATCATCAACAAAACTGCATCGGCGGCCGCGGCGATCGCAATCGATGAGGAAGATATTTTAATTGAAGAAATCGCAGCCGGAGGCGAGCCCCGACTCACGATCCCCTGTTATGAACCGCTCAAAAAGTGGCATTTTGAGCCATTTATCGAAAACGGGAAACCGCAGCAGTATCGAGGAGAGATCACTATCGAGGCCCCGAATCCAGTCCAAAACTAACCAACTTCCACACCTCTCTGAACCTCCTAAAACCGCTCAGATCATGGTATAATCCGAGTATCTTTCCGGCGATTCAAGTTGCTGCTACATAAGTATTTAGCTCACTTTAAACCCTTATGGCTGACGATCAGAATCCTGAACTTCCTTTAACTCCTCCACCGCCCGGCGAGGGCGGCAATCCCGGCGCTCTGAACATTCAGCCGGTGAACATTGAAGAGGAGATGAAGCGGTCGTATCTCGACTATTCCATGTCGGTGATCATCGGCCGCGCGCTGCCCGATGTGCGCGACGGACTCAAGCCCGTCCACCGCCGAATTCTGTACACCATGCAGCAGATGGGCCTCGCGTACAACAAGTCCACGCGCAAATGCGCCAGGATCGTTGGAGAGGTGATGGGCAAGTACCATCCGCATGGAAACCTTGCGGTGTATGACGCCCTGGTGCGTCTCGCGCAACCGTTTGCGCTGCGCTATCCGCTGGTCGATGGGCAAGGCAACTTCGGTTCGGTCGATGGTGATCCGCCAGCCGCCGATCGATACACCGAAGCCCGCCTCACGCGCGTAGCCGGTGCGTTGCTCGAAGATCTGGATAAAGAGACAGTCGATTTCCGCCCCAACTACGACGGCAACGAAATCGAGCCCGACGTTCTTCCCACCCGTATTCCGAATTTGCTGGTCAATGGATCGAACGGAATCGCCGTCGGCATGGCGACCAACATCCCGCCGCACAATTTGACCGAGATCGTTGACGCGACCATCTCGCTCATCAACAATCCCAACGCGCAGCTGCCGGAAATTTTGCAGATTGTAAAAGGCCCGGACTTCCCCACTGCGGGAATCATCCACGGCAAAGCCGGAATCTACGAAGCCTATCGCACTGGCCGTGGCCGCTTCATGATGCGCGCCAAAGCTGGCATTGAAAAGTTCAACAAAGACCGTGAAGCCATTGTCGTCACCGAAATTCCTTACCAGGTCAACAAAGCGCGGCTCATCGAGCGCATCGCTGCGCTGGTGAACGACAAGATCATTGAAGACATTTCCGACATTCGCGATGAAAGCGATCGTGACGGCATGCGCATCGTGGTCGAACTGAAGCGCGGCGCCGAGCCCCAGATCGTGCTCAACCAGCTCTACAAGCACACCTCCATGCAGGAAGGTTTCAGCATGATCTTCCTGGCCGTCGTCAACAATCAGCCCAAGGAAATGGGCCTGATCCAGGCGATCAAGCATTTCATCGACCATCGCGTCGATGTCGTCCGCCGCCGGACTTCGTATTTATTGCAGAAGGCGAAAGACCGCGAGCACATTCTCGAAGGCTATCTCACCGCGCTCGATCATCTCGACAACGTAATCGTCATCATTCGCGGCAGCGCCAACCGTGGCGACGCTCGCGAAAACCTGGTCGCCTACTTTGGCGGCAAGAAAATCGACATCAACGTCACCGGACGCGCTCCCGAAACTCGATGCCGAAAAGCCGTTCACCGGCATTCAGGCCGATGCCATCCTCGAACTGCAACTGCATCGCCTCACCAAACTATCCATCGACGAAATCACGAAAGAGTTGGGTCAGGTCCGCGACAACATTGCCGAGTATGAAGCCATTCTCGCTTCGGAAAAGAAACTTCGCGGCGTGATCATCAAGGAACTCGAAGAAGTCAAAAAGCTGTTCGGCGACGAGCGCCGCACCGTCATTGAAGACGAAGCCGCCGAAATTCAACTCGAAGACCTGATCGTCGACGAGCAGATGGCCGTCACCGTAAGCCACAGCGGCTACATGAAGCGTACCGCCATCACCACTTACCGCAGCCAGCGCCGCGGCGGACAAGGCCGCATGGGCATGAAGACCCGCGACGAGGATTTCGTCGAGCATCTCTTCATCGCCTCCACGCACGCCTACATTCTGATCTTCACCAACAACGGCCGCGTGTACTGGCTCAAGGTTTATGAAATCCCCGACGTGGGCGCCGCCGGCAAAGGCAAGCACGTGGGCAGCCTGGTCGGCCTGCAACCCGGCGAGAGCGTGCGCACCATGCTCGCCGTGAAAAATCTTGAAGAAGAAGGCAAATACATTTTCTTCGCCACCCGCAACGGCCTGGTCAAGAAAACCGAGCTCAAGGATTTCTGCCACGTCCGCTCGAATGGCATCAACGCCATCAACATCGAGACCGGCGACGAACTGGTGACCGCCCGCCTCACCGACGGCCAGCAGATCGTCTTCCTGGCATCGCACGAAGGCCAGGCCATCCGCTTCGACGAAAACGATGTCCGCTCCATGGGCCGCGCTGCATACGGCGTCTGGGGCATCGACCTGCAAAAGGGCGACTACGTAGTCGGCATGGCGACGACCATCAAGCCGGAAGTGGCGAAGGCCGCTCCGCCAAAGAAAGCGGAAAAAGACGCCGAAGTTTCCACCGAGGAAGTCATCGACGTCGGCAAAAAAGGTTCGCTCATTCTCTCCGTCACCGAAAACGGATACGGCAAGCGCACCCCCGCCGACGAGTACCGCCTGATCGGACGCGGCGGCAAAGGCGTCATCAACATCAAAACCACCGAGCGCAACGGCAAAGTCGTCGGCATCGCCCAGGTGGACGAAAACTCCGAGGTCATGCTCATCAGCCAGTACGGCAAAATCATCCGCATGGACTCAAAAACCATCCGCGAATCCGGCCGCGCCGCCCAGGGCGTCCGCCTGCTGAATGTGGAAGTCGGCGACCGCGTGGCGGCAGTGGTGGTGCTGGCTCCGGAAGAGGAGCCGACCAATGGCAATGGGGGCACCCTGATTCAGTAGGGAGTTTTGCGTAGGGACAGCCGCCTCGGCTGTCCCGTGAAGCACCGCGGTTCGTTTAGCCTGGACACTTTGTCCGAAACAGGTGCTAGGTCTACCCAAATGAAGGATACCGATTCAGCCTGTGACGGAGGCTGTTTTTGCTATGCCGGTTCCGAGCAACTTGGCGAACTGCTGGGGGAGAACCGGGCGGCTGAAGTAGTACCCTTGCGCTTCGTCACATTGGTGGGCCTGAAGAAAGGCCAGCTCGGCCTGGGTTTCCACGCCTTCGGCAACCACCCGCAGCTTAAGGCTGCGGCCCATGCTGATCACGGCGGTCACGATGGTCGTCTCGTCGGGAGTGGTAGTGATCTGACGGACGAACGACTGGTCAATCTTGAGTGCATCGACGGAAAACTTTCTCAGATAGCTCAAGCTGGAGTAACCCGTACCGAAGTCATCGACCGCCAGCTGGACTCCTTTCGCCCGCAGCGTCTTGAGGATGGCTTCGGTGGATTCGGCATGCTTCATCAGAACGCTTTCGGTCAGCTCCAGCTCGAGAGATCTGGGATCCAGGCCGGTGTCCTCGAGGATGGTGAATACGCCTGTAAGAAAATTCTCATCTCGTAATTCTACCGCCGAGATGTTCACCGCCATGGTGGCCAGGGGCAGACCTGCATCTACCCAGGACTGGGCTTGCTTGCAGGCTTCCCGAAGGACCCAGTTACCGATCGGCAGGATAAGGCCGCAGTCTTCCGCAACCGGAATAAATTGTCCGGGAGGGACCAAGCCTCGAACGGGATGCGTCCAACGGATCAAGGCTTCCGCGCCGGTAATATCCCCGGTCCTCAGATTGATCTTAGGCTGGTAGTGCAGGGCGAACTCCTGCCGCTCCAGGGCGCGCCGCAGACTTTCTTCGATGGATTGCCGCTCCACCGCCCGGACGTTCATGGCCGGCTTGAAAAACTGATAGCTCTGCCGTCCATTTTCCTTGGCCTGGTACATGGCGGTGTCCGCGTTCTTGATCAGCGTTTCCGCATCCAGGCCATCGTCAGGATAGACGCTGACCCCAATGCTGGTAGTTACGTGAAGATCGTGCTGGTCGATGGAATGGGCCTCGGCCACGGCGTGCAGCATTCGTCTGGCGGTGATGGCGGCGTCTTCGGGGTGCGCAACTTCGGAGAGCAGCACGACAAACTCATCGCCACCCTGACGGCTCACTGTGTCCGCCCCGCGCACGCAAGCCACCAGGCGCTTGGCGATGGATTGAAGAAGTTTGTCGCCGGTTGGATGTCCCAGGGAATCGTTGATGTGCTTGAAGCCATCCAAATCCAAAAACAGCACCGCGACTTTTTTCATGTGACGCGGGGCCAGACCGATAGCGTGGTTGACCCGGTCGTTTACCAGCATGCGATTGGGCAACCCGGTCAGAAAGTCGTGCTGGGCCGAATGGGTCATCTGCAACGCCATGGCTCGGGCCGCGCTTACGTCGCGGAAAACAATGACCGCTCCGGTAGCCTGCCCTTCGTGGTCATGGATGGGGGCTACCGAGTCTTCGATCGGGATTTCAAATCCGTCACGCCGGATGAGGATGCAGTTCGGTGGCAGGTGCAAGGTCCGGTTTTGTCCCACGGCCATATTCATGGGATTGGGGATTAGTTCGCGACTGATGGCGTTCAGGATCCGGAAAACTTCGGCCATCGGCCGGTCTGCCGCTGCTTGCCGCGACCAGCCCGTCATGGTTTCCGCGACCAGATTAAGGAAAGTGACATTTCCCGAGATGTCGGTGACAGCAACTGCGTCGCCGATGCAATTGAGGGTGACCTGGGCGCGTTCCTTTTCCACGAACAACGCATCTTCCATGATCTTGCGTTCAACCGCATAACGCAGCGCCCGCCGCAGCCCACGGGTCTCGATTTGACCTTTGATGAGATAGTCCTGCGCGCCTTCTTGTAAGGTTTGTGTGGCGAGCGACTCGTCATCCAGGCCAGTCAGCACCACCAAGGGGACACGGGGCGCGGCTGCGTGGGCCCGCCGTACCGCTTCCAGTCCCTGGGCATCGGGCAATCCCAGGTCAAGCAAGATGATGTCAACTACGTGTTCAGCCAGATGTTTCTCAGCATCCCCCATTCGCTCCAGGTGCGTCAGTTCGGTATGGTGCGTGCCCTGATCGTTCAACATCTCACGCAGCAAACGGGCATCTCCCTGATTATCTTCGACCAGGAGGAGCTTTCTGATTGACTTCTGGTTCATCCGCTTTTGCCTTTGCAGGGCAACCTAACCTTGGTCAGCCAAAAATCATTGATGCTCTTTACCAGGTTCTCAAACTCGTCCAACTGCGTGGGCTTGGTGAGGTAGCAGTTGGCCTGGAGTTGGTAACTTTTCGCGACGTCCTCTTCCGCCTCGGAAGTCGTCAGGATCACAACCGGAATGGCTTTCAGGCCCTCATCCTCCTTGATGTAAGTCAGGACTTCGCGGCCATTCATTTTGGGGAGGTTGAGATCCAACAAGATAAGGTCGGGGCGAGAAGCATGGACATGGGCACCCTCCTGCCTCAGGAAGGCCATGGCTTCCACACCGTCGGACACCACACGAAAATGGATAGCCCCATTGGCCTCGCGGAAGGCTTCATGCGTAAACCGGACATCGACGGGATTGTCTTCAACCAGGAGAACATCTATGGACATACCTTCCCTTCGATTACTTTCACGATTTCCTCCCGTTTCGCCGAACCTTCCCCTGCGTCACGCATGCGCTTCACCCAAGTCAATTCTGCTGTTGCGGCAACTTGACTTTGGCCAGCCAGAAATCATTGATGCTCTTCACCAGGTTTTCGAACGCATCCAACTGCACCGGCTTGGTGAGATAGCAGTTCGCCTGCAGTTGATAGCTTTTTACAATGTCCGCCTCCGCGTCAGATGTGGTCAGGATCACGGTAGGGATGGTTTTCAGGCTCTCATCCTCCTTGATGTGGGCCAGAACCTCGCGGCCATCCATTTTAGGGAGGTTGAGATCCAGCAAGATGAGATCGGGACGAGGAGCATGGGCATGGACCCCCTGCTGCCGCAGAAATGCCATGGCTTCCACCCCGTCGTTCGCCACATGCAACTGGATGAGTGGATTGGCATCGCGGAAAGCTTCCTGTGTCAGCCGGACATCACCGGGGCTGTCTTCGACTAGCAGAACCTGTATGGACATCCCGTCACCTCCGATGAGATTCATCATTCCCTCTCATTAAAAAATATTTTCCTGCCTCGTTCATGCGTTCCACCCAGGTCAATTCTGCTGTTGCGGCAACTTGACCTTGGTCAGCCAGAAATCATTGATGCTCTTTACCAGGTTCTCGAACTCATCCAACTGCACCGGCTTGGTGAAGTAGCAGTTGGCGTGGAGTTGATAGCTTTTCATAATGTCCTCTTCCGCCCCGGAAGTGGTCAGGATGACGGTAGGGATGGTTTTCAGGCTCTTGTCTTCCTTGATGAGGGCCAGGACCTCGCGGCCATCCATCTTGGGGAGGTTGAGATCCAGCAAGGTAAGGTCTGGTCGCGGGGCATCGGCGTAACGTCCTTCCTGTCTCAGAAAGGCCATCGCTTCGGCGCCGTCCGTGGCCACGTGCAAATGTACGGACAGATTGGCC
Organism: Terriglobia bacterium; assembly: GCA_963723765.1. Taxonomy (GTDB): domain Bacteria; phylum Acidobacteriota; class Terriglobia; order Terriglobales; family Acidobacteriaceae; genus DATBAX01. The sequence continues at coordinate 234,556 of CAVRSD010000001.1, read as the reverse complement.
TGGTGGAAAGCTTCCTGCGTCAGCCGGACATCGCCGGGACTGTCTTCAACCAATAAAACTTCTATGGACATACGGTTTCCTCCGTGGGAACCAATGATTTCTTCTCGCTTCCTTCCAGGGCAAAGCGAAAGGTGGAACCTTGCCCAGGTTGAGACTCGACCGTGATATTGCCGCCATGGCGCTCGACAATCTTCTTGCAGATGGCCAAGCCTATGCCGGTGCCGGCAAACTCTTCCCGTTTGTGCAGCCGCTGGAACATGCCGAAAATCCGCTCGAAGTATTGCGGGTCAATTCCCAGTCCGTTGTCTTTCACCGAAAATGCCCACTGCTTCCCGCCGTTCTTGGCAGCGGAGATGTGTATTTTGGGAATTCCGGGACTTTGGTACTTGATCGCATTGCCAATCAGGTTCTGAAATAACTGGACTAGCTGGGTCTCGTCCGCCAGGACGGTCGGCAGGGGATCGTGGGTCACCAGCGCGCCCTTTTCTTCGATGGCGCCGCGTAAATATATCAAGGCCTGTTGCAAAGCCTGTTCACTGGAGATGCTGAGCAACTCCTGTCCTTTTGTGCCGATGCGCGAGAAAGCCAGCAGATCCTGGATCAGACGCTGCATGCGGTTGGCACCGTCGACTGCGTAAGCAATGAACTGATCGGCATCGGCATCCAGCTTGCCCGTGTACCGCCGGGAGAGAAGCTGGGTGTAGCTGGCCACCATGCGCAACGGCTCCTGCAAATCGTGCGAAGCAATGTAGGCAAACTGCCCCAATTCCTCGTTGGAGCGGTTGAGCTCCTCGATCTTTAGCAAGAGATGCGCTTCGGCCTTTTTGCGAGTGGTGATATCGCGGATGGCGGCTGTCACCAGGATGCCTTCGGCGCTTTCGAGCGGGCTCAGCATGATCTCGATGGGAAAGTCGCTGCCATTTTTGTGCCGCCCGGTGAGCTCAATCCCGCTGCCGATCTGTTGCGCCAGCGCGTCTTCCACGGAGCGAAGACCGTCGGCGATGATCCGTTCCGCGAAGCCCTCGGGAATGATGTTCTTGACCTTTTGACCGACCAGTTCATCGCGGCGGTAACCAAACTTTTTCTCCGCCTGAACGTTCAGCAAAACGATCTCTCCGCCTACGTTTACCACTACCATGGCGTCCGGGGCCGCTTCCAGCAGTCCGCGGTATCTGCCCTCCATCTGCGCCAGGTGGATTTCCGCCGTCCTGCGCACGCTGATGTCGCGGATCGCCGCTGTCACCAGAATTCCCTCGGCACTTTCGAGCGGGCTCAACATGATCTCGATGGGAAACTCACTGCCATCCTTGCGCCGCCCAATGAGCTCCAACCCGGTGCCAATCTGCTGCGCCAGCGCTTCCGCCGCGGTGCGGGTGCCATCGGCGATCAACCGTTCCGCAAAGCCTTCCGGGATGATGCTCTTTACTCTCTTGCCTACCAGTTCGTCCCGGCGGTAGCCGAACTGGTTCTCCGCCTGCACATTCAGCAGAACGATCTCCCCGCCGGGCTTCACCACCACCATGGCGTCGGGGGCCGCTTCCAGCAGTCCGCGGTATCTGCCTTCCATCTGCGCTAGGTGTTTGTCCGCATTTTTGCGCACGCTGATGTCGCGGATGGCCGCTGTCACCAGAATTCCCTCGGCACTTTCGAGCGGACTCAACATGATTTCGATGGGAAATTCGCTGCCATCTTTGCGCCGCCCGCTGAGCTCAATTCCGGTACCGATCTGCTGTGCCAGCGCTTCTGCCGCGGTCCGAGTACCATCGGCGATCAACCGTTCCGCGAAACCCTCGGGAATGATGTTCTTCACTTTTTGTCCGAGCAGTTCATCGCGGCTGTACCCGAACTCTTTCTCCGCTCGCACATTCAGCAGGACGATCTCCCCGCCGACATTAACTACCACCATCGCATCCGGGGCAGCTTCCAGCAGACCGCGGTACCTGCCCTCCATCTGCGCCAGGTGCTTGTCCGCATTTTTTCGCACGCTGATATCACGGATGGCTGCCGTGATCAGGATTCCCTCGGCGCTTTCGAGCGGGCTCAGCATGATCTCGATGGGAAACTCGCTGCCGTCCTTGCGTCGCCCGGTGAGCTCAATTCCGGTGCCAATCTGCTGCGCAAGCGCCTCTGCCGCGGTCCGGGTGCCATCGGCAATCAGTCGTTCTGCAAAGCCCTCCGGAATGATGTTTTTGACCTTCTGACCGACCAGTTCGTGGCGGCTGTAGCCGAACTCTTTCTCTGCCCTCACATTCAGCAGGACGATTTCTCCGCCGGCGTTTACCACCACCATGGCATCCGGGGCCGCTTCCAGCAGCCCCCGGTACTTCGCTCCAGATTCCTCGCTCTCGCTGATGTCGGTATTGGTGCCAAACCAGCGCAACACCTTTCCCTCCGCATCGCGGATCGGAACCGCCCGCGAGAGGAACCAACGGTAGTTGCCATCCCGGCCGCGAAGGGGAAACGTGTCTTCCCAGACTTCGCCACTCTGGAAACAAAGGCGGATCTTGTCCACTACCCGCTGCACGTGATCGGGATGATGGACTTTTTGCCAACCCCACCCCTCCATCTCCGCGAGAGTGGTGCCGGTGTAGTCAAACCAGCGCTGGTTGTACCAGAAGATCCATCCTTTCTCGTCCGCCATCCAGGCCAGCTGAAAAATGTTATTGGCCATGTCGCGAAAGCGCTCTTCACCTTCGCGTAGAGCCTCTACCGCCAGCTCGCGAGCGGCCGAGTCATGGCGCACAGTCCAGCCAGCTCCGGCTGCAATCAAGACTCCCAGCACGGTCCCGAAAATCAGAATCGTCTTGGTCTGACCGAGGCGCCGCTTGGCATCTGCATTGCGTAGCACCAGCAAACGCAGTTCTTCGTCCTGCATACTGCGAACTACTCCTTGAAAATCACCCATGATCCGCTGGCCCGATCCGCTTCGGATGGCTTGGGCTGCGGTCTCCAGGCCTTGCGCCCGGCGCAGACTCATGACCGTCTCACCGAACTGAAGCTTCTCCGCCGTCAGCCTTTCGAGTTCTGGGACCTGGCGCTGCTGGTCAGGGTTATCCAATGTCAAGTTGCGAACGGTTCCTTGGTACTGCTTTGCGCTTGCTACGCTGGTGCGGTAGGACTCGAGATAAGATTCCTCGCCGGTCAATGCAAATCCGCGGTAGCTCGATTCGATATCCTCCGTGGCGGACAGTAAGCCCTGGAGGTTCTCCAAAACTTCGTGGGTATGCCGTACCCACCGGTCGCTTTCGCTGGATATCACCATGGCCCGATAGGAAATCGCACCCATGACGAGCAAAGCCAAAATGGCAGACCCGAATGCGAGTTGCACCTTTCGATTCAACCGGGACTTGGTCTTCATTTCACCTGGCTTTAATAGGTGCGGTGTTTCAGGGTTCCCATCTCGAGTAGGCTGCGGGTGCCTTGATGTGGGCTATGACGAAATGCCGTACCCAAACTTAAGTATGCATTTGATCCGTGAAGCGGCAGATTAATAAGTCCTGAGACTAATTGAGGTGAATTTCAAATAGGGGCGCCGCCCAATTGGGGACGGCCGCGCCTGCTCTGCGGTAAAGTCACCTCATGACAACTGACAAGGTCAATCTCGCCGAGAAATTTTCCCTCTTTAGTGACTACTGCAATCCCCGAATCGTTGGAGAGGTGAACGACTCGCATATAAAGGTGGTCAAGCTGAAGGGCGAGTTCATCTGGCACCACCATGACAACGAAGACGAGTTGTTCCTGGTCGTGAAAGGCAAGCTGCTGATGCGGCTGCGCGACCGGGATGTGTGTATCAATCCGGGGGAATTTTTTATTGTGCCGAAGGGCGTGGAGCATTGTCCGGTGGCCGAAGAAGAAACTCATATCGTGCTGATTGAACCCAAGAGCACCTTGAATACCGGCAACGTGCGCAATGAGAAGACGGTGGAGACTCTCGACACTATCTAGCCTTTGCGCGACCAAGCGGCGTCTTCCTGCGCGGGCTGTGATAAAAATTGTTCTTGAACTTTCATCAGTACATCTTTCTCTTGGTTGCCGGAATGATCGGTGGGGCGCTGAATGCGGTCGCCGGGGGCGGCAGCTTTGTCGCCTTTCCGGCCTTGCTATGGGTCCAGGTCCCGCCGATTCAGGCGAACGCCACCAATACGATTGCGTTGTGGACGGGCGCGGCTGCGAGCGGAGGAGCGTATCGCAACCGGCTTGATACGCCGCGGCGAGTATTTGTACCGCTGCTTGATAGCCAGCTTGATCGGCGGATTGGCCGGCGCATTTCTTTTGTTAAAAACCCCCGCGCATACATTCATGCAAGTGTTGCCCTGGCTGACGCTGGGAGCAACGTTATTGTTTGCCTTTGGTAAAAAGCTCGCGGGTAGCCGGGTTTCAGGGGTCGGGAGAAATGCCACCTCGACGGCGATTGCGGGAGCTACCCTGTTTCAACTTGCGGTTGCGGTGTACGGCGGCTACTTCGGTGGCGGGATGGGCATCGTGATGCTGGCCATGCTGGCGGCCCTGGGCATGACCGACATCCATTCCATGAATGCTCTGAAAAGCGTAATGGGCTCCGTAATTAATGGAGTTGCTGTGGTGGCCTTTATCGTGGCCCGCGCAGTGTACTGGAGGCAGGGAGTGGTGATGATCGTGGGCGCCATTGCCGGTGGATATTTCGGAGCCCACTACGCGCAGAAACTTCCGGCACTCTGGATCCGCTGGTTCGTCATTCTGGTGGGATCGGGCATGACGGCGTATTTCTTTGTAAAAGCGTACTGATGGGGCTAAAGCCCGTACAGTAAATCCAAACCTTAATCGCAGCGCTGAAGCGACTGCGCCACCCAAAGGCAAAAGCCTCAGCTAAAGTCAAAAACTTGCCGCCAGCATATTGCCGGGAAAACACGGGCGAGGGCGCCCGCGCCACATCACACTATCTGGTCGAGCTGTGCTCGACGGGACAGCCGAGGCGGCTGTCCCTACGTGAGCATATTTATTGCAGCGGCTCGGAGATGTGCTCGTGCACGATGAGCCATTTGCCGTCCTGCTTTTCGAAAACGAAAGTCCAGCGGAAGGTGGACATGTCGCGCTTGCCGCTCTTGTGAGTCATGTCTGATTTAACGGTCGCGCTGCCCCAGACATAGTCCCCGGCAGGATGAAACTGGAGATCGTCATTGACCGTGAAAGCGGCACTCTTGTAGTCGGCGACCACGTTGACGACGCCCTTCTGGTACTCATCCCAGCTGTCGTATTTCAGGGGAGCGATGTCGAAGAAAGTGTGCGGTCCTGCGGCATAGTACTCAGCCACTTTGGAAGGATCGAGCGTGGCCCAGCCATCCCAGATTTTTTGCACGTAGGCTTTGTCCGGGATGGGACCGGCGGTGGTCTTGACGGATTTCTTGGTGGTTGCGAAGCTGGAAAGAGTGAGGGCAAGAACAAGAAGAGTGGACAGGGTGAGAACTCGCTTCAGCATTGGGTTTCCTCCGAATTGGCCGAGATTGTCGCACAAGAAAGCGAAAAGCACAAAGGGCATGAAAGGGGATTGATGCGGGGAGATTTGCGCTGGTGCGCGTGCCGCGCGTCGGTTCTCGTTGACTCGCTGAGGTTGCATCCATAAGATGGAGCGCCTAAGGTCGCACATTCCTGATCATGATCGACCAGACCATCTCGCACTACCGCATTGTCGAAAAACTTGGCGGTGGAGGCATGGGTGTTGTCTATAAGGCCGAGGACACTTCGCTTGGCCGCTTCATCGCGCTGAAATTTCTACCCTCCAATGTTGCCCAGGATCCACAGGCCCTGGAACGATTCCGCCGCGAGGCACGGGCGGCATCCGCGCTGAACCATCCCAATATCTGCACTATTTATGAGATCGGCAGCCATGAAGGCGAATTGTTCATTGCCATGGAGTTCCTCGATGGCCTGACCCTGAAGCATCGGATCGCCGGAAGGCCGATCGAGACGGAACGTCCTGCTGGAATTGGCGATTGAGATGGCCGATGCGCTAGACGCCGCGCATTCCCAGGGAATTGTCCACCGCGACATCAAGCCTGCGAACATTTTTGTTACTAAGCGTGGCCACGCCAAGATTCTTGACTTTGGGCTGGCCAAAGTCATGCCGACGGACAGTTCTTCGAGCAACATCACAGCGGGAGCGCAGACAGTTGGCTTCAATGAAGAGCACCTGACCAGCCCCGGGGCAACCATTGGCACCGTCGCTTACATGTCGCCGGAGCAGGCGCGAGCGAAAGAACTGGATGCACGCAGCGATTTATTTTCGTTCGGCGCGGTGCTGTACGAAATGGCGACCGGTACGCTGCCTTTCCGCGGCGAGAGTTCCGCAGTCATCTTTAAAGCCATTCTGGATAGCGCGCCCACGTCCGCCGTGCGGCTGAATCCAGATGTGCCATCAGAGCTGGAACGAATTATCAATAAGGCGCTGGAGAAAGACCGCAATCTGCGCTATCAAAGCGCGGCCGACATCCGAGCCGACTTGCAACGGCTGAAACGTGATACCGAAACCAGCCGTGCGCCTGCTGCAAGTTCTGCGGTGGCTCCGATCGCGGAGAGTACATCCGCCGCATGTGTGCCTGCTTCTTCGAGCAGTATGTCCGCAGTTCATTCTTCCGCGTCTTCTCCCGTAGTTGCTCCCATGGCAGCGACACCCAGTTCACGATCGAAGATTTTGTTGTACGCCGGCCTCGCGGTGCTCGTGGCTTTAGTGGTGGGGGGTATCTATCTGCGCTCACGCTCGACGGGCTCATCAGCCAGTGCCGCCCCACTGACCGAGAAAGACATCGTCGTACTGGCGGATTTCAACAACTCCACCGGCGATCCGGTGTTCGACGACACGCTCAAGCAGGCCCTGGCCGTCGATCTTGAACAGTCTCCTTTCCTTAATATTCTTTCCGACCGAAAAGTTGGTGAGACCTTAAAGCTGATGGGCCGCGCTCCCACTGAGCACGTCACGGCGGATGTGGCGCGTGAGTTGTGCCTGCGCACTGGCAGCAAGGCTGTCATCGGCGGGTCGATCTCTAACCTGGGCACCGAGTATGTGGTCTCCCTCGATGCTGTCGCCTGCAATACGGGTGACAATCTGGCCAAAGAACGCGCCGAAGCCAACAGCAAGGAAGGCGTGCTCAAGGCGCTCGATACTGCGGCGGCGGCCATCCGTCCGCGTCTTGGCGAATCGCTTGCGTCGGTGCAGAAATTTGATGTGCCGGTGGAAGCGACCACGCCGTCGCTTGAAGCGCTGAAGGCTTACAGCATGGGCATCACGACCGGGCGCACCAAGGGAGACGCCGAAGCCATTCCGTTCATGAAGCGCGCCATCGAACTCGATCCCAACTTCGCCATGGCCAATGTCGGTCTGGCGGTTGAGTATTCGAATCTGGGAGAAGCGACTTTGGCGATGGACTATGCCAAGAAGGCCTACGATTTGCGCGACCGGGTCAGTGACCGTGAGAAGTACCGCATCTCCGCCTTTTACTTTCAGTTCGCTACCGGCGAACTGGAAAAGGCCACGGAAGCCTACGAACTGTGGGCGAAAAGCTATCCGCGGGACATGGTGCCGCACGGGAATCTGGGAGTGCTCTACAGCACCCTTGGCCAGTACGACAAAGCGATCGCCGAAACCCAAACCCAGCTGAAATTGGAAAGTACGATCACCGGATATGCAGGATTGGCCGGCTACTACATGTGCCTGAACCGGCTCAAAGAGGCCCGGCAGACGCTCCAGGAAGCGCAGCAGAAAAATTTCGATGGGTTCTTCCTGCGGAGCCAACTGTACTATCTGGCCTTTCTGTCCGGGGACACAGCAGAGATGGATCGGCAGGTGGAGTGGGCGGCGGGAAGGCCCGGAGAAGAAGACTCGATGCTCAATAGTCACGCAGATACCCAGGCCTATTATGGACGGCTGGGGAAAGCCCGTGACCTGGCGCGACGCGCCGTCGACTCGGCAGTGCGAGCAGATAACAAAGAGACCGGAGCGCAGTGGCTCGACCAACAAGCGCTTCGCGAGGCCGAGTTAGGCAACATAGCGGCAGCGCGGGAAGAGGTCGCGCGCGCCTTAGCCCTTGCTCCCGGACGCGATGTCAAAGTCAGTGCAGCTTTGGCGCTGGCTCGCAGCGGCGAGACGGTTCAGTCCAAAGCCATCCTCGAGTCGTTGCAGAAATCCGAGTCCACCAATACCATTCTTAAGGTGTTGTGGTTTCCCATGATCGAAGCATCGATTGCGATGGTTCAGCAGGCGCCCGACCGGGCGATCGCCGCGCTCGAACCCTCTCTGCCCTACGAACTCGGGAATCAGGACTCCCTTTATCCTGCGTACATTCGCGGCACCGCCTATCTGGCACAAAAGAATGGTCCGGCGGCGGCCGCCGAGTTCCAGAAGTTCCTCGATCATCCCGGAATCGTGCAGAACTCTCTGATCGGCTCTCTCGCCCACCTTCAACTCGGCCGCGCTTATGCGATCTCCGGCGACACCACCAAAGCCAAAGCCGCGTATCAGGACTTTTTCGCCCTCTGGAAAGGCGCAGACGCCGATATTCCAATCCTGAAAGAAGCGAAGGCGGAGTACGCGAAGCTGTAGTAAGTACTCCAAGAGACGGTTGAAAACCGCCTGATCTTTCGAGATGACAGAGAGCCTAAGGGGTTTTCGTTTGACGGTTTTCCACAGCACACGCTAGAATAGTTGTGTTTGCCTGTACGCGCGGTCCTGTTCTGGGGCCGTCCGCATTCGTTGCCGAGAGCGCCGACGCGGAAAGCAGCAAGCACGGACAATTAGCAGTCCCCCCAGATCGCGTGACTATGCGACGGGATGCGTTTTGATGGAGGCATAGGTATGTACGCGGTCATCCGCGCCGGTGGAAAGCAGTACCGAGTGGCGCTCGGAGATGTGGTTCGCCTGGAAAATCAGAGCGACGAAAATGGAAACGTGGAATTTGGCGACGTGCTGGCCGTGTCGGCTGGCGATGGCAAGATCGGCGTGTCCGCCGGTGCGCGAGTGCTGGGACAGGTCGTGGAACAGGGACGAGCCAAGAAAATTCTCGTCTTCCATTACAAGCGCAAGAAACAATATAAGAAGCTGCGCGGGCATCGCCAGGGATACACCGCGGTTCGCATCACTGAGATCGCTTACGACGGGCAGAGCTTCAAGGCTCCTGAGCTTGAGAAGAAAGAACCGAAGGTGAAGAAGCCGGCTCCGGTGGAAGTGGAGCATGTCGAGCACAAAGCTGAAGGCAAGAAAGCTCATGCCGCACCGGCTAAGAAAAAGGCTGTAGCGAAGAAGGCTGCGCCCAAGAAAGCTGCACCGAAGAAGAAGAAATAGGGATGAACGCAGGGGTCCTTCGACTCCGCATGAGCATTCGCAAGCGAACACTCATGCTGCGCTCAGGATGACATAGATTTTAAATCGAGGAATTTTATGGCACATAAAAAAGGTCAGGGTACTTCACGAAACGGGCGCGATTCTAACGCGCAAAGGCTGGGGTTTAAGGCATTCGGCGGACAGATTGTTCCCGGTGGCACCATTATCGTGCGGCAGCGGGGCACGCGGGTTAAGCCCGGCTTGAACGTCGGTCGCGGCAAGGATGACACCTTGTTTGCCAAGATCACCGGCCGCATCAAGTTTCTCGATAAGGGCGGCATGGGCAAGTTCGTGATGGTCGAGCCTCTCGTCGCGGAGTAGCCCGGCTTCTGAGACACTGCATCGCGGACAGGAGTGTCCGCGTCACATCCACCTTGCAGCCTCGCCTTCGGGCCGAGGCTTTTTGTTTTGGTCGTTGGTCGCGCGTCGTTGGTCGTTCGCAAGATCAAAGGCCCTTAGCCAACGACCTACGACCAGTGACCAACGACTGCTTTTATGTTTATCGATGAGGCAAAAATTCGAGTCAAAGCCGGCGACGGTGGCAACGGCTGCGTTGCCTTCCGGCGTGAGGCGTTCGAACCCCGTGGCGGGCCGTCCGGCGGCGACGGTGGCGATGGCGGCGATGTGGTCATGGAGTCCAGTGAGCGGCACAATACCCTTGTCCACTTTCGTTTTAATCCTGAGTACAAGGGACAGCGTGGCCAGCACGGGATGGGATCGAACTGCACGGGGAAGATGGGCAAGGACGTCTTTCTCAAAGTGCCGGTGGGGACGATCGTCTATGACTTCGATACCAATGAGCTCGTGCATGACTTTTCCCGTCCCGATGAGACTGTGGTCGTTGCCAAAGGCGGGCGCGGCGGGCGCGGGAATGCTCAGTTTGCGACCTCGACGCATCAGGCGCCGCGGGAACACGAAGACGGGCGTCCTGGGGAAGAACGGACTTTCCGGCTGGAGCTGAAGCTCCTGGCCGATGTGGGGCTGGTGGGATATCCGAATGCGGGGAAGTCGACTTTGATCTCGCGAATCTCGGCCGCGAAACCGAAAATTGCCGATTATCCTTTTACTACTTTGCAGCCGAACCTCGGCGTGGTCGTGGTTGGGGACGAAAAAGACGAGAGAAGCTTTGTGGTGGCGGACATTCCTGGGCTGATCGAAGGCGCTCATACCGGCGCAGGCTTGGGAATTCAGTTTCTGCGGCACATTGAGCGGACTCGGTTGCTGGTGCATCTGGTGGATGTGTCAGATTCGAGTGGGCGTCCGGATCCCGCGAAAGATGCCGAAGTGATTATGGGGGAGCTGACAAGTTTTGGTGCTGGTCTCGATCAGAAGCCGATGCTACTGGTGGCGACCAAGATCGATGCAGCCAACAAAGACAAGCTGGCGAAGCTGAAGCGCTATGCCAAGAAAAAGAAGCTCGAGTTATTTGCGATCTCCGCAGTCACGGGTAAGGGGATTGAGGAATTGAAGTTTGCCATGGCCGCGAAGGTGGAAGAGGTGAAGAAGAGCCTTCAGGAGGCAGCCGTCAGCGCTCAGGATTAACTGCGCTCAGGATGACAAGAGATGGTTTGGATGAGGAATAACAAAGGCGTCCGTCAAATTGGACGCCTTTCTTCTTTGGATTTATCGCCAACGACCAACGACGCACGACCAACGACTGTTCCTAAGCCTCCGGCACGTGCGCGCCATGCTGGAAGTGGTATTGAATGATCTTGGCCGCAAGGGCTGGACCGATGGTTGATTTCTCGCTTTGCATCGAGCGTACGACTTCGCCGCGGCAGACGACCTCGGCTGCCGACAATCCTGCTATTTCTGCCGGTAGCACGAGATTGATTTCCAGTTGAACATTCTCCGGCAAGGATTCTTCCGCGCGAAATAACATTCCCGAGCGGCTTATGTTTTCGGTAGTGCCGTCACGCCAGTCGTTTTCTCCGATGGGACGATATTTCAACGGCAGGTGAAGGTTGAAGCGTTGGGCGCGGAACGGAGACAAGCTTTCCCGTACGCGGCCAAACTTGGCTTGTGTTGCTAAGCGAGCGGACATGGCAACCTCCTGGGGAAGTGGAGTGTCGATCACCTCCCGCACTTTTGCCTGGAGTGCCGGGAGGGTAAAGGGCTTCTGGAGCAGGGTGATTCCCGCGTCCAGTGTGCCGTTGTGGCCGATTGCATTCTCGGTGTATCCCGACATGTAAAGGATCTTCATCTCGGGACGCACGCGTGCAAGTTGATTGGCGAGTTCACGCCCGTTCATGCCGGGCATGATGACGTCGGTTAATAGAAGATGGATGGGACCGGGATAGAGCGCCGAAACTTTGAGAGCAAGATTGCCATCCGCTGCCTCCAGGACGGTGTATCCCTGTCGCTCCAAGAATTGCCGGGCGAGGCGACGCAGGTTGGTTTCATCTTCGACGACCAGGATTGTCTCTTTGCCCCGCTCCCCTGGCACCGCTACGACCGGTGGCTGGGCTGAGATGGTTTCTCCTGCGGAAGTCACGCGCGGCAGGTAGATCTTAAAGGTGGTGCCTCTGCCTTGTTCGCTGTACACGTAGATGAAGCCACCACTCTGCTTAATGATTCCATACACCGTTGAAAGCCCGAGGCCCGTGCCTTTGAGGCCTTTCGTCGTGTAGAACGGCTCGAAGATGTGGGTTTGCGTTTCCGCATCCATGCCCATGCCGGTGTCGCTGATGGCGATCATTACGTACTCGCCGGGTTGGGCGGGAGGATGAAAGCGGGCGTATGTTTCGTCCAGCCTGACGTTAGACGTCTCAAGCGTAAGTTTGCCACCGTTGGGCATGGCGTCCCGCGCATTGACGGCCAGGTTCATAATGACCTGCTCGATCTGCCCGGGATCGGCTTTGACCGACCCCAGATCTGTGCCAGGAACCATGACCATGTCGATGTCCTCGCCGATAAGGCGATCGAGCAGCTTGAGGTTTTCCGTGACTACGCCGTTCAAGTCCAGGATTTTTGGCGCGAGCATTTGCTTGCGGCTGAAGGCGAGCAGCTGACGAGTGAGCGCGGTGGCGCGGTTCGCGGCATTGGCAATTTCCTGCGCCGGTCCACGCAGTTCCGGATCGTTGCCGACGCGGTCCAGCAGAAACTCGCAGTAACCGGAGATCACCATCAGCAGATTGTTGAAATCGTGGGCGATCCCGCCGGCCAGCCGCCCGACCGCTTCCATTTTCTGGGACTGGCGGAGTTGCTGCTCCAGTGCACGGTGCTCAGTTACATCTTCCGCGAAGAGCTCGAAATAAATTTTGTTGCGCTCGCCGCGAATGGTGCGTCCCGAAAGACGTACGCTCATAAAGCTGCCGTCTTTGCGGATCCATTCCGCCGCCAGCCCATTGAAGGATTCCAGGGAACGCAAGTGATCGGCAACCGTGAACCACTGCAGCGTATCGGCATACATGGTCGCCAGATCGCGGCCTACCAGTTCTCTGGCGGACGTTTGTCCCAGCATGGCAATCATCGCGGGGTTGACGTCGAGCAGGATGCCCCCCGAGTCGCAGCGACAGATGCCGTAAGGGGCGTTGGTTACCAGCGACCGGAAATTCACTTCTGAACGTCGCAGCCCCTCCTGGGCCGAACGCAGCGCGGCATTGAACGAACAAATCAGCAGGGCCACGAACACAAATAACGTCAGATGTATGATGGCTTTGCGATAATCGGCATGGGTCGTAGCTCCACTGAATGAGAAATAAGCGCTAACCGTCAGAGCAAAGGAAGTGGCAACCAAGCCGGGTTTCCAGCCGCCGTACCAGGCGCTGACCATAATGGCGACGGAAAAGACCACCAGCCGGCTTTCGACGACGTCAGAGAGCAGGAAAGCTGGGATGAGGGCCAGGGTAATGCTGAGAACGGCGACCCCGTACCGGAGGATGGGAGCCCGAGCCGGGGGAATGTAACGTTTGCGAAGAAGGGGGAGTTTCGCTCGCATACAAATCGAATTTAGTTCCAAAATGGGATTGGCGCGAGTTACGGGAGTTCATCAGGTATCACTTGGCTGGACATTTGAAAGCTGTCCATGTGGACAGGTCGGTTAGGCGATTATTCGCGGTGGAGTGGGCATTTGGCAGAATGGGTTTGAGGCAAATCTCAAATTGCGAATCCTGACATAACAAGATTATGAACATTGGCCTCTTCGGCGGAACCTTCGATCCAATCCACAACGGACATCTGGCGCTGGCCCGGGCCGCTCAGGAGCACTTTCAACTGGGGGAGATTCATTTTGTCCCCTCGCATGTTCCCCCGCACAAACGGCAGCCCGTGGCGTCCTATTTTCACCGCTATGCCATGGTGACGCTGGCAACCATGGGCGAGAAGGCATTTCTGCCGTCGCTGCTGGAAGCGCCTGAAGCAGGAGCGACGACTGCTGGTGGCAAAGGAAAACAGACTGAGCCAAAGTTGGCCGTGAATTACAGCATCGATACTTTGCGGCGGTTGAAGCTGACGCTGAAGAAAAGTGACAGAGTGTTCTTTTTGATTGGCATCGATGCTTTCAAGGACATTGCGCAATGGCATGAACCGGAGGCGCTGTTGCGGGGATGCGAATTCATTGTAGCCAGCCGTCCCGGATATTTTCTTGCCGATGTGGCTAACTCGCTGCCTCTGAGCCTGCGTCCTAAAGTAGCGGTGATGAAGCCTTTCGCCAAGCAAGCTGCGACCGGAGACCTGGTTCTGAATGGAGTGATTCTGCACATGCTGGGAGACGTGAATCAGAACATCTCCGCGACTGCGATCCGGGAAGCAGTGGCGGCGAAGAAGTCTGTCGGAAGACTGGTGGATCCAGCGGTGGCGGTGTATATCAAGAAAATGGAACTGTATAGCAGGCGCTAGGCTCTAGGCGCTGGGATTAAGCACTCATCTTTGCCTTCAGCCAGTGGTGGGTAATTTAGGGTGGAGCAGGCCTTCCCAGGCCTGCGTCGTCGGCGAATCCAAAATAGACGGGCTTCAAGCCTCTGAGGTACGAACCGCAGCGGCTAAAGCCTTCCACTCCCCGTTAATCCAGCGCTAGAGGCATTGCTCCACCCGAAAAGCGTCCAATCGTTGAATGGGCGCAACTGCTATCCATTACAATAGAAATGAGCGAACAACGATTAACGAATGATCAAACCTATAGACCCTAAGAAGAAAGCCAACCTGAAAAAACAAACTGACCTCAAGAAACAAGTCTCTGAAGCCATTGCTGCCTGCCAGGACAAAAAGGCGGAAGAAATCACTATTCTCGAACTGGATCAGGACGCAGGCGCGTTTACCGACTATTTTGTGGTGTGCAGCGGCACCAACGCCAAGCAGATCCAATCGATCGCTGACGCAGTGGAAGACCGGCTGGAAGCGGCTGGGCATCGTCCTGTCAATAAAGAAGGGTACAAGCAGGCGGAATGGGTGTTGCTGGACTATCTGAATTTTGTGGTGCACATTTTCACCGAGAAGGCCCGCAAATACTACGATCTGGAGCGACTTTGGAAGACTGCCAAGCGGCTGGAGCCGGGGGAGCTGAAGACTGTCCGGAAGAAGCGTGCTGCTGTGAGTACCGCGAAGAAAAAGAGAGCCTAGTACCAGATCTCATCTATGGTTAAATCCGGCTTGTGAAGCTTAAGATTGCATGGATCGGTAAGACGAAATCCCCCGCCATTCAGGCACTAACCGACGAATATCTGAAGCGCCTGTCCCACTATGCGGAGACGGAAGGCCTGACATTAAAAGACGAGGCGGCGCTCCTGAAGTTGTGCGCTACGGAAGCACGTCCCACCAAGCATGTTCTCGTCCTGCTCGATAGCAAAGGCAAGCAGCTTTCCTCCGAGGAATTAGCCAAGTTTTTAGGTGACCATCATGACCGCAACCCTCTGCCGCTACTGTTCGCGATAGGCCCGGCGAACGGGTTCTCTGACCAGGCGCGGCAGGCCGCAACGCTATCGTTGTCGCTGGGCAAAATGACCCTGGCCCATGAGCTGGCTCGAGTGGTGCTTCTGGAACAGCTCTATCGCGGGTTCACTATCCTGAAGGGCCATCCGTACCATCTGGGACACTGAGGTTCTAAGGAAATCAGGCGTGTACTTTCGTGATGTTTCCCATTCCGGCGGTGCGGTCTAGATTCATTGCAGACACGAGGAGCACTGCCATGAAGAATCCCCAAGAAGTTCTCCGAACCAAAGAGTTGGAATTGTCGCGGGTGAAGAACGAGATCAACGCCCTGCGGATTGCCGCGCGTTTGCTGGGAGACGAAAAGCCGATCGGCGATCCCAAGGCGAACGGACAACAAGTCATTGAAATGCCGTAAGAGCTTGTAGTTGCAGCCCTCCCCACCCCCACCTTTCAGAATCGTTCGCAAGCGAACGGTTCTGCCTTGCTCAAGATGACCTGGATTTTAAGTTAAAGAATTAAACCCCTTTCACTTCAACATCTTGAAGTCTCCCGCAGACTCATCCGCTCTAAAACAGGTAGAATCAAAGATTCGACTATGCAAGATGTCCGTCGTGGACTGATCATCGTGAATACCGGCCCCGGCAAGGGCAAAACCACAGCCGCCATGGGGACCGGCCTGCGAGCAGTTGGCCAGGGCATGCGCGTGCTCATGCTGCAATTCCTGAAAGGGTCGTGGCATTACGGCGAATTGGATGCGGTGCAGGCTTTCGGCGACAAGTTCGTCATGAAACAGATGGGCCGCGGCTTCGTGAAAGTCGGTGCGGAAAAGCCCGATCCGGAAGATGTACGCATGGTGGAAGAGGCCTGGGCCGAAGGTGAAAAGGCGATCCAATCAGGAGAATGGGATTTGGTCATCCTGGATGAAATTAACTACGCCATCACTTACGGGATGCTTGATCCGTTAAAAGTTGCCGAAGGGCTGAAGAAGAAACCGGAGATGGTGCATGTTATCTTGACGGGACGCAATGCGCATCCCGCGATTGTCGAGGTA
Organism: Terriglobia bacterium; assembly: GCA_963723765.1. Classification (GTDB taxonomy): domain Bacteria; phylum Acidobacteriota; class Terriglobia; order Terriglobales; family Acidobacteriaceae; genus DATBAX01. Next base: position 218,288 of record CAVRSD010000001.1, on the reverse strand, counting down.
GCAGACACGGTTACGGAAATGCGCCAGGTCAAGCACGCGTACGAAAAAGGCGTGATGGCGCAGCGGGGAATTGAGTACTAAGAAGCGTCTTTGGCCTTTCGCCGTTGGCTGTTGGCCAAGACGTCACTGGAGCTTGCGGTTTCGCACAGCGCGAACGGCTAAGGGCTGAACGGCCAGTAAAAGCTGATCTTATGACATGGTTTAAACGCGAATCCGGCGAGCTGGACACCTCGGGAGAGAAAAAAGTCCGCACTGAAGGGCTCTGGATCAAGTGTGAAAGCTGCCGCCAGATCATCTGGAAAAAAGACATCGAAGACAACCTGAACGTTTGTCCCAAGTGCGACAAGCATTTCCGCATCGACGCGCGGACCCGGCTGGCGCAGCTTCTCGACGACAATCAATATGAAGTTTTCGACGCCGACTTGTGTTCCACGGACCCGCTGAAATTCGTGGACCTGAAGGCCTACTCTGCGCGCTTGAAGCAGGCGCAGGAGGACACTGGCTTGAACGATGCCATCATCAACGCGCGGGGCAAGATGAACGGCCGTCCGGTGATTGTCAGCGCCATGGAGTACGCATTTATTGGCGGAAGCATGGGCGCGGTGGTTGGCGAGGCGATCACCAGGGCGGTTGAAGAAGCGACCACCAGTAAGACTCCCATGGTGATTGTTTCGGCTTCCGGTGGGGCGCGCATGATGGAAGGCGTGGTCAGCCTGATGCAGCTGGCGAAGATTTCGGCGGCGCTGGCCCGTTTGGATGAAGCCAAGGTGCCGTACATTTCCGTGCTGACCGATCCCACGACCGGTGGCGTTACAGCCTCGTTCGCGATGCTGGGCGATCTGAATATTGCCGAGCCTGGGGCCTTGATCGGATTCGCCGGGCCGCGCGTCATTGAGCAGACCATCCGGCAGAAGTTGCCGCAAGGTTTTCAACGCAGTGAATTTTTGCTGGAACACGGCATGCTCGACGCAGTGGTTCCCCGTAAAGAGATGAAAGCGTATATCTCGCGGGCACTGGAATTTATGCAGCCATCAGCAGCGTGATGCTGGCTGTCTGCTCTCAGCCTTGAGCTATCAGCTTGAATCCTTTCCCCTTCCGTTTGGACAGCTAATTTGCTCATTTAATGTGACCGGCTAGGCGGGTTCTTCGTCTAAAGAGCAAACTGATAATCTTAAGCTGAGAGCTGAAAGCCGACTTTGTCCTACCAAAACGCCATTTCGCGCATGTATGCGCTGGGTCACGAGCTGACACAGACGCCATCGCAGAAGTTCGATTTGGCGCACATGCGAGTGTTGCTCAGCGCCCTGAATAATCCGGAGCGACGATTTCCTGGGGTCCTGATTGCTGGAACAAATGGCAAGGGATCAACTGCGGCTACGTTAGCTTCCATTCTTCAAGCTTCAGGTTCGCGGACTGGACTTTACACTTCGCCGCACTTGGTACGGATCAATGAGCGCATTCGAATCAACGGCCAGGCGATCAGTAACGATAATTTTGCGCTGCTTCATGATGTGGTGGATCGAACCGCCGAGCGGCTGGTAAGTGAAGGCGAATTGCCGTGGCATCCCAGCTTTTTCGAAATGCTGACAGCGATGGCGTTTGAATACTTCGCGCAGAATAAAGTGGAGATCGCAGTGCTCGAAGTGGGGATGGGTGGCCGGCTGGATGCGACCAATGTGATTGAGCCGCGAGCGAGCGTCATCACCGATGTTTCGTTGGATCATCAGAAATTTCTGGGCGATACCGTGACCGAAATCGCGCGCGAAAAAGCTGGGATCATTCGTCCGGGTGGGGTGGTAGTCACGTTGCCGCAGCAGCCTCAGGCCAACGACGTGATCGGCAACACGATTCTGGAATTAGCAGCGAAGGGAGTCAGTGCCGTCCCCTATGTGCCGCCGGTTTCTCCTGCGAGTGCCGAATATTTTCGAAGCAATGAGAGCCGGCCCGTTTCCCGATATCCCATGCAGTTCATGGGAAAGGAAATTACGGTCGAAACACCGCTGGTGGGGCGGCATCAATTCCGAAACATTGCGCTGGCCCTAGCGACGGCCGAGGAACTGAGCAAGCAAGGATTCCCCATCACACCCGAATCAACTGAGCGCGGCATTCGGGAGACGCGCTGGCTGGGGCGGTTTCAGGTCATTCCCGCCCGCGATGGCTTTCCCGAGTACGTTTTGGATGTCGCACACAATCCCGCAGGAGCGTGGGCGTTGCGTTCCACACTTTCGACCGCTTATGAAGACCGGCGGCTGATCTTTGTTTTCGGCGCGATGCGCGACAAAGCGATCGGGGAAATCGCTGAAATCCTGTTTCCGCTGGCCGAACGGGTGATTGCCACGCAGGCTGATAACCCCCGGTCGGCCACCGCCGAAGAAATCCGCGAGGCCGCGGTGCGCATCTCAACTGAGATAGAAAACGCGCCAGATGTGCCTGCAGCTCTTGCGCGCGCGCGATCTCTGGCGGCCCCGAATGGCGTAGTGGTTATAACTGGTTCGATATACATTGTAGGAGAGGCGATGCGAGCATTGGGAGTCGAGGTTTAGTAGGTTTATGCAGGAAGTGAACGCATCCATCGAGGGGCAAAGCGACGTTATCATTCGTGAAACGCCACCCGCGAAAACCTACGGTTGGGGCAGCCGCCTGCGCTCCTATTTTATTTTTGATCCAATCATCTGGCTGATCACGGTTGTTCTTGGAATTATCTCCATCCCGGTTTCGTTGTTTGGCGAGAAAACCCGCATCCTGCATAACTTTGCGCGTTTTTGGTCACAACTGATTATGAAAACGGTCCTTTCGCCCGTGACTGTGACCGGGCTGGACAAGATCGACACCTCGAAGCCGCTGGTCTATGCCGTTAATCATGCATCGGCGCTGGATATTCCGGTGCTGTATGTGAACCTGCCATTTCAGTTTCGTATCGTCTTCAAGAAAGAATTACTGGTTTACCCGATTGTGGGATGGCATCTTAAGCGCTCGGGACAAATCTGCATCAATCAGCAAAATCCAGCGGGATCAATTGGCAGCATTCGTTCCGCGGTGAAGAGCTTGAAGAGCGGCATGCCGCTCGTGATTTTCCCGGAAGGCGGCCGTTCGCGGGATGGTGAAATCATGCCGTTCCTGCCTGGTGCTTTTTTTATGGCCATCAAAGCCCAAGTTGACGTTGTGCCAGTGGCGCTGGTCGGAACTTACGAAGTGTTGCCCATGGATACGTATCACATCAAACCTCGCCCCATGGAAATGAAAGTTGGCGCCCCGATCCCGACTGCGGGCCTGACCCTGCGTGACATGGACGCGCTTTCGACGAAGGTACAGAAAGCGTTGGAAGATTTGTATTACCAAGGCCGCCTGCCACGAACCGCGTGAGGTATGCTTCTGCGCGGGCTTTATTAGTAGATCGTAGTAGATCGCTGCCCACCGCCTGACAATTACGCTCAGATCGTTCATAATTTTCGACGGGAGAGATACGGATGAGAATTTTAGTTCTTTTACCGTTATTCTTGTTTTCTATGATTCTGCAAGCTCAAACCGGATCGAAACCTACGTTGGCCGAGGCGGAAGCATTCATGAGTCAAGCGGAGGCCCGCCTCTCCGAACTCAGCATCACGGTGAATCACGCCAGTTGGGTGCAGTCCAACTTCATCACGTTCGATACGCAGGCCCTTGCGTCGGATGCGCTTGATCGAAACACTGCGCTGACCACGGAGTTAGTCGAGCAGGCCAAACAGTTTGATGGCTTAGCGATGCCGCCGGACCTCGCGCGGAAATTCAAGTTGTTACGGCTGCTGCTGGTCGCGCCCGCTCCCAAAGATCCGGCCCTGCGCCGCGAACTGACGGAGATTGGCACGTCCCTCGAAGCCGACTATGGCAAAGCAAAATATTGTCCAAAGCCAGATGATTGCCTCGATATCACCGCCATCGAGCGCATCATGTCGACCAGCCGCGATCCTAATCAATTGCTCGATGTATGGAAGGGATGGCACGCGATTGGCCCTCCCATGCGGCAACGCTACGCGCGGTTCGTCGAGCTCTCAAACCAGGGCGCGCGCGAGATGGGCTTCAAAGATACGGGCGCGTTGTGGCGCTCCGGCTATGACATGCCGCCAGACGATTTCAGTGCTGATCTCGAGCGGCTGTGGCAGCAGGTGCGTCCGCTTTATCTTTCGCTGCATACTTTTGTTCGCGCTCGGCTGGTGCAGAAATATGGAGCATCGGTTGTCCCGCCGGATGGGCCGATCCCCGCGCATTTGCTGGGAAATCCTTGGGCACAGCAGTGGGGCGACGTTTACCCGATTCTCGGTTTGCCGGAAAACAATCAGAGTTTTGATTTGACCGAATTACTGAAAGCCAAGAAGCTGGACGCCAAAGGCATGGTGCGCTATGGCGAGGGCTTTTTCACCTCGATGGGATTTGCTCCTCTGCCGCAGACTTTCTGGGAGCGTTCGCTGTTCACCAAGCCCGCCGATCGCGATGTGGTCTGCCACGCCAGCGCCTGGGACCTCGATGGTCAGGACGATCTGCGCATCAAGATGTGCATTCAGGTCCGCGATGTGGATTTTGTCACTGTCCATCACGAACTCGGACATAACTTTTATCAGCGCGCTTATAAACACCAGCCTTTTCTTTTCCAGAACGGCGCCAATGACGGATTTCACGAAGCCATTGGCGACACTATTGCGCTGGCCATTACTCCGGAGTATCTGAACAAAGTCGGATTATTGGACAAAGTTCCGTCCGCCGACAACGACATTCCGCAGTTGCTGGAGCAGGCGCTCGATCGCGTGGCGTTTCTGCCGTTTGGATTGCTGATTGATCAGTGGCGCTGGAAAGTTTTCTCCGGAGAAATCAAGCCTGCCGATTACAACAAGTCCTGGTGGGAGCTGCGCAGGAAGTATCAGGGCGTCGCGCCGCCGGTCGAACGCAGCGAAGCCGATTTCGATCCCGGCGCCAAGTATCACGTGGCCGCCAACGTTCCCTATACACGCTATTTCCTGGCGCATATTCTGGAATTCCAGTTCTATCGTTCGCTATGCAAGGCCGCCGGACAGACTGGCCCGCTGAATCGCTGCACGTTCTTCGGATCGAAAGAAGCCGGAGCGAAATTCAACAAGATGCTGGAAATGGGCCAGAGCAAACCCTGGCCGGACGCGCTCGAAGCCGCGACGGGAGAACGTCAGGTGGACGCCAGCGCCATTCTGGAATACTTCGCTCCATTACAAAAATGGCTGGACGAGCAGAATAAAGGGCAGAAGGTGGGCTGGTAGTGCGGTAATTCATTCACCACGGAGACACAGAGGCGCAGAGAAAAGCAAAATCCGGAGACAAATTCTCAGTTAAAGATCCAAAGAATTATCCGTGCCTCCGTGTCTCCGTGGTGAGTTCCTCCTACACTTCCTGGTTTGACCCTCCCCACGCCGTCCCATAAACTTAAAAGATTCAGCAGAGTACAGGCCCCAACCCTATGGCAGACACCATTCATGTGAAGCTCCCTGACGGGAGCGTGAAAGAAGTTCCCAGCGGCACCACCGCGCTCGACATCGCGAAATCCATCGGCTCGCGGCTGGCCGATGCTGCACTGGCCGCGAAAGCCGACGGCACTTTGATCGACCTGACTCGGCCGCTGGAAAAAGATACCGATCTCCGCATTCTCACCGAAAAAGATCCCGAGTCGCTGGAAGTTTTCCGGCATTCTTCGGCACACTTGCTGGCTGCCGCCGTGCTTGAATTGTTTCCCGAGACCAAGCTTGGCCACGGCCCCGCGACCGAGAGTGGATTCTTTTACGACTTCTACCGCCCCACTCCGTTTACTCCGGAGGACTTGGAGAAGCTCGAAAAGAAGATGCAGGAGTTGGTGCAGCAGAATCTTCCGTATGCGCGCGAATTTCTGCCTCGCGAGCAGGGGCTGGAGGAATTCAAAAAAGACGGCGACTTCATGAAGTGCCATTTCATCGAGCAGTTCACCAAGCCCGATGAAAAGATTTCCATTTATCGCACCGGCAAATTCACGGATTTCTGCCGCGGCCCGCATATCCCGTCCACGGGAAAGATCAAAGCCTTCAAGCTGTTCAATATTGCAGGCGCGTATTGGCTGGGGAAAGAAGGGAATCCGCAGCTCCAGCGCATTTACGGAACCTCGTTCTACTCGAAAAAAGATCTCGACGAGTATCTCAAGCAGCAGGAAGAGACCAAAAAGCGCGACCATCGCGTGCTGGGACAGCAGCTTGATTTGTTCTCCATTCAGGAACTGGCTGGGCCGGGATTGATTTTCTGGCATCCCAAGGGCGGGATCATTCGCAAAGAAATGGAAGACTGGATGCGCGAGGAGTACATCAAGCGCGGATATTCGCTTGTGTACACGCCGCATGTGGCGCGGCGGCAGTTGTGGCAGACCTCGGGCCATGAAGGCTACTACGCGGAAAATATGTTCGACCTCATGGAACTTGATGACGCCGAATACCGCCTGAAGCCGATGAATTGTCCGTTCCATATTTTGATTTACAAGGATTCGTTGAAGTCCTATCGCGACCTGCCAGTGCGTCTGGGTGAGTTGGGGACTGTGTATCGCTATGAGCGCTCCGGCGTGATGCACGGACTATTGCGGGTGCGCGGTTTTACCCAGGACGATGCTCACATCTTTTGCACTCCCGATCAAATTGAAGGGGAAGTGAACAGTTGCATCGACTTCGCTTTGGATGTTTTGAAAGATTTCGGCTTCGATAAATTTCAGGTCGAGCTATCCACCTGGGACCCCAACGACCGCAAGAATTTCGTCGGCAGCGAAGAGCAATGGAACATGTCGACCGGCTTGCTGGAAACTGTATTGAAGAAGCGGAGTATCGAATATAAAACGATCCCCGGCGAAGCTGCATTTTACGGCCCAAAAATCGATGTCAAGCTCGTCGATGCTATTGGTCGCCTCTGGCAGCTCTCGACCGTTCAGTTCGATTTCAATCTGCCGCAGCGCTTTAATCTCGAATATGTATCGGAGGACGGCTCACGCAAGCAGCCACTGATGGTGCATCGCGCACTGTATGGCTCAGTTGAGCGCTTCTTCGGGGTTCTGATTGAGCACTACGCGGGCGCCTTTCCAGTATGGCTCTCGCCGGTGCAGGCGGTAATGATTCCCATCGCCGAACGTCACGTGGATTATGCAAACAAAGTCGCAGCTCAATTGAAAGACGCTGGCGTTCGGGTGCATGTAGACGGCCGCAACGAAAAGATGAACTCCAAGATCCGCGAGCACGCCATGCAGAAGGTGCCATTCCTGCTGGTGGTCGGAGACAAAGAATCCGAAGCCGGGAAAGTGAATGTCCGCACCCGCGGCAAGGAGAAAACGGAAGACATGATTGCTGCCGAGTTCGTGGAGAAGATCAAGGGATTAATCTCCAGCAGAACTCCGCAATTATGATCCTGATTACCGCGCGTCGGCGGCAGCTTGGCTGCCGCCTTAATCCTCAATAAATCCCTCCTAATATTTTTCAATACAAGAGTCGGGACACCCGTGCCTTCGGTAACTTTTTGACCGTCAGCATCCCGTGTAACCTTCATTTAGCAAGTAGTCTCGCTGATTTCCCTGGGCCCCAAATCATTAGCTCTTAAGGACTGTTATTTCTATGTCTTCGCCTGCGAATCCTGCCGCCACTGGCGCGGCTACCGCACCAGCACCAATCTCCACTCCTGCACTGCTCACCACCATGCTGAACAGTTCTCCCAGCATCAGCGATCTGTTTTTCTCGCCGGGCAAACCGCCGTTGGTGGAGATCAATGGAAGGCTGGCGACGGCAGGCGTGGCCCGGGCGGTAACGTCGGAGGACATAAAGAAGATTGCCTCCGACCTGATGGGCAATAGCGAGCACGCCGCTGCCGCCCTAAAGGAACTGGGATCATGCGACGTTTCTTACAGCCTGCCAGGCGTTGCGCGATTTCGCGTGAACATCTTCATGCAGCGTGGCACCTGCGCCATCGTGATGCGGGTCATCCCCGGCAAAATCCCCGATTTCCACGCGTTGAATCTGCCCGATGAACTGGCGGAAGTTGTGAATCTTCGCAACGGTGTGGTGCTGGTGACGGGGCCGACGGGTTCAGGAAAATCTTCTACTCTGGCCGCTATTATTGACCGTGTGAATCGGGAGCAGTCTTATCACATTCTCACGATTGAAGATCCCATCGAGTTTCTGCACATACACAAACAATGCGTGATCCATCAGCGGGAACTGCATCGGGATACCCCAAGTTTTGCATTGGCCTTGCGGGCGGCGCTGCGGCAAGCGCCAAAGGTCATCATGGTTGGTGAAATGCGCGACAAAGAAACCATCGAAATCGCGATGGAAGCCGCGGAAACCGGCCACCTGGTGCTCTCCACGTTGCACACCATCGATGCCTCCAAGACAATCGAGCGCATTGTCGGAGTTTTTCCTATGGTGGAGCAGAATACAATTCGCAATCGCCTGGCCAAGAGTTTTCGCTACATCGTTTCGCAAAGGCTGATCCCCCGTATGGACGGCACTGGGCGCATCGCAGCGATTGAGATTTTGAAATCCACACTGCGCACCCGGGAATATGTAGAGAAGGGTGAAGGCGAAGGCAAGACACTGCTGGATGCGATGCGAGTGGGCGGCGAAGAAGGCATGCAGCACTTTGATGGCGAAATCGAAAAATTTATTCGTGCAGGGCTGATCGATATGGAAACCGGCATGAATTACGCAACCAATCCGGGCAATCTCCGGTTGGAAATGTCGGATTTTGTCGCACCACAAGCCCACCGAGCTCGAAACCGCTCCGGCGTAGGGAATCGCTCACGTCGGCGCGGACGCCTCGTTCGTGCCGGCTCGCCTGATCTACACTTGCAATCACTTCCATGAAAATCGGAGTGATCTCGGATACTCACGGCTTGCTTCGTGCGGAAGCCATCGCCGCGCTGCAAGGCTCCGATTACATCATTCACGCTGGAGACATCGGCGATTCCGGGATTCTCGCGACGCTTACAACTATTGCACCCGTGACGGCGATTCGGGGGAATACCGATCACGAAGCCTGGGCCCGAAAAATCCCCACGACAGATTTACTCGAAGTCGGGGATGTATCCATTTACATCCTGCACAATCTTGCCCAACTCGATCTCAAGCCCGAAGCCGCCGGATTTTCAGTCGTCGTTTACGGCCACACTCACAAACCCGAACAAGAAACGAAAAACGATGTGTTGTATTTCAATCCCGGAAGCGCGGGGCCGAAGCGTTTTAAGCTGCCAGTGACACTGGGAAGGCTCGTCGTAGAAGGCCACACCGTTCGCGGCGAAATTTTGCAGATCATTGACTAACTCTCCGTCCTGGCTTTGCACAAGCCTCCCCAATGCCTGATAATTCCCGCGCGACTTAGTATCGGAGTCGAGTGCAAACCACCGGAGGATTGTCTTCGTGAAGAAAAAGCAGATTTCGATGTTGCTATCTCTCATCGCTCTCATGCTGGCTGCAAGCTTTGCCGCAGCCGAAGGCCCATACGAGGTGACCATCGAGCATGGCGTTGAGGCCAAGATGCGTGACGGGGTGGTGCTCCGCGCCGACATTTACCGTCCCAGAGCGGACGGCCAGTTCCCGGTGCTGCTCCAGCGCACGCCTTACGACAAGAACAACGATTGGGGAGCGATTCCTTTTGCCAACAAGGCCGTGGCCAGCGGATATGTAGTGATCATCCAGGATGTTCGCGGTCGCTACACTTCCGATGGCGACTGGTATCCGTTCCTGCACGAATCCGACGATGGCTACGATAGCGTGGAGTGGGCCGCAGCTCTGCCGTATTCCAATGGCAAAGTCGGAATGTTTGGCGGGTCTTATGTAGGTGCAACCCAAATGCTTGCGGCCATCGCTCGTCCGCCGCATCTCGCCGGAATCAACCCGGTCGTAACCGCCAGCAATTATCACAACGGCTGGACTTACCAGAGTGGCGCTTTTGAACAGTGGTTTAACGAATCGTGGACTTCAGGGCTGGCCGAAGACACGCTTAGACGCAAGGCATCGGATACCAACAACGCCATGAAGAATGTGAACCAACTCCCTCTGGCGTCCTACCCGCTGTTTAATTTTTCGCCGGTCTCAAATTCTGAGCTGACGACTTCTCTGGCTCCCTATTTTCTCGATTGGCTGGCCCACCCCAACTACGACGATTACTGGAAGCGCTGGTCGATTGAAGAGCATTATCCCGACATTACCGTTCCCGCGCTGACCGCAACTGCGTGGTACGACATTTTTCAGGGAGGATCGCTGCGAAATTACGTGGGCATCAAAGCGCACGGCGGCAGCGATGCGGCTCGCCAGGGTCAAAGGCTTTATATAGGAATCGGTGGGCACGCGGGAGGTGGCCGCAAAGTTGGTGACGTGGATTTCGGCCCAACTGCCGACTTGCAGGATCAGGACATTACTCTCGACTGGTACGACTATCTTTTCAAAGGCGTGCAAAATCAGTTTGCCAAAGGAAAACCGGTCAATATTTTTGTGATGGGAGCCAACGAATGGCGCGGCGAAGACGATTGGCCCGTCCCCCAGGCCCGCAGTACAAAATATTTCCTGCATTCCGCTGGAAGCGCGAATTCCAATAAGGGCAATGGCAGCCTCTCCACCACGGCGCCAGCCTCCGAGCCTTCCGACCACTATGTTTACGATCCAGCCAATCCTGTGCCTACGGTCGGGGGCCCGCTTTGCTGTGATGGCACGCATCTGCCGCCGGGGCCGCGCGATCAACGCGTCGTCGAGTCTCGCGACGACGTTTTGATTTACTCAACTCCGGTATTCGATCAGGATTTGGAAGTGACAGGTCCCGTCAGCCTTGAGTTCTACGCCAAATCGTCAGCGGTGGACACGGACTTTACCGCCAAGCTGGTCGATGTGGGCCCGGACGGATTCGCGCAGAATCTTACCGAAGGCATTCTTCGGGCCCGTTATCGGGATTCGCAGGAAAAGCCTGACTTGATCAAGCCCGGACAAACCTACAAGCTCACCATCGATTTATGGGCGACGAGCAATGTGTTTCGCAAGGGACACATTTTGCGGCTGGAAGTCAGCAGCAGCAACTTTCCCCGCTTCGACCGGAACTTGAATACGGGAGAAGACGTTAAATTTGCTCAAAAATTTGTGTCGGCGACCAATACGATTTACCACGATGCCCAGCATCCGTCGGCCCTTGTGCTGCCGATCGTGCCGGGCAAGTGAAACCGTGGAACTCTTCTGTTTATTTGCGAGGCTGGAACGCCGACCGGAGTTCTTCGTTGCTCATGGCCAGAGCAATTTTGTCCTTCATGTACCGTAGAGAAATTTCGTGATGTTCCTGATCATAGGAACCTATACAGTCCGTAGCCAGGATCACCGGCCAATCTCGCTGATATGCATCAATGGCTGTCGTGCGAATGCAGGCATGGGTGTTGATCCCGGCCAGGATGAGGGTATCCGGCCCAAGTTGGGCTAGGGTTTCATCAAGAGCCGTTCCGTAAAACGCGCTATACCGTTTCTTGACGATGACGACATCTGATGGAGCGAACGCCAATTCCGGAAGAATTTCGCAACCCGGCGTCCCTTTGATTGTGATTTGAATTCCTTTGGCTCTCATCTCGGGAAATGCGTCACGCAAGTCGGGCTCGAACTCCTGCCGTACCCAGAGCACAGGTTGTGAGAAGCTTCGCATAACGCCTACTAGTTCGTTGATGGAGTGAACCAGCCGTTCCTTTCGACCCGACTCCCAGCTTTCAAGAAAGTCGTTCAACATGTCGATCACGATCAGGACTGGCTTTTTCATGAACAAGAAATTACCATCACACGGTACCGTCTAGCGAATTGCGCGTCTGTCATACTTCGGTTGCTACAATTCAAGTAGTGTCCCTCGAATTTCAAATTCAAGCTACAAAGGGTCCAGCTCGCGCCGGGCGTCTCATCACGCCGCACGGCGAAATCGAAACCCCAGTATTCATGCCGGTGGGAACCCTGGCCTCGGTAAAGGGAGTTTCGCAGGACATCCTCGAAGAGCTCGGTGTCCAGATTTTGTTGGGCAACACCTATCACCTTTATTTGCGGCCGGGCGTGCAGCAAGTCCGCAAGCTGGGAGGCCTTCATCGGTTCATGTCCTGGCCGCGAGCGATTCTCACCGATTCCGGCGGATTCCAGGTCTTTAGTCTCAACGAATTGCGCAAAGTCAGCGAAGAAGGCGTGACCTTCCGTTCGCATCTGGATGGCTCTTCGCATTTCTTCAGCCCTGAGAGCGCGATGGAGGCGCAGATTGGCCTGGGCGCGGACATCATCATGGCGTTCGACGAATGCACGGAGTTTCCCGCCGACGCCGAGCGCATGCGCAAATCGATGGAATTAACCCTTCGCTGGGCGGCACGCAGCAAGAAATATTTTGAGGAACATAAGAACGAAGTACCGTGGGCCAGCCCTCAGCTGTCAGCTCTCAGCTTTCAGCCAAACCTTCAAACCCAGTCTCTTTTCGGCATCGTGCAGGGTGGGATGGACCTGGCGCTCCGCAAAGAATCTGCTGAACGCACCATCGAAATTGGATTTCCCGGGTATGCCATCGGCGGTCTCAGCGTCGGCGAACCGCGTCATCTCACGAAAGAAGTAGTGGAGTCGACGATCCAATATCTGCCCGCCGATAAGCCTCGTTATCTCATGGGCGTAGGCACTCCCGAGGAAATTGTCCAGTACGCGAACCTGGGGATCGACATGATGGATTGCGTGCTGCCCACGCGGGCTGCGCGGCATGGGCTGCTGTTCACCTCCGAGGGAAAAATCTCAATTAAGCAGGCCCGCTACGCTGGAGACGAGGCTCCATTAGACCCAAATTGCGGCTGCCGCGTGTGCCAGCGCTATTCTCGTGCCTACTTGCGACACCTGTATGCCGCCAATGAGGTCCTTGCCCAGGTCTTAAACACCGTCCACAACCTTAGTTTCTACCTTGACACTATGCGAGCGGTGCGTCATTCTATTGCACTTGGGAAAGGGGCCCGGTTTTTGTCTGGTGAGTGGTCTCAGCGATAGCCATAGATTGCGACCCCCCGTAAGTGCCTGCAGTAAGTTTCCGGCCTGATAACGCGAGAGCCCCCGCGTTGGATGGAGAGGGCCTGAAGTGCCTGGCCGGCGCAGCTCTGAAATTATTTAGCGGAAAAAATAGGTCTCTGATCTTCATGAACGTTCAACAGCTTTTGGCGGTGCAACTGGGCGGTGGCGGTTCCATGAGTTGGCTGGGTTTTGCCCCCCTTATTTTCATTTTTGCCATTTTTTACTTTCTTCTCATCATGCCGCAGCAGCGGAAACAGAAGAAATGGCAACAAATGTTAAGTGAGCTCAAGAATGGCGACAAGGTCGTCACCAGCGGCGGCATGCGTGGCACCATCATTTCGATAAAAGACGACTACGTGCAGCTTCGCGTGCCTCCAGACAATTTGCGTATCGAGGTCAGCCGGGCCTCGGTGGTGTCGGTGAACAGCGGAGAAGAAGCAGCAAGCACAAGCAAGTGAAGGCTTAATCCAAGCATCGGGAATTCATAATTTAAGGTCATGACCAAGAATTTAGGCTGGAAACTCGGAATTATCATCGCCACCCTGCTGGTATTCCTGTTCGGCATTTTTGGGTTGCCGGATAGCTGGTCGCGCAGTGGCCTTGTGGCCGCCCTACAGAACCGCATTCATTTGGGGTTGGACCTCAAAGGTGGAACCCACCTGATTCTGCAGGTGCAGGTGAATGACGCCGTCAACTCGGATTCTGACCTCGCGGTTGACCTGCTGAAAGAGCAGTTCCGCGTCCGCAAGATTAACTACACTGACATCAGTAAACCCGACCCGGTCAATGCTCCCGATAGGATTGTGATCAAAGGGGTGTCGTCGGATTCTGATGCCGACGTAAGGTCCGTCATTAGCGACCGCCTGCCTACGTATGACGCCATTTCAGGGGCCGAGAATGCATTCACTCTGACCATGAAGCCGGCGTCCCTGGTTGACCTGAAAACTCGGGCGGTGCAGCAGGCCATTGAGACCATCCGCAACCGCATTGACACGCTCGGCGTGAGCGAGCCCACCATTGAAGAGCATGGGCTGGGGGATTATCAGATTCTGGTGCAGTTGCCCGGCGTGGATGACCCGGCCCGGGTCAAGGAAATCATGCAGTCCACCGCCATGCTGGAAATCAAGCAGGTGAAAGATGGCCCTTTCCCCAGCGAACAGGCGGCGTTGGCTAAGACCAATGGCCTTATTCCTTCGGACTCTATGCTGTTAAAGGGCCGTGGGGAGGGAACCAAAAATACTGATGAGGCTGGGGACCAGTATTACATCCTGGCTCGAACTTCTGCAGTTGCCGGCGCCGATCTGCGTTCCGGAGGCGCGAGCGTTACCCGCGATTCGAATACCGGTGCTCCGGAAGTCTCATTCTCGTTGACCAACGAAGGCGGCCGTAAGTTTGCGACGTTTACCCGCTCCCACATCGGGGAATCGCTGGCGGTAGTGCTCGACAAGCGTGTGCGGGAAGTGGCCACCATTAAGAGCGAAATTTCGGACCAGGGCAACATCAGCGGCGGCGGCATGACCGAACAGGCAGCCAAGGACCTGACCCTTATCCTGAATTCCGGAGCGTTGCCGGCAGGCATCAAATACTTGCAGGAGCTCACTGTCGGACCGTCGCTGGGCACAGATTCCATTCGTGCCGGTGTGGAAGCCGCCATCGTCGGCATGGCTGCTGTACTGATCTTCATGCTGGTTTATTACCGTGGCGCCGGGATTAATGCCGATATCGCATTGATTCTTAACCTGATCATTCTGCTGGGATGCATGGGATATTTTGGAGCTGTGCTCACCCTGCCGGGAATCGCGGGAGTGATCCTGACGGTTGGTATGGGTGTGGATTCCAATGTGCTGATCTTCGAGCGCATCCGGGAAGAACTGCGCAACGGGAAGACGCCGGCTTCGGCGATTGACCAGGGATTCGGCCATGCCTGGGTGACGATTGTGGATACTCACGTCACTACACTCGTCTCGGCTGCCATTCTGTTCGCCGCTGGTAGCGGACCGGTGAAAGGGTTTGCGGTGACGCTGACCATCGGCCTTCTGGCCAACCTGTTTACGGCGGTGTTTCGTCTCGCGAGTGATTTTCGACTGGATCTTGAGCCGGAAGCAAAGAGGCGAAGCGTTAAGCATCTAGTAATATTTCGGGTCATCAAGATATTCATAGCAAGTAAACATATCGAGGGGTTTTAAGCAGCGTGGAATTTTTTCGCAATCCGAACATAGATTTTCTTGGCAAAAAGTGGTACTTTCTTGCCTTTTCCCTGGTATTCAGTGTGGCGGGTATTTTCTCCATGCTGTTCTGGCACGGGATTCCCCTGGGAATTGAGTTCCGTGGCGGCACCTTGGTGGAAGTAAAGTTTGCACAAGCCCCCAATGACGACACCAT
This sequence comes from Terriglobia bacterium, assembly GCA_963723765.1. Classification (GTDB taxonomy): domain Bacteria; phylum Acidobacteriota; class Terriglobia; order Terriglobales; family Acidobacteriaceae; genus DATBAX01. Next base: position 202,869 of record CAVRSD010000001.1, on the reverse strand, counting down.
TCGCGCGGCCATGGATCGCGCGGGACTGCACAACGCGAAAATTCAACGGTTGGGGTCGGCCGGGGGCGATGAGGTCCTGATCAATCTTTCCGCGCAGGAAACCAGCGAGGCGGCGTTGGATGAAGGCAAAATAAAGATCATCAACGCGTTGGAAACCAATGCACCTGCGGGCAAACAGGACTTGAATAACACCAGTTCGTTAACATTGGCCGGCTATCTCCTGGAGAAAGACCCGCTTCATGCCGGAACGGATGCGAATCAGCGTTACGCAGCCCAGGCCCAGGCCATCATAGATTACCGGGATAAAGTCAAAGGCGGCGTGCTGAGTTCCATGGATGATTTGAAGGGGTCAGCCGATCCTGCTGTGCTGGCTTCATTGTCTGACGGGTATTATCTCTCAAATTTCGGCGTGCGGAATGTGAGCATCGTGGGCCCGCAGGTGGGCAGCCAGCTTAAGAATCAAGCCTGGATCGCGATTGGGTTTTCTTTGGCGGGCATGCTGATTTACCTGGGCTTCCGCTTCGAGTGGATTTATGGTGTGGCTGCGGTGATTACCGTTTTCCATGACACTCTGATCACGGTGGGTGCATTTTCGCTGATGAACAAGGAAATATCCTTGACCGTCATTGCTGCCATCCTGACCCTGATTGGGTATTCGAACAACGACACCATCGTGGTTTTTGACCGGATTCGTGAAAATATCAAGCTGATGCGGCGGGAAAAGCTCTCAGATATCGTCAATCGCAGCATCAATCAGACCTTGAGCCGAACTATCTTGACAGCGGGCCTAACTTTTATTACGGTGCTCGCCTTGTATATTTTTGGCGGCGAAGTGCTGAATGGCTTCTCCTTTGCCCTCGTAATTGGCATCTTAATCGGAACGTATTCGTCTATCGCGATTGCAGCCCCCATTTTGGTGGCTTATCAGGATTGGCGCTTAAACCGGGGTAGGCAGACGGTAATAGCCCCGGCGAAGGCAGTTGCGAGCAGAAAGTAAGTAAGCTCCCAGGCTTCCAGCTACTAGCAAACAAAGCAGGTTTGGCTGGATGCTAGCAGCTAGCAGCAGGCAAGTAATTGTGGGAGCAAATAAGCGGCAGGCGGTGTCTAAGGGTACGTAGGGTCAGTGTAGGAGAAACCTTATGTTTGAAGACAGCCTAATCGAATCAGGTAATAAGCTTAAGACCAAACGGGGCTTAACCACTTCACTCTCGTTCATTCTCGAGCTCGTGTTGGTCGGGATCATGGTATTGATTCCATTGCTATTTACAGAAGCTCTGCCGAAAGCGCAATTGCTGACAGGGCTAGTCGCGCCACCCCCGCCGCCGCCGCCACCGCCGCCGCCTGCCGCAGTGATCAAGGTCGTGAAGATTCAGACCAACATGATCAACGACCAACTGCGCACGCCCACCAAGATTCCCAAGAAGATCGAAATCATCAAGGAAGAAGAAGCGCCGCCGCAAATGGCAGGAGTTGTGGGCGGAGTCATGGGTGGAGTTCCGGGAGGCTCGATGAGCGGAGTCATCGGGGGGATTGTTAACAGCTCGGCGCCGGTTCCCAAGATTGCGACACCCACGCGGGTGCGTGTATCACAGGGCGTGACCCAGGGTCTGTTGATCAATCATCCTCAGCCCACTTACCCTCCTTTGGCCAAGCAAGCCCGCATTTCCGGACAAGTCGTGTTGCAAGCTGAGATCAGCAAGGATGGGTCGATCCAAAACCTGCATGTCATCAGCGGCCATCCCATGCTGGTGCCGAATGCCATCGAAGCGGTAAAGCGATGGAAGTACAAGCCATACATTCTGAATGGCGAGCCGGTGGAAGTGGAAACAACGATTACTGTGAACTTTACGCTGGCTGGCTAGACCATCAGGACATCGGCAGCGGATGTCATTCGTGGGCTGGACCGGCCTTTTAGAAGTCAGAAATTATTTACACCAATTCGAAGAGGGAGAAGCAACTCATGCTCGTAGCTAATTTGGTCACTTCAGCACTGAATCATGTACCTGCGGTCGCTACCTGGATGTTCCAGGAGGAAACCGTACAATGGGATCCACTCGCTCTCTGGCACCACATGGGATGGGTGGCGAGGATCGTCGTCATCATTCTGTTCATTATGTCCGGCTGGTCGATCGGTGTGATGATCGATCGTTGGATGGCTTTCAACGCGGCGCGCAAGCAGTCGCGGGCGTTCGCCCCCGCGGTCGCCGGAGCGTTGCGCGATGGCAAGATTGACGAAGCCATCAAGGTTGCGGAACGGAACAAGAAAAGCCATTTGGCCAAGGTTGTGACTGCCGGCCTCATGGAATTCCGCGCCCACCAGGAAAGCGGCGAAATTCCCGGAGAAACCATCGAAGCCTCGAAGCGCGCTTTGGAGCGCACCGAAGCCATCGTCCACGCTGAATTGAAGCGCGGACTGGGTGGTCTGGCCACCATCGGATCGACGGCCCCGTTCGTCGGCCTGTTCGGCACGGTCATGGGTATTTTGAACGCCTTCCAGGAAATGTCGAAGAGCAAGACGACAGGACTGGGCGCAGTTGCCGGTGGTATTTCAGAAGCGCTGGTAACCACCGCCATCGGACTCGTGGTCGCGATTCCCGCGGTCATGATGTTCAACTACCTGACCGGTCGCGTGGAAGCGTTCGACGTGGAGATGGATAACTCCTCGAGCGAACTGATCGACTACTTCCTCAAGCGCCGTGGGGCAGTTCGCCGCTAGGCGGTAAACGAGTAGCTTTGAGTTGCTGGTTCGGCGCTGGACTGGTGTCCAGCGCCGAGACCCTCGCTACGGTGAAGGCGAGAGTCTGAAGCAGGGGAGACAACATTTATGGCATTAGCAATCCGTAACGAAGGTTCCAAAGTCAGCTCCGACATCAACGTCACCCCCATGGTGGACGTGATGCTGGTACTGTTGGTCATCTTCATGGTGATCACGCCCATGTTGCAGCATGGTGTGAACGTGAACATGGCGCAGGTAAATAATCCGGAAGCGATGCCGGACGCAGACAAAGAAGATGCGTTGCTCGTCGTCGTGATGCAGGATGGAAAAATTTATTTCGGCACCGAGCAGGTCACTCTGGACGCGCTCACGGAAAAGGTCAAGGATCGGCTCGCCAACCGAGTGGATAAGCGGGTGTATTTGAGAGCGGACAAACGAGCCAGGTATAAATATGTTGTTGATGTAGTGGACAATGTCCGGTCTGCCGGTGTGGATCAGTTGGGTTTGTTGACTGAGCAAAAGAAAACGTCAACCACTCAGGCGCCGCCACCACCACCCACCGGCGGGCAATAGGCTAGCAAGACAGAATTAGAGGAGATCGATATGGGAATGTCGGGACCGAGCAGCGGAGGGCAAACCGCTAATATCAATGTGACCCCGCTGATTGACGTGCTTCTCGTGCTGCTGATTATTTTTATGGCGATTACGCCGCTGACTCCGAAGGGGTTGGACGCGCTGGTGCCGCAGCCGCCGCCGCCGAACCAGAAGCAGGACAATACGCCCGACCGTACCATTGTGGTGCAGCTGATCGACCGTGGTCCTGACAAAGACCCGGGCCTGAAGGTCAACCAGGACGATGAGACTTGGGACCATCTTCAGACGAAACTGACGGATATTTTCAAGATGCGCGCGGAAAAAGTGATGTTCGTCAAAGGCGATGACAACGTTCCCTTTGCCGATGTGGCGAATGTGATTGACATCGCGCACGCCTCGGGCGTAGACAAAGTTGGATTGATCACCGCAAAGATTGAAGCAGGCCAATAAGTCCCGCTGTTGTCCCCTGGCCGGTTAAGAAAGCTGGGGCGGCAGCCTGCATCGCTGTATGCTAGTCCCGTTGTGATCTGATGGCAGGGAGACCTATAACGCAATGAAACTAAGCGTAAAACTTTTGGCACTCATGGCCGTCAGCCTGACGCTGTTTTCTGCGACTGGCTGCGATAAATTGAAAGCGCGCGACCAGTTAAACAAGGGTGTGGCCGCCTACCGTAACGGCAAAATCGAAGAGGCCATCGATCACTTTCAGCAGGCATCGACTCTTGATCCCAAACTGCTGAATGCGCAGCTGTACCTGGCCACCGCCCTGGCGAACCAGTACACCCCCGGAGTCGAGTCAGCGGACAATACTCGTATTGCCCAACAGGCGATCGATGAGTTCAAGAAGGTACTGGACGAAGAGCCGAAGCGCGACCAGAAGCTGACCTGCCTCAAAGGCATCGCCTCACTCTACTTCAACATGAAGAAATGGGACGAGACCAAGCAGTTCCACCATCAGGTCACCGAGCTTGATCCTAACGATCCGGAAGCCTATTACTCAATTGGCGTCGTGGACTGGACCCAGTCCTATCAGGACACTGCGGAAGTAAAGTCCAAAGAAGGCATCAAGGTGGATGACGACATCACCAAGGACAAGAAGCTCTGCCCCGACCTCAAAGCGAAAATCGAACCTATCGTACTGGATGGCATCGATAACCTGAATAAGGCTCTGCAGCTAAGGCCTGATTATGACGATGCCATGGCCTACATGAATCTTCTCTACCGCCGCAAGGGTGATTTGCAGTGCGGTGACGAAGGAGCTCGACAGGCTGATCTGAAGACCGCAGATGAGTGGGTCGACAAAACTTTGGCCGTGAAGAAAGCCAAAGCTGACAAGGCACCCGCGGCCCAAGGCATCACCATGGATCAACCGAGCCAGTAGTTTTTCTCTGTAGCTATCTAAAAGCCCCTTCCGCTCTGCGGTGAGGGGCTTTTTGTTGGTGGCTACCAAATACCTCAATGGTTTGTCCTGAGGTATCCACCGTAGAGAAATACTTTCAATCCATTGAAATCGCGCGGATCAATGCTGCGATGGCTGGCTGCGATTAAGTGTGCGAGGGCTATCGAGGTGTCGTCAGGGTTGGAGGGGCCTCCCGCGTGCGACAACACCAGCCATACCCGCCCGTATTTAGGCAACGAATGTTCGAGCTGGTCATAGGAAGGTTTCTCGACAAAATCGCGGAAGTCAATCTGGTCGCCGTGACTCGGATAAAGAACAGTTGGATTTCTGGAAATCGGGTCTTGCAGAGAAAGATAGTATTCGTAGGGCATGCGTCCCATGGGAACAAAGAAGACGATGCCATCGCCGGGTCGAGCGTTAGTCAGGATGTACTGCGAGGCGGCCCGCCAATTTTCCCGGTCCGTATCTTCGAAGTCTTGCCGATAGTAAAACGCGGTGCCCTGTAGAGAAAGGGCGACAAAGACCAGCACTGCGGGCGTTACAATCCAGGGAGAGCGAATACGAGAGATCCCGGCGGCTGCAAGCAGAATCAATGCAGGCAGGCAGAGAATAAAGTATCGCGGCAGAAAAAGCGGGCGCGCCATGGACAAAGCCAGCACGGAAAGTATGGGAAAAAGCAGCCATATTAAGAGAAACCGATAACGCCAGATCTCCCGCGAAACTCTTTTTTTTATCCCGCCAGTATCGCTTTCACTGAGTATTGCTGGGATCGTCGCGGCCAGGCAAGCGATCACGTATGCAATCAGTAGAAGGGCGCCATCGTGTCCAGTGAGCCGAAGTCCCAGTTCCCAGAGATTATTAAGTCCCGGCCGCTGGATCCAGCGGAGCGGCCCAGCCCCTGTCGTGGCCACAAAAACTGCGATGGGAGAAACCAGGAGAGCTATCCAGCGCCAGTCTTTTCGTATTTCCTTCGGAATGGACTCCTGCTCAAGAAACAGCAATGACAGCCATTGGGCAAGTATCAGCAAGCCAGAATAAAAATGAGCGTACACTGCCGCTGTGCTGAGAAGCATATAGACCAGGCGGTTTCGACGCGATGGAAGCTCGAGACATTTCAAGAAATACAGACTGGAACCTACACAGAGAAGCACCATCAGGGAATAACTGCGGGCCTCCTGCGAGTACCGTACGTGATAAGCATTCGCCGCGAGCAGAGCTGCCGCGATCAAACCAGCACGGGAGTTAAAGAGCCGCCGGCCCAAAAAATAAAGTACGGGAATCGTCATTAGTGCAAAAAGCACCGAAAGCGTACGCACGAAGAATTCGCTCTGCCCGAAGTGCAGCCAGCCCCGCAGCAATAGATAGTAAAGGGACATATTGGCTTCACGCCGCCACAAAATGCGGCCAAAGTTGTACCAGTCCAGGCGGGCGATGCCGACGCTTACTCCTTCGTCGAACCAGAAAGTCTTGGCGCCCAGGGCATGAAAGCGAAGAAAAGCAGCAATCAGCGTGATTACGGCCAGAAGTCCCACCCCCAAAGCGTGCGGAAGACGGGCAGATGCGACTGCAGACGACGTACCGGTATTCCCGGTTGTGGTATCAGAGGCGTTCACAAGGAATTCCATGGTATCTCGAAAGACAAAGACTCTGAACAAAACTCCAGTAAAATTAGCAGCTTGAGCCGGGACGGCCCGGAACACGGGCTGAAGGGAATAATTCGAGTTACGTTCTACACACCATCATGTTTAAAAAGATTCTCATCGCGAATCGAGGAGAAATCGCCGTACGAGTGATCCGCGCTTGCCGCGAGTTAGGGATCACCTCGGTTGCCGTGTATTCCGATGCCGACCGGGCATCCTTGCATGTGAGAAAGGCCGATGAGGCGTATCACATTGGCCCCTCGGCAGCGGCGGAATCCTATCTCAACATCGCGAGGATTCTCGAAGCGGCGAAACGCAGCGGCGCGGATGCGATCCATCCCGGCTACGGCTTCCTTTCCGAGAACGCAAAGTTTGCTCAGGCCTGCGCGGATTCCGGCATCAAGTTTATTGGTCCTGCTGCCGCATCGATCGAAATGATGGGGTCAAAAACTCGCGCCCGCCAGGAAATGGAAAAGGCCGGCATTCCATTCGTGCCAGGGACATCACGAGGACTGGAGTCTGTTGCGCAAGCCCAGCAGATTGCAGCCAAGATCGGGTATCCCGTGATGCTCAAGGCGGCAGCCGGCGGCGGCGGCAAGGGCATGCGCCTCGTCCATACCCAGGAAGATCTGGGCCCGGCGCTGGAAGCGGCGCGGAGCGAGGCCCAGCGGGCATTCGGCGACAGCGAGGTCTATCTCGAGAAAGCGATCGTCAATCCCCGTCACATTGAGATGCAGGTATTGGCTGACGAGCATGGCAACACGGTTTATCTGGGCGAACGCGAATGTTCCATCCAGCGCCGCCACCAGAAAGTGCTGGAAGAGGCTCCCTCGCCGATCGTCGATCCAGACATGCGACGGCGCATGGGAGAAGTTGCAGTGCGGGTGGCAAAAGCTGCTCACTATAGCAATGCGGGGACCATCGAATTTCTGGTGGATCAGCAAAAGAACTTCTATTTTCTGGAAATGAATACACGTTTGCAGGTGGAACATCCTGTGACCGAGCTGATCACGGGTCTTGATTTGGTTCATCTGCAAATTCGTATTGCGGCGGGAGAAAAGCTTCCATTCGCGCAGGAAGACGTCGCGATTCGCGGACACGCGATCGAATGCCGCGTCTATGCAGAAGATCCAGACAATAATTATTTCCCCAGTCCCGGCAAAATCACATTGTTGCAGGAGCCCTCCGGCCCGGGAATCCGGCATGACAGCGGCATCTACGAAGGCTGGACGGTGCCGATTGATTACGATCCCCTGCTGGCCAAACTAGTCGGTTACGGGACTGACCGCCATCAAGCGATCGCCCGTCTATCGCGCGCGTTGGATGAATATTTTGTGGGTGGCATTAAGACTAATCTCTTGCTTTTCCAGCGAATCCTCAGCGATCAGAATTTTCAGGCAGGGAAGCTGGATACCGGTTTTCTGGATCGGTTGTTGAAGTCCAAACCGGCAGGACGAAAGAACGACGATTCGGAGGTCGCTGCCATTGCAGCCGGATTGTTTGCCGCTCTTGATAGCAGCTCTGTCCCAGGAGGCAATGGAACGCCGCTCGCGAATGGAGCGGGTGCAGGCTCCGACGGCTCTGCACCTTCAATCTGGCAGCAAGCTGCGAAAAGCGAGGCATTAAGGTAGTGCTCTACGACATCACCATTGACGGGAAAAACTACCGCCTCGAACTGGAGCGGACAGAAGGCAAGTGGCAATGCCGTCTCGATGGGCGGGAAGTCCAGATCGACGCAGTTCTTACCGGACATGATGCGCTCTCCGTTTTGTTGGAGGGTCGATCATACGAAATCAAACGTGAAAGCACGGCCACGGATACATACCTGTGGGTTGGCGGCTCAGGGTATGCGGCAGAAGTCCGCGATCCTCGATCTTTACGCGCCCGGAAAAGAAAAGCTGGAGATGAAAGCGGTCCCCGAAAGTTGGTTGCATCGATGCCGGGCAAAGTGGTTCGCGTGCTGGTGAGCGAGAATATGGCAGTGGAAGCAGGTCAGGGGATCGTTGTGGTGGAAGCGATGAAGATGCAGAACGAGATTAAATCGCCCAAGAAGGGTATCGTACAAAAACTTATTGCTGCGGAAGGCGCCAACGTCAATGCAGGTGACGTTCTTGCGATTGTCGAATGAAGCCCGAATCCTGAAATCGCACTTTACTTGACCATTCCATTGCTCTCAAGCACTTTTTCGGCGTAATAATTTTCGACCTTTGCCTGATTGCGAGACACTTCGTAATACGCGGCCTTCAGAAGTTGTTCACGATGGTCCTGAAGCTGGGCGCGGATGGCCTGTTGCACGCGCGGATCAGAAAAATCCCGCTGGCCCGCCGGCTCCTTGGAGATCAATTTAACAATCTGGAAGCCGAACAATTGTTTGGTGCGGGGGTCGATGATCGTGATCGGAGAACTGTACTGACCAGCTTTCAATTTTAGGACTGCGTCACGTGTACTGGGATCGGTGCGGGCCAATCCTGATTCGGGAGTGAAGCCCAAGTCGCCGCCACTTCCTGAGGTTTCCGCATCCTCGGAATAGTTCATGGCCAGCGTTCCAAAGTCGTCGCCACTTTCCAGGCGGTTATAAACCATCTCAATTTTCTTTCGCGCCTCTGGTTCATTTTGCGCTTTGTTGTTTTGATGCACCTGAGGATTGGGCAGAGGCGTCACAAAAATATGTGCCAGGTGGTACTGGGGCTCGATGAAATTGAATTGCGACTTGTGCGCATTGTAGTAGTCAGTTACATCCTGGTCAGAAATGCTGATCTTGGAAGTCACTTCCTTGTTCATCACCTTATCGACGGTCAACGAGCGGCGAATGTCGCGCTTGAAATCGTCAGCGGTGATGTTTTTTTCCTTCATTCGGGCGGCGAATTGCTCCGCCGTGTAAGGCGATTTGATCTCGTTTAGTTTTCGATCGACTTCATCGTCAGTGGCCAGCAGCCCCAACTTCTCGGCGCGGCGCATGAGGATCTCGTTGTCAATCAACTCGTGCAGAATGCTGAGCCGCAGACTGGTAGCCTGTTCCCCGACCGGCTGTTGTTCGGAGCCGGCGGTCTGGTTCTGATAATACTTTTCTACATCAGCGATGTAGATCTTGTGCCCGTCCACGGTCGCGGCAACATCGCCACCACCCGGTTTCCCTCCGCAGGCGATGGATCCAACTAGCAGGAAAGCCAGGAGCGCTATCAGGCTGCAACGAATTATCGACTTTGCGTTCAATAAATCCTCCCTAGGAAATAAAGCCGGCGGGATATTTGCGGCTTCTCGAACCAATTACTTGCTAGGAGCCTGCGTTCCGGCGGGCGGCTCCGTGGGATGGGTTGGCGGCTTCACCCCAGCCTGCTCTAAAGCATGATCAAATAGCGCCCGGAATTCGCTGGCGGGCAGTGCACCGTCCGCCTCCTGTCCGTTGATGAACAGGGTTGGCGTTGCATCTACACCCAGGGCATCACCTTCCTTCATGGAAGCTTTCACGGCATCTTCGTTTTGCGCTTTGATGCAGGACTGCAGTTTAGCCGCATCGACATTATGTTTCTGCCCCAGTTGCGTGGCAATGCGATCAAGCGCCGCCAACTTTTCCTCCCGACCTTTTTCTGAATTTACCTCAGACTGATTGTCATGCATGTAGTCCGCGAATTCCCAGTAGGCATCGTTGTTCTGGGCAGCCAGGCAATTGGCGTTGACCGCGGCGTGAATCGCCCAGGGATGAATCTCGGAGAGGGGATAGTCCTTGTAAATGAAGGCTATGCGATCGCCGTATTCCTTGAACAATTCCGGGAAGATCGTCTTGTGTACCCGGGAACAGAAGGGACACTCGAAATCATCGAAATTAACCACCACTACTTTCGCGTCCTTATTGCCCCGAATAGGACGTCCCTGAAGATCGATCTTCTTCATCACCTCAGCGTAGGGGTCCTTGCTGAGGTCGAGTTTGGTGAGCCGAATCAGCGTCTTGCTGTCTTTCGAAAGCAGGAAGTCGAAGGTCTGCTTCTTCTCACCACCGTCGAAAGTTATGGTGAGGGCATCGTAATTGGGGAATTCGCTGGCCTTCATGGCACCGACTACGATTTTCACGTTCGTGGGAACGGTGTAGTAGGAGCGAACCTCCCGCTCAATGCGCTGCAGCACTTCGGCGGAAGGCGCCGATTGAGCGGAACAGCCGAGACAGACCAGTAAAAACACCAGAATCGCACGCCGCAAAAATGTCACTAGAAACCGCCTAAACATTGATAGATACAGCTAATTATCTCATAGTTACTAGTCCCGTCGGGTAACGACAGGGGGTCAGTTCGGTCAAAGAATTGTCAACGGAATCAACCCCGGGACGAAGTAATTATTCTGCAAGGCAGCGGCGAGTTCCTGGATCTGGATCGCAAGCCTTCCCAATCGCGGGGATAATTAAAAACTGGCTGTTTTCCAGTTAGTACAAGCGTTCCTGCCGTCTCAAATTCCCAAAGGAACCGATGTTGGCCAAAGCAAAGGTGAAGCGGAACTGATTTTCTTCGCGCACCGTGCCCAGATTGAAGCGCCGGTATTCCATGCTGACCCCGCAGCAATCCCAGTTATAGGAAGCTTGCGCTGAGGCATACTGGAGAGATCCCAGTCCGCCGTCGAATCCTATATTGGTGGCAGCGCTCAGTCCGGGCTTGTTGGGTTGGCCGTAGCCGAATACAGCGCGAAATTGGTTAAACGTTGGGGGAGCGGGCGTGGGATTCAAAGGCTGAGTCTCGCCGAATACGTGCAGAAAGGCGTTCCCTCCGCCTACGGTAAATTCCCCTATGCGATAGTTCAGCAGCGCGGTGCTGTTGTTGATGCGGCCTGACTGGAAATCGTAATCCACATCCCACTCGACGTCTGTCCGGTTGCTGGTCTCCACTCGAAGGCGGGAGATTAGGGGTGAAAGCCGCCGCGCTTGCGTCAAGAACGCAATGCCAGTCAGATCGAGAGTGCTGGCAAATACATTAGGTTGTCCCGGAATTAGAGCTCCTCCGAAGGTTGGGTCGAGAAAATATTTCTGTGCCAGTTCCCATCGGACCACCTCGCGTACTTGCGGTTGGGAGCGGCAAGGATTGTCTTTAGGCGGGGTGTAGCGTTGCCATGGGATACGGTTTTGTGGGGGTGCGCCGCCGACCAGCAGCGTAGGCATACCAAGCGGACTACAGTCGTCGGGCTGTTCCGTGGTTCGCTTGCTATAAAGACGGTTTACCACGGAGTACTCGACTTCATTGGTGTTACTGAGAATATCCCGCTCGTCGAAACGAATAATGTCGGCGAAATTGTTCACCCCGGTCACATAGTTGTAGACCACGCGGGGTTCAATCACATGTTTCCACTTGCGCCCCAGAAAGTCGCGGTCAAAAACTCGATCGATCGCCGGCGGCCGGATCTCGACCGAGCCTTGCAACGCCTTGCGGTTGATGGCATTGGCAAGTGTCGACTCCACTTCCATGCCCCCCGGTATGGTGGAGGTCAGCAGTTGCTTGGTGTAAAAAGTGTCTCGGAGCGAGAGCTCGGGACGAAATGACCATCCATGAAACTGCAGGGGCAGGGACACACTCGGATTCAGGTCGAAGCGCTCCACCAATCCACCGGTCGAAAAATTAGCGATAGTTGCGATTAAGGAAGGGTCGCTGCGTTCCAGGCCATCGGCGGCGGCATCGTAGGACCAGTAAAAGGGCGAATGTCCCAGGGGATGGTCCACGCTGGAAGTCGAGAAACTGGGAGCGTGAAGAATATTAATCACGTCGTCGTTATTCGCGCTTTCATAGTTTTGATAACGCTGCATGGAGGCGTTGTAGAAGAAGCCGTGGGTCGCGTTAGAAAGAAATGCAGTGGAGTTCACTTCCGAGTTTACCGCCTGGGTGAATACATCACTGAAGGCCAGGCGGAAGACATAGGAACTGAGGTAGTCAATATTGGCGACGCCGCGAAGGTTATGAGCAAAAGTATTCTCTGCGGTCAGCCGCACATCCGCGCCGCCTTGATAATCCGCGCCCTGAAGGCGGTCCAGCACACTGAAGAAATTGACGTCCACAAACGAGGTGTCGCCAGGCTGGATGCGAAATTCGCCTTCCGGAGCCCAGCCACGCTTGGAGAAATATTCAGCCCCCAGCAAGATGTCCGCGCTGGGATTAATCGCCCAAAACACCGACTCCCCGACAATATTGCCTTTGATCGAGGAACGGCCGGCATTGGGGATCAGAAAGCCCGACTGCCGCGGCCGCTTCTGGATTGGATGGGTAGCAAAGGGAAAAAACAGGATCGGCACTCCTTCCAGGCGGAAAGTGCTGTTGTAGATCTTGGCATTGCCGCCCACTTGTACGTCCATTTTATGAGCGTAGAACTGCCATTTCGGCCGCGGTAGCTGGCAGGTGGTGATCGTGCCGTCGTATACCAGATAGTGGTCAGGCCCTGTCTTCACTACTACTTGGCCGGTAAAGGCAAAAGGATTCGCGGAAGTCAGGATCAGCCGCGTGGCTTTCATGCGCATTCCTGTGGTGCCGGTTACGATCTCAAAGCGTCCGGATTCAGACCGTATATTGTAAGTTCCATGACTAGCTTTGATGTGCTCGTCGTTGGGCCCGCCGTCGAGCACCACATGACCATCCATCGTGGAATCCCCGGTATCGCGGTTGTAAGTGATCTCGTCGCCGTAAAGAGTGTAAGTGCCATAGTGGATCCAGGCATTCTGGTGCAGCTTGACCATGGGACCGTCCAGTTCCTGCGTAACAGCGCTCCAGGTGACGTCCTGATATTGCAAGACTGAGGGACTGTTGGGCAGGCCCGGAGATGGATTGGACTGGCTCGCAGCAGAAAGCAACTGGCTGGTAACTAACACAGGAGCGAGTAGCAGATGACAAACGAACGCAGCCGTGATAAGGAATCGAGTACGGGATGTCATCGGAAACGCACGCACGGCCCGGGTAGGATCACCACTCCGGAGTATGCGTGACCTTAGCATGGCGTCGGCTCGAGAGGCAAAGCGCGAAATTGTTTGCCTGAGGTTGGTTCGAAAAGACCGGTCCATATTCTGCCCGCTCTGCGGTGATGTTGCCGCCGTGCCTTTGGAAACTCGTCCGGCCCTTGTTCCATTTGTGAAATCGAAAGATGAAACCGAAATTTGAACTCGATGGCGATAATGACGCGTGTTCTTCCGCGCGGTTGATCGATCCTGATGCGTTTGATGCGAGTGAGCAACAGTTTGCCGCCAGCCTTGAGCAGCGTGCCGCACCGGCGAACGTTAACTTCATTCCGGATACGGACGAAGACAGCGGAGTTCCGTCCTCATGTTTTCAGGGATTAGCGATTGCAGAATCTACGGTCGAATCGAATCAAAACGCAAGCCAAAGTCAGGACGGCCCCTCCGCCACTCAGACTGTTGCGCCTGAGATCGACCAAGATTCAACTGCGGCACCGGCGCAAGCGGACAGCGTCCCACAAGACCCCGATGCATGGCGGGACGAGGTCGCAACGCGCGTGAACAATTATCGTGCGCGGCGGCGTCCCCGGGCACCTCGTTATCCCTCCTTGCAATTGAAATTTGACGCATACGAACCGTTACCGACGAATCGTTCCGCCGTGACCGAACCTGCGGCCTCCACCCACCCCAACCGGCAAGCAATTTCCTTAGACTCTGTCGCCCCGGCTGCGGAAATGGCAGCATTCGAGCCACTGGAATATGCCACGCCATCGCCTGCTACTCCAGAAACGACCGCTCGAATCCTTGAATTTCCGCGCTCGTCGACATTTATGCCACCCCAGCCGTTGGATGAGTTGGCTGAACCGGTCTTCGATCGGCCGCGCATTCTCGAGGTTCCGGACGTTGCGCCGCCGCCTCCAGCGCTCGGCGGAATTCTGATTGAACCGGTAGAGCAACCGGCAAGCGAAAGGCGTCCCGGGTTCGAAGTGCCACTGCAATCCGCCCCCATGTCGCGACGTCTGGCGGCGGTTGCCATCGATGCGCTGATAGTTTTATCGGCATTGAGTGTGTTTTCTTACATCTTTTTTTGGATCACTGCCACCATCCCGCCGCTGCAGCGCTCGGTTGGCACGATCGTGACCCTGGCCGGAATGTTCTGGGTGGCTTACCAGTACCTGCTGCTGGTGTATACGGGGACCACTGCGGGCCTGAAGCTGGCCAAACTCCGGTTGGACCGGTTTGATGGCAGTCCCGCCCCGCGTAAGGTGAGACGCTGGCGTGTATTAACTTCGGCCCTTTCCGGACTCTCTCTCGGTTTGGGCTATGCCTGGTGCTTTCTCGACGAGGACGAATTGTGTTGGCACGACCGCATTACCCGTACCTATATGGCACCCATAAAATGATTTAATTTGCCCGCCAAGCGGAAATCACCGCCTCTGTGGTAAATTTCTAGTCTCACGTATCGGCGCTCGTCGCGAATGTCATCACCCATAGACAATCTAAATCGGCCTGCTGTAAAGGTGTTTGTCGCCACCACAGTGATGCTGACATTCATCTCTTTCTGGCGGGCATCTGCCATTGTTCTTGCGGACTTAGCGTCTTCCGCGTATTACGCTGGCGGGGACGCGGAAAAGGTCATTGGCAAGAGCGCTCCCTGGTTCATTCTCGGGGTTATGCTCTTCAGTTATGCGGTTCGGGCGCTGTATATCGAGTCCAGCAGCATGTTTGTGCGAGGCGGAGTCTACCGCGTGGTCAAAGAGGCCATGGGCGGCACCCTCGCCAAGATTTCCGTCTCGGCGTTGCTTTTTGACTATGTGCTGACGGGGCCGATCAGCGCCGTCTCGGCTGGACAATATTTGTCCAGTTTTCTGCAGGATATGGCGCGTTACAGCGGCCATCCTTTCCCCAGCTTTCCCGAGAATACCTTCGCGGCAAGCTTCGCTGTTCTGATCGTGATTTATTTTTGGTGGAAGAACACCCAGGGCATTCACGAATCCAGCGGAAAAGCTTTGCAGATCATGATTGTTACCACCGTGATGGTGGTAATTCTGATCATTTGGTGCGCTATCACCATCCTGCGTGCACCCATCGTCTTGCCGCCCAACCCGTTGCACCCAGGCGTGGTTCCTTTGACCAAAGAATCGCTGGGCTGGTTACATGGAACATGGCTTAGCCACCTCACCTGGATCATTGTTTTCGTGGGCTTCGGACACTCCGTTCTGGCCATGAGCGGCGAGGAAACACTGGCCCAGGTCAACCGCGAGATCGAACATCCCAAGCTGAAAAACCTGGAGAAAACCGGGCTGGTCATTTTCGTCTACAGCCTGCTTTTCACCTCGCTGGTCTCGTTCTTCGCGGTCATGATTATTCCCGACAAAGTCAGGCCGGAATACTTCGGCAACCTCATCGGTGGAATTGCCATGTTCCTCGCCGGCCCCACCTGGGCCCGCCTGGCATTTCGCGCCTTTGTGGTGCTGGTGGGCGTGCTCATCCTGGCAGGAGCGCAAAATACTTCTATCGTAGGCGCCAATGGCGTACTGAACCGTATGGCGGAAGACGGTGTCCTGACCCCTGCCTTTCAGAAGCCTCATCCCCGCTTTGGCACCAGTTATCGCGTCGTCAATCTGATTGTTGTCCTACAACTGCTAACCATCCTTCTCACCCACGGCAACGTATTCATTTTGGCGGGACTATACGCCTTCGGGGTGATCTGGAGTTTTGCCTTCATGTCGCTGGCAGTGGTCGTGCTGCGCTACAAGGATCCCGGAAACCGGGAGTGGCGTGTGCCTGGCAACCCCAAAATCTTCGGGAAAGAAGTACCGCTGGGCCTGATTGTGGTGTCCGTCGTCCTCTTCACGACGGCACTGGTAAACCTGTTCACGAAATCCGAAGCCACCATCGCCGGCGTTACCTTCAGCGCTATTTTCTTTGGAATTTTCACCTACTCGGAACATCGGGTGACGAAAGCCCGCGTCGGCAAGCCAGAAGGCCTGGCCCAGTTCCGGGTTTACGGAAACCAGGATATGGACAGCAATGCCCTGGGCGTTCGTCCCGGCAATATTCTGGTGGCCGTGCGCGATCCGAAGAATCTTTATTACCTGCGTGAGGTCCTGAGACGCACCGACACTTCCCGGCAGGATGTGGTGGTCATGACGGCGCGCCTCTACCAGCGCGAGCATTCCTTTAGCGGACGGACTGTGTACGAAGCCAATGAAATTTTCGACCACTACGAGCAGGAGCTCTTCACCGCGGCCGTCGCTTTGGCGGAAAAAGAAGGACGGCCGGTTTCTCTGCTGGTGGTCCCTGCAGCCGATGTGTTCGAAGCCATCATCATGACGGCGCAGCGCATGGGTTCAAGCCGGATTGTCTGCGGATTGTCCAATAAACTCACTCCAGACGAACAGGCCAAACTCACCGGCGACGCCTGGGAGCGCCTGCCTGAGCCACGCCCGCGGCTCACCATTGAAGTTCATCTGCCGGATGGCGGCGTCCGTGAATTTGCTTTGGGGCCACACGCTCCGCGCATGCGTCCTCAAGATGTGGAACTCATGCATAAGTTGTGGCTCGACGTGACTGCCGATCCTAAATACGCCGGGGCCCATCACTACCATGTAGTCGCGCTGGCACTTCAGGAGTTGCGGCGAGAATTGACCAGCGATCAAAGGGCCGCGGCATTGGCTAAGTTGTTGGATGAAATGCATAGCGACGATCCGCCCAGCCAGAGCTAACGCCACCCCTCCCCGACATGAATCCTCTCCCGCTCTCCTGTTAACATCATTTCGTGACTGCAAATTCTCCTGTCCGCGTGCGCTTTGCGCCCTCCCCGACCGGGCATCTCCATGTAGGGAACGCTCGCACCGCCCTGTTCAACTGGCTTTTCGCCCGCCAAAAGGGCGGCACCATGGTGCTTCGCATCGAGGACACCGATGTCGAACGCAGCCAGGCCCGCTACGAAGACCAGCTCATCGCCGACCTGAAATGGCTGGGCCTCGATTGGGACGAAGGCACTGACGTTGGGGGCCCCTACACCCCTTATCGTCAGTCCGACCGCCTGGAAATCTATCGCGAACACGCCGATCGCCTGCTCAATGAACGCAAAGCATATTTGTGCTTCTGTACTGAAGAAGATCTGCAAAAAGAGCGCGAGCGTGTCGAGGCCGAACACGGACAAGCGCTCTATTCGGGCAAGTGCCGAGCGCTTGATCCGGAAGAAGCACAACGGCGAAAGTTGGCAGGAGAGTCATGCGCCATTCGCTTGCGCATTCCCGAGCATCCAATTCGCTTTCATGACATCGTGCACGGAGAAGTCGAGTTCTCGAACGAAGTGGTCAGTGACCCCATCATCGTGCGCTCGAACGGCATGCCGGTCTACAACTACGTGGTCGTGGTCGACGACGCGCTCATGAAAATCACCCACGTCATCCGCGGCGACGATCATCTTTCGAACACTCCGAAACAGGTAGCGTTGTACGAGGCGCTGGGCTGGCCGGTGCCGGAGTTTGCTCATCTTTCGACGATTCTAGGCGCGGATCGCGAGCGGCTGTCCAAGCGTCACGGCGCGACCTCGATTGCAAATTTCCGCGAGATGGGTGTGTTGCCGGAAGCGTTAGTAAACTATTTAGCGTTGTTGGGATGGGCCCCGACCGGAGGAACGCGAGAACTTTTCACGCTCGAGGAACTGGTGAAGGAGTTTTCTCTGGACCGCGTCACGCCTTCACCTGCTGTGTTCGACATGGAGAAGCTGTACTGGCTGAACCGGCACTACATCAAGCAAGCTCCTCCGGAACGCATCAACAAATTGGCGCTCTCGTATTACAGCCTCGAGAATGCGAATGAACTCGCTCAGACGCCTCCGCCAGCTGCAAGTTGGTTCGGACGACTCACGCAATTATTCGCTCCCTATGTCGACCGCCTCGATCAGTTGCCAAAAAAAGCCGAAGCCAGTCTTCCAATACGATGCTAAGGCCGCACTCGCCAATCCCGATAACGCCGATGTGCTCGCATTACCAAATACCGACGCCGTGGTCGCAAGATTCACCGTCAAAATTCTGGAAGACGAATCCGCACAAGCCGGACAGCTCACTCCCTGAACGATTCAAACAAATGGTGAATGAAGTGAAAGCAGAAACTGGGGCGAAAGGTAAAGAGCTGTTTCATCCCATCCGGTTGATGATCACCGGATCGCACTCTGGCCCTGATTTCGACAAGGTAATTCCGATCATTGAAGAGGGAAGCCATCTGGATCTGCCCAAGCACGTGCTGAGTGTTCGGGAGCGTGTGGAGGCGTTTGCTAAGGCGAGGTCAGGAGTCTAGTAAACCTTGTAATTCTTGTCATTCCGAAGGGCCGCAGGACCAGAGGAATCTCTTCGCCTGGGGACAGCAGGTTCCTCCCTAGGCTTCGCTACGGTTCGGAATGACAAGGTGGTGAGGAAGGGTATGACACGGCCTATCGCTTCAGAATCTCTTCCAACGCCCGACGCAGATCCGGCTGCTGGAAAACATACCCACTTGCGACCAATTTTGCGGGATCAACTCTTTGACTGCCCAGCAATATCTCTTCGCCCATTTCCCCAAAGGCCAATTTCACGGCGAATGCAGGGATCGAAAAAAACGCAGGCCGCGCCAAAACTTCCGCCAGTGTTTTTGCAAACTCCGCGTTGGGTACGGGATTCGGCGATACCAGGTTCACAGGTCCCGATAAGGATTCATGATTCAAGATCCACAGAATCGCGCCAACCACATCAGTGATAGCAACCCAGGGCATCCATTGCCGGCCGTCGCCCGTTTTCCCGCCAAGGCCCAATCTGAACGGCAGTAGCATCTTTCCCAACGCCCCGCCCTCTTTGCTGAGAGCGGCGCCGAAGCGCAGATGCACCGTTCTGATTCCGGCATCGGCTGCCGGTTGCGTTTCCGCTTCCCATCGGCGGGCAAGCTCGGAGGCAAATTGCTTTCCCGATGAGCTTTGCTCGTCCAAAATCTCGTCGCCACGCGTTCCGTAATATCCCACCGCCGAAGCGCAGAGAAAACTTCGCGGATGCTGCGCTGCTTTGACCAACGCCTCCGACAAGATCAGCGTCGTCCCTACCCGGCTCTCCACAATCCGTTTCTTCTTTGCTTCTGTCCAACGGCCCAGAATCGACTCCCCGGAAAGATGAATCACGGAATCGAAGCCGGCCACCAACTCTGGATCAAGAGGTTGAGCGGGATTCCAGGCAATCTCCCCGGCTGCCGAGGGGCCTTTGCGAACCAGACGCGTGACTTCGTATCCATTCGCTTCAAGCGACGGCACCAGCGCGCTCCCGATCAGGCCGGAAGCTCCACTCATCAAAACGCGGCGTGAGGCATTCGCTGCCATACCACCACTCTAGCAGCAAAGTTTGGCTGCCCTGAAATGCCAGCCCAGAGCCTTTTTTCAGCCGTACTGACGCTATAATGGCTGCAAAAGCAAGGGAATACGGTTCCTCCCTCCCATTTCCCGCAGGCTATAATCCAACATGGCGACAATACGCCAACAGATCGCGACCACCACTCTCACCGTCACCAAGTTCCGTGACTTGCTGAGAAAGATGCGGGACAATCGTCCCGGCGACGATCTGGAAATTGTCCGCAAAGCCTACGAATTTTCCCAGAAGCACCATGCCGGACAGAGCCGCGCCTCGGGCGAACCTTACCTGATTCATCCCCTCGAGGTCGCGTTGGTGCTGGCAGAAATGAAAATGGATCCGGTCGCAATTTCAGCCGGCTTGCTTCATGATTCCGTCGAAGACACCTCCGTCACTATCGTGGACATTCGCAAAGAATTCGGCGAACAAGTGGCGCATATCGTCGAGGGCGTCACTAAAATCAGCAAAATCGATTTCGCTACCCGCGAAGAAGCGCAAGCCGAGAACCTGCGCAAAATGATGCTGGCCATGGTCGACGACATTCGCGTCGTCCTCATCAAACTGGCCGACCGCCTGCACAATATGCGGACCCTCGAGCATCTGCCTCCAGAGCGCCAACAAAAAATCGCCAAAGAAACATTAGATATCTACGGCCCCATCGCCCACCGCCTGGGTATGGGGAAAATTCGCGGCGAGCTGGAAGACCTGGGGTTCCGCTATCTCGATCCGATTGCGCACGAGCAGGTCCAGACAGCCGTTGAGGCACGCCGAAAGCAGGGAGAAGAATTTCTCACTCGCGTGGAAACCACGCTGCGGGACAAACTCAAAGAAGCTGGGATCACCGCCAAAGTGGAAAGCCGCATCAAGCGCGTCTTCAGCATCCACAAAAAGCTCCAGCGCCAGCACATTAGCGTGGACCAGGTTTACGACCTCTACGCCATGCGCGTGATCACGCATTCCGTGCAGGATTGCTATGGCGTTCTGGGCATCGTCCATCAAACCTGGCGCCCTGTTCCCGGACGCATCAAGGATTTCATCGCCATGCCGCGGCCGAATTTTTATCAGTCGCTGCACACTTCGGTGATCAACGACGAAGGCACGTCGTTTGAAATCCAGATACGCACCGAAGAAATGCACCGCATGGCGGAAGAAGGCATCGCCGCCCACTGGAAATACAAAGACGGCCCGGTCTCGGCCCAGGACGAGCAGCGCTTGGCCTGGCTGCGGCAGGTGGTCGAGTGGCAGCGCGACGTTTCCGATCCCAACGAATTTCTCTCCACCCTGAAAATCGATCTCTATCCGGAAGAGGTTTACACCTTCACCCCCAAGGGAAAAGTCGTGGTCCTGCCGCGCGATTCCACGCCCATTGATTTTGCTTACACCGTCCACACCGAAGTTGGACACAGTTGCGTGGGCGCCAAAGTGAACGGACGCATGGTCCCGCTGCGCCACAAGCTGCACAGCGGCGACATCGTCGAAATCCTCACCCAGGCGGGACACAAGCCGAGCCGCGACTGGCTGTCGGTGGTGAAGTCCTCGCGTTCGCGCAACAAGATCAAGCACTGGCTCAATCTTCACCAGCGCGAACGCGCCATTGAAATCGGCCGCAAGCTGATTGAGAAAGAAGCGAAAAAATATCGCGTCGCGCTCAAAGAACTTAAAGATGACGAGTTGAAGAAAATTGCCTCCGACTACGGCCTCGGCCAGACCGACGATCTCATGGCCGGAATCGGCTACGGAAAATTTTCCGCGCGCCAGGTGCTCGCGAAACTGGCTCCCAGCGCCGCCGAGCCGCTGCCCGATGCCGACGCCGCAAAATCAGGCAGCTTTTCGAGCGTCGTGCGCCGCGTGTTCGGCGACAACACCAACGCCATTCGCGTCAAGGGCGAGGGCGATCTTCTCGTCTACCGCGCCCGCTGTTGTAATCCCATTCGTGGCGAGTCGGTCGTCGGATACGTGACGCGCGGCAAAGGCGTCGCCGTCCACTCGGTAAATTGTTCGAACGTCATCAACCTGATGTACGAGCCCGAGCGCCGCATCGACGTGGACTGGGGACGCGACGAGGAAACCCCCAGCGCCTATCCCGTAAAACTCACCGTCATGTGCGACGACCGCTTCGGCATGCTGAAACAAATCACCGCCGTCATCAGCGACTCCAAAACCAACATCCGCAACATCGAAGCCCGCACCTCCAACGGCCAGGCCAACGTAGACGTCGTCCTCGACATCGCCGACCTCAAGCACCTGGAAAGCATCATCCAGGGCGTACGAAAAATCCCCGGCGTGCATGATGTGCAGAGATTACAAAAAATATAGTGGCCCATTCAAGCCCGATTTTGGCTTGAGTGGGGCAATTTCGGATCAGCCTCCAACATTCCCACTCTAAATTTCGCAAAGAACGCGAAATTTAGAATGGGCCACCCGTCCGTCTATCTGTATGAGCGAAAGTAACCTAGACGCGAAACCCCCTACAATCTACTGTTAGCACCAGGAACTATGCTATCCATCTTCGTTTATGTTGTAGCTCGTGGCGCGGTTTTAGTGGGAGTAGTCTTCGTCCTCAGCAAAAGCGTGCCGAGCATGCCAAACAAGGTGTGCCGCTTTGTCTTTTTGTTCTTTCTGGGCGTGCTACTGAATTTCGTTATTAATTACGTTGATGTTTGGACGCTTGGGTACCACAAGATGGGCTTGACTGGGGCATTCATTATCGCTTTGCTCTTTGCCACCTACGGAACTTTTTGGCCACCGCAAACGCACAACTCAAATACGCCATGACATGCCTTTATGCGACGGCGGCCGGGTGGACCATTCAAGCCCGCTTTTGGCTTGAGTGGGCCAGTCCCACCTCCGGACAGAGGCCTTCCCGTAGCCCGTCCGCGTTTAGTGCCGTCCATCCCGATTGGATCTAGGAGTTCCGGGTTGTTTGCTCAACATCAATAGGGTAGTATGCGTCCCGATGTCAGAGGTGACGGGATGAAACACGTTCTAGCTCTTTTCGTTTTCTGCTTTGTACTAACGAGTACTCTCGCCGCACAGATCATCGATGCTTCTATCTGCGAGATTCTGGCCAATCCACAATCCTTCGATGGGAAGATTGTTCGCGTGAAGGGCGGGGTCGCTGCAGGCTTCGATGAGTTTGCCATGAAGGACGCAACATGCAATCAACCCATCAACGGGATTTGGCTTGTGTATCCGGAGGGCACAAAAGGCAAAGCCGGCCCGGCAGCAATCGTGCAAATGCAACTTGCCCGGAACAATGACGCTCCTGTTCCCAGTGTGAGCAGACCTCCCGTCAAACTCGACAAGAATAAAGATTTCAAGCAGTTTGACTCACTGCTCTCCACGCCCTACAAGGCTGGCGGCATGTGCCTGGGCTGTATCCGCTATACAGCCACGGCAACCGTCGTGGGTAGACTCGATGGCGTTAAGGACGCGGGAATTATTCGGGACAGTTCCGGTAAGTTTGTCAGTGCGAACGGCTATGGAAATCTCAATCTCTACCGAGCACGTCTGGTTTTGCAATCGGTTTCGGATGTCACCGCTCATGAGATCGATTATTCAAAAACCAGTTCCGCAACCAAGGATGATTTGTCTCGTGAATCCGGAGCTGGAGACCCGGTTGCCGCGGCTCATCAAGCCGCTCGCGCATTTGGGGCTGACAGCCAGGCAAGCAAACAGGTGGAAAGAGCCGCTGCGGCTTACGGCAAGGAAGGAGAGGACAACGGGGTGGATGTTGGCTTCGGCACAGCCAACGAAGTGGCGAAAATTGATGGCCCTAAAGGCGACAAGAATTCACCAGACGGCTTGCTATTTAATTGCACGTTCGATATGGATAGGCTCAAGGGTGAGGCGCTCAGCCGCGCTATAGCTCATATAGGAACACACATCGCTGACGTGCGCGACCCGCAGTCCCCAAAGAGTGACGCGAATGCTTACGAGTTCGAATCCCGCGCGTGGCAAGTGACGGTTCTAAATGCGGTCGCGTTCCAGCAGAAAACGCTCACATTGCCCGGCGGTTATTTGGTATGGAACTCTGCTTGGCCAGCTGCGGATCGTAGCAAGATGGTTGACGATGGAATTGCAAGTTTCCTAAGAGATTGGGCAGCTCTCAAGAATTAGTTGCGGACAGGTGACCCGCTGCCGCGATGGCTCAGTCAACAAATGCAAAGGCCCCGAGCGATGCCCGGGGCCTGCAATCGTACTGAACGTCGCCTGTCAACTTAATCGTGCAGCCCAAGCGCCCATGTCAACCAGGATTTCTAGGTTCGACTGACATCAGAGGGTGGCTGAAAGCCACTCGAACGCGTGACAGGCGTCGTCCAGTACCCACTGGCACCACCCTCCAAACGACCTTGTTGCGCCAATAATTGTATGACAACGCAAATACCAATAAAGTTTCAACACCGGAAATATCTTCAGCTAAGTTCCAATTCGGGAAACCATGGAACATCCCCATTCTAAATTTCGCAAAGAACGCGAAATTTAGAATGGGCCACCCATCCACGTTTAGGCGGCAACCAGACCCGTAGCCCGGGCCTTGTGCGGCGGGCCTACGTAGGGGAATGCAGCGAGCAGGTCTTTGTGGGGACCTACATTATCTTGCGTCACCTTTCCATTGGTGAGAATAGGAAGGAAGAAATCCACGACGTCGTCGGTAAGTGCCCGGCCGTTGTTCGGGAAGGCCGCCGGCTGCCTGGGATCATAGTGGAGGATGTCCGGCAGCAGGGTCCCGGCCACCCGCGTGGCCTCCGCCGGCGTATAGCCACCGGTGTGCTCCAGCGCGTGCGCGAAGACGGGGATGAAACGGGCATCGTCCGCCGGCTCCGCAGCGAGATAGGCGGCGTTCTGCTCGCCGGCAAGAAATGGAGTTTGATTGGGACGCGCACCGCGATCCGCCTGAACCCATTTCCCGCTTGTGCCGTCCAGCGTGCGAGCCCATAGGCCCATCTTTTTTAGTGCCGAGGGCAGAGTTGGGCACTTCCAGCACGATGCAGCACACGTCCTTGTCGGCGAAGTAATCGTGACCGGTGAATTGCAGGTTGTTCAAGGCGCCGTCCACGTCGAAGAAAAAGGGATCGCTGCGCCAGCCGATGAAGAAGCGGTGGTCGCCGGCCTCTGTCACCCGCGTCTCCAGCCCCGTCGAGACCGGCACCCCCTCGACGATGATCTGCCCGTCGTCACCGGTCCCAGCGGCCTGCGCGCCTTCAACCCGGCGAAGCGTCGCGGTCTGCGTCCCGTCCTTGGAGGACGTGACGCGCACCCGGTATGCGATATCGGCGACGTTATCGCCGTTCGTATCAATCTTAAGTTCATAAATCGCCTCGGGCGAGAAGGCGGCGTCGGTGGTGGGCCCTGGCGGGTTGGCGCCGGCCGACGGATGCGCGTTCATAATCAGGATTGACTTGCCAGCATCCCCAGGCTTCGGGAAAGCGTACAGATCGGTGAAGTCCAGGCGGGCGTCCCCATGGGGGAACCCAAAATCGGCACCGGAATAATGGTGGGACATATCTTGCTCCTACTGTTTTTAGCTGGGATTGAGACTAAACGCGGGATTTCCGATTTAGACCTCTGACTAGCGAGTATACGCTTCTCCCGGCATCAACAATGCCTTCGCTCTTATCGAGGGCCATCCGTCCCATGAACCCAACATCCGCATGTTAAATTTAACCCTGCTACGTTCATCACCTCCGGAGAATCCCATGCGTGAAGTCATTGCTACCAACGACGGCCCCAAAGCCATCGGCCCTTATTCGCAAGCCATCCGCGCCAACGGATTTGTCTTCGTTTCCGGACAGGTGGCGATTGATCCCGCCACCCAGCAAGTCATCAGCGGCGATGTCGCCGCACAAACCGAGCGCGTGCTGAAGAACCTGGCCGGGATTTTGCAGGCTGCCGGGAGCCGCCTGGCCAACGTGGTGCGTACTACTGTGTTTCTCAAGAACATGGGAGACTTCGCCGCCATGAACGAAGTCTATGGAAAGTATTTCACTGCGGAACCGCCGGCGAGATCAACGGTCGAAGTCGCCCGCTTACCAAAGGACGTTCTGGTAGAAATCGACGTGATCGCTTTGGTCTGAAGGACGAAATGGCAATCTGAAATCTTCAATCTCAAATCTGAAATTGTTTTGAAGGAGCAGCAAAGATGCTGAAATTTGTTCTGATAGCCGCAATCGTCGCGCTGGTTATTACCGCCGCATTTGCTCAAAGTACTGCCACAAAGAAGCCGACGACCCACACCGCCGCTGGCGGCCCCACCAAAGTCACTGGCGATGGCACCACCACTGCTTCCGGTCTGCAATATTGGGACATTAGAGTTGGCACCGGAGCCACCGCCGCGCCCGGACATTCGGTCAAAGTCCACTACACCGGCTGGCTTACCACCGGCAAAAAGTTCGACAGCTCCGTGGGAACAGGGAAGCCTTTCGAATTCAATCTGGGCGGAGGCGAAGTCATTAAAGGATGGGACGAAGGCGTAGCCGGCATGAAAGTCGGCGGCAAGCGCCAGTTGCGCATCCCGCCAGACCTAGCTTACGGCGAGCAGGGCTCTCCGGGCGCCATCCCACCCAATGCCACCCTGATTTTCGATGTGCTGCTAGTAGGTGTGGAGTAAGAGCCAGTAGATTTCTGAATGCAGACTATCTTCAGAAATCTGCAATCCTAAATCTACAATCTGAAATCGGGTTTTACGCCTTAACGACTTTGCCGCCCTTAAGGCAGCTGGTGCAGACGCGGATGCGCTTGCCGACGCCCTTCACTTTGGCATGCACCGCATGCAGATTGACGTTCCAGCGCCGCTTGGTCACGTTGTGGGCGTGGCTAATGTTATTTCCGAATTGCGGCCCTTTGCCGCAGACATCACAAACTTGTGCCATGACTGCTCCAGGTAGGTTGAGAACTTGCTGTGTAAAAGCTAGATTTTACCGGATTTTGGCGGTTTCCGCCACCCCAAACCCGGCGGGCAGCTTATCAAATCACGTAGGGACAGCCGCCTCGGCTGTCCAGTGGAGCGCAGCTCCGCAAGCCTGGGAAGGGCCCGACTTCCAGTCGGGCCATTGAGTTCGATCATACGGTGCACGCGCTTCAGCGCCTGAGGTCACGGGATGCGATACTGAACCTATGCCCCCATCCCTCGACCCCAAATCGGTCAAAGTCAACCTGACCACCGGCACGGGCGTCGACATCGAATGGAAAGACGGCCACCATTCCCACTATTCTTTCATCTTCCTGCGCGACGCCTGCCCCTGTGCCCTCTGCGAAGAAGAGCGCGGCAAGACCAAGCGCAAGCCGGGAGATCCTCCAAAAACCGCCCCCGGAGCTCTGCCCATGTTCAAGGAAGCCGCCAAACCCTTGTCGGCGGAAGGCATCGGCAAATACGCCATCAAATTCAACTGGAACGACGGCCACGCGCTCGGGATTTACTCATGGAAGTTCCTCCGCGAAGTCTGTCCCTGCGCAGAATGCAAGGCCCCAATAAAATAATATGTCATCCTGAGCGCAATGAGTTGGGTGCATCGCGACCAAACTTATGGAGTCGAAGGACCCCTGCAGTCTTCTCTGCCCGGAATTCTGTCCACTCCTAAGCAATCGCCAATCTTCAATCCCTTGTAAAATCTAACTAGAGCCATATCCATTTGTCTTTCCTCGATAAACTCAACCCGCAGCAACGCGAAGCCGTCGAAACCATCGATGGCCCCGTGCTCATCCTGGCCGGCGCTGGGAGCGGAAAGACGCGCGTCATCACCTACCGCATCGCTCATCTGATTGAGCATCTCGGGGTGATGCCGGAATCCATTCTCGCGGTGACTTTCACCAACAAAGCCGCTTCCGAGATGGTCGAGCGCGTGGAAAAGATTGTCGGCGGCATTGTCCATCGCCAAGCCGTCCATCGCCACATTCCATTCTTTTTGCGTGCGCGTGCTCCGCCGCGACATCGAAGCACTGCGCATTCCCTCGTCCGTGCCCGGACAGCCGCCCATCGGCCATACCAAAAGTTTCGTCATCTACGACGAGTCTGACCAGCAGAGTGTCGTCAAATCCATCATGCGCCGCCTCGGCATCGACGACAAACAGACCACGCCGCGCTCCGTCCTGGGACACATTTCCTGGGCCAAAAACCACATGCTCGATCCGCAGGAAGTTTATCTGCAATCCGGCGATCCCAAGACCGAGCGCGTCGCCCAGATTTACGCCGAATACACAAAAGAGTTGCGCAAAGCCAACGCATTCGACTTCGACGATCTGCTGCTCGAAGCCGTCCGCCTGCTGAAAGCCGTGCCCGAGGTTCGCGATTACTACACGCGCCGTTTTCAGTATGTCCTGGTCGATGAATATCAGGACACCAACCGTCCGCAATATGAACTGATGCGCGTGCTCGCGGGCACTCGCCACAATGTTTGCGCGGTGGGTGATGAAGACCAATCCATCTATTCCTGGCGTGGCGCCGACATTCGCAACATCCTCGAATTCGAAAAAGATTTTCCCGAAGCCAAAATTATTCGCCTGGAACAGAACTATCGCTCCACGCAAAATATTCTGC
Source organism: Terriglobia bacterium (assembly GCA_963723765.1). Taxonomy (GTDB): domain Bacteria; phylum Acidobacteriota; class Terriglobia; order Terriglobales; family Acidobacteriaceae; genus DATBAX01. Next base: position 174,688 of record CAVRSD010000001.1, on the reverse strand, counting down.
AAGCCGCATCCGCAGTGGTTGCCAACAATCTCAAACGCAAAGGCAAGAATCTTTGGACGTCGCGCCAGGGCGGCACCAAAGTCGGCTACTACGAAGCTCCCGACGGCGAAAACGAAGCCCTCTTCACTGCCGATTACATCGCGAAATTTCTGCGTGAAGCCGTCGAACGGGGCGAAAACCCACGCGCAGCTGTGCTCTACCGCACCAACTCGCAATCGCGATTGTTCGAAGAGGCCATGCGCCGCTATCAGTTGAAATATCACGTGGTCGGCGGCTTCTCATTCTACGAACGGGCCGAGATCAAGGATATGATCTCGTATCTCAAAGTCATCCATAATCCGGACGACACCATCTCGCTCCTGCGCGTCATCAACACGCCAGTCCGCGGTATCGGCAAGAGCACCATTGAAATCCTCGAACGTCTGTCGCTCGAAACCGGACTTTCATTGTGGGGCGGGATTCAGGAAGCCATCAAGCGACAACTCTTGCCGCAGCGGGCCCTCATCGCATTGAAAACTTTCCGCGATTTGATCGAAGACGGCCGCGCCATGCTCACTGGAGCACTAGCAGAGCATCTGGAAGAATCCGCGAAAGTAGAAAACATCGAAACCGAAGGTGCACCTATTACCGAGGAAGACACGGACTTCAGTCCCGACAACTTCAGCTTCGACTTCGGCGTCGACGAGAGTTTCGATGTTCCTGAGGAAATCGCCACCGCTGCGCCAGATTTCGTAATTCCAGAAGTCTTAACCGAAGAAGTTATCGTCCAGCAATCTCCGGACGCCGCCGCCGCATTCCGCACTCCCGGCGACGCAGCCAACACCGCCGAACTCCTGAAATTTCTGATCGACCGCACCCGCTACATCAAGCTGCTCGAAGACGAAGACACGCCCGAAGCTTTCTCCCGCGTGGAAAATCTTCGCGAGTTGGTGAACGCCGCCATGGATTCCAAAGACCGTGGCGAAACCCTCGATCAATTCCTCGATCACGCCGCCCTGGTCAGCGACGCCGATTCCTACGAAGAAGGCGCGCAAATCACGCTCATGACGCTGCACGCTGCCAAAGGCCTGGAATTCCCGCTGGTATTTCTCGGTGGTCTGGAAGAAGGCCTGTTCCCGCACTCCCGCACATTCCTGCAACCGGACGACATCGAAGAAGAACGCCGCCTTTGTTACGTAGGCATGACCCGCGCCATGGACACGCTCATCCTCACCCGTGCCGTCTATCGCCGCCGCTATGGGACCGATCTACCGGAGGCCAGCGTGCCCTTCGCGTTTCCTCGAAGAAGTTCCCGCGGAATTGTTGGAAGAACTGGGCAGCCCGCGTCGTTCCAATGCAGCCAGGACTTCCGCGAGAGCTGTAGGAGACGAATACGCTTCCACCCACTACTCTTACGAAGACGAAGACCAGAGCGCCCGCTGGGACACTCGCAACAAAACCCGCACTCCAGTCGTGCAGCCTTCCGGCCCGACTTACAACTCCATCGGCAACATCGCCGAGTTTTTCGCCTCGCGTGGCAAGAAGTTCGCTTTACCAAAATTGGCACCCGAAGAGCCCAAAGGCAAAAAAGGCTTCCGCCCTGGCCAGAAGGTAAAGCACCCCAAATATGGCGAAGGCACGGTCTATCAGCGAGAAGGAGACGGTGAAGATGCCAAAATTACGGTACAATTCCCTCGCTTCGGTTTGAAGAAATTAGTAGAGAAGTACGCCCAGCTGGAACGGGCCTAAAGCATCACCACGATCCACGTAGGGACAGCCGCCTCGGCTGTCCAGGTTGAGCGAAGCTCAACTAAAATCACCGAAGTCAGCACTAAATTTTGAAGGAGCGATAAACTGCATTCATGGCAAACACTAAGAAACTAACCAAAGTAGAACGCAAGAAGGTAAAGCGGGCAGTCCGCAAAAAGAAAAAGACCGAAAACCCGCTCAAGCCCCGCGAATACGCCCGCGGTTCGGCGAAGCGCAAGGTGAAGAAGCTGGTACGCGGCACCGCGAAGCGGTAGGCAGCACTTAGCATCTGGCACTTAGCAATTGGTCGCAACGCTCCGTTTCATCTCGGGCGTATGCTGGCCAAATGCTAAGTGCTAATTGCCAAAAGCTCTCTTCAGGAGACAGGCCCACTTGTCAGAAACCCCGACGCCCACCCCAGAGACGATCTACACCTCAGATAGTCAACTGCTCTGCTGCAAGTCGATCGACAAGCTGATCTCCGACGCCGACAATCCTCAACACCGGCTGAAGAAGTCGCTCGGCCCCTGGTCGCTCACCGCGCTGGGAATCGGCGCCATCATCGGCTCCGGCATTTTTGTGCTCACCGGCACTGCGGCCGCAGGGGAGCATTTCGAAGCTCCATCCATACTGCACGCCCAAGTAATGGACCTGGTCGCCAACCTCCTGCGCACCGGGAGCATGGCTGGCGCGCTCCTGCACGGACGTCCCGCCGCCGGGCCGTCCATCGCAATTTCTTTCCTACTTGTCGCGGTGGCCTGTAGCTTTGCCGGCCTCTGCTATGCCGAACTGGCGTCCATGATTCCCATCGCCGGCAGCGCCTATACGTATTCGTACGCAACGCTCGGCGAAATCTTTGCCTGGATCATCGGCTGGGATTTGATCCTCGAATACGTGGTTAGCAACGTTGCGGTAGCCGTGGGATTCAGCGGATACGCCAGTGCGCAATTGGCCGCGTTTGGTGTCAACCTGCCGTCAAAGTGGTCCAATCCGGTTTTTGCCGGGGGCCATTGGACCGGTGCCTACTTCAATGTGCCCGGCTTCCTGATAGTTTTTGTTTTGACGCTCTTACTGGTGCGCGGAGTTCGCGAATCAGCCAAAGCTAACAACATCATGGTGATGGTCAAGATCGGCGCGATTCTGACCTTCCTCGTCGTCGGCGGCATGCTGGTGAATAAGGCCAACTGGACGCCTTTTGCCCCATCGGGTTTTGCCGGAATCGTGACCGGCGGCGCCATCGTTTTCTTTACTTACATCGGTTTCGATTCAGTTTCGACGGCGGCCGAAGAATGCAAAAATCCGCAGCACGATTTGCCCTTCGGCATCATCGCTTCTCTGATTGTTTGCACAGTTCTGTACATCGGCGTGGCGGTGGTATTGCTCGGCATGATGAAGTACACGACGTTCGTTTCCGGCCCAGCCGCCGATGCTCCCGTCGCCTACGCGCTACAGCAACTCGGCGCACACCGATTCTTCCGCTCAGTAATTATCCTGGGCGCGCTGATGGGCATGATTTCGTCTTTGCTGGTTTTTCAATACGGACAAGCGCGCATCTGGTACGCCATGTCGCGCGACGGACTGCTGCCCAAACTCTTCTCCGCCGTCCACCCCAAATTCCAGACCCCGTACTGGTCCACCTGGATCGCCTGTTTCGCCGTTGGCATCCCAGCCGGCATGGTGGACATCGGCGACGCCGCCGACCTCTCCAATATTGGCACGCTGTTCGCTTTCGTACTGGTTTCGTTGGGAGTGATTTTATTGCGCCGTCGGCAGCCCGACCGCAAACGCGCTTTCCGCGTCCCCTTTGTCCCGTGGTTCCCGATTATCTCGATCCTGCTATGCGGCGGCCTGATGACCGGACTGACCGTGATCACCTGGCTCCGCTTCATCATCTGGCTCGCGCTCGGATTGTGCATCTACATTTTCTACAGCCGCCACCACAGCGAATTCGCGAAGGTCAAAGCCTAGAGCCTAAGGCCCAGAGCCCGCTTTTTTACTTCTCCCACACCGCCGTCAAAAACAAATACCTTCCCCGCAGATCATCCTTGCGCGCCGCCGGAGGCTCATTCAGATACATCACCTGCCATCCGTCAGCCGACGAATAAATCGGCCACTTCGGCAGTCCCGCACCGTTCGGATCGCCACTACGTGCGAAATTCGCCCAATATTTCTGCATCTGTTCGCTAAGCTGACGGTTCTCAGGTTTCCATTCCACATGAGGTCTCGAATCCAGTTGCCCAAAGACATACTCAATGTCCGACGAATGGAACGCTCCCAACTGCGGGCCCTTCGGATCGGACGGAGGCCCCAGGTCAAAGCGATAGCGATAGACCGGCTGCTTGCCTGTCGTCACCTGCGCTTCAATCCATCTCCATGTCGACCAGGCGATAAAGGTGTCGCCGGAATAATCCACTGTAGAGCGCAGCGCCTGGGCATCGTTGTCCGCCGGATAGACCTTCAAGAAGTCGGCTGCCCGATCGCCGAAATCTTTTTGCGCCAGGGCTTTCAGGCTCTCCGTGTCGGGCTTTTTCGGCGCAAACACGACGTCGAAGCTGGCCTCGTCGTGGGTCCATCCCGCCAGCAGCGGAACGTCATTTTGTTTTCCTGCAGCAAAGATTGCGGCCACCGATTCTGGCAGAAAATATCCATCGACCACATGATCGAAGTCAGGGTTATCACTTTTCCCAGGCTTCCACGCGGCGTCAATCAACTTCTGCGCCGGGATAGCTCGTAGATCGGCGATCGTTTTTACTCCGTATGTTGTTTCCGCAAACTTCGAGTCTTTTTCTTCGCGCCCTGCCAGAGTCTGGAGCGCCAGCCCAGTCCTCGAAAATGCTCCACCACTCTCGCCAATCGCCCGGTGAAACAATCCCTTCGCCAGGGGGGAAGCCATAAGATCGTTCACCGCAAACGATCCCGCGCTCTCCCCAAAAATCGTCACATTCCCGGAATCTCCGCCGAAGGCCGCAACATTATCGCGTACCCATTGCAAAGCCGCGGTTATATCGAGCAATCCATAATTGCCCGCCGCATTCCGTCCCGACTCCTTCGCCAGTTCCGGATGCACGAAGAACCCGAAAATACCGAGCCGATAATTCATCGACACCACCACCACCCCTTGCTGGGCCAGGACAGTCCCATCCTGCCGCGGCTCCGAGGATGCGCCCGCCTTGAATCCTCCGCCATGAATCCACACCATGACCGGAAGTTTCGCATTGGCGGTCTTTGCCGTCGTCCAGACGTTCAGGAACAGGCAGTTTTCACTTTGGCCGGCGCCGCGAAAATTCATATCGTCATATACCGGCGCTTGCACGCACGCCGATCCAAACTCGGTGGCCTTGCGAACCCCGGTCCATTTCGCCGGCGCCACCGGCGGCTTCCACCGCAGATCACCAACCGGCGGTGCCGCATAGGGAATGCCAAGAAATGTCCGCACCGGGCCATCCTGCTTGCCTTCGACCACGCCGGAGTCGGTTTTTACCTGCAACGCCGGGGACGCATAAGAGACCAGCGCCACTCCCATCACTGTTACCAGCACCAGCGACCTGAAAAGCTCCTGCATTTTCGTACGCTCCTGATAATTGAAACCGACAACTCTGAAAGCACCGGAATTGTACTGCAAAATTCCTCACGTAGGGACAGCCGCCTCGGCTGTCCGCGAGCGCAGCGAGCATAAGGTTGCGTTAGGCCCCCATTGTCATTCCGAACCGTAGCGAAGCGTAGGGCGGAATCTGCTTTCCCTGAGCCCGTCGAGAAAATGATTTCTCTCGCCCGATCCCCACTGTCCATTTCCGGCCACTTCTCCCCAAAACCGGACACAGCTTAACTCTTTCCATGCTCCATCGCTAACAATTCGCACTACTTATCGTCACTCATGCATGGCACCAGGCTTGCACCAACATCGTCAGGGATAACTATGCAAGATCTCAAACTCGCCCTCCGCCAGCTACGCAAATCTCCCGGATTTGCCGTCACCGTGATTCTCACCCTTGCTCTTGGCATTGGCGCCAACACCGCCATCTTCACGCTGGTACACGCCGTCCTGCTGAAGTCTCTGCCGGTAGCCGATCCCTCGACGCTCTATCGCATCGGCGACAAAGACGATTGCTGTGTAGACGGCGGCTTCGTCAATGACGACGGCGATTTCGACATTTTTTCCTACGATCTCTACCGTCAGTTCCGCGATAACACTCCTGAGTTTGAGCAACTCGCCGCTTTTCAATCGGGCCAGGAAAATATGAATGCCCGCCGCGGCTCACGGCGCCGGCAAAGCCGAGCGCACCGAGTTTATCTCGGGCAATTATTTTTCGACATTTGGCGTCGGCGGCTATGCAGGTCGAGTGATTCTTCCCGCCGACGACGTAGCCGGGGCCGCTCCGGTAGCGGTGATGAGCTATCAGGCCTGGCAGTCCGACTATGCTGCCGATCCCAGTGTGGTCGGCGCAACTTTTTATATGCAGGGCGTGCCCGTCACTGTGGTGGGGATTGCGCCTCCAGGATTTTTCGGCGACCGCATCGACAGTAGTCCGCCCAATTTCTGGTTTCCTCTTTCCGCCGAACCGATGATTCATGCGGATAACAGCATTCTGAAACAAGCGGACGATAACTGGCTCTATGTCGTGGGGCGCGTCAAACCCGGCGTCAGCCCCGCTAGTTTGCAGTCTCGTCTCTCGATTAACCTGCGCCAGTGGCTGGCTACGCAAACCAGTTACACCAAGGATGGAGGGGATACTTTAATCCCCAAACAGCATGTCGTTGTCACCGCCGCCGGCGCCGGCGTACAAAATCTGCAGCAGCAAACCGGCAGCGGGCTTCACCTCCTGATGGCAATCTCCGCCCTCGTGCTATTGGTCGCCTGCGCTAACGTGGCCAATCTTCTGCTCGCGAAAGGTGCAGTCCGCAAGGCAGAGACCTCGATTCGCATGGCGCTCGGCGCGGCTCGCAGCCGCCTCATCCGGCAAATGCTTACCGAAAGTGTTTTGCTCGCCACCATTGGCGGAGCCGTCGGATTGTTGGTCGCTTATGGCGGATCGCGGATGATTCTGACCCTCGCCTTTCCCGACGCCCTGCATTCTCCCATTCAGGCGAGCCCGTCTCCCGCTGTCCTGGCTTTTGCTTTCGCACTGTCGCTCGTGACCGGAATTATCTTCGGCATCGCACCCGCCTGGATCACTTCGCATTCTGACCCTGCCGAAGCTTTGCGTGGGGTGAACCGGTCGAAGGGGGAACGAGCTTCGTGGCCGCAAAAATCTCTGATCGTTCTACAGGCCATGCTTTCGCTAGTGCTTCTGGTGGGCGCCGGTTTGCTGACTCGAAGTTTGCGCAATCTTGAGCACCAGAATTTCGGCCTCGCGACCGCTGGTCGTTACGTGGTTCACATCGACCCGGCGGGGGCCGGTTATTCTGCCGCCCGCCTCAACGGTTTGAACGAACAACTCGAACAGCAGCTCTCCGCGATTCCCGGAGTGCAGAGCGTCGGCCTGGCTCTTTACAGCACCCTGGAAGGAAATAATTGGGGAGAAGGTGTTTTCGTCGAAGGCCACCCCGCTCCCGGCCCGAACGGACATAACGGTTCCTCCTGGGACCGCGTGAGCCCGCGCTTTCTTGATACCGTCGGCCAGCCCATCGTTCGCGGTCGCGGCATCACCGAACAGGACACTGCTACCTCCAGTATGGTGGCTGTGGTAAATCAGACCTTCGTGAAAAAGTTCTTTCCCAACGAAGATCCCATTGGCCGTCATTTTGGAAACAATCTGCAACGTTCATCGAACTACGAGATCGTTGGAATTGTCGCCGATGCGAAATATCAGAATGCGCGCGATGGGTTCCGTCCCATGTATTTTCGTCCGCTGGCACAGTGGAACAAGGGCATCACAGATCCCAGCTCCAGTACCGGGGAAGCCAGTTCGCTTTTTATCAATTCAGCCACCATCCGTTTCCAGGGTGATCAGCAGAGCCTCGAGCAGCTGGTGCGCAAGACTCTGGCCAACATCAATCCCAACTTAACGGTATTCGATTTCAGATCGCTGGATAGCCAGGTAGCCGGAAACTTCGATCAGGAACGTCTCATCGCCCGTCTCACCACTTTGTTCGGATTGCTCGCACTGGTCCTGGCATCGGTCGGTTTATATGGCATTACTGCCTATTCAGTCGCTCGCCGCACCTCCGAAATCGGCCTCCGCATGGCCCTCGGCGCCAACCGCAGCAACGTCGTCAAGCTGGTACTGCGCGGCGCGTTCCTGCAAATCGGACTCGGTCTCGCCCTCGGGATCCCCATCGCACTACTGGGAGGGAAATTCATGTCCAGCCAGCTTTACGGCGTGCACATCTACGATCCCGTCAGCGTCGTCATGGCGGTGTTCGCACTCTCCGCAGCCGCAGCCATTGCCGGATTCATTCCCGCCCGACGCGCCTCCTCCATCGAACCCATGGAAGCCCTCAGAATCGAATAAAAATCCGCACACTGTACACGCCGTATCACAGTACACGTCGTATGCTCCATGTCATCCTGAGCGCAGCATCATCATTCGCAACGCGAATGACGATGCGGAGTCGAAGGACCCCTACCACCATCCCAACACTGTGCTACGGTTAATCCGAAAGCCCAGAGCCGAAGCCCCCCATTCGCAATTCCCCCCACCAAAACCTACAATCAAAGCAGATGTCACCGCAGCCCAACCCTTTCCAGCTTTCCCTGCCCAAGGCCGAGCTGCATCTGCATCTCGAAGGCGCCATCGATCCCGCTACTCTACTCGAGCTCAAGCACCGCCACGGCCACCCCAGCACGCTCCTCGAAGTAGAAAAGCTCTACCGCTATGACGACTTCAACGGCTTCCTCATGGCGTTCAAAGCTGTAACTGGCGACCTGCAAACTCCCGAGGACTACGAGCTAATCACCTACCGCCTCATGCACCAACTCAAGGCTGAAAATATCCTGCATGCCGAAGTCTATGTTTCCGTGGGAGTCTGCCTCTGGCGCAAACAGGATTTTGCCGCCATCTTCGAAGGCCTCGAACGCGGCCGCCAAAAGGGTGAGCGCGCTTTTGGAATTTCTCTGCTTTGGATATTCGACGCCGTCCGTCAATTCGGCCCCGGCGCTGCCCGGGATGTTTTTGAGCTGGCGGCTCACTATCGCGATCGCAACGTAGTTGGCATTGGCATCGGCGGCGACGAGCAGAAAGCCCCGCCTGAACTTTTTCGCGAAGCCTACGCCTGGGCCGGCGAACAAGGACTCCGCCTGACCGCCCACGCCGGCGAGAGCGCCGGTCCGGAATCCATTTGGGGAGCGCTCAACCTTCGCGCCGAACGCATCGGCCACGGCTTCACCGCTTCGCAAGACCCCGAGCTGGTCGAAGAACTCGCCACCCGCCAGATTCCCATCGAGATCTGTATCACCAGCAACCTGCGCACAGGAGTCTGCAAGGCCCTGAACGACCATCCTGTCCGCCACTACTTCGATCAAGGCCTGATGATCACGTTAAACTCCGACGACCCCGCCATGTTCAACACCACCCTGGCGCGCGAATACCAACTCGCCCAAAAAACTTTCGCCTTCACCGACGAACACCTGCGCGAACTGGCCCGCAATTCTTTCGAAGCCTCATTCCTCCCCGCCGAAAAGAAACTGGAATTCCTGGACTTGTTAGACGCCGCCCCCGCCAAATAATTTCCGGATCATCACAACTCACGTAGCGACAGCCGCCTCGGCTGTCCGCCGATGCGAAGCGAGGCAGATCAGTCGGGACAGGTGGCCCATTCAAGCCCGATTTTGGCTTGAGTGGGGCAGTCCCGACTTGATCTCGTCCCATCGTGGTACCTAACGTAAAAAGCCCCGAGTAACTCTCGGGGCTTTTGCTTCGCAGCAACATAAGCAATATGGCGCGGTTTCCATCGAAGCCGCACTCTATTGTTTGTCGTAAACCACCACTGTCTTCACCGGCTTACCCTTCGCGTCCATCCCCTTCGAAGTCAAGGTCAACATCTTTCCATCGTGGGAAACTGTCGCGGAGCTGGTGCCGACGGCTTTATCGCCCTTTTTCAACGTGGCCGATAGCATGTGCGAGTTGATCTGCTTGATGGCAATGTGGTCGGCGCCAAACGGCATGCCCGTTCCAGTGATTTCACTATCCTTGCCGTCATACTTGCAGGTCCATCCGTAGTTGAACGCGGTGCCGTCGGGGCCTTCGCCCGCGAATTTGTAAGTCACGGTGTCGCCATCCGCTGACACCGTGCGCGTCAGGCTCTTCGGAGCCATACCCGCCAGATACTTCGACTTCTCTGGATTCATCTTCCATGTACCGACAAACGCCGTGCTCTGCGCGAGCAACGAACCCGCCAGGGCAAAACACACTACGGTCACCGCGAAAAACGCCAAGCTTCGCTTCATGAGTATTCTCCTCAGTTGATAAATTAGCGGCGAGATGAAATTCGCAGGATGGCAACCGCAGCTTCACCGCAGCGCCAGCCTATGCCCATCACCTGCGTGAGTCAACAAAGCCGGCCGAGCGCAGCGAGCAAGCTACCATTCGCCCCGCGAATCCCGCCAAACACTGGTGGAATGGCTGAACTTGCCACCTGAATATGCTCTAATAGAATCAACAGCCAAGCTATGCCAGCCCACCCCAAGTCCATCGGACGCACCCTAAAAGGCTGGCACCGCGATCTTCGTGGTGCAGCGGGCGTAGTCCGTTCGCTGGTTTCGACTGACCATCCTCTGCTGGCGCACATTATCCCCATGCGCCGCTGCAACTTAGCTTGCGAATATTGCAACGAGTACGATGATTTCTCGAAACCTGTTCCGCTCGACGAAATGTTTCGCCGCGTGGACAAACTCGGCGCGCTCGGAACTTCGGTCGTCACCATCAGCGGCGGCGAACCGCTGCTGCATCCCGAACTCGATGAAATCATTGCCCGCATTCGCAAGAATGGAATGATCGCCGGCATGATCACCAACGGCTATCTTCTAGTCGCCGATCGAATCCAGCGCCTGAATCGCGCCGGACTCGAGTGGCTGCAGATTTCCATCGACAACGTCACGCCCGACGATGTTTCCAAGAAAAGCCTGAAAGTGCTGGATAAGAAACTGCAATTGCTCGCGGAACATGCCGATTTTCACGTGAACATCAATTCCGTGGTCGGCGGTGGTGTGTGCAATCCGCAGGATGCGCTCACCATCGGCAAACGTGCTGTGGAGCTTGGCTTTACCTCGACTATCGGCATCATTCACGACGGCAGCGGCCAACTCCAGCCACTCAACGACGAAGAAAAGCGCGTTTATCACGAAATGCAGGGTATGGCCAAGCGCAGCTTCACCCGCATCAACGGCTTCCAGAACAACATTGCCGAAGGACGTCCCAACGATTGGCGCTGCCGCGCCGGCGCCCGCTACTTATATATCTGCGAAAACGGGCTGGTGCATTACTGTTCGCAACAAAGGGGGTATCCCGGTATTCCGTTGGCCGATTACACCGTCGAAGACATACGCCGCGAATATCTCACCGAAAAATCCTGCGCCCCCAATTGCACGGTGTCGTGCGTGCATCAGGTTTCGATCGTAGATTCCTGGCGCGCCCCGCAGCATCCTGCGCCGATGACTCCCAACGCGAGCGGCTTGGTACACATCGAGTAGCTCGTCGCGCCTTGTCCCGTCCGGGGAAAACATTAGCTAATAGTTAACAATTGAATGCGGCCGATTCTAGCCTTAGCAAAGTTGGCAATGGCCTCTGGGGTGTCCGAGACGGCGACCGTGGCTAGGAAGTCAAATCTGAGCGCCCCAGAGGCATCATGGGTAAGCCCCTCGCCAGGATTTTTCAGCTCCGTAATCCAATTTCGTTTCAACCTGTTTTCAATAACTTAGAGATAAGTAATTGAATTCAAAGGACTGCCATCGTCACAAATCACGTAGGGACAGCCGCCTCGGCTGTCCAGCCAAGCGCAGCGAGGCCATGTCACCACAATCGCTTGAAGCCGGAAGGCAGGGCTCGCCTGGCTCGCCCGGACAGCCGAGGCGGCTGTCCCTACGTGAGCATTCCTACTTCTTCGGTTGCGCACTGGGCGGCAGGATTCCATTCAGCCGCAGATAAAACGCTGCCGCGCCGTAGTGATCGGCCCATCCGCTGGCCATGGCGAGAACTGCCATCGCGCGGGGAAACTGATGTCCGCCGAACAGCTCGATGCTGTCGCCGAGTTTGGAGTCGTCCATTTTGTCGACGGCATCTTCACAGAAATCGAACGAGGCTTTGGCGGCGGTGAGCAGTTTGTCCTTGGGGTCGGTGTCTTTGACGGCGTCCACTTTAGGTTCAGGAATGGCCGCTGCTTTGGCGCACATGAAGTTGTTGGATTCAATGATGTGTACCACCAGGTGGCCGAAAGTCATTTGATCCGGTGTGGGTTTGAAAGAAAACTTGTCGGCCGGCATGGCCTCGATAGCACCCAGAATATTTTTCTGCGAACGCGGAAACAAGATGCGGACCGAAGCGGTCACCGGATCTTTAATCGGCGCGGCCGCGGGGGCTGGAGCTGCGGCTTGGGCAAAGACGGTTGCGGTTGAACAGACGAGAAGGAAAAGGGCGAGTGCTGGTTTCATGGGAATCCTCCGAAATGACGCATCACAGCATAAACCCAGCCAACGGTTCCAGAAGTAAAATCTACGGGCTCGCAAAGTTTTGCAAAAGCCCCGCCCTCCCGCAAAAGGCGCGGGAAGGACGGGGCACCCGTTTATTCATTTCGTCGATTCATCCCAGGCTGTCCGATTTTGGACGATTCGATCCGCTCGTGGACACTTCCAGCACCCTTCCCATCCACGGTTGTGCCTTGGCATCAATCGATTAAGGGCGGAATTTATGGGAACCAGACGTGCAGGCCCCACGTAGATTCGAATGTGCAAAGCCTTTAAGGAGCAGACATGGAATCGCTGCTACAGGATGTGCGCTACGGAATGCGAGGCCTGCTGAAGAATCCCGGCTTTCTGGCCGTGGTGGTGTTCTCGCTCGCACTGGGAATCGGGGCCAACAGCACTATTTTCAGCGTGCTCAACGCTGTGCTGTACCGGCCCATGCCCTATGACCACCCGGAACGGCTGGTGGCGATCTGGGAGACTGCGCCGGGCCAGCCGGACGCGATCCAACCACCTCCGATCGCAGAGGTTGTGGACTGGAAGAAACAGAATCATGTCTTCGAAGACATTGCGTTGACCAGCAATACCAACTCTTCCACTGCATCCGGGCTGGGGGAGGCTGAACCCATTCAAGTGCAATACACAACTCAGAGCTTTTTCAATGTGCTGGGCGTGAAGCCGGCGCTGGGGCGAATTTTTCTTCCCGAGGAAATGCAGGACAATTCGCAATCGGTGGTGATCAGCGATGCTTTCTGGAAGCGCAAGTTCAACCGCGATCCCGACGCGCTAGGGAAAACTTTCAATATCGATGGCGCGGTTTCCACGGTGGTGGGAGTCATGCCTCGCGGGTTTGCCCCCTTCTATGGGCGAAGAATTGATCTATGGCTGCCGATTGATCCGACCAATGCCCGTTATACCGCGCGGATCGATCACTGGCTCATGCCGGTGGCACGCCTAAAGCCAGGCGTCACTCTGGAGCAAGCCCAGGTGGAGATGGATGTGATTGCGCGGCGGCTGGAACAGGCCTATCCGACGACTAATAAGGGCATTGGCAAGAAGCTTGTGCCTTTGCATGAGGAGCTTTTTGGATGGGCTGGAAAAGCGCTCTATCCACTCTTCGGAGCGGTGGCATTTGTTCTGCTGATTGCCTGCGTCAATGTAGCGAACCTTCTGCAATCACGAACCGAAGTGCGGCGTAAGGAATACGCGCTGCGTTCAGCCTTGGGATCAAGCCGGCGGCGGTTGATCCAGCAATTACTGGCGGAGAGTGGAGTGCTGGCATTGCTTGGCGGAGGCCTCGGCATCGTTCTGACCTTTGTAGGAATTGCGTTATTTCGTTGGTTGGCTGCGGACTTTCCCAACTCGGAAAGTATGACCGTAGATACTCGAGTACTGCTTTTCACGCTGGGAGTTTCGCTGCTTACGGCCATTCTGTTTGGGTTGGCGCCTGCCCTTCAGGCCTCGCGTTCCGACTTAAATCTTGTTCTTCGGGAAGGCGAGGGCAGAACTGCCACGGCATCGCATGGTTGGGCGCGGCACGCTCTGGCAGTGTCGGAAGTGGCGCTGGCCATGGTGCTGCTGATTGGCGCCGGGCTCATGATCAATACCATGCTGCGCCTGAACCAGGTCGATCCTGGATTCGATGCGAAGAATGTTACGTCTATGTCGATTCAAGTTCCAGAACAAGGTGGGAGGTTTATTGCCAGAGTGCCGGGCGGAGACATGGAAAGACCTTTGCCATCGATCGCGGCCTTTTATCAGCAGCTGCTGGAAAAGATTGCAGCACTGCCTGGTGTGGAGTCGGCGGCAATTGTTAACCGGCTGCCCACGTATGGCGCCGAGACGTACAGCTTTTCGGTACTGGGGCAGCCTCCGCCACCACCAGACAAGAGGCCGAACGCGGGATACGGCGAAGTGAGTCCCAGCTACTTCCGCACCTTAAAGATCCCGCTGGTGAAGGGACGGTACCTGGATGAGCATGACACGCAAACGGCCCCGTGGACTGTAGTCATCAATGAGGAGTTCGCGCGCCGCTATTTTCCCAATCAAGATCCCATCGGCCAGCAATTGCTGGTGCGTTACGATCCGTGGCCGGTGGATGAGGACCATCCCCGGCAGATCGTAGGCATTGTGGGCGACGTAAAACATTGGGGCCTGTCCCGACCCGCTTCTCCCCACATTTACGTTTCCTATCAGCAGCAGTCAGCTGTATTTCCCGGGGGTGCAGTGACGGTCCATCTGGATCAGTACCTGGTGGTGCGAACCGCATCCGGGCTTGCGGGCCATCAGGCAGACCTTGCATCCGCGGTGAAGAATGTGGTCAAGGATTTGGGAGTCGATCAACCGGTCACGGATGTCGAGTCGATGGATCAGGTTCTGTCGGAATCCAGGGGAGATGCGCGATTTTTTATGAGTCTGTTCGGGATCTTTGCTGGCATCGCCGTTCTGCTGGCGGTCGTCGGCATTTATGGAGTGATGTCCTACTTCGTGAATGAGCGCACTCATGAGATTGGCATCCGTGTGGCTTTGGGAGCACGCCCGTGGGATGTGATTGGACTGGTTGGCAAACTGGGGCTCAAGTTGACGTCGATTGGAATTGTGATCGGCGTGGGACTGGCCATCGGACTCACGCGCTTAATTTCGGAATTTTTGTTTGGCGTGAAACCCACCGATCCACTTACCTATGCGGCGGTGGCGGCAACGCTGATGGTAGTGGCACTGCTGGCCTGCTACATCCCTGCGCGGCGCGCGACCAAGGTTGATCCCATGGTGGCGCTAAGGTACGAGTAGAGAGAAAATAAAATTTCTAGTTCCTATGACTAGGTAAACCCCCGCCCTCCCGCAAAAAGCGCGGGAAGGACGGGGCACCCGGGTTCTCTTTAGTTGCGGCGGAAATAATAGGCAAGCTGCATATTGATTTGACGCAGTTCGCGGACAGGAGTGTCCGCGCCACATTGCAGATCTACGCTACCACTTCGGGTGTGGCTGCCAGCAGGCTTTTTGTATAGGGATGCTGCGGGCGCTCTGTAATCTGTTCGGTGGTTCCCACTTCCACAATTTTTCCGCGATACATCACAGCAATGCGTGTCGCAAGATAACGCACTACCGGCATGGAGTGGGAAATGAACAGGTAAGTGAGTCCGAATTCGCGTTGCAATTGGGATAATAAATTTACGATTTGCGCGCCTACGCTCACGTCGAGAGCTGAGACGGGTTCATCACCGACGATAAATTTTGGGCGAAGAGCTAAAGCACGGGCGATGACGATGCGCTGGCGTTGTCCTCCGCTGAATTCGTGGGGGAAACGGCGGGCGGCGGATTCGTCGAGACCAACGGCCTTCAGCAATTCGGCGACGCGGGTTTTTCGGGCGCTTCCCCCGCCCTCCCGCACAGAACGCGGGAAGGACGGGGCACCCTCAGAACTTGATCCATGAATGATCTAGCGGTTCGGCGATCAGGTCTTCGACTCGCATGCGGGGATCGAGCGAACCGAAGGGATCCTGAAAAATAATCTGCATGTCGCGGCGCAGACGGCGCATTTCGCCGTGGCTTGCTGCCAGTAAATCTTTGCCGTCGAAGTGAATGCTTCCAGAGGTTGGTTCAATCAGCCGCAATACCAATCTTCCCAGAGTGCTTTTTCCCGATCCGGATTCGCCGACCAATCCGAGAGTTTCCCCGGCATGGATGTCGAGCGAGACGTCATCGACGGCGCGAACCTCGCCCTTGGCCCCGCCACCGAAGATCGATTCGCCCAGCGGGAAGACCTTGGTTAGATTGCGAATTTCAACGAGGGGCATGGGCGGATATTAGCAGAGTCGGAAAATCAAAAGCGCCACGGATTCGCGCGGATTTTCGCGGATCATGCAAAACCAAGAATTGGTCAAAATTTAAGACCAGCTAGATCAAGACCAGGCAATCAGCGGTACGGCCAAGAGTGCGGCGCACATACCCACGACTTTCCAGCGGGTGAAATGTTCTTTGAGAATCAGGCGGGCGAGCAGGACGGTGATGACGGGATAGAGGGATGAGATCACGACGGCTGAATCCAGGCGGCCGGTCTGGCTGGCGCGGATGAATAGAAAGCTGCCGGTGACATCGAGACATCCAGCGACTACGCCAAAGCTGGCGCCGGAACGATTGAGGCCGCCGGAATTTTGTCCCAACAGAAAGATTGCGCCGGTGATTACGGCGGAGGCCAGTTTTGAGGCGACGAGCAACCATAGTCCGGACGCGTCCCCGGCCTGCTTGATGAACAAATAAAATCCGGCGAAGCCGATGCCGGCGAGGACGGCGAGACCTAATCCAGCGGGACGGCGGCTTTCGCCCTTAGAGGAAATTTCGGCGCGGGAAATCAGCCAGATTCCAATGGCGGCCAGTGCGAATCCGAAAATGGGCGCGATGCCGGGCAGTCCTTCAGTGAGAATACCGAAGATGGTGGGAATCACGGCGCCGAGTACCGCCGCGACCGGAGCGGTGAGTCCCATATTTCCCGCCGCCAGGGCGCGATAAAAAACCGCCAATGCAAATCCGCCGGCTGTTCCTGCGGCCAGCGCCCATTCCATAGCGTGACGGGAAGGAAAGGCATCGTGATTAAGCCAGGCGAGTGCTCCCATCAAAACCATGCCGCTGAGGTGTGCGATCAAGGTGACCAGAAATGCGTTGGCGCGCTTGGCAGCATAGCCGCCGACGAAATCGCTGATGCCCCAGGTGAAGACGGCGGTCAGGCTGAAGCCGAGAGGGACGAATTGAGCGGGCAGTGCCATGAATTGATCCGAGGGTTCGAGGTTAGCACGCGATAAGATGTTCGGACGCGGCTCTCTAGGTTGGCAAATGCATAGGTCCTTCGCAGCGCTAAGAACGCTTGCTCAGGATGACAAGAGTTTTATTTTCAATTAAGCAAGAAAGGTGACGGATGTCGGCAGCGTTGGTTCTCGGACTTGTGGGTGGGTTGCTGGTGCTGGCCTTTCTGGCGAACCGCGTCTTTCGCGTCACCCGCATTCCGGACGTTGTGCTGCTCATGGCGCTGGGAGTTTTGCTCGGGCCGGTGCTGGGCCTGCTGCATGCGGACGCACTCACCAAAGCCACCAACCTTCTCGGAACTCTGGCGATCGTTCTGGTGCTGTTTGAAGGTGGTCTCGAACTGAATCTGCGGGATACGCTGCGGCATTTTCCCGGGAGTTTTCTGTTGGCATGCGTTTGCTACGCCTTCACGGTCTGCCTGGTCGCATTAGTGATGGTGAAGGGACTGCATCTGCCGCTGGTGAGCGGATTGCTGGTGGGGGCGGCGCTTGGTTGCACCAGCAGCGCCGTGGTGTTGCCGGTATTGCAGCAAATGAATGCGGAAGAACCGGTCAAAGTCACGCTCATGCTCGAATCCTCGCTGGGGGATGTGCTGGCGGTATTGATGGTCGGCTTGTTGCTCGGGTTGGAAAGTCAGACCGGGCCGCTGGCGCAAGGACTGGCGAAGCGGTTTTTAGTGCAAGTGGGCATCGCATTGCTGTTCGCAGTGTTGGCGGGAATTTTGTGGTCGCGCCTGCTGCATGTTCTTTCCGAGCAGCGTTTCTGGCAGGTGTTGACATTTTCCATGGTGCTGGTGCTCTATGCGGGGATGGAAGCCCTGGGCGCCAACGGACTCATCGCAGTGCTGGCTTTTGGATTGACGATTTCGAATTTTCCAGGAGTCGATCCGAGCCTTGGCCTCACCGGGCCTTTGACCAAGCTGGCGGAATCGCAACAGTCGCTACTAACATTTCATTCCGAGCTGGCGTTTCTGGTGCGTACTTTCTTTTTTGTGCTGATCGGCGCGATTGCGCAGTTGGGGATTTTCCGACAGCATCCGTTGCTGATTGCGGGCACGCTGGGAGCTTTGTTTGTGGCGCGGTGGCTGGCGATCCATTCCAGCCGTTGGGCCTGGCGAGGGATCAGCAAGCACGGCCGGGAAGCGATTCTTTGGATGCTGCCGCGAGGTTTGATCACGGTGGTGCTGGCGATTGAAATCGCCGAAGCGCGATCGAGCGAACTCGCGTTTCTTCCCGGGCTTGCGTTTGCCGTAATTCTTGCCACCAATCTGTTGCTGGTCTTTGGCAGTTGGCACTTGCATAGCGTGGCTGTGACGGCTGCAGGCGCATCTAAAGAGGACGATGAAACTGAAGTCAGTGCGGCGGATATTCCCAGCGTGGTTCCGGAAACCGCGCCTCGCCGGCGCTGGGTCTTAAATGCCGTGCTGTTAGCGCTGTTGGCATTGGGAGCTGTTGTTTTGTGGTATGGCAAGGAACCTCTGAATCCGAGGAGAGCGCGGATTGGGAACTGGGTTCGACAGCATGTGCATCTGCCGTATCGATGATTTCGGGAAAATCCCCGTTCAAAGTGAAGCTTGAATGGGACACCTCGAGAATTGAGAACATAAATCGGGCTTCTATCTTGAAATTGACTTGTGCGGATGGGCAGCCTACCATTGCGCACCAATAGCTACAGGCCTTTTCTTCTATGATCGGCGAAACCATCACTCATTACCGCATTGTGCAGAAGCTTGGCGGCGGCGGTATGGGGGTGGTTTACAAAGCGGAAGACACTCGACTGCATCGTTTCGTGGCATTGAAATTCCTGCCCGATGAAGTGGCGCGTGATCCGCAGGCGTTGGCCCGCTTCCAGCGCGAAGCGCAGGCAGCGTCGGCGCTGAACCATCCTAATATTTGCACCATCTATGACATCGGGGAGCAGGACGGGCATGCCTTCATCGCCATGGAATACCTCGATGGTGAAACCCTCAAACATCTGATTGCCGGGAAGCCGCTTGAGCCCGACGTGCTGCTTGGGTTGGGAATTGAGATCGCCGATGCGCTGGATGCGGCGCACGCCGAGGGAATTGTTCATCGCGATATCAAGCCGGCGAATATTTTCGTGACCAAGCGCGGGCGGGCCAAGATTCTTGATTTTGGTCTGGCCAAGGTTACGTCGGTTGTAAGCAGAAGTGGGAACACGCCGTCGGATGCCACCATGGCGACGGCCGCTGTCGATGTGAAGCACCTGACCAGTCCGGGCTCGACCATGGGCACAGTGGCCTACATGTCGCCCGAGCAAGCCAAGGGCAAGGAACTCGATGCCCGTACCGATCTGTTTTCATTCGGCGCCGTACTTTACGAAATGGCCACTGGTTTGTTGCCCTTTCGAGGGGATACGTCGGCGCTGATTTTCCAGGCGATTTTGAGTAAGGTGCCAGTGGCTCCGGTGCGGGTGAATCCGGAAGTGCCCGCCGAACTGGAGCGGATCATCAACAAGGGCCTGGAGAAAGATCGCGAACTTCGATATCAATCCGCCGCGGATATGCGGGCGGATTTGAAGCGGCTCAAGCGGGAAACAGAGTCGGGACGATCGCCGCAGGCCAGTTCGGAAGAAGAGCCGGATGTATCGGCAGGTGGCACACGTCAGGCTTCCACCGAACCAGAACGGGTATCGTCGCCGGCTATTGCTGCGGCTTCGGTTTCTGGGGCCGCGGTCGCACCGCAGAAGAGCTCGAAAGGTCTGCTGATTGGGGCGGTTTTGGCGGCCGTGGTTGTAGTTGCCGGACTGGGTTTCTTTTTGTTGCGGCCGAAAACAAAAGCTCTGACTGAAAAAGATTCGATTGTGCTGACGGATTTTACCAACACCACCGGCGATGCGGTTTTCGACGGCACGCTGAAGACGGCGTTGCAAGTGAGCCTGGCGCAAAGTCCATTCCTTAGTCTGGTGCCGGAACAAGATGTGGCGCGAACTTTGAAGCTCATGGGCAAGCCGCCGGATACGCGGATCACGCCGGACATCGGCCGGGAAATCTGCCAGCGGAACAACACCAAAGCATTCGTGCATGGCTCCATCGCCAGCCTGGGAACGGAGTACGTGCTCACACTCGAGGCCATGAATGCGGCAACTGGTGAATTGATTGGTCAGGAGCAGGCGCAGGCCGTGAGCAAAGAGAAAGTGCTGGATGCATTGGGAGAGGCGAGCACCAAACTGCGGAGCAAGCTGGGCGAATCGCTGGCGTCCATTCAGAAGTTCGATACTCCGTTGCAGGAAGCAACCACGTCTTCTCTGGAAGCGTTGAAGCTGGACAATGAGGCGTCTATCCGCAATAACAACGGTGATTTTCTGGGGTCGATCGATGTGACCAAGCGCGCGATCGAGCTGGACCCCACCTTTGCCATGGCTTACCGCGGGCTGGGAGTTGAATATTACAATCTTGGTCAAATTGACTTAGCTCAACAATACATGAGCAAGGCCTTCGAGTTGAAAGACCGGGCCAGCGAGCGCGAGAAGTTCGCGATTACCAGTGACTACTATTCCTATAACGGCCAGATTGAGAAGTCGATCGAAGCCTATCAGCAGTACGAGCAGGCTTATCCGCGGGATACGCGGCCGAAAATCAATCTGGGTGTTGTTTACCTGCAAATGGGCCAGTATGACAAGGCGGTAGCCGAAGCCCTGGCGGCCAAGGATTTGAATCCAGAACAATTCAACGGCTATGCGATTGCAGCTTTCGCCTATGCGTCCATGAACCGGCTGGATGAAGCGAAAGCCATGGAAAACGCAGCGGTGCAACGCAAAATTGGTTCCGGGATGGTCCACGAACAACTGGCTTTCATCGAGTATGCGCAGGGAGATCAAGCGGACTTCGCGAAGGAACGAGCCCTGGCGGAAGTGAATCCGGAAGGGCAGTACGATTTTCTACAGTTTGATGCATCGCTGGCCGCCGCCCATGGCCAGCTTCGGCATGCGAACGAGCTGACCCAGCAGTTGGAAGACAAGGCGCAAAAACTTGAACTCACCGATGCCGTCGTTGCCAATATCGGCTACGAAGCGCTGGTAAACGCAATGATGCAGAACCGGCAGGCAGCCATCGCGGGTGTGGATACCGTACTGAAAAAATCCCAAAGCCCCACATCGTTGCTCAATGCTGCTGATGTGTACGCGCGGAGTGGCGAAGACGCCAAAGCGGAGAAACTGGCGGCACAGGCTGGGGCGCAGCGTCCCGACGACGAAATTGTGCAGTCGGTAAATGTGCCGGGAGTGCAGGCGGTGCTGGCCATGAACCACCATGATGCGCAGAAGGCGCTGGATCTCATGAAGAAAGCAGAGCCATATGACCGCGCGAATGCGGAATCCCTCTACACCCGTGCCAGCGCTTTGTTGATGGCCGGACGCGGAGCGGATGCGGCCCAGGAATTTCAGAAAGTTCTGAATCTGGAAGCTTTCGCGCCGGCAGATCTGTTCGTCTCTCTTGCTCGGCTGGGGCTGGCCCGCGCCTATGTAGCCGCGGGGGATAAAGAAAAAGGGCGAGCCGCTTATCAGGATTTTTTGGGTAAATGGAAAGGCGCCGATCCAGACGTGCCTCTATTGAAACAAGCCCAGGCCGAGTACGCCAAACTCCAATAAATTCAGGGAAATGTAGGTCAAGAAGAGAGGTGGCTGCGTGATAGAATTTGCTCACGTATTGTCTTGCCGAGAACCCAGGTTAACTGACATTGATTGAACTGGCACCCTCGATTTTGGCGGCCGATTTCGCGCGTCTGGCGGAGCAAATTCGCGGCGCGGGGGAAGGCGGCGCGACCGTCGTCCATGTGGATATCATGGACGGGCACTTCGTCCCCAATCTGACGGTTGGGCCTCCAGTGGTAAGGTCGCTGCGCAAAGCCACCGATTTGCCACTCGATTGCCACTTGATGATCGAGAATCCCGACCAGTTCATCCCGGAATTTGCCGAAGCCGGCGCGGACTGGATTTCAGTGCATCAGGAAGCCTGCAGGCACCTCAACCGGACTTTGCATCTCATCAAAAGCCATGACTGTCTGGCGGGCGTGGTGATCAATCCCGCGACCCCGGTGGAAACGCTGACCGAGGTTCTCGATATTGTCGATTACGTGCTGGTGATGTCGGTGAATCCGGGATTCGGGGCGCAGGAATTTATCCCCGGAGTCGTCCATAAGATCCGCAGATTAGCGGAGTTACGGACTCAGCGGCGACTGAATTATCGGATTGAAGTGGATGGCGGAGTTGCTTTGGAGACGGTAGCGGACGTGGTCCGGGCGGGCGCCGAAATTCTGGTGGCGGGCAACGCGGTGTTCGGTCACGGCGATCCAAAGACTAATGCCCAGAAATTATTGAAAGCGGCCCTGGAAGCCGCGCTGCAGAAAGTGTAAAAGAACAGTCGTTGGCCGTTCGTCATTGGTCGTTCGCCAACAAACAAACGCGGGCGAGTCGTCCGCGGCCACACTAAGTCCCAAGTCGTTTCGAGGTCCTAATGCTACGTCGTATTGCAATGACGGTTCTGCTGGGTGTGCTGGTTGCTTCGGTGGCCTGCACCAACAAGAAGGTCAACAATCCGCTGGCTAATGTCGGTTCCAAACAGCCGGACAAGGTGCTGTTTGACCGCGCCATGGACGCCATGAAGCACAACCGCTTCGACGTGTCCCGCATGACGCTGCAGACGCTGATCAATACTTATCCGGATTCCGAATACATCGCGCGCGCCAAGCTGGGAGTGGCGGATTCCTGGTATGCGGAAGGCGGAACGGCCTCGCTGACCCAGGCGGAAGTCGAATACAAGGATTTCATCACCTTTTTTCCTAACATGCCGGAAGCGGCCGAGGCGCAGCTAAAGATCGCAAACATTCATTATCAGGAGATGGAGAAGCCCGACCGCGATTTCACCCACGCTCTGCGGGCGCAAGACGAGTACCGGCAGTTAATTCTGCAATGGCCAGACAGCAAACTGGTTCCCGAAGCCAAGCAGCGCCTCATGCAAGTGCAGGAAGTGATTGCGGAGCGCGAGTACGAAGTAGGGAGCTTCTACTTCAAGCGGATGTCCTACAACGCGGCGATTGCCCGCCTGCAAACATTGGTGGACCGGTATCCGCTATACAGCCAGGCGGATGCGGTTTTGTATCTGCTGGGACAATCCTATGAAAGCCAGATTGCCCTGGTGCGGGCACACCCCGGAAACGAAGCGGCGAAAGCCACGGTTATTACGCATTTGACCGATAAAGCAACGGAAGCCTATTCGCGAATTTTGACGCGCTATCCCATCATGGACCGGGCCGATGACGCCAAAGCACGGCTAGAGGCGTTGCACCAACCCGTGCCTCGACCGACGAAAGCCGCAGTGGCGCTGAATAAAGCGGAAATGGATAGCCGGCGCGAGAGCAGTACGGTCGCGAATGTGATGAGAACATTCCGCAGGGCTCCGGATACGGACCATGCCGCGAAAACCGGCGAGCCGACCCTGGTGGACCCCAAGGCGATGAGTGCGGTCGATGTGGCGCGCCAAGCCGATCAGGCAATGAGGAAAAGCCTCGGAGCTGGAACGCACGGCGCGAAGGTGGAAGCCGTCGGGAACGGAGGAGCACCGGGCCCCGATCAGCCTGCGCCCCGTTCCGATACACCGCCAGCGGATAATTCTGCAGGGACGGGGGGGGTTGGGGTTGAAGTACTGAACGGCGGTGGCGGTACTGCACCAGCGCCGACAGACACAACCCAGGCAGCGCCTGCGCCCCCGGCAGCGGCCGATCCGAATGAACTCAAACCCAACGTCGAAGCAGCGGCGGATCCGAATGAACTGAAGCCCAATGTTCCTGCGGATAGTGGACAGGCATTGCCTCCACCTCCACAAGTGAATGAAATCGGAGCGGGGAATCAAAATGCATCGGCCGATGCTAAGACCGGCGATGAACCTGCAAGCGATTCCGATATATCTTCGAGCAAACCTAAGAAAAAAAAGGGACTAAAGAAAGTTATTCCGTTCTAGGGGCGGCTCTGGGCTTGTCCTGGGCCGTAAAGCTCAATCCCTTAACTCTTGTGGTTGTATGGTCCAGATTTGAAAGCCTAGAGCCAAACGCCCACAGCCTAGAGCCTAAGACAAAAGTTACCCAGTGGGTACTGACCGCTCGTAACCTGCTAAACCCTTATCTTCATTGACTTAGAGCTTGAGACAAGTTACCTTCGCGTCATCTCCCCCTCACCAAAGGACTCACCTTGGCGCGGAAAATACTACTTGCTGACGACAGTGTGACAGCCCAGAACATGGGCCGCCGGATCCTGAGCGATGCCGGCTACGACGTCATTACGGTCAATAATGGCTCGGCTGCGCTGAAGAAGATTGCCGAGTCGAAGCCTGATCTCATCATCCTCGACGTGTACATGCCGGGCTACGGCGGTTTGGAAGTTTGTCAGCGTCTGAAAGAAGCGCAGGAGACTGCGCGCATTCCAGTTTTGCTGAGCGTGGGCAAGCTGGAGCCGTTCAAGGTGGAGGAATCGCGTCGCGTGCGCGCGGATGGATTCATCATCAAGCCATTCGAAGCCAGCGAACTTCTCACCGCCCTTACCAAGCTCGAAGACAAAATTGTTCCCGAAGCTGGACCAAGCAAGGGCGGCCGTTTTGCAAAAGCCAGTGCTCCGGCCGAACAGTTGGCGGCCGATAGTCAGGCGGACGGCGAGAATTCCAGTTGGCGCAGCCGGCTGGCCATTCCATCCAGCACTCCCAAGTTGGAAGAGCCTGAGAAACAGGAACCTCGGCCGGCGAGCGCGGGTTTGCGAGACATAGCCCAGCGCGAGGAATCAAAGTCGGTGGCGATGAAATCCGCCGAGGCTGCGGTGGCAGCAGCTTTGCCGCAGGGGATCACCCCGGAAGAACTGGCAGCGATTGCTGCGATCGCCAACACTTTTGCGGGCAAGAGCGAACCCAGTGCAGCGAAGGCGGCCGAGCCTGCAGTTGTTGAGCCGGCGAAGGCTGAAATTCCGGTAGAAGAAAAAGTGGAATTGTCCACGCCGGTAGTTGCGGAAGCGGTAACTTTCGCCTCATGTCGACGGCGCCGAACGAAGTCACCGCCGAGATTCAGATCGAAGCTCAGAACGAAACGCGAAGGGGAATCCAGACCCCGGCGCAGGCAGCGGAACTGCAGCGCGCCACCACGGATGCCGAAGTGCTGGCCGCCCTGGCATCACTCTCACCCACGCATACGGAAGGGGTCACGGTTGCGGGAGAATCCGCCAGCGTGACTGAAGGCAACGCGTCTAGCGGGGAACGAGTAGCGGAAACGGGAGCGAGCGGGCCGCGATGGATTGCGCAAGCGGTGGCGATCGCGGACGACGAATCCACTTTGGTTCTCGAGCGGGAGATGGAAAAGGCTTACGCGGCCATGGCGGCGCTCGAAGCCGAGAGGACGAGCGCTCCCATCGTGGCGGAAGTGGCTGCTGCGAGTACAGAACTGATTTCTTCCACACCTGAAACGTCGGCTTCGGTTGCGGCAGAACCTTCTCCGCAAATTAAGGCGGAGGAGCAAGCTCCGTCGCCTGAGCCTGTGGTTGCAGTGAGCGTTCCTGAGTTGAGTGCTCCGGAAGTTGTGGCGGCGCCGGAAACGCCTTCGATTGCGGCGGAAAATGTAACCACCGTCAGCGAGACAAGTATTGCGATTACGAACGAAAGCGCGGCGTATGCTGCGGCGGCATCGGCTGGGTCGGGAGTGTCCGAATCCAGCACGTCAGCGGAAAGTTCTTCCATAGCTGCTCCGGCAGAAGTGGAGCCGGGACGGGAATCGGAACTGGCCGCTGCCTGGCAAAACTGGAAACAGATTCGCGAGTCGATTATGGGATCCAGTTCCGCTACGCCGGCAGCGCAAACCGCGACTCCTAAGATGGAAAGCCCCGCTTTTTCAGAAATCCCGGCGCAAGGATTTAACGAGATTCAGCCTGAGGCAGCGGCCGCCAAGCCTGAAGCGGAGACTGCTTCCGAAGGCATCGGCGAAGCCTCGGAGATCTCGAGCATTGTGGACACCATGCTGGCCGAACTCAAGCCCAAGCTGATGGAAGAGATCAGCAAGAAAATGGGCAAGAGTAAGAAGAAGAAATAGCTTTCAGCCTCAGCTTCCAGCTGTCAGCTTTCAGCAAGACCCTTGATCGAAAATCGCCAAAGCAGTTCTCTTGGCAATTCGATGTGGAAATACGGTATTGTTCGGAGAGAGATGAGACTCGACAAAAGTGGTAACGGCTGTTTTCGCGCTGTTTTTTTCTCTTGCTCAGGGAGCGCTCGCGCAGAGTGTCTCGCTCTCGGGGAATGTCGCTGCTAGTGCCGGCTGCGGGGCGGCCATTCCGGCCTACCACCCGCATGGTTACGTCCAATACGGATCCCGTTGTTGTTCTGAGCGTGCGAATCAAGAAATCTGGAGCTGTCCACGATGTGCAGGTGGTCAGCGGCCCCGCTGCGCTCACGGAGGTCTGCAATTAAAGCCGCGAAACGGTGGAAGTACGACTCGGTGAATGGCACTCCCAGCGATCGGACGACGCTGGCTGTCACATTCAAGGAAGGTGCTGCACCCAAGGTTCAGCAGGTAATGCTGGCCGGTGTATCAGGTTGTATACCCTTCCCCGCGCGGATCCGCGTTACGGGGTATGTCATGGCGAGTCGCCTGCTCAGCCGGGTCGAGCCAATCTATCCACCTGAAGCGAAAACCGAACACGTTGAAGGCATCGTCGTGTTGCGCGTAACCATAAGCAAAGATGGCAGTGTGTACAAAGCGGAAAATGTGAGCGGGCCTCCAACACTGGTTCCCGCTGCCGTGGAGGCCGTCAAGCAATGGAAGTATGACTCCATTCCTGCTAAGCGGAGAACCAGTCGAAGTCGAGACCACGGTAGAGGTAAGTTTCACCTTGTAAATGTCTTCGCGAGAATGGGCCACCCGCCGTCGATCATTGCTATTTGCTTTGGGCATGGTCGAGCCTGAGGAAGCGGGCAGCGTTGTTGTAGAGGATGTCCCGCTTCTGCTCAGGTGTGAGGTAGTCGGCGTTCTGAATGACGCTGATGGAGTAAGCCATCAACTGGGGCCACTCCAATTGGTCGGTCCCGAACATCACGCGGTCTTCAAAGCCGGCTTCGACCAGGCGCTGGATGTAGCGATTGACTTCTTTGAGCGGGTAGCTCCAGATTAGTCCGGCGACGTCGACGTAGACGTGGGAGTTGGCCTGAAGCAGGGTAAGCATGTTGTCGATCATCGGATAGCCGGCGTGCATGACCTGAACCCGCAACTTGGGGTGGCGCGCCAGCAATTCCTCGAGCAGAAGTGGGTTTCCCATGGAGCCGCGAAATTTGGGCATGGCGATGTTGGCGCGCCCGGAGCCGCCGGTGCCCATATGAATCGCGACAGGGATATCGAGTTCCTCAGCGAGCGCGAAGTAGGCATCGACGGAGGGATCGCTGGGAGACAAGCCCTCATATTGAAGGCCAATCTCACCCATGACTTTGAATCCGTCCTTGGTGAAGTCCTTGCGCAGTTCGTCCAGAGCGACCCGCTTGCCGGGGTTCATTCCTTCGTTGAAGCTGGTGCCGGGAATGACGCGTCCAGGGGCTGCGTCTCTCCACTTCTGCACGCTCTGGGGATCACCGAAAACGACCGCTGTCACATTCAGCTTTTCCATTTCAGCGACGACGGCTTTGAGGTATTCGCCTTTCGCCGCGGGATAAAGCTTGGGAGTGCATTCCTCCTGGCTCCAGCCGAAGGGAGCTTCTTTGGTGCTGGGGTCGGAAGCAAGGAACTTTGATTCATTCGGGCACATGGGCCCCAAACCAGGAAAGGATTCATCCAGGGCATGAACGTGAACGTCAATCACCGGAGGAACGGTTGAACTTGTGTTCTGCGCCAACGATAGTGTGGAAGAAAGCACAAAGACGATGGCGAAAACGCATGCTAGCGAGGACCGCTGTAAGAGAGAAAGCATGGAAGGGCTCCTGTGTATAGGCTGATAAGTGTCTGAGGATTGGGAACGCTTATACAAAGCCGATTCTACCCTCCAAATTGGCACCGCTGCGATCCTCGCATGCTACCACCAACTTCCGTCCTGGATTGACCGGATTTTCCAAGCGCCTGTAAGATCAAAGCACAGCCCTTTAGCACTTAGCATCTGGCACTTAGCATTTAGCCTCTTTAATGTTGGGGGATTTTACGTGCGCCGGACTGGCTAAATGCCAATTGCTAAATGCTGCTCCACCCATGCCCCACGAACTATCCAAATCCTACGAGCCGGGCGACATCGAAAAGCGCTGGGCCGAATACTGGGTCAACGAAAAGCTGTTCTCCCAGCCGACTCCGTCCGAGAGCGATACGCGTCCTGTGTTCACGCTGTTGCTGCCGCCGCCGAATGTGACTGGCTTTCTGCACATGGGGCACATGTTCGAGCAGACGCAGATGGACATCATTGTGCGCTGGCATCGCATGCGCGGTTTTGTGACGTTGTGGCTGCCGGGCACGGACCATGCGGGCATCGCGACCCAGTTGATGGTCGAGCGGCAACTGGCGACTGAGGGTAGGAAGCGCGCCGAGATGGGGCGCGAGAAATTTATCGAGCGGGTGTGGGAGTGGAAGCGGCACTACGGCGGACGGATCCTCGACCAGATGAAGCGGCTGGGCGCGTCGGTGGATTGGGACCGCGAATATTTCACCATGGACGAAAATCTTTCGCGCGCGGTGCGCGAAGTGTTTGTCCGGCTGTATGAAGAAGGGCTGATTTATCGCGCGAAGTACATCGTGAATTGGTGTCCGCGCTGCGAGACGGCGATTTCCGATCTCGAAGTTAAGCATGAAGAGGTTGCGGGCAAGCTGTGGGAGATTCGCTATCCGGTGGTCGGAACGAACGAGTTCATTACCGTCGCCACCACGCGACCGGAAACCATGCTTGGGGATTCCGCAATCGCAGTGAACGAAAAGGACGAGCGCTATACGCATCTGCATGGCAAGAAAGTTTTGCTGCCGCTGATGAATCGCGAGATTCCCATCATCACCGATGAACTGGCGCAGCCGGAGTTTGGCACGGGCGCGGTGAAGGTGACGCCGGCGCATGATCCCAATGATTTTCAAGCGGGGCTGCGGCACAACCTGCCGCAGATTGATGTGATGGACGAACACGCCCACATGAACCAGAACGCGGGCGTGTACGCGGGATTGGATCGATATGTTGCCCGCAAGCGGGTGCTGGCGGATTTGGCTGCCGGGAATTTTCTGGTGGGCGAGAAAGAGCACACCCTGGCGCTGGGCAAATGCGATCGTTGCGGAACCGTGGTCGAGCCTCGGCTTTCGACGCAGTGGTTCATCAAGATCAAACCGATGGCGGACCGTGCGGCGGCGGCGGTCGAGTCCGGCGAGATCACCATTGTTCCGGAAAATTACCGCACGATTTATTTGAACTGGATGCACAACATCCATGACTGGTGCATTTCGCGGCAGTTGTGGTGGGGGCATCGGATTCCGGCGTGGCATTGTTCGTGTGGAGAAATCATCGTCGCGCGCGAGGCGCCGGCGAAGTGCGCGAAGTGCGGAAAGTCAGAGTTGAAACAGGATACCGACGTGCTCGACACCTGGTTTTCGTCGGGGCTGTTGCCCTTTACGACTTTGGGGTGGCCTGAAAAGACGCGCGACCTGGAAGTTTTCTATCCCAACGCGCTGATGATTACCGGCTTCGACATCCTGTTTTTCTGGCTGGCGCGCATGATTATGTTTGGCTGCTGGTTTATGCAGGGGCATGAACAGGATGCGGCGGTGAAAGCGGCAGGCGGCGATGCGCTGGCGAAGAATGACAGCGTGCCGTTCCGGCATGTCTATATTCATATGCTGGTGCGCGATGCCGACCGGCAGAAAATGTCGAAGACCAAGGGGAATGTGGTTGATCCCATTGATGTGATTGGGAAGTATGGGACGGATGCGACGCGGTTTACGCTGGCGGCGATGGCCGCGCCGGGAACGGATGTTGCGTTCAATGAGGGCCGTACGGAGGGCTATCGCAACTTTGCTAACAAGATCTGGAATGCAGCCCGGTTCATGTTCATGAATGTGGACAGGGTAGGTGGCTTACGAACGGGAAGCCCGTCCTCGAGTGTGCGCATCAATGGTCTGCCAGGCACGTTGCTGGAGGACCTCTGGATTTTTTCTCGCTTCAACCGTGCGGTAAAAGAAGTCAACGACGCTCTGGTAGCATTTCGTTATGATGAGTCGGCAAATCGCATCTACGACTTTTTTTGGGGAGATTTATGCGATTGGTATCTTGAACTGATCAAGCCGGTCGATTAACCAGCGATGACAAGACAGCTCGCGAGTGCGTGTGAGAATTTAGTCAATCTGTTCGACGGCTCCTTACGGTTGCTTCACCCATTCATGCCGTTTATCACGGAAGAGATTTGGCACACGATGTATGGTGGTGCGCCGCAGTTGAAATCAATCGCCCTAGCCCCGTATCCGGAATTGACAGAGTCGCAAGTCGACATGGAAGCGGAACATCAAGATGTTGGTTCTGCAAGATCTGATCGTCAGCGTCCGTAATCTCCGGGCGGAACTGAAGGTCGAGCAGAAGCTAAAGGTTCCGATTCAGGTTTTTGCTCACGACTCCGAAACTCGGGTGATTATCGAACAAAACCGGGATGCAATAGTGCGTCTAGCCAACGTGGAGAGCATCGCCGAAGTCGAGCAGTCTGTCGCCAATCAATCGCCCTCACGCAGCACCACGCGTTTTGATGTCCATGTCATTTACGAAAGAAAGGTTGATGTCGCGGCCGAACGCGAGCGTCTAACTAAAGAGCTGCTGCAGATCGAAAAAGAATTTGCCAACGGGCAGCGGCAGTTGAGCAATGAGCAATTTCTGGCGAAGGCGCCGGCGGCGGTGGTGGAAGGAATCCGCCGACGAGCAGAGGAGCTGCAGATTTTGCGGGACAAGGCGAAGAGTAAGCTGGAAGAGTTGAAATAGGCCGGGTCTGCGAGCCGCGGACAGCCGAGGCGGCTGTCCCTACGTAAACAGTTATGGATTGGAATTCACGACGCATCACCGCCATCATCGAGAACGCGCTGCTGGAAGACAAAGCCACGCGTGATGCCACCAGCTATGCCTGCATTGACGCCAACCAGCGGGCGTCGGCGACCATTCTGGCAAAACAGGATTGCATTCTGGCCGGCATTGGCTGCGTGGGGCGGATTCTGGATGTGTATGCCGCGCTCGACGGCGCGGTGACTTCCCATTACGAAGTCACTACCCATCCCGAAATTTTCGATGGCATCCGGCTGCATAAGGGACAGTCGATCGGCGTCATCCGTCACAATGCGCGCGTGCTGTTGTCCTGCGAGCGGGTCATCCTGAATTTTCTGCAACGTTTGAGCGGAATTGCCACCCTTACTCGGCAGTTTGTCGACACCGTGTCTGGCACCAAAGTCAGAATTCTGGACACACGAAAAACCGTCCCTGGCCTGCGCGTGCTCGATAAGTATGCGGTGCGCTGCGGCGGCGGGCAGAACCATCGGCTGGATTTATCGGATGGAGTATTGATTAAGAACAACCACATCGCGCTTGCCGGTGGCATTGTGCCGGTGCTGGAGCGCGCTCACAAAAACCGGCGCGGCGCGCAACCGATAGAAATCGAGGTCCGCTCGCTGGAAGAACTCGACCAGGCGCTGGCCCATGGCGGCGAAGCCATCTTGTTGGACAATATGTCCGTGGAAGAAGTGAAGAAAGCCGTCGAGCGGTGTTCGAAGCTCGAGCGGCGGATTCCTTTGGAAACTTCCGGCGGAATCACGCTGGAGAATGTGCGGGCCTACGCGGAAACCGGCGTGGATTTCATCTCTGTGGGTGCGCTGACCCACTCCGCCCGGGCCGTGGACATGAGTTTTCGTGTGATGCCCACCTAAGGAGTTTTTCTACCTCCGGCACTAAGAGCGCGTCTGAAAACAAAGCATGATTGCAGCGCTTAACGCTGCTCCCCCCAAAACAAGGTTTTCGGCAGCCCGCCAAACCTGTCCGCTAGGCCGAGCTGCGGATACACCTTCGTACCCTAAAGTTTGGTTAGGAAGCGTCGAAGCGGTGGGGTAGCATAAGAACGCGATGAAAACGTATAAGAGTATCGATTTTGCGGGCCGGCTCCTGCCTGCGGTTGTCCTGCTAATGCTGCTTTTGCTTCCGGCATGTGGTGGGACCTCGGGCGGCGGTACGCCGCCACCACCACCGTCCATTCCGGCCACGCCCACGGGTGTGACGGCTACTGCAGGGAATGCGCAAGTGAGCTTGTCGTGGACGGCTAGCTCCGGCGCCACCAGTTACCACGTGAAACGTAGCACTACTACGGGCGGACCTTATACGCAGGTCGCTGCGCCGACCGCAATCAGCGACGTTGATAGTGGATTGGCCAACGGTACGACTTATTTCTATGTAGTGTCAGCTTTGAACTCGGCTGGGGAAAGTGGAAACTCGACGGAAGTTTCCGGGGCACCGGTGCTGCCCATTCCTTCGGTCCCAACCGGGCTGACAGCCACGGCCGGGGACACGCAAATAACCCTCTCCTGGACCGCGAGCATAGACGCCGCCAGTTACAACGTGAAACGTAGCACGGTGTCCGGGGGACCCTTCACGACAGTAGCCTCACCGACCGCTACCAGCGACACCGACACCGGACTGACCAATGGCACGCCTTATTTCTATGTGGTTTCCGCGGTGGACTCGGCGGGGCAGAGCGGCAATTCGAGTACCGCGAGTGCAACTCCAGTGCACGTGACAGCCGATGTGACCATTACCGTTGATCCCAGTCAGAGCAAGCCGATCTCGCCCTGGATTTACGGAATCAATTCCTACAGCGGTTTGACAGGCACTCCACCGTTGCTCACTTTGGACCGCATGGGAGGAAATCGTTGGACCGCCTATAACTGGGAGACTAACGCGTCCAACGCCGGCAGCGACTACATCTACGACAATGACGACTATCTGAGCTCCAGCACCACCCCAGCCGAGGCTATACGTCCCACGATTGTTGCCGATCAAAACGCCGGGTTGGCGAGCATCATGACGGTTCAACTCCAAGGTTTGGTGTCGGCTGACGAGAACGGTCCGGTTAGCGTGGCGAATCCGCCCGACCTGACGCGCTTCAAAGTCGTGGTCGACAAGAAGAGCACCGTGACCAGCACTCCTTTCACTATCACTCCGCCGACCACCGACGCCAATGTCTATATGGACGAGTTTGTGTGGGCGATGGACCAGAAAATCCCGGGAATCTTTGGTGCGAGCCCGCCACTGCCTACGTTCATCAGCCTGGACAATGAGCCTGAACTTTGGAACTCGACGCATTTGGAAGTGCAGGGATCGACCGAGGTCACCTCGGACAACTACATCAGCAAGACCATTACGCTGGCGCAGGCGATCAAGGATCAATTTCCCAATGCTGTGATCTTTGGGCCCGTCCATTACGGGTTTCAGGGGATCTACAACTGGCAGGGTGAATTGAGCGCTACGCCAACTGGGACGAACTGGTTCCCCGATAAATATCTTCAAGCGATGAAGACGGCTTCAACCACCTACGGGAAACCATTGGTGGATGTCTACGATTTCCATTGGTATCCCGAGGTCTACGACGCAAACGGTACGCGAATTACCGACATGAGTGGCACCACTCTCACCGCGGCGCAGGTGCAACTCATCGTGCAGGCCCCGCGGAACCTGTGGGATTCCACATTCACCGATGCCAATAACAGCAATCCATGGATCTATCAGGAACTTGGCAGCACGCCGATCCAGCTCCTGGGGCGGCTCCAGACCAAGATCAACGCCGAATTCCCCGGCACCGGACTCTCGATGACGGAGTACGAAGGTGGAGGCTGGAACCACATTGCGGGGACGATTGCCGAGGCGGACATGCTCGGTGTCTTCGGAGCGCAGGGACTTTTCGCCGCCAACCTTTGGCCGCCCAGCGGTACGTTTGATTACGCTCTGGGGGGCTTCCGGGCATTCCGTGGCTTCGACGGAGCGGCCGCGAGCTTTGGGGATACTTCACTGCAGGCGACCTCCAGCAATGTGCAGAAGGTGGCTGTCTATGCCAGCCTGGACAGCACCAATCCTGGACGAGTTGTGTTTGTAGCCATCAATCGTTCCACGTCGTCGCTGGTTACTGCAATTACCGGTCAAGCTCTTTCGGGGACTGCGACTGTGTATCAGATGACGGCGACTTCGGCCCAGGGACAGACTCCGGTGCATCCTCTGTTGGTGGGAACCATGGCCGCAACCGGCTCTACGTTGAGCATCACACTTCCGGCGTTGAGCGTTACGACGATTGACGTTCAGTAATTGCCTGGTAAGGCTGAGGCAGCATGGGCGAAATGAAAACTGGAATCGGACTCGCGGGATGGTGCAAGCCGGCCGTCGTTCTGCTGACACTGCTTCTGCTTCCTGGATGTGGTGGAACTTCTGGAGGCGGCACGCCGCCACCACCGCCGTCCATTCCGGCCACGCCCACAGGTGTGACGGCCACAGCAGGGAATGCGCAAGTGAGCTTGTCGTGGATGGCCAGCTCCGGCGCCACCAGTTACCACGTCAAGCGCGCCACGGTGGCAGGCGGTCCGTACACAACGATCACCTCGCTGACCACAGCAAGCGATACCGATAGCGGACTCACCAATGGCACAACCTATTTCTACGTTGTGTCGGCGTTGAATTCTGCTGGGGAGAGCGCGAATTCGACTGAGGTTTCTGCCACGCCGGTTCTACCCGTTCCTGCAACTCCCACTGGCCTGACGGCCACTGCTGGGAATACGCAAGTCAGTCTTTCCTGGACAGCTAGCTCCGGTGCCACCAGTTACCACGTCAAGCGGGCCACGGTGACTGGCGGGCCGTACACGACAGTTGCCTCGCCGACTACGACCAGCGATACCGATACCGGATTGACCAACGGGGCAGCTTATTTCTATGCTGTGTCGGCGGTGAACTCAGCGGGGCAAAGCGCGAATTCCAGTCAGGTTTCAGCCACGCCTACCGGCAGTGCGACTTCCGTGACCGTAAACGTGGACGTGCTCACGGACCGTCATGCCATCAGCCCGTACGTCTATGGAGGTGCTTTTCCGCAGGACGCGCCGACCATCACCGACAGCGGCTTGAGCGTGGTGCGCTGGGGCGGCAATGGATCGTCCACGTACAACTGGAAGTTAGGTACGACCAACGCTGACAATGACTACTACTTTGAAGATTTTGCTTTCGGCGCGCTCAACAATGGTGCGGACTCCAGTTCGACTCAGTTCATCCAAGATGTAAAAGCGGCGGGCAGCAGCCCGTTGATGACTATGGTGATGCTGCCGTGGGTGGCGCAGACCGCGGAAACTTCAGTCACACAGGGCGGGGTCGACAACTACCACTGGACGTTTTCAGTGTCCCAGGATGGGGCCTGCAGTACGAAGGTCGACCAATACAACACCGATGCGGGAGTCAATCTGAACTCGGATTGCACCACCACCATGGTTGCGAGCCCCACGCAAATTAACCGGACTTACTTTCCTCTCCTCGATGGGCCACCACAATCGGGCGATCCGGCGAATAGCCTATACCGCAATCAGTGGGCGGCCGCGTTGGCGTCCGCGTTCGGTACGGCGCCGCATTTCTACAATATGGACAACGAGATCGATATCTGGGGCGGAACGCACGTCGATATTCATCCCAATCCCACCACCTACAATGAGCTGCGCAACATCTATCTTCTGGAAGCGGGCAATCTGAAGGGTTGGGATCCGGCGGCGATTCGCCTGGGCCCGGTAAGCTGCTGTTGGTACTTTTACTGGAGATCCGCGACGGGCGCGAGCGACACATCAAGTCACGGGGGAGTGGATTTCCTGCCCTGGTGGCTGAATGAAGTAGCCTGGGCGGATGAAGTGGCAGGAACACGATCATTGGAGGTTTTTGATATCCACGCCTATCCTGATGCGGACCTCCCAAGTACGCAAGCGGAGAAGCAGGCGTTGGCGGTCAGTATCTATCGCGATTGGTGGGATCCTACGTTCACCAGCGCAGCGCAATACATCGTTAACGGCGGCTTCAGCAATGAGCCGCTGGACTCGAAACCATTCCGCATTCCACGCATGCGGGCTCTGGTAAACCAGATTTATCCTGGTACGCAGTTCAGCATTACGGAGTGGAGCGCGAACTTCGCGGGCGAATCGGATTTCTCGACTGCGCTGGGCGACGCCGACGCGTACGGAATATTGGGGCGGGAACGCGTGTACCTGTCGACCCGTTGGACGGCTCCCAGTCCGGCCAATCCGAACTATCTGGCTTTGAAACTGTTTACCAACTATGACGGGGCGCATCATGGATTCGGCACACGGTCGATTTCTGACACGAATAACGGCAATCCGAATTTGTTCAGCAGCTATGCGGCGCTGAATTCGACGGGCACCGCGATGACTTTGCTAGTGCTGAACAAAGACCCACAGAACACAGCCAGCGTGCAGTTCGCACTGAGCGGATTCACCCCGAGCACCGTTGTGAGCTATACGCTGGCAGCTTCGGTGCCGACGACGATTACGGCTTCTTCATCGCATGCTTGGTCGTCGACCGTGACCGTAGCGCCTTACACGGCGACCATGCTGGTGATCAGCGGAAGCGTGGCGAGCGTTCCTGCCTCAGAGTGGGACTTGAATCCGGATACGACCATGGTTGCGGCGGGCGGCACTGTTACGTTACAGCCGAAGATCACGAGCGGGACGGCGAACGTGTCGCTGGGCGTTCCACAATCGGATACCGGGATCACGGTTGCGGTCACGCAGGGGAGCTTGACGACATCGCAAGACGGGACCATTACGGTGGTCGCCGGGAACACACCAGGCTTCTACCACTACACGGTCCCGGGCACCGATAGTGGGGCTACGCAGACCCAGGGGGGATGGATCGTGGTAGGAAAACCTGCCGCGACCCTTCCGACCCAGACCGGCAATGGACAGACAGGGAGTCCAGGGAGCGTCCTAGCGCAGGCTTTGACCGTCACTTTGGCGGCGGGCTCGTCGGGCGGAACCAATA
The DNA here is from genome assembly GCA_963723765.1 of Terriglobia bacterium. Classification (GTDB taxonomy): domain Bacteria; phylum Acidobacteriota; class Terriglobia; order Terriglobales; family Acidobacteriaceae; genus DATBAX01. The sequence goes on along the minus strand of CAVRSD010000001.1, from coordinate 137,529 downwards.
CCGGCGCCAGCGTTCTGTTCAGCACCGATGGCGGTTCCGTCTCGAATGGTACGACCAGCGGAGCGAAGGTGGTTGCGGTTACCAACAGCTCGGGCGTGGCTTCGGTGACGCTGACGCTGCCTTCGACTGCCGGAACTGTGCATGTGACGGCCGAGGGTCCTTATGGTCTCGGTCATCCGGTGGCGACATTTACGGAGACGGCGCAGTAGAGGGGTTCCCCGGTGCTGGAAAAACCGGCTAGGAACGGGAATCGGTTTGTCGTTTCGGGTGCCGTACCTCATAATTCCTGCATTAAGAAAGCACTCACAAATCGTGGCGGCCGCCGGCCGAAGCGGCCGGGGACGGCCGTTCCATACCAGCACGAGCAGACGGATGCCCGCCTGGGTCGCATTGTTCGTCTTTTGACCGATAACGCCACTGTGGTGGTGAGCGGGACCAAGATCGCGGAAGAGATCGGCACTACGAGGTCAGACGTGTGGCGACTGGTGCAGCAGCTACGCGCGCTCGGAGTTGAGATCGCTGGACATCCAGCGACTGGATATCAACTAAAATCCGTCCCCGATTTGTTGCTGCCGGACATGCTTTCGTCCCAGCTGCGGGGCACGATCTTCCAGCAGGTTCATCATTACTACAAAGTCGGCTCGACCAGTACGGCGGCCATGGAAGCGGCGAGCGCTGGCGCGCCCGAAGGCAGCGTGTTTCTGGCCGAGCAACAAACCGCAGGGCGCGGACGAGGCGCGCACCAGTGGCATTCCGCGCAATCAGTCGGGATTTATTGTTCGGTGATCTTGCGACCGGTGCTGCCGCCGTCGGAAGCACTCGTCTTGTCGCTGGCGGCGGGCTTGGCGGTGCATGCGGCGATTCAGGAGATCGATTCGCGAGTGAATCCCGACTTGAAGTGGCCGAATGATTTGCTGCTGGGCGGGAAAAAGTTCTGTGGCATCCTCACTGAGATGAATGCGGAAGTCACCCGCGTGCGGCATATTGTGGTGGGGATTGGGATCAACGTGAATCAACCGAGTTTTCCGGCCGAGTTGCAAGCACTGGCTACATCATTGCGACTAGTCAGCGGGACAGAGTGGTCGCGCGTGGAACTGTGCGCGGCTTTGTTAAAATCACTCGACCGGGAATATCGCAACCTGCTGGAGAATCCAAAGGCCCATGATTCGATTCTGCGGCGGTTTCAGGAGAGATCCTCTTCCGTGCGCGGGCGCGAAGTTACCGTCGATGGAAGCGATGAGTTTACAGGCGTGACCGAAGGCTTGGATCCGAGAGGGTTCTTGCAGGTGCGAACGGCGCAGGGATTGCGGGTGGTGCTGAGCGGAACGGTCAGGCCGAGGTGACGGAGCGGTGGTGAGGTAGGGGTCCTTCGACTCGCAGAGGTTCACTTCGTGAACCTTCTGTTGCGCTCAGGATGACAAGGGTTTTGTCGAGATTTTTATGCTGCTTGTTCTGGATGTAGGCAACACCAATACGGTGCTGGGTGTATTCGCCGAGAAAGTCGCGGCGAGTTCATCGTCGAACGCTGCTCATTCAGAGCAACTGGTCGCGAACTGGCGGGTGGCGACCGTTGCCACTCAAACCGTCGACGAATACGGGGTGCTTTTCCGCAATCTGTTTGCCATGGACAATCTCGCCGTCAAAAGTGTTCGCGGGATTGTGATCTCTTCGGTGGTTCCTCCGCTCGATTCCACGCTGCGCCAGGTCTGCGAACGCTATTTTCACACCAAGCCTCTGTTCATTGAACCTGGCGTAAAAACCGGAATGCCGGTGCACTATGACAATCCTGCCGAAGTGGGTGCCGACCGCATTGTGAACTCGGTGGCTGCGTTTGAAAAATATGGCGGACCTTGCGTGGTGGTGGATTTTGGCACGGCGACCACGTTTGATTGCGTTTCGGTCAAGGGAGAGTATGAAGGCGGCGTGATTTGTCCGGGGATTGGAATTTCGGCGGACGCGCTTTTCGAGCGCACTGCGCGCTTGCCGCGCGTGGACATTCGCAAACCTGCGCGCGTTATCGGCAGCACGACGGTGGGAAGCCTGCAGTCGGGTTTGTACTACGGCTATCTGGGATTGGTCGATGGAATTCTTGAATTACTGCTGGGCGAATTGGGCAAGGAAACGAAAGTGATTGCGACTGGTGGCTTGGCTTCGCTGATTGGGTCGGGGTCGAAATACATCAAGCACGTGGATGACTTTTTAACCCTGGAAGGTCTGCGCATTATCTGGGAGCGAAATGCGACTGGAAAATCGGGTGCATCCGTGCTATCCAAATCTTCTTCCGGAAGCAAGCCGTAACCCCACTAGACTTCGTAAATCTGCCGTGGAAAATTACTTCAACTACTTCACCGAAATCGAAGAGCACTTTCAGCGTCATCGTGGCGGCATCCTGCTGCTTTCCACGCTGGATTGGGCGTTGATCGAAACCTGGAAAGACGCGGGCATCCCGCTGGAAGCGGCGCTGCGCGGCATTGATGCGGCCTTCGAGCGCTATGAAAAGCGCCCCACCTCCCGCAAAGTGAATAGCGTGGCCTATTGCACCCAGGAGGTTTTAAGTGCGGCGCAAGAAATGAAAGAGGCGGCGGTCGGCGTTGTCCGCGAAGAAAGAAAAGGCGAAGCCACGCTGGGATTGGCGACGGCAGAGATTGCTGCTTTTCTGCAGCGTAACGCGGACCTGCTGGAAGCGGCGAAACTACCATCGGCAAGCGGGGTGTCGGCAGTATCTTTAGCCAGGGAGACGGCAGATACCTTGCGAAAGCTGGCGGCGGATCTGGAAAGCAACGCGACTCCATTACGTCTCGAAGATCTCGAGCGGCGGCTCAGTGTGATGGAAGAAAAACTGTTTGCTGTCCTGCTGGCGGCGACACCTGACGAGCAGATCGTTACTGTACGCGCCCAGGCAGACCGAGAGCTGGCCCCGTATCGACGCAATATGCCGGCGGCGCAGATCGAGCAGTTGCAAAAACAGTATATGCACAAGAAATTGCTGGAGAAATACCGGCTGCCGAGACTGAGTTTGTTTTACATGTAGGACTTAGCTTCTAGCCTCTGGCTTCTAGCTAACCCAATATGATTGGCTAAGAGTTAGAAGCTAGTAGCTAACTCGGGTTGCTATTCTCCGATCAACCATCAATACTCAATATAGGGTCAGACTTCTCTTGGAACTTACCATTGAAAAATTAATTTACGGTGGCGACGGCCTGGCGCGCCTGCCCGCCGACGAGCATGGACGCGGCAAGGCTGTGTTTGTTCCGTTCGTGCTGGAAGGCGAGAAGATCGAGGCCTTACTCTATCAGCAGAAGAAGGGATTCGCACGAGGATGGGCGAAGAGCATTCTGCAGGCGTCGCCTCATCGGATCGAACCGCCCTGCCCATACTTCCAGCGCTGTGGTGGATGCCACTATCAGCATGCCAGCTATGAACATCAGCTCGAAATCAAAGCGGCAATCCTCAAGGAAAATCTTCTTCGTATTGCCAAGCTGGATTTGCCAGTGGAGCTGAAGGTCCATCCGTCGCCGCCGTGGAACTATCGCAATCGCACCCGGCTCAAGGTACGAACTTCGCCGGATTTCGCAGTCGGATATTACCGCTTCAACTCGCATGAATTGTTCCAGGTGGAGCAGTGTCCCATTACCTCACCGTTGATCAATCGCGCCATAACGGCGCTTTGGGAGTCAGGCCGGGTGGGGACATTCAGCGCGATTGCCGGCTGGCAGGAAATCGAACTCTTCGCCAATGCGGACGACACCCAGTTACTAATCGAAGCTTATTGGGTGCCCGGCTCCCCGACCGAGTCGGCAAAACAACTGACCGAAATATTGCTGCAATCGCTACCTGAGGCTGCGGGGGTGGTCGCATTCAAGAATTCAGTGCCCGATCCATCGGGCAAGAAAATTGATGAGCCGGAAGCAATTGTCTCGGCGGGAGCGAAGGAATTTGTTTATAAAACCAAGCACGCTTCCTATCGCGTGAGCGCAGGATCTTTTTTTCAGGTCAACCGGCATCTGACGGACGAACTGGTCAGCATTGTCACCGAAGGACAATCGGGGAAGACGGCCCTCGATCTTTATGCGGGCGGCGGACTTTTTTCTTCAGTCCTGAATCGGGAATTTGAACGTGTGATTGCGGTCGAAGCGTCACAGACTTCGCAGACCGACCTCGTATACAATTCGCCCGCGAATGTAAAAGCGGTTCGCGCACAGACTGAGCAATATCTGAAAAATGTTGCCGGCAAATTACAGCCTGATTTGGTGGTGGTGGATCCGCCGAGAAGCGGCCTCGGCGAAAGTGTGGTCAGGAGTCTTGCGGCTTTGGAGGCACCGCGCATGGTGTATGTATCTTGCGATCCGGCGACTATGGCTCGCGATCTGGTCGGCCTGCTCGGCGCTGGATATCGGGTGGAGCAGGCGCATCTGGTCGATTTGTTTCCGCAGACCTACCATCTGGAAAGTGTTCTCCATCTCGTTCGCTAGTGTTCTGCGAAGTTCTCCTCTCATTGAAGTGAATCTGTGACTCCGCAGTCCAGCGCGCCTTCATCTTCACGGGCGCGAACTGCTGGACGCCAACCCTTGCTTTGGGTTGCCGCATCATTTGCCGCCGGGCTTTCAACCGGGCTTTACGCATGGCGTCCGCCGCTGTGGTGGTTGGTCGGGGCAATTGTCTTTGGAGCTTCGGGATTGTATTTCTCGCGGCGAAGAGCTTGGGCAGCTTATGCGCTCGGGCTGGGTACAGTTTTCGTTATCGGAGCGCTCGCCATCCAGGCAGGTGACCGCACTGGTTCGAGTGGCCCAAACGTGCTCGACTTTGCGGATGGCAGGGAAGTCGTGGTCACTGCGCACGTCACCGCCGAAGGAATCCAGCGCAGCGATAGTCCCGGCGAAGCGAGTCAAAGAATCGATGTTGAAACCGAACAGGTTGCGATCAACGATCAGAGCTTTCCGGTCCGATCGGGAATCCGCGTTAGCGTTTTCAGCAAAGAAGAAGCACGCGATCCTTCCGCTGGAGGACCCGCTTTCTTTCCGTCGCACTTTTTTCGATATGGCGATCGCTTAAAGTTCCCCGCCAAAATTTATCCGCCACGTAACTTCCGCAACCCCGGTGCATTCGACTATCAGGGATATTTGGCGGAAAACGGCATCGTCGCGCTTACCTCCACGAAGGCTGCAGACATTGAGCTGCTTCCGGGCTTCAACGGCAACCGCGCAGAATTCTGGCGCGCCCGGATTCGCCGCAGCATCATTGAGCGTGTGCACACTCTGTGGCCTCCAGGCAAAGCTGAACTAATGGAAGCCATGCTCCTGGGTGATGAGTCGGTGATCAACCGCGACGTTCTTTTCGATTTTCAGCGCTCCGGAACCTACCACGTGCTGGTTGCGTCCGGACTGAAAGTGGGGATCCTCGCCCTGGGAACATTCTGGTTGCTGCGGCGATTGCGAGTGAACGAATTCTTTGCCAGCGCCGACGGCAATTTTTCTGACTGTAGCCTATGCGGTTCTCACGGACGTAGGTGCGCCGGTGTGGCGAGCCACGTTGATGCTCATTATTTACCTGGCGGCGAGGCTACTCTACCGGCAAAAATCGACGCTGAACACGATCGGAGCCGCGGCGCTGGCGTTGCTGATACTTGAGCCGAGAGCGTTGTTTGGGGCCAGCTTTCAGCTCAGCTTTCTGTGTGTGCTGGTCATCGCGGGAGTCGGTGTCCCTGTGATTGAGCGCAGCACGCAACCGGTGGTTCGCGCGTTGCGGTATCTCGACTCGCTTGGCTATGACCGTGCTCTGGCTCCCCGACTGGTGCAATTCAGACTTGACCTCCGCATGATTGCCGGGCGTTTGCAGCGTTTCATTGGGAAGCGCCCTTCAACTTCCATTCTAGTTTTGGCGGGCCGCGTGGTACTTGCCGCGAGCGAGTTTGTGGTGGTTTCGATTATTTTGCAGGCGGGATTCGCCTTGCCGATGGCTTACTACTTTCATCGTGCGACGGTTGTGTCTTTGCCGGCGAATATTCTGGCGGTGCCGCTGACCGAGGCGGTCGTAGTAGCTGAGATTGTTGCCGTGGCAGTAAGTTATGTATCGCTCACGCTGGCGAAGGCCCCCGCGTTTGTAGCCAACCTGGCAATGGCGGGAATTTCCGGGACGGTGCGCTGGCTGGGAAGTCTTCGCATCGCAGACACCCGTGTACCCACGCCGGAGCTTCTCGTCATTGTGCTGACCGCAGTGGCGTTGGTATTGGCCATGGTTCTGGCGCGTCGCCGGGCGTGGCTTGCTGGGGTGGGGCTGGCGGCTCTCGCGGTGAGCGCTCTTTGGATATGTGCGATACCGCCGCATGCGCATGTCCGGGAGGGGGCGCTGGAGGTGACTGCAATTGATGTTGGGCAGGGGGACTCGATCCTTCTGGTTTCGCCCCAGGGACGCACGTTGCTGGTCGATGCCGGAGGCATTCCACAATGGATGCATTCAGAACTGGACATCGGTGAAGACGTAGTCTCGCCCTATCTGTGGTCGCGCGGCATCTCCCGACTGGATATTGTCGCGCTTACTCATGCACATGCCGACCACATGGCCGGGATGGGTGCAGTTCTGGCCAACTTTCATCCACGTGAATTGTGGTTAGGAGTGGATTCGCCGGCGCCAGATTTACAAAGCCTGCTCAGCGAAGCCAGAAAATTGGGGATTGTTGTGGTCGAGCATAAAGCGGGAGACAACCTTGAACTTGGTGGGGCTACGGTTCGCATTCTGGCACCCCCACCTGGCGCCGATGCCCGGTCCTTGCGTCCTAACGAAGCGTCTTTGGTGATGAAGATTTCCTACGGCACCACATCCGCTCTGCTGGAAGGAGATGCGGAAAGAAAAACTGAAAGACAAGTTGCGGAAGAACAGCCACAAGCCGATTTGCTCAAAGTTGGCCACCACGGCAGCGCCACTTCCACGTGGCCCGAGTTACTGGCTGCGGTGCATCCGCGATTCGCAATCATTTCGGTGGGAACACGCAATGTCTATGGGCATCCGCGATGGGACGTGTTGAACCGGTTGGCGAACTCCAAGGTTTCCACTTATCGTACCGATACGGATGGAGTGGTAACTTTTTATCTGGACGGAAAGAACGTTACTTCTCAGCTAGCGGATCCTCGGCAATACTGATTTCTGCTGTTTCATCCTCCGGCGCGCGCCGGTATTCGTCGATCAGGTTGCGTGCCTTCTCGGCGTCTTCCTCGCGCGTCAGAATGACTGTGCCACCCACGCCGGGAAGAACGTCCTGTTGTGCGTCCAGCGAGGTCAAGTCGGAATCGATGCCGGCGGACTCGAGCAGGCCGCGCACAATCAAGGCCTCCGATTCCTGCTCGGTATCGAATACGCGCACCAGCTTTTCATCCGGATTCGGGCGGGAATCTTCATCGTGGGAGTCGGCCATCATTTCTCCAATCAGAGCTGCATATCAATTCTAACCCGTGAGAGCCGCCGTAGTCTCTTTCCTCGGTCAAAACCTTGAGCTCTACAAATGAGGGAGAGTCGCTCGTCAATGACCCTAAACTGTCGCCATCCTGCGAGATGGAGTACCATGGTGCGGTTTCGAGATCAAAAGAGGAGGCGTCATGCCCCTGCGCTTGGAAAGCCGGCCGGTTGGCGATGTCTTGATCATTCAGTGTCATGGACGGATCATTGCCGGGAAAGAAGTCTCTGCGTTGCACTCTTACGTAGGAGACTCCTTTCGCAAGTATAGCGATGTCGTGCTGCAACTCGACCAGGTAGAGTTCGTGGATAGTAGCGGTTTGGGAGCCTTGGTGCGCCTGACGCAAGCTATTCGAACCAAGGGAGGAGACCTCAAACTCAGCGGAACGCCACCCAACATCCGCAAGGTGTTGGAGATGACCAATCTGCTCTCGCAATTTGAAACCTACGATACGGTCGAAGAAGCGATCACCTCCGCCTATTTGGGTTCGCGATATTCATGCGGAAAAGCTGGGGACGCCAGGCCACGCATGCTTTGCGTTTCCGAGTCGACGGATGTTGGTACCTTTCTGCGGGAGGTGCTGTGCAGTGCTGGATACAACGCCTTGACTACAGCCAGCGTGGACGACGCCCGAATTCTGCTCAAGGCAACGAAGGCGAAACTGGTAGTGATCCCCGCGCGCATGCAATCCGTACACGGCAAACCCACACGCCAGTCGCTCGAGGAAATCGATCCGACTGTTTCTCTTTTCGTTTTGGATGATAACTTTGCCACCCAAGACCCCGGAGAGGCAGCGGAGAAACTCCTGAGCGGCGTTGCCAGTCGGTTGCCGCAGGCATAGCGCTTTTCCAGCGGCAAGAGTTATTCTCTGCACGTATTGACCCCTCCTCGTCACCGGACTAAACTCGCTTTCCGGAGATATTCCATGAAGTATTCTGCCTTCATTTTCGCAGTTGCACTTTTTTTTACTCTCCCCGCATTGGCCGACGAGGACCATCATCACGAAGACCTGACTCCCGATCAACTCGGGACAGTTCACTTTCCAGTTTCCTGTTCTCCCTCCGCGCAAAAGACTTTCGAGCGTGGCGTAGCGCTGCTGCACTCGTTTTGGTACGAGGAGGCGGAAAAAGACTTTGTGCAGGTAGCCCAGGATGATCCGCAGTGTGCCATGGCGCAGTGGGGACTGGCGATGAGCCAATGGCACCAGCTCTGGAACCATCCGGATATCGCGACTCTGAAGAAGGGCGAAGCGGAAATCAAGAAGGGAAAGTCGCTGCATCCCAGGACCGCGCGGGAGCGTGACTATCTCATTGCGTTGGGTGATTTCTATTCGAGCCCCGACAAACGTGACTATCAGGCGCGGGCGGATGCCTATTCGCGCGCCATGGAAGGCGTGTACCAGCGTTATCCCGACGACCGCGAGGCTGCGATCTACTATTCGCTTTCGCTGCTGGCTTCCGAGCCGGATGGTGACACAACATTTGCCAACCGAAAAAAAGCAGCGGCCATTCTGGAAACGCTTTTCGCGGTCGTGCCTGACCATCCTGGCGTGGCGCATTACCTGATACACAGTTACGACAAGCCGCAACTCGCGCAACTCGGATTGCCCGCCGCTCGCCGCTATGCGCAGATTGCTCCAGCCGCACCTCACGCTCTGCATATGCCGTCGCATATCTTCGCGCGTTTGGGGTTGTGGCAGGACGATATCAATTCCAATCTGGCGTCCATCGCCGCCACGCAGAAGACGGCAGCTATGCACATGGGAGGCGAAGGTCATCAGTTTCATGCCATGGATTTTCTGGTCTATGCCTATTTGCAAAGCGGGCATGAGGCCGATGCCCAACATGTGATCGATGAAGTAAAAGCCATGCCGCCGATGAAGGACATGTACGGCCTAGGCTTCGATCCTCACATTTCTGCACTGGTGTCCTTGCCCGCAAAATACGATTTGGAACTGCACCGTTGGACGGATGCCGCCGCTTTGGTTCCTGTACCTGGTGCAGATACCGGAGATAACGCCATTACCTACTGGGCCCGTGCTATTGGCGCAGCCCGCAGCGGTAATTTGGATCAGGCAAAAAAAGACCTGTCAGAAATCGATGCAATTCATCGAACCTTAGTCGCGAACAAAAAAGGATTTGCCGAGGCGGTGGGACAGGACTATCAGGAAGCTGCGGCGTGGATTGCACACGCTGAAGGCAGGAATGAAGAGGCCATGAAATCGCTGCGGACCATTGCAGAGAAAGAGGAAGCCACCGGCGACGAGCCCTTGGCCATCCCGGCACGCGAGATGGTGGCCGATCTGCTGTTGGACATGAACCGTCCCGAGCAAGCGCTGGTGGAGTTCCAGGCTGACTTGAAGTTTAATCCGAATCGCTTCGATGGTCTGTACGGAGCCGCACACTCCGCCGAACTGGCGGGCAAAAATGACCAGGCAAATACTTATTATGCGGAGCTGGTGAAGAGTTGCGATGGGTCGAACTCGGATCGTCCTGAGTTGGGCCGGGCCAGGACGCAGTTGGCGAAGAAAGGCGCTGAGACGGCTTCTGCATCGGAAAAGTAACTTGTGAGTAGCAGCAGATTATCTCGACATCCAGATCAACTTGGCAGACAGCGCTGCCATCATCGCAACCGCGCCTAATATCGCATTGTATTCACGATGCTTCCAGTACAAGTCCCAGGAAAACGCTCCGCCGCCGTTCTCCGATGCAGTTAGCCGCGGCAATAGCCGGGGAACCTGGTGGGCATAATTCTCGAACTCGGGAAAGCGATCTCGCAGAAAGACTTCTTCGCCGCGGATCACCGGAAGATAAATGGCAAAAAACATGACAACCAGAATTCCAGCAATCCACCAACTCCGCGCCGCCAGCGCAAATCCTAAAGCAAGAATCAAAGAACCAAGATAGAGCGGATTGCGCGTGTAGGCATAGGGGCCGGTGGTCGCGAGCTGTTCGTTTTTCTGCACGTGTCCGGAGGCCAATGCGCGCACCAAAAGCCCGGGGATGATGACTCCAGCTCCAACCAGCATGGAGATTACCGTGGGCTTCGCCAGCCAGAAATACAGGATCGCAAAAGCGAAACTGAGTGGAACTCGTATGCGGCGTGCGATCTTTGCCCAGGTAGGCTTGGAGTCAGCCATGGGAATTCTCCAGTAGCTGCAGCGCGGCCGCGATCACCTGGCCCGCAGTGATTTCGAGTAATCCATCTTCCGGTTGTGAAACGCGTTTGTGGCTGGTCTGGCTGGAAGGGCTGCGCAACACAATGCTCTTTGTTCCAAATGGGCCGTTGCGCGCGGGATCCGTGGGGCCAAAGATGGCCAGCACCGGAACCCCCAAGGCAGCCGCGAGATGCATAGGGCCAGTGTCTCCTCCTACAAATAACGAAGCGCGGCGAGTGAGCGCGATCAATTGCGTCAACGAACTTGCCATGATTTCGGCAGCTCCATCGCTGGCTACGCGCACCGCTTGCGCAAGGTCTTGCTCGCCCGGGCCAAAATTAATCAGCGGCCTCGGGCCACTCCCGGCGATTTCTTTGGCTACCAACCCGTAACGTTCGGCCGGCCATCGTTTCGCGCCCCAGCCCGCACCCGGATTCAGCAATGCGAACTTTCCGATTTTTCCTGCCTGCAGCCGATACTGACATTCCCGTTCGGCAGCTTCATCGCGCGGGAAGACCACCCCCGGTGTTGGCAATGCACGGCCTGCCACTTCTTCGGCTAGCGATAAATTCTGCTGCACAATGTGTGTCCCCTGCACGGCTACCCGACGCGTGTACAACGTGCGAGCTGGAGTTTCGCGAGGTTGTGCGAAGCCATAGATGGTAGTTGCTCCCGAGAGTCGCGCAATCATCGCCGAACGAATCGCACCCTGGAAATCGATGGCGACCTGGTAGCGCGCATCCCGCACTTCTCGAACCGCAGCCGCGATCTGTTTCCAAGTTTGTACGGACGTCATGGAAGTTCGCCAGGATTTTGTATTTACCGGATGAATGTTGTCCACCAGCGGCCGTTGCGTCGAACGTGGTCCGGAACGCGATGCCGACAGGGTGCACAGCAACTCGATCCAGCATTCCTCTATCACCCACCCGATCGTTGCCTCGGGGAAAGCGGCTCGCAGTGCGGCCGCCGCGGGCAAAGTATGGACAATGTCTCCCATGGCGCCGAGTCGCACGATGAGCAATCGCTGGAGCTTGGCTGGAGTGTTGGTCGCGGCAGCAGTTGTTGCTGGCATCGGCACGCTTACAAATCCCGAGGTTGCAGCTTCGTGCGAATCATTGCGGTGGCGGAATGATCTTTGGGGTCACCCACGATCTCCACGCGCCCACCGCACTCGATGACCACATCGCGCTCGGGGACGCTGTCAGCGCTGTAGTCCGTACCCTTGGCTTGAACATCGGGACGGATTTCGCGAATGAGCGCACGCACGTCTTTCTCCGAGAAGATGACCACCGCGTCTACATCCTCGAGTGCCGCCAGAATCTCTGCTCGCTCTTCGGCGGGAATCAACGGACGGCCTTCGCCTTTCAGCGCGCGCACCGATGCATCGGCATTGACGGCAACGACCAACCGTCCGCCCAATTCTTTCGCCGCATGCAAATAGCGCACATGGCCGACGTGCAGCAGATCAAAGCAACCATTGGCGAGAGTGACGGCTTCGCGTTTGCTGCGCCACTCGGCAACGCGCCGCTGCAGTTCTTCGCGACTTAGGATCTTTTCATTACTCAATTGGGGTCGACACTCAATGAGATCGGGTTACCGGTGCTTGTTCTACAGCATGCAGCATCTCGGCCTGGGTGACGGTCGCCGTGCCGCGCTTCATAACGACGATGCCACCGGCATAATTCGCCAGCATGGCCGCTTCCTCGGTAGTGGCCCCAGCCGCCAAAGCCGCGGTGAACGCAGCGATGACTGTATCACCCGCTCCGGTCACGTCGGCGACCTGGTCCGAGCCGAAAATCGGAATGTCGATGGGCTTGTGTTTTCCGGAAAATGCCACCATGCCGTCGCGTCCGCGAGTAATAACCAGCGACTGCAATTTCATTTCAGACATGACTTGCTCACCTGCGGTACACAACCGCGACCAGTCATGGCCGATTTTTACTCCCAACGCCTGTTCGACTTCCGGTTCATTCGGGGTGGCCGCCGTGACACCCGAGAATTGCAACATGCGGTATCGCGAATCGAGGACGATAGGTATGCGGTCAACACGCCCCCGTTCGCGGATGGCATTTAATATCGCGGGAGTGGCCGCACCATAACCGTAATCGGAAATCAGCAGCGCATCCGATGCGCGTGCATACTCACGAGTGGCCAAAACCAGCTCACGCTTCAAGTGCCGGTTTGGTTCGGTTTCCGGTTCGCGATCGATACGCACGACTTGTTGACGTGAAGTGTGCGTCATGCCCGCCAAAATGCGGGTCTTGGTCACCGTCGTATAACTTTTGTCCTTGAGCACGCCACTGACGGGAATGTGCTTATGGCGAAAGCCCCTCAGCAATAAACGTCCGGGCTCGTCGTCACCGACTACGCCGACGGGCAGTACATTCACCCCTAAGTCAGCAAGATTGTTGATGGCATTGGCGCCGCCGCCCGGCACCACAGTGCGTTCGCGATGCTTCAGAATCAGCACGGGAGCTTCACGGGAGACGCGCGATATTTCGCCAAACACAAACTCATCGGCCACCAGATCACCGATCACGGTAATGGTGACATTGGGAAATGACTCCACAATTTTTCGGAGTCTCCCGGTTTCTTTGGGATGCTTGCTCATCGGAATTTGACCCAGAAAGATTTTCTCATGCCGGACGCTTTCGCTCTGCAATCATGGACAACATAGTATCCATAGCGTTAGCTGGATTTACCAGTTTCATCTGCACCGGAACTACGGACAGCGGATCGAGAGCGGAGGTTTGTGGTCCGAGATTGATGGCATCTTTTTCGGTGGTTACGAACCCACCGGCACCGCTCCGCTGGCGTATTTCCAGAAGTTCGCGTATGTCGTGTTCGGTGTAAGCGTGATGGTCGCGATAGAACTTTTCCGCGACTGGTTCTATCTCAGCCGCACGCAACTGAGACACAAAATTGTGTGGCCGCGCAATGCCGCAAAATACCACTGGCCGGGGAGGAACGTTGCTGGGCAGGATTCCACGCCGCACCTGCCATACCAGTTTGCCGTCTAAGGGAAAAGATTCCTGCGATGTGTCGTTGGTAAGCACGATGGCATCGGCGCGGCGCAGGGAAGCAAGTGGTTCGCGGAGTCGTCCAGCCGGCAAAAGGTGATCGTGGGGATCCTCGGCATTGAGTAGCACGATATCGAAATCGCGCGCTAAAGCTCGATGCTGGAAACCGTCATCAAGCAAGTGAAACTGCTGACCGAATTTCCGCTCGGCAAAAACCCCAGCTTCATAACGGTGTTCGCCCACAATGACTGATACACCGAGTCGCCGTGCCATGAGCAACGGCTCATCCCCAAATTCCTGGGATGTCCCGCTCGGATCAACCAGCGCGATTCCGCGAGTGTGCCGTCCATAGCCGCGGGAGAGAATATCGAATTTTATGTTACGAGCTTTCAGCAACTCGCCGAGGGTCAGGACGAAAGGCGTTTTTCCGGAACCGCCAACCGACAGATTGCCAACGCTAATGACCGGCCCCTGAAGTGTTTGGGAACGGAATGTGCCTCGATCATAAAGAGTGTTCTTAAGCTGAACACCAGCTCCGAAGATGGAAGCAAGGGGGTTCATGGTTGGGGGGTAGCGCCGCCGGAAATTGATTCCAAAAAAGGTTTCAGCGCGTCCACTGTCCTCTGAATTGCGCCAGTTTGAGTTTTCAAAGTTTCCGCAGCGCGCTGTCCAAGCGCCTGCCGTTCTGTCTCATTGGAAAGAAGCTCCATCCAAACCGGCGAGAGTTCGGCTGGACCAACCATGCGTATCGCATCGCGGCTTTGAAATAACCCGACAATGTCGCGGAAATTTTCCGTATGGTGGCCAACGATGATGGGAACGCCGTATTGAGCGGGCTCAATGATGTTATGTCCGCCGCGCGGCACCAGACTGCCACCCACAAAAGCAAGATCGCCTAAAGCGTAGAGCGCCGCCAGTTCTCCGATGCTATCGACCAGCAAAACTCCGCCGGTAATTGCTTCGCCGTTCCACGACGATCGCCGCCAGAAGCGGATTTGGCGCTGTTCCAGCAATTGTGCAACTTCGCTAAAGCGCTGGGGATGGCGAGGCGCCAAAATCATGACTGCCCGGGGATGACTTGCGAGAACATTTTCGAAAGCTGCCAGGAGTAACAGCTCTTCACCCTCCACGGTGCTGCCACAAACGATAACCGGTCTAGCGCTGGCGTGTTGAAACGCTGCACGCAGGCTGGAGACAATCGGTGGTATTGGTGGCACCACCATGTCAAACTTTAGGTTCCCACTCACCTGAACGCGGTCGGACAACGCTCCGATATCACGAAGCCGAGTGGCATCTTCCGGAGTCTGCGCTAAAAAAAGATCAACATGCCGCAGAATTCTCCGCAGTACTCGCTGGAAACGGCGATACCCAGGCAACGACCGGTCGGAAATCCTGGCATTTACTACGGCAACTCGCGCCCCGCTGTCGTGGGCCAGCCGCAAGAAATTCGGCCAGAACTCGGTCTCGGCAAGAATGATCAATTGTGGTCGAAGCGTCTGCAAATAGGGTCGAACGGCAAACGCGAAATCCAAAGGAAAATAAAAAACGTTCTCTTGGCCAAAATGTGTGCACGCGAGTTTCTGGCCTGCGTCCGTTGTCGTCGAAATCAACACGCGAAATTGCGGAAAGATTCGCCGCAACTCGTCAACCAATCCACTAATGGCCAGCACCTCGCCTACGGAGACGGCATGTATCCAAATGGTGGGCCGGGCCGTCGGTTCCGTGATCCGATGAGGCACCCTTCCCAGCCGTTCGTCTAGTCCTGAGCGATACTTCCCGTGGCGTAGCATTTCCCATACCCAATAAGGAAGGGCAAGCAGGAGCCCGATAGCCAGCAGCGCGCTATAAACCAAATACATGAGGGAAACGACATTCTAACCGCAGCCGATACCGGCAGCGAGCAAGGCACCATCTTTCTCGCAATACGCATCCTATAATCCAGCTATGCCCCTTCTCTCCAGCTTATTGCGAACCCGGATCATTGTCATGGTCTCGGTTGTAGTCCTAGCATTTCTTTTTATGCCTGCTCTTTCCCGGGCCGCGAAAGACTTTGTCATGCCCACGCCACAAGCCGCCAAGGCTTATCTGGCGCATGACGAGCATTCCGGTGAAGCGGTGACGGTGGCTCTCGATCCCTACGATACCGAGGACAAAGCAAAAATCTTCACCGTGCATTACAACGATTTGGGCATTGTGCCGATTTTTGTAGTTATCACTAATGATGGTGACCAGCCGGTGGCCCTGGCAGGGATGAAAGCTCAGCTTGTCACTGGCGATCGCACCAAGCTGGATCCAGACACTGAAGACGACATCTATCGCCGTATTGCTCATCCCACCGCCAGTGCCACCAATCGCTATCCCCTGCCTTTTCCCAGCAAAAAGGTCAAAGGCTCAGTGGACTCGAGAACCATATCCGAAATTCAAAGCGCGCAATTTGGTGCTAAGGCCGTCGAGCCCCACAGCACGCAGGCCGGGTTTCTCTTTTTTGATGTGTCTGAAATATCGAATCCGCTGGCTGGGGCGCACTTTTATGTGACTGGAGTGCGTGACGCCAAAGGTGACGAGCTGATGTATTTCGAGATCCTATTGGAGAAGTCTCCGAGTGCGGTAAAGCCTTAATCGTTTTTTTCTATAAACCATCTCTCCAATCGCTGTCACTGCCGAGGAATCTGACTTCTACCTTTCGCTATAATCACTGGATATGGCCACCACAGTGGAGACTTCCATAGCAGGCCTTGCGAAATATGAGCCCGTCATCGGGCTGGAAGTGCACGTTCAGCTGCTCACCGCGACCAAGATTTTTTGTTCCTGTTCCACCCGTTTCGGAGCTGCACCGAATACAAATGTGTGCCCGGTATGTTTAGGTTTGCCGGGAGCCTTGCCGGTTCTCAATCGCAAAGTGGTGGAGTTTGCCGTGCTTGCGGCCATGGCCTTGAATTGCCGTATTCATGAGACGTCGATTTTTGCGCGCAAGAACTATTTTTATCCTGACCTGCCCAAGGGCTATCAGATTTCGCAGTATGACAAACCGCTGGCCGAGCAAGGTTTTATCGAAATCAACAGCACCGGCGGCCCCAAGAAAATAGGCATCACCCGGGTGCATCTGGAAGAAGACGCTGGCAAGAGCCTGCATGAAGGTTTCGCTGGGTCGGGAGAAACCACAGCGGTGGACTTGAACCGCAGCGGCACGCCGCTGATTGAGATCGTCAGCGAGCCGGACATCGCGACGCCTGACGAGGCCTACGAATATCTCACGCGGCTGAAAGAAATTATTCTTTACACCGGCGTCAGTGACTGCAACATGGAAGAAGGCTCGTTGCGCTGCGACGCCAACATCAGCGTGCGCCCTAGGGGACAGAAAGAACTCGGTACCAAGGCGGAAATCAAGAATGTAAACTCGTTTCGCTTTGTCCGCGAGGCACTGATCTACGAGATCGGCCGCCAGGTGGGTGTGCTCGAATCAGGCGATAAAATCACGCAGGAATCCCGTCTCTACAATGCGACTGAAGGCAAGACCTACAGCATGCGATCGAAAGAGCAGGCGCATGACTACCGCTATTTCCCCGAGCCAGATCTTTTGCCATTAGTGGTTGGTGAAAAATGGCGAGGAGAAATCCGCGATACTTTGCCGGAGCTGCCCGAAGCGCGCCGCGAGCGCCTGGTTGCGGACTACAGCATTTCGGAATATGACGCGCAGGTGCTCACTTCCAGCAAGGCGTTGGCCGACCAGTTCGAAGAGGCAGCCAAAGCCGCGAAAAACCCCAAGCGTGTGGCCAATCTGGTGCAAGGCGAATTGATGGGGCGGCTGAAAGCCCAAGATCTCGATATCGAACAATCGCCGATTTCCATGAAGGGTGTGGCACAATCCGCCGACTTAGTGGAAAGCGGTGCCATCTCCGGCAAGATGCTTAAAGATCTTTACGACCTGGGTTTTGAGCGCGGGAAAGATTTTCCTCAAGTCTATGAAGAAGAGGGACGTCCCGAGCAATCGCGCGACACTTCCGCGCTGGAGAAGATCATCGACGAGCTGATCGCCGCGAACCCCAGGCAGGTCGAGCAGTATCGTGCCGGCAAAAAGACCGTAGCCGGCTTCTTCGTTGGACAAGCCATGAAAGCCTCGAAAGGTCAGGCAAATCCTCAGTTGGTGAATGAACTAGTAACAAAGAAGCTGGAAAGCTGATCGAGCTGTGGTAACCACTCGCCGGTGACTTTCGTCACCATGAATTTCTGTTCTTTCCCCAGTAGCATATCCTTCAGCAGAAGTGTGGCTAATTGGGTTCGCTTATGAAGAAATGGAAAATTGATCGGATCATCAGCGTGGCAACATTAGTTACAGCGTTGATTGCCATTGTTCTTGTGCTGAAGAAGCCCCAGCCGGTCGCGCAGCCGCAGGCTCCAGCCGCCGCCGCAGCCAATGCACAGTCGTTTCAGACCAAAGTCCAGCAACTGGATCAGCCCAAAGAGCCGGGACAAGCCCCCGCCGAAGTCCGTCTTACCTCCGATGAAGTTGGGGCGGCATTAGCGCAAGCCGCCGGAGCGCTTCCTGTGTCCGCGGTACAGTCGGCTACTACTCAGACCGCGCCGGGTTTTCCGAGCACGGTTCCTTCATCTCCGGATGCCGCCATCGCTCCGGGGCCGCCCGAGGTCAAGGATTACCAGCTCAGTTTTGACGGCGATGTGGCCCATGGCCAGTTCCTGACCCAGGTTGCAGGCAAGGATGTGTGGGTCACTCTGTCTGGTCATCTCGGGTCAGAGAACGGATACGCGACATTTGATCCCACGGAGTTCAAAGTCGGCGATTTAAATGTTCCCGTGTCACTGGTGAAGGATGCCCTGGAGAAGAAACTGGCCGAACAGCATGATCGATTAAAGCTTCCGGATGGCGTAGGCGGGATGAAAGTTGAAAACGGCGAACTGGTGATGACACAGAAATAATTCCTCGCAATACCTGCCAAACCTCCCACGATTGTCATTTCGAGCAAAGCGAGAAATCTGCTTTTTCCTGAGTGCAGAGAGGAAGCAGATTCCTCGTCGCTGCGCTCCTCGGAATGACAAGACTTAGGGCGTTAGACCAGATCTTCCACCTTCAAGTGGGTTACCGTACCCGATGCGGTCCTGCCCTTCCATGAATCGTTGAATTCTTTTTCCACAAACGTAGCGTCATAGTCCCGGCTTTGTGCTTTGAGCGCTCGCTGCAGCCCGAACAGGGAACGTGGATTTCGTGGGTTGCGGTCGAGATCCGCACGAAAGACTTTCTCTGCCGCTGCGGCATCGCCATTCATCAGTAATGCTGCGCCTAGCGATTCACGTACCGGGAAGAACCAGTCGGGCGGCTCTCCGTATTTCAGCGTGTCTTGGATTGCGACCGCATCGGTCAACATGCTGATGGCGCCTGCATTGTCTTTCTTGGCCAGCGCGATCTTTGCGCCGAGAATATCCTGAGCGATTTTCAGGATGTCTTTGGTTTTATTATCGATCGGCATATTGAATAGCGCGTCGTCGGGGGTGCTCTGTTCTGCCTCGGCGACGATCTTGTACTCCGCTTCGGCCTCGCCAACTTTGCCCGTGCCTGCGAGTGCCAGGCCACGAGAGAAGTGCCAGAACACAGTAGTCATCTTCATCTCAGGATCAGGCTGCGGCATTTTCAAAATGTCCGCCCATTCGTGAAAGCGAATATCCACGGCCATGGGGATGGTCATAAAGCCTTCGAGCGGAGGCATCTCTTTGATGTGCGGGCCCACGTGGGCAGCGAGCATGTCCGCGTTTTTCTTGGCCTCCGGATAATTGCCATCCATGGCGGAACACATGGCAATGAAGTGCAGGTTGTGACTGTAGTACATCATGGAATAAATGCCCTGGTTCCCGCTTGCTTTGAGATAAGCCCGATCCACCGCGGCCGCTTCCTCGTTAGTTTTAACGGCGGCTGCATAATCTCCGGTGCGGATATAAACATGGGCCGGCATGTGGACAATGTGTCCAGCACCTGGGGCCAGTGATGCCAATTTGTTCGCCCCCGCCAAAGCGCGTTCAGGATTTGGTGAGGCTTCAACGGTGTGAATGTAATAGTGAATCGCGCCCAGATGATTGGGGTCGCGTCGCATGACAGATTCCAGTGTGGCTACGATTTCCTCGGTGCCGGCTTCGGGCGTGCCGTCCTGATGCCACAAGCCCCAGGGATGTAAATTCATACCGGACTCCGCGAACAGAGTCGCCGCATCAAGATCGTCGGGAAATTGCTTCGATACTTCGCGCATGGCGTCGTGATAGGCCTCGGCCGCTTTCAGGCGGTCTGCTTTGGGATCGGCAGGGAAACGCAGTGCCATTGCTGCGATATAGGCTTTTTCACTGGGAGAGGCGTCGGCGGAGAGATCCGAAGCTTTCTGGATGGCTTCATGCGCCTGCTTGAACCGGTCGTCGCTGGCAGGGTCGTTGTAATTCGGTCCCACAGCTTCAGCGATACCCCAATTAGCGATGGCGAGTTTGGGGTCGAGTTCGGACGCCCGCTGGAACGAACGTGCTGCCTCATCGTGATTGAAACAGTAGATGAGTCGTAATCCCTGATCGAAGAATTGTTGAGCTTCAGGATGGTGGGTGGAAACGGGATGATGCAAATCACCGAGTCCCGCCATCAAGGTCGCGGGTTTTGCCGCTTCCTGGTGATGGGCGGAGTGATCTTGCGTAAAAGCCGGAATACACAACAGGGTAACGAACAGTACGGAAATACGGTAGTTCATGAAATCCTCCTCCTTCGAAGACTTACGAACGAGAAAAACGTGACGAAGAGCGCCCCGAGCGAGTTGCGGGTAGCTTAGTAAAAAGCCAACAAATGCGCAATCGGGATGCCCGGTTCTGCTGTAGCCTTATTACCGAGTTTCCGGAGAATCCTTATGCCGAAAGCTGCTCAGGCCCCGTTTTCCTTGCCGCAAGCACTTCTCATTGCATTCGATACCAATGACCGCATCAATCAATACCTGATCGACAATCTGCCGCCCCCAGCATGGCGTGCCGAGCCACCCGAAGGCAAGGGACGCACCATCGCCGCCATCGTGGCCCATATCCATAATGTGCGGGTGATGTGGCTCAAGGCCGCGGCCAAAGGCAGCGAAATCCCTGAGCAATTGGATCGCAGCACAGTGACTCCGGCACAGGCTTCCAAGGCACTGGAGCAAAGTCGTTCAGCATTGGCCGCAGTACTGAAATCTGCATTGGAGGGAGATGGCCGAGTGAAAGGATTTAAGCCGGAGGTTGCCGGATTCTTCGGCTACTTGATCGCCCATGACGCCCATCATCGTGGACAAATCTGCATGCTGGCCCGCCAAGTTGGCCATGCGTTGCCACCCAAGGCCATGTTCGGGATGTGGGAGTGGGGAACGCGGGGCAAGTCTTAGTGCGCCAGGTTGTGCTCCTCTATAATCCGCTCTCCGGCGGACGACGACAACATCGTCAGAAAGATATCCAAACTGTACAAAGCATTTTGGAAACAGCGCAGATCGAAGTATCAGTCTCGGCTACGACTTCAGCCGAGGACGCGCGGGAACAGTCACGCGCTGCAGTCGCTTCCGGCTGCGATGCAATCTTTGCCTGCGGTGGCGACGGCACTGTCCATGACGTCTTGCAGGCGGTAGTTGGTTGTAACACTGCTGTGGGCATTATTCCCATGGGAACGGCTAATGCTCTGGCGCACGATTTGGGCATCCCGCTCACTCCCGCCGCCGCGGCCCGCGCTGCGCTGTCCGCCGAAACTCGACGCGTTGCCGTCGGGCGTGTCACCTATCAGGATTTCTCCGGCAACACAGCGTCGCGCTATTTCACGGTGACCGTAGGAGTTGGGCTGGATGCACATCTGTTCCACAAGATGAGCAAAATGGCCAAGCAACGAATGGGAATGCTCGCCTACTATGCAAAGGCGACCCAGATCTGGCTGACGCATGAGATGAAGTTTTTCGAGGCGGAGTTCCAGGCAACGACCGGTGAGAGCCGGCGGGAGAATGTCACTCAATTGCTGGCCGTCCGTATCACTCAATTCGGCGGCGTACTTCGGGAACTTGCACCGGGCGCCGCGCTGGGGCGTAATGACGTGCGGCTGGTTCTGTTCAAGACCAATAGCCGGCTGCGATATTTGTTGTATGTGTTGCAGGGAACTTTCGCGAGACCAGGCCGAACTGTCTCAGGCATTGATTTGGCCCATACCGAACGCGTGCTGTGCCGCGCTATGCCGAGCCAGCCCCCGAATATCTACGTCGAGGCGGATGGCGAATTATTAGGTACCGTACCAGCAGAAATTTCCATGCTTCCCAGCGCTTTTACCCTGCTCGTCCCTCGAAAGTAATTGAGTGCATGTGTTAGAAATATCCCTTGGAACCCATCACCCACTTCCTGACCGGCGCTTGCCTGGGACGGGCCGGATTCAACCGCACGACCGCGCTGGCCACGGCCACCATGGCGCTGGCGGCTGAAGCGCCGGATCTTGATGTCTTGGGTAGTCTCAAAGATCCAGTCTTTGGATGGGCCCATCACCGTGGATTCACGCATTCTTTTCTTGGGCTCGTGTTGGTCTCGGCGGTGGTAGTCGGCTTCATGTATCTGATTTGGCGCCTGCGTGGACGAAAGACGAAAAACCCTAATCTGCCGCCGCGCTGGGGATTGTTGTTCCTGTACGCCTACTTGGCGGGATTGACCCACATCCTGCTCGACTTTACGAACGGTTATGGTGTGCGTCCGTTCTGGCCATTTTCTGAGAAATGGTATTCCTGGGACATCGTTTTCATCGCGGACCCGATTATTTTGCTTTTTCTGGTAGCTGGGCTGGTAGTGCCAACCTTTTTTTCGCTGGTCGACAAAGAACTTGGTGTTCGGCAGAAAGCGCCGGCAGGAAGAATCGGCGCCACGCTGGCGCTGCTGGGTGTGCTCGGGGTCTGGGGAGTGCGCGATTATCAGCATCGCCGCGCGGTGAATGCGCTAGAAGCCTATGTGTACGACAAGGCCGAGCCACTGCGGGCATCTGCCTACCCAAATTGGTGGAACCCATTTTTGTGGAATGGAGTGGTCGAGACCCAGAATTTCTACGCGACAACTTTGGTGGATTCATTGCAGCCGGAAGTCGATCCCAATGCGGAGATGCAGATTCTCTACAAACCGCAGGAGACGCCGGTAACGCTCGCGGCGAAGAACTCCCACCTCGGGCGCATCTATCTGGACTGGGCAGCCTACCCCATCACTGAGACCGAACCCATCGAAACCCCGCATCCCGGATACATCGTGCGCTTTATGGACCTGAGGTTCTCCTCGTTGCCAGTCTCTTCGGGACGAAGGACCCTCTCGGCAGGCGTGGAGTTGGACAGCAATTTGCACGTAGTAGAGGAGATATTCGGAAACCGCCGCCACCCCATACCTTGATGAAAATTCCTTACGCTTTGCAAATCGCGTGCCTGCTGTCGCTGTTCACGACGGCAGCAATGGCGCAGGCCCCGCCTGATCCTGTCGATCAGTACATTCAAGCCGAGATGACCAAACGGCAGATTCCAGGGCTATCGCTTTTAGTGGTGCGTGATGGAAAGATCGTTCGGGCGCAGGGTTACGGTCTTTCCAATGTTGAGTTGCAGGTCCCGGTCAAGCCTGAAACGGTCTTTCAATCAGGTTCCATGGGCAAGCAATTTGCCGCAACGGCGGTAATGATGCTGGTGGAGGAAGGGAAAATCCATCTGGATGACCCGCTCACAAAATATTTTACGGATGCTCCGCCTGCTTGGACACAGGTGACGGTGCGACAGCTTCTGAGCCACACCGCTAGCTTTACCGACTATCCAGATAACTTCGATTTCCGGCGGGATCGTACCGAAGCCGAGATGCTAAAGATCGTCGAAGGGATTCCCCTGGCCTATCCGCCGGGAACGAAATTTGACTATTCGAACCTGGGATATTTGACTTTGGGTATCCTCATTCACCGTGTTACCGGAGAGTTCTACGGCGACTTCTTGCAGGAACGCATCTTCCAGCCGTTGGGGATGACGACGACCCGAATCATCAGCGAGGCGGACATTATTCCCAACCGGGCCGCCGGCTATCGTCTGGTCAAAGGAAAATTGAAGAACCAGGAATGGGTGGCGCCCACTCTCAACACCTCAGCCGATGGAAGTTTATATTTTTCCATCCTGGATCTGGCCAAGTGGGATGCAGCCCAGGGCACGGAGAAGTTGCTGAAGCAATCAAGCTGGCAACAAATGTGGACGATCGCCAAACTCAACAACGGAAAACCCAATCCCGGCGACTATGGATTCGGCTGGTTCATTGAGAGCATTCGCGGCCACCGCATTATTGAGCATGAAGGCGAATGGCAGGGCTTTGCGACTCAGATTTCCCGCTATGCAGACGACAAACTTACCATCGTGGTGCTGACCAATGCTGCGGACGCCGCTCCCGATGACATCACCCACCATGTTGCTGGGCTTTATTTGCCTGAACTCATGCCGTTCCCAGAGAAGCCTGCAAGTCATTGAGTAGAAGGCACAGTCCCGGCTTTTGCAATGCTTTCCACTTTTAGAGTGCAACTCCAACTTGACGCCATAGCGCCCGCAAGCCACAATCATTACTCACATCCCCGAGGTGCATTATGCTGGCCTATTTATTTATCGCGTTGGCGGTTGCGGTTCATCTGACGCTCTTACCGCATCCCTGGACGTTCACCCCGGTGGCTGCCGCGTTGTTGTTCTTTGGCGCCCGCGGGCCGCGCCGCCAGCTTTGGATCCCGTTCGCGCTGTTGGCTGTCTCTGACCTTCTGCTCGACAAGTTTGTCTATCACTATCCGTTTACCTGGGACCAGTTCATCACCTGGGCATGGTATGCGGCCATTATTTGGTTGGGCACGAACCTGCGGGAGAATGCAAAACCGTTGCGAGTGATCGGGGCTGCTCTAGCTAGCTCGGTATCTTTCTTTCTCTTAAGCAATTTTGGGGTCTGGGCTGCGGGGACGATGTATCCGCACACTTGGGCCGGTCTGATGACCTCGTACACCTTGGGATTGCCTTTTTTCCGGCCGGCGATTGAAGGCGACTTACTCTTCACCGCCGCAATGTTTGCCACCCCGGGCTTGCTCTATGTGCTTGGGATTCACGGCAAGCATGGAGACCACGCCGCCTCTGCCTAAGGTGTCTGCATTTGGCTGCATCGCGGTTGTTATTTTCTTGGCTGCGCATTTACGCACCAGCAGCCAAACTGCGATTCCCAGCGCGAGCGCCAGCAGCGCCCAATAATAATGCCGGCGAACCAGTTCTCCCACCAAATGCACTACGTTAGGCCCATATTTCAACGTCAGTAATCCCAGCAACAAAAAACGCACGAAACGTCCCGAGAAAATCGCCAGCAGGTAGTGACTAAACTTCATCTCGGAGATCGCCGCCGCCAGCGCAAAAAGTTTGAAAGGCGTGGGCGGGGGAAGCATGGCCGGGAACATCAGGCTCCAGAAGGGGTGCTGATCGAAGGCGTTGTGGATCTTCGCAAATCGTTCCGGCGAAATACGTTTGCGGAGCAGTTCCTCGCCCCCTTTATATCCAATCACATAGACAACGATGCTACCCAAGGTCGACCCTGCGGCAGCCATGAGCACATACAGCAGGAAGCGGGGGCGATCCGTATAGATGTAGCCGGCGACAATTGCGTCCACCGGCAGGCCAATCGAGCTGCCATCGATGGCGGCAACCAGAAAAACTCCCCCTGCGCCCAAGGGCTTCAGAAATGCCCAAAGGATGGCGCTATAGCGGGAAAGAATATGTTTGAGTGTATTCAAGTCTGGATATAAAGGCTGTCCCTAAAAGTGTACGCGAAAGAGAATCGCTCGATCCGACGGAGTCGTGTTTAAACAGAGTCATGCTAAACAGTGATGGAGACGCAGCTGCCTGCGTCTCCACCCCTGGTCCGTTGGAACAGGTTATTTCCTTGGAAAATTCGGATCAGCTTTGACTTCGAGGATCTGCTTGGTATGACGTTCGCTGTGCGCCGCAATAAAAAGCACCCATTCGTACGCGTCCAGTTTTTTCCCTAACGGACTATCCATCGAGTGAACTCGCAGGTCGTCATGCTGGTTGAGAAAAATCTATAGTCTGCTGGCGGCTCTCAATAAAATGCTTGAGCGCTGCCTGTGGCGAGCCATACCGGTTGGTGGGTTTCAGCGGCTCGGGAGCCTGTGCCTTATGACTGCGATCCGGAATCATGGCGAGTACCTGATCGTCAGTCCCCTTCACGTCCGCGCCTTCAGGCTGGACTGGAGATTGCATCACTTTGTCCACGATCAATCCCCGGAGCAGATCCTCGGCGGTGGCAATATGCGCGGTTACTTCGGCAACCGACCACCGGTCTGGCGCTGATTTGAAGTTCCATTGGGCCTCGGAAAGTCCAGCAGTTGCGTCCAGGACAGCCTGTTTGGTGCTCTCCAGATATTTAAGCGCCCGCTCTTTATCGGCGGGCGTTTGTGCCTGGGCCGCGATGGCAATAGCCATCACGATGGTGGCGACCGTAAGAAGGCGGTTCGTGCGTTCTCCTCAAACGTAGACACAGTTCCGCGTCACACGATTTTCTATAGATGGATTTTTCTGGCCGAAGTGCGACAACAGCCTAACGACTGACGCGAGAGGAATGCAAGGTGGATGGACAACTGGTAGATAGCTGGAGACGGATCCCTTTCGCTTCATCCGTGTTCCGTATCCCCATTGAGTAGCCGGAGTGCATGCGGCAGGAGATCAATGACAGCTTCCAGTGACTCAACGGCCCCCGTAGGACTCCCCGGCAAATTCAAGATTACGGATTTTCCGCGCACGCCGCAGACCCCACGGCTCAGAGCCGCAAATGGGGTCTTCTTCACGCCTTCAAAACGCATTCGCTCAGCTACACCTTCCAGCAGACGATCACACACTGCCCGCGTAGCTTCCGGCGTGATATCCCGCACGGATATTCCGGTCCCGCCGGTCGTGACCACGAGCCGCACTTCGCTAGTCAGCCAACGGATCGTACGCTCAATGGCAGGTTGATCGTCGGGGACGATCTCGGTGGCAAGAATCGTGAAACCGGTCTGCCTGAGAAGTTCGACTACCGCCGGGCCGGAGAGGTCAGCGCGACGGCCGCTGGCGCAGGAATCGCTGATCGTGATCACGGCGGCGGTGACCGCTTCAGGAGTCGAGGAGGACGCTGGGTCTTGGTGTCCCATAGGTTTTCCCCATGATACGGGCAAATCCTGCATCTAAAAAGGACTGAAGGCCCGGCTGGGAACGGGATAGAATTTTCAGTGCCTCTTGCCGCTTCTATGATTGCCAAAGTTTTCTTCATCGTCCTGTTGCTCATGAGCGTGACCGCCGCCCAAGAGGACGCGACTCTGCGCAGTCAGGCGAATGCGGTCCTGGTACCCACGCTGGTGAAAGATGCGGCCGGTCACGCCGTCTATGGCCTAACCCAAAAAGACTTCGCCATCTTTGATGATGGAGTGGAGCAGGCCGTTCACTTGGACGATTCGCCGGAGTCCGAACCCGTGTCGGTGGTCGTGGCCATTCAAACAGGACGGCGAGCCCATCGCGAATTCCTCAGAATGCGGGGTGTCGGAGCAATGCTTAGCCCGATTTTTGGTCAGCATGGATCGCAAATCGCTTTGGTCGAATTTGATAGCCACGTCAATCTCGTGCAGGATTTCACCAATAACGAGTCAGCGATTGATGAGGATCTTAAAACCCTGCAGGCAGGCGACAATGGAGCCGCCATTCGCGATGCGGTAAAATTTTCGGTCAGCTTGCTGGAGAAGGAACCAGTGCCGCGCCAGCGGGTGCTGCTTCTTGTGAGCGAAAACCGGGACCAGGGAAGCCATGTCGCCAAAATTGACGACTTGGTAACCGCTATTGGGAACAGCAATACGGTGGTCTACGCGCTCGCGTTCTCGCCATCGCTCTCGCAGGTGATCGACACCGAGCGCGGCACCAACCACGACGAAGCCTACTGGGACGCTCCTCCGGATATCATCGGTACGCTGCTCATGGCCAGACAGGCCATGAGAAAAAACACCACCAAAACCATCGCCGCCATGACCGGAGGCGAGTATGTGTCGTTCACCTCGCGGAGGGCCTTTGAAAGCCGCCTGGTGGATTTCACCAACCACCTGCACAGCCGTTACGTACTAAGCTTCGAGCCACAAAAGCCGCACCCTGGACTGCACAAGATTGAGGTTCGCTTGAAACAACCCGAGGCGGGAGTAAGTGTTCTGTCGCGGACAAGCTACTGGGCGCTGGGCACGACTCAATGAGGCTGTCTTTCTGAATGAACTCCAAAAGAATTGTCATTCCGAGGAGCGAAGCGACGAGGAATCTGCTGTCTGCCGGCGCTAAGTTGGTGCAGGGCTAGGAATCCAGCAGAACGTCTTCTTCCTCTTCTTCAGCTTTGCCGCCGCCGTCTCGTTGGGCTTCATCGAGCAGGCGCAAGCCTTCCATCAGCAGGCCTTGTGTATTCAGAGTAGTGGTTTGCTGCTTGGTCTTGCCTTCGAAATTGACCTGGAAATTCCCGCCGGTCCAGCGCAGAACTTTGAATACAGCGGGATCGCCCGTCAGCGTCCCATAAGCGGCGTGCGTGACCTGGCCTTCGCTAAAATACATTTCGCATTTGTCTTGTT
The DNA here is from genome assembly GCA_963723765.1 of Terriglobia bacterium. Taxonomy (GTDB): domain Bacteria; phylum Acidobacteriota; class Terriglobia; order Terriglobales; family Acidobacteriaceae; genus DATBAX01. Next base: position 109,267 of record CAVRSD010000001.1, on the reverse strand, counting down.
CATTGGTCAGAGTGAGGGCGCAGCTCTTGCGTCCCATTTCCAGAGACTGCACCAGGTCGATCACATTCATCTGCGTCAAATTTCCGCGCAGTACGCCATCGGAGGCTGTGGACTTGGCCATTTTTTCCAATGCAATTTTGTCGATCACGCGCTTGATGCGCTGAGTGGCTTCTTTGAGAAAAAATGGTTTTTCGACAAAATCATCCACGGGATGATCGTGCGAACTCAGTTTTTCACTAATGTCGGTCTTGGTGGCGAGCAAAATCACCGCAACCCCGGCAGTATTGGAGCGGCTCTTCAATTTTTCCGCCAGCTGGCGGCCGTCCATGCCGGGCATGCGATAGTCGCTTACCAGCAGGTCGGGAGGATCGTCCACGGCTTTCAGCAGGGCATCGGCCCCGTCGATTGCGGTGGTGACGATCGCCAGCGGCGTCAGGGCATTGCGCAGCATCCCCAGCACCATGGGATTGTCATCCACCAGCAGCACTTTGACGTTGTTCGCCATGGACGCTACGCTTTTCTCCGAACATCCCGCCGATTTTTTCGCGCCCGCGTGTAATCCCCGCTTTTTCCGCCAGACTTGCTCTCCAGCACGATTTCGCGGATTTCGATGCCCTTGTCGAGAGCTTTGCACATATCGTAAACGGTGAGAGCAGCCACACTGGCCGCAACCAGGGCTTCCATCTCTACTCCAGTCACCGCAATCGTCGAGACTTTCGAAGCAATCGCGACGCCATTCTCGCACAGCCGCATGACCACATCAACGTGTGCCAGCGGCAGCGGATGACACATGGGAATCAGATCGGCAGTTCGCTTCGCAGCCATGATTCCCGCCAGCCGCGCCACCTCCAGCGGATCGCCCTTGGGATTCTTCGGCAAGGCCTTGAGCACCGCCGGCTTCATCGCAACGAACGCGCTGGCTTCGGCTTCCCGCTTGGTCGCGGACTTGGCGGAGACGTCGACCATCTTCACGCGTCCAGTGCGATCGTAATGAGAGAGCTTCTTGAGCATCCGCAAGAACCATCTTACTAGAAGCTATCTCATGAGTTTCGCTCTGATGTGTCGTGGGTTGATGCGGGAAGTTTAGAAATGGCAGAGAGCAGTTCTAGGGCGCGTTCATCGTCCCGCTCCTGCAGCTTCTTGCACTGTTCCATCGCTGCATCTCGGCTACCAAGCTTTAGATAGACTTCAGCAAGGCTGTGAATTACTTCCGCTTCGTTCGGCCTCAGCGCACCAGCTTTTTCGAGATGTGAACGGGCCTCTTCCAATCTGCCGAGTTCCGAAAGCGACTCGCCCTTGTTTGCCAATGCTTCCGCGCAGTCTGGTTCTGCGCGAAGCGCAGAATCGTATAGTTGAAGGGCAAGTTCGTGGTTTTTTTGTTCAGCAGCCAGCATGCCAGATAAAACGAGAGCATCTGCATAATCGGGTTTCACCTTGAGAGCTTTTTCGAGAGATCCAAACGCTGCGTCGAACTTCTTAAGATGGAAATTCATCAAGGCAACATTGAAGTGGCCTTCGGGATAATTAGCAATTCTCGCGATGGCTTGCTCTAAAGCAACAATAGCGTCAGAGAACTTCTTCTGTTGTCCAAGAGCCCATCCCAAACTCACCCAGACGGTACCGTCGTCGGGCTGCAGATTCACGACATGCTGCCACATCGGTATGGCAAGTTCGTACTGTTTGGATGCTGAGTAAGACACTGCAAGATTCCGCCAACTACTCGGGTCCTCAGGGTTCAGTTCAATCGCCTTTCGGTAACACTCCTGCTCTTCGGCGTGTTCGCCAATATCGCCGTAGGCGATGCCCATGTTGCAATACACATCGGCGGACTCTGGTTTCAGTTGCAATGCTTTCTGATATGCCTCAATCGCCTTCCGATGATCCTTGAGAACATACGAAGCGAAACCCATGGAACAATAGGTTTCGGCGTGGTCTGGTCGGAGCCTGGCTGCTTCGTTCAGTTCCTCCAATGCTTCCCTGTGATGCTCCAGATTGCCTAATGTCAATCCAAGTCGATAATGAGCTTCTGCATCCGCGGGTTTGAGCTTGACCGCAACTCGCTCCGCCACCTCGGCGTCCTTATATTTCTCCAGTGCGAAGTATGCCCAACCAAGCCCCATCTGTGCGTCAGCGTTTTTCGGGTCAAGGCGCACTGCCTCTTTGTAGGTTTCAAGTGATTTATCAATCTGTTTGAGTTGCCCGAGAGCATTGGCAAGGGAACTTTGGTATGAGGCGTCTTTACTCAGTTTCGGGTCAATACGAAACGCACGGGTAAATGCGTCCACGGACTCCTGGTTCTTCCCCAAATAGACGAAAATTCGTCCTAGCTGAGCATGTGCATACGCAGAATCAGGTTTTACTTGCAGGGCACGGTCGTAAGCGCTGATGGCTTCTTCGTATTGCTTTAATCCGCAGTGGCAATACCCTGTGTAGCAAAGTGCATAGACGTTTCCTGGAAATAACCGCACGATACGTTGGAAATAGGTTAACGCCGATTGGTAGTCGCCACTCTTAGCTTTTCTTCGACCTAGCCAAGACCACAACTTGGCCTTAAACGAATTCTTGGACATCGGGAGACTTACCAGTTTGAACCACTGGGTTCGTATTCTAGTAAGATCTAGCGCATCAACACCGGCACCCACTCGTCGGCGGCAATGTACTCACGGTCTGGAGCAATCACGACGTAGCAGTTCGCTCGCGCGGTCGCGGCGATGTCTCCCGATCCGTGCCATCCCGCCAATTCGACTTCCGCTTGCTCGAATTCCCCCGACAGAATCGCAGGCAAGAACCGTTTTAGCCCAGTCTTATTTTTGATTTCTGATTTTAACTTCGCGTGCAAGAAAAAAAGTTTGCGTGGCAACATGCCCGCCAGCGCTTCCACCATCGGCCGCGCGAACAGTTCGAATGTCACCATGGTGGAAACTGGATTTCCCGGCAGCCCGAAGAAATACTTGTCTTCATTGGAAAAGCGGGATCGTCCAAACACAATCGGTCGTCCCGGTTGGATTTGTGCGCCGGTAAAAAAGAACTCAGTATTAAATTCTGCCAGCGCTTCTTCTACCAGATCGTACTTTCCCATGGAGACACCTCCGGTAAGCAGGAGAAGGTCAGCTTCAAAGCCCTCGGCAATCAGTTCACGGAGACGCGCGGGTTTGTCGGGAGCAATCGGAAGCAGTACCGCTTCACCACCGGCGGCCTGGATTTGTGCGGCGAGAGAGTAGCTGTTCGAGTTGCGGATCTGGGTGGGACCGGGAGGTACGTCGATGTCCACGATCTCATCACCTGTGGAAAGCACAGCAATGCGAGGTTTCGCATAGACCAGCAGGCGCGATCTTCCCACCGAAGCGGCGATGGCAATGGCGGCATGATCTAACCGCGTGCCCTGAGTCAACAGACGGTCGCCTCGCTTGGCCTCTGCCGCGAGAGGCACAATGTTATCCCCCGATTCAACTGCCTTACTGATCGTGACACGGGCGCCATCTCGGGCCGTGTATTCCACCATCACGACCGCGTCAGCCCCCAGCGGGGCCGGAGCTCCCGTCATAATGGAAGCGGCATGTCCGCTCTCAACCTGCATGCCAGCAGTACCACCGGCTTTGATCTCACCGATAACATCCAGCGTGGCGGGAAGTTGGGTCAGATCGGCGGCTCGCACCGCATATCCATCACGAGTAGAGCGCGGGAAAGGAGGGAAATTGCGGTCCGCAGCTAACGGCTCGGCCAGGATGCTGCCCGTGCTTTCCAAGAGCTCAACCAGTTCTTTTCCTCGAGGACGCAGGCTCGCGGCGTGTTCTTCCACGAGATGCCTTGCCGCTTCAAAACTGAGAACGATGGGAGTTTGGGGCACACCGGCCATGGACGAGATGATACGAGGGATGGAAGGGAAAATCGAACCATCAAATCAAATTAACGGCCCGGGAATTTAATTTTTGAAAGCTTCTAGAGTTTTTTCCAGGTCCCGTTGATTTGCTGCATGGGCCAGTGCCGTTTCCAAATCAACAACTCCGGCTCGCACCATTTTTTCGATTTCTCCATCGAAGATCTGCATTCCTTCGGAAAGCCCTTCTTTCATTACTTCGAACAAGTCTCCACCTGAGCGTTCTCCATTCTCCACGCATTCGCGCGTACGAGGACTGGCTTTGAGGATCTCGATGGCGGCGATGCGTCCTTTTCCATCCTTCCGAGGAATCAGCCGCTGCGAAATGATGTAGCGGAAAGTTTTGGCCAGGCGCCCCCGGATGGCGGACTGCTCAGCGCCGGGAAACGAACTCACGATGCGTTCCACTGCTTTGGTGGCGTCCACGGTGTTCAGGCTGGAGAGCACGAGATGTCCGGTTTCCGCCGCTTCCAGCACCAGTTGCATGGTTTCGCGGTCATTCATCTCGCCGAGGAGAATTACCTTTGGCGCCTGCCGCAGCGCCGCTCGCAGAGCTAATGCCGCATTCGGTGTGTCGCTGTGCAACTCTCGTTGATGGATGGTCGAACGTTTATGGCTGTGTAGAAATTCGATGGGGTCTTCGACGGTGATGATGTGGCAAGTCTGCTGTTCGTTGATTTGGTCGAGAAGCGCAGCCAGAGTAGAAGATTTCCCGGATCCTCGCGGGCCGGTTACCAGCACAATGCCGTCGCGCAAATTGGCTACATCTTTTAACTGTGGCGGCAAACCCAGTGACTGAAAACTGGGAACGGAAGTCGCGATGACCCGCATGACCACGGCGCAACTGCCGCGCTGAATGAAAACGTTGACGCGAAACCGCGCGAGCCCCGGCAGCCCAAAAGATATATCGCAGGAGCCCTGCTCGCGCAGAATCGTAATTGCCTGTTTGTTGTTCCCGATCAGATCCGAGGCGATGCGGCGGGTGTCGTCAGCAGTGAGTGTGCGAAGTCCCGGAGACTGTACTGCGATCAGTTGTCCGTGTACCTCCACTTGCGGCGGGCGTCCCGGCGAGAAAATCAGATCGCTGACTTGCTCATGGGCTTTCAACATGGCTGCCAGCAGCGCCTGAGTGGCGACTGTTCCGGATCCCGAAGAACCTTCAAACGTAACGGAGATGGGTGCGTTGCCTGGTGCCGCCATATTCGATTCTCAGGAAAATCACGGCGCACGGGGGGTGAGAATGCGAACTGAATTGCGCCAATACCTACTCTAATGAAGATTTCAGTGGGGTTCTATGAAGAACGTCAAGGGCATGGACCTTCGTAATGAGGAAGCGGCAGGGTGCAGAATCGGCGCGGGTTCCAGCAAGAAAAAAGGGGACGGCTACGGCCGTCCCTTTCCCCAAAGAACTCGAATGGAGAACTATTTTTTCGTCGACTTCGTTTTGCCGTAAGTCGTCTCGATCTTGCTACCGATGTACTGAAGCATGCCTTTGGCTCCATCTGCGTACGGCCCGCTCGGCTGCAACTCAAGGTACTTATTCAGTGCGTCGGCGGTTCCCGGCGCCGGGATTACCTTCCCACTTGGGTCGGTGGTGGCCTTGCTCAACAGGTTTACCCCCTTCTGGTAGTAAGCATCGGCCTTGTTAGGGTCAATGGCAATGGCCTTATCGAAGGCTGCAATGGCGTCATCTATTTTGTTGGCATTGGTGTAGACCGCGCCAATGTTGTAGTAATACTGGGCGGCGCCGGCGGGATTCAACTGTGCCGCCTGGGTGTAGGCCTTTACCGCGTCATCAGTCTTGCCGGATTTCGAATCGGCATCCGCCAGATTGTTGTAATAGGCTGCCAGCGTTTTTGCGTCGTCCGGATTCTTCTTGGCGTCCGCATCATAAGCCTTTTGTTTGATATCGACGGCTTTCTGATAATCCGTGCTGGCTTCGGTCAGCCGCTTCGTCTTCTCCGCTGGATCAGTCTGCTTCAGGCCCGCGTTGCGATAGGCATCGCCAAGCTTGAACCAAATCAGGTCGCGGCTGGGGTCCATCTCCGTGGCTGAGGTCAACTGGGCGATGGCGCCATCGAAATCACCCGCATCGCTGGCAGTCTTGGCGGCCAGCAGCTTCTCATTCAGGGCCTTGACTGTGCCCACATCTTTCTCGTGTTTGGCCTGGGCTTCCTGGATCGCTTTTAGTTGTTCTGGACTGATCCCCTGCTGTTGCGCCGCTTGCTCCTGGCTCTTCTTTAAATCGAAATCGAGGGTTGTTTCATCCAGGCCGACAGGGTATCCGTTCACCTTGTCCAGCTGCTTGCCATCTTTGGAGAGCGTGATTTCGTACTTGCCCGGCTCAATGCCCAGCGAAAAATACTCGCCCTTCGCGTTGGTCTTTAAATTGTACTTTCGCCCGTTATCCAGGTTGTGCCATTCCAGAACCGCCCCGGCGATGGGAACCCCAGTCGCGTCCTTGCAAATACCTTTCACGGAGCCAAAAGCTCCCTGGGCGTGCATCGGAGTCGCGCACAATCCCCCGAGCAGCACAACCAGTGCAACCACCAAAGAATACTTTTTCATTGCCGCCTCCCGGCTCCGCTTACATTTTACGATTTTAAATTACCGATTGCTTTGCAGCTAAATATGGGATCGGGTCCACCGCTCCCGCTTCCCGAAACGCACGCAGACGCAAAACACAGCTGTCACAAACGCCGCAGGCACTATCTTCCCGGCTATAGCATGACCACGTTAAATCGAAGGGCGCGCCCAATTCAAGGCCCAGCTTCACAATTTCTGCCTTGCGCAGGGCGATGAGCGGGGTCACGATCTCAATCCGTCCTTCTTTTGTTCCTGTTTTTATCACCGCGTTAAACGCCTGGTAGTATGCCGGGCGGCAATCGGGATATCCGGAACTGTCCTGCTCGACGGCGCCAATATATATTTTCTCCGCTTCCAGCACTTCGGCCCAACTCACCGCGACCGACAGAAAATGCGCATTGCGGAAAGGCACATAGGTGACGGGAATGTCCTGCCCGATGGCATGCGATTCCGGTACCGCAATATTTACATCGGTCAGCGCTGAACCACCAATTGCACGGAAGACTTCGTTTCTCACAACCAGCCTATTCGTAATCTTCAGGCGGTCGCAAATCGCCGCAAACGACTGCTGCTCGCGGGCTTCCGTGCGCTGACCATAGTTAACGTGCACAGCCGCCACGTCGTGGTCCCGCACCGCCAGCGCCGCACACACGCAGGAATCCATGCCTCCACTGAGCAGGACTACCGCACGCGATTTGTTCAGGTTTGTCATGGTGCAAATGCCAGCAGGAAGTCAGAATTTAGAAGTCAGAATGCAGAAGTAAGAATTTAGCAAGCTCGATTTAACTTCTGATTTCTGACTTCTTAATTCTGACTTCCTCACACACCCTTCAACGCCGGGTCCCAGATGAATTTATGGATCTGCAATCCCAATCGCACCAAAACATTGTCCGCCAAAATCCATTCGGCCAATTCCCGCGGATCGAGCAAGCAATGCGAAACATCGCGCGAACCACTCGCATCTTTGCGGAAAGCAGGAGAAAACAGGACTGCCTTGACCCGTTGTTCCAGATTATGACGCGCCACAAAATCACGGGCGAATTCGTAATCCGCACGATTGCTCAGCACAAATTTGACTTCGTCTTGCGGACCTAACGCCTCAAGATTTTTCAAATCAAACGTGTCGCCCTCGCCCGAAGCCGGACACTTCACATCCACAATCTTCAGCACGCCCTTAGGGACGCCCGCCAGCGGACGCTCCCCACTGGTCTCCAGCAGCACGGTATAGCTGTCGTCCAACAGGCGCTGCATCAGCGGCACAACTTCCCGCTCCTGCAGCATGGGCTCGCCGCCAGTGATCTCCACCAGTCCTGCCGGGCTCAAGCGCGCCACTTCCTTGACGACTTCCTCCAAGCGTCATGCGCTTGCCGCCGGTAAAGGTGTATTCGCTATCGCACCAATTGCAACGCAGATTGCATCCGGTCAGCCGCACAAAGACGCAGGGCAGCCCCGCATGAGTGGACTCGCCTTGAATCGATTTGAAAATTTCCGTGATCTGCAAGGCAAGCCGCCGCTTACTCGGAATACCGGGCCGTGGTCGTATCGGTCTCGAACACGGTGACGTCCTTCACCTGGACTCGACCCTTGGTCACAGCCAGTAAACGCCCATTCGCTTCATCGTAGAAATACTTGGCCAGGTTCTCGGCCGAGGGATTCAATACCGTGAACGGCTCCACATCATTGATCATCCGATGGTCCAGCCGCTCGATGGTGTGCTTCATCACTTCGCGCAGCTCTTTGAAGTCGAGCAGGAGGCCGGCTTTGTCCAGCTCCTTGCCCGCCAGCGTGACCCGCACCTTGTAATTGTGTCCATGCGGATTTTCGCACTTACCCTTGTAATTGCGCAGGTAGTGCCCCGCCGCGAACGTGTCTTCCACGGTAACTTCGAACATGAATCCTCTCACCGGCCCCGGCACACCAGCCGATTCTCAGGGCCAAAGCTAACTAACTATTGTACCGCGATGGAGAATAACTCATCTCCGCCTCCCTTGACTCTCTTCCCATCCCGCCTGTAGCTTGCCAATTGGGGCTGAATCAAAAAATGGGAGCGCTTATCCGCATGCCGCGTCGCATTGCATCGATTCTGGTGGTTGTCATCGCAGCCCTGGTAGCCCATCTCCCGGCCCAAACCCAGCCCATGCCCGTTCCACCGCCATTCGACGTCAGGGCCCACTACACCAAGTACGAGTTCCGCATCAAGATGCGTGACGGCGTGCATCTGTTCACTTCGGTTTACGTGCCCAAAGACACCTCCCATCCCTATCCATTTCTGATCAACCGTACCCCTTACAGCGTCGCACCCTACGGCGTTGACGAATATAAAAAGAGACTTGGCCCCTCGCCGGATTTCGACCGGGCCGGATACATTTTCGTTTTTCAGGATGTCCGCGGCCGCTACATGTCCGAAGGCACATTCGTCGAGATGACTCCGCACATCGATAACAAGAAGTCCAACAAGGATGTCGACGACAGCAGCGATCTCTACGACACCCTGGAGTGGATGCTCAAGAATGTCCCCAACAACAACGGTAGTGCCGGAATCTGGGGCATTTCTTATCCCGGCTTTTACACTTCTTCCAGCATTATCGACACCCATCCCGCGCTCAAGGCTGCTTCTCCGCAGGCGCCCATCACCGATCTCTATATGGGTGACGATGCCTACCACAACGGCGCGTTCATGCTGGCCGCGAATTTTAGTTTCTATGCCTTCTTCTCGCCGCAGAAAAATCCGGAATTGCCCAAACCCGATGTGCCGTTTGACTACGGCACTCCCGATGGCTATGAGTTCTACCTGAATGCCGGCCCGCTCTCCAATCTTGCCAATTATTTACAGGGCCCCGCGCTCTGGAACGACCAGACCCAGCACGACACTTACGATAATTATTGGCAGAGTCGCAACCTGACGCCCCACTTGAAAAATATTCATTGCGCGGTGCTGACCGTGGGCGGATGGTTCGACGCCGAAGATTTGCAGGGGCCTTTCAAGACCTATCACGCCATCGAGAAAAATAATCCCGGCATCTTCAATGGTCTGGTCGTCGGACCCTGGGTTCATGGAGGCTGGGCGCGCCATGACGGAAATTCTCTAGGCCGCGTAAACTTCGCCGCGAAAACCAGCGAGTATTACAACAAGAACATTCTGTTCCCATTCTTTGAGCAATATCTCAAGGGCTCCGGAGACGCCAAACTTCCCGAAGCCTACGTTTTCGAAACCGGGACCAACGTCTGGCGGCAATATTCTGCGTGGCCGCCAAAGAATGTCGCGGCCAAGACTCTCTACTTCCACGCCGATGGCGAGCTTTCTTTCGATCCTCCGGCAGCCGGATCCCAGCCCTTCGATGAATATGTCAGCGATCCCGCCAAGCCCGTGCCCTTTGTGGCTTATCCCGCGCAGGACGTGCCGCAGGAATACATGCTTTCCGACCAGCGTTTCGCCGTCACCCGGACCGATGTTCTGACCTATAAGACCGCGGTCTTGCCGGAAGACGTGACCATTAGCGGCCCCATTTCTCCCAAGCTTTTTGTTTCGACTACCGGAACCGATTCGGATTTCGATGTGAAGTTGATCGATGTCTATCCGCCCGACTATGCCGTCACTAAATCCGATGACGATGAAGACAAGCCAGCGGCGGACGTGCGAGTGCCAGAGTTTACGATGGGGGGATATGAACAACTGGTGCGCGGCGAGCCATTCCGGGGAAAATTCCGTCGCAGCTTTGAAAAGCCCGAGCCTTTCACTCCCGGCAAAGTTGAGGAAATAGACTACTCAATGCCGGACGTGAACCACACTTTCCGCCGCGGTCACCGCATCATGGTGCAGGTGCAAAGTTCCTGGTTCCCGCTGACCGATCGCAATCCGCAAGCCTTTGTACAAATTCCGAATGCCAAACCCTCCGACTTCGTGAAAGCCACCGAGCGGGTTTACCACACTCAAGGCCAGGAGTCTGGAGTTGTCGTGCAAGTGCTGCCCAGCCCGGCGGCGCAGTAGAAATAATCTGTTATTTTTTGAGGTCATCCCGAAGACCCGGCGGGTTTTAACCGGGCGAGGGATCTCACGCGCACCATTCTACCCCGCGTTCCGAGCCGGAACCGCTCAGAACCAAACCAGCTCCGAAGGAGCGGAATGTGAAAGCCCCGGACGGAAGTCCGGGGTAGGTGTCCCTTAGAGCACCCACCCGCAGGGCGCCACAGAAATCACTAATTGCACCCCTTCGTCACGCCAGTCAACAAATTATTCGCCGCCGTCAAGTTCACGTCATAACAACTGAACAAGTTGTTAAACAAATACTGCTGTGAACCCGCCTGCCCTTGATTCCCCGTCAAGTTGCCGGAAGCATCGATCAACAATGTATCGACGTTGTTCACGGTGTCGTCCGTATCGGTGGAAGCAACCACTTTTCCGTTCTTTTCCACCGTGGATTGATCGTGATATTCCTGCCGGATGGGCACGGTCTGCGCGGAGGTGCCGTCGGGATTCACTCCATAAAAATAATTCACGCTCAATGGATAATCCTGCCGGTCGTAACTGGATTGAATCCCTGAACTGTCGGCCTGGGTTGTCCAGGATTGGGTGGTGGTGGATTGCGTAATATTCTGGCTGTACACCGAATCCGTGAGCTTGAATCGCTGCTTGCTGGAGAAATTGATCGCCTGCGAAATTGAGGTCGTGACTGTCCCGGCAGAGGTCACCACGTATCCCGAAATATCGAATATGCGATTCGATTTCACAGTGACCGTGCCTGTGACGTTGTTCCCCACCTTAATGTTCTCAACGATGGACGGGTTAGGGTTCGCGGAAAGCGTATTCGTCGTCACCGCTCCCGTGACCTGGCTGGCGCCGTGATCGAGCAACAACAAAAGATTTGCCGTCGCAGAGAAATAACTATCGGCATTGAACACGCTCAGCGAAACCGTGTGCGGCTGCCCATTACTGAGCAATCCGGCAAAAGGCGTGAGGTTCACGCGGTAAGGAATAAAATTCAACGTCTGCACGCCGGGTAGCGGAAACCACAAATAGGGATCAAGGCCGCCGGTGTAAATCCACGGATAAACCGGCGCCACTCCGGCGGGAGTTCCATCGATAGTCACTTCCGTCTCGCGAAAAGCCGTGTTGCCGCAGCTTTCGAGTTCCGACGTCACATCATTGGGAACGCAGGTATACCAGAACTCATCGTTCGACTGGCTCTGCGCCAGCACATCGAGATAAGCCTCATCAATGTTCATCGGCAAAGTGAAAGTCCCCGCCAGAGTGTCCGTGGAAGATCCCAGCGCGACCGTTCCGCCATCCGGCCCCGCGGAAAGCGCCAACACCGTATCGAAACGTCTGCGGAGCTTTCTGCTTCGCCGTCAGAGGATAAAACTCCAGCGTGGCCGTTCCGTAAATAATCCCCGTGTAAGTGCTATTCACCAGATTGCCGATATCCGCCTGTCCCGATTGCGCCGTGCCGAAGATCGAGCTGTAATCGGTGAGGTCCGTCTCTACATGCCAGGAAGGCCCGAAATTTGGAGACGGCTCAGCCGTGGTACCGAAGTAAATATTCGTCGCGCCCAGCCAGATATTCGCAGTGCGGTCATATTGAATTCCCGCCGAAACCGAAAAATCTCCCTCGAACACCACCTTCTCCCACGGTCCCGGGCAATTCGCGGGCGGCGTGTAGGTGAATGTGCGCGGATTGAAATCGTCGAACGCAACATTGGCAAAAAGCTGCACCACGCAAGGCGTCGTGCTCGGGCGCGGCACCAGCCGGTCCGCCGTCACCGTATTTTGCGATCCAATCTTGTAGCGCGTGGCGGCAAAGCCCGGCATCGTACTTACGCCGGCAACGAAGAGAAAAAGAAAAGCTGCGGAAACCGCACGCGGAGAAAAAGTCTTGCTGAACGCTAAACGATTTGTCATGGGGAGGGAATCCTTTCGAAGCGAAAAGCATACTGCGCCAGTTTCCTATGTCAAGATGCAGATTTCTGCACACTTGTACGGAACCGTCACTCAACTCCAAAAAACTGCTCCACGACCTTCATGTCGGTGGTCTTCTTATAATTTGGCAGGCTCTCAATAAAAACTTTCCCATACTGCTTTTTCAAAATCCGATTATCCAGCAGAGCCAGCAATCCACGATCATGCAGCGACCGGATCAACCGTCCGAAGCCCTGCTTCAGCGTGATCACCGCCGCAGGTACCTGATATTGAAAGAATGCATTGCCGCCCTCGGCGTCAATCAACTTCACCCGCGCCGCAACTACTGGATCGCTCGGCACCGCAAACGGCAGCCGGTCGATGATCACGCAACTCAGTTGTTCGCCCTGCACGTCGACGCCCTGCCAGAAGGATGAAGTTGCAAACAGCACCGCATGCGGCGTCAGCCTGAACTCCTCGAGCAGCGCGGATTTCGGAGCATCCCCTTGCAGCAGCAACGGAAAATCCAACACCCCAAGCAGCCGCTGATAAACGTCTTTCATCTGGGCATGGCTGGTAAACAGCACGAACGCCCGTCCACGCGTGATTTCCAGCAACCGGCGAATGCAATCCGCCGCCTGCGGTGCAAATTGCGGGGTGCGCGGGTCTGGCAAATCGGGAGGCACATAAAGTACTGCCTGGTTCTCATAATCAAAATGTGACGGCAGCACCACTTCTCGCGTATGCTCCAGGCCAAGCCGCCGCCGCATGTACTCAAACCCTCCGCCAACGGCCAGCGTCGCCGAAGTCAGTACCGCGCAATCCAAATTGTCGAACAGGCAGCTTTTCAGGATCGGCGCCACATCAATCGGAGTGGCTTGCAGATAAACATTCTGCTTGTCCCGACCCCCACGCCGCCGCTCGATCCAGAACACGGTGTTGCGATCCTCGGATTCCATCAGGAAGCCGAGCTGCACCTGCAACTCCTGCGCCCGGCGAGCAAAGTTAAAAATCTCTTCCGGCTTCGAGGGCAAGCCTTCCAGCGCCGATCCCAGCCCTCGTAATGACTGCTGCAACGCCAGATACTCGTCGCCATTCTCTTCCAGAAACTCGCGCCGATTTTCAAACGCAAATCGTTCTTTCCCTTGCGGCAGCAACGCGAAGAAAAACATCGCGCGATCGCGCAGACTTTTCACCGCGCCCGAAAGCGCAGACGTCAACATGTGATTTCGCTGCAACGAGCCTTCCACGTCGCGGCACAATTCTTCGCATCGCCCGTTACTCACGGCCACGCCGAAGTAGCCGCCAGCCACGTCTTCCAATTCGTGCGCTTCATCGAAAATCACTGCGCCGACCTCCGGCAGTATGCCCGCGTCCGGCGCGTATTCCGCTTGCTGCTTGATCCCTAGATCGGCAAAGAACAAATGATGATTCACAATAATGATGTCGCTCTCCATCGCCCGCCGCCGCATTTCGGTGATGAAGCATTTGTCGAACGCGCTGCATTTCTGCCCCAGACACGTATCGGCCCGCGCATCAATCTTGTGCCACAACGCGCTGGCCTCGGGCAGTGACGCCAGTTCCGCCCGGTCCCCAGTCCCCGTTGTCTTCTCCCACGCCGCAATCGCGCGATAATGCTCAATCTCTTCATAGCCGCTCAGCACCGGCTGATCGGTCAGATCGTAAAGTTTTTTGCGGCACAAATAATTGCTCGCGTCCCTTCATGTAACAGACGTTCAGCTTGCCTTCGCCGTTGGGAAAGAGCGCCTGTTCGAGAAACGGTATATCCTTATGGAAGAGTTGTTCCTGCAGGTTCTTGGTGCCGGTGGAAATGATCACCCGCTTGCCGGAGCGAATCACAGGCACCAGATACGCCAAAGTTTTTCCCGTACCCGTGCCGGCTTCCACGATCAAATGGCGTTTTTCTTCCAGCGCCTGTTCCACGGCCTGCGCCATTTGCAATTGTCCGCGGCGAAATTCGTAGGCCGGATGGGTGCGCGACAGCACGCCTCCAGGAGAAAAGAACTGATACAGCGAGACATCATATTTCCGCGCGCCGCTTGCCTTGGAACTTTCTGAAGAAGCTCCGGGCTGGGAAGTCGAGGACACGGGAGTCTCTATAATAGCGGCAGTCGGTTCGTTGGGACAGGCCGCTTGAGCTGTTGGCATTCGATGCTACGGAGTGAAGTCGTTGGTCCTTGGTCGTTCGTCGTTGGCAAGAGCCCAAGACCAATGGCTACGGAATTGAATACAGAATGCTTCTGATTTTGGGTGGCGCAGCGCTTCCTAGCGCTGCGATTAAAGCTCCATTTGTTGAACGCGCTTCAGCGCCTGAGGGACCAGGTTTTAGCCAACGACCAACGACGCACGACCAACGACCGCTCTCATGACCCGAATTAAATCCAGTTCGCTAAGCACGCCGATCGTCGAAGGCGTCCCCACCATCGCCATCGTCGGACGCCCCAACGTGGGCAAATCCACGCTGTTCAATCGCATCGTTGGATCGCGCCGTGCCATTGTCGGCGACGAACCCGGCATCACCCGCGACCGCATGTACGCGCAGGCCGATTGGCGCGGACAAAGCCTGCGCATCGTGGACACCGGCGGCATCGTCCCCGAAGAAAAAGATTTCATTCCCGACGGAAATTTTCCGCCAGGCCAAAGTCGCGCTCGAAGAAGCCCACGCCGTCATCATGGTGGTCGACGGACGCACCGAACTCTCCTCCGCCGATCTCGAACTCGCCCGTCTGCTCATTCGCAGCGGCAAGCCGTTATTTCTGGCCGTCAACAAAATCGACACCGAAAAACAAAATCGCCTCATCGACGAATTCCATCGTCTCGGCATTAAGCAAATATTTCCCGTCTCCGCCGAGCACGGCCGCGGCGTTGACGACATTCTCGACGCCATTTTTGAAACCCTGCATCTCGACACGCTGGCGCCGGAATCTCCGAAAGTCCGCTCTCCCGAGCAAAACAAAAAAGCCGACATCGCCGAGGGCATCGACCAAACCGAAGAACGGCCCGACAAAGAAATCAAAGTCGCCATCATCGGACACCCCAACGTCGGCAAATCCACGCTGCTGAACCGGCTCACGAAAACTGATCGCGCCATCGTCTCGCCCATCCCCGGCACCACCCGCGACGCCATAGACGAAATCATCGACTACAACGGCCATCAATTCCGCTTCATCGACACCGCCGGCATTCGCCGCAAAGGCAAGACTCATCTGATGGCGGAAAAACTTTCCGTCGTCATGTCGCGCAAACATATCGAAGCCGCCGACATCGCGCTGCTGGTGGTCGACGCCACCGAAGGCGTCAGCGGCCTCGACGCTTCCATCGCCGGCTACGCCCACGACAGCGGACGCTCGGTCATCATCATCGTGAACAAATGGGACCTGGTGATCAGTGGCGAGAAGAAAGCGATCGGCCAGTCCAAAGCCGCCCGCATGCAGGACAGCAAGCGCCCCGCCGACCGCGAAGCCTACGAAGAGCGCCTGCGCGATGAAGTGAAATTTCTAAGCTACGCGCCGGTGCTATTCATCTCCGCCGCGACGGGCGTCGGCACCGACAAGATTTTCCCCATGCTTGAAAAAGTCGCCGCCGAACGCGCCAAGCGCGTCACCACCGGCGAAATGAACCGCTTCCTCAAATACGTGGACTTCGAACGCGCCTCCGTCCCCGCCAAGCAGCAAGTCCGAATTCTCTACGTGACCCAGGCCGGCGTCTCCCCGCCAACTTTCGTCCTCTTCACCGATAGAAAAGTAAAACTGCACTTCGCCTATCAGCGGTTCCTGGAAAACCAGATCCGCAAAGCCTTCGGCTTCATCGGCTCACCAATCTGGATCAAAGTCCGCGCCCGAAATTCTTAGAACCAGCCGTTGGGTCCGCTGGCTGTCCAGCCAAGCGCAGCGAGGCACTCTCGTTGGCCCAGCCAATGCTGCCGGCATCTCACCGAATCTCTAAGCTCCCATGTCATCCTGAGCGCAGAATCAGCGTTCGCTCGCGAACGCTGATTCGGAGTCGAAGGACCCCTACCGCATCCCACACACCGTCAGGTCTCAAATTGACAAGTCTGAGATGCTCCGAAGAAGAAGGCATTTTGGGATCACATTAATGCTCCTTCGAGACCAGTCCCACCCGCTCCACTCCTGAGCTCCTCGCAATATCAATCACCTTGGCGACATCTTGAAAATCAACCTCGCCATCTCCCTTCACAAACGCCACGCGATCCGCACGTCCGGCGAAGATTCCCTGCAAGCGGGTGTGCAAGTCTTCCGAGCTCACATTGTCCTGATTGATTTTGAGAGACGATGGCTGATTGGCAGCGTTCCACTTCACCTGAATCACAATTGTGTCTTCCCGGGGAGGCCGTTTCGATTGCGGCGCCGGCTGCGGGATCAGTGTCTCCAGCCCCTTTTCATTGGTCATGGACACAATCACCATGAACACAAGGATCAAGACCAGCAGCACATCAATCAGCGGGGTAACATTGATTTGCGGCTTGGACGGACCACTGCCTGCATTGGAGAAAGCCATAAACTTTGTTCCTCTCGTGCACGCGCGTGTCTGAGAACATTGGACACCCGTGCTCCGCGGTAAGTTCCCGCCACTCACCGATCCCACATCCATTGTCATCCTGAGCGAGCGTCCTTTGCGAACGAAGGACCTATGCATTTGCTCTGGCCCGTGCGTAATGCAGAGGTCTTGTCCTCCGTTGCCTCAGGATGACAATGCTCGACGCAGCCCTGCTAAACTTTCCCCCATGTCTTCCGACGCGCGCCCGCCCCTCGCCCCCGGCCTCTATCTGGTCGCGACGCCCATCGGCAACTTGGAAGACATCACGCTGCGGGCCTTGCGCATTTTGAAAGAAGCTGACCTGATCGCCTGCGAAGACACGCGCCAGACGCAAAAGCTGCTCAATCATTACGGCATCACCACGCGCACCACCAGCTATCACGAACACAACGAAGCCGAGCGCGCTCAAGAACTTGTCGGCGATTTGAAAAAGGGAACGCGCATCGCCGTAGTCACGGACGCAGGCATGCCCGGCATCTCCGATCCCGGCTTTCGCCTGATTTCATTGGCGATTGAGCAAGGAGTGCAGGTTATTCCGATTCCCGGCGCGTCGGCAGTTCTAGCCGCGCTGATCGCGAGCGGCTTGCCCACGGACTCGTTTCGTTTCAACGGCTTCCTGCCCGCGAAGAGTGGACAGCGAAAACAAATGCTGGAGAGTATTAAGGCTTCATCGCATACCCAAGCTTTCTACGAAGCGCCGCATCGGGTGAAAGAAGCGGTCGCGGATATCGTCGAAGTGCTGGGCGCAGAACGACATATCGTCATCGCCCGCGAACTCACCAAGATTCACGAAGAATTCCTGCGCGGAAGTGCCGGAGAGATTCTGGAAACGCTCAACGCGCGTGGCGACATCAAGGGTGAGATCACGTTGCTGATCGGCAAAGCTGATGAAACCAAACAGGCGACGTCCCGCGTGACCATCAGCGAACGCCTGCGGCAAATCGCCTCCGAAGAGAAGCTGGACGAAAAAGCCGCGCTGAAGAAAATCGCCAAAGAGCTGGGAATTTCCAAGAGCGAAGCCTACCGGGAATGGCAGCGCCTAAAATTAGCTAAAAGATAACTTTTCGTTTGCAGGCGATTTAAGCGCCGGCAGGATTCGGAAGGGCCTCTGGCTCGTCCGAGACCGCGAACCGAGCCTATAAGGCGATCCTAGGCGATTGCATGGCATTCCTGGAGGATGTCCGAGAGACGTTCGCCCTCGAACCCGTTAGAACACTCCAGCCTGTTTTCAATAACTTACAGATAAGTCCATGAAAACACTCGTGTGGCGCGGACACTCTTGTCCGCGAAAGGCTTGCCGTGAGGAATAGCAGCTAGTTTTGTACCTGCCGCCGGGAGAAGGGCAACGTCAAAGGCCACGGACAAGAGTGTCCGTGCCACACAATCCTATTTCCCCGCCAGCTCTTTCTTCACCGCTTCGCTGACCACCTTGCCGTCAACGCGCATGCCTGCTGCGTTGAAGCGAGCCATGGCGTTCTTCATCACTGTGCCCATGTCTTTCATCGTTGGCGAACCCATTTCGGCGATGGCGGCTTTTACTCCGGCCACGATTTCTGCTTCTCCTGCGGCTTTGGGCAGATAACTTTCAATCAACTTCGATCTCGGCAGCTTCTTTGTCGGCCATTTCCTGGCGGCCGCCTTTGGTGAATTGCTCGACCGATTCTTTGCGCTGTTTGATGAGTGTGGTCAGGATCTGCTGGGATTCTTTGTCGTCAAGTGGCGCCATCTTCTCGACTTCGCGGTTCTTGAGCGCGCTCTTGACCATGCGCAGAGTGGACAGCCGATGTTCTTCGCGGGCCTTCATGGCAACCACGATATCTTTTTGGATCTGTTCGCTAAGGCTCATAGTTCCAACATTATAGCCGCAGGCGCGGCAGCAGCAGCCAATGCTCTGCACGAATTAACACCAATTCACAGGCATCCCATCCCCCGAAAAGCGCGGTTCCACGATAAACTATTAGGGTATTTCCCCGAGTATTCATTCTTAATCTACGAAGGACAAAATCTTACATGTTGCTGAAGAATCGTCTCTTTACGCCGGGCCCGACGCCTTTGCTTCCTGCGGCGCAGACCGCCATGGCCGCATTCACCATGCATCACCGCACCGCCGACTTCCGCGCCCTGTACATGCGCGTGCTGGCGGACATGAAAGACTTCATCGGCACCAAGAATGACGTGCTGATTGTGGCCTCGTCCGGCACTGGCATGATGGAGGGTTCGGTCTCGAACCTGACCTCGCCCGGAGATAAAGTTCTGGTGCTTACCGCCGGCAAGTTCGGCGAACGCTGGCGCGATCTGGCGAAAGCCTTTGGCTGCAATGTGGAATTGATCAACAAGCCTTACGGCGAAACTTTTACGCTCGATGAAGTAAAGGCGAAGCTAACGCCCGACGTGAAAGTAGTTTTTATGCAGGCGAATGAAAGTTCGACCGGCACTCGTCACGATGTGCAAGGCATTGCGAAACTGGTGCGCGAAAAGGGCGACGACGTTTTATTGGTCGTCGATGCCATCACCGGATTGGGCACCACCCACATGGATGTCGATGGTTGGGGCATTGACGTCGATCATCGGAGGATCGCAGAAGGCTTTGATGATTCCTCCCGGCCTGGCTTACGCTGCGGTGAGTGATCGTGCGTGGAAGCGCATGGAGACGACGAAAAATCCTCGCTATTACTTTGACTTGCGTAAAGAGCGCAAGGCTTCGGCCAAAGGCGAATCGTCCTACACGCCGGCGACTTCGTTGTTTGCGGCGCTGGGAGCGGCTTTGGACTTCATCCGCCAGATGGGTAATGGCGACGTTGCCGCCGGACGTAAAGCATTGGTGGACAATGCCGAACTCGCAGCGGAAATGACGCGGGCAGGAGCGAAAGCTTTGGGACTGACGTTGTTTGCGAAATCCCCGGGAGCTGCGCTGACTGCGATCAATGCGCCGGAGGGCGTGGATTCGAGCGCGATGGTGAAAGAATTCCGCGACACCTACTCCGCGATCGTGGCCAATGGACAGGGCGAGATGAAGGGAAAGATGATCCGCATCGCGCATATCGGCTACTACGATTACATCGATACCATCGGGATTCTGGCTGCGCTCGAGCATGTGCTGGCCAAAACGACCGGCAAGCCAGTAGCGTTGGGTGCGGCAGTCAAGGCGGCGCAGGAAGTATTCGCAAAAGCACAGAGTGAGAAAGTGGCTGAACTTGCCGGAGTGAAAAGTTAGTTCAGCGATCTGGTTTAAGGTTGTCCCTTCTTTTGTCCAGCTGGTTCCCGCGCCAGCTGGATTCAATTTACAGAGCGAGCACGAACACAAGGACTGATTCATCATGAAAATTGTTGTGGCCGAAAAAATGTCAGCTTCCGCAATCGATTTATTGCGCGAGCCTAACTGGACCATCGTCACGCCGGAGCAGTTGGACGGGAAACTTAACGAGCACCTGCAGACGGCGGATGCGTTGATTGTGCGCTCGGCGGTGCAAGTGAATGCCGCGTTGCTGGAACACGCTCCCAAACTGCGAGTGATCGGGCGCGCCGGCGTGGGCGTGGACAATATTGAGCTGGAAGCAGCTACCCGCAAGGGCATCGCGGTGATGAACACGCCGGGCGGGAACGCGGTGGCCGTGGCGGAACACACTTTGGGAGTGATGCTGGCCATGGCGCGCTTTATCTGCCGCGCCAATGAAACCATGCACGCCGGCAAGTGGGACAAGAAAACGCTGCAAGGATCGGAACTGCGCGGGAAAACCTTGGGTATCGTGGGCCTGGGAAAAATCGGCATGGAAGTCGCCAAGCGCGCGAAAGTGTTTGGCATGGAAGTGGTGGGGCACGATCCGTTTGTTTCCGCAGCGGTGGCAAAGGAACAGGGAATTCGGCTCGCGACCGTGGACGAAATTTATGCGGTTGCAGATTACCTGACGCTCCATGTTGGCCTCACGCCGCAGACTACGGGCATGATCAACGCCGAATCGCTCAAGAAGATGAAAAAAGGCGTACGGCTGGTGAACTGCGCGCGCGGCGAACTGGTGAATGAAACGGAACTGGCGGAAGCCTTGAAGTCGGGGCATGTGGCGGCGGCGGCGCTGGATGTTTTCGTGAAAGAGCCGTTGAAAGACTCGCCGTTTACCTGCGTTGGAAAGCGTCATTCTGACGCCGCACATTGCGGGTTCCACGAATGAAGCACAGGAAGCCGTGGGACAGCAGATTGCGATGCAGGTGAAAGAGTATCTGAAGCATGGCGTCATTCAGAACGCGGTGAATGTGCCGTCGGTATCACAGGACGAGTATCTGGAACTGACGCCTTACATTGTTCTGGCGGAACGCCTGGGCGCATTTTTGGCGCAAGTGAGTGAAGGCACGCTGGAGGAAATTTCCCTTAGCTACAGCGGGCACATCGCCGAATGGAAAACGGAATTGATTCGTAATGCCGCCATCAAAGGGATTCTGAACGAGTCGCTGGAGGAAAAAGCGAACCTGGTGAATGCGGGAACGATTGCGGCGTCGCGGGGTTTGCAGATCCATGAGGCGCGCAAGCCCAAAGGCTCCAAAGGCGGCGCGGGCAGCGTACTTTCGATCGCCGTTAAAGCCAAGGCCAACGAGCATGTGGTCAAGGGCGCGGTGTTGCGCGAAGAAGAGCCGCGATTGCTGCACGTGGATGGCATCGATATCGAAGCGCCGCTGGAGCAGAACCTGGTTTATCTGCGCAATGAGGATGTGCCGGGGGTCATCGGGAAAATAGGAACGATTCTGGGGCAACACGGCATCAACATCGCCAATTTCGCTTTGGGACGCCGGGCGGCCGAGGGGAAAGCAGGCGCTCCCCGGGAAGCGATTGCGGTGGTGCATGTGGATTCCGCCGTGCCCGAGTCCGTGCTGGTGGAGTTGAGAAAAGTGCCGGCGGTGGCACAGGCGAAAGCGATCCAGTTGTTTTAAGAGCTGGCGACGGATTTTCACTGATCTTCGCGGATTTCTTTTTATGTTGATCAGTGAAATCAGCGGCGAGAAGTCGAGCGAAATCCTGCATCTAAGATGGAAGAGTTTCAGCAGAAACTTGAGAGGACACCTGAATGTTTAAAGAGCAGGGATGGCAATTGCGGCGGTGCTTTTGTTCGCCGCTGCGGGATTTGCGCAAGGGGATGGGCATTTCGATGCCAGCATCAATGGGGCTGGCGTATTCGGCAAGCAGACCTCGGGACATGGGATCATTCTCGATTCGACCAATTCCGGAGCGGCGCTGGCTACGTTTCGATTCCGGTTCAATCCCAAGCATTCCCTGGTAGCGAATTACGGCGTCACCCATGACTCGCAGCTTTATACGCTGGGGGCGCACATCACCCGCATTCAATCGAAAGTGACCGAACTCAGCGCAGCCTACGTTTACAATCCAATTCAGATCGGGAAATTTGAACCCTTCCTTCTGGGCGGAGCGGGCGCTCTGAGTTTTGTTCCTGGAAATACCTACATCGATACTCTTCAGGAGCCGGTGGCCTCGGTCAAACAAACCCAGATGGTGTTTTTGTACGGGGCGGGAGTGGACTATCGCGTGCGATCGCACATTGCGGTGCGTCTGCAGTACCGCGGGCTCATTTATAAAACGCCGGATTTCCAGAACCCTTCTTTATTTGTCGGAGGTACGGGGCATATGGCGGAACCGTCGATTGGGATTGTGTTCAAGTTCTAGGGCAGAAAAGCTTGCACCGCAGAGGTCGCCGAGCACGCTGAGAAAACCGGAAGTCAGGAGTTCAGCGCTTGTTTGCGGAGCTTGCGGCTCTCGGCCAGCAAGGCCATCGAGTGCATAAGGTTTTGCAGGGTGACGATACCTACCAGCCTCTGATCTTCCACCACGGGAATGATGCTCAAGTTGCGGGCGGTGAGTTTGCGGAACGCGGACGCCAGCGATTCCTTTTTCTGGGCAACTTCGAAAATGCGGTTCATGACGGCCTGCACGTAGCCATTGCCTTCGGCGCGCAGGGCTTGCAGGATCTTCTGTTTGGAAATCACACCCACCATGTCACTGCCGCGGATGACCGGGAAATCGTCCTGTAGCGAGTGCACGGCTTTTTCCAGGGCATCCTCCAGCGTGTCGGCGGGAGAGAGCGTGGCGAAGTCGGTGAGCATCACATCTTCGAGACGCACTGTTTCCAATACCGATTGAAAGACCACGGAACGTTCTTCCAGTTGCGCGGCAATCAGGAGAAAGAATCCGATCATGGAGAGCCAGGCGCCATCCGGATTGTTCCACTGCATGTATTGCAACATTCCGGCCAGGATAAGTACGGTGGCGAGACTGTTGCCAATCGAGACGGCGCGTCGCGTGGCTCGCACCGGATCCATTTGTCGGCTGAACAGAGCGCGCAGGATGCGGCCGCCGTCCATGGGATAGGCAGGCAACAGGTTGAATGCGGCCAGCCAAACGTTGGCCCACACCAGGCTGCGCGGCAGGTTCCCCGAATAGACGTAAGGATGCGCCCAAAGCTGGACCTGAGGAGCGACCTCCAGCAAAATACCTGCTGCTACGGCCGCAACGAGCAGGTTGACCAGCGGGCCGGCCAACGCGATGCGGATGTCCCGCTTCCAGGTTTGCGCGCCAGACTCGATCGTCTGCTGGGTTTCATCGAGCAGCGTAATTCCACCAATGGGCAGCAGGACCACGGCTTTGATGGGAATGCCGGCATGCTGGCCGACCAGGGCGTGACCCAATTCGTGCAATGCGACGCATCCGAAAATGATGGCGACCAGTCCCACGCTGCGGGCCGCGCTGACATTGCTGTGCGATGCCGATTCGGTCAGTACTACGAAGAAAAGCAGGAAAACAAAAGTCAGGTGAATGCGGAGTTCGATTCCGAATATTCGTCCCGCCGGGATGGACCAGTTTCTCATCAGGAACTTCGCCTATTCTTCCGCTAAGACCATTCTATATAGTTAGGGGCTTGAGCGTACGGAGGATCGGCGGATTGGGGCAATCGAAGGGGCTAACACCGGCCGGAGCGGGGATTGGGGACCACCGGGCGAGAGCGTGTATGCGGGTGATCGCAGGAAAATACCGGAGCCGTCCTTTGCAGTCGCTGCATGGGCTGGATCTTCGTCCTACCGCTGACCGCCTGCGGGAGACGCTTTTCAATGTGCTGACTGCGGGGAATCCGGAGGCACTTGCAGGCACGGTCTGGCTCGACTTGTTCGCCGGCACCGGAGCGGTGGGAATTGAAGCGCTGAGCCGCGGAGCGAGGATGGTGTACTTCGTGGAATCGTCGCCGCGGGCGGCGGAACTGGTGCGGCTAAATCTCGAGAAGCTGGGCGTGGAAACTGGTTTTCAGGTTTTGCGGCAGGATGCGGTTCGTGCGCTTCCCGGATTAGAGAAACAAGGAGTGATGGCAGACTTCGTGTTTCTCGATCCGCCTTATCGCTTATCGGCGGCGTACGAGGCTACCTTGGGAGCGCTTTCGAAATCGAGTCTGGTGAAAGTGGAGAGTGTGATCATTGCAGAACACGAAAAGCGATTTGATCCGGGAGAAGAGGTTGGAGCACTGCGGCGTTATCGGAAGCTGGAACAGGGAGATGCGGCGTTGAGCTTTTATCGGCGGCAGTAGGAGACGCTTTTGATATCCACCTACATCAGAATGTCATTGGCGCGGCGCATGATCGGGTGCTGCATTTCCAGCAAATCGTTCTTCACCATGTTCAGACCATAAACGCACTGCTCGAAATTGTTCGAGAGCCTGGCGAATAACGGAGCAACCTTGGTGTATTCGAAGTGCTCAAATTTGGAGACGATGTAGTAACTTTCCTTGCCGGCTTTTACCCATTCCACGAAATTTTCGACCCGCTGACGGCGCAGGCGGAAGTGATTGATGCTTTCGGGGAACATCCCGGCGAAGAACAGCGTGTAGTCGCCGATGTGTTTGCGGACCTGGCGCTCGCGATCGAAAGAAGGCGCGGGGCCGTACACCGGGTCGGACTCGACCAGCATTTCACCGACGTCGGTCAGCGGCTTTCCGGTGGCGTTGCGGATCTTGTACATCTGGTCGACTTCGATAAAGTCGGCCAGAAGATGTGCGACGTAGCCAACGATCTGCGGATCGCGGATGCCAATCTGCTCGGCGTAGTGCCGCGCGACCAGTTCTTTGAAGAGCTGTTGCAGCGGATGTGACTCCGGAATCATTTTACTCACCTCCGGGAAACCCGCACCTGGAGCAGGATTCCACCAAGCCTTGCTGATTACATATCGCAGCCTGTCCAGGAACACAAGTGACTTCCGTGCCCCGGCATGGCACGACCGTGCGCTTAGTGAGAACCCCGGCGAAAAACGAAGGTTTCTCGGGGATTTTCGCTGGCAGAGTCGTGCGGCGACTGCTAACGAAAAATTTGATTACGATGATTACAAGATAAAAGTGTTTCTGAGACGACATGTCAGGAATCGTATAGATGTTGGTTTTGTGGAGGAATGATGGCGGAGCAAAGCATGGCGCGGCAGAATATTTCCAGCGGAACAACATGGGAGCCCATTGTTGGCTACTCGCGCGCAGTGAAGATTGGCGACTATGTGCATGTATCTGGGACGACCGCGACCGGGTCCGATGGCAAGATCGTCGGAATCGGTGATGTGTATGCCCAGGCAGTGCAGACGTTGAAGAACATTGAATCCGCCTTACAAAAAGCCGGGGCCGGCATGAAAGACGTGGTGCGTACGCGCATGTATGTGATCAATATCGCGGAATGGGAGAAAGTCGGCAAAGCACATGGTGAATTCTTTCGCGACATTCGTCCGGCCACCAGCATGGTCGAAGTGAAGGCATTGATTTCTCCAGAAATTCTGGTGGAAATCGAAGCCGATGCGGTGATCGCAGGCGGTCGGTAGTAGAATCTCTGGCACTCTCAGGAGAGTGTTGAAATGAGATTCTTGCACTGGATTGCAATTCTCTTTTTGGCTGCCAGCTTCACTGCTTCGGCGCAGCAAACCCCAACTCCCGCGCCGCCCGTTACAGTAATTCGCGCAGGAACGTTGATTGACGGCAAGTCCGATACGGCCCGCCACAACGTAGTCATTGTGGTGCGCGGCAATCGCATTGAAAGCGTCTCGGATGCGAGTGCGAAAATTCCCGCAGGCACGACGGTCATTGATCTTTCCAAGGCCACGGTGCTGCCTGGCCTCATCGATTCCCACACCCATATTTTTCTGCAGGGAGAAGATCCTGCGCAGGGCGGCTACGACGCCAATATTCTGAAATATCCTCTCTCGCTGCGCGCGGCACGGGCGACGGTCGCTGTGCACCGAGCGCTGGAGCAGGGATTCACCACGCTGCGCGATCTCGAAACCGAAGGTGCGGGATACGGCGATGTTGGCATCAAGATGGCGATTGAAGGCGGCTATATTCCCGGCCCGCGGCTGTTTGTCGTGACACGCGCGATTTCGACGACGGGCGGTTATTCGCTGACCGGCTACGCTCCCGAGTTGGATATGCCCAAGGGCGCACAACTTATTGACGGGCCGGTCGAGGCGCGCAAGGCGGCGCGCGAACAACTCAGCAACGGCGCGGATTGGATCAAGGTGTACATGACGTTCCGGTCGTGGATCGGCAAGAACGGCGAACTGGTTTCGCAGCCCACGCTCACGCTCGAAGAAATAAAGGCGATTGTGGACGAGACTCATGGCTGGGGAAGAAAAGTCGCGTGCCATGCTTATGGTGGGATCGGGCTGCGCCGCGCGCTCGATGGAGGCTGCGATTCCATTGAACATGGGCTTGACCTAACCGACGAAGATATCGCGCAGATGTTGAAGCAGGGAACCTGGTATGTCCCGACCCTGGCGATTTACTACACCGACTGGTCCCCGGCAGAAACCCCGGAAGGAGAGCGAGACCGCAAGCGCGCCTCCCTGCATGCGGTTTCCTTCCAGAAGGCACTGAAGGCGGGAGTGAAAATCGTGTTTGGAACCGACATGGGTGGCATGCCGTGGACTGAACCAATCGCGCAGGAATTCCCGCTCATGGTGAAACTCGGCATGTCACCGATGGACGCGATCAAGAGCGCAACTTCGCGAGCAGCGACCATGCTCGATATGGACGGACAAATCGGCGCGGTGACACCGGGAGCGTTCGCGGACATTGTCGCTGTAAGTGACGATCCACTGAATGACATCAAAGCGCTTGGTAGCGTCCAGTTTGTGATGAAGAACGGCAACGTGTTCAAGAACGACGTCAAAGAAGTTGCGCCGCCGCCGGAAAAACCAGCGCGCAAGAAGAAATAAGAGTTTTGCGACAAAAATATAAATCCAGAGGAATTGAATGAAAAGAGTTGCGACGCAATTATTGATTTCAGTTTTCGCTCTACTGCTCTCTTCGGCGGCGGCGCAGAACGCCGCACAGCCTTCGCAGCGAACAATCGTGAAAGCCGGCCACCTGCTGGATGTGAAAAGCGGGAAGACGCTCTCCGGGCAGGTGATTGTTATTGAGGGAGGCAAGATCGTGAGTGTTGGTCCCGTTGGAGAAGTAGCAGCTTCAGCGACTGACCAAATCATCGATCTTCCCAATGCGACCGTTCTGCCAGGGTTGATCGACGCTCATACCCATTTGACCGGCGATCCCAAAGATGTTGGCTATGAAAGCCTGGCGATCAGCGTTCCGCGCGAGGCATTAACCGGCGCCAAGAATGCCCGGATTACGCTGCTGGCCGGATTCACGACCGTCCGCAACGTCGGCGCGAGTGGCTATACCGATGTGGCTCTGCGGGATGCGATCAATGCCGGCGATGTCCCAGGGCCGCGCATGCTGGTGAGTGGGCCGCCACTAGGCATCACCGGCGGACATTGTGATGACAACATGCTGGCCTACGAGTATCAGCACAGCGCCGAAGGAGTCGCGGACGGCATCGCGGCGGTGCAGCACAAGGTGCGCGAGACCATCAAGTATGGCGCGGACCTGATCAAGATTTGCGCCACCGGCGGCGTGCTTTCCATTGGCGACAATCCGCAGGCGTCGCAGTACACGCTGGAGGAAATGAAAGCCATTGTGGCCGATGCGCATCGCCTGGGACGCAAGGTTGCAGCCCACGCACATGGCGCCCAGGGGATTTTGTGGGCATCCGAAGCCGGAGTGGATTCGATCGAGCACGGCTCTTACATCGACGATGCGGGCATTGCGGAGATGAAGAAGAATGGTACGTATCTGGTGCCGACTCTTTATCTCGGCGATTGGTTTCTGGCCAATGCGGAGTCGCTGCATGTTCCTCCACCGATGCTGGCAAAAGGCAGAGAAGTGATGCCGGCGGCGCGCAAGAACATCGCGCATGCTTTTGCCAGTGGAGTGAAAGTGGCTTTCGGCACGGATGCCGCCGTTTATCCCCATGGTTTGAATGCTCATGAGTTTGCCGTGATGGTGAAGCTGGGGCTCTCTCCGTTGCAATCGATTCAGGCGGCGACCATCAATGCGGCGGATTTGCTGGGATGGTCAGGGAAAGTTGGTGCGTTGGAGACGGGCGCATGGGCCGACATGATTGCCGTGGATAGTGATCCGCTGCAGGATGTGACGGCGCTGGAGCATGTGAAGTTTGTGATGAAGGGTGGAGCGGTGGTGAAGAATGAGTATGGGAAGTTGTAGAGCGGGCACTCTTGCCCGCTTGACGGTCTGGAGAACTTTTCAGAAGTGAGAGTTTTCGAACCAGCCACCGCTGCTAGCGGCATGGAGTTTGCCCTTACCAGCTGATTCAATTGACGCCGTCACACGGGCGAGGGCGCCCGCGCCACATGGGACCAAAATAAAAGGCCGGCAATCAAGCCGGCCTTTTTTTTCAAAATTCAAAAAACAATTACGGCTTCTTGGGCGCGATGGCATCCTTCGCAGCCTTGGCCACGCGGAACTTCACGACGGTCTTGGCCTTGATCTGAATGGGCTCACCGGTCTGCGGATTGCGTCCCACGCGGGCTTTGCGGTGCGCCTTCACCAGGCGGCCGATGCCGGGAACGACGAATACGCCGTTCTTCTTGGTTTCCTTGATGGCCGTATCAGCCAGGTGCTCCAGAAATGCGGCTGCGGTCTTGTTGTTCAATTCCAATTTTTCCGCCAGATGACGGACGAGCTGAGTCTTGGTCAAACCTGATGCCATGAATCCTCCTCTTGAATGTACTGCTGAATTTTCCTGCGATGGGAGCTATCTTATACCTCTGCTCCTGTGGAAAAGAAGCGTTTTAGCCGCATTCTATGCGGTTTTTCTCGATTTGGAACCTAAAAATACAGCAAAAGCCGCTATTTCCGTGTCGTGTGCTTCGGAAAATGGGCCAATTGTGCGATGCCGGAGCAATTGCGAGTGCGTGTCATAATGCTTGTCCGCAGGAAAATTTTAGCTTCTAGCTACTGGCTTCTAGCTGGGCAGGAGACGCCTCTGTGAGCTGTGCGATTTGTGAAAAGAGAAAAGAAAAGCGCTTCTGTCCTGCATTGCATGGACGCATTTGTCCGCAATGTTGTGGAGAACAGCGCGAGGTCACGCTGGATTGTCCCAGTGACTGTGTTTACTTGCGGCAGGCGCATCAGCATGAAAAGCCCCGTCCGTTGCAGGATTTGGACCAGGCTGATTTATTTCCGCAGGTGGAAATCGGAGACCAGTTTCTTTATCAACACCAGCATCTCTTATTAGGATTGAGCTTTGCGCTGACCACGAGCGCGAAGGCCGACCGCAATCTGAAAGATTCCGATCTCATCGCCGCGCTCACCTCCACGGCGAAAACTTACGAGACACTGGCGAATTCGGGACTGCACTATGAGAGCCCGAACCCGAATGCGAGTCAACAGGCGGTTGCCGGCGAACTGCAGAAAATGGTGCAGGAGTATCGCGAGGCGGAACAGAAACACACCGGCCAGACCCGGCTGCGGGATTCTGATGTATTGCGCGGGCTCGTTTTTTTGGTGAGGATGGCGTATGCCCGCACTTCGGGACGACCCAAAGCGAAGTCTTTCGTGGATTTTCTGTTTAGCCAATTTCCGGAGAATCCGTCGGTGATTGCGGCAGCGGAAGACGTGGGCAGTAGAATTATTGTTCCTTAGCACAATTGAAGATTTAGGATTTTAGATCTCAGATTTAAAACCTTGGAGTTTATGTGCTGACTGCTCAACGGTTTTCAATCTGCGAATCTAAAATCTAAAATCTAAATCTAAAATCCCTTACCCACCTTCTTCACTATTTGTCCCTTCGGCAATTCTTCGCGTAATTCCCGGATGGTTTTTTTGAGCACGGGGTGCCGTAGCTCGGGTGCGATTTCCGCGAGCGGTTCGAGCACGAAGCGGCGCTCATGCATGGCCGGATGCGGAACATTCAGCCCCGGCGATTGGATGATCGAGTTTCCGAACAGGAGAATGTCGAGGTCAATGGTGCGCGGGCCTTTTTTCTGCTTTCGCTGCCTTCCCATTTCATGCTCAAGATGGAGAATTCCGGCGAGCAGTTGCTTGGGCATCTTTTCCGTGTCCAACTTGACCACGCAGTTTAGAAACCAGGGTTGGGCAACGAATTCGACAGGTTCGGTTTCGTAGAAAGACGACACGGCTACCACCTCGCCGAAAGCGCGCAGATGATCGATGGCGGTTTTCAGGTGGGCGGTTCGGTCCCCAAGATTCGAGCCCAGCGAGAGGTAAACGATCTTGTGCACACAGCAGTGTCCGGTTTCCCGCCCCGAGTTGCCAAGCAAAATAACCGAGGACTAGCTAACTACATAAGAAACAAGCTAGTTACGGCCATCCGTAACCGCAGTTCGGCGGCCCTATCGGTACCTCTGTTACCTATCACGACGGTATGACCGGGGGTTACGATGAAGTTGCCATGACATTGGAATCATTGCTGCTGAGTCGCGACCGCGAAGTGGTAGATATCCTGCGGCCCACGCTGGAGCGGCTTTCCATTGACGTGGAAGTCTGTCAGGGCTCGCGAGCCGCCAGTGAGATTCTTTTGTCGTCCAAGTTTGACGCGGTCATTGTGGATTGTGACGACCTGCAAGGCGGGATTGACGTGCTCAAAGGGCTGCGCACCGGGAAGAGCAACAAGAATTCGATCGCGTTTGCCATTCTGAACGGCGATACCACCACGCAACAGGCCTTTGAATTCGGCGCAAAGTTCGTACTGCAAAAACCGATTTCACCGCAAAACGCCATGCGGTGTTTCCAGGCCGCTCTGGGGTTTATGGAGCGCGAACGGCGGCGTTACTTTCGCCATCCCGTGGAAATACCGGTGACGGTTGTGTTTGAACATGGCCAGGAATTGAAAGTGAAGACCACGAATGTGAGTGAAGGCGGCATGGCTTTGGACGTCGCTGGGAGCCTGCCGGAGACCGCGATTGCCAAAGTCATCTTTACCCTGCCCGGAATGAATCTGCCCATGGATCCGAAAGCGGAAGTTGCCTGGTCCGATGGGACAGGCCGGGTGGGCGTGCGTTTCTTGGATATGCCGCAAGCCCCGAAAAAACAGCTGGAAAAATGGTTGGGCGAGCAGTTGGAAAAGCCTTAAACCTACCGGCGCGGTTCCGGGTATCCAGCTTGCGACTTGCCGCAATCTCTTCTTGCCTCCAACCTTAATGAAAATCCATATTTACAGGTGCAGGCACGATGCTTCCTATCCATACCAAGATTGACCGCGTACAAAGACTGGTTCGCATGCTCGAAGCGGACGCTCCGTTGCTGGCTTTGCGGGTTGCCCCTTTGGCCCCCGAGCGCCAGCAGTCCGCGAAAGACTATGCCGCCGAACTAACGGCCCATGCCCGGGCTGAGTTGGAAAGGCTGATCGCGCAAGGTTCGTTCCTAGATGCGAATCCGGACGTGAACGATCAAATGCCACAAGCCGCGGATTGATTTTTTATAATTCCCTGTAGAGACGTGGCTTGCCACGTCTCTTTTCACCCGCGAATAATCATAAGAAGAAAGATCAGAGCGCTTGCGCGGCAGCGGCGTGCATGGTCAGAGGATCGGAGTGAGAGTCTTCTTCCTCGATGGTGGTTTCTTCCCACAGCGTACGGTCCCGCAGTAGACGGGAAACCAGTGCGGTATGCATGGCATGACCGGCACGGTCGGCGACCACATTGCCCAGAATCTGCTTGCCCAGTAGCGCCAGGTCTCCGATGAGGTCGAGGACTTTGTGGCGCACGAATTCATCGGCAAATCGTAAGGGCGGATTCATCAGGCCATCGCGCGTCAATACAATCGCATTTTCGGCGGAAGCGCCGCGGATCAAGCCCTGCTGCCGCATGGCATCGGCTTCGTGCAGAAAGCCGAAAGTCCGGGCAGGCGCGATTTCCATAAGATAGTTTCCGTCGGAAAGATCCACGGAGAAAGTTTCTCTTCCAATCAGCGGGTGGGGAAAATTGATAGTGTAGGAAACCGAATAATTTTCCGCCGGATACACGGCAATGAATTTGTTTCCCTCCCGCAATTCGAGTTCGCGAAGAATACGCAGATAAACGCGTCCCCGGCGTTGCTTGCGGATTCCAACACTGTGAATGAGGTCCAGAAACGGCCGGGCACTGCCGTCGAGAATGGGCAACTCCAGGTTGTCCAGTTCGACGATGGCATTGTCGATCCCCGTTCCAATGAAGGCGGAAAGCAGGTGCTCGGTGGTGGAGATCAGCACGCCCCGCTTCATGAGGCTGGTGGCGTAGCTGACGCGGGCGACGTTGCGGCTGATGGCCTCGACCTCGAAGCCCTCCAGATCGACGCGGCGGAACACTATGCCCGAGCCTGCCGGGGCCGGCAGGATGCGGAGCTTGACCGGTGCTCCACTATGCAGCCCGACGCCGGAACACTCCACGGCGGAACGAATTGTTTGCTCTTGCCTCAATAGCTTGACACTTGTTGTGGTGGCTGATTTCAGGTTACTAGCCCGCCAGAAAATCTGGCTGTGGTAAATCAGCCACACTACGTGGTGCAATCAGCGATTTCTATAGTTTACATTTCTTTACATATCAATGCTTTACAAGCATTTTGTTGGATGCGGGATCCAAGGGGGCAGTCACTTTCGTGATTCGGGGTGTTGAGGAAGGTTCGTCACTGTGGTGTCGAACAGGGAGTCGCTCAATCCCTGGTTGTAGGTGACGTTGGTCAGAAAGCGCTGGTTCGACATGTCTCCGTTGTAATAGCGGGTGACGCTGTAAGGGGTCATCAAACCCTGCACCAGGCGATAGTTGTCCCAGATTTCGTCCTCGACATTGCGTTGCTTGTCCGTAGGGTCGCGCCAGGTAAAGGTCTTCTTGACCGGCAAATGAGTGTAGAGGTCGACAAAAAGCGTGACGGCCTCATTGTGCGCGTTCATGATCGTGACCTGCTCGACCGCCTTCTGATCGGCGACGGTCTGGCCCTCATAGAAGAGCGCAATCCCCTTCTCCTGTAGCCAGTTACGAATTACAAAGTCGAGCGAATAGTGGCGGCGTCGAAGGTAGTCGGCCAGAACCTTGGTTTCCTCAGGGCGATTGCCTTTGAAGGTGAGTTCGGCGGCTTTGTCGCCGTTATAGATCTCCACCACATCCCGTTGCTTGGTCAGTTCGACGCGGTCCTTGTCGGGGAACTTATAGAATCGCCAGAAGATAGTTCCCTCGCTGTTGGGCCGGCCCAGGTGAAAGGAGTACCCGCGGCCTTCCTGGGAAATATCCTGGATATTCAAATAGGCCTGACCGCCCAATGCTTCGATCATCTGATCAAGCACGGCCTTGGCTTTACGTTCGCTTTCATGGTCGGACGGGATGGATTGCCCCGGTGCAGCGGACGGAGGCGCATCGGCCGGAGCCGAGGTTTGTCCGAGCGCAGCGATGGTTAGTAAAGCCGGCGTCAGGATGATGAGTGCAAGATGTTTCATGTTTTCCACTAGTTAGATGCGGCGAATGCAATTGTAGCCGCTGCCGTGGCTGGGGGGAGCAGTTTGCCGCCTCACCCGACCAGCACTGCCCCGCCATTCACATTGAAGATCTCTCCCGTGATGAATCCGGCATGAGGAGTGCAGAGAAACAAAATCGGCGCAGCAAGTTCCTCGGGCGTGCCCACACGGCCGAGAGGAATCTTGCCGAGAACGACAGCGCGAGTCTTGGGATCACTCAGCGCGGGAGCCGACATGTCGGTAGCCACCCAGCCAGGCGCCACGCAGTTCACGTAAATGCCATCCGCGGCGAGTTCGGTGGAAAGTCCCTTGACCATACTGATGAGTGCGCCTTTGCTGGCCGCGTAATCGCAGTGGAAAGCCTCGCCGCGTTGTCCGGCAGTGGAACTGACGAGGACGATGTGTCCGGCGGCGCCGAGTCGTTCCTGCTTTTTCATTTGCGCGACGGAATGTTTGACCAGCGCGAAAACGCTGTCGAGATTGATGGCCATGGTGCTGGTCCATTGCGCATCGGACATCTGGTCAATGGGCGCGTCCTGCGGCGGCCAGACTCCGTGGTTCACCACCAGAATATCCAGACGTCCGAAGCGGTTTGACGGTGGCCGCAACCAGTTCTTTTGCCGTCTCCGTGCCGGAAAGATTGCAGGCCACCGCAGCGCAATGATCGGCTCCCAGTTCTTTGACCAGATTTTCGGACGGCGCTTTGGCCTTCTCGTAGTTAAACAGCACATCCGCGCCCGCGCCCACAAACATGCGGACTGTCGCCGCACCAATGCCGCGCGATCCGCCAGTGATCAGGGCAACTTTACCGGAGAGAGAAATATTCATGCATCCAGTTTGGAGGGTTTGCGGTGCGGTTGCAAGTGTGTGAGCGTCCGTAGATTCAATAGTTCAAGCCGGGGGGATGCCGAAGTGCCACTGCAAGCGAAAGCAGATTCCTCGGGGCGGCGCCTCTCGGAATGACAAGGGGCTAAAAAAATTTTTCTAAGAGGCTATGCTTCGGTTCAGTCGCCCAGGCTGGATGGTGCTCTCTCGGCCTTGATCTCGCGGAGAAGAATGCGTACCAACATGCCGTCGTAACGGATGCCGCTTAGCTTGCCCAATTCCGCCAGGGCCTGGTCACTATTCTTGGCGAAAGCAAAGGAACGCTCGGTGGTCATGTTGGCGTAGGCATCGGCGATGGCCAGGATGCGTCCCCACAGCGGGATTTCTTCGCCGCGCAGCCCGGAGGGATAACCCGAACCGTCGAACGCTTCGTGGTGGCATTGGACGGCTTTTTGCAGTTGCTCGCTGCCGGGAATCGTTCTCACAATTTCCGCCCCCACATGTGCGTGCATTTTCACCAAGGAGAATTCCTCCTCAGTAAGGGACCCGGTCTTGCTCAGAATGCGTTCCGGTACAAAGATCTTTCCTACATCGTGGACACGCGCAGCGAAGATCAAACTGGATACATCCTCAGAAGTAAAACCAAGGGCGCGGGCGATCACTTCGCAATAGTGGGCCACTTTCTCACCGTGGCCGGGGCCGTTCAACTCACGCAATTCCGCAGTCTGGCTCAATGACTCAATGGATTCCTTCAATACCTGAACGTTGAAATCTCCCTCGCCTCCACAGAGTTTCTTGAGGGTGGTCACCAGTTCTTCCAGATGCTCGGGGCCGGTGTGCTGGCGTTGCAGAAAACCTTCGATGTAACCGGAGATCAGTTGCCGCTGCCCGGCGCCGGTTTCATTCTGCGCGAATTCCTCGGCGATGGAAACCCGGTCGCCCCCCGCGCGCTTGGACACATACATGCCGGCATCGGAGATGCGGATAATGTCTTCCGCCGAAAACCCATGCAAAGGGAAAGTGGCCACGCCGAAGCTGCCGGTGATTTTGTGCTCGCTCAACATGGGATCGGTGGACATCCAAAGCCGCAGGCGTTCAGCGAGGGCCTGGGCCTGCTCGACGCCGGTTTCGGGCATCAGGATGATGAATTCATCACCACCGTAGCGCGCCACCACGTTGGATTGCCGGCATTTCTGCTCGAGCAATCGCCCCACCCTGGCCAGCACCAGATCGCCCTCCAGATGGCCGGGGCCGTCATTCACTTGCTTAAACTTGTCGAGATCGATCATGACGATCGAGAAAGGCCGTCCCGAGCGTGACGCTCGTCTCCATTCGGAAGAAACCGCTTCCCAGAAGAAACGCCGGGTCTTGATTCCGGTGAGGCTGTCCGTAATCGACTGCTGCTGGAGTTTCTGGAAGACGATGGAGTTGTGCAGGGCGGTGGCCAGCAGATCGGCCAGTGTGTTCATGATCAACACATCTTGCGGAGAGAAGGCGTCCTCGATCTGGCTCTCCACGTTGAGCACGCCCAACAAATTGTCGCCATAAGCAATGGGGATGCAGAGCACGGCGCGGGATTCGGGCAGGACACCTTGTACCTGTCCTTCACCGCCGCCCTGTACCAGGGCATTTTCTCGCGTTCGCGCCACCCTGCCTAAAATGCCAACTCCGAGTGGAATCCGTTTGCCCAAAGCTTTGGCGGTGGTGCCGGCTTCCGCCTTGATCTCAATTTCCTTGGTGCCATAGTCGAGAATGCCGATCCCAATGTGATCGAAGCGGAAATTTCTCTGAATGTGGCCGACGATCTCTGCCAGCATCTGTTCGCTATCTTCACTGGAGATGGCGGTTTTGGAAATGCTGTTCAGAAAACCCAGTTGCCGGGAGCGGCGTTGTTCTTCAGCGAACAAGCGGGCGTTTTCCACGGCTACGGAAACCTGTCCGGCGGCGGTCTGCAGCACTTCTAGATCACGCTGCTCGAAAACAAACTCGCGTTCCGTGCTCAATACCGCGATCACGCCGGCCGGTTTCCCGCCAAACAGGATGGGCACGGCACAGAAACATCTTGCCGGTCGGGCCGGAATGTAGGTGACGCCGATGCGCTCGCGGACTTTCTCCAACTCGGAGCGGATCAGTAGAGGTTGGCCGGTACGCAGAACGTATTCCGTCAGCCCGTTCATGAACTTGCGCGAGCGTTTGGGAATGACCTGGCCTTTCTCCACCTCCAATTCAAAGTGAATGGTGTCCCCATCCTGGAAAGCCACATAAAACTCATCGGTGACAAAGATCCGTCCCAGCTCTTCCTGGATGGCAAGCAATATTTCATCCTGATCGAGCCGGGAGCTGATCACCTGGCCGATCTGGGTGAGGAGTTCATATTCCCGGGTACGCCGCTGGGCGTCATACATAATTACGTAATTTTCCAGGGTGAGACCGATTTGCAGGGCCAATCCGATCAGCAGCCGCAGATTTGACGATCCGAAAATACGGCGTTCGGCGTGGGGGAACAGGACCACTCCAAAGTTGTGTTCGCGGGTCTGCAGGCTGACTGCGGTTACATTGCGAATATTTTCCTCAGCCAGCAGGCGGCGGAATTGCTCAAATTTGCCTCCGGGAAATGCAGGCAACGGCTCGGCCATGTCCGGCACATTCTGAAAAGTGACAAAACCACCTCGCCGGTAAGCCAGTTCGCAGACGTATTCTCCGGCGCCATTTTTTTCCAGCTTTTCCACGAAGTCGGCGGAAAACCCGCGCTGCACCGAAGGCAGAATGGCCCGCCAGCGTTCGGTCAGGCAGATCACGGCCCGATCAGTGGGCAGTGGCGCTACCAGGCGGTCGAGAATACTCTGCATGCTCGGCGCCAGATCGACGGCTGCCAGCAGCCGTCGGGGATCCACGCCCAGGGTGGAGAAGGCGAGGGCATTTTCCTGTACCGCGTTGCGCTCGTTTTCAAACAGCACCATCACCATGGCGATGCCCAGCACCATCTGCGGCAAAGGACCCAATAAATCGCCAGTTACGCCGAACATCTCGACGAAGGTGCTGTGGAATGGTCCCGAGGCGATCAGGAAAGCCCAGAACGCCAGTGACAAGGCGAGAAGGCGCAGGGCCAAAGAATTCTTGCGATGTCCGCGAAGATAGAAATAGCCGGAACAGTACAGGAGCACAGCCGCCAAGCCGATTTCCATGCGGAGAGTCTGGCTGGGCATGATCTCCGAGTGGAATACTCCGCCGGCCATGTGGACTTGCAGGTTCCAGTAGGCTAGTCCGGCACCGGCCAGAGCGAGAGCAAGTTCATACCAGCGAAGGCGAAATCTTTGTCGCGGCTCAGGCCCGGTTTGTCTCCGCAATAAACGCGTCGAGACCAGGATAGAAATCGCCATGACGACCAGCAGGAATGAAGCTGAAAGAAAGATCAGGGGGGTGAATCCGCGCAAATCTCCCCAGGCGTCGGCGGCAAAATGCAGGGTGTAGGCCGCCCATCCGATCTGCCAGGCGCGAAAGTAACCCTGACGGCTCTGCTCGTATAAGTAGGTAAATACGAGGAAGAGCAGCAGGGCCACGACTCCCGGCACTATGACCATATTGATGGCAATGGATTCCATGCGCTGGTGGTAGTCCTTCGTCCCAAAAAACGGAGTTATTTCCCAATGCTTTCATACCAGCACGGGCAAAACAACAGGATAAAAGAACGCAACAAAACCTCTCCAATTTTAGCGTCTCCTTGCGAGCAGGACGAGGTTACTAAAGTGACTAGCTGCTGCAAATCGGGTCAAGTAAGCTTCGCCCTAGGACCGTGTTCAGCCAATGGTTTAAACATCTTCGGACAAAGCTCCTGGTGTCGATGCTGGCAGTTGTCTTTCTGTTGACAGCGGCGGTGCTGGTACTGATCCAGGCGCAAATGCGAAGCCATGTCCGGGAAGATCTGTTATCCACCCTGCAGGCGCAATCCACAGTTTATCGGGGGATTGAACAGGTACGGCGGGAGCAAGCTCAGCAAGCGGCTTTGTTAATTGCGAGCCAGTCCAGCGTCAAAGCCCTCATGTCTACGAATGACCGGGCGACAGTCCAGGATGCCTCGGAGTCAATTCTCCATGCCAGCCATGCCGACGTGTTGATACTGGAAAATGCCAGCGGCGAGATGCTGGCGTTTCACTCCCGTACCAACGATGTCCCGATATCTTCGGCGGAGCATTTGCTGGAAAATGCCACCGGTGAGCAGGATTGGTGGGTGGCGGGCGGGCGCCTCTACGACGTCAGTTTCGCGCCTATCGTGGCGGGTGCCGTGGGGGAGGAGCACGGGCTTGGAAGACTTACACTGGGCTATGAAGTATCCCCGCAAGCGATCATCGCCGCGGGTGCTTTCGGGAAATCATCTTTCACCTTTGAACGCCAGGGGTCGGTCATCCTGAGTTCACTTCCAGCCAGCGACTGGAAGGAATTCGAGGCATCGCTCCAGTCTCCTTCAGCCAACGCCCAGGTGATTCGTGAAATCACCATTCACGGTGAGCGCTATCTGGAGAATTTCATTGAGCTTCCCGGCGACCATCCGGTGAGATTTTATTCGTTGCAATCTTACGATCAGGCGACGAGCTTTTTGCGTTCACTGAATCGCAAATTGGTGACGCTTGGAGCGGTGGCGGTGATGGTTGGGGCATTTCTTGCGTTCGTGGTGTCGC
This sequence comes from Terriglobia bacterium, assembly GCA_963723765.1. Lineage (GTDB taxonomy): Bacteria > Acidobacteriota > Terriglobia > Terriglobales > Acidobacteriaceae > DATBAX01. Next base: position 70,011 of record CAVRSD010000001.1, on the reverse strand, counting down.
GGCAGATTACCCGTCCTCTCGAACAACTGGCATTGAGCGCCCGGCAACTGGAGAAGGGCGATTTTGAGGTCCAGATCGCAGTCCAGGGAGAAGACGAAGTGGCGGACCTGACGCGTTCCTTCGAGGAAATGCGGAAAGGTCTCCGGCAATCCCGGGAAGGTCTGGTGCGGGCAGCGCGGCTGGAAGCCGTGGGAAGGCTGGCCGGCGGGGTAGCGCACGATTTCAACAATCTGGTGATGATCATCAAGGGGTACAGCGATATTTTGCTCGACACCGCCACCTCGGAGTCGCGGCCATACCTTGAAGAAATCAAGCAGGCCGGGGAAAGAGCGAGTGGCTTGACCCGCCAACTGCTGGCTTTCAGCCGCAAGCAGGTGCTCGAGACCCAAGTACTGGATCCGAACCTGAGCGTGCGTAACATGGCGAAGATGCTGCGTGTGCTCATCGGGGAAGATGTTGAGCTGGTGACCAATTTCTCGGATCAGATCGGGCGGGTGCAGGCCGATCCTGGTCAGCTCGAACAAGTGGTGATGAACCTGGCGGTGAACGCGCGGGACGCCATGCCGAAGGGCGGCAAGCTGATCATCGAGACGCAAGCGTCCCAGCTTGATGTGTCGTATGCCGCGACCCATCCGGAAGTGACCCCGGGTCCGTTTGTGTTGATCGCCGTGACCGATACCGGGTCTGGCATGAGCAAAGACACGCTGGAGCATATCTTCGAACCTTTTTTCACCACCAAAGAACCAGGCAAGGGAACCGGACTCGGACTGGCAACTGTGTACGGGATTGTGAAACAGAGCCGGGGACACATTTCCGTATATAGCGAGCTGGGTATCGGGACTACTTTCAAACTCTATCTGCCTTCGGTGGAGAAATCGGTAACGGTCACCCCCTCGCAGCAGGCTGCCCTGGCGCTTCGAGGCGATGGGACAATTCTCCTGGTGGAAGACGAGCCGGCACTGCGCGCGCTGGCAGGAGAATCTCTCAAAAGACTCGGATATAGCGTGTTGCCGGCGGGCAACGGGTTGGAAGCGCTCTCGGTCGCCGATGAGCATGGCGGGCGAATTGACATCGTGGTGACTGACGTTGTGATGCCCCACATGGGCGGCCCGGAATTGGTCGAAAAGTTAAGGCAAAGACGCGACGGGATCGGCGTGATCTTCATGTCCGGCTATACCGAAACGGCAATTCTCGAGAATGCCCAGATTGGCAGCGATGCGATCCTGCTCAACAAACCGTTTTCCACGGAACTGTTAGCTCGCAAGATCAGCGAACTCCAGCTGCGTGCCGCGAACAGTAAGGCGCTGGCTGCCAGTAGCTCTGGATAAAATGTCACAAATGTCGAGTGAGACGCCACTCACTGCTGGGTTTTGAGCTGTGCCGCTTTCTTCAACGCCTCGTCTGCCTGTTGGGTCATGCCTTTGGCCCGGTAGGCGTCAGCGAGAGCGGTTTCGGCGCCGGCGTTGTCCCCATTGCTCTGCTGATATTCCTTGGAAGGCCGCAATGGCATCGTCATAGTTCTTCAGCTTGAATTGCGCAAGACCGATCAGGTAATAAACGTCGTCGAAACTTGAATTTAATTGAGCGGCAGCTGTGTATTGTTGCACTGCATCCTGATATTTTTCTTCAGCGTCGGCTACCAGGCCGAGTCCAAAGTGCGCGTCGGAGCTATTGGGATTTTGAGCCAGCATTTGCGCAAAAATGGTTCTTGCCTGTTCCGGATGTTTCTCTTCGACGTAAACCGCTCCCAACTCATAGGAAGTTTCCTCGTCACCGGGACGGAGTTCGAGCACTCGCTTCAGTTCGCTTTCCGCATTTACCAAATCATGTTTACGTAAATACGCCTGGGCCAGTACGAAATGTGCGGGAGCAAAGTCGGGACGCTGCTGGATGACGCGCCGCAATTCTGCGATTGCTTTGTCCGCCTTGTTTGCCGCCAGCAGTCCCTGGCCCGCGCGCTCCGCATGAATCATGTAACACGCGAATGCTGTAATGCCATGAAGCCGCAAGACACCCCCAGCAATACGATCAAAAGCACGGCAATCCTGCGAATACGGTCGGGCGCTCTCAGGAGCGCCTTTGGCAATAAGGGCGCCCAGACCAAGTCCAGTGACCAGTCCTCCAACGTGGGCCGCATTATCGACTTGGCCAATCATCGCACCGAAGACGAGGTTGTATCCGACGAACGCTACCACGCTTCTCAGAGAACCCATCACGGCGGCTCGTGGCATGGAAAATTCGCCAAGGTAGTAGGCCGCGATCAGCGCTCCCGCTAATCCGAAAATTGCTCCTGATGCTCCGACGCTTGATCCGTTCGGCTGCCATGCCACGCTCGCTACGCTGGCTCCCAACCCAGATATCAGGTAAACGGCGCCGAAGGTCCAATGACCGTAGAGCGATTCGCAAAGAGCGCCTAAATCCCACAGGCACCACATGTTGAATGCGATGTGAATGATTCCGCCGTGCACGAACAGGCACGTGATCAGCCGCCACCAATCGCCTCCCAAAGTAAGCCAGCCCGCGTTACCGCCCCAGTGCACGAGTTCGGGCGAAGCAAAGTCGGTAAGCGAGCGTTGAGCCAACACCATGCCAATAAACACCGCTACATTGATCCCGAAAAATATCTGAGTAAGGACCATGGAATCGCTGCCGCCGCGCGTCCAGGGCACTGCCATCAGCGGCTGAATCGCGTTCTCTGGTTCTTCGCCGCGTTGGGCAGCCTCGTGCTGTACGCACCACTGGCAAATCTTTTTGCCAAACATGAAGGCGGGAAGTTTGCGGCCGCATTGAACACAATTTGCCATGTGGTTTTCGAAATAAGCTGTATCAGCAGTTTGCCACATCAACCAACAAATAACGACGCGGGCATGCTGCCTTTGCTAAAATTCGCATTCTCTTGAGAGGTTGCCGTGCTTTGTACCAACTGTGCCGAGATCCTGCCCGACGATGCCCGCTTCTGTCTGAAGTGTGGGCAGACGTTGGATCCGGCCACAGCAAATACGATATCCGGATCTGGGGTTGTTTCTAAGACCGGGAAAGCAAATCTTCCACGGGCGGGACGCCAGTCGCTTAGCGCAATCTGGGTGCTGGTGTTAGTCGTGCTCTTGGCGATTGGCTGGATGGCAGCCGGCAGTAGCAACACTGCGCAACAGCTTCGGGAACTTTTAACCGGGGCGCATACCGAAGCTATTACCGAGAAATCTTTTTCCGTGAACGCCCACGGCTTTTCTTCCTATAAATTCCTGGTGCCACCGGGTGCCGTGAACATCTCTGTGGGCGGCCAGTTCAGCGCCACTGGGGCGCAGGCGAATGATGTTCAGGTGTATGTGCTCAGCGATGACGCCTTCGTCACCTGGCGGAATGGATACGCCATCAGCCCGTACTACGACAGTGGCAAAGTTCCTCAGGGCAACATCCACGCAACACTTCCGGCCGGTGCGGGTACTTATTATCTTATTTTCAACAACAATTTTTCGGTGAAGGCGGCCAAAGCGGTTCAGGCCGATGTGACCCTGCACTACAACACTTTGTGGCCGGAGTGGATGTTCCATCTAAAAGACAAACTCTGGGGCGAGTAGCCCGGCGCGAAAACACTCCGATTTAGCCTTCTTGCGATAAACTCAATTAGAGATGAATCCATCGAATCCAGAGATTGAATCTGAGGCAAAGAAGCCTACCGAGGCGGCCGGTCCCTCTAACTTCATACGCGACATCATTCTCGACGATCTGAAGACCAATAAGTTTGGCGGGCGGGTGCAGACCCGTTTTCCTCCTGAGCCGAATGGGTATCTCCATCTTGGGCATGCCAAATCGATCTGCCTGAACTTCGGGTTAGCTGCCGAGTTTGGCGGCAAAACCAACCTGCGTTTCGACGATACCAATCCCTCCAAGGAAGAAACCGAGTACGTCGATTCGATCATGGAAGACGTGAAGTGGCTCGGCTTCACCTGGGACCATCTTTTCTACGCGTCTGACTATTTCGACAAGTTGTATGAATGGGCGGTGCAGCTCATCAAAGCCGGCAAGGCTTATGTGGACGATCTGACCGCGGACGAAATGCGAAAATCTCGTGGCACCCTGACCGAGCCCGGCAAGGACAGCCCCTATCGCAACCGTTCGGTCGAAGAGAACTTAAGTCTGTTTGAGCGCATGCGAGCCGGTGAATTTCCCGACGGTTCCCGAACTCTGCGGGCCAAGGTCGACATGGGTTCGCCGAACCTGAATATGCGCGATCCCGTGATGTATCGCATCCTGCACGCCGAGCATCACCGCACCGGGAACAAGTGGCCGATCTATCCGATGTACGACTTCGCTCACGGGGAATCTGATTCGCTGGAGCAGATCACCCATTCCGTTTGCACGCTCGAGTTCGAGGACCATCGTCCGCTGTACAACTGGTTTATCCAACAGTTAGGTATCTTCCCTTCGCAGCAAATCGAGTTTGATCGCCTCAACCTAACCTATACGATCTTGAGCAAGCGAAAACTGTTGCAGTTGGTCGAGGAAGGCCATGTAACCGGCTGGAACGATCCCCGCATGCCCACGCTTTCGGGGATCCGGCGGCGCGGCTACACACCCGAAGCGATCCGCAATTTCTGTGGGGCCATCGGTGTCTCCAAAACCAATGGTTCGATTGAACTGGCCATGCTCGAGCACTTTGTTCGCGAAGACCTGAACAAGCGTTCGGCTCGGGTCATGGCGGTGCTGCGGCCGTTGAAAGTTGTGATCGATAATTATCCGGAAAACCAGGTTGAAGAAATGGATGCGGTCAACAATCCCGAAGACCCAGGCGCCGGTACCCGGAAAGTTCCGTTTTCCCGCGTTCTCTATATCGAGCAGGATGATTTCCGCGAGACTCCTCCGCCCAAGTATTACCGGCTTTTCCCCGGACAGGAAGTACGTTTGCGCTATGCCTACTTTATAAAATGCACCAGCGTTGTGAAAGACGGCAAAGGCGAGGTCGTCGAAGTTCACTGCACCTACGATCCGGAAACCAAGGGCGGGAATAATCCTCCGGATGGGCGCAAGGTGAAGTCCACCATTCACTGGGTATCAGCGGCGCATGCCATCGATGCCGAAGTACGAGTGTACGAAAACCTCTTTACCAAGGAAGATCCGAATCAAGCAGAAGCCGGGCAGCCCTTTACCGTCAATCTCAACCCACATTCGCTGGAAGTGCTGAAGCATTCGAAGCTGGAGCCGTCGCTGACGAGCGCCGGAGTGGGAGACCGGTATCAATTCGAGCGCCTGGGATATTTCTGCGTTGATTCCGATTCAGCTCCGGGCAAGCTGGTATTCAACCGGACCATGGCGCTGAAAGATACTTGGGCTAAAATTGAAAAGAAAGCCGGCAGTTCAAAGTCATGATGGTCTCAATCCCCCTCGCGGTTCACGCCCGACCGGCTAGCCGAAACGGGCAAGCCGTCGTCCATGGCCGAACCCGACTTATGTCCACCATAAACAATTTTGATTGGACTGGCAGATGGCTACCACCTAAAGTTCTCTTCGGGGAGGGCAGCGCGTATGTGTGGGGCCGGAAATACACGAACTCTATCGGGTTGCGTGCGCGCTGCTCTTTAAATTGCCGGGTTAATCGGGGTCCAGCAGGCCACCTGGTTCCTGCAGCCATTCATTGTTCAACAACCAACCACACAACCCAAAGGTGCGCGCACAATGGCGTCACAAGACCTTAAACTCAAGGCCGTTGATTCGGGGATTACGGGACTTGATCCCTCCGCCTATGAACGAGATGCCAGCTACGTCCTGACGCTGGAAGAAATCCGCAATCTGACGAAAGAGGGTGGCAAGCCAGCCGAGACCCTCATGAACGTTGTTGCCCTGATCGCCAAGCGATTTCGGACCGACGTTTGTTCGGCGTATTTGTTGGAACCGGACAGAGCAAATCTGGTGCTGGCCGCAACCCTCGGACTGCGCCCACAATGTATTGGCACTCTTCGCATGGCAGTTCACGAAGGCTTGGCGGGCCTGGTTGCGGAGCAGGTGCGGCCGGTGGCGGTGGAACAGGTCAAGAATAATCCTCGATTCAAGTACTTCCCGGAAGCCGGCGAGGATGAGTACCAGTCCTTCCTCGGGGTTCCACTGATTGATCGCGGAGTTCTGCAAGGCGTCCTCGTGGTGCAGACGATCGCTTCCAGAGTTTTTCACGAAGACGAGATCCGGCTGCTTACCGAAGCTGCCGCGCAGGTCGCACCCGTAGTCAGCGAAGCTCGCACCCTGGATCGCTTCATCGCGCCGGCGCAGGAACGGCTTTGGGCGCTGGCCCGCAACGTCTGGTGGTGTTGGGACCATGATGCCAGCAGCTTGTTTCGCGATCTCGACCCCATACGCTGGCGGCAGCTCAATCACAATCCCGTTTCCTTGCTCTCCGAGATGCCGTTGGCGCAAATGGAGCAACGGGCGCGCGAACTGGTGTTGCACGGCCGCATCAATTACGCCTACCGCCGGCTACGTGAATATCTCGAAAGGGACCGTACCTGGGGAGCCCGGCATGCCGGGATTCTGCGGCCTCGTCCAGTAGCATATTTTTCCGCCGAATTCGGCTTGCATGTTTCCATTCCGGAATATTCCGGAGGACTCGGTATTCTCGCCGGCGATCACATCAAGAGCGCGTCTGATCTTGGAATTCCCCTGGTCGGCATTGGTCTGTTCTATGGCCAGGGATATTTCCGGCAGCGGCTCGATCAAAATGGATGGCAGCAGGAAGAATATATCGAGACTGATGTAAACAAGTTACCCATGGAGCTTGCCATTGGCATCAATGGCGAACCGGTCACGGTGCAGATCGAGACTCGTGGCGGGTCGATTCATGCCCAGGTCTGGCGCATGAAAGTAGGGCGTTGCGATTTGCTGTTGCTGGATTCCAACGTGGAAGGCAATGCCCCGGAGGACCGGACACTTACATCACGCTTGTACGGCGGAGATGGGCGCATTCGCATCCGTCAGGAATTGCTGCTGGGTGTAGGAGGCTTCCGCGCTTTGAAAGCCATGGGCACGACGCCTGGAGTTCTTCACCTGAACGAAGGCCACAGCGGATTTGCCGTGCTGGAAGCGATTCGCAGCCGCATGGAGGATGAAGGCTTGACCTTCGAGCAGGCGGTGCCGCGTGTTTCCCGGGAAGTGGTCTTCACCACGCATACCCCGGTGCCCGCAGGACACGACCGCTTTCACTGTGATCTCATCGAAGAACATCTTGGGCCTTTGCGCGAGTCGCTTGGTCTTTCGCTCGAAGGCCTCATGGCCCTGGGACGCGAGAATCCGGGCAATCATCAGGAAGAGTTTTGCATGACCGTACTGGGCCTGAAACTGGCGCGGCGCGCCAATGCCGTTTCTGCATTGCATGGCGAAGTGTCGCGTGCGATGTGGACGGGGCTCTTTCCCGGCAAGCCGGAAGAAGAGGTTCCCATCGGGCATATCACCAATGGCGTGCATGTCCCTTCGTGGCTGGCGCCGCAGATGTTTCGCCTCTATGACCGCCATTTAGGAACGGATTGGCAGGAGCATAGCGCCGAGGCAAAGATATGGGAGCGGATTGAAAGCGTGGATGATGGCGAACTTTGGGAAACGCACCTTCATTTGAAATCGCGGCTCCTCGATTTTGTGCGGCATCGCGCAGTGGAACAGGCCAAGCCTCGCGGTGAGTCGCCGGAGACGCTGCAGAGACTTGCCCGCGTGCTCAGTCCCGATGCTCTGACCATTGGGTTTGCCCGCCGCTTTGCCACTTACAAGCGGGCTGATTTGATTCTCAAAGATATCGAGCGACTCGCCTCGATGGTCAACGATCCCAAGCGTCCTGTGCAGTTCGTTTTTGCCGGCAAGGCCCACCCACGCGATGAACCCGGCAAGGGCGTTCTCCAGCAGATAGCGCAAATGATGCGCGATCCGAAATTTGCTGAAAAATTTGTCTTCGTGGAAGACTATGACATCAATGTGGGACGCCATTTCGTCCAGGGTGTTGACGTGTGGCTGAACAGCCCCCGGCGTCCGCTCGAAGCGTCTGGTACCAGCGGTCAGAAAGTCGTGTTGAACGGAGGACTCAATCTCTCAGTTCTTGACGGCTGGTGGGCTGAGGCTTACGACGGACTGAACGGCTTTGCTATCGGGACTGGAAGGACCAATTCCAACATGAGCATTCACGACAGCCGTGATGGAGAAGAATTGTATCGGGTGCTGCAGGAAGAAGTGATCCCGCTGTTCTATCAGCGCGACCGCGATGGCTTACCGCGAGGCTGGATCAAACGCATGAAGCGAACCATCCGCACCCTGGGCTGGCGCTTCAATGCCGATCGCATGGTGATGGATTACACGTTGAAGTGCTACGTGCCTGCGGCAGGCGGGACGTCAAGCGATATGAGTCCAACGTTCTAGTCGGTTGTTGGTGAAATTGCGATTTTTCACCAGTTATCAAGAGGGGATCAGTGTTTTGAAATCCGTTGTGTTCCCCACGCAATCCGAGCGAATCCGATAGAGATTGTTGCACCTGACGCGAAAAGGAACTTGTGCCTCATCAGGTGCTGTCCAGAACGAATCAATTCATGGGATAGGAGACTGTCGATTTGCTTGCGGCCGTCCGTATTGTGCCACTCAAACCATCGATCCTCTGGGACATTCACGCGCACGGACTCGACATCTCGGTAACGCAGCTCGTGTAGCCTATCCTCGTCGAAGCTGAGGAATGTCGCTCGTACGGTTGTCCCTGGCCGCTTTCTCCGTGCCTTTCCCTCGAAGTTCAGGTGATCGCCAAAGGTGAACTTAAGGAGATTGCTGTCGAACAGGGTGTCACTCTCAGCCGCGAACCGTAAGTACGTACGCTGATTCAGCCTTGGACGCAGTTTCGTCAACTGCTTCATGTACTTCCGCTGTAGCACCCGTGATTTAGCAATCGCTGCCGCCAATCGCTCCGCGTCGTGCGGTTCCACGTTCCACGCGTTTTGTAATTCCGGATCGTAATAGGTAAGCGATTCAGGAAGGGCCTTCGAGTTCGGCTGAACCACAACCAAATTGCGCGTCGAATTCGCCATCGTGCAGCACTTTACGTCAAATCGCGTGGCGGCGTCCATGATTACTGTTGTAAACAGGCAATTACACCAACAATAAGTACGGCTGACCCTCCGGAGTGCTTTAGCCTAATTTTTTGATTCGAAACCTAGGTGTGTACGTGCGGGCTTTGTCCGGGATTCTTCACGTGTGCGGGAGCGGTTTTCACGACTTTTACTTCAAACTCTACCGGTAACTCTTTCGGCGGATAGCAGGCGGCCTTGTCGCAAGCCTGATACTTCAACTTCCCACGGAATTCGTATTTACCAGGCAGCACGCTGGCCAGCGGGCGCACGATCACGCCCACGGTGAATGCTCCACTGTAAACGCTTAATTTTTCATCGGGAGCGAAGGCGAATGCCATTTCCTCGCCCGGTGGATAAGTGATTCTTCCCACCACGATGTCCGTGGGAGCGTTCAGCTTGAGGGCCGTCGGAATCAGATATTCCTGCGTAGGCGTGTTGGAGTTGACGTGAAAACCGGAGCCAATGCGGAACTGCAAATCCACCGATCCGCCTTTACCGCGAATAATGGTGATGAGTGGCGCCTCCATCATGGTGATGGAAGGGGCTTTCTTGCCCGGGATGTCGTCCTGGGAAATGAGTAGCGCAGAGAGCAATGAAAGAACGAGCAAAGTTCTCATGGCGGCGCTGGCCGCAACTCGATTCCGCATGGTCAGTTTGTCGCCTTTCCGGGAGTTGCCGGGATAAGCTGGGCGGCAGGCGTGGCAATGGCTGGTCCGCTGTTCAAGGAGAGGGCTTTTTTAATGTCGTCCTGAATTTCGTGCTTGCCTTTGAGGCCGAAAACTTTGTCGATCACCTTGCCGTCGCGGCCGATGTAAAAAGTTGCCGGAAGAAATTGCACGCCACCATAGGCGTCTCCCACGGATTCCTTGCCCACTGCGATGGGATAGTTCACGCCCATGTCTTTGGCGAACTTTGCGATGTCCTCGGGGCTGGCGTCATCCATGGCGACGCCAACCACTTGCAGTCCCTGGGCGCCGTATTGATTCTGCAGTTCGACAAACCAGGGCATTTCGATCTTGCAGGGCACGCACCATGTGGCCCAGAAGTTCAGCAGTACGGCTTTTCCGCGGTAGTCGGAAAGACGAATCGTGGATTTGCCGTCGAGCGAGGCCAGAGCAAAATCGGGAGCCATCTGGTTCTTCAGGGTGTTGCCCGCATCCGGTAAAGGATCGGAGCGGTGGCGGGCCTTCTCGACGCCGAAGACCAGTAGCAGCGAAATCACCATGGCCACGACAACAATGACAATCGGATCACGTTTCACAAATAACTCCTACTACAGCGCAAATCGGCTGAGGGCCGAAAAATAATTTGCCAGCAAAGTGAATTTTCCCAACACCAGCAAGATGCCCAACGCTATCAGCAAGCCGCCGCTGGCTACTTCGACGGCATGCATGTGGGCCCGGAAACGACCGTAGAACTTGAGGAAGCGCTCGATCCCCAGAGCAGTCAGCAGAAAGGGTACGGCCAGGCCCAGAGAATAGATAGATAGTAAGAAGATTCCCTTCATGACGGAATCCTGGGCGGCGGCAAATCCCAAAATGACGCCGAGAATCGGGCCGACACAGGGGGTCCAGCCAAATGCGAACGCAAAACCAATGACGAACGCTCCCCACGGTGTGCTGCCGCCTTTCACATTATGGAGACGCTTGTCCGCGTACAACGCTTTGATGCGGAGAATTCCCGTGAGATGGAGCCCAAACAAAATGATGATGACGCCGGCGACCCGCGCAAGAACTGATTTGTAGCGAGCCATTACGTGACCGACTTCCGTAGAAAGCGCGCCCAGCGATATGAACACAATGCTGAAGCCCAGAATAAAGCCGATGGAATTCAGCATGACTTTGCGCAGCAAACGGCCGTCTTCCGACTTCAGTTCCTCGACTCCTGCGCCGGAAATTAGGGATACGTATCCCGGAACCAGGGGCAGCACACAAGGCGAGAGAAAGGACACCAGGCCCGCCAGGAACGCCGCGATGGGAAGAGGAAGATTCGACATACAGATTTATTGTACCTGCATCAAGCCGAAGCAGGCGAATCACTCCGGGCTACTGAAAAAGGCACTATTCGTGTCATGGGCCGGGAGTAGCAGCTTTGTGGTCCGGTGGTTGCGAGGCCGATGGGGCCACTTCATTCTGCGCGTCGGTCACGGCTTTGCGAATGAATCCTGGAGGTATGGTTGCCGTGAGAACGGCGCGATCGCTGTGCTGTTCTATTTTAAGGCTGCTAAAAAACTGTTTCACGTCTGGATCGGGCCCATGTCCGGAAACTGAAACTTCTGCTGAGTTGAAGAGTGAGAGAAACGTCTTGAGTTTATCGGTGGCTTGCGCTGCATCATCTGCGCTTGCTGTAAAAGCTTCCGCCCTGAGATGTACAGACCCGAGATATCGCACCGAAGCCACCAGCGCCACCGGTTTTGGAAACAGAAAAGACAGGTTGATTCCGGCAGAGGGAACTGTACTTGTCCCGTTTAAAGAGGGAGTTCCCCGGAAGATCAGCCACGCCAAACTGGCCAAGGGCACGTGTTTGTAGTATTGACGCAAGAGCGCGGGCCCACCGAAGGGCGACGCCAGTTTGCGCGAGCGATCAATGATTCCACGAATCACCAGCGGATCACTGTGATTCGATGCCGCCACCGTATCCACGCCTAGAATTGCCACGCGCAGCGTGCGGCCTTCGAGCGGGATGTTGTAGATGTCCGTGGGCCCGTAGTTTTCGACCGAACCGGAAAACTTCCGCAGATACTGTCTCAGGCGATCCCCATCAAATTTACCCACCAGAACTTCGGAATAGCGGACCTCGTCCGATCCGGGTTTCTTTGGATCTGGATTGCTGGGGTAATGGATGGCAAAAGCGGCCTTGTCGAGGTCCCGCTCGAACTGAAAGCCGGTGGCCTGGATGAATTGCTCGTATTCGGGATCGTGCGCGACTTCCGGCAGCTTGCCGCTAATGTTTGCCAAGCGTATCAATTCCAAATTCACATAGAAAAAGCCGTCGGCACTGGGCAGCAGGCGGGCCGGTTCGGGTGGGGCATGCTTGCGCAGGAAGACAACCAGCGCGACGGCCGCGATTACGATCAGAACGGCGAAGATGACAGGGAGGCGTCGTCGGATGCGCATGGAGAACTGGCCATAACGGCTGAAGAAAGTCAGAAGTAAGAATTCAGAATGCCCGAAGTAAAGGCTGATTACGGGGTGGTTTAACTTCTGAATTCTGAATTCTTACTTCTGACTTCCCAGACAGCCAGGATGGTCAGGAAGCCGTCATCATAACATTTGGGCCGAGTCCGGGTCGCCGATTCCAGGTCAGTGGGAGGGTGGTCGGAGGGGGGTAGCGAAAAATCAACTGGTCTGTTGCACGTTAGGTACCGTTATGGTACCTTTTAAAATTGTCCCGGACATCAGGAAGGGATCAGAGGGATAGTCTGTGCCCTTAAGGGCTTGATTGTCTCAAACTGCTGGCGTAGCTCAGCTGGTAGAGCATCTGATTTGTAATCAGAGGGTCGGGGGTTCAAATCCCTCCGTCAGCTCCAGCATTTGATTGCAGAGATCGGTTCCGGACGCAGTAGGCTTGGCGCGGCGGCGTGGCAGATTTTTTCCAACGGCACTCCATAAGGAAGTTTTTCCAAGTGTAGTGTGTGCGCGATGCGGATTCTCGCGCGCATTTCTGCTTTTTAAATAATTTTTGCAAGCTCGCTGCCTGCACGATCCTACGCGTCCACGCGCAACACCGGCGAAAGCCGGAGGTGAAGTAAAAAGCCGGAATTCGGCTTACTGCACAGGTGGGTGAGTGGTTAAAGCCAGCAGACTGTAAATCTGCCCCTCTTATGAGGTACGAAGGTTCGAATCCTTCCCTGTGCACCAGAGTTTAGCGGGGCGGACGCGATCCTGAGTGGAGTGAAGTTCCAGTGCGTCTTTACATGGCAATGATCGCGTTTGTGGTTCTAGGCGCGGCCGCGTGGATGACGTTGACCGATCAGCGATTGCGCCTGATGACGCTGGCGATCCTGGGAATGTTCGCGGTAAAGACGTGGCTGCGACGCCGGGAAGCGACGCGGCTGAAAGCCGAGAGCGAGGTTGAGCAAAGTAGTCAGCCGATGTAGCTCAGTTGGTAGAGCACTCCCTTGGTAAGGGAGAGGTCATCAGTTCAATCCTGATCATCGGCTCCATAGGATTGCGGTTCTGTAGGGCGGGTTCGGTAGACGTGGCTCGCCACGTCTCTGGCAGCGAGAGTAAGTAGGGTTAGGCACGAAAGCGGATGGAGCAGTTGCGCCGCAAACAAGACGTAGCAAGCTACGTCTCTACGGGAGTTCGGAAGAGGGCAGGGCGGGAGTAACTCAGTGGTAGAGTCACAGCCTTCCAAGCTGTTGGTCGCGGGTTCGATTCCCGTCTCCCGCTCCAGAAATTTTTGAAACAGGTGTCTGGTGGATTTTGTAAAGGCAGAGATTAAGGTTGCGAGCGAGAAGGAGTTTGAAGGGCTGAAAAGCTCGATTACTCGCATCTTCGAACCGAACAAGGTCGAGAATTTCCTGAAGCGTATGTCAGGCAAGGGCCTGCGGATTCGCGACTGGGATGGAGTGGTTGCGAAGCGGTTGCTCGATCAGTCGGACGAGGTTTTGGCCAAGTCCGGGACGACGTCGCAGAGTTTGTATCAGGCGTTGACGCTGTCCGATCAGGCGCAGATGCGGGAATTTTATCTGTCGCGGATTGAAGATCTGGCGCCCGAAACGCGGACGAAATTTAAGCAGCTTTATCAGTACTACTAACAGCGGTATCTACTAAACGGAAGGCACGAGCAAGTCATGGCGAAAGAAAAATTTGATCGCAATAAGCCGCACGTAAACGTAGGGACGATTGGTCACATCGACCATGGCAAGACCACGTTGACGGCGGCGATCACGAAAGTATTGTCGAAGCACAACCCGAAGATCCTGTTCCGCAGCTTTGACAGCATTGATAACGCTCCGGAAGAAAAAGCGCGCGGAATCACGATTGCCACGGCGCACGTCGAGTATGAGACGGCGAACCGGCACTACGCGCACGTCGATTGCCCGGGCCACGCGGATTACATCAAGAACATGATCACGGGTGCGGCGCAGATGGATGGCGGCATTCTCGTCGTCGCTGCGACCGACGGTCCGATGCCGCAAACGCGTGAACACGTGCTGCTGGCTCGTCAGGTCGGTGTGCCGTATCTGGTTGTGGCGCTGAACAAGTGCGATGCGGTCGATGATCCTGAACTTCTCGAACTGGTCGAACTCGAAGTGCGTGAGTTGCTGAAGAGCTATCAGTTTCCGGGAGACGATGTTCCGGTGGTGAAGCTCTCGGCGCTGGGCGCGCTGAACGGCGAAGCCAAGTGGGAGAAGCAAGTTGACGAGCTGATGGAAGCGGTCGACAAGTACATTCCGCAGCCGGCGCGTGAACTGGACAAGCCGTTCCTGATGCCGATTGAAGACATCTTCTCGATTCAAGGTCGCGGCACGGTTGTGACCGGAAGAATCGAGCGTGGCAAGGTGAAGGTTGGCGAAGAAGTGGAAATCGTCGGCTTCCGCGAAACCCGCAAGACGGTCGTGACTGGCGTCGAAATGTTCAAGAAGCAATTGGACGAAGGCCTGGCGGGAGACAATGCTGGACTTCTTCTGCGCGGCATTGCGAAAGAAGACGTCGAGCGCGGCATGGTGTTGGCGAAGGGTGGATCGATCACGCCGCACACCAAGTTCAAGGCCGAGGTTTACATCCTGACCAAAGAAGAAGGTGGACGTCATACGCCGTTCTTCAAGGGATACCGTCCGCAGTTTTACTTGCGTACGACCGACGTAACGGGCGTAGCGGAATTGCCGCCAGCGACCGAGATGGTGATGCCTGGCGACAACGTGAGTCTGGTGATTGAACTGATCACGCCGGTGGCGATGGAAAAGGGACTGCGCTTTGCCATCCGCGAAGGTGGACATACGGTGGGTGCAGGCACGATCAGCGAGATTATCGCGTAAGCAGTCGTTGGCCGTTGGTCGTTGGCCAAGACAAAGGCTCAGGATTCGAGTTGGCTTTGGGTTTTAGCTAGCAGCTAGAGGCTAGTAGCTGCTTTAGGAGTTTGAAATGCCCCGAGAGATTATTTCGATGCAGTGCGGTGATTGCAAAGAGCGCAATTATTCGAAGACCAAGAACCGTAAAACCATGACTGAGCGGTTGGAATTGAAGAAATTCTGCAACCGTTGCCGGAAGCATACGCCGCACAAGGAAGTGAAATAATTGCAGATTGAAGATTTTAGATCGCAGATTTGAACGCAAAATCTACAATCTGAAATCGTAAATCTGCAATGAATACAGGGGCGTAAGCTCAACGGTTAAACTGTCGGTCTCCAAAACCGAACTTGGGGGTTCGAATCCCTCCGCCCCTGCCAGAATTTGGAAGAGCAGGTTCGGAAGTACGAACGGAAAGTAGAAAGCGGATGGCATCTGTGGCTGAACATGAAATGGTGACAACGGTGAAGGCCTGGCCCGAGCGGGTCAAGACTTTCTACAACGACATCCGCACCGAAATGAAGAAGGTGACGAACCCTTCTTTCAAAGAAGTGCAGGCGACGACGGCAGTTGTCATTATCACCGTGTTCTTGTTCGGGGTGTACTTCTTTGTTGTCGACAAAGCGATTCAAACCGGTATCGATGCTTTGTTTAAGCACTTCGGGCATCACTAGAGATCGTTGTTAAGAAGATCGTGTTTAGAGAGATTGGAAAGAAGCTGAAGTTTTTCGAGCACCTTTATGCCGGACGAAGAAAAAAACGGGACTGTTGAAGTAAGCGCAGAGACGCCAGTAGCTGACGGCGCCGTCGCCGAAGCGCCAAAGAATCCGAACATGCGGTGGTACATCATTCACTCGTATTCGGGATTCGAGCGCAAGGTAAAAGAGTCGCTGGAGTCGCGCGTCCAGGCCTTTGGCCTGCAGGAACGAATCGGCAAAGTGCTGATTCCCACCGAAGCGGTCACCGAAGTGCGCAACGGCAAGAAATATACCGTCGAGCGCATGTTCTATCCCGGCTACGTGCTGGTGGAAATGGACATGGACGACCATGTCTGGCATGTGGTGAAGTCGACGCCGCGGGTCACGGGATTTGTGGGTACGGGCCAGCAGCCTACGCCGCTTTCGGAAGAGGAAGTCCAGCACATCGTTTTCCGTGTAGGCGAAGCGAGGGACAAGCCCAAGCTCAAGGTCAAGTTCGAAAAGAACGAGACAGTAAAAATCACCGAAGGGCCGTTTGCTACGTTTACCGGCATCGTTGACGAAGTCAATGAAGACCGCCAAACCCTCAAGGTGATGGTCACAATTTTCGGCCGCTCTACACCGGTGGAGTTGGAGTTTAACCAGGTGGAGAAGTCGGCATAAGTTTAGTTTCAGGACAGGGATTCATTCATGGCTAAGAAAGCTACAGGTTTTGTAAAGCTTCAAATTGCGGCGGGTAAGGCTACGCCGGCGCCTCCAGTGGGTCCGGCGCTCGGTCAGGCGCAGATCAACATCATGGAGTTCTGCAAACAGTTCAACGCCAAAACTGGCGCCAAGGAACTGGAAGGCCTGATCATTCCGGTCGTCATTACGGTTTACAGCGACCGCACGTTCACCTTCATCACTAAGACTCCTCCCGCTTCGATTCTTTTGAAGCGCGCTGCGGGAATCGCCAAGGGATCCGGCGCGCCGAATAAAGACAAAGTCGGCAAGGTGACGTTGAAGCAGGTGGAAGACATCGCAAAACAGAAAATGCCGGATTTGAATGCCGCGTCGGTGGACTCGGCGATCAAGAGCATTCGCGGTACAGCGCGATCGATGGGTATTGAAGTAGTTGGGTAGATTGAAGCAGGTAGCGGACAATAGTGTCCGCTCCACATTGAGAGCGAAGTCGAAAATTACTACGGTTCGTCAAGAACAGCGACGAGCGGTGGGAGACAGAGGAAGAGCATGAAAAAAGAAGGCAAGAACATAGTCAAGGCGCGGAAGGCTGTTGAAGCCCGTCCGTACACGTTGCAGGATGCGGTTCCGCTACTGCAGAAAATCAAGTACAGCAAATTCGATGAGACCGTGGAAGTCACGCTGCGATTGGGCGTCGATCCGAAACATGCCGACCAAATGGTGCGCGGAACGGTCGTGCTGCCGCATGGTCTGGGCAAATCGAAAAAAGTTCTGGTCATCGCCAGCGGCGACAAAATAAGGGAAGCCGAAGCGGCGGGCGCGGATTTCGTCGGCGGCGAAGAAATGGTCGAAAAGATCAGCAAAGAGAATTGGACTGATTTTGACGCGCTGATTGCCACTCCCGACGTGATGAAGTCGGTGGGACGTCTCGGTAAGGTCCTGGGCCCGAAGGGGCTGATGCCGAATCCGAAGACGGGCACGGTCACTTTTGACGTGGCCAAAGCGATTCAGGAAATCAAGGCCGGCAAAGTGGAATTCCGCACCGACAAGACGGCGCTGGTTCATGTGCCGGTCGGCAAGATTTCATTTTCGGCGGACAAGTTGATTGACAATGCCACCACCGTGATTATCAGCGTGGTGAAGGCCAAGCCTGCGGTAGCGAAGGGCAAATACATCAAGGCCTGCTATCTCAGTTCCACTATGGGGCCTGGTATTTCGCTGGATACGGCGATCCAGGAATTGGCGGCAAAGGGTAAAGACGCCTAAAGGCGTCGGACAGCCGAGGCGGCTGTCCCTACGTGAACCTATCGAAGGGGCTGAATTTATGGCGGTAAGTCGAGCTAGAAAAACCGAGCAAGTTGAGATTCTGGGCAAAGAGCTGAAGAACATTTCCAGCCTGATTGTGACCACCTACAGCAAGCTGACGGTGGCGCAGGATTTCGAACTTCGCAAGACACTGCGGACTTCAGGCGCAAAATATCTCGTCGTCAAGAACACTTTGGCGGAGCTTGCGGCGAAGGGCACCAAGGTAGAAGCGGCGCTGACCAATCTGTCGGGCGTGACTTCCATTGCTTACACCGAAGGCGATCCGGTCGCGTTGGCCAAGGCGCTTTCGAAGTACGCCAAGGACAATCCGGAATTCACTTTCAAGGCCGGCGTGGTCGAAGGCCGCGTGGTCTCGCTGAAAGAGATCTCGGCGCTGGCGACCATGCCGTCGAAGGAAGAGTTGTACTCCAAGCTGCTGTTCCTGATCAATGCGCCGGCACAGCGACTCGTGACTGTGATGAATGCTGTCGGAAAAGATCTGGCAGTGGTGATCAATCAGGGCGTGGAGAAGGGCAAGTTCAAGAGCGACGCACCGGCGGAAGCCCAAGCGTAGTTCTGCAAGGTTTCGGGAAGGCGCGAGCCGTCCGAAAAAGATTTAGCTTTTTGCAGTCAAGGGTTGCGCGGTCTCAGTTCACGGCGTTGTCTGGCGTTGGGGATGGATGGCCTGGTCGCACTGGAAACTTTGATTGCGAATGGCGAAATCAGTAAATGACGTGGCAAGAAGACGTAGCAAGCTACGTCTCTACTAAACATACTGGAGAAATGACATGGCGGACCTACAGCAGTTGGAAGATTCAATCGTCGGGCTGTCGTTGCTCGATGCGGCAGCGCTGGTAAAGCGTCTTGAAGAGAAACTCGGCGTATCAGCGGCAGCAGCGGCCCCGGTGATGGTTGCCGGCGGTGGAGCGGCAGCAGGCGCGGCCCCAGCGGAAGAGAAGACCGAATTCAGCGTCGTGCTGAAAGAAGTCGGCGCGAACAAGATCAACGTGATCAAAGCGGTCCGCGAAGTCACCAGCCTGGGCTTGAAAGAAGCCAAGGACCTGGTCGATGGCGCGCCCAAGGCGATCAAAGAAGGCGTTTCCAAGGACGAAGCCGAGACCATCCGGAAGAAGTTCACCGAAGCCGGCGCCGTTGTCGAAGTAAAGTAACGGCGTTTGCGGGGCTGGGCGCCCCGCGCCGAAATCTTTATTTTAGCCAGCGTAAGTTGTCCAAACTAAAAGACTTCGGTGGTACGGCTGCAAGTTTGGCCGGATCGAACGATCTACTGGTGAAGCGTTTGGAGCGGTGTTATCATCTATACTAATAACGCCGCTTCCTGCTTCATTTCAAGGTGACTGCGACTATCCACTCCAACGGACCCAGGGAAGCGGAGCGAGGTCGCTGGCACGGGTTGGCAGACTGTTCCGCCCAGCGGAACGGGAACAGGCCGAGATACTGGCGCGTAAAAGAAAAATTTTGATCAAGCTTCAGTGCCGCGATTGGCGCTCGAGGGGATGCATGTCCCCGCGAGCGGTTACGTATTTTTAATAGTTTACAAGCTTCGTAGTTCCCGGCCGCGCGCAAGCGCGCCTCAACATTCCGCGTTTGGCGCAGCAGTCGCTGCGCAGGAAAGTTTGGAGTCTCTGAATGTCTAAGAACAACGGATTCCGTACCCGCTTCGATTTTTCCAAAATTCCAGCCACCATCCAGATCCCGAATCTGATTGAGGTGCAGAAGCGCTCCTATGAGCGTTTCCTGCAAATGGACCGCCTGCCCAGCGAGCGAGATGACGCCGGGTTGCAGTCCGTTTTTCAATCGGTCTTCCCGATCACCGATTTCCGCAACGTATCACAACTGGAGTTTGTGGATTTCGCCATTGGTAACTGGGAGTGCAAGTGTGGTCACCTCAAAGGGCTGCATCACCTGCGCACCACTTGTAAGAATTGCGGCTCCACGGTCATCACTGACCCGTTTCATCCCGGCGAAGTGCTGTGCAACAAGTGCGGCACCTACAACGCCAACACGCCGGACTTCTGTAACAAGTGCGGCGACCCGGTTGGCCTGCAACTGAAGTATGACGTGAACGAGTGCGAAGAGCGCGGTATGACGTACTCCGCGCCGCTTAAAGTCACCATGCGTCTCACCATTTTCGAGAAGGACGCTGAGACCGGCACCCGCTCCATCCGTGACATTAAAGAACAGGAAGTGTTCTTCGGCGATGTGCCGTTGATGACCGAGAACGGTACGTTCATTGTGAACGGCACCGAACGCGTGATCGTCAGCCAGTTGCACCGTTCGCCTGGCGTGTTCTTCGAAACCGCCAACAACCGCACTTACTTCCTCGGCAAGATCATTCCTTACCGCGGATCGTGGGTTGAATTCGAATACGACCAGAAGAACGTTTTGTATGTCCGCATCGATCGCAAGCGCAAGTTCCTGGGAACCATCTTCCTGCGCGCGTTGGGTCTGCGTTCTGGTGAAGACATTCTGCGCACCTTCTATACGGTGGATCGTCTCGTCGTTCGCGACAAGAAATTGTTCTGGACGCTCGATCCCACCAGCGATAAAGCTACCAACCTGCTGGGCATGAAGCTGGCGCATAGCGTGAAGTCGAAGTCGGGCGAGGAAATCGCGCACTCCGGCCGCAAGATCAACGCCGTAACCCTGAAGGAAATTCAGAAGGCGAAGATTTCGGAAATCGAAGTCGACGTTTCGGACCTCGAAGGCGCATGGGTGGCCGGCGATGTTGTCGATACCACGACCGGCGAAGTCCTGCTCGAAGCGAACTCTGAGCTGACTGCGGACAAGGTTTCCAAGATCCTCGAATCCGGCGTAGTCGAAATCAACTTGTTCTTTCCGGAACGCGACGATGTGGGAACGGTGATCTGCCAGACCCTAAAGCGCGATTCGGTGAAGACGCCGCAGGAAGCGTTGATCGAAATTTACCGCAAGCTGCGCCCCGGCGATCCGCCGACGCTGGACACCGCGACGGCGCTGTTCCACGGCATGTTCTTCGATCCGCGCAAGTACGATTTCTCGCGCGTAGGCCGCTTGAAGTTCAACATCAAGCTGTTCGAGAACCCGGAAGCCAGCAGCCTCGACCACCGCACTTTGGAACCGGATGATTTCTACGGGACCATCCGTTACCTGCTCAAGCTGCGCAAGAACATCGGCGCCGTGGATGACATCGATCATCTCGGCAACCGCCGGGTTCGTGCAGTCGGCGAATTGCTGGAAAACCAGTTCCGCATCGGACTGGTCCGCATGGAACGGGCGATTAAAGAAAAAATGTCCGTGTATCAGGAAATGTCGACAGCAATGCCGCATGACCTGGTTAATGCCAAGCCGGTGATGGCAGCGATCCGCGAATTCTTCGGATCGTCGCAGCTCTCACAGTTCATGGATCAGACGAACCCGTTGTCGGAGATCACGCACAAACGGCGTCTCTCCGCCCTGGGGCCGGGTGGTCTGTCACGGGAACGCGCGGGATTCGAAGTTCGCGACGTCCACCCGACGCACTACGGACGCATTTGCCCGATTGAAACGCCGGAAGGCCCGAACATCGGATTGATCTCTTCGTTGAGCTGCTATGCGCGGATCAACGAATACGGATTCATCGAGTCGCCTTATCGCCGGGTCAAGGGCGGCAAGGTGCTCGACTTCGTCAGCGTGGTCAATGGCGGCGACAGCGATTTGAAAGTCGGCACTCATCTCGAGAAACACGAGATGGAGAAGATCAACGCCGAGCTGAAAGAAAAGAAGAAACGTGAAGCGCAGATTGAGCCGTTCTCGTTCTATCAATCGGCGTGGGAAGAGGATCGCCACATCATCGCGCAGGCGAACGTGGAACTCGACGACAAGGGGCGTATTGTCGGCGACCTGATCAATGCCCGTAAGGCCGGCAACTTTGTGCTGGTCACTCGCGACGACGTCGATTACATCGACGTCAGCCCGAAGCAACTGGTTTCCGTCGCCGCCTCGCTCGTACCGTTCCTCGAGCATGACGACGCCAACCGCGCGCTGATGGGTGCGAACATGCAACGCCAGTCGGTTCCCTTGCTCCGCGCGGAAGCGCCGATCGTGGGTACCGGAATGGAAGGCGTGACCGCACGCGATTCTGGCGCGGTCATTCTGGCCAAGCGTAACGGCATTATCGATTCGGTCGATTCCGAGCGCATTATCGTACGCGTCGAGGGCGAGCATCACCCTGGGCAGCTCTCGCGTGAAGTTGGCAGCGACATTTACCAGCTCACCAAGTTCAAGCGTTCGAACCAGAACACCTGCATCAACCAGAAACCGGTTGTGGTGCGCGGACAACGCGTGGTCAAGGGACAGGTCATTGCTGATGGACCTTGCACCGATCATGGCGAGTTGGCGCTGGGACGCAACGTGCTCGTGGCCTTCATGCCATGGCGCGGTTACAACTTTGAAGACGCGATCTTAGTTTCGGAAAAGCTCGTGAAGGAGGATTACTACACCTCCGTCCATATCGAGGAGTACGAGATCGAGTCGCGCGACACCAAGCTGGGTCCGGAAGAAGTCACACGTGACATTCCGAACGTCAGCGAATCGATGTTGCGCAATCTGGACGAAGCCGGCGTCATTCGTATCGGCGCTTCGATCAAGCAGGGCGACATTCTGGTCGGAAAGGTCACGCCGAAGGGCGAGACCCAACTCACGCCGGAAGAGAAGTTGCTGCGCGCCATCTTCGGTGAAAAAGCCGGAGACGTTCGCGACGCTTCGCTCTACTGCCCTCCGGGTATCGAGGGTGTGATCGTTGACGTCAAAATCTTCTCCCGCAAGGGCCAGGAGAAGGACGAACGCGCCAAGGCCATCGAAGCCACGCAGATCAACAAGTTGGAAAAGAACCTTTCGGACGAAATCCGAATTCTGACCGACGAGCGCCTCAAACGTCTCGACAACATTTTGGGACGCAAGGAAGTGCTGGCTGATCTGCACGACGAGCGCACCAACAAGCGCTTACTGACCAAGGACACCATCCTCGATCGCGAAACGATTGAGCGCATTTCCACCCGCAACCTGAAACGCATTAAGTATGCGGACAAGGACCCACGGGTGAATGAGCAGATCGACGAGATCGAAGAGATGACTTCGCGTCAGATCGACGTTCTGAAGAAGATCGTCAACGAGAAGAAAGACAAACTGACCAAGGGCGACGAGTTGCCGCCGGGCGTGATCAAGCTGGTCAAGGTCTACATCGCCATGAAGCGCAAGCTGAGTGTCGGTGACAAAATGGCCGGCCGTCACGGAAACAAGGGCGTCATCGCGCGCATTCTGCCGGAAGAGGACATGCCTTACCTCGAAGACGGCACGCCGATGGAGATCGTGCTCAATCCTCTGGGCGTTCCTTCCCGTATGAACGTGGGACAGATTCTTGAAACCCACCTCGGATGGGCCGGACATGAACTCGGCACCAAGATCACCGCGATGCTGGCCGAGAACACCACAGAAGCCGCGATCCGCAAGGAACTCAAGCATCTGTTCAAGGACACCGTGCTGGCCGACACTGTCGCGAATTACAGCGACGAAGAACTGATGGCGGTTGCTCCCACTCTCAAGCGGGGCGTGTTCACGGGTTCGCCTGTGTTCGACGGTTCGCGCGAGAGCGAGATCAAGGCGCTGCTCAAGAGCGCGGGACTGCCGGAGTCCGGGAAAACGTGGCTGTATGACGGCATGACTGGCGACAAGTTCGAACAGCCAGTCACGGTCGGATACATCTACATGCTGAAACTGTCGCACTTGGTGGACGACAAGATCCACGCTCGTTCCATCGGGCCGTACTCGCTGATCACCCAGCAACCTCTGGGCGGGAAGGCGCAGTTCGGTGGCCAGCGCTTCGGAGAAATGGAAGTCTGGGCACTGGAAGCATACGGCGCGGCATTCATTCTGCAGGAGCTGCTGACGGCAAAGTCCGACGACGTTTACGGCCGTACCAAGATTTACGAGGCCATCGTCAAGGGCGAAGCCGCCATGGAGCCCGGCGTTCCGGAATCGTTCAACGTGCTGATTCGCGAGCTTCAGTCGCTCTGCCTGGATGTGGAATTGATCAAGGCAGGCGAGAAGAAGCCGGTAGTTGGCGCGGCGGCGGCGGATTGATAAGAACCGTCGTTGGTCGTTGGCCGTTCGTCCTTGGCCAACGACCAGCGCCTTCGGCACCTGTTTGGGAACTTTAAGTTTTCGGTGGTTTTAGGCCAACGACCAATGGCCAACGACCAACGACAGATTTAAAAGCTGGCGGTCAGGCTCTTGGGCCGCCGATGCTTAGTAAGTTTTCGATGGTTTTAGGCCAACGACCAATGGCCAACCACCAACGACAGTTTTCAAGAGCCGCCCGCGGCAGCGTATGACCGCAGGAAGCGGAGGATCACCTTGTTTCGTTCGAGCCCATTTGACCTGGCAAACCCCGTAGCCGATTTCGATGCAATCCGCATCAGCCTGGCATCCCCGGAAAAGATCCGCAGCTGGTCGCACGGTGAAGTCACCAAGCCGGAGACCATCAACTACCGCACTTTTAAACCGGAGCGCGATGGTCTTTTCTGCGCCCGCATTTTTGGCCCGGTCACGGACTGGGAATGTCTCTGCGGCAAATACAAGCGGATGAAGCACCGCGGCGTGATTTGCGACAAGTGCGGCGTGGAAGTCACGCTGTCCAAAGTTCGCCGCGAACGCCTCGGCCACATCGAGCTGGCGTCGCCCTGCTCGCACGTGTGGTTCTTCAAGGGACTGCCCAGCCGCATCGGCCACCTGCTCGACATCTCGCTGCGTGATTTGGAATCCGTGCTGTACTTCGAGGCCTACGTGGTCGTCGAACCTGGTGACGCGCCGGTAAAAGAGCGCGAAGTCATCAAGGACGAAGCCAAGTACCGCGAACTCGACCAGCAGTACCGTCCCGCCGGCTTCAAGGCGATGATGGGCGCAGAAGCCATCAAGGAACTTCTCAAGCGCGTGGACATCGAAGGCCTGTCCGTCGAACTGCGCGAGAAGATGAAGCACGAGACCTCGCTGCAAAAGCGTCTCAAGTACACCAAGCGCCTGAAGGTTGTCGAAGCGTTCCGCCGCAGCGGCAACAAGCCGAACTGGATGATTCTGGATGTCATCCCGGTCATTCCGCCTGAGCTTCGTCCTCTCGTTCCACTCGACGGCGGCCGTTTCGCTACCTCCGATTTGAATGACTTGTATCGCCGCGTCATCAACCGTAACAACCGGTTGAAGAAGCTGATGGACCTGCACGCTCCTGAAGTCATCGTGCGCAACGAAAAGCGCATGTTGCAGGAAGCTGTCGATGCCTTGTTCGACAACGGCCGCCGTGGCCGCGTGCTGCGTGGCGCGAACAATCGTCCGCTGAAGTCGTTGTCTGACACGCTGAAGGGCAAGCAGGGACGCTTCCGTCAGAACCTGCTCGGCAAGCGCGTCGATTACTCAGGACGTTCCGTCATCGTGGTCGGGCCGGAACTCAAGTTGCACCAATGCGGTCTTCCCAAGAAGATGGCGCTGGAATTGTTCAAGCCGTTTATTTATCACCGGCTCGAACAGACCGGCCATTGCACGACTATCAAGCAAGCCAAGGAGATGGTCGAGCAGCAGGACCCCATCGTTTGGGACATTCTGGAAGAGGTCATCAAGGACCATCCGGTCATGTTGAACCGCGCTCCTACGCTTCACCGCTTGGGCATTCAGGCTTTCGAGCCGGTGCTGGTGGAAGGTAAGGCGATCAAAATCCACCCGCTGGTTTGCACGGCGTTCAACGCCGACTTCGACGGCGACCAGATGGCGGTACACATTCCGCTGTCTCCGGAAGCGCAGGTTGAAGCCAGCGTTCTGATGTTGTCTTCGCACAACATTTTGTCGCCGGCATCCGGTCATCCGATCACCGTTCCTACCCAGGACATGGTGCTCGGTCTTTATTACCTGACAAAGTCGAAGCCCGGCGCGAAAGGTGAGGGCCGCGCGTTTGCCAACACCGAAGAAGTGCTGCTGGCGCTCGATGCCGGACAGGTCGAAACCCTCACCCCGATTCGTTTGCGTTACACGGGTGAAGTGATCGATCTGACCACCGCATACGACGATCAGGACATCACGCACACCGAACCGGTGCAGTTCGAACGCACTTTCCTCAACACGACGGTAGGACGCGCCATCCTGAACGATCACCTTCCCAAAGGCATGCCGTACATTAACGGCCTGCTGAAGAAAAAGGGAATCGGACAGTTGGTCAGCTATTGCTACCTGCGGTTCGCGCTGGAAGTCACGGTCAAGATGCTCGACGAAGTCAAAGACCTGGGATTCCGGTATGCGACCAAAGCCGGCCTGTCGATCGGCATCGACGACATGGTCATTCCTGACAACAAGAAGAGCTTGGTTAAAGATGGCGAAAAGCAGGCAGTGAACGTTCAGCAGCAATACCTGGACGGCGCCATCACCAACGGCGAACGCTACAACAAGGTCATCGAAATTTGGTCGGGGATTACCGAAAAGGTAGCCGACGAAATGTTCGGTCAGATGCAGCAACGGGACAAGGAAGGTTTCATCAATCCGATTTACGTCATGGCGGATTCCGGTGCTCGAGGATCGAAACAGCAGATCCGTCAGCTCTCCGGCATGCGTGGATTGATGGCCAAGCCATCCGGCGAAATCATCGAAAGCCCGATCACGGCAAACTTCCGTGAAGGGTTGACCGTGCTCGAATACTTCATCTCGACCCACGGCGCGCGTAAAGGATTGGCCGATACCGCGCTCAAGACCGCTGACTCGGGTTATCTGACCCGCCGTCTGGTCGACGTGGCGCAGGACGTAATCATCAGCGAATACGACTGCGGAACGGTCGACGGCATCTACGTGGCGGGAATCGTGGAAGCCGGCGAAGTGATCGAGCCTTTGCGCGATCGCATCGTAGGCCGCGTGTCACTCGAAAAACTCAAAGACTACGACGGCAGCGTAGTGGTCGATATCAACCAGGAAATCACGGAAGAACTTGCCGTGACCGTGCAGGCAGCCGGGATCGAACGGGTGAAAATCCGCTCGGTGCTGACTTGCGAATCGAAGCGCGGAGTCTGCGTGATGTGCTACGGCCGCAACCTGGCCTCGGGCCGTCTCGTGGAACTGGGCGAAGCTACCGGCGTCATTGCGGCACAGTCGATCGGCGAACCTGGAACCCAGCTCACCATGCGTACCTTCCATATCGGTGGTACGGCATCGCGAGTTTCGGAACAGTCGCGGCTCGATGCCAAGACTACGGGAACAGTGCGCTTCATCGGCATCCAGACCGTCAAGGCGAAGTCGGGAGACTCTGGTGGTCATGAACCGCCAGGGTTCGATTGCCGTCATTGACGATAAGGGCCGTGAGCGCGAACGTTACGCAGTGGTCTACGGCGCCAAGGTCAAGGTACAGGAAGGCGATCAGGTCCAGCTTGGTACGGTCATGGTCGAGTGGGATCCTTATACCTTCTCCATCCTTACCGAAATCGGCGGTACGGTGCAGTTCAAGGACTTGCAGGAAGGTGTCACGCTGCATGAAGAAGTGGACGAAGTGACTGGATTGTCGCGACACGTTGTGGCGGATTCGCCAGACGAGAAGCGTCAACCGGCCATCGTGATCAAGGGCAAGACCAGCAAGCGTTACCTCATGCCCTCACGCGCTCACCTCATGGTGCTCGACGGCGACACCACTTTCCCTGGCGATGTGCTGGCGAAGATTCCGCGCGAAACCACCAAGACCAAGGACATCACGGGTGGTTTGCCACGCGTCGTGGAATTGTTCGAAGCCCGCAAGCCGCATGAAACCGCGGTCATCAGCGAAATCGATGGCACGGTGAAGTTCGGTGAAGTGGCCAAGGGACAACGCAAAATGTATGTGATCGCCGACAACGGCACCGAAAAGGAATACTCGGTACCGCGCGGCGTGCACATCAACGTGCAGGAAGGCGAGCGCATTAAGGCGGGCGAACCGCTGATGGATGGCCCGCTCAACCCGCACGACATTCTCGCTGTCCTGGGAGAAAAGGAACTGCAGTCTTACCTGGTGAACGAAATCCAGGAAGTCTATCGGTTGCAGGGCGTGAACATCAGCGATAAGCACATCGAAGTCATCGTTCGTCAGATGATGCGGTGGCGCAAGATCGAGGATGTGGGAGACACCACGTTCCTGCTCGAACAGACCATGGACAAGTTCCGCTTCGCGGAAGAGAACGAGCGGGTGATCAAGGAAGGTGGACGTCCGGCAACCGGTCGGCCGCTGCTTCTGGGTATCACCAAGGCTTCGCTCTCGACCGACTCGTTCATCTCGGCGGCGTCGTTCCAGGAGACCACGCGCGTGCTCACCGAAGCTTCCATTCAGGGAGCGGTGGACCACCTGCGCGGCCTGAAAGAGAACGTCATCGTCGGACGCCTCATCCCTGCCGGAACCGGCATGGAGTACTATCGCAACGTGCGTCTGTCGCCAGAAATGGAAGAGGCCGCGGCCAAGGTACAAGAGGAAGTTTCGCAAGCCTACGAGGAAGCCGAGCGCGCGCTTGAGCTGATGCGTACCGAAGGCGAAACCGAGGAACTGACAGCGGAGTAATACTGAAAAGCACGGGGACGGAGCAATCCGTCCCCTTTGCTTTTCTGGGTTGCTTCTTAATTACTCATGAGCGCAAACCCACAACGGTTGCAAAACCCGGCACCGGCCAGCATTTCGCAGTTGCGCCCCGCGCCGCAGCGCAATACTCTGGGGCCGTTGATCCTGCGCTTTCTACGTTTATTCTCGATGTCTTTCTGGCGTGCGTTCGAGCATGACGCGTTCGCCATTGCCAAGGCATCCGCCTATTCCTGCATCCTCACTTTTTTCCCCGCGCTTCTGGTGGTTGGCGCCGTCCTGGCAACCTCGCACAAAACGGAAGTCTATCTGCGGGAGATTTCCTACGCGCTGGGCAGGATTCTTCCTGCGGGAAGCGCCTCCGCATTGTCTTATCTGAAGGGCAGCAGCACCCAGCGGCCGGTGGGATTGCTCGTCACCACCTCCTTGCTGACGGTATGGACGGCCTCCGGCGTGATGATTTCGTGGATGGAAGGGTTCCGCAAGTGCTACGAACTCCCGAAAATATGGGGGATGGCGAAGGAGCGGTGCATTGCCTTCTCGCTGGTCATCCTGGCGGGCATTCCTCTGAGCTGTGCCACGGTGTTTGTGGCTTTTGGCAACCGGATCGAAACTCGGGTTTTGTTCCACATGGGCCGCGAGTTCGGCCCCGCGATCCTCTTACTCTGGATGGTAATTCGCTGGACGATCGCCCTTCTCACCAGCATCGCGGTGATTGCGCTCATCTATCACAATGCCGTGCCCCGCACTCAGCCTTGGCACAGCGTTTTGCCGGGCGCCGTGCTGGCCACCGCCATGTGGTTTGGGGCCACCTTGCTCTTTGGCTGGTACCTGCAGCTATATGCGGATTACAGCGTGATTTATGGTTCGCTGGGAGTGGGCATCGCGCTGTTAGTGTGGATGTACATGATCTCGCTGGTGATTCTCATCGGCGCGGAATTCAACGCCATGCTGTTTCCGCGGGCGATGTTGGGGAAAGAGCTTCGGGCTAAGTGCGTGCCAAAGAGCTTGGGCCGTTAGTCGTTTCTTTGTCCCCCATGTGTAAATTCAAAGTTTCCATGTCATTCTGAGCGCAGGAGGTCCGCTCGCTTTTGAGCGGATTTCCGGAGTCGAAGAACCCCTACCTCAAGCAGACTGCCGATCGCAGGGGTCCTTCGACCGCGTGGATGCTTCGCTGTCGCGAAACATCCACTCCGCTCAGGATGACAGAAACTCAGGGGTGGGGAAGATCTGATACGAACCTGCGTCCATTCGGGCGCAGCCTGTTCCCTTCTCGCCGGTCATCTCCATATACAATACCGAGATTATCTCAAATGAATCGGGGATGAACTGTTGACACAGAGCAAGCGCAGCCTGACCTCTGCAAGTCCTCATCGCAAAGTGGAAAATCCTGCTCATGCCTTCGTGGAGCGTCGCGCCAAAATCATTTGTACCATCGGCCCAGCCTGCAATTCGGAGTCTGCGATGCGCGATCTTATGCGCATGGGCATGGACGTTGCCCGCCTGAATTTTTCTCACGGCACGCACGACGACCACACCCAAAATATTGAACTTTTGCGCAGCATTGCCGCACAAGAAAACCGCACCATCTGCATTCTTCAGGACCTGCAAGGGCCCAAAATCCGCACCGGGTGTCTCATTGGCCACACTCCCGTAGCGATCAAGACCGGCTCGCATGTCACCATTACGCCGCGCGAGGTCGATGGCACGCCCACTTTGATATCAACCACATTTAAAACCCTGGCCAGCGAAATGAAGCCGGGCGCCCGCATCCTGCTCTCGGATGGATTGATTGAGCTGCGTCTCGTCAGCCGGCGCGGAGACGATATTGTTTGTGAGGTGATCAACGGCGGTTTTCTCGGGGAACATCAGGGAATTAACCTTCCGGGAGCTGCGCTTTCGATTCCCGCGCTGACCGCCAAAGATCGCAGGGATCTCGACTTCGGACTGAAGCACGGCGTCGATATGATTGCGCTTTCTTTTGTGCGCTCTGCTGCGGATGTTCTTACCGTGAAGCGAATCATCGCCAAGCATGGCAGCACTACCCCGGTGATCGCCAAACTGGAAAAACCTCAGGCACTTGAACACTTGGAGGAAATTTTCGAGGCTTCCGATGGAGTCATGGTGGCGCGCGGCGATCTGGGCGTGGAGATGGCCCCGGAAAAAGTTCCGGTCATTCAAAAACACATCATTCGGCGATCGGCCGAGTGGCGCAAGCCGGTGATCACCGCAACCCAGATGCTGGAGTCCATGATCGAGAATCCGCGTCCCACGCGCGCCGAAGCCAGCGATGTCGCCAACGCAATTTTCGACGGCACCGACGCTGTCATGCTCTCGGCGGAAACTGCTAGTGGTCTTTACCCGCGGGAAGCGGTGGCGATGATGGCGAAAATTGTGGTCGAAGCTGAGAGCAATCTTGCCGAGTTCACCACTCCCCGGCGCCGCCCCCATCGCGGTCTTTCCATCGCGGAAACGATTTGCGAATCCGTCGCGCACGCCGCCGAAGACCTTCACATGGGCGCGATTGCCGTCTTTACCGACACCGGAACCACGGCGCGGTTGATTTCAAAGTATCGCCCGAACTCCGCGATCCATGCCTTCAGCCATGTGCCGGCGGTGGTCAATCGCATGAACCTTTTGTGGGGGGTCCATCCCGTCCAACACGAGCAAACCCAAACCGTCGAAGGTATGGTGAATGCTTCCGAAAAGCAATTACTGAAACAGGGAAGTGTTAAAGTGGCCGATGTGCTGGGAGTGGTGGGGGGCACACGGATGTCCACCGGGTCCACCAATTTTATGCGTCTGCATGTGGTGACGCCGGAGGAAGTGCTGCAGGAGAAACGGAGGCACAAGCCGCGTTCCCCCGGCCGGCGAAAATCCTAGTTTCCAGAGACCAAACATGAGCGAAGAAATTCTTTCCGTTGCGATCTTCGAGTCTTTGCCGGGCAAAGATAAAGAGGCAATTGCCACGCTGCGAGAATTGTTTGCCGCCCTCGCGGAGGGTGGATACAGCCGGGACGTGCTTTATCGCGACCAGGAGCTGCATTTCGTCCTGACCCGTTACTGGAAATCGGAAGGCGCGCGCCGGGCCGCCCAGGAAGACCCTGAAGTGCAGCGCTGCTGGGCGAAGCTGGGGAATGAAGTAAAAATCCTGACAGTATATGAGACGCTGAAGGAAATGAGCCAGCTCTGAGTTTCGAGTCGGGTGGAGCAGGCCTTTCAATCCTGCGTTATCGATAATTTGAATTGATGCAGCGCTGGAAGCGCTGCTCCACCCCAACGCGCGATTAGCCAATGAGTGATTCTTCCATCACATCTTTCTCCGATACCACCTTCGACCCTCCGGTACGCGGTTTCCTCCATGCACCGGCGGTGGCGAACGGAGATGGTCTCGTGCTCACCCACGGTGCGGGATCGAATTGCCAGTCTCCCCTTCTTCAGACTCTTGCAGAGGCCCTTAGCAGCGCGGGTTTCACAGTAATGCGTTGCGATCTGCCGTATCGCCAAAATAGTCCCTATGGGCCACCAGGATTCGGCGCCGCAGCTCGGGACCGCGAAGGTTTGAAGCAAGCTGTTGCCGGTCTTGGCAAGCTGGTTTCCGGAAGGATGTTTCTCGGCGGACATTCCTATGGCGGCCGCCAATCGACCATGCTGTGTGCCGAGGAACCAGGCCTGGTTACTGGACTGCTTTTGCTCTCCTATCCTTTGCATCCTCCGCGCAAGCCCGCGCAACTTCGCACTCAGCATTTTCCTAACTTACGAACGCCCGCGCTTTTCGTGCAAGGCACTCGCGATCCCTTCGGCTCGATTGCCGAGATGGCATCGGCTTTGAAACTGATTCCGTCCAAAAACCAATTGCTGGCGGTGGAAGGTGCAGGCCACGACTTGGGATTTAAGGGAAAAACGAAACACGGGGAACTTCCGGAGATGGTTTTATCGGCGTTCCAGGAAACATTTGGTTAGCTTTACTCGGCGTCCTCCGCGATCTCCGCGGTAAATTGCACCGTTAATTCACCCAGCCCGATTTCCCGCCGCCGTTCTTTTTGTCATCCTCGGGAGGAATGTAATTGCCATTTTCGTCGAAGGTCACCTTGCGGTCGTGCTTGCTCATATAGACTTCGAACTTTCGAGCAGCTCGTCGCCGCTTCCAGCGGTAATAGCTATTACGAATTCCGAAATAGCGCTCTGAAATTCCCAGCGAAACCTTGCGGCCGGCAAACATCAGATACCAGACGTATCCGGCGCCCAGTCCGAGCAGCAACACGCAAAAGAAGAGAGCAAAATGGCTGAGCAGCAAGTAGGCCACTTCTATAGCTCCGCTAAAAAGTACGATCCATTTCACCGGAATCTGAATCGGAATCGGGAACAGCATGATCGGCGCGTCCCGATTGAAAAGATAGAACACCATCAAGATGGCATTGGCGGCGGCGCCCGAACCGTACGCCGGCCCTTGTGCAACGATGTGGGTGAGCGAGAGCGCGAATCCTGCGATAGCAGAAAGAATGATGCTGAAGAAAAAGAGACTATAGAACTTTGCCGAGCCGACACGTTCTTCCACGGCTGATCCCAGGAAATAGACACCCAGCAGCGACATCACAAAATTCAGCGGATCGACATACATGAAAGCGTAAGTGACGAACTGCCATAGCCAACCCTGGCGGATGGTCTCCGGAGTCAGCGTGCCGAGTGCCAGGACCAATTGCCCGGTCGCCGTTGCGAACGACATCAGCAGTAGGATGACTACATAGATCGCCAGGCTGCCGAGGACGATCTGCCGGACAGCGCCGCGAAACGGCGGGAATCCCATCGATGAAGAAACATTTCTGGGCATAACTCAAAGGCCGCGCGCGGCCCACGTTCTTATCCTTTATCCTAACAGCTCACCCTTTACCGTTCCGGCAAAGGCACAACCGGCAAACTGCGGTGACCCTGATTATCCACCGCCCGTACCGCGAAAATCACATTGTCCTTGGATAGTTGCAGCGTGATCTTGGTTACGTTTCCCGTCGCTTGTACATGTTCCCATTCCGGACTGGTAGTCGCCCGCCAAAGCACTTCGTAACCACTAGCCAGCGACGATGCTTCCCAGGTCAGTGTGGAGTCGTTCTGCAGTTCTTTGGTCTGGAGCCGGACTTTGCCCGGAGACGACGGCGCTGCAGCCAAAGAGGCAAGCGTTGCCGCATTCAGCCGTGCCACGGCCGCCACATACTCAAAATTTACGAACTTCGGCAGATCGCCATATTCAAGGCCATTTTCTGTCCGGACATTCTGGTGCTCATGGTTGAAATCTTCGCGAAATTCCGTGAAGCGTACCGCGGCGAAACCTTCTTTGTTGAACGAGTAATGGTCCCCACCACGCAAAAAGCGATCCAGCCGGAATACCAGTAGAGGTTTCACGCCGACGTCGTAGCTGCGCCCCACTTCCGCTATATAGCGAGCCACCTGGCGGGAGGTTGAATCACTCTCTCCGCCAAGATTGCGAATCAAGCGCAGGTCGGCTTCGGTAGCGGCCACCGGCACGCCTTCGGAGAATACTCGCACCACACCCGGATCCTGGCCCAGCCCGCGATTTCCGCCCACAATGTCATTGTTCAAAGCGGCTGCAATGTTCCAGCCTTCCGACTTCGCCATTTTTGCAAAATGGGTGCTGCCGTTCAGGCCTTGCTCTTCGCCCGCCACAGTCAGAAAAATAATTGTCCCGGGAAATTTCAGCTTGCTCAGAACACGCGCACATTCCAGGCTGACGGCGGTGCCGCTGCCGTCGTCATTGGCGCCGGGAGCGACGCCGGTCGGGTCCTGGTCGTTTGAATTGCGTGAATCATAGTGACCGGTGACCAGCAAAATGCGTTTGGCGCTCTCCGGATCGGTGCCCTTCAACACCGCATAAACATTGGTGATGACCGTGGGCTGGGGAATCCGGTCCATCGGACTTTCGGTAAAGCTGTCGGTCTTCACTTCCAGGCATCCGCCGCAGTCTTTCGAATAGCGTTCAAACTCAGATTTAATCCACTCCCGCGCCGCGCCAATTCCATGCCCGCCAGAGATTGAAGCTGGATCTTGTGCGGAGAGAGTCAG
The DNA here is from genome assembly GCA_963723765.1 of Terriglobia bacterium. GTDB lineage: Bacteria > Acidobacteriota > Terriglobia > Terriglobales > Acidobacteriaceae > DATBAX01. The sequence goes on along the minus strand of CAVRSD010000001.1, from coordinate 35,561 downwards.
GCGGGTCCCAAAGCTCACCAGCTTTTCAATGTTGCTCTGGATTCGTTCCGCTGAAACTTGCTTCAGCGCAGCCGCGATTTGCGGGTCTGCCTCCATTTTCGATTCCTGCGCGTTCGCGGGCACGGCCATTCGGGTGAAGAGGGCATACAGCAGAAGGCCGTAGAAAATCTGGTAGAACTGGGGAGCTCGAAGGTTCGTCATAGTACGATTCTTACTGCTCATGCCACATCTCCTCCAAGAGCTTGGCAGCTCGGCCATTTGGCGGGTAATCTGGAGTAACCGATTCGGGCGAAACATTTGGATCGAAACACTTGACCTCTGGCCCAAGAGAAACTAAATATTAACAGGGGCGTTTCATAGAACGGGAGGCCATTATGACTTATTGCGCGGAATGCGATACCAAGCTGGATATCGACGAAGACGAGATTGAAGAGGGCGATATCATTTCCTGCGCGGAGTGCGGCACGGATTTTGAAATCGTCACGGTCAGTCCACTGGAACTCAAGCCCGTGGAGGCCGAGGGATACGAAGAGGAAGAAGAGGAGGAAGCCGAAGACGGTGACTATTCCTAGGTTTTGCTTGTCTCTGCCCGCTTCTTCCATGCTAACTTTCCCGCGCGTTTCCCGAGTGGCTCTGCTAGGGTTAATCCTTACCCAGTTGTGCCTTCCCTTGGCCTCGCAGGCTTCAGGGAACGCTTCTGCGGGGGATCCGACGAAGCATCCCTACACCGTGATCGTCGGCACGGTTTGGGGGCCGGATGGGATTCCACGGTTTGGAGTGACCGTCAAAATCCGCCGGGCTGATGACACAAATCCCAAAAAGGCCCGTTGGGAGGTCTATTCTGATCACCGCGGCGAATTTGCCCAGCGGGTATCGTCCAGCGCGGCGGATTATATACTCTGGGCCGACCTTAAAGGCTATAAAGGCCCGGATCGAAAGACATTACAGCCATGTGACGAAGTCAAAGTACACGTTGACGAGAACCTCGATCAAAGAGTCCAGATCGATACTGGGTTGCATCTAAAGTAGTAATAGCTGGTGTTTCAGGAAAGAAGGCACTTGTGAGAAAGCGCCACACTGTATCGGTTTTGCTGCTTCTGGCTACGCTGGCTTTAGTTGCTGATCTCGCCTATGCCGGCGACAAAAAGGCCGATGCCGGCCGCATGTTAACTGGTACGGTAAGTGACCGGCAGGATAACCCCGTTCCCGATGCGGTTGTGTATCTCTCGAACACGCGCACTCAGGCGGTCAAGACTTATATTGTCGGCCCCGACGGGACGTACCGTTTTCCCGAGCTCTCTCCCAATATCGACTACGAAGTGTATGCCCAATTCAACGGTCGCAAAAGCGATAAGAAAACCGTCAGCCATTTCGACGACCGCCATCAGCTGAACATGAACCTGCGGATCGACACAAAGTAAACCTCATCTCGATCTCGTCATCCGGCACTGAACTCTTGTCATTCCGAGAAGCGCAGCGCCGAGGAATTTGCTGTTTGCCGGCGGCGAGGGAAAAGCAGATTTCTCGCTCCGCTTCGAAAATGACCAGGGGTGGGGTACAAAACAAAGGCCGCCATTTCTGGCGGCCTTTTTATCAAATCCACGCAGATCGTGAAGTTAGTTGTTATCAGTCCCGGCGCGCTTCCAGGTGATCAGATCACCAATGGTCGATCCGCCGGTGCTGGATGTGGGGCTCTTGTAGGCTTCCACTTCCTTGCGGGAAGCTTCCTCACCCACCGCCTTGATGCTGAGTCCAACTTTCTTTTCTTCCTGGTTCATCTTGACGATCTTGAAGTCGTGCTCGTTGCCCGCTTCCAGCGTGATCTGCTGGCCGTTGGCATCGACCGCTTCGGAGTTATGGCAGAGCCCTTCGACGCCCTCGGCAATTTCCACGAAAGCGCCGAAACTGGCCACTCGCAGGACTTTGCCGTGCAGCACGTCGTTGACGTGGTGGGTGGCGAAGAACGTCTCCCAGACATCGGGTTGAAGCTGCTTTACTCCCAACGACAGCCGCCGTTTATCGGGTTCAATGGCGAGAACAACCGCTTTGACGCGATCGCCCTTCTTCAATATCTCGGATGGATGCTTCACTCGCTTTGTCCAACTCAAATTGCTGACGTGCACCAGTCCATCGATGCCGTCTTCGATCTCAATGAACGCCCCGAAGTCGGTCAGGTTGCGCACCCGGCCTTCGACCTGCGCGCCCACCGGATATTTATCATGCAGAGCATCCCAGGGATTGGTTGCCAGTTGCCGCATGCCCAGCGAAATCCGGCGTTCGGTTGGATTCACGTTGAGCACCACGCAATCGACTTGGTCGCCGACGTTGACCAGCTTCGACGGATGCTTCATCCGCTTCGACCAGGTCATCTCGCTGACGTGTACCAGGCCTTCAATACCCTGTTCCAGCTCCACAAACGCACCGTAGTCGGTGACGCTGATCACGCGTCCATGAACGTGCGCTCCCACCGGATAGCGATGTTCCGCATCCAGCCACGGGTCCGGCGTAAGCTGCTTGAATCCCAGCGAGACTCGCTGTTTATCCTTGTCGTACTTGAGTACCTTCACCTGGATTTGATCGCCCACATTGACCAGATCCTTGGGATGAGTGAGCCGTCCCCATGACATGTCGGTGATGTGCAGCAGGCCATCGATTCCACCCATGTCCACGAAGGCGCCGTACTCGGTGAGGTTCTTGACCACGCCGGTGAGGATCGAACCTTCTTCCAGATGCTCTAAAGTCTTGGCTTTTTTCTCGTTCTGTTCTTCTTCCAGAAGCTGTTTGCGCGATACCACGATATTGCCGCGCTTCTTGTTCAGCTTGATGATGGCAACTTCGATCTCCTGCCCTTTGACATTGTCCAGATTGCGCACCGGACGCAGGTCCATTTGCGAGCCCGGCAGGAACGCATGCGCGCCCATGATATCGACGGTCAAGCCGCCCTTGATCCGCTCGATCACAATGGCCTTGATGGGCCTCTTCTCGTTGTGGGCCTTCTCAATTTCGTCCCATGCACGCAACCGCGAGGCCTTCTGGTGGGAAAGGTTGATGTACCCTTCCTCGGTCTGGCCCTTTTCCCGCATCACATCGATTTCGTCGCCGGGCTTGAACCGGGGTTTCCCCTCATGGTCCAGCACTTCCGATAAAGGCAGCATTCCCTCGGATTTGGCGCCGATGTCCACCACAACATGGGTGGCGGTTAGCTTGAGCACCGTGCCCTTGATGACGTTGTCATCGCTGGCGGCTTCTTCGCTCTCGGTAGTGAAATTCTCCAGAGCGGAGGCGAAGTCTTCGGTGGCGGCGGGTTGTTTTTCGTCCTGAGCGTCAGCAACGTGGCTCTCAGGGGCGGCGGTTTCGTGGATTGAGCCCTCGGCCGGCTCCGCGTGCTCAATTACAGAAGTCGCGGAATCCGAATTGTGGGCGTTGTTGTCGTCAAACAAGGTTATGGCCTCTCCGGTGTACTTGACGGAAGCGGGGCTGTCTCGCAGACTGCTGGCGTGAGTCGTGGGTTGTAGTGAGCCCGTCCTGGCGGACGAACTAGGACAATTCCAGCGGTCGGACGTTCCAAACAGATAACCCGCGTCCAAAGGAACACTTCGACTATAACAACCGCTTCCGAACAGTGTCAAACCCCAAACACAGCTAATTTTGTCCCCCCGTAAACCCCGCCAAAACAGCGGTTTCTGGCCAGGACCCGACCTTGAGCATATCAACTCTCGAGGGTGCCCCGTTCAAGCTCCGCTTGAGCGGGGATTGCCATGTCCAGATGTCACAGACTAGAGCCCAAACCGAAGATACCCTCATCCCATGCCCTGGGGACTAAAACGGTTCCACGAAACCCGCCAGCTCCATTTCCTGACTTTCAGTTGTTACAAACGGCGGCAAAATCTCCAAACACCAACCTCCCGCGCGATCTTCGAACTGGCTCTCGAACGAGTTCGACAACACTACAAAATCTGCGTCTACGGATACGTCATCATGCCCGAGCATGTCCACCTGCTGGTAAGCGAACCCGAGCACAGTACGCTGGAGCAGGCCATAAAGTCTTTGAAACAAGGAGTCGCGCGAAAGCTGGCGCTCCGGGCGGCAGATTCATTTTGGCAGGCCCGATACTACGATTTCAATGTATGGGGTGAGCGCAAATTCGTAGAGAAGTTGCGCTACATTCATCGCAATCCGGTTGTGCGCGGATTGGTTGCACGTCCCGGAGATTGGCCCTGGAGCAGCTTCCGGCATTATCTGAACGGCGGAGAGGGAACGGTAGAGATCGAGTCCCAGTGGACAGCGCGAAAACGAGAACATCTAGGGATATTTCCGGTTGTCACGATACGTTCTGATTTCCACGAAAATCCCCGCTCAAGCGAAGCTTGAACGGGGCACCCTCAAGAGTGTTTATAAACTTACGCAGTTGGAAACGAGGTCATCCGCAGCCCCGGTTTACATATTGCAGCGCGAGAGATCAGCTTCACCTGGTCTTCTTGATTTGTTCTGCCGAACTCCCTAAATAAACTGCAAAATCGGGTTCGTGAAATTCGCCAAATTCGGGAAAATCGACGGCAAATCCGCCGGCTGCACTCCGAACCACTGCGCCAGCGTCGCCCCGTACTGATCGAGCGAGGTAGTTGGGATCCAACGTCCCTGGCCGGTGGCATCATCCGGTCCGTTTAGAGCCAGGGTTGGAAAAGTCCCGTAGAAATCGGCGCCTTTGACCGCGCCGCCCATGATCATGTGATGACTTCCCCACGCATGGTCGCTTCCCGCCGTGCTGTCTGGCTGCAAGGTACGAGCAAAATCGGACAGGGTGAAACTCGTGACCTGCGGAGCGACCCCAATCTCGACGGTTGCATTGTAGAAAGCATTCATCGATTGGCTCAGGTCTTTGAAAAGGGAAAGCTGCGTCGCAAGCTGGGCACTGTGCGTGTCGAAGCCTCCAATGGAAACGAAGAAGATCTGACGCGCCAGTCCCAGCGCAGCCCGGGCCTGGATAATCTGCGCTACCTGCTTGAGTTGTCCCCCCAGACTCGAAGTGGGGAAGGCGGTCATCAATGCCGGGTTCGCAGCTAAAGCCGTAGCGAGAGTCTTGCTGTCATTCAGAGCATTCGAAGTCACCGTACTCGCCGATTGGATCAAAGAAAGTCCGGTATCGAAGGTCAGCAAGTTCTGCAGAGCGGAGAGACGGGCGTTGTCCTGGCTGGATCCATAAAATCCATTGAGCGGCGCCGTCGGGTTACCGCTCGATTCCATGGAGCGGAATGCCAATCCTTCGACAAAAATGTTGGTTCCTGCCAAAGAGATCGAGATAGGGAAGTTGCCGCCGTAAATAGATTGGATCTTGTCCGCCACCAGTCCGCCCCATCCCGCGTTTGCCAGCGTTGCCTGAACTGCCGTCTGCATCTGGGTTTGCTGGTCAGCATGCGAAAACAGGTTCTGCGGCAGCGTTCCTTGCCCTTGCAGGAACTGAGTGCGAGTGGTCGGCTGCACCAGCGTACCAACGTTGGTGAGGAGCGCCAGTTTTTTGCTGGTAAACAATTTCTGGACTTCCACCAGGCTAGGGTGAAATCCGAATGGACTTCCAATACTTGGCGGCGTGACCGAAAGCAACTGGCTCTGCGGCAGCGCCAGCCCGGCCCGAATGCTGGCATAGTTCGCATATCCGGCGCTATCGTTGGGGACGATCAGATTATTGGCATCATTGCCGCCGAACATGAAGATGCACACCAGCGCCTTGTAATCGGTTGAAGATTGCGCCATCGCATTCATCAGGCCCAGCCGGCCAAAACTGGCCGCAGCCATCCCGGCCGCCGCGCTACAGCAGCTCTGCTTGACGAAATCTCGCCTCGACATCTTTCTCATGGCTGTTCTCCCTTAGTGTTGGACCTGGTATTGCGATGAGCTGCCGATCAAGTAAAACGCCGCCTGGGTACGTTGGGTGTTGTCCGTAATCCCCGAAAGCGTGGTGACCAGCGTGGATTGCATGTCGCTGGACATCTGGCCGTGCATCATCACCGCCGAAATTGCACCCAGCAGATTGTTCACGTCCGGAGCCAGCGCCACGTATTGCGAAAGATCAATAGTGGTAGTCGGGCCCACATTGCCGTAAACCAGATCGTTCACAAAATTGATGCGGGCAATGGTTGTGCTGGTGTTGAGCAGTTTGAATTCCGGCCCCAACAACTGGGTTCCCTGAATCACATAGTTCGGAGGATAAAAATTGAAGACAGACCCTGGATAGAACGGGTTCTGCCCCATATTCGACGCGTAGTATTGAAGATTGCTGCCGCCATCGGTGGTCGCGTTCGTGGCCCGCAGCAGATTCAGGATGTGCAGCAGCGGTTCTTTCAAGTGCCCGTCGCTGGCCTGCACTTGCGTGGGATCATCGCCACGACGTGCCTCGGTATCCATCAGAATGGCAGTGACCACAGCTTTGAGATCGCCACGCACGCCGCTTCCGTTGTCATTGAAGACCGCCGCCACTCGCGATACGTAATCCGCGCTGGGATTGCTGGTCACCAGTTTCTCAATGAGTTGTTGCGCCAGGAACGGCCCCACGTTGGGATGGTTAAAGATGTTCTGCAAAGCGGCGGTCAGATCGGTCTGGGAATTGTTTCCCGCCGGTAGAACGGTGCCGTTGAGCAGCGTTTTCGCGCTGGTATTGTGATGAGAGTCAAACGCGATCATGGGCCCGCTATAGTAGGCGGGACTGTAAAATCCGGCCGTCTGACCCGGCTGTGTGGGATACGTCCAGCCGGTAAACACCGCCGCGAATCCATCTACTGTCGCCTGGGTGTAAGTTGGAATCGGATTGCCCGAACCATCCAACTGCAGGCTTCCGTCAGGATTCAACTCATCCAGCCCAATGGTGAATAGCTGCAACACTTCGCGTCCGTAGTTCTCGTTGGGCCGGCAACTACTGCATCCATCATTGTTGGCCATGTTGAGATAACTGCCCATGCCTGGGCTGAGCGTGACGTCATTGAGTAAAGTGGCATGATTGCCAAACGCATCGTTCTGCATCATGTTGTTCCACAGCGTGAAAGCACTTGGATCGGAAATCTGGACTCCCGAGATCACGAACATTTCCGACAACGCAGAAGACACTCTTTGCCGCAACTGGTCCTGGCCGTTCACTGCATTGGCGAAGAATTGTTTCTGCACTACCGCGAGACTGTCGGTGGAAGAGGGTTTCGCATAGGTTGAGATCGGCGCGCTGAACTGCTCATTCAAGAATGCCTGAAACCCGATTTGCTGCACGTGGGCGATCGATGCTTGCGTGGGTCCCCAGGTCGATTGCTCGAGGAAACGTGCGGCCGCTGTAGCACTAACCACGGATGTCCCCGCGTTTACCTGCACATTCGCAGCCGTGGAGTTCGCCGATCCGGGATCAGGATTCTCCACCGTCACCGGCACCGCTCCGATTTGCTGGGTGAGCGCCGTGCCCGTGGCGGTCAGTTGGGTGGACGATACGAACTTAGTCGTCAGAAAATCGCCGTCAAATACCACCGTGGCGCCACTCACAAAATTACTCCCCATTACGGTCAGCGTGAAGTTGCCAACCGTAATGGGATTCGGAGAAACCGAACTCACCAGCGGAATGGGATTTTCAATCGTCACCGGCGCCAACGCATAACTGCGGGAATCGGCGACGCTGATGGGCTTGACCAGCACCGGATTGACCGCTCCGTCTGGCTTTGCTGGCGCCGTGTACAGGCCGGTGGTGCTAATTGTTCCCAGATTAACGCTCCCACCGACGGTGCCGTTGACCGTCCAGGTCACAGCCGTATTCGTGGTTCCGGTGACGGTCGCAGTGAATTGTTGCGTGGCCGGGGATCGCAGCGATGCCGAAGCTGGACTCACTTTGATCTTGACCGTATCCACTGTCTGCACATCCACGCTAAGCGCCGGCGTGGAATTCGCCGGGCCCGGTGCCGGATTCTTGACCGTGACCTGCACCGTGCCTAGCTCCGCCGTGGTGGCCGTCCCGGTCGCCGTCAGTTTGGTGGACGAAACAAATGTTGTGTCCAGCGCGGTGCCGCCAAACATGATTTGTGCATTCTTTATGAACTTGCTGCCAGCCGCAGTAATCGTGAACGCACCTACGGAAACAGCGGTTGGCGAAACTGAAGTGAGTAGCGGAACCGGGTTTTCCAGCCCGATCGCAGCATCTCCGGTTAGGGAAGCATTGCTGCTGCTGGTGGCAGTCACTTGCACCGAAGCAGGAGTGGGGAGGGCCGCAGGCGCAGTGTAGAGCCCGGTCGTATCAATCGTGCCAAGTGTGGAATTGCCACCCGCAACGCCATTCACCGACCAGAGCACGGTCGCACTGCTGGTAGTCATACTGGTGGAATTGGGAGTCGCCTGCGAAACTGGCAGCAAAGCGGTTTGTTGCATTGATCCTGGGGATTCCATCGGTGCCGCCGATGCCGCGCTGGCCGGAACATTCGCGGTAAATTGCTGGGTTCCGCCCACCCGCACATTCGCTGACGACGGACTAACCGTGATCCCGGACTTGCCGCTCAAGGCGCATCCAGCCAGAAACAATGTTGCGAACAGGAGGGCCAAACCGCGTATGGATGTCGGGAAAGACTTTCTCGATATTCGTTTTATTGTTCGCGTCATCGAAGTTCGCATCATCGAATCCCTCACTGAATCGTGTGGCATGAGTGATCGTGCAAACGCAGAGTAGTGCAATGCGGTGGGTTGCCAATAGATCGCAAGAGTCCAACCCCAAAGTGCCGGTTTGGGACAGTTACCGAAATGAAACTGGCGTGATCGGACGTGTCCATATTCCCGAAAAATTCGGCAGTGGTACACCTCAGAGCATCTCCAGCCCCTTTTCCTGATAGCTAAGAGCTGACAGCTCTCTCCGATTTTCTAAACTCCTCGCCATCTGCTAGCCTGATTTGCCATGGATTATCTCTGGACCCCGTGGCGCTACGCCTACGTGAGTGGCGCCACCAAGACCTCCGGCTGCATCTTCTGCGAACTTCCTCTTCTCGGCGATGACGCCAAAGCCCGCATCGTGTACCGCGGCCAGTACTGCTTTGTCATTCTCAACACTTATCCCTATACGCCCGGCCACGTGATGATCGTCCCTTACGCGCATGTCGACGAATTGCAGAAGCTGCCCACCCCGGCTGCTCACGAAATGATGGAGCTATCGCAGAGAATGGAAGGCGTGTTGCGGGCTCTCTATAAGCCGGATGGACTCAATCTGGGCATGAACATTGGGAAAGCCGCTGGCGCAGGAGTGGCCGGACACATTCACATGCACGCCCTGCCGCGCTGGGTGGCCGACGCCAATTTCCTATCGGTTGTGGGGGAAACCAGAATTCTGCCGGAAAGCCTCGAGATCACCTACGAGCGGATCAAAGGGGCCCTGCAAGAAAAATCGTCATCCTAAGCGAAGGTTTTGGAAGGGTACAAACTTCGCCCAGGATGACGCGGCTAGGAGAAAACGTTCCTGTGAAAACAACGCGGCTTTGAACCGCGTTCGGGTTTCGAAGAGACTAAGCGACCGCCAGCAGAGCAGTTGTCATGGAATTGTCAATAAATTGTCTCGTCGATCTTTACACAAGCGGGTGGCTCATTCCCGAGTGGGTGCCCCGTCCTTCTCGCGCTCTGTGCGAGAGGGCGGGGCTTTTGGCAATGTTCACGTAGGGACAGCCGCCTCGGCTGTCCGGCCAGAATCACTTCCCCAACAGCTTTTCCATTTCTTTCTCGTCAATCACAGGCACGCCCAGCTCTTTCGCCTTGTCCAGCTTCGACCCCGCCTCATCGCCAGCCAGCAGGTAGTCAGTTTTCTTGCTCACCGATCCAGTCACTTTCCCGCCCGCATCTTCGAGCAGCTTTTTGGCTTCATCGCGACTGTAATTCGCTAGCGTTCCAGTGATGACGAATGTTTTCCCTGCCAGCTTGGTGCCGCGCTGTTTTTTCTTTCCCGTAAGCGTGAGCCCAGATTCGCGCAGCCGCTCCACTAATTTTCGATTCGCGGATTCTTTGAAAAACTCCACAATGCTTTCCGCAATGCGCGGCCCCACTTCATTCACTTCCTGCAATTCTTCTTCGCCGGCGGTTTCGAGTGCGTCCAATGACCCGAAATGTTCGGCCAGAAACTGCGCCGTCCGCTCGCCGACCATGCGAATCCCCAGCCCAAAGATCACCCGCTCCAGCGGCAGTTTCTTCGAAGCTTCAATCTCATCCAGCACATTCTGCGCGGACTTATCTCCCATGCGCTCCAGCCCGAGCAAATCGGCTTTGGTCAGCTTGTAAATGTCCGCGACGTTCTTGACCAGCCCGCGATCAGTAAGCTGATTGACCAGCGCATCGCCCATGCCCTCGATATTCATCACCCCGCGCGAAGCAAAATGCAGAATCGTCTCCCGCAGTTTTGCCGGACAGTTGGCGTTCACGCAGCGATAATCCACCTCACCTTCGCTACGGACGACGTGCGTTCCGCACTCCGGGCATTTCTCCGGCATGTGAAAAGATTTATGTCCACGCGGATGGTCTTTGTCCTCGATCACGCGCGTGACTTTGGGAATCACATCGCCGCCGCGCTCGACTTCCACCCAGTCGCCGATCTTCACTCCCAGCCGTTCGATTTCATCCATGTTGTGCAGGGTGGCCCGGCTGACGGTTGTGCCTCCGATGAAAACCGGCTTCAATGCCGCCACCGGCGTGAGTTTCCCGGTACGCCCCACCTGCACCAGAATGTCTTCGATCTGCGTGATGCCGCCGCGCGCCGCGTATTTATAGGCAATCGCCCAGCGCGGGGCTTTGCCGGTGTAGCCAAGTTCGTCCTGCCACGCGGTGCGATCCACTTTGATCACAATGCCGTCAATTTCGTAGGGCAGCTTTTCGCGCTTGGTCTCTTCTTTCTCGATGAAGCTCCATATTTCATCAAAGCTATCCGCCAGCTTGCGGCTGGGATTCACCTTGAACCCGGCCGCGTCGAGCGCATTCAGCGTTTCCCAATGCCGGGGAAAGTAAGTGCGTCCATTCCGCAGCAGCATTAGGAAAAATAATCCAGCCGTCTCGCCGCCGTAATGCCCGGCTCCAGATTGCGCACCGTGCCCGCTGTGGCATTCCGCGGATTGACGAAAACTTTCTCGCCTTTCCGTTCCTGTTCTTCGTTCATCTTCTTAAACGACGCCAGCGGTATCAGCATCTCGCCGCGCACTTCAAAATCCAGCGGGATGCCAACCTTCTTCAATTTTTCTTTGGGGATGGACAACGGAATCGACCGCACTGTGCGCACGTTTAGCGTGACATCTTCGCCAATCAATCCATCGCCGCGCGTGATGCCGCGCACCAGTTTGCCATCTTCGTAATGCAACGCCAGCGACATGCCGTCCAGCTTCAACTCACACACGTACTCAATGTCAGCGTGTCCGCTCAGCTCATGCACTCGCCGCTCCCAATTGCGCAGATCGTCCACGTTGTAGGTGTTGTCGAGCGAAAGCATCGGCGAAGAATGCGGCGCCTTAACGAACCTCTCGCTGGGCTTGCCACCCACTCTTTGCGTAGGAGAATCGGGAGTGACCAGCTCGGGATGCTCGGTTTCGAGTGCCTTCAGCTTATCCGTAAGCTGGTCATAATCGAAGTCGCTAATCTCCGGATCGTCAAGAACGTAGTAACGATGCTCGTGATACCTGATCTTCTCCCGCAGCGCTTCGATTTTCTTGTGGGATCTTTTGTGCCATAGCCATTATCCGGAAATTATAGCCGCCGGAAAGAATTTCGTAGGGACAGATGCCCCCATCTGTCCGGGTCGAGCGCAGCGCTCGACTCAACTACCCGATCTTCCCCTGAAACAGCGGCCACAACTGGTCCCCAATCACGCGATACAGCACAAACGCCTTGCCCGAATCCGAAACCTGGCGAAAGAGCAACTCGCCACGCCCGTCGCCGTCGGCATCGACGGCATCAATCAATTCCAACCGCGGCAAGACGTCTAAATGCTCAGTATCCGTTACATTCGAAAACGCTTTGTGCAGATCGCCGTAAATATCTTCCCGCGCCACCAGCGTCACCACGTATTGCACGCCTATCGCGCCAACCCCTTTGGCCTGGGGCAGATGGGCGTTGGCGGTCAGCACCAGCACCGGTTCGTTGTTGTTGGAAAGATCAAATACCCGGAGCTGTACATTCTCAAAAGTAGGATCGGTCGCTTTCACCGGCTTATGCGGTGCCGTGTGCGCACCGGCATGGCTGGTTTGCGAAGCCGGCGCCGCTGCCGTCCCCAGGCCCAAATCCTTCGCCCGGGTCCGAACCTCGACAGCCGCCAGCGCCAGCATCTTGTCGCGGAATTTCGCTTCTTCCTCCGGCTTCATGGTGTAAGCATAAGGGCGCGGATCCGGCCCGGCAGCATCTGAAATTGCGGGAATCAGTTCGATGCCATCCAGGGTAGCCGATGCTGTCATAGCGATCGCTGCCGTCTTTCGCGGCGTCGCTGTTGCCGGTGTTTTTGGTCCCGCAGGGCCAGCCGGAGCGGAAGCCACTTTGGCTTCCTCCTTGATCGCTGCCGCCTTGCCGCGCCGCAGCGTGGGAAGATTGGGATCGTTCGCGGGTGGTCCACTGGCTTCGGACGGTGCCGCCGGGGGCGGTGTTTGCGGGGCGGGAGCCGGGGTCGCCGAGGCGGAAACTGTGGTGCCTGCCTGCGTTACGGTAGTTGGGGCTGAAGCGCTCGCCGCAGTCGGGGCCGAACCTACAGGCTCCGCGGATGGACTTGTACTCGGGCGATGCAACACTGGTGGCCCATCCGGATCATCGGACTCTCCGGTCGCCCCTCCCGACGAGGTAGTCGGCGTCGAAGCCGCAGGCGCTGGCGATTCATCACCCCGGCGATGCAACACCGGAGGCCCGTCCCGATCGTCCGCCTGGGCTTTTCGTTTCTCGGCCGCTTTCGCCGAAGCCTTCTTCTGCGCCGACGCTGCGGCAATCGACTCTGCCGATTGCCATTTCCCTTGGCCGCGCCAGATCTTTTCTCCTTGCTGCGCGCTCGTCACCGTAAACAGCCCCTGCGAGACGCCCGTTCTTAATCCTTCGTAAACCGTATCGGTATAAAGCGCAAAGGGCACGGGAGCGGCTTTGTAGGCGCTGGCGTCATAAAATTCGCCATCAACCATAATGGCCACCGGCAGCAGCGAGACTTTGCCGCTCGGTGTGATCTCAAGCAAACCCAATGCGCGCGGGCCGGTAAGTTTTTTTGTCCGACTCGAACTCTGCGCTACCACCAGCTGTGCCAAAGCCAAGGCCACGCCGGCGCAGATGACGGCACCCCGCGCGGTACGATATAACCATGAATGAACGGTCAACCTAGAAGGAGAAGCTGCCATGGGTTCCATTACTCTCAGCACTAATGATAAAGCCCCCGAGTTCACTTTGCCCGACCAGGATGGCAAAGAAATCGCATTAAAAGATTATCGCGGCCAGTACGTTGTGCTCTATTTTTATCCTCGCGCCGACACTCCCGGATGCACCATCGAATCCTGCGAGTTCCGCGATTCCCACAAGAAAATTGAAAAGGTCAACGCCGTCGTCCTCGGCATTTCGCCCGATACTTCCGCGGCGCAAAAGAAGTTCGAGGAAAAATTCAGCCTACCCTTCACCCTGCTCGCCGACGCCGACAAAAAAGTCTGCAATCTCTATGGTGTGATGCAGGAAAAGAACATGTACGGGAAAAAAGTTATGGGCGTGGCCCGCACCACGTTCATCATCGGCCCCGACGGCAAGATCAAGCACATCTTCCTCAAAGTAAAGCCCGAAGGCCACGCCGAAGAAGTGTTGGCTTATTTGAAAGAAGCTGCCAAAGGTGCCGCCTAACAGCCGGAACCATCACAACTCGCGTAGGGACAGCCGCCTCGGCTGTCCAAGCCGAGCATGGTGAGGCGATAAGCCCTCACCGCCGCCAGGTGTTTGGGTGCTTGTTGTGGCCTGCCCTTACGCGTCGGATAGATTCTGGTATTAGTCCCCAGGCAACGGAACCATCAAGCGGCTTGAACGGAAGCAGGTTGAAAACGGCGACACCTAAACTGAAGAAGCCCAGGATCGCGAAAATTTCATTGATCGGATCGAACCGCGTATACCCAAATAGTGCTACGAACAGAACGAGAGGTATGGCAACTACTGCTTGGGCCAGAACTCCACCCAGGAAATTAGGCAGTGATCGAATCGGGACCAGGGCGTTGAAAAACGCGTGATTGCGAAGATCGGATAAAGCTCGATATCGGATACGGTGCATCCAAGCCGGCGGGCAACAATCATGTGACCACATTCGTGAATCATCAGGACACCCAAATAGGCGGTAAGTCCGATCAGAGACATCACTGGCCGTCTCAAAACGCCAAGAAGAATAAAGGCAGCTACGGCCAGCACTGACCAGTGAACTGAAACGTCAGTTCCCCTAATCCGCATAACATGGGTAAGATTCTTCAGTTTTATGGGATTAGGGATTTGGATGGCTTTCGGCATTGCAACTTCTCTATTCTGCTGACCGGTAAGCAGCACAGGATCTTACAACGCAATCCGAGGTTGCACAATTGAGAAGGCGCTTGGGTAGTGGTGCAGTTTGACTGCACCACTACCGGCGCTTGCTAGGCGATAATACCAAGACTCGATGAAAAAGCCTGGTAGCCCGCTCCCCCGCAGTTTCTACAATCGCGATCCCCGCCGGGTCGCCCGAGATCTGCTGGGGAAAATCCTGGTTCGCCGTGAAGGCAAGAAAATCCTAGTGGGCCGGATCGTGGAAGTGGAAGCTTATCTAGGCAAGAACGATCCGGCCTCGCACTCCTTCCGCGGACCGACTCCCCGCAATGCCGTCATGTTCGGGCCGCCGGGCTACGTTTATGTATATTTCATCTACGGCAACCACTTCTGCCTGAATGTTACTTGCAGGCCAAAGGGAACTGCTGGAGCCATTCTGTTTCGTGCGCTGGAACCGCTGGTGGGCCTTGAAGAAATGGCGGTTGCCCGGGGAGTGTCCATTGCTGGGCCTCGAGACCTGAAAAAACTGACCAGCGGCCCCGGACGGATGGCTGAGGCTTTTGGCGTCACCCGTGTCCGCGACAACGGCAAAGACCTGACCAGCCCAAAATCTGATCTTTTTATCGCCGACGGTCTTGCCAAGGGCATTTCCGGCGAATATGATGCTCCCCGCCGCGTATTGACCACGCCGCGCATTGGCATCACCAAGGCTGCTGCACTTCCTTTGCGTTACGTGATTGCGGGCAATCCGTTCGTCTCCGGACCAAAATCCTGGAGGTAAGCTCGGGATTGTATAGCTTAAAGAGAATATTCTCTGGGAAGCGTATTTCAGCATTGCTTGTGCCTCGGATGGCCTCCGGGCTGGTTCGACTCCTCCAATCGCAACCACGGGCCTGCAAACGCCGATGGGAGGCATTCTGGGAGCGGGCAAGGCTGGCAAATTAAGCCGGGAAAACGCCGCCAACGAGCATTCAACAACTTAGCTTTAAGCGACCGTTTTGGAATGAACTTGCAGGCTCTGCTGGCATGGAGCTTGCTTAACTGATGATTGAGTTCGGACGGAATTGCGGCCTTGCATCCCGAACCCGCTGTCAACCATCTGATAACTAAAGGACTGATTTGTTTTCAGGGTCCCGATGAAGCGACAGTTTTCCTACTTTTGTGCACTACTGTGCTGCCTGGCACCCTTCTCTACGGCTAGGGCCGCGGAACCAGTTGGCTCCATCCACACCCCGGTCTCGGCCACCGCTCCGGCAAATATTGTCCTTGGCTTTGTAGGGGGATTTGTCCATCATGACGATCTCCGCCATGTACCGGTGCAGTTGGTGCGGCGGCTGCGGGCGTCTTATCCCACCGGAACCTGGATCAGGACCTTCGAGAACCACCACTTTCACGACGCCTATCGCGCTCTCCTGCAACAGCTTGACACCAATCATGACGGCATTCTTTCCGATGAAGAAAAGAAGAACGCCCACATCATCCTGTTCGGACACAGTTGGGGGGCTTCGACGGCGGTGACCATGGCCCGGGCCCTACAGCGGGAACAGATTCCGGTCATGCTGACAGTGCAGGTGGATAGCGTACAAAAGAAAGGGCAAAACGATGCCGTCATTCCCGCCAACGTGGCTGAGGCGGCGAATTTTTATCAACCTTACGGGCTGATCCACGGACGGGCGCGAATCACCGCCGCCGATCCCGCGCACACGCAGATCTTAGGGAACTATCTCTATGACTACCACAAAGATCCGGCAGTTTGTAAGCAGACCATCTGGTACGTCAACCTGGTATCGAAAACCCACATGGAGAGCGAGTGTGATCCACTGCTGTGGTCGCGAGTCGAGACTCTGATTCGGCAGCACTTGCCAACTCAAGATACCAGCGCAAGTATCGCGCCCTAACCTAGTAAAACATTGTCGAGCAAGCGCGTGGTTCCCACGTATGCAGCTACGGCGACGAGTGTTCTTCCCGTGATTTCTGCAGTCGATTCAAGCGTTTCCGGATTCACGATCTCGAGATAATCCAAGCGCACGGATGGTTCGTCGCCGAACACTTCTTTGCCAACCCCTATCAATTTGGCGGAATTGCGTTCTCCCTGTTGGAACAGCTTTTGTATTTGCAGGAGACAACGGTAGAGCACGAGGGACGATTTCCGTTGCTGTGCATCGAGATAGGCGTTTCTCGAACTCATCGCCAGTCCATCCAGTTCACGCACGATGGGGCAGACAACGACCTCAACTGGAAAATTCAGATCGCGCACCATGCGCTTAATGATGGCGACTTGCGCCGCATCTTTTTGTCCGAAGAAAGCCAGATCCGGTTCCACGATATGAAAAAGCTTTGAAACTACGGTGGTTACTCCGCGGAAGTGGCCGGGACGGGATTTGCCATCGAGCTTTTCGCTGAGGCTTTCTACATTGACGTAAGTGAGTTCTTTCTCGGGATACATTTCTTCCACGCCCGGCGCGAAGAGCAAAGTAACGCCTGCGTTTTCCAGCAGTTCGCAATCGCGTTCGAAACTGCGGGGATATTTGCTGAGGTCTTCTTTGGGGCCGAACTGCAACGGGTTCACGAAGATAGAAGCGGCCACAACATCGGATTGGGCTTTTGCGGCATGTACCAGTGCGAGGTGTCCCTGGTGCAGAGCGCCCATGGTGGGCACGAAGCCCAGGCGCTGGTTTTTCTTGTGGATAGCGCGAGAGGCCGCGCGCATGGCATTAATGGTGGGGTGAATATTCATCTGAGATCTTTTCACCACGGAGACACGGAGGCACGGAGAAAACCTAAATATTTCTTTCCACAAGAATTTACTTTTGACGGTTAGTTCAGATGGTGATTTTGTTTTCTCTGTGTCTCCGTGACTCTGTGGTGAATGATTTTTCTATCGGCGCATGCCACGCTTGCGCTCCAGGACAGTCTCGAGAGCGGACCGCGTTTCTTTGGGCAGATGATAGGACTCTGCGTCTGACGGATATTGATGGGAAACCACATCCGCGCGGAAAGCCTGGATGGCATGGGTGATCTCGGCGGCGGCGTCGCCGTAGCGGCGCACGAATTTTGCCGGAGGAGCGAAAGTCAGGTTCAGAATGTCGTGGAAAACCAGCACCTGGCCGTCGCAATCCGGGCCTGCGCCAATGCCGATGGTGGGAGTCGCAACCTCGGCCGTAATCATGGCCGCGACTTCTCGCGGAATGCCTTCGAGAACCAGGAAAGCTACGCCGGCGCGGTCGAGGGCAACGGCATCGCGCATGAGCTGTTCGACCTCGGCCAGCGATTTTCCCTGCACTTTGTAGCCGCCCATGCGATTGACCGACTGCGGGGTGAGGCCGATGTGTCCGGCGACGGGGATCTCGGCGTCGATCACGCGGCGAATGAGGTCGGCACGCTTCTCACCGCCTTCAATCTTGACCACTTCAGCGCCGGCTTCTTTCATAAAACGCGCGGCATTACGAACCGCGTCGTGGGCGTCGACATGATAAGACCCATACGGCATGTCCGCTACCAGCAGCGCATGCTTCACGGCACGGCGGACAGCTTTGGTGTGGTGCAGCATTTCGTCGACGGTGATGGAAAGTGTGTTCTCGTAGCCCAGCATGGTCATGGCCAGCGAATCGCCGACCAGAACGATGTCAATGGCGGCTTCGTCGACCAGGCGGGCGCTCGGGTAGTCGTAGGCAGTCAGGCAGGTGATGGGTTCGTGATGGAGCTTTTTGTCGTGAAGGGAAGCGACGGTGATCTTGCGGGGACCGTCCTGCGGACGGGTGCCGATCGGGGTGAGACTCACTGTGTCCTCCAGTGCCCCTCCGGCTAGCCGGATAGAGCCTGTATGGGTGTTGGATGTGCCGAGGGGTATTGTAGACGCAAGGGATGTGGAACGCTAGATAGTGCTTTCAGCATTGCTAGTGCATTTTGTTATGTTTTTTAGATAATGATATCTTGTATAACTTAATCGTTTATGATATAGATTGGACGTGACCAGTCCCGATTACAAACAAACTCTCGAGCAGTTGCGCAGCAGATACAACGATCTGCGTGACAAGCGCGAAGCCATGAAAGCTGAGATGGTCAGTCTCATCAAGACCATTGAAGGATTGGCTTCTCTTTGTGGTGAGCCCCCTAATATTGTCCCTCCGATAGAGGTTATGGAGACAGACGCGGGAAGACTGTTGGCGGAGTCGTGGCTGAAATATATGCCATTCGTTGACGCAATAAGAACGGCATTGCGGATCATTTATCCGACCGCTTTTACTACATCGGAGCTTCGGGAATTGCTCAAGCGCGTCGGTTATCCCATTGATGGTAAGTCCGAGCCCATGGTTGCACTCAATGTAGCGCTCAAGCGATTTCACGACGCTGGAGAAGTTGAGATTGTTAGTAAAGACCTGCGCAAAGCATATAAGTGGGCTTTCAAGAACGAGCTGTCTCCGCCCCCGGGTTATAGGGCCGGGAATATTGATTGGGGAGCGATAGTGCGTGGGGCTGACGGCACAGGTGACGACTTATCCGAAGATCACCCGCTTAACAGGCTGAGGGCACGCATCAAGTCTGCAGATCCGATCGAGGATGCGCAGGCAGCTCTCCTCAGGAAGAAATGACTTTGGGCTAAATACGAAAGAACAAGAACACGATGATGGCTAGATATAAAAAGCTATTTCGATCATCGCCGGAAGCCGCAGTCTTTGCGGTTTACGGATTTGTGCACTTGGTTATTTTGCTAGCGACAGCCGAGGTCCAGCCAGTGAAATCGCTGTTACATGCATTGGGCGTCAAATGATAGTCGAGCTACGCTCGACCGGACAGCCGAGGCGGCTGTCCCTACGCAAGCATAGAAGACCTCAAGCAATTGCTATCGCTGCTCGATAGAAAGATTATCTTATGCGAGATTATCGAACCGTCATCAGCACGAAGGGGCGCGTGGTGATCCCTGCAGAATTGCGCAAGCAGCTAGGGATTGAGAAGGGCACTCGCGTAACCTGGACAGCCGAGGCGGCTGTCCCTACGCGATTCTTTTAAGCGGCAAGTGTTGCGCTACACTGAATTGGCCGACGAAATCGTATAAATATCTGGAACGCAAGTATGGAACTTACCCGAGAAACGCCAGCTATGAAATTCAACGCTCCTGCCGGCAATGGACGAGCCATAATTGCGACCATTATCGCGATCAGTGCGGCGGCTTGGGTGTTTCTGTTTTGGCTGGTCTACTTTCATCGGGCGCCGGCTAGTTTTGCGCATCGGCTTGGCTTTCTGCCGGCGTTGAATGCCGCGTTGAATGGGATGAGCGCCATCGCGCTGATCACTGGACTGTTTTTCATTCGCAGCCGGCGCATTACCGCGCACCGCAATGCGATGCTGACGGCGTTTGGGTTCTCGACTCTGTTTCTCGCCTCTTACATCACTAACCACACATTGCACGGCGACCAGATATTTGCCGGGCGTGGCGTGATTCGCGTCCTTTACCTGTCCATTCTGGGCAGTCACATCTTGCTTACGGTGGTCGCGTTGCCGCTGGTGCTGGTCACGTTTTTCCTCTCGCTGAGCGGCCGTTTCCCGCAACATCGCAGGGTTGCGCGTTGGACTTTTCCCTTGTGGCTGTATGTGTCCGTGACCGGCGTGATTGTGGGCGTGATGCTGATGGTTTGGAAATAGGCTTGCCCGGACAGCCGAGGCGGCTGTCGCTACGGGTTACGCGCTGGCGGCCTCTTCGGATGCCTAAGCGGCAGGAAGTATTGCGTGCCTTTGATGGGGGCGGAGACTTTGCGGAGCAGTTCCTGCAAGTCTTCGTTGCGTTCCACGAAGTCGATTTCTGAAGTGTTGACGATGAGCAGGTCCGATGACGTGTAGTGAAAGAAAAAGTGTTCGTAGGCCTTGATCACTTCTTCCAGATAATCCTCGTTGATGGCTTTTTCTCCCGGTGCGTTCTTTTTCTTGAGACGCTTTTTCAGGACTTCCGGCGTGGCTTGCAGGTAAATCACCAGATCGGGCGTAGGGAGTTGCTCGCGGAAATAGTTGTAATAGCGGTTATAAGTGTCGAGCTCCTGGTCGGTGAGGTTGAGATAGGCGAAGAGCTTGTCTTTTTCGAAAATAAAATCGGTGATGATGGTTTTCTGCGAACTGGGGCCGAGATCCAAGGCGCGCAGTTGTTCGAAGCGGCGAATCAAGAAAGCGAATTGGGCCTGGAAACCGGCACCGCGCTCGCCCTGATAAAAGGAGCGGAGAAAAGGATTGTCCTCGGCTTCGATGACCCGCTGGGCGTTCAGACGCTCAGCGAGAATGCGGGCCAGCGTACTTTTGCCGACGCGGATGGGTCCTTCAATGGCGATGTAACGGGGCAGCTCAAAAAGATTAGCCATGGGCTCTAAAGTTTAGTCGATAGGGCAGGATATCCCGGGACGGCGCAGTGTGCAATTGAGGAAAGAGTAAACCCTGTCAGAGCAGCCACGGATTGGCGCGGATCTTCACGGATTTCAAATTCTTTTACCACGGAGGCACTGAGACACGGAGAAAGCTTCAGGACTGTTAATTTTTATTTTTCAGCGAAATTTCCTCCGTGACTCCGTGTCTCCGTGGTGAATTCACATGGCCGCATTTACAATCAGCGGATGCTTGGACCTATTCTCACGGCGGCGGGAGTGGCTGCGGCGCTTACGGCGGGATATCAATCGATGGCGCCGACCGGGCAGTGGTATGGGCGAACATTTACCGGATTGCCGCGGGGATCGAAACAACTGGCGCTAACGTATGATGACGGGCCCAATGATCCGCATACGCAGCACTTGCTGGATGTGCTGGCCAAGCATGACGTCAAGGCGACTTTTTTCCTGATGGGAAAATATGTGCGGCAGCGTCCGGATATTGTGAGAGATGTGGTGCAGGCTGGGCATGTGATAGGGAACCATACTTTTACGCATCCGAATTTGATTTATAAATCCGGCGGCCTGGTCCGAGAAGAACTTTTGCAGTGCACGCAGGCGATTACCGATGCCGTGGGTGAGCATTCGAAATTATTCCGTCCTCCTTTTGGGGGACGAAGGCCGGTGACCCTGCGAGTGGCGCGAGAGGTGGGATTGCTGCCGGTGATGTGGAACGTGACGGGATTTGATTGGAATGCGACGTCAGTCGAGTACATTGAAAAAAAAGTCACGAGCAAAGTCTGCGGCGGGAATGTGATTTTGCTGCATGACGGTAGTCATCGGGCTTTTGGATTTGACCGTTCGCGATCGGTGATTGCGACCGACCGGCTGATTGCGAGATACAAGGCAGAAGGTTATGAGTTTGTGACGGTGCCGGAGATGATGGGGAAAGCTGTCGGCTCTCAGCCGTCAGCTTTCAGCTACAGCCTGTAAAGCCCCGCCCTCCCGCATAAAGCGCGGGAAGGACGGGGCACCCACGGCGTCTTCCGGCGGTGCTGCGCACCGCGACCGGGTCGGAGACTTGGTTCTACATGATTCGGCCTCCACTTACTTAGTCTGCGCGAAGGATTGTTTGGCGGCAGCGATGGTTTTCTGGATGTCTTCCTCAGAGTGGGCGGTGCTGAGGAAGGCGGCTTCGTATTGCGACGGCGGCAGATAAACGCCGTTGTCCAGCATGGCGCGGAAGAAACGGCCGAAGGCTTCGGTATTGGATTTTGAAGCGGAGTTCCAGTCGGTGACTGGGCCGGACTGGAAAAACCAGGTGAACATGGAACCGACGCGGTTGTGGCAGATTGGCATACCGGCATCTTTTGCGGCGGCGGTGACGCCTTCCACGAGTTGGGCGCTTAGTTTGTCCAGAGCGGGGTAGATTTCGCTTTTGTGGTCGCGCAATTGACGCAAGGTGGCAAGGCCTGCGGCCATGGCCAGAGGGTTTCCGGATAACGTTCCTGCCTGATACATGGGGCCGAGCGGCGCGACTAAGTTCATGATGTCGGAAGGGCCGCCGTAGGCGCCGACCGGCAGGCCGCCGCCGATGATTTTTCCCAATGTCGTCAAGTCGGGCTGAATGTTGTAGCGCTCCTGCGCGCCGCCGAAAGCGACGCGGAATCCGGTCATCACTTCGTCGAAAATCAGAACGGATTTTTCTCGTTGCGTGATCAGACGGAGAGCAGCGAGAAATCCGCCGGATGCGGGGACGCAGCCCATGTTGCCGACGATGGGCTCGACGATGACGCAGGCAATCTGATGCTGAAATTTCTTGAAGGCCTGTTCGAGAGCTTCGGTGTCATTGAAGGGGAGGGCGAGGGTGAATTGAGTGAATTCCTCGGGAACGCCCGCGGAGCCTGGGATTCCGAGGGTGGCAATGCCGGAGCCGGCTTTGACCAGCAGGGCGTCGGCATGTCCGTGATAGCAGCCTTCGAATTTCACAATGTATTTGCGTTTGGTGTAGGCGCGGGCGAGGCGAATGGCGGACATGGTTGCTTCCGTGCCTGAGCTCACGAAGCGAATCTTTTGGATGTGCGGGAATGCGGAGATTACGATCTCAGCGAGGTCGGCTTCCGAAGGAGTGGAGGCGCCGAAGCTGGTGCCGTTGCAGGCGGCGTCCATGATGGCTTCAACGACTTTGGACTGTGCATGGCCGAGAATGAGCGGCCCCCAGGAGCCGACGTAGTCGATGTATTCGTTGCCGTCGGCGTCGAACATGTGGGAGCCAGCGCCGCGCACGATGAAGGGCGGGTCGCCGCCTACGGAGCCAAAGGCGCGCGCGGGCGAGTTCACGCCGCCGGGAATCATCTGCTCGGCGCGTTTTTGCAGTCTGCGGGACTCGTCGAGTTTGCGGGGCATGGGCCTCCGGGGAAGGACTTATCAATATATCAGCGGGAGTTGGTGGTGGGGAGACGAATAGGAAACTCAGCGGAGCTTCGCTTCCGCGGACAGCCGAGGCGGCTGTCCCTACGTGAGCATAGATGCTGCACCCGCCCTCCCGCATAAAGCGCGGGAAGGACGGGGCACCCATCGGAAGTCTTTATTTACCGGAAATTTACAATTCCGCAACACTCCTGCAATACCGCTCCGTTACTCTCATTTCAGTTACACGCCCTTCTAACCGGGAGGGTTTATAAGGGACGGCTTCGGGGGGCTCCGGGCTGTCCTTATTTTTTTGGTTCTTTATTTTCCAGGAATCCATTTCTTGGATAGTCTTTAGAGAGTCCCGATTCCGTGCAAATGACTTGACGAAGTGTGCCGGACAGCCGAGGGCGGCTGTCCCTACGCGTTTTGTGGCGCTTCTAGAATTATAGTTAACTATAGTTAATTATTTCAGATATACTAATGCTAATGCTTGTGACAAGCGAACTCCGGAGAATGCTTTGCCATTATGTTCGCTGGATGGGGCTTGGACTGTTGGCATTCGCTGGGCTGGCATCGCTGGCGAATGCGCAAACGGATTCGGATGGGAATGAAAAAGCGCCTGCCGCGGACGATCCCGTGGTCACCATGTTTACCCATTCGGAAACGTCTCGCGTACTGGATTTCCGGGCAGGACAACATTATTTTCCAGTACCATCCCGCGTTTCACGCTCTCTATAGCGGACCGAACAGTTTGCAGCCGCATGCTGACCATGCAACCTCCAATGTGTCGACGTTATTTCTTGGCTACGAATTGAGCAAAAACACGGAAGTGTTCTTAGACCTGGAAGAAGCCAGCGGCGGGGGGTTGAGCGATGCCCTGGGATTGGCTGGCGAGACCGACCTGGATGCAGTGCGCAATCCGACGCTTTCGAAATGGCCGTACATGGCGCGGGTCATGGTGCGGGAAATTATTCCGTTAAGCCATGACTCCGTGGAAGCGGAGCGCGGGCCGTTTGGGCTGGCGACCCAGGTACCGTTGAGGCGTTTGGAACTGCGGGCGGGAAAATTCGGCATAGCCGATTTCTTCGATCTAAATAGCGTGGGCACGGACAGCCACTCCCAATTCTTGAACTGGACCGTGGACAATAACGGCGCCTATGACTATGCCGCCAACACCCGCGGATACACCTATGGCGCGATGGCTGAGTATTACGACCGGAACTGGGAGTTTCGCTTTGCCGAGACACTGATGCCTACCGTGGCCAATGGGCCGGATTTGGTGTGGAACCTGCGGCGGGCGCGGGCGGAAAACTTCGAACTGGGATTGCATCCCAAACTTTTTGCCAATCATGCGAGCACGGTGCGGCTCCTGTCGTATGTGAATCACGCGAACATGGGCGTGTATCGCGTGGCGGTGGATAATTTTCTGGCAGGGAAGACTTCAGTGCCGGACATTACCTCTCATCCTTTGCAAACCACAGTGAAGTATGGCTTCGGGGTGAACCTGGAGCAGGAACTCGGGCACCATTTGCGCGGATTTGCGCGCTGGGGATGGAACGAGGGCCAGCATGAGTCCTATGCCTACACCGAAGTGGATGAGACGGTCGCGGTGGGAGCCGATCTGGCTGGAGATGCGTGGCGTCGCAAGGCCGACAAAGCTGGGGTGGTGTTTGTTTCGAACGGAATTTGTGCCGATCACCAGCATTATCTGGAGCTGGGCGGGAAGGGATTTCTTCTAGGCGACGGCGGGTTGAACTACGGGCGCGAAAATATTGTCGAAAGCTATTACAATGCGCACGTTTGGCGGGGATTCTTCATCGGGCCGGATTTACAGCACATTAATAATCCGGGATATAACCGAGACCGTGGCCCGGTGTGGGTGCCGGGGGTGCGGTTCCATCTGGAGTTGTGAGGCGAGTTGAACTGTCAGCTTTCTGAACCTGGCAGTAACCTGTGACTCAGGTAATCATTGACTCCCGATTTCTTACTTGCGCGTATTCTTCCGTGTTAACGTTGTTTCCTTCCCCTTGGGCCCCTATCAAAAATAAGGTTTAGGAGGCACGTCCCTATGAGGTTCGCCACTGCATTGTTGCTTTGTCTCGTTGTTCCATCTGTAATGTTTGCCGCCGATAAAGAGAATGGGTACAAAGTCATTTATGACGGAGGATCCATCACCGATGTGAAATCAGGATCAGGGCTAAAGCTTTATATCGATTCTACGAACATCCGGTTAGTGCGAGACAAGACAGAGATTGCGAATATTCCTGCTTCATCAATCACGGAAGTGAGCTATGGGCAGGATGTTCACAGACGAGTTGGAACAGCCGTTGCGGTCGGAGTCTTCACGCTCGGCCTAGGGGCCCTTACGGCTCTGAGTAAATCGAAGAAGCACTTCGTTGGTCTGACTTGGGCGGATGGCGAAAAAAAGGGCGGTCTAGCGATGCAATGTGACAAAAACGAATATCGGGGGATCTTAGCTGCGCTGGAAGGCGTATCGGGAAAGAAAGCAGTGGATTCGGAATCTATGACAGTCAAGAATTAGCGCGGGTAGGGGCAGGTGAGGCACCCGCCCCTACGCGAGCACAGAGGCGCTGAAGCGCGAGCGGAATCAATCGGCCTTTACCGCAGCGCTAGGAAGCGCTGCGCCACCCCAAAACCGAAAAACTCGTTTACCCAAAACCGAAGATCTCGGCAAGCGGATTCCTCGCTTCGCTCGGAATGACAAGGGCGATGGGCTACTTGCTCCGCTCGGAATGACAAGAGTAGTGGATTTATTGAACGTCGGAGACTTTGCCTTTCAAGAATGTCACTTTGAGGTCTTTGTAGACGTAAATCTGTTTGGTCGCCGAGGTTGACGATTTTGTCGGGCTGGCCCAGAGCCGCGTTGACCTCGTCGGGGGTTTGTCCTAATTGGATGGTCTGGGGCTGGGCAGGCGGTTGCTGCGCTGTTGTTGGCCACCTTGTTGCTGCCCGCCGCCTTGTTGATTCCCACCCTGGTCTCCGCCTTGCTGATTCTGACCGCCCTGGTCTGATTGGGCATCATCACTGCTAATGGAGAGAAGCTGACCGATGGTGTCTTCGACCGATCCGGCGCTGGCCGCCGCCAGGGATCCCTTGGGGAACTGGAAAACCACGCTGGCCTTGTTGTAGGTCGGCGGATCGGTTTTGTTGCAGGTATCGCAGGCAACGATGCCCATCGTTACCGTGTCTTTTTCCACACTGACATCAATTTTGGTCGGATACACCTTATCCCCCACCGGAAGCAATTTTGTGGTTTGCCCCTCGGAGGAGGTCTGCGAAAAATGTCCAAACAACTTCTTTTTTCCCTCTACCATCAAGCTGCTGGGGGAGTGCACAGTCCCAGCTTCGTACTTAGTTGGGAGAACAGTTTTTTCGGCATAGGGTACGCCCAGGATTCCGCCCTTTTGGATGGCCAGGAGAGTGCCTTTTTCCACCACGGAATATCCACTGGTGTCCGATCCCATTTTCACTACTTTGTATTGTGCTTGTAGCTGCTCCAGCAGCGAAACTGCCTGTGCAGTCGCAGGCGTTGGGACGATCAGGACACCGAATATGCCGGCGATGAGGACGACGATGGGGTTAGCCAACTTATACCGCATGGGTGCATTTCTCCTTAAGCTTTTGTAACCGGCTTATTCCGAGGCGACGATCTTACAAAATCAGAAGAATAAAATCTCTAAAATTATGCTGCCAAAAAACGGGAGCCTCCACATTACTGAGTGGAGCTCCCGCTTCTGGCGATTCGCGACAGTGTTCTGATGCTGGAAGCGGAGTTGCCTTATTGGCCTCCACCCCCGGCAGCTTCCTTGGTCACGTCCGACTCGGTCTGATCCGCGGCTTGCTGCTGGTCTTGTAGGGCCTTGCCAGCCGAGGTGTCCGGTGGCGGAGCCGCTACGTCGCTGGGTTTGGTGCTGGTGTCAGGAGATTTCGGTATGCCGCCGGTTCCCTGTTTGGAAGCCAACGTCTTCATGCCGCTATCCAATTGTTCCTGGAAGTGGTTGTGCATCTCCTGCAGGTCGTCCACGTTGACCGCAACCATCTGGCCGGATGCGCAATCCGACTTCTTGCTGGCGGAAACGCTCACATTCACCTTCTGGTCCTGGTCTGGAGTATCGGTGAGCCGGGTGATCACATCGCCCGAGGTCAACGCGCATTCCTGGCCATCGCCACCGACTACGGTGAGATCGCTCGAAACCACGAACGTCCGCCGCGCCGGATCGAGTGCGGCAGGCACCTCGCCGCTAGCTGCGGCCGGGG
Source organism: Terriglobia bacterium (assembly GCA_963723765.1). Classification (GTDB taxonomy): domain Bacteria; phylum Acidobacteriota; class Terriglobia; order Terriglobales; family Acidobacteriaceae; genus DATBAX01. The sequence goes on along the minus strand of CAVRSD010000001.1, from coordinate 8,040 downwards.
CTGCGCCGCCTGCGGGAGCAGCCGGTTGACCGGCTGCGGCCTGCTCCGCTGCGAGTTGCGCTTTCACTTCTTCGGCAATCGCTTGTTTGACTTCCGGAGTGAGAGCCACCGGGCCGGAGTTGCTGGCACCCTGAGGTGCGTCGCCGCCACCGCCACCATTGTCGCCGCCGTTGTCGCCACCTGCGTTAGCAGAGGCATCGGCCTGGGCTTCCTGCCGGGCAGCATAAGCCGCCTGCAGATTGGCCGAGATCAGATAGTCCGTAAGCCAGAAAGCCGCCGAAGGATAAACGGGATACGGTGCGAAATAGCCGCCGTAGTAGCCGTACCACGGAGAGCCGCCCCAGCCCCAGCCGCCAAATCCGATGCCGAAGGAAATTGGCGATGCCCAGGGATTGTAGGCCCAGCCGTAGAACCCAGGATTGTAGTAGTAACCGGGGTAGTAGCCGTAATAGTTGCGGCCGCCGTAGTAGTAGCCACGATAGGCCACGCTGCGGTAAACGCCGTGGTCGTAGTAAGTGCGCGAATAATAGGAGTGACCGCCGCGAGTGACGTAGGCGCGCTGTACGTAGCCGCCATGCCGCCCGTAGCTGACCACGCGGGCGCCATTGTGTTCGCTGACCACCCGGCGATCTCCGTGGATGCCGCGTTCGATGTGCATGCCGTTCCGGTCAACGGAGCGGATGTGGCCATTGGGACGAATACTGGCGTGGCCGCCACCTTTCAGAGCAACGTTTCTACCCGGAGGCGTGCGATTGCCGCCGCGTGCGTTGTTGTTGGCTCCGGGCCGATTGGCTCCGGCATTGGTTCCCGGACGGTTGTTGGCACCGGGTCGATTGGTTCCAGCGTTGGTTCCCGGACGATTGTTGGTTCCAGGCCGATTGGTTCCAGCGTTGGTTCCCGGCCGGTTGTTGGTTCCGGGCCGATTGGTCCCGGCATTGGTTCCAGGCCGATTGGTCCCAGCGGTGCCCGGCCTGTTATTTCCTCCTGGCCGCGTATTGGTTCCGGTTCCGGGGCCGGGTCTGGAGTTGGTCGCAGGCCTCGAGGGGGCGTTGCCGCCTCCATGCTGCTGAGGAGCAGCATGTTGCTGCGGAGCCGCGTGAGCGGCTGGGGCCGGATGACTGGGAGCGGGAGCGCTTGGTTTATGTTGATCGGCTGCGGCAAGGCTCGCCCACGCCATCGTCGAAAGCAGAAGCACAATCGGCTTCCACTGCATCTTTCCACTATTTTTTCTGATGTTCATCGCGGCCTCCTGAATGTCCAAAATCTTGTGTAATTAGATATTGAGAGCGGAATTACCTATAACCTCGTACCGACGTGCCTGGGGATGGGAACGTTGACTCGTTACTCCATCGCGGCTGTAAAACAGAACCCACGGTAAACCCAAAAGTTGCACGCCACGGGCTGCCCTTTATGTCTCTTCCAGATCAAGGTTGAGTACAGGATCACAATACAGGGGAGGATCAGATCTTGCCGGAAATTTTAACGGGGGTGCCTAATACTGTCAACGCCATATATTAAGGCGGGTTTCGGAGAGATGCGGGCGCTTGACGGCACGGGCTGGAAAGTCCTTGCCTGATACGAATCAAACCCCTGATACCATCCCACTGATTAATATTTCGGCATCTTGGGATCCACTCGCTCGGCCCAGGCGGTGATGCCGCCGGCCAGATTGTGAACTTTCTTGAATCCGGCCTGGCGCAGGAAAGTGACGGCTTTGGCGCTGCGTCCTCCCATCTTGCAGTGGGCGACGATTTCGCGGCTGGTGTCGAGTTCGTTGACGCGGTTGGGCAGATCGCCCAGCGGAATGAGATGGCCGCCAATGTTGGCGATCTGGTACTCGTGCGGCTCCCGTACGTCGAGCACGTAGATGTCATCGCCGGCGTCGAGACGGCGCTTGAGTTCTTCGACCTGCATTTCTCCGCCGACCGTCTTCCACCGGGGCCTCCTCGCCACGAATTCCGCAAAATTGTTCGTAGTCTATCAGCTCGGTGATGGTGGGATTCTTGCCGCAAACCGGGCAATCGGGATTCTTGCGCAGCTTGAGTTGGCGGAAACTCATGCCTAGCGCGTCGATCAGGAGCAGGCGTCCGATGAGCGGATCGCCGATGCCGAGAATCAGCTTGATGACTTCGGTGGCCTGGATCACGCCCACTAAACCGGGCAGGATGCCGAGCACTCCGCCTTCGGCGCAGGAGGGAACGAGTCCCGGCGGTGGTGGCTCGGGATACAGGCAACGGTAGCAAGGGCCGTCTTTGGTGGCGAAAATGCTGGCCTGGCCTTCAAAACGGAAAATCGAGCCGTAAACATTGGGCTTGCCGGTGATGACGCAGGCGTCGTTGACCAGATAGCGGGTGGGGAAATTGTCGGTGCCGTCGGCGATGATGTCGAATTCTTTGAAAAGTTCGATGGCGTTGTCGCTGGAAAGACGAGTATCGAATTTGCGGATGTTGAGGAACGGATTGATCGCCATCAGCTTGTCGGCGGCGGAGTCGAGCTTCTTGCGGCCCACGTCGGCGGTGGAGTGGATGATCTGGCGCTGGAGATTGGTGTAGTCCACGACGTCGAAGTCCACGATGCCGAGTGTGCCCACGCCCGCCGCCCCGAGATAAAGCGCCAGCGGGGAGCCGAGTCCGCCGGCGCCGATGCAGAGAACTTTCGCGGCCTTGATCTTCAACTGACCTTCCATGCCGACCTCGGGCATGATCAGGTGGCGCGAGTAGCGCAGGATTTCTTCGTTGCTCAGGGTGACGGCTTCGGGTTTGATTTCGGTTGTGGTGGCCATGGGAACCTCAAGAATTTCAGATTTATGATTTTAGATTGAAGATTGTCCGGACGATACACGGACTACGGACAGGATGGGCTACAACAGCATACTGGGCGCGATTTGCCGACGATTTTCATTCTGCAATCTGAAATCTCAAATTACCTGCCTCCCGCGATCGAAGGCACTATGGAAATAGTATCACTGTCCTTCACCGGGGTCGCTTCCTTCTGCATGTAGCGGACGTCTTCGTCGTTCAGGTAAACGTTGACGAAGGCACGTAGTTTGCCCTCGTCGGTATAGAGGTGGCGGCGCAAGTCGGGATGCTGGCTGACGAGGTCGTTGAGGGAGTCAGCAATGGTGCCCGACTTGACGTCGACGGCTGCCTGTTTGCCGGTATATTGCCGCAAGGGCGTTGGGATGTGGATCTTAGGCATAGGCTATACATGATGCCACATGAGGGGTCGAGGATGCAGAGGGGGGCCCGCGCCACATTCATGCAGACCTTGTGGGATAGGGATGTCCGACCCACGCGGATTGTATCAGGGCACGTCTTCAGACGTGCCGATCAGATGCTCACTGATCACGGGCTTTAGCCCCTGGGGCGGTTCGTCCAATTCAAATTTGCAGTGGGCGGACGAGTAAAGATATTCCGGCGGACTCCCTGCCAAACCGCGTTTTACCGGATTCTGAAAGATGTACTGTGTTACCTGCCCGAGCGACTTCGCATCGTGAATCCGTACCTCGGAGAATCCTCTTTGCCAAAAGGGCGCTTTGAAACCCAGCTCCCGCCCCGCGCGAAATGCAAAACCACCTTTGATGAACTGGACAGCGCGCTCTACGCTCATCTCGCGTTGGACCGTAAACAGAACGTGAAAGTGATCCGGCATAACTACGAAGTCATGCAGGAGATATTTGTGCTCGTTGCGGTAGTGATAGAGGACTTCGATGAACAATTTTGCCGTACGATCGGATTGCAGGAGATTGCGCTTTTCGGCGATGGATGAAGTAACGAAGAACGTACGCTGCTCGGCAACAATCGCCCCTGGATCGGATCGGCGTAGGGGGATAGCCATCGCGACATTTTCTATCAGATGGTTGAGAAAGGCTGTGACAGATGAACATGGTGGATGGTTGTTTTCATCCAGTAAACCCGGCGGCTGAAGCCGCGTGCTTTCATGGGCACTTTTCGGCACGTCTGAAGACGTGCCCTGATACGAACCGAAGCCCAACAAAATCGCGACCAAGCCAAAGCCGGAGATCGAAACAGCGGACAGGAGTGTTCGCTCTACGGCTGCGGACTCCAGAATGGCTCTTTCGCCGGGATGAACGTTATCGGAACTTCAGACACGAAGGTCTTCAGCCAGCGAGCGCACTCTTCCATGCCTGCCTGCTCGGAGGGGATGTGGCCGAGAATGATCAACGATTTCTGTTTGCCTTCGGTCATGGCGTCTGCGACGTATTCGACAGTTTCCCACTCCTGAGTTTCGCCGATGACGAGAGCCTGCACGCCAGGCATCTCCAGAGCTTCCGCATGATGGGTGAATCCAGACGCACCGGGAGCCATGGCGAGTTTGGTGATGTGCAGATTCGGGTCTCCCACCACGCGCATGACGTGAATCCCGAGTTTGTTTTTGATCTCGGCAACTAATTTTTCCAGAGTGATGTCTGGAAGAGTGAACAGATATTGATTTTGCGGATCCTCGAATTTCTGCCATCCCAGGGCGTTGACCATGCCTGCTTCTATCCCATCGGGATTACGAGCGTGCCAGTGATCGTGAAATCGCCAGATCACCAGATGATGCTTTTCGATGAACTCGCGCTTGGCCACGAGTACGGGATCGTTTTCTTTCATTGGCAATTGCGTGGAAACGTCCCTGTGATCGAAGAAAGTCGGCTCGTGGGTGATGATCAAGTTATTGCCCGAGGCGGCGGCGCGCTGAAGAACGTCGAGCGTGGCCATCATGGTCACGGCGATGCCGGTTACCGGGGTGTCGGGATTGCCGGCCTTGAAAGTATCGACGGTATCGCTTTGCCAGGGAACTCCAACGTGCTGTTGGATGCGTGCGATCACTTCGCGAGCGGTGAGCTTGTGCTCTTGTGCAGATGCCGTGCAGTTTAATGAAACTGCTGCCAGCAGCAGGAGGGTGGTTGATCGAACGAGGTTGGGCAAGGCGGACATTTGGCCTCCGGAGCCGAATCTTGCTGACTCAGGAATTAGATCATGGAAAGTATTTAAGACAACTGGCTTTTCACGGGCGGGGGCGCCCGCGCTACATTTCTAACCAAAGCCAAACAAAATCGAGGCCAAGTCAAAACCAAAAAAATCAAGGTCAACGTCAAAGGCGTCGGACAGGAGTGTTCGACCCACACGTGCTATGCCACTTCTATTTTTTCATTCACCAGCTTTTTGTCGGTTTCGTTGCTGCCGGTTAGCTCGAAGGAATTGGTCAGCACCGCTTTGCCTTTGTCCACGCTGGTGATGACGTAGGAGCAGCCGAACCAGTGGGCTTCGGCGAGGTCGGTGGGCGACCATTGCGCGGGGTGGTCGGGATGGGAATGATAGAAGCCGATGATGTCTTCTCCGCGCTCCCGGCCTTCGCGCTGGATGCGGATCAGGTCTTTGGGGTCGATGTTGTAGCGGTTGTGCGCCGAGTCGGTGCGCGTGTTGCCAGCGCGGGCGACGGACGTGACGACACGAATGCTGTCGTCTGCGATTTGGCCGAGGAGGACGCCGCAGCATTCGTGAGGATAGGTTTCCTCGCCGTGCTGGCGGAGAGAGGCGTAGTGGGATTTGGCTAGTTTTAACATTTGGCCGGATTTCAGATTGTAGATTTTAGATTGCAGATTAAAGTGCCCAAAGTTTTCAATCTGCAATCTAAAATCTTCAATCTGAAATTTCTCATCCTTCTTCCCAGAATCGTTCGCTCAAATATTTGTCACCGGAGTCACAAAGGATGGTTACGAAAATGACGGGCTCGCCCGGCTTTAGCGTGCGCGCCACTTGCAGGCATCCCACGACGGCTGCTGCTGCCGAGATCCCCACGAGCAGGCCTTCTTCGCGAGCCAGACGGATAGCCATGGCGTACGACTCTTCCGTCGAGATGCCGATGTCTTCATCGGCCAGTTTCGGATCGTAGATTCTTGGCACGATGGAGCTGGCCATGATATTTCGCGCCTTCGATGCCGTGGAAAGGCGAATCCGGCTGCAGCGAGATGCAGCGAATTTTCGGATTGAGTTCTTTCAGGCGGCGAGTGGTGCCCATGAAGGTGCCGCTGGTGCCCATCATGGAAACGAAATGGGTGATACGTCCTTCCGTCTGTTGCCAGATTTCGTTGGCTGTGCCATGGTAGTGAGCCTGCCAGTTGGCGTCGTTGGAATACTGGTCGGCGTAGAAATATTTGTCCGGGGCCTCGGCGAAAAGTTCGCGAGCTTTGCGGATGGCTCCGTCAGAACCGTCGGCGGGATCGGTGTAAACGATGTTGGCGCCGTAGGCGTGCAGAATGTGTTTGCGCTCGATGGAGACATTTTCCGGCATGCAGAGCGTGACCGGGAAACCTTCGGCGGCGGCGATCATGGCATAGGCGATGCCAGTGTTGCCGCTGGTGGAATCGAGCAGAGTTTTGCCGGGAGCGAATTTTCCGCTGGCGCGGGCTTGAGCGACGATGTTGGAAGCGGCACGGTCTTTGACCGAGCCTCCGGGATTGATCCACTCGGCTTTGCCCAGGATTTGAATGCCGGGCAAATCGCGAGTGATGCGGTCGAGCCGCAGCAGCGGGGTGTTGCCAATGCGGTCGAGACTGCGCACGCCGAGTTTGTTTTCTTTCGGCGTATGTGCAGGAGAAGTAGAGACTTCCGCGTTTTTTCGTGGATCGTGTGGCATGATCGTGGGACTGAACCGCAGTGACTATAGTACTGTGGCTTGCAGGCAAAATACGGCGCGAGCCGCTTGCCCGTCGATTATAAAAGAGGTTGAGCGGATAAGAGAGTAACCGGCGAAAAAGCATCTTTTCCGGGAATTTGCATCTAAACAAGAGAAGAGCGAAGGGAACTGAACACGAAATGGCAACCAAGGTGGAACCACGGAACTATGAAGAAGTACTGAGCTGGCTGCGCGAGCACGGCTTTGACCTGCTCGAAGCGCCGGGGACCCAGGGCCGCGTGTTCCTGAAGAAATACCATTGCTCCGCCGCCATCCAGAAGAATGGCGATGATGGCGTGAAGATTTTTGCTTATCCCGGATACCTGATTGGCAGCGAGATTTCCAAGCTGGTGAATCGCGGATATCAGCAGTTCCTGAAGACTGCGAAAAATGAAATTCCAGCTTCAGCCGATCACCTGAAAGCTCTGCAACAGTTTACGGAAGAATTGAAAGAAGGGCTGCAACTGCCCAGCCTGTATAACGAATCGCTGGGAACGGTGAGCGAGTCCTATCAGTACGACCGGGTTGTGGACCGCGATAAGGCCCCGGCGGAGAAGCCGAAGCGTCCTTGGGAGAAGGCGGGGAAACTGGCTGCCGTTGTTGCGAAAAAAGGCGGGGCGTAAGCCTTTCGGCTGTTGACACTTCAACCCCCTTGTCATTTCGAAGCGTAGCGAGAAATCTGCTTTTCCTCGCCGCCTGCAGACAGCAGATTCCTCGTCGCTGCGCTCCTCGGAATGACAATGTCAGGGGTTGGGTAATCAAATAGTATTTTGTGCGAAACTGTTGCGCCTGGAGGGTTACCCTTATGCGCGCGACATTTATCTTCGCAGTTTTCCTTCTCCTTCCCGTTTTTGCTTCCAGTCAGAAATCCAACTACGATAAAGCCGCCGTCGAGAGTGTCTTGCACCGGCAGCAGAACGCCTGGAACCATCACGATCTGGAAGGCTTCATGTCGGGATATTGGAATTCGCCGGAGCTGACGTTTTTCTCCGGAGCGACGATGAGTTCAGGCTGGCAGGCGACGATCGACCGCTATCGGAAGAAGTATCAAGGCGAGGGTCGAGAGATGGGGCATCTGGAATTTTCTGACTTGAACATCCAAATTCTCGCCACCGATGCAGCATTCGTGCGCGGTGCATGGGAGTTGACACTGTCAGACGGCAAGAAGCCGCACGGGCTGTTTACGCTGGTGTTCCGCAAGTTTCCTGAGGGATGGAAGATCGTGCACGATCACACTTCGACGGAATAGCAGACTCCGCCGTCCGTGACTAAGTTGGGGATTTTCATGCCTGCTTTGAGGTGCGGATCAGGAATCGAGGCTGTCGAAATCCCCGTTTTACAGTCCACCTCTGATAC